>NZ_JADKYS010000009.1 GCF_015354345.1 Methylophilus sp. 14 | reverse complement strand
ATCAACTCGCTCCCGCAGAGTTTGAACGGCGGTATTTCGAGAGGCTCGAAAATATCTAGGCTAGCCGGGTCGATTCAAGGTTTGTCATACGGTAAAACTTATATCGACTAATAATGATATTAAATTGACGGCTCATAATATAAGCGCTAATTTAAATAAACGCTTTGATGAGAATCATATGCCTCTAAATCTTGGCTCAATTTGCAAGGTGATGATAGGCAGGTATTTATTCCCCAACGCTTGTAGGACAAATGCTGTAACTAAAAATAGACGCACTCGTCTAGTCAAATTTAAGGAGAGGAATACAATTCCCTGTTTGTATTATGGGTATGGCTGCAGCTTTTGCCCTAAACGTATGTTGCCTTTTTATAAGCAAATATATTCCTCTAAGTAGCTTTGCTATTTGATGGTAGCAGCTTTGATGGACGGCATATGTACCTATAGTGCTATGAGACTGCATCAATTGCCGATATTTTGCATATTTGAAATCAATAATTAACGTAGCAATATTTATTGAGGATCGTTGGTTTTAATGTTTCTGACTAGCACTCCTGCACTAGCACTGCTTTTTCAAGGCAAATATGATTTCTCTCTCGTATTGCTTTCGATTTTCTTTGCCTTGTTTTCGACATTTCCTGCGCTTGCGGTCATGCAAAACATAGGCTCGCATACTAATAAAACCTCTCGATTTTTTCTGACATTGCTGGCCGCTGTTACCATGGGCATTGGCATTTGGGCGACACACTTTATCGGCTTGGTAGCATTAAAGCTACCGTGCTCAGTAAATTACGAGCAAATTCTCACCTTTATTTCCATCATTCCAGTGATATTGGCCAGTTGGACATTTTTGACTTTTTCCCAACTAAAAGACGTTAGCAAAAAAACACTATTCTCGAATACCTTAGCGCTGGGACTGGGCATTGCGAGTATGCATTCGATTGGCATGTCCGCAATGAGAATCGAAGGCAACATTTATTACTCCCCCCTCATCTTTGCAGCAGCGATCACACTCGTATTGCTGTTTTCATATTTTTCGTTGAAATGTAGCATCAAGTTTGACAGTGCCAAGATAGCGAATCTTTTCATTCCCAGCTTAATGATTGGATTCGCTGTATTAACGCTCCATTACACCGCAGTCGTTGCTACTTACTTTGTGAAGGGCGGCATTTTAGAAGGCGGTGCATTTTCGATTTACAAAAATGAGCTGAAGCAAATCGTCATCAATGTATTAGCGATTCAAGTTCTGTCACTTTTAATCGCCTACATTTATTCCCTGAAGAAAAATATTTATGACTTTCAAGCCAGCGAGATGGAGTTGCACTCTTTGGTTGAAACAATTGCGGATTATGCAATTATCAGACTGGATAAACGGGGCTATATCAGGACCTGGAATATGGGCGCTCAGCGCATCAAAGGATATTCAGCCAGTGAGATTATTGGTAAACATTTTTCATTGTTCTATCCGGCCGATGATATAGCTTCAGGCAGGACAAATCGTATTCTTCAGGAGGCACTGGATACGGGTAAGTTTGAAGATGAAGGCTTGCGCGTCAGAAAAAATGGATCCATGTTTTATGCAAGCGTCCTTATTCGGCCAATCTATGCGCCGGACGGTAGTCTAGATGGCTTCTCTAAGGTGACCCGGGATATCACGGAAAGAAAAGAAAATCAGTCTTCATTAAATGAAAAACAGCAATTCATTTCAAGTATCACTGACGCTATGCGTGAAGCGGTCTATGCCTTAGACAAGAATGGCTTGTTAATCTTCATGAATCCTGAAGCAGAAAAGATTCTTGGATGGAAGCTGAATGAGTTGTACGGCAAAAGCATGCATGAAATAACGCATCATCTGCGTGTCGATGGCAGCACTTTGCCTTATGAAGAATGTATCGTGAGACGCTCCATGATCACTGGCAAATCAATCAGCTCCGATGATGAAGTATTTATCACCAAAGACAAAATTGTTTTACCGGTTGCAATCAATGCTGCGCCATTGCGAAATGATAACGACATCATCGGTAGTGTCGTTATTTTTAGAGATATTCGCAGAGAAAAACTTGTAGAAGAGAGCTTGCGTGAGAACGCGACACGAATGCGTAAGCTATTAGAAATTAGCCCGATAGCCGTACGTATTTTGTCTCTTAGTACAAATAAAGTGATTTTCGCAAATCGCAGCTATGCAGAAATGCTCAGTGTGGATGCTGAGCATATTATCGGCACGAGAGGGTGTCCTGAATTTTGTGTAAACGGCGGTTGATTACTGCCGAGGCATTCTTTCCTCGAACTGTATGGTAAACCTGTTTAGTGCAGGTTTCCAATCTCTCAGTGGCATAGACCACTTCTCACTGATGTTCTGCAAGGCCAGATAGAACAGCTTAATCAGTGATTCATCATTCGGAAACGAACCACGATTCTTGGTGATCTTTCGTAGGCTCATATTCACAGACTCAATGGCATTAGTGGTGTAAATCACGCGCCTGATCTCAGGCGGATAGTCAAATAATGGGATGATGCGCTGCCAGTTGTTGCGCCAGGATTTGGCGATTAATGGATAAGCTTCACCCCACTGATGCTCAAAGTCCAGCAGTGCCATTTCAGCCTCAGCTAGTGTGGCAGAGCTGTAAATCAGCTTGAGGTCAGCCGCCACTTCTTTACGCTTGTTCCAGCCCACATAGTTCAGGCTGTTGCGCACCATGTGTACGATGCAAATCTGCACCGTGGCTTGCGGATAGACAGTTTCAATCGCTTCCGGGAAACCCTTTAATCCATCCACACAGGCAATGAAGATGTCTTGTACGCCACGGTTCTTGAGTTCGGTGACTACGGCCAGCCAGAACTTGGCCCCTTCGGTCTGGGCGATCCATAAGCCCATGACTTCCTTGTGACCTTCCATATTAACGCCGATGGCAAGGTATACCGCTTTAGCACGCACACTGCCTGCATCTCTGACTTTGACGTGGATGCAATCCAGATAGACGATAGGATAAATGCTGTCGAGGGGGCGAGATTGCCACAGCTTAACCTCGTCAATCACTGCATCAGTGACATTGGAGATTAATGTCGGTGAAATCTCTGTGCCGTACATCTCGGACAAGTGCTGTTGAATCTCACGTACTGTCATGCCTCTGGCGTATAGCGAGATGATCTTGTCATCAAAGCCTGTCCAGCGGGTCTGATGTTTCGGGATCAGTTGTGGCTCGAAGCTGCCTGCGCGGTCTCGAGGAATCTCAATAGGCAGTTCGCCAAAGTCCCCTTTGAGGGTCTTGCGGCTTTTACCATTACGGGTGTTACCAGTCGCATTCTTTACCGGCTCATTTTTATCGTGGCCTAGGTGTTCGGCCATCTCTGCTTCAAGCGCCCGTTCAACCAGTGCTTTGGTTAACTGCTTGAGCAGTCCATTCTCGCCAATTAAATCTTCGGGCTTTTTATAATTCGCCAACAATCCATCAATCAGATCCTTGGGGAGAGCTTTTGATACGGTCATTTCTACTCCAAAAGTACGTGCGCAGTTTCCTGCAAAATGACCGTTTACACAAAATTATTTATACCCTCGTCGACCGTGCTAATCAGAGCCTCTTCAGACACAGCATAATTTCTGAGGTTTTTGTTTTTCATCAACATGATGTTCTTCCCGCTGCACATATTCTTTAGTAAACGTCCCGTACATAGCGCTTTTCCTGCGCCATCTTGGCGACATAGTCAGCCGCTGCTTCTGCCGTCATTTTGCCGTGAATTTGAATAATGTTTTTCAAGGCTGCATCCACATCTTTAGCCATACGGTTGGCGTCACCACACACGCAGAAATGGGCGCCTTGCTGTAACCATTGCCATAGCTGTTCGCCTTGTTCCAGCATGCGGTGTTGTACATAAATCTTCTCAGCCTGGTCGCGTGAGAAGGCCGTGTCTAAGCGGGTTAATACGCCCTCTTGTTGTAGTGTCTCTAATTCTTCGCGGTAGTAAAAGTCGGTGGCGGCGTGTTGCTCGCCAAAGAACAGCCAGTTTTTACCTGGCGCTGCGGTGGCCTGGCGCTCTTGTAAAAAGGCGATAAATGGCGCAATGCCTGTACCTGGGCCCACCATAATCAGCGGTGAATCCGGATTTTTTGGTGGGCGGAAATGTGCTGAGCGTTGCAGGAAGATAGGCACACTGATATCACCTGCGCGGTCGGCCATAAAAGTGGAGCAAACGCCGCCACGCGCGTTGTCTTTACCGTAACGCACGGTGGAAACAGTCAGGTGCACCTGGTTAGGATGCGTTTTCGGGCTGGACGAAATGGAGTAAAGGCGCGGTTGCAGGCGTTTTAATACTGCCAGCCATTCGCTTGCCTCGACTTTGATTGGGTATGTTTGTAATACGTCGATGATTTGTTTACCCCATAGCCAGTCTTTGAGGGTTTTTTCGTCGGCCATCAAACTGGCAAGCGTGCTGCTGGCACTGCGTGTTTGCACAAATTTGAGCAGGTCAGGCGTGATGCGGGCAATCTCATAGTGATGCGATAGTGCATCGACTAAAGCGATGTCGCCGTGATCTTTGACAGTCACCATGGTGGAAGGTGAGAGTTTGAGCGCATTCAGCATGTCGCCTACGAGTTCGGGGCAGTTGATAGGCCAGACGCCGAGTGCATCGCCCGCTTCATAGCTGAAGCCACTATTGGTGAGGTCAAAGCCAAACTGGCGTATTTCTCTCTCTGCGCCGTTGGCATTGAGGCGTTGGTTAATGACTAATGGCGCGTTGAGCGGGTGCTGGCGGGTATAGCCAGAAGGCGTTGCCGTGGCAGTTTCTGCTGCAGCTTCATCCACATCGCCTGCCAGTGCCATGGCGGGTTGCGCTACGCTGGCGGCACTATTGGCTAAGGCCGTCATCACTTTGCTCAGCCATTCGTTTGCGGGTTGCTCAAAGTCCGGCTCACAGTCCATACGATCGCTCAGGCGTTGTGCACCCAGCGCTTCGAGCCGTGCATCCAGTTTACGGCCAAAGCCGCAGAATTGATCGTAGTTGGAGTCGCCAAAGGCCAGTACAGAAAACTGCGTATTTTGCAGATTTGGCGCATTGTCTGCCTGTAGCGCAGTCCAAAACTGATTAGCATTATCAGGCGGATCGCCATCGCCAAAGGTGCTGGCAAGCAGAAGCACTTGGCTGGTCATGGCCAGGTCTGCCAGATTGATGCTGTCCATCGTTTTGACGACAGCCTTGAGGCCGCTGGCTTTGATATGCTCGGCACATTTTTCGGCAAAGCCTTCGGCATTGCCTGTCTGTGAGGCCCAAAGAATCGTGACTGTGGCGGTGGCACTTGTTTGCGTGGTCGAAAAATCTGGCAAGCCTGCAGGCAGGTTAGCGCCCTCTGGTAGCCAGCTACGTGCAAACAAACCAGCCAGAATTCCGTTAATCAATACATGCTTGGCCGGAGCCAGTGGTGCGTTTTCTGGCAGCGTGGGCACGCCACCTAACTGGCGCGATTCTTCGGTACGCAAGCCGGTGACAAAGCCTTGCAGGTAAAGTTGTTCCTGCGCATCCAGGATGATTTCCGGTTGCTTATCTAGCCCCAGCAACCTGGCTAAAGCGTCGATATCTTTCATATTGAGTTCCTTGTTATTCTTTGTCGAGTCACCTGTGCTGGTGACGGTGATGTGCGCATCGTCTGCCTGGCTAGCGGGGCGCTGCGCGGGCGCGACGCGTGTCATGGCGACGGCGCAGAATTTGAATTCGGGTTGTTGCGAAATGGGGTCTATGGCATCACTGGTGACGGCATTAATGGTGAGGTCGTCGCCGAAGACATCGTTCCAGTGAAAGGGCGTAAAACAATTGCCCGCGCGCACGCGGTCGGTCACCACGGCAGGTAATACGGCGCGGCCACGCCGCGAGCGAATCTCGACCTGGTCTTTATCTTGTATGCCCAACGCAGCAGCATCTTCAGGGTGCAGCTCTACAAAAGGGCCAGGGTTGAGTTTGTTTAATGTGGCAATCTTGCCGGTTTTGGTCAGGGTGTGCCATTGGTGTTGCAGACGGCCGGTATTGAGCACAAACGGGTAGTCCGGGTCAGGCAGTTCGGCCGGATCCATATGCGGGCGGGCAAAAAACACGCCTTTGCCGCTGGCGGTGGCAAACGCAATGCGCGGTTGGCTGCCATCTTCACGAATGGTCAGCTTCTGGCTGATGCCGTCGTTAAGGTAGCGAATCGGGTGCCGATCTTCAGTGTTGTCTGGCGCACATGGCCATTGCAGGGGTTGCTGGCGCAACTTGTCATGGCTGACGCCACGGATGTCGTAGCCGGTGTTCAGGTTAGAGGCGCGGGTGATTTCTTCAAATACTTCGGCGGCAGAGGTATAGCTGAAGCCCTCGCTAAAGCCCATCTCGCAAGCGACTTTTGCAATGATCTGCCAGTCTGTCATCGCCTCGCCCGGCGGATTCACCGCATGCTGCATCAGCGTCATATTGCGTTCGGAGTTAATCATCACGCCTTCTGCCTCGGCCCATAGGGCGCCCGGGAGCAAAATGTCGGCATAGCGATTGGTTTCGGTATCTAAAAACGCATCCTGCGCAATCACCAGTTCGGCTTTTTCTAGCCCTGCAATCACATTTTTACGGTTTGCCATGCTGGCGACCGGGTTGGTGCAAATCACCCAGCACGCTTTGATCTTGCCTGCCATCATCTGTTCAAACATGGCGACCGTGCCGCCACCCAGGCGCGTATGCAGGGTGCCTTCCGGCACCTGCCATAATTGCTCAATAAATTGGCGGTCTTGTTCGACCAGCACAGAGCGCTGGCCTGGTAAGCCTGGGCCCATATAGCCCATTTCACGGCCGCCCATGGCATTGGGTTGTCCGGTCAGTGAAAACGGGCCGCTACCTGGGCGGCAAATCGCACCTGTGGCCAGATGCAGGTTGCAAATGGCATTGGTGTTCCAAGTGCCATGTGTGCTTTGATTCAGGCCCATGGTCCAGCAACTGATCCAGTTTTTGCTGGTGCCTATCCACTCGGCTGCTTGGCGAATATCCGCCTCATTTAAGCCTGTGATGTCCGCCACTTTTGCTGGGGGATAGTCTTCCAGAAAGTCCGACATGTCCTCCCAGCCTTCGGTAAATTCGGCAATAAATGCAGTATCGGTATGGCCGTTTTTTACCAGCAGGTGCAACAGACCATTGAGCAGGGCCAAGTCTGTGCCTGGCTTGATCTGCATAAACAGGTTGGCTTTATCGGCCGTGGTATTGCGGCGTGGGTCGACGACGATTAACTTGGCCCCGGCCTTGACTCTATCCATCATGCGCAGGAACAGGATAGGGTGGCAATCGGCCATATTGGCGCCAATGACAAAGAACAGGTCAGTCTGGTCAAAGTCTTCGTAGGAGCCCGGTGGGCCATCTGCACCCAGCGATAGTTTGTAGCCACTGCCTGCGCTAGCCATGCACAGGCGTGAGTTGGATTCAATATTGTTGCTGCCGAGATAGCCTTTCACCAGTTTGTTGGCGAGGTACTGCGACTCTATCGACATCTGGCCAGACACATACAGCGCAATCGCATCCGGCCCATGTTGGTCCAAAATGGCGCGCAGGCGGCGGGCGGTTTCCTTGATGGCGGCATCCAGCCCGGTACGCACCGACTCTTGCCCGCGCGCCGGGCGCACGTAGGCGTATTCCAAACGTCCGGAGTCGGCGATGGCCTGGATACACGTATTGCCTTTGGTACACAGGCGTCCAAAGTTGGTCGGGTGCTGCTTGTCGCCATACACCTTGATCACCTTCTGGTGTTCTACTTCCATCACAATGCCGCAACCGACACCGCAATAAGGGCAGACTGATTTAACCTGTGTCACCATGATGCTTGTTACCCCTGACTAAACCTGCACCCACACCGTATCGTCGCGCAGTTCTACCGGGTAAGTCTTGAGGCTGATGCTGGCATCCTCTACACAAATCCCCGTGCGCAACTGGTAGTGATGCTTGTAGATAGGCGAGGCGACCACCCGTTCGCCACCTAAGTCACCGACGATGCCGCGCGACAGCACGTTGGCGTCGCTGTGCGGATCATAGTTATCCAAAGCGTAGAGCTGGTTGTCCTGCAGGCGGAAAATCGCAATCTGACGACCTTCAACCAGGGCGCAGACGCCCATATTCGGCCAGATGTCTTCGAGGGCACACACCGTGTGCCAGACGCCAAACTGGCTTGCGCTTTGATTCATTGCCGCATCCAATGCGACGGCTTGTTGAACTTGACTCATGACTGACTCCGTTGATTACTCTGTGGTGGCGAGGATAGGGATGACCTTCGCTTGTTTCTTTTCTTCTACCGTGGCCGGGCGTATCTGTTCGCGTTCGTTCACGAAGACGATGTTGCTGTCTTCTGCTTTGCTGTTCACAAAGCTACGGAAGCGTTTGCGCACTTCAGGATCGTTGACGGCGGTTTTCCATTCATCCTGATAGTGGTCGACCACGTGTTGCATCTGAGCTTCCAGCTCGGCGCCCAGGCCCAGCGAGTCATGAATCACCACGTCGCGCAGGTAGTCGAGGCCACCTTCCATATTGTCGCGCCAGGTGCTGGTGCGTTGCAGGCGGTCGGCAGTGCGGATGTAGAACATCAGGAAGCGGTCTATCATGCGGATCGCTTCTTCTTTGGTTAGGTCGCTGGCAATCAGCTCGGCGTGGCGTGGTTTCATGCCGCCGTTACCGCAGACATACAGGTTCCAGCCATTTTCAGTGGCGATCAAACCGACATCTTTGCCTTGGGCTTCGGCACATTCACGCGTACACCCAGAGACGCCAAACTTGATTTTGTGCGGGGCACGCAGGCCTTTGTAACGGTTCTCCAATTGCACGGCGAGGCCGACACTATCGTCGACGCCATAACGGCACCAGGTAGAACCGACGCAGCTTTTGACCGTGCGCAGTGATTTGCCATAAGCATGGCCAGACTCAAAGCCAGCGGCGATCAGCTCTTCCCAAATATTCGGCAATTGCTCAACGCGGGCACCGAACATATCGACACGGGCGCCGCCGGTGACTTTGGTGTACAAATTGTATTTCTTGGCGATCTGGCCGATGGCGATCAGGCCATCCGGCGTCACTTCGCCTCCCGGCATACGCGGCACGACGGAGTAGCTGCCATCTTTCTGGATATTGCCCAAAAAGTAGTCGTTGGAATCTTGCAGCGAAGCCAGGTCTTTTTTGAGGATAAAGTCGTTCCAGACCGACGCGAGGATACTGGCGGCGGTCGGTTTGCAAATGTCGCAGCCCAGGCCTTTACCGTGTTTTTCCAATAGTTCGTCAAACGTGCGGATTTGCTCTACGCGCACCAGGTGGTAAAGCTCCTGGCGCGAATATGGGAAGTGTTCGCACAGGTGGTTGTTGACGGTCATGCCCAGTTTCACCATCTCGGCCTTCATCACTTGCGTCACCAATGGTACGCAGCCACCGCAGGCCGTCCCCGCTTTGGTGCAGGACTTGATGGCGCCTATGCTGCAATTGCCCGCCGCCACGGCTTCACCAATCGCGCCTTTGCTGACGTTGTTACAAGAACACAGCACCGCGGCGTCAGGCAAGGCATCCACGCCCAGGCCTGGTTTTTCCTTGCCATCGCTGGCTGGCAGAATCAGAAACTCAGGATTTTCCGGCAGCGCCATCGCATTGACGGTCATCTGCTGCAAGGTACCGTATTCATCAGCATTTCCAATCAGCACCGCGCCCAGCAGCTTTTTGCCATCCTCGCTGACGACGATTTTTTTGTAGATATTGCGTACTTCATCCGTGTACTGATAGCTGCGGCAACCATGGGTTTTGCCATGCGCATCGCCCACGCTGGCCACGTCTACGCCCATCAGTTTGAGTTTGGTGCTCATGTCCGCACCTTGGAAGGTGGCCGTGGTTTCACCTGACAAGTGCGCACAGGCGGTACGCGCCATGTCATACCCTGGGGCAACCAGGCCATACATTTCGTCATGCCAGCTGGCGCATTCGCCGATGGCATAAATGTCGTGGTCACTGGAACGGGAGAAAACATCAATGGCGATGCCGCCACGGGCGCCGATAGCCAGGCCAGATTCGCGTGCCAGTTCGTCGCGTGGGCGGATCCCGGCAGAGAACACGATCATGTCGGTTTCCAGCCAGGTGTCATCAAAAAACACCATGCGGTGGCGTGCCGTCGCACCATCCACAATCGCTGTGGTGTTGCGGCTGGTGTGCACGTGTACGCCTAGCTCTTCAATTTTGCTGCGCAGTACTTTGCCGCCCGCTTCGTCGACTTGCACCGCCATCAGGCGTGGTGCAAATTCCACCACGTGGGTGTCCAGGCCCATGTCTTTCAAGGCTTTGGCACACTCCAGGCCCAACAGGCCGCCGCCGACCACGACACCGCTTTTAGCCGTTTTGCCTGCGGCGGTCATTGCTTCCAGGTCTTCAATGGTGCGATAGACAAAGCAGTTTTCGCGATCACGGCCAGCGACAGAAGGCACGAATGGGAAAGAGCCGGTGGCCAGTACCAGCTTGTCGTATGGCAGGACGGTGTTGTCTGTCAGGGTGACGGTATGCTGGTGACGGTCAATCTGGCTGACGCGGGCGTTGAGGCGCAATTCCAGGCCAGGGCGGTCATAAAAACCGGGTTCGACTAAAGATAAATCCTCAGCGGTGCTGCCGGAGAAAAAGCTGGAAAGGTGCACGCGGTCATAGGCAGGCCGTGGCTCTTCGCCCAATACCGTCACTTGCAGCCGCGCCGCGTGCAGATCAGGATGGCGCTTGACCAGCTCCTGCATAAAATAATGTCCTACCATGCCGTTGCCGACGATGACGATGCGGGTAAGTTGATTCATCATGTGTTTCCTATCATGGGCAAGCATGCGCGTGGTCGTTGTGTTGCCATAAACATGTCTTGCGATTTACCTAAGTGTTTACCAGGCCTAAAAACGAAAAAAGGCGTCCATAGCCAATGCCGCGGATGCCTGATGCAACGCTGCGGATAAGCTATGGACGCCGTTGTCCATTCAGGGATGACTGACTGCCAGCATCCCTTTTTAAAAAAATACTCATCTTCAATGAAGAGGATTTATTGCTTGAAAAGCAATTGATATGCCAATCTGAGCTTTGGAGGGGTGTTGAGTGTTTTAACTAATTGATCTGTATAGGTTTTAAATGTGCTCAACAGGTAAAAGGGTGCATCATTATGGGGTGTAAGCAGCGGCCTCTGGGAATGGCGTGTGCACGCTAATGATGCAAATTAAAGGGATTGCACCAGAATTGATCTTTGCGGGAGGCATCGGGGTTGCCTGGGCTGAACAAGCCAGCCGTCTAGGCAAATTAGGAGATAAACAGCAAATACACCAGCAGCAGATTGATCAGCAATGAGCACACCGCCAGCCATTGCCATTTCACCAAGCGGGCGCGCGCAATCAGCGGCGTGCGTGGAATCGCTATCGACTTTAATTCGCCATGTTCTAGTGCCAGCAACATTTCTTCTGCAGTTTCAAAACGGTCGGCTGATTTTCTGGCAATCGCCTTCAGAATAATGTTTTCTAGCCAGGCTGGAATCTCTGGTCGGTAACGGCTGGGTCGGATGGGTTCGCCAAAGCGTGGTGACTGGAAGGGTTCTACTTCGCCATAGGGATATTTACGCGTCAGCAAGTGGTACATGGTGACGCCCGCTGCGTAAATGTCCGCTTGCCTGTCAGCGACTTGGCCATCAAATAACTCGGGGGACATAAAACTGGGGGTGCCTGGATTTTCCATTTGCTCAGGCATGGGCAGGGTAGGGTTGAGCGCGACGCCGAGATCGAGAATACGCAGGCGATTATCACTGCCAATATGAATATTGGCGGGCTTGATATCGCGGTGCACGATATTGAGGCGGTGCAACATGCTGAGCCCGCGCAGTAAGTCCTGGCCGATATTGGCCACACCGTTCATTGTAAAGTGGTGTCCGGCATCCAGCCGTTGCTGCAAGGTCGCGCCTTCATGCCAGGTCATCACGTAGTAAAGATAAGTGCGTTGCTCTCTGGTGAGTGGCAGGATTTGCGGCACACATTGCGACACGACGCGCTTCGCCAGCCACTCTTCATTTAGTAAGGCTTCACAGCTTTCTGTATCATCGGCACGGGCAGGTTGCAGGGTTTTTAATACAAATAATTGCCCGGCCGTGTTTTTGACCTGATACAGGATGCTGACACGGGAATCATGGATGATTTTGGTGACCGTAAATCCATTGATTTGACTGCCAACCGTCAGCTTGGCTGGTAGCGGCAAGTGGTGTGCGTCTGCCAGCATATCGGTCAGATGATCTTGGCCGATGCTTTCGATACTCACCACCACGGCAGAGGCATTATCGGGGCTACCTTTGTCTATCGCCAACTGCGTCAGGTGTTCGGCCACCATTTGCGGTGTGCGGTAGAGCATCAATGCTTTGTGAATTTCGGCATTGCCCAATGCTGACCATACGCCATCGCTAACAATCACATAGACATCGCCGGGTTGCAGCAGTCCTTCGGCATAATCCACCGTTAATTGGTCGTCCAGACCTATGGCCCGTTTGAGGACATGGCGCATGTCTGGCCTGTCCCAGACATGGTCAGTCGTGAGCTGCTCCAGGCATTGTTCGCGCAGACGATAAATACGCGTATCCCCCACATGTGCCAGTACATACCGCTGGCCGCGTAACACCAGCATGGATAAAGTCGTCGCCATGCCCGCCATCTGGCTGTGCTTGCGTGCGTGAGATAACACCCATTGATTAGCCGCCTGAACCACTTTGTCCAACGCATGTTGTATGGTCCAGGTGTCAGGCGTGGCGTAGTAGTCAGCCGAGACGGTTCTTGCCGTCATTTCAGCCGCTTCTGCGCCGCCAGCACCGCCGCTGACGCCATCGGCAACCAGCATCAGTGCGCCTTTGATGGCCAGCTGGGAAGCAGCCGGTGTCACCGCAGTCACGTAGTCTTCATTACGTGGCCGCGGACCGGTCAAACTGCTTTCACCTACTGTAAATACCAGGGTCATCTGTGCGTGATCTTACTTCAATGGTTAGTGTGGTTATACCTTGGCCGCCGTGACACTGGCGGCACCCCAAGTGGTCCGCCAACGGTTTTTAACACCCGCCAGGCCGATGAAAGCCAGGATGGCCAACCCGGCAAAGATGGTTAAGCCAAGCTGGTAGCTGCCGGTGAGTTGTTTGGAGTAACCCAGGCTGGAGGCCAGGTAAAAACCACCGATGCCACCTGCCATGCCGACCAACCCAGTCATCACGCCAATTTCTTTACGGAAACGTTGTGGCACTAATTGAAACACAGCACCATTGCCCATGCCAAGCGAAGCCATGGCCAAGACGACGACGCACAGACCTGCTGCCTGGCTATCCATCCCCAAACTCAGGATAAACAGAAAGGCGGCAGCCAGAATATACATCGCGCTCAGCGTGCGGATGCCGCCGATACGGTCTGCCAGCAAACCACCAAATGGCCGCACCAGTGAACCGGCAAACACACAGGCGGCGGTGAAATAACCCGCATGCACAGGGTCCAGGCCATACTGGTCATGGAAGTAAATGGTCAGCGAAGAAGCCATGCCAACAAAGCCACCAAACGTCACACTGTAAAACAGCATAAACCACCAGGCGTCTTTGTCTTTGAGCACGGACAGATATTGCGACAACGATTTAGGCGCCGGGGTATCTGGCGCATCTTTTGCCAGCGCAGTATAGACAATCAATGCCAGCAACAGCGGGATCAGGGCCAGTCCAAATACATTGTTCCAGCCAAACGCCACGGCCAGGCCCGGGGCGAATAAAGCCGCCAGCGCGGTCCCTGAGTTGCCTGCACCTGCAATACCCAAGGCGGTACCTTGATGCTCAGGTGGATACCAGCGGGAGGCCAGTGGCAAGGCCACGGCAAACGCTGCACCGGCAAAGCCCAAAAACACCCCAAGCAACAAGGCTTGCTGATACGTCTGTATGCCATGCAACCACGCCGTCAGCAAGGCCGCCAGCACGATCACCTGGCCAATCATGCCCGCTTTTTTAGGTTTAAGCTGATCAACGAGTACGCCCATGACAATACGTAACAAGGCGCCTGTCAGCACCGGGGTTGCAACCATCAGGCCCTTTTGCGCCGGGTTTAATTGCAGGTCACTGGCAATTTGCACTGCGAGTGGGCCGAGCATGACCCAGACCATAAAACTCAGGTCAAAATAAAAGAACGCTGAAAATAGCGTAGGCTTGTGGCCTACCTCCCAAAAACTCTTTTTCATCTGTTGCTCCGGTAATCTATGTAAGAGGTTGTTGTGCGTGTGCTGACCATTAAATATGCATCAAGGCACGCTGTAAATTTAAGCTGCATGGGCCTGATTCAACCAGGATTGCAGCGAGTGTTGCCAATCTGGCGCTTGTTCAGTGCGCTTGGCTAATGTCACCACTTCGCCGACGACAATAATGGCCGGACTTTTTATCTCTTCTCGATGGGCTTCATAAGGCATGGCCTGTATTGAGGAGATGACTGAGCGTTGATCATCACGTGTCCCGTTTTCGACCACCATACAGGGCATGTCTGCTGACATCCCTGCCTCTATCAGTGCGCGTGAAATCTCAGGCAAGTGTTGCAAGCCCATATAAATCACCAGCGTGGTATTCGACGCGACCAGCGCTTGCCAAGGCAATGGACCGCCATCCTGCGTATGGCCAGTGACAAAGGTGACGCCATGGTTCAACCCTCTGTGGGTCACAGGCACCTCCATGCTGGCACAGGCGGCGATGCCACTGGTCATGCCGGGAATAATCTCATAAGGCACATTCGCTGCACGCAAGGCCAGCATTTCTTCGCCGCCACGGCCAAACACAAACGGATCGCCGCCCTTGAGGCGCACCACTTGTTGCCCTTGCTCGGCCAGCGCCACCAGCATGCGGTTGATAAAGTGCTGCGGGGTAGACTTGCAGCCGCCGCGCTTGCCGACTGGCACAATGCGTGCCTGCGGGCAATGTGCGAGCAGGGCCGGGTTGACCAGGTCATCGACCAGCACTACCTCAGCTTGCTGCAAGGCCTTGATGGCTTTGAGCGTAATGAGGTCCGGGTCACCTGGGCCAGCTCCGACTAAATAAACTTTTGCGGCTGAAGTCATAGGCAATTCCTTATCGTGTTAAAACGTATACATGGCAGTCAGCCATAATTTTTCGGTGTCGCGCACACGGCCACGGTTACCTGCGACGTTATCTGGGACGTTAGCTGTGAGCGCATAACGGTCGCCTTCCGTAAAGCGGCCATACTCCAGCTTGGTCATCCAGTTTTTATCTACATTCCAGGTCACGGCAGCATTCCATTCTTTACCGTAACGGGAGCCTTTACTGCTGGTGCCGCCACCGACAGTGTGGAAGTCTTCGTCAGAGTCAATCAAGTGATAGTCAGCAAAGAACAACAAGTCGCCATAGCGGTAAGTGGCGGTCACAAAGGTATCTTTAATGCCTTCAAGTGGCGTGGCCAAAAACTTGTCTACCCAGCCCTGGAACAGGTGGTTGGTACCCAGTGGGGTCTGGAAAGCATATTTGCCGTTGTTGCTGGATAACAACTCCTGGTCAACGCGCATGTTGAAGTTATCAATGCCAAAACCGCCGCCGACTTTGTAATAGTGCGCGTCAATACGGGTGTCACCATTGCTGTAATCTGTCTGTTTGGCATATTCAGCTGTGTAGTGTGCACGGTAGTTAGGGGTGAATGGATGTGTGCCATCCAGGCGCAAACCAACAATCTTGTTGCCCTGGTCTGCATTCTGGTTAGCTGCACCGCCTTTGCCAGCAGCAATCGCCGCTGCGGTGGTGCCATTACCAAACCAGGCACGGCCCATGCCTAAATCTTGAAACCCATCCAGGTAGGCATAACCCACCAAGAACTCGGTAGGTGAAATACGGTAGCGAGCATTGACAATATCCAAGGCGCCATCTGAGCGGTGTTTTGCCGTGATTTGCTCCAGGCTCTCAAAGTGGGCAACAAAGATTTCAGTGTCAGGGATGGTTTTATTAAAAATCGACACACCATCAAACACTTGCATGACCTGGCGGAAAGCAATGTCGCCGATAAAGCGCACGTTATCCAGGTTGACTTGCTGGCGGCCTGCACGTACACGGGTGTTTTTAATGCCTGTCCATTCTACAAATAACTGGTTAAGACCGGTGTAGTCAGGGTCAACTACCTTCGCGTATTCGATGTTACGTGCCTGGTTGGAAACACTATTGGTCAGCGTGCTGTTGGTACTATCGTTAAAGTTGTCTGCCAGTTTGGACACGTTAATTAACTGGGCCGCAAAGCTGAAGTTATGGTAGGGCGCAGTTTGCCAGCCAATCAGGCTGCGCATCGTCAATGCGTTGGCATCTTTCAGTTCTTTCGTTGCGGTTGGGTTAGCCGTGCCATTTGGCATGGTCGGTGGCTGCAAACCATCCTGGTCTACATTCTCGTAACGCAACCTGAAACTGGTCATGTTTTTACCGGTTTTAATGGCATCCATGAAGGTATATTCAGGCAGGGCTTCTTCCTCCGCCATGGCTTGCATGCTTAACGCTGCCAGTAAAATCGCGACTGAAACTTGACGCAAGCGTGGGTGTGAGTTAGCGTTCATGTGTTGCTCCTTTATGCAATGTGGGGTAACCATACTTCGATGAGGTATGCGGTGCTGGCGGGTGACCGCCCGTCAGCACTACTTTTATGTTTATGCTGCCTTTTTGGCGTGGCGCTCATACAAAAACTTCAATACTTCGCTACGCAGATGCGTGTAAGCCGGGTCTTCTACCAGCTCCAGGCGTTTGCGCGGGCGTGGTAAATCCACTTCCAGAATTTCACCAATCGTGGCTGCCGGGCCGTTAGTCATCATGACAATGCGGTCTGATAGTAATACGGCCTCATCCACATCGTGCGTGACCATGACAGCGGTGCAACCAGAGCGCGCCATAATGCCCATCAGTTCGTCTTGCAAGCTAGCGCGGGTGAGGGCGTCTAGTGCGCCAAACGGCTCGTCCAGTAACAGCACTTTAGGTTCCATGGCCAGTGCGCGGGCAATGCCAACGCGTTGTTTCATGCCGCCAGAAATCTCGTTCGGGCGTTTTTCCATCGCATGGCTTAAACCCACCAGTTCCAGCGCATCACGCGTGCGCTCAGCCAGTTGTGATGCGCCTTCTTTGTCGCCAAACACGCGCTCTACTGCCAGGTAAACGTTTTCAAAACAAGTGAGCCATGGCAGCAGTGAGTGATTTTGAAAGACCACGGCGCGCTCAGGGCCGGGTTTAGAGATTTCACGACCAGCACAAAACAGGTAGCCTTCACTCGGTTGCAGCAAACCGGCAATCAGGTTGAGCACGGTAGATTTGCCACAGCCAGAGTGGCCGATGATGGAAATAAATTCGCCTTCGCGGATATTCAGGTTGATGTCTTTCAGGGCCTGAAAACTGCCTTTTTTGGTCTGAAACGTCATATTGACGTTTTCAATCAGCACATAACGGTCTTGCATCGTAGGGGTCGTCATAATCAAGTCTCCTGTTTCCGGTTATTCGTAGCTATAGCGTTTTGCGACCAGCACCAGCAACTGTTCAAGCAACAAGCCAACAATGCCGACAATAAAAATGGCGATGATGATGTGTTCTACATTGAGGTTGTTCCACTCATCCCATACCCAGAAGCCGATGCCCAGGCCGCCAGTCAGCATTTCTGCCGCCACAATTACTAGCCAGGCCGCGCCAATCGACAGGCGCACCCCGGTCATCATGTAAGGCATGACATAAGGCAGCAGAATTTTGGTGACCACTTTCCATTCGGATAAATTGAGCACTTTGGCCACGTTCATATAGTCTTGCGGCACTTTGCTGACGCCGACGGCGGTGTTGATAATCATCGGCCAGACGGCGGTAATAAAGATCACCCAGATCGCTGCCGGGTTGGCGGCTTTGAACACCAGCAGGCCAATCGGCAGCCAGGCCAGTGGTGAGACTGGCTTAAGCAAGCTGATAATCGGCGCCGCCATGCGGGACATAAAAGCGTAGCGGCCAATCACAAAGCCCATCGGGATGCCGACAATCGCCGCCAGCCCAAAGCCGGTCGCCACGCGTTTGAGCGAGTTGAGGATGTTCCAGCCGATGCCCATGTCATTCGGGTTGTTGATGTAAAACGGGTCGCTAAACAGTTCGACGGCCGATTGCCAGGTTTTTACCGGGCCAGGCAAGCCTTGTGTCAGGGCAGACACCGTGGCCCAGATGGCGGCAAATATCAGCAGGCCAGTCACAGGCGGCAACAGCCATTCAAATGCGCGTTTGGCTCTTGCCGCCCATGCTCCCCGCTTCTGCAAAAGCGGGGCGGCTGCTGTCGCTGTGGTTGAGAGAGGGGTAACCACAGCAACAACCGGTTGCGCAGGGGCTGCTTTCACAGCCGCTTCGCTTGTTCGCATGATTTTTTCTTTGCTAAAACTGACGACACTCATGGTGATTCTCCTTAAAAGTTAGGCTTTCACCTTGAAGCTGTTGGCATAGGCTTTCGGGTCTTTCCCATCCCACACCACGCCATCCATCAGTTTGCTGCTACGCATCGCGTCTGGCACCGCAATGCCCAGCGATTTGGCTGCTTCGGTATAAATGTCGATACGGTTGACCTTTTTCGCGATGCCCAGGTAGTCAGGGTCAGACTTCAGCAACCCCCAGCGTTTGTGCTGCGTCAGGAACCACATGCCATCAGACAGGTAAGGGAAGTTGACCTTGCCGTCGTTGAAGAACTTCATGTAGTTAGGGTCTTCCCATTTTTTGCCGATACCATTGTCGTAATGGCCGAGAAAACGGCCTTCAATGACTTCTTCAGGCGCATTCACATAGGCTTTGCCTGCAATCAGTTTGGCCACTTCAGGGCGGTTTTTCGTCGCATCAATATAGCGGCAAGCCTCTAAAATCGCTTTAGTTAATGCCAGCGTGGTATTCGGATTTTTTGCCGCAAACTCAGCGGTGGTGCCCAATACTTTTTCCGGATGATCGGTCCAGATATCCTGTGTGGTCGCCACAGTAAAGCCGACTTTGTCGTAGATGGCACGTGCATTCCACGGCTCGCCCACGCAATAACCATCCATATTGCCGATACGCATGTTGGCGACCATTTGCGGTGGCGGCACCACAATGGTTTTCACATCTTGCATCGGGTTGATGCCATAGCTGGCCAGCCAGTAATACAACCACATGGCGTGCGTGCCGGTAGGGAAGGTTTGTGCAAAGGTAAAGTCGCGGTTCTCGTTATCGAGCAGACGTTTGAGCGTTGCACCGCTAGTCACGCCTTTTTCTTTCAACTGGTTAGCCAGTGTGATGCCCTGGCCATTGTTGTTGAGAGCCATCAAAATATTCATGTCTTTTTGCTGACCGCCAATGCCCAGTTGTACGCCGTAAATCAAGCCGTACAATACGTGTGCAGCATGTAACTCACCATTGGCAAGTTTGTCACGCACGCCTGCCCATGAGGCCTCTTTGGACGGCACAATTTTGATGCCGTATTTTTTATCGAAGCCCATTTGTGCGGCGACGATAATCGGCGCACAGTCCGTCAGCGGGATAAAGCCGACTTTCACTTCAGTGATTTCAGGCGCATCTGAACCGGCAGCCCAGGCCTGACTGCGAATGGCAGAAGGCACCATATTCATCATGGCTGCCGCGCCAAATGCACCGGCCATGGTGTGCATGAAAAAGTGGCGGCGTTGCAGGTTAACTTGCTCGGTTGTTGAAACTGCGCTGGTGACGGTTTCATTGGCGGTGGCCGTCACATTATTGTTGTCAGAACTGCTCATTGCTGCTCCTTAATCATCTAATCAATCGGAAAATAAAAAACAAAAAGGCGTCCTGAATGCAGACTGTTTTTTGTCTACACTCAGGACGCCTTTGTCCTTGTACTACGCAAGTCATCAGACTTGTTTACTGCCCGGCCGCGCTATTTAAGCGGCTGGTATCACATGAGGTTTTCAACCACCGTTAGCTGAAGCCTCAAGCCAGATTAGCAATTGCCGTGCCAGCTAGAGGGCTATTTTTAAGTGGTTGTTCTATAATGATTTTTTTAGCGGGTTGTCTTTTTGTACAACCTTTTTGGAGCGGTGCTGTCCGCACCATACGTGTGCGGATGCACCAATTTGACGGGCGCTTAGCCCGGGTGTGCGTGATGCGCGAGGATGTTCTCCGCCACATCAATGATCTTGCGATTTTGCTCCATGGCGATGCTGCGCATGGCTTTAAATGCTTCCATCTCACTCAACCCGCGCGTGCTCATCAGCAACCCTTTGGCGCGCTCTATCAGCTTGCGTTCAGCCAGCGCTTTTTTAGTGTCGGATAACTCACTCTCCATCTCGGCAATCTGCCGCGACTGCTGTTGCAGCAGTGTAATCATGGAAGCCATGGGGTAGGCCTGCGAGGTATCATGCGCCTGAAAATTCAGCGCGTTTTCAACCGGGATGGCCAGGTTGAAAAAGGTGCTATTGAGCGCTGCGTTAGGCGTGGCCTGAATCTCCTCCAGATATTGCCGTGTTTGCGCAAAGTCTTGCTTGGCTTTGTTTGCCAGCCCGGCCAGTAACTCATGCATGGTTTGAACCAACTGGCATTGAATCTGCCACATCGCGCTCAAGCGCTGGCTGCACAACTCAAACCAGATGTCTGCACTGTTTGGGCTGAGTGCCTGCTGGTCTTTAGCGCTACTCAGTTTGGCACGATATTGCTGGTGTTGCTGATGCCAGTGGGTGGATTGCAAGGCCGCCCACGCGCCACCGACCTCTTCACTGCCAAACTGGCAGAATAATTCAAAATGCCGGTCTTGCTGCGCAATCAGCTCAAACAGCTTGTGCTGATGCGCCAGTTGCAGGTTGCCTGAGCCAAACATATAGGCGCCCACGGCCCGCTCTTGTCCGGCGAATTCCTTGCCCTGAATCAGGTTGTACAGCGTCAGCAGACAGGTGGCAATTTTGCTATTGACCGAGCTGTCTGTGATCTCGAAAATCAATGCAATCAGGCTGCCGATCAAGCGGTTAAACGATTCAATGCAGTCGGCAAAAGAGATTTTTTGCAAGGTGATTTGATGGCGCAAAGAGACCATCTGATCGAGGCCGAGCAATATCCACGAGGTGAGCGTGAGCTGCTTGGCATCTGCCAGTGTATTTTTATCCAGGTGCTGTTGTAGTGCCGCCCTGAAGCTGGCTTCCATGGCCTGATTTTGCGTAATGATCTCAGCGCGTTCTGGCGCAAAGCGCTTGCCGTGAGAGGCGATATACAAACAGCTGGCACCGCGTTCGGTTTGTATCGAATGGATCAATTGGCCAATTTTTTCGACAAATGCGATACAGCTGTCGAGTCGCTCCAGCTCCTCGATGTGTCTGATTTTGGCCAAGGTAATGGTTTGGGCGGGGGAAATTTCTGTGTTCATCACTGGGCATCAAGCAAGAAGTGTGCGCGACTTGATGGCGGTCTTTATATTGTTGCAGAGGTTGATGGTATGAGCGGCAATAAATCGATATTGCCTGTTAAAAATGACGATGTACCGACGCTGCCTGTCAATGCCAACCGCCGCCCATCACCTTGTACAAGGTCAATTGGCTAGTCGCATCGTTTAATTGCAGCGTCACCAGCGATTGCTCGGCGGTATAGTGGGTGCGTTGTGCATCCAGCACGACCAGGTAACTGTCGACACCATTTTTAAAACGGACATCCGCCAGCTGGAACGCTGCATTGGCGGCAGCCGTGAGGGATTGCTGGGCATCGAGTTGTGATTGCAGGCCTTCACGTTGTGCCAATACATCCGCCACTTCGCGGAACGCAGTTTGCACGGTTTTTTCGTATTGCGCGAGCAAAATATCACGATTTTTTTCTGCCGAGGTCAGGTTGGCGCGGTTGCGGCCTGCGTTAAACAGCGGCAGGCTGATTTGCGGTACAAAGGTCCAGATGCCAGAATTTTTAGCAAATAGGCCCGATAACTCCGTGCTGGCCGAGCCGACGGTGGTGGTTAAACTGATGGTGGGGAAAAAGGCTGCGCGCAGGGCGCCGATATTCGCATTGGCGCCTTCCAGCAAGTGTTCTGCCGCGCGCACATCTGGCCGTTGTTGCAAGATCTCTGAGCTGACGCCGCCAGGCAACGGCATGGCCAGCACCACGCTGGAGAGTGTTGCTTCAGGCAGCCACTTTTCAGGCACGATAGCGCCTGCCAGCAAGTTAAGCGCGTTCATGTCTTGCTTGATCTGCATTTTGTAGGTAGCCACCGCGACGCGTGCGCTGTCGACACTGGTTTGCAACTGCTTTAACGTCAGCGCGTTGGCAACACCGAGATCAAACATTTTCTGATTGATGTCGTAAGTGGCTTGCTGGCTTTGCAGGGTCTGCTCGGCGATGGCGAGGCGTTTTTGGTCAGCTGCCAGGGTCAGCCAGGCGGTGGCGACTTCGGCAATCAGGCTGATTTGCGTACTGCGCCGATTCTCTTCATTGGCATAAAACGTCTGCAAGGCTTGCTGGTTGAGGTTGCGTATGCGGCCAAACAGGTCGAGCTCATAAGCGCTAAAGCCGACAGTCGCACGGTAAATATGTGAAATATTGCCGCTGCTGTTACTGCTACCCGCCGCGCCAGTGGCTGCCCCCGCGGTATTGCCTGCGGTGTTGTTGGCGGCGCTGGCCATGCCTTTAGAGGCCGTCTCGGTCACGCTGGCGGCCACCGTCGGGAACAGGTCAGCGCGTTGCACCTGATACAGTGCGCGTGATCGCTCTATGGTCAGCGCGGCGACTTGCAGGTCACGGTTGTTTGTGAGCGCCAGCGCAATCACCTGGCGTAACTTTTCATCGCTGATATACGACTGCCATGGCAAATCTGTAAACGCTTTTGGATCGCTGGCTGCGTTGCCAAGCGTGGCCGGGACGGGCGCGGCAGGGCGTGTATAAAATGGGGCCAGGTCTATACAGCTACTCAGGCTGAGTGTGAGTGCCAGTAATCCGGCCAATTTGTGAGTATGCGATGTTTTCATAGGATTAGTCATGGGCCGTATTGGTCTGGGCGGCCTCTGCGCGATAAGGGAACAATGAGCGTATCAGCACGTAAAACAGTGGCACAAAAAAGACGCCAAGAAACGTGGCGGTTAACATGCCGCCAAGCACGCCGGTGCCGATGGCCTGGCGACTGACGGCACCGGCGCCATGACTGAATGCCAGTGGCAAGACGCCAAAGATAAAGGCAAGCGAGGTCATGAGTATCGGCCGCAAACGTAGTTTCACGGCTTCCAGCGTGGCCGTTAGCAACGGTTGGCCACGCTCTTGCAAATGCTTGGCAAATTCGACAATCAGAATCGCGTTTTTGGCTGACAGGCCTATGGTGGTCAACAGACCGACCTGGAAATACACGTCAGCCGTCATGCCGCGTAAACTGGTGGCCAGCACGGCGCCCAAAATACCCAGCGGCACCACCATAATCACCGAAAACGGCACCGCCCAGCTTTCATATAAGGCCGCCAGGCACAAGAACACAAATACCACTGAGACGGCATACAGCAAGGGGGCTTGTGAGCCTGAGAGTCGCTCCTGGTAGGACTGCGCACTCCACTCATAGCCGATGCCTGCCGGTAATTGCTTGATAATGCTTTCAGCAATGCGCATGGCTTCGCCAGTGCTGGTGCCTTTGGCCGCTTCGCCGACGATTTCAACCGAAGAAATACCGTTATAGCGTTCGAGCAACGGTGAGCCAGAAACCCAGCGCGTATTGGAAAACGCAGAGAAGGGCACCATGTCGTTGGTGCTGTTGCGCACATACCAGCGATCGATATCCTCGGGTTGCATGCGGTAAGGCGCATCGCCCTGCAAATAGACTTTTTTGACGCGGCCCTTGTTGATAAAGTCATTCACATAAGTGCCGCCCATGGCGATAGATAGGGTGGTATTGATGTTGGCGGTAGTCAGGTTGTAAATGCCGGTTTTCTGGTCATCAATATTGAGCCTGAACATCGGCGTATCATCCAGCCCGCTCGGCCGCACGCGGTTCAGTTTGGGATTATCTGCAGCCAACTGAATAAACTGGTTTCTGGCGTCCATCAGTGCTTGATGTCCCAGCCCGCCGACGTCCTTGAGTTCTAACGTAAAGCCGGACCCTTGGCCGAGGCCGCGCACGGGGGAGGGCTGATTCACAAACAGTTTGGCATCGCGGATTTTGGACAAGGCCTTGGTCATTTTGTCTGCCAGTGAAGCAGCATCCTCGCCTTCACCACGCAGCTCCCAATCCTTGAGCCGGATAAAGGCACGGCCGGTGTTCTGGCTGCCACCCCCACCTTGGCCCAGGCCGGCAATAGTCAAATATTCATCAATGACGGCTTCCTGACTGTCCAGGTAGTGCTCGATTTGACGCAGTACCCGCTGCATCCTGCTATCGGTTGCACCTACCGGCAGTTGAATCTGCGCCATGAGGATGCCCTGGTCTTCGGTGGGCAGGAAGGAACTGGGTAAGCGCAGGAACAGGAAAGCCAGCAAGGCAAGAATGCCTGCATATATCACCATGGTGAATAGTTTTTTACGCAGGATTTTTTCAACCACTGCCTGGTAGCTATTGGCAAAGGCCTCAAACGCCGGGTTAAACCATCGGAAAAACCAGCCGAACAGGCCACCTGTCGCTGCATGGTGATGGTTGGATGGCGTGAGCATGGTCGCACACAAGGCAGGGGTCAATGTCAGCGCAACCAGCACAGATAGCAACATGGCCGACACAATGGTGATGGAGAACTGGCGATAAATCACACCGGTGGCGCCACCAAAAAACGCCATGGGGATGAACACGGCAGACAACACCAGTGAAATGCCGACCAGGGCACTGGTGATTTCGCCCATGGATTTACGCGTCGCTTCTTTCGGGCTCAAACCTTCCTCACGCATGACGCGCTCGACGTTTTCTACCACCACAATCGCATCATCCACTAGCAGGCCAATCGCCAGCACCAGGCCAAACATGGTCAGCGTGTTAATCGAAAAGCCAAATGCTGCCAATACGCCAAACGTGCCGAGTAGCACCACTGGCACCGCAATCGCCGGAATCAGTGTCGCACGCAGGTTTTGCAAAAACACATACATGATGATGACAACCAATAGAATGGCTTCGACCAGTGATTTCACCACTTCTTTGATCGAAATACGTACAAACGGTGTCGTGTCGTAAGGGATGTGAATGCTGAGCTTTAACTCGGGCGGGAAATACGGTTCCAGCGCCGCCAGTTTGTCTTTCACAGCCTGTGCGGTGGCCAGGGCATTGGCGCCAGAGGCGAGTTTGACGCCAAACGCTGCCGAGGTTTTACCGTTGAGGTTAGCCACCGGCGTGTAACTCTCGGCGCCTAGTTCAACGCGGGCCACGTCTGACAAATGCACTACATAGCCGTCTGTGCCGGACTTGACGATAATCTGGTTGAATTGTGCTACGGTTTGCAGCTTGCTGCGCGCGGTAATTGGCGCATTGAGGCCTTGCCCTTTGATTGCGGGCAGCGCGCCTAGCTGGCCAGAGGAGACTTCGGTATTTTGCGCCTGGATGGCGGCAGAAATATCCGCAGGGATCAGCGCGTATTTTTGCAGCTTGGCCGGATCCAGCCAAATGCGCATGGCGTAGCCTGAGCTCAGCGCCTGCACATCGCCGACGCCATCCAGGCGGCTGATCTGGTCAATCAGGTTGCTGGAGATATAGTCGCCAATGTCGATCGCACGCACCGTCGGGCTATCGGACATCAAAGAAATCATCATCAGGAAGTCGATGCCGGTTTTGGCCACCGTGACGCCCTGGCTTTGTACGATCTGCGGCAGCCTGGGCATGGCCTGTTGCAGTTTATTTTGCACCTGCATCTGTGCCACATCGGGGTTAGTGCCCGCATCAAAAGTGAGGCTGATATTGGCTGTGCCTGAAGACGTACTGCTGGCCGACATATAGGTCAGGTTATCAATGCCCTTCATGTACTGCTCAATCACTTGTGTCACTGAGTTTTCAATGGTGTCGGCCGCGGCGCCCGTATAGTTAGCGCTGATAGACACGCGTGGTGGCGCGATATCCGGATATTGCTCGAGCGGGAGCCACTCAATGGCGCCTATCCCTGCCAGCATAATGACAATGGCAATCACCCAGGCAAAAATAGGGCGCTGAATAAAAAAGGACGCCATAATTAAATTCTCTTCTGGTTAGCGGGCAGGGTTCACGGTAGCCGGTTGTGCTGCAGTCGTATCTGTACGGCTGGTCGCGGCAAACGGCACGGCCTTCACTTCGCTGCCCACACTAATGCCTTGCACACCATCCATAATCACGCGGTCACCTGCCTGCAAGCCACTTGTGACACGCCAGTTGTCACCTTGTGCGCCACTGGTTTCCAGGGTTTGCTGGATGACTTTTTGTGTGTTGTCCACCAGTAGCACCGTGGGTTCACCGCGCGTATTTCTGGTCACCGCACGTTGCGGCACCAGGATGGCGGCTTTTTCTTCGGCGACATCAATCAGGGCGTGCACATACATGCCAGGCAGCAAGATGCCTTCCGGGTTAGGCACCACTGCGCGCAGGGTGACCGCGCCCGAGGTGGTGTTGACGCTGATGCCGTTGAATTTGAGTTTTCCGGCATGCGCATAGGTGGAACCGTCTTCCAGCACCACGCGTACCGGAATTTCTTTTTGCGACGTGCTGCTCAGCTTGCCGCTGGCTATATCACGTTTGAGTTTAAGCAAGTCACTGCTGGACTGGATGACATCAACATAAATCGGGTCCAGTTGTTGCACGGTGGTGAGCGCTGTGTCCTGGCTGGCGGTAACCAGCGCACCAGGCGTGACGGTAGACGTCGAGACAAAACCAGTGATGGGCGCAACCACGCGTGTGAAATCGAGGTTGATTCTGGCTGTAGCCAGCGCCGCCCTGGCAGCAGCCACGTCGGCTTCGCCCTGTTGCAATGCCGCTTGCGCGTCATCGTTATCCTGTTTGCTGATCGCATTGATTTTGACCAGTTCTTTATAACGGTCGGCTTTTAGTTTGAGAGTGGTCAGCGAGGCTTCGGTTTTTTGTAGTGCAGCGGCCGCGCTTTGAGTGCTGGCCTGGTAAGGGGCCGGTTCGATTTGGTACAGCAGTTGGCCTGCTTTGACCAGTGCACCTTCAGTAAAGGCACGCTGGCGGATAATGCCGCCGACTTGCGGCCGCACTTCTGAAATCATGAATGGATTGGTGCGCCCTGGCAGGTCGGCCACAATCGGCTGGCTGGCTGGTTGTACGGTGATGACCCCGACTTCTGGCGTTTTTTTGGGTGGTTTGTTGTCTGATTGGCCGGATGAGCAGGCAACCAGGGTCAGGCTGGCAAGACACAATACAAAAATGCTGCTTTTTGCATAAAGGGAGTGGGGGTTCATAGATTACCAATATCGATATCGTTATTGTGGTCTGACAAGATTATATTGCGTTTGATTGAGCGTAAATGTAACGATACGTATCGACTGCCAATACAACGACATCATAGCGTTAAATCGTGGGGGATGACAAAAAAATCAGGGCTGCAAAAGCAGCCCTGATTTGCGGGTGAGATGCGCCTAAAGCACGTGGCGTTCAAAGCGATGCAAGACGTGCGCAGACATGCCTTTGGCCAGCTCTTCCTCGCCAAAAAACACCGCTTCGCCGAGGTCTTTTTGCAGCCGCTGGTATTCGTCTTCGTGATGGGTGCGGATCACCACTTCAATGTCCGGTTTCAGTTGCTTGGCAATGTCGACAATTTTACGGATGTCCATGGCGTCTGGCGTGGCGATAATCAGCATGGCTGCATTGGCAATGTGCGCCTGTATCAACACCATGGGGTCGGCAGCATTGCCCGACACCGCTGGCTGGCCTTGTTTGCGCAGTTTTTCCACCAGCTCACGATTTTGCTCGGCCACCACAAACGGGATCGCTGAGTCGGTGAGGGATTGTGCAATCCGCTTGCCAACGCGGCCATAGCCCACCAACACTACTTGGCCTTCCAGGAACTTGCGCTCGGTCGACATGGGCAACTCGCCATACGGGTCCATGCGCAATGACAAGCGCCGTGCGACATCAGACGTATTCACCACCCAGTTGGTCAGGGGTTTAATCGAGGCAAACACCAGTGGGTTCAAGGCAATCGAAATCAGCGCCCCTGCCAGTACCAGGCTCATGCCGTCTTGTGACAACAGATTGAGCGAAACGCCGAGCCCAGCCAAAATAAACGAAAACTCACCAATTTGACCCAGACTGGCGGCCACGGTGAGGGCGGTGTTTAACGGATAACGCAGCGCCAGCACGATGGCGACCGCAGCCAGCGATTTACCGAGGATAATAATGGCGACCACCGATAATACCTGCGCCGGTTGCTTGATCAGGATGCTAGGGTCAAACAGCATGCCCACGGCGACAAAAAACAGCACCGCAAACGCATCGCGGAAGGGCAGGGAGTCTTCAGCCGCACGGTGACTGTATTCGGATTCACGCATGATCATGCCCGCGAAAAAGGCGCCCAGTGCAAACGACACATGAAACAGCGAGGAGGCAAAAAAGGCCACACCGATAGCCACTGCAATAACTGTTAAAGTAAATAATTCACGTGAGCCAGTGCCTGCCACATACCACAGCAACCACGGCAACACCCGTTTGCCGATCACCAGCATCACCACCACAAAGCCGGTGATTTCAAGCAAGGTCACACCGATCGTTTCCCAAATGGCGCTGGCATTGGTGGCTTCCCCTTGGCCGCCTAGAACACCTGCCAATGCGGGCATCAACACCAGTACCAGTACGGTCACCATGTCTTCTACCACCAGCCAGCCGACAGCGATTTTGCCGTTCATGCTTTCCAGGATGCGCCTGGATTCGAGCGCTTTGAGTAACACCACGGTACTGGCGCAAGACAGCGACAGGCCAAATACCAGGCCGTGCCCCATGCTCCAGCCCCAGGTGTGTGCCACCAGCATGCCGAGCAGGGTGGCCAGCGTCATTTGCGCCAGTGCGCCTGGCAGGGCGATACGTTTGACCGACATCAGGTCTTGAATCGAAAAATGCAGGCCGACACCAAACATCAGCAACATGACGCCTATTTCTGATAATTGCGAGGCGATTTCAATATCGGCAACAAAACCAGGCGTGGAGGGCCCAATTAAAATCCCGGCAAACAAATAGCCAATCAGCGCTGGCAATTTGAGTTTTTCGGCAATCAGGCCGAACACCAGGGCCAGCGCAAATGCGGCAGCAATGGTGGTAATGAGTGAGAGGTTATGGTCCATAGCAGTGTGTTCTTAAATTATTGTTATCAGGTGTATCCAATGGCGGACGACGCGCCAGGGGCAGGCAAGACGGCGCCGTCGTGTTTACTGACCTTGTTCATGCTAAAAAGTTGAACAATTTTATTGTCATCAATGTATCTGCCCTTTATCTTGCCGCAAGGCAGGCGCATTCGTCAATGACAGCGCGCAATATTTATGGCGGTTATAGTGGCATCGACAAGCGTTGCAGGCCGTACTCACACAGTTGCTCGGCACGCTGCCAACGCTGCGATTCACTGAGGTTGCCAAAATAGATAATGCTGAACACGCCTTCAATAATCGACTGGCAATACAAACTGATTAAATCAAAGTCGACCGCTGCCGAGAGTTCTTTTTGCGCAATCGCCTGTTTCAGCAGGCTATCGATTTGCGTAATGCGCTTTTTCTCCCAGGCAAAGCGCAATTGCAGCAATTCTGGTGAATCATCAATGCCGATATATAAAAAGAACAGGACGCGCTGAATGGAGCTAGGCTCAATATAGCTGCGGATCTCGTGCAGGCAATATTGCTTGAGGTTGCCTAATGCCGCCAGGGCAGGCTGGAGCTGGAACGGGGAGACAGTTTCAATCACGCGTTCCGCCATGGCGGTAGCGACTTCCAGCTTGCCTTTGTAGTGGCCGTACACGGCGCCGCGTGACAACTCGGCGGCTTCGGCAATGTCGGCCATGGTGGTCAGCGTAAAGCCTTTGCGATAAAACACGTGTTCCGCGGCATCCAGAATCTGGTCGCGGGTTTTTTGCGCATCTTCCTTGGTTTTTCTGGCCATGATCTCTAGGCTTATCATTCCTCAAACAATTTGCGTATGATACCAAAAAATAATTAATCAGTCATGATTGATTAATTATTGAAGGGCGGATAGAATATTGATGTCCATATAGTAGGAAGGCATGTTCATGTCCCGTTTTTCTGTCAGCACGGCCGCTGTTGCCGCGCTTTTATTATTGCAACTGTCTGCTTGCAGCAAGCCGCAAGAATCCACCCAGGCTGCAACGACTGCACCTGAGGTCGACGTCGTGACCGTACAAACTGCAGAAATCCCGGCTGAGGTGGAGTTGCCCGGCCGTGTAGAAGCTTTCCGAATTGCCGAGGTGCGCGCACGCGTTTCCGGTATCGTCTCTAAACGACTGTATCAGGAAGGCCAAACTGTGAAGGCGGGCACGCCTTTGTTTGCCCTCAACCCGGAGCAGTTGCAGGCCAGCAAGCTGGAAGCCGATGCCGAGTTGGCCAGAACGGAAGCCAATTTGGTGAATGCCAATGACAAGTTGCAACGCTACCAGGCGCTGGTCGGTGACCAATCAGTGAGCCAGCGCGACTACCGTGCGGCGCAAGCCGAGGCACAATTGGCCAAAGCCGAAGTGGCAGCGGCGCAAGCCAAACTCAACCGCGCTAAGCTTGATGTGGCGTATGCCAATGTGACGGCGCCGATTGATGGTGTCGCGCGTCGCGCCTTGGTGACCGAAGGTGCTCTGGTGGGTAAAGATGAAGCCACACACATGACCACGGTCGAGCAAATCAACCCGGTGTATGTGAATTTTGCGCAGTCTTCTTCTGAAGTGTTTGCTTTGCGCAAAGCCTTGCGTGACGGCCAGTTGAAAGGCAATCATGGCCAATTAGAGATTGCTTTGCTCTTGCCGGATGGATCTACCTACGCAAGCGCCGGCAAACTGTCCTTCTCGGATGTGTCTGTCAACCAGACCACAGACTCAGTCGTCATGCGCGCCATTTTTGAGAATCCGCAGCAGGAGCTGATGCCTGGGGCTTATGTGCGCTTGAAAATCCGCCAGGCGACCAATCCGAATGCGATTTTAATCCCCAGGGATGCTTTGATTCGTGACCAATTCTCAAGTCGCGTTTGGGTGGTGAATGCTAAAAGTGAACTGGAATCGCGCGAGGTACAAACTGGCCGCGTGCTGGATAAACAGTGGGTGATTGAGCAAGGCTTGCAGCCCGGTGAGCAAGTGGTGGTGACGAATGCTGCCACGCAAACCGCGGGTGTGAAAGTGACGCCCAAGCAGGTGAGTGCCAAAGACAATATCACGAAAGCTGTCGCGCCTTGAGGGATGCGGTATCACACAAGCCTCAAGTTAAGGGAAGCAGGCCATGAGTCGTTTTTTTATTGATCGCCCGATTTTTGCCTGGGTGATTGCCATCCTGATTGTACTGGCGGGCCTCATCGCCATCAAACAATTACCGATTGCGCAGTATCCTGACATTGCGCCGCCTGTGGTCAACATTGCCGCCACTTACCCTGGCGCATCAGCCAAGGTGGTTGAAGAAACCGTGACCTCGATTATCGAGCGCGAAATGAACGGCATGCCAGGCCTGATGTATGTGTCGGCCACCAGCAACCAGGGCATGGCTTCGATTAGTGTGACGTTTAGGCAGGGCACCAATCCCGATCTGGCCGCAGTGGACGTGCAAAACCGCCTTAAAAGTGTGGAAGTGCGTCTGCCGGAAATTGTGCGCCGCAGCGGGATTCTGGTCGAAAAATCGGCAGATAGTTTTCAGTTAATCGTGTCGTTGACCTCAGAAGATAACCGTTACAGCGAGATCGACCTCGGGGAATTGTCCTCAGCCACAGTGATGCCTACGCTTAAACGTGTGCAGGGCGTGGGTAAAGTACAGTCTTTCAGCCCGGAATATGCCATGCGTATCTGGCCGGATCCACAGAAAATGGCGGGCCTGAATGTCAGTGTGACCGAAATCTCTAATGCCTTGCGTAGCTACAATACGCGCCTGACCTTAGGCCAGGTAGGCGCCAGCGGCGTGCCGGAAGGCGCACCGCTCAGCGTCACGCTGGAAGCCGAAGCCACGCTTAAAACCGTAGAAGACTTTGCCAATGTGCCGATTCGCAGCCAGGCGGATGGCTCGGCCTTGCTGGTCAAAGATGTGGCACGGGTGGAAATGGGCAGTAGCGATTACACCTACAGCTCTAAAGTGAATGGCAAGAATGCAGCAGGTATGGCGATCAAGCTGTCACCGGGCTCGAACGCGGTAGAAACCATCAAACGCGTCAAAGTGGCGATGGAGCAAATGCAACCCTATTTCCCGCCAAATGTGGTGTTCCAATTGTCTTATGACTCCTCGGCGTTTGTGTCTATCTCGATTAAAAAAGTGATTCAAACACTCATCGAGGCCGTGCTGCTGGTGTTCGTGGTCATGTATTTATTTATGCAAAACCTGCGTGCCACGCTGATTCCGACCATCGTCGTGCCGATTGCCTTGATGGGCACCTTTGCCGTGATGTACTGGTTGGGGTATTCCATCAATGTGCTGACCATGTTTGGCGTCGTGCTGGCGATTGGTATCCTGGTCGATGACGCGATTGTGGTGGTGGAAAACGTCGAACGCCTGATTGTCGATGAAGGTTTGTCTGCCTATGATGCCACCATCAAGGCCATGTCGCAGATCAGTGGTGCCGTGGTCGGGATTACGGCCGTGCTGGTGTCGGTGTTTATCCCCATGGCCTTTTTTAGTGGCGCGGTGGGTAATATCTACCGTCAGTTTTCACTGGCGTTATCCGTGTCGATCAGCTTTTCGGCCTTTCTGGCACTGTCACTCACGCCTGCCTTGTGTGTCACACTGTTGCGCCATGAGACCAGCCCAAAAGCGCGTTTCTTTGTCTGGTTTAACCGCAGCTTTAAGTGCATGACTGACAGGTACACGCGTTTGACCGGTGGTTTGCTCAACAAGCCGTTGCGCTGGCTGGCCGTGTTTGGCCTGATTGTGGCGTTGGTGGCTTGGCTGTTTATGCGTTTGCCGAGTGCGTTTTTGCCAGAAGAAGACCAGGGTAACTTTATGGTCATGGTGTCTTTGCCACAAGGGGCGACGCTGGCCGAAACCGCCGACGTGTTGGGCGACATGAGCCGTTATATCCAGCAGAACGAGCCGGTGGATATTATTTTTGAAGTCAGCGGCTTTAGCTTTTACGGCACCAGCACCAATAGCGGCATGCTGTTTATTACGCTCAAAGACTGGTCAGAGCGGCCCAAGGCTGAACAGCAAGTGCAGGCGATTGTAAACCGCGTCAATCAGCACTTTTATGGCCGCCCTAACTTGAGTATTTTTGCCATGAATGCGCCGCCATTGCCAGAGCTGGGCAGTGTGGGCGGCTTTGACATGAAACTGGTAGACCGCGCCAGCGTGGGCATCGAGACCTTAATGAAAGCGCGCGACCAGCTGATTGCCGAATCGGCCAAGCATCCTGAATTAGCCAATGTGTTGTTTGCCGGGCTGTACGATACGCCGGTGGTGAATATGCAGCTTAACCGCAGCAAGGCTAATGCCTTGGGCATTTCGCTGGATGAAATCAACGACTCACTGGCGACCTTGTTGGGCTCTAACTACCTTGGTGATTTTGTCTATGGCAACCAGGTGCGCCGGGTGTTAATTCAGGCCGATGGCAAACAACGGCAGACGCTGGAAGATATCAAGAAAATCCGCCTCAAGGCAGCAGATGGTAGTTTAGTCCCGCTGTCGTCCATCATGACGCTGGATTGGGCCATGGGCACACCGCAACGCACGCGCTTCAACGGTTTTCCGTCCTTTAATATCAATGGCGGCGCCGGGCCGGGGTATAGCAGTGGCGACGCCATGCAAAAGATCGAAAAACTGGTGCAAGGCCTGGGAAAAGGCATCGGCTTTGAATGGGCCGGGCAGTCGCTGGAAGAAAAACAATCAGGTAGCCAGGCCGCCATGTTGTTTGGTTTGTCGATTTTGATTGTGTTCCTGGTACTGGCCGCTTTGTATGAAAGCTGGGCGATACCATTCGCCGTGATGCTGGTGGTGCCATTGGGCGTATTGGGGGCATTGCTGGGCGTGACTTTGCGTGGCTTGCCTAACGATATTTACTTCAAGGTTGGCCTGATTGCGACCATTGGTTTATCCGCCAAAAACGCCATTCTGATTGTCGAGTTTGCACGTGAACATGTATTGCAAGGCATGCCGTTGCTGGAAGCCAGCTTGCTGGCAGCCAAAGAGCGTTTGCGGCCGATTGTGATGACCTCACTGGCGTTTGGTGTCGGCGTGATTCCGCTGGCATTCTCTACCGGTGCTGCCTCTGGCGCACAAGTCGCCATCGGCACCAGCGTGCTGGGCGGTATTATTGCCGCCACCTTGCTCGCCATCTTTTTTGTACCGTTGTTTTTTATTGTGGTGGGGCGCTGGATGAAAAAACCAGCCACACAGCAAAGGGTGTCACATGAAATTTAGTCGTATTTCAGCCATGCTCGTACTGGCATTCGCCATGAGCAGCTGCTCGCTGGTGCCTGAGTATTTTAGGCCAGCTGCGCCTGTGCCTGAAACTTATCCCGGCCAGTCAAATAATGAGTCTGTTACCGAAGCACCACCACTGACTTGGCAAAGCTATTTTGCAGATGCGGATTTACAAAAACTGATACAAGTCGGCTTAGAGCATAACCGTGACCTCAAAACTGCTGTGTTACGCATGGACGAAGCCAAAGCGACTTATGGCGTGCAAAAAGCCGACCGTTTGCCAACCATACAAGGCAACCTGAATTACGACCGTAATAGAACGGTGTTTAGCTCCAGCCAGGCGTTTGAAGCCGAGTTGTACAAGGCTGGGGTAGGGATCTCCGATTATGAGATAGACGTGTTTGGTCGCGTCAAAAACTTGACGCAAGCCGCGCTGGAGCAATACCTCGCCGTCACCGAAAACCGACAGGCCATCCAGGCCACACTGGTGAGCGAAATCGCCACCCAGTATGTCAATCTGCTTGCAGTCCACGCGCAGCTCAAAGTCACGCAGCAAACTCTGGCTGACAGGCAGCAAACCTTGCAACGCACGCAACGCCGCTTTGACGCTGGGTTGGACCAAGTGCTGGATGTGAAAGCGGCGCAAATTCAGGTCGAGCAAGTGCAGGCGCAACAAGCACAATGGCAGCGCCAACTGGCTACTACACAAAACGCCTTGTATTTACTGCTAGGTGAATCATCACAGCGTACACCATTTGTGATTAAACCTTTGGAGGATGTAAAACTGGCCGACGTCACGCCCGGATTACCTTCAAGCTTGCTGACCAGACGCGCCGATATCCGCGCTGCCGAGCATCAACTCAAAGCCGCCAATGCCAATATCGGCGCCGCCAGGGCCGCGTTTTACCCGCGCCTGCAACTCACCACCAATGTCGGCCTGGTCAATTCAGACTTCTCCAAACTGTTCTCAGACACCGGCAGCAACTACTGGGCCTTCAGCCCGCAACTGGTCATCCCGATTTTTAACTACGGCCGCAACAAAGCCAACCTCAACCTGGCCGAAACCCGCCAGCGTATCGAAGTGGTCAATTACGAAAAAACCATCCAAACCGCATTTAAAGACGTGATGGATGTGCTGAGCACACGCACCGTGATTAGCGAAGAAACCGCCGCTAGAAATCGTTTGCGCGAACTGGAAAGCAGCCGTTTGCAACTGGTGCAACGTAAGTTAGATCAGGGTCTCGTAACTTACCTTGAGTTGCTTGATGCGCAGCGCAGTGTGCTTGATGCACAGTCGCAATTGGTGCAGATTCAGCAGCAGGCATTGCAGAATCAGGTGGGGCTTTATAAGGCGCTAGGCGGGAGCTAAAGCTTCACAAAAACGTGATTGACGGGTTTGAGTTTGTATTTTAGGATGCACTGAAATTTAATGATCATTTGAAAATGTTAAATAAAATTCATTCCATCTCAATCAAAAATGCACCCATCAAGGAAAATAAAGCGTCATTTATAACGCCTACTTTACGTTGTGCCTTTTGAGAGTCATATGCCACAGCCTTTATCACCAAGCCCTGAGTACCTCTCCGCCTATTTGCAGAGATGGGAGGGCTTGGAGAACTACCGGCTTCAGGAGCAGTCCCTTGCTCTTCTCTTCAAGGAATTATGTCCATCCAACAATGTGCTAGAGCAAGTGCTTCTGAAAGTCAGTGCCCTGAACGATTTTTACAGCACAAACATATTTGACACCTACACGGTGGCAAAGCACATACGCGAAATGGACATTGAATCTCGCCTCAAAAATGGCGACCTTTCGCTGGTGAATGAATTAGCTATGGTTTCAATCCGAGACAAGAAATGGAATTTTTATTCCTTCGCCTCAAAGTATTGCAGTCACCATTTCCCCGAGAGTTTTCCAATCTTCGATTCATACGTTGAGAAAATGCTGTTGCACTACGCCCACGCCGATAACTTTTATTCTTTCCATAAGGGAGACTTGAAGCACTATGAGAGCTTCGTCAAAATCATCAAGGAGTTCCAAACTCACTACGGTCTTCGCCAATTCTCGCTTCGGCAAATTGATATTTTTCTTTGGCTTGCTGGGAAAGATAGCTTCCCTCCAAGCTATAAAAGCGGCATAACCCGTCGCTCAAGCAGGACGGCGCAAAAGCGCGTCGCCCCTTAGCTAAGTGGTTGTGGGCAACTAGTTGCCCACAATGTGACTAACGTCCTCAAGTACGCACTTTACAAGTTACCACCTTTAGCCCGCGTAGGGCGTACCCGCTTGCGGTACGCCGCATAGATAATCAGCCCTTAAACCTATCAATAGGGCCAGTCTCGACAACTCATGGTGTGAGCTAAATTACTTTTAATGATATACTAATTTAAATGTATATCATTTAGTAAAAGGGTGAAGTCCATGCAAGTAGCAAAATGGGGTAATTCATTGGCTGTGCGGTTGCCTGCGAGTGTTGTGCAGGCACTAGACCTTAAAGAAGGCGAAGAAATTGATTTGCATGTGGCAGGCGAGCGGAGCTTTGAAGTCAGCAAGCAAGCCAATGCAAAAGAGCTGCTGACGCGTTTACGTGCATTGCGTGGGCGGTTACCCGATAGCTTTCGTTTTGACCGTCTGGAAGCAAATCTTCGGGATGGCGAAAAGTGAGCAAGCCGTTTATTGATAGCAACGTGATTTTATATTTGCTATCTGACGACGCAGGTAAGGCTGATAAGGCGGAATCCATTGTCGCCGCAGGAGGCATTATTAGTGTGCAAGTGCTGAATGAAATCACTTCGATTTGCCACAAAAAATTAAAAATGGACTGGGTGGAGATTGAGGCTGTTTTAGACGCCATTAAAGCCAATCTGGACATTGTTCCACTCACTGAGAAAACGCACGCGCTCGCTGTGCAAATTTGTAAACGTTACCAACTCTCGTTTTATGATGCACATATTTGCGCGGCGGCGATTGAAGCAGGCGCAAATTTATTACTGTCTGAGGATATGCAGGATGGGATGCTGCTTGATGATATAGCGATCAAAAATCCTTTTAATGGCTTTCAAAAGCAAACGTAACAGCCCGCGTAGGGCGTACCCGCTTGTGGTACGCCGAACACATTAACGATCAATCATTACTCCAACCTGAGCATCCTGTTGTGCTTGTTCAATCTAATACATGAATTGCTTTTGCTGAGCGCACCTGCGTTAAACAGCGCTTTAAGCATTGCCCTTTAACCCTCGACTAATGAATCCTTCTTGTGGTGCATTGTGTAAGTCTGCCTTGCACAAACGATTGTTGACGTGGTTAAGCTTGTATTTTATTATCGATGAAATTAACAAATTTTAATAAATATCAAAATTAATCTTTCTGAAAAATTCCAAACAGCAATGACGGCAATGATTAAACAGATAGCAGCTTAAAACGGGAGGAATCACAAATGATGAGTTTTACCTTTTTACTGTTAGTTTTGGTGATGATCATCGTTATCGTTGGATTGCTGAAAGTAAAGTCTCAAGGTAATTCAGGTTGTCATGATATTTGGCCTTTTTATGCAAAAAAGCCTCTATCAGCCCCTGAACAAATTTTATATTTCCGGCTTGTTGAAGCACTTCCCGACTATATTGTGTTGGCTCAAGTCCAACTTTCCAGATTTTTAGGTGTTAAGAAAGGCCACAATTACCAATCATGGTCGAATCGTATTAATCGAATGAGTGCAGATTTTGTCATCTGCAAAAAAGACGCTTCTATTGTCGCTGTGATTGAGCTTGACGACAGCACTCACCAAAAACTCGATAGGCAAATTGCGGATAATAAGAAAGATAAAGCATTAGAGGCGGCGGCAATAAAAGTCGTGCGTTGGCAAGCTAAATCAATCCCTGACCTTTCAGAAATCAAAGCCGTCTTTATTGATCAACCTACGCTGTAGAGCATAAAAGGTAGGGTGTACCCGCTTGCGGTACGCCTAACGATGACTCGTCATCCATCACACTCATGGTATATCGTCGCGCTTGGTATAAAGGTGGAACGTATTTTTTTACGGTGAATTGTTTGCAACGCAAAGATAATCAATGCCTGGTTGCGAATATCAGCCTGTTGAGAGAGGTGATTGCCAAAGTCAAGCAAACCCATCCATTTAAAATTCATGGATGGGTGGTGCTGCCAGAGCACATGCATTGTGTGATTGAGTTGCCAGAAGATGATGCCAATTTTGCAATACGCTGGATGTTGATCAAGATGCTATTTTCAAGAGGTTTGCCGAAAATCGAGACGATATCAGATGTGCATAAACAACGGCGTGAGCGAGGCGTCTGGCAGAGGCGTTATTGGGAGCATTTGATACGTGATGATCGTGATTATCAGGCCCATATGGATTATGTGCATATCAATCCAGTGAAGCATGGTTTGGTTAAACAAGCAAAGGATTGGCCATACTCGACCTTTCACCGACTAGTCAAAGACGGTGTTTATAAGCCAGATTGGGGTGGCGGAATAGAAGGTGTGTTGCCTTATAAAGATTAAGCTGGAGATAAGGCGGACTGTAAACGAGTCCGCCCTACGCATTCTAAACATGCCCCACTAACTTCTTTGGTTATCTACACGACTCTGTCATAACTACTCAACTGATTTATCTCACCACACATAGTGGTGCTTTTCTCTTTTGCAGGTACTATCTGCCTTCCCCCAATTCAAGAGACTTTATCCCCGAATGCAAAGTGAAATAAAAGCGCCTGAGATGCACGCCGTTGTGGCGGCCGTTCAACTGCCAACGGTCAGTGATATGGAGTTTGAAGCTTCGCTGAACGAGTTGCGCGAACTGGCTAAAACACTGGGTTACAAGGTGGTGCACACCTTTGTGCAAAAGCGTCAGGGCTTTGATATTACTGGCTATCTTGGAGTGGGTAAGCGCGAAGAGATTCGTGAGTATGTGCGCAGTGTGGCTGAGCAGAGCGAGTCGCAGGCATTCAATAGCGCGCTGCCTCCTATTGAGGCGGTGCTGGTTGATCATGAAATTTCGCCGTCGCAGGCGCGTAATTTGGAGTTAGAGGTCGGCTGCGAGGTGATGGACCGCACCATGGTGATTCTAGAGATTTTTCACCGCAATGCGCGTTCACGTGCGGCGCGTGCGCAGGTGGAGATCGCCCGCTTGGGCTATATGGCGCCACGGTTGCGCGAGGCGGCCAAATTGGCGGGCCCGCAGGGGCGGCAACGTAGTGGCGCGGGTGGTCGCGGGGCAGGCGAGTCGCACACTGAGCTGGATAGACGCAAGATTCGCGACCGCATTGCCGAGCTGCAACAAGAAATTGTGATCATGGATGGCGAGCGCCGGACGCAACGCGCACGCCGTCAAGAACGGCAGACGCTGGCGAATGTGGCGCTGGTGGGCTACACCAATGCTGGTAAATCTACCTTGATGCGGGCGCTCACAGGCAGTGAGGTGCTGGTGGCGAATAAATTGTTTGCCACGCTGGATACCACCGTGCGCGCACTATATCCAGAAAGCGTGCCGCGTGTATTGGTGAGTGATACGGTCGGGTTTATTAAAAACTTGCCTCATGACCTGGTGGCCAGTTTTAAGTCTACGCTGGACGAAGCCCTGGATGCGGCTTTGCTGTTGCATGTGATTGATGCCAGTGACCCAGGGTTTGAGCGCCAGCTTGCCGTGACGGATCAAGTGCTTGCAGAAATTGACGCCGATGTGGTGCCGCGTATTCGTGTGTTTAATAAAATTGACTATGTGGGCGACGCGGCGGCGCAAGCCGCGTGTGAAGCGGCATTGCGGCTCAAGTACCCGGATTGCATCGTCATGAGCGCTCGACGCCCGGATGAAGTCGCCAGGCTGCGCCAGCACATCATCGACTTTTTTCAGCAAGACTTGGTTGAGGCCGAACTTTTTTTGCCGTGGTCAGCACAACAGTTACGCGGCAAGATTTATAGTACTTGTCAGGTATTGGAGGAGCGCTCAGTCGATGACGGCACTTTCTTAACTGTGCGCGGCCAGCCTAATGATATTAACAACCTGCGTGAGCAGGTTGCATTGGTGCAGTGATTTAGCCTCCCAATAATGATCGGTGCATGAGTTTGAGCAGACGTTGCATTATCCGTGAGGTTGCGGTACGCCGCCATGCATCATCCCCGAAAAGCTAATTTCTACCAGATGTTTTCTCTTCCGGTATAGAGTGTAGATATGCACTCACTGACACTTTTTGCAATCCGGTTTTACCAACGCTTCATTTCCCCGTACAAGGGCTTTTCTTGCGCATACCGCTATCACACTGGGCATGCGAGCTGCTCTGTACTTGGTTTTCGCGCAATTCGACGATATGGCGTCTTTGATGGTTTTCTTGTGCTAAGAAAGCGGTTGTATCTGTGTGGCGTATCTCATCGGCGCTATTCTCCGCCAAAAGTGAGGCCACACCGGAAACAACGGGGTGATTGTGATATCGGCGCTGACCTCCCTTGCGACGCAGGGTGCAAGATGCCCAATCTGAAATCGTGCCCTATGTTTGAAGCCCTGAATTGCGCAGATGCATGTAGTTGTGATTGGCCTTCTCGAGACAAAAAAGACACGCAGAATGAGGCGGAGATTCATTTGCCCCCAAAATGTGAAAGCAATGCCAGTATCAATGCGTCCTCAAGTTGAATAGTCAATCTGGTTGACCCTGTGATGTTCGCCATGTGCGCGTGTGAAAATATTGCAGATTTGGCGTTTGTCTTTACAAAATTTAGGATTTTTGCTGATTAAAAACGTATGCAATATATCGCTAAAAAACTGATATGTATTTATATAAATCAATTAAAAAATAATGAGTTATATCAGGTGTCGTTTGTATTTTTGTAACAACTGCAATGCTTTATAAGTTTGTTTTTTTACGCAAGTTAATATTCTGTTGCTCTTTTATTGCGGAAGAGTAATATTAATGAAAATTATTGCAATAAGTAGTTTAGGGGCGATAGCGAGTTTTTTGTGTTTTTTTATTAATCTTTAAGTATTTTTATTGAGTGGAGGAGCAAATGAAACATTTTAGTAAATTTGCGGTAGCTATGGCCCTGGCAGTTGGATGCACACAAGTTTTTGCTGCGGGATCTATTTTTGTCACTGAGCCTGGAGCCGACGGTTTTAATATTGAAACTGGTGGTTTTAACGGATCCAGTTACGAGATTTCTAAAATAGTGTTTGATTTTAGCAGCACCATTACAGCGGATGGTAGTTATCTGGTGATTGATGGCTCGCCATTCTCTGTGACTGCGCCAGCAGGAGGCACCGCTGTGTTCTTTGGTAGTGGCGCCGTATTTGGTTTTGACTTCACAAGTTTCAACACCTTTGAATCATTCAGCTTCAAGTGGGATCCCGACTCAGCAATTAGCGGCGCTTATGGCGCAACAGCGCTGGATTTCATTGGCGGAACAGTCACAGCCTATACTACCAATGGCCTATACAAAGGATCTTTTGAGTTAGTTGGCACTGGACCAGACGTCACTGCTTCACTTTCACCTTATGTCCCTGTGCCAGAGCCACTGACCAGTGCTAGCCTGCTTGCAGGTTTGGGTGTGTTAGGTTTGGCACGTCGCCGTCGCTCATAGTGATTGTGATTTTCTGTTTTAAAAGCCCATCAGATGATGGGCTTTTTTATTTTGCACCGCTCACACTCAAAAATGGATAACTGTCATTGCAATATTCAGCCTATTGATTGAGAAAGGGCAATAAACGCATGGACATAGTCTGCCTCTCTATCCGTTTCGCGTGTGCCAAGATAAATCTGTTTGGCAATGCCTTGTTTGCCTAGCTTGACGGGCACCACGTCAAAACGGCTTTGATATTCCTCCACCAGCCAGCGCGGCAAGGCGGCGACGCCACGGCCGCTGGCGACCATTTGCAGCATGATGTCGGTGGTTTCAATCGGTTTGTGTACCTGCGGGCTGATGCCTGCGGGTTGTAAGAACTGGTTGTAGATATCCAGTCTGTCTACATCTACCGGGTAGGTGATCAGCGTTTCGCTGCTCAGTTGGTCTGGCCTTGCGTATTCTGCCTGGGCGAGTGCGTGCTGGCGGCTCACGACTAATACTTGTTCGTAGTCAAACACCGGCACAAATTTCAGGCCTGGTTTATACAGCGGGTCTGGGGTGACCAGCATATCGATCTCATAGCTGAAGAGGGCACCGATGCCCCCAAACTGGAATTTCTGTTTGACGTCTACATCCACGTCCGGCCAGGCGGCTAAATAAGGCGATACTACTTTGAGTAGCCATTGGTAACACGGGTGGCACTCCATACCAATGCGCAAGGTGCCGCGCTCGCCTTGGGCAAACTGTCTTAAGCGTTCTTCAGCGAGTGATAGTTGCGGTAATAATCGGTTGGCGACTGCCAGCAGGTATTGCCCGGCTTGTGTGAGTCGCAAGCTACGGCCTTCTCTTAGCCAAATATCAGTGCCTAGTTGCTGCTCCAGTTTTTTGATCGAATGGCTGAGGGCAGATTGTGTGAGAAATAGTTTTTCTGCTGCAGCGGTCAACGAGCCTTGTTGCTCGACCTCGCGGATGATTGCCAAATGGATACGTTCTATCATGATTTAATTCATGAATAAAATTAATTGATTGTTGAAATAATACCATTTTACTTCATGATTTGTGTTTTCTAGAATGTGTGTTCTTTAACGAGCACACACGAGGTTGGCATGGCGACGATACACAATCTGGGATTTCCGCGCATAGGCGCAAAACGCGAATTGAAATTTGCTTTAGAGGCTTATTGGAAAGGGCAGTCTTCACTGGATGCATTAAAGCAGGTGGGGCAAGATTTGCGCCGTGACAATTGGGCGTTGCAAGCTAACCTGGATTTCACACCAGTCGGTGATTTTGCATTTTATGACCAGGTGCTGGACATGAGTTTTACCCTGGGTAACTTGCCAGCGCGCGTGCAAGATTTTCATGGTGATGCGCTGGATAACTATTTCCGTGTGGCGCGTGGCCGCTCTGCTGAGTCTGATGAAGCGCATGCGCAGTGTTGTGGCGGCGTGGCGGCGGGGGAGATGACTAAGTGGTTTGATACCAACTACCACTACATCGTGCCAGAGTTTACGGCGGAGACGCAATTTAAACTGGATGCGACGCGTTTGCTGGCACAACTGGCTGAAGCGAAAGCGCAGCAGGTGAAAGCCAAGCCGGTGATTATCGGCCCGGTGACTTATCTGGCGATAGGCAAAAGCAAAGATGATTCTGATCGCCTGGCGTTGCTGCCGCAGTTGTTGCAGGTGTATACAGAGTTACTGGAAACACTGGCTGCGCAGGGCGTGGAATGGGTGCAGATTGACGAGCCGATTTTGGTGACTGAACTGACGGCCGAATGGCAGCATGCGTTTAACCTGGCTTATCACCAGTTGAAGAGCTGCCGCGTCAAATTGCTGTTGGCGACTTATTTTGGCCCGTTGGCGGATAACCAATACCTGGCGGCTAATCTGCCCGTCGCCGGATTGCATGTGGATGCGATTAATGCGCGCAGTGAAGTCGTGCCTTTGCTCAGCATGCTGCCTGCGCACAAAGTGCTGTCTGTGGGGGTGATTAACGGCCGCAATATCTGGAAAACAGATTTGAATGCCACGCTGGATTGGCTGGAGCCGATTGCCGAACGTTTGGGTGATCGCTTGTGGCTGGCGCCTTCGTGCTCGTTGTTGCATGTGCCAGTGGATCTCGACAGCGAAGTCAAACTGGATGCCGAGGTGAAGTCATGGCTGGCCTTTGCCAAACAAAAGCTGGAAGAGTTACAGGTGTTGGCGAGGGCATTGAATCACGGTCGCGCTGCAGTGAAAGTAGCCTTGGCAGTCAACCAGGTGGCGATTGACGCCCGCCGCGCCTCTAAACGTGTGCATAATCCGCAGGTGAAAGCCGCGCTGGCAACACTGACGCCGCAACTGGGGCAGCGCCAGAATACGTATGCGCAACGTGCAGCGAAACAGGCGGCATTGCTCAAGTTGCCCAAGTATCCAACGACGACCATCGGTTCTTTCCCACAAACGGCTGAGATTCGCCAGGCGCGCAGCCAGTTCAAGGCCGGGGCATTGAACCTGGCGGGTTATGAGCAGGTCATGAAAACGGAAATTGAGCGCAGCGTGCGTGAGCAGGAGTCACTGGGCCTGGATGTATTGGTGCATGGTGAAGCCGAGCGTAACGACATGGTGGAATACTTTGGTGAGCAGCTGGATGGCTATGCCTTCAGCCAGTTTGGCTGGGTGCAGTCTTATGGCTCGCGTTGCGTTAAACCGCCTATCCTGTTTGGCGATATCAGCCGTCCACAAGCAATGACGGTGGAGTGGATCAAGTATGCGCAATCCCTCACTGGCAAACCGATGAAAGGCATGTTGACAGGCCCGGTGACCATACTCAACTGGTCATTTGTTCGCGATGATCAGCCACGTGCGGTGAGTTGCTACCAGTTGGCATTAGCGATTCGTGAAGAAGTGCTGGATTTGGAAAAAGCAGGCATTCACGTGATCCAGATTGATGAAGCCGCTTTGCGTGAGGGCTTGCCTTTGCGTAAATCGCAATGGAAGGAATATCTGCAATGGGCAGTGGAATCTTTCCGCATCACGGCTAACGGTGTGCAGGACGAAACACAAATTCATACCCACATGTGTTATTCCGAGTTTAACGACATTATTGCCGCGATTGCCGATATGGATGCCGACGTGATTACGATAGAGACGTCACGCTCTGATATGGAACTGCTGGATGCGTTTGATGACTTTAACTATCCGAACGAGATCGGGCCTGGCGTATATGATATTCACTCGCCGAATATTCCGACGCAGCAACATATTGTGCAGTTGATGCAAAAAGCGGCCGAGCGGATTCCGGCAGAGCGTTTGTGGGTGAACCCGGATTGCGGCTTGAAAACCAGGCAGTGGGCTGAGGTGTTGCCAGCATTGACCAATATGGTGGCGGCTGCCAAGGTATTGCGCGCAGCTTGATCAAGCCTGCTTTTTATATGCATCTCTTGATGGACACCTGACGGGTGTCCGTTTTTCTTTGGATGATGCGGTGCCAATCATCTTTGCTTTTTTTGACTCAATTGATAATGATTTTCATTTGAATTTTATTGGGCGGACCGTTAACATAGCGATTATATTCATCGAACCTTGATTGCCGTGCTGCAACATCCTGAAAATTCTAAACTGATGGTCGCTTTGGTCTATCACTATGACGAGCTGATTAATTATGTGAAACGTCGTTTCGGGGACCATCATTTTGCGCGCGATGTCGTGCATGACGTGTGTATAGAGTTGATGGAACGGCCATTGACGACGCCAGTGCATACCCCGATGGCGTTTCTGCGCAAGCTGTCCAGCCATCGGGCGATAGACCGCTACCGCCAGTATCAGGTACAGCAATCACACCTGCATGCCATGCAACAGACGGTAAGTGATGTGCACCATGTGGATGGCGAGCGCGTGTTGCATTTTGTGCAACGCCTGGAAGCCCTGAAACGTATTATTGAAGCGTTGCCTGCCCGGCAGCGGCAAGTATTCCTGCTGCACAGGCTACACGATATGCCACAGCAGGAGATTGCAGACGAGTTAGGGGTTTCCCGCAATATGGTCACCCAGCATTTCACCAAGGCGATGGCCAATATCCAGCGCCAGTGGGGGATGTCAGCATGAAACATATTTCTCATAACAAAATAGCTTCGCCGCCGCCATTGGCTGGGCAAGATTCTTTGAGTCCTTTTGCGCAAGCCTTGCGTGCGCATTTTCCATCACGCGAAGAGATTTTGCGTGAGGCCAGGCAGCAAACGCAGCGGCAGCGCGGTTTGAAGAAAGTGGCGGCTGGTGTGGCCATGTGCCTGCTGTTTGCCATGAGCTGGTATATGGATCCTGTCTTGCAGCGGGAGTCATTGCAAACAGCCGTTGGCCAGCAAGCCAGCTTTGACTTAAAGGATGGCAGCCAGGTCACACTGAATACCAATAGCATGCTGGTGGTAGAGCAGCATGTGTATTCACGGCAACTCAGGCTGCAGCAAGGCGAGGCCTTGTTTAGCGTGAAGCATGCCTGGCGCCCGTTTACGGTGTATGCCTACCATACCGAAATCCGCGATATCGGTACCATTTTCAATGTGCGCAACACGGCTCAGGGGGCAGATGTCACCGTGGTCAAAGGCATGGTCGAGGTGGTGACCGCTGCGGCGACCCAGCGCCTGACTTGTAACCAGACCGTGAGTTCCGGCGAGGGACGTTTATCTTTGCCACGCGAGGTGTCGGCAGAGGCTGCGACAGCCTGGCAGCAGGGCAGGCTGATGTTTGATGCCACGCCTCTGAATGAGGTGATAGCAGAGTTGCAGCGTTACCGTGCTGGGCAGATTGTCATCAAGGATAAGCGCATAGGGCAGTACCCGTTGTCTGGGGAGTATGACATTCGCGGCATTGATGCCTTGATTGATGTGTTGCCAGACATACTACCTGTGCATGTAGAGCATCGCGCAGACCAGTCTGTTGAGATCAGGCATCGTTAACCATGACCAGGCTCATGGAGAGGAAGGTGTCATGGCTTCGCTAAATGTGCGTTGGCAGCAACTGCATGAGGTCTATTGCCAGCATCACGACTGGCTACAAGGCTGGTTGCGCAAAAAAACCGGCAACAGCTGGGATGCCGCCGACATTGCGCATGACACGTTTGTGCGTGTGATGCATAAAGACAAGCTGGCACAGTTGGCGGCAGAGCCCAGGGCGTTGCTGGTGCATATTGCCAAAGGGCTGGTGATTGATCACTGGCGCCACCAGCAAGTCGAGCGTGCTTATCATGAAACGCTGGCGCAACTGCCAGCAGACCTGTGCCCCTCGGTAGAGGAGCAGCATTTGATTTTAGAATCGCTACAGCAGATTGATCGGCTATTACAGAACATGCCTGCGCAAACCCGTGCTATTTTTTTGCTGGCGCAATTAGATGGCTTGACCTATCAACACATTGCCGACCAGCTCGGCCTATCATTAATTACCGTCAAGCGTCATATGCGTAAAGCGTACCTGGCATGCTTGAGTTTATGATGTCGCCCGGCACCCATTCCACACACATGCAGGATCAGTCCTCACTGGAGCAAGCAGTAGACTGGCTGCTTAAACTGCAATCCGAGCAACCAACGGCGGCTACGCTGGGGGCATTTGAACACTGGTTGGCTAGCCATCCGCAGCATGCAGCGGCCTGGTCACGCCTGACGCAAATACAGCACACCTTTGCTCAAGTGCCGCACAAACATTTTGCTAAGCAAGTGCTCACAAGTATAGACCCGGCATCCCGTCGCAACGCGCTGAAAAAGTTGGGCACACTAGCCATCTTACTGCCCACTGCCTGGCTGGGTTACCGTGCATTACCACTGGTGCGTTTGCAGGCTGAATACCAGACGGCTGTCGGTGAGCAAAAACACCTGCAATTGGGCGATGGTACGCGGCTGGTCTTGAATACGGATTCAGCTGTCGATGTGCAATATCACGCCCAGCGCCAGATTATGTTGCGCCAGGGGGAAATCTGGCTGGAAACCGGGCATCAGGATCAGCGCCCATTGGTTGTGACGACGCCGCACGGGCAACTGGTGCCATTGGGCACGCGCTTTAATGTCAGGTTGAGTGCAGAGCGCACCACGCTGGCAGTCACTGAGGGCGCGGTCCGGATTGACCTCCGCAATGGTCAAAGCACCGTGGTGCAAGCCGGGCAGCAGCGCGCATTTGCCAACGATGCCTTCGAGCAAACGCGGCTGGCTGATCAGCGCGTGGGATATTGGCAGCAGGGCATGTTGCTGGCGCAGGACATGCCACTCAATGATTTGCTCAAAGAGCTGGCGCGCTACCGTCATGGTGTGATTCGCTGCCATCCAGACCTGCAGCGCATGACGGTGTCGGGTGCATTTCCTGTCAATAATACCGATGCAGCACTCGATTTGCTGCAAAAAACCTTACCGGTAAAAGTCGTCGCGCCTAGCCGCTACTGGATCATGATTGAACCTGCATCTGCCGCAGGATAAAAAATGTTGTTTACCCTGATACTTTTTTAGCGTTCGTCCGGTGTACATGATGAAGGCCGTTCTCAGGCCATTTCATTATTGATACTTAAGAAAGCTCTCAGGCAATGACCTCTTCCGTTTTTAAACTTACTCCGTTGCAGAGCGCACTGCGTGTTGCTTTGTGCGGCTTTATCTTGGCGGCCAGCCCGTCGCTGGTGATGGCGGATAGCCCCAAAGCCGTCGCCGAGAAACAGCGTTATCAACTCGCCCCAGGCCCCTTGGGTCATGTGCTGGCGGAGTTTGCTGCATTGACTGGCACACGGCTGTCGTTTGCCCCCGCATTGGTTGCCAACTTGAAAAGTGACGGCCTGCAAGGGTATTACAGCGTCAATGAGGGATTCGAAACTTTGCTCAAGGGCAGTGATTTTGCGCTGGATGACAAGGGTGGCCAGCAATATTCGTTAAAGAAGAGCGCGAAAGTCAGCAGTTCTGCTGCAGCCACGACCAGCCCTCATGAGTCCGTGGATACCTTGCCAGAAGTGACGGTGCAGGGTGAAAAAATCACGCGTAAACTCAGTGAAACTTACTCTAGTGTGGCTGTCGCTACCGCCCAGGATATTCGTACCCATGGCGATCAGTCGCTATCTGACATCATGGCGCGCACGCCTGGTGTATATACGCAGTCACGTAATGAAACCTGGGGCATCCGTGGCGTGCCGGTGACAGGCTTTGATGACCAGGGGCCGCTGTCGCTCAACAATGCGGTGTCAGTGTTTGTGGATGGCGCGTTGCAAACCAGCAGTATGGTGACCATGAGCCCGCTTTCAACCTGGGATATGAAACAGGTGGAAGTGTACCGCGGTGCGCAATCGACGGTGCAAGGCCGCAACGCATTGGCGGGTGCGGTGATTATGCAAACCAATGATCCCGAGTTTAAAAATACACTGACCTTGCAAGGCAACCTTGGCAACTATTACCAGCAGGGTGGGGCGCTTGCCGCCAATGCGGTATTAGTGCCAGAGGTGTTGGCAGGCCGCTTTGCCTTGAATGTGCAAAATGAAGATGGTTATATTAAAAACCGTGTGCTGGATAACAATGCTGACCCGCGCCGCTCTATCAATGCACGTGGCAAATTGTTGTTATTGGCTGGGGATAACACAGAGGCTTTGCTGACCTTATCGCACACCGATTACCACGCCGGTAGCAATGGCGTGACGCAACTCAATAACCAGCCGCAATATTACAAGTTGAACCAGAACACCGATGCTTTTGATGCTATACAGCAAAACGAGGCAACGCTAAAGCTGACACATCAGCTCAATAAGTCATGGGCGTTAACCAGTATTTCTTCGGGGACCAATGCGAACTACCAAAGCTTGCTGGATTTTGATCAGGGCGCCGTAGATAGCGAAGAAGCCAATCGCCACCATCAAACCAGATTATTTAGCCAGGAGTTTCGCGCCACATACCAAGGGGATGCCGTGAAAGCACATGCTGGCTTCTATTATGGCTCTTCGAGAATCAAGTTTAATGATACTTTGGGCGTCGTGGGATTCGGGTCGGTATTGATGGCGGATGGCAGAAGCCAGATACGTAACCAAGCGATCTTTGGTGAAGTGAACTGGGATTTGGATGCGCATTGGCAGGCCATTGCCGGTTTGCGTTATGACCGTGAGAAAAATGAAGCCAAAGTAGATTATGTGCTGGATACCTTCTCACTTTCACCTGTCAGCCAGGCGGATGACAAAAAAACTTTTGGCGCCTTGCTGCCCAAAGCGGGCATTAACTATATCTGGTCGCCTACCCAGCGTACTGGCTTTGTGGTGCAACGCGGTTATCGTGGCGGTGGTATTAATATGCGGGTGCCATCCGATCACCGACCATATGACGCGGAATTCACCACTACCTACGAGTTTTCTTACCGCGGTAGCTGGCCAGAATACGGCCTGAAAACATTTGCCAACGTCTACTACACCGATTGGAAAGACCAGCAGGTTCGCCAGCGGGATAGCTTGAATCGGCTATATATTTCCAACGCCGCCAGAAGTCGCATGCGCGGCCTGGAAGCCTCGGCTGAGTATGCGATCAATAGTGACTGGCAAGTGATTGCCGGTGCCGCCTACAACCATACCGAGTATCTGGACTTTATCAACAGTGATGGCCTCAATATGCGCGGTAAACAGTTCATTATGGCGCCAAGAACAAAAGTGAACCTGGGTGTGAATTATCACTTAGGCAATCAGTGGCTGTTCAATGTAGACACGGTTTACCAGGATAGCAGCCCTTCCGTGTATCTGCTCACAGAAACCAGACGCAACGACAGCGTAGTGCTGGTGAATGCCAATGCGACCTATCGTTTAAATCCACGTACGACGCTCAACGCTTTTGTGCGTAACCTGTTTGACCGCGAGTACGTCACCAATAATAGTAGTGGTGATGTGCTGGATGTTGGCGCGCCACGTTTGTTTGGAGTGGCGCTCAAATTAGAGATTTAGCGTATATGACTATGCACACTACCAGTCAGCCCAGACAGGTAGTGTGTGCTTGGCAACCTTAGTTGAATAATTTTTTAGCCCAGACATCAACATCAACTCGTGACCAAACGACATACCAGTATAAACGTATATAAATCACTGGGAAAAAGATGTCACACACATGTAAACCTCTACTGCTGGCCTTAGTGCTGACTGGTCTTTCAATCACCGTCCATGCTGTTGAGCTGGATATCCCTTCGCAGCCGCTAGATAAGGCGCTCAACGCATTAGCGCATCAAACAGGGGAGCGTATTATTTTCTCCACGGAGTTGACCGAGCGTAAGCAGTCGCCCGCAATCAAGGGTGATTACAGCGTGCGCCAGGCATTGGACAAGCTATTGCATGGCAGCGGCCTGGAATTGAAAGCGACGCCAGGCGGTGGCTATACGATGATGAAAGTATCGCCCCTGCCTGAGCAGAGCCATGCCGAGCCGCAAATGATGCCTGAAGTCAGCGTGGCTGGTCGTACGGAGCAGGAACGTGCCAATGCCAAGCTCAAAGGCTATGTGGCCAAACGCAATATCACAGCCACCAAAACTGATAGCGATATTCTTGAAGCGCCACAGTCGATATCAGTGGTGACACGCGACCAGATGACCATGCAGGCGGTGCAGTCCGTTGGTGAGGCCTTGCGATATAGCGCGGGCATTGTTGCAGAGTCTAACGGGCCTGATCCGCGTGCAGATACCATAGGCGTGCGCGGTTTTAGCATAGGCCGCGACCAGTATCGCGATGGCTTGCGCAATTATGCCTTCAGTAACCAGGGTGGCACTGTGGTTGAGCCGTTTGGCCTAGAGCGGGTAGAAGTCCTGCGTGGACCTTCTTCCATCCTCTACGGCCAGGGTGCGCCTGGCGGTATCGTGAATCTGGTGAGCAAGCGCCCCACGGATAAGCCATTGCATGAAGTGGGGGTAGTGCTTGGGCAATACGACCGCAAGCAGATCAATGCCGACTTCAGTGACTATCTGACCGCGGATGGCACCTGGTCTTATCGTGTCGCCGGGCTGGTGCAGGACAGCGATACCCAGATCGACCATGTCAAGGATGACCGCATTTACATCGCGCCATCATTGACCTGGCGTCCGAGTGATTTCACAACATTGACCTTGCTGTCTGATTACCAGAAAAATGACCGCGGCCAAGGCTACCAGGCATGGCCGCGTGTCGGCACGCTGGTCAATAGCCGCTTTGGCAAAGTGTCTAGCAGCACCTTCCTCGGCGAGCCCGGCCTCGATAAATACGAGCAGGAACGTTACTCCCTGGGCTACCAGTTTGAGCATATCTTTAACCAGACTTTCACCTTCCGCCAAAATCTGCGCTACCAGCGCATGGCCACCGATGCGATTTCTACCTATTTACGTGCCTTGCAAGCTGACCAGCGCACGATTACCCGCGAGGCGGGTGGCAACGAGGAAGAAGTTGAGAACTTAGTCGTTGACAGCCATGTGCAAGCCAAATGGTCGCATGGTAACTTTGAGCATACGATGGTTGCCGGGCTTGATAGCCAGCGCCTGAATAATGACCAGCGCCGCACTTTTGCCCTGGCGGGCACACTGGACATTTATGCGCCTGTCTATGGGCAAACAGCGATTAATCTGCTTGAAAGTGCCAATATTGAACAACGCCAGCGCCAGACCGGCCTGTATGTGCAGGACCAGGTGAAATATGACGGCAAGTGGGTAGCGACGCTGGGTGGCCGTAAAGACTGGACGCGCATGGAGACTGATAACCTGCGCACGCCATCGGCCTCTGCTTCCCAAAAGGATGAGGCCGAAACCTGGCGAGCCGGACTGGTTTACCTGGCCGACAATGGTTTCTCGCCTTATGCGAGTTATACAGAATCCTTTTTGCCAGTAATAGGCACGACCTTTGCTGGCTCGGCATTCAAGCCGGAAACAGGTAAACAATATGAGCTGGGCTTACGCTTTCAGCCCAAAGACAGCCAGACGCTCTATACCGCAGCATTGTTTGATTTGCGCAGGCAAAACGTAACGACACAAGACATCCAGAACCCTACTTTCCAGATTCAGCAGGGTGAAGTGCGTTCACGCGGGCTGGAGCTAGAAGCCAAAACGCAATGGGATGCCTGGTCTGTCATTGGCAGCTATACCTACCTTCTGCCGGAGATCACCAAAAGCAATAACCGCAACGCACAAGGGATTGCCCTTGAAGGCAAAGATCCTAACCATGTGCCACACCATACGGCTTCCATGTGGGTGGATTACCGCTTTCCCACTGCTTTGTTGCAGGGGATGACGCTGGGTGGCGGTGTGCGTTATATCGGCAGCCGCTATGGCGATGATGCCAATACCATCCGCATGCCGTCTTATACCCTCGTTGACCTGGCCGTGCGCTATGACCTGACCCAACTCGGTGAAGGTTGGAAAGGTTGGCAGTTTGCCGTCAATGCCAGCAACCTGTTCGATAAGGAATATGTTTCCAACTGCGGTTACTACGGTGACGGTTGCCGCTGGGGCTTCCGCCGAAACGTCATGGCACAACTTAATTATCATTGGTAACAGATACGGTTAATGCGACACATTCTTGTACTCTGGCATCGCTGGGTGGGCCTGGCGATGGCTGCTTTCCTGATCATTTCCGGGTTGACTGGCGCTATCATCGCGTTTGAAGATGAGCTGGATGCCTGGCTAAACCCGCAGCTGTTTCGGCCGGTATGGCAGGCCGACAAGCCTGTGCTGGATCCTTATGCTTTGCAGGCCAGTGCGCAGCAGCAGGCTCCGGCCAATACCCTGGTTGATGAAGTCTTGTTCAAATTGCCGGATGCGCAGACGGCGACTGGACTGACGGAACGCGTGCTTGCATTCCGGCTCAGCCCTGCTGATCCACGAGCGACGGAGGCCGTAGCTGATCAGCTATTTATCGACCCGCAAACCGGGGCCAGCTTGGGCGTGCGTAAATATGGTGAAAGCCTCTTTCAGCGTGAAACACTGATTACCTTCCTCTACAGGTTGCATTATTCGCTGGCCTTGCCTGGCAAAAGCGGCCACCTCATTATGGGTATCGTCGCGCTGCTCTGGACGCTAGATACTTTTGTGGCGTTTGCTTTGACGCTGCCTCGGCGGCAGACGAACGCTAAAACCAGGTTCTGGCACCGCTGGCGCCCAGCTTGGATGGTGAAATGGCAAGCCAGCGTCACACGCATCAACTTCGACTTGCACCGTGCATTGGGCTTGTGGTTGTGTACGGTGTTGCTCATTTTTGCCTGGTCCAGCGTCATGTTTAACCTGCGCGACCAAGTGTATTTGCCTGTTATGACTAAGGTGATGCCATTTGATTTGTCTTGGCGCAGTGTCCCCAAGCTTGATCAGCCGCTGATCCGTTTACCCATGCCTTGGCCGGAAGCCCACCAAATGGCGCGCCAGGCCATGCTGGAGTTTTCGCAAGTACATGGTTTAACTATCGACTTTGAAGACAGGTTGCGCTTAGACCGCGTGCGCGGCGTGTATATGTATTCAGTGCACAGTTCGGCCGATTTGCGCGAGGATAGGGGCAATACCGCCATCCTCATCGATGTACAGACCGGAAAATTGAAAGGGTGGTGGTTGCCGACCAAGGGTGAAGCGGGCAATACCTTCAGTAACTGGTTAGGTGCCTTGCATATGGGGCAGGTGTTCGGTTTGCCTTACCGGATATTTGTCTGTTTGAACGGCGTGGCGCTGGTGGCTATTTCCGTCACTGGTGTACTGATTTGGAGCAGGAAGCGCGCAGTCAAGAAGCGGGGAAAGTCTTCAGTGCGCGCAGCAGAACTTATTTAAGAATATTTGTGTAGCCTACCAGCGGCGGCTGAGCATAAAGTGCAAAAAGATCGCCTCGTTGCGGATTTCTGAGTCGCCAAGCAATCGGCTGTTGTATTTGACGCTGACGGGCAGCATCCATTCCACGCCGCCTGTCATCAGCCAGTTCTGGTCAATTTTACGTGCCGCACCAAAGGTGAGGTGATGCTCTAGAATGCCTGCCAGTAATGGGCTGGAATTCTGACGTGGGATCGGGTTTTTGCCGTAGTTGTGACCTGCATACAGTGTCGTTCTATCATCCCACTTGTATGCCACGCCGGTAGCGACTACCCACTGGTCTTTCCAGTCGGCGGCTGCCACTGGGAAAGGGTATACAGCAGGTGCGGCGGCATTATTGGGCTTGGTGGCACGCAGTTTGATGTCATTGATCGCATCATCCCAATTGAGCCAGTTCAATTTAAATGACAGCAACCATTCGTCCGTCGGTTTGAATGCCAGCCCGACAGCCACTTCGCGCGGCAAGGCGAAGCCTTTCACCGAGGCATTCGCATATTTCACTTTTCCCAACGTGGCGTAATCAGCGACGAGCGTACCGCCCGTCATGGGCAGCTCCGTCTTTTCTGTATAAGCCGCTGCCAGTGTCAGTGTCGGGGTCAACTTATATTGCATGCCTAACTTGAAGCCGGTGCGGATGGCAGAGGCGCCTTCTAGTTTATAGCCCGCAAAATTCGTGCTGCCGGCGCTGAAAGAGGTGTTGGAGAAAAAGTCCTGTTCTATGCTGCCATAGACCAGATTCAGGCTGGCGCCCAATGACAGCTTTTCATTCACCTGGCAGCCGATGCCGGGAATAATCTTGGCGATGCCAAACAGTGACGACAAATCATCGCGATTGCCAAACGGCGTACGCAAGTTGTCGAATACGCCGCCTGCGCCTCCTTGCGCGAACAAGCCTATGCCTGCCGTACAATCCGTATTCTCTAATGGTCGCGCATAGCCACCGCCACCAAGAAAAGTATAGCGGTTAGACGCATGTTCTTCGTTGCGCGGGTCTTTGTGCACCAGGTCGGTGGTGCGCAGCACTGAGCCGAACATATCCAGCAATGGTGCTTTGATCTGCGTCAGCCCGGCCGGGTTGGTATTGAGTGCGCTGGTGTCACGCGCGACAGCCACGTCAGCACCGCCCATCAGGGTTGATTCGGCACCAAAGCCTATGAGGTTGATGCCGTTGGTGGCATGTGCGGGGCTAGCAGCCGCCAACATGAGGGCGGTGAGCCTGCATCTTGTAGATAGACGGAGAAAAGTCATGACGGATTTGGTTTTTATTCGTTATGCCTAGTGTCGCATAATTCGTTACCACTGTGTCCTAATGATTACGACGTGAAAATAGCTTTTTTATCACGATAGGAGACGGCATATCACTCCTTGAAGTTGTGCAGTATGGTTGTAAAAATATTCTTGAATAAAAACAATCAGTTGCTCACTGTCAAGGTAAATAAATCAATATATTGTGTTTTTGATAATTGAAAAGCCATAGATATTGTTTTATAGTCGCATCCATACGGTATGCAGAAGACAGTCTTCTTCTGTATTTAAAAGGGAATCTGGTGCGTGAAGACGGCGCAGTCCTCATCAAGCCAGAGCTGCCCCCGCAACTGTGATCAGCGAGTTATTTGCTGTTAACAACGCCACTGATAAATTCGGGAAGGCAAAGCAAATAATGGTGACCTGAGAGCCAGGAGACCTACCGTAAGTTTTTTCTTGTTAACGTTTGAGGCGGGGTGTCCTCGGCAGATGCAGTGAGCCAAGTTTTGTGCTGATTGCTCGTCTGGCCTTTAAGCGGGTGCATTTTCTGCGGTCCTGGGTTTGCCCGGGGCGGGATGCGCGTTGCGAAAAGCCTGTGCCATGCCACCTTCGCTGCCATGATTGGGAGCCATTAATGTCACAATACGAATCCATGCAGGCCACAAAACGGGATGGTCGCAAGGAACCGATTAATCTCGACAAAATTCACCGCGTGATCGACTGGGCCGCACAAGGCCTGAATAATGTGTCGGTGTCGCAGGTAGAGTTGCGCTCCCATATCCAGTTTTACGATGGCATTCGTACTGACGACATTCATGAAACCATCATCAAGTCAGCCGCTGACTTGATTTCTGAAGAAACGCCTGACTACCAGTACCTGGCTGCGCGTTTATCTATTTTTCACCTACGCAAAATCGCTTATGGCCAGTTTGAGCCGCCACATTTGTTTGACCACGTAACGACGCTGACCGAACTGGGCAAATATGACCCGCATCTGCTGCGCGATTACAGCCGTGAAGAGTTTGATGCGTTAAATAGCCACCTGGACCACTGGCGCGATATGAATTTCTCTTACGCTGCTGTGAAGCAGCTTGAGGGTAAATACCTGGTGCAGAACCGCGTTACCAAGAAAATCTACGAGAGCCCGCAGTTCCTGTACATCCTGGTGGCCATGAGCCTGTTTGCCAATTACAAAGGGCAGACAAGACTGGATCTGATCAAGCGCTTCTATGATGCAGTGTCTACTTTCAAGATTTCGTTGCCTACACCTATCATGTCTGGTGTGCGTACGCCTACGCGCCAGTTCAGCTCCTGCGTGCTGATTGAGTGTGATGACAGCCTGGATAGCATCAACGCCACATCCAGCGCCATTGTGAAATACGTGTCACAGCGTGCCGGTATCGGCGTCAATGCGGGCCGCATCCGCGCCCTAGGCAGTGAAATCCGTGGTGGTGAAGCACAACACACTGGCTGCCTGCCGTTCTACAAATTGTTCCAGTCTGCAGTGAAGTCTTGCTCACAGGGCGGCGTGCGCGGTGGTGCAGCCACCTTGTTCTACCCACTGTGGCATTTGGAGGTTGAGTCACTGCTGGTGCTCAAAAACAACCGTGGTGTGGAAGAGAACCGTGTACGCCACCTCGATTACGGCGTGCAGATCAACCGCCTGATGTATCAGCGCCTGATTAAAGGCCAGAACATCACCTTGTTCTCCCCACACGATGTACCAGGCTTGTACGATGCCTTCTTTGCCGACCAGGACGAATTCGAGCGCCTCTATGCGCAATACGAAGCCGATGACAGCATCCGCAAGCGTAGCTTGCCAGCCGTAGACCTGTTCTCGCTGGTGATGCAAGAGCGCGCAGGCACCGGCCGTATCTACATCCAGAACGTCGACCACTGCAACACACACAGCCCGTTTGACCCGGCCGTTGCACCTGTGCGCCAGTCCAACCTGTGTATGGAAATTGCACTGCCGACCCATCCATTGAACGACATCAATGATGAAGAAGGCGAAATCGCCTTGTGTACTTTGTCTGCCTTTAACCTGGGCGCGCTAGAGTCATTAGACGAGCTTGAAGGCCTGGCTGATTTGGTGGTGCGTGCGCTGGATGCCTTGCTGGAATATCAGGATTACCCGGTCAAAGCCGCTCTTAACGCCACCAACAAGCGCCGTTCTTTGGGCGTGGGTGTGATTAACTACGCTTACTACCTGGCCAAAAATGGCACCAATTACACCAGCGACGCGGCCTTGGGTCTGACCCACCGCACGTTTGAGGCGATTCAGTATTACCTGCTAAAGGCCTCAGTGCAGTTATCACGCGAATTTGGTCCATGCGGTGCGTTTAACGAAACCACGTATGCCAAAGGTATTTTGCCGATTGATACCTACAAAAAAGACCTCGACGCCGTTTGCAGCGAGCCATTGTTGCTGGACTGGGAAAGCCTGCGTGCCGACATCCAGAAAGATGGCCTGCGTAACTCTACGCTGACAGCATTGATGCCATCCGAGACGTCCAGCCAGATAGCCAACGCCACCAATGGTATCGAACCACCGCGCGGCCTGGTGTCTGTCAAACAGTCCAAAGACGGTATCTTGCGCCAGGTGGTGCCAGAGATTGACCGCCTGCGTGACCAGTACCAGTTGCTGTGGAAAATGCCTAGCAATGAGGGTTATCTCAAGCTGGTGGGCATTATGCAAAAGTTTGTTGACCAGTCTATTTCTGCCAACACCAACTACGACCCGACGCGTTTTGAAGGCGGCCGAGTGCCGATGAAGCAGCTGCTCAAAGACTTGTTGCAAGTGTACAAACTGGGCATCAAAACCTTGTACTACCACAACACCCGCGATGGTGCGACAGAAGGTGGCACTGAGGCGGAAGATGATGGTTGTGCCAGTGGCGCCTGCAAGATTTAAATAAGCGTTGACTCAGTGGCTGCGCGGGCAAATTGCAACGTTGAGCGGTGCTCGAAATCCTCATGTACTCCATGTACATTCCGGTTTCTGTGCTCCTGACGCCTTGCACTTTATCCCGCTCGCTCACTGATTAAACGCTTATTGCAGTGGGGTAATGAATAGATTTTAAAAACAGTTTGAGAATAGAACTTAAACATTAGGAACACGGCTATGGCCTACAGCATCTTTACCAAAATCGACAACGAACAGTTAAAAGAACCCATGTTCTTCGGTCAGCCCGTCAACGTGGCGCGCTATGACCAGCAGAAATATCCGGTGTTCGAGAAGCTGATCGAGAAACAACTGTCATTCTTCTGGCGCCCGGAAGAGGTCGATGTGTCACAAGACCGTGCTGACTACCAGGGCCTGCCTGAGCATGAAAAGCATATTTTCATCAGCAACCTCAAGTACCAGACGTTGCTGGATTCCATCCAGGGCCGCAGCCCTAACGTTGCCTTGTTGCCATTGGTGTCACTGCCCGAGCTGGAAACCTGGATTGAAACCTGGGCGTTTTCCGAGACGATCCACTCGCGCTCTTACACTCACATCATCCGCAACATCGTCAATGATCCTTCTATCATTTTTGATGACATCGTGCGCAATGACAACATCACCGCACGTGCCTCGGATATCGCCCATTATTACGACGAACTGATCCATCAAACCATGTTGTATTCGCAACTGGGCGAGGGCGATCACGTCATCAATAGCGAAACCATCTCAGTCAACAAGCGCGAGCTCAAAAAGCTGCTGTATCGCTGCCTGATGAACGTGAACATCCTCGAAGCCATCCGCTTTTATGTCAGCTTCGCCTGCTCGTTCGCCTTTGCCGAGCGCAAGGTGATGGAAGGCAACGCCAAAATCATCCGCCTGATTGCGCGTGACGAAGCCCTGCACCTCACCGGCACCCAGCACATTCTCAACATCATGCGCTCCGGGCAAGATGACCCCGAGTTTGCCGAGATCGCCGCCGAGTTGCACACCGAATGTTTTGAGATGTTTAAAACCGCCGCCGAGCAAGAAAAAGAATGGGCAGAATACCTGTTTAAAGATGGCTCCATGATTGGCTTGAACAAAGACATTCTTTGCCAATACGTGGAATACATCACCAACACCCGTATGGCCTCAGTCGGCTTGCCACCGGCATTCCCCAATGCCAAAAACAACCCGATTCCATGGATCAACACCTGGCTGGCCTCAGATACGGTGCAAGTCGCGCCGCAAGAGGTGGAATTAAGCTCTTACCTGATTGGTCAAATTGATTCTGAAGTTTCGGCAGATGATTTGAACGGCTTTGAGTTATAAACAGTAGTGGTCATCTAAACCAGTGATTAGCATCCGCAGCCAGCACAGCCGCTTTAGCCTGCTCCCGCAAGAAACCCTGCTCGAAGGCCTCGAACGCACCGGCCACGAAGTAGAGTATCAATGCCGGAGCGGTTTTTGTGGTGCCTGCCGCGTGCGTATGCTCGATGGCGAAGTCGATTACGTTGAACTGCCACTCGCCTTTATCGCCGCCGATGAAATTCTCCCATGCTGCTGCGTGCCAAAATCCGATTTATGGCTAGACTGCGAACTCCGCTTCGACTTGCAAACCGCGCAGATGCAAGACGATATGTTCCCAGCACAGCAATCCCTGTTTGATGAAGACCTGCCAACGGCAGACACGCCCGTAAAAAAACTGCTGCGTAGAAGAGTGGTTAAAAATAACGTGCAGGCTCGCAACCTGTCATTGTTCTAAAGGCCTGTTTATTGGCTTTTGCTAAAGGCTTAGGATGCTTCAAACGGATTAAGCAAAGGCACATCAAAACGCTCAAAATCCCGGACATTGCGAGTCACCACAGTGAGCTTGTGTCTCAACGCCGTGGCGGCAATCATGGCATCTTCATAAACTGTGTCAGATTGGCGATGCATCAAGGTTGCCCATAGTCTGAAAGTCGCTGTATCCATCGTTAACACATTGTAAGTAAGCGCGACCTGATCCGCCCAAGCCTCTATGGCTGCTGCTTTCTGGCTATCTTGTTCACGGGTGATTTCGATACCTGCTTGAATTTCGCCGAGAGTCACGGCGCTCAGATATAAGTCTTCATCTGCAACTTCTTCTAGCCAGGCAACAACGCCACCATGTGGTCGAGGTTTGCGCAGTTCAGAAACGATGTTTGTGTCGAGTAAATACATATTTGAATTTACAACGGCGAAACTACGCGACGATTCGCGTTACCACGTGCAGGTATCATCAAGTCAATACGATCATCCTCTCCCAGCAGCAAAGCCTTGAGTGAAGGGCGCGCAGTATTGTTTAAGCGCTTCCACTCAGCCATGGGGACCAACACTGCTGTTTCTGCCCCGCGCCGTGTGACTACCTGCGGCCCCTCGCTCAAGCAGGTGTCCAACAGTTCACTAAAACGCGACTTTGCATCTTGTACAGGCCAACTGTTCATATTGCACCTCCAATAATTTAAAATGACTAGTTATCTGACTAGTTTAAGATGATTTGGTTTATTCGACAAGTATCTGGATTTATGCAGATCCGTGCTTGCTATTAAAGGCTTTACTCAAGCGCTAATGAGTTTTAAATTAGAGTAACTCACATTTTGTCTGCCTAAACCCTTATGAAAATCATCAATATCAGTGCAGCAAAAGCACAGCTTTCCAAATTGATTGATCAGGCTGTAAAAGGTGAGGCTTTTATTATTGCCAAGGCGGGCAAACCGCTGGTTAAAGTTATTAAATTAGATATCACTGAAAAGCTCGTTACCAACCGTATCGGTTTTATGAAAGGTCAAATTCAGGTTCCAGATGACTTTGACGCCATGGGAAAGCCTGAAATCACCCGCCGATTTGAGGGGACGTTAGATTAATCCTGGATAATTATTCTTAGGCAATAAAAAAGGCGCATTAAGCGCCTTTTGAGTTCGCAATTACAGGCAGGTTCTTAACGCCAGCCTATCCTCGCCATGTTAGGGGCGTACCCACTGCATTTTTATATGTGGTGTACGTGCTTTCGAGTCTTTAGAAACCATATTGCAGCTGATAATCTCGCAACGCCAATACATCTGGCGGATTTTTTCATCAGCTTCGCTGCGTGTTTTGCCGAATACCTGCAAGTTCTCAACCAGCACACCATTCGCACTGCGAATCGTGTACAAAAACTTTCCTGGAAGATTCATCATTCAATGTCACCCCGACAGTTTTGTGGTGTTAAACACCATATTTATAGTGATATATCGTTACCATAACAAAGAACTTTAGGGATGTATAGATTGTAAAGATGGTTTTTTTATAGTTAATTCAACAATTTAAAGGGTTTTTTGCATAAAACGCATATGATTTCACCTGTAAATTAAGTTTAGAGGTTTTATTAGGTAGGCATTGAAGATTAATTAGATTTGTTGTTTTTTACTTTTTAAACTATTGTGTGAAGTGTTATGAGGCTTAATTGAACTGAACTTATGACAACAACGAAAAAAAATACAGATAACAGTAACTCTGTAGGGCAGCTAGTTATTTCATCAAACGCCAAAGTTGAAGTTAATGCAGTGAGCGTTTATAAAACTACTATTTCAGAGAATATTCCTCTTGGTTTGCCAAATATGGTTTCAGGCTTTGCCATGGCACCCAGCGATGTCGGCGATGAAACTCAGGATCGCTTTAGATATCAGTCGGCCATAGGGGCAATATTACTTGCAGAGGGTTTAATTGATAACTCCATAAATTCAATCTGGTGTGAGCATCACGATGATTTCTTATTGGAAAAGAAATCAGGGCGTTATGTTGCAATACAGGTGAAAACTGATAGTAGCGAAAATACCAAAATACGATTAGGTTCTGAGGACTTATTAGAATCACTTAAGCGATTTTGCCAGCATGAGTCATCTTACGGAGATAAAGTTGATGAATATCAGTGAATCGCCCCGGCTGCATTAGATACTTTTTAGCCTCATAATTGAGGTTAACAGGAGTATTAAATGAGCAATAAAAGATTCACTGAGGAATTCAAACAAGAAGCGGTCAGATT
>NZ_JADKYS010000008.1 GCF_015354345.1 Methylophilus sp. 14 | reverse complement strand
AATCTGACCGCTTCTTGTTTGAATTCCTCAGTGAATCTTTTATTGCTCATTTAATACTCCTGTTAACCTCAATTATGAGGCTAAAAAGTATCTAATGCAGCCGGGGCGATTCAGGTGCTTTAAAAATCGATTTTAATAATGATGATAAAGACGATGGAACCATATCTCCCACCATACCAGACATTAACTTGCCGGATTACTTAACAAACCTAGAGGATTTTGTAATTATTTTCGATGATTTAGAACGAAGTAATATTAACATTCTCAAGTTATTAGGCTATATAAATCATCTCGTTGAGCATGGTGGGCATAAAGTTATCCTGATTGCGAATGAAGATGAAATCATAAATCACGAACAAATTAACAAAGATAACAACTCTTATTTGAGAGCTAAGGAAAAATTAATTGGTAAAACCTTCGAACTTGCACCAGAAATAGAGGTTGCTCTAAAAGCCTTTATTAATAAATATTCCGATAATCAAAAAGAATTATTTGAAAGATTAACCCCTGACATCATAAGAATATATAACCAATCTGGCTATCAGAACTTGAGGCATATAAAACAAGCTCTTGATGACTACTTGAGATTAATAAACGCTCTTCCTGAAAACTTAAAAAACCATAATGATTTAACTGAAGTGTTATTGAAAAACTATTTGATATTTAGTTTTGAAATAAAAAGCGGCCATTTAAAACCTGCTCAATTAAAAGAACTAACTATGAGTGATTGGGTTTCTTTTATGAAGGGCGAAGAAAATGACGATCTAGAACAACCAATCTCAATAATTACAAAAAAATATTCTGACTTTTCTTTGCATGACCTTGTATTGAGTCATGAACTATGGGAACAAATCTTTGAAAAAGGTATTTTCGATACGGAAAAACTAATATCTGAAGTTGAAAATAGTAAGTATTTCTTTACGGAAGATACTCCAACCTGGAAAAAGCTTTGGTATGCCTATGAACTTAATGATGAGGAAATAAAGACTTATCTTGAAGTTGTTCACGATGAATTTGTATCATTTAAACATCATGAAGTTGAAGTTTTTTTACATATTATTGGCAATCTATTATTTTTGTCTGAATGCAAGATATATCAAAAATCAAGGGTCGAGATACTTAAAATTGGGAAGAAATATATTGACCACTTGAAGAAAAACAATCTGTTAGCTGTTCAAGCTGATAACTTTAAAACTTACTTTGCTCATGAGTCCTCCCATAACTTAGGGTATCAAGAAAGAGACTCCTCCGAATTCAAAGAAATATACGAGTACTTAATAGCAAAAACTAACCAAGCTGTGATTGATGACTATCCACAAGTTGCTAGTCATTTACTGGACCTGATGAGCAGTGATAATTTTAAATTCTGCCAGCATCTTCAATTCAACAATGATAAAGATAATCTTTATTACAAAATTCCAATCCTAACTTACATCGACCCTCGAGCGTTTGCTACCAAATTCATTACTTTATCTCAAAGAAATAAATGGAATATTGAAAGTTTACTAAAGAATAGATATGGATTCGTAGATTTCAATCAGGAGTTAAAAGATGAAGCAGACTGGCTGATAAAGGTCGCACGATTTTTTACTACTGAAGCAAATAAACATCCTAGGACAATGAAGAAAAGAAATTTATTGATAGCCGCACAAACTTTTAAAGCTGCTGCAGAACATCTAAAAAATAATTAATTACAAAAGCACTAAATGAATCTTGAATTAAAAAATTCATATCGGTTACTGAACCATGGCCCAACCACAGTCATTACATCCGCTCACGCTGGCAAGCGCAACATCATGGCCGCGGCCTGGGTCTGCGCTTTAGACTTTAATCCCGCCAAAGTCACGGTAGTGATCGACAGCAAAACCTACACCCGCGAACTGATAGAAGCCGAAGGCACATTTGCGATAAACCTGCCTTGCGTGCAGCAGATTGAGATGGTGAAACAGGTCGGCAGCATCAGTGGCCGCGATTTGGCTGGTACGGACAAGTTTGCCGACTATGGCATTGACACGTTTGCGGCACAGGCAATCAGTGCGCCATTAGTGAAAGGCTGTGTTGGCTGGCTGGAGTGCAAAATCATCCCAGAACCACACAATCTGAACACGTACGACCTATTTATTGCCGAAGTGGTAGCTGCGCACGCCGATGAGCGCATGTTTTCTGGGGGCCGCTGGCATTTTGACGGGCAGGACGATTTGCGCACGATTCACCATATTGCCGGCGGTGTTTTCTTTGCCACCGGCCAGCCCTGTTGAGTGACATTCGCCTGCATCAAACAACCCTGTGCGCAACACAGGGTTTTTTATTGCCTGTGTGTATTCAAAAAGATTGAAACTTTCTTTTTTAAATTGATGTCAATATAATGTATACAAATTAAAAATGACATCGTAGGCTTGATTTTCTGCCTATGTCTGCTTCAAAAAAACGTTGATGCAATAGCATCTTTCTTTCCGCTGAGAACAGAGTCTGTTCTCTATGCATGTCAATTCATGGCTTGTGGTGGCAATACTGGCCGACGCTTTTTTTGCGATTGTATTACCGCGCCTATGATTGAGTGGAGGCGTCATGCGTTTAAAAACAAATCAACCATCTGAACAACTATATGTCTTGTTAATCAGCGTTCACGGCCTGATCCGCGGTGAAGACCTTGAACTCGGAATCGATGCAGATACCGGCGGTCAATGTACTTATGTGCTTGAACTGACGCGCGCACTTGCCAACCATGCGCAGGTAGGTCGGGTCGATTTATTGACGCGTTTAATCGAGGATAGTCATGTCTCGGCCGAGTATGGGCAGAGCGAAGAGCGCTTGAGTGATCAAGCCCGCATTATCCGTTTACCGTGCGGCCCCAGACGCTACTTGCGTAAAGAGAGCTTGTGGCCGCATTTAGACCAAATGGTGGATAAATGCCTACATTACTTGCGTCAGCAGCGTCGGTTGCCTGATGTGATTCATTCGCACTATGCCGATGCGGGCTACGTTGGCCGACAGTTATCCATGTTGCTGGGGATTCCGCTGATCCACACCGGCCACTCGCTGGGCTTGCCCAAACGCGAACGGCTGCTTTCCAGCGGTAGAAAGCCGTCTGCTATTGAAAAGCAATTTAACTTTGACCGCCGCGTGGCTGAAGAAGAAGCCTTGCTGCGCGATGCGGCGCTGATTGTGACTAGCACCAGGCAAGAGGTTGAGTTGCAATATGGGATGTACGCGCATGTGGATGGCACTCGCTTTCGTGTGATTCCGCCTGGCACCAATACCAAGCGCTTCTCGCCCGCCGGTAGACGGCCGATTGCCCCCAGCGTTGAACAACGCATCTCACGCTTTTTGGCGCAGCCGAAAAAGCCGATGATTTTATGTATCTGCAGACCTGAAGTGCGCAAGAATATTAAAGGGCTGCTTCAGGCCTATGGCAGTGATGCCGAATTGCAAAAGCGCGCCAATTTAGTGCTGGTTGCCGGTAGCCGCGAAGATATTCGCCAACTCGACAAAGCCCAGCAAGCGGTGTTAAACGAATTATTGCTGGATATTGATCGCTATGATTTATGGGGCAAAGTCGCGATTCCCAAACATTTTCCGCAAGAAGATATTCCTGAGCTTTACCGTCTGGCGGCCAAAAGCCACGGCATCTTTATCAATGCCGCCTTTACAGAACCATTCGGCTTAACACTGCTTGAAGCGGCGGCCAGTGGCCTGCCTATCATCGCCCCAGACGACGGCGGTCCACGTGACATTCTGTCGAACTGCCACAATGGCCTGCTAACCGATACGCTGGATAGTGAAGCGATTGCAGAAAGCTTGCTCAGTGCGTTGAGTGATAAAAAACGCTGGCAACAATGGGCACGCAACGGATTACTGAATATCAAACGTCACTACACCTGGGCGGGGCATGTCACTAAATACCTCAAAGAAGTCAGACACTTGCAACGTAAACATCGCAAAAATCTGCGCAAGCAAAGGATTGCGCTGCACCGTGGCGTTTCAACCATGCCGATGGCGGACTATGCTTTTATCACTGACATTGATAACACCCTGCTGGGACATCGCGAAGGCCAACTGCGCTTGGTGGATTGGTTAAAAGACAATGCTGGCGGCGCTGTTTTTGGCGTGGCTACGGGCAGGCCGCTGGAAAGTGCGATGGATATTTTACGCAAAAACCGTATTCCGATTCCAGATGTACTCATTACTTCGGTCGGCTCAGAAATTCATTATGGTGCGCGTCAAACCCCTGATATTGGCTGGGCCAACCATATTCGCCATCTATGGCGGCGCGATGACGTGCTGCGTGCACTTGAAGCTATTCCAGGGCTAGTCTTGCAGTCTGCCGAAAATCAGCGGGAGTTTAAAATCTCTTACCTGGCGACGCCAGACGTCATGCCTGGGGTGGATGCCATCAAACAGCACTTGCACCGTGCGCATTTACACGCACAAGTGATTTATTCACATGATGAGTTTCTGGACATTCTGCCTATCCGCGCCTCTAAAGGACATGCAATTCGTTACCTGGCCTATAAATGGGGGCTGCCATTAAACCGCTTTTTAGTGGCGGGCGATTCAGGCAATGACAGCGAAATGCTTTCAGGCGACACAATGGCCGTGGTGGTTGGCAATCACAGCCATGAGCTTGCTGAGTTGAAAGGCCAGCATAACATCTATTTTGCCCAGGCTGGCTATGCGTTTGGCATTCTTGAGGGCATGGCGCACTATCAATTTGGAAAAGCGGTGCCCAGCCCTGCCGAAACCGCAATGGCCTAATCTCATATTGACGGGAATGAAGTATGTACGAACAGATATCGCACGCCATCCTGAATGACACATTACGACAGCTGTCGACCAGCAAACAGGACAAACAATGGCAATTTTTTTACACCCGCCTGGGGGCTAACTTTTATGCGATTTACTCCCTGTTTCACCATCTTTATGGTCACCGGCCAGACTTCAAACCACAGCTTGCGCATCTGGTCGCCGTTTTGGCTGAACGCTATGGGCAACGTTCAGCTGCGCTCAAGGCACAGGACCTGGCGCGTGAGCAGGATCATGCATGGTTTATGCACCAGAAATGGGTAGGCATGGCTTTGTATTGTGAAGGCTTTGCCGGAACACTGTCTCACATGCAAACAAAGCTGGCTTACCTGCAAGAACTCGGGATCAACATGGTGCATATTATGCCGATCTGTGATTGCCCGGAAACCAATAACGATGGCGGCTACGCCGTGCGCGATTACAAGAAAATTGATCCGCGCTATGGCACTGAGCAAGACCTGGATCAATTGATTCACCTGATGCAGCAACGCGAGATGTTGCTGGCACTGGATGTGGTAGTCAACCATACCTCTGACGAGCATGCCTGGGCAATCAAAGCCAAACAGGGCAATGCGACTTATCAGGACTACTACTATATGTTCGATGATCGCACATTGCCGGACATCTATGAAAGCACCATGCCAGAAGTGTTCCCTGAACAGGCACCGGGGAGCTTTACCTTCAATGCAGAAACGCAGAAATGGGTGATGACGGTATTCAACCATTATCAGTGGGATCTCAATTACAGCAACCCAGCGGTATTGATCGAAATACTCGATGTGATTCTGTTTTGGGCAAATAAAGGCGTGGATATCCTGCGACTGGATGCCGTCGCTTTTCTGTGGAAAAAGATGGGCAGCAGCTGCCAAAACGAACGTGAAGCACATCTGATTCTGCAATTACTCAAAGACTGTTGCCAGGTTGTCGCGCCCAGCGTGTTATTTATCGCAGAAGCGATTGTTTCACCTACCGAAATTATCAAATATTTCGGCGAGGATGCCGTGAACGCTAAAGAGTGTGAAATCGCCTACAACGCGACGCTGATGGCTTTGCTTTGGGATGCCGTTGCCACCAAACAAACCCAATTACTGTATAAAGGCATTGAAGGCCTGCCTGAAAAACTAGACCGGGCGACCTGGCTCAACTACGTTCGCTGTCATGATGACATCGGGCTCGGATTCAGTGATGAATCTATTATTGCCGCCGGTTTTGACCCAGTGTCGCACCGACGCTTTCTGGTTGACTATTACACTGGCCACTATGAAGACTCAAATGCCAAAGGATTCGCCTTTGGCGTTAATAAAAAAACCGGTGATGCCAGGATTTCTGGTGCACTGGCGTCGCTGGCCGGTTTGGAAACCGCGCTGGCCAAGCAAGACGTGTCAGCCATTGACGATGCCATCGCCACCATTAGCCTGCTGCATAACTTTATGATGGCCTTTGGCGGCATGCCTTTGCTGTATTACGGCGACGCAGTCGGCACGCTCAATGATGATGCCTACCTGATCGACTCCTCTAAAATGAATGACAATCGCTGGGTGCACCGGCCAACACTTGACTGGGCAAAGATGGACAAACGACAACAAAAAGGCACGGTGGAGCAGCGCATATTCAGCGCGATTAAACAGTTAATTGCTGTGCGTAAAGAGATTTCGGCCTTTGCCGACTTGAACAACCGCGCTTTGATTGCTTTGGACAATCCTCACGTCATCGCCTTTAGCCGTGAAGTTGCCACCGGCATGCATGCCAGGGTACTCGTGATTGCCAATTTTGACGTACAGGCCCATTGCATTCCGACACAGGCGTTTCAACAAAAAGGCTGGCTTAAACAAACCATGGTCACAGACCTGTGCAGTGGCCAGTCGATCCCGCTCACCGCAGCGGGCATCGTGATCCCCAAACTCACTGCATATTGGTTATCAATTTAAATAAGAAAGGATACTTAATCTTATGTCTTGGCTCTCATACATTGACATGGAAAATACCAGCGAAGCGTTTGTGCTGGTCAAAACCTTACTCAGAATTTTTCTGATTGTCGGGGTCGCCTATTTTTTGAATAGATTGTCCAAAAAACTCATCACGCGTTTGCGAGACCACCTCATCGGCCATGCTGATTCAAATATAGAAGAAATCAAGCGCATGAATACCTTGAGCATGGTGCTGCGCTACATTGTCACCACGGTCATTTTAGCAATCACGGTGGTAGAAATTCTGCATGAACTGGGCATATCTATCGCGCCAGTCTTGGCCGCTGCGGGGGTTGTCGGTGTGGCGGTTGGCTTTGGGGCGCAAAGTCTGGTCAAGGATTACTTTAATGGTTTCTTTTTACTGCTTGAGAACCAGATCCGCAAGGATGATGTGGTTGAGATTGCCGATAAGGCTGGGTTGGTGGAAGAAATTACGCTGCGTTATATCAAGATGCGCGATTATGAAGGCAATGTGCATTATGTGCCGAATGGCCAGATTACCACCGTCACCAACCGCTCACGCGACTTTGCCTATGCGGTGATGGATATCCGTGTCGGCTATGATGAAAACATCGCCAAAGTCATGCAGATCATGCACGAGGTGGGCGCCAGCATTATGCAAGATACGCAATTGCAGGACAAAGTACTGGATAAGCTGGATATTGCCGGGGTCGACAATCTGGCAGAATCTGCAGTGATTATTCGCTGCCGCATGAAGGTACGACCTTTGGAACAATGGACCATCAAGCGTGAATATTTAAAACGCATTAAAAACGCATTCGATGCACAACAGATTGAAATTCCGTTCCCACATCTCACGGTGTATCAAGGTCTATCGCCAGAGGAATTGGCGGCTTAATAAAAAAGCGGGCACCCTGCCCGCTTCTCAATGCTCGTTTTTTATTACCGCTGAACTTGCCGTTTTTGCCGGTAACGGTAAGCCAGCAAAATGATAATCCCAGCCACATTCGGCCACCAGATATACCAATGTGACCAGGGAATACCATCGACTCTAAAATCTGAAATCGGCCAGAACATAGGCGTGGCAAAATATTGCAAACTATGGAACGGGAAATCCAGCGTGATATGAAACGGCCAGGCCAGCATGGCAAAGGCAATATCTTTGCGCCAAATGGCGATGAGGCCGATCACGGCAAAGGCAATCACAAAGCTGTGACCAACGGTGTAAGCCGGGTAAATCCAGCTGGGTAAGGTCGCCAGCGCTGGTTTACCTAAGCTGTAATTGCCTTCGATCACGCGCAGTAACAGCAAGGCACCAAAAGAAATCAGGTCAGGCATGGCGCCCATGAGCGCAGCAAATTTAGGGTATTTGCGAAAGCCAAACAGGCCATACCCCCATAAAGCGTGACTAAAGGTGTCCATGCATTTCTCCGAAAAATTAAGCAGCCAGTTGGCGGATGACCTCGGCGAGTTGCTCTGCCTGTGATTGCACCAGGCCCTGGTTCAAGCCTTCGACCATGACGCGGATTTTTGGCTCAGTGCCAGAGGCACGCAGCAATACGCGGCCTTCACCATTGAGGGTGGATTCCGCCTGCTTGACGGCAGTTTGCACGGCATCCTGGTTTAAATCCAGCTTTTGTTTGGTGGTGACATTAATCAGCACTTGTGGGTACAAGGTTAAATCTGCGCCTAGTTGCTGTAGCGTTTTACCGCTTTCGCGTACGGATTGCAGCACTTGCAAGGCCGCAATAATGGCATCGCCACTGGTATGTTTATCCAGCGTGAGAATATGCCCGGAATTTTCACCGCCCAGTTTCCAGTTTTTATCCTGCAATAATTCCAGCACATAGCGGTCGCCTACTTTGGCCCGGCCAAATGGAATCTGATGTTTTTGCAAGGCATGTTCCAGGGCCAGATTGGTCATCAAGGTACCGGCGACGCCCCCTTTGAGCTTACCTTTGGCATACAAGCCCATGGCGATGATATACAGCAACTGGTCGCCGTCAAGCAGGTTGCCTGCACCATCCACCATCATCACACGGTCGCCATCGCCGTCAAAAGCAATACCGAGATCCGCCTGATGCTCAACCACCGCTTTTTGCAGCGCCTGCGGATGTGTGGAACCCACGCCTTCATTAATATTGAGGCCATCCGGCTGGTTACCAATCGCAATCACCTCTGCGCCCAGTTCATGGAACACCGGTGGTGCGACGTGGTAAGTCGCACCATGCGCACAATCGAGCACGACTTTCAGGCCACGCAAGTCGAGATGGTTAGGGAAGGTACTTTTACAGAATTCCACATAGCGGCCAGCGGCATCATCCACGCGCTTGGCCTTGCCCAATTGAGCCGACTCCATCACCTGCATGGGTTTAGCCAGTTCAGCTTCAATCGCATGCTCAATGTCATCTGGCAGCTTGGTACCCTGGGCAGAGAAGAACTTGATGCCATTGTCGTAATACGGGTTATGCGAAGCTGAAATCACAATGCCGGCCTGCGCACGCAAGGCTCGGGTCAAATAAGCGACCGCAGGGGTTGGCATCGGGCCAGTGAGTAACACATCGACACCAGCGGCTGACAACCCGGCTTCCAGCGAAGCTTCCAGCATATAGCCGGAAATACGCGTATCTTTACCAATGAGCACTGTTGGGCGCTTGCCTGCGGGCAAATGCTCGTGGCTCGCCAGTACGCGGCCAGCAGCATAGCCCAGTTTCATCACAAACTCGGGCGTAATCACGGATTCACCCACACGACCACGAATACCATCGGTGCCAAAATACTGTTTACTCATCGCTCTTATCCTTCTCTTGCTTATTCTTTTATCTATTGGTTTATTGCAACGCGGCAACCACCTTGAGTGCTTCCACGGTCGCCTTGACATCATGCACGCGTAATAAACGCGCGCCCTGCATGGCACTAATCACCGCCGCAGCCACACTGGCATGCAAACGGGCATCGACATCATTACCGGTCATTTGCCCCAAGACGGATTTACGTGATAGTCCGACCAGTAAGGGACAATTGAGTTCTAGTAACTGGGGCAAGGCTTTGGCCAAGGCAATATTGTGCGCACGGGTTTTACCAAAACCAAAGCCTGGGTCTAGCATGATGCGCTCGTGCGCAATGCCAGCCGCCAGACAAGCATCACGCTGCATACGCAAAAACTGTTTTACCTCAGCCACCACATCATCATAGTGCGGCTCCAGTTGCATGGTTTGTGGTGTGCCCTGCATATGCATGACACACACACCTGCATCACTGTTAACTACGGCCTCTAAGGCACCAGGCTCCTGCAAGCCACGCACGTCATTGACGATGCTGGCACCCGCAGCAATGGCCGCCCGCATCACTTCTGGTTTGTAAGTATCGATTGAAATCGGCACTGGAATATCGCGCGCAACCAATGCTTCAATCACCGGGATCACGCGTTGCAGCTCTTCGGCCAGTGGCACCGGCACCGCATTCGGCCGCGTCGATTCACCACCAATATCCAGTACGGCAGCGCCCTGCTCTATCAGTGCCAAAGCATGGGCAACTGCGAAATCGACCTGGTTAAACTGACCGCCATCCGAGAAAGAATCTGGCGTGACATTGATAATCCCCATGACCTTGGGCGTATCCAAATCGAGGCGAAAACGGCCACAGTGAAGTTGCATGTATGATTGATTGTCCAAAAAATAAAGGCTGGCAAATGCCAGCCTTGTTATTTTAACCGAAAGCCCGGTTGCAAAATACCCGGTTAATCAATGTTAGGGATTATTACTTTCAGTGTCATCCCCTTTAGCCGTCGGTTGTGGCGTTGGGTTCACCATGGTGCCTGACCCACTGCCACCGGAACTGACGGTTGGGCCATTTTTCGGCTTGGGCGCACGCACAGGCAAACCAGCCATAATGTCATTCACCTGATCGGCATCAATGGTTTCAAACTCCATCAGCGCTTTGGTCATGGCTTCGACTTTGTCACGGTTATCTTCAAGCAATTTGCGTGCAATGCCATATTGTTCGTCCAGAATGCGGCGGATTTCAGCATCCACCTTTTGCTGGGTCGCTTCAGACACCGTACGTGATGACATGCTGCCCATCCATGAGTCCTGCTCGCTACCGGCATATACCATGGTGCCCAGCGTATCAGACATACCGAACTTGGTCACCATATCACGGGCCATTTTCGTGGCACGCTCGAAGTCGTTCGAGGCGCCGGTAGACATTTGATTCATGAAAATCTCTTCGGCAATACGGCCACCGAACAGGATAGAAATATCTTCCAGCATCTTGTCTTTGTAGTTGCTGATACGGTCGTGCTCAGGCAACTGCCAGGTCAGGCCCAACGCCCAGCCACGCGGCATAATCGTCACTTTGTGCACTGGGTCGGCTTTTGGCAACAACTTAGCCACCACCGCATGACCAGATTCATGATAAGCCGTGTTCAAGCGCTCTTCTTCACGCATCACCATAGACTTGCGCTCAGGGCCCATGAAGATTTTGTCTTTAGCATCTTCAAAGTCCTGCATATCGACAGTGCGCTTATTACGACGCGCAGCAAACAAAGCAGCCTCGTTCACCAAATTAGCCAAGTCCGCACCGCTGAAACCAGGTGTGCCCCGGGCAAGGATGTCCGCTTTTACGTCCGGATCAATCGGCACTTTACGCATATGCACATTCAGAATCTGTTCGCGGCCTTTGATGTCTGGCAAGCCCACCATCACCTGACGGTCAAAGCGGCCAGGACGCAACAAGGCTTTATCCAGCACATCGGCACGGTTGGTCGCAGCAATTACAATCACGCCGGAGTTGGCTTCAAAACCATCCATCTCAACCAGCATCTGGTTCAGGGTTTGTTCGCGCTCATCGTTACCACCACCCGTGCCAGCACCACGATGGCGGCCAACGGCGTCGATCTCGTCAATAAAGACGATACAAGGGGAGTTCTTTTTGGCGGTTTCAAACATGTCACGCACACGCGCAGCACCGACACCGACAAACATTTCCACAAAGTCGGAGCCTGAAATACTAAAGAACGGTACTTTAGCCTCACCCGCAATCGCGCGAGCCAGCAACGTTTTACCGGTCCCTGGCGGGCCTACCATTAATACGCCACGTGGAATACGGCCACCCAGTTTCTGGAACTTGCTTGGGTCTTTGAGGAATTCAACCAGCTCAGCCACTTCTTCTTTGGCTTCATCGCAACCGGCCACATCAGCAAACGTCGTGCTGTTATTGGATTCATCTAATTGACGCGCCTTGCTCTTGCCAAATGAGAACGGGCCACCACCCTTGCCGCCACCTTGCATCTGGCGCATAAAGAAAATCCAGACGCCGATCAGCAGAATCATTGGGAACCAGGAAACGAAGATGCTCATGAGCATGGATTCATGCTCTTCTGGTTTGGCTTCAACAATCACATTGTTTTTGAGCAGGTCGGACACCAGCCATGGATCAGAAGGCGTGAAGGTATCGTAGTTTTTACCTTCATTGGTCGTCACATGTAATGAGCGGCCATCAATCTGGACTTTTGCAACGCGGCCATCTCTGACCTCTTGCATAAATTGTGAGTAAACCACTTGACCACTACTTCTGCCGGTGCCGTTAAATTGATTAAATACCGTCATCAGCAACAAGGCGATCGCTACCCAAATCGCGATATTTTTCAATAGATTATTCAAGGTGGTTCCTTAATTTAAAATCGAAAGGCAGGGAAGTCCCTATCTGGAACAATGGAGGCAAAACCAAACTTTTCAAGCCTTTAATGGCATTGTATACCCAATTTTTTGCTTGTGCGACGAAACTAAACGCAAAAAAGCATTGCAATTCAAGCTTTACGTTGCAATCCCAGCAAATACACTTCACTGCTGCGATCACGCGAAGCTTTAGGTTTACGTGTCACCACTTTTTCAAACTGGCCGCGCATTTGCTTCACAATTTCGTCAAACCCGCTGCCAATAAATACTTTGACCAGGAAATTGCCGCCCGGTTTCAGCCATTGCTGACAAAAATCCAGTGCCAGCTCGGTGAGGTAGGTGGCGCCCGCCTGATCAACATCTTTTAATCCACTCATATTCGGCGCCATATCGGCAATCACCAGATCCACCGGTTTGCCATTGAGCGAGGCTTCCAGTTGCTTGAGTACCACCTCTTCCCTAAAGTCGCCGCAAATAAACTCCACGCCGGGGATCGGGTGCATGTCCAGAATATCCAGCGCAATCACCCGCCCTTGTCCTTTAATGCGTTGCACCGCCACCTGTGACCAACTGCCGGGTGTAGACCCAAGGTCAACCACCGTCATACCTGGCTTGATCAGTTTGTCTTTGTCGTCAATCTCCAGCAACTTATACGCAGCGCGTGCGCGGTAGCCTTCTTTTTGCGCACGTTTCACGAACTCGTCGTTCAAGTGTTCCTGCATCCAGGCTTTGCTGGTTTTAGAGGGTTTCATAGGGGGAATTCCTGCTTCATGCTAAAATACTGATTGTTTTCAAGGAAATTTTTGCATGCAATTAAACAGCAAACAAATCGCTTATTTACGTGGCCTGGCGCACAATTTAAACCCGGTTGTCATGATAGGCAACAATGGCCTCACCGACGCCGTGTTAAAAGAAATTGATGTCAGCCTCAATGCCCACGAACTGATTAAAGTACAAGTGGCCGGTGATGATCGTGAACTACGTAAATCATTGCTGACTGACATCGCGGATAAAACCAGCGCGATTGCCGTGCACCATATTGGCAAACAATTGGTGTTTTACCGCGCCAGCGAAACGGTTAAGGCTTCTGCCAAAATCGTGATTCCAAAGCTGTAACACTAAAATACACAATAAAAAACGCGCTACTGAAAGCGCGTTTTTTTATTTGTGCCTAGCTGGATTTAATCACCAGCCAGACACCTAGCAGACACTCGACCAGGTAAGCAATGCTGGCAATACCATGCCAGGTTTTAAACCGGCTGGCAAACACACTCTGCATCACATCATTTGGTAAGGCACTGGCTTTTAATTGGGCCAACAGTGGCTGTATGCCGAACTCACCGATCAGCACCAGTACCCACATCAAGAATACCACCCAGAACAAGCCTTGCTTGAATGCGGAAAACCCATCATTGGCCAAACGCTGCACCAGCAACCATACACCACTGACCAAGCCAATATAACTGACGATGGTGAACAATTTTCCAGCCACCAGGCCAGCCAACTGGCGATCAGGGATGGTCTGAAACAAGACACTGGCCGTGATGGCCGTCATCCATAATGCACCTACCCATGCTGTGAGTAACAGCGGGCTAATCCAACCAGTCAGTCCTGCTTGTTTGGCCATAGCCATGCACTCCTAAATCCACGTAAGCTTAAATATAGAGCACTTCAATAATTTCGTACTCTTTTACGCCACCTGGTGATTGCACTTCAACCACTTCACCTTCGGACTTGCCAATCAGGCCACGCGCAATGGGCGAGCTGACTGAAATCTTGCCATTTTTGATGTCGGCTTCGTCTTCGCCAACGATCTGGTAGGTTTTGGCATCGCCTGAATCCAGGTCTTCAAAACGCACCGTCGCACCAAACACCACGCGGCCTTCCGCGTTCAACATGGTTGGGTCAATAATCTGCAAATTGGACAGTTTGCCTTCCAACTCGGAGATACGGCCTTCAATAAAGCTCTGACGCTCTTTGGCAGATTCGTATTCAGCATTTTCGGACAAGTCACCTTGTGCACGTGCCTCAGCAATCGCCTGAATAATATTAGGGCGATCTACCGCACGCAAACGTTGCAATTCTTCTTTGAGCAATTCTGCACCAATCACGGTCACAGGAATCTGATGTACTGCCATGTCGAAATACCTTCAAAAAATGAGTATAAAAAAAATAAACCACACCCGAATGAGCGTGGCTTATTTCAAATATCAATTAAGCCAAGTTTAAGTTAAGCAAGGCGTTTGTGCAAGTCTTGCACAGAATAGACATTCATGTCCTTGCTTTGTGCCATGCCGATACAAGCCGCACGTGCGCCAGCCAGGGTCGTGTAGTAAGTGACCTTGTTTTGCAGAGCGCTGCGACGGATCTCATAAGAATCAGTAATGGCTTTCTTATCCTCAGTCACATTGACAATCAAGCTGATCTCATCGTTCTTGATCATATCTACAATGTGTGGTCTGCCTTCAGCCACTTTGTTCACCGGTGACACGTCTAGGCCTTGTTCTGACAACGCACGCGCCGTGCCTTTTGTCGCCACCAGGGTAAAGCCCAGCTTGACCAGATCTTTGGCAATGTCGATGACTTTGGCATGGTCTTCGTTGCGCACACTGATAAAGGCTCTGCCGCCAGTAGGCATTTTCACGGAAGCGCCCAGTTGCGATTTAACAAAGGCTTCCGCAAAGGTGGTGCCTACGCCCATCACTTCACCGGTAGATTTCATTTCAGGTCCCAGGATGGTATCCACGCCTGGGAACTTGATGAACGGGAACACGGCTTCTTTGACTGAGTAGTAAGGCGGCACGACTTCCTTGGTCACGCCTTGTGACTTCAGTGACTGGCCTGCCATGCAACGCGCAGCAATTTTCGCCAGTTGCAAGCCACAGGCTTTAGACACGAACGGTACGGTACGTGATGCGCGTGGGTTTACTTCCAGCACATACACGACTTCACCCTGCTCGGTATTCTGTACGGCAAACTGCACGTTCATCAGGCCTTTGACGCCCAGCGCTTTGGCCATTTGCACGGTTTGCTTGCGCAACTCGTCCTGTAGGCTGTCGCTCAGGCTGTAAGGTGGCAATGAACAGGCCGAGTCACCAGAGTGCACACCGGCTTGTTCCACGTGCTGCATGATACCGCCGATCAACACATCTTCGCCGTCACTTAACGCATCAACGTCGACTTCAATCGCATCATTGAGGAAGCGATCCAGTAATACTGGAGACTCGTTAGAAACTTTGACCGCCTCGCGCATATAACGCTCGAGCTGGCTTTGCTCATGCACAATTTCCATCGCGCGGCCGCCCAATACGTAAGAAGGACGCACCACTAATGGGTAACCAATTTCAGTCGCCAAGCGAATCGCTTCTTCTGGCGCACGCGCAGTACGGTTAGGTGGCTGTTTCAAATTGAGGTTATGCAACATCTGCTGGAAACGCTCACGGTCTTCCGCACGGTCAATCGCGTCTGGCGTAGTGCCGATAATAGGCACACCAGCTTTTTCCAGGTCACGTGCCAGTTTCAATGGCGTTTGACCACCGTATTGCACAATCACGCCAACCGGTTTTTCGATATTGACGATTTCAAGGACATCTTCCAGCGTGACTGGCTCAAAGTACAAACGATCAGACGTATCGTAGTCGGTAGAAACGGTCTCCGGGTTACAGTTCACCATAATGGTTTCGTAACCATCTTCGCGCATGGCGAAGGCCGCGTGTACGCAGCAATAGTCAAACTCAATGCCCTGACCAATGCGGTTAGGACCACCACCCAATACCATGATCTTTTTGTTGTTGGTTGGCCGTGATTCGCACTCTTCTTCATAAGTAGAGTACATATATGCCGTGTTGGTAGCGAATTCTGCCGCACAGGTATCCACGCGCTTGTACACCGGACGCACATTCAGCGCCTGGCGGAACGCGCGCACCGCATGTTGGTCGGTGTTGAGCAATTTAGCCAAACGGCGGTCAGAGAAGCCTTTACGCTTCAGTCTGAACAAGGTTTCCTTGTTCAAGTCTGCTAATGATTTCACCGACAGCGACAGTTCCAGTTTGATGATTTCTTCAATCTGCACCAGGAACCAGCGGTCGATTTTGGTGATGTCGAAAATCTCGGCAACGCTCATGCCCAAACGGAAGGCATCAGCTACATACCAGATCCGCTCAGGACCTGGCTCGCCCATTTCCTTGACGATGCGGTCTTTGTCATCGGTCACAGAATCCAGGCCATCTACACCCACTTCCAGGCCACGCAAGGCTTTCTGGAAAGATTCCTGGAAGCTACGGCCCATGGCCATGACTTCGCCCACAGACTTCATCTGAGTGGTCAGGCGGCTATCGGCCTGCGGGAATTTCTCGAACGCGAAACGTGGCACTTTCGTCACCACGTAGTCAATGGATGGCTCAAACGAAGCAGGCGTTTGACCACCGGTAATTTCGTTGCGCAACTCGTCTAATGTGAAGCCCACCGCCAGTTTGGCAGCCACTTTGGCAATCGGGAAACCGGTGGCTTTAGAAGCCAGGGCAGATGAACGCGATACACGCGGGTTCATCTCAATCACGATCATGCGGCCATCATCAGGGTTGATGGCGAACTGTACGTTAGAGCCGCCAGTATCCACACCGATTTCACGCAGCACTGCCAAGGAGGCGTTACGCATGATCTGGTATTCTTTGTCGCTCAAGGTTTGCGCTGGCGCGACCGTGATACTGTCGCCAGTATGTACGCCCATTGGGTCCAGGTTTTCAATCGAACAGATGATGATGCAGTTGTCCGCTTTGTCGCGCACCACTTCCATCTCGTATTCTTTCCAACCCAGCAGTGATTCTTCAATCAGCAATTCGTTAGTTGGTGAAGCGTCCAGGCCACGCTCGCAAATGGCGATAAATTCTTCGCGGTTATACGCAATGCCGCCGCCGCTGCCACCCATGGTGAATGAAGGACGGATAATGGCAGGGTAACCAATCGTTGCCTGTACTTGCAGTGCTTCTTCCAGGCTATGCGCGATGGCAGAACGTGCAGAACCCAGACCGATTTTGGTCATGGCTTCTTTAAATTTCTGGCGGTCTTCCGCTTTATCAATCGCCTCTTTGGATGCACCAATCAGCTCAACATTGAATTTTTGCAAGACGCCATGCTTGTCCAGGTCCAGTGCACAGTTCAGTGCAGTCTGACCGCCCATGGTCGGCAACAGAGCGTCAGGACGCTCTTTCTCGATGATTTTTTCCACCATCTGCCAGGTGATTGGCTCGATGTAGGTTGCGTCGGCCATTTCCGGGTCGGTCATGATGGTCGCCGGGTTGGAGTTCACCAGAATGACGCGGTAACCTTCTTCACGCAAAGCCTTACAGGCTTGCGCACCAGAATAGTCGAACTCACAGGCCTGCCCAATGACAATAGGACCGGCACCGATAATCAGAATACTTTTAATGTCAGTTCTTTTTGCCATTAGATGGACTTTCTTTCTTGCATTAACTGGATAAAGCGGTCAAACAACACGCTCATTTCTTGCGGACCAGGACTGGCTTCCGGGTGACCCTGGAAACTGAAAGCTGGCTTGTCTGTACGTGTAATCCCTTGCAGGCTGCCATCGAACAAGGACACATGCGTCACCTTGACATTGGCTGGCAAGGTGGCAGGATCCGCCGCAAAACCATGGTTCTGGCTGGTGATATAGACGCGCTTGCTTTCAACGTCTTGTACCGGATGGTTAGCACCGTGGTGACCAAACTTCATTTTCAATGTTTTGGCGCCGCTCGCGAGGGCCAGCAACTGGTGGCCCAGACAAATACCAAAGGTCGGGATACCAGTATCGACCAGCGTTTTAATCGCGCTAATCGCGTAATCGCATGGTTCTGGGTCGCCAGGGCCGTTAGACAGGAAAATACCGTCAGGCTTGTAGGATAAGGCTTGCTCAGCGGTGGCCTGCGCTGGCAACACAGTGACTTTACAGCCACGCGAGACCAGCATGCGCAGAATGTTACGTTTAACACCGTAGTCAAATGCCACCACATGGAACTTAGATTCAGCCGCCTTGCTGAAACCCGAACCCAATTGCCACTCGGCTTCTGTAAACTCGTAAGGCTGGGTACAGCTGACCACTTTGGCCAGATCCATCCCTGCCAGGCCTGGGAAACCATTGGCCAAAGCCAGGGCTTGCGCTTCATCGACAGACTCGCCAGCCATGATACAGCCAGCCTGAGCGCCTTTTTCGCGCAGAATACGGGTCAGTTTGCGGGTATCGATATCGGCAATGGCCACCACATTGTTGGCATTGAGATAATCGGAGAGATTTTGTTCACTGCGGAAATTGCTTTCCAATAAGGGCAAGTCACGAATAATCAGACCCGCAGCATAGACTTTGCCTGACTCGACATCTTCACTGTTGGTACCGTAGTTACCAATGTGCGGATAAGTCAGTGTCACAATTTGTTCGGTGTAGGATGGATCAGTCAGAATTTCCTGATATCCGGTGATAGATGTATTGAACACCACTTCACCGACCGTATGACCGGAAGCGCCAATGCTAATGCCCTTAAAAACAGTTCCATCTGCTAACACTAAAATCGCTGGAATTGTTTTTGACACCTTTAGCTCCTTAAGTTTGATACGAAACACATCGTTTAGAGGGTTCATCGCATCGCCAAAAAGAGGTTTCAAGCTGCGGTGAATAGATGTGCAAAACGGGAAAAGCTTGTTGGACTCTTCCCGTTCAGAATTAAAGCATTATAGCGCAAATCGACTGCTCGCTCAAGGGCAAGTCACAGGCAAATCTTGCTTTTGTGACTCAAGCCAGGCAGTTGCTGGGCAACCCTTTAAAATCAGCTTTTATCAAACCCCAGCACATCACGCATATCAAACAAACCTTGTGGCTTATCCGCCAAAAATTTGGCTGCACGCAATGCACCCTGGGCAAACGTGGCACGACTCGAAGCCTTGTGCGTCAGCTCTACGCGCTCACCCACTCCCGCCAGCACCACAGTGTGGTCGCCAACTACATCGCCACCGCGCAAGGTCGCAAAACCAATCGTGCCTGCTTCGCGCTCGCCAGTCACGCCTTCACGCGCATACACCGCGCAATCCTTTAATGCTTTATCAATACCTTTGGCAGCGGCCTCGCCCAAACGCAGCGCAGTGCCAGAAGGCGCATCTACTTTGTGGCGATGGTGCATCTCGACCACTTCAATATCGTAACCTTCATTGAGCACGCGCGCCGCTTGTTCAACCAGGTTGATTAACAAGGTCACACCCACACTCATATTCGGCGCGAACACCACGCCCACTTTGTTGGCGGCTGCTTCAATACTGGCTTTTTCTGCCTCACTAAACCCAGTGGTGCCAATCACCAACTTCACATTGGCCTGCTGGCAGGCCTGCAAATATTGCATGCTAGCTTCCGGGCGGGTGAAATCCACCAGCACATCTGCGCCCTGCAAGGCCGCAGCAATATCCGAGGTAATTTTGACACCGGTCTGCTTGCCAAACTGCTCGCCCGCATCGCGCCCTATCATCGCGCTCTCAGCACGATCCAATGCAGCATGCAGTTGCAAACCACTGTCAGAAAAAACACCCTCTAATAAAGCATGCCCCATCCGGCCAGACACACCTGCAATCACAACTTTCAACATCACTCGCTCAATCATTCTTTATTTAATATGGGTTAAAACCCGATTTGTTCCAATACACCGTCCAGATGCTCAGCGCTACCTTCAGGTGCAGTCACTTGCTGGCTGCCAGAGGCCGCTTCAGCACCAGAAGCAGCCGTTTCACGCACAATCAACCAACGCTGGGTAGCCGCATCCAATTGCAACTCCAATCGTTTAGACATCTCGTCACGGTAGGATTTTGCGGCGTATTTTTGCGTGAATGTCACCACCGCCGCGTCTCCTGTACGGGAAACATTGAGGTTGCTGATATCCAGGCTGATTTTACCCTGCTGCGGGGACAGGCGTTTTTTACGCTGTGCTTCCCAAGCGGCACGGTTAGGCAAACCCTCTGGCACAAAAGCAGGAGAATAGGCTGCAAAATAAGCATTGGTATTCTTGCTACGCCAAGCTTGCGCCCATGCCTGCACCGCTGATTCAATGCCGCTATCTACTGTCGCAGTCGGCGCCACGGATGCTTCCGCTGCGACCACTGGCTCAGAGGTGCTCACTTTCGGCAGATCCGCCACAGACACGGCGGCTGCACCAACCAAAGGCGTGACACGCTCACGCGTAATCAACCAGCGCTTGAGTGAGGAGTCATAACGCATTTCCAAGGTTTTCGTCAGCTCATCCTTGTAAGATTTAGCCGCGTACTTCTGCTCAAAATGCACAGTAGCAATCGCAGCCGTGCCTTCACGCTGTACTTGAATATTATTCAATACCAGCGCGATCGTCCCCTGACCAGCCGACAAACGCTGCTTACGTTGCGCTTCCCAGGCTTTTTTGGATGGTAAGCCTTCTGGCACAAAGTCAGGCGCGTAGGCGGCCAGATAGTTTTTAATATCCTTGCTACGCCAGGCTTGCGCCCACGCAGCTACTGCCTGATTGATTTCGCCATCACCAGCAGGCACTTCCTGCGCAACCACGGGTGCAGACTCAACAACTTTGGCCGCTGCTTGCGGTGCTTTAGCCGCCAGAGTCGCTGCAGGCGGAACAATAGGCGCCACTTCCTTCACGATAGATTTCGCTGGAGGCGGTGGTGGCAGTTCCGGCTCAGGTTCAGGCTCTGGCAATTGCTCAGCGACAAATGTCGGTGCTGGTTCAGCCGCATGATCAGCCTTGGGCGCAACGCCTTTCTCAGTCACTTGATGCGCTTCGGCGTCTGTCGCTGGCGCATTGGCTTCAGCCATATTGCCTTTGACCATTTCCTGCTCGGTCGGCACGACTGGCGCAACATACTCCCCTTCAGGAATATACGGAATCACTTCATCATCTTCAACGGCTGCCACTGCAGTCGACTTGGCAACCGGGGCTTGTTTGGACTCAGCAGGTTTCACAGCAGCAGCAGCGGCTACGGTAGCGGCGGCAGCCACGGGCGCCACCACACTCTTAGCGGCCACAGCGCCTGCCTTCACTGGCGGCGGCAACACAGGTTCGGGCGCCGCAGCTGCCGTTGGCGCGGCAACAGGGGCCTCTTTAAACACGGGTGGAGGCTCTACAGTATCCGCAATTTTCGCCGCCATTTCTTGATCATTTGCAGCAGCAGCCTTGGCTTGATACTCCCCTTCAGGAATATGCGGTACAACTTCTTCTTCTGTGACAGTTTTTTCTGCCGTCGCTTGAACCGCAGGCGCACTGCTGGCAGCTGCTTGCACTTTGGCCGCCTCGGTCGCGGTCGCTTCTGTTGCTTTTTCAGCCGGAGCACCTTCTTCGGCTTTCCAGAACTTCAGCTTATCGGTCCAAGCCTGCTCTTTTTCTGCTTCCACTTTTTTCTGTGGCAGCTCTGCAATGGTTTTCACATCAGGATTTTCTGCTGACGGAACAACATCCCCACGCACGGAAACCAGGCTGTCCTTATCGAAGTCAAGAATCACGCGACGCTTTTCAACAATAGCACCCTGTTTGCGCAACTCGTAAAAATAATCCCAGCGATTATCACGGAAACTATCTACAATGAGCGGGGTCCCCATAATGTAGCGCACTTGTGATCGCGTCATGCCCGGGCGCAACTGCAACAGCATTTTGGAGGTCACGACGTTGCCTTGCTGAACTTCCATCTTGAACGGCTTAAGTGAAGGAAGTTTGGCACCGCACCCACTCTCCAGTGATGCGACAGCCAACACAAATAAGATAGAATTACGCATTGGATTCACTTTATAATCGGTATTATTGAGAATAATCATTAATATACCACGTAGTTTCGCCAATCCAGTACGGCAGGCAACTTAAGGCGTGACAAAACTTAACGACAGACAACACCAATGGACAAAACCTATGCATGATCCTAAAGAACTTAAAAATGCAGGCCTCAAAGCCACGCTACCGCGTCTGAAAATTCTGGAGCTGTTTGAAAATAGCGAACAACGCCACCTGTCTGCAGAAGACATTTACAAAATCATGATCACCAACGGCGAAGACGTGGGCCTGGCGACGGTGTACCGCGTATTGACCCAGTTTGAGCAGGCTGGCTTGCTGGTGCGCCATCACTTTGAAAGCGGCAAAGCCGTTTTTGAGATGAACGAAGGCAGCCATCACGACCATATTGTGTGCGTCAAATGTGGTCGCGTTGAAGAGTTTTACGACGAAGAAATTGAAAAAAGACAAAAAGCAGCCGCCGAAAAATATGGTTTCAGCATGCAAGACCATTCACTGACTATTTATGGTTTGTGCAAAAAACAACCTTGCACTGAATAACCACCTCACTCATGGATCAATGCTCCCTGGCGAACATTGATCCATCTGCGCTTGCTTGCCTGATATCACCCCCATAGCAGAACACTACGCCACAGGATTTGCGCCTGTCGCCAATGCTGATGCGCGCATCCTGATTCTAGGCACACTGCCCGGCATTGCGTCACTCAAACAGCAACAATACTACGCACACCCGCAAAATGCCTTTTGGCGGATTATCGAACAGTTGTTTAATATCCCCGCCCATATGCCTTACCATGTGCGCTGCGCGTCTGCACGCGACCATGGACTGGCCATCTGGGACGTCTGTCATACCGCGCAACGCATAGGCAGCCTGGATAGCAGCATTCAAGGCCATAGCATTATTGCCAACGATATCAACGGGTTATTGAAAGCATGTCCACACATCGCCTTGATTGCCTTTAACGGCCAAGCTGCCGCACAACTCTTTAAAAAATATATTCACCTGTCTCGCACCGTGAATACCGTGACCTTGCCCTCAACCAGCCCAGCCAATGCAAGACTACGGTTTGAACAAAAACTGGCGCAATGGGATGTGTTGAAACAACACGCGAGGTAATCACTCACTGCAATAAAAACGGCCTGACATGTCAGGCCGTTTTGCTATCTGATTGCTCTGGCTCATCTAAATGAGAGACCACGGCCACAACCGTGTTTGAATACATCAGGCCAGACTAGCCTGCAACATTTCCCGCGCGTGGTTGCGGGTTGCCTCGGTAATTTGCAAACCACCCAGCATGCGGGCCACCTCTTCGATGCGTTCACCTGCGCTCAGCGTACGAATACGGCTCAAGGTGGTGCCCTGTTGCTCAGACTTGCTGACTTGCCAATGTTGTTGCGCCTGCGCGGCTACTTGCGCCAAATGTGTGATCACCAGTACTTGCCGATGCTGACCCAACTGGCTCAATAATTTGCCAACCACCTCGGCGACGCCACCGCCGATACCCACATCCACTTCATCAAAAATCATGCATGGCACAGTGCCTAATGATGCCGTTGTCACCTGTAAAGCCAGGCTTATGCGGGACAATTCGCCGCCAGAAGCGACTTTATTCAGCGGCCTTGGCTCAACCCCGGCATGACCGGCAACCAAAAATTCGACCTGCTCCAGCCCATGTGCTGCGGGCTCGCCTGGCGTTAAAGCAACCGCAAACTGGCCACCTTTTAATGACAAGGCCTGCATTTGCTCGGTAATGGTTTTTGCCAATTGATTGGCGGCCTGCTGCCTCGCAGCGGAGAGCGCCGCAGCCTGCGCCTGATAGCTTTGCCAGGCGGCTTGCACTTGTTTTGCCAAGGCACCATCATCGGCAAAGCCTTCCAGCTCAGCCATGCGGCTCAATTGTGCCGCCAACAAATCTGGCAACTCATCCGGCTTAACTCTAAATTTGCGGGCAACGCCATGAATCGCCTGTATGCGCGCCTCGACCTCTGCCAGACGCGCCGGGTCCAACTCACTTTTTTGCAGGTAGCGATTCAGCGCACGGCTGGCTTCCTCCAGTTGCACCACAGCAGAATCCAGTGTTTCCAGCATCGGTTGCAAGCCGGCATCCATCGTTTGCAACTCGGCCAGCTTGGCTTGTGCTTGTGACAACAAATCCAGCGCATTCACTTCATCGCCTTCACTCATCATCTGCAAACTGCTTTCCATGCCGCTGAGCAAACTGGCGCCATTGCTTAACCGCACATGCTCCTGCTGCAATGTCGCCCATTCTTCAGCAACAAACCCCAACTGCTTTAACTCACGTGTACTATCACGCAGCACGGCCAGTTCGTCAGCAAACTGGCTGGCATTTTTCTCGTAAGCTAATTGCTGTTGATGCAATTGCGACCAGTCTTTATATAGCTTGCCTACTTGTTTTGCCAATGGTGTAGCTTGCGCATAGGCGTCCAGGATCTCGCGCTGAGTGGCGATTTTAAGCAAAGAGTGATGCGCATTCTGGCTATAGATATCAATCAGGGTTTCGCCGATTTCGCGCAGTTGGCCGACCGTGGCTGAAGCGCCATTGATAAATGCGCGGCTACGGCCATCGGCATAAATCACCCGGCGTAAAATAAGCGCATCATCAACGTCAATTTCTTGCGCCTGTAACCATTCGCGCGCTGCTAAATTATTTGAAATATCAAAGGTAGTAGAAATCTCTGCCTTGTCGCAATCTTTACGCGTCACGTCACCCTCATTCCGCGCGCCCAGGCTTAACGACAAAGCATCAATCAAGATGGATTTACCCGCACCGGTTTCACCGGTAAGGGCGGTATATCCTGCTGAGAACTCGAGTTCCAGCGTATCAACAATGACAAAATCTCGGATAGAAAGGGCTTGTAGCATGGGTTATCAGCGCGGGCTTGGTTAGCCCCAGTTTAATTTGTTACGCAACATATCAAAATAGCAATAATCTTGTGGATGCACCAGTTGGATTTGCTGTGGCGCACGTTCAATGCGCACATGGTCACCCACCATCAATGGATATTGCCCTTGCCCGTCATAACTGATCTGGGCATCGGCTGCGTTGACCACGATGACCTCAATCACGCTGCAAGCAGGCACCGTAATCGGCCGATAGCTCAGGGTATGTGGGCTAATTGGCACAATCGAAATCGCTTCGAGGTCAGGGTGCATAATCGGGCCACCGGCAGACAACCCATAAGCAGTGGTACCCGTTGGCGTGGTTAAAATCAGGCCATCTGAGCGCTGGCGCGACACGAACTGCCCATCCACATGCACCTCCAGCTCAATCAGGCGAAAGGCGCTTTTAATCACCACATCATTCAAGGCAACAGTGTGCTCTATGGCTACTCCGGCACGGGTAACCACAGATTGCAGCAACATGCGCGACTCAAGCTGATGCTCACCCTGCAGGATTTTATCAATCTCAACCAGCATATGGTCTGTTTGCAAATCGGTCAAAAAGCCCAGGCGACCACGGTTAATGCCGACCAGCGGCACGCCGGTATCACGCAAGGCACGTCCGACACTGAGCATGGTGCCATCGCCACCCATCACAATCACCAGGTCAGCTTTGGTGCCAATATCTTCCAGGCTCGCCAGTTCAAAGCCTTCATCATCTACAAACTGTGCCGTGCGCTCTTCAATGCAAACATGTAAGCCGTGCGACAGCAGATGATGCGCCAAACGGGTCAAATCACTTTGCATGTGCTGCAAGGCGGTGGCGTCCATGTATTTTCCAACAATGGCGACTGAGCGGAATGTAGATTGCATGGCCGCATTAAAGCATAGAAGCCCACAACTGCAAAGCGCAAGGGGCTGTTATCCTGAGCGTAAATGGTGCAAAATTTCAAACACGGCAACAAGGTGGTTAAAAGTGGATAAACGCGCGCAAATTTTGCTAAAAACGCTGGTCGAACATTACATCAGCGAAGGTCAACCCATAGGCTCACGTACCCTGCTCCAGCATTCAGGCCTGGATGTCAGTCCGGCGACCATACGCAACGTCATGAGCGACCTCGAACAATTAGGGTTTATCACCAGTCCGCACACCTCTTCTGGCCGCGTGCCGACCAAAAAAGGGTATCGCCTGTTTGTAGACTCGCTCATGACCGTACAGCCGATAGACCAGCGCGCCGTGGCGCAACTCAAAACCGGGCTGACCTCACCCAATCCGCAAGCACTGATTAACAGCGCAGCCGACATGCTATCTCAACTGACGCAGTTTGCCGGATTGGTGATGATTCCCAAGCGTACACGTAACGTGTTGAAACACCTGGAGTTTCTGCATTTAAATGATAAAAAAATCCTGGTCATCCTGGTCACTGAAGATGGCCAGGTACAAAACCGTATTTTGCTCACTGACAAAGCCTTTAGCGCCAGCGAACTGACTGCTGCCAGCAATTACTTTAACAGCCATTGCCGCGGGCTTTCGCTGGAAGAAGTACAAGCCAAACTCAAGCAAGAACTACAGCAAATGCAAGTGGACATTAACCGCCTGATGTCCGCCGCGCTTGAAGCCGCCAGCCAGCCAGAATCCTCTGAGCAGGAAACCGTGGTGATTGCGGGCGAACGCAACCTGCTGCAAGTCGATGAACTCTCGACCAACGTCGGCAGCCTGCGCAAACTGTTTGAGATTTTTGAACGCCGCACGGCCCTGATGCAATTGCTGGACCATAGCCAGCGCGCGGATGGCGTACAGATTTTTATCGGCGGCGAGAGCGGCTACCTGCCGCTGGACGAATGCAGCCTGGTGACCTCCCCCTATGAAGTCGATGGCCAGGTCGTTGGCACACTGGGCGTCATTGGCCCAACGCGCATGGCTTACGAGCGCATTATCCCGATTGTAGACGTGACGGCCAAACTGCTGTCAAACGCCCTATCCAACCAGTAGCCTGCTTCTTTACATTTGTCAGAGGGTTCTGACAATACTATCAGCTTTAACCTGCTACAACAGAAATGTTCGCATGCTTACACTGACCCCACTATTTATTCACTGTGGAGAGATCAAATGAACAGCGCCCATCAAAAATCTTTGCATAAATCCCTGATCTGGACAGCCTTGTTAGTGCTGTGCCTGAGCACGACTGCCTGTGGCTCCATGAGTACGCGTGGCAAAAGTACCGCCTTAGGTGCTGGTATCGGTGCGGTTGGTGGTGCCGTGTTAACGGGTGGTAGCGCGATTGGTACGGTCGGCGGTGCAGCCATCGGTGGCGTGATCGGTAACCAGATCGACAAAAAATAATGCTTAGCGTGCGCCTACTCACAGGCGCACGGCACTTTTTTAACCGGCAAACGTCATACGGGCTTTTATTCGCTTAAAATGCCCGTATGAGCTATTACAAACCAGAGCCTGCTTACACCCACGGCAGCCAAGCAAAAGTGGGGATACTTTTAGCCAACCTGGGGACGCCTGAAGCCCCAACGGCAAAGGCCCTCAGGCCTTATCTGCAGCAATTCTTAATGGATAGACGCGTGGTCGAAATCCCACGCTTCATCTGGTGCTGGATTTTGCACTGCATCATCCTGGTGATTCGCCCGAAAAAATCAGCTGAAAAATACGCCAGTGTCTGGACAGACCAAGGCTCGCCACTCATGGTCTACGCCCAGCAACAGAAGAAGTTGCTGCAAGGTTACCTGTCACAAAAAATCAATTCGCCCTTTGCCGTCGAACTCGGCATGACCTACGGCAACCCCAGCATGCAAAGCGCCATAGAGTCACTTAAAGCACAAGGCTGTGACCGTATTCTGGTGTTCCCGCTGTATCCGCAATATGCGGCCAGTAGCACCGCCGCCGCGTTAGATGCCGTGTGGCGCGTACTGCTTAAAATGCGCAATGTGCCTGCTATTCGCACCATCAAGCATTACCACGACCATCCGCGCTATATTCAAGCGCTGGCGAGCCATATTCAGGCCTACTGGAAATTAAACGGCAAACCCGAAAAACTGGTCATGAGCTTTCACGGCGTGCCTAAATTTCACTTGCTCAAAGGCGACCCCTACCACTGCGAATGCCATAAAACCGGCCGCTTGCTGGCCGAAGCCTTAGGCTTGAGCAAAGAGCAATACCAAATCGCCTTCCAATCCCGCTTTGGCCGCCAAGAATGGCTACAGCCTTACCTCGCCAATACGTTGGATGCCCTGGGCAAACAACAACTTAAACGCATAGACGTCGTCTGCCCTGGCTTTAGCAGCGACTGCCTGGAAACCCTGGAAGAAATCGCCATGGAAGGCAAACATTTATTTCAATCTGTGGGTGGCGGTGATTACCACTATATTCCTGCACTCAATAGCGAGGCAGTTTGGATTGAAGCCATGCGCGATATTACGCTAGAGCATTTACAGGGTTGGGTGAGTAATGAGTTCGACCATGTAAAGGCTGAAGCTGAGGCACAAGCGAGTAAACAACTTGCGAATGAAATGAGAGCTAAACAATAACTCTAAACTTAAAAAATTAAAGTCGTTTCAAAGACTTAAACCGTTTTATAATAGCTGTAAAAATGTTTAACTTCCACAGTTAAAGAAAGAGAAATACATGATCATGACATCTGCAGGACAAATGAACAACGAATTGGCTAAGCAGGTTTATCGACAGGCTAGTCGAACTGCAGATGCACTAGTGAGAGCTGGCAAAATCGCCGCAACAGATCGCAACAACACTTGGGCAAAGATTATTGTCTCTGATTTTACGCGTTATAACCTTCAAGTCCCTCAGGCAGTTGCAGCTAAAGCGGGAATTGAAACGGCAAAAGCTGCCACCTATTCAGCTTCAACAACGTCCGGAGCAGCTTTAGCTGCTCGCACCAGTGTAAGTCAAACAACTAGCATTCTTAGAGGTGGCGCACCTGTTACTGCAGCAATATTTATTGCTGAGACAGGTTACACTGTATACAAGTACTCGAAAGGAGACATTGATTTAAGTGAAGTTAAGCGACGAACTGCAGAAAGTGCTGCAACGAATGCAGGTGGCTTAGGCGGAGCTGTAGCTGGTGCGGCTATCGGTAGCGCAATACTTCCAGGAGTCGGGACTCTAATTGGGAGTATTATTGGAGGATTAGGAGCTGCTGCGGGCGCTAGTCGCCTAGCCAAGAACTTAAGCAATAAGTTCAACTAAATAATTAAATTACGCGTAGGTCGGACTCGATACAGTCCGACATATTTAAACTATCGAACACTTCCAATCATTGATACATAATCAGTCCAATGGGTACAACAGAAGCGGTTATGCCCTACTTCACGATTTGTCCTTGAAGCACAAGAATCCGCGTTAAAGCCTAGACCCACCCAAATAAAAACATAAAATGCACACCCCCCTGAGGCCGCACAAGCATTACACCTAGCCCAAGAAACGCCATCACCGTTGACAGGACAAAATTTAGTCCTTATTCTACCCTTAAAATAGTTAAGGAGTTTCCATGCCACTCGCTGAACACATTAGGCCCATCACCTATCTGAAAACCAGTGCGGCAGACATCGTCAAAGAGTTCGCTGAAAATCCTGAGCCCATCATCATCACCCAGAATGGTGAAGCCAAGATGGTGGTGATGGACATTCATGAGTATGAGAAGCAGAAGGAAACGATGGCGCTGCTCAAGCTGCTTGCGCTAGGGAGAAAAGAGTTTCAAGCAGGAAAATTCAGCGATGCAGAACAGTTCCTTAATGAAATGGATGACTAATCGTGTCTCGTCATTTTGTGATTCTTGATAGCGCCAAGGAAGAATTTAAAGAGATCAAGCAGTATGTGAAAAGAGAATTTGGCGACATGATATGGAATGAGGTCAATCATGAATATAAAACGGCCTTCACTCTCATTAAAAGCAACCCTCAATCTGGGAGCCCAATTGAAGAATTAAAAGAACTCGGAATTAATCACATCCAATACAGGCTGGTCAGACAGACAAGGATTATTTATGAGATTGATGGCTATTTCATTCTGATTCACATGTTTATCAGCACAAAAAGAGATTTCATCAGCCATTTGATGAAGAGACTCTTTAATCAGTAGCTAAATCGTCCGGCACCTCGAGTTATTTAGCAAATACATCCATAAAAAGTCTTGCAAGGCAAGCCTCACATGATCTAACGAATGCACCTCACACGCCTGACGACTGCCCGCAGAATGACTTTCACATACGAGTAATGTCTGGCGTGCAGGCAGCCACCGCTTCATTCCACTGCCAGCCCACACCGATTACGCGTTATAATCGCGTTTTAACGTTTTTATCGTTTCCTTATGATCGTTATCACCGGTGGCGCCGGCATGATTGGTTCTATCATGGCCTGGCATTTGAACAACAAACTGGGTCGGCAAGACCTGGTGATTGTTGACCGCATCACGCACGAGAATCAGTGGCAAAACTTGGTACACAGGCACTATGCCGAATACCTGGATAAAGACCAATTGTTTGAATTTCTCGAAGATAACGATGACATCACTGCGGTGATTCATATGGGTGCCATCAGCGCAACCACTGAGCGTGACTTTAACAAACTGGTGGCAGATAACATGCATTATTCACAGGACTTATGGTCCTGGTGTGCCGAGTATGAAGTCCCCTTCTTTTATGCCAGCTCTGCGGCGACGTATGGCGGCGGCGAGCAAGGCTACGACGATGCCAGCATTGAGAACCTGCGCCCATTAAATGGCTATGGTTACTCCAAACACTTTTTTGACCAGTGGGTGTTACAGCAAGTCGCGCAGAAACATGTCACGCCACCGGCCTGGGCGGGATTCAAGTTTTTTAATGTCTACGGGCCAAACGAATACCATAAAGAGCGCATGGCCAGCGTGGCTTACCACACTTTTAACCAGTTTAAAGAAACTGGCACCATGCGCCTGTTTAAAGGCACCAAAGCTGGCGTGGAAGACGGCATGCAATTGCGTGACTTTGTTTATGTGAAAGACGTGGCGGATGTGATGGGCTTCTTTTTAGAGGCTGCACTCAAAAACAAACCGGTTGCCAGCGCAATCTACAATATTGGCACTGGCCAGGCGCGCAGTTTTAAAGACCTGGCGACGAATGTGATGACCAGCATGACGCGCGAGCCTAACATCACGTATATCGACATGCCACAAGATTTACAAGGCAAGTATCAGTACTTCACCCAGGCCGAGATGCAAAAGCTGCGCCAGGCAGGCTATAAAAAGCCTTTCACCACGCTGGAAGAAGGCGTGAAAGATTATGTACAGAACTATTTGATGCAAGAAGACCCTTACGCATAACTGCCATCAAACACTGTGAGCGATATGAACCATATTGAATACCTTAAAGGCGAGCACGCCGCCCATGTAGCCATGTTCCAGGCGCTGGAACCCCTGTTCCCGCTCATTAGCGATGTGGGTAACTTGTTGCGTGATTGCATTCAGCGTGGTGGCAAGGTGCTGCTGTGCGGTAACGGCGGTAGCGCGGCAGATAGCCAGCATATTGCTGCCGAGATCGTCGGCCGCTTTAAGAAAGAGCGTAAAGGCTTGCCGTCTATCGCGCTGACTACAGATACCTCTATTCTGACTTCGGTCGGCAACGATTATGGCTATGACTATATTTTTGCGCGCCAGGTAGAAGCCTTGTGCCGCCCGGAAGACGTCTTGATTGGCCTCACCACCAGCGGCAACAGTGCCAACGTGGTACGTGCGATTGAAACGGCAAACGAGATCGGCGCAACGACTATTGGTTTAACGGGCGGTAGCGGCGGCAAAATGAATACGCTTTGCACACACAATATCGTGGTGCCTTCCAGCGTCACGGCGCGCATCCAGGAAGCGCATATCTTTATCGGCCATTGCCTGTGTGAAATTCTGGAATCCTGATGAATCCTAGCATTGCAAACCTGGTTGCCCATTTTGGCGAGCATCCACAACACGCGCTGGTGATCGGCGATGTGATGCTGGATCGCTACCTGATGGGCGAAGTGAACCGCATTTCACCTGAAGCGCCGGTGCCTGTGGTGCTGATCAAGTCTGAACAACAGCGTGCCGGCGGTGCAGCCAACGTGGCAGCCAACCTGGCATTGCTGGGCATACACACGCGCATGATAGGTTTGATTGGCAATGACCATGAAGGCCAGCGTTTAATGGCCGCGATGTCAGAGTATGGCATTGATACGCAAGCCATGCTGACGACGCCCACGCGCCCGACCATCGCCAAAACCCGCATTCTCGGCGGGCATCAGCAAATGATGCGGCTGGATCAGGAGGTCACTGGTGCCTTATCTGACGCAGAGGCTGAGCAAGTCACGCAAGCCATACAGACGGCGTTGCAACAACAACCTGCGCTGATTATTTTGTCAGACTATGCCAAAGGGCTGCTGACAGAACAAGTGTGCCAGCAAGTGATTCACTACGGTCGCGCGCACAATATTCCTGTGTTGGTTGACCCGAAAGGACGCAACTACGACAAATACCGTGGTGCGACGGCCCTGACGCCTAACAAAAAAGAGACCGCAGAAGCTTGCGACACGCATACTAATGATCCGGCATTGATAGCCAAGGCGCGCGCACTTAAAGTCAGCCTGGCACTGGATTTTCTGGCCGTCACCCGTGGCGAAGAAGGCATTACGCTGATCACAGAACAGACTGATCACTTAAGTGCCACCGCCAAACAGGTATTCGATGTTTCAGGCGCAGGTGACACAGTGATTGCCACGCTGGCTGCAGGTCTGATGCATGGTTTAAGCGCACTGGATAGCCTGTCTCTGGCCAATATCGCTGCTGGTGTGGTCGTCGGCAAAGTGGGCACGGTGCCGATCACCAAAGCTGACCTGATCGATGCGATTGCCACCGCCCAAGGCAGCGAGCAAGCGCATAAAGTGAGTGAGCTGCCGGAGTTGTTGCATAAAGTCGCCAACTGGAAACAACAAGGCCAAAAAATTGTGTTTACCAATGGCTGCTTCGACCTGCTGCATGCCGGGCATGTGACCTATCTCGAAGGCGCGAAAAAACGCGGTGACAAGCTGATTTTAGGCTTGAATACCGACCGATCAGTCTCAGCACTCAAAGGCCCAACCCGGCCGGTGGTCAATGAAAAAGACCGTGCCCGCGTATTGGCTGCCTTAGAATCCGTCGACGCGGTGATTTTGTTCGATGAAGACACACCGCTTACCCTGATCAATGCCATTCAACCTAATGTCATTGCCAAAGGCAGCGACTACACGGCTGACCAGGTGGTTGGCGGCAAAGAAGTCTTGTCATGGGGCGGCGAAATTGCCCTGATTGACTTGGTCGAAGGTCGCAGCACCACTAACCTGATTAAAAAAATGCACGCATGAACAAGATTTTGGTGATGGGCCCGTCCTGGGTGGGCGACATGGTGTTGGCACAAAGCCTGTTCAAGCAACTGAAAATCGAGCAGCCAGATTGCCAGATCACTGTCGCCGCACCCGCCTGGACGCTGCCCTTGCTGGAAAGAATGCCAGAAGTCTCAAACGCGATTGCCCTGCCGTTTAAACATGGCGACCTGGCATTGCGTGAGCGTTTTAAACTGGGGCGAGAACTCGCCAAGCAAGGATTCACTCAGGCGATTCTATTAACCAATAGCCTGAAATCCGCCATTTTGCCGTGGGCCGCCAAGATTCCGGTGCGTACCGGTTTTAAAGGTGAAATGCGCTATGGCCTGGTCAATGATATGCGCGCGCTTGACAAAAGCGTGCTCAAAAAAACGGTAGAGCGCTTTGTTGCCCTTGGCTTACCCAAGAATGCTGTGCTACCTGGTTCATTACCGCAACCAGCCTTGCTGGCAGACCCCAAGCATGCAAACACCCTGTTAGCCAAACTCAACATCCCCGATACACAACAGCCAGTACTCGGCCTGTGTCCAGGGGCGGAATACGGCGAAGCTAAACGCTGGCCTGCGGAATACTATGCAGAAGTGGCCAATCACGCCTTGCAGCAAGGCTGGCAAGTCTGGTTATTTGGCTCAGACAAAGATAAACCCGTGACAGCTAGCATCCAGCAACAGACTCAACAACGTTGCGTGGATCTGGCTGGCCGCACAAAACTGGGCGAAGCGATCGACCTCATGTCGCTTTGCCACACTGTGATCAGCAACGATTCCGGCCTCATGCACGTAGCCGCGGCACTCGATAAAAAACTCATTGCCATTTACGGCTCGTCCGATCCCAAACATACACCGCCCATGCACCCTGCCGCGGTGGTGCAATACCTGGGGCTATCGTGCAGCCCCTGTTTTGAGCGCGTGTGCCCACTGGGGCATTTGAATTGCTTACGACAAATGCACCCGGAAAAAATTATTATGCAGCTGTTTCCTGCCCACAGCGAAAGTCACTAGCGATGTTTGCCAGACTCCCTTTAATCACGTATAGCAAGCCAATCAGCCTCCGTGTATGGCGCTGGTTCTATTTGTTGCTAGCACTGCTGATCGCGATAAAAGTGATGGCTAACCAGCACGGCTGGGTGAACAATGACTCCTTGTTGTATTTTGAACAAGCAAGACTGTTGGCCGCCAAAGACTGGGCAGCCGCTTTTAAATTATTCCAATGGCCATTATATGCAGCTCTGGTGGCACTCATTCATACGCTCACTGAGCTGGAAATCCAAACAGCGGCCCAGTGTCTGAATGCTGCCTGTTTTGTTTTATTTGTCGCTGGCTTTCAACAGTTGCTGATGGTCGCCGGGGCCAAGCACCGCACCCTACATTGGGGAGTGTGGTTATTATTCTCTACCACCTATCTCGTCGGTGATATTTTAGGCATGCTGCTGCGGGATGAAGGATTCTGGGCAGCTTATACCTGGGGATTGGTCTATTGGTGTCGATACGCAGAGTCGCATCAACTCAAACAAGCGCTCGCATTTCAGGCATGCATGGCAATTGCTACGCTGTTTAGAATTGAAGCCATTGCATATCTGGTCGCGATTCCACTGCTGAATTTTATTGCGCCGGCAACAGACTTGCGCCAGAAAATCCGCCGATGGCTGATCACTAACTTGCTGCTGATTTCCATCGTGACAACCCTGTTCATTGCTATATTGTCAGGCACCATCAAGTCTCAACAATTAGGCAGATTACAAGAGGTATTGTTGCAACTAACTAATTTGTTTACTTACCGTTTAGACTTCATTCATCAAAAAGCCGAAATACTCGGCCAACAAGTATTAGGCAACTTACTGGATGACTATGCAAGTATCAGTTTGTGGTGTTCCCTGCTACTCATCATCCTACTCAAAACAGTCAAAGTTGCGGGCTACCCAACGTTGATATTACTCGCCTGGCCCAAACGCGCATGGTGGGGCAGCATCAACATCCACATGCAAAGGCTGATTGCGCTCACACTCATTACTGGCCTGGTGGTCAGCACTGTGATTATTCTGAACACTTTTGTCTTATCCAGCCGCTACGTGATCGCCAGCGGAATTGTCATGCTATGCATGGCCGCCTTTGCCATCAGCCATTTTGAGCGGTGCTGGCCACGCTGGGTGATCCGTTTATGGATGCTGATCATGGCACTGATGGCACTTAACAATGTGTGGGACCATCAGGCGATTGATTTGGACCGCGATGCGGTGAATGCGGTTAAAAAAATCAATGCAGCTGACTCGCGCGTGTTTTATGACACCGAAAACGCCAGGTTTTATGCCAAACAGCCATTTCTCGATCGCATAGATGGCTATAAACTACTTAAACAAACGGAAGCGAACGGACAAATTGATGCCTATGACATTTATGTCATCAGCCCTCATCATGACATTCCTGCCTATGAGTCGTATGCGACAAAATTGCTGCACACCCACCATTTTGTGTTAACGCAAACACTCTACGGCTGGCGCAAAAAATCCAAAGCGTATATCTTTATCAAGTCTGATAAGATAAATGCTGACAGTGCTGTTGCTCCGGCCACCACTGAAAAATAATATAAAAACACTGATAAAAACTAAGCGTATCTATTTGGGGTGCAGGTACTCATGTCTCTGATCGGGAAACTTTCTAAAAAGTGGCGTGCGGGGTTGCGCCGCTTGCGTTTGGGTCAACAGTTCAAACACCAGTATAACTGTCACCCTGACTTTGACCTCATACGTGATGACACACACTGCACACTCTTGTGGCAGCAGCAACCGCTAGCCCGCATTCCGTTTAGCCATATCTTGAGTAAATCCATGCAGGGGCCTTGTTGGATCGTGGCATCTGGCCCTTCCCTGGCCGAGGTTGATCTGCACAAAATAGCGACCTACCCTACGATCAGCCTCAACTGCGCCATCAAGAAGTTTGTAGATAGTGGACTGACACCTACGCATACAATCATTGTCGATCATCGCGTATTTGAACGGCAATGGGAGTGTGTGACTGCCGCTATTCACTCTGGTGCAAACTGTTTTTTCAGCTTTGAAGGCTTGAGTATTATTGCCGAACGCGCACCGGAACTATTGCAGCAAGGCAATATTTACTTAATCGAATCCGCAACCAGAAAATATGGCATTGCGCGATGGAGTATTAAGCAATGCCTGCAACAATTTCAACAAGACCCGGACATCGCATTGGCCGAGGATCTGCTGCCATATTGCCGGGCGATTGGTTTTAGCCACAACCTGCAAAAAGGGGTGTTTGCAGGCAAAACAGTCGCCACCTGGGCGGTACAACTGGCATTTGGTTTGGGCTATCGCGCCATTTACATCGTAGGCATGGACTTGGGTGGCACAGGCAAAGCGCATTTTTACGCTGACAAGAACAATCCTGCTCCCGACTTTTTACGCTATTACGAACCACATATCCGTGGTTGCTTTGAACTGGCACGTCAAGCCAGTGAAAAAACGGGTGTTAAGTTATATAATCTGTCCCTAAATAGTGCCTTACCAGCAGCTATCATTCCCAAAATTGCCTTTACCGAGGCTTTGCAGCAGATAAACGAGGAAACATCCTCTTTGAAATGAACACATTATGAAAATTATTATTCCATTACAAACCTGCTCAACCCGCATACCACATAAGAACATTCGTCCATTTTATAAAGACGACTCCCTGTTTGATATCAAAGCCAAGCAAATATTGACATTTGAGTCACCTGAGAATGTCTATGTGTCTTCTGAAAGTGCAGAGCTGGTCAAACCTTTGTGTGATAAATATGGTTTTCATTTCATGCAGCGCGATGATTCACTGACAGGCAACAAAATCTATCAGCCCGATTTGGTGAAAGCGTTGACCGACCCGCTGCCAGGTGATGATGACATCATGTGGATACAGGTCACCTCCCCGCTATTTAATCAGTTTAAAGAAGCGCTGGAGGCTTGGAAAACCGTGCGTAATGACTATGACTCCCTAGTGGCTGTAAAGCCATTTAAAGGTCATTTGCTGGACGCCAAAGGTAATCCTGTGAACTATGGCTTTGGCTACTGGCACAAAGTATCGCAAGACTTACCTAAGCTGTATTCTGTGCTGTGGAGTCTGTTTATTCTCAAACGTGAAACCGTCAACCGTTTTCACTACCATATTGGCGTGAACCCATATCTGTTTGAAACTAACCATATGGTGGTAGATATTGATTACCATGAAGACTTCGAACTGGCCGGGATGATTTATACCAAGCTGCACGGTACTATCTAATAGCCAAATCGTAGTGGCGGCGCTTACATGGCTACGCCACTACGTAATTTCCTCTGATATTTGATATACAGCTTTTGTGCCCGGGCACGCACGGCTTGCCATACTGAAGCCCCCATCTGGGCACGCCAATCCTGACCTGGCCATGCCGAATAGTAATGCTTGAAAAAAGTCAGCCAGTCGCCACGACTTAACCGCGCATCCATAGCCGAGAAATACAAAGCAGCCAAGTCTTTGATTTGCATAGGCACAGAAGGCGGACGATGTATTTCAACCCGGTGCAAATCGAGCACATATAATGCAGGGGGCCATTGCCCATCGTCTTGACGTTTGAAGCAAAAATGGCAAATGTAAAAATCACGGTGATAAATGCCATGTGCATGTAGCTTACCGGCAATTTCAGCCACCTGTCGAATCAGCGCCCGTTTATACTGCAACCGTGGCCGCTGTGTCTGCCAATTGATGGCAACATCCTCCAGCGTGACAATATCCCCCAGATCTTCGGTCATGACAAAAGAGCGTAAGCTTGCTGGCAAACAGCCTTGCACTCCATGGGCGACATATGGGGTTGTTGGAATATTCAGGTCAGTCAGCGCTTGAATCGCCGCTACTTCATTACGGGCACTGACCACTGGGCGTTTGAAGGTCATCCAGTTTTTAAAAATCTCCAGCCAGCCCACACCATGGTGGCGCTTGATAAAATAATAGCGCTGTCCGAACTTCACTTTGACCGTCTGCCTGGTCGCCACTGCACGGAACACCTGCCCTTCAACTTGCATCAGGTATTCAAATAGATCGGGGCGCGCCAGAATTTCTGGCGGCATCTCATTCTCAGCACAAAATTCTACAACTTGTTTCATTTGTCAGTCTTTAAAGCTGGCCAGAAAACGCGAACAATTCTTGATCGCCTGCAATAATTGCGGCTGATGCTCTTCTGTGCGAGCAGTCTGCTGCTCAGCATTCAGCACAGCATCATCGCGCCCGGTTGGCACATAGTGCTTCATACCGTTTTGCTGATAAGCAATCCGATACTTCATATTATCCGTCATGACGCCTATCGTTCTCCAATCACTCACAACGATAAAGTCCCGTTGCTGCGTCGAGAAAATATTGCGTCCCAACGAATAAGTCGATGCATCCGCTGGCGCCCCTAACGCTTGCAACAGAGTCGGTGAAATATCCAGGTGGCTGGTGACACTTTTAACCTCAGCGTGCGGCTGACCAGGCATCCACATCACCATAGGCACATGGGTTTGCTCTTCAACAAACGTAGAGTTATGCCCCCAGTTGCCCTTCTCCAGAAACTCTTCTCCATGATCACCAGTAATGATAATGATGGTATTTTCCAATAAGCCCTGCGCACGTAACTCTTGCAGCACACGGCCAATTTGCATATCAATCCAATGTGCGGCGTTGGAGTAACGGTTTTTAAATTCACCAATGCGTGGTTGCAGTGAGGCACGTGACATCCCCCAGTAATTCACATCCCCCAAATACGGCGAAGCCACCACTGCCTGATCCGGAAAGTCATATCTGGCATGTGTAGACTCAAAAAAGAAGAAACTCATGAATGGTTTGCTACGGTCCCGCTGCTTTAGAAAAGCAATTTGCTGACTGGCATTCCACTCATCACGACGCCAGGGATTCATGCCCTCATCGGCCTCATGCAAATCAGTTAATGGAAACTTGGCGAATAAGGTTTTATTAAACTCCGGATAAGAGAATTTAGCACTGGTACGCAAATCAAACTGATAGTCCAGTGACAGCAATCTATCCATCAGCAATGGCGATTGCTGGGCATGTAGAAAACTCGCCCAATATGAGCCATATAAGCCGTAGAACATGCCAAACAGCCCTTCCCGCGTACCATTACCACTGGAATAATGCTGGGTAAACAACGCGCCCTCTTGGCCAAGCTGCCATGCATTCGGCATGATTTCCGGCGTCAACCTGTCCCAACGCAACGATTCGGCAGCGAAGATAATAATATTAGGTGGATGATCAACTGCCTGGTAATTCAGTGGCTGCAAAGGATAATGCAATCTCGCAGTATCTACTGATAAACGATGGTTATGACTACGATTACGCTCGATCTCCATGCCAAACCTGGCAGCCAGCTTACGCATTAATATCTGCTGATAAAATGGATAAACCTCTGCCGTATCCAATACTGCGCCTATATTTTTGACATCACTAATGCCATAAATCAAGCCTTGGGTTGCAAACATGAGTGGTGCAACCAGCCATACCGCAACTGCAGAACGTCTAGCTAGTGTTACTTGCTCAAGGCGTAAGCTCATGAACCAGAACAAAAGTTGCAGCGAAATCACCAGCAGCACAGACCAGGCAATGGCAATATAAGTCGCGCCACTGGTGCCGAGAGAGGCCATGCCGCCTTTGGTCGTCATCAAGTTCCAGACAAAACCGTTAAAGTGAAAACGGTACAAGTCATAAATCATCAGGTCTGACTTGATAAACATCAAGCCCGCACTTGTCAGGCCAACAGCCAATGCTGCCAATAATCGTGAATGACGTTTAAGAAATATGCTGCTCAGCCAAGCTGGTAACACCACAATCAGGCTGTAGAGAAACGCATAAAATCCCCAGGCAGTCAGATGAAACAACCAGGAAATATGAGTAGCCGCAGCGACACCCTCAGAGAAAAATCCCCAAGTCACCCACAGCATATGTAAGGTCGTCAGTAATAAAAAAAGCCGGAACACGGCATGATTAGATGGTTTCATCGGGCAAACACAGAGAAGTTAGACAAAAGCCTCATAAGGCTGCAGTTCGAGATGATGACACACCACAACCTGATGTTCCTTACAGTAAGCTTTCCAATCCGGCATATCCGTCCAGTCAGCCACAAAAATAAAATCCAGCCCTGCCCCTGTGGATGCCTGATGATCAAAGCGGCTGTCGCCAATAAACAAGGCCGGGAACTGTATGCTGCCATCGGCAATCAGCTGCGCCAGATGCTCGTTCTTTTTGGTCGGGCCACCATAGATGCCCAGCTCGAACAAAGTATCCAGGCCACGGCGTGGAAAAATACTCCTGAGCTCTTCCTGATCACCGCCTGACATCAGCATCCATTGCGCTTGTGCCGTTTTCTGCTTCAGGTCGTGCAAGGCAGGCGCTACTTCACATTGCATCAGGGTTTCATCAAGAATGACGGTAAACGTATCCATAAACGCCTGAAATAGCTCAGGGGTCAGAGGTTGCTTGATGATCTCGGTAATGTAATAACGGATTTTGTCGTTACGCGGAATACTGCCCAGCTTGATGTGGTAATCGACAAAGGCTTGCGCTTGCGCATCAGTGCCACCCATACGTTTGGCCGTATTGTAGTAGGCATCGATTTTGGTCTGGTTGCTGTTGAGGACGACACCGTCGCAATCAAGCACAATGGTTTTGTATCGTGTAAGGTCTGGGCGCTGTGACATAGGCTAGATAATAAAAAAGGCTTGTATTGCTACAAGCCTTCATTATAGTCGATTTGCGTCAGTGATTTGCTTGCTTATTTAGCCGCCACAATCGCTGAGGCTTCTTTCGCCAATTTAGTGATGTGCGTCCAGTCTTTGTTTGCGACTGCATCTGCAGGCGTTAACCAGGTACCGCCACACACAACCACGTTAGGCAATGCCAGGAAGTTAGGCGCGCTCTCTACGCTGACACCACCGGTTGGGCAGAATTTCACGTCAGCAAACGGGCCAGCAAAGCCCTTGAGCAGGTTGATACCGCCCACAGCCACCGCTGGGAACAGTTTCAAGAAGTAGTAATCATCGGCATTCGCCATCATGATTTCAGAGCCGGTAGACACGCCTGGCAACAATGGCAGGCCGATTTTACGGGCAAATTGACCCAACTCAGTGGTGTAGCCTGGGCTCACTGCAAACTGGCAACCAACATCTTTAGACGCTTGCGCATCTTTCAAGTTACGTACGGTACCTGAACCCAAAATCGCGTCAGGCACGTGCTTGGCAATTTGCTCCATGGCTTGCAGGGCAACTGGTGAACGCAAAGTCACTTCCAGCACTTTAACGCCACCTTCAAGCAATGCTTCTGCCATCGGCACAGCATCTTCTACTTTGTTGATGACAATAACCGGGATTACCGGGCCATGGTTAGCTAACTCTAATGTGCTCATGTTATGAATATTGACCTAAAAAATAAAAAAATTGTTTTCTAATCGCTGGGCTTCACTGTGAATTAAAAGTGCTAAGCAAGACTAGGCGCAGGAGCGCAGACAGTACGAATAGTACGGCAAGCGATCTGCAACGACGTCTTGCGACGCACTTTTAATTTACAACCAGGTAACCGCACCTTCTTCGGCAGACAGCACATTGCGGCGCATACCACCAAACAACTCACGGCCCAGGCCATGCGCATTGTAATGACGCTTGGCATCGCTAAGCTCTTCAGCTTCACGTTCAGCCCAGGTATCTTCGTCTACCAGCACGTTCAACTGGCCGACCGTACCGTTCAAACGGATAATGTCGCCATTGCGGATTTTGGCAATCGCACCACCGGCACTGGCTTCTGGACTCAGGTGAATCGCGGCTGGAATCTTGCCAGACGCGCCACTCATACGGCCATCGGTCACAATCGCTACGCGGAAGCCTTTATTCTGCAACACTGCCAATGGCGGTGTCAGTTTATGTAACTCAGGCATACCGTTGGCTTTAGGGCCCTGGAAGCGCACGACAGCAATAAAATCTCTTTCCAGCTCGCCACGGTCAAAGGCTGCCAGCAACTCTTCTTGTGCATCAAACACAATGGCTGGGGCTTCAATGATGTGACGGTCTTCAGGTACGGCAGAAATCTTGATCACGCTGCGACCTAAATTACCTTTGAGCAAACGCAAGCCACCAGATTCGTTAAATGGATGCGCGGCCGTACGTACGATGGTTTCATCGCCGCTTTCTGCCGGGTAATCGGTCCACACCAGTTTATCCGCTGTTTTCTCAGGCTTTTTACCGTAATCACGCATGCCACCACCGCTCACGGTGTAGACATCCGGATACATATAACCACCTTCGATCAGCTCACGGATCACGAAACCAGGGCCGCCAGCGGTCTGGAATTCATTAACGTCAGCCTTACCATTAGGGTAAACACTTGCCAGCAAAGGCGTCGCCTTGGCCAGGTAGTGGAAATCGGTCCAGTCAATAATAATACCGGCCGCACGCGCCACTGCTACCCAGTGGATCAAGTGGTTGGTAGAACCACCAGTGGCCAGCAAAGCCACCATGGCATTGACAATGACATGCTCGTCGACCAAACGGCCAATTGGCACAAATCTATCCTTCTTGGTGTTCTGAATCACCATGCGCACGGCTTCACGCGTCAAATCTTCACGCATGCCATCATGGGGATGGATAAAAGCTGCGCCTGGCACATGCAGACCCATGGCTTCCAGCAACATCTGGTTACTGTTGGCCGTGCCGTAGAAGGTACAGGTACCCGCACCGTGATAAGCCGCAGACTCACTCGCCAGCAACTCTTCGCGGTCACACAGCCCTTGCGCGTATTTTTCACGCACTTTGGATTTGGAGGTGTTATCAATCCCGGTGCTCATCGGGCCCGCAGGTACAAACACGCATGGCAAATGACCAAAATGCAGTGCGCCGATCAACAGGCCTGGCACGATCTTGTCACAGACGCCAAGCAACAAAGAGGCATCAAATACATCATGTGACAAAGCAACCGCAGTACTCATAGCAATGGTGTCGCGACTAAACAGGCTCAGCTCCATGCCTGGTTCGCCCTGGGTAATGCCATCACACATGGCTGGCACGCCCCCTGCCACCTGCACGGTTGCACCATGCTTACGGGCTTCATCACGGATAATATCCGGATAATTCACGTAAGGCTGGTGTGCAGACAGCATTTCGTTGTAAGCCGTGACGATCCCAATATGGGTTGGTTTCTCGGCATAAATCTTGAACTTGTCGTTTTGTGGCATCGCCGCAAACGCGTGCGCCACGTTGGCACAGCCCAGACGATCCGGGCCTTTTTCACGGTTCAGGTAATCATCAATACGCTGCAAATACGCCTTACGGGTCGGACGGCTACGCTCGATGATGCGTTCTGTTACTTCAATGTGAGATTGTTTCATTGACTATCGCTCAACTGTGTTTTAACTACCTGATGAACTATCCTGATGAACTGCTTTGAACTTGCTATTTAGTCACAGTTTAGGGTCGTAATATATATGAATCCAAACAGGTTCCCTACCTGCGATTATCGCCAAACTGGTGCAAGACGTCAAACTGAATTACCAAATTTGATGGTTTTTTTAGAGGATTCAATGACTTAAAACAATATACACCGTTTGGCAAAACCAGCTTGAAGCGACACGCTTCAAGCCAGTCTTCAGGCAGATTTGGTGACTAGGATATCTTCCAGCATGAGATACTCGAGATCGCAGCCATAGAACATGTTCAAGGCATCGGTCGGACTGCAAATCATCGGCTCGCCGCGGCGATTGAGCGAGGTATTGAGTACCACGCCATTGCCACGCAACTGCTCCAGATGCTCAATCAGCGCGTAGTAGCGCGGATTGGTGGCTTTAGTCACAATCTGCGCACGTGCAGTGCCATCTTCATGTACCACTTCCGGAATCCGCGCTTTCCAGGCCGGGTTCACATCAAAGGTGAATGTCATGTAAGGCGCCGGATGCTCGGTTTGCAGGATATCCGCCGCAATACGGTCCAGCATGCTGGGGCAGAATGGCCGCCAGCGCTCACGGTATTTAATTTGCGCATTGATGCGGTCAGCCACACCCGGAAAGCTAGGATCACCCAAAATACTGCGGCAGCCCAAAGCACGCGGACCAAACTCCATACGGCCCTGGAACCAGGCCAGCGGATTGCCGGCAGCCAGCAATTCGGCAGCCTTGCGTGGACCATCCTCCACACGGGTAAACACCGGTTTTGCCGGATGTGCTTCACAAGCGGCAATACATTCATCGTTGCTATAAGCCGGGCCGAGGTAAGCGTGCTCCATTTTATGAATGGTTTCGCCTGCCAGATGGGCAGCGTACGTGGCGGCGCCCAGGCTGGTGCCATTATCACCAGAAGCAGGTTGTACAAATAACTCTTTGACGTGCGGCAAGGAGATAATGCGCTGGTTCAGTTTTACGTTGAGCGCAACGCCACCCGCCATCACAATTTTGCCGGTCTCACGGATGATATCGCCCAGGTAATACTCAATCATCTGTAGCGCCAGGTCTTCCAGCAATTGCTGTACGCTGGCCGCATAATGAATGTACGGGTCGTCAATTTCATCGCCTTCCCGTTTCGGGCCTAACCACTCAATGAGTTTGGGCGTGAAGTAAAAGCCTTTAGATTTACCATCTGGGCTGGTTTCTTTGTAGCGGCGCAAACCAACCACATTGACGTATTCGGTATTGATGATGAGTTCGCCGTTTTCAAACTTGGCCAGACGGCTCAAGTCATACTTTTTCGGGTCGCCGTACGGGGCCATGCCCATGACTTTAAATTCGCCATCGAGCATTTCAAAGCCCAGAAACTCCGTGATCGCGCCATACAAGCCGCCTAGCGAGTCTGGGTCATAGAATTCTTTTATTTTGTGGATCTTGCCATTTTCGCCATAACCAAAAAAGGTAGTGGCGTATTCGCCCTTGCCATCAATGCCGACGATCGCTGTTTTTTCTTTAAAGCCACTCAAATGGTAAGCACTGGAGGCATGCGCCAGATGGTGCTCGACCGGCACATATTTAGCATTTTTCAGGCCCATATCCTGCATGAGTTTGAGCGACTTGTCGCGGTTGCGACGGAAACGGCGGTTACCGTTAAAAATCGCATCCAGTGCACGGTCCGGCGCATACCAGTAGCGTTTGGCGTAATGCCAGCGCGCAGCCGATGTCAGTGGGATTTCACCATACGGGAAAGCGACGACATCCACCTGATCCGGTGTAATGCCTGCCTGTTTCAGGCAGAACTTGGCAGCTTCGTAAGGCCAGTGATTCTTGGCGTGCTTGTCGCGAATAAAACGCTCTTCTTCCGCCGCAGCGACAATCTTGCCGTCCACTAAAATGGCAGCAGAAGCGTCATGCCCCAAGGCACCGGATAAACCTAAAACAATCATGCAGAAACTCGCGTAATGACTAAATAATTAAATGGAAATGCCCGCCAGTTTGAGTGGCGTATGATCCTGATAAATCAGGCTAAACGACTTTACCAGCGCATTATACAGGGAAGTATCGGCTTGCCAATTTTGCAACAGGCGGCGGATGTCTTTGGCATGTGCGCGCAAGGCCATTTGCGTGCGGCGATGCTGCTGCATGCTATCCAGGTCAATGACGACAATATCGCCCCGATCCGTCACTTGCAGATTACTGGCCTTCATGTCGCCATGTGACACCTTAAGTAAAAACCACTGGTAACACAATGTCACCAGTTGCTGGACCACATGCTGACGTAGCGCTTGATCGTGGCACTGCTGAAAAAAAGCCTGCGCATCCGGCCAGGGGCTATAAGCAGACACAAAGTAAGCCCGTCCTCGCATGCCGCAATAACGGCGCTCGTACATCAACAAAGGTTGTGGCGTCAGCATGCCGTAATACTGCAGACGATGGGCATTGCGCCACGAGGCCGCGGCACGGCTAGGGCGCCAGGCGCGACCCAGGCCATGCAGCCAATCCTTGATGTTATAACGCTTGATGACCACAGACTGGTCTTGCAGATGCGTATGCACGACGGTGCAGGTGTTGCCTGGTTTTAATACCTGACCAACATGCATGGCCACTTCCAGTGCAGGCAAGTCGGTCACATGCAAACCGCCTGTGGTACTCACCGCTTGCGCACTCTGGCTAGTTTGCTGCCAGGTCACATCGCTGCAGGTACGGAAAATCTTGCGCGTCACATAGCGCTCGACTTCTTGTGCTTTCATTTGCTTGGCCCAGGCCAATAATGTCGCAGGGACTAATGTAGCCTGCCAGCCGCGCGCGGCATCGTAGGCGGCCAGCAATGGCGCCACCCAGGCATGTTGATCCAGCACTTGAATTTTAGAGAGCAACTCAGCCAGTTGGCGATACGCACGACGCTTGCTCAAGCGCGCTTGCTGAATACCATCGCCATCCAGCGACCACACTTGACCATCGGCCAGCAGGAAATTCTTCAGATGCAAGTCGGTTTGTATCAGCCCGGCAGCATGTTGTGCCGCCAAGGTTTGCACCAGTTGCTTGAGCAATGCCAAACCTTGCGCAGATGGCAGCGATTGGTACAACACATCCGCATTATCGGCTGGCGCAATCGCCGCATAGATCAACACACGGGCGCGCTGGTCAGCAGACTCGCCTTGCCATAGCAAGGCGGGGGTCGCCAGGCCTGCCTGTGTGAGCCAACCTACCCCTTGCGCGTCACGCGCAGCGTATTTCGCGGCTTGCGCACCCACAAACACCTTGGCAAAGACGGCCTTGCCAGACCATTGCGCACGGAATACCCAGCGCCGCTGCGGCAACACGCGCACAGCCGTCAACTGTGTCAGCGCAGTCTGGTCAGCCAGCCGGATAGCGCCGCTGGCAGCATCCACCACTTCACATAGGTCAGGCGCGATGATCGCGTCAGGCATTGCACCCATTAGCGGGATTTCCACCACTGCGTGAGTTGTTGTAGCCAGCCTGATTGGCCAGAGAATAACTTTTTCGCGCGTTTATCGCGTTTTTTCATCATTTTTCTGACTTGCGACTTGGTCGCTGCATCGTCATGCGGGCGCGCCACATACAAGGTATGGCGTGATTCGCCTTCCTCATTAGGAATAGGCAAGGCCTGGTAGTAATACAGTGCAATCGAGCGGCGCGTCACGCCGTCCGGCGTCGTTAACGGATCTGGATGCCCATGAAAACTGTCAGCATCGGTATTAAAAATCACACAGCGGTTAAACACAGGCGCCACCGTTTGCTGCTTGGCCTGCATTTGCCTGTCCCATAGCTCTAAATTACCGCCGTACTCCGGCAACCAGTCCTGATTCAGGTACACCAGCATATTCACGCGGCGGTAAAGCTGCAAGCCTTCATTCACCTGAAAATCGGCATGAATACCCAGCAAACCGCCTGCCGAGGTCTCATGTAGGCCACCACCGGCAAAATACGGGTCAGGCAACAGCCCTTTCATGCCCGTTAACGCCTCAATAAACTGCAGCATCGGGGCAGAATTGAATAAGGCAAACGCCGCACGCAGCGTTTCGTCACAGTCATACGGCGAGATCTGCCGCTTATGCGTGCCGCCATAACCCTTTTCATAGACTTTGTCATGCGCTTTGGGGTCTTGCGGAAAGTGGTCCAGCAGCAACTGCGTAAACGCCGTGGGAAAAATATCGTCAATGACAGCATGTGGAAAAGGCTGCGCCTGCGCATAATCCTCAGACAACAGACTCCCTATGTCCTTGGCCTGTTGCGCATCTAGCGTAAAACCATGCGCCATTTCAATCGGCAATACCCCGTCTGAGATCGTCATTTTGTCTGTTCCTGCTGTGACTGTAATTGTTTAAGCATGGCCTGCTTGCGCTGCAAACGGCGGTTCTGCGCCGTATAACCGCTCACAAGGCCCACCGTGCCGGCCTCGACATGGTCAAGATAGCGGAACAACCTGGCAGGCGACATGCGCTCGATGACATAGCCTTGTGCTGTCAGCTTGTCTTGCAGCACATAGCCTGGAATTTGCTGTTCCATATAAAAACGGTAACCCAGCTGCTTCATCAAACCCACGTTCCACAAAGCGAAAAAGCTTTTAATGTAAGGTTCGATATAAGGCCTGGCCTGGCGTGCAGGCAAACCCATACGTTGTTTCAGGCGGCGGCTATGGTATTTGAAAAAACCGGTAAACGCGCGCCAGAACAAACGTAGATGCCCGCGGTTCAATTGATGCAAGCAACCAATGGCGGCAATAGCAGGCTGACGTTGCATGCGCTGCAAACACTCAATAAAAATTTGCGGCTCATAAATAAACGTATCGGTATGCATCAAAAACAGATAGTCCGACTGGATGGCACCCAAAATCAGGTCCAGGCCTTCGCCATGCGCGGCAAACCCCTGCTCCTTACCAGGCGACGGGCGCTCAATCAGGTGTATCCAGTCCAGACTGCGCAAATAGGCAGTGCTTTCGTCGGCGGAGTCGTTATCTACCACCCACACGTCCACCCGATTGGCATCCAGCGCGCCACTGTCAAAATGGCTTTTGAGGAAATTCAAACAAGTGCGGGTCAAATCCAGGGTTTTGTAATTGACCAGCCCGATACTGAATCTTGGTAAAGTGTGTTCCATAGGCATACTTGTGTATTAACGCTTGCTACGCTGGGTAATGCGTTTGAGTAACTGCTTATCGCACCAGCTTAAAGGGCGCGCAAATGCCTCACCGTGCAAATACTGTTTAAAAAAATACAGGCGATCGCGGTCTGCCAAGCCCTCGGTATGACGGTGCAGCGCGGCCAAATCGAATCGTGCGCGACGCCAGGCACCCAGGCTTTTCCTGGCTTTTTCCAGGTCAATCAACGCCACTTGCGCAGTGATGTCATCCGCTTGTACAAAAATATGTTTGGGATACAAAGCGCGGTGCACCCAGCCCAAATCATGAAAGCGGCGGATCTGCCTTGCAATCGCACGCAAGTATTGCCTGCGCACGGCCTGGGATTGCTTCAGCAGCGTTGGTAGCCACTGCTCCAGGTCAACAAATCCATGCAGATTTTCCGTGACTAAAATGGCGCGCTGGTTGCCTGGCTGTAGCGACTCGGCATACATCAGCACCTTAGGCGACGGGATACCCGCGGCAGCCAAGGCCTGCAAACGATGGAACTCACGCCTGAAAGTAGGCTCACCCGTCAATGGATGCTGCCAGGTACGGCGACCATGATTCTGCTGCTTTTTAACAAACACGGTGAGTGCAGACTGTCCTGCCAACGGCAATACCAGTTTACCAACACCACTCCAGCCACCACGGCGTTGGTTAGGCGCTTCAAACCAGTCAATCTCGCGTACCCACCAGTCATCAAACGCATCCAGCCCATGCTGTTGCAATGCCGCCTGGCAGGTGGGCTCTTGGTAATGTGGCTGGACGAGTTTCAAAATAAGCAGTGTTGAAATAAATTGTGCAGATGCGGGTTTTTAAACCACATTTTGTTAACATACGGGCTAATCCCGAATTTTAACAGAATGCGTTTATAAATTAGTCTCATGTTGCTGTTTTTCTGTAAAACCGTGGCCTGCCTGCCACTCTCCTGGGTACATCAACTGGGCGCTTTTTTCGGCTGGCTATCTTACCTGACGGACAAAAAAAGCAATGGCATCGCCCTGGCCAATATCCAACAAAGTGGCCTGGCGGCTGATGATGCCCAAGCCCGGCAACTGGTCAAAACCAGCCGCATCGAGGCGGGCAAGGCCCTGATGGAAACATTTTTCATTTGGGGAAGCCCTGCTGCCAAGCTGCTGCCGCTGATACAGCAAGTGCATGGCTGGGAACATGTGACCGCAGCGCAAGCACAAAAGAGAGGACTGATATTCCTCACGCCGCACCTGGGCTGCTTTGAAATCACCTCAATTTACTATGGCGAACGCGCACCGATTACGGTCTTGTACCGGCCGCCAAAACTAGAGTGGTTGAGCGAACTGGTGGTCAAAGGCAGGGAAAAAGGCAAGGTAGAGATGGCGCCAGCCAATGCCAGCGGTGTGAAAAAGCTACTGCAGTCGTTGAAGTCTGGCCTGGCTATCGGCATCTTGCCAGACCAGATCCCCAGACAGGGTGAAGGCGAATGGGCGGATTTTTTTGGCAAGCCTGCCTACACCATGGGGCTGGCCAGCAAGCTGGCCAGCAAGGCCGATGCGGTGGTGATCATGGCCTTTGGTGAACGGCTACCCGCAGGCAAAGGATTCAATATCCATCTGACACGGGTTGATGATATCAGCACGCCCACCCTGCTCAATCAGGCGATTGAACGTCAGGTGGCACAATGTCCGGCGCAATACTTATGGCAATATAACCGTCACAAGCAACGACGCTATGCTATGCACAAGTTGGAAAAAGCCCAGCCAGACCTGGCTGAGCGCGAGTAGACCGAACGTAAAAAATTAAGCCAGGCCCTGAATCCAGCGGCTGTACACTTTATCCGCCACCTGGTGCAGCACGTCACAATCTTCTGCCACCTCTGCCAGCATGGTATCCGCCGATTGTACCGCCGGGCTGGCCGCCGCACTGGCGATGTCATTCTTCCATTGTTCGGTCCACACTTTGACCATCTCGGGTGTCATTTCAATATGGCACTGCAAGCCTATATGCTTGCCCATGACATAAGCCTGATTAGCGCAATAGGGGCTGGATAACACGTGCGTCGCCCCTGCTGGCACCGTAAATGTCTCGCCGTGCCAGTGAAAGCTGTTAAACCCTTGCAGATCGCCAAACCAGTCGCGCGCGGCAGCATGATCAGCCACCTGCACTTGGCCCCAGCCGATCTCCTTGACCGGATTCTTGCTGACGACACCGCCCAGTGCTTTACTGATCAACTGCCCACCCAGGCAATGCCCAAGCAAGGGCACATCTTTGTCTACCGCCTGCCGGATTAATTGCAGCAACGGCGGAATCCACGGCAAGTCATCGTTCACACTCATGGGGCCGCCCATGAGCACGATTCCGCTGTAATCGTCGACCGAAGTCGGTACCGCTTCGCCTTTATCAATGCGCACTTCGCACCACGGAATAGCATGCCGCGCTAAAAAAGTGCCCAAATAACCAGCACCCTCGCAGCAAGCGTGTCTGAATACCACCACTTGTTTCATGATTTACCTTACTAAACTGACTTTCTCATATTGCCCAAGCAAGATTCCGTCCAACGTGTACGGGCCAATCGCATAACGGATCAAACGCAAGGTTGGAAACCCCACGTGGGCGGTCATTCGCCGCACCTGGCGGTTCTTGCCTTCACTGATCTTAATCTCCAGCCAGGTAGTGGGAATATGCTTACGCTCGCGAATCGGCGGTTCCCGTTGCCACAATTGGTCAGGTTCAGCGATGATTTTGACCTGTGCAGGCTGCGTTACAAAGTCACCCAGGTCTACGCCCTGTTGCAATGGCATCAAATCTGCTTGTGTAGGAGCACCTTCGACTTGTGCCCAATAGGTTTTGACCTGTTTATGCTTGGGATGACTTAAACGATGTTGCAATCCGCCGTCATCGGTTAGAATAAGCAATCCCTCAGAATCGGTATCTAACCGCCCGGCGGCATATACGTTGGGAATCGGAATATAGTCCTTGAGCGTCGCGTGCTTCTCATGAGCAGTAAACTGGCAAACGACGTTAAAGGGTTTGTTAAACAGTAATAACATGGAAAGTGCTATGTCTAAAATCAAGGTGCCTGCGACCGGCAGCAAAATCACCGTCAATGCTGATAATACCCTAAATGTTCCCGACCAACCTATTATCCCGTTTATCGAGGGCGATGGCATTGGTATCGACATTACGCCACCCATGATCAAAGTGGTGGATACTGCGGTTGAAAAAGCCTATGGCGGCAAACGCAAAATCTCCTGGATGGAAGTCTACGCCGGTGAAAAATCTACAACGGTCTATGACAAAGACACCTGGTTATCTGATGAAACCATGGCGGTGCTGAAAGACTATGTCATTTCGATCAAAGGCCCATTAACCACGCCTGTGGGCGGCGGCATCCGTTCATTGAACGTGACCTTGCGCCAGGAACTGGATTTATACGTTTGCCTGCGCCCTATCCAGTACTTCACTGGCGTGCCTAGCCCGGTCAAACACCCAGAAAAAACCGACATGGTGATTTTCAGGGAAAACACCGAAGACATTTACGCCGGTATTGAATGGGCGGCCGGGACTGAAGAAGTGAAGAAAGTGATTAACTTCTTGAGCGACATGGGCGTCCGCAAGAAAATCCGCTTCCCGGAAGCCTCAGCGATTGGCATCAAACCTGTGTCGATTGACGGCAGCAAGCGTCTGATCCGTAAAGCGATTCAATACGCGATTGATAACAACCGCAAATCGGTGACCATCACCCACAAAGGCAACATCATGAAATTCACCGAGGGGGGCTTCCGTGACTGGGGCTATCAACTGGCCAAAGAGGAGTTTGGTGCCGAGCTGATTGATGGCGGCCCATGGTGCAAACTGCCAAATGGCATTGTGATCAAAGACTGTATCGCCGATGCCTTCCTGCAAGAAATCCTGTTGCATCCGGAAGATTACGATGTCGTGGCTGCCTTGAACCTCAATGGCGATTACATGAGTGACGCGCTGGCGGCACAAGTTGGCGGTATCGGCATTGCCCCTGGTGCCAACTTAAGCGACACCGTGGCCATGTTTGAAGCCACGCACGGCACGGCACCTAAAATTGCGGGTAAAAACCTGGCCAACCCAAGCTCACTGATTCTGTCAGCGGAAATGATGCTGCGCCATATGGGCTGGGTAGAAGCGGCAGACCTGGTCATCAACGGCGTAGCCAAAGCCATTGCGAGCAAACGCGTGACCGGTGACTTTAGCAGCCAGATGGAAGGCGCTACCCAAGTTGGTACGGCTGAATTTGGTGACGAGATCATCAAGCAAATGTCTTAATAGATTGCCGGCTCACCAGCATCAGGCATAAAAAAAACGGCTCGCAATTGCGAGCCGTTTTGTATTTTTTACCCCTAAAACAAAAATTATGCTTTTTGTATGTTGGAGGCCTGTTTCCCTTTTGGACCTTCAGTCACATCAAAGGATACACGTTGACCTTCTTTCAAGCTTTTATAACCAGATTCAACGATTGCGGAGAAGTGTGCGAACAAATCGTCACCACCGTCATCGGGAGTAATGAATCCAAAGCCCTTAGAGTCGTTAAACCACTTTACGGTACCTGTTGCCATTTTACTTCCTTACTTTTTTACTTAACAGGGAGGCGCCCCAAAAGTTTGTCTCAAGTACTCCAGTCGCAATTAACAAGCTTTGCTTTACTTAAAGACGGCTACAAAAAACCTGAACCCAAACGCCTTAAGGATTTATAAGTTAGCATTATTTAAATGTCAAGCGTATTTTTGTATCTTTCAATGAAAGCTAAAAAATCCAGTTAAAATTTGTATAAATGCTGCATGAGAGCCCGTCTTTTCAACGATTTGAATCAGGAATTGTCCACGTATACTGAAGTAAAAAGTATAGTTGTATCAGTACATTAACTGACCTATTTCACTGTTTAGAAGACACGCATAAAGACATCTATGGCAACACTGGAAAGTTCACGGAAACTGGGAGGCATGGCGCGCATGCTGGTGCAATCTTCGCTCATGAGCGAAGAGGATGCCGCCGCTTTACAGGAAAAATCCCTGGCACAAAAGGTCAGCTTTCTATCCGCGACGCTGGCACAAAAAAGGATTTCCGCTAAAGATATCGCACAAACCGCTTCAGATGCCTTCGGCTTTCCGTTTCTAGACCTGGACGCGCTGGATCAGGACTCCCTGCCTGACAAAACCATAGATCTCAAACTCATGCAGTCGCACCGCGTATTGCTGCTGCAACAAAAAAGCAATGTGGCTTACATTGCGATTTCCGACCCCACCAACCTGCACTCACTCGACACCATACAGTTCCAGATGGGCGCCACCCTGTTCCCGGTGGTGGTGGAAGATGACAAGCTGGGCAAATGGATAGATAGAGTCGTCGAATCCAAAGACACCAGCATGTCTAGCCTGAATACAGGCAGCGATGACTTTGACCTGGGGCTGGAGGAAACCAGCGAAGCGCAGGAAGTCGAAGTGATGCAGGAGGTAGATGACGCGCCAGTCGTCAAGTTCCTGCAAAAAGTGCTGATGGATGCCATCAATATGGGCGCTTCTGACCTACACTTTGAGCCCTATGAAAAGTTTTATCGTATCCGCTTCAGGATAGATGGCGTGTTGAGGGATATGTCACAACCGCCCTTGGCCATTAAAGAAAAACTGGCCTCGCGGATTAAAGTGATTTCCAACCTGGATATTGCTGAAAAAAAGAATTCCACAAGATGGCCGTATGAAGCTGATTCTGAGTAAAACGCGTGCCATTGATTTCCGCGTCAGTACCTTGCCGCTGATTCACGGCGAAAAAATTGTGATGCGGATTCTTGACCCAACCAGCGCCACACTAGGCATTGAAGCCCTGGGCTATGAGTCTGAGCAACAAGAGGCTTTACTTAAGGCAATTCACCGTCCGTATGGTCTGGTATTGGTCACCGGGCCAACTGGCTCGGGTAAAACAGTATCGCTGTATACTTGCCTGAACCTGCTCAACGACCCAGGCGTGAATATCTCCACCGCTGAAGACCCGGCAGAAATTCCGTTGCCTGGCATTAACCAGGTCAACGTGAATGACAAGCAAGGCCTGACTTTTGCCGCCGCGCTAAAATCCTTTTTACGCCAGGATCCAGACATTATCATGATTGGTGAGATTCGTGACCTGGAAACCGCGGACATGGCCATTAAAGCCGCCTCTACCGGCCACATGGTGTTGTCCACACTGCACACTAATGATGCACCAACCACCTTGTCGCGGCTATTGAATATGGGCGTCGCCCCCTTTAATATTGCCTCAGCCGTGACGTTAATTACTGCACAACGTCTGGCCAGACGCTTGTGCAAGCACTGCAAAGTGCCGCTAGATGTCCCGCAGGAAGCGCTGCTCAAAGTGGGCTTCACAGAAGCCATGCTGCACGGCGACTGGCAACTCTATGGGGCGAAAGAAGGCGGCTGTGAGCACTGCAATAATGGATATAAAGGCCGCGTCGGCATTTACCAGGTCATGCCTATCAGTGAAGCCATGGCGCAGATTATTATGTCTAACGGCAACGCGCTGGATATTGCGGCACAAGCAAAAAAAGAAGGCGTGAAAGACCTGCGGGAATCCGGCTTGCTCAAGGTGAAACAGGGCTTAACCTCGATTGAAGAAGTCGAAGCCGTCACCAACGAATAGTCTTGGTGACTCAATCAACCTCATTTTTAAGAAAACACTATGGCGACTGGCAATATCAAACAATCGGTGTATCAGTGGGAAGGCAAAGACCGCAAAGGCAAGCTGGTCAAAGGCGAAATGCGCGCCAATGGCGAGGCCGTGGTGAATGCCACCTTACGCCGCCAGGGCATTACGATACTCAAGGTCAAAAAACAAAGCGCGCTGGCTGCCAAAGGCAAAGTCACTGAAAAAGACATCACCTTATTTACACGCCAACTCGCCACCATGATGAAAGCTGGCGTGCCGTTGTTACAGGCGTTTGATATTGTCGGCAAGGGCCATCACAACCCTGCGGTATCCAAGTTACTGGGCGATATCAAAGCCGACGTGGAAACCGGTAGCAGTCTAAGTGCGGCATTCCGCAAATATCCTTTATATTTTGACCAACTGTTCTGCAACCTGGTCGGTGCTGGCGAGCAGGCCGGTATTCTGGATAGCTTGCTAGAGCGTCTGGCCACGTATAAGGAAAAGATTCTTGCCATTAAAAGCAAGATCAAGTCTGCGCTGGTCTATCCCGTTTCCATCATTGTCGTCGCTTTTATTATTACCGCAGTGATTATGATTTTTGTGGTGCCCGCCTTTAAAGATTTGTTTAGCAGTTTTGGGGCCGATCTGCCTGCACCTACAGTCATCGTCATTAACCTGTCCAATTTCTTTGTCGCCTGGTGGTGGGCTATTTTTGGCACCATTGGTTTTGGTTTCTGGTTCTTTTTCTACACCTGGAAACGCTCAGAAAAAATGCAGGCGACCATGGATCGTTTAATGCTGCGCCTGCCTATTTTTGGTGAGCTGATCCGCAAGGCGACCATTGCCCGCTTTGCCCGTACACTGTCGACTATGTTTGCAGCCGGGGTACCGCTGGTGGAAGCCTTGGACTCTGTCGCAGGAGCATCTGGCAACAAGGTTTATTTTGATGCGACCAAAAAGATTCAAAGCGAAGTCAGTACGGGTACCAGCCTCACCGTCGCCATGCAAAATGCCAATGTATTTCCTAGCATGGTGATCCAGATGACTGCCATTGGTGAAGAATCCGGCTCATTAGACGGCATGCTGACCAAGGTGGCTGACTTCTACGAAGGCGAGGTAGATGACGCCGTGGCCGCGATTTCCAGCCTGATGGAGCCCGTGATTATGGTGGTGCTAGGCGTGCTCATCGGCGGCTTGGTCGTCGCCATGTATATGCCTATCTTCAAAATGGGCAAGGTGGTCAGTGGCGGCGGTTAATCCAGCGCGCACAATAAAAAAGGGGCTATTCATAACCCCTTTTTTATTTCGGTATCGGAATTACTTTTTAGCTGCCTGTAACGACTTTTCAATTTCGTCGTATGGCTGGGCACCTAACATGCGCTTGCCGTTTTCAAAAAACAGCGTTGGTGTGCTGTTCACACCGACTTTATGTGCCAACTCACCGACTTTTTCCAGCGGCACTTCACACTTGGCTGTTGTCGTCGGCAATTTGTTATTCAAAATCCAGTCCTGCCAGGCTTTAACACGGTTGGTCGCACACCAGATGCTGCGTGATTTATTAGCCGCATCCGGGTGCAATTGCTCAATCGGATACAAGAAGGTATAAATCGTCACATCATTGATATTGCTGAGCTCTTTCTGCTCCAGGCGTTTGCAGAATGGGCAATCGACATCAGAAAATACCACCAGTTTACGGCTGCCATTGCCTTTGACCACTTTAATCGCCTGATCCAGGGGTAAGGTATTAAAGTCGATCTTGGTCAACTCATCCATGCGTTCGCCGGTAATATCTTTTTTGCTTTTGGGATCCACCAGGCGGCCTTCGGCAATCAGGAAGCTGAACTTGTCGTCGGTGTAAATAATTTGCCCGCCCATATACACTTCATACAAGCCTGGGTATGGTGTTTTGGTCACGCTGTCGACCTTGAATTTTGGATAAGCGCTTTCCACCAGTTTTTTCAGAGTGGCTTCGTCGGCAATACTGCTAAAAGACCATAGCGCGGCCAAGGCCATCAAGCTGCCCATCACACACTGGCCGATAGATTTTTTCATGACATACTCTTTCTCAAACATGCGCCATCGCTCTCTGCCACATCAGCCTTGAGTCGCTGCGCGAATTAAAAAACGTTTAAGCATAGCACTGTTTTCCACCCCACGTAAGCCTAGCAGGGCAGCATGTGTCCACACGGCTTGTGGACGCGCAAACAAGGTATCCAGACCGCGTGTCAGCGCATGCATCTTTAAAATATCCGGCTGCCGCGTACGCATCACATGCCGTAAAAAACGTGCATCGCCTAACGGCCGGACAGCAGGCAATTCGGCAATCTGCGCGCATAGCGCCTGTACATCCTGAAAGCCCAGGTTAACGCCCTGCCCGGCCATCGGATGCACCTGATGCGCGGCGTCACCTAATAGCATCACTTGCGGCAACGCCATGGTATCGGCTGTGTTCTGCATCAGCGGGAAAGCCAGCACAGGGCCACTCGGCGTTAACTGCCCAAGTAGCTGACCACTACGCTCAGCCACCTCTACAGCCAAAGCCTCGGCGGACAAGGCCTGTTTTTGCGTGACAACCGCATGCGGCAATGCCCATACCAGTGACACCTGTTGTTGCGGCATGGGCAGCAACGCCAGGGTTTCATGTTCGCCAAACCACTGCCTGGCAATATTGCCATGCGGACGTTCAGCTTTAAAATTCGTCACCAGCGCCGTTTGGGCAAAATCCACTTGCTGCACACCCACTGCGCATTGCGCCCGCACCCATGATCGCGCACCATCCGCGCCTAACAATAAGGAGGCTTCAATTTCATGCTGCGGCAAGGATAACCGCACCATATGAGCGCAATGTTGCAACGACTGTGCCGGAGCGTCGGTGATTACAGTCACCTCAGATTCAGCCAACACCTGCCAGCAGGCATCTATCAATGCCTGGCTTTCAACGATATAGCCCATTTCCGGCAGATGCGCCTCATCCGCACTCAGGCTCAAGCTAGGCGTGGCATGGTGATGTGTGGGCGACCACAAATGCATGGCCGCAATCGGGTTGAGACGACTGGCAGGCAGGCGTGACCACACGCCCAGCGCGCGCAGCCAATTGACAGTTTGATTGGTCAAGGCATAAATACGGGCATCCCAATGCGCCACGTCACTTACCCAGTCTGCTGGCAATGACTGTGCAGGCTTGGCATCGCTCAACACCACCTTTTTGCCCAGGCGAGACAAGGCAATGGCCGCCGTCAGACCCACCAGGCCAGCGCCCACAATCGCGACATCGGTTTTAATCAAAGAATGCTCAACTGCCATAACTCATCTTGTTCACCAGGAAACGGCGCGCCATCGGCAACAGGCTCAACGCACCCAGTCCCGCGCCACGCAACAGGCCGACGCCGACCAGGTCATTAGAAAACACATTCACCAAAAAGTCGGTAAATTGCAGGCCACGGCCAGTATCGCGCTGCCGTGACTGGTGATACTCCGCCAGGCGGTATGCTGCGCCCCATTCGCTGGCTTGTGTCGCAGCCACGTTTTTGGCTAAGGCCACAGCATCGCGGATGCCGACATTAAACCCTTGCCCGGCCACCGGGTGCATGGTTTGTGCGGCATTGCCGATGACCACGCAATGCGTGGCAAAGGTCTGGCCCAATTTACTGAGTTTGAGCGGAAACCTGAATCGTTTGCCTGCATGCAAAAATTTGCCCACGCGGTCACCAAAAGCCTCATGCAAGGCTTGCAGGAAAGCGTCATCATCCAGCGCGGCGATCTCATCCAGATACGCCTGCTCACCCGTCCATACCAGTGAAAACTGCGGCCCGTTGGGTAGCAATGCCATCGGCCCACGCGGCGTAAAACGCTCATAGGCAATATTGTGGTGGGGCTGCTCGGTCTGCACCAGGCCGACTAGCGCATCATGCCCATAATGCTTGGTTTCACGCACCAGGCCAGGAATCGCCTCCAGGCTGCGGCCGCCATCGGCAATCACGGCCAAAGGCGTCGATAACTTTTGTACGACGCCATCAACTGGCTGATATTCCACCTCAGTGGCGCTGGCATGTACATTCAACCCCGTCACCGGCACCTGGTATTGCATGGTGATGCCCGCTGGCGATTGTTCAAGCCGCGCATCCAGTGCCTGCATCAAGGCGCCATAAGACACCACATAACCCAAGGCAGGCAAATCATGTTCCTGCGCTTTTAGCAGCGTGCGGCCAAAGCCTTTTTGCTGTGAGACATGAATGGTTTCAATCGCCGTCACGGCCGCTTCTAACTGCGCCCACACGCCCAATTGCTCTAATACCTGGCGGGTGCCATAAGACAAGGCCAACGCGCGGCCATCGCCATACATGGCACCGGGCGATTGCGCCTCCAGCACCGTCACCGGCACACCGGATTGTTGCAACGATAGCGCCAGCACCAGCCCGACCGGGCCGCCGCCTATCACTACCGGATGGTTTATGGTTTGCATCACACTGACTGCCTTTGATTCCATCTCAATCTATACTCAAATCGCTTACGCACGCTGACGCATCAGCGCTTCAATATCATCCACGGTCTTCACCGCTGCCGAGGTGATCACCTCATGTCCATTGGCGGTCACCAGCACATCATCTTCAATACGAATGCCAATATTCCAGAAATGTTCCGGCACATTGCCTGCCGGGCGCACATAGCAACCTGGCTCTACCGTCAGCACATTGCCTGGCTGCAGCATGACCCAGTCACCACCAGCGGTTTTATATTCGCCTGCATCATGCACATCCAGCCCCAGCCAGTGACCTGTGCGGTGCATGTAAAACTGGCGGTAACTGCCTGTTTCCAGCACGGCCTCACGACTACCCTGGCACAAACCATAGTGGATAAAGCCATCTACCAGCACGTCTAAAGCAGCCTCATGCGGCGCATTCCAGTGGTGCTGCGGGCTCACGCTGGCAATGGCTGCCGCCTGTGACGCCAGCACCAATTCATACAAATCTTTTTGCGGGCCGCTGAAACGGCCGCTCACCGGAAAAGTACGCGTAATATCAGAGGCATAACCATCCAGCTCGCAACCGGCATCAATCAACAACAAATCGCCCACTTGCAACTGGGCATTATTCGCGTTGTAGTGCAAGGTGCAGGCATTCGCGCCGCCAGCCACAATGCTGGTATAAGCGGGTGCCTGCGCGCCCTGGCTATAAAATGCATGTAAGAACTCGGCCTCGATTTCATATTCCCACTTGCCCGGCATCACCGCCTGCATGGCACGGTTATGCGCGCTGGCCGCAATACTGGCTGAGCGGCGCATCACTTCAATTTCGTAGAGGGATTTAAGCAGACGCATCGCATCCAGCGTTTGACGCACATCAACCAGCTTGGCAGGCGCCTGCACGCCAGTGCGGGCTTGTGCCTTGACGGCATTCAGCCAGTGGCTGACTTTGGCATCCCAGCCCGCATCACTGCCCAGGCTAAAAAACAATTCCGGCTGATTCGCCATCAGCTTGGGCAACTGTTCATCCAACTGCGTGATGGAGTAAGCGTCATCAAAACCGAATTCTGTTTTAGCCGCCTCCGGCCCATAGCGGAAACCATCCCAGATTTCGCGGTCCACATCTTTGTCACGGCAAAACAGAATACTTTTCGGCGCTGGTCCGGCAATCAACACCAGTACAGCCTCAGGTTCTTTAAACCCGGTCAGGTAATAAAAATAACTGTCAAAGCGGTAAGGATAATGACTATCACGATTGCGTGTCACTTCTGGCGCGGTCGGAATCACCGCGATACCGGCTTGCATGCTGCTGATCAGTTGCTGGCGACGACGGGAAAATTCTTGCATGGGAACACTCAAGGCACATTCTGAATAGGTGGGAATTGTAGCGTATTTGGTTGGCAATTGCAGGAATGGTTCCAGCCAGAAGGCTGGTTAGAAGCCCATCATGTCATATAACTCGGATTGCCTGACATTTTTTTCGGCAGATTGTATGGTGCCGTCGCTTTGCCATTGTTGCAATTGACGCGCCAGGATAGGCTGCACTTGCCCGGCGCGCATGCCAGGCTTAATCGCCGGTAGATACAGCATTTTCAGCAATAAGGCATCGAGGCCGGTTAATAATGACTCTGGCGTTTTATCGTTAAACACCGAGGGATAGACTTTTTCTGAATCATTCGGCAAGCCCATGGCTTGGGTGATTTCTTCGACGATGCAAGACACCAGTGCACCATGTTCTTGTGCATGATCGACAGGAATCACCACCCAGGCACGCTTGATGGCTTTTTGGGTATCCAGGGTCACGCCGAACATGCATATGGCATCGGCAGGTGGCGGCAGACTTTTATTGTCACTGATGCGTGCAACTTCTTGTCGCCATTGCGCAGACTGGCTAAATACCACGGTCATATTGGCTTCAGCCGCACTGACGGCCAAACCGATCGGGTGGCCAGTGATCTGGGCCAGGTGTCTTAAATGCGCCGTCGTCAGCGAGATATGCTGATCTGCCCGATCGGCATGATGCACCAACCACACTTTGACCGGCTGCTGCCATTTGCGTACGACCTGCTCGCCCGCCACATATTCACTATGTAGCGCCACCTCATTAAATGCCTGCTGCAAGTAGTCAGGCGATTGCCATGCCTCATCAGCATGCACAGCCTGCGTGGCCAGCAAGCAGGAAAACAGCATCAGCTTAATCATGATATTTGCTTGCCTCGGTGCGCAAGGGCGTCAGTAACGAAGACAGTCCGTTATGGTCAATTTCACGCATCAGGTGCAGCAAGCGGCCAAGCTCGCCCGGTGGAAAGCCTTCACGCGCAAACCAGTGCAGATAATGGCCGGGCAAGTCAGCAATCAGCCTGCCCTGATATTTGCCATAAGGCATTTTCAGGGTCACCAGTTGCATTAAATCTTCACTTTTCATAAGCCATGGGATTCAATTTAATTAAAAATATCAATATAAATAATGGGTTATTAACTTTCTTTCGCGTCTACCCTTAAAAAAATCCCCGGCTTGCCGTTATTCCCCTTGAGTATGTACAAATACTAAACAATAAGAAGATTCTTTGCGTTGAATTTAACATCGCGAGAGGCCATGATGCAATACGAAATCACTAAAGAAAAAAGTGCAGAATACCTTCGACAAGCCATCCATCACATGTCGATGCAGGATGCGGCTTTTCATCCTGTCAGCTACGCTGTCTGGTATGAATACTCATCGGGCGAACATGCGCGCCTGATTGAAGAAGTCAATGACTTGATTGAGAAAGAAAAAAGACTCAACGAGAAGAGTACGACCCACCTGTTTAACAAACACATCGCTGGCGCAGATGTCGATAGCGCCAAGGTACTGGTTGAACGTTTTAACCAAGTGGTGACCAGTATCACCTCCTCCACCGAAAAGGCCGGGCATGAAACCTCCCAGTTCAGGAAGTCACTGGACGCCTGGTCCGATGAAATTCAACAGCTGTATCCACAACTAGGCGCTCAACTGGGATCTTTACTCTCGGATACAGCGCAAATGCAAGCGTCCATGCATGGTTTGCAGCATCAGCTCTCATCCAGCCTGGAAGAAATTGCCGAGCTGAAAAACGAGATTATGAAGGCCAAGCAGGAGGCGATCTCTGATGGCCTGACCGGACTGATGAACCGCAAGGGATTTGATAGCGCCCTGCATCAATGCCTGGACACCGGGCCTGCAGAAGAAACCTGCCTGATGATTGCCGATATTGATTTCTTTAAGAAAGTGAACGACAGCTACGGGCATTTGTTTGGTGACAAAGTGATTCAGGCCGTGGCCAGAATCTTAAAAACCGTGTCTGGCAACTTATATACCGCAGCGCGCTATGGCGGTGAAGAGTTTGTACTGTTGCTGCCACACACCAGCATGGATATTGCGCACGAAATTGCGGAAAACATTCGTCGCCAGGTGGCAGCCATCACTATTAAAAACAATGTCACCCAGCGGCTAATTTCCAACATCACCATTTCCATGGGGGTGACGGCTTACCATCCAGGCGAATCTGCTGACAGCTTTATCACACGGGCTGACCAGGCGTTGTATACCTCAAAAGCACAAGGACGTAACCAGGTCACCATGCTCAGCGGGGAACTGGCCGCCGCCTGATGGCCTGTCAACGTGCTATAGCAAATCGCGTTTTTGCTCGGGGATATCCTCGTAAGGATAACGCGAATGACCAAAACGCATGACCAGGACTGAAATCGCTAAAATCAGGATTGCCGCAGACACTGCCAACATATGTGTCTCGGTCATTTCCTTCATGTCCAGCAATAAATAACGCGCTAACGCCACCATCGCGATATAAATCGGATAACGCATAGGCAGTTTACCGGTGCCGAAGTAGCTGTTAATCATGGAAAACACTTCCAGGTATAAAAACAGCTGCAATAAATCACCCAGCCCGACCATGCCGGCATCCCACATGCGTGCCAGCTCGTGCGCTAGCGAAAAGAAGGTCGCAATGGTGACCAGCCCCAAGCCCAACCGCTCTATCCACATCAATGCCTGGTGCGCTATTTTATCGGTGCGATGCTCATATGGTGGCTTCATGTTTCCCCCTGATTCATTCTTTTTTGCTTTTAACTCTTTTAGCTTTTAGTTCTTTTTACTCAGCCAATGATCCAGCTGTTCTAAACGTTCTGGCGTGCCGATATCATGCCACAATCCATGGTGATGTTGTCCAGTCACACGCTGCTGTTGCATTGCAGCTTTTAACAATGGCGCTAATTTGGCCGACTGCCCGTGCTGTACACTGTCGAATAGCGATGGATGATAAACACCCACGCCCGAAAACGTCAACCGGTCCGCAGCAGACTCAAGCACCAGCCCATGTTGCAGGGCAAAGTCACCGGCGGCATGCTGCGGCGGATTATCGACCATGACCAAATGCGCCAGTTTGCCGGTTGGCAATGCCAGGCTGGCATAATCAATATCGGTAAATACATCGCCATTCACCACCAAAAATGGCGCATCACCCAATAACGGCAAGGCATAGGCAATACCGCCCGCCGTTTCCAGCGCAGTGCCTTCAGCACTGTAACGAATCGTCACCTGCCATTGCTGACCGTCGCCCAGCGCATCCTCAATCTGCTGCCCCAGATGCGCATGATTAATGACCAGTTCGGTGATGCCTGCCGCTGCCAGGCGCTCGATATGCCACACAATCAAAGGTTTGCCGCCTGCCATTAATAATGGCTTGGGAGTATAGTCAGTCAGCGGCCGCATGCGCTCACCTCGGCCTGCGGCCAGAATCATCGCACGCATGGCTTAATCTGCCTTTTCCAGCGTCAACAGCAATTTAAGAAACGGGCGTAACTCGACATAACGTTCACACGCCGCCTGCAAATATTGCATCACCAAAGGCATATCCTTGAGGTAGCCATCTTTGCCATCACGGTGATACAAGCGGGCAAAAATACCCAATACTTTAATGTGGCGCTGTACGCCCATCCATTCAAAGTCTTTATAAAACTCGCCAAAATCGGCCGTGACAGGCAAACCGGCTTTTTTTGCCGCTTGCCAGTAGCGGACCACCCAGTCCATTAAATCCTCTTCATCCCAACGGATGTAAGCATCTTTGAATAAGGACACCAGGTCGTAAGTAATCGCCCCAATCACGGCATCCTGAAAATCCAGCACGCCGGGATTATTGTCAGGCGTGACCATCAAATTGCGTGAGTGATAATCTCTGTGCACCGACACTTGTGGCTGCTGTAAAATATTGTTGATCAACAAGGCAAAGGTTTTATCCACCACAGCCTGCTGCTCGGCTGACAATGTTTTACCCAGATGCTTGCCCACATACCACTCAGGGAACAGTTGCAGCTCGCGCATCAGCAGCGCTGCATCATAAGGCGGCAAAGCATCTGGCTGCGTGGCTAGTTGCATGTTGATCAGCGCCTGGCAAGCATCGCCATACAACGCTTTGGCATTATCGCGGTTTAACTGTGACAAATAGGTATCATTGCCCAGGTCACTCAGCAGCAAAAAGCCTTGTTCTATGTCCTGCGCCATAATTTTTGGCACATTCAGCCCGGCCGCCAGCAATTGCTCAGCCACGCGCACAAACGGGCGACAATCTTCCTGTGGCGGCGGCGCATCCATGGCAATCAAGGTGTGTGTTGGCAAATGCACGCGAAAATAACGCCTGAAACTAGCATCTGCCGAAGCCGTCGTGAGTGTGAAAGGCTGATCAAGCACCTGCTGCAGCCAAAGGTCTAGTTGCTGTGTTCTATCCACAAATGTTCCCAAATAATGAATCAGCCCATACTAACGGGCATTACTGTTAAAATGCGGCTGTCATTTTAAGTGAAAAATGACTTTTTAAGCATTTTCATGAATAATATAGCCCAATTGAAATGGGACATCTGGCCGCAGGGTTCAGGATGCGTGCATACAACTGCCGGCCATTCGCAGGCCTTACCGAAACGATCACTCTTTGAATAATTTGCAAGCTCACTCATCCACCTTTCAGGACCGCGGCATCCGTCTGATTCTGGCAATCATAGCCATCAGCACGCTATCGCCTGTGCATGCACGCGCGGATGATCAAGCTGAGGCCGCGGTGATCGTCGCAGAAAACGCCGCCTTGCCAGGCGCCATTGAAATCGAGGGGGATACCCTGCAACTGCGCATGGATAGACAAATGCGCGCCATAGGCAACGCAGTCATTCGCAAAGAAGGCCAACAGGTCACAGGCGATGATATCCGCTATGACATCCAGAATGACGAATTGCAAGTAGACGGCAATGCCGTCATCACCGCCGGACAAACCAAAATCACCGGCCCCATGCTGCGTATGCGCATGAGCGAAAATATTGGTGAAATGCGTGATGTCACCATTGAGTTTAAAAGCAGCCCGCCGCCGCCCAGCAACCAGGACAGCAGCCCGCTATTAAGCGACCAGGCGATTTTGCTCAGCGACCCTAAACGCTATCTGGAAGATGACCAGTCATACAGCGCTCAAAGCAACAATACTTCGTTTGAAAATATCCGCGCCACGGCCAAGCAAGTGCTGTTTGAAGGCCAAAATATCAAGCGTTTGAAAAAGGCCAGTTACACCTCCTGTGCTGCCGATGTGGACGACTGGTATATCAAAACTAACAACCTTGAGCTCAATGATTACACGCGCACGGGTGAAGCAACCAATGCCTTTGTTGAGTTTAAAGGCGTGCCTATTCTTTACACGCCGTGGATGAGTTTTTCTTATAACAACCAGCGCAAAAGTGGCTTGCTGGCACCGTTGTGGGGAACTACCTCCAGAAGCGGCTTTGAGTTACTCACGCCATACTACATTAATATCCGCCCGGATATGGACGCTACCATTGCCACCCGCTTCCTGAGTAAACGCGGTACGCAACTGCAAGGTGAATTCCGCTACCTGGGCGAAGACTATTCAGGGATTAACAACTTTGAATATCTGGATAAAGACAGCCTGACCGGTGAAACACGGTTTTATGCAAAGCTGTCGCACGCTCAACGGTTTAGTGAGCACTGGTCTGGCGGATACAATCTCGAAAAAGTATCTGATGACAAGTATTTCTCGGAAATGGCTACCAGGATTCAGGTCACCTCCCGCGTTAACTTGCAACAGACTGCTTTTGTCGACTACCAGGATGACAATTGGACGTTCAATGGCTCAGTGCAACGCTACCAAAACTTGGACAACAAGTCTTATGTGTACCAGCGGCTGCCCCAACTGACCGTTAATTATGACAACAGCTGGAACGGCTTTACAACGCAAACGGCGGCGCAATATGTATTTTTTGACAGCATGCAGGAGATGGGCAAGGTCGCAACGGGCTCCAGGCTAAACTTTTATCCATCCTTGTCTTACCCGATGAAAAGCTCTTACGGCTTTGTCACGCCCAAGTTCGGCGTCAATACTACCCAATACAGTCTGAGTAACAATGTGCCCTCTGGCTATTCTGAGGAGTACAACCAGTTGAGCCGGACGCTACCCATTTTCAGTCTGGACTCAGGCCTGTATTTTGATCGCGAATCTAACTTTTTCGGGACAAACTACACCCATACCTTGGAACCCAGAGCTTATTACGTTTACATCCCTTACCGGGATCAAAGCAAAATACCGATTTTTGACACTGCACTGGCAACCTTAAACCAGGACTCTATTTTTACCGAGAACCAATTTATTGGCGGCGACCGCATCAACAATGCCAATCAGACCACAGTAGCAATTACCAGTCGCCTGATTGACGCTGAAACAGGCATTGAACGTTTAAGTGCCACATTAGGACAACGTTTTTATTTCGAAGACCAAAAAGTATCTTTGCCAAACACGTCAGCCAGCACGCGCAAATCCTCTGACATTTTGGCCGGGTTTACCGCCCGTCTTTCCAGCCGCTTGAACCTAGACACATTCTGGCAATATGACCCAGACCGCGGCAATATGGAACGCAACAACTATTTGCTGCGTTACAACCCGGAACCAGGCAAGTCGTTCAGCTTTGGCTACCGTTACACCGCCAACACGCTTGAGCAATTCGACACTTCTGCCCAATGGCCACTGGGCGCTGGCTGGTATGGTATCAGCCGCCTCAACTACTCCATCCGCGATGGCAACGCTGTGCAGTTTTTGGGCGGGCTGGAATACGATGCCGGATGCTGGCAGGCGCGCGCAGTCATGCAACGCGTGCAAACAGCGACTGCGGACGCGAACTATGCCATGTTTTTCCAACTCGAACTCGGTGGGTTGACCTCCATTGGTGCCAACCCGTTAAATGTGATCAAGCGTAATATTCCAAGCTATATGCGCACCTACGACATCCCGGCAATTTACAGAGACCAGAACTCGCAATGATGAACCGTTTATCCAACCTGTTGTTATCCACGATGGTGTTTGCGTTTTGCGCATCACCTTCCACCGTATTATTCGCCGCAGACAAACGCCCCATCGAAAAAATGGACCGTATCATCGCCGTGGTCGACCAATCCGTGATTACAGAACGGGAAATGCTTAACCGCATGGAGTCGGTCAAGGCGCAAATGATTAAAAAAGGCGTCGAAGTCCCACCTGACGAGGTCCTGCAAAAGCAGATTTTGGAACGCTTGATTGTCGATAGCCTGCAACTGCAACTGGCCGCTCAAACCGGCATCAAGGTAGAAGATGCGCAACTGGATAAAACCATAGAACGGATTGCCGAACAAAATAACCTGACTTTACCTGCCTTCAAAAAAGCCCTCGAAGAAGACGGTACTCAGTTTTATAAATTTCGTGAAGATATCCGCAATGACATTATTATTGCCCGCTTGCGCGAACGCGATGTCGACAACAAGGTGAATATTTCCGAAGCCGAAATTGACAACTATTTAGCGACGCAAGAAAAAGAAGGCGACCTGGATGAGTTTAATATCTCGCAAATTCTGATTCGCTTGCCAGAAGACAGTTCACCCGAAGATATTCAAAAGGCCAGAGCCCGTACTGAACAAGTGACCAAAGCGCTGGCTGAAGGCATGAGCTTTGAAAAAGCCTCTGCCAACTTTTCTGACGCGCCGAATGCGCTGGACGGTGGCGGCTTGGGCTGGCGCAGTGGCCAGCAAATGCCCGCGCAGTTTCTGGAACTGGTTAAACCCCTACAAGCAGGCGGCGTGTCACGTCCTATCCGCAGTGGCACCGGGGTGCATATTCTCAAACTGAACGACAGACGCGCAGGCGCCAGCACCTTGATTGTGGATCAAACGCATGTGCGCCATATCCTGTTAAAACCGAATGAAGTACTGTCAGACAAAGAAGCCAAGCAAAAAATTGATGGCATCAAGGAGCGCATAGACCACGGCACGCCATTTCAGGACATGGCACGTCAATACTCAGACGATGGCAGCGCCTCCAGCGGCGGCGACCTGGGCTGGATCAGCCCCGGCGACACCGTACCGGTGTTTGAAAAAACTATGGCCGAACTGGCTGTCAACGAGGTCAGTGCGCCTATCCGCAGCCAGTTTGGCTGGCATATTATCCAGGTCCTGGAACGCCGCAAACAGGATATGTCTAAAGAATCCAAACGTTTAAAAGCACGCCAGGAAATCCGCGCCCGCAAAGCGGAAGAATCTTATAACGACTGGATCCACGAGCTGCGTGACAAAGCCTTTGTTGAAATGCGCTTAGAAGACAAATTCTAACCGCATGAGCCACTTGCCACGCATTGCCATTACCGCTGGCGAACCCGCCGGGATCGGGCTGGACATCTGCGTCAAACTGGCCCACACCGCCATGCCTGCAGCGCTAGTGGTATTAGCAGACCCAGCAGCGTTACAAGCCCGAGCCGCTCAGTTAGGCACGCCATTAGTACTGCACACCTATACAGACCGACTTACAGATAGACTCGCACCGCATGCAGGTGACGGCAGCCTGTATGTGCTGCCCGTGCCAACCGCTGCTCCCGTTGTCGCTGGTACTCTCAACGCAGCCAACAGCGCAGCCGTATTATCTATGCTGGACCGTGCGTTGGCTGGTTGCCAATCCGGCGAGTTTGATGCCATGGTCACCGCGCCGGTACATAAAGGGGTGATTAATGATGCGGGCATTGCATTTACCGGTCATACCGAATATCTGGCAGAAAAAACCAATACTGAACAGGTTGTCATGATGCTGGTCGGTGGCGGCATGCGCGTTGCGCTGGCCACTACCCACTTACCGCTCACGCAGGTCAGTGCGGCCATTACGGCTGACAGTCTCACCACTACCATCCGTATTCTGCATCATGACCTGGTGCACAAGTTTGGTATTCCGCAACCACGTATCTTTGTCGCCGGGCTCAACCCGCATGCAGGTGAGAACGGCTATCTTGGTATGGAAGAAATCAACACCATCAACCCGGTGCTGGAAAATTTACGCGCCGAAGGCATGCAACTCATCGGTGCCTTGCCTGCCGACACCATGTTTTCGCAAAAAAACCTGTCGCAGGCTGATGCGTTTCTGGCCATGTATCATGACCAGGGCCTGGCCGTGCTCAAGCACGCCAGTTTTGGCGAAGGCGTCAATGTCACCTTGGGCTTGCCGATTATCCGTACCTCAGTCGATCATGGCACGGCGCTGGATATCGCCGGTAGCGGCAAAGCCGATCTCGGCAGCATGCTCAGTGCCATACAACTGGCCATTACGCTGTCCAAAACACGCAACCATTCAAATACATGAAACACATTGCCAAGAAAAAATTCGGTCAAAACTTTTTAATTGACCAAGCGATTATCCAAAGCCTGATCAATGCCATCCATCCGCAAGCGGATGACCTGATGGTTGAAATCGGACCAGGACTGGGCGCGATGACGCAGCCTTTGATCAAACACCTAAATCATTTGCACGTAGTCGAAATCGACCGCGACATTATCCAGTGGATGCAGGGGTTTTATCCGCCCAAGAAAATCACCATCCACAATTCAGATGTGTTGAAGTTTGATTTCGCGACCATAGGCGAACGCATCCGCGTGGTGGGCAACCTGCCATATAACATTTCCAGCCCTATCCTATTCAAGCTGCTGGAAAACACCGCGCAGATCATAGACATGCACTTTATGCTGCAAAAAGAAGTGGTTGAGCGCATGGTCGCCGACCCTTCAAACTCAGAATATGGCCGCTTGTCTGTCATGCTGCAATACCGCTTGCAGATGGAATATATGGTCACTGTGCCGCCTGAGGCGTTTGACCCGGCGCCTAAAATCGAATCTGCTTTTGTACGCTGCGTGCCTTATGCCACCCTGCCTTACCCGGCCACCGATGAAGCCTTGTTTGCCAAAGTGGTCACGGCGGCCTTTGGCCAGCGCCGCAAAACCTTGCGTAATACGCTTAAAGGCCTGCTGGATGATGACGGTTTTACTGCATTGAATATCGACTCACAGCTACGTGCCGAAAACCTGAGCGTGGCCGAGTTTGTCGCCATCAGCAACTACCTGGCGGACCAGTCACAAGTCAATGAGGCTTAAGCCGAACTTGCGCAAAGCCGCGCGGGCTTAACCTGATTTAAAGTTTAGCCTGATATAATCCTGTTTTCACTAAAACCCAAACTTTTGGAGCATGTTATGCGTTTGATTCTGCTGGGCGCCCCCGGTGCCGGTAAAGGGACACAAGCCACCTTTATTAAAGAAAAATTCAATATTCCGCAAATTTCCACTGGCGATATGTTGCGCGCAGCAGTCAAAGCAGGCACTCAATTGGGCTTAGAAGCCAAAAAATTCATGGATGCAGGCGGTTTGGTACCCGATGAAGTGATTATCGGCCTGGTCAAAGAGCGCATTAAAGATGCTGATTGCGCCAATGGTTTCCTCTTCGACGGTTTTCCACGCACCATTCCACAAGCCGAAGCCATGAAAAACGCGGGTGTGGCCATTGATTACGTGGTCGAAATCGACGTGCCGGATGCAGCTATCGTTGAGCGCATGAGCGGTCGCCGTAGCCACCCGGCTTCTGGCCGTACTTATCATGTCAAATTCAATCCACCTAAAACCGAAGGTAAGGACGATGTCACCGGGGAAGACCTGGTACAACGTGATGACGACAAGGAAGAAGTCGTGCAAAAACGTCTGCATGTATACCATGATCAGACCGAGCAACTGATCGGCTATTACTCCGACTGGGCCAAATCTGGCGTTAGCGGCGCGCCACAATACGTCAAGGTCAACGGCCTAGGTGAACTGAATACGATTAAAGAAGAGATTTTTAGCGCATTGAAATAACCGCGCTCAAGCAAAAAAGCCCGCATCATGCGGGCTTTTTTATGGGTGCTAATGACGGTTAGAAGTTGTAACGGATGCCGCCAAATACCTGGCGCTGACGACCTACCACCATGCCATCCACGCGGCTAGTCAGGTACTCTTTATCGGCCAGATTGTAAGCGCTCACAAAATACGACACTTGGCTGCCGACAGGTCGGTAATTCAAGCTGGCATTGAGCAGTGCATAAGACGGAATACGACCAGTGCGCCCAGATAGTACATCTTCCTCTGAGCGGCCAACGCGGTAAGAGACGTCTTCCTGCTGCTCACTGACATAATCGACACCTATGCGTGCATCAAAGCCGACAGGATGCTCATACCCCAAGCTCAGTGATGCCAGATGCTTAGGCGCATACGGCAAGCGGTCGCCACTGAATACATCTGCTGCTGCATTGGTTTTTTTGAACTTGGCCGTAAACAGGTTGGTATAAGACCCGGCGAGATAAATATTGTGCGAAGAGTCATAGATCTGGCCAAAGTTAATGCGACCAGCCAACTCCACCCCGCTTTGCTGCGATTGCCCGCCATTGATAAACGAGCCGGAAGTCGGGCCAGCCACCACAATATCGTCAAAAATCGTATGGAACAAAGTGGTTTCAAATGTCACGCCCTTGATGTAGTTGGAACGCGCGCCCAACTCCCAATTGGTGCTTTCTTCGGGCTTGGTATTGACCACCACGGCAGTATTGGCGCCACCGGGTGCATGAATATCACGGTCTGGACGCGGTGGCGCAAAGCCTTTGTGGACACCGGCAAACAAAGTGGTTCTTGCTATGCCGTTCCAGGTGAGGCCAAAGCCAGGCAATACTTTGCTCTGATGGTTGGTATCTTTGGATTGCGGGTTATTCTGCACCGCACCTTCTGCGCGCAAAATATCGGTCCTGATACGCAAGTCCTCTATGCGCAAACCGGGCGTGAATGTCCAGTCGCCTACATAAAAGGTGTTTTGTGCATAGTAGGACTTGGCCTCTACATCCGTATGAATCTGCTCGCGGTGATCGCCAAAAGCTTCTGCATAGCCCTGGTTTTGGATACGAGGATCCCCACCACGGAACTGGTTACGCTGAATATCTTCACGGTGATAGCGGAATCCAAGCACGGCATTGCTTTCTACGCCAAACAAACTGTGTTGCAAATCCAGGCGCGGCTCTATGCCCCAATATTCGTACTCACGTGGACGCCAGCGGCCGCCGCACAACTCGGCATTGGCTTCGGTGGCGACGCCCAAGCCGGTACAGCGGTCCATCACCGAGCGCCCACCCAAACCACCCGGGTCGTTAATTTGCCGGAATGAAGCCCGCTCAGACTTGGCATAATAAGCTTGCGTACTCAGCTTTGCCTGTGCATTAATCTGAAACAGATGCTGTAATTGAAACGTCGTGCGCTCATGCTCGAATACATCATTTTTACCAGTCGGCGCCTGGTATTTGTCTTCATGGTATTCGACCAGGCCCAAGCCGGTTTCAGACACATGAGAGCTCTCACGGAAATAACTGGCCTTGGCAATCAGGGTGTGGCGGTCAGACAGATTTAATTGCCCTTTGGCAGTGTATTCCTGAATCTCGAAATCATGGTTATCACGAATGCCGTCGCCTTTTTTATGCAAGGCATCAATCATCAAGCCGCCACGCTCGTCACCGGCGCCAATATTGCCATAGAGGCTGGTAAAGTCATTGTTACCCAGCGTGGCCGTGACATTACCATGCACCTGGCCATCCGTCGGCACCGGACGTGTGACAAAATTAATCATGCCGCCCACGGTTTGTGGGCCATATAAAATCTGGCCAGAGCCCTTGACGACCTCAATGCGCTGCACACGCTCCAAAGGCGTTGTGTAATGCGCCGCCGGGTCACCATAGGGTGCCAAAAACAAGGGCATGCCATCCTCCATGAGCAAAGTGCGCGCCGTTCTACGCGGGTTTAAGCCACGCACGCCAATATTCACCCCCAGGCCAAAACTGTTTTCACCCACCACATGCACGCCAGGCACATTATTCAATGCTTCCTGAATGGAGAACGGGCGCCTTTCCTCCAGCGCTTTTTCATCCACCAGGTAATAAGAACCAGGCACTGACTCCAAACGGTCAGGCAAAATGCCTTTGACCACCACGGGCGCAATATTCAGTGTCGCATCCTGCCGCTCTTTGTCTTCTTCAGCAAACACCTCCATGGCTGGGTTAAACGCCAGCACGGTAGCCATCAATAAACTCTTTCTCTTCATGTGTCACACCCTCTTCTGTTTCTGTTGTTATAAAAAACAGAGAGTGGTGCTGCAATATTGATACCAGAAAGATGACGATAACAGTTATCTCGCTGTTTTAACTACATAAATTATATTTATATAAATAATAATGCCATTTCCAGTGTATTTGAGAAGACGGCAATCGGTTCATATCAACCCACTTTGAATGATATTGGCTGATATAAACCAAGATGACGCCTGAATGCCGTTGGCAACACATCGCAACGCAAAACATGCCTATCAGTTCTCGGGTATAATTGTCGCTTCATTTAGTTACTTTCAAGCCACGCACATGCAACAGCAGTATCCATTCAAAGAAGTCGAACAACAGGCACAACAACATTGGGAATCCAACCTGAGCTTTCAGGCCAAGGCCGAGAGCGACAAGCCCAAATACTACTGCTTGTCCATGTTCCCCTACCCCAGTGGAAAATTGCATATGGGGCATGTACGTAACTACACTATTGGTGACGTATTAAGCCGTTATCACCATATGAAAGGCTTTAACGTCTTGCAACCGATGGGCTGGGATGCGTTTGGCCTGCCTGCTGAAAATGCTGCGATTCAAAATAATGTGCCGCCTGCGCAATGGACGTATGACAACATTGCCTACATGCGCAAGCAGTTGAAATCACTAGGCTTTGCCATTGACTGGCAACGCGAACTGGCCACCTGCCAACCAGATTACTATAAATGGAACCAGTGGCTGTTTTTGCGTATGCTGGAAAAAGGCATTGCCTACAAAAAAACCCAAGTGGTGAACTGGGATCCGGTCGACCAAACTGTGTTGGCTAACGAACAGGTGATTGATGGCCGCGGCTGGCGTACTGGCGCAGTGGTTGAAAAGCGTGAGATTCCTGGCTACTACCTGCACATCACCGGCTACGCCCAGCAATTGCTGGATGACCTGGACAAATTACCAGGTTGGCCTGAGCGTGTGAAAACCATGCAAGCCAACTGGATAGGCAAGAGCGTAGGCGTACGTTTTGCCTTTACGCATGAGATCAAAAATAACGATGGCAACCTGATTGATGACGGCAAACTGTGGGTGTTCACTACACGTGCTGACACCATCATGGGCGTCACCTTCTGTGCCGTGGCTGCCGAGCATCCATTAGCTACGCATGCCGCACAACACAATCCTGCGCTGCAAGCATTTATTGAGAAATGCAAGCAAGGCTCAGTCATGGAAGCCGATATGGCAACCATGGAAAAAGAAGGCATGGACACTGGCCTGACAGTAGCGCACCCAATCACCGGTGAACAAGTACCAGTGTGGGTGGGTAACTACGTGCTCATGACCTACGGAGAAGGTGCCGTGATGGCCGTGCCCGCGCATGACGAACGTGACTTTGGCTTTGCTAAAAAATATAGCTTGCCGATCAAGCAAGTGATTAGCGTCGTCGATCAAAGCTTTGACCTGGGTGCATGGCAAGAATGGTATGGCGACAAAGCCAAAGGCGTATGTATCCATTCAGGCAAATATAATGACCTGACCTATACACAGGCTGTAGATGCCGTAGCCGCTGATTTGGCCGACAAAGAGCTTGGTGGCAAGCAAACCAACTGGCGCCTGCGTGACTGGGGTGTTTCTCGCCAACGCTACTGGGGCTGCCCGATTCCCATCGTCCACTGCGACAGCTGTGGCGATGTGCCAGTGCCGGACGACCAGTTACCGGTCAAATTGCCGGAAGACTGCGTACCCGATGGCTCAGGCAATCCGCTCAACAAACGCGAAGACTTCCTGAACTGTGCCTGCCCGAAATGTGGCCAGCCAGCCAAGCGCGAAACCGACACCATGGATACATTTGTTGATTCCAGTTGGTATTACGCGCGCTATGCTTCCGGCTTTAGCCCTGACGCCATGGTAGATGCACAAACTAACCACTGGATGCCTGTCGATCAATACATCGGTGGCATTGAGCACGCCATTTTGCACCTGCTGTATTCACGCTTCTGGAGCAAGGTCATGCGTGACCTCGGCCTGGTCAACTATGACGAGCCGTTTGCCAACTTGCTGACGCAAGGCATGGTGCTCAACCATATCTTCTCGCGTCGCACGGCCAAAGGCGGCATTGAATACTTCGCGCCAGAAGAAGTCGAACTGGTACAAGACGCGAACGGTAAAGTGACTGGCGCCAAATTGCTTAAAGATGGCTCTGCCATTGATTATCAAGGCATAGGCACCATGTCCAAGTCCAAGCGCAACGGTGTTGATCCGCAATCGCTGATCGAGCAATACGGCGCTGATACCGCGCGCTTCTTTATGATGTTTGCCGCACCACCGGAGCAAACGCTGGAATGGTCAGATAGTGGTGTCGAAGGTTCACACCGTTTCTTGAAACGTGTGTGGAATTTTGGTTACGCACTGTCTCAAATCCAGCCAACCGATTTGCCAAACAAGCTGACCGGCGAACTTGCCAACCACAGACGCGAAATCCACACAGTGTTGAAACAAGCCAATGTAGACTTGGCCAAACTGCAATTCAATACCGTGGCCTCTGCCTGTATGAAGATGCTCAACACATTGGAAAAAGTGCAAAAAGAAGCCGAGAAGGACTGGCAAGCCGTGGCGTTTGAAGGCTACAGCATCCTGTTGCGCGTGCTGTCACCGATTGCGCCACACGTGACACAAGTCATGTGGCAAAGCCTGAAACTGGGTGCAGATATCCTCACGGCGAAATGGCCTGAGCCAGCCAATGCCGCCCTGGTGCAAGACGAAGTGGAATACGTCGTGCAAGTAAACGGCAAACTGCGCGGCAGCATCAGCATCCCTAAAAGCATGGCCAAAGAGCAAATTGAAGCCACTGCCGTTAATCAGGATTTTGTGCAAAAATTCCTCAACGAAGGCAGCGTGAAAAAGATTATTGTAGTGCCTAACAAACTGATTAACATTGTGGTTGCTTAAAGAAAGGATGACCATGCTGCTTTCACACCTGACACCATTTCTGCCAAAGCGCTTTTGGCAAAATAGTGGCTGGCTATTGCTGATCGCAGCGTTATCCTCCTGTGGCTTCCAGCTCAGGCAACCTAACCCTGTGTCATTTAAATCGATTCAACTGCAAGGCAATACCCAGATTACGTCTGCGCTTAAAAAGAGCCTAAAAGAGCAAAATATTCAGTTGGTAGAAACGGCAGAAGAAGCTGAGCTGCAAGTGGAGCTGATCCATGAAGAAAATGAAAAACGCATTTTGTCCTTGAGCGGCACCGGTGTGGTACGGGAATACGAGCTTTATTATCGTGTGCAATACCGCACCAAAGCCAGCGATGAGCCAACATGGGGCCTACCTCTGATCATGGAAAGCCGCCGCGACTATACTTACAATGACTCTAACTTGCTGGCCAAACTGGCAGAAGAAAAGCGCCTGACCCAAACCATGCGCACCGATGTGCTTAATGGCATCCTGCGCCGCCTGTCAGCCTTGAAAAAAGCGCAATAACCATGCGCATCCAGGCTGCGCAACTGGCTCAACACCTGCCGCCCAAACAGCACTTGTTTGTGTTAGCGGGTGACGAGCCACTGTCCATCACTGAAGCCATCGACCAGATTCGTGCCGCGGCCCGTCAGCATGGCGCACAAGAGCGTGCCAGCTTTAGCGTAGAGCGTTATTTTAATTGGGGGCAAGTCAGCCAGTTTCTGCAAAGTTTCTCGCTGTTTGCCGAGCAACGTATCCTCGAAATCAACATCCCGACCGGCAAACCCGGCGTAGAAGGCGCTAAGGCTTTGCAACAACTGGCCGAACTGCCTGCTGCGGATACCACCATTATCATTACCCTGCCCACGCCTGACCGCGACATGACCAGCAGCGCCTGGTATGAAGCGCTGTTACAACATGGCGTGCTGTTGGTGCTTAACCAGGTGCCGCTGGCGCAACTACCAGAGTGGATTGCGCAACGCCTCGGCATGCAGCAACAAACCGCCGATGAAGCCGCACGCCGTTTTATTGCCGAACAGGTAGAAGGTAACTTACTCGCCGCGCACCAGGAAATCCAGAAGCTAGGATTACTGTATCCGCCGGGCCAGCTTTCCGAAGAAGCCATCCGCCAATGTGTGCTCAATGTGGCGCGTTTTGATGTCTCACAACTGGGCGAAGCCATGCTGCAAGGCGACCCCAGCCGTGTTATGCGTATTATTGAAGGCCTGCGTGAAGAAGGCGAAACGGCGGTGGCGGTGATGAACCCGCTGGTGTGGTTGTTCCGCCCTTTATTGCAGGTGCGGCTCGCCATGCAAAACGGCCAGGCGGTGCAGGCCGCCATGAGCCAGGCCAGGTTATTTGGTGACCGCCAGCAATTAGTCAAACGCGCACTGGAATTTTTGCCGCAAAAACATATCGAAGCTGCTTTGCAGAAATTGTCTGACATAGACCGCATGGCAAAAGGCGTGGGCGATGGTGATGCCTGGCTGGAGCTTTCGCGCTTATGCAGCGGCATTGCCCGCATGGCAGCCAACAAATCCAACAGAACTGCCGCAAGGTCTCGTTAAGATTTTAAGATAGAATGATGGTTATGGACATTCAACACTACATGAAACAACTTGGTGAGCAGGCACGCGCCGCCTCCCGTTTGATGGCAAAAGCTGACACCAATACCAAAAATCAGGCGCTGCGCAATATCGCCGCCTTGATTCGTCAACACGAAAAAGCGCTGCTGGCCGCCAACCAGCAAGACCTGGATGCCGCCAAAGCCAACGGTATGGAAGCCGCCATGCTAGACCGCCTCGCCTTGAGCGAAAAGTCTGTGGCGACGATGGCAGAAGGCTTGGAGCAAATCGCCAGCCTGCCAGACCCAATTGGCGAAATGAGCAACTTCAAATACCGCCCTTCCGGCATCCAGATTGGCCAGATGCGTGTGCCACTGGGTGTCATCGGCATTATTTACGAAGCACGGCCGAATGTGACCGTCGATGCCGCTGGCTTGTGCATTAAATCTGGCAACGCCTGTATTTTGCGTGGTGGCTCTGAGGCCATTCATTGCAACCAGGCGCTGGCCAAGCTCGTGCATCAAGGCCTGCAACAAGCGGGCTTGCCACAAGCCGCCGTGCTAGTAGTCGAGACCACAGACCGCGCTGCCGTGGGTGAACTCATTACTATGAAGCAATATGTCGATGTCATCGTGCCACGCGGTGGCAAAGGCCTGATTGAGCGCATCAGCAACGACGCGCGTATTCCAGTCATCAAACACCTGGATGGCAACTGCCATGTGTATGTGGATGACGAAGCCGATTTGGACAAAGCCCTGCGTATCCTGGAAAATTCCAAAACACAACGCCTGGGCACCTGCAACACCGCCGAATCGTTACTGGTTGCACGTAGCATCGCCAACACCGCCCTGCCTAAACTGGCCGAAATGCTAACCAGCAAAGGCATAGAAATCCGCGGTTGCGACGAAACACGTGCTTTGGTACCTCAAGCGATTGCCGCGACAGAAGAAGATTACTACACCGAATACCTGGCAGCGATTATCTCCTGCAAAGTGGTGAGCGGCGTCGATGAAGCGATTGAGCACATCAACCAGCACTCCAGCCAGCACACCGAGGCAATTGTCACCGAAAACTACACCAAAGCACGCCAGTTTCTACGTGAGGTCGATTCCAGCAGCGTCATGGTCAACGCCTCTACACGTTTCGCCGATGGTTTTGAATACGGCTTTGGCGCAGAAATCGGTATTTCTACCGACAAATTGCATGCACGCGGCCCGGTCGGTTTAGAGGGATTAACTTCGTTGAAATATGTGGTGTTAGGCGACGGCCACGTTCGCGCCTAATAAATCTTTAATGATCATTTCGGATGCAGCGCAAGGCGCACGGAGCGCAGAAAACGAGATAGTACTAGCTAGTACAGCGAGTTTGCGAGCACCGCGCAACACCGCGATCCGCCGAAAAAATTATTAAAGCCAGAATGGAAATCATAGGTATCTTTGGCGGCACCTTCAACCCCATCCACAACGGGCATTTGGTGCTCGCACAAACGGTGCTCAACACCCTGCACTGCACGCAAATCCGCGTTATCCCCGCGGCTGTGCCGCCGCATAAAGAAACCCCCGCCGTCACTGAACAACACCGTGCTGCGATGGTACAACTGGCGATACAAGATCACCCGAAGTTGGTGCTAGACACCTGCGAGTTAGAACGCCAGGGCACCTCATACAGCATAGAAACCCTGCACCTGCTACGCCAGCGTTTCCCAGACCAGGCGCTATGCTTAATGATGGGGCAAGACAGCTACCAGAAACTGCCGACCTGGCGCCGCTGGCTGGAGCTATTAGACTATTGCCACCTGCTGGTTGTACACCGGGCAGACCGTGACAAAACTTTATTGCTGCATGCAGAACATGAAGGCAAGTTAATCGACATCTCCACGGCACCGACTGCGTTTGCGCAGCAAGCCAACGGCCTCATCAGCTTTTTACCCGTCACGCCGCCAGACATTTCGTCCACCCGCATCCGCGAGCAACTCGCCCACAACCACCAGGCCACAATCGCTGAAATACCGCCACAGGTGCTGCTCTACATACAGCAGCATCACTTATATCAGCAATCCAATTAACGGCGCATCAGGCCCTTTTATGCGCAGAATCAGGCAAAGCCGCCTGAAACGTCCACGCCACAAAACGGCTCTGCTTCTGCCCTTGCGCCATCTCCACCGTTTTCACCGTCACCGCCTGCACCTTCTTTAACTGGCGATAGACCAGCGGCAAATTACTCGCCTTGGAAACCAGCGTGGTAAACCACACACACTGCTTGGCAAATAATCGACTCTCGTTAATCATCGTGGTTAAAAATGCCGCCTCACCGCCCTCGCAGAACAATTCATTAGACTGCCCGCCAAAATTCAGCGCTTGCGGTGGCTTTTTACCCAAGCCACGCCATTTGCGCTGCGTACCCGCCAACGCTTCTTCAGCGGATGCATGAAAAGGTGGGTTACATAAAGTGACGGTAAATTGCTCGGCCGGCAAAATCATGCCTTTAAAAATTAAGCTGGGGTTAGGCTGCTGACGCACACTAATCTGCTGCTGCAACCCATTCGCCTCAATGATCTGCTGCGCATTGCGCAAGGCTTTTGCATCAATATCCACACCCACGCATTGCCAGCCATAAGCATGCGAAGCAATCAGCGGATAAACCAGATTCGCACCCGTGCCAATGTCCAGCAGGCGCACTTGTTGAGTGATGCCGCTCTCAGCCAATAAATCCGCCAGGTAATGCACATAATCCGCCCGCCCAGGGATAGGCGGGCATAAGTAATTCTTTGGAATATCCCATACCGCCACGCCGTAGTATTGCTTGAGCAAAGCCTGATTAAGGGCTTTGACGGCTTGCGGATTAGCAAAGTCTATTGAGGCATCGCCATACGCATTTGGGCGGACGTATTGCGAGAGTGTTGGATGTGTTTGCATCAGCACAGAGAAGTCATAACCAGTTTGGTGCAGATTACGTGGATGCATATGTGAGGAGGACGACTGGGGTTTCACGAATATGAAATAGACATTAATCTGCTGAGACTACAGTAATAAACTAAATAATATCTAACGAACCATAGTGCTTTTACAAGGCAACAAAACGTGAAAAAACTAGGAGAAATCAGCCCAGTCGGTATTATCAGCTACAGCACTAAACAAATATGGTATTAACGGAGGATTCTCATCACTTCCGTTCATCATATGCCTTACATTCATTGGTACTGACAAAGTAGATTTTGGTGGAACATACTCGTTATCTATAATAATGAATTGAGTTTGTTTTAATTCGTTTTCGGCCAAATCATAAATTAACTTATAAAAAGACCCTACAACTTTGAATCGACCCGGCTAGCCTAGATATTTTCGAGCCTCTCGAAATACCGCCGTTCAAACTCTGCGGGAGCGAGTTGAT
>NZ_JADKYS010000007.1 GCF_015354345.1 Methylophilus sp. 14 | reverse complement strand
GAACAGGGCCGTGAAACGAACTTGCGCCAATGATAGTGTACTCTTCGTATGCGAAAGTAGGTCATCCCCAAGCTCCTTACATAAAAACCCAGCACAACAGTGCTGGGTTTTTTATTGGCTGTCTCAGCCATTCTCGATTCTTTATTTCATCATCAGTGGATCGCTGGGCAGAAAAAAACCCGGTGCAAGCACCGGGTTGTCAATGTCTATTAAGATAGAATCAAAATAGACTGCCATGAAATCTGTACTGCGACTGCACATTATTTGCACCGCTAGAGCGGTTGTTGATTGGTGTCTTCTCCCTCGTTTTATGCATAGTAAAAGACTCCAACGTATATGTCATTGGCCCAAGTGGGTGATTTCCAAAGTTAACCACTTGCCTTGAATTGCTAATTTTCCACATCTATAATATTAATTAGATTCAATTATTTAGATTGAAAAAAACTACACAGTTGATTGTTGCTGGCACGCGCAGTGGGTTGTAAATTGATGTGCAACGTTTTTAAGTTGAGAGGTTAGCAAGAATTAAAAACAGTAGGATTTTTAACCAAATGCAACATACGTTATTTGTGCGCCGCACCTCGCGAGGAGGGCGTGGTGAAGTTTGTTTTGTACGATGGATCACGGTGTGTAGGGATGATTATTAAAAAATAATCTATTTATGAGGCTGTTTTTTTATTTTAATTTTATGAGAGGCTGCAGTGATGTTTAATTTGACCACCCCCGCAATAAAATCCGCCTTAATCGCGGTGAGCGTGACGCTGAGTGCTTTTAGTCTCAGCGCTCAAGCAGCCCTCACTTCTATCACCACTAGCAGTGGCACACAGTTGGTATATAGTTCTGTGAGCGATGTCACTTGGACTAAAGATGCTAACCTGTTGGGCACTTGGATTGCCAGCAGTACAGACAATAATGCTAACGGCCTCGCTGATATCATTGATTCGATTATTGCTTACAGCCCTTTCATCATCAACTCACCTAACCCTTATAGCCCAACAGGCATTTACCAACTCAGCAATTATGATTTCGGTTCCAATGGCGCTACTAGCTGGTTTGGTGCGCTGGCCTTTGTTAACTATCTGAACAGCATCAGTTATGCAGGCAGCAACCAATGGTATTTGCCTACCGTGGATAACTTGAGTAGGGGCTTTAGTACCAACACTAACGGCACTTTCAGGGGGGATGAATCTGTTGAGCTGTATTACCAAGAACTGGCTGGTAAACCAGAGTATGTTTATGATAATTTTAACGCTTACTATCAACCTGACCATGGTCCTAAAGAGAACATCAATACCTTCACTCACTTGTAGCTTAACTATTATTGGGCTGGAACAGAGTACGCGTCGGATCCTTTTAAAGCATATATCTTTGATAACGCCACTGGCTACCAAAATCTTGGCGCTAAAGCCGCCTTTGGTTATGCATGGGCTATGACCCCTGGACAAGTGACGGCGGTGCCTGAGCCTGAACGCGTGGCGATGCTGTTGTTGGGTTTAGGTGTAATCAGTGGTGTGATGCGTCGCAGTCGCAGTTGATATGTAGGTATTGCGTGTTGTCTAAAAAACCTCCGTCGTGGAGGTTTTTTGCTTTTGAGGTGACTAAATCGTGTTTTATTTAGCCTTATTTAGGGCACCGCCGCCAGTGACCGAGCGCTGGTCAAAACAATCTAAATAGCGTGTCACCCCTATTGATATTGCTATGAAAGCATATCGGCTGCTGCGTAGCTAAAAAATTAGTTGGTAGCCCTGCGCACGGTTGTTAGTTTATTTCTTGTGCCTCCATGAAACACCTCTTAAAAAATAACCCAAACTATGGCATTCAAACATTAGCGCTATCAAGAGATGAGATCAGCGCAAAGTGATTGAATTGATTAAATGGCGGTCATCAGAGCCTACTAATAGGCATGTTAAAATAACAGGATGTCTCAATATCATGTCTTAATCCCTTCTGCTGGTCGTGGCACGCGCATGCAATCAACGTTGCCTAAGCAGTATCTATCCTTACTTGGGGAGCCTCTGCTGAGGCACGTGATTCAGCGTTTTGAGTCTTGCGAGCAGATTGTCAGTATTACTATCGTGATCGCAGAAGATGATTTGGACTGGCAACCCTCTTTATTGAATGGCTGTCAAAAAACCCAGGTGATCTCTTGTGGCGGCGCCACGCGCGCCGAGAGTGTTTTAAATGGACTGAAGGCGCTGCGTGACCGAGTACAGCCTGCCGACTGGATGCTGGTACATGATGCGGCCAGGCCTGGGATTGATCAGAAGATGTTGCAGCGGTTAATGGATGCTGTGGGCACATCAGATACCGGTGGCATTTTGGCCTTACCCTTAGCCGATACGCTGAAACGCGCAGACCATCAGGGGGGGATTACTGAAACCATTCCGCGCGAACATTTGTGGCAGGCGCAAACACCGCAAATGTTTCGCTATGTCGATCTACACAATGCTCTGCATACTTATTTATCACGGCATCCTACCGATGAGGCACAGGCCATGGAATGGATGGGCAAGCAGCCGCAATTGGTACTTGGTAGTCTTAAAAATATGAAGGTCACCTACCCAGATGACTTGCAAATGGTGGCTGCCTTGATGCAGTCGACTCTGAAATAGAAAGTAGCATATGATTCCTGTAAGAATTGGACATGGTTTTGACGTACATGCCTTAGTCACCGGGCGTGACTGCATTATTGGCGGCGTAAATATCCCGCATAGCCACGGCCTAGATGGCCATTCTGATGCCGATGTCTTGTTACACGCAATTTGCGATGCTTTACTAGGGGCTGTGGGTTTGGGGGATATCGGCAAACATTTTCCACCGACCGATATGCGCTTTAAAGGCATAGACTCACGCGAATTGCTGCGGCATGTTGTGCAATTGTTGCAGGATAAAAGTTACCTGGTTGGTAATATTGACGCGACCGTGATATGCGAAGCGCCGCGCTTGAGCAAACATACGGCTCAGATGTGCAAACATATTGCCAGTGATTGCCAGGTGACACTTGAGCAAGTCAATGTCAAAGCTACGACGACAGAAAAACTTGGCTTTACCGGACGTAGTGAAGGTATTGCGGCAGAAGCGGTTTGTACCGTCTATTCAAAGTAGTTGACCATGCAATTGTTTAACCGTTTTGAAGCGCTGGTTTCACCGTTTCCCGCAGAAATCCTGACGCGCTTGCCTACACGTTTCTGGCCTTTTATGTGGGCATGCTCTTATGGCATGCGCCGCTATATTTTGGCCATGACCATACTCACCGCCTGTATCGGTTCGTTCGAGGCGTTATTGTTCGCTTTAATGGGCAAAGTGGTCGATAAATTGACCGCCATTGTGCCCAGCCAATTATGGAGTACGCACCACCATACCTTATGGCTGGTCGGCGCGGTACTGATGGGGAGTACGCTGATCATCATCTGCCAAACCTTGATCAAGCACCAGACGCTGGCGGGTAACTTTCCCATGCGGTTACGCTGGCAGTTCCATCAGCATATGCTCAATCAGAGCATGGGCTTCTATCAGGACGAGTTTGCCGGGCGCGTCTCCGCCAAGGTCATGCAAACCGCGCTCGCGGTGCGCGAGGTGTGGTTTATCCTCGCCGATATCATGGTGTATGTATTGCTTTATTTCACCACGATTGTCACGGTGGTTGGCAGCTTTCATCCGTGGATGGTGTTGCCTTTTCTGGGTTGGCTTTGTTTGTATGGCTGTGCGCTGGTCTTTTTTATTCCGCGGCTGGCCAAGGTGTCACAACGGCAGGCGGATGCACGCGCTTTGATGACAGGGCGCATCACCGATGCCTATACCAATATTTCTACAGTCAAATTATTTTCACATGCCGGCCGCGAGGCTGGCTACGCGCAATCAGCCATGCAAGAATTTCTCGACACGGTGCATGGGCAAATGCGCATGGTGAGCTGGGTAGAGAGTATCAACCATTTTCTGAATATGTGCCTCATTATTGCTAGTGGCAGCATGGTATTGTGGCTGTGGTCGCAAAGCCTGGTGGCTGCAGGCGCTGTGGCTGCGGTGATGGCGATGAGTTTACGCCTGAACGGGATTTCGCATTGGGTGATGTGGGAGCTGACCTCGCTGTATGAGCAGATCGGTACCGTGCAAGACGGCATGAACACCTTATCAATGGCGAATAACATCATTGATGCGCCAGGTGCCGTGACATTGCAAGTGCCGCGCGGGGAAGTCCGTTTTGAGCAAGTGAACTTTGCTTATGAAAAACAAGGTGCCTTGTTACAACATTTTGAATTATGCATACAGCCGGGTGAACGAGTCGGCCTGGTCGGTCGTTCTGGGGCAGGCAAATCTACCATCGTGAACTTGCTCATGCGGTTTTACGATATTCAATCTGGGCATATCCGCATTGATGGCCAGGCCATAGACCAGGTGACACAGGATTCATTGCGCCACCAGATCGGCATGGTCACGCAAGATACGTCCTTATTGCACCGCTCTGTGCGCGAAAACATTCTGTATGGCCGTCCTGATGCGTCAGACGAAGAAATGATCCTCGCGGCCAAACGTGCAGAAGCGCATGACTTTATCTTGACCCTGCGCGATGCCAAAGGCCGCACTGGCTATGATGTGCATGTGGGTGAGCGTGGCGTTAAACTGTCTGGTGGCCAACGCCAGCGCATTGCGATTGCCAGGGTGATGCTCAAAAATGCACCGATTTTGGTGCTAGATGAGGCAACCAGTGCACTAGACTCTGAGGTCGAACTGGCGATTCAACATCATCTCGCCCAGTTGATGGAGGGTAAAACCGTGATTGCAATTGCACACCGTTTATCCACGATTGCCGCGATGGATAGACTGATTGTGCTGGATCAGGGCCGTATTGTGGAGTCCGGCACCCATCACGCCTTGCTGGCAAAGGACGGGATTTATGCCAAGCTGTGGGCGCATCAGAGCGGAGGCTTTCTTGGCGAATAAGTAAACGGCTTATCGGCCATTGCCATAAAAACAGCGCCTTCGGGCGCTTTTTTTATGGCAATGGCCGAGTCAATTGCGATAGCAATCCTTTACAACTATGACAGCTTGTCACATTGCCGCCACTTTTCTGCAATCTAATCTGCTTAGTATTGTCATCAAATTTTCATGGAGCAATTTTGATGCCTTGTCGTACTGTGCAGCATAGCCGCGGTTTTACCTTGCTGGAGTTATTGGTCGTCATGGTCATTATTGGCTTACTGGCGGGCTACGTCGGGCCCAAGTATTTTCAGCAGATTGGGAAATCTGAACTCAAAACCGCCAAGGCGCAAATTGCAGCACTGGAGCAGGCGCTGGATCAGTTCCGGCTCGATGTTGGGCATTACCCAAGCACAGAGCAAGGATTGCAGGCCTTGATGACTAACGCCGATAACAATACGCACTGGAGCGGCCCCTACCTGAAAAAAGAAGTCCCCAATGACCCGTGGGGCAAGCCTTACCAGTACCGTGCTCCTGGTCAGCATGGCGAATATGATTTGTTTAGCCTGGGCAAAGATGGCCAGGTTGGCGGCAGCGACGAAGCACAGGACATTACCAACTGGTAAACCGCCATGCATTATCAGGCAAAAGTGCTCAATGGTTCTACGCTGGCAATGGTGGAATTGCAGGCTGACGATGAACAGGACGCATACGCACAACTGAAATCCAAAGGCCTCATGCCAGTGTCGCTGCATGCGCACAAGGCGGCCAAAGTCTCCAAGCGCGAAACGTTTCCGCTGGCCTTGTTCAGTCAGGAGTTGCTGGCCTTATTGCATTCCGGCTTGAACCTAGTCGAGGCCATTGATGCGCTGGCGTTACGTCAGGATCAGACGCGCACGGTGTTGCAGGGGATCTTGCAGTCGCTGCAGCAAGGCAAATCATTCTCCGCCGCGCTTGAACGCCAGCCAACAGTCTTTCCACCGCTCTATATCGCCACCGTCAAGGCCGCTGAGCGCACCGGTGATTTGGGCAATGCCCTGACACGCTATATTGCCTACGACAACCAGGTCTCGCTGCTCAAAAAGAAAATCGTCAGTGCCTCGATTTACCCCTTGTTGTTGATGGTGGTAGGCGGGTTGGTGATTGCCTTTTTAATGGGCTTTGTCGTGCCTAAATTTAGCAGTGTGTATGAAGGCACCGGCGCGGATTTGCCCTGGATGTCCAAAGTGATGTTGCAATGGGGTTCGCTGATTTCGCAACATGGCGAGACCATGCTGGCGATATTGGTCGTGATGGTCATTGGCCTGATACTGCTGTTCAAAACACCGGCGACACGGCAGTCCATGCTCAAAGCGATTTGGCGCATTCCGGCGATTGGTGAAAAACTCCATCTCTACCAGCTCGCCCGCTTTTACCGCACCTTGGGCATGTTGCTAGCCGGTGGTACACCGATCATGACCGCGCTCGACTCTCTGGGCGGCTTGCTGGATAGCAGTATGGCGCGCAGCCTGCAACAGGCGCAAACCATGATTAGTCAGGGGCAGCCGCTCTCCCATGCGTTTCAGACGGTCGGAATGACCACGCCGATTGGCGAGCGTATGCTGCTGGTCGGCGAACGTGGTGGCAATGTGGCGCAGATGATGGACAGCATTGCCGGGTTTTATGATGAAGAGCTGGCACGCTGGATAGACTGGTTTACCAAGTTGTTTGAGCCTTTGCTCATGCTGTTTATCGGTCTGGTCATCGGTGTCGTCGTGTTGTTACTGTATATGCCTATTTTTGAACTGGCGGGGCAAATCCAATGAACCAGCCTTTGCCCATGCTCTCTGCCGACACCTTATCCCTTGCGCAAACACAGGCCTTGCAACAACAACGCCGCGTGATTGAAGTGTTGGAAGACATCGTCCCGGCAGACAGTGAAATGCTGGTGAGTCAACTGGCGCAGTTGCTGCATTACCCGCTGGCGACCATGCGTGAGATGCGCGAATGGCAAGTGGCCTTTGATGTAGTGAGCTATAACGAGGCGCAGCAGAAAGAGTGCCTGGCGTTTTATGATGCGGCACAAACCCTCATTTTGGTGTTTGCTGATCCGTTTGACCGCCAGTTGCCACTGTGGGCGCAGCATGCGGTGCAAGTGCCGTTTGAGTGGCGCTTGGCGCATCGTTTAGAGATTAGTGCCTATCTGGCAGGCGAAGAAGAAACCATGCGCGCCATGGATGGCGTCGGTCTCTCGACCGAGCATGCCGCAGCCGAAGGCGACGAAGAAGTCGTCATGCAGTTGTCGCTGAAGTCTATTCACGAAGATGCCAACCCCATCGTCAAACTGATTAACTCCACCTTGTATGATGCGCTCAAAACCGGTGCCAGTGACATACACCTGGAAACGCATCCTGGCGGCCTGGCGGTGAAATACCGCATTGACGGCGTGATGGCCAGTATTGCCAACAGCCCTGGCCTGGACAGCGCAGAGCAGGCGATTTCACGGATTAAGGTGATGGCGCAACTGGATATTGCCGAGCGCCGCATTCCGCAAGATGGCCGCTTTAAAGTGCACGCCATGGGCAGGCTGATCGATTTCCGTGTTTCTATCATGCCGAGTGCTTTTGGTGAGGATGCTGTGTTGCGTGTGCTGGATCGCAAAGCCCTGACTGAGCAGGCGCAAGGCCTCAGCTTGAAAGCACTGGGGTTTGATGCCGATGTGATTGCGCGCTTTAGAAAACTGGCCAGCGAGCCGTATGGCATGGTGCTGGTCACAGGCCCGACCGGTAGCGGTAAAACGACTTCTTTATATGCCGCGATTTCAGAAGTGAATACCGGCTTTGACAAAATCATTACCATTGAAGACCCGGTCGAATATCAATTGCCGGGTGTATTGCAAATCCCGGTCAATGAGAAAAAAGGCCTCACCTTTGCGCGCGGCCTGCGCTCGATTTTGCGTCACGACCCAGACAAAATCATGGTCGGTGAAATCCGTGATGCTGAAACGGCGCAAATTGCCGTGCAGGCGGCACTGACCGGTCACCTGGTGTTTTCCACCGTGCACGCCAACAGCGTGCTGGATGTGATCGGCCGCTTTATGCATATGGGCGTCGATCCTTACCATTTTGTGTCGGCGGTCAATGGCATCGTCGCCCAGCGGCTGGTGCGCGCCTTGTGTCCGCATTGTGCCGAACCGTTTGTGCCAGATGAGGAAATGTTACGTGCGTCTGGCCTGACGGCAGCGCAGGCCGCTGGCATGCAGTTCAAACACGCGCAAGGCTGCGGCCATTGCCGCGGTACCGGTTACAAAGGGCGCAAGGCCGTGGCAGAAATGTTGGTGCTCAATGATGAGCTGCGCGAGATGATTATCGCCAGGCAGCCAATCCGTCAACTCAAAGAAGCGGCAGCCAGAAATGGCATGCGCACGATTCGTGAGGCCGCCGTTAGTGCAGCCGCAGAAGGCATGACCAGCTTACAGGAGATCAACCGTGTCACGTTTATTGCCTGAGTGGTCCTGTTGCGGCCTGACCAGGGTGCTGGTGACCGCAGACCAGTTACTGGCAGCGCACAGGCCTGCGGGCTTGCGCACGCGTCGCCTGACCGCGCAAAGCCGCTGGAACGGCACGGATTTGCAAGCGGCACTGCCAGCGCTGTTGTCACAACTCCCCGCCAGTCGTTGGCGGCGCATAGAAGTCACTATTGCTGATAAGCACGTGCATCTGTTGCGCTTGCCTGCCATGACGCAAAGCGTGCAGTCGCTGGATCTGTCTGGGCAGGAGCAGCAGGCCTATGCCCGCGCGATCTTGATGCAAACCTACGGTGAGGCCGCGCGAGCCTGGCCGTTCCGTTTGCAGGATATCCAGCAGCCGCAAGACAGCTTGCTGGTGGCGATTCCCGCCTTGGCATCCCTGGATATAAATGCATTATTGGCCAGACATGCCATGCAGTGGTCGGTGCAGCCTTATGCCAGCGCCCTGTGGGCGAATACGCGTTTGCCAGCGACAGGGACGGTGCTGACGGCTGAGCCACAGATGCTGCGATTATTGCAACTGGATCAGGGTCACATGACCCATGTCGCCAGCCTGGCGACGGAGATGACGGACGTGAATGCCATGGCAGCCTGGCTCATGCGCGAACGTACCTTGCTGGGCGTGCAGGCTTCCTCGTGCTACTGGTTGCTGGAGCCTGGTCGCCAGGTGATGGAAAAAACGGGGCGCTCCTTAAAACAGGCATTGTCTGGCCAGGTGTCCTGGCAAGTCTTGCCAGCCAGTCGTGCAGTTGCCCCATGTCAGCAGGAGCTTGCGCATGTGGCCTAACCCGAATTATCAGCTGGAGTTTTCACGGCCAGCATTTGCCTGGCAGTTATTGCGCTGGCCTGGCGCGGTGCTGGTGATGTTATTAGGCGTGCTGGTAGCGGTGAAGTATGCAGGGGTCACCGACACTGAGGTGCAGTTGCAGCAGCTTGCACAACGTCAGCAGCAGTTGATTCAACAACAGACAACGGCGACAACCGCTGCACATTCGCCAGTCAACAAAGTGGCCGCCAAGCAAACGGTGAGGGTATTAAGCCAGCCAGAGCAGAAAGCGGCCGAAAAAATAGTGCAGCAGCTCAATGTGCGCTGGTTTGATTTGCTACAAGCGCTGGAGTCACAACAAGTGCCAGAGATTGCTTTATTGCAATTGTTGCCCGATGCCAACCGTGCGCAGTTTGTGCTGTCAGGCGAGGCCAAGAGTTATCAGGATTTATTGAAGTATATGAGTCAGTTGCAGGTGGTGCCAGTGCTGAAGCAGGTACATCTGCAAAAACACCAGGTCAACGAGAGTCATCCGCAACGTCCGGTCAGTTTTGAGATTCAGGGGGGGTGGCAGCCGTGACTGTAGTACGTTTTCCTTCGCCAATGAACGTGGCGCCTATGAATGTGGTCTGGCTGCTGCGCCGCGCGGCCTGGTATTTAGGCTGGTTGCCCATGGTGTTATCGCTTGCATTACTGCTGATGTGGGGCCTGTTATCACATCAGCAATCTTCGCAGGTGGCGCAGATAGACGCGCTGGAAAAAGACATCCGGCAACTGGCGACACAACGCCTGGTCGCTGCGCCTGTGGTCGCAGAAAAAAACTCGGCGAAACCAGATTCTGCTGTTAAAGCGCCATCGTTACCAGATGATCCTGTGCAGTTGGCTGTACTTTGGCAGCAATTGCCGGCATTTAGTGATCTTTCGCCACGCATGATGCATATTGCCAGCCTGGCGCAAAAACGGCAGATCGCCCTCAATGTGGGCGATTACCAGTGGCAGGCACACCAGTCTAATGCGGCGACACATGACATTCAGCAGTTTGATATGCGTTTTACCATACAGGCCGACTACGCGACTTGTCGCCAGTTCATCCTGGATGTGCTGCGGCAATATCCCTCTATGGCATTGACCGGGCTGGAGCTGCGTAAAAATGAAACGGTACAGCCCGTTGTCGACGCCACATTGACATTCTCGGTGTTTATCCGCGGAGGGCGTGCAGATGGTGTCTGAGTCCAAACCATCCACACGACCGCTGTTGTGGCTGGCCCTGTTGCTCACGCTGGGTCTGGTCTATTGGCAATGGTCGCAAGAGGAGGTTGCTGCTGATACTACCGTGGAGGCTGCCAAACCGAGGGTGAGCAGACCACTGCCACACGACGAAGTGGTCGCCATACCGTTAGCACCTGACAGTCAGCCCGTTGTGGCACCTGCGACGGCATCAGTCTCGGTCGCCGCCGTACCTGCCAGTGAGGGGACTTATTTCACACGCCAGTTGCCAGCCAACAAGCTGAGCCATGCCCTTTTTGCGGCACATGAGTGGTTGCCACCACCGCCCAAGCCGCAACCACCGCCACCGCCTGAGGCACCCCCTTTGCCTTATAGCTATGTGGGCAGCATGCAGGATGTGCCAGGCGGCGATGTGGTGATTTTAATGCAGCAGAAAAAAGTGCTACTGCCCAAGCTGGGGGGCAATGTCAGTGCGCAGTGGCGACTCGACCGTGAAGATATGCAATCTGTGTATTTCACCTATGTGCCGCTGAATAAGGTGGTGGTACTGAGCAAAACCAAAACAGCGACAGCGGCTGGCCAGCGCCAGGCGATGACGGACGCTGACAACAATCATCAGGAAGAAATGCTTAACCAATGAATGCTTTTCAGTTAAATCAGCCTTTGCGGACTGCGATTCCGCGTTATGTCGCCATCAGTCTGTCGGCCTGGGTGTTGTCATCGTGTGGCCTGTTCCCGCCCAAACTCACCGCGACCACCCCAGAAGGTAAAGTGCATGAGTTGGCGCAACAAGTGGCAGAGCGCCCGGCGGATGTGGTGTTGCGTAACCGCTGGTTCCGCGAGCGCGAACAGGCCATTAATGTGCTGTCTGCCGAGGCTGAAGCTGCCGATGCCAGAGGCGATATTGCGGCGGCCAAGCAGGTGTATGCGCGTATTTTAACGTTGGATCCGCACCATATTAAAGCGCAGGCCTATGAGAACGCCAGCGCGCGTGAAGTCGCCTTGCGCAAGCAGTTGGATGCCGTTAAACAGCATATGGATAGCCCCAAACAGGCTTTGAAAGAAGTGCGTGATATTTTGCTGGAGCAACCCACCAATGCCGAAGCGCAGGCCCTGGAAAAACAACTGATCGCCATGGAGCCGCGTGCCCGTGCAGCCTTGCCGCAATTGCAAACCAGCTTGAACAAACCGGTGACGCTGGAGTTACGCGATGCCAATATCAAGGTGGTGTTTGAGGCCTTGTCGCGTGCCACGGGCGTAAATTTTGTGCTGGATAAAGACATCAAGCCAGAAACCAAAGCCTCGGTATTCGTGAAAAAAATGCCGATTGAAGAGGCGATAGACATGGTGCTGGCCAGCAACGGCTTGCAAAAGAAAGTGCTGTCTGCCAATAGCGCCTTGGTGTACCCGGCGACGCAGCAAAAGAACAAGGATTACCAGGATTTGCTGATCCGTAATTTTTACTTTGCCAACACCAGCGCCAAGCAGTGTGCCGATATGTTGCGCACCATTTTAAAAATCCGTGATGTGTATGTGGACGAGCGCCTGAACATGCTGGTGCTCAGGGATAAACCGGAAGTACTGGCGCTGGCCGAGAAAATGATTAAGGCGCAGGATATTGCCGACCCGGAAGTGATGCTCGAAATCGAGGTGATGGAAATCACGCGCGGCAAAATGAACCAGTTGGGCATTGTCTACCCATCGTCACTCACGGTGCTCGATAGCCAGTTAACGCTGGAAGCGCTCAAGCGCATCAAATCGTCTGATATTGGCGTCAGCCCTAATCCCAGCCTGCAATTCAAAACCACAGACAGTGATTTGAACCTGCTGTCTAACCCGCGTATCCGTGTGAAAAATAACGAAAAAGCCAAAGTGCTGGTCGGTAACAAGGTGCCAGTGATTACCACCAATACCACCGCCAACGTGGGGACGTCTGAGAGCGTGTCTTATGTGGATGTTGGCCTCAAGCTGGAGGTCGAGCCACGCGTGATGTTGGATGATTTTGTCAGTATTAAAGTCAACCTGGAAGTCAGCTCACTGGGCGAGGCGATTACGCTGAGCAACAACTCCAAGGTGTATAACATTGGCACCCGTAACGCGACCACCATGTTGCGCCTCAAGCATGGTGAAACACAAATTCTGGCCGGGCTGATTCAGGACTCGGAACGTAAAAACGCCGATAAATTACCAGGCCTGGGTGAAATCCCGATCTTGGGTCGCTTGTTCTCGCGCCATATTGATGAAAAGAATAAAACTGAAATTGTGCTGGCAATCACGCCCAAGGTCATCAGCAATGTGACCTTGCCGGAAGCGACCTTCTCTGAATACTGGAGCGGGACCGACACGGTGATTTCTGACAAGCCGCTGTTAAACAGCATGCCGAGCAACACACTCACACGTGGCCAGCAGGCACGCGAACAACAGTTGCAACGCCAGCGCGAGTTGAATGATGCCGCAGATGTACCGGGTAATGAGTCGCCAGAGTCCGCACCAGCCCCTGAGCCTGTGGCATTGCCTGCCCCGGATGCACCACCGGCCAGCAACGAGTCTACGCAGCCTGCGTCAGCCATGCCGGGCTTGTCTAACAATGTGAATGGTATTTCGGAGCAGGGCACAACGACTTTACCTGCCCCCAAGGTGATTCCTTGATGGTTGACACCGTGAAACGCGCGCCTGGATTTACCCTGATTGAACTGATGGTGTCGCTGGCGATTATTGCCATCATGGCCAGTATCGCCACGCCCATGATACAGCTGACGGTGCAGCGGCAAAAAGAGCAGCAGTTACGCGAGTATTTGCGTGAAATGCGGCGTGCGATTGATGCCTACAAAAAAGCGGCCGATGAGGGTAGGGTGAAAAAGAATGCCGATACCAGCGGTTACCCGCCCAATTTGCAGGTGCTGGTCGACGGTGTGGAAGATGCCAAAAGTACCAAGCATGAGCGCATACGTTTCTTACGTCGCATTCCTCAAGACCCGATGATGAAAAATCCGAGCGCTGGCAGTTTAAGTCAGGCGTGGGGTCTACGCAGTTACGACAGCTCACCTGAGCAACCGCGCTACACGCAAGATGTCTACGATGTGTATTCATTAAGCACGCAAACCGGCATCAATGGAGTGGCTTATGCACAATGGTAAGCGGCGTGGGTTTACGCTGGTAGAGCTGCTGGTGGTGCTATCGATTCTGGCTTTGTTATTATCGCTGGCCGTGCCGCGCTATTTTTCTGGCGTGCAGCGCGCCAAGGACCAGGCACTCAAGCAGCAACTGGCCACCACGCGCAAAGCACTGGATGAATACTATGCCGACCAGGGCCAGTATCCAGACACCTTGCAGGAGTTGGTCGATAAACATTACCTGGACAAATTACCCTGGGACCCCATTACTGAGCGCAATGATGTCTGGGTGATTACGCCGCCGGAGTTGCCTGTGGTGGGTGGCGTATATACCCTGCACAGTAGCGCGACCGGCCAGGCTGCCGATGGCTCAGCCTACACCGACTGGTAAGCCAAGGCATGCGCAGGCAAGGCGGATTTTCTTACATAGGCGTGATGGTGACGCTGGTGATTGCGGCCATCGGCATGCAAGGTGCCGCTGTGATGTGGCAGCAGCAATCCCAACGCAGTAATGAAGCCTTGTTGTTGGAAACCGGCGAAGCCTATCGCTTGGCGATTGGGCGTTATTATGAATCGACCCCGCAGCCAGTCAAACAATACCCGATACGGCTAGAAGAGTTGATTGAGGACAAGCGTTTCCCTGTGCCCAAGCGACATTTACGCCGTCTATACCCAGACCCGTTTGTTGTGAAGCAGGGCATGACCTTAATCATGCGCGATGGCCGGATTGTCGGCGTGCATGGTCAATCGCTATTAGCGCCGATACGCAGCACTGGCTACCAGGAGTCGCAGTCAGGTTTTCACGGCGCCAAGCATTATCGCGAGTGGCTGTTTGTGTATGAGCCGAATACCCTGGCTGATCTGGAGCTGGCGTGGGTCAATCGTTAAACCAGGTCAGTTACTGACTTGGCTGCCGTAACCTGTGGGTGCAAGCCTGGTTTTGAACGCTTGGTAATAGCCAAGCACTTTGGGGATATATTGCCTGGTTTCGGCAAAAGGTGGCACGGCGTGCTGGTGGGTTTTCACTGCTTGTGGCCCGGCATTGTAGGCCGCCAGGGCCAGGGTGACATTGCCTTCAAACATATCCAGCATGCGCTTTAAATAATGCGAACCCCACAATATCTGCTGTGGCACTGACCATTGCCTGACCGGAATGGCTGTCATGGTTTGTGCTGTGGCGGGCAGCACTTGCATCAGCCCATATGCGCCTTTACGCGACAGCGCCTTGGGGTTGTAGCCGGACTCGGTGGCAATCACGGCGTGAATCAGTGCTGGCTCTATCTGTGTGGCTTCGGCAGCGGCCTGCACCTCGGCCTGATAGGGCACAGCACCACCTTTCCATTGAGATGACTGGAGACCGCGGGCTGGCGTGACAGCGTCATTTTCTGCCTCTGCGGCGTCAATATTACTGATGACTAACTCACTGTCACTGGAGTTATCCAACTGGATATGTTCGGCGAGTAGTTGTGCGGTTAAACCAACAGCAGTCGTCTCCGCATCAGCGCTACCACAAGCGATCGCCGTCGCTAGCAACAGGGCCAGTCTGGTTCGGTGCGAGCTGTGAGCGGGCGCATTCATGATGGGTCTGATTGTGTCACAGTCATGTGACACGGCAAAGACAAGCGGCCATGCGCTGCCAAACATGCTTGGGCACGCAATTCATGTGATTGTCATGCTTGTACAGGCCTGTGCCAATAAAACCAGGCAGTTAGAAAATGGCAATTTCCTCTCCTAGTCATGTTGCTAATCCGTTGTCATGAATTTATCAATCAACTGACATGTGTGAATCATTTTTCTGTCACAAATTCTGAGCAAACTTACTGCATTTATATAAATGTGGTTAACACATGGATACAACAATAACAGGGATAGATCAGGTCAACGACCAATGGACGTTGGCACTGAATGAAGAGCAACGCGCGCTATTTATGGAGGTGATTGAGGAGTCGTTGCGCCTGCAGCATCGCTCACACCTTTTTAACTGGCTACAGCGCGGGTTTCAATGTTTATTGGCCCATGAGGTGGTGATTATTGGTGTGCGTAGTTTGGAGCGTGCCAGTTATGACTATGAATACCTGACCTCCAGCCGTTATTTTGGTGATACCCAGTTCGACCAGGTGCTTAATGATGAGGATGGCCTGGTGAATGAAGCCTTTGCGCGCTGGAGCAAGCTGGGCATGCCAGTATTTTACCATACCGAGCTCACCGCGCAGCAGTATAACCACTATGCCGTTGAGCATGTCGATGCTGAACGCATGCTGGCGTCGGAGCTTAAGCGTTTTGTGGTGCATGGCTTTGGCAACGAACACAGCCGTATTGCCACCATGGTCATGTTTGGCCGCATGAGCTCCCCAGCCAATGCGCAAACGGCTCACCTGCTGGAGTTGCTCATGCCGCACCTGCACTGTGCGATTGTCAAAGTCACTGCCAATAAATGTCCCTCCGTGCTATCCACCACTGCACGCAATGGCCGCATTAAACCGCTGAGCAAGCGTGAGCTCGAAGTACTGGAATGGTTGCAGGCAGGCAAAACCAATTGGGAGATCGGCAATATCATGCAGGTCAGCCCGCTCACCATTAAAAACCACGTGCAAAATATCTTACGCAAACTGGATGTAGAGAACCGCAGCCAGGCCGCCAGTAAGGCGCTCAAACTGGGGTTGATTACCCGTAAGCAATAAATTGATGACCTTGCTTTTTGTCCACAGGCGTTAGTGTTGGGGTGCACTTCACCAGACTAGTCCGAACGGACTAGTGTTCACTTTTACGCTGTCATTTTTAGTTTCTAGACTAGTCAGGATTTTTATGCGGGTGTTTAACGCGGCCAGACTAGTCCATGCGGACTAGGTTTCCAAAATAAGGCTGTCATCTACTGCCCCCATAATTTTTCGGGATGAGTTTCATCGTATTCGCTCAGGTATTAGTAGTTTGCTCTTTCTATCGGTTTGCTCAAAAAATTAAGGAGAAGTTTATGAAATTTCAAGTAAAAGCATTGGTTGCTGCATTGGCTCTGTCCGCTGCAACTATTCCAGCACACGCGGCTATGACATTTGCGACAAGCGGTAGCTCAAGCCTAATCCTGACTTTGCTGGACTTTAACAGCAATACGTCAGCCACTTTTGATCTGGGCTACGGCTACGACAGCTTCCAGAGCTTGGTTGTTGATGCACACACTAACGGTACGCTGTCTGCAGATGGTTTGTCCAAAACATTTTCTATTGATTTGGCCGGTGGTGATTACTCAAATGCATGGACTTCATTCTGGGATACTGCTTCCGCTTCTACTACCAAGTGGGCTATTTATGCTGCTGATGGTACCGGTACTGGTGCAGGCGCACGCGGCATCATCTCTACTTACAAGTCAGGTGCTAACCTGACAAACTCAAATCAGTTGCAAACTTCTATTGCAAACTTCAATGGCTACATGACTAACAACAACGCGTTGGACAACCACAACACTGTTGATAATGGTGCTAGCGTTGTGACAAGTAACTTGTCAAGAGCATATGCAGGCGGCCAAGCTTATGGTTCCACTGGTCGTATTAACGGCCAAGGTCATGTGTCTATGGATAACCTGGATAGCACCATGACTGTTGTGCAACAACTGACAGGTGCAACCGCTGCTTCTCCAGTAGCATTCAATACACTGGGCTTAAATGGTAATTTCCAATTCAAAATGACTTCCGGTGGTCTGTTGGAATTCGTAGTGCCAGTACCTGAAGCTGACAGCTACGCGATGTTGCTGGCTGGCTTGGGTGTTGTTGGCTTGGTCGCTCGTCGTCGCAAGGCTTAATACAAAATTAAAAAGCCATGAAAAACGGCCAGTTTACAAACTGGCCGCTAATCAAATCTTTTATCGAAGGAAGCGAAAAAATGTTTAAATTTAATAAAGTATGCTTGGCTGTTGCAGCTACCCTGTTTGCTGGTCAAGCGTTTGCTGCCCCTGTGACTCAAGCACAGATCAATACTGCGCGTGGCAACGGTGCATTGAATGAAACCTGGATCTCTGGTGCTTCAGCACCAACCTACAATGTTTTCCAGGGCTTTGCTGCTGGTTGTGATGCAAACACTCTGTCTGTGTTCAACAACGGTTCAGCAACGGCCGCTGTAAGACCAGGTAACTCCGCTGCAAGTAACTTCCTGGCTTATGCTTGTACACGTGGTGGCAAGGTTTCTGTAGTTTATCATACGATTGATGGTGGTTCTTTTAACGCTTATGCACCACATATCCCTAACGATGTTGACGGTGATGGTACAGTAGGCACTACAAACTTGCGCCGTATCGGCAAGTTGGGTGCTAACGATGGTTGCGTGGCTCAAACTGGTACTTTGTCCTTACCAGGTCAAACTGCGATTGCCTCCTACCGCTCATGCGCAATTGTGACACCAGCAACAGCTGCTGATGGCGCGACTGCGAAACCAGCAGGTGGTTTCTCTGACGTTGAAGCTGCATTGTTCGGTGTATCAGTGGATGGTTACGGTGTTGAATCTAACGCTAACGTTGGTCAAGCATTCGGTATCGCGACTTCTACTGCCCTGTATCGTGCGATGCAAGTTGCACAGGGCATCTATGCAAGCGTAGCCGCTGCCAACTCAGCTGACCCTGACTACTTGCCAGCCAATGCACCTAGCATTTCTCATACGCAATATGCTTCTATCGTAAGTGGTACAGCTGCTGATGCCGGTATTCTGGTACCTGGTTCTACGGCTGCCCTGAACTTGGCCCGCCGTGTTCCTACTTCTGGTACACAAGCTTCTTCAAATGCGACTTTCTTGCGTAATCCTTGTAATGGTGACCCATCTATTTTAGGTGCTTTGGCACCTGTCGGTCAGGTTGACTCCACACCTACTTTGATCATCACAGAAGGTTCCGGTACTGGTAACGCCAAAACAGCATTGTCTACAGCAGGTTTTGCAATCGGTGTGCTGTCACTGGAAAACAACTGGCGTACAGATACATCTTCGAATGGCTATCGCTACATCAAGCTGGATAACGTTCACCCGGAAGCACCAGTTGCTGGCTCTGGCCAAACAACAGATGCTAACGCGCGTTACACAGCGGCTCAAGGTTTGTACGATTTCCATATGGAAATGAAATCTTTCGTAGCTAACTCAGCTTCCGGTACCTTCGGTGAGACTGTCATCAATGAAATCGTTGGTGCTTTCGCTGGTCTGGATTGTGCTGAAGTACCACGTGGCTTGACTATCAACCCATTTGCCGGTTCTTCTTGCACAGTGGGTACCATCGTGGCTAAAGGTTCACGCAATGGTAATAACTGCCAGGCACAACAATTGTTCTAATAGACATTCCTAGTAGCCAAAAGCTGCGAAGTTTGATGAAAAGCACACCCTTACCGGGTGTGCTTTTTTTATGGTGACGTGTAATCAATGGCGCGCGCCACTCCTAGCGCTGACGGCCGGTGACAATGGCCCGCATGGGCTACGCAAACACCGCCGCGGACTAGTCCGTATTTCATCTTTGTGACACGCAGTGCTTTCAAAATGGCAAGCCTCGATAAGTGCCTTAGGCGGTTGAACAGAAAAGAAAGGTGTTGCAATTGTTGCTGCGTGTGATGAGTGGAGTGTGTGTCTTGTGGTCGTTTGCATTGCATGCAGAGCAGGCGACTGAGGTCACCCCGCAACCTGGTAATTCCCCGGTGGCTGAGCTGAATGCGCAGGCTGCAGTAGAGGTGTTGCCCCAGGATCAGTTTGATATTTTCGAATACGTGGTCAATGGTAATACCGTACTCAGTGTCAATGACGTTGAAAAAGCCGTTTATCCCTACCTTGGTGAGCATCGTTCAATCGCAGATGTAGAAAAAGCGCGTGCTGCACTAGAGCAAAGCTTTCATGAGGCGGGCTATTTGACGGTGTTCGTGAGTATTCCTGAGCAAGAGGTCAACGCCGGCGTTGTGAAGCTGGAAGTGCTGGAGGGCAAAGTGGAGCGTTTGAGCGTAGTTGGCTCGCGTTATTACTCTTTGGGCAAAATCAAGCAGAACGTCACGGAATTCAAAGAGGGACATGTTCCACACTTTCCAACCGTACAAAAACAAATTGCCTCGGTCAATATTAACCAAGACCGTGTAGTGGCGCCTGTGTTGCGGCCAGGCAAGTCGCCAGGCATGGTTGAGGTGGATTTAAAGGTGGATGACAAGTTTCCGTTGCATGCCAGCCTGGAATACAACAACCGATACACGCCAAACACCACCAAGACCCGCCTGTCAGGCAACTTGCGCTATGACAACCTGTGGCAGAGCGATCACAGTATTGGTCTGGGTTTCCAGGTGACACCGGAAGATGCCAACGAGGTGAAAGTATTTTCGGGCACCTATGTGATCCCTTATGCCGGCGACTATTGGGCCATGTATGGTGTGGTCTCACAAAGTGACATCAGTGCGGTAGGCGATTTGAATGTGGTGGGTAACGGTAATATTTATGGTTTGCGCTATATCCATCCGATGCCCAGCCCAATCAAGTCTTTTAATCACAATTTGACCCTGGGCGTTGATTACAAAGACTTTAAAGAAAGCACCCGCAGGTTGGGGGCTGACCTGGGCAGTAATCCGATTACCTATCTTCCCATGCTGATTGGCTATACCGGCAATCTGGTGACGCCGGAGAGTACTACCAAGCTCGACCTGAACTTTGTTTTCTCCACCAAGGCATTAGTCAATGAAGAGGCTGAGTTTGTACAGCGACGTTATCTGGCACGACCAAACTTTTCTTATTTGAGAGGACAGCTCGAGCATACCTGGACACTGCCTTATCAATGGCAATGGTACGGCTCTTTGGGTGGACAAGTCACCGGCGACTCACTGGTGTCTAACGAACAGTTTTTTATTGGTGGCCTGGATACTGTGCGCGGCTTTCTCGAGTCCAGCGCGCTGGGGGATACTGGTACCAACCTCACCATGGAGTTGCGTTCGCCGCCATTACAGAAGTATGCGGGCTCCTGGGTCAACGAAATGCGTTTGCTGGCTTTTTACGATTATGGCTTGGCGACCACGCGTGATCCGGTCACGTTTGCTAATGACCGCTTCTCGCAAATCGAGCGTTACATTTTGTCCTCTTACGGGTTTGGCCTGGATGTGAAGGCCGCACATGGTTTGTTTATGCGCCTGGATTTTGCGCGCGTGTTGCAATCAAGCTGGATATTGGAAAACGGAAACACGGCACCACTCAAGCCAGCTGGGATGGCTGAAAGTGGTGATACGCGCCTGCATTTTAAAGTGGGTTTTGACTGGTAATAAGCGCTTAGCTGAAGTAGACGAGGTGAAATGATGAACAAGTTACGATTCAAACTGGTATTTAGCAAACGCTTGGGCATGTTAGTGCCGATTGCCGAAATTGCACGTACTCATCAAAAAACAGTGACTTTGGCGGGTGCTGCCACTGTCGGTGACAGTCAGGCAGGTGCTGAGCAGTCCTGGTGGAAAATCTCTACCGGCAGTATGGCCTTGTTGTTTGCTGGCTGTTTAACCTGGATGTCTGCACCAGTGCTGGCGATGGACGCCAATACCTTGCCAACGGGCCACAATATTGTGCCCGCCATCGGTAATATCAATGTCAATGGCAATACCATGAACATCAATACGGTGGTCAATAATGCAGTGATCCGTTGGGACAGCTTTAATATTGGCTCTAATGCCACCGTCAATTTTAAAATGCCTGATGCCAACTCTAGCGTGTTAAACCGGGTCATGGGCAGTGGCGCCAGTTTTATTAATGGCGCGTTAAATGCCAATGGCCATGTCTATATTGCCAATCAGAATGGCATATATTTTGGCGCCGGTTCTCAAGTCAACGTCGGCTCGCTGACTGCGACGACGCTCGATAACCTAGCGAACAATAACATTGAGACCATTTATCAAAATGGTATTTTGTCTAACACGACCTCCCCGGTGTTTTCATTCGCGGATGCCATTGGCGTGATTGATGTTGCCAAGGGTGCGAACATTACCACTGCCACGGGCGGGCGTGTCATGTTGCTGGCACCAGATGTTACCAATAGCGGCGTGATTAAAACGCCGGATGGCCAAACCATTCTGGCGGCGGGCAAGACAGTTTACCTAAGCACGCTGGATAAGTTTGCAGGGTTGCTAGTGGAGGTGAGTTCGGGTGGCAAGGCGACTAACCTGGGAGACATCATTGTCAATCATGGTAATGCCAGCCTGATTGGCCTGGCAGTGAATCAGCAAGGGAATATTTCTGCGTCTACTTCGGTGCGTGCCAATGGTTCGATTTTTCTCAAAGCCGAACAAATTGGCTCTAAAAGTGGCGAGCTGAATATCAATCCAGAGTACGGCAAAGTGACGTTAGGTAAAAATAGTAAAACGACCGTCACCATTGATGTGGATGATAAAGAAGAGATTATTGATGCACAAAAGCTGCCGGTATCACTTTATAAGCTAGATGGTACACAAACGACAAAAACTGAGCTTGAAGGGTCGGTGATCAACATTCAGGGTAAGGATATTGTGATTGATGGCACCATCACAGCTAATAGCGGTCAAGTTTTTGTGACTGCTACAGATATCCAGACGAATAACAGTAGCATCTATCTGGGCGAGAACGCGGTGATTGATGTTTCCGGGGTAGATGCCACGGCCCCAATGAGCCGTAACCAACTGGCAATTCAGCTGTATTCTGACCAGTTAAGAGACTCCCCGGTATTAAGAGGCGGGGCCTTGTTTGGTGAAGTATTGTATCTGGATGCCCGGAAAGGAACTAAGATACTGAGCCAGAGCGTGATTGATCAGGCAAAAGCGGGTATCACCAGAACGGTGGCTGAACGCTCCACCAATGGTGGTCAGGTGAATTTGTCAGGTGTGAATGTCGTCAGCAAAGCAGGTTCTACGATTGACTTGTCGGCAGGCAGTACCACTTACACCGAAGGTTCTATCCGAGAAAGCAGTTTGCTCATTAATGGTAAATGGGTACTTGCGTCTGAGGCATTGCCTAATCTGCCCTATCAGGGCATGAGTGACTATTATTCTGTGACCAGTGGCCGTTGGGGGCAGACCCGGCAATGGGCGCTGACAGCCAATGCTTTGAATGGTGTTTCTGCGCAAAGTGTCGCCACAGATGCGACAGTCGGCGGTTATTCACAGCCCACTTATCAACAGGGTGGTGATGCCGGGACGCTGAATGTTTCTACCACCAATATGGCGTTGCAGGGCAATGTGCTTGCCAGTACGGTGAGCGGTCTTTATCAGCGCGGAGAGACTGACGCACATAACATACCGTTGGGTGGCACCTTCAAGTTGACCTATAACAACTCCGGTGCTTTAAATATCGTTTCATCTGCAGCCCCGCTGTCTGAGAGCTTTAATGAAGACAGTCAACTGAGCACAGAGCAGAAGCAAACGTCCGAGTTAAGCACCGCCATGCTGGCCAATGGGGTAAATCATGTGGTGATCAAAACCACTGGACAGGTCAACCTCAACACAGACATCAATATGCAGGCAAATGGTAGCCTGCATGTGCTAGGCAGTGGCGGTGTAAACGTTAATCACGATATTCGTTTGCCTTCCGGCACAGTCAATCTGTCAGCCAGTCAAAGTGCCGATGTGACCGTGGCTAACAATGTAAAGATCAATGTTGCGGGCCTGTTTACCAATGATTTGCCTGGCGTCAACGGAGCAATGCTGGGCAAAGTTGCGCTCAATGGCGGCAACATTACCATCGGCAGCATGGTTGTTCACAAGGATACCGGTGACATCATTACCGATAGCAGCACTCCCAAAGAAGACACCATTACTATTAGTAGTGGCTTGCGTATGGGGCAAGGTGCAAGCATGGATGCCTCATCTGGAGCATGGCTCAATAATAAAGGCCAATTGAACGCTGGCCATGGTGGTGACATTGCCGTGACCATGGCAGATAACAAGATCGGCGCTGGCAGCTTTAGCAGCTATGGCATGATGGTCGATGGTCAGCAAACACAAGGTGGCCATTTAACCGTGAAGTTACAGGGTGAGCAGGCAACGGGAGTCGTTGATCATATTCAGTTGGGCGGCATCAATCCCCAGCAAGAAAATACATTGTGGTTATCTGAAGGCTTTTTCCAGCAGGGTGGTTTTTCAAACTACACCATCAGTAACGCGGGCCGCCTGAACGGTGATGTGATGATCGGTGATCAGGCCAATAGCCTGGTGACAATACACCCGGAGCAACACTCGCGTGTTCTTGGGGGCTCTGCGCGGGTGGCACAAAGTGGTAGCGATTTAAGCACACTGGTGAGTAAAACATCACTCGCCGGTAGCATGCGTACACCAGCCAGCCTGGCTGTCTTGGCGGGAGATGACCTGACGCTGCAGTCGAATGCCAGTATCGTGACAGATACCCCCGCTAGCCAATCCGGGCCCAGAGGCAATGTGAGCCTGACGTCTAAAGGCCAGATGACCATTCTGGGGGATATTACTGCGCCTGGTGGTGACATTAAACTAGCCATAGACGCGATTCCCGATACGAGTGATCTGACCCTGCCGAATAACAGCTTTGACCCTACACTGAGTTTGTTTGTAGGTGATACTGCTACGCTGAGCGCACGGGCGCAATACGTGAAGCCGCCTTCCAGTGACGGTAACCTGCGCACGGCTTTTGTGACCAAAGCAGGAAATATTTCTTTATCAGCAGGCAATGGTGTGCTCATTACCAAGGCGGGCTCGGTGATTGATGTTTCGGGCACCAGTGGCAAAGTTGATTTGCCAGTGTCAGGTGGTTATTCCCGGCAGTCTGTGGCAGGCAGTGCAGGCGTGATTGCGATTAACAGCCGTGATGGTATCGCGCTGGATGGCACCCTGATGGGTAATCCCTCTGGGGCCGGTGAAGGGGGCACACTGAATATCACCCTTGGTGGCAAGAATGCCTCGGGGATTGAAAACGACATCTCTACCCCCCTCTATTTTACAACTGGTACACGTGTATTGAACGTCACTAACAGCAAAGAGCTGATGGCCGCCAATAATACCGCTGGTGGTAGTACTGCTAACCTGATTAACACCTCCAACTCGACTACTGAGCCATTGAGCACCGCACAAGGTGTCGGTCAGATTTCAGCCGATCAGATTCGTCAAGGTGGTTTTGACAATGTCAGCTTGAAGGTGGATAACGTGAGTGCCGCGACTGGCGACACTATCCATTTCGCCGATACGACACTGAATGTGCCTTCGCTACTGACGCTGGATGCGACCACGCTATCGGGATCGGCCAATATTAACGCGTCTACCTTGGTGTTAGCCAACAACAGCACGATTACCATGAGCGATAGCCAACTGGCCGCAGGCACAGACCGCTTCACTGCCAAGGCAAACTTTATTGACTTGCAGGGCAATATTGCGATCAATGGTGTTGCCGAAACACGTTTGCACAGTAAAACGGATATTCGTGCGCGTGGCATTACATCGTCTCTGCAAGGAACGGCCTCTCTTACTGCGCCAGGCCTGATTCAGCTAGATGCCGCACAAATTTACCCGGCAACCGCGGTTGATTTTACGGTGACGGCCACCGGTGCTGGCAGTCGCATTGAAGTGACCAACCAGTCTAAAACCGCAAGCACGGTGCCTTTGTCAGCGGTGGGTAGTATGACCTTAAATGCAGACTCTATCTTGCAGGCCGGGGTGTTACGTGCGCCTTTAGGGCAAATTACCCTGAATGCTGCCCATGATTTAACGCTGGCCCCAGGTAGCCTGACCTCAGTGTCTGCTGAGGGTAGCTTGATTCCTTATGCCGTGACTGTATTGGGTGGTAGTGAGCTGGCGGATACCAAAGGTGCCATCAACAACTTTATAGCTGCAGTTGATAAGAAGAAGGTCACGCTGAACGCCAATAATATGAATCTGCAGGCGGGCGCACGTGTCGATATTTCCGGTAACGGCGATACCATGGCTTACGAGTGGATTCAGGGCATAGGCGGCTCGGTCGATGTACTGTCGCAGGCAGGCTATTATGCTGTGCTGCCGTCTCTGGGTAATCAGTATGCACCGTATGACTATTTAATGAGTGCCGGTTCTGACGTCGGCATCGGTCAGGCGATCTACTTGTCTGGCGGCAATGGCCTGGCAGCAGGTAAATACACGCTGCTGCCTGCGCACTATGCGCTGTTACCAGGCGCGTTCCTGGTCAGTGCCAACGGTGCCAATATGCAGATCAATACGCAGTTAACGCAGGCAGACGGCACAGGTTTGTCTTCAGGATATCTCACTAAAATTGATGGCACTAGCCGTGGTCAATATACAAGTTTTAATATTGTTAATGGCAATAGTTTTTACAAAGACTACGGCACCAAAAACTATAAAGGCCTGGCAGAGTACCTGGTCAGCTCGGGTAATGCCCTGTTAACCAAAAATGCCATCCGGGATGGAAAAGAAACCCCAAGGCTGACAAATGATGCTGGTCAATTAGTATTGGCAGCAGGCAGCAGCCTTAACCTGGAATCGGATATTAATACCAGCAATGTGGCAGGCGCCAAAGGGGCATTGGTAGATATTTCTTCTAACGATATTCGTGTGGTTTCAACCGTTGATCCCCAGCAGGCAGGAGTGTTGCAGATTTCTGCTGATCAGTTAAGTAAAATCAGTGCTGACTCCATTCTGTTAGGCGGGAGTCGTTCTGTCACTGGCAAGACGCAGACCATCACGACCACGGCTTCTAACGTGACGTTCAGCAACGATGCAGATCATGCGGTGCAAACGGATGAGTTAATTGTTGCCTCTAAAGATACGATCACTGTTAATCAAGGCGCGGTGGTGAAGACCGGCGCCAAACCAGACAAAACCGGGACGACCACCCTGGTCGCTAATGGTGATGGCGCACTGTTGGCCGTGTCAGCCAAAAACGACTTCGACTTCTCCAGAACAGGCGTGACAGCAACGCCGACGACAGGTAAGTTAACTATTGCAGATGGCGCAAGTGTGAGTGCCGCAAGATCTATGGTACTCGATGCAACGAATGCCTTTGATCAATCGGGCGCGATTGAGGTCGCTGATGGTGGCACGGTGACTTTGGGCGCCAATCAATACGCCATTGGTGATCAACCTGTGAATGGCGCGACACGTATTACTTCAGAGACCTTGGCTGATTTTGGGCGCTTGTCAGGGATTACCTTTAACAGCTATAAAAACATTGACATCTTAGGCGCTGTTAACTTTGGTAATAGCAACCTGAATATTACGTTTAATACGGCAGGGATTGCGCATCACGATGCTGGCAATGTGAACATCAATGCCAATAGCTTTGTCCTTAAAAATACCAATAATGCTTTATTTACTGCCCCTGCAGCACTTAACGGACAACTGGCTATCAACGCCAACCAGATTACTTTTGGCGATACCGGGAGTGTGTCCAGCAATATTGGCGGGTTTAATAGTGTCAGCCTGAATGCCAATAAAGACATCCGTTTTACAGGCACTGGGACGGTCAATATCAATGCTGACCATACAACCATGAACAGTGCTGTGATGACGGCGGACTCTGGGGCCAATTACTCCCTTGCGAGCACTGGCAGTCTGCAGACGTTAAGCAATGGACAACAGCCAACAAATACTTCTGGGCTGGGTGCAACACTTAATTTGTCTGCCACCGAGATGCAATTGGGAGGCAAGCTGGTATTGAATGCCGGGGCCGTGAATGCAGTGGCGCGCAGTGGCAATCTGACTGTGGTTTCAGGCGGGGCCATTGACGTTTCTGCGGCAACAGTTGCTTTTGATAGCACCCATTCAGCGACGACGGATGCAGGTAATGTGCACCTGACTTCTGCGCAGGGCAATGTCCAGATCGAAAGTAATGCGCTGCTAAACCTCAAGGGAGGGACCACTGCCGGGGATGCTGGTACGTTGCAAGTGGATGCGAAGAGTGGCCGCTTTTTGGTGGCGGATGGCACGCTGCAGGGGCAGGCGGCCAAGGGCGAAAAAACGGCGTCACTCAACCTGGATGTTGGCAGCCTGGATAACTTCAGTGCAGTGAACCAGGCCCTGGAAAGCGGCCACTTTAATGAAAGCCGTGACATTCGTGTCCGTAGCGGGGATGTCACGATTGCCGCTGGCGATACAGTCACTGCGCATGCATTGACCATTGGGGTTGATAACGGTAATGCGACTGTTGCCGGGCATATTAATGCAGATGGTAACAAAGGTGGCGATGTGGCCATTTATGCCAATGGCTTGGTGACATTGGCTAATACTGCGCAAATTACGGTCCGCGGCCAACAGGCCAATCAGTCTCGCGGTGACTTGCAAACCGGCTCTGGCGGTTCTGTACTGTTATCCTCGAACAGTGTATCTACTGCGAATGCCGTATCTGCTGAGGCTGGCGCCCTGATTGATACCAGTGGCTATGATGCTGCGGCCAACGGTAATAAAGGGGTTGATGGTTACGATGGCTCGGTGACATTAAGAGGTGCACGCGGAACGACCGGCACTGCCAATACCGTGAATGTGGCATTGAACACGACTGCTGCAATCAAAGGGGCCAGTGAAGTGACGGTTGAAGGTAGTCGCACCTATACCACCACGGCATTTACCGCTGCCAATATGGCCAGCATGATCAGTGATACCAACAGCTTCTATAATGCGAATGCTGGTGCAGGAGGCTATGCGGCGACGCAGGATGGCCTGGCTGCAAAAGTGCTGCCACATATTGAAGTGCGAAGCACCACGGGTAACACGGCAACCGCCATGACCGTGGGCACGGCAGACGTGAACCTGCGCTCATTTGGTGCGCTGCTGGCAGGGCGTGGTGGTTCGCTGACCCTGCGCTCAAACGGTAATTTGACTTTCAGTGGCTCTTTAAGCGATGGCTTCAACACAGCGACGACAGCAGGCGTGTTGCAGTCGAATGTAAACACGTTTAACTACAACCTAATTGCCGGGGCTGACTATAGTGCTGCGAATATCGCTGAGACTAAAGCCGGGACAGGTGATTTCACGCTGGCAAATAACAAAATTATCCGTACTGGAGAAGGCAATATCACCATTGCTGCGGGTGGCAACATGACTCTGGGGAATGTTGGCTCCGTCATTTATACCGTGGGTAAAGAGGCGTCAGCACTGGCTGGGTTTACGCCTGCATCAGGGGGCACTAACGTACCTACGGCTGCTAGCTATGTGAATAATGGCGGAGATATTGCAATTAATGTTGCAGGCAATATTACTGGCGCAACGACCACTCAAAGTGTCAACCAATGGTTGTTACGTCAAGGCGGCAATGGTGCAGATACAAGTTGGTGGGTGCGTCCTGACCTGTTCCAGCAAGGCGTTGCCGCGCTGGGTGGCGGTAACGTTAACATCCAGGCGGGCGGCAATATCACCAACGTATCAGCGTCCTCTGCGACCAATGCACAATTTAAGAAAACGCTGGATGCGCAAGGTAATGAAGTGCGCACGAGTCTGATTAACGGTGGTGGTGATGTGTCAGTATCAGCAGGAGGTAATCTGGTGAATGGCGTCTACTATGTTGGCCGTGGTGCCCTTAGTCTACAAGCTGGGGATAGCATTCCAGGGCCTGCGGATGCTGGCCAGGTAGCCGGTGCCAATGGTGTTGTGATTGCGCTGCAAGATGCCAGTGCGACAGTGAAAGCCCAAAACAATGTCAAAGTACAAACAGTCTTTAACCCGACGCTTTGGGTGCAAGGGACTACTTTGGCGCAGAATCAAATTGCAAATAGTACTTTTTTTAATACTTACTCCGAAAATTCTGCTTTGAATGTGGCCTCTTTATCCGGCAATGTTGAGGTCGGGCAAAGCAATCGACAGTCGATTGTGAGCACTGGTCTCAACTCAGCGGGGTACACGACATTAACTAACAATGATATGGCGGCTATCCATCCGAGTACCGTCAATGTGACCGCATTTGCAGGAGATATTACGACCTATAAGATGCTGCTGGCGCCAGCAGCAAGCGGTAACTTAAGTTTATTGGCTGCTGGCAGTGTCGTAAGTGGTGTGAATACCAGTGGTAATATCAATCCTACGGCGAATATCTTGATTTCAGATGCCGATTTAAGTGCTGTGTTAAATGTCTTTAATCCAACGACGGGTAGCCCGAGTGACAGCAGCATTACCAGCATCTTGGGTAGCATTAAAACGGGTGTTTCTGCGGTGCCAGTGCATCAAAATGACTCAACAACAGCAGTGATTGTGGCACGTGATGGCGATATTAGACTGACCGGGACGCCAACTGCGAGAGATAGTACCAATATCTATGGTCTCAAGTCTTCAAAACCAGTTTATATCAATGCTGGTAATAATGTGACTTTGCATGCCTCTATCCAGCATAATAATGTGGATGATGTGTCAGAAATCCACGCTGGTAAAGATTTCGTCATGGAGAACGGTAAACAGCAGGCGCGTATTGATATCAACGGCCCTGGTGAAGTGTTAATCAAGGCTGGTCGCACGGTCGACTTGGGTAATACCAGCGGTATTCTTTCGTTGGCGAATACGGTGAATCCTAACCTGGCTGACAACAGTGCTAACATCACTTTACTGGCTGGCCTGGGCAAATCAGGCACCAATATTGATGGTTTTGTCAGCACCTATATTGACCCAACGGGGAGTGGGCCTGTATCACTGCAAGGCGATGCTAAGGCGCTGGCCAACTATCGCCAGTCAACAGCTGCACGCGTACAGGCTTACATGAATGAAATCACCAGCAGCAGAAACCAGGCGACTGGCAAGCCGTACACTGCGCAGGAGGCCATGGCAGAGTTCTTGACGTTGGATACGACCAGAAAAGAGATTTTTGCCTTGAGACAATTCCAGGCGGAATTGCTGGAAGCAGGCAGGGAGTATATTAAAACCGCTAGCACCACCAGAAGTGATGATGTCATTGCTTCCTTGTTCTCTGGCAAGGACTACTCCGGTGATTTGTTGATGTATCAAAGCCAGATCAGAACCTCCAGAAATGGCAATATCAATCTGTTTGCACCTGGTGGTTTGATTAATGCTGGCGTAGCTTCTAATAACTCACTTGAGCATGATATTGGTGTGGTGACTGAGAAAGGTGGCAATATCGGTGCTTATGCAGATGGTAACTTCCTGGTCAACCAGTCGAAAGTGATTACGCAATATGGTAGTGATATTCTGATCTGGTCTAATCATGGCGATATCGATGCTGGTAGAGGCTCCAAAGCAGCGCAGTCTGTGCCTGAGCGTGTGGTCAGTATCAATGCCAACGGCGATGTCACGGTAGAGGTGAAAGGGGTGGCTTCCGGTTCAGGGATTCGTGCCCAGACCTATGATCCGGATGGTCCAAATGGCCCACTGCAAGGTCCTAAGCTGGAAGATGCAACGGTAGCCTTATTTGCCCCACGCGGTGTCTTGGACGCAGGCGAAGCAGGGGTTGCTGCGGGTAACTTGCTGGTGGGTGCTACACAAGTGTTGAATAGCTCCAACATTACTGTGTCTGGTACCTCCTCTGGAGTACCAGTGGCCGATACGGGTAGCCTGGCCGGTGCTGCGTTAAGCTCTGCAAGTACTTCTGCAGGGGCCGCGAACACCATGACAGAAAATCTGGGTAACCAGATGAATAATCAAAACGTCGCCCCTAAAGAGTTGCCACCTATCGTGACAGTGAAAACGATTCGTTTGGAGGATTGATTACTTCATTACGAGATTGTCTCAAAGCAAAACGCCCGCCTTTGGTGGGCGTTTTGCTTTGCAGTTGCTGACTAGTCTGTCGGCCTGGTCATTGACCTAAAACTATACAAATGCGTCTGATTTTCTAGTCCGAATTGCCTAGCCTGCCGGGGTGAAACTTAATATTGGTGGCAATCTAAATTGCTACAGTACTCAAGCTTTTTATCGAATCAAAAAACTTCGGAGTCCTGCATGCAATTAAAAAAAATCCATTGGGCGCTGGCCTGGCTTGGCCTGTCATCCCTCAGTCTTCCCGTTTATGCCGAGGTGGTGATTAGCCAGATTTATGGCGGCCAGGGCAATGTGTATAACCAGGACTTTGTTGAGTTATTCAATGCTGGTTCTGCCGCGGTGAATATCAATGGCTGGTCTGTGCAATATGCTAGTGCGACCGGTACCGGCCACTTCGCTGCTAATGGCGTGACGACACTGTCTGGCGTATTGCAACCTGGTCAATACTACCTGGTGGGCTTGCGCAGTGCCGCCAACGGCCTGGTATTGCCTACGCCGGATGTAGGCAATAACGCCACCGACATGAGCGGCACCAATGGCAAGGTAGTGCTGGTGAATAACAGCACTGGCCTGGCCTGTAACGGTGGTTCAGTGGCTTGTAGCCCTGCCCAGTTAGCACAGATGGTGGACCTGGTCGGCTATGGCACGGCTAACTTCTTTGAAGGCGCAGTGGCTTCGGCCATCAACAGCAGCACGGCCTTGTTACGTAAAAACAATGGCTGCCAGGATACTAACCAGAACGGCAGCGACTTTGTGACTGGCGCCCCGGCACCACGCAATAGCAGCAGTGCAGTCAATGTGTGTGGCGGCGCTACTGGCACTAATCAGCCGATAGTCACCTCTTGCCCGGCAGTCACATTGCAAGTCGGCGAAGCTGGTTCAGTGTTATTGCAAGCGTCTGATGCGGACAGCATCGTGAATGCGGCCACGCTGTCTGCCTCTGCGCCAGCTGGGCTCAGTTTGAGCAACTTTGTGGCTGCCGGTAGTGATGGCCAATCTGCCAGCACCAGCCTGCAACTCGATGGCAGCTTGCCAGCAGGTAACTATGCGGTAGATGTCCAGTTTGCCAACAACGAAGCGCAAACCGCAACGTGCAGTGTCAATGTCACGGTACAAAGCAGCAGCATTACCCGTATTTTTGAGATTCAGGGCAGCGAGCTGGGCGTGAGTTCTGTCAGCCCGCTCAATGGTCAAACGGTGACCACCGAAGGCGTAGTCACGGCCGTGTTCCCAGGCTTGAATGGTTTTTACATGCAAGATGCCAGCGGTGATGGTAATCCACTGACTTCTGACGGTATTTTTGTCTATCTGGGCACAGGTGTGACGCCGACCGTCAGCAAGGGCCAAAAGGTCCGCATGACTGCCAGCGTGACTGAATTCAACACCATTACCGAGCTGATCAATATCAGTGGCCTGCAAGTGCTGAGCAGCAACAATGTCATCCTGCCAACAGACATCACGCTGCCAGAAGTCACAGAAGGTGATTTAGAGGCTTACGAAGGTATGCTGGTGCGCATCACCAAGCCCATGACCGCTTCTCAGAATTACTTTCAAGGCCGTTATGGTCAGGTGACTTTGTCTGCCGAAGGCCGCATGATCAAGCCTAGCAATGTGTTCCCAGCGACGTCTGCGGCGGCGGCACAACTGGCGGATGACAATGCACGCCGCCGTCTGGTGCTGGATGATGGCAGCAGTGTGCAAAACCCGAATCCGATTCCATTTATCGGCGAAGACAACACCTTGCGTGCGGGTGACGTGGTAGAAAACCTGACCGGGGTGATAGACCACGGCCTGATCACGGCCTCTAACCCAGGCCCACGTGATTACAAACTGCACCCTACAGAGGCTGTGCAATTTACGCGTGAAAATCACCGCACGGCCGCCCCTGCCAGCGTGCAGGGCAATCTTAAAATTGCCAGCTTTAACGTGCTCAACTACTTCACTACGTTTACCAACGGCGCCACTGCCAGCGGTCAAAGCGGGCAGGGTTGCAGCCTGGGCAGTAGCGTCTCGGCGTCTAACTGCCGTGGTGCCAATAACCTGGTCGAGTTCAACCGCCAGCGTCACAAAATCATCCGTGCGTTGACGGCGATGAATGCCGACGTGGTGGGCCTGATGGAGATCCAGAACAACGGCACCACTGCGGCGCAAAACCTGGTCGATGGCCTGAATGGCGTCTTAGGGGCCAATACCTACGCGGTGATTGCTGACCCGGTGACCGGCACGGGTACTGACGCGATCAAGGTGGCCATGATCTACAAACCGTCCAAACTGACCCCGACGGCAGCGGCACTGTCTGATAACGACAGTATCAACAACCGTCCAACGCTGGCGCAGACCTTTAAAGCCGCTAATGGCGAGAAGTTCTCAGTCCTGGTCAATCACTTTAAATCCAAGAGCTGCTCGGATGCCGCAGGCGGTAACCAGGATCAGGGTGATGGCCAAGGCTGCTACAACCCGCAGCGCGTGGCGCAGGCCAACCGTTTGCTGCAGTTTATCAATACGGTGCAAACGCAGTCTGGTGATACTGACGTGGTGGTGATTGGCGACCTCAATGCCTATGGTAAAGAAGACCCTATCCTGACCCTGGTGGCAGGTGGTTTGCAAGACCAGATCGCCCGCTTTAACGGTGAGAGTGACTACTCCTACGTGTTTGATGGTGAGTCTGGTTACATCGACCATGCCTTGGCGAGCAGCAGCATGGCCGCACAAGTGACAGGTACTTCGCACTGGCATATCAATGCGGATGAGCCGTTTGTGATTGATTACAACACCGAGTTCAAACCGCAAGACCTGTATAGCGATAGCCCTTACCGTTCTTCTGATCATGATCCGGTGATCGTTGGCGTGCAACTGGTGAAAACCATCAGCGGTAGCAGCCAGCGCGACACGCTGGTAGGCACCGTGGGTGACGATGTCATCACCGGTGGTGTGGGTGCAGACACCGTCACCGGGCTGGCTGGGCGTGACACCTTTGTCTACCAAAGCATGCGTGATGCGACTGACACCATTACTGACTTTACACCGGGCGAAGATCAACTGGACATCGCTGAACTGCTGCAAAGCATCGGTTACAGCGGCAGCCAGCCGTTTGCAGACGGGGTGGCGCGCTGGGTGAGTGTGACAGGCGGTGTGCAATTGCAGATCGACACCGATGGCACTGCAGGGGCGGCGACTGCCAAACCGCTGGTGACCTTAAAAGGATTAGCCATGAATCAACTGGACGCCCACAGAGATGTGCGCTGGTAATTCAATATCAATCATCAATCAATGTTTCAAATATCTAGTGAGAGGATAGTTTTATGAAAAAGATCAGTTTAATCGCCGCTTTGTTGTTGTCCAGCCAGGCCAACGCGGCCCTGAATGCCGGTGACATTATGTTCACTGCTTTTAACGCCGACGAAGATGGCTTGTCTTTTGTGACGTTTGTCGACATTGCCGCTAACACCACCATCTACTTCAGCGATAACGAGTGGACTGGCAGTGCATTCAATACCGGCGAAAGCTACAACCAGTGGGTTTCCGGCGATGTGGTTGCTGCTGGTACTGTGGTGCGTTTCTCTGCTTATGACACTGCAAGCCTGTCAGCGTCTACCGGGGTATTGTCCCGCGTGACCGTGAGCGGCAGCAGCAACTGGGGTATTTCTAACTCTGGTGAAACTGTTTACGCCTATCTGGGGACTGGTGCGACTGCACCAACGACTTTCCTCAGTGCGATTACCAATGGCACTTTTGATGCGCACGGATCTTTGAGCAACACGGGTTTGACAGCAGGCGTCAATGCTATCGAATTAACTGCCAAAGCTGGTGCCTCCAGCCAGCCAGATTACGCCGAGTACAACGGTGTGCGTGATGGCCTGAACAACTTTGCTGATTACAAAGCGCAAGTGGCAAACGTCAATCACTGGAACGTAGACACCGTGAATAACAGTGTCTCAGCTGACCTGGTGCCTAACACCACTGCCTTTACTGTCGCGGCGGTGACACCTGTACCAGAAGCAGACAGCGTAGGCATGTTGCTGGCTGGTTTGGGTGTGTTGGCGCTGGTACGTCGTCGCCAGGCACGTTAATCAGGCACGTGAATACTTGAATGAATGCGTGCCGCGATGCGTTACGGCACGCCATGGAGAAGACAATGTTTAAACTGAAACAATTAACCGCTTGCGTGGCCCTGGCATTGACTGCCGGTGCTGCCTGGGCTGAGGGTGTGACTGTACTACATGTAGGTGACCAGGAAAGCTGGTTGCTGTCTGCGCAAGGCAATCTGCGCGACAACGCCGGTCAGGCCATTTCGTTTTACGGCGGCATAGACCGCCTGGCGTCTGTGATTAAAAATGCTGAAACAACTGCCGTTGGCCAGGGCCGTACCGTGTTGAAATTAAACGCCGGTGATGCTTTTTTGCCAGGCCCGCGTTTCACTGCCAGCCTGAATAACCTGGCGAATAGCTACAGCGATGGCGGCCAGGACTTTTACGATGCAATTGCTTTGCGCCAGATTGGCTTTGATGCCATGGTGTTTGGTAACCACGAGTTTGACCTGGGCCCACAAGTGGCTGCCCGCTTTGCCAACGTCTCTGGCAGCACCTATCTTTCCAGCAACCTGAATTTCAATGCCACGGCTGAATTCAGCACCTTAAAAGCCAGCGGTAAAGTGGCGCCTTCCAAAGTGATCACCACTACCGCCGGTCATAAAATTGGCCTGGTGGGCGCAACGACACCACTGTTACCGAATATTTCTTCCCCAGGTGCGGTGAACGTGATTGGTTACGAGGCGAGCAATACCGAAGCACAAAACCTGCAAGCCCTGATTCCGCTGATTCAGGCCGAAGTGAACCGCCTGCGCAGTGAGCAAGGCGTGACCACGGTGATTTTGATGAGCCATTTGCAAAACGCGGCCAATGAAATCAATGTCGTGGTGCCAGCCTTGACTGGCGTGGACCTGGTGCTGTCCGGTGGTGGCCATGAGTTGATGGTTGACCCGGATGATGCCTTGATCAACGGCGGGGTTGCCGCAACTTACACCTCTCACCCGGTGAGTGCCACGGATGCGCATGGCCGCACCGTGCCAGTCCTCACCAGCCATTTTGGTAACCGTTACGTCGGCCAGGTGAATTTCACCATTGACGACACACACGGCACTTTTGTTGGCATTGAATCCAGCAAAATGATGCGTGTGAGCGGTGCCGCTGCCGATGCAGACCGTGTCAGTGGTGATGCCACCATTCAAACGCAAGTGATCACGCCAGTGCTCAACTACATTTCTGCCTTGAATGCACAAATCATCGGCACCACGGCAGTGAAATTAAACGGCCCGACCCATACCACGTGCGCAGCTTTGCCTTGCACGTTTGTGGCAGGTGTACGTAACGCGGAAACCGGCCTGGGCAACCTGGTGGCGGACGCAATGCGCTTTGCTGGCAAAACCGAGGTAGCGATCCAGAACGGTGGCGGTATCCGTACCAACATCGCGACAGTCGGCAATGTGTCTATCGGCGATACCTTTAATGTGTTGCCATTTACCAACCTGGTCAAACGCGCACCAGAAGTCAATGCGACGCAGCTGAAAGACCTGCTGGAGCACGGTTATGGCGACACCAGCCCGATGGGCCGCGCCAATGGCCGTTATCCGCAAATCTCTGGCATGCAAGTGGTGTATGACAGTCGTAACATCGCCAGAACCACGCAGGGCACGGGCAACCGTATTCAACGCGTGGTGCTGGATGACGGCACGGTGCTGATTGATAACGGTGTCGTTGTGAATAACAGCCGCACTTTCTCGTTCACCACGATCGACTTTACTGCCGCAGGCGGCGATGGTTTCCCGTTCGCAGCCAATGCCGTGGTGTTTGAAGATAGCCCGTTCACCATCACCTATCAAGAGGCACTGGCGAATTATATTCAATCGCCTAAAGCGGAAGGTGGCCTGGGTCGCCTGAGCAATGCCGATGGCGATGAAATCACCGCCAACATGTATGGCCTGGAAAACCAGTACGACAAAGGCGGCCGCCTGATTGACCTGGCCATTGCCACGACCACGCCTGGCGTGACGCGCACGGGCACCGCCAGCCGCGATGTGCTGGTGGGCACGGCTGGTGATGACATCATCAACGGTGGCCTGGGTGTGGATACGCTGACCGGCGGCGCGGGCAATGATGTGTTTGTTTACAGCAGCATGCGCGATGCCGGTGACACCATCACTGATTTCACGCCGTATGCCGACAAGTTGCAACTGACGGCCTTGCTGTCTTCACTCGGTATTTCTGCCAACACCGCACTTACCGGCGGTTACCTGCGCCTGGTGGATGTGACGGGTGGCGTACAGGTGATGGTCGATACTGACGGTGCCGCCGGTCCAGCCGCTGCCAAATCACTCGTGACGCTCAAAGGCTTGACCGCAAAACAAGTGTCGCCAGCCAGAGATTTCATACTTTAATGTTTACTAAAGGAATTTTGCAATGAATTATTTAATGAAAAAAATCACACTGGTTGCTTTGCTGGCCACGTCTGTAAGCATGGCCATGCCAGCCCAGGCAGCCATTCAATCCCTGCAGTTTGCAGGCCAGGTCGAGTCCGGTTATTACAACGGCACTAGCTACCAGGGCCAGTTCAGCTTTGACGATGCCGGTCTGCTGGCATCAGGCACTGAGCTGCTCAACCTGAGCACGTTGAACTTTAACTTTGGCGGCAGCCTGTTTAACCTGGGCACCCCAGCCTTGGCAGACGCTACTGCGGTGTTTCAGGACGGCGTGTTTACCGGCCTGGAGTGGTCTGTAGACTCAAACAGCCCAGCGATTGGTTTCAGCCTGATCGCAGGTGATGCAGATACTTCAGATGCTTTCTTTGCTTATGACACGGCGCTGGGCCTGTCTGGCACCGGTAGTCTGGCCTATGCCGCAGCAGTGCCAGAGCCAACACAATCTGGCCTGATCCTGGCTGGTTTGGGCCTGATTGGTTGGATCGCTGCCCGCCGTCAATCTTAAATTCACTCAGGTGTGCAATAGTTCACCCACGTGTGCAATGCACGACCAAGCCCGGTTCGCCGGGCTTTTTTATTGCCTGTCATCCTGCCAAAAAAATGTGTGTCAGAAATAAATAGTCCGACTAGTCCGATCTTAATTTGTCTGCAACATTCGCTCTATAGACTTGCTGCTCGAATTAACTCGTCAGCGAAGCTATGAAGAAAACACTTGGTTTATTGGTTGGATTATTAGGGCTCAGCCTGTCTACGACAGTCATGGCAGCATGGAATGCAGATTGGGCGACACAACAAAAAATTACGATAGAAACCGCCAATATTAAAGAGGCAGTGAATCAGGCGCCGGTATTGGTGCGCCTGCATTCTGGCAATTTTGATTTTACCGGTGCCAATGTGGATGGCGCTGACCTGCGTTTTATCGCTGCGGATGATAAAACAGAACTCAAATTCTCACTGGAAAAATACGACGCGGTGAACGAGCTGGCCGTGGCCTGGGTGGTGCTGCCGCAAGTGTCTGCGGCTAATAAAGAGCTGGCGATCAGCTTGTATACCGGTAACGAAGGTGCCAAATCGGTCAGTGATGGTCAAGCCCTGAATGATTCGGCTTTACTGGCCCGCTTTGCGTTTGCCGATAACGCATTGCTCAAAGACAGTGGTCCTGCGCAATTGACCGCAAGAGGCAATGCAGTGGTGCAAAAAGCTGGCTTGATTGCCGAAAGTGCCACTTTAAGCAACAGCCCGTTAACGATTGCTTTGTCAGCTGAACCAGTCTTGGCCAACGGCATGACTTGGTCTGTCTGGCTGAAGCCGGCCAATTTGCCACAAACTGCTGAGATTTTCAAAAGTGGTAACGTGAAGTTAACCCTGGAAGGTAGCGCCCTGGCACTGCATGCTGGTGCCGCCAGTACCCAAGCTGGTGAATTGAAGGCTGGCCAGTGGCAGCATCTTGCCGTGGTATTCCAGGCTGGTCAGGCCATTGTGTATGTCAATGGTCAAGTGGCTGGACAAGTGGAAGCGAGCGATGCGCAGGCGAACGCGGAATTCACTTTAGGGCAAAACTTGAATGCAGAAGTGGATGAGTTACAACTTGCTTCGACGGCACGTAGTGCTGCCTGGCTGGCACTGGTGGCGAAATCACAAGGCGCGGATGCCAGCATGGTTAAAGTCATCGCCGCCGATGGTGAAGAAGAGGGTGAAGGCGGCGAAGCCAACTACATGGGCATCCTGATCGACAGCCTGACCGTCGATGCAAAAGTAGTGATCGCGATCCTGGCGGTGATGTTCGCCATCAGCGTGTGGGTCATGGTGAGCAAAGCCCGTTTGGTGGTGCGCACCGACAAAGACAATGCCTTGTTCCTCAAGCGCTTCCAGCAGGCGTCTGCCAAGGATTTGCTGGACCTGGATAAATCCGGCACCTATGCCAACTCCAACCTGTTCGGTTTGTATAAAGCTGGTTTGCGTGAGATTAAAAAACGTGAACATGAAGGCAAAGTCGAACTGAGTGGCGCGTCGATTGATGCCATTAAAGCAGCCGTGGATGCTGACCAGGTGCGTGAAACCCAGCGCCTGAACAGCATGATGGTGTTGCTCACGATCGCGATTTCCGGTGGTCCTTTCCTCGGCCTGCTGGGCACGGTGGTTGGTGTGATGATTACCTTTGCCGCGATTGCTGCGGCGGGTGACGTCAACGTGAACGCGATTGCGCCGGGTATTGCGGCGGCTTTGTTAGCCACGGTTGCAGGCTTGGGCGTGGCGATTCCGGCGCTGTTTGGTTACAACTACCTGGCCAGCCGCGTCAAAAACATCACCATCGCCATGCAGATTTTTGTCGATGAGTTCATTACCCGTACCGCCGAACTGTACGGTAAGGAATAAGGTTTAGACGATGTCAGAAGGCGTCAAAGAAGAGAACCAGCTATACGATGAAATCAATATTACGCCCATGCTGGACCTGGCGTACGTATTGCTGGTGATTTTTATCATCATGACTACAGCATCCGTGCAAGGCGTCAAAGTCGATATGCCGCATACCGTGAACTCTGCCGCGCTGGCCAAGCCGCAAATGCGGGCCATCACCGTGACCAGTGATGGCAGCGTTTACCTGGATGCTTTTCCGGTGGATATGGCGCAACTGGAGCAGCGTCTGGCGGAATATAAAAGCAGTAATCCCGAGTTGCCTGTGGTGCTTAAAGGCGATGCGGCTGCGCATTATGAAAAGGTGTCCGAAGTGCTCGAAATCTGTAAACGCTTGGACATCACCGAAGTCGGCCTGGTGACCAAGAAAGTGGTGGAGTAAGCCATGCAAGTCCAAAACGACGCCCAACCTTACGACACCATCAACATCACGCCTATGCTCGATCTGGCCTATGTGCTGTTAGTGATTTTTATTCTGATGACCACCGCTGGTGTGCAGGGCCTGACCATGAATCTGCCCAAGCCCTCTAACAAGCCTAGCACCGAAAAACACGACATCAAAATCGTGCAGGTGCAGCAGGGCGGCACGCTGACGATTAACGGGGTGGGTGTAAGCATGGCCGAGCTGGAAACCCAGCTCAACCAGGCCAAGGCCATGGACCCGAAATTCAACGTCATGATCAAAGGCCAGGCGCAAGCGCCTTATGCCGGGGTCATCGGCGTGATTGACCTGGTCAACCGTCTGCAAATTGAAAATGTCGGCCTGGTGACCGGCAAGATTGGGACATAAGCATGGCATTGCATGACATGGATGCCGTTGCAGAAGAAACCCCTGACTCTGCCACGCGCTTATGGGCGACACGCGTTGTCGTGGCGTTGCTGGTGCTGGCTGTATTGGCGGGTATAGGGTATGGCATTAAAAAGTTATTGTCAGGTGGCCCTGCGCATAAAAAGCAAATCACCACGGTGAAATTGTTGCCGGATACACCGCCTCCTCCGCCACCCCCACCGCCAAAAGAGCCGCCTAAGGAAACGCCCAAAGAGCAACCGAAGGAAGCACCCAAAGAGCCTGAACCCAAGCCCGTAGAGGCGCCTCCAGCAGAGAACCTCAAAATGGAAGGGGCTGCTGGCGATGGTCCTAGCCCGTTCCAGGCCGGGGCGGTGAACAACGAGTACAAAGGTGGTGATGTCACTACCGGCCCCAAAATCGGTGGCAAGAAAAATATGGCGGCATTTGCCTGGTTTACCAACAAGGTCGATGCGCAGATCAAAAAAGCCCTGGATGCTGAAAATGGCTTGAACAAAGTCAAGTATCAGGTGGATGTCAGGGTGTTCTTAACGGCGCAAGGGGATATTGATCATGCCGAATTGATTGATTCCAGCGGGGATGCGGAAATTGATGCCTTGATTCGCAAGGTATTGAGCAGGATTCCGCCATTGAAGGAATCTGCGCCAGAGGATATGCCAAGAAAAGTCGTCGTCCGAATGGCTTCAAAAAATATGTCTTAAACATGCGACAGGCAACGCGGTAAAAGCGCTTAGTAATTAGGGAAAGAGAATGAACATTAAAGCAAAAAACTGGATGATTCCTTTGGTGGTGGCTAGCCTGCTTGGGGCGCAATCAGCCAATGTAGCCGCGGGCGAGCGTGAATCGCTCGAAGAGGTACGGGCAACTACCATGAGTTTGATTGAGTTGTTGGTACAAGAAGGCTTGCTGTCAAAACAAAAGGCGGATACCTTATTGCAGCAGGCACAACAAGCCAAACAGAAGGCCAAAGAAGAGGCCGAGGCTTTAGCGGCACAGAACCCACAGCCAGTGGAGCAGGCGGTCGGCGGTCAGCCCAAGGCTATTCGTGTGCAATATGTGCCTGAGCATGTTAAAAATGAAATGCGTGCTGAAATTGAGCAAGAAGTCATGAAAAAGCTCAATTACAAAGCAGGTGAGCGATTGGGCATTCCTGAGTGGATAGACCGCATAGAGTGGACAGGTGCCCTGCGTTTACGTTATCAGCAGGATATGTTTAGCGATAGCAATGCCATTCCCGGCGCTTTGGCAAGTAGCGAAGTGCAGAATATGGTCGTTAATAACACGACTGAAGATCGCGAGCGTCAGCGTGTGCGTGCATTCTTTGGTGCGAATATACATATTAACGAGTGGCTGGATGGTGGTATTCGCTTCACCACCGGGATGTTGCAAACACCAGTGACCCCAAACCAGACCGAGGGGTTCTCTCAAGGCAAGTTTGTGTTCGGGCTGGACCGTGCTTTTCTTGAGGCCAAGCCTTATGACTGGCTGACATTGAGCGGGGGGCGATTTGCTAACCCATTCTTTACCGGCAACCAGGTATTTGGCACGGACTTGCTGTGGGATCCTGACCTGGCATTTGATGGTTTTGTAGCACGTGCGAATCCAGCGATTAACAGGCATTGGAAGCTATTCTCCTCAGTGGGCGCATTCCCGATTGAAGAGGTAGAAAGCTCTAATACCAACAAGGCCGGTGACAAGTGGATGTATGCCGCACAGGGTGGCATTGAGTGGACTGCCAGCAATGATAGCAAGGTCAAATTAGGCGTGGCTTACTACGATTTTAAAAATGTAGAAGGTGAGCGCAATCCGGTCAATGATAGCCTCAAATATGCCGGCACCGTGCCGCTGTGGCGTCAAAAAGGTAACCATACATTCAGTATTAATGATGGTACGACCAATGGTAGTTTGTGTGGTTCAGGCGGCATCTGTGGACTGGCCTCTCAGTTTCAGTTGATTAACTTTACCGGTGAAGTGGATTTGGCCGTGTTTGACCCGGTGCATGTCATCTTGCATGGTGCTTATGTGCAAAACATCGGCTTTGATCAGAAAGAAATTCAGCGCCGCACTGGCAACACCTACAAAAAAGAAAATGAGGGTTATGAGCTTGCATTGATGGTGGGTCATCCCATGATCAAGAAGCTGCATGACTGGCAGGTGTTTGGTGGTTATCGCCGCCTGGAGGCAGATGCCACACTGGATGGTTTCACCGACTCTAACTTCCGTCTCGGTGGCACAGATGCCAAAGGCTTTTATGTGGGCGCACAGTATGGTGTAGGCAAAAATGCCTGGTTATCTTCACGCTATGTCAGCGCAGACGAGATTTCTGGCTTGCCATTCTCGGTAGATACATTTTTTGTCGACTTTAATGGCCGATTCTAAAGGAATAGCATGAAAATCATGGTGTCACTCTTGCTGAGCGTTTGCTGCTTGGGCTTGTTTGCAAACCACAGTATGGCCGCCGAAAAGCAGGACAAGGCGGCTAAGCGCGCGGCGATTTTAATGCAAAAGATGAAGCAGGACCTGGAGACTGAGAAATCGGCCATGCAGAGCCAGTTTGAGCAAGAGAAAAAAGACCTGTCGCAGGCGCTGGGCGAGGCGCAGAGTTCGCAGAAGGCACATTCGGCCAAACTGCAGGGACAGGTTAAACGTAATCAGCAGCTTACGTCTGATAACCAGAAGCTGAGCCAGGAGAAAACGGCGTTGTCAGCACAAGTGCAGCAATTGCAAGCGCAGCTAGCCGAGCAGACGCAATTACTCGAAAAGACCGAGCAGCAACTAAAGGTGGCGAAAGCTGACCTAGATACCAATGATCATCAGCGTAAAGGCTTGGTGAGCAAGGTGAGCGCAGAACATCAGCAACTGGTGGCCTGTGAAGAGAAAAACAGCCGCTTGTATAGTTATGGCCACGACCTGGTGAACTTATACGCGGATGCCGGGGCGTATCAGCGATTTTTGCGGGCAGAGCCTTTTTTCCAGCTCAAACGTGTAGAGCTGGAAAATATTCTACAGGGCAAGCAGACGCAGCTACTAGAAAATAAAGTTGATACAATAGCTGCGCCCTGAGCATTTTCGCCTGTGGCAGGCTTTTGAGGATCGGCTGGCATCATGACTGCGTTATTAAGCTCCTGGTTTACCCGGCATGAATGTGCCCGCATTTACCCGTTTGCCGGATTCATTCTGCTGTTGGCGACAGAACCGTGGCTGGCCGCTGCCTTGACCTGGTTAGGCCTAGGCGCCGAATCAACCTATCTGCTGCGAAGTGTGTGTGCCTTGTGGCTATTATTGTATTTCCGCCGTGACTATCTCGAGCTGCGTGTCACGCCTACCTTTAACCAGGCCATGGCCGCACTGTTGGCCGGTTGGCTGGTCTTTCTACTGTGGATTGCGCCTTATCCAGCCTGGCTGGGCGGGCATGGTGCCAGCCCAGTCGTGGCGATGCCCATGCAAACGCATGCAGATATATTCTGGTTGATTTGTCGCTGGAGTGGCTCGGCACTGGTGGTGCCTGTGATCGAAGAGCTGTTCTGGCGGTCTTATGTCATGCGCAGGCTGGATAATGCTGACTTTATGTCGGTTGCCCCTGCTGCTGTGACGGCTTATGCAATTGCACTAAGTAGCGTATTATTTGCAGTGGAACACCAACTCTGGTTAGCCGGGTTGTTGGCAGGACTGGTATATGCCTGGTTATACCGTCAATTCCAGGTGCTCTGGGTATCAATACTGGCCCACGTGACCACCAATGCCGTGCTCGGCTTATGGGTGGTGTATGGTGGTCATTGGCAATATTGGTAACCGGAGTGTGTTAGCATGTGTGTTGTAAATGTTGCCCATGAGGGCTAAAGATAGGCCTGAGAGTGGCCGTCATTAGTTTGGCGACTTGTCGCAACAGAACACAAAAAATACCAAATATTAAAGGGTGATGATGAAAAAAATCGCATTAATCGTGCCAGCACTGATGCTGGCCATGGCCGGGTGTAGTAAACATGACGATGCTGCCAAAGCAGGCTCGCAAGTCGTTGCCAAAGTGAATGGCAGCGAAATTACTGTACACCAGTTAAATTTTGCTTTGTCCAAACTGGGCAAGCTCGACCAGTCACAGGTCAAGGCTGCGTCTGAGAAAGTATTGCAGCAAATGGTCGACATGGAGCTGCTCAAGCAGAAGTCTGTCGATGAGAAACTGGACCGTGACCCTAACGTGTTGCAGGTATTGGAAGCCACCAAGCAACAAGTGCTGGCGCAGGCCTATATGCAGAAAATCGCTTCCAAACAAGCGACACCATCTGCTGATGACATCAAGAAGTTCTACGATACGCATCCTGAATTGTTCAGCGAGCGTAACGTCTATGTGATCCAGGAGTTTGCCGTGAAAGACGGCACGCAACGTGCCAGCGAGATTGAAGCGGGCATCAGTGCTGCCAAAACCGCAGATGATCTGGCCAAGTGGTTAAAAGACAATAACTACATTTTTAGCGCCAATGCCAGCCGTAAGGCCGCTGAGCAATTGCCGCTGGAGTTGTTGAAAAAGTTAAACAGCCTGAAAGCGGGCGATACGTTGGTAGTAAAAAGCCCACAAGCGCTGGTCTTGTTGTTCCTGGCCAAGGTTGACCGTCAGCCAGTAGACCTGGAAAAAGCCAAGCCAGTGATCCAGCAATTCTTGGTGAACTCTAATCAACAAACTGTGATTAAAAACGAAGTATCTGCCTTGCGTAAAGATGCCAAAGTTGAGTTTTATGGCGACTTTTCCAAACTGACCATGGATAGCAATGCCACAGCAGCTCCGGCAGTGCCAGCCGCACCTGCTGAGGCTAAACCAGAGTCAGCCGTGGCTGCCCCTGTGTCTGAAACCACAGAGCAGCCAGCGCATCATAATCAAGCGATTGAAAAAGGCCTGTCAGGCTTGTAATCAGCCGCTGGCCTCGTTAAAAACCCCGGTAATGCCGGGGTTTTTTATTGTAAAAAGCGTATAGGGTTAATGTCTTTAGCACACCATTGTGATTACGCGCATTGATTTAAACACGTTGCTTTCTGCGCCAGCTCAGCCAGCCTGCCCATAATAATAAGGCTGGCAGGCCAAATTGAAAGCCATTAAATAACAGGATCAGCCAGGTCTGTTTGGCAGGCAGCGCGATCACGCTGTCTCGCAGTGGTGTGACAGTTAAACTCACGCTGGGCTGGTTATTGACCACCCATTGCAGACTTTGCATGCTCAGTGCCAGATTGCCACCGCGTTGTAACTGTGCATTGCTAAAAAATTGGCGGCTACTGATGATCAAGATGCGTTGCCGCTCACCTGTAGGGCGGTCTTTTTCTAATGCCAGCATCACTGTGGCCGGGCCCTGTGTGTCTGTTTGCGGGTTAAACACTGGTGGTGTGGCCGACCGTGTAGATGGATAGTCTGCGCTAACCCAGCCATGGTCAGCCACGGCGACCAGCGGCAGCGCGCGCCAGGTGTCCCCAGCTTGGCGTGGCCGTTGAATGGCATGCGCGTGGTCAAAAAATGTGCGCAGTGCAAACTCCTGGGTGGGGCCTTGTGACGCATAGTGCTGCGTGCTCAAGGCATGCAGTGGAATGTCAAACTGGCGATTGCTGGGATCAATGATTACACCGGGGCTGATGCTGAGCCCTAGTTGTGTGGCCAATGCATCTAATCCTTGCTGCTGCGGCGTATCTAGCAGCCAAACCAGGTTACCGCCGTGCTGAATATGCGCTTGAATGGCCGTCAACTGTGAATGTGTATATGGCTGGCGAGCGCCGGCCAGCACCAGGGTCGATAGCGCAGCCTGTTCGTTGGGCAATATCGCCAGTGATGTGGTGCTCAGTGCGCGTAAGCCCGCGGCTTGCAGGGCTTGTCCCAGTTGGCTTGCCCCCTCGCTGGTGGTGTCTTGCAGGCCTGGCTCACCATTGCCTGTGGCAAATAGCAGCGGTGCACGCGCGCCGTGCTGTAGTTGCAGCAGCACATTGGTCAAGGCTTCTTCTGTGTAAGGCAAATACATGTGTTGCTGTTGATCGCGATAGCGAATAACCATTTCGCCTTCTTTTTTGATTTGCCACTCGCGTGCCATGGTCGGGGCTGTGGCTGGATCGACGAATTGCAGTTGCAGGTTGGGGTGCAAGAGTTGATAACGCTGTATCAGGGCCGTGATCGATTTTCTGAAATAGCGTCCTTTGTATGGGCTGTTGCTGCAAAACGCCGTGATTTCTATGCGCTCTGGTAACTGCTTGAGCACTTGTATGCTGGCTGCCGACAGTGTGTTGCGGTGATTATGTGTGGTGTCTGCCATGATATTAAACTGCCAGGCAAACAGACCCAGCATTAACGTGACTATCAGCAGTGCGGGGACAACCAGCCGGTGTTGCCACCACAAGGCCGAAAACGTAAATGATAGACGTCGTACAGGATTGGTTTTAGCCATAGAGTCGGTCTGCGTGTAAGCGACGAATAGAAAGCAATATAAAAAACACGGCAAACAGCACAAAAAACAGCACGTCGTAACTGTTGAGGATGCCCAGGGCAAATTGGCGGTAATGCTGCATGAGTGACAGGTCATGAAACAAGGCCTGGTGATTGTCACTAAAAAACTTGTCCAGTAACAGGCAGACGGTCAGTGCCGTCATACTGCAAAAAGCGGCCAGGATCGGGTTAGCTGTCAGGCAGGAAACATACAGCCCGAGTGCGCTACTGGCGACGACCAGCAACCAGAGTCCCAGCGCGTTGGTCAGTAGGTAGGGCAGGTCAATTTCTGCCCACGGCAACAGCATGGCAATCATCACCACCATGCTGATAATCAGCGTGCTCAAATAAGTGACAATGCCCAGCAGCTTGCCTAGTATGAGCTCGCTCATGCTTATGGGTGCACTCATGAGCAATACCATGGTCTGGTTTTTACGCTCTTCGCTGATCAGTTTCATGCTCACAAGTGGCACGACAAACAGCATGAGTACCGCCGCCACACCAAACACGCCTTCGGTCATAAACTGCGTGATGCCTATGCGCTGCACCTGCCATTGTGCACTGTGCATGATTTCGAAATACTGATTAAAACTCAGGCTGTAGTAAGTACCGACAATGGCCTGAAAAATAGCCAGCACCAGCCAGCCCATGGGCGTGGCAAACAGGCTGCGCAGCTCTTTGCGGGCGATGATGGAAATCACGATAGTCTCCGGCTACAGGCCTTTGATAATGCCAAAGCGGACGGCAATATGGACCACCTGGCCAGTGGTTTCTACCCCCAGCTTTTGCCTGACACTGGTCTGGATATTAGCTACGGTTTTATAGCCGATATGCATGCCTTTGGCGATGGCTGCCAGCGCCTCGCCCTGCGCAATGCGTCTAAACACCTCAAACTCGCGTGGCGACAGTTTTTGAATGGGGTTTTCCTGACTCTCCAGATGGTACATGGACAAACTCTGTGCTAACTCGTTGTTAATGTAGCGTCCGCCTTTGAGGATTTTCTGCACGGCTTCTAGCACCACTTCTGGCGGTTCTGTTTTGGTCACATAGCCGCGTGCACCGGCCTGGATGGCACGCGTGGCATAGATACAGTCATCATGCATGCTAAAAATCAGCACCCGCATCTGTGGCTTGCGATGCAAAATACGCTTCAGGGTTTCCAGGCCGCCGATGCCTGGCATATCCAGGTCCAGAATCAGCAGGTCGGGATGATTTTTCTCGACCAGCAGGCAAGCCTCCTCACCACTCAGTGCATCTGTTGTGACCTGGTGGTTGGCCTGTTCCAGCATGGTGCGCAAGCCCTGCCTGAGCATGGCATGGTCATCTGCAATCATTACTTTTGCCATCGGTTTGCGCGCGCCTTACTTTTTGTTAGCAAAAGTGATGTTCACGCATTTGTCGTTGGCAAAGGTGAGCTCGGCGGTATTAAAAAACTTGTTTGGGGCGTATTGGATTTTGCCGCGGTAATACCACATTTCAATTTGCTCGCCCGCGCCTGGCGCTGCTTGTTGCTGTTGCTGCAAAATCTGGTCGGCATTATGCGGTTTGACCGCGACTTCTTTTTTAATCGGCTTGCCTAACTGTTCTTCGACAAACTGCCGCGATTGCCCGCTATAGGCTTGCAAAAAAGGTTGTTCTTCGGTTTGCAGGTCTTTGGCCGACAGCGACAAAGGCAGTGACAATAAAGGCACGGTGAGTGCGATCAGGGTTAACCATTTACGATGTTGCATAGTCATTGACTCCCGGGTCTGACAATAAAGAAGAGGCAGGACGTGCCTGCTTACTGACATTGAGTGGCAGCAGGCCGGTAATCAGGGTGCCTGCCTGCACGCCGCTCATGAGTTTAAAACTGCCTTGCAGTGACTCTATGCGCTCACGCATGCCAACCAGGCCGACGCCTTCAGTGGCTTGCGAGGTATCCATGCCTTGTCCGTTATCACGGATTTCAATTTGCAGCAGGGATTTATCGTGGCGCTTGATGATATGAATATCTATCCACACCTCGCTGGCCTGGGCATGGCGCGCAATATTGGTCAGCGCTTCTTGCACCACCCTAAACGCAACAATGTTGGTGTCTTCGTTTAATGTCTGTTCGCCGGTATCCAGCGCCAAGTGGCAGTCGACTTGCGGATTCAGTTTTTTCCAGTCATTGACCAGGCGCTCCACCGCGCCAATCAGCCCCAGTGAGTCGAGTGCCGGTGGCCGCAGGTGCTTGATCAACGCACGTATAGACTGCTGCACATGCTGGGTGTTAGAGGCAATTCTGACCGCAATCACGTGTGCCTGCTCCGGATTGCTTTTTTGCAGGGTCAGTGCGTCCATGCGGATCGCCGTCAGGTACTGGCCAGTTTCATCATGAATCTCACTGGCGATGTATTTGCGTTCCTGCTCTTGCATCTGCATGGCATGGCGCGCCAGCACACGGTTTTCTTTGAGGGTGCGTTCGAGGTCGAGCTCGACCAGGCATTGCTCGGTCATGTCGACAAGATAACCATGTATTTGCGCCGGTTTGCGCTCTGCTGCAGGCACATACACAAAACGGGCACCGACATAGCAGGGCAGGCCATCCGGTCGCCGGATTTGCAATTTATTGAAGTTGAGTTCCAGGTGATATTGCAGTTGCGAGACAAAAGTCAGCCAGTCAAATGAAAACAGTGCACAGGCATTATGGTCATCCTCCAGCGGGCGGCAGATACGGTCAAACGCACGGTTGTGCATGCCGATATTACCGTCAATATCCAGCACGACATTGCCCGTCAGGTCGCCATCAAACAATGTTTTATAAAGTTGCTGGCTACTGCTCAATTGCGCTTCTGTACTTTTTCTGCGCTGGATTTCGGCGTGTATTTCCCGCATGCGGCGCTGGCTGAACCAAACACTCAATAACACAAAGACAAACAAGGTGAGCGGGACTTCATCCAGCTGCGCATATTCATAGGTGAGCAGCCAGGCATTGACGCGCTCGGCCAGATCAAACTCCGACGAGCAGACAAAAGTCAGTACCACGCCCGTCATCACAATGAGCGTGTCCTGACTGGCCCGGCTGAGTTTGCCGAGTTTGTGAATAGCAGCAATGACTGGCATAGATCGTTGATAAGAATGCATGACTGAAGTGACTAAATACTTTGAAGCTTTGTTACGGCAGGCCTATAGCGTCTGCCATGTGTGAATCTGCGCGACTTATATTAAGACTGCGCAACTATAGACCACATCTCGCGCGAACGCCCCGTGAAAGATTCCCGTTGTTGGCTGGTTTGCGCGGATGAATTCTTGAATCCATCAAAGGGAATCTTTCATCTGTTGTCATTGTTACAAATTATTAACAATTTCGGTCGTGAAGTGCGGCATTCGGGGGGGTGCTTGTGACAACACGCAAAACTCATTCTTAAGTGATTAGGAGAACGTATGAAAAACAACACATCTCGTGCCGTCGTCGGCGCGTTGGTCGGAGGCTTGTTCGCAAGTATCTCTGGCCTGGCACTGGCAGATGCAGATCTCGACAAGGCAGTGAACACCGCAGGTGCCTGGCCGATTGCCACCGGTGGCTACTACAGCCAGCATAACAGCCCATTGGCGCAAATTAACAAGTCTAACGTTAAAAACGTCAAGGCTGCGTGGTCATTCTCGACCGGTGTACTCAATGGTCACGAAGGTGCGCCATTGGTCATTGGCGACATGATGTACATCCACTCTGCTTTCCCAAACAATACATATGCCTTGAACCTGAACGATCCAGGCAAAATTGTCTGGCAACACAAGCCTAAGCAAGATGCTTCAACCAAAGCAGTGATGTGCTGTGACGTGGTTGACCGTGGTCTGGCTTACGGTGCTGGTCAAATTGTGAAAAAACAAGCCAACGGTCACTTGCTGGCGTTGGATGCCAAAACCGGCAAAATCAACTGGGAAGTTGAAGTATGTGATCCAAAAGTGGGTCAAACACTGACACAAGCCCCATTTGTGGCGAAAGACACTGTGTTGATGGGTTGCTCTGGTGCTGAGCTGGGTGTGCGCGGTGCGGTGAACGCTTATGACCTGAAAACAGGTGAGCTGAAATGGCGTGCATTTGCAACTGGTTCTGACGAGTCTATTCGTTTGTCCAAAGACTTCAACAAAGACAATCCACACTACGGTCAATTCGGCCTGGGCCTGAAAACCTGGGAAGGCGATGCCTGGAAAATTGGTGGCGGTACAAACTGGGGTTGGTACGCTTATGACCCTAAATTGAACCTGTTCTACTACGGTTCAGGTAACCCGGCACCATGGAACGAAACCATGCGTCCTGGCGACAACAAGTGGACCATGACCATTTGGGGTCGTGATCTGGACACCGGTATGGCGAAATGGGGCTACCAAAAGACGCCACATGACGAGTGGGACTTTGCTGGTGTGAACCAGATGGTGCTGACCGACCAGCCAGTGAACGGCAAAATGACTCCATTGCTGAGCCACATTGACCGTAACGGTATCTTGTACACATTGAACCGCGAAAACGGCAACCTGATCGTGGCTGAAAAAGTCGACCCGGCTGTGAACGTGTTCAAGAAAGTGGACCTGAAAACAGGTACACCAGTACGTGATCCTGAATTCGCGACACGTATGGACCATAAAGGCACCAACATTTGTCCATCAGCGATGGGCTTCCACAACCAGGGCGTAGATTCTTACGATCCTGAAAGCCGTACGCTGTACGCTGGCCTGAACCACATTTGTATGGATTGGGAGCCGTTCATGCTGCCATACCGTGCCGGTCAGTTCTTCGTTGGCGCGACATTGGCGATGTACCCTGGCCCTAACGGCCCAACCAAGAAAGAAATGGGCCAAATCCGTGCATTTGACCTGACCACTGGTAAGGCTAAATGGACCAAGTGGGAGAAGTTTGCAGCTTGGGGCGGTACTTTGTACACCAAAGGCGGCCTGGTTTGGTATGCAACGCTGGATGGTTACCTGAAAGCCTTGGATAACAAAGACGGTAAAGAGTTGTGGAACTTCAAGATGCCATCTGGTGGTATCGGATCTCCAATGACTTACTCCTTTAAAGGTAAGCAATACGTCGGCAGCATGTACGGTGTTGGCGGCTGGCCTGGTGTCGGTCTGGTATTTGACCTGACAGACCCAAGTGCTGGTTTGGGTGCGGTTGGTGCGTTCAAAGAACTGCAAAACCACACACAAATGGGCGGTGGCCTGATGGTGTTCAGCCTGTAATCAATACAGTGAACCTGTTGATGTAATGACCAGGATGACCGTCAGCCGCAAGGATGGTTGGTCATCCTGTTCTCTCTAAATGGAGAAGAGAGCAGATGTTTCGTGAAGTAAAAAAATATCGTCAATTATGGTTGGCTGCTGGCCTGACCATGCTGTTGAACCTGTTTGCATGGCCTGCCATGGCGGCCAATACCCTGAATATCTGTGCCGGTAAATCCGAGCTGCCTTTTTCTAATGACAAGAAAGAAGGCTTTGAAAACAAAATTGCGGCTGTGGTGGGCAAAGCGCTCAACATGCCTGTGAATTATTTCTGGTGGTCCAATCCGCTGACGCTGCAAAAGGACATGGAAGAGGGCAAGTGTGCTGTCTTGATCGGCACTGACCCCAATGATCCACGTGTACTGGCGACCAAACCTTATTACCGTTCAGCTTATGTGTTTATTACCCGCAAGGACCGCGAGATCGACGTCACCTCATGGGATCACCCTTATCTGAAAGAAAAGAATTTCCGTATTGGTGTCATGCCGGACAGCCCCGGTAAAAACATGTTGCTGCAAATTAACCGCTTTGATGACATGTTTGATTACTTTACCGAGATCCAGAACTTCCAGTCGACGCGTAACCGCTATATCCATGTCGAGCCTTCCCGCCTGGTGAATGACGTTGAAAACATGCACCTGCATATGGCCATGTTGTGGGCCCCTGAGGCTGCGCGTTATGTGCGTGCCTCGGCTGTGCCGCTCAATATGGTGATGGTTGAAGATAACGCCAAAAAAACCAATGGCGAAAAAATCCCCATGCACTACAACGTGGTGATGGGTGTCAGCAAGCAACACCCGGAATTGGTCGATGCCCTGAATGGTGTCATTGATGCCCATGGCGCTGAAATTACCGCCATCCTCAAGGACGAAGGCGTGCCTTTGCTGAGCCTGCAATAGTTTGCAATCTTAATTAATCTAGTTTTTGGAGTTTGAAGTGAAAGAATCTCAACACGCGCAACCGCGCCGCATGAAACAACAACTTGCCATGGCGTTTGGTGTCTCCGGGCTGGTGCTGGCCACTTTCCTGACGGTCGCTTGCGCCAAGGATGAGGCAGTCAGCAGCACAGAGGCCGCTGCCCCAGTACACATGGCATTGAAAGACGGCCCGGCCCTGGAGTTCCGTGGCACGCTTTCTGGCGATGTGCTGGAGTTGGCACCGATGGAGGGCGAAACGTTTACGCCTGAGGCCAAGCATTTCCTGGCCACGGGTGAAAACCCTTATCGCAATGACCCGGAAGCCATTAAAAAAGGCTACACGCTGTTCTCAACCGCTTGTTCAGGCTGCCACGGTCATTTGGCTGAGGGCAAGTTAGGTCCGGCATTGGCGGATGAATACTGGACCTATCCCAAGAACGAAACCGACAAAGGCATTTTTGAAACGATTTATGGCGGTGCGGCTGGAATGATGGGCCCGCAACAAGGGCGCCTGCAAGTGGATGAAATTATCCATATCATCGCCTGGATCCGTCATCAGGCCGAAGAAAACCTTAAAAACGGTGGCGCGGCAACGCCTCACGGTTAAAGCATTACCAGATGGTTAGGCTGGTGGGCCATCCGTTAATTGAAAACAATACACCAGCTAATTTGTGATGAAGGAGAAAGTGATGAAACACGTATTGACATTACTGGCCGTAGCCAGTGTGTTTGCAGTGTCAAATCAGGCTCTGGCTTACGACGGTCAAAACTGTAAAGAGCCAGGTAACTGCTGGGAAAACAAACCCGGCTATCCGGAAAAAATTGCGGGTTCCAAATACGACCCAAAACATGATCCGGTAGAACTCAACAAGCAAGAAGAAGCTATCAAAGCCATGGATGCGCGCAATGCAAAACGTATTGCGAACGCCAAGTCTAGCGGCAATTTCGTGTTTGACGTGAAGTAATCAAAATTCCCCCCTAAGGAAACTGACATCGTTTCCGGTGTCAGTTTTCACATCTCTTGAATGTGACAACCCGGTGTCGATTGCACGCAGTCGGCAATGGCCTGTTTCATCCTGAATCATGGATATGGTGTTATGGAAAATAAAATTGAATTGCCAGTATGGCGTGAACGTGCGCTTGCTTTTGAACAAGCCCTGAATACCGTGGTGGTTGGCATGCCCGAACAAGTGCGTGCGTTAACCATTGCCATTTTTTCGCGCGGACATGTCTTGCTGGAAGGCGATGTCGGGGTCGGTAAAACCACGATGTTGCGTGCCGCAGCCCATTTGCTGGGCGGCGGTTATCAGCGTATAGAGGGCGCCATCGACCTCATGCCCAGTGATTTTCTTTACCATGCCTATATCAATGAGCAAGGGCAGGCGGCAGTCAAACCCGGGCCATTGCTGCAACACGAAGAGGCTTTGTCGGTCTTTTTCTTTAATGAAATCAACCGTGCCCGTCCGCAGGCGCATGCCTTGTTTTTGCGGCTGATGGCTGAGCGGTCGGTGAATGCCTTTAACCGTGAATACCACTTTCCGCACCTGACCGTGTTTGCGGACAGAAACCGCTTGGAACGTGAAGAAACCTTTGAGATTCCGGCGGCGGCCCGCGACCGTTTCCTGATGGAGATCTCAGTGCAGGCGCCAGACGCGCCTGACCTGCAACGGGCGTTGATGTTCGATACCCGCTTTTATGATGTCGATGCCCTGGTCGGGCAATTGCCCGCTGGATTAACACCCTACGCGCAACTAAATCAGGTGGCTGAAGCCGTACAGGCGGGGGTACGTGCAGAAATGGCCTTGCAGGAGTATGCCGTGGGGCTGTGGCGTGTGCTGAAAGATCCATTGGCGGCAGGCATACAGTTGCCGGATGTGGATATGTCCCGCCTGTTGGCCGGTGGCGCCAGCCCGCGCGGCATGGCCATGCTGATGCGCAGTGCGCGCACACGCGCCTGGCTGGAAGGCCGCGATTATTTAACGCCGGATGATATCCGTGCGGTGTGGCCGTTTGTGGTCGCGCATCGGGTGTTTTTCAATGGCGCCTATGCCTTGCAGCACGCGCGCTTGGCGCCTTTGCTGCTGCAAGCCGTGCTGGATAAAGTGTCTGCGCCATAACGCGTCTGGCAAGCAGTTTCCCTATGGCTATTCCGTCAGACGCTCCGGGCATGATTCCCGCTTCGCCACACGTGCATGCGGCCTTTGAGCCCCGCCAGTTCTTTTACCATGTTAACTGGCGCTCCCGGGCTTACCACGCCGGTGCAACCTTAACCGCGCATCATGGCAGTGGCAGTGACTTTGCCGGATTTGCTTCCTTGCTGGCCTGCCCGGATCCCAAACGTATCGATATTCGTGCCAGTGTACGCACCGTGCCCCGGCAATGGCTGGTCCGCACCTATCTTGAACGCGCAGCCATCCGCGTCTATGCCATTGTCGATGTCTCCAGTTCCATGTTTTTTCAGGGCGAGGCCAATCTGCGCCAGCAAGTGACGGAGTTTGTGTCGTCACTGGCCTGGTCAGTCACCCGGCAGGGAGATGCGTTTGGCATGGCTGCTGCACATGATGCTTTGCCGCATACCTGGCAAGTTCCGCCTAGCTTTCAACCAGGAACGGCACAGGCGGTGGCGCAGCGCATGACGCAGTATTGGCAACAGGCTGCGCCGCAAAATCATGGCGCCTCTGCCATGCCTGCAGCAATGGCGGCCATCGGTGCCCAGCGCGCGCTGGTCTTCCTGCTGTCTGATTTTTACTGGCCGGAGGCGTTGATGCAGCAAGTGTTGCAAGCCGGGCAGCCGCACGATGTGATGCCGGTGGTATTGCGTGATCGCACTGCGACGGAAGGCCTGCCTGCATTTGGCTGGGCACGTTTACGGGATATGGAAAGCGGAGAGGTGCGTAGCTGGATGCTCAGGCAAGGCTTGCACCAACGCATCATGGACCACGACCGGCAACACATGCAGGCGCTGAATGCCCGGTTTTTAACAGCGGGTACCCGTCCGCCCTTATGGCTGAAGCCGGACTGGCGTGCGGAAGAAGTCAGCCGTCATTTGATGGAGAGCATGGCATGAGTGCCGTTTCGAATACCGTTAAAAGCACATTCTGTATGCTGGTGCTGGTTAACCTGTTGGGGATGGCTGGCACCAGTGTCGCTGCCGATCACCGTACTTTGCAGGTGACTGCGCACAGCGTGACGCGAGAAACAGATTACACCCTGGGCAGTATTGCCCGGCAGCATATTACTTTGCAGGTGCCAGCGGGCTTCACGCTGGACGCATCCAGCCTGCCTGCCCCGGCACAAAACGAGGCCATTGAGTTAAGAGAGGTGCATTGGACGCACACGGATACTGCCAACGGGCGCCAGATTGATCTCGACATAGACTGGCAGATTTTTGTGGCAGGCGACACCGTCAAAACCATGCCGCTTAAAAACTTACACCTGGAATTCACACGTGAGCAACAGCGGCTGACGGTGGATGTGCCTGCGGATAAAGTGATTGTTTCCAGTTTGTTGCCTGCGCGTATCGATGCTGCACATGTGCAGCTGTATCCGGATGTGCCTTTGCCATCCTGGCCACTCGCGGGCCAGTTATGGGCACTGGCAGGCTGGTTATGCCTGCTGGCAACCGGTGTGCTTTACTGGTTGTGGTATGCCGGATGGATACAGTTACCCAGGGAAAAACAGATGCCGTTCAGGCAGGCCTGGCGCTCTATCCGTGCCCTCAAAGAAGGGCATCATGAGGCTGCACTGCAGGCCATGCGGTTGATCAGCCGTGCTGTTGATCAACGGGCTGGCTATGCTGTCACCACGGAAAATCTCGCAGGTTGGCTGGCGTCGCAGCAAGCGTTGGCAGCACATGCGCAAGCATTGCAAACGTTCTACCAGGATCTGCAACAGGCCTTTTTTGCCGGTCGGCCCACATTGTTATCGCTGGCTGATTTAAAGCGGCTGGCCAAACAGTTAAGTCTGGTGGAGGTTTCCTGAGTATGTGGCATGACATTGCCCAGCAGGGGTGGCTGGCCACAGGCTACGGCGAGCACTGGGGGCTGGCGCATGGCTGGCCGCTGCTATTGCTGCCACTGGCGCTGTTGCCCTGGCGTTGGCAGGGGCAAATCCATTTTCCGCATCCGGCTTTGCAAGGGTTGCCTGTGGACCCGCTGTCCGTCTGGCTGGAACGGTCATGGAAAGCGACACTCAGCCTGTTGATTATGGCATTGAGCCTGGCACTGAGCGGCCCTTACCTGAAGTCTCAGTTTGTCGAAAAGGTTGGGCGCGGCGCGCATGTCATGATTGTGCTGGACCGCAGTGCCAGCATGAATGAGCCTTTTGTGAAAAAAGGTGATGCACAGGCCAGGGTGCCCAAAATGGAGGTCGCTCGCAAGGTGCTGAAAACATTGGTTGCCCAGGGGCACGATGACCTGATGGGTATGGTCACCTTTAGCACTTCGCCGATTCTGGCCGCCCCTTTGGGCAATGACCGTGTCTTTGTGCAGGCGGCGCTGGATGCGACCGAGGCGGGTGGCATGGGCTTTACGGCCGTTGCCAGGGGCTTGGGCATGGCGCTGGATTATTTTGCTGACCAGCCGGTGACCGGGGCGCGGGCCATGGTGCTGGTATCCGATGGTGGTGCGCATCTGGATGGCAAAACCCAGGACATGCTGCGGGCCATGTTTATGCGGCAACAGGCCTCGCTGTACTGGATTTACCTGCGCTCTGAGAGTGGTGTCAGTCTCAAGCAAAGTCTGGCTGAAGGTGAAAACATAGACGCTTATCCTGAATATGCCCTGCATGAATATTTTCAAACATTGAATGTGCCTTATCGCGTCTATGAGGCAGAAAACCCGGAGGCGGTGATGGCGGCTGTGCGTGATATTGCCAGGTTGAAGAATAAACCTACCCGTTACCTGGAACCTGTCTCTCGGCAAGACTTGAGTCAATACGCCTATGGCCTGGCCTGGCTGGCGGCGGTATTGCTGGCTGTAATGTTTGGATTGGAGTTAAAACGGTGGCAGTCATGAATGAAAAACGAGTCAGCATGCTGCGGCGCGGCGTGCTGTGGGCAAGCGTGATGGTGTTGATTGCGGTGGTCATGCTGGGCAGACAGTTGATTGAAATCTATCAGGCGGCGGTATATCGCAATAGCCTGGAACCGCATGTGCTGATTGGGCAGCCTTTGCTGGGGGCCGACCAGACGCCGCAGGCCTTGTTTGCCAATGCCGTGTTTTATGACAACCAGTTAAAGCCGGAGCAGGCGTTAGCACAATATGCAGCCTTGGTGAGCAAGGTGAGTGCGGATGATCCTTTGCGCAAACAGGCCTATTTCAACTCTGGCAATATTTATATGCGTACGGCGACCCGCTTGCTGGAGCAGCGAGGCTTGCCCGCCTGGGATGAAGCCGGGCCGCTGGTGGCGCTGGCCAAAGAAAGTTACCAGAAAGCCTTGCGCATTGAGCCTGGCTGGTCTGAAGTGAAATATAACTACCATCTGGCGTTGCGCCTGGCACCGACAACGCATGGCATGTCTGGGCCGCAGCAATATGAGGATGAGCAAATCAAGGCAGAAGAAGAGCCTAGCGGCTGGCCTGCGATGCCGGGTAATCCTAGAGGCATGCCTTGATGTGGCGTGGTGTTGTGAAGTCCTGGGGCAAACGCCTGCCTTCAGGTTGGTCAGAAGCCGTCTGGTCAGTCGCGGGTAATGCCCAGGCAACCTGGCGCAAGAGTTGCCTGATAGGGATATTGCTGCTGTTAACCCTGGTGTTGTTCAAACCGCACTGGTATTTGCCCAACCGTGTCTATGACTGGTATTTCGTCGTGGATATCACACAGAGTATGAATGTGCCTGACTATCAGGTCGCGGGCAAAAGCATGAGCCGTTTGCAGATGGCCAAGCAAAGCATACGCAAGACCTTGTCGGCGCTGCCTTGCGGCTCACAAGTGGCCTTGGGCATGTTTACCGAGCGTAATGTGGTGAATGTGGTGGAGCCGGTGGAAGTATGCAGCCATTTCGCTGCGTTGGACCAAACCGTAGCCAGCATGGACTGGCGCATGGCCTGGGCAGCCGATTCTTTTATCTCGCATGGCGTGTATCACGCGCTGGAGCAAGCGCCGCAACTGGGCAAGCAGATGCGCGTGATGTTTTTTACCGACGGCCAGCAGGCACCGCCCGCCAATCCTAAATATATGCCTAGTTATGCGGGCAAGCCAGGCGATGTGCAAGGCTATCTGGTAGGTATGGGCCAACGCACACCGAGCAAGATTCCCAAGCTGGATGAAAAGAATGCGGTGGCCGGCTATTGGGAGCAGGAAGAGGTACAGCGCTTTGGCAATTTTGGCATGGCGGAAACCTTGTCTGTGCTGGCGATGGAGCAGGGGCAGCATGACCGTAACGCCGGGCATGGGCCGGGCAATAACTTGCTGGAAAACGCACATTTGTCGGCCCTGGATGCGCAGAATCTGCAACGCCTGGCAACGATCACCGGCTTGCATTATGTGCGCCTGGACGCGACTGCGGATAGCAGCCACTGGGCGACAGGCCTGGGCATGACTGCCTGGCGTTGGGCCGATACCGATCTCAGGCCCTGGTTGGGCTGGGCAGCGTGTGCGGCCTGGCTGGGTTACCTGTGGCTGACATTCGCCGCTGGTCCTGGCCTGGTGGCGTGGGCACGCAGTGTGAAGCGGCGTATAGGTGGTATAACCCGCCCAGGCAAGTGAACCGTATAGATTTTATCGAGAAGGAGTAAACATGAAGTGGTCTTTATTACTGGCTGGATTATTGTTGAGCGCGCAGGTGTGGGCACATGGCCCTACACCGCAAAAAACCGATGAATCCACCCAGATCAACGCTGCTGCCGAGGTCGTTTGGAAGCGTGTCAGTGCCCCTTGTGGCCTAGCGCAATGGCATCCGCAAGTGACGGCCTGTGAAGCCGTCAATGACAAGCAACAGAAAATCACGCTTAAAAATGGCAAGCAATTGCTGCAGGAGATAGACGAAGTCTCAGCGGCAGATATGACGGTGGCCTATCGCTTGTCCGGTGACATAGACCTGGAGGCGCTGCCGGTCAGCTCACTCAATGGCAAGATCAAGGTCGTGGCTGAGGGAGCGAAGAGCAAGGTTGTCTGGACTGCACGTTATTACCGCGCATTTACCGGTAATGAGCCACCTGCCGGGCAGGATGATGAGTCAGCCAAGACTGCGGTAGATGCTTTTGTGAAAGAGGGTCTGCAAGGGTTGAAAGACGGTCGCCAGAATGCGGCTGCCAATCAAAGTGGCTGGCGCAAAAAAGTGTGCCTGGCCATGCGCCCGGTGTTTAAAAGCCTGGGCTTATCTGTGTGTGCCTAAGCACATGCATGTTTAGTGGATGTGTATGCGTGTGAGTCGCCGTTTATTTTTTGCCCTGCTGTTGGCGCTGAGTCCGTGCATTCAGGCGGAAACCGTAGACGATGCGCTGTCCAGGCTTATTGAGACTGATGATTCCCTGTGCCTGGCGCATGGCGGCAATATGGTGTCATTACAGTTGACAGATGCTGCTGCGGGTGCGGTAGAGGTGTGGGTGGACCGCTGGTTTATGCAGGTGCAAACGGCTGACCACACCAGGCATATCCTTACCCCGGACGCACCGGAAAAAGAGCTGGGTTGTTCACACAGCATTGCCGGGCCGCAACATTGGACTATTTATAGTATTAAACGCCTGCCAGTGGCAGGCGCGCCATTATCCAAGGAATGACCATGAGTACCCCATCTGCCCCTCATCTGCCGGTGACCATAGACAGTCAGCAGCAGTTTAATCAAACCGTGGCCAGCCATGACTTTATCGTCGTGCTGTTCACGGCCAAGTGGTGCGCGCCTTGCCAGACCTTTTACCCGAACTTTGCCGAGGTGGCGGCACAGGCACCGCAAGCCTTGTTTGCCGTAGCGGATATCGATGTGGCGACTGACCTGGCAAGCAATTTCCAGGTGGCGCAGGTCCCGGCCTTGATGGTCATTCGTCAGCGCGTTGTCATTGATATGGTCACTGGCGCCATGCACCCCCACGAGCTGCAACACCACCTTGCGATGTGGCAAGCGTTGGACATGACGGCGATTGACGCGCACTTCACACAAACATCCGCTTCTGCCTGAACCCCTGCAATCACATGGTTGCGTGTATCAATACCCGAAGTATCGGTGAAAAATCTCTGCCCGCGCGCGGTCCGCAGACTCGCGTCCGTCTTATAGTGTGGGCAACAGAAGAATGCGTCAGCCAGTCTTGCACATGATGAAGATGCTGTATGGCTTATTGGGCGTCAGTGCCTGTCTCTGGGCGCAGGCGGCGGACTTTGCCTACCTCACCAATCAGGGCGAACACACGGTATCGGTGATTGATATGCAGCAGCAGGCAGTGATACGCACGATCATGCTGCCTATTGCGCCTGTTGGCCTCACGGTGAACCAGCGCGGTGATCGCTTGTATGTGGCTGACTGGTATCACGATCACGTGCTGGTGGTCGCGGCTGAGAGCGGGCGGGTCATGGCGCAGATACATGTCGGCCATGCGCCCGGCGGGCTACAGTTGGGACGCGATGACACTATCTCGTATGTGGCTAATCGTGATAGCAATGATGTGAGCGTGATTGATATCCGTGTTCATAAAGAGCGTACTCGTATTGCGGTCGGCGCGCAACCTCGGGCATTTGGTCAGTTTGTCGGGAATGAATCCCGGTGAAATCGGGAAGGCTGCCGCTATTGGCACAGCCACAGCATGCTTAATATGCAGTTATCAATTTAAATGACTTAATTTAATTGATTTGCATAAAGTATATCTCCATGTTCAGACCAGTTGTTGCAGCAACTGGTCGATTTTTTTAAGGGACACTCTATGCAACACATCCTGCAACAGCTTCTATTCACGGTCGCGTTGGTCAGCACCTCTTTATCTGTTTTCTGACAACCTTTCGCCTATGTGCCCAATGAAAAAGATGGCACGGTATCAGTGATCGATACGCAAACCAACCTTCGCTTAAAGGATATCCCGGTCGGCACCTTGCCCTGGGGTGTGGTGATTCGTTAATCAGGAAGCGTCTACTATCGTCTGGTGGCGTTTCAACAGTGTGCTTCTATAATGTGTGGTGTCCCTGCATGTCAGGGAGATGAATCGGGAAAAATTCCCGAAAGTTTTTGGGCGATCGACTTTAAAATCCACACAGCATGATGAAATCACTCAGCCTTCAGTTTAAACTTAACCTGATCATTACCTTGTTATTGCTCGGCTTGCTACTGACTTGGGCCGTATCGGTGGTGAAAAATGCACGCGAAGACGTATTGGCAGAGGTGGATTCAAGCACCAACCTAGTGATGCATTTGCTGGATGCGGAAATCGCGCATTACATGACCGATTTTGGCTGGCTGAATAACAGTGAAAATGGTCAAACCAATTTATTTCGCCTGGATGAACTGACCAATATCCGCCATTTGAAGGTGGATTTCTTTGATATGACCGGCCGACTGCGTGAGTCCAACCGCTCGACACGGTTAGTACATACCGGTGAAGAGCCACCCGCGTGGTTTGTACGATTGCTGGATATTTCCAGCGTGCTCAATGAGCCCAAGCGCAAGAATATCATTCTGAACGGGCGCTTTATCGGCGAGCTGGTGATTACGCCTGACCCGAGTTTTGAGTTGCGCGAGATTTGGGATGACACCTCTGGTTTGCTGGCGATTGTCGGCCTGTTCGGCTTGAGCGTGTTGCTGTTTGTTTATTGGACGGTACGCGCGACGTTTAAACCGGTGAAACAGATTATTCATGGCCTGAACCAGATTGAACGCGGGGAATATCAAAGCCGCTTGCCCGGGTTTGAGCAGGTTGAGTTGAGTGAAATCAGCGATAAATTCAACAGCATGGCCAGTACGCTGGAGCAAAGCATACGTAACAACCACCGTTTAACGCAGCAGATTATTCACCTGCAGGAAGAAGAACGTAAAAAGCTGGCGCGAGACCTGCATGATGAAATCGGGCAATACCTGACGGCTGTGCATGTGGATGCCAGTGCGCTGGTAGCGGCCAAAAAGCTCAGTGTGGCGCGCGAAAGTGCGCAGGCGATTGCACAGATTACGCGGCAAATGATGGTCACCATACAGGATATCCTGGCGCGCTTGCGCCCGCGGGTGCTGGATGAGTTAGGGCTGAGCCTGGCACTGGCCGAGCTGATTCATCACTGGCATGACCGTAACCGCGGCATCATGGTGGTGAATGCGATTTCCAACCACCTGAGCCAACATGATGAGTCGGTGTCGGTGACGGTATACCGCATTTTGCAGGAATGCCTGACCAATATCAGCAAGCATGCAGCTGCGACGCGTGTGACGATAGAGGTGACGGAAAGTGACCAGGGCCTGTATCTGCTGGTAGAGGATGACGGACGCGGGTTTGATACCAGTGTGCAAAGTCGCGGCTATGGTCTGGCGGGGATGCAGGAGCGGGTAGAGGGCTTGATGGGTAGTATGAACATTACGAGTGCGCCGGGGCATGGCACGCGTATCGAAGTGCATTTTCACACAACAGAAGGTTTTCAGGAAGCAGTGACATGACAGTTAAAGTAGTGTTGGTGGATGACCACAGCGTGGTGCGTTCAGGGTTGCGTCGTTTGCTCGAAAGCCATAAATCGATTGAAATCGTGGCCGAGGCAGATACCGGGGAGTCGGCATACCAGGTGTACGGCGAGATTCTGCCCGATGTCATGCTGATGGATATTTCCATGCCGGGTATGGGCGGCCTGGAAGCCGCCAAACGTATCTTGCAACGCTATCCGCAAGCCAGAATCGTGATTTTCTCCATGCACGAGGCGGTGTCGTTTGCCGCGCAGGCACTTAAAACAGGTGTGAAGGGCTATGTGACTAAAACCGGTGTAGCAGAGGATTTAGTGCAGGCCGTGTTGGATGTGGCTAAAGGACGCACCTTTTTGAGCCAGGATGTGGCGCAGAAAGTCGCTTTGCAAACACTGATCGGCGACAGTAATCCACTGCAGCAACTCACTTCGCGTGAGTTCGAGGTGTTTAGGCTGCTGGCCGAAGGCAAGCGCGTGGAAGAGGTGGCGGATATGCTTAAAATCAGTCAGAAGACCGTGGCTAACTATTACACCCTGATCAAGCAGAAACTCTCGGTCAACAGTCCGGTGGAAATGGTGCGGCTGGCCATGAAGCATGGCCTGATTGATGCTGCCTAGACGTGCTTAGAGCGTACGCGCCACTTCTTCAATCAATGACCGTAACCAGCGGTGTGCCGGGTCATGCCGGTATCTTACATGCCAGGCCATATCCACGGGAAACGTGCCCAGGTCGACTGGCGTAGGCAAAATTTTCAGGCGCGTATCATGGGCCAGGCGGCGGCAAATCTGAATCGGCAGGGTAGTGCAATAATCGGTGACAGAGATCACTTCTGGCACCGAGAGGAAGTGTGTGACCGAGACCGCCACTTCACGTTTTAAGCCCTGTCGGTCCAGCGCCTGAAACAGGCCTGCGCGCATACGCCCTGGCGGCAATACATTCACATGTTTCAGTTGTTCATATTGCGCCTTGCTGATCTCATCACCGATGGTCGGATGATCGGCGCGCACCACACAAGCCAGGCGATCATCCATCAGGTGCTGCACAATCAGGTTATCTGGCGGGTCGACAAAACGCCCCATGACCAGTGCCGTACTACCGGAAATGACGCCAGTTTCGGCCAAATCATTGCCATAAGGGATGATGCGCAGCTTGATCCCCGGCGCTAAGGTACGCAACCTAGCAACCACTGCCGGAATCAGCACATATTCGACATAACTATTGGGCGCAATGGTGAACAGCAGGTTGGCATTCGCCGGGTCGAAGGTCTGCTGTTCCAGCACAATACTATCCAGCTGGCCGATTGCCTCCATAATGACGGGGGCCACTTCTTCCGCTTTTTGTGTCGGCTGCATGCCATAACGTTCACGAATGAATAATGGGTCTTGCAGGATATCTCGCAAGCGGTTCAATGCATTCGACAGTGCGGGCTGTGTGATGCCCAGCCGGTCAGCCGCGCGGGTCACGCTGCGCTCTTCCATCAGCGCAATAAATACTCTTAACAGATTCAGGTCGTAGCGCATTTAACTATTCATTATGTGAATAACTAAAATATACATAATAAATTTCAAAAATGGAATCAAAACGTTCATGATGGCTACACCAAATCACTTAATTCTGAAGGAGCGTTGAAATGCATATTCTGATGGTACTGACCTCGCATGACACCCTGGGCAACACTGGCCACAAGACCGGTTTTTGGCTGGAAGAACTGGCGGCACCTTATTACGCGTTTAAAGCCGCCGGTGCACAGTTAACGCTGGCGTCGCCCAAAGGCGGGCAACCGCCATTGGATCCAAAAAGTAATGACCCTGCTTTTCAAACGGCAGACACAAAACGGTTTGAAACCGATGCAGAAGCCGGTAAAGCGCTGGTGCATACCGTGCCCTTAAGCGCGGTGTCACATAAGCAGTTTGATGCAGTCTTTTATCCAGGTGGGCACGGGCCATTGTGGGACCTGGCAGAGGATAGCGACTCCATTAGCTTGATTGAGTCGACACTGAATGCGGGTAAACCTGTTGCGCTGGTGTGTCATGCGCCCGGCGTGTTGCGCCACACCAAACAGCCGGATGGCCGCCCGCTGGTGGCTGGTAAAAAAGTCACAGGCTTTACTAACTCTGAAGAAGAGGCGGTTGGCTTGACCAATGTCGTGCCTTTTCTGGTTGAGGATATGCTGATTCAGCATGGGGGACAATACTCAAAAGGTGCTGACTGGCAACCTTATGTGGTCGAGGATGGCTTGTTGATTACCGGGCAAAATCCAGCGTCGTCTGCATTAGCCGCACAGGCACTTGTACAGCGTCTGCAAGGGGCGCGCTAATCATGAGTGCCTATGTGGTCATGATGCGTGAGCGGACCACGGATCAAGCGGAAATGGCGACTTATGCCAGTCTGGCCCCTCTCGCCCGGGAGGGGCGTGCCGTGACACCCCTGGTAAAATATGGTGCACTCACTATCCTCGAAGGCCCGGCCTTTGAAGGATGCCTCATTCACCAATTTGCTAGCGTTGAAGAAGCCGAAGCCTGGTACCACAGTCCGCAATATCAGCAGGCGATGCAACATCGGCACCGTGGTGCGCAATACCGGGTGTTTATTGTCGAAGGGATTGACGGCTGAAGCGGCGACAGGCTATAACGGGTGGTTGAGTCACTTGATAGATTAAGCAGTCATAGAGAAGGCAGATGAATTACTTTAAAACCTATGTGATGGCCACCATGGCGGCCATTTTTTGGGGCGCCAATTTTAACCTGGCACGCCCGGTCATTGCCGAAATGGGCCCTTATGTGGCTGGGGCGAGTCGTTACGTGCTGGCCGCCGCCGTGATGGTCTTGATTGCGCAAGTGAGAAAAGAGACCATGCCCCTCCAGCATTGGAAAGCGTATCTGACGTTGGGGGTGGTCGGCGTGTTTGGCTTTAACCTGTTTTTCTTTCTGGGCATGGAAACCTCTTCTGCTATTAATGGTGCGTTAATTATGGCCTTGAATCCCTTGCTGACGGCCGTGCTGGGCTATGTGATCCTGCGCGACAGGCCAAGCACACAACAGCTGGTGGCCTTCCCGGTTGGCATTGCCGGTGTGTCTATCGTCGTGTTGGGCGCGGGCGCGCAACTCACCATTGCAATGGGCGATATCTACATCCTGATTGCGTCACTGAATTGGGCGCTATATAACGTGCTGGTCAAAAAAATGATGCCGAAAAATGTGAGTGGTATCGCCAATACGGCGGGCATTATGACTGTTGGTGCAATCGCGTTAAGCATCGCTGCATGCTGGCATGGTGATCATGTTGTGATGCCGACCATCCATGCCGGGTCAGCCTTATTGATGATGTCGCTAGGCGGCGGGGTGCTGGCTTATCTGTTTTGGAACGCAAGCATCTCCAACCTGGGGCCATCAAAAGCGGCGATCTTTATGAACCTGGTGCCAGTGACGACCATGGTGATTGCGGCATTCGAGCATGTGCCGCCTAATCATGCGCAGTTACTCGGTGCCGTGCTGGTGATCAGTGCCGTGACGTTTAGCTCGGTGTCACTCCCCAAAAAGGTTTAAGGCCAAGCCGGGGTTATTCCACTGCTAATAACTCATCCCAGCAGGTGGTATATGCCGGGCTTTTCAGTTCCTGTTTCATACGCCAGGGTTGGTGGTGTTGTACGCCTTCGCTGGCCAGTCTTAGCGTGGCACGGCCCATTTTCTGGTTGATGGTGTCCAACGCATGCATCAAGCGGCCTGCTTTCTCGTGGGTGGCGGTAGATTGGAACAAGTCTTGTTGCTGTGCCTCCGCCGTGACCAGCTCACCGAGTGAAACACCTGCTTTCATATAGTCGTAACCAGGACGGTAAATCTGCCGCAACGCTGCCAGGGCGGCTTGCACCAGTTGCAAGGTGTCATTCGTCGCAGTGTGGAGCGGCAGCCGCAAGTTGTTGTCGTATTGCTGTTGAGCATCGCGAAACGGGCTGGTACGGATATAGACGTAGACACTGCCTGCGTATAGCTTGCGCTGGCGCAGCTTTTCGCCTGCGCGTGTTGTATACAATGTGACGGCCTCTTCCAGGCTTTGCAGGTCACGCACTGCCCGGCCAAAGCTGCGCGTGCTCAATATCTGCTGTTGTGGTCCACGTACCTGTTCCAGTGCCAGGCAGGAGGTGCCATTGAGTTCGCGCACGGTTTTCTCCATCACCACGTTAAATGTCTGGCGCATGGTCGCTGCATCGCTCATCTTGAGGTCATAGGCGCTATGAATGCCTACCTCATGCAAGTGCTTGTTCAAATTGCGGCCTATGCCCCAGACATGGCTGACGTCGATGTTGCGCAAAGTGTCGTCTAAGACTGTTGGCGCGAGGTTATTGAAATGACAAACGCCATTGAGGGTAGCTTGTTGTTTGGCGCAATGATTCGCCAGTTTTGCCAGGGTTTTGCTGCGGGCAATCCCGACGCAGACTGGTAATCCTGTGGCTTGCAGCACTGTTTGCCTGAGTTGTTGTGCATAGGCGCTCAGGTCGCGTCTGGGAAAATCGGTGAAGTCGAGAAACGACTCGTCAATCGAGTACACCTCTTGTGACGGGCTAAATTGCCGCAACACCGACATCACACGGTTGCTCATGTCCGCATATAAAGCATAGTTCGATGAGTAGGCAATCACCCCCTCTTGCTCGGCATACTTGCGCACTTTGAACCACGGCGCACCCATGGCGATATCCAGTGCCTTGGCTTCTGCACTGCGCGAGATAATGCAGCCGTCGTTATTACTCAGCACCACCACTGGGCGCCCGCGCAGTTTGGGGTTGAACACCCGCTCACAGCTGACGTAAAAATTATTCACATCGACCAGTGCAATTGCCCTGGTGGCTGATGGATTGAATGTTGGCATATTCATTTGCATGAGGGCTGTTTCATGAAATTCCCTAAACCCTGTTCATGATCCGCAATAGCAGGATTATGGGGGCATGGGCCGATAATACTTTCACACGAGCCAGACATGGGGTCGGTTCGGGAAATCAAAAAAGGAGATCATTATGTGGACTAAACCAGCTGCTACCGAAATGCGTTTCGGCTTTGAAGTAACCATGTACGTGATGAACAAATAATTCATCTGCGTTCAGCAAGCCCGGTTGTCCATGCTCAATGGGCGCCGGGTTTTTGTTTATCTGAAGCGCCTGAACGAGCCTATCACCACGCCCCATACTTCAAACTGCATGGGAGGCTGAATCAGGAGTGGCGCATAGCGACCAGACGCGTTTGCGGGTAATAACTTTGGTGTGCCATCTGCTTGCTTGGCCAGTGTTTTGATGGTGAATTCGCCATCTATCATCGCCAGCACAATATCACCGATCACTGGTGATTTTCCTCTATCTACCACCGCTTTATCCCCAGGCATTAAGCCCACTTCTATCATCGACTCACCTTGTATGGTGACAAAAAACGTTGAATCTGCCTGGTCTATCAAATAGGTGCTCGGATCCAGGCGTGTTTCTATGTGATCATCGGCCGGGGAGGGAAAGCCTGCAGGTACTTTTGATTGATAGAGCGGCAATGCGATAGGGCGTGTTGTCTGCTCAGGAAGCTCGAAGGCGTCCGGACTGTCCAGGTTTTTCCGCTGCTGGGCATAGCTGACCAGCAAGTCGCTTAGCAGCGCTTTTTGGCTGGCAGGCACGCGCATGACGGTAGTGGCTTCCTGATATAAACCAGAGCCCGGTTTGCGCCCTGCGCCCAACCGTTTGCCGCCTGCTTTTTTCTCTTGAGAGTCGTTCATTTGATTATTGTAACAAAAATCATCAATAGAAAAAGCAAAGAAAAGATCATCATTCAGCAGGTATACTGTTGCGCTTTCAACCGATGGGTGTCGCATGGACTGGATACAACTATTTTTTGAGCAGTATGCGTTGTTTTGCCTGATAGGCGTGGTGGTCGGTGTGCTGTCTGGCTTGCTGGGCATAGGCGGTGGCATTGTGCTGGTGCCTATGCTGCATGCCATGCTGGTGGCTAAAGGGTTTTCGGCCGATGCGGCTTTTCATATGGCGCTGGCAACCTCAATGGCATGCATCGTCTTTACCTCACTGTCCAGCATACTCGCGCATCATAAAAACCAGAATATCGTCTGGCCCTATGTGTGGGCCATGGTGCCGATGGCGTTTATTGGTTCGCTATTGGCGACCTTGGTGGCGATTCACCTCGATGCCTTTTATTTGACGCTGTTTTTTGCCACATTTACTTTTTTTGCCGCGATACAGTTGTTTTTGGACCGCAAGCCGACTCAGCACAAAGTGCCTGGTAAGGTGGAAATCAGCCTGGTGTCGTTGTTGATTGGTGTGATCTCTGCGCTGGTGTCTATCGGTGGCGGTACATTGACTGTGCCTTACCTTGCCATGCGCAATGTGTCGGTGAAACAGGCGATCGGGACGTCAGCTGTATTGGGTTTCCCAATTGCGTTAGCGAGCACGGTGAGTTATCTGCAAGATGCCGTGCGCCAAACGGCACATGCACCAGATTCGTTCGGTTTGCTCTATTTGCCTGCCATTATGCTGATCACCCCGCTCAGTGTGTTATTTGCCCCGGCAGGCGTGGCGCTGACCAAACGTTTGCCGGTCAAGGTATTGAAGCGTATTTTTGCCGTCTTTTTGATGGGCGTGAGCATTAACTTGCTGTGGTCTCAGCTGGCTTAAGCACAGTGTGACAGGCAATAAAAAACCGCCGTATTCCGGCGGTTTTTTATTCAATCTATCTAAATAGATAAGGTTGATTATTTGTTCATGACGTACATAGTCACTTCAAAGCCAAAACGCATTTCAGTCGCAGCTGGTTTAGTCCACATGAGTGTCTCCTTTGGTTGTTGGTGAGCACATCGTGCTTGATGTACTGGTATGACTCACACTATACGCACGTGTTTCAAAACCACCCTGAAGCGAATCCTTAAAAGCGGCTCATGATTTTACGTAGTTTTAGCGGCGTGATTTTGTTGTCGTTGTGCGTCGGCAGCGTAAAATGTAGTGACACAACAAGTCGGAAAACGAGGGTGTGACATGATGCAGCGTTTGCCGCGCTGGGTAGAGTTGGGCGGATATTTACTGGCCATGAATGCTGGCTTCGTGAATGCCGTTGGCGTGCTGGGGTTCCGTCATCAGGCCGTGTCGCACCTGACCGGCATTTCTACTTTTTTCTCGATTGAAATCATGCAAGGGGATGTCTTGCAAGTGCTGCATTTGCTCTGTGTGATGCTCTTTTTTGTGCTGGGCGCCATCATCAGTGGCATGGTCATCGGCCACGAGGCACTCAAGCTGGGCAGACAATATCACCTGGCATTATGGATAGAAGCAGGCTTGCTCACAGCGGCGGTGGTATTGCTTAATCAGGGCTGGCTCAGCGGCCAGTGGCTGGCTTCTGCCGCCTGTGGATTGCAAAATGCGATGACCAGTACCTTTAGCGGGGCGGTGGTGCGCACGACGCATGTGTCTGGATTGTTTACGGATATTGGCATCGCTTTCGGCCTGCGCTTGCGTGGTCAAGCCGTCGATAAAAGGCGGCTAACGCTTTACTTAATCCTGATTGGCGGTTTTGTGACTGGCGGCGTGCTAGGCGCTTATGCGTTTATGCAGCAGCAATTTAACGCCTTATGGTGGCCGGTGTGTCATCTCGTCGGCTTATCGGTGTTGTATTTCGGTATTGGCCATCGGGCCCGATAAACCATGCATGTTTGACCAACCATCACATAAAACTGTCACCGATTTGTAATACAATCAAGTTTAGAGTCTTTAACATTTCAAGAAGCCAAGGCCATGTCGATTCAAACTGTCGCAACACATCCTTTTTCTGATCAAAAACCCGGTACTTCTGGCTTGCGTAAAAAAGTACGCGTGTTCCAGCAAGCCCATTACCTGCAAAACTTTGTACAAAGTATTTTTGATACGCTGGATATTCCAGCGCAGGCTACCTTGACGCTGGGTGGCGACGGCCGCTTTTATAACAAAGAGGCCATTCAGGTGATTATTAAAATGGCGGCAGCCAATGGTTTTGCCAAAGTGCTGGTGGGGCAGAATGGTATCCTGTCGACACCGGCCGCCTCTCACATCATCCGCAAATACCAGACCTTTGGCGGCATTATCCTCTCTGCCAGCCATAACCCGGCCGGGCCCGATGATGACTTTGGCATCAAATACAACACCAGCAACGGTGGCCCGGCACCAGAAAAAATCACCGATGCCATTTTTGCCAATAGCAAACAGATTACACAATACAAACTGGCCGATTTGCCCGAGGTGGATTTATCCAGCATCGGCGTGACCACACTGGATGGGTTTGAAGTTGAAGTGATTGACTCAGTGGCTGACTACGCTGACCTGATGCAAAGCATGTTTGACTTTGCCGCGATTAAAGGCTGGCTGGCCGCAGGCCATAGTCTGCAATTTGATGCCATGCATGCCGTGACCGGGCCTTATGCCAAGGTGATTCTAGGCGAACGCCTGGGCGCACCGGCCAGCAGCCTGATGAACTGCGAGGTTTCAGAAACCTTTGGTGGCGGCCACCCGGACCCTAACCTCACTTATGCCGAAGACCTGGTGAAGATTGCCTACGGCACACAAGCGCCTGACTTCTCGGCGGCGTCCGATGGCGATGGCGACCGCAACATGATTTTGGGCAATCACTTTTTTGTCACCCCTTCTGATAGCCTCGCGCTGATTGCGGCCAATGCCAAACTGATTCCAGCCTACGCCCAAGGGTTGTCCGGCGTGGCGCGCTCGATGCCGACCAGCGGCGCGGTTGACCGTGTAGCCGCCAAGCTGGGCATTGATTGCTATGAAACACCCACCGGCTGGAAGTTTTTTGGCAACCTGATGGACGCTGGCCGTGTCAGCTTGTGTGGCGAAGAAAGCTTTGGCACCGGCAGTGACCACGTACGTGAAAAAGACGGCTTGTGGGCGGTGTTGTGCTGGCTCAATCTGCTGGCGGTGACTGGCGAGAGCGTTGAGTCTTTGGTGCGTAAACACTGGCAAACTTATGGCCGCAATGTCTATTCGCGTCACGACTATGAAGGCGTGCCCACCGAGCAGGCCAATGCTGTGATAGCCCATATCAAGGCGCAATTTGCCAGCTTGCCAGGGCAAGTATTTGGCAGCTATACCGTGAAAACAGTCGATGATTTTAGCTATACCGATCCTGTTGATGGTTCGGTTAGCACTGGTCAGGGGCTGCGTATCTTGTTCGCCTGCGGCTCGCGTGTGGTCATTCGTTTGTCGGGCACGGGCACTGAAGGGGCAACCATTCGTGTCTACCTCGAAGCCTTTACTGAGGATGCCGCGCAGCAGCAGTTGGATGCACAAGAGGCGTTGGCAGAGTTGATTGCTGTTTCCCACCAGATCTCGCAACTGCCACCACTCACTGGCAGGCAACAGCCAACTGTGATCACCTAAAAAATAGAATAGCCGCGGGGAAATGGCTGCATGAACATGATAAAAAAAAGTATTCTTTGCCCGGTGTTATTGTCCGCAGGCTTGCTGGCCTGCGGCGTCAACCCGGTGACAAAAGAACGCGAGTTCCAGTTTGTCTCGCAAGACAAGGAGATCCAACTGGGCCAGCAAAACTATAGCCCGGCGCGCCAGTCGCAAGGCGGTGATTACACCTTGGATGCAGAGCTGACGCGCTATGTGCAACAAGTCGGACAAAAGCTGGCGGCGGTGTCTGACCGCCCGGATTTACCGTATGAGTTTGTGGTGCTGAATGACTCGGTGCCTAATGCCTGGGCGATGCCGGGCGGCAAAATCGCTTTTAACCGTGGCTTGCTTTACGAGTTGCATAGTGAGGCTGAGTTAGCTGCCGTGCTAGGCCATGAAATTGTGCATGCGGCGGCGCGTCACGGTGCCAAGGGTATGGAGCGTGGCATGTTTATGCAAGGCGCCATGCTGGCCGTGGGGCTGGCGACGCGTGATTCTAACTATGCCAACCTGGTGGTCGGTGGCGCGCAGCTGGGCGGGCAGTTAATCACCAGCAAATATGGCCGGGATGCTGAGTCTGAGTCTGACCACTATGGCATGAAGTATATGAAACTGGCTGGGTATGACCCGGCTGCAGCGGTCACCTTGCAAGAAACGTTTGTACGCCTGAGCGAAGGCAAACGGCAAGATTTTATTTCCGGCCTGTTTGCCAGCCACCCGCCGTCACAAGAGCGTGTGGATGATAACAGGAAAACGCTGGCAGAATTAGGCGCTGGCGGCGAGATGGGCAAAGATGTTTATGCGCAAAAAGTGGCCAAACTGATGGCGACGCGCGAGGCTTATAAAGCCTACGACGAAGGCAAGGAAGCCTTGCAAAAAGGCGATGCCGAAAAAGCCAAAACCCTGGCCAAAAAAGCCATCAGTATCGAGCCGCACGAAGCGCGTTTTCAGGAATTGTTAGGCGATATTGCCTTGACCAAGAAAAACACCACAGAGGCGCTGGCGTTTTACGACAAGGCGATTCAAATGCAGCCTGACTACTTCAAGCCTTATGTGCAAAGCGGGATTGCCTTATTTAATGATGGCAAAAAAGAGCAGGCTGAGCCTTTCCTGAAAAAAGCCAATGCCTTGCTGCCAACGGCGCCTGGTTATGCCTTGCTAGGCCAGATTGCCGAAGGCCGCGGTGAAACTTCACTGGCCTTACAGCATTATCAACTGGCTGCCAGTTCGGATTCTGAAATCGGTAAAGAAGCCGCTGGTCGCGCCATGCGCATCGATTTACCACGCAACCCCGCGCGCTACCTGCCTTCTGGCCCTTTGGCAGATAACACCGGCATGGTGTATGCCGCTGTGCAGAACAATAGTAGCGTGCAGGTTGGCCGCGTGCAGGTGCGTATGTTGCAATATGATAACCGCGGGCGGTTGGTCGACCAGACCCGATCCATGCTGATTACGGGCGGTATCGCACCGGGCAAACGCGGCTCTGTGGCGACTGGCGTGCGTATCCAGGACCAGGCGGCATTGCAATTCTTCCGTGTGGTGGTTGAAGGTGCCGAGCTGGCAAAGTAATTGATTAAACAAAGATAGTTAGCAATGGCCACATTAGATACCTGCTGTTCTGTTTCCCCTTACTTTGAGATTCATCCTGGCAAAGCCGCTGCTTTTCGCGCCATCTGCGAGAAGTATGTGGCGTGGTCAGCGCGCGAACCCGGCTGTTTGTATTATGGCTTTAGTTTTGATGGCGACCTCGCGCATTGCCGCGAAGGCTTTGAGAATGCGGCGGCCTTGTTAGCCCATCTTGAAAACCTGCGCCCGATTTTGCATGAAATGGGCGAGGTGTCTACGCTGGTTCGCATTGAGGTGCATGGGCCTGAGGCTGAGTTGGCGACATTGCGTGCGCCGCTGGTGGGATTGAATCCGCAATGGTTTGTGCTGGAGTATGGCGTCAGGCGCTAGCAGTGTGCAACGCATGGCTTTGCCACGCAAAATCTGCTAATGTGGCGCCGGATTGGATTAACCAATCTTTACTTAATAATTTGAAAGAATAAGAATGAATATCAAAAGAAGAGTTGCAAGCGCCCTGTTAGTGGCGTTAGCGATGACTGCGGCTGGTTGCTCAACCATGCAAGATGTGGTCAAAGTGAAACAAAGCGGTGCCGAAGGCACTACCAAGAACTATGCTGTGACAGAAGCGCAAGCCTGGGAAATTGCAAAAACCGTCTTCAGATGGGAAGGTGCGGATGCGATTGAGGAGCATAGAGACCAGCACTATATGCTCACCAGCAGTGGCGTTAACTTGGTGTCATGGGGCGCGGTCATGGGTGCCTGGGTAGAGCCAATGAAAGATGACGACACCAAGGTCACTGTCGTGACCAAACGCCGTGTCACGGTGAATGTCGCCACAACCTTAACTGAAACGACGTTCCATAAACGGTTTGCTCAGGCGGTGGCCATTGTCAAGCAAGGTAAACCATTACCAGCTGAGGCACCATAATCGCTGGCGCGTGGGCAACCCGTGTGCTCACGCGTACTACTCACCATCCCGTATCGTCATCACCCCACGATACAACCTCACGTCCATCCTGCCTAAAAAGCTCATGCCAAGCAGGGCATCACCTTCCAGCCCTGGCGAAATGGTCGCGGCGACATCATGCGCAACCACACCACCTAGTTGCACAGTTTTCAAGCGCACCAGGTAAGACACCGCATTGCCGTTGGCTGTGTGCGTGTTAATGGCATCGCGGCTGACCAGGCCCAAACGGTCCGCGACGCTTTGCGAAATAGCGACACCAGTAGCACCAGTGTCGACCAGCACGCGCACACGTTCGCCGTTAATCAGGGCTTCGGCGCTGTAATGGCCGTCGGGGCCGCGTTTGAGGCTGACGACTTGTTGCTGGCCAATCTGTTCCAGGGTATTCGGGTGTTGCACGCGGTCGACTAAAAACCAGACCAACGTGGCAAGGCCCAGCCAGATCAGGGTGTAGAGCAGGCTGCGCCCGCGAGAGTAGAGTCGTTGTGTGGCATATCGCATGCTCATTCAATGGTGGCTTAAAACGGAATTTTCAAGTCTGGGTCGGCGAGGCTGATGACTTGTTTAAACGCTTGTTGAATGCGGGTTAATGCGGCTTCGCTATCCGCTTCAAAACGTAGCGTGAGGACTGGCGTGGTATTGGAGGCGCGCACCAGGCCAAAGCCATCGGCGTATTCCACACGTAGGCCATCAATGGTGATGATTTCAATGGCATCCGCAAATTGCGCCGATTGTTGCAGCGTGGCAATCAAGGCGTGCGGTTCGCCTTCTTGCATGGCAATTTGCAGTTCTGGGGTGTTGACGCTATCAGGCAGGGCTTCGAGCATGGCGCTGGCATCGGGGCTGCGGCTGATGATTTCCAGCAGCCTGGCGGCACTATACAGGCCGTCATCAAAGCCAAACCAGCGAGGTTTGCCTTGTCTGGCATCGTTAAAAAACAGGTGGCCGGAGAGCTCGCCGCCAATGGCGGCGCCGGTTTCCTTGATTTTGGCTTTCATCAGCGAGTGGCCGGTTTTCCAGATCACCGGTTTTCCACCGTGCTCGCGTATAAAAGGCGATAAATGACGCGTGGATTTCACATCGAACACGACTTTGCTGCCAGGCTGTTGTTGCAGCACGTCTTCAACAAACAACATGAGTTGACGATCGCTGCGGATAATCTGGCCGGACTTGGTGACTACGCCCAGGCGGTCGCCATCGCCATCAAAGGCTATGCCGATTTCGGCCGCGCCAGCCTGTAAAGTGTGTATCACATCTTGCAGGTTCTTGGCTTCAACCGGGTCCGGGTGATGGTTGGGAAAGTAGCCATCCACCTCGCAAAACAAGGTTTCAACTTCGCAGCCCAGGGCTTTAAACAAGGCAGGTGCATAAGCGCCAGCCACGCCATTGCCGCAGTCAATTACTACGTGCATGGGGCGTGCGAGCTGGATGTCTGACACAATGGCTTCTTGATAGGCCGGAAGAATATCGTGAAACGATTGCTTGCCTGGCTGGGATGAGTGTGTGAACTGCTGCTGGATAATCGATTGCTTAAGTGCTTGTATGGCTTCGCTACTGAGGGTTTCGCCCGCAACCACCATTTTGAGGCCGTTGTAGGCTGGCGGATTGTGGCTGCCGGTGATCATGACGCCACTGCTGGTTTGCGTTAAATAGTGCGCCGCAAAATACAGCATGGGGGTGGTGACCATGCCTAAGGCAATGACATTGATCCCCGTTTCTACGAGGCCTGTTGTAAGGGCGGCGGCCAGGGTGGGGCTGGATAAGCGGCCATCGTAGCCGACACACAGGCTGTGTTCGCCACGTTCCAGCGCCAGGCTGCCTACAGCCAGCCCGATCTGGCGCACAATGTCTTCTGTCAGCGTCTCGCCGACGATGCCGCGGATATCGTAGGCTTTGAAAATCGACGCTGGCAGGAAAGTGGTCATTTACTCGGCTTCCTCAATCCAGGCCAGTTGAATCGCCTCGAGGATTTTTTCGCCACAATGGGCAGGATCGTCGTTAAAACCGTCCAATTCAAGTACCCATTGCATCAGGTCGGTAAAGCGGATGGTTTTTGGGTCCACCTCGGGGAATTTGTCATACAGGTCTTCAGCGATACGCTGGCTATCGGTCCATTTCATTACAATCGGCTCCAGTATTTAAGTGTGTGTTGATGCCCTTATTATAACTGACAGCAGCAATCGCTTTGACAGAATCGGCCTACACGTGTGTCAGCCACGGCGGACTAGCCATGCTGACGGATCATTGTCATCATGACCAGCTATGAATGAGACTGACATAACAACAAAAAAATCTGCGCCTATCAGCAACTGGATTGCCGGGATCTTGCTGGTGTTGGTGCTGGCCGTGATTGCCAGTGAAATCGCCGGCTGGCCGTTTCTGCGTCAGCCCTTACAACAATTGCTGCAAGATAAATTGCACCGTTCAGTCGTGATTGAACGTCCGTTTCGCTTGCAGTTGCTAGGTGGCATTCGCCTGCAGGTGGGTGGATTAAAACTGTCGGCGCCAGAAGGTTTTGACGCCCCTTATTTTGTCGATGCGCATGGCCTGGACCTGGCGTTGCGTTATCGCGATCTGTGGTCGCTCAAAGACACCGATCCTTACCGCATTGCAGCGATTCGTGCGGATCAACTCAATACCTACTTGCTGCGCCGCGCAGACCGGCATGCGAGTTGGGCGTTTGAGCTGGATGATAGCGGCCCGCCACGGCCTTTTCCGCTGATTGAGCAACTGGCAGTGAATCAGGGGCAGGCAAAAGTAGCTGACGCCGTGACCGATGCCGAGCTGGCTGTGACATTTTTTACCGAAGAAGGTGAACATCTCGCCACGCCGGAATCCCGCGTGAAAATCAATGGCCAGTTTCGCAAGTTACCGATACAGGGTGAGCTCGTGACCCAAGGCTTTTTGCCAGTGGCGACCCAGGGCAGCCAGTCTCCGCCGATTAACTCTCAAGGCTGGTTGAAGTATGGCGCAGTCAACGCGCAATTTCGGGGGGCGGTGTATGATTTGTTCGGCACGCAGCGCGTGAAAGGCAAAGTGGAGGTCAAGGGGGGCTCGCTGGCCGATGTGGGCGATCTGCTCGACCTGACATTCCCGCGTACCGCCGCCTTTAAAGTCAGCGCCGATATTGAAAAGGGCACGGATCAATGGCAAGTGAATATCCCTTCTGCGCATATTGGGCGTAGCCGATTATCCGGGCAGTTTGTGTATGACTTTGCGCCTGAAACACCCATGCTGCGGGGCAAATTGCAAGGCGCACTACTCATGCTGGCGGATTTAGCGCCCGCGTTTGGCGCAACGCAGGATAAAGCGCATCCAGGTAAGCTTTTTCCAGACGAGTCGCTGGATTTCAGTACTTATGGCCGCATGAATGCAGATATTGATGTACACCTGGATGCGGTGGATTTAGGCAATGCCTTTAAACAGCGGATTTCACCCTTGAAGTTGCGCCTGACGTTGCTTAAACACAAATTAAGCCTGGCCGAACTCGAAGCCAGTACCGCGCAAGGCATACTCACAGGTGCGCTGAGTATCGATGCACATGACGCCAGCAATACGGACCTATCACCACCGCCTGCGCCCGAGTGGGATATCCAGTTGGCAGTGCGCGATATCCGTCTGGAGCAATGGCTAAAAGTGACGCCTGACGCCAAAAAGTCATCAGGTAAACAATCCTCTGCTCAGCAACCGCCAGTCAATGCAGCACCGGCGTATATCTCGGGTAAGTTAAATGGCAAGGCCAGCTTGCAAGGGCGTGGCCGCTCCACGGCGGCTTTGCTTAAGTCGCTGGATGGTCAGCTGGCACTCATGGTGCGCGAAGGCGAGATTTCACACCTGGTGGTGGAAGCCGCAGGCCTGGATATTGCGCAAGCCGTGGGCGTGCTGATGAAAGGCGACCAACCCTTGCCCATGCAATGTGCGGCCATGGGCTGGCATGCCAAGCAGGGCGTGCTGACGCCGGAGGCTGCCATCATCGATACGCCGGTGACCACCGTGAACGTACTCGGTGATGTTAATTTGGGGCAGGAGCAGCTTAACCTCAAGCTGCAAGCCAGCCCGAAAAACTTTTCACCATTAACGGTGCGCTCGCCCATTCTGGTCACCGGGCCGTTTGTAGACCCTAAGGTATCGCTGAGCCCCGGGCCGATTGCCGCGCGTGTCGCAGGCGGCGTGCTGTTGGCGTTGATTAACCCATTTGCGGTGATCCTGCCTTTTCTTGATTCTGGCAGTGCGTCAGATACGGCAGATGAAGGTTGCCAGAAAACGCTGCAACAACTGAAAGCGCGCAAGCATTAAAGGCCTATGGTGGGCGATGACAAAAAAAGAACCCAACCGAAGTTGGGTTTAGGGAGCGATTTTGGAGATATACGCTTACGGTTATTAATTAGCATAAGTTATGCCAAGTTTAATAATCCTATTTAAATCATATAGATAGTTTGTTTTTGTGTTTTTTAGGTCTGCTGCCAGTTCAGCAACTGTTGGATTGTGTGCACTTATTTGGTGCGTCTGTGGCCTGATTAGCGCACTGAATGATTGCATCCACTATCTTGTGACTTGATGATGCGCTTTTAGAGCACAAAACCGGGGCGTCTTTGCCGGTGTGATGCTAAAGATGCATGCAGGGGTCGCCTCATGGTAAAATCACGCTTTATTTTTGTGAATACGGAAACTTGATCGTCATGTTTAGCTTTTCAAGAAACTTAAGCGTTGCAGACCCGGCGTTGGCCACAATGATTTCTTCTGAAGTAGAGCGTCAGCATCAGCATATCGAGCTGATTGCTTCAGAAAACTATACCAGCCCAGCGGTGATGGAAGCACAAGGCTCGCAACTGACTAACAAGTATGCAGAAGGTTATCCAGGCAAGCGTTTCTATGGCGGCTGTGAGTTTGTTGACCAAGTCGAGCAGCTGGCGATTGACCGCCTGAAAGCGCTCTATGGCGCTGAGTATGCCAACGTGCAGCCACACTCCGGTTCACAAGCCAACCAGGCGGTGTATTTCTCCATCCTGAAACCAGGTGATACTGTCATGGGCATGAACCTGGGCCACGGCGGTCACTTGACGCATGGTTCCCCGGCCAACTTGTCCGGCAAGTTGTTCAACATTGTGCCTTACGGCCTGAACGACAAAGAAGAAATCGACTACGACGAGATGGAGCGTATTGCCATCGAGTGCAAACCAAAGTTGCTGATTGGTGGCGCGTCTGCTTACGCCTTGCGTTTTGACTGGGCACGGATGGCCGAAATCGCTAAAAAAGTCGGTGCTTATTTCATGGTCGACATGGCGCACTACTCAGGCCTGATCGCCGCTGGTGTTTACCCTAACCCGGTGCCACATGCTGACTTCGTCACTTCTACCACGCACAAGACTTTGCGCGGCCCACGTGGCGGTATCATCATGGCCAAAGCCGAGTTTGAAAAATCCATCAACTCCAACGTGTTCCCAAGCTTGCAAGGTGGCCCGTTGATGCATGTCATCGCCGGTAAAGCGACCGCTTTCCTTGAGGCAGCACAACCTGAGTTCAAGGTGTATCAAGAACAAGTGTTGAAAAACGCCAGCGTGATGGCCAAAACCCTGGCGGCACGCGGTTTGCGCATTATCTCTGGCCGTACTGAGTCACACGTGTTTTTGGTAGACCTGCGTCCTAAAGGCTTGACCGGTAAAGCAGCTGACGCTTTCCTCGGCCAGGCGCACATTACCGTGAACAAAAACGCGATTCCTAACGATCCTGAGAGCCCATTCGTGACTTCGGGTATCCGTATCGGTTCGCCAGCGATTACGACGCGTGGCTTTAAAGAGGCGGAAGCCGAGCAAGTGGCTAACCTGATTGCTGACGTGCTGGACAACCCGGAAAATGCAGAAGTGATTGCAACGGTGAAAGCCAAAGTACACGCCTTGACTGACAAATTCCCGGTATACGGCAAGTAATTTCTACGGCCGTTTTTAGCCATGAAATGTCCTTTTTGCGGTGCTGATGATACGCAGGTGGTGGATTCCCGACTCAATGAGGAAGGAAATTCCATCCGCAGGCGTCGTCGTTGCCAGGTCTGCGATAAGCGCTTTACCACCTATGAAACGGCAGAGTTGCATCTGCCGCAAGTGGTCAAGCAAAACGGCAACCGCGAAGAGTTCAAGCGCGAAAAATTGCGCGTGTCATTTACGCGCGCGCTGCATAAGCGCCCAGTGCCGACCGAATATGTGGATAAGGCCATGGACCGCATTATTCAAAAAGTGCTCGGTTTGGGTGTGCGCGAAGTGCCTGCGCGCCTGCTGGGTGAAACCGTGATGCAAGAATTAAAACAAATGGATCAGGTGGCGTATATCCGCTTTGCTTCGGTGTATAGAAGCTTTTCGGATGTGGATGATTTCCATAACGCTATCCGTGACCTGGATGTGACCGATAGCGATACATAATCCGAAAGGCGGCGGGGGGCATGAAACTGATCAAGTTGTCTGCAATTGCGTTAGCGGTATTCACTGTCATCCTCACCATCGTGTTTTTTACCTGGTGGGCATTTAAAGACCAGGCGGTGTTTGGCAGTGACAAGTTTGAGCAGACACGCTGGATGGAACTTGCCAATACGGTGCAAAAAGAATGTCGCCGCGGTGACATGGCCTACGACCTGAAAAATCACATCCTTATCCGTGGCGCTAAAAAAGAAGCCGTCATGGCCTTGCTGGGCCGTCCTAGCCTGGAAGATGCCAACGCGCTAGAGTATGACCTTGGTAAGTGCATGCATGTCTATCACGCCCTGCGCATTTATTTTGACCAGGATGGGCGTTTAACCCATAGCCAGATTTCTTCGCACTAAACCTTTGGTCGGTTAAGCGTAGGCAGGCGACAAAGCCGTGGTTGCGGATGTTACTTTATAACCCTGGCGAAATGTTTGCATAAAGTCGGCCAGTTGTTCAGCGGCTGCCAGCTCTAAGCCGTTATAAATCGACGCGCGGATGCCGCCTATGCTACGGTGGCCATTCAAGCCTGAAAACCCTGCCAGTTGTGCTTGCTGAAAAAATGCTTGCTCGATCTCGGCGTTCGGCAAATTAAATACCACATTCATCTTGGAGCGGTCAGCCACTGCCGCACGGCCACGGTAAAAGTCGGCATGGTCATCCAGCACCTGATATAAACAGTCTGCCTTGGCCTGGTTGCGTTTGGCCATATTGTGCAAGCCGCCCATGTCGTGGCGTAACCAGCGCGTGACCAGCAACACACTATAAATCGCAAATACCGGTGGTGTGTTGTAAATGGAGTGCGCATCGGCTTGCGCGTGATAATTGATAAAGCCTGGCAAATCATCGGGCAGGGTGCGCATGAAGTCATCACGCAGAATCACCAGTGTGACGCCAGCCGGGCCGATATTTTTTTGCGCATGGGCGTAGATCATGGCGTAGCGATTAAAGTCCCCTGGCGCCGATAACAGGTCTGAGGACATATCACAGATACGCGGTACGTCGTCGCGGCCAGGCACGCGATGGAACTGCAACCCTTCTACCGTCTCATTCGATATATAGTGAAAATAGGCCGCATCTTTAGAGAGCTGTAACTCAGCATCTGTAGGCAAGCGGCCAAACTGGTCCGCTTTACCGCTCCAGGCCAAGTGCAGTTGGCCGGATTTCTCCGCTTCATGAATCGCCTTGCCACTCCAGTAGCCGCTATGGATATAGTCTGCCGACTGTCCGTTGCGTAGCAGATTCATTGGCAGCATGGAAAACTGTTGCGTGGCACCGCCTTGCATCATGAGCACGCGCGTGGTTGGTGGCAAACCCATCAAATGGCGGACATTGTCTTCCAGTTCATGCACCACTTGCGCAAACCACTCAGAGCGATGGCTGATGCCTAAAATGGACAAGCCGACGTCTGGCACACAGAGCATGGCGGTATGCAGTTGTTGCAATACGCTCTCGGGCAATGCACCCGGACCGCCAGAAAAATTCAGTTGATTGGCACTTAGTTTCATCATGCGCTCTCCAATAAAGGTTGCGGCTGTAATGCGTATAAATACTGCTCAAAGGCTTGCTGTAACTTGCCGATTTGCCCGGCTTTAAACGGGAACAGGCTGGCAGAGTCCATGGCATGCACGGCCATGATGTGGTCGATTTCAAATACCAGTAATTTGCCGTCTTTAGTCTCTGCACAATCGATGCACAAATAGTCGAGCTGCAAACGCTGGTAAATCGCGGCCAGCGCTGCCTGGTGGCGCGTGGCAAAACTGGCAAAATTCTGCATAAACGCGCCTTCTTCTGCCCGTTTGTCGGCAGAGTCATACATACCGGCATTGACGTAATGCACCATCCAGTCACTCGAAATCGCCATATGGCAGATAAACGGCTGGCCGCGTAGCATGGCGATGCGGTATTTACGGAACTGGCCATCCTGGCTGCTGTAATCGACAAAGCGCGATACAAAGAAAGATGTACTTTGGACCTGTTTCAAATAGTCTGCCAGTTCAGTTGCCTGGGTGATCCTGGCCAAATCGTTACCGGCTTGCGAGCCGACCGGACGGATAATCAAGGGTAGGGTAGGCAATGCATCCTGCTCAGTTGTTTCTGTGGGGCGCTGCATGCTCAGGCGCGTGACGACCTGGCTGCGGGTTAATCGGTGTGTGCGTGGCATATCCAGCCCGGCGATGCCTTGTAGCAACTCACTGAGCTGGTCACGATTCACATTCGGCAACAGGTGTGGTGGATTAATCACCGGCCGTGCGTGGTCAAGCAGGCTGGCTTGTACCGCCAGCAGCAAGGCGCGGTTGGCCTGGCTATCTGAGAGTGCGACCATCACCGCATCGTGTTCAGGCATGGGCGATGGCAATGGCTGCTCGACTGACGCATAGTAATACAGCAGCTCGACCGGGCTGTTTTCCAGCAGACAATCAATGGGGGTGTTTTCAGACAAATCGCCCGGGGTCATGATCATCAGCAGGCGGAATTTTGGCGGTCTACAGTTTGCCGGTCTGATATACAGGCGTTGCAGCGATAAGGCTTGCTCCTGTATGGCTAATCCCATGTCACGCATTTTCAGGCATAAAAATACTGTCGCCAGGTTCATCCACAAAATCGCGTTGTCTTGATCCTGGTTCGCCTGTACTAGTAACGATTGCCCATGTGATCGCAAGTCTGCGCCATTCAGGCTCATGCGCAGGAAAGGCGCAAGACCCTGAAAGGTGTGCCCTGCATTATTGTGTTCCAGGGACTGCAATAGATTGTACATATAGCGACGTTTTTCGCTGGCACGGGGCGAGGCCCAGAAGTCGTCGCTGGTCAATACCAGTTGATTGTCGACGCTGAGTTGCACGGTATATGGCTGACCCAGTAATTGGGTGTGTACATAGGTAGCAAAGCACTCTGCAAAGTCTTCCTGCACATCCATGCTGGCATACAGCGTCGGAAACGCCGTTCTTGCCAGGTCGCGGTAAAGATCGATTGCCTGGCTGGCGTGAATGGCTGGTTGGCGGTAAAACGAAATTTTTTCACGATGCGGAAAATTCTGCTCTGGCCGAATCAGCTTGTCACCCGTGGTTTGCCAGCTGAGCTTGCTGAAATGGCCTGCCAGTTTGGGTAGCGGGAATGACCATTCTTTAGGACAGATATCCGTCATTGTTGCTAATACATGGCCAAACTCGTGCAGGAGCAAAAAGCGCAAGGCTTGCAGGCGTTGATCATTAGCGGGGTCGGCAATCTTGACATCAATCTGCACGCCTGGATGCGCGGCAAACGCTGACTGTTCTTTCCAGCTGGCCCAGTGGTTGGCCGAGGCATGCTGGAAAGCATCGCTGTCAATCACCACGACAAACCCGATATTTGTGCTGCCATCGCCCAGAGCGACCATGTCTGTCAGGCCGGAGGCGCCGATGCCGCGTGCAAAAAAGATGCCCAGCACAGACTTGCCGAGGATGTTCAGCAAGCTGTCCGGCAGGCTGGCCAACGCTTGCGCGAGCATGGCTTGCCACTCGGCATGAGTGTCTATAGTCACCGGGTTGGCTAAGTCTTGCGATCTGGCATAGTCAGACAAAAAGTCTTGCAAATCAGCAGTGGGCGGGGTGGTGCGCGCCTGTAGCGGTTGTGCATACAGCGCCAGCCATGGATTAGGGTCAGCAATATAAATCATGCCTCAGTGTAGCGCTATCGCGCGCGAAGGTTAGCGGCAAAAAAACTGGCAAATACCACGGTATTCAACAGTTAAGCGGTGAGGGTAAGGCAGGGTTTGTCGGGCACGTTGGTGGGTTATGGCGCGCAAGGCAACGACAAAAAACCGCAGTGCCGTGTTTTTTTGTATCATTGCAGTCTATGCAAGTGACCTCACAAGATATTGAATGGATGACGCGCGCGCTGCGACTGGGCGCGCGCGGACTATATACCACGACGCCCAACCCGCGTGTGGGCTGCGTGATTGTTAGCAATGGTCAGGTGGTCGGCGAGGGCGCACATCTCAAAGCCGGTGAGCCGCATGCCGAGGTGCATGCCTTACGTGCGGCGGCTGAGCAGGCACGTGGCGCCACTGCCTATGTGACGCTTGAGCCATGCAGTCATTTTGGCCGCACGCCGCCTTGTGCCGATGCGCTGGTGAATGCAGGTGTGAGCCGTGTCGTGGTCGCCATGCAGGACCCGAATCCGCTGGTGGCAGGCAATGGCATTGCGCGTTTGCAGGCGCAGGGCATTGCGGTCACGGTGGGCGTGTGTGAGGCACAGGCGCGTGCTCTCAACCCTGGCTTTATCCAGCGCATGACCCAGCAGCGGCCTTATGTGCGCCTCAAAGTGGCCGCCAGCCTGGATGGCCGTACGGCGTTAGCCAATGGCCATAGCCAATGGATTACCTCGGCCGCTGCGCGCAAAGATGTGCATCACTGGCGCGCGCAAAGTTGTGCCATTGTCACCGGCATTGCCAGCATCCTGCAAGACGATTCCTCGTTGACGGTGCGCGACGTGAATACCCCGAGGCAACCGTTGCGGGTGATTGTGGATAGCCAGTTGCGTATCCCGATTGATGCCAAGGTGTTGCAGGATGGCAATGCGCTGGTGGCTTATGCACAAGGTGACGCTGCCAAGTTGGAAATATTACAGGTGATGGGCGTGCGCACCTTGCAGGCGCCGAATGCGCAAGGTCAGGTTGATCTTGCTGCGTTGATGCAGGCACTGACGGCATTGCCATGCAATGAGGTGCTGATTGAAGCAGGCGCTACTTTAAATGGTGCATTTCTGCAGAGCCGCTACGTTGATGAGTTATTACTGTATTACGCGCCTAAATTGATGGGCCACACTGCCCGTGGCATGTTTGCCTTGCCTGAGCTTACGCAAATGTCAGCGGTGCGTGATTTGAATATGCTTGATGTGCGCCAGTTTGGCCAGGATCTGCGTATCCAGGCTAAATTGCAACCTTGATTTTCTATGCTGATAGACACGCATTGCCATCTTGATGCCAGCGAATTCGATGCAGATCGCGACCAAGTGTGGCGAGAGGCACTGGCGCAGGGCATCCGTGCCGTGGTGATTCCAGCCGTGACGCAAACGACTTTTCAACCCATTATGCAGTGGTGCGCACAACACCCGCAGGCAGGCTTTGCGCTAGGCTGGCATCCCATGTATGTCGCGCAAGCGCCAGAGGATGCTTTGCAGGAGTTGCAGGAGACCGTCGCAACGGTACTGGCCGGGCCGCAGGCGCATCAATTACTGGCGATTGGTGAAATCGGCCTCGATTTTTACCTGACGCGTGACAATGAAGCCAAACAAATCGCTTTGTTTGAAGGGCAACTGCAGATTGCCAAACAATTCGAGTTACCTGTGATCCTGCATGTGCGTAGCGCGATAGACAGCATCCTTAAATACCTGCGCAAGCATCGTGTGCATGGCGGCATAGCCCATGCGTTTAATGGCAGCATGCAGCAAGCGGCGGTTTTTGAGCAGTTAGGATTCAAGTTGGGTTTTGGTGGCGCGATGACCTGGCCGCGTGCATTAAAAATCCGCCAACTGGCCGCAGAATTGCCGCTGGAGCAGCTGGTATTAGAGACCGATGCGCCTGATATTCCACCTGTCTGGGTCGGCCACCAGGGGCGCAATAGCCCGGCGCAATTAAAAAGAATAGCGGAAGAAATGGCCTTAATTCGTGGCTTGGAAACTTCGCAACTCATTGAAATGATAGGCAAAAATTCTACGCAAGTTTTGCCGAAATTAGCCCATTTATGCACATGACTTAAAGTGACACATTAAGAATGTGTCGAAAGTGTTTCAATTATAGTGATGCATTGTAAGTTATTGATTTTATTGAATAAAAAAATAGATTAAAAAATGAACTTTTGGAAAAAGTCCTTTTAAATTGGTAAGTTACGGAATTAAGACACAGCAATCCACAAAGTTATCCACAGATTTTGTGGATGGAAAAATACGGTGTTTGTCCTACAGGAAAAGCAAGCAATTTTACAACTTTTACAATTATTGATCACTCGTCAGCAGAGCTCTTTTTATGCGTGTTAAGCAACAACATTTTCGTACGATCTGGCAGCAAGCCAATGCCGTTTGGCTGATTGATCAAACCCGGTTGCCGTTTGAGTTTGTGACGGTTGAAGTGACGACCCTGGCTCAGATGTGTCATGCCATTCGCAGCATGCAAGTGCGGGGAGCGCCTTTGATTGGCGCTGCGGCCGCTTACGGCGTCGCTTTGGGGATGCAGGTGGCAGCCAGTGATGAGGCGCTGGCCTCTGTGGTCAAGCAATTAGTCGCTACCCGGCCAACGGCTGTGAATCTGGCGTGGGCAGCGCAGCGTATGCAGCAGGAGTTGCTGGTTTTACCAGAATCTGCACGCGCAGCAGCAGTCTGGGCGCTTGCGCAGGCCATTGCTGACGAAGATGTGACGCAGAACCTGGCCTTGGGTCAGCATGGCAAGGCGCTCATCGCGGCCAAAGGCACGGTCAATCCACAGCAGGTAGTGAATATCCTCACCCATTGCAATGCAGGTTGGCTGGCGACCGTAGACGGCGGCACGGCACTGGCGCCGATTTATGCGGCTCATGATGCAGGCCTTAAGGTGCATGTGTGGGTGGACGAAACGCGTCCACGTAACCAGGGCGCGAGTTTAACTGCCTGGGAGTTGGCACAGCATGGTGTGCCGCACACGGTGATTGCCGATAATGCCGGTGGGCATTTAATGCAGCACGGGCAAGTGGATATGGTGATTGTGGGCGCTGATCGCGTGACACGTGGCGGGGACGTGTGTAACAAGATAGGCACTTATTTAAAAGCGCTAGCGGCGTTTGACCAGAACGTGCCTTTTTATGCCGCCGTGCCTACGCCTACGATAGATTGGCATCTGGCACGTGGTGCGGATATTGAAATTGAAATGCGCGACGCAGATGAAGTGGCGTATATGCAAGGGCAGGGCGCGGGTGGGCAGGTACAGCGCATCCGCGTGATTCCGCAAGAGAGCACAGCGCTGAATCCGGCGTTTGATGTCACGCCTGCCCGGCTGGTCACTGGCATTATTACTGAACGCGGCGTGTTTACGCCTGAACAGCTAGAAAGTTTGGAGCCATGATATGAGCACGCCTACCCCCGCACAACAGTTGTTACACGCAGCACAACAGATGGTACAGGTAGGACTCAATAAGGGCACCTCTGGCAATGCCAGCATTCGCCTGGACGATGGTTTTTTGATCACCCCCTCAGGTGTGCCTGCCGAACAACTGAGCACACAAAGCATGGTGTATATGGACTGGGCAGGGCAGGCGGAGGCCGGTAAAAAACCTTCTAGTGAGTGGTATTTTCACCGTGATATTTTGCAGGCGCGTCCTGAGGTGAATGCCGTAGTGCATTGCCATAGCATGTTTGCCACCACCATTGCCTGTATGGCGCGTGATGTGCCGCCGTTTCATTATATGATTGCCACTGTGGGTGGCGACAACATCCGCTGCGCGCCTTATGCCTTGTTTGGTACGCAGGCCCTCTCTGAGGTGGCGGTAAGTGCGTTGCAAGATCGCAAAGCCTGTTTGCTGGCGCACCATGGCATGATCGCTTTAGGTAAAAACTTGCCGCAGGCGCTGGCTATCGCGGTTGAGGTGGAGAATTTGTGCGAGCAGTATTGGCGCTTATTGCAACTTGGCGAGCCTGCGTTGTTAACGCCTGAGCAGATGCGTGAGGTGCACGCCCAGTTTAAGGGCTATGGCCAGTGGGGGTAGCTGGGGGTTGGAGTATTGCATGATGTGTATAAAAGGTGTATAAAATACACATTTATAGTGTATTGGAGGTTTTTATGAGTGTCCGTTTTAATGTGATTTTGTCTGATGATTTGAATCGTGAAATTGACCAATTGGCTGAGCGTTCCGAAAGTAACAAGAGCGAGATATTTCGTAAGGCGTTACAGTTGTTTCTAGCAGCGCAGGAGGGAAAGCAACAAGGGTTAAAGCTGGGCTTGGTTGATCCTCAAAGTAGGCAGTTACAAACAGAAATTATCGGCTTATGAGCAAAATAGACCTCAATACACCACCACCGAATCATCAATATAAGGTTTCGGTCGAGCGTGAAGAGTCTATTCCTGAGCGAAATGTACGTTTGTTCAAAGATGTTGTGTTATTTTTGATGGCCATTGTTTTTGTAGGTTTGCTAGTCTGGTTTTGCTTTTATACTTTGATAAGCAAGTCTGCTGATGCCGAGGCGCAAAAGTGGGCGATGTCTATATTATCGGCTGCGGCAGGGGGTATGGTTGGTTATTTGGTGCGCAAGTGATCAACTGCAAAAACTATAACTTGGGAAACAACGCCAGTGTGCTCAAACGCAATAAGTGTGTGGGGTCGCATATAAACACATTGTTTTCTATGGCCAGAATGGATTCCGCTGGCGCATAGCACTTGAGCAGCACGCCACCAGACTCTACTGCATTCAGGCCTTTGGCATAAGTGGTGGCAATGTCTTCAGAGGCTGTCCAGCAAAAACCGATCTGGTCATTATCAAATAAAAACCAGCTTTCGCCACGGTACACGGTGTAGCCATCGCCATTTGTGCCGGGCATTGCGCGTTTAAGTACTTTTAGCACCAGGGCATCGTTTTTCACTTTTGCCCGCAGGTCGCCCCCGTATTGCGCCCATAGGCTTGCAATCTGCTTTTTTTGAAACACGCTGTCGTCTTTGAGGTTGGCCATGTAGTCAAAGGTGTCATGCCAGAGCTTGGCATCCACGGCATTGACATATGCCCCCAGGCAAAACTGCCTGGCGAGCGATTGCGGGGTGTGTTTCATGCTATGGCTGCAGGCTGGCGACCCATTCGCCATCCACCAATTTTTCTTGTGGTTGGAACTGCTGTTTATAGGCCATTTTCTGGCTGTCGGCGATCCAGTAGCCTAGATACAAATAGGGGAGCCCCAGCTGTTTGGCCCAGGCGACTTGCCACAGGATGCTATAAGTGCCATAGCTGGCTTTATCGGTCGTGTCGTAAAAGGTGTAGACCGCAGACAAACCATCCATCACGATGTCGATCACACTGACCATTTTGAGTGCGCCGTAGGCATCGCGAAACTCCACCATGATGCTCTCCACATTGCTTTGACACAAAAACTGCTGATACTGCGCAGCTTCGTCTTCCTGGTCTGCAATATGGTCTGGGCCGTGGTGGTGGCGCTGTTGCTGGTAAGCCTGGTAAAGCGCGAAATGCTCAGCATCATAGTTGGCTTCAACAATCGTCACTTGCAGGTCAACATGTTTTTTAAAGGCGCGTTGCTGGCTACGCGTGATTTGAAAGTCATTGACTGGCAAACGCACTGAGATGCAGGCGTTGCAGTGTTCGCAGTGCGGGCGGTAGGCAAATTTACCGCTGCGTCTGAATCCTTGCTGGATCAGGCCACTATAGACCGGGCCGTCGACCAGGTTTTGTGGGGTGGCAATCAGGCTTTGCGCCAGCTTTTTGGGCAGGTAGCCACACGGATAGGCCGTGGTGACATAAAACTGCAGTTTTTGCAGCGGAGCATCATTAGGTAACGTCATATTGCACCAAATCGTTCAATTGCGCGATAAACCGGTCTCGGGGGATTTCATACGCGCCAAAGCTTGCCAGCAATGGCGTATGCATCTGACAGTCAATCATACCGACTTGTTGCGCGTTTAACCATTGCACCAGATGGGCAAACGCCACTTTAGACGCATTGCTGACATGATGAAACATGCTTTCACCATAAAACATGCGGCCAATTTTCACGCCATAGCAGCCACCTACCAATTGGCCATGCTGCCAGGCTTCTGCACTATGTGCATAGCCCAGCGCGTGCAAGCGCTGGTAGGCGGCAATCATGTCGTCTGAGATCCAGGTGCCGGGTTGCCCGGGCCGTGGTGTCGCTGCGCAGGCGCTGATGACGCTATTGAAGGCCGTATTAAAGCGGATTTCGAACGGTTGTTGCTGGATGACTTTGCGCAATGAGCGGCTGATATTCAAGGCTGGCGGAAACAAAACCATGCGTGGGTCAGGGCTCCACCACAAGATAGGCTCCCCCGGGCTGAACCATGGGAATATCCCTTGCCGGTAAGCGGTCAGTAACCTGTCTGCGGTCAAGTCGCCACCAATGGCAATGAGCCCATTGGGCTCGGTCAATGCCTGCTGCAATGGCGGAAAAGGCGTTTTTGTGTCCAGAATGAGTACTGGCCCGCCCGGCAGCGGGTAGTAGTGTTCGTGCATAAACGTCAGTTAAATTGGTAGGGGTCGTGCTTGCTTGCCCATTCTATAACCTTGTTGCCAGGCATGCCACGCGAAATACCAAAGCCTTGTGCATAATCGCAGCCTAATTCCGCCAGTAGCTGCGCCTGCTCTGCTTTTTCTACGCCTTCTGCGACTACCTTGCGGCCAAACTCGCGACAAAGCATAACTACGCCTCGAATCACCGCCAGGTCTTCCTGGTTGCTCAGCATATTGTGTATAAAGGACTGGTCAATTTTGATGATATCGACCGGCAGGCGACGTAAATAAATCAGTGACGAATAACCCGAGCCAAAATCATCAATAGAAAACGCCACGCCCAGCGACTGGCATTGTTGAATGACACGGTTGACGCGGGCAAAGTCACTGATGGCGGCGCTTTCTGTGATCTCAATATGCAGTTGTTGTGGTTTGATATTGGGATATTTTTTAAACAGGCTGGCCAAATGTTCGCTGAACTGTTTATGCATTAAATGTTGTGCGGCAATATTCACTGAAATTTGCGTGTGCAAGCCATGCGCCTGCCATTCCGTGAGTTGTCGCAGGCTTTCTTCAATCACCCAGTTGCCAATGTCGATAATCAGGCTGGTATGTTCAACGGCGTTGAGAAAGTCATTCGGGTAAAGCAGGCCACGCAAGGGGTGTTGCCAGCGCAACAAGGCCTCAAAGCAAAACAGTTTGCCTGATTGCATGCATACTTGCGGCTGGTAAACCAGTTTGATATGGCTGTTCTGGATGCCATTGAGCAAATCGCGCAACAGCAGTTGCTGTTGTTGCGACTGTTGTGCAGAGGCCAGGTCAAACAGGTGGAACTGGTGCCCGCCATGTGTTTTGGCATGATACATCGCATGGTCGGCATGGCGCAGCAGGGTGTCGGGCGGATTGTGGTCAATCGGGTAAAGCGTGTAGCCGATGCTGGCGGAAATCGAGAACTTGAATTTATCAATCGTAAATGGCTTTTCAATCGCCGCCAACAGTTTTTTGAGTAAGCGCGTGTATTCGGTTTGTGTCCGGCCGCCGCACAATAACATGGCAAACTCATCGCCACCCAGGCGGGCCAGCGTATCCTGCGGTTTAAGAATGCTGTTCAGACGGTTGGCCAGTTGCATGAGTAGCTTGTCACCAAACTCGTGACCATACTGGTCATTCACAATTTTAAAATCGTCGAGGTCTATATAGCAGATGGCGACTAGTGACTGCTGGCGCTCGGCTTCCAGCAGGGCTTGTTGCAAACGGCTGGAAAAGAGCACGCGGTTAGGCAACTGCGTTAATACATCATGATAAGCCAGGTGTTCCAGCATGTTCTGCTGTTCTTTGGCGCGGGTGATGTCCGAGAATAAGCCAACATAGTGCTGGAACTCGCCCGCCTGGTTCATGACTGGCGACAGTTCCAGCTCCACCAGGTAATCATGCCCCTGGTGATGGCGGTTCCACACTTCGCCTTGCCATTCTTGAAAGGCCTGCGCGCCTTCATACAAGGTTTGAAAGAAATCCGGTTGCTGGCAGGCGATGCCCAGGGCGGTCGGGGATTGCCCAATTGCCTCTGCCTGCGTATAGCCGGTGACGACACTGAAAGAGGGGTTACATTGCACAATCAGGCCATGTTCATCGGTAATAAAAATGGCATCATGGGCATGGTCAAACACACTCGCAGAGACTTTGAGCCGGTTGGCACTGGCTTGTATCTGGCTCACCATTTCACGCAGGCGGCGCCGCATTTTGACCATGTTGGCGATCAGGGTGTCCGGCGTGGCCGTAATATGGTCTTCAGCAAAATCGCCACTTTCAATGCGCATCAGCAGCAGTTTTGCTGTTTCCGGTTCGCCACCCAGAGGATTCAAAACAAAGCGCTGCAAGCCGCTGATGACGGCCATTAACACCACTAGCGTCAGGATCAGTGCAATGATCATGACTGGTGACAGCGCGCCTAGCGCGGACCAGTAAGCTTCATTGATGGGGTACAGGATGTTGATCTGGAAGTCCCATTCCGGCACTTCTTTGCTGACTTTTTTCCAGCGTTGCTGCTTGTCTTCCATGGCGTCTAGCGCCTGCTGCTTGCTGATGCCACCGGTGAGGAAACGAATCTTGCCATGGCCATCGGTAATGGCAACGAAGCCTTTTTCTAAAAATCCCCATTGGCGGATCGCCTGGTCAATGGCGTTGAAATCGAGTTTATAGCCGACATACCAGGCGCCAATCAAACGACCATGATCGTCGTGCATGGGTTCATAACGTGACAGATAGGCCTCGCCCAGGATATCCACCACGCCGTAGAACGTTTCGTTCTTTTGCAGCTTTTCAATCACCTTGCCATAGGGGTTTAGTTCGGTGCCAAAGGCATTGCTGCCATCGGCTTTTTTTACATTGGTGGCAATACGTAAAAACTGCTGGCCGCGTTTGACAAAAATGGTGGCCGTGCCACTGCCGATGCGGGTAACAGAGTCGACCAGGATGGTCCTGCCGGTTTGCGGGCTGTCGCCAAAGCGCAGGTTAGGCACCTGTGTCCCCAGCATATCGGTGACACCGTGAATATTGGGCTGGCCTTCAACCGAGGCATATTGTTTCAGCAATGCCATGCTGGAAAGCACATGTTCACTGACCAGTGTTCTGGCGGTGACTAGCAGGTTGGCGAGCTTTTGTGTTTCCTCGTTGGCCTTGGTTTCAATATTATTCAGGTGATGATTGAAAATAAAGGCAAATGAAATGAACCCGATGAGCAGGCCAAAGGCTGCCAAGGGTAATAGAATCTTTTTAAATAGCGTGTAATGCTTCATTGTTAATTTAATAATTATTATGTAAAAAAATACCCCACTCTTGATCACGGTTATACAGGGCTTTAACAACTGCCGCAATCATAAATACATCTGTTAACGGCGATTGCCTGTCTTTTCGCGCTGAGCGTCTGATTCAGCACACAGTTTATTTTGCGTGGGGGCTTTTCTTTGTACGAGGCTGGATTCTGTCATCCGTGTGCTTGTGACGGTAAAACACCTCATTTTTTTAAGAAAAATGATTTCAAATCAATCAATTAACGCGTAAAATGCGCAACTCTCAAGCATTGCTGGTCACCCGCGTGGAAATCTACACCTCCCTTATTGCCAAACCTGTTAACAGCTATCGTCCTTATTGGGCCAAGCGTTTCGGTACTGCGCCTATGCTGCCGATGAGCCGCGCCGAAATGGATGCACTGGGCTGGGATAGTTGCGACATTATTTTGGTGAGTGGGGATGCTTATATCGACCACCCCAGTTTTGGCGTGGCGCTCATCGGCCGCTTGCTGGAAGCACAAGGGTTTCGTGTCGGCATTATTGCGCAGCCGGATTGGCAATCTGCCGCCGCCTTTAAAGTGTTGGGCAAACCCAACCTTTATTTTGGCGTCACCGCTGGCAATATGGATAGCATGGTCAACCGCTACACTGCAGACCGCAAAATCCGTTCTGACGATGCTTATACGCCCAATGCTGAAGCCAACAAACGCCCGGACCGGGCTGTTTTGGTGTATTCACAACGCTGTAAAGAAGCCTATTCAGACGTGCCGCTGGTCATTGGCAGTATCGAAGCCAGCCTGCGCCGCATTGCACACTACGATTACTGGTCAGACAAAGTGCGTCGTTCTATCCTGATCGACTCCAAAGCCGATATTCTGCTGTATGGTAATGCGGAGCGCGCCATTGTAGAGCTGTCGCATCGTATTGCGCGCGGTGAGGCTGTGCACGACATTCAGGATATTCGTGGCACGGCATTTATCCGCAAACAGGTGCCGGAAGAGTTCCTCGAGGTGCCTTCAACCCGGCTGGACAGGCCAGGCGTGATCGACAAACATGAAGACCCGTATGCCATGAAAATGGGCAAGGGCGATGCCAGTTGCGCGACAGATGACAAAGGCAGTGAGGCTAGCGGTGCGAATGGTGCCGCGGCGCCTACCATCAGCCTGCCATTGCCGCTTAAAGCCAGCAAGGTGCCGCGTGACCGCCAGGTCATCCGCATGCCGTCTTATGAAGAGGTGGTGAGCGACCCGGTGATGTATGCCCACGCCTCACGCGTGCTGCACCTGGAAGCCAACCCCGGCAACGCGCGGGCGCTGGTACAAAGACACGGCAACCGCGAGGTCTGGCTGAATGCGCCACCGATTCCGCTGACGACTAAAGAGATGGATTACGTCTACGATTTGCCGTACGCGCGCAAACCGCATCCGTCTTATAACGGCGCCAATATCCCGGCCTGGGAAATGATCCGCTTCTCGGTCAATATCATGCGGGGCTGTTTTGGTGGCTGTACCTTCTGCTCAATTACCGAGCATGAAGGCCGTATTATCCAGAGCCGTTCCGAAGACTCCATTCTGCGTGAGATTGAAGAAATCCGCGACAAGGTAGATGGCTTTACCGGCGTGATTTCTGACCTTGGAGGGCCTACAGCCAATATGTATCGCCTGTCTTGCAAGTCTGAAGAAATCGAGAAAAACTGCCGCAAACTGTCTTGCGTGTATCCAGGCGTGTGCGAAAACCTCAACACAGACCATTCGTCGTTGATTCAGCTATACCGCAAGGCACGTAACCTGCGTGGCGTGAAAAAGATCCTCATTGGTTCAGGCTTGCGCTATGACCTGGCCGTCAAATCGCCAGATTATGTCAAAGAGCTGGTGCAGCATCATGTGGGCGGATATCTGAAAATTGCCCCTGAGCACTCAGAAGAAAACGTGCTCAGCAAAATGATGAAACCGGGCATGGGCGCTTATGATGAATTCAAGCGCATGTTTGAAAAATTCAGTGCCGAAGCAGGCAAAAAACAGTATTTGATTCCATACTTTATTGCTGCGCACCCTGGCACGACAGATGAGGACATGATCAACCTGGCACTGTGGCTCAAGCGTAATGATTTCCGCCTTGACCAGGTGCAGACCTTCACGCCGACACCGATGGCGATGGCGACCGCCATGTATCACAGTGGTAAAAACCCTTTGCGCAAAGTCACCCCAGACTCCGAAAACGTGCCCGTCGCTAAAACTGGCACCATCCGCAAATTGCAAAAAGCGTTTATCCGCTACCATGATCCACAAAACTGGCCCATGCTGCGTGAAGCGCTCAAGAAAATGGGCCGAGCCGATTTAATTGGCAACGGTAAAAAGCATCTGGTGCCTGCGTATCAGCCTGCGGTATTACAGCAAATTGTGCAGTCGGATGGCAGCCGCTTCCAGACCAAGCCCATGCCTAAAGGCTTTAACCAGACCAAAAATCCTGCTTACAAGCATAAAGCCAGAAAACCTGGCGCAGGCCGTTAATAAGGCAAGCCCAGCACTTGATAGCCGAGTGTTGGGCCAAGCAGCTTTTGCGCGCCGACCGCCAGGTCATTCGCATGCGGGAAATCAATGGTTTCATAATGCCAGTTGACCCACACTTTGTGGTCGCTGCCTTCATGCATGCAGGCATAGTTGCGGTGGAATAAAAAACGATTGCCAGACGCGTCTTTGCGTAGCGTGGTGGATAAAACACAGCCTCCGCCGAGATCTATATCCGGCTGTGTGACGCTGGAAGCCAGCCGGATCACGGATTGTTCCATGCTCAGTGGTGGCGGGTGCACAATGCCTGAAGAAATCAGTTGTACTATATTCCCAGTGCTAGATGGATTTCCTGTATCAGCCTGCTCGCGATAGGTACCGCTGGCCGCCACATGCACATCCCCGGAAATGATAAAAACTTTGGTGGGTGTGTTGGCTTGCAAGGCGGCTTGAAACTGCAGCAAGCGTTGCAAAACACTGCACATTTCATCGTAATGTGTGCTGAATCGCCAGTGGTCCGCCATATCGTCATAGGCGTCAAACTGGATGCTGAGGCGGATGTTGTTTTCGCTTTCAGAAAAATGCCGGTAAAGAAAAGGCACGCCACTCAGGACAAGCAACTTCTGTCCGGCTTGCCAGCCTGCCTGTAGTTCTGCCAGGCCCTGAATGAAGTCTGGTTTGCCGCTGCCCATAATGTTGTGCAAGGTACGCTGGCTGCGGTTATCCATCACCAGCAGCCCATAATCGCGAAAACGCACAGTCATGCCAAAATGCGCGGGTGCCGTGTTGCGTTGCTGCAAAGCACGGTTGTTGATTCCCCGCACCTGAAGCAGCGTGAAATACCTTTTTGCACTATCAAACATAGCTCGGTAAGCCGGACTGGTTTCCAGGCGGTAGGGCTGTGAACCCCAGCCGTCGATAATGTCGTGGTCATCCCACATCATGATGCTGGGAATGCTGGCCAGGCAGTAGCGTAACGCCGCAGATTGCGTCCAGCTTCTGATATAAGTATCGAGATAAAACTGATCGATACGCTGCCTGAGCGTGTCAGAGACTGGCGCTGATAATTGTTCTTTGAGCGGTTTTTGCGACCAGGCATACAAAGGCTGTTTTTCATTGAAAATCGCATCTGCATAAATCTGGTCGCCGCCCATCATCAGCGCCGCATAAGGCGCATCGACCACTTCCGTATAATCCACATTCGCCATATGCGCAGCCTGTTGCTGCTGCATACGTTGCCACAGGTAATCAATAGGCGCCGGGTGTTGCGCGCGCAGTTTGTCGGATGAAAATCCATTGCAGGACGCGAATGCCAGTTGTACCCGCTGCTTGGCCGCCGGGCAGAAAAATGACCAGTCAGCAAGCAGGGTATTACGCGTGGGTGCGTAACTGGCGGGTTGTGCATCAATCAAAATCTGGTAATGACAGACCTGGTCTAGCGTTGTCAGCGGAATGGCGATTTCGGCACGCCAGAACTTGCCGCGGCTCAGGCTGCTGATCAAACTGAATTCGCTACGCAAGTTTTGCTTGCCTATGCGATAGGCCAGGGTGGCGGCGTCGACGTCGTTTTCAGAGAGAAAGCAAACGCTGTAGAGGGTGGCGTTCTCGTGTTCACCCTCCAGCCCCAGCAAGGGACCTAAGACAATATTGTGTGATGACATGCGTGCTCCGTGTGTCGGTGATGGCTTAAGTCACGCTCTCCAGCAGGCCTGGGAGTAGTGCTTGTATCTGCTCGGCGACTATTTTATCTGGATGATTGGCTGGCAGTTTAAGGTTTTGCGCAATATGTTCGCCTAATCTGCGATAGCTTTCAAACTGGGATTCGCTAAAAAACTGGTCTACGGTACTGTGGTGCGGAAAACTCGGTTCCTGTAATTTAAAATTAATCAGGTCGCTGGGCTCATCGCCCGTCAGTGAGCTTTTAATATACACCAGGTAACCCATATGTGCCGGATCGCCGTCGCCCATGTAGTCAATGCTGCCGATGGCAAAATGACGGCTGCCACATTTAAACAAGCCATATTTGCATTCGTTGACTGGCAATAAGGGATTGATATCCAGTTTGATGGTGATGCCGAAATCCACTTTGCATTTACGGATGGCATTACCCAGGTCTTCAAATTCATAGCAGCCATCAGCCCCAGCATCCACGGCGACAATCAGCTTGCACCTGCGGCGCACCAGTTCATAAATTCCCAGGTTTTCAAAATGGCCGCCATCCGACAAGTATAAATAGCCCGAGGTCGAGCCGGTGTTGGTGATCAGCTCTTTGATCAGGTAGAACAGGTTCCAGAACGGTGATTGTCGTTGTGGCGGGTTGCGCAGCCGCAGTTTGCAGTTCAATCGCATCAGCAGCCGGTTAAAGTAATTCTCATGCAGCGGGTTGCCAAACCAGCGCCCCAGGCGCGCATTAAAAATGGTCATGATAAAACCCATGACCGGGTTGGTGTGATACCCCATATTAGGGCTGGCTGCTGCACCGCTGGTGGATACCAGGCTACCCAGCTCCGGGCCGCCTTCGCCAGTATAGTGATGGGTGTCATACCAGACTTCGTTATCAGGTAATTTAAAGCCGCAGTAATAGGGGCTAAACATAAACGAGGCCGCCTGACGTTGTTGCCAGGCCAGTTGCGAGCCATCGCTGATATTGACCGCCGTGTTCACAATATGCGTAGGACGTTGCCCACGCAGGGAGGACATGGTGACATCATCATTATTATCAAAGCCGGTAAAACTGTTGGGTTTACGGTGATTGTTGGTGGCACCCAGATAGCAACGCGTCAGGCGGTTGCGGTAAAAATTGTGCAATGAAAACACGTTGATATCAATGCGCCAGCTGCCGAGCACGACGATCAACAAAGCAGCGGCAAACCACAGGCTGCGATGCGGCGAAAGATACAGGCTGAAACTCAGGTAGCCAGAGACCAGCAGAATGAGTGCGACCACGAGATAGGGCAGGGCTGTGGTGAATTTGCCTTTCAGGCTGTTGGGTGACTCCGCTCCCGTCGTGCGGCTTTTCCCTAGTCTGGCGGTGAAAAAAGCCAGCAACCATGAGCCTACGCCGGTCAGGCTTTTTTCCGTGGTCCCCAGGCTACCCAGCCAGTGATGGATGAGCACTGGAATATAAAGTGCACAAGCGAACAGCGCTAGCCAGATGACACAAAACCCAATATTAATGCCGCCGATACGATGCCACCATTCACGCGTACTGACGTCTAACAGGCGTCCACTGAGCCCCATGATGGCGACCAGCCCGGCAGAAATCAGCAGTGAAATCACCGGCACGCCCAAGCCTATCCAGTAGTTTGGCTGGAGTTGATTTGCCTCGTCATCGACCGCATAGGTGGTGAATAGCTGTTGCCAGCTGGATGGTGGGATGGCCCACAGCAGCAGGCTAAAGCCTGCCACCCCACACAGAAATGCCGCCACCGGGTAAAGAGCATGGGCGCTGCTGAGGCAGTTGCGGCGACTGAAGTAGAATGAGCTGGCCAGGCTGATTAATGCCAGGATGATGCCTGTTTTGCCCGTGACCGTTTGTGCGGTATTTGCAAACAGTTGCTTTAACAGATCGCTATCCAGTGTGAATGCGGGTAGCAAGGTGCCTTGTATGTCTGAGTGGCTGAAAAAGATCACAGACATCATCAAGACGATGAGCACGCAGAGCAGCAGCACCTGGTTGAGCAGGGTGTTGGCCATCCATTGTGCCAGGGCCGCTAGCGTGTCGCCGGTGAATAAACCGGTTTTGGGCGTCAGGTAGTTGCTATAACTGCGCAACCAGAGAATGGCTTGTTCGGTGGCTGTCAGCTGGCGCGCGACACTGTTTTGTGGCTGTGTAGAGAGCACCAGCTCGGCCTGCACGGTATTCACATGGTTGCTGTGTTTAACCAGGCTGGAAAACCAGGCGCCGATATATCCACCGCCAGAGACGGTTGAAAGATAGTCGAATTTGTTGAGCAGGCCTTTTTTTGCCAGGCCTTGCAGGATGCCGAGGTTGAGCGTGGCACTGCGGATACCGCCACCAGAAAAGGCCAGGCCAATCAGGTTTTCACGATGAATGTCCTGGCGCAAATGTGCCATACCCCGCATTTCCGCATCCAGTACGGCTTCAAAAGAGTGCGTTTTATGTGGGTCGGTTTCTGCTGCCTGGTCGGTCGGGTGCATGGCAATCTCCCTGAGCATCTTGTTGATATTATTTAACACATGGTATCTCCGTATCAAATAAGTGACAACACCTGGTCGATGTCATGTGTCGCCGATAGGTGAAAATGGCATGAGCGTTGTCATTTATGAGAGGATGTCGGCTGATGAGTAATAAGGATATTGGCTGATGTGGATGAATAAAGCGATGAAGTGCCTGACGCGCGGGCTATGGCTGTGTGCCGCGGTGTTTTTATGGCTGGGCCAGCAGGCCTGTGCGGCTGAAAAAAGCCTGTTCTGGCAGCTCGAGTCCCCAGCCGGGCAGGTGAGTTATCTGTTTGGCACCATGCATACTGACGATAATCGCGTCACTGATTTCTCCCCAGCGGTCGTGCAGGCACTTAAACAGGTGGATGTGTTTATGCTCGAAGTGGCAGATGCACCACCAGCATCTTTGTTGCAATTGCCACAGGGTAGCCTGAAACAATATTTATCAGAAGCCGAGCTGGATAAAGTCGCCAGTCTGGCCGACATGCATGTGATCCCGATGGAACGGGTCCTCAAAATGAAGCCGTGGTTGCTGGCGGTGATGTTTGATTTGCCCAAGCCGCAAACACCGTTCGCGCAGGATTTTTTACTCAAGGCCAAGGCGGAAGAACTGGATAAACAGGTACTGGGGCTGGAAAGTGCACAAGAGCATTTTGGCGTCATGGATGGCATGACGCTGGACGAGCAATTGCTGATGTTGCGCGCGGTGCTCAAGCGTAGCCAGAAACAAAAAGAAGGTGATTTTGAAAGGTTAATGAAGGCCTACTTGGCCGGAGATGCCGAGCAGGTTGCCAATATGGATGATGCCATGACGCGCGGCATCTTGCCCGCGGCATTGTGGCAGCGTATGCGGGTGAAGTTGCTCGATGAGCGCAATGTGGTGATGGCCGCCCGTAGTATCGACCAGGCCCGCCAGCGGCCGGTGTTTATTGCGGTTGGCGCGGCCCATCTGGCCGGGCAAAATGGCTTGTTGCAAGCGTTTAAACAAGCCGGGTTTAAACTGACACCGTTGAAGAAATAAGTCGGTTTAAATCCCCACGGCTTTACGTGGGATGAGCGCTGGCCTCTTGTGCAATGCGCGTAATGTGCGCGACGAAATCTGCATCTTCACCAACCAGTAACCGCGGTAAATGCTGGCGGAAATCTTCACGCAGGCACCACTCGCGCATATAGTCCTCCCAGGACATCCAGCGCCGCAGGCGTTTGCCGCGCATGTCAGGGTCATAAGTGAGCAAATAGGCGCGTTCAAACAGCGAAATCAGGATTTCGAATAACACCAGTTTGCGCTCTTCCTGGTCTGCCGTCATGGGCATGGGGTCTCTTTGTGAGCGTAATTGCAGGTCAGGATAGGCCATGACCAGTTTAAGGAAGTCCGTATAGTTATCTGCCAGCAATTGGTAGACTTCTTCATCTTCATTCTCGCGTTCTTTACGCTGTTCCAGCACAAAGGTGAGAATGGCGAGTGGCAAACCGACGACGGTGACGATATAGCTCAGTAATTCCCAGGTAGCGATGGTCATGTCGGTTTGCGAGAGGAGGTGAGGGTTAGTTCAACGCATTTGCATGTTGCTGGATCACGTCCATGCATTCATCAAATTGCAGGGATTTGTCAAAAAAGTACTCAACGCCCATATTATGCGCCAAGTTGCGGTAATAGCTGTTGCCGTGGTTGGTCAGCATGACGATGTCAGGCGCTTTAAACGGATAGCCTTGCTGGCGGGTGTGGCGCACCACATCAAAGCCCGTGCCTTTGGCTAACTCAATATCCAGCACGATCATGTCGTATTGCCTTGCATTAAGCAAATCAATGGCTTCGTCACTGGTGGTGGCGATATCCCTGACATCCAGTTGGTCACAGTCATGCAACATCTCGACGATGACATCACGAATCAGTGCGGAATCTTCAACTAACAATAATCTATACATGACGGTTTAACCAGTGACTGATGTCCAATAAAGGGTTAACACAGGCTGCTTGGCGGTTATATTCATGCGTTCAATCGTATTGGCTTAATTAAGCAAACCGTATTTGATGGCATAGTAGGTCAAGTCAGCATTCGATTTCATGGCCATTTTTTCCAGGATGCGGCTACGGTAAGTGCTTACCGTTTTAATACTGATAAATAATTCATCTGCAATTGCGGTGGGCGTCTGGCCGGTGGCCAGTTTGACAAAGACCTGAAACTCACGGTCAGACAAGGTCTCGTGCAATTGCTTCTCTGAGGGGTGGCTGAGTTCGTTGGTCATCAGCTCGGCCAGTTCGGCGGAAATATAGCGCTTGCCAGCAGAGACAGTGCGAATCGCCAGGATAATCTCATCCGAATCTGCATTTTTGGTTAAATAGCCTTTGCAACCATTACGCATTAAATTCAAGGCATATTGATCCTCGGCATAACCACTGAGTACCAGCACGGGTAGGTTTGGCGCCACATGTTTCAATTCATGCAGGGTATCCACCCCGTTTTTGTCCGGCATGGAAATATCAAGCACCATGGCATCATATTCGTTTTTGCGTACCAACTGGATCGCCTCGGCCCCGGACGAGGCTTCCCCCGTCACTTGCAGATCCGTTTCCAGCTCGATCAGGTTACGTAAACCATCACGTACAATGCTGTGATCATCTACCAAAAGAATTCTTTTCATGCGCTTCTCTTAAACTTATTAGTCAGGGTTAAGGGTTTAATTTGCAGGTTTTGCGCCATCATTGTCTGGCGCGGCAGCCGCGTCTGTTTGTTCTGCGGGTGCCATTTCTTTTCTAAACAACCGCCAGTCCTGGTTAATCATGGCCAGCGAGTCAGCAAACAGCGGTTTTTTGTGCCAGATGGCACGTACAGAAATAAAGGCGATGACCCCGATAATCGTTGGCACCAGCATGGCTAGGCCAAGGATTAAGGAGCGGTGTGGATGTTCCCACAAGAGGGAAAACAGCCACATCAAGCCCAGTAAACCGGTGAAAATGAACATGCTAAACACCACCAGCATGCCGACCATGCTGGTGGCTAGGCGTTCAGTTTCCTCGAGAAAGTCCTGTTTTAATTGTTGCGCACGATCTTCCGTGTAATCGGCTACGTGATGGCGCAGATTGAAAAAACTACCTTTCAATGCGCTCACTTTGCGATTTAAAAACAAAACAGCGGCAAATTTCAAGAGGTTTACCCACATAGCTTTCCTTGCTTATTCACGACGTTTGGTGCCCAACAGGTATCCTATCAGCAAACCGACACCAGCGGCTACCAGCACGGTGCCCAATGGATGTTCCTGCACGGTATCTGCCGTCTTGTCCTTGATGGAGTGATAAGTATCGCTGACTTCGCGCTGCACCTGCTCTTTGACACGGCTCGCTTTTGAACTCAAGTTAGAGGCCAGTGCCGCAGCATTTTCTTCATTGGTCAAACGGTCAATATTGCTTTTCAAGGTATGAATCAGTTCTTTTGCCTTGTCCTGTGTATTGTCCGCGGTGTCATTGACGGCATCCAGCAACTCATTAGCAGTCGATTTTACCTGCGCAGCAATTTGCTCAATGGCCTGGTCAGAGTGTTTGGCCAAACGATCGGTCGTGTTCTCAACATTGTCTTTTGAAAAATTAAACATTTTGAAACTCCTTTTTAAATCGTGGTTTAAATACTGATTACAGTGTCGTCTTCAAGATCACCAATAAACCGTGATGACTGTTTGGACAGTTGATTAAACGAAAAGTGTTTTCAACATGTGGCTATCTTACCCAACCGGCCTGTCATCTCCCTATCGGCCAGCCACCGATATCAAAGTCAGAATTCTCTGACAGTCTATAAATTGGTGGGTCAACACATCTTTACGTTGCTGTTAACTCGCAACACCGCTATGATGCGACTGATGCATTGTGAACAATGCATGCAAAAAACGTTACGCCGGATTGCCTGATTTTTCAATCTTTTCACTCAACCGCCATGCAAAAAGTCAGAACCACCCTTATCGCCCTGCTTGATCGACTGGAGAAAATCAGTGATACCTTTGGCGGTAACACGGTGGCTTTGCTCACGGTGAGTCTGATGCTGGCAGCCGCCATGCTGGTGGTGAATGACCGTTTTATCGTCACCACGCGTGAAAAAACTGATGTGTTAGCCATGCTAGACCAGTTGCTGTTCGAAACGTCGAAAACCCAGTCTAACCTGGCCATCGCCGAAAGTGCGCAGCGCGGTTACCTGCTGACGCGTTCGGAGCATTATTTCCAGCCGTATGATGATGCGACCAAGCAAATGGGCCAGCATTTACGCAATATTAATAAGTTGCTCAACCATACCAACCTGGTCAAGCATCCGGTGATACAAAACACCATGAGCGAGCTGGTGAACAGTATTGTTAAAAAGTCCGCCGAAATGAATGTGACCATTGATTTCGCCAAAAAGCGCCAGTTTGATAAAGCATTGGCGGTCGTCAAGCTGGATTCAGGGGTCAAGGAAAGCCGGAATATTGAGGTGTTGTCCCGCCAGTTTGAAAAGCTGGTGCTGGACTACCGAGATGAAGTGGCTGATACGCGGGATATGACCAGTAAGCTGATGCGCTGGTTTGTCATGGCCTGCCCGCTGATTTTTGTCTCATTGGTGGTGCTGGTGATTCGCCGCTTGTTACGTGAGTTGGCGGAGAAGGCCAATTTATATGTACGCCTCACCGATGAGAATGCCGAATATGAGCGCAACATCCAGCGTCTGACCACCACCGTGCAGCGCCAGGCATTGCAGGCGCAAACTAATATTGAGCATGAGCGTTATCAACTATCCCGCGAGTTGCATGATGAGCTTGGGTCTTTGCTGACCGCGATCAAGATGGATATCTCCTGGGCCATCAAGCATGTGAAAGATCAATTGCCGCAGGTGACCGACAAGCTCAAAAAGACTAACCAGTACCTGGATCGTAGTATTAACTTTAAACGCGAAATCGTGCAGAACCTGCATCCGGCCATGATTAAGAGTTTTGGCTTAATTGCCTCGTTGCAAAACCTGATTGATGAAGCCAGGACACGTAACCAGTGGCAAATGGATATTATTATGCCCGAGCAGGAAATGGCGATTAACGAGACGGTCAGCCTGATTGTTTACCGGCTGGTGCAGGAGAGTTTGAATAACTGCAGCAAGTACGCCAAGGCGACCGAGGTCTCTGTGCATTTAATGCATGACGAGCAGCATATCAAGTTGGAAATTATCGATAACGGGATCGGCTTTGACCCGGAAAAGCTCACTAATAGCACGCATGGCATCAGCGGGATGTGTAACCGTGTGGAGTCCATTGGTGGGCATTATGAAATCTCCAGCGCCCCGCAACAAGGTGCCAGCACGCGTGTGCTGTTGCCTTATCTCAAGAGTGATTCTGCCATCGACTGAGCCAGCATCAACCTCAATGTAGTCTTATTCTGACATGACTTTCAGTCGTTGGACGACTGACCTGACACGCGTGCCTGATTAATATGGCCACACAAGACAGCAGAACTGTTTTGTGTAACGCGTGAAAAAGGAGACGCTCATGTTAATGTCAAAATACACACAAGCAACAATCTTTGGCGGCCTGTTGGCGACAACCATCACACTCAATGCTTTCGCATTCGATTTGCAGGAAGTCCAGAATGGTGAAAAACCTTACCTGGAAGAATTTAATACCCTGGACAAGAATGCCAATAACGCATTGACCTGGTCTGAAGTGCAACAGGACAAAGGCGTTAAGCAACCAGATTTTAAAGCCTATGACCATGACAAGGATGGCAGTTTGAGCTACGAAGAATATGCAGAGCTCAAAACACAGACTGGTCAAAAAGCGATTAAAGGCGCGATGTCAGATAGCTGGATTACCACTAAAGTGAAAGCGCGCTTGCTGGAAGAAGAATCTTTGAAGTCGCTCAAAATCAGTGTGGAAACGCACAAAGGTGAAGTGCTCATCAGTGGTTTTGTTGCTGACTCAGCCCTTAAAACCAAGGCCGAGCAACTGGTGGCCAGCGTTGAAGGCGTGAAATCTGTGAAAAACGCCATCGTGGTAAAAGGCTAATAAACACCCCCTCGCAAGCTACATATCCTCTCCCAAGTGCGTAGCTTGCTTTTTTCTTGCGGCGGGTTGTTCTTTCATGTGTTGACTGATTCATCCTCTGTACAACTTGAACAACTCGCCACCTTATGCAACAGAAAGGAAACATCATGAATAAGATGAACCGATATCTGGCAATGAGTACGATGATTGCATTATTAATGGGTGGTAGTGCCAATGCACTGGCTGCGGGTGTGCTAGCCAAAGCCGAGCCCATGTACAATTTTCTGCCTAGTGACACCGTGGTTGATAATGTGAAAAACACCTTGCAAACCAATGGTGTGGATGTGTCCAATATTCAGGTCGATGCCGATGCGCAAGGTGTGGTGCAGTTGAGCGGTGAAGTGGCCTCCAAACAGGATGTGGAAACGGTCACCACACTGGCCAAGCAGGCTGATGGCGTGTATGCGGTATTAGGTGCATTGCGCTACAGCACGGGTGAAGTCGTGCCAGCGCCTGTGCCTGCAGGGTTGGATTCTGTGATGGATGCGCCCGCGGCAGGCCCTGAAAGCGAGCAGCCACAACAGATAGACGCGCAATGAACAGAGCGGGAGGGGCAGCCCTCCCGCGCGTTGATCTCCAGTGGGTTGACGCGGCAGGAATTAGTGATGCTGGGGCATCACATGTCGACCGGATTCGTACTCAACCTGGTTGGACTGGCGGATGAACAATAACTGGTCGGTGGCGAATCCCAGCTCTTTGGCTTTGGCCATCAGGTGTTGTTTGATCGGGTAGGTGAGTTGCGGCGTCCGTGACAATATCCATAAATAGTCACGACCGCTGCTTACCAGAGCATAGTTGTAATAGGGCTGGTCTACTTCGAGAATATTGTAATCGCCATAAAACGGCCCGAAGAAAGACACTTTAAGGCGGCCTGTGCGACTACCGTCTGCATTGGCCGGGTCAACAAACTTGGCTTTGCCTATGGCTTCACTCCAGTCGTTTTTCTCCGGACTAAATCCACGGTTAACCACTTTGAGTGTGCCATCCGGCTTAATGCTGTAGTTGGCAGTCACCTGTTCCAGCCCCTTTTCAAATGTGTTGTCCAATCTGGCGATTTCATACCAGGTGCCCACATATTGGGTCGGGTCAAAACGTTTTATAACAGCCTGTTCTGCTTGTGGTGGTAACGGGGCCGAGCAGGCGGTTAAGGTTAACGCAATCAAAGGATAAAACAGTCGTGATAAACGGGTAGCTGGCATCATGTCAGTAAGTCGGTTGGGGGATAGTAAAAACCAAGATATTAAAAGCAATGCTGTCTAAGAGGACAGTTTAAAATAACATAAATTCAAACCATAAAATTAATCAACTCAACATTCAAGCAAGCAGTTATTCAAATAAGGGAAGATATGAAATTTTTAAATATGTGCAAGGTATGGGGTGTGTTGGCGTTGTTATCGACAACCGCCATGGCGGATAATCTGGAAACCGGGCTGGGCGGTGGCGTAGGTGCCGCTGCAGGCACTGCGGTAGGTAGTGTACTCGGTGGTAGCACAGGTGAAGTGATTGGTGGCGCGGTAGGCGGTGGCCTGGGTGGCGCCGCGACAACTGGCCGTTCAGGCCGTACAGGCGCTATTCTGGGTGGTGCCGCAGGCGGCGCAACCGGTGCGATTGTTGGTCGTAAAGTGAGCGGAACCACGACTGGTGCTGTGGTCGGCGCAGGGGTCGGTGGTGCTGGCGGCGCAGTGGTTGGTAAGGTGATTGACGAACCTGATCCATACCAGAGAAGTTATCGTGGTAAAAAAGGTAAAAAACATGGCCACCATCATGGCCGTGGTCATCATGACCATGATTAACTCCCAATCATCAAGCATGGGCATTGAGCCTGGAGGATCTGTATGAGAATCTGGATATTATCTGTCAGCCTGTTATGCATGAGCCATGTTGCGCAGGCGCAAAGTTGCAATAATCAGGCCGTCGGCGCCAGTGGTGTCGGTGGCTTGGCTGGTTCGGCGATTGGTGCAGTCATGCTGGGTCCTGCCGGTGAGGTATTGGGCGGGGCAGTCGGTGGTGCCGTTGGTAGCGTGGTTGCCAGTGGTGGCAAGACACAGCCTCATACCATGCTGGGTGGGGCAGTCGGCGGTGCTGGCGGTGCGATTCTCGGCCGCGGCTTGGGTGGCGGCCGTTTACTGGCGGTGATTGGCGCTGGACTGGGCAGTGCAGGTGGTGCCTGTGTGGCACAACAGGCCGGATCCGGAAAAAATCACCATGCGGTCAGCGCTAAAAAACGGTCGGCCAATAACGCCACGGCCAAAGCGCAAAAATTGTTGGGTAGTTAAGCCGGTCCCCGTCCATTCAAGTCATTTGATGGCGGGGTGCGGCTGGTGTAACAACGCGGTAGATTTTTTGCGTTGATACATCAGTGCATCGCCTTCCACCAGCAGTTGCTCAACGGATTTTGGCAGTTGTGGGTCGAACTCGACGATGCCTTGGGCAAACGAGAGTTGGTATGGTTGACGTTGCTGCTGTCTGACCGTATCCAGGTACGTCGTTAAGCGGTCTACATAAATGTGTGCTTCGTGCTGGCGGGCGTTCGCTAGCAAGATGACAAACTCATCTCCACCCAGCCGGGCAAAAATATCTGAGCTGCGGCCCACCAGTTTCAACCCTTTGCCAAACGCCTGCAAGGCCCGGTCGCCTTCATCATGGCCATAAGTGTCATTAATCGGTTTAAATCCATTCAGGTCCAGAAAGACCAGCGTGGCAAACACGTGGTGGCGGGTGAAGTAGTTCAGGTATTTCTCGGTGAGCATGATGAATCCACGCCGATTACTTAAATCGGTCAGTTCATCCATGGTCGCCATTTCAATCGCCGCCAGCTCATTTTCCACCATCACGGCCAGATCGTTCAGGTCTGCGAGATATTCGGCGTCAAAGGCGCGTGGCTTGGTGTCTATCAGGCATAAGGTGCCAATTTTAAAACCACGCATCGTGCGTATCGGCCTGCCTGCATAAAAGCGGATATGCGGTGCAGCCGTCACCAGTGGATTGTCCATAAAACGCGGATCTTTTGAGGCATCATTGATGACAAAAGTGTCATTGCCCAAAATGGCATGACCGCAGAAGGAAATGTCTCTGGGCGTTTCCAGCACAGGCAAACCCATGCATGATTTGAACCACTGGCGGTTGGTGTCCACCAGGCTGACCAGCGCAATCGGCACATCGAACATGCGCGTTGCAATCCTGGTCAGGCGGTCAAAACGTTCTTCTGCCTGGGTGTCGAGAATGGCCAGTGCATGTAAGACATGCAGGCGCTCTATTTCATTGGCCGGGATGGCGGGAGGTTGCAAAATACTCGCTCCAGTCAAACGATGGTGTCATGATCATACCGCTTTTTTGCGTACGGAGACAAAAAAATACACTTGTTTCCTCCGTCTGTGTTGACGGTCTTTGCTTGAAGGCCGAGTGATTAAGTTTGCGTGATTAAGACTGCAAGGTGGCGAGTTTAAGACCGATAATCCCTGCCATAATCAAGCACAAACTAATGATGCGTAGTGCAGAGACCGGTTCGTTAAATAGCCAGATACCACCAATCACCGTACCAACAGCGCCTATGCCCACCCACACCGCATAAGCCGTGCCTACGGGCAAAGACTTGACGCACAGACCCAATAACCAGACGCTGATGACCATCGCCAGAATGGTCCAGAATGATGGCCAGAAGCGGGTGAATCCATCCGTATATTTCAAGCCTATGGCCCAGGCCGTTTCAAACAAGCCAGCAATTACCAGGGTTATCCACGTCATAGAGTTTCCTTGTGAGTGATGTGATTACAAAGCGCACATTAAGACTGCACAGCAATTAAATCTTCAGCGGTCAGCCAGCGCCATTCGCCTGCCGCCAACGATTCAGGCAGGGTCAGTTGGCCAATTTGAATGCGTTTCAACGCGTCAACACGGTTGCCAATCGCCGCAATCATGCGTTTGACCTGGTGGTATTTTCCTTCCGCCAGCGTCATGTGTATCACCGTTGCCGACACGCTGGTCACCGCCAGTGCCGCAATGGTTTCCTCTTCGTCAATCAGTTTGACACCAGACAGCAAATGCTCAAGGTCAGCCGCACTCAAGGCGTGTTTGCAAGTCACCTCATATACCTTGGGCACATGGTGCTTGGGCGAGCTGACTTTATGGATAAACTGTCCATCATCCGACAGTAAAATCAAACCAGTCGTATCTTCGTCCAGACGGCCTATGCATTGAATGCCGCGCTCCACCAGTGGCTCAGGTAACAGCGTGTAAATGGTCGGGTGGAACTGGGTTTTATGCGTGCATTCATAATGCGCAGGCTTGTGCATCAGCAGATAGCTATGTTCGCGATATTGCCAGGCCTCGCCACTCACAGTGAAATGCAGTGTGTCGTCTAACGCGAACTTGGCGTCCGGGTCATCGCACATTTCACCGTTGACGGTGACCTCTTCGTTGACGATTAAAATGCGGCACATTTTGCGTGTACCAAAACCCTGACGGTGCAGGATACGTTCTAAATCTAATGTTTTTGCCATGAATAAGATTATACGTGAATTGGATGGAGGCTTTGGTGAGACTGGTTTTTTTGATGTGCTAGAAAGTCATTCTTATGTCGGATGGCATGCTGAGGAGCGTATGGATTATGTCGTTGAGATGCTTTTCGCCTTTTCGGCGAGTTACTTTTCTTTGCTTGCACAAAGAACAAGTAACCAAAAGAAATGCACCCCAGCTTCCGCTTTTATCCTGTGCTACTCGGCTTGCCGGGCGTCAATCAAAAACTCGTCCTGACAAGCCACACAGAACGTGGCTTGTTGCGGGGCTCAAACAGTTGATTGCCGAAATCCCCCGCCAATCCTGCGTTGCTCGGCGCGTCAGATGGGGACCCCGAACACCATGCGACTGCAACTCTCGATGGTTATAAGAAAAGAATTCTTTTGAATTGTCCCAACTTCTACGCTGCTGCTTAAATGAGAATAATCCCATCCCATCACGCTGAGTAGCGGAAACAAAATAAGAGTAGAGGGAGCGACTGTCTGAGCTCCGCGGCAGCTTGCGTCGTGTGCAAGCTGCTAGGGCGAGTTTCGTGACCGGCTTATTTTGTTGAGCAACGCAAGGGAGCCGTCAGGCCGTGATGGCTGGGTGTCGTCCTCTTTGGTTACTTTCTGGGGGACAAGCACCAGAAAGTGACTCGCCGAAAGGCGAAAAAGTAAGTCACATGAGCCCACCGAAGTAAAAATTGAGGAAAATGATGTTTCTTCATAATCCCAAAATCAGCCACCTAACCAATTCACGTATAATCCCGCCATGGCCTTCAAACACATCACTTCCCGCGATAATCCCGTTTTTAAACAGCTACGCAAACTGCTCGATCAGTCGCGTGAGCGTAAAAAAACATCGTCAACGCTGCTTGAAGGCGTGCATTTAATCGAGGCATATTGCCAAACCTATGGTGAGCCACGTTTGCTGATTATTCCCGAAGGGCATAGCACGGTAGAGGCGACAGGGCTGATTCAGCAGTTGTCTGATGTAGACACCATGTTGCTGCCAACGTTGATGTTTGCCGAGCTGGCACCGGTAGCGTCTAGCAGTGGCGTGATGGCGCTGGTGGATATTCCTGAGCCAGCCTTGCCTGAGAACGTGGATTTTGCCTTGCTGATTGAAGATATTCAGGACCCGGGTAATTTGGGCAGTATGTTACGTACCGCTGCGGCGGCTGGTGTGCAGGTGGCTTATTTGAGCAAGGGCTGTACCGATGCCTGGTCACCCAAGGCTTTGCGCGGTGGGCAGGGCGCACAGTTTGTGTTGCCTGTGGTTGAAGGGGTGGATGCGGTAGAGGTCGTTAATGCGTTTGCCGGAAACACCCTGGCCTTGACCATGCAGGGTGAGAGCTTGTATCAGCAAGCTCTGCGTGAACCGGTGCTGTTTGCGGTGGGTAATGAAGGCGCGGGCATTTCAGCCGCCTTGCAATCTGCCGTGAGTACTTGCATTACTATTCCGATGGCGCATCAGGGGACCTTGGCGCTGGAGTCACTGAATGCAGCAGCGGCCACGGCGGTGGCGCTATTTGAGTGTCAGCGCCAACGCTTGTTGGCGGATTAACTGCTTTTAGTGCGTGACCTCATGGTCATCATCTTCGTCAAATAGCGCCAGCGCTTCTTGCTCGTCGACCACATAGTGTTTGTTGCAGAAGTCACATTGAATCTGCACACTGCCTTGTTCTTCAATGATGCTGCGTACTTCGGCCATGCCCAGCATTTGCAGCATATTGGTGACGCTGGTTTGTGAGCAGCTACAAAATGCCTGCACGTCACGGCCGCTGAACAAGCGCACATCTTCTTCTACAAACAGGCGTTGTAGCAGGGTAACGGTGTCCAGGTTTAACAATTCCTGATCGGTGACCGTACCTGCCAGATGTTGCACGCGATTCCAGCAATCGAGGTCACTTTCTTGTTGTTGCGGCAACTTTTGCAGCAGCAAGCCTGAGGCGCGCTCGCCATCAGAGGCTAACCACAAACGCGTATCAATTTGTTGCGAGCGCAGCATGTAGTTTTCTAGCATGCTGGCAATACTGTCGCCTTCTAGCGGCACAATACCTTGATAGGGCTCGCCTTCTTCAGGCATTAAGGTAATCACTAATTGCCCTTGTTTGAGCCAGGCTGTGAGGTGATCGCCATGCAATTCACCGCTGACTTTTGCCGTGGCGCGGATATTCAGCCCGGAGGTACATTCCACCACCAATAGTTGCAGCGCACCCTGGCTTTGCAACTGCAAAATCAGCTTGCCCTGCATTTTGAGGGTGGCGGTCAGCAGCACGCTGGCGGCGGTAAACTCGCCGATGGCTTTTTTTAGCACCGGTGGCAATGTCTGGTGCTCAAGCGCGGTCGACAGGCTTTGGTCTAATTGGACACAGTTGCCACGCACGGCAGACTGCTCAAAAATAAACGGGTGTAATTGGTCTTGGTTGCGATCTTGGTTCATGCCGCTATTTTACCATTTGGATGGCGCCCTAATTGTTAATCGCTGGTAACTTTCGGCAGTTGCCAGTGTGCGATGGCCCATTGCCACACGTTTGCCAGTGGCAATGACAGGGCATTATCCGGTAATGGTTGTTGCAGAAAAGTGAGGGCTGCGACCAGTGTCTCGACAACATTATCGTCTGGTAACGCAGTGGCCAAGGTCTGTTTGCTTAGTTTTTGGCCGTCGGCATTGAGCACCAGCGGGATATGGGCGTAAACCGGCGTGGGGTAGCCCAGTAATTGTTGCAGGTAAATTTGCCGCGTGGTGGAGTTGAGCAAATCAGCCCCGCGCACCACATGCGTGACGCCTTGCAAGGTGTCATCTACCACCACCGCCAGTTGGTAGCTGAACAGCCCATCGGCACGTTTTACGACAAAGTCACCAATGTCGCTGGCCATCTGGTGTTGCTGCTGGCCTTGAATCTGATCTGCAAAGCGGATGGTTTGCGCATCTGTTTTAATGCGCCAGGCAGCCGCGGCGCCGGGTTTGGTGGCATGTTGCAAACAGGTGCCAGGATAAATGGCACCTTCTATACCAAGCAATGTGCTGGAGTCAGCAATCTCTTTGCGTGAGCAGGTACAGGGGTAGGCCAGGCCGCGCTGGTGCAGTTGCGCTAAGGCGGTTTGGTAGTGAGCGCCGCGCTGGCTTTGGTAAACAATGTCATCATCCCACGCAAAGCCGTAGCGTTGCAGGGTATGAATAATCTCTTCGCTGGCGCCCGCGACATATCGGGTTTGATCCACATCCTCAATGCGCAGCAGCCATTGTCCACCGCGACTTTTGGCATCGCAGTAGCTGGCAACGGCGGCGACCAGTGAGCCAAAGTGTAATGGCCCGGTGGGCGAGGGGGCGAAGCGGCCGATGACCATCTGTTGCGTGAGTGTTATTGCGCGGCGTAGGGTGGAATATGCCAGGCCACCAGTTGCGCACCGCGCAGTTGCAAATGGCAGGCCATACGCTCCACGCCCTGGCTGGAGACGTCAAAGGTATACGTGCGCTGCAATTGCATACGGCCATTGCCATCGCGGGCAAAGCCGACGCGCGAGCAGGCAACGGTTTCATCTAAAAATTGCAGATGGCAACGCTCTGCCAGTTGACGGCCTATCTTTAAGGCCGCTTCGCGTTTGGCGACAGAGTCCATCCAAAACCATGCGCCAGCAATCAAAATGGCCAATAAAGCCCATTCAGCCATTGTTGTTCTCCCGTAAAGCGATCATATGTTTCAGTGTATGATGTTTCAAGTTCATATTCCTCTATATCAGTGCAGCCTGTCATGAGTTCAAGTCGCGAAGCAGACGCTATTCAAGCTTATTATAATTTATTGCATGGCAAGGGCGCGGATGACGCCATTATGGCGCAGCGTGATGCCTTGCTGGCGGAGTTAAGCCCCTTACTGGCAGACCAGGAGTGTACCAGCACCGCCTACCGCCAGGCGGTTGACGATTGCCTGGCCGATAAACCGGCACAACGCTGGCCGGAATTGCTCACCATTATCCGCGAGTTTTATCCGTTTTGGCGTGGCGATGTCAAAGCCGTCATGCAATATGCGGACACCGTTGGTTTCGAGTTGCACCCGATTAGCTGGCAACCGGCCGTCATCGACTTGCAGTCCGTCTGGCCAGCCTTGCAGTCAGAGAAGTTTGAAACCTCGGAGTTATGGGCGCTCAACGGCTATGTCAAAGCGCTTAAGTCTATGGAGCACAAGCAGGAGATGGACATCGAGTTGCGCACACGCATGGCCAAGCTGATGTTGCTACGTTTGCGTGAAGCACCGATGACAGAAAAAAATGCGTTTCGCATCACTGCCGATGCGACCTTGCCTTTGTTTAACCTCAAAAATACCCGCCACCTGTTTTTAAACGCCGTGCGTGAGTTTTACTATTTTTGGGCGGCGCATCCTGATGCGGTGGAAATGCTCAAACAACTGCAACCGCCAGAAATTATGTAAAAATGCACTTAAAATGTGCAATGCACTTTAGTGTGTTCATTTTTGGTGCATTTTGTCGATAACCTAAAATGCACTTCCTTTAAAATCAACCACATATAAATGGTCTGATATTTGCTTTCAACCTGCGCATTAAAAATAAGGCGTGCCTAAAGGCAAAACGCCCATGTGTATAAAACGATAGTTGGAGAGCGAAATGGAAGCATTAGTGTCAGCGAATGACGTCTTGTTTGTATTGCTGGGAGCCATCATGGTGCTGGCAATGCATGCCGGGTTTGCCTTTTTGGAAGTCGGCACCGTGCGTCAAAAAAACCAGGTCAATGCCCTGGTTAAAATTATGGTGGATTTTTGTGTCTCCACCATCGCCTATTTTTTCATTGGTTACAGCATTGCCTATGGCATCAACTTTTTCACCGGCGCGGATGTATTAGCGGCGAAAAGTGGCTATGACCTGGTCAAATTCTTTTTTCTACTCACCTTTGCTGCTGCTATCCCTGCGATTGTGTCCGGCGGCATTGCTGAGCGTGCCAAGTTTAATCCGCAAATGGCCGCAACCTTTCTCATTGTCGGTTTTGTCTACCCGTTTTTTGAAGGCATCGCCTGGAACAACCATTTCGGTTTACAGGACTGGTTGAAAACCAGTTTTGGCGCTGGTTTTCATGATTTCGCTGGTTCGGTAGTGGTGCATGCCATGGGCGGCTGGATCGCGCTGGCGGCGGTGGTATTGCTGGGTGCACGTAATGGCCGCTATACCAAAGATGGCCGTTTGCACGCTTATCCACCATCCAATATTCCTTTCCTGGCGTTGGGAGCCTGGATACTCACGGTCGGCTGGTTTGGCTTTAACGTCATGTCGGCACAAGCGATTCAGAATATCTCCGGCCTGGTCGCTGTTAACTCCCTGATGGCACTGGTCGGCGGCACCCTGGCCGCACTGGTGCTCGGTAAAAATGACCCGGGTTTTGTCCACAACGGTCCTTTGGCGGGCCTGGTCGCCGTCTGCGCAGGATCTGACGTCATGCACCCGCTAGGTGCCTTAGTCACCGGTGCCGTGGCAGGCTCGCTGTTTGTATGGGCGTTTACCGTCACTCAAAACCGCTTAAAAATTGATGACGTACTTGGCGTATGGCCACTGCACGGCTTGTGTGGCGCCTGGGGTGGCATTGCCGCTGGTATTTTCGGCTGCTCAGCATTAGGCGGCATGGGTGGCGTCAGTGTGATCAGCCAGATCATTGGCACGCTGGTCGGCGTGACCATTGCCCTGGTCGGCGGTGTCATTGTTTATGGCTTGATCAAGAAAATGGTCGGTATTCGCTTGGATGCCGAGTCAGAGTTTGACGGCGCAGATTTAAGTATTCATAAAATTCCGTCAGTGTCTGGTGATTAAATCTGATCTCAAGACCTCGATTCACCATTATCGCATTCCATAGACAACGGCCTCCAATTTGGAGGCCGTTGTGTTTTCTGGCGGATGCAGTTAGCTTTTAACTTCTAAACTGTTCTTCACCGCTTTCACACCTTCAATTTTCGCCACAATCTTCTCTGCTTTTGCTTTCATCGCGGCGCTTTCAACAAAACCACTCAAGATCACTTCCCCTTTATAAGTTTCTACACTGATCTGCAAGCTCTTGATATCTTTAGCTCTTAACAACTCTTCCTTCGCCTTAGTGGTAATCACACTATCATCGACCACGCGAGACACATTTTTGTTGACCGCTTTAGATTTATAAGTGGAATACTCGTCTTGGTCTAAGGTGCCATCTTTATCCACGTCCGCTTTGGCAAAGCGCTTTTTGGTGAAAAGCTTGTCTTCTGAGGCTTCGGTAAAAGAAAGTAATCCATCCCCTGATTTATCAAGTTGATTAAATTCAGTAGACAACGGCGCTTGATTGTCTTTGATTTCATCGGTATCGAAAGCCATCGCATGGGTTGAGGTAATACAAATGAAAGTCGCTGCTAACACGTTGGTTTTAATAGATGTTTTCATGATATTTTTCCTTAGTTGATGAAGGCACAAAACATTGCTTTATAAATTTGTTTTGTTACTACCCATACTAAGTTGACATGTTCAGTCAAAACATCCTCGTGATGCTGATTCAGCTGTCAGTGGGCGCTGACAGCGTTTAGCTTTCTGTGAGCCTTAAAACGATATCAGGCCGATAAAAAAACCTGCCAGAGGGCAGGCTTTTTTATGCGTGAAACGCGCCGCCTTAGTCTTGGGTTGGGCTGTGATATCTCGCCAGCCAGTGCGCATAAGGCGCAGGCAGCACCCAGGCAGCGTTTTCTTTGCCGAGTTGCTTGGCAGCGAAATAGGGCCAATGCGGGTTTTCCAGGTGGGCACGGCCTATCATGGCTAGGTCCAACTCCTGTTTACGAATCGCGTTATCTGCCAGATTCGGTGCGCCAAAGCCCCAGGCGGATGAGACGGGAATGCCTGCCTCATTACGTACGCGTTGGGCAATCGGGGCCAGAAACGCTGGGCCCCAAGGAATATTGGTTTCCGGAATGGTAAACCCTACGCTGACACTGAGCATATCCAGGCCACGTTGTTTCCAGGCTTTCACCAGTTGAATTGACTCACTCAATGTTTCTTCATCTTTGCCATCATATTCAATCACGCCGAATCGCGCCGTGAGTGGCAAGTTCTCCGGCCAGACCTCGCGGATAGCTTCCAGGGTTTCAATGGTAAAGCGCGAACGGTTCTCAAAGCTGCCGCCGTAACTATCGGTGCGGTGGTTGGAATGTGCAGAGGTAAAACTTTGCCCGAGGTAGCCATGCGCAAAGTGGATTTCCAGCCACTCGAAACCTGCATCCAGCGCACGTTTGGCCGCGGCTACAAAATCATTTTTTACGCGTTGAATATCATCAATCGTCATTGCTTTTGGTACACGTGGCAAGTCGCCACCAAACGCAATGGCTGAGGGGGCAATAGGTTGCCAGGCACGCGCATCACCTTCTTTGATATGGTCATCGCCTTCCCATGGTTTATTAGCGCTTGCTTTGCGGCCTGCATGCGCAATCTGGATGCCGGGCACTGCACCAGCCGCTTTGATGGCTGCCGCAATTTCACGCAGCTTTTCAGCTTGTGCATCATTCCATATGCCCAGGCAGCCCGGTGTGATGCGGCCTTCTGGTGCGACGCCAGTCGCTTCTACAATCACCAAACCGCTGCCGCCACGGGCAAGCGAGGTGTAATGCGCCAGGTGCCAGTCATTCACCACGCCATCTTCGGCCATATATTGGCACATAGGTGGAATCGCGATGCGGTTTCTGAGAGTGATGTCTTTTAATTGGTAGCTTGAAAATAAGTCAGCCATGATGGTCCTTTGATGATGAAAGCGTGTTTACGCAGGTGTTGAATGAGGGCGGCTTGCAACCAGTCGCAGTTCGACTACCGCCAATACGAGTCCGACAAATACGATGCAGGCAGCAATCCAGCCTATCGAGGTGAGCCCTAATCCTGAGGAAATCACCAGCCCACCGACCCAGGCACCGGCCGCATTACCCACATTGAAGGCACCGATGTTCATGGCAGAGGCCAGGGTAGGGGCGCCGCTGGCTTTTTCGAGGATTTTTATCTGTAATGAAGGCACCATCGCAAAGCCCGCAATGCCGAGTAAGCCAACCAGGCTGACGACCGCGATCTGGTTATGCGAAAACAGCGAGAAAGAGGCCAAGGTGGCGATGATGAGCATCAACGCACCGATGAGTGTTTTATCGAGGTTGATGTCTGCAAGCTTGGCGCCAATAATGTTGCCAATCACCATGCCTACGCCAAATAACAAAAATACCGGGGAGATGGCCGCGGGTGAAAAATGGGCCACATCGGTCAAAATCGGCGCCACATAAGTGAGGATGGCGAACAAGCCAGTGTCTGCAATAATGGTTAGCAATAATCCAGCAATCACCTGCGGTTGCAACAAGGCATTGATCTCAGACTTAACCGCCACTTTTTCTGCATGATGGTCACTGGGCACCAGAAAGTAGATCGCTGCCAATGCCAACGGGCCTATCATGGTCACTGCCCAAAAGGTTGATCGCCAACCTAAGAGTTGGCCTAACCAGGTGCCCGCAGGCACGCCAACCACGTTGGCCACTGTGAGGCCTGTAAACATCAATGCAATCGCCAGTGCACGCTTGTCTTTGGGCACCAGGCTGGTCGCCACCACAGCGCCTATGCCAAAAAACGTCCCATGCGCAAATGAAGTCACCACTCTCGCGATCATCAGTGTGGTGTAATCCGGCGCGATGGCGCAGATCAGGTTGCCCAGCGTAAATATGCCCATCAACCACAGCAAAGACTTTTTGCGCGAAAACTTGGCCATTAAGATAGACATCATCGGCGCGCCAAGCGCCACGCCCAAGGCATAGCCACTGATTAATAACCCCGCCATGGGAATAGTGACCTGTAAGTCGCGGCTGACCTCGGGCAGCAAGCCCATAATCACAAATTCTGTGGTGCCTATGCCGAATGCTCCGGCCATTAATGCATATAAGGCGAGGGGGATACCTTGTGATGACACTTGTTGTTGCATAACGCTTTTACTCATGAATTAACTTCTATAGTTCGAATATAATCGAATTATAGAATAACATCAAGTGGCATGATAAAATAATGCCATGCGCCAGATTAAGCATCCTAGTATTGATCAAGTAGAGCTGACAGACATCATGTATGCCCTGTCTGAGCCGACGCGCCTGGAGATTGTTGGCCGTTTGGCGAATGCTGGCCGCAAACTCACCTGCGGTGAGCTGGATTTAAATCGCCCTAAATCCAGCATGTCGCATCACTTTAAAATCCTGCGCGCAGCCGGATTAGTGGAAACCTTGATTGAAGGCACTGAGCATATGAATGCGCTCAGAATTGCGGAGATTGAGCAGAAGTTTCCTGGGGTATTGCAGTCGGTTTTAACTGCACTTAATAAATCGTAACGGTATGATTTATTGTTGAAAAACACCTCAAGTTAAGAGGTGCTTTTTAATTTTTCGGGCTTTGTGTTTTCTCTCCCAGATAATCAGATTGACTACAGCGTCACTAGTGTATGGGCTTAAAATGTTGCATCTGGACTTACTGAATCGCCCCGGCTGCATTAGATACTTTTTAGCCTCATAATTGAGGTTAACAGGAGTATTAAATGAGCAATAAAAGATTCACTGAGGAATTCAAACAAGAAGCGGTCAGATT
>NZ_JADKYS010000006.1 GCF_015354345.1 Methylophilus sp. 14 | reverse complement strand
CGTGATGGCTGGGTGTCGTCCTCTTTGGTTACTTTCTGGGGGACAAGCACCAGAAAGTGACTCGCCTAAAGGCGAAATAAGCTGCGACAAAAAACCACTCAACCGGAGCACTCTTAAACAGATCACCCACAAAAAAATAAACCCAGACATTTCTATCCGGGTCTACTTATCCATCCAATCAAAAAACTACGCGACCAATGTCGGTGTTTTGATCCGCTCAGTTAAATGCGGTGCAATCACTTGCAGCATTTGTCCAAACACTTTCGGGTTCGCCGCGACGATATTACCGGTACGCAACCAGCTTTCGTTGCCTTCGAAGTCACCGACAATACCACCGGCCTCTTGTACCAGCAAGGCACCAGCAGCGATATCCCAAGGCGACAGGTTGATCTCAAAGAAACCATCGGTGAAACCGGCGGCTACATAGGCGAGATCCAGCGCGGCAGAACCTGGACGGCGCAAGCCAGCTGTTTTCTTGGCCATGTCGCGGAAGATATTGATATAGGTATCCAGATAGCTGAAATCTTTGAATGGAAACCCCGTAGAAAGCAATGCTTCTTGCAATTTGGTGCGCTGCGTGACGCGGATACGGCGGTTGTTCAAAAACGCCCCGCTGCCTCTGGTTGCGGTAAACAGGTCGTTGCGTACCGGGTCATAAATCACTGCTTGTGTCAGCACGCCTTTTTCTTGCAGGGCGATTGAAATACAGTAAGCCGGGAAGTTATGCAGGAAATTCGTGGTGCCATCCAGTGGGTCGATAATCCAGATATTATCGGCTTCGGTATTGGTTTTACCGCTTTCTTCGCCATAAAAACCGTGGTTAGGATAAGCCTCTTTCAATACATTGATAATGGCTTGCTCGGCATTGCGGTCGATTTCGCTGACAAAGTCATTCGTGTCTTTTTGTTCGACTTTTAAGGCGCCGATGTCCATGGCGCCACGGTTGATGATTTTGCCTGCTTCGCGCGCGGCGCGAATGGCGACATTCAGGATTGGATGCATGCTGTGTGATCTTGATTCAACTGATAAAATGCTATTTTAGCTTTTTACACGCTTAGCCACAAACATAACGGCAACATTTACCCATGTCACCCACTCCAGAATCTACACTCTTTGCCAATATTCGTGTCGTTTTATGCCAAACCAGCCATCCCGGCAACATTGGTTCTACGGCACGCGCCATGAAAACCATGGGCCTGAGCCGCCTTTACCTGGTACGCCCCAAGCACTTTCCAGATAGCGAAGCAAACTCACTAGCGGTAAATGCCGCTGACTTGCTGGAAACCGCCGTGGTGACGGAAACACTGGAGGAGGCCTTGGCCGATTGCCAGTTTGTGATTGGCGTCAGCGGCAAGGAGCGCTCGCTGTCGCAACAGGTGATGACGGTGCGCGAAGCGGCACAAGAAGTAAAATCCGTCGCCAGCCATAGCCAGGTGGCACTGGTGTTCGGCACCGAGATGAGCGGCCTGAGCAATGCCGAGGCTGATCTTTGCCATGTATTGGCGACGATTCCGGCCAACCCTGAGTACACCTCGCTCAACCTGGCGCAGGCGGTGCAAATCATGAGTTATGAAACACGCATGGCCATCACGACCGGGGAGTTGCACTACGAAGAAAAACCAGTCGAGCTAGCCACGCAGGAAGATCTGGAGCGTTTTTACGAGCATATGCGCGAAGTGCTGGAACATATCGGTTACATCAATCCGCGCGCACCTAAAAAGCTGTTTGAACGCCTGCGCCGCCTGTATGGCCGCAGCCGGTTAGAGAAAGAAGAAGTGAATTTATTGCGTGGCATTTTGACGCTAACGGTCAACCCGAAAAAACACAGCAAATACTAGGCTTGCAATTGCGCGTTTAGTGTAAATAGCCTTGCCCGCTTTAGACGCGCGCTTAACTTAATGGCATAATGCGCGCATGTTTAAGCACCTCAAAGAAGATATTTCGATTGTGTTTGACCGCGACCCGGCGGCGCGTACCCATTTCGAGATTCTGACCACTTACCCTGGTGTGCATGCCCTGATCCTGCATCGATTCAGCCACTGGTTATGGAGCCATCGCCTGTATTGGCTGGGCCGCGCCCTCTCCCACTTTGGGCGCTGGATTACTGGCATAGAAATCCACCCTGGCGCCACTATAGGCCGCCGCGTATTTATTGATCACGGCATGGGCGTCGTGGTTGGTGAAACAGCCATTATTGGTGATGATTGCACGCTGTATCATGGCGTGACCTTGGGAGGCACCAGCTGGAACAAGGGCAAACGCCATCCGACGTTGGAGTCTGGCGTCGTTATAGGCGCGGGCGCAAAAGTGCTGGGGCCAATCACGATTGGAAAAAACGCCAAGATTGGCTCTAACGCCGTGGTGGTAAAAGATGTGCCTGACGGTGCGACAGCGGTAGGCATTCCAGCGCGCATTCTGGAAGAAGAAAAAGCCAAGCAACGTCAGGATGCGGCGCAAAAAATGGGCTTCAGCGCCTACGCGGTGGGTAACGATGAAAACGACCCTATGATCAAGGCCATCAACAGCCTGCTCGACCATGCCCACAAGCAAGAGTCCGAGATAGCAGAACTTAAAATACAATTAGCCAAACTGAGCGATACTGAAACCGATACCAATGTTGGTGAGGCTTTTGCCAAAAAGCCCGAGTAGCCGACCTCTGGCAGCACGCCACCAAGCCCTGAACTTTTTGGGCATAATAATTGACTAAAACAGTAGGTTATTATACAATTCACCTCTGTTTTAAAAGGTCATCTCAAGATGCGATTAACCACCAAAGGACGTTTTGCTGTCACCGCGATGCTCGACATTGCGCTTTACGAAGCAGACAAGCCAGTCACACTGGCTGGCATTAGCGAACGCCAAAGCATTTCCCTGTCTTATCTTGAACAGTTATTCAGCCGCCTGCGCAAGCAAGGCCTGGTCTCCAGCGTACGCGGACCAGGTGGCGGCTATCGCATTGCCAAAGCACACAGCGAAATCTCGGTGTCTGACATTATTACTGCTGTAGACGAACAAATTGATGCCACCCAATGCGGCGGCAACGAAAATTGCCACGACGAAGGTCGTTGCATGACGCATGAGCTTTGGGCGTCATTAAACAGCAAAATTCTTGACTACTTATCAGGCGTGAGCCTGGCAGACATGGTTGATATGCAGCGCAAAAAAGGCGCAGGTACGGTCGTATTCGCGCCGAGAAAATGTGGCTCTGAAGCAACCATTGCCGCCTAATATTTGGCTATGACAACGCAAACCGCTTTCCTCGACCACAACAGTACCACGGCGTTAAAACCACAGGTGCTGGAAGCGATGCTGCCCTGGTTGACCCAGCCAACGGGCAACCCGACCAGCCGCCATGTCTTTGGCCGCAATGCACGCGAAGCGTTAGAGCTGGCCAGGAAGCAGATTGCAGCTTGTGTCGGTGTGCAGGCATCACAAGTCGTGTTTACGTCTGGCGGCACAGAAGCCAATAACTTTGCCATTAAAGGCATCACGGCGAACCTGAGTCCGTCACAGTTACTGATCAGCGGCATTGAGCATCCGTGCGTGACACGCCCGGCACAGTCATTGGCCTGGCATGATTGGAAAGTGGCCACGATTGGTGTGGACAGTCAGGGCGTGATTGACCTGGCGCAGGCAGAGCAAGCCCTCAGCGCACGCACAGGATTAGTCTCTGCCATGCTGGCAAACAATGAAACTGGCGCGATACAACCTGTGGCTGAGTTAGCGCAACTGGCAAAAGCCCATGGTGCGTTATTGCATACCGATGCAGTGCAGGCCTTTGGCAAAATCGACGTCAATATGAGCGCTTTGGGCGTACATGCGATGACGATTTCCAGTCACAAAATTGGCGGGCCGATAGGCGTCGGCGCATTGATTGTAGACAAGCGTGTGGATATTGCGCCCTTGTTACATGGCGGCGGTCAAGAACGTGGTTTGCGTAGCGGCACGGAAAATGTGGCAGGTATTATCGGCTTTGCACAGGCCGCCCAGTTAGCCATGCAATCAATGGCTAGCCGTCATACCACCGTTAAACAGTTGCGTGACCAATTAGAAAGCGGTTTAAACAGATTGGGCGCCGTGATTTTTGCACAGCAGGCTGAACGTTTGCCCAATACCAGTTTTTTTGCCATTCCTAACATTGAGGGCGAAACATTGGTGACCGCGCTGGACAAAGTGGGGTTTGCAGTGGCCAGTGGCTCTGCCTGCTCCAGTGACAGCACAGAGCCTAGCCATGTATTGCTGGCCATGGGGATCACGCCAGACCTGGCACGCGGTGCAGTGCGCGTTAGCCTGAGCGATAGCAATACCAGTGAAGAAATCACCCAGTTTTTAGCAGCGTTGCAGCAACAGGTGCAACGTCTGAAAGGATTAAATGCCGTTGCGGCATAAGACTTTAATTGAAAGAGCATGAGACATGTCTGAAAGAAAGCCGATTTACCTGGATTACTCTGCGACCACACCGGTAGACCCCCGTGTTGCGCAAAAAATGATTCCTTACCTGACCGAAGACTTTGGTAACCCTGCTTCGCGTAGTCACCCTTATGGCTGGACCGCAGAGCACGCGGTAGAAAATGCGCGTGAAGAAGTGGCCAAACTGGTCAATGCCGATTCACGTGAAATCGTGTGGACCTCAGGCGCCACGGAGTCTAACAACCTGGCAATCAAAGGTGCCGCGCACTTTTACGCTGGCAGCAAAGGCAAGCACATCATCACCGCCGCCACCGAGCACAAAGCGGTGCTGGATACCGTGCGCGAACTGGAACGTGAAGGCTACGAAGCGACTTACCTGCAACCAGAAGCCGATGGCCTGATTGATCTCGAGAAATTCAAAGCCGCGATTCGCCCGGACACGGTATTGGCCTCCATCATGCTGGTCAATAACGAAATCGGCGTGATTCAGGATATTGAAGCGCTGGGCAATGTCTGCCGCGCAAATAATATTATTTTCCACGTCGATGCGGCACAGGCAACCGGCAAGGTCGCGATTGACCTGGAAAAACTGCCAGTGGACTTGATGAGCTTCTCCGCACACAAGACCTACGGCCCTAAAGGCGTCGGTGCTTTGTATGTGCGCCGTAAACCACGTATCCGCATTGAAGCGCAAATGCACGGCGGCGGTCATGAGCGCGGCATGCGTTCAGGCACGCTGGCGACGCACCAGATTGCGGGTATGGGCGAAGCTTTCCGCATTGCGCGTGAAGAGATGGCCAGCGAAAACGAACGTATCCGCACCCTGCGTGACCGTTTATTGAACGGCTTGCTGCAAATTGAAGAAACCTATGTCAACGGTGACCTGGATCATCGCGTGCCACACAACCTCAACGTCAGCTTCAACTACGTGGAAGGCGAGTCATTGATCATGGCGATTAAAGATATTGCCGTATCTTCAGGCTCTGCGTGTACCTCCGCCAGCCTGGAACCTAGCTATGTATTGCGTGCACTGGGTCGCTCTGATGAACTGGCACACAGCTCGATCCGTTTCAGCATTGGTCGCTTCACCACTGAAGCCGATGTCGATTACACCATTGAGCTGTTGAAGAGCAAAATTGGAAAATTGCGTGAACTGTCCCCATTATGGGAGATGTTCAAGGATGGGATTGATCTGTCCAAAGTAGAATGGGCGGAGCATTAAAAATTGATCTTTCATCGCCTGGCGGCGTTGTCGGACTGCTTGTTTAGATGACTAAACGGCGCAATCCTTCGCCTTGCCAGACAATGAAATCTGCAATTTTTATTCATTAAAGAAATATTTTTAAGAGTTAAAACGCGATACACCCTGAATATCGCGATTTAATTGATAGGAGCAACAACATGGCTTACTCAGATAAAGTATTAGATCACTACGAAAATCCACGTAACGTGGGTTCTCTGGACAAAAATGACCCGAATGTGGGCACCGGCATGGTCGGCGCACCTGCGTGTGGTGACGTGATGAAGTTGCAAATCAAGGTGAATGATGCTGGCGTGATTGAAGATGCCAAATTCAAGACTTATGGTTGCGGCTCTGCGATTGCTTCCAGCTCGCTGGTAACCGAATGGTTAAAAGGCAAAACACTGGATCAGGCGCAAGAGATCAAGAACTCTGCGATTGCTGAAGAGCTGGCATTGCCGCCAGTGAAAATTCACTGCTCCGTGCTGGCAGAAGATGCAATCAAATCAGCGATTGCTGACTTGAAATCCAAACAAGGTTAAGCATATGGCAATTACCCTGACTGAAACCGCAGCCAACCGCGTGGAAAAGTTTCTGGCTAACCGTGGCAAAGGCCTCGGTTTACGCCTGGGCGTCAAAACCACGGGCTGTTCAGGCATGGCCTACACGCTGGAATTTGTGGACGAAATGCAAGATGAAGATGTGGCATTTGAAAGCCACGGCATCAAGGTCATTGTCGACCCGAAAAGCCTGGTGTATATCGATGGCACTGAACTCGACTTCACTAAGGAAGGCCTGAACGAAGGCTTTAAGTTCAACAACCCGAATGTGAAAGACGAGTGCGGCTGCGGCGAGTCATTTACCGTTTAACGTTTGCTGCAAATACATGCAACACGCCTGTATTTTCAGTCATCGACTATGCAAAACTACTTCGCCCTCTTTCAGCTACCGCAACAGTTTGAGCTAGACATCACGGTGCTGGATGCCCAGTACCGCAAGTTACAAGCGGAAGTCCATCCGGATAAATTTGTGAATGCGTCACCCGCCGAACGCATGCAGTCCATGCAAATGGCGACGCAGGTCAACGAAGCTTACCAGGTGCTCAAACAGCCGACGTCACGCGCGCGCTACCTGCTACAACTGCAAGGCATTGCCACCGATGAAGAAAACAATACGGCCATGCCGGGTGATTTTTTGATGGCGCAAATGGAGTGGCGTGAAGCCATGGATGACGCCAGGGCTGGCAAAGACATTCCCGCACTGGATGCGTTACTGAAAGAAATGCGCACGCAAGCCAAGGCCTTGCAGCAGCAAGTGGCCAATGAAATTATGGCCGCCCCGACGCAGGCAGCCCTGACGGTACGCAAGCTGCGGTTTATTGATAAAGTGAGTGAAGATGTGAATCAGCTGATCGCTCAGTTGGAAGATTAGAGTTTCATGGCCTTATTACAGATTTCCGAACCTGGCTTATCCCCTGCCCCACATCAACACAAATTGGCAGTGGGTATTGACCTGGGTACCACCAACTCACTCGTTGCCACCGTACGCAGCGGCATGAGTACCGTATTGCATGATGAGCATGGCCACGCACTGCTGCCCTCTGTCGTGCGCTACCTCCAAGATAGCATTATTGTTGGCCACGAAGCGCAAGCGGCACAAAGCCTGGACCCGGTGAATACCATCGTCTCGGTCAAGCGCTTTATGGGTCGCGCCTTGCACGACATCACCGACAGAGCGCATATTCCCTATCATTTTGTGGAGAATGACAGTTCGCAAGGCATTCTCGAAATCAAAACGCGTGCCGGTTTAAAAAGTCCGGTCGAGATTTCTGCCGAAATTTTAAAAACCCTGAAAGCCCGTGCTGAAAAAGCATTGGGCGGCGAGCTCACCGGCGCGGTCATCACCGTGCCCGCTTATTTTGATGACGCACAACGCCAGGCCACCAAAGACGCTGCACGCCTGGCAGGCTTGCATGTACTGCGCCTGCTCAATGAGCCCACTGCTGCTGCAGTGGCCTATGGCCTGGATAATGCTGCCGAAGGCGTCTACGTCATTTATGACCTGGGTGGCGGCACCTTTGACATTTCCATCCTGCGCCTGAGCAAAGGCGTATTTGAAGTGCTGGCCACCAATGGCGACTCTGCCTTGGGTGGTGATGACTTTGACCACCGCATTTTTTGCTGGGTGCTGGATCAGGTACGCAGCAAAACCAAAGACTTCAAACCGCTCAGCGAAGAAGATACCCGCCTGCTGCTCACCAAGGCGCGCCAGGCCAAAGAATGGCTGACCGATAACCATGAAGCTAATATCGTCTGCAAACTGAGTAACGGCGCCCTGGTCGATGAAACCCTGTCGGTAGCGCAATTTGTCACGCTGACCGAACACCTGGTGATTAAAACCTTAAGCCCGACGCGCAAAGCCATGCGCGATGCCGGGTTAAGCATAGACGAGATTAAAGGCGTGGTATTGGTTGGCGGCGCCACGCGCATGCCGCATATCCGCCATGCGGTGCAGGCATTCTTCGAGCAAGAGCCCCTGACCAACCTAGACCCGGATAAGGTCGTCGCCCTGGGCGCAGCCATACAAGCCAACGTGCTCGCCGGTAACCGCAGTGGCGATGAATTACTGCTACTGGACATCACGCCGCTTTCACTCGGCCTGGAAACCATGGGCGGATTGGTAGAAAAAGTCATTCCTCGCAACTCTACTTTACCGATTGCACGCGCGCAGGACTTTACCACTTATAAAGACGGCCAAACCGCGATGGCGATTCATGTCGTGCAAGGCGAACGTGAGTTGGTCAGCGACTGCCGGTCACTGGCGCGTTTTGAGCTGCGTGGCATTCCACCGATGGCAGCGGGTGCCGCACGGATTCGCGTGACATTCCAAGTCGATGCCGATGGCCTGTTATCCGTCAGTGCGCGCGAACAGACCAATGGCGTGGAAGCCAACATCACGGTGAAACCCTCTTATGGCCTGAACGAAGACCAGATCACCAGCATGCTCAAAGATTCCTTTGGTGCAGCAGAAAGCGATAAAGCTGCACGCATGCTGCGCGAGGCCGTGGTCGATGCGCAGCGCCTGATTGAAGCGATTCAAGCCGCGCTGGCTGAAGATGGTGACACATTGCTGAATGCAGATGAACGCCAACAGATACAAACCCATATTGATGCCCTGCTGGCTTTATGCCAGGGCACGGATAGCCATGCGGTTAAACAGGCGAGCGATGCGCTCAACCATGCCACAGAAGACTTTGCTGCCAAACGCATGGACGCCTCAGTACAAAAAGCCCTTGCTGGCAAAAACCTGGATTCACTGGAACTATAAACATGCCAAAAATTACTGTATTGCCACATACCGAACTCTGCCCGCAAGGCGCGGTGATTGAGGCCGAAGCTGGCACCTCGATCTGCGATGCTTTGCTCAAGCACGATATTGATATTGATAATGCCTGTGGCGGCGTTTGCGCCTGCACCACTTGCCATGTCGTCGTGCGTGAAGGCTTTAAAAGCCTGAATGAGATTGACGAGGACGAAGACGATATGCTGGATCGGGCCTGGGGCTTAACGCCGCAATCGCGCTTGTCTTGCCAGGCTATTTTGCAAGCGACGGACGTCACGGTGGAGATTCCCAAATACAGCATTAACCTGGCCAAAGAAGGCCATCATTAAGCCAATGAGCCCAATAAAAAAGCCGATGCATGCATCGGCTTTTTGTTTGACGTGACAATTAGCCTATAAAGGTCTCTTCCATGAAATCCACTTTACCGGTTGAAATATCGTAGACGGCGCCGACAATCCCAATCTGCTTGCTTTGCAACATATCATCAATAATATCGCTGCAACGAATAATGGTTTCAATCTGATACTTCACGTTTAACGCACAAATTTTCTCAACAAAATCACTGTTTTTAGAGTTACGCTGGGCCGGGTCATTGATGGTTTTTTCATGACGGATAGACGGTTTGATCAAGTTGATAATCTCGCCAATATGGCCATCTTTAAAGTCATCACATGCGGCTTTGACTGCGCCGCAAGAAGTATGGCCCATGACCACAATCAGCTTGCTGCCCAGGTATTTGCTGCCAAATTCAAGGCTGCCGATAGCTTTATCAGAAGCAATATTACCAGCCAGGCGCACACTGAACACATCGCCCAATGCCTGATCAAACAAAAGCTCTACAGGCGCACGCGAGTCGCTGCAGCTTAAAAATGACGAGAACGGATGCTGTTTGTCTTTGGTGATTTGAATCAAGCTCTTGAAGTCTTTGTCCTGTTCGCGATCGGTAATAAAACGCTGATTGCCTTCAATCAAGATATCCAGTGCTTCACGCGCGGTCATTTTGTCGCGATCGAGTAATGGGTGCTTGTACATAGTGTGTATCCTCTACTAGTAAATGATGTGGCATGGCTGTGAGCCATGCTTTTTTGGTTAATGTCCCAACATATGCTTGGGCGGTTTAAAATCAATGGTTTCCACGTCAATATTTTTCAACTTGGCATGCTGTTGGTAGCCGTGGATAAACTCCACCACATCATAAGCAATCGATTTGCTATTGGTGCAATCAATCACCACTTTACTATTGGGTGGAATGGCTTCCAATACTTCCAGGATGCTGGCCTTGTTAAAGAAAGAAACCTCTTCCGCCAGCACTAATTCATACACCTCTTTGCCGTCTTTGGTAGAACGCGTTTGCTTGATGTAGTGTGAATTGCGGTAGCTGTGGTGCAAGGTAAAGAAGATGGCAACCACCAGACCCAGACCGATACCAGTCAATAAATCTGTAAACACGATCGCAACTATCGTCACGATAAACGGCACAAACTGCTCCCAGCCCAACTGGTACATTTGTTTGAACAGTTTAGGTTTCGCCAGTTTGTAACCCACCATAATCAGGATGGTGGCCAGGCTAGCCAGAGGAATCAGGTTGAGGAAGCTGGCAATGGTAATGGCGCTCAGCAACAGCCAAAAACCATGCAAAACTGCGGATAACTTGGTTTGTGCACCAAAAGTCACGTTGGCACTACTACGCACAATCACCTGCGTAATCGGCAAGCCACCAATCAGTCCTGACACCATATTGCCCAAGCCTTGCGCCTTGAGTTCTTTGTTGGTCGGCGTCACACGTTTGTGTGTATCCAGCTTGTCAGTCGCTTCCACGCATAGCAATGTCTCCAGGCTGGCGACAATCGCCATGACCAACGCCGTTTTAATCACCAGCGGCTGCGTAATCTTGCTGAAATCAGGATGGGTAAAGAAGCTGGCAAACTCGCCCAAGCTGCTCGCTACAGGCAAGCGCACAATCTGGTCCTCACTCAAGGTGAAATTCAACCAGCCGCGCATAAAGGCCACGTTGAGCAGAATGCCCACCAATACCACCACAATCGGCCCTTGTAGCAACTGGAAAATCCGGTGTTTTTTGGTCAGCACCGTATCCCACAGAATCAAAATCGCAAAAGACACCGCCGCAATCAAGACTGCGCCAGGGGTTAACAAGTCCCATGCCTGCAAAATATCGCTGAAGGTATCATGCCCGGCAAATGCATCAAAAGATTCATCGCCTTCGTAGTCCGCATCGTAACCGAATGCATGCGGAATCTGTTTGAGGATAATCAGCAAACCTATGCCTGTGAGCATGCCGGTAATCACTGAAGATGGCACAAAATAGGCAATAAACCCGGCTTTTAACTGCCCCAGCAAAAACTGGAATACACCAGCCAGCACCACCGCGGCCAGAAAGACTTCATAAGAACCCAGGTTGCCAATGGCCGCCATCACAATCACGGCCAGGCCAGCCGCCGGGCCACTGACACCCAGCTGCGAGCCACTGGCCAGGCCAACGACAATGCCGCCAACAATACCGGCAATCACGCCCGAAAATAGCGGCGCACCAGACGCTAGGGCGATACCCAAACAAAGTGGCAAGGCCACAAAAAACACGACAATGGAGGCCGGTAAGTCTCGATTGACGTGCTTGAACAAGTCTAGCGGGCTAGACCTCTGCACGGAGGTTGACATGGTGTATATCCTTCACAAACAAAACTATAGTTATATTGTTAATTTTTATAATTGACGCGATGACACACAAAACCCCGCAATGATGCGGGGTTATTGTTCAGCGCGGTGATCAGCTAACATTTAGTCGGCTGTGGTACCACCGCTATAGGGACGCTTGCCGATAAAGTTTAAGCGCATTTGCTGATGCTTGTCGAAGCCCTTTTCCGGCTGGTCGGTCACAATCCCTGCACCTACCCACTTCTCATCAGCATTTTGCCTGGCCACTGGTGCCTTGGCATATGGACGCTTACCTAAAAAGTTATGCTCATGCATCTGCTTAACCGTTGCCGCGTCCTGGTCGATAGACTCGTCCGCCTGCGCATTAGCCATTAAACCAAATGCCACTAATACTGCCAATAATAATTTGCTCATTTTTCGCTCCTACATAATTTGTTTGTGTTTGACACCTTGTGCAGGTGTCAACTTATTATGTTCCAACAACCTTACGCAACACTGACTAGAAAGCGCGCTTACCCAGTGAGTGCAGTTTCAATGTTTGTTGCTGATTAGTCTGGTCAACTCTCAGGGTGGCACCAACCCAGGCTTGCTCAGCATCCGCTTTGGCAATCACAGGCTGCTGGTATGCACGCTGACCCAGAAATTGCACATGATGTGTGTTCTTAACCGTTTCGCCGGTAGCTGTTTCAACCGCTTGTGCTGGCAAAGCCAGGCTCAAACCCAAGATCATTGCTGCTGCTGTTGTTAATGTACGCATGGTATTTCTCCTTTAAATCGTCATTCAGACTAGTTGTTCGGTGGTGTGAATCTGATTGCATTCACGATGGATTGCATTTTGCCCATGTATTGTCATCAATAAATCTACCGATATAGGTAGTTCGGTATATACTTAACGGCATATGCCGAACGACAGCCCCCCACCCACAGAAAGTGCGTTTGCCTTACGCAATGCACTCAAACAAACCCAAGTGCAAATGGCACATGACCGACTATTTGAGCGGCTCGGGCAAAAATTGTTCAGTCACGGCTGGTCAGAGGAACTCATGCAATGGTTGCTGGATGAAGTCTGCATGCAGTTTGGGGCACCACACGGCCTGATTAGCCAGCAGCACGCAGGCGCTTTGAAAATACTGGCCCAGCGCGGTAAAGCGTTCCCGATTGGTGCGCGCGTGCCTATGCTGGGCGCACTGGCCCAATGGCTAAAAGAGCCCATACACTTTGAGGTGCATAGCCAGTTTGTACCCAGCCTGTGGACACTGCCAACCAATACAGATCAAACCACATTGCATTGTTACCATCTACCGATTGCCTGCCAGCAACGCGCGGTTGGTTTATTGGGGCTAATCACTGGCAATCCGCTCAGCCCGGCCAGTCTGCAAGTGCTGCATAGCGTGTGTGGCTTGTTGGGATTTGCCTTACAAGGGCAAGCACAGGCCAATAGTGTGATTGATGACAGTTACCTGCAAAAACTCACACCGCGTGAGCGTGAGGTATTCGCCCTGCTGCCTTCCGGCCCCAGCAATGCGGCCCTGGCGCAAAAGCTGGGGATTTCACCGGGCACGGTTAAAATCCATATTGAACGTATTTTAAGCAAGCTGGACTTAAACGACCGCACGCAAGCGGCGGTCAAGGCCGTCGAAGCCGGTTTCAAGAGCGATGGACTATGAGTCAAAGTATGTTTAAACCCATGGCACAACTCACCAGCCGCCTCAATCTGTTATGGCAGGATTTATCACTGACCACCAAAGGCATCGTACTCAATGCCTTGCCACTCACTGTCCTGCTCGCGTCATTGGCACTGATTTTTGAGAGTGAGCAGCAAGCTGCCTTACTGGAAAGACGCGTGCAGAACGCCCTGCAAATCCAGCAAGACATTCAAACCCTGCAAACCCTGTTGCTCGAAGCCTCCACCGGCGTGCGTGATTTCTTGCTGACCGGCAATCGCCAGTTCCTCGCCGGTTATGAAAGTGCCAAGCAAAGCATGCCGCAATTGCTCAGTTCGCTCGAACACAATCTGGATGACCGCTCACAGCAACACCTGTTACAAGTGATTCATCCTCTGGTAGACAAAAATCTCAATGACCTGGCTGTCCTCGCCAGCCATAGTGAAGAAGAAGCTGACGAAGCGCTAATCGGCAAATTTGCTTCGCAAGGCGATGCCTTGAACCGTTTACGCGCGCATCTCAACCAGATGAGCTTGCGCGAGTCCACCATCGTCAACCAGGATAAAAAAGAAGTCATTTACGAACGCAAACGCAATTTACGTATCACGCTGATGGCGGTGATTGCAGGCGTGGTCGGTTCGCTGATTGGCGTGTGGCTGTTTACCCAAACCATCGTCGCCCGCGTCAAAACCATCCGTGATAGCGCCATACACCTGGTGAAAGGCGAGCCGTTGGCCCTACCCAGCATCAGCCGCGATGAATTAGGTGAACTCACCAGCGAGTTGGAACACGCCTCACAATTGCTGACCCAAAGCGCGCAAGAAGCCCACCTGGCCCGTGTTGATGCCGAAGAAGCCAGTGCGGCAAAGAGTAACTTTTTATCACGCACCAGCCATGAGCTGCGTACCCCGCTCAATGCGATTTTAGGTTTTGCGCAGATTCTCGAAAACGACTTGCCTGAAGGACGGCAAAAAGACAGTGCCACGCTGATTCATAATGCAGGCCAACACTTGCTCAAGCTGATTAATGAGGTGTTGGACATTTCACGCATTGAAAGTGGTGACATCAGCATGTCTATGGAAGTCATTGCACTGAACCACTTGCTCGAAGAGGCTTACCACTACTTAAAACCGTTGGAAAAAGTGCGCGACATCAGCATAGAAACGCATTTTGAGCCCGATCTGAAGGTGCGCGCAGACCGCCAGCGCCTGCTGCAAGTGATTTTAAACCTGCTGGCCAACGCCTTGAAATACGGCCCGGAAAACACCAGCGTCACCTTTAGTGCTTACCGTCACCATGGCCAAATCCGGGTCGATGTACGCGACCAGGGCCAAGGGATTCCTGCAGAATTACGTTCGCGATTATTCACCCCTTTTGACCGGCTGGGCGCTGAGCGCACCGTCACCGAAGGCACCGGCTTGGGCCTGGTGCTCAGCAAACAACTGATGGATGCCATGGGCGGCCAGATTGGTGTTGCCGAAGATCAAAGCCTGTTCTGGATCAGTCTGCCAGAGACGGAGCAGGTTGCGGAGTATCCAGCCCAACACGCCAATACAGGCGCAGAAATAAAGGTACCAAGTACCACGACTACCCGCCGTTCGGTCAAACGCCATATTTTGTATGTGGAGGATAACCACAGCAATCAGGCACTGATTGAAGCCATTATGAGCAAGCATCGCCACCTCAAGCTACATCTGGCAGCCAGCTTGCAAGAAAGCATGGTCTGGCTACGTGACATGCAGCCAGACTTGCTGTTACTGGACTTGAACCTACCAGATGGCTCCGGGGAGTCACTGATTCAGCATATCCAATCCAGTCGCCAGGACTTACAGGCGATTCCTATTGTGATTTTAAGTGCAGACGCCCTGCCGGACACCATGCAGCGCCTCAATGCGCTTGGCATCACGCACTACTTTACCAAGCCGCTCAATGTGGCGGCTTTTAACCAGTTATTATTAAAACTCCTGCCCGAGACGCCATGAATATTGAACAATTACGTGCCTCTAAAATCCTCATCATTGACGATGCCGAGGCCAATTTACGACTGCTTGAAGAATTATTGACCAAAGAGGGCTTTGAGCAAGTGATTAGCACGACGGACTCCACTAAAACCATGGACCTGGTGAATGCTTTTCAGCCCGACCTGATTTTGCTCGACTTAATGATGCCAGTGCTGGATGGTTTTGCCGTGCTTGATCAGTTGTCGCACCATGTCGGGCCGCATGATTTTTTACCTGTGCTGGTACTCACGGCGGATGCCACGATTGCCACGCGGCGCAAAGCGCTGGCCTTGGGGGCCAAAGACTTTTTAACCAAACCGTTTGACCATATGGAAGCCATGCTCAGGGTATGGAACCTGCTAGAAACGCGCTGGTTATTTAATCAGCTCAAAACGCACCAGCCCAACCTGCACTTGCCCAGCATGCATGAAAGTTAAGGCCATGCACCAGAATTAAGCGTGAATTAAGCCACGCCAGGTATCGTGAATACTCAACACAAAAGGAGATCACGATGCGTCAAACCTCAAACAAATCTGCAAGCCTACTCATCATGGCCCTGTTTTTGGGTACGATGGCCAGCCACCCAGCACTGGCAGACGATGATGATGACGTGCAAAAAATGACTGAAAAGGCCAAAGCGTTTGGCCTGATTTCACATGAAGACGCACAAAGCAAAGCGCTGGCAGCCAAGCCCGGTGTGGTGAAAGAGGTCGAACTGGAGCGCAGAAAGTTTCGTGCTGGCTGGGATTACGAAGTTGAAATTGTCGATAGCAATGGTGCCGAATGGGAAGTCACTATCGATGCCAAAACCGGCAAGGTCAACAGCATCAACCGCGACTGGTTTTAAGGCTTAAACGCTGGTGCCTGCCGAGGTGGGTGCCAGCGTCATCTGGATGCGCAAACCACCCAGCCGCTCAGAATGCGTGAGCGTCACCTGGCCGTGGTAGTGCTGCACAATATCCTGCACAATCGCCAGCCCCAAACCACTGCCGGGTTTGGATTCATCCATACGCATGCCGCGTTGTAACAACGTCTCCAATGTCGGCGCACTACTGCCGGGGCCATCATCTTCAACCACAATCTGGATCACGTCTTGCACAGACACATGTAACTGCACCTGACCGTGACACCATTTAAAGGCGTTATCCAGCACATTACCCAGCAACTCCAGCATGTCTTCACGGTCAACCATCACGCGGGCCTGCCCATCGTGCTGCCAGGCAAATGCCACGGTTTTATTGCTATAAATCTTCTGCAAAGTGGTCACCAGCTTAGGTAACTCTACGTCTAAATCAGTCTGCTGGCTGGTGTAAACATCGCCCATGAGTCGTGCGCGCTTTAATTCACGTTCGACATCATGGTGTATGTCTTCGCTACAATTTTGTATCATCTGCCGTAACTGCGTATCTCCATCCACGGATCCATTACCCGCCAGCAATTGCAATTGCGCCAGGCGTGTTTTGAGGCCATGTGCCAGATTGCCAATGGCCAGGCGCGAACGCCGGGTTTTCTGGCTGGCACTTTTGAGGATGCGGTTAAACTCGTTGACCAGCGGCATCACTTCAGCCGGGCCACTGGCATTAATCTGCTGTACCTCACCATTAGCGACTTTTGCCAGGTTTTCCTTGATTTGCTGCAAAGGCAACAGCGTATTCACCACAATCCAGCGCTGTAACGCCAGCAACGCCAGCAGACCCAGCAAGGAAAACACACCATACAACCAGTGAAACAGGCGCAGGCTTTGCTGTAATTCAACCAGGCTTTCTGCAATGTAAATGGTAATGGTGCTCTGCTGTTTACGGTAAGCATGTCCCAATTGCAGCAAAGGTTGCGATTCGGGGCCGGTGATATGGCTGACCCGCTCCTCACCGACCTTGAGCGCACTGACTGGGATGTCGACATCCCACCATGAGCGCGACTGTATTTTTTGCGCCCCGTCTTTGCCAGCATTGTCCAGCAGCACAATAAAATAGCTGCCTGAAAATGGCCGCTGATAACTGCTTGTAATCAGTCGCGGCTCCAGCGCCAATTCACCACGCGCGTTCACTGACACACCGGCCAGCAAGCCTTCAGCTTCTTGTTGCATGCGTGCCGTCATTTGCGACTGGATTAAATGATCTATGGTAAAGGTCACCACCGCCCATTGCAGCGTCAGCAAACCCACCAGGCTGAGGGTTAAGCCCAGCGATAGCTGCCTGCGCAGCGACCTCATGCGCCCACACCTGACACCTGGCCACCTGTAAACACATAGCCCTGGCCACGCTTGGTATGGATGCGGTTGGCACCCACTTTTTGCCGCAGGCGATTGATATACACTTCAATCACATTGCTGTCTTTGTCTGCATCGTAGGCGTAGACATGCTCTGTGAGCTCGGTTTTAGAAAAAATTCGTCCCGGGTGTAACATCAGGTAGCGCAACAACCTGAACTCGGTGCCGGTCAACACATGGGCAGTGTCGCCTTGCCAGACGGTTTGCGTTTGCTCGTCCAGGCGTAAATCTGCCAGCACCAGCGCGTGATTCACCACCGCCACGCTGCGTTTGTGCACGGCACTGATGCGTGCCAGCAACTCCGGCAGATGAAAAGGCTTGGTCACATAATCATCCGCGCCCAAATTAAACGCCTCCACCTTCTCTTGCCAGCTGCTGCGCGCGGTTAAGACGATCACCGGCATACTGCCAGACTGTGCACGCCAGTCGGCCAGTACATCCAAACCAGGCTTGCCTGGCAAGCCCAAATCCAGAATCGCCAGGTCATAGGGCTCAAGCGTGCCTTGTATGCTGGCCTCACTGCCCTCTTGCAGCCAGTCGCAGGCATAGCCTGCCGCCTTGAGTGCCTGCTGCGTCTGCGCGCCGAGCACCACGTCATCTTCTACCAGCAGCAACCGCATATTAGTCGTCTTGCTCCATTTTCAGTAACTGCCCGCTCTTGGCGTCCAGTTTAAGCTCCCATACCTGGCTGGCGGCATCCAGTATCTCAACCTCATAAATATAGCGGCCGTGCTTTTTCTCAAGTTCGACCTCCAGAATCTCGCCAGGTTTATAGCTTCTGGCTTTTTGTGAGATTTTTTCCAGACTCAAAATGTCGCCTTTCGCCGATAAGCGCCCAGCGCTGGTGGCGCTCTCACCTGAGTCTGCACGTGGCAGGTAAACCAGCGCAAGCAATACAGCAAGCAGCGTAAAAAGCGCTATCCATGTGCGGCGTTGCGTCCAAAACATAGCGTCACATCTCCTGAAAACCACTGAAATCGACCAAAGTTTAACAGTATTCATCTTAAACCAAGCTGAATTCCAGGCAGCCAGCGGTCAAGATTAATTGTGCAGGGATACTTTAAAAAACGCTCAACCGCTACAATATGAGATTGAGCCTTTAACACCGAACGCCAGACATGCTTTTTTTATCCCATACCTCCACAGCCAGATTACCTACCCAGTTTGGTGCGTTTGATATCCATGTATTTACGGATAGCCGTAACGGCGTGGAGCATATTGCCCTGGCCTGCGGCGAACTACAGCGCGCTAACGAGCCACTGGTGCGGGTGCATTCTGAATGTTTAACGGGGGATGTATTTGGCTCTACGCGCTGCGATTGCGGCGAACAACTACATCACGCGCAACGCCTGATTCAGCAAAGCGGCCAGGGCTTGATCCTGTATTTAAAAAACCATGAAGGCCGCGGCATCGGCCTCACCAACAAAATGCGTGCTTATGCCTTGCAAGACCAAGGCATGGATACCGTCGAGGCCAACGTAGCGCTTGGCTTGCCGATAGACGCACGCACGTATGAAGCCGCGGCAGACATGCTGGCTTATTTTGAAATCAACCGTATCCGTTTGTTATCCAACAACCAGGAAAAACGTACTGCCCTGCAATCTTTGGGCATCAGTATTCACCAGCAAGTGCCACTGCTCACCACACCCACTGCAGACAACCTGAAATATCTGCAAACCAAGTCCAGTAAACTGGGACACGTAATCCCCGACCTGGGATAACACGCTGCCAGCCTCATAAATACTGGTTATAAGCTACCATGTAAATGTTATAACCCGGCCACCATGGCAGGGCTATACTTCTTGTTCGTCATAATAAAATCACAAGGAGAGACGCGATGAAGCAAGAAACGATATCCATACACGGCGGTTATAGTCCAGACCCAACCACCAAAGCGGTCGCGGTACCAGTGTATCAGACCACCTCCTACGCTTTTGATAACACCCAGCATGGCGCGGACCTGTTTGACCTCAAGGTACAGGGCAACATTTATACCCGCATCATGAACCCGACCACCGCTGTGCTGGAGGAGCGACTGGCACAGCTCGAGGGAGGTATTGGCGCACTGGCACTCGCCTCTGGCATGGCGGCGATTACCTATGCCATTCAAACCATTGCCGAAGCAGGCGACAATATTGTGTCGGTTTCGACGCTATATGGCGGTACCTATAATTTATTTGCCCACACCTTGCCCAAGCAAGGCATAGAAGTCAGGTTTTTTGATTATCGCGACCCGGCCTCGCTGGAAAAGCTTATCGATAGCCGCACCAAACTAGTATTTGCTGAAACCATAGGCAACCCGCTGGGCAATGTGGTGGACCTGGCCGCCATCAGCGCCGCTGCGCACAAACATGGCGTGCCGGTGATTGTAGACAACACGGTCGCCACGCCCATTCTGGCCAAGCCATTTGAGCATGGTGTGGATATTGTGGTGCACTCGCTCACCAAATACATCGGTGGCCATGGCAACTCCATTGGCGGCATCATCGTCGATAGCGGAAAATTCCCATGGGGCGAACATGCGACCAGGTTCCCTAGCCTCAATACCCCAGACCCCAGTTATCACGGCGTGAATTATGTAGAAGCGCTGGGCGCTGCAGCTTATATTGCACGTGCCCGTGTGGTGCCGTTGCGTAACACGGGCGCCGCTCTCAGTCCGTTTAACAGCTTTTTGATACTGCAAGGGCTGGAAACACTGGCGTTGCGTATCGAACGGCATAGTGCCAATGCGCTGGCGGTGGCCAATTACCTGGCACAACACCCCAAAGTCAAATGGGTGAAATATGCCGGGCTATCAGATCACCCTGATCATGCCCTGGTGAAAAAATACCTTAAAGGCCAAGCCTCAGGCATCTTGTCTTTTGGCGTGCAGGATGGTCTGCAAGGCGGCACACGCTTTATTGATGCATTGCAGCTATTCACGCGGCTGGTGAATATTGGGGATGCCAAAAGCCTGGCCTGCCACCCTGCCACCACCACGCATAGGCAACTCAACGCCGAAGAACTAGCGCGTGCGGGGGTGAGCGAGGACATGGTGCGGCTGTCTGTCGGCATAGAGCACATTGATGACCTGATTGCGGATCTGGAACAGGCGCTGGCCAAGGTCTAACTCATCGCTGGCATGTGTGTTGGAATGCAGGCCGCTTGTGCTGGCCTGCATTCATCGCTAAAGTAGCGAGTCATTTAAGCCAATGACGCCGCAGCAGCGACTTCGCTATCAGCGCTAAATGGCCGCAACTGCCGCGTCTAAAGCCATCACGTTTAGCCTTGATAGGAACATACAGATGAAATCCTTGCCCTTACGCATCACCGCCCTGCTGTTCTCAGGCCTAGTCTGTGCCGCCCAGGCAGGCGAAGCTTACCTGGGCCAGTTTCTGTTTCAATATGACGGTGGCAGTGTGTACCGGGTCACCGTTAAAGACGCCAAGTCTATGGCTTGGCAGTGTATTCAAGGCGATGAAAAAGGCGCACATGGCATCGAAACTCCAGAACGTTTCACGGTCGCTGACAAGGTATATTTTGCAAGCTGGGTAGAGAAAACCGGCATCAATGTCACCCAGGTCATCAACCTGAACACCATGAAGGTTTATTCCACCATTATTGATGGCAAAGAACGCTATGTAATTTCGGGCAATATTGTGCGCGAAAAATAATTACGCGCTCATCACCACGCGGTTACGGCCTGCATGTTTAGCCTGGTAGAGCGCTTTATCGGCTTCTGCGATCACAGACTCATAATCAATTTTGCCCTTTGCCAGCGCGCCGCCAATACTCACGGTGAGTGCAATATGTTCACCACTCGGCGCCTGTATACGCGCTTGTGCGACCTTGTTGCGGATATTTTCTGCCACATGCATGGCTATGCTCGCATCCGCTTCAACCAGAATGAGCAGCATTTCTTCACCGCCATACCTGAACACAAAGTCTGACGGGCGCACTGACTCAGTCATTAAAGCCGCCACTTTCTGCAAGGCTATATCGCCAGCAGCATGACCATGAGTGTCGTTGACGGTTTTGAAATGGTCCAGGTCGAGAATCAGGATAGCAAAGCCTACCGCGCCCTCGCGTTTTTGCAAGGCAATTTCACGTGAGAGCACGGTATGAATAAAGCGGCGGTTTAATAAACGGGTCAGGCTGTCGCGTGCGTTATCCAGCTCAATGTGTGAGTCAAAAATCTCATTAATCACAAACTTGATTTTGACCAGGTCTTGCTGAATCAACTGGAACTGGCTGCCTATCGCTGCGCGGTCGTCATATTGCGTGGTTTCCAGCTTGGGCAATATCTGTTGGTCAATTTTGGCAATGCATTCGGCAATATTCTGCAATTTTGGCGTGCGCTCGAACATCAGGCTGGCTTTATGTAAAAACCACATACCAAACTCAGACTTAGCCAACCTTGGCAGGCCGATATCAGACGGGCTATAAAACCAGGCCAGGATATTGCGTTCCCACTCGGTGAGAAACGCGCGTTGCCGCTCCCTTTCCATGGCGATATTACTGCCGATGACAGCCAGCCGATACGACTCATCCAATCGGGTTTGGTCAGAAATAGACTGCATATAACCATGATTACGAATTTCATACGAAAGACCAATCAGTTGGTTAACATACATGACTGACTGCATTTTTTCCTGGTCTGTCCACGCTTGCATGAGAATATGCCGCAAAATATAGGCATTAATCATACGCAGGCTTTTTGACACAGAATGTGCCGGGTAGCCTACCCGGGACAGTTTCATGCCTAGCGCATGCTGCTCATGCACAAAGTGGTTTACATCGGCAAACTGCATGCTAAACAGCTGATAGACCCATTCTGCAAATACCGCTGTCCATTTCGTACGCATCTCATCAGTATGAAGCAGCTTGCTTAATACCGGGTCTGTGCCCAGGTAATGCTGATACGCGGTGAGCAACTCCTGCATATTGTCACTGATCAAGCCATAGACTTGCTCAATCAGCACAGGTGGAGTATCTGCCATGATGGCTTTCCACTCAGCGGCAACAAGCATTGCAGAATACTCTGGATCATTGCCAGAATCAGGGGTGGGGTCGTCGTACGTCATCACTTATGCCATTGTTTAATCATGTGCACTCTATAGCCGACACAATATTATCAACTATCAGGGAGTGACAAGACATGATAACGTTATTCTGTTTACGTCATTAAACATTGATTTAATTTAATAGTTGATAACAAAAAGATAGCGATTAGCCGTCATTGAAATGTTGAGCGCATCTCACGCCAAGCGGGCAAAAAAAACAGGCGAGCATGATTGCTCGCCTGGCTAAGATGACTAAACGTAGCGCTTGTTTAAAACACGCGTAACTGCGTTGGCTTCAAATAGACGGTTTCACCTTGCTGAAAATTCAACTGGTTAAACTGGTCACGCCCAAGTTCCACGTCCACATATTGCGCATTGTCTGTACGCTTGATTTCCAGACGCACCAGCGAGCCGACAGAATGCACATAGGTTAGCGCACCCGCGATGCTATTGGCTTCAGCCTCACGGCTCACGGCGATTTCATAGGGGCGCACAAAACCTTTACCCTGCGGCGTTTCAAACGCATTCACATTGCCCAAAAACTCATACACAAACGGTGTGGCGGGCTGATCGTACACCGCCTGTGGTGAACCCACCTGCTCTACCTGGCCATGATTCATCACCACAATAGTGTCAGCCACTTCTAACGCTTCTTCCTGGTCATGCGTGACAAACACGCTGGTCACATGTAACTCGTCATGCAAGCGACGCAGCCAGCGGCGCAGGTCTTTACGCACTTTGGCATCCAGCGCGCCAAATGGCTCATCTAGCAACAACACTTTAGGCTCTACCGCCAAGGCACGCGCCAGGGCGATACGCTGACGCTGGCCACCAGACAATTGCGGTGGATAACGGTCTGCCAGCCAGTCTAACTGCACCAGTTTGAGCAAATCATGCACGCGTTTTTTAATCTCAGCATCTGACGGACGGGTTTCTTTTGGACGCACGCGCAGGCCAAACGCCACGTTTTCAAACACGGTCATATGGCGGAACAGCGCATAGTGCTGAAACACAAAACCCACCTGGCGCTCACGCACATCGCGGTGCGTGGTGTCTACGCCATCAAACAACACTTGGCCGCTATCCGGTGATTCTAGCCCGGCGATGATGCGCAACAAGGTGGTTTTTCCGCAACCTGACGGCCCCAGCAAGGCCACCAACTCGCCAGACGGCACTTGCAGGTTGATATCACGCAACGCGCTAAATTGGCCAAAGCCTTTGTTAATCTGTTGAATGGTAATACTCATGTTAAGCCGTCACTTCCTTTTCAATATTGGCGGCATCACGCGAAGCCTGCCATTCGACATATGTTTTTAAGACCAGGGTTACCAGTGCCAGCAGCGTCAGCAATGAAGCAACAGCAAACGCGGCAGCATAGTTATATTCGTTATACAAAATTTCGACGTGCAGCGGCATGGTATTGGTCAGCCCGCGGATATGGCCGGACACCACAGACACCGCACCAAACTCGCCCATGGCACGCGCATTGGTCAAAATCACACCATAAATCAGGCCCCACTTCACATTAGGCAAGGTCACGTGCCAGAGCATTTTCCAGCCAGAAGCGCCTAATACCAATGCCGCCTCCTCCTCTTCTTTGCCCTGTGCCTGCATGAGCGGAATCAACTCGCGGGCCACAAACGGAAAGGTCACAAAAATGGTCGCCAGCACAATACCAGGCACTGCGAATACGACTTTGAGATCATGATCAATCAACCACTCGCCAAACCAGCCTTGCAGGCCAAAAATCAGCACAAAAATTAAACCTGCAATCACCGGTGACACAGCAAACGGCAAATCAATCAAGGTGATCAGAAAGCTTTTGCCTTTAAAGTCGAATTTGGTAATGGCCCAGGCCGCTACCACGCCAAACACCAGGTTTAGTGGCACCGAAATCAAAGAAGCAATCAGTGTCAGCTTCATCGCTGACAGTGCATCTGCTTCGGTAATCGCCGCCAGGTAAACGCCCCAGCCTTTGCGCAAAGCCTCAGCAAACACCGCCGCCAACGGGATTAATAAAAACAACCCCAAAAAAGCCAGTGCCAGGCCAATCAGCCCCCAGCGCACCCAGGTCGGTTCAGAGGTCGCGCGCTTGTAAGCGACCTTGCCCTGATATTGTTGAAATTGTGTGGTATGCATAGTTTCTATTATTTAATAAAGATTAAACCAGCGGGAATAAAGCACCAACGCCGTGATTTGCCCGCGCAGCCAATTTATTTATTGCCATGGCGGTGATTGCTCCACCACTGCAATAAGTTAATCAGCAACAACAAGACAAACGAAATCACCAGCATCACCACGGCAATCGCGGTTGCCCCGGCATAGTCGTATTGTTCAAGCTTGGTAATAATCATCAGCGGTGTGATCTCGGAAATCATCGGCATATTGCCCGCAATAAAAATCACCGAGCCATACTCACCCACGGCGCGGGCAAAGGCCAGCGAAAAACCAGTGAGCAAGGCAGGCCAAATGGCTGGCAAAATAATCTTGTAAAATGTTTGCCAACGGTTGGCACCCAGGCTGGCAGCGGCTTCCTCGGCTTCTGCACTAAAGTCTTCCAGCACCGGCTGCACTGTGCGTACCACAAATGGCAAGCCGATAAACGTCAGCGCGACTACCACGCCCAGCGGCGTAAAGGCGACTTTAATGCCGTGGGGTTCCAACCATTGTCCTAACCAGCCATTCGGTGCATAAATTGCGGTCAGCGCAATACCCGCTACGGCGGTTGGCAATGCAAAGGGTAAATCGACCAAGGCATCGAGAATTTTTTTACCAACAAACTGGTAGCGCACCAGCACCCAGGCGGTCAGCAAGCCAAAGACCAGGTTAATCACTGCGGCCAGCAGTGAAGCACCAAAGGTGAGTTTATAAGTCGCCACCACGCGTGGCGTCGTCACCACGGCCCAAAATTCATGCCAACTGAGTTCAGTCGTACGTAAAAAGACAGCGGCGAGTGGGATAAGGACAATCAGGCTTAAATAAACCAGCGTGACCCCCAATGACAGCCCGAAGCCGGGAAGTAAATGTTTCTTTTTTTGTGATGCCATATTGTGTGGTAACCAGTGTAAACAGGCGCTAATGTAGCTGGATTCTTTTAAACTTTAAAAGAATAAATAATCATTAATTTATAAGCGCCTGTTATATTGAAAAAATGATTAGGCTACTTTGGGCGAGCGGTGCTGATATTGGGCATTAATCACCTTGGCCACCACCGGCGCGGCCAGCAAGTTACCCTGTAAAATAGTCGCACCCGAGGCAATCGCAATATCCAGCTGCTGCTGCGTTTCTATGCCCAAAATCACCGGCGTGCTGCCTAAGTCTTGCACCGTGGCTACCAGCCCCTTCAAGGCCTTGGCCAGCGCGGGTTGTTGCGCGGGTTGTTGCGCGGCCTGGTGAATCACCGACACATCAAACTTGATGTAATCATGGTGCGCACTCCATAAGCGGTACAACTTGCTCTGATGGCCACCGACATGGTCAAACGCAATCTGGTAGCCCAGCGCACGGTAATTCTCAATCGCCGCAATCAGGTGCTTGTCCTGCTCAATCAGAGACTCATTGATTTCCAGCACCACGCGATGCGTAGGCACGGAGTATTTATGCAAAATCTGCTCAAACACCTTGCCGTGTGCGCTAACTTCGAGTAACAATTTGGGATGCACATTTAAAAACAGCAAGCCGTTTTCCTGATGAATCGCACGGTAATTCAACACGTGCTGCGAGCGGCATACGCGGTCAAACTGCACCAGCTTGCCGGATTGCTCGGCATAGGTGAACGCAAACTCTGGTGTGCTGCCCAGCGTGCCAAACAAAGACGGACGGATCAGGGCTTCGTAGCCGTAGATATCGCCTTGTTTGGCATCATAAATGGGCTGAAAAGCGGTTTTGAGATGCACGCCGATAAAGGTGCTCTCATATTCGCCCGAACTGGCTTCCAGTAGCCCCAGCTCTTCCAGATCCAGCGACAGTGCATGCTTTAACTCTGCGCGCAGCTGTATGACGTGTTCTGGCTCTTGATTTGATTGACGTTGCGTCATGGTGACTCTCCTGCAAAACTGCTTTTTAATGCGACGAAATCTGCTTACTTCTGGTAAATCTGGTCAAAAATGCCGCCATCACTAAAGTGCGTATTTTCGGCCTCGGTCCAACTGCCAAACGCCTGTTTGACAGTAAACGTATGTAACTTTTTAAAGCTCGGTTGCGCCACCTCACTCACTTGTGGACGCAAATAATGCTTGGCCGCTAAGGCTTGCCCTTGTGGTGAAAAATGAAACTCGAGATAAGCCTGCGCCACTTTGCGCGTGCCTTTTTTATCCACCACTTTATCGACCAGAGAAACCGGGTTTTCGGCCAATACAGTTACCGAGGGATACACCACCTCATATTTGTCCTCACCCAGCTCTTTTTGCAGCAGATAAACTTCATTTTCAAAGGTCACCAGCACATCGCCAATCTCACGCTGGGCAAAGGTGGTGGTAGCACCGCGGCCGCCGGTATCCAGCACCGGCACATGCTTGAATAACTCCGTCACAAACTGGCGTGCTTTAGCGGCATCGCCACCCTTTTGCGTTACATAGCCCCAGGCTGCCAGGTAGCTATATTTACCATTACCTGAGGTCTTGGGATTAGGAATCACAGACGTCACGCCTGGGCGAACCAGGTCATCCCAGTCTTTGACTTGTTTGGGATTGCCTTTACGCACCAGGAAGACGGTTGGCGACGCGCTGGGCACACTGTTATTGAGTAAACGTGTTTGCCAGTTGGCTGGAATCAATTTGCCTTTTTGTGCCAGGATATCAATGTCCGCACTGCGGTTCATGGTAATCACGTCTGCTGGCAAGCCATCCACCACTGAGCGCGCCTGTTTGGTCGAGCCGCCGTGTGACTGATTGATCGTCACCGTTTCGCCGGTCTTGTCTTTCCAGTACTGCACAAATGCCGGGTTAAAGTCCTTATAAAACTCACGTGTGACATCATAAGAAGCATTCAACAGCTCGGCGGCTTGCAACGAGACACTGCTCAACAACATGGCCACCAAGGCACTGCGGTAAACTAAGGGCATACTCAATTCCTTTTATTATTATCAAACTGATGAGCACTATAGCGATAAACTTATATTTTTAAAAAGAATAAAAAATAATATATTTATAATATAAAAATATATAAGTATAACGCTTGTCAGCTCTCCGCATCAGGCATAAAAGCAGGCCTAAAAAACCATGTTAAGAATAAAAACATATAAATAAATAATTAACGATTCTAGTGCTAGGCCTGTTCAAGGCTGGCGGATTCTTTTATAGTTTAAAAAGATTAACGCTGACCAGACACCTGGAAGCCAGTCACCCTTCACCGGGCGACTGGCTTTTTTTTCGTCTGTACTCAGCATCACTGCTTTAAATACAGGATTGGATAGCCGATGGAAGAGATCGCGATTGAACACATCGTGCAGCAACTGGCGAGCATACGTGAAAGCGCCTTACAACAACGGCAACGCCTGGCGCAGCCGCCCAAGTTGCCTGCCCGCAAGGCCTTGGGCAAGCTGCTAGATTGGCTGGCGGCCTCGCTGTTTCCCAACCGTTTGGGCGACCCGGATATTCAGGCACATGCCATCAACTTTTATGTCGGCACCACGCTGGACAAAGCTTTGCGTGAATTGCAGCAGCAAATTCGCCTGGAATTGGCCTTTAAATCGCCCGGCACCCCTGCCAGCCAGTTCAATAGCCAGGCCCATATTTTGACGCATACGTTTGCGGAGCAGTTACCGCATATCCGCCTGCAACTGGATACTGACCTTGAAGCCGCCTACCAGGGCGACCCAGCCGCAGATAGCGTCGACGAAATTCTGGTTAGCTACCCCGGCATACTGGCTCTGATTCATTACCGCATCGCGCATGTCTTGCATGGCCTGGGCCTGACCATTATTGCGCGCCTAATCACCGAGATTGCCCACTCACAAACGGGTATCGACATCCACCCTGGGGCCAATATTGGCGATTACTTTTTTATTGACCATGGCACCGGCGTCGTCATTGGTGAAACGGCCATCATCGGTAACCACGTGCGCCTCTACCAGGCAGTAACTTTAGGGGCCAAAAACTTTCCTAAAGATGCCAATGGCCATCTGGTGAAGAAATTTGAACGCCACCCGATTCTGGAAGACTACGTGGTGGTGTATGCCGGGGCCACGATTCTGGGCCGCATCACCATCGGCAAGCATTCCATTATTGGCGGCAATGTATGGGTCACCCGCAGCGTGCCCGCCAATAGTCACGTCACACAAGCACATTCGGACGCGAAACCGATTCCGGCTGCTGCTTGATTTTTATACATCACCCTGAGCCCATTACAAGGAGAAATACATGTCAGAACAACCAACCCAGAGCGCTTTAGGCGACGTCGCCGCACGAACGCTTGCCAATGCGACCAAATCGGTGCCCATGCTCAGCACCATCAGCCCGCGCTGGCTGGTGCATTTGCTCAATTGGGTGCCAGTCGAAGCCGGTATTTACCGCGTCAACAAGGCTAAAGACCCAAATGCGATTACGGTCGATTGCTCAAACAAGGACGAAAAAGAACTGCCAGCCACTTTTGTCGATTACGAAGAATGGGGCCGTGAATATGTGTTGAACGCCGTCAATACCGTGGTCGATGTACACACGCGTGTGTCTGACCTGTATAGCAGCCCGCACAACCAGATTAAAGAGCAACTGCGCTTAACCATTGAAGTGGTCAAAGAGCGCCAGGAAAGCGAACTGATCAATAACAAAGAATACGGTTTGCTCAACAACGTGGCCAAGTCACAAACGGTGAAAACCCGTAACGGCTTCCCTACTCCGGATGATCTGGATGAATTGCTGACCAAAGTGTGGAAAGAGCCTGCGTTTTTCCTGGCACACCCGAAAGCGATTGCCGCCTTTGGCCGTGAGTGCACCCGCCGTGGCGTGCCGCCACCAACCGTGTCGTTGTTTGGTTCACAGTTCCTGACCTGGCGCGGCATTCCACTGATCCCTAGCGACAAATTGCCTATCGTCAATGGCAAATCCAAAATCCTGTTGCTGCGCGTGGGCGAAAGCAAACAAGGCGTGATTGGCCTATATCAACCAAACTTGCCTGGCCAACAAACCATGGGCTTATCCGTACGTTTTATGGGTATTAACCATAAAGCGATTGCGTCTTACCTGGTCTCACTGTATTGCTCACTGGCAGTACTGACCGAAGATGCGATTGCCGTACTGGAAGATGTCGGAGTTGACCATTACTATGACTACAAGTAATTCACTCGATTTAGCGAGCTTTGAGCCTGAGGCCATTTTGGCCTCGTTGCCGGGCGAGCATCCAAAGATGACGGCTGCGCTTGGGGTTGGTCGCGAGTTGGAAAACACAGGCGTGCTGGATACGGCCACCCTGACCCAACTGGTGAATGACCTTTATGCCGAGGGCTTTCCAGCCACAGCGCCATTTGCGGCAGCAGACTTTGCGCAATCACTGGCAAGTTCACACACGCCACAACCATCGGTGCCCGCCACAGACTCATTGACCACCAAACTGGGCAATGTGGGCGGCAACTCTGTCGGCGCAGCTTCGCCGAGCTATGTGCAATCGCAAGGTCAACCTGTCACGCAAGAAGCACAGGCGCAGCAGCTCACCTATGCGCCAGGCGTCGAAGCACTGGGCAGCGATCCGCTGCATAACCATCCGGCACACCTGAACGTATTGCAGCTAGACGCCGCATACCTGGCGCCTGCGGCCTTTGCTGGCCTGGGCATAGAGATTCCTTACCAACAGGAGCTGGATCGCTGGTTGGGTTTGGGCACGAGTCAGACACCATTATCGGCCGCCTCAACGCAACCGTCCAACAAATCGTCTGCTGGCAGCGCGCAATCGTTTTATTTTTTGCAAGCGGAGCCAGCCGTCATCGGCAGCCTGCTCGCCTCTGCGCACCCGGCGTTTGATGTGCATGCCGTGCGTCGTGACTTTCCGATTCTCAACGAACGTGTGAACGGGCGTCAGCTGGTCTGGTTTGATAACGCCGCGACCACGCACAAACCGCAGGTGGTGATTGATCGTATCAGCTATTTCTACCAGCACGAAAACTCCAATATTCACCGCGCCGCGCATGCGCTGGCGGCAAGGGCGACGGATGCTTATGAAGATGCGCGTGAAACCGTGCGCCGCTTTATCAATGCGCCGTCGGTGAATAACGTGATTTTTGTGCGTGGTACCACAGAAGCGATTAACCTGGTGGCCAAAACCTGGGGCAAAAAACATTTGGGCGCTGGTGACGAGATTGTGGTTTCTAACCTTGAGCATCACGCTAACATCGTACCCTGGCAGCAACTTTGCCAGGAAACAGGCGCGGTGATCAAGGTGATTCCAGTCGACGACAGCGGGCAGATTTTGCTCGAGGAATATCAAAAACTGCTCACAGCAAAAACCAAGCTGGTGTCTTTCACGCAAGTCTCCAACGCCTTGGGCACCGTCACCCCGGCGCAGGAAATGATTGCCATGGCACATCGTGCTGGCGCCAAGGTATTGCTGGACGGCGCGCAATCAGTCTCGCACCTGCGTACCGATGTACAAACGCTGGATGCAGACTTTTTTGTGTTCTCAGGCCATAAAATCTTCGGCCCGACTGGCATAGGCGCGCTGTATGGCAAAGCGGACGTGTTGCAAGACATGCCTGCCTGGCAAGGCGGCGGCAATATGATCCAGGACGTGACGTTTGAAAAAACGGTCTATCACGCGGCGCCTGCCAAGTTTGAAGCAGGCACTGGCAATATTGCCGATGCCGTTGGTTTGGGCGCAGCGCTGAAATATGTGGAACGCTTAGGCATTGAGAACATCGCCGCCTACGAGCATGCTTTGCTTGAATATGCCACCGCCGCCATGCGCCAGATCCCGAAATTGCGTCTGATAGGCACGGCCAAGCACAAGGCCAGCGTGCTGTCATTTGCACTCAAAGGCTATCAGAGTGAAGAAGTCGGTGCAGCGCTCAATGAAGAAGGCATTGCCGTGCGCTCTGGCCATCATTGTGCGCAACCGATTTTGCGCCGCTTTGGGGTAGAAACCACCGTACGTCCTTCATTGGCGTTTTATAACACCTATGAAGAAATTGACCGCATGATTGCAGTGCTACAGCGACTGGCGTCTTATCACGCCTAACGCGGTTTATCCTGGCAGCCATTCACCGGCCGGTGAATGGCTGTTTTTTTTCCTGTGTCCGCCAATCATCGTCAGTTGTGACATTCTGCCCAACCCTCTGTAAAATCCCCCTATCAACCGATCGGTTGCTGCCCTCTATATACAGAATATTGACCGATGAAATTTGATCCACGCAATAACAAATTCACCTCAATTTTTACCAGAGAGATGCTGGAAGCAACGCTGCCGTCCGTGCTGCTGATCTGCCTGGCGCTTTTTTTTGCCTATAAATTTATAGACCCGGCGCCACCCCGCAAGATTGTGATCGCCACCGGTGAGTCGGATCTAAACTACAACGCCTTTGCCGCTATTTACGGTGTTTATTTGCAAAAAGAAGGCATTACGCTCACATTGCGCAAGACCTCTGGTGACACCGAAAACCTGCGCTTGTTAAAAGACTCGGAGTCGGACGTTGATATTGCCTTTATCCAGGATGGCGTGGCCCACAGCGAAGGCGCTGGATCACTACTCTCTTTGGGCAGTTTATATTATCAGCCAGTGTGGATTTTTTGCCGTTGCAAAGCCAGCACTACGCATTTATCTGCGCTCAAAGGCAAGCGTATTGCCATCGGCTATGCGGGCAATGGCACACACACCTTGGTCAGCACCCTGCTTAATGAAAGCGGAATTAACGCCAGCAATACCAGGCTTGTCGAGATAGGCGGTGAAGAGGCAGCCACGGCCTTGCGCCAAGGTAAGCTGGATGCTGCCCTGTTTGTCGATGTGGCCAATTCGGGCATGATTCATGAAATGGTGACGGACAAACGCCTGCGCTTACTCAGCCTGGACACCGCAGAAGCCTTTTCACGCAAATTCGCGTTTATGCACCACCTGGTATTACCCGAAGGTGCCATGGACCTGGCACGTAATACCCCCAGCCACGATGTGCATCTGGTCGCCCCGACCGCCACGCTGGTGGTGAAAGAAAGCATGCATCCGGCCCTGGTTTACCTGATGATGAAAGTGATTGCTGAAGTACACGGTGGCCCCAGCATGTTTAATAGCAAAGGCGAGTTTCCATCGGCCAAGGATACCGATTTTCCACTGAGTACGCAGGCGCTTAACTTTTACAAGTCTGGCTTGCCGATTATTGATAAATACCTGCCGTTTTGGGCAGCAACGTTTGTGAACCGGACCTTGATCGTGATTTTGCCATTACTGGCCTTGCTGATTCCGCTGACCAAGATTATCCCGATGGTGTATGTGTGGCTGGTGAAACGAAAACTGTTCCGTTATTACGGTGAGTTGCGCTTTCTGGACACGCAGTTACAGGAGATCAAAAACGCGGAAGACGTGCAGGAATGCCTGGATAAGCTCAATGATATTGAAGCCAAAGTGGTTAATGTGAAGTTACCAGTGCCGTTTTCACAATATGCCTACGAGCTGCGCGCGCATATTGAGCTGGTCAGGTCTAAACTCAACCATCACAAGTTTCAAGCCACAGCAGACAGCTGATTGCAGCGCTCAGGCAGGCCTTGCATTCACCCACTGTTGCAAGGCTTGCTCTTCCATGGGCTTGGCGTATAAATAGCCTTGCACCAGATCGCACCCTAAACTCTTCAGGTAGTCGGCCTGCGCTTGTGTTTCAACGCCTTCTGCCACAATCTGGTAATGCAGGTTTTTGCCGAGCACTACAATGGCACTGGTCACCGCCTCAGAGCGCTCTTTGCCAGGCACATCATTGACAAAAGAACGGTCTACTTTTAAATAATCACCGGGAATGTCGCGCAAATAGGCCAGGCATGAATAACCAGTGCCAAAATCATCGATGGCGAGCTTGACACCCAATTGTTTGAGCGCCTGCAAGCTATCAGTGCCTTTACAATCAGAGTGTATCAACGCGCTCTCGGTCAGCTCGATCACCAGGCGATCAGCGGACAAGCCGGTTTCACGTAATACTTGCAGCACATAATCGGTAAAACCTGGTGAGCGTAACTGCATGGGCGAGACGTTCACCGACACTTTGGCCTTGCTCAATGCCCCTTCTTGCCAGGCAGCCACCTGCTGGCAGGCCGCTTTTAACACCCAGGCGCCCATAGGTACAATCAGGCCGGTCAACTCGGCCACGCCAATAAACTTGGCAGGCGGCACCACGCCTTGTTGTGGATGTCGCCAGCGGATTAATGCCTCTACACCAACGAGCTCACCCGTTATAAAGTCCAGTTGCGGCTGGTAGACCAGGTAAAATTCCTGATGCGCAATCGCCGCTTCCAACTCGCTGGCAAAGGCCAGGTCCTCCGGCGGCAATACCTGCTCATGCATCACGCCTTTACGATAATAAGTAAACGTCATGATGCAGACGACTGAGATCAACGCCAGCGTGATAATCAAAGGTGTCAAACGGTAGTCGTGTTTAAAATACACGCCCACGCCACCCAACACGATGGCACACAAAAACAGCAAGCTGACAATCCAGCGCAGGTGCTTGCCAGTATCGTCCATCAATAGCAGATAACTCATTGAGGTTTGAGAGACCTGCTTGGCCAGCAAGGCCGAGGCACACAGCAAACCGCCCAGGCAAGACAACATGGAAAGCTGTCCATAGGCATCCGGAATACCATAAGCACGCGCCAGCAAGCCTGTCACCGGCAGCAGCAATGCAACACTGAGCACGGCCTGGCTGGCACGGTTACATTGATAGTGGCACAGCAAAAAGCCGACGATCACCAGCAAAGACATACCAAAATCAGTGGCAATCTGACCATGACTGACCACTTGTGAAAGACTGTTGATGGAGGCGATATGGCTAAAAGAGGCGTGGCTGCTTAACAACCAATAGGCTTGCAGCCCATAGCCGAGCAACACGCTACCGATGAGCCATCCGATCATGGCATGTTCACGCCTGGTGTCATAGATAACGCGCAAACTCACCATCACAAAAATGAGATAGCTCACACTCTGCAGCACACTTAATTCAAACGTGTGGTGCAGGTCACTCAATGGGAACCCTAGCAGCACGCTCACAATGCTGGCGAGCGCCAGCCAAGGAGAATACTTCTGTACCGTTCTAAGAAATCGATGCCGCATGTACTGGCGTTGCGTTGTACATTCCTGAACAGTTACAGCTGACCAGTCAATGCTGGATACTGACATGTTGCCCCCTGTCTCGATCTATTATTATTGCCCGCGCTGGCAGGCAGTTTTGTTTTACTATAGGCGCAATTAGATTGAGATCAACATAAAATAAAACAGGGTTTTATCATCCTTTAAATCAAATTAAATTGATACTCATGGATGATTTGCTATGAAATGGCATGAAATTATAGATAAGCAAGCAAAGAGATCGCGCTTCAGCGACTGGTGTTCGCCACCCATGATGATGGATTTTCAGATTCTGTACTGACAGCAAGGTCGTTAGCCACCCAATGCTCTAAAGCTGGTGCTTCCAGCGGCCGCGAAAACAGGAAACCTTGTGCGATATCGCAACCTATGCCTTTGAGAAAACTGGCCTGGGCGTCGGTTTCGATGCCTTCGGCAATAATGCGGTAATCCAGGCTCTTACCCAGACTAACAATAGCCTGAATCACTGCCTCGGCCTTGTTATGGCCTGGCAACTCCATCACAAATGAACGGTCAACTTTTAAGTAGTCTCCAGGAATATCACGGAGATAAGACAAGCACGAATACCCGGTGCCAAAATCATCAATAGCCAGTTTGATGCCCGCCTGTTTCAAGCGATGCATGATGCGGGCATTTTCGCCATCATCCTGTACAAAAGAGCTTTCAGTCAGCTCAACCACCAGGCGCTGTGGCGGTAAACCGGTTTCAGCCAGAATGCGTAAAATATCCTCTACCAGCGTGCCGGACTTGAGCTGCAAAGCAGACACATTCACAGCCACTTCCATCTGTCCCAATACCGGGTGATGTTTCCACTGCGCTGCCTGCGTGCAAGCAGTTCGCATCACCCATTTGCCCAAAGGCACAATCAAGCCGGTGAGTTCGGCCACGCGAATAAATTTTTCAGGTGAGATCACACCTTTTTCGGGATGCCGCCAGCGCACCAGCGCCTCAACGCCTTTTAACTTACCCGTATTGAAATCGACTTGTGGTTGATACACCATGAAAAACTGCTGACTATCCAACGCTGCTTCCAATTGGCTAGCAAAGTCCATATCCGTGGCTGGCAGCACTAGGTCGGTGCTTTGCCCTTTGCGGTAATAAGTCACCGTCATCGTATAGACAATCGCCAGAATCGCCACCACCACCAACGCTGGCAATGCACGCATATTGTCTTCAAACTCGACGCCAGCCCTGGCCAGCATGATGGCAAAAAAGCTTAAGAACACAATGCTGAAGCGTATCTGCTTGCCGTTATCGTCCATCAACAATAAATAACTCATGGGCGGATGCGACGCGTGCCTGGCCAATAAACCAAAGGCACATAACAAACCACTCAGGGTCGCCAATGGTGGCATCAGGCCGTAAGGGTGGGCAATGCCGCACAAAAAACCCAGTAGCGGGATCAATGGAATCATCACCGCGACACACAAAATTGCCTGACTGGTGGCTAGCCAACCAGAACGCTGGAATAGATAGGAAATGGCAATCAGGCAAGCCAGCAAAGCGCCTGAGGCATATTCCACCAGCCTGGAGTCTTGTTGCACCTGTAAGTCATTCGCAATGCGCAGCAGATGCGCGGTATCGTTAAAATCGGCAGCATAAGGGGAAAGCTGCACCATAAACAAACTGATGGTGACCAGTGACATAGTGAGCATCGCCAGATTGGTGCGGCCGTTTTCCAGCAGCAAATTGTAGCTCACCAAAATAAACGTCAGATAAGTGAGTAATTGTGCCAGCCAGACATTGTTATCTACATCTAACAGGTAATGTGGAAAGCCCAGTAAACCGCAGACCATGCTTGCCATGGCCAAAAAATGAGTATGGTCCTGTACTTTACGTACAAGACGATGACGCATAAACTGCCGCTGCGTTATATTTTCACTGAGTGGCGCTGCCAGTTCGCCAATCCCGGTTTGACTCATTATTTACCTTTTAACCGCTATCACCACATTATTCTGAGTCGTCGACACAGAAAAATTCTTGAGTCAGGTCATTAAACCTTAACTATCAAGAGTGTTATCGGTTAAATAAATGGATAAATTTAGACCTATTTTAAAATAATTTAATAGTTGGTCTACCGTAAGTTAGGCAGCTTCGAGTACGCGCTGCATACCATCGGCACTATTCCGTGTATACACCACCTTGAGGCCGCGTTTGTGTGCCACATGCTTGATACGGTACATCATGGAATGATTGAGCCAGCCGGTGACCAACACAATCACATTGACGTTTGCCGGTAGCTCGCGTTTGACATCACCGGGCTTTCTGCCTGTCCAGTGGTCGATTTTGGCTATCCCCTGCGCATGCAGTACCTGCTTGATGCCTTCAATACGGTCACCACCAATCACTAATGCTTTTGACATGAAACACTCTCCTTTTGTAGAGAAAGAAAAAGGCATTGGGTAAATGCCTTTTTCTCAAATGAACAACTCAATTTCAAATCTTATTTCTGGTAAATCTCGTCAAACACACCACCATCGGCAAAGTGTGTTTTCTGTGCTTTTTGCCAGCCGCCAAATGTTTCATCAATCTTGATCAAATTGACCTTTGGAAACTGTTTTTCGTATTGCTTAGCCACAGATTCCAAGGTTGGGCGGTAGTAATTTTTCGCCGCGATTTCCTGGCCTTCTTCGCTATACAAATACTCCAGGTAAGCTTTTGCAACCGCTTCAGTCCCATGTCGCTTGGCATTTTTATCAACCACCGTCACTGGCGGCTCAGCCAAAATCGACAAGGATGGCACCACGATATCAAACTTGTCCGGGCCCAACTCTTTCTGCGCCAGGAAAGCCTCGTTTTCCCATGCCAGCAACACATCACCAATGCCGCGTTCGACAAATGTGGTGGTTGAGCCACGCGCACCGCTATCCAGCACCGGCACGTTTTTAAACAGCTTTTTCAAAAAGTCTTTAGCTTTGGCATCGTCGTTATTGTTCTGCTTGAGCGCATAAGCATAAGCAGCCAGGTAGTTCCAGCGTGCACCACCCGAGGTTTTCGGGTTAGGTGTGATCACGGAAGTGCCTGGTTTCACCAGATCATTCCAGTCCTTGATGTTTTTCGGGTTGCCTTTACGCACCAGAAACACAATGGTAGACGTATAAGGTGAGCTGTTATGCGGCAGACGCTTTTGCCAGTCTGGCCCGAACAAGCGGCCTTTGCTGCCCACTTCGTCAATATCGTAAGACAAAGCGAGTGTCACCACATCTGCCTGCAAACCATCAATAACAGAACGCGCCTGTTTGCCGGAGCCGCCGTGTGACTGCTTGATCACGACGTTATCGCCGGTTTTGGCTTTCCAGTATTTGGCAAATGCATCGTTGTAGTCTTGATACAACTCACGCGTCGGGTCGTAAGACACGTTGAGCAGGTTGACGTCGGCAGCCCAGGCAGCTAATGGCGTGATCAGTGCTGCGATCAGCAATGCCTTCTTAAAAGTTGGATTAAATGACATATAAGTCCTCTATTAGAAACCGAGCAGGGTTAATTCTGTGTAGAAAAAGTCTGAGCTGTTTGAACGATTCTGGTCAAACGTTGCAATGTTTGTCGCATTGGCACTGACCGCATTTTTCACAAAATCACCGGCCCAGAAGTGCGCATAGCCCAAATTGAGTGAGGCATACTGATTCAGTGGGAAACGCACGCGCAGGTCAAACTCTTTACCCAGGTCACTGCCAGATTTGCCCGTTCTGTCACGCAGGTTCGCACCCGCATTCCAGCGATCGGTTGGATCATCCAAACGGTACCAGCTGAAACCTGTATCGACTTTAACGTTGTTTAAGTAAGGTACTTGTGGATCAAATTCCAGGCGTACTTTTGACGCACGAATGTTCTCCATCTGGATGTAATCGTTGTTTGACCATGGACGGGCAAAACCGAACAAGCGGTCAAAACGTCCGTTGTCGCTGAAGTCATTGCCTGAAGCAGTCGTTTTATCGCCAGAGGCTACGCCATAAGAAGCACTGACACGCGGTTTCCATGGATGCTTGAAGCTATAACCAACTTCAGCATTGTAGGCAAAGGCATCATGATCTACATTTCTGTAACCAATCGCATTGCTGATAAAGCGCTGCTGATGGCCCCATTGCTTTGCATAGTTCGCGTCGTAGTCCCATTGCGTGCCAGGCACTACACCAAACACACGCACACCACCGGTGTGAATTTCGCGATCAATGGTTGCCTGGTTTTGCTGTGCGGCCGTATAAACACTACGATCAGAATACAAGTTACCGTTGGTATCGTATTCAACCTTGTCGCCATTCTGCTTCAAGAGGAAATAATAAGGTTGGATAGTCACGTATTCAGACCAACGACGCCAGTCACCAATCACGCCATAGAAGTTCTGCGAGTGATCAACCTCATCCAACTTATCAGTAAAACGTTGAACCGGTTGTACGGCAAACGCCTCCAACTGCCAGTCATTCTTTTTCTCACCAATGTTGGCACGCACGCCCTGGAAAGTATTGGTCGTGTTGCGCCATTCGTTACGCGCAATCAGGCGGCGATCCAGACTTTCCCAGGCCAACCGACCACCTCGCACCCAAAATGGGCGGCTGTTACCCAGGTCGTCCTTACCAAAGATACTGTCTTTGTAATACAGCTCCAGATACGCTTGTAACACATCCGCCTTGTCCACATCGCGCGTATCGTTGCTACGTGTGTAATCACTATGGTTACGACGGGAGTCTTGCACTTCAACCGCGAAACGGAATGGATCCAGAATATTCTTCAACCCCAGGTAAGCACGTGAACGCAACAAGAGTGGATCATCAATATTTTCTTGCGCACGTCTGAAATCGTTATCACGATGCTCGTAACGGGCACGATATTCGAAACCAATATCCAGCCAGTCAATATCCGCAAAACTGTCGTAGTCTTTCAACCATGTCTTGTTTAACTGCTTCACATAGCGCGGTGGCTCGGTTTCTTTTTGCGTACCATAGCTGCGACGCTCAACGTAATAGCCATTGGCCGCTTTGGCAGCCGCTTTTTCTTCTGCTTTAATTTCTTCTAAGCGTGCCTTTACCTTCTTTTGTTGCTCAGCATCCTCTACTTGTGTCTCTGCCAGCTGCCCCTCTTCTGCTGCCGAGGCCACGCCATTACCCAGCCACCACACACCTGCGGTTGCCAGTGCAAGACTTATTTTCTTTAACTGCATGTATTATCTCCCGTAAATTAATGACTTCCAGCAGCCTGGTCAGTGCTCAGTAAAATCATATCAACTACTTTTTGGGTTTTACCTGGTGATCAAAGCGGACTTTCTCGCGCCGCTCAATTTGTGTCACCCGCCCATCATGTACCGTAATTTCAATCGAACCATAACCGGTATCCTGCTGCACTGCCGTAATAGCGGCCGCCACGATAGCCAGTACAGCCTCGTCCGTTTTTGTTTCCGGTTTGTTTAATACTGTAGACATGACGCCCCTCACTGCATTGAATAAACGGCATTATTTCAGACTATTTATATTTTAAAAAATAATTATTCGTTATTTTTATATTACTTTTAGATATATAAAAAATAAAAAAAATCCCGCAAGACTGCGGGATTTCAATTTAAGTTTTGATACGTTTGTTGTTAGAAGTTGTACTGCACTTGTACGCGCAATGCATCCGCTGTGAAACTTTGATAATCCAGCGTACCAGCACGGTTACCAGTCACCAGGTTATTACGCTTCATACGGTGGTATTCAGCCATAATTTCAACCTCTGGTGCAAGTTGCCACTCCACACCCAACTCCCAATCATTCACATGGTTCTCAGGCGCGTTGGTTTCTGCTTTGTTATAACCATCGAAGTACTGCCATTTGACAAATGGAATCAAAGTACCATTAGTCTCTAGGAATTGGAAATTGTCGATTTTATACATTGCCTGTACATAACCACCCTGCAGACTTTTCTCTTCAATTCTGTTTTGAGCAGCATCCATACCTGGTGTAGTACCCCAGTTCCATTCAGCTTGCAGACCGAATGGTTGTGGATACATCACAAAGCTCACACCAACGCGCTGGTCTTTAAAGCCTTTAGCATCTTCAGTTGCAATGGTAGGCGTACGTGTTGCACCAGTATTGGCAGATGAACTCACGTTAGTATTACCGTTGAAATTATAACGACCCGTTGTTGGTGCATATTCACCATGATAGCCTTGAATACTGGCTTCGTAGATTTGACCGGATTGCGTTTTCCAAGGGTAAGTAGCACGCGCTACCACATGGTAGTTGTCGTTCACATCACTGCGGTTCGCGCCTTGGCCGTTATACATACCCACACCAACCATACCGTAGTTGCCAGAGTGTTTCAGGCCTTTATCGTTGATTTCTTTAAATAATGCTTGAACATTTTCTGGTGTGTAGTAGTAGAACGCACCTGTATCACGCTCATCACGCACAGCACTGTTCATCGCATCTACACGATCCATCGCCAAACGGTTAGAGGACGATTGCAGGTTTTCGAAACCATAAGGCACTTTAGATTGACCCACACGCACACGGTGTACTTTAGCCTTATCAATGTTGATATCACCGTAAGCGTCACGAAGCTGTGCAATGTTGTTGGTACCACTAGCAGATGATGCAAAGTCAGGCTGGATGTAGTAGCTCAGGTGGTCACCAAAATCACCAAAAATAATGATACGTGCACGACGAATCAAAAAGTTTTTGTCTGGGTTGATAGAGTCATCAGTACCCACTGAACGGTCAGACCATAAATCAACCGGGTTCGCTCTATTGTCACCATCATTACCAATCATTGCTGTGACGCGGTTCTGCACATAACCACGCATATTCACACGGCTAGTCCAGCTTTTGCTTTCCTTCTTTTTCTGCACTTCAACTTCATTAGTACGGCCCTTCATCAACAAAGCGCCTTCTTCTTCAGTCAAAACACCTTTGCTAATCAACGCCTGAACGAGGTCAGTGGTTGAATCAGCATAGGCCGCAGACGTCAAACCTGTTAACAAGCCACCAGCCAAGGTTGCCATCAACAAACGACGAAACTTCAAATTCATTTTTATCCCCTGTTATAAGATTACAAGTGTGTATCCGGGGCGTATTTTGAATTTTCAATATGACAGTTTGATGACAAACCTTACATATTTCTTACAGGCAGACTATTAGTAACAAAAAAGCCACCCTCGTCGGGTGGCTCTATGTTATTTTGATTGGTTTAGCTTTCCGCGCGCATATGCGGGAACAGAATCACATCACGAATGCTGGGGCTATCCGTAATCAGCATCACCAGGCGGTCGATGCCAATGCCGCAACCACCGGTCGGCGGCATGCCATATTCCAGCGCACGGATAAAGTCAGCATCGTAGTACATGGCTTCCTGGTCGCCTGCTTCTTTGGCTTTCATTTGGGCATGGAAGCGCGCGGCTTGGTCTTCTGCATCGTTCAACTCGCTAAAGCCATTGGCCATTTCGCGGCCGGTAATAAACAGCTCAAAACGTTCAGTGATTTCAGGGTGCTTGTCTGAAGCACGCGCCAAAGGCGACACTTCCACCGGGTAATCAATAATATAGGTTGGCTGCCACAGCTGGCTTTCCGCAGTTTCTTCAAACAGGGATAACTGTAGTGAACCCAAACCAGCATGGTCAAACGGCTTCACACCAAACTTCAATAACTCCTGGCGGATGAAATCAGCGTCATTGAGCTGCGCCAGTGTGTATTGCGGCGCATACTTTTGAATGGCACCGACAATGGTCAAACGTTCGAACGGCTTGCTTAAATCGACTTCTTTGCCAGCATAGCTCAATACCGCTGTACCGTTGGCTGCAATCGCTGCCGCACGGATACATTGCTCGGTAAAATCCATCAACCATTGGTAGTCAGTATAAGCTGCATAGAACTCCATCATGGTGAACTCAGGGTTATGACGCACGCTGAGGCCTTCATTACGGAAGTTACGATTGATTTCAAACACGCGCTCAAAACCGCCCACAATCAGGCGCTTCAGGTAGAGCTCTGGCGCAATACGCATAAACATCTGCATATCAAGCGCGTTATGATGCGTGACAAATGGCTTGGCTGATGCACCACCAGGAATCGGGTGCAGCATGGGCGTTTCCACTTCAAGAAACTCGTTGTCATTCATAAACTGGCGAATCGCCGCCACAACTTTTGAGCGCGCTTTAAACGTGGCGCGGGTTTCTTCAGAGGTGATCAGGTCAACATAACGCTGGCGGTATTTGATTTCCTGGTCTTGCAGGCCATGGAATTTTTCCGGCAATGGGCGCAGCGACTTGGTCAGCAAACGCAGCTCGGTCACATGCACCGACAGCTCACCAGTACGGGTTTTAAACAAGCGTCCGCGTGCGCCCAGAATGTCACCCATGTCCCAATGTTTAAAGCGCTCGTAGAGTTCTTCGCCTATTTCATCACGTGCAACATACAGTTGAATACGCGCAGTGCTGTCCTGGATGGTCGCAAAACTGGCTTTGCCCATCACGCGTTTCAACATCATGCGACCAGCCACCACAACCACAATCTCTTGCGGATCCAGCACTTCTTTCTCTGTGCCAGCATAAGTCTCTTGTAAAACAGCGGCTTTATGCTCAGGCTTGAAGTCGTTAGGAAAAGTCGCTACTTGTGCAGATTGCGCTTGTTCGCGCAGCAGGCGCAACTTTTCGCGACGCTCTGCAATCACGTGATTCTCATCAACGACTGACTCTGTCGCGTTGTCTGGGTTGGAGTGTTGTGCTGTCATAAAGTATCCGGCTATCGTCTGCGTTATTCGTAAACCCGCTATTTTAGCATTGTTACATCCAATTTTTGGACTCTTGATCGGTGGGAGCCTCATGCTTTTCAGGCAAATGGATACGGATCATAAAACCATGCGGACTGAGATTGGTCGCTTTGACGAAACCACCATGCGCCTCAACGATATGCTTGGTCATGGCCAAACCGATGCCATGGCCGTCCACCTGTGATGCGCGACGGCCGCGTACAAACGGCCTGAAGATTTGCTCAAGCTCCTGCGGCTCAACGCCCTGGCCTTGATCCTCCACTTCCAGGATCACTTCGCTGGTACGTGCGCTATGTTGCAACTCAATGGTTACCACGCCACTCTCTGGGCCATATTTCACGGCATTGCGGATCACATTGTCGATTGCCCGTTGCAACAATTCCAACTGGCCGTCCACTACCACAGCATCCTCCGGCATATCCAGATGCAACTTGGCCTCATGCTTCTCGAATAGCACATCACCCACAATCCCGGTCAACAGTTCTTTTAAATCGACCTCGGTCTTTTGCAGCTTTTGCATGCCCGATTCAAATCGAAAGATTTCCAGCAACTCTGAAATCATTCTTTCCATGCGTACCGCTTCGAGCTCAACACGCTGTAAGGAGCTTTGCATTTTCTTCGGATTCTGCATCACCAGGCCCACCGACATCTGTATCCTGGCCAATGGCGAACGCAACTCATGAGACACATGGTGCAACATTTTGGATTGGCTTTTGATCATGTTGTTGAGGCGCAATGCCATCAAGTCAAACGCTTCACCCAACTCAGAAAATTCATCGTGACTGGCGGTAATTTTAGGGCTCACCCTGACCAGCAAATCCCCTTCTGCGGCACTCTTCAGATGATCAAGCAATAACTTGATGGGATGCGAAATTGACCAGGCCAGGACTCCGGCAAAAATGCTGCTGGAGACGAGGCTGTAAATCAGCACATATAAAGGTAGGCTAAAGTATTGTCTCTCAGCCGACGGTTGATCGGCCTTCACTGACTGAGACTCAGGCTTTAAGGCATTTGGCTTGGTCTCACAGTCGCTTGCTGAGGTGCAAGCCTGCGGGACTGTATGATGTATGGCGGATTGTTGATGGGTCTGCCACTCAACAATATTGCCAACGATAAGATCGGTGGAGATGAGCGCCAAAAAGAATGCTAAAAATAACTTCCAGAACAGGCGCCCCATAACCCTCGCGTTTAATTCACTTACTCTCTAACAAGTTGGTATCCGACACGGTAAATGGTTTGTATCACATTCACACCGCCAGAAACTTCTGATATTTTTTGACGGATACTACTTAAATGCACGTCAATACTACGATCATATTTGACCAACGGACGACCCAGCGCCTTGATGGACAAATCTTCTTTGCTCACAATCGTACCGGCGTGCTTGGCCAGAATTTCAATCAGGCTGAATTCCGTACTGGTAAACACAATCGGCTTGTCAGCCCAGAATACTTTTCTACGCTCGCTGGAAACCACCAACTGGCCAACCACAATATCGTTGCCTTTAGGCGTGTCACTGGTATGACGGCGCAAAATGGCACGAATCCGGGCAACCAGCTCACGCGGCAGGCATGGCTTTTGGACATAATCGTCCGCACCGCCCTCCAGCCCTTCTATACGGCCTTCATTATCATCCTTGGCCGTTAACATCAGCACAGGGATATCGGAATGTTGTCTGACATTGCGTAACGTCTGCAAACCATCCTGACCTGGCATCATCACATCAAGGATCACCAAATCAAATTTGCCTGCCAGCACATATTGCTCGCCGGTCAGACCATCGTGCGCAGTCGTTACAGTAAAGCCTTCTTGCGTCAGGAATTCCTTCAGCATATTGGCCAACTCAACATCATCATCAATCAACAGCAGCTTACTCATTTATGTCCTTTTACAGATTAGCTGAAGGCTTTCGCAGGGTTTAGCCTTCGAATCTTATCGAACAATCAAATTGATTAACAAGCGTAAATCGTACAATTTTACCCAAGTTTTCAAACTGTATCAACATTGTAAATATAATTTAATTGCATGCAATACAAAGTGTACTCAAAAGCTAGTCCGCAGTAAATGCCTCACACAATTGACTTAGCAATTGACCGAACAACGGCAACACTTCTTCTGCACTATGCGGGCTATCATCATCTGTCGTTGCAATCATATAGCTAATGGTGACTTTATCTAGGTTTTCACGGTATTCCTGCCAATGCTCAGACTCCGCTTCTGCAATCAGTTTAAACTTATGAAAACCAGATTCAATAATCTCCGCCAGCATTTCCGGAGATAGCCCATCAAACAGGGTTTTACCGATGGTAATTTGCGCCCTATCGTAGTCAGGATGAAGCCCTTCCTGGGTCAGCGGCATGAACAGGAAGGCATACACCATCAAACCGAAACACTGGTAGACCCCCAGCATATCAAAATCATTTTCCAGCTCTTCTGCCGGATGACGGTCAGCGGACTGAATCGCTTTAAACGTTAAAAAGCTCGCCAGATAATGTATAGCGTCTTCAATTTCAACATTGGCAAAGGCTTCTACGGCTTGTGCTTCAGATTGAATACCCATCGCCCCAGTCTGTGCCTGGCACAGCTGATACATAAACCTCAAACGCTCTTCATAAGTCATTTCCATGATGATCCTTTTAATTAATATTATCCGTGTTATTCAATCTCAGGCAGGGCTTCCAGTTTTTCCTGCACATCCAGCCACTGCTCTTCGATGGCATCGAGTTGTTTTTGATTTTCACCTTGCGAAATCAGCAGCGCCTGCAATACTTCACGCTGCTCTACCTCGTAAATCGCACTATCCGCCAGGCGGTTTTCTACGTCTTGCTTTTCCTGCGTGAGCTTGGTCAACTGTGTTTCCAGTGTCGCCAGCGTTTTGAGCAAAGGCCTGCGCTCCACCAGGCGTGCCTGGCGGTCCGCTTTTTGCTGATGATAGCTATTCTGTTTGGCGGCCACAGGTCGGCTCGTAGTGACTTCCGTTTGCGCCACCTTGAGTAAAGATCCTTTGTAATCTTCCAGGTCGCCATCAAACACACTGGCTTGCCCATCAGCCACCAGTACAAATTTTTCGCAACAAGTGGCAAGCAACGTGCGGTCATGCGACACCATCACCATGCCGCCTTCATAGGCCTGCAATGCCATAGACAATGCATGCCGCATTTCAATATCCAGATGGTTGGTCGGCTCATCCAGCAAAATCAGGTTAGGCCGTTGCCAAATCAGCATCGCCAATGCCAGACGAGATTTTTCACCACCTGAGAACGGTCCGCAAGGCGCTTTAGCCATCTCGCCGCGGAAATCAAATCCCCCCAAAAAGTCCAGCAGTTCCTGCTCTCTGGCATTTGCGTCCAGCCGCTGCAAATGCTGCAAGGGCGAGTCGCTAGCAACCAACTGCTCTAGCTGATGCTGGGCAAAATAACCGATACGTAAATCCTTACCTTCTACGCGCTCGCCCGACAATAAGGTTTCTGACTGCGCCAGCGCTTTAATCAAGGTGGACTTACCCGCGCCATTCTTACCCAGCAAACCGATGCGCTCACCCGGGCGTATCGCCAGATGCCCCAGTTTGACCAGGGTTTGACCTGCATAGCCCAACCCCGCCTGATTCATCACCAGTAAAGGATCCGGTGCAGAACCTAGGTCACGAAAGCTGAAACTAAAAGGAGAATCTACATGCGCAGCACTGATACGTTCCATGCGCTCAAGTGCCTTGATACGGCTTTGCGCCTGGCGTGCTTTGGTCGCCTGGGCGCGAAAGCGATCAATATATTTCTGCAAATGCGCCATTTGCTGCTGTTGCTTTTGATAACTGGCTTGCTGCAATGTCAGCTTCTCGGCACGCTGGCGCTCAAAATCACTATAGCCACCGCGATACAAAGTCAGTTGCTGATGCTCTATATGTAGAATATGGTTAACCGTGTTATCAAGAAACTCGCGGTCATGCGAAATCAGCAACAAGGTGCCGCGATAGGCACTCAGCCAGCCTTCAAGCCAAATAACGGCTTCAATATCCAGGTGATTGGTCGGCTCATCCAGCAATAGCAAATCTGAGCGGCACATTAAAGCACGCGCCAGGTTGAGGCGCATACGCCAGCCACCGGAAAAATCACTGACCGGGCGGCTCAACTGCGACTGAGAAAACCCCAGACCGGCCAATAAAGCACTGGCCCTGGCTTCTGCGCTATAGCCATCAATATCCGCTAGGCGCTGATGCCACTCGGCCACATGCAACGGGTCATGACTTTCGCCAGCCTCTGCTTGCGCAAGGTTGGCTTGCAAGGTGCGCAACTCTTCATCACCATCCAGGGTATAGTCGAGTGCAGATTGCGCCAGCGCCGGGGTTTCCTGCGCCACATGCGCAATCACCCACTGTGGCGGCATCAGCAACTCGCCGACATCCGCCGTGAGCTCACCGCGCAGCAAGGCAAACAGGGTCGATTTACCCGCGCCATTGGCCCCGGTCAGGCCGACGCGATGCCCCGGATGCAACTGGAAACTGGCTGCTTCGACCAGCGTTTTACCTGCTCTGGAAAAAGTCAGTTGTTTAAACTGAATCACTGACAATCACTTTCATTTAAAAACGATATTGCAAAAGAGTGGCATTTTAAACGAATCATTCAGGCTCTGGCTGAATAATTCCGCGACTTCCCCCCTCTTCTACTGCGGCTGCGCAACTGTTTTCGAGTAAAATGGTCAGTTAAACAATTACTTCTGCCACTGCTGTTCCACACCCATATGCCTCTGCAAAAAATCAAACGCTGGCTAGCTTCATTACTGATTGTCTTGTTTGTCTTGCTGGCAGGCATTGTTGGTGTTATTCAGTTTTATGTGTTTCCCCACATTGACGACTACCGCGGCAAGATTGAACAAGCACTCAGCCAGTCACTCAAGCAACAGGTCACCATTGCCCATATTGCCATTCGCTGGCGCGGCCTGGCACCACAAGTCACCCTGGGCAAAGTCACGGTGTTTGATACCGAGCAACGCCCGGCGCTTGAGTTACCCAAGATCACCACCCGCTTGTCCTGGAGTAGCCTGGCATTACTCTCACCTTCGCTGGTCAGCCTCAGTATAGATGCGCCCAACTTGGTGATCAGGCGTACCGCCAATGGCGAGCTGTTTTTAGCGGGTATTTCCATGTCTGGCCAAGGCAATCCCGCTTTTGCCAACTGGCTGCTATCGCAACGTCGTATCCAGATTTCTCACGCCACCATCACCTGGCTGGATGAACAACGCCAGGCGCCGCCACTCCTGCTTGAAGATTTGAATATTGAAATACTGACCCCGGTCTGGCAACGCCTGTTGCATCGCCATAGCATCCATATAGACAGTCTGGTTTCCACCGGCACCAAGCAGCGTATGACCCTGGAGTCAGTCGTGGTTGGTGATGATGTGGCCAAACCTGAAGCATGGCATGGCGAAATTTCGCTACGCCTGCCAGAAACCGACCTCGCCGCCTGGAGCCCGTGGTTGGACTTGCCACTAAAAATAAATGCCGGTAAAGGCAACCTGACCACCACGCTGGCATTTGATGCCTTGCAATTGCAACGGCTGGCCGCGCAAGTACAGTTGAACGATGTGGCCGTCAAACCTGCCCACGAGACGCAAACATTTATCGCCAAAACCGTCACTGGCGAACTACGCTGGCAGCGTGTTGAGCAACGTTTCATGCTCACCCTCAAGCACTTTTCTGCCAACGTACAGCCAGGTTTAGTGCTCGAAGATACCAATGGTGAATTGCAATGGGATAGCCAAGGCCACGAAGGCACGCTCACGGTTAAAAAATTCGGCCTGACCCAAGGCCATTTATTTGCACAATGGTTACCGCCTGATTCAAAAATAGCCACCTATCTTGAAAACATGGCCCCCGCAGGCAATGCCTCTCAAATCAAGGCGCGCTGGCTTTACCAGCAGGATCAATGGCGTGATTACGCAGTCGACGCCAACTTCAATGCGCTGCATAGCCAAGCCTACGCCAGCATTCCCGGTCTGGATAACTGGTCAGGGCAATTGTCAGTACGCCCGAATGCAGGTAGCGTGGAACTGGATACCAGCAAGGCGACCATTGAACTGGCCGGCCTGCTACGCTGGCCATTACCCATAGACCAGCTGCAAGGCGAAGTGGCGTGGAGTCATAACGGCCAGAAAACCTTGATCAGCACGCGCAACCTGCACTTCAGCAATCCCCACCTGGCCTTGCGCACCAATCTGGAATATCAACTGGGCGCCACAGGCGGCGACACCATACAACTGCAAAGCCAGATTGAGCGCGGCGATGCCAAATTTGCCCCTTTTTATTACCCGCTGATCCTGGGTGAAAGCACCTTGCACTGGCTGGACACCTCTATCCTGAGTGGTCAGATCAGGCACGGCGAAGTGATTGTCAAAGGTCGGGTGCAGGACTTCCCCTATGTGAATGCAGCGCATCAGTCTGATCCATCACTGGGGCTGTTCCGCGTCACCGCACAAGTGGATCGCGCCAGCCTGGAGTATGGTACTGACTGGCCGGTGATTCAAAATATCGATGCCTTCCTCAAATTTGAAGGCAAACGCATGGATATCGCGGTGAAAAACGGCACGACTGTTGGCCAGCACATTACACAAGCACAGGTCGAAATTCCGCAACTGGATGCCGACTGGCCGATGCTCAATATCAAAGCAGCGGCCACCGGCACCGTCGAACAAGGGGTGAAATTCGTCAATACCAGCCCAGTGCGGCAAGTCACCATGGGCTTTACTGATTTTTTAAAAACCTCAGGCAATGCTGAACTCAAACTGGGCCTGCAAGTGCCGCTCAATGATGTAGACGCCAGCCAGTTTCAGGGTGATTACAACATCAAGAACGGCCATATTGCCGCTAACCCGCAAATCGCCATGCCGGAAATGAGCAATATCAATGGCCATTTAAAATTCAACGAAAAAGGCTTGCAAGCGCAAGGCATGCAGTTGTCGATGTTTGATAATCCTGCCAGCGTCAGCCTGAGCACAAGGCCAGACAAGTCGGTGATTATCCAGGGCAGTGGCCGCATCACCGATGCCGCCCTTAAAAAACTGGATAACAACCCGATTACCCGCGCCTTGCATGGCACGACTGACTGGAAAAGCAATTTACTGATCCAGGCACCGAATATCCGGCTCGACATCCGCTCGCAATTAATCGGCATGGCCATTGACCTGCCAGAACCGGCCAAAAAGAGTGTTGAAACACCCGCCAGCCTGAGCATCCGCTTCCGCCAGGAGAGCAACCAGCCAGACAAAATTGCCATTCACTATAACGACTGGATACATGCCAACTTTTTGCGCAATGCGAATAACCCGGCCACCGTCAGTGCTGGTGAAATTGCCATTAACACACCACCACGCCTGCCTGCTGGCGATGGCATCAATTTACGCGCCGACTTTCAAAAGCTTAATGTCGATGAATGGTTAACCTACCTGAACCAGGAAAGTGGCAGCCAGGCGTCCGATGCCTCATCACTGGCCCTGAATCAGATTGAGTTGACCGCAGGCACCCTGCATGTGTTTGACCGCAACCTGCACCAGATCAAACTGAATATTGCACCGGAAAAAGAACGCCTGAAACTGTCGATTCAAAGCCAGGAACTGGCGGGTGACGCTGACTGGTTATCAGGTAAACCCAGCAAACTGGTAGCCAAACTGAATTACCTGCGCATTCCGCGCAGCATGGATACCGATAACAATGCCAATCCGGCCGAAGTACGCCGCCTGGATATGACCTACCCCGAGCTGGATATTACAGCGCAGGACTTCCAGTTTGGTGACAAACAACTGGGCAGCCTGGATTTAAAAGCCTACAACAGTGGCGAGAGCTGGGTAATACAGCGCATGAATATCAACAACAGTGATAGCCAGCTCACCGCCGACGGCACCTGGCGCAACTCGGTACGCAGCCCGCAAACCATGCTCAAGTTCAACCTCAGTTCCAGCAACCTGGGTAAAACCCTGCAGCGTTTTCAGCCTGGCGGCGAGATGGTCAAAGGCGGCACCGGCAGCATGAATGGCCAACTGGGCTGGCCGGGCAGCCCGCATGAGTTTGCAGTGGAGCGGCTGGATGGCAACTTCACCATGCAACTGGAAAAAGGCCAGATTTTAAAAGTGCAACCAGGCGTGGGCCGCCTGCTCGGCTTGCTGAGCTTGCAAAGCCTGCCGCGCCGCTTAACCCTGGATTTCCGTGATTTATTTAGTGAAGGCTTTGCTTTCGATAAAATCAACTCTACCGCCAATATCAAAGATGGCATTTTGCGTAGCAACGACCTATTTATGACGGGTCCAGCGGCCGAAGCCAGCATCAAGGGTGAAACCAATTTAAAAACCGAAACGCAACGCTTAAAGGTCAAAGTCGTGCCCCATATTAGCGACTCCGTTTCCCTGGCAGCCTTGGCAGGCGGCCCGATTGTTGGCGTGGCTGCGTTTGTGGCACAAAAATTACTCAAAGATCCGCTTAACAAAATCAGCGCCAGTGAGTATATGATTACAGGCACGTGGGATAATCCACAGGAAGCAGAAGTCGATAAAAAGGCACCCAGTACGCCCTCTGCTCAACCTTTGAAAAGTCTGCATTAATGCCACTATCACTATTATTTCAATGGAACCTTTGCCATGGCTGAGAAAAAAACTAAAAAACTCAAATCCGCCGCTAACGATGACATCGTTAAAGTTGCGGCAATCCAAATGGCGTCCAGCCCTAACGTAGCAGCCAACCTGGTCGAAGCCAAACGGCTGATCGAGTCGGCGGCCAAGGCCGGGGCCAAGCTGGTGGTGCTGCCGGAATACTTTTGCATCATGGGCCTGAAAGATTTCGACAAGGTGACCATTCGCGAAAAACCAGATGATGGCCCGATTCAACAGTTTTTAAGCAAAACCGCCAAGGCTTACAAAATCTGGATCGTCGCCGGGACGGTGCCGCTGGAAAGTCACTATGCCAACAAAGTGCGCAATAGTTGCCTGGTGTATAACGACAAAGGCGAGCAAGTAGCGCGCTACGATAAAATCCACTTGTTCGGCCTCGATATGGGCACCGAACATTACCATGAAGAAAACACCATAGAACCTGGTGACACCGTGGTGACCGTGGATACGCCATTTGGCCGTATTGGCCTCTCGATTTGCTACGATTTACGCTTCCCAGAGCTGTTCCGCGCCATGGGTGAAGTCGACATGATCGTCGTGCCCTCAGCGTTTACCGAAACCACCGGCAAAGCCCACTGGGAAACCCTGGTGCGTGCGCGTGCCGTAGAAAACCTGAGTTATGTGATCGCCTCAGCGCAAGGGGGCTACCACCTCTCTGGCCGCGAAACACATGGTAACAGCATGATTGTGGACCCTTGGGGTGTGGTGCTGGATCGCCTGCCGCGTGGCTCGGGCATTGTGGTGGCTAACGTTAACCGCAACTATATTAAAAACCTGCGTCAAAGCCTGCCAGCGCTTAAACACAAAACCATTAAGGCAATTTAATGAAAACGCTGAGTGCCGGTATGGCACTCTTTGGCCAGTCCTAGACTCCAACCATTACGATTTAACAAGTTAACCCACTATTTAGCCCATTATGCAAACGCTACTCACCACTGCCAACGACTTGCTACTCCGCCCTGCCGGACTGGATCAAAGCGCTTTAACCAATGTATTGTCCGGCATGATGACGCACAACATTGACTATGCGGACCTCTACTTTCAATACAGCCGCAGCGAATCTTGGGGGCTGGAAGAAGGCCAGGTCAAATCCGGCAGTTTTAATATCGACCAGGGCGTAGGTGTGCGTGCTGTCAGTGGCGAAAAAACCGCCTTTGCCTATTCCGACGACATTCATCTTGATGCCCTGCAACAGGCGGCAAGTGCCACCCGCGCCATTGCCAACCTCGGCCAGGAAAAAACCGGCCACAGTATTATTACGCGCAGCCATACGCCGCTGTATTTACCGCAAGACCCGATTGCCAGCCTGAGTGCAGATGCCAAGGTTAAACTGCTGGAAAAACTCGAGCGTTATGCCAAAGCGCAAGATCCGCGTATCACACAAGTCATGGCCTCGATTGCCGCAGAATATGAAGTTGTCTTAGTGGCACGCAGTGACGGCGTCATGGCAGGCGATGTACGCCCACTGGTGCGCTTGTCGCTGCAAGTGATTGCCGAACACAATGGCCGTCGTGAACAAGGTTCCAGCGGCGGCGGTGGCCGTTTTGATTACAGCTACTTTACTGATGATGTCCTGCAAGACTACGCCCGCAAAGCCGCGCATCAGGCACTGGTTAACCTAGAGGCGCGCCCTGCCCCGGCTGGCAGCATGACCGTTGTGCTGGGTAATGGCTGGCCAGGCATTTTGCTGCACGAAGCCATCGGCCACGGCCTCGAAGGTGACTTCAACCGCAAAGGCAGCAGCGCCTTCAGCAACATGATTGGCCAGCAGGTTGCCGCCAAAGGCATCACCATCGTCGATGATGGCACGATACAGGACCGCCGTGGCTCGCTGACCATGGACGATGAAGGCAACGCGCCGCAAAACACTGTACTCATTGAAGATGGCATCCTGCGTGGCTATATACAAGACACATTGAATGCACGTCTCATGGGCATGGGCCTGACCGGCAACGCGCGCCGCGAAAGCTACGCGCACATCCCGATGCCGCGCATGACCAACACCTATATGCTCAACGGCGACAAAGACCCGCAAGAGATTATCAAGTCGGTGAAAAAAGGGCTATACGCCGCCAACTTTGGCGGCGGCCAGGTCGATATTACCAGCGGTAAATTCGTCTTTAGCGCCGCTGAAGCCTATATGATTGAAGACGGCAAAATTACCTACCCGGTCAAAGGTGCCACCCTGATTGGCAACGGCCCGGACGTGTTAACCAAAGTCAGCATGGTAGGCAATGACATGGCGCTGGATAGCGGCGTGGGCACTTGCGGTAAAGAAGGTCAGAGTGTGCCTGTTGGTGTTGGGCAACCTACGTTGAAGATTGATGGGTTAACCGTTGGTGGTACCTCAGCCTGACTGTTGAACCCTGTTAAAGGTACAAAAAAAAGGCTGCAATATCGCAGCCTTTTTAGTGTTATCTTTTATTTCTGACGACGAAATCCAATCAGGCTCATCAACAAAACACCCAGACCAAGTAAACCAGCAGAGGATGGCTCAGGTACAGTAGTTGGCGTTGACACCAACTGCATCACACCGAATTTTGGTCCTTCAAAGGGATCGACATTCGCTAAATCGTTCCATTTACCGAAACGAACACCACCACCAAAATACAAATAGGTGTGTACATAGTTTTCGGCATCGGCATTGTAGCTGTTTGAGTTATTCGGTTCACCAGGTGACCAGTTTGTGTAGGTTGAGGTAGATCCATCAGCCCATAAAAACTGGCTAGGATTGTTCGGGTTACGTGAATATCCAATCCAGTAGGCGTTATTCAAACCCCAGCCATTGAACGCTTCTGTGGTCAACCAATCATTTTCAGCCAGATCATTAATAGTCACCAAATGACCGCCCAATGATTGTGCAAAAGCCTCACTATTTGTCCAAGTGTCGGCAGAAAGCAACTGATAAGTGCTACCGTTATAAGTATCTGTTGCCAGCACAGTCATTGCAGCCTGAGCATTGGCAGAAACTGCGGCCAGCATGGATATGCCCAATAAATTTAAACCATAACGCATGTGGTTCCCCCTCTTGTTTATTGTTTATTGTTTATTGTTTATGCATGAAGAATGCAATCCCCGTAAGGCATCGCATGTGTTCTCATTTTTGAACCATATTGCAAACTTTGCAACATGAGTGACAGATTACTGCACGACAATCGCAAGCAACAATAGCCCAATAAGACTAATCATTTCCGCGTTAATTATTAAATCTATTTAACAAGAGACCAACTGCACAGCGTGCTGGTTTTTTAAATGAATGACTCAACTTTGTGTATGCAAACAATGCAGGTGAAGTAATGTGTTGCCTAGCAGCAATGATACCGAATACAGTCGGTACTCAATCAGTTTTGGCTTTATCTCGCTACAGCCCGTAGGGCGGACTCGCTCAGTCCGCCGTATTAATCTCCACAATCAAACACGCGCCTGCAATTTAACCCCCATCGCCTGCATCACCTTATGCACAGTATCAAACCGCGGCTGCGCATTGGGCCTTAAGGCTTTGTAAAGAGCTTCACGAGTGATGCCACTTTTTTCAGCAATGTCTGCCATGCCTTTGGCGCGGGCAATCACACCCAAGGCATGCGCCAACTCGGCACCATCGCCCTCTTCGAGTACGATATTCAAATAGGCTGCGATGTCTTCCTCTGTTTTAATATGCTCCGCCATATCAAACTCTGGGAGTTCTGAAACTTTGATTTTTTCGCTCATAGCTTAATCCTCTAACTGGTGCATTAACTGGATTGCTTTGGTGATATCGGAAGATTGACTAGATTTGATGCCATGTAGCCATGCATCAAATTCTGCAGTGCGTTTGACTATATACATAGCAGAATATGTAATCGAACGATTACATGATGGCAAGCTAAATAATCCTCACACCGTAGGTAAGCATTTCGTATGAGAAATTATTTAATGTTTGATTAAAAAAACAGTCGATGATGGTTTAGCTGACGAAACACCTCGAGAGAGTGACGCATACATTATCGCAAGGGTGATGGCCGTTCCAACGGCTCTCCTTGCCAGTCATCAAATAGCTGAATATAGCCTTCAGGCCATTCTGCCTGCACTTCAGATGTTCTTTTTAGCAGCTCGGCCAGATATTCCGGAAGTGACATATTCGCTAGTTCGGCCTTTCGCCTGATCACAGCTTCAACTTCATCAGAAACATAAAAAGACAATTCAGCCATATCGCCTCCCTAGTTTAACCACATTGATCCATTGAGAATTAAGGCTTAGCCCTGAATCATTTGAAGGCTAAGACCTGCAATTCCGCCAGCCCAGCCACGTAATATACGCATAACAAATCACTGGCAATATAAACGCGTGGTGCAATCCCAAGCGATCTGCCAGCAAGCCGGTTAACAAAGGCACAATCGCTCCACCCAGAATCGCCGTGGCCAACAAGCCTGACCCTCTTTTCTCTTGCCCTGCTTTAAGGCCTTTAATGCCTAGCGTGAAAATGGTGGGGAACATGATGGAGTTACACAGGCCGACCAAGGCCATGCTCGCAATCGCCAGATTGCCTGTGGTTTGCATGGAAACCAGGATGAGCACCACGGCGAGCACGGCATGTGTCATGAGCACTTTGGCAGGCGCAAACATCTTCAGGGTAAAAATACCGATAAAGCGGCCTATCATGGCGCCACCCCAATACAGCGCTACCAGCGGCGCGGCTTGTGTTTCTGGCACATGGCTGATTTCCATCACATAATTCACCAGAAAACTGCCGATAGACACTTCTGCACCGACATAGGCAAAGATGCCAATCACACCGAGCAGCAGGCCTTTTTCCTTTAATACTTCCAGCCAGCTACTTTGATCTGCTTCTGCCGTTTCCATGCCAGACAAATTAATCCTGGAGAGCACCAGCGCAATAACGATTAACACGCCAGCGATCAGGAAATACGGATACACCACGCCCTCGGCGTAGACAGAGTTGGTTAATCCGGAAAGAATGAAGTAAGCGCCAAAAAAAGGCGCAATAAAAGTCCCTAATGAATTAAAGGCCTGCGCCATGGTGAGACGGGAAGAGGCTGTTTCCTGAGGGCCAATGATGGAAACACAAGGGTTAGCCGCCACTTGCAGCAACACAATGCCTGCAGCGAGCACGAACAATGCGCCTAAAAAGAGTGCATAGGTATGCAACAGCACCGCCGGATAAAACAACAGGCAACCCAGTGCCGCCAGCGCAAACCCAACCACCATGCCTTTTTGATAACCGATGTTTTCAATCAGCTTGCTGAATGGAATGGAAGTCAGGCCGTAGGCCGCAAAAAAACAGAACTGGATTAACGCTGCCTGGCTATAACTCAGGGCAAAAATGGCTTTTAAATAAGGCACCAGAATGTCATTCAAGCAGGTGATAAACCCCATCATAAAAAACAATACGGTCAGTGAGGTAAGCGCTTTTTTATACATACGGTTGTTCCAATTCAATGAGCGAGTAACTACACCATAAATAGGCAGGCTTTGGAAGCTGCTTTTATCGCAAGCAGGCGGTTTGGCGATGAATACAAGCTGTAATTCAATCCCAAACACAAAAATGGCGGCTTAAGATTTAACGCAGATCAAATGAATTGCCGGTTGAGGCTTGACGCTGAGCCCGGCGCACTCTTAATATAGCTTTACAGCGACCACAAGTCGACGCTTTCACTCACCTCTACACCAAGGAGACATAGTATGGCATCTAGTAAAACCACCGACGCATCCACTAAAAAAGTGACTACGGCAAAGAAAGCCGCCGCACCCAAAACAGCCCCTAAAAAAACTGCGTCAGAAAAAGCTGCCAAGCCAGCTACTTCGCGTAAAAAAACAGCCAAACCGGCCATTGTGACCAGCGAAGAGCGTTACAAAATGATTGAAGTTGCAGCCTATTACATTGCGGAGAAAAAAGGCTTTGGTCACAACCATTTAGACTACTGGCTAGAGGCTGAACAAGAGATTAATGCCAAATTGAATGCCTGAAGACTATTTCGGCTGACTCAGTCGTGGAATGCGCGGTGCCGACGTGAAATGAATATCGGCACCGCTATGTTGCGCGTATTGTAAAAATCCCAGCACCTCAGCGTGGCTTAAACGTAAACCATAAGCAACATAGGGGTACTCCGACAGCGGCACCTGTTTCTGAAAAAACGGCCAATTGGCGCTTGGGTTATAAAAACGCTCGACCAGGCTGGTGATCGCCAGTAACTCATATTGACCTGTGCTATTAAGCACCAGCCAGGGGCCGCCTGAATCCCCGACGGTTGGCATCGGCATGGTGTGGTCATATTGATCCAACTCGTTCAGCCGGTTGACTGCCAGCAGTGCCTTTTCGGCATGCACCAGCTCTTGCGTATAAGCAAACTGGGTTTGTGCCTGCAAATGCAGCATTTCATCCATCTCACGGTAGATCTTGGGCAATACCTGATAAAAGTCCGATAAATCTCGCAAAGGCTTGCGTTCGCCGCAACGAGGATGCCGGGTGTCAGCCTCGCCATAGCCTCTGCCATAGCCGCAAATCATGATGGACTCAGGCAGGTCATCGCCTAGCCGGATGCGCAAAGGTTGTATCAGGCTGGTCACTTTTGCGTCGAACACCAGCACGGCAATGTCTTGCGTCAAATCCTCGGACACCGCTTCGAAAGGCCGGTAAAAAGCCTGTTTGAGAGTAATTTGCTCTATCCCTAACAACTCAGGCTGCGCAATGGACAACACCGGTAATGATTGTGGACCACTGACACGTACCTCCTTCAGGCAATGCGCGGCAGTGATCAGTGTCAGCGGCTTAAGGCCCACAATTGCAGCGCTGCAAATCGAATCGTAATACTCCCACTTTTCGACTGATTGCAAGAAGTGTGCATGCTGAATGCTTAGTTTGACGGTGGAAATGGCCATCCCTGGGAATGTCAGGCCATGAATAATCGCCTGGGTAGAATGCCCGACCGTTAATCCCAGGCAAACCACCAGCGCAGGGGCAAGCCGCCTGAATAAGCGCATCTTTTCCAGCCACATAGACCTTGCCTATCAGGCTTAGCGCAAACTTCTGCTCGCGTTATTTTTTAACTCGATGGGGCCAAAGCAGTTTTCAAGAGAAGGATCATCGTTGTCACAGGAGATAAAGCTGCTGCCGTCAGGCTTAAACAACAGAAAGCTGGTTTGCTCACTATTGATTTCAGAACTTTGTTTAGTACAGTCCAGCGCCTTGTTGCTGAGCGTCACACGGTGATTCAATTTAAAAAAACCATGCGCATCAGGCTGCGGCGACACCTCATAGCGCGCTTCCAACTGCTCATCGCCACTGGTAAATACAGCGCTCCCGTCCTCTTTGAACCAATAGCTTTCCAGGCAGCCATTCTCAGGCACACGCGACTCCCAGTAGCCTATCAGCGGATGCTTGAGTGATCTTGGATCTTCCGCGGTACTGGCTGGCAGACTGGTGAAAAGTACTCCTCCAGCCAACAATAATGACGATAAGACATGTTTGGTATTCACTTGCAGGCAACGCATTGCATCCCCCAATATTGAAATGATGTAAAGCTGCAACGATTGTCATGGAAAAAAATTCACGGCAAATAGTGAATAATTCCTGACAATGCGATCATTATTTCCCAGATATTCCAAACGCCAACCGCTTGGATGCAATCAACAGGCAATAAAAAAACCCCGGACTTGTCCGGGGTTTTTCACAAACGGATAAGATGAATTATTTCATCACACGGTTACGGTATTCACCAGTACGTGTATCGATCTCGATCTTGTCGCCCTGGCTCACAAACAGTGGCACTGGAATCTCAAAACCGGTGGCAATCTTGGCTGGCTTCATCACTTTACCGGAAGTATCACCTTTCACGGCTGGCTCAGTGTAAGTGATTTCACGTACAACAGTGGTTGGCAATTCGATAGAAATGGCTTTGCCGTCGTAGAAACGCACTTCACATGGCATACCATCTTCCAGGTATGGCAGCGCATCTTCCATAAACTCGGCATCTACGTCGTACTGGTTGTACTCAGCGTCCATAAATACGTAGGTAGGATCAGCAAAGTAGGAGTAAGTCACTTCTTTCTTTTCCAATACGATCACATCAAACTTGTCTTGTGCGCTGTAAACGTTTTCGCTTGGCGCTTCAGTCAACAAGTTTTTCATTTTCATTTTCACCACAGCCGCATTACGGCCGGATTTGTTGTATTCGGTTTTTACAACTACCATCGGGTCGTTGCCAATCATCACTACGTTGCCAACGCGGAGGTCTTGAGCGATTTTCATAAATTAAGCCTTAATTTGTATGCGGGATTTGAAAGCGCGGAATTATACCCGATGTGTACGACATTTCTCAATAAAAATCACCAAGTTAGTCGCCAGGTCAACTGCTTGAGATTGGGCGACTTTAAAGGCACTGGCGTGCTGTGCAAACTGCGGCAACACGGTTAGCAAAGACTGCCAATGGGCAGGCTGCCAATCGTCTTGTGCCCACGCCAGCATGGCATTCCGAATGACACTCGCCAGCGATGCATCGGCCTGCGCCAGATAGTGTGCCATAAATGCATTGAGCTTTAACAGGTGCGTGTCTTCGCTTTGCTGGTAAGGTTGCCAGATCATGGGCTTGCCTGCCCACAAGGCGCGAATCCAGCTATCTTCACCGCGCACAAAATTAAAGTCACACAAATACAGCAAACGGTCGTAATCGGCTTGCGATAAAAACGGAATGACCAAAAACTCACTTTGCTGGCTTTGAATACACTCGCCCACCTGCAAATGGCCTAGGCCAAGCACCGCGGCCAGCATGGGCGCCACCGTCTGCGGCACCAAGACACGTACAGGCATAGTGGAAGCCTGCAGGCTCTCTACCAGTGCAGCCAACGGCGCATGCGCATAACAAAACAACGATAATGTCAGTTGATTGGGCGCGGGTGCAATGCCTAATGCATGCCAAGACGCACTGGCTTGCCAAGCAGGCAAACTGGCTTCGCGTAAAAGCCCGCCTGTTGCGGCTGTAAAGCCGGGATAAAAGAAATGGCGTACCAGTCCATTCGTCTGCGGCGAAGGTTGCGCGTGAAAACTGTCTACCCAGCTTTCTGCGGATAAATAATCAACGTTGACCCACATGGAACGCTGGCTGATCATGTGTTGCTGGTAAACCTCTGGCAAGCCGCAACCAAAGGTTTCTATCACCACATCGGCGGCTTGCGAAAAATCAGCCGTCTCAATCCAATGCTGCAAACCGATACGCGCATGCCTTTCCCTGGCAAACTGCTGCGCCAGAGCGATATCGTCGACCCACAATCGAATACTGAGCTCGTATTCATCAGCCAGTTGCCGCGCCAGCCGCCAGCACACGCCTATATCGCCAAAGTTATCAACGACCTTGCAGAAAATATCCCAGGTAGGTTTATGAGGTGCTGGATCAGTCATCTGGCAAAAGCATGGATACGGGATAAAAAGTCATTGATTGTATCTTAATTCATGCCGTGGATAACCATGTAGCACGGGTGACAATTGCCGAAGCATCATCAATGATGACAAGCGCTCTCAAACAAATACCTTCGTTAATTGTCATACGCCTGTTGCAATTGATAATACTTCTCATTACTATTAAATGGCGAATTATCGCAATGATTAAATGATTCTTTCAACCAAACTAAAAACAAGACAGGAAATTGATATGAATAAGTGGCACGCGCGATCATTGGTCGCCATCATTGGTAGTTTGTTAAGTACCGCAGTATGGGCAAGCAGCTGCACATATACTCCAGATGAAAAATCCTTTAAGTTCTCATTCACCGCGTTTGGTGCGCCAGACAAATCTTATATCGTCACAAAGAATACCTTTAAAAAATATCAACTGGCCTCTGCTACCGGCAAGCTCGAAGGCGCAACCATTCATATTGACAGCACCTCGCTGGACACCTCAAATGACTTGAACAATGGTAAAGGCGGCACCTGGGACCCTGCCCTGGCCAATATCCGTAATATGAATGTCGTGACTGGCCTGTTTAAAAACTTTGCCAATCCAGGCAAGATCACCGCCAAAATTGAAAAAATTCAGGGCAATGACTTACAGTTGGCCGTGACCATGAACGACGTGACCAAAGTCATCCCGATGAAAGTCACTGAGAAGAATGGTCACTTACAAGCCAAAGGCACGCTGGACATTATCAAAGACTTTAATGGCGGCAGCGCGTTTGAGAAGTTCGGCCGCATTTGTACCCAGGCATTCCATCAGGGCAAAACATGGACCGATGTGGATATTGAGTTTGAAGTCGATGCCAAAAAGAGCTGTAAATAAGCGCTGAAAACAACAAAGCCCCTTAGTGGGGCTTTTTTATGCCAACAGCCAGCATTACTCAGTCAACGCAGCTGCCATTTCAGCAGTTGTTAACCAGGTGAGCTGCAATACTTTTGCATCGGTAGAGGCTCTATGCTGCTGCAAGGCAAAACGATCTCGTACTGCTTGCTTGGTCTCGTGCCAAAGCGCCTGCTGCTCAGGCGTTAACGTCACACTTAAATCTTCCAGCTTGAAACGTGGAGTCAAACTAGCCGCTTCATACAAACTATGCAACCAGACAAAGTCCTGGTACCAGCCATCGGTATAGACCGTCTGGCCAGCAAACACACGATTAAGATGCGCGGCAATTTCTTGCGCCGTTTGCCCATGCGCCTCAAGCGACTGTCGCGACTGCTGATGCAGCTTTTCGGCTTCGTTATCCCAATGCAGCCAGTCACTATGCGGCTGCACCTGCGCACTCCACACTTCCCCCTTGCTATCGACGTAACCAATCTCGACCGGGTAACTGCCTGCGCCGAAACCGGATGCTTCAATATCTACTATGACTGGCGGCACCATGAACACTGACCTGCGGACTCTCTATCATTTACTTGATGTGTGGCTAAATCTGACGAATGCCTACTTGTCTATTTAACGGCATCAATACAATTTGCTTTAATTAACTTTCGAGATTATACGCAATTAGAGCATGTTGAGGACTGAACTTCCCTCGCCGCTGGTGGACAAACAAAAACAACACATATTTACTTAAATTAGGGAGAAGAAATGCATAAAATCATCACAGTCTCAGTGTTAACGGCAGCGATTGGCTTGTCCGGCTGCGCAAATATGAGCGAAACCCAAAAAGGCACCGCGAAAGGCGCAGGCATTGGTGCAGCGGCGGGCGGCGTCATTGGCGCAGTGGCTGGTGGCGGTAAAGGTGCAGTGATTGGTGCGGCCGTGGGTGCTGGTGCCGGTGCAATTGCGGGCAATATCTGGTCCAAAAAGATGGAAGCCCAAAAACAGGAAATGGAGCAGGCAACAGCAGGCACGGGCGTGGCGGTGACCAAAACAGAAAACAACCAGCTCAAGCTAGAAATCCCGAGTGATATTTCGTTTGATAAAGGCAAAGCCAATATCAAACCTAACCTGCGCCCTATCCTGGATAAATTTGCCACTGGCTTACAAAACAACCCAGCGGCACGCGTTAATATCGTCGGCCACACGGACAGTAGCGGCTCGGACGCCGTCAATGACCCATTGTCAGTGAATCGTGCTGCCAGCGCGCGTAATTACCTGACCGAGCGCGGCATTGCATTTAACCGTATCACCATTGATGGCCGCGGCTCACATGAACCGTTAGCAGCCAATGACACTGAGGCTAACCGTGCCAAAAACCGCCGCGTGGAGATTTTTGTTGCTGAGCCTGAACCGCAGGCAGCACCTAAATAAGCGTTAAGCAATCATAGAAAAAGCCGACTAATCAGTCGGCTTTTTTCATAACGCAATGCTAAATAAACAACGGTGCCACAAAGGCAAAAAAAGCACCTACCAGAAAAATAAGCACCGAAAACCAGTAAATCCACACACTTTGGCGGCGCGTTTTAGTGCATAACGCCGCTAACTGCGGGTCGGTTGGGCATGGCAGCAACCTTGCCCGCCATTGCATGATGCCTGCCAGCAACAGCATAAGCCCGGCTACGCCAAATACCAGTGGCTTATGCTCGCTGATCCAGATCAATTGCGGAAAATGACTGATCAGGCTGGTCAAGGTCGCCACTGAACCGATGGCCACCAGCGTCGCTGGTAGCGCACAACAAATCAGTGTCGAACCACTGGTGAATAGCGATAGCAAGTTAAGCCTTCGGTTGGCTTGCAGATGGTTGATTTCCGCCGCCATCACTTGCTGCCTGCCTTCTCGGCCTTGGCCACCTCTGCCTGGATCGCCTCTACGGTCTGGTTCACACGCTCCAGCTTGCCCACCGAGTAACCGGCATCCTGAATCACTTTGCTAAATGCCTCATTCGACACCTCCTGACCGTCTTTCAACTGCAAGGCCACTACGCGGCTCTTGAGGTCAACAAAGACCGTCTGTTTTTGTGGCAAGGCATTGAGTTTTTTCTCTATACCTTTAGCACAAAATGCACACACCATACCGTTCACTTCGGCCTTAATCGTGGTCACAGCAAAGGCCGCAGGAGTCATGGCAGACAACATCAAAGTCACTAATAATTTTTTCATTTCAATATCCTTTAAAAGTTCATTGGTTAAAACACAAACATGGCATTCAGGCGCGGCGCAAAGCCCTCGCCCTGCCACGGGTTGGTGACACCAAATTCAAGAAAGTAATGTTTGTTGATCAAGCGCAACGCTGGCGTGATTTGCAGGCCGGGGTCGTTGTGACGCATGGTTTTGGCCTCAATCACAAACCACGGCTGCGTCTGGTTAAAGCCGGTTTCATAAAACGAAAATCCGGCCTGCACTGCGGCAGTGTCGTAGTTCATATTGGGCGCACGGATCATGCGGGCTTTGGCCAGAAAATATAGCCGCGTGGATTCCATATCGAACTGCAAGCTGGGCGTGTAGGCAAAGCCGTCGTATTGACCTCGGGCTTCGCCCACGCTGCCGTTAAACCAGACATTGGCTTGCGCCAATGGCAGGTTCCAGCGCTTGATTAGGCCAGTGTAATTGATGCCGGAAATGGTGGTTGCCTGCTCGCCTTTGCCCGACATGCGCATCTGCTCAACGCCAATGGCATGCCCAAGCGCGGGCGAGTAGTTCAACATCCATTCCTGGTTGTAGCGACCGATTTCGGTCATGAGCATGGCGCTATCTTCAAAGCCCATGAGTGCCGCCGCGTGGGCAGGCATCATTAACTGGGAGAGAAGTAAGGCACCAAGCGCAACATACTGTTGCTTAAACATATAGCCTCCATATTCAATCTAACAAAACGGGTGGACGGACTTGTCCTGAGTGTTAGCTGAATATGGGTGGTTTGATCGCTGGGGGATAAGTTTGAGAGTGCACAGGGTCAGCCGCAAATAACGGCGCAGCGCTAGACTGTGCAATGAGGAAAGCGGTTGGAAACGCGTCTAAATGGGCGACGCCAGTGGTGACCATGCAAAAGCCACACACTGTGCAGTGATGCTTGGAGGTCGCTGCTTGATGATCAGCTGAATGATGCATGTCTTGATGCTCATCTGCCATATGATGGCACGGCATCTCATCATGCTGCGCCCTGGCAGTGCTGTTGAATGCCTGCTCTGCCAGGGCCATTTGCAAGGACATGACGTTGGCGGCCATAACAAAGCATGGCAACCAGCAAATCAGGAACAGGCAAAGGCGTTTTCGCATATACGGCTAAGATAAGGCCAAATGGTGATTAGTTCAAGTCGCCGCTTATTTTTGGTTTTTATGCATAACGGATATCGATAATTTCATATTCAATATCTGCCCCAGGCGTGACCACGCGCACGGTATCGCCCAAGTTTTTTGCCAATAGCGCCTTGGCCATGGGCGACACCCATGAAATATAGCCCTGCGCCGGATCCAGCTCGTCCTGACCAACAATACGGACAGTGATTTCGCTATCATCCCCCAGGTTAAACAGCGTCACCCAGGCGCCAAAATACACTTTTTCCGTATTAGTCTGCGTATTGCTGTAGACGATTTCTGCGGCATCCATGCGCTTGGTCAAAAAGCGAATACGCCCATCAATCTGGCGCAAGCGCTTTTTACCATAAATATAATCGCCGTTTTCGCTGCGGTCACCATTACCTGCGGCCCAGCTCACCACACGCACCACTTCGGGCCGGTCAACCTTAATCAGGTATTGAAACTCTTTTTCCAGCGCGGCATAGCCTTCCGGCGTAATGTAATTTTTCTGTTCAGCCATCTAAACCCAACTCTTTTGTGTAGGCGGTCATCAATCACATCATCATACAACGGATTGCCGCCACAGCCATCCAAGTTGCTACGGTCAAATGCGTGCCAACATGCACTCACCATCCTACGTCACAGGATGGTGAGTGCCCCTGCAAAGGCTACACGCTATTGTTCTCGCTATATGCGTCTGGTTTCCATCACCTTGCCATCTAGTGGATTCATGATCTGTATCTCTAATGCTGGCTCGCCAGCACCTTGTTCTAAGGCCACCCAGTCCACCGGGCTCAAGTTCAAAGCGATGTCAGCCGGAAACGAAACCTGCTTGCTCATCACCGCAGCGGGCTTGCCTTTCACAAACAGCTTGAGGTCAAACGTCACCGGCTGACCAGCACTTTGCAGTCGCACACTGCGGCAGGCATTGTCATGCTGCAGTTGCAGGCGTTGTTTGCCTTGCAACTGCAGATTGCTCAGCTCGTAGCGGCGCTGGTTGTCAAAGCTGGTGAGCGAAATACTCAGTTGCTTGTTTAGGGCTTGCTCGGCGGCTTCAAACACCACCGAATGCAAACGCTGCCCAGCCAACGATACATTCACCACATCACTGGTATTCGGGATCACGCTGGCGGTGAGCATCAGTTTTGCACCGCCTGAGGCAAGACCCAGCTGATAATCGCCCTGGCCTTGATTACGCACCTTCAAGGTCAACGCGCGCTGTTGGCGCAACACCTCATTGAGTACCGGCGCGGCTTGCGAAATCTCGGTCACCTCACGCCCGACCGTCTGTGATGCTTTGCTGGCCCCGCCTTTGAGCGGTTGCGTGCTGAGGCCGGTTTTAAACTTGGTCGATAGTCTGCCTGCGGGCAACGCGACCGGGCTCTGCTCTGACTGTAACTGCTTGGCAAGATCGGGACGCAAATGCAAGATAAAGTCTGGATACATTTTGTTGCTGGCAGGCGTCTGACTGAGATAGTAGAAATTAAATTGTTTACGCTTAAATAATTGGCCCAGACTCTTGCCCGTTTTCACTTTACCCACCTGCTTGGCCACATCACTGAATGTTCTTTGCGCATGATGCTCCACCGGCAACAGATTTTTAATCCGCGTCCTCTGATCAGTATTCAAGCTACCATCGCTTTTCATTAGCGTGTCGCCCTGCTCGTTGCTCACTTGCTCCAGCTCAGACGATTCCCCGGCAAAAATCAGATACATGCCACCAGTGAAAAAGGTTAAAAAAGCTTCCCAAAAAGGCGTTCTCGGTTGACTAGACAATTCGCTAAACGGCATGGCAAACATCCGCCCGCCATTAAACAGTCCGTCACCACCAGTCCATTTCTGATTTTTACCATGCTGATAGACAAAGGTATTGTTTTTAGGGTTGATGGTAATCACGCGGTCCCCGCCTTCATTGCTTTTGACTTTTGGAAAAGGCGAATTAGGGTTAGCCACATAGATGACCCACTCTTCTTCACTGCGTTTTTCCCAGCGGTAAGGCAACACCACATGCCCACCGACCGGCGAGATGCCCTCGGATAAGCAAATCAAGCTGTAGTTTTTTTGCTCAAAAGTCGTTTGTGAAAACTCAAAGTTTTGCACCGGGTCCCACATGCGCCCGCCTTTAATGGCATCAATCATATAGCTCACCTGGCTACCGCCTAACTGATAGCCAAACTTGATTGAAATATCGCGCGTCCGCTGGGCATCAAAATCATATTGTGAAATCAATGGCCGCGAGCTAGAGACGCCTTTGAGTGCATAAATCGCCTCCAGGCACATGCCAAAACAAGTCCCAGGTTTGGCGGCGCCCTTATAAACAGTCTCATAAAAAGCGCGGTTAAACGGATGAAAAAACCAGGTATCGTCAGCCTCTAAGTCGCTAAAGGTCGCAGCACACGTGTCAAAGCTTAACTCTTTAATTTTAGGGTTTTGAAAACGCCAGAACAGGTTCTCCCTGAAATGGGCACTGTCGGCCGGATCAATCACATTGTGATCAATAAACACAGTAAAACTCGCCCTGAATTTGCCATCGGGACCCCTGGCAAAAGTGCCTAGATCATTGCCTTGCAAATCAGGCAGCGAGGTATCCCACAAGGTCTCTACGCCAAATGATTTGCTAAATTTTGCGATCAGGTCATCGTCAAAATTTAAACCAGCATCAACATCATAAGCCTGCATATTGACGGTAAGGATGGCATTGCCGTCATTCAGCGGAAAGTCGCAAATCAAGCCTTCATCCGGGTTATTAAAGGTTTTTGTGCCTTGATTAGAATACTCACCAAACTGTTTTTCAAAGCGTAATGGCTGACCTTGCACAGGCTCAACCACTACTTGCGTGCGGACCAGTAAATCGTCATTGTCTTCGTCAGTTTCAAGCCGGGTCACCACCAGTTTTAAGCGGTTGACCAGACTGACCTGCCTGGTGGCGGCCTGCCATACCAGAATGCCATGCTCAAAATTATTAAAGCGGCAAACGTCATTTGGCGAGTTGGTTTCATCAGAAGTTGGAAAGCCCAACTCCCCGGCCGGACCACGGTGATGCGTTTGATATGCAGTGAGTAAATCACCATGCATTTCATGCGCCCCGCTAGCCCCACTCCAGTAAATAGAGCCTTGTTTAAAGTGGCTCACCGCACCAATGGCCTGGCTGCCTTTAAAAACAGGCAACTCATCACTGGTGGGATAGCCTAAAAAACTACTCTCTGCACCCATGCTGCGGTATTTTTGCAAAATATCACCATGCACTTCAAACGCACCGCTGGCCGGATGCCAGTAAATATCTGCCTGGTCACAAGCCACGGCATAGCCACCGTTGGCTGCGGCACGCTGATCGCTGGCGGGCAAGCCCAGCGCGCCTTTAACATCTGCATGGCTACGATAGGTCTGGTAACAGTAACCGTACATGACCACCGCATTGCCATTGGCACGCACCACAATCATGCCGCGCTCAAAATAGCAGACCTCACCGCCTTCGCCGGTGGGCAGAGTATCAGTGAGTGGAAAGCCCATGTAATCACGAATCGCACTATCGGTGCCGATCACTTTGTCGTTGCCCAGCGCTTGCGACTTCCATTTGCGCTCGACGGCTTCAGACAATACATGGGCACCATAATCGGCATGATAAAAAATCATGCCATGCTCAAAATCCTGAAAACGGCCCTGCCCACTGGGCGTGGCTTGCTCCTCACTCACCGGCTTGCCTAAGGCCCCTTGTTCACCGCCTAGCGCTTGATACTTTTGTTGAATCTCAGTCATGGCACTTCTCCCTTTATGGTATTTTTTTGGTATCTACATGGTTTCATAAAGGCCATTCAAATGCAATAAAATAATTAATCAAAGATAAATAAAATTAACAAAAAAGTGGGAAAATCCAGAACAGCGTCAATCTGCAAGTCGTTTTATAATGCAGCCATGATGCACGATTACGATGAATTGATTGCGCGGCTTAAAGTCAGTCAAAAAACCTCTGAGCCTTATTATCAGCAGCTCAAACGCAACATCCTGACGCTGATAGAAAGTGGTGAGATTGCACACGGCCATGGCTTGCCTTCTGAGCGCATGTTAGCGGAGGCGCTGAACCTGAGCCGGACCACCGTGCGCCGCTGCTATGAAGATTTACGTGCCAGCGGGCAAATTGATAGCGATGGCCGCGCAGGCACGCTGGTGAAAGCCGCACCTAAAATTTGCCCATCGCTGGGCAAATTAAAAGGCTTTACAGAAGAGATGCGCGAGGTTGGCATCACTGCCTCGGCCAAGATTGTGTCTCATCAGGTCATGTGCGATCGCACCATTGCTTCTATTTTTCAACGCCCTTCGACCTCAAGCTTTTTACGGCTGGTGAGAATTCGCCTGGGCGATGAGGTGCCGATGACGCGTGAAGTGGCTTGGTATGACTTGACGCTGGCACCGGCACTGGCCAACTGGGACCAGTCCGGCTCGGCTTATCAATACCTTGAGCAGCAGTGTGGTATTCAATTAAGCTGGGCAGAGCAGTCGATTGAAGCGGTGATGTGTAATGAAGAAGAGTCACGCGTATTTGATTTTGAGCAAAGCAGCCCTTGCCTGCTACTCAAACGCAAATCTTATTCGCAACAGCAGCAACTGGTGGAATACGTGGAAGGCACTTTTCGCGGTGACGCCTATACCTATCGCATCAAGCTAGAGGTCTAGTGCCGCATTGCCGTTGCATTGCGGCGACGGCCAGCGTATCGGGTAACGCTGCCAGCACACCGGGCGTTTGCACTACGCAAGCACCACAGGCATTGGCATGAGCCAGGGCTTGCGCCAGCGGCTCACCGCGCATCAAGGCCACGCACAAACCAGCAGAAAACGCATCGCCCGCCCCCAGTGTATCAACAGCCGTCACGGGCCACGCTGGCGCCACCACCCACTCCCCTGCTTGTGTCATCGCCACACTGCCCAATGCGCCTAGCGTCACCACCAACAAGTCGCCCGGCCACTGCTGATAAAACGCATGCATGGCTTGCCGCAAGGCAATCAGCGCGGTCTCTGGTGACGCTGTCAACAGCTCGGCAGACCATGCTAACAACTGCGCAGCTTCGTGTTGATTGACAATTAATATAGCCGTTTGCGACAGCAAGGCTTGCGGAATCGGCTGCCATGGAGAAGGATTCAGCACGGTTTGGCGCCCGGCTTGTCTGGCGAGCGCAAAGCACTGTTCAATTGCAGCCAACGAGGTTTCAAACTGGGCATAGACCAGGCTGGCAGACTGGATTGATGCCTGGGCGTGATCGACATGCGTCGCCGTGAGCAATTGGTTCGGCCCCAGATAGACGCTGACCATATTGGCACCATCAGCGGCGATTAAACCAGCGCCGTGCCCGGACTGTGATGCCAGCCGATAAGCATACACTGGCGTGATGGCGTGTTGTTGTAGCAGTTGCAATGCGGCATCTGCGGCGGCATCTTCGCCCAGCCCTAACAGCGCCGAGACCTCTACGCCCAAGCGACTGGCAGCGATCGCGACATTAAAGCCTTTGCCACCTGGCTCGCTAGACACCGCAGAAGCCGCCACTGATTCCCCCGCCTGCGGCAGACGCGTGACTGACCAGCAGCAGGCTTGGATAAAACTGGCAACAACAAATAAAGTCACGTTTAATGCAATCTAAAAAACGCCTGCGCTTAGTCTTCTTTCACTTCATCAATATCATAGACATAGTGGCTGGTCTCACCAAAGCAACTCGAAGGCACGCCTTTATGCTCTTTGTAGAGCAAGCGCACACGTTCGCCAGCCAGTTGGTTGACCTTGGTAATCACCGCCGGATCACGCACGGTAAAATAGAACTTCTCGGCCTGCGTGCCCGGCACGGTGACCAGCACCAGCTCGCCCTCCCAGGTTTTGCACACCCAGCCTTTGTGAGACAGTTTTTGCACATAGCCGATACGCTCGCCACTGGAATAGACCCAGGTCAGGCTAGCCCAGGTATAGAGGCTGAGCAACAGCAAGGGCAGCAAAATAATCCAGAACACCCATTTTAAAAATTTGGCAAAGGCCGACATCACACAACTCCGCAAGTTTTTAACATTTGTTCATCGCATTATCTTATAAAATACAGCGTTAAAGATAATAAATCCTGCTGATTACCCCCATGACCGCCACCCAAGCGCTACCCGACTCAGGCACCGTAATCTTGTGTGCATCCGCACGCCTGGCACAAGGCATCCGCCAGTGGTTGCAACTGGCTTATCAGCAACAAGGTCTGTTGCAATGGCAAGCCCCGCAAGTACTCCCCTTGCAAGACTGGCTTAACCAGCGCATCGAATACGCTATGTTGTGTGGGCAGATTGACATTGCCCAGGCACCGCTCGGCATGCTTTCCGCCACGCAAGAAGCCCTGCTGTGGGAGCAAGCGATTCAGCATTGTTTACGCCAGCATAGCGCGATTGATTTATTTAACACCAACGGCCTAGCCAGCGCCGCCATGGAGGCCAACCGCTACCTGATTGAGTGGAATATCAGCCTGGACATGGACAATGCGAGCGAAGAAACCCGCCAGTTTTTGCAGTGGCGCCAGCAGTTTCAAACCTTATGCAAACAAAGCGGCTACCTGGAAGGCGTACGTTACCAGACCTGGCAATTAGAGCAACTTCAACAGCACACTTTGACCTTGCCTGCCAGCATACAACTGGCTGGTTTTGACCGTATCAACCCGCATGTACAAACGCTGATAGAAATACTGCAAGCGTCTGACGTACAAGTCACGGCTTTTGATCATGGTGTGGCAGCACAGACGACTCAGCGCATGGAATGCACTGAAGCCATGGACGAAATGCGTGCGGCCGTGCACTGGGCGCAACAGCAGTTAAGCGCTAATCCGCAAGCAAGGCTGGCGATTGTCGTGCCCGAGCTGGATAGCCTGCGTGACACCCTGGCCAACCTGCTGGATGACACTTTTCACCCGGAAGCGCTGCATCCGGCGCAGGCAGACACGCCGCGCTGCTATGAGTTTTCACTAGGCTTGCCGTTGCATCGCTGGCCACTGGTGCAGTGTGCGCTCAACCTGCTACGCCTGGCATTCCAGGCGACGCCGTTGCCGCAATCAGAGCTATCGACGCTATTGGCGGATATCTACTGGTCGCAAGCACTGTATGAAGCCGACGCCCGCGCCGCACTTGATGCCGAGATGCGCCGCCAGTTACCGTTGCAAGTCAGTGCCCATAACTTTGCCCGCTTTGTCGCCCGCAAGCAGCAAGATGACTACCCGATTATCTGCCCGGCCCTGTATGCCGATTTAACGGCTTTGCTGACACAAGCCAAACAAACCCCGCGCAAACAAGTCCCTTCCGCCTGGGTGGTCAGTTTTACGGCATTACTGGCAGCCACACACTGGCCAGGCGAACGCAGCTTGTCCAGCCACGAACATCAGTGCCAGACCAAGTTTAAAAGTGTGCTGACACAACTGGCCGCACTGGATGCCTGGCTGGGGCCGGTAGATGCCATGAGTGCGCTGCACAGACTCTCGCAGTTATGCCAGGCGCAGATTTTTCAGCCGCAAACGGTGCGGCAGCCCAACATCACCGTCATGGGCATGCTGGAAGCCAGTGCGCAGCCACTCGATGGCGTATGGGTGATGGGCATGAACGACCATGTGTGGCCGCCCTTGTCGCGCACCAATGCGCTGATTCCGGCCGAGTTGCAGCGGCAGGCAGGCACCCCCAATGCCAGTAGCGAGGTGCAGATGGCGTTTGCGCGCCAGATTCACCAGCGCCTGCTGCGTTCGGCCAAACAAGTGATTTTTTCTTCTGCCCGCCAAGAGGGCGACCGTTTGCTGCGCACCAGCCCGTTGATTCAGGCGATCCCCGAAGCGAGTGCGACAGCAGGCACCGCCACGCTGGCCGAAACCCTGGCGCACAATAGCACACAAGACTGGCAATGGCTGGATGACCACCAGGCACCGCCGATACAAGACGGTGAGCATATCAGTGGCGGCACGGGTTTGCTACGTGCGCAAGCGCTGTGCCCTGCCTGGGCCTTTTATCAATACCGCCTTAAGGCCCGCAAACTGGACACGCCACACAATGGCTTGGACGCCATGCAGCGCGGCGACCTCATCCACCGCGTGCTGGCGGCCTTTTGGTCACAGCAAGCAACGCTGGATTGGCAAAGTGTGACCGCCAACGGCTTGAAAAACCAGCTCGACCAGATTGCCGCAGAGGTGATTGCTACCTTTAATACCGAGTTTGCCCAACCCTTCTCTGCCGTGTTTTGCCAACTGGAGGCCGAGCGCCTGAGTAAACTGGCGCTCACCTGGTTATGGCAGGTGGAGCGCGAGCGCCCGCAAGCATTTGCCGTCACCTCGGTCGAACAAGTGTTTAAACCACTCATTGAGGGCATACAGGTCAAACTGGTGATAGACCGTGTCGACACGTTGGCTGATGGCCGACTGGTGGTGGTGGATTACAAAACCGGCAGCATGCCTGACTTTAAAAACTGGGCGTCAGATAAAATCAGCGAGCCACAATTACCGATTTACGCCGCCTTTCTGCTACAAGATGCCGACATTGCCGCTGTGTGTTTTGGCAAGTTGCGGCTGACCGATGGCGGCTTTGCTGGTGTCGCCGCTGAAGACGACATCGTGCCCGGCATCAAGGCCTTTAACCACGAGAAAAACAAATTGTTTGACCCTGAGCAGTTCCCCGACTGGCCATCGGTACTCACGCATTGGCACACGCAAATCACACGCACCGCCCTTGCACTCAAAGCCGGTGAAGCTGCAGTGGTATTTGAGTCTGAACAAGACCTGGGTTATTGCGATGTACTGCCCTTGTTGCGCCTGCCCGAACGGCAATTGCAATTTGAGCACCTTCAGACCGGAGGTGCCGTATGAAAATGACCGAATCTGACTTCCAGCAAGCCTTGGCGCTGGATGCCGCCAACCGCGAGCGTGCGCTGGCGGTCGAATCGTTTATTGTTGAAGCCCCGGCGGGCGCCGGTAAAACCGAGTTGCTGACACAGCGTTTTCTCAAGCTGCTGCAGACCGTGCAGGCGCCCGAAGAGATTATCGCCATCACCTTTACCAATAAGGCCGCCTCGGAAATGCGGGCGCGGATTCTCGATAGCTTATTATTGGCAGACGCGGGAGTGCCGCCAGCAGCGCCGCACAAACAAATCACTTATGCCTTAGGCCAGCAAGCCTTGCGACGCTCGGCGGAGCTGCAATGGCACCTGCTCGCCAGCCCGGCGCGGCTGCGCATTTACACCATTGATTCGTTATGCGCCAACTTGGCGCGGCAAATGCCTTTACTCAGCCGATTTGGCACACAACCCGCCGTGACAGAAGATGCCTGGGCCTATTACCGTGAAGCGGCTGGCCTGGCATTGCAAACCATGGATGACGAGCGTCTGGGCGAACCGGTGCGCCGCGTGCTGCGCTATATGGATAATGACCAGGCCAAGCTGGAAAGCCTGCTGATGTCTATGCTGGCCAAGCGCGAGCAATGGCTGCATTTAAGCCAGGGAAAAGACCATGATCAGGCGCAAGACGCATTGGTTTACCTGATAGAAACTGAATTGCAAGCGGCACTGACAGCACTCCCTGCCCGCCTGCAACAATCACTGATGCCAATTGCGCGCTACGCCGCCAGCCAGTTGCCACCCGAGCATCCTCTATCGGCTTTGCTGGACTGGCAAACACCGTTCACTGCAAGCGTAGAAGAGTTACACAGTTGGCGTGCACTGACCGAGCTGCTACTCACCAGTAGCGGCGGTTTGCGCAAGCGGCTGGATAAAAACATTGGCTTAGCCGCCACCGACGAGGCTAAGCCCTATAAAGAAGCACTGACCGAGATACTGGCTGGTCTCGCCCAACACAGTGACAGCGAGCGTAGCCTGGCGCGCATCCGCCTGTTGCCGGACGCAAACGGCGAAGACGATACCATGATCCAGGCGCTGAGCCAGTTACTCAATATTGCCGCAGCACAACTATGGTTATGCTTTCAAGCGCAAAACGAGGTGGATTTTGTTGAAATCTCCCAACGTGCGTTTCAGGCGCTGCAAGAAGGCGATGAAGCTACTGAGTTGGCCATGCGGCTCGATTACCGTATCCAGCATTTGCTGGTCGATGAGTTTCAGGATACCAGCCCAATGCAGATTGACCTGCTTAAGGCGCTGACACGCGGCTGGCAGCCAGACGATGGCCGCACACTGTTTGCCGTCGGCGACCCCATGCAGTCGATTTACCGCTTCCGCAAAGCCAATGTCGGCCTGTTTCTCAATGCCGCCCTGCACGGTATAGGCGATATTGCGCTGACACCTCTCAAGCTGTGGCGTAACAACCGCTCCCGCCCGCCGGTAGTGGACTGGATCAATCAGACCTTTCAAGGCATGCTGCCTGCGCACGACGCGCCACAGCAAGGCGCGATTGCTTACCGGCCATTTGTCGCCACACGCGCCGAGGCCTCGGGCGCAGGCGTGTTTGTGCATCCACTCATCACGCCTGTGAATAGTGAAGACGAAGAACCGGCCGATATCCGTCACCTCGAAGCCGAGCAGATTATCCGTATCATCCAGCAAACGCGTGCTGACAAACCAGACGCGACCATCGCCGTGCTGGTGCGCGCCCGCAAACACTTGCATGCACTGGTGACAGAAATGCGCCGCAATCATGCCGAGCTCAGTTTTCAGGCAGTGGAGATTGAAGAGTTGGCGAATCGGCAGATTGTGCAAGACTTGCTCACACTGACGCATGCGCTGCATCAACGTGCCGACCGCGTGCACTGGCTGGCACTGCTGCGTGCGCCCTGGTGCGGCCTGACACTGGCCGACATGCATGCACTCATCGGCCAGGATGGCCAGCGCAGCGTGCTTAGCCTATTAAGCGACGACCACATTCTCGCCCGCTTAAGTGCAGACGGACAAACCCGCGCGCGCCATGTGCGCGAGGTGATGCAAAGTGCATTGCAGTGGCGTGGCCGCACCACGGTCAGCCGCTGGGTGCACAACACCTGGCTGCGGCTGGGCGGCGCCAATTGCCTGTGGAATGAAAGCGACGTACAGGACGTGCAGGCTTTTTTTGCCCGTATCGCCGCACTGGAGCAACACGGCCAGTTTAACCCGCAAGCGCTGGCCGACGATGTACAAAAGCTTTACGCCGCGCCCGACGCTAAAGCGGACGCCAGTTTGCAGTTTATGACCATCCATAAATCCAAAGGCTTGGAGTTTGACACGGTTATTTTGCCCGGTCTGGATGGCAGCAATCCACCCGATGACGCCAAGCTGGTGATCTGGGAAGAAGTGCCGATGGAAGACGGCCACACCGAACTGGTTGCCGCCCCGTTTGTGCCCACCGCACTCAAACGCCAGCAAGCGACGATCACCACGTATGACTACCTCAACGACCTCGACAAAACCCGCGCCGCCTACGAAGACGCCCGCGTGCTGTATGTCGCCGCCACGCGTGCTGAACGGCAACTGCATTTACTGGGCGCCGCCAAGCCCGACAAAAGTGGCGAGCCACAAGCGCGTAAAAACAGTTTTCTGCATTTGTTATGGCCCGCAGTGCAGCAGTGGTTTAGCAACGAACACGATATTGTCAGCCGCTACCCCAGTGCGCAACAAGAGGCTGATATCCGCCAGTTTGTGCCCAAGCTGATTCGTTTACGCGAAGCCAGCACGCCCGCCATCTTGCAAGCGACACCACACGAAACGCACACGGGTTATCAGGCCACAACCGAAAACGATAGCGCCCACCGGTTGGAAGCCGATATTGGCACCCTCGCCCATTTGTATTTGCAACTCATCGCCGAGCAAGGCTTGGCTGCCTGGCAGACGCATGAAAAAAACGCATTTTTATCGCTGCAACACCCCATGCAACGCTGGTTTAAACAGCAAGGCTACAGTGATAGCGAAGCCAGCCAGGGCGCCAGCCAAGTCGCTCTATTATTAACCACCACCTTGCAATCCGAGGACGGCCGTTGGGTGTTACAGCCACATGCACAGGCAGCCTCGGAACTGGCGATTGAGCAACTCAGCGAAGGTAAAAAAGTCATAGACCGTACCTTTGTTGCAGAGGGCGTACGCTGGATTGTTGACTATAAATCAATACCGGTCAGCCCCAATGAAAACCTGTCAATCTTGGCCGCCACCTTCAAGCCGCAATTAGCGGCGTATGCGCAATTGTTTCAGACTGAGGATTTGCCAGTGAAAACTGCGATTCTGTTTTTGAGTGCAGGCAAGTTAACGCCTGTCGACCTATTAAAGGAAACATGATGATAGAAAAACAAGCCATTTTAGACGCATTCAACTTCCGCCATGCCTGCAAAGAGTTTGATGCCAGCAAGCAGATTCCTGCCGAGGAATTTGAATTTATTCTGGAAGCCGCCCGCCTCTCGCCCAGCTCATTCGGCTTTGAACCCTGGCACTTTATTGTCGTGCAAGACAAGGCGCTACGCGAAAGCCTCAAGCAACATGCCTGGGGGGCGCCACTCAAGCTGGATACCGCCAGCCATTTTGTACTTTGCCTGGCCATGAAATCACCGTTTTTAGACCCCCAAGGCCCATATTTGCCCCAGTTTATGCGTGAGGTACAACATCACCCGCAAGAAGTGGCCGATATGCGCCTGGGCTTTTATACGCAGTTCCAGCAATCTGACTTTGACCTCAGTGACGAACGCAAACTGTTCGACTGGGCAGCCAAACAATGCTACCTGCCACTGGCGAACATGATGACCGTCGCCGCCATGCGCGGCATCGATAGCTGCCCGATTGAAGGCTTTAAGCAAAAAGAGACCGATGCCTTATTGGCCGAGCAGTTTGGCGTGAATCTGCAAGACTATGGCCTCGCCTACATGGTGGCGTTTGGTTACCGTAAAGTTGAACCCAAAGCGAAAACACGCAGAGCCTTGTCGCAAATAGTCACCTGGAAGTGAGCCCACGCCAAGCGCGTTTAAATGCTTAAGGCAAAACACCACGTTTAAACGCTTCAAGCATTGGCCTTAAAGAGCTATTTAAATCACTTGCCTAGCTTTGATACAGTCTGGTTACAAACTAAACTCAATGGGGTAATCGATGAAATCTGTGTTATCAAAGGTATTCGCTTGCAGTGCACTTATGTTGGCAGGTATGGTGTTGACAAGTGTGGCCGCCAACGCCGCTGTAGTCCCTTCGCCCCCAATGCATGTGATTGGGCATTACAGCATGTTAGAGCTTGTAGCCGATGATGATCAGGCTGACAGCTCAGAGGCAGAAACCATGCTCGCCTAAAAATGATTTTGATACGCTACCAAAATAAAAAGGCCGGTTAACCGGCCTTTTTATGTTTCACACCTTAGAACCTTTGTGATTGTTTGAAACGGACCGATTACTCCGCCTCGTTCTTAAAATGCCTGCGCACATACCAGGCCAAAAACACCACACCCAAGGCTGCAATCACATAATGCGACTCATGGAAGTAGACTTTCAAATCCTCCCAATGCTCGCCTGCCTTCATGCCCACATAGCCAAGTACAAAGCACCAAATCAACGAACCGACAAAAGTATATGCCACAAAGCGCGTCATATTCATGCGCGCCACACCCGCCGGGAATGCAATAAAGGTACGAACCGCAGGCAATAAGCGGGCAATAAAAATAATAATCTCGCCATGCTGCGCAAACCAGCGATCAGCCATATCGAGGTCTTTTTTGCTGATCAGCACATATTTGCCAAATTTCTCAACCAATGGGCGACCACCGTACATGCCCAGGTAATACGCTGGAATCGACCCCACCACGCAACCAATCGCCCCCGCCAGCGCAATGCCCCACAAAGTCATTTCGCCTTTAGTCACCAAAAACCCGGCAAATGGCATGATGATTTCCGAAGGTAAAGGAATACAGGCCGACTCAATCGCCATCAGCAACACAATGCCGCCGTAGCCCATGGTGGAGATGACAGTAATGATCCAGGTGGCCACCGCGGCTAATAATTTTTCGAGCATTTAAATACGACTTTCTTTATTTTAAACAACCACTTTAATACAACTTGTTCACGCCCTAAAGAGCTATATATGAAATCATCCCAATTTCATAAAATTATCAAATTACACACTTGAACTTTGATTGCTTTCAATGTAGTGTTTCTTTACTTTAAATAACAATACTAACAACCATAATTATGAAATTACAATACAACAGCTTAGAAGAGTTTGATTTGGGAGCTTTGGATACCGCGATATCTAGTGCCTTTAACACACCAACCACCTTTTTAAATAATTTTGACCTCGACTCAATCACTGCGACCAGTGGCAACAACACCCGAGTAACCGGTTACGATAATAATGGCAACCAAATTGTCATTAGAGGCAATCACTTTGTAGATGATTCCCCGATAATCACAGTGACTTCTGTTGATTTTAGCAATTCAAGTACGGGATCTTTCAAAGTTGCCGGGAATGTATCGTTAAATTATTACACTGGATACTACACTGGATACTACTCATCTTTTACATATCAATCAAAAACAAATAATGAGTCAATTCAATATGTTGGAAGATTAAATGTTAGTAGTTATTCAGCAGATATAACCGGCGGCACATTAACGCAGATGTCTGTCGTCAATAACGATTTCTCCTACAGTCTAAAAGGCAATATTTCAGTTAATGCTGACGTAGATATTATTGGTGGTACAGTCTCAGACTTCTCTCTATCTGATGCAAATGGAAACTCGTTATCGTTTAGCGGCATGTCTTTAAGTGCGTTAACATTTGAGCAACTTTCTGATTTCCAAGCCAATTCAGATCTCACAAACTTATTCAATTACATTAGCAACAATCTTTCTGGAAATTTCTCAATTCAAGCTGGTAGTGGTGATCAAACACTCGTTGGCAATGAAGGTAACAATACACTTGATGGCGGCATTGGTAACGACACTCTTAATGGTGGAGATGGTTTAGATACACTCATAGGTGGTGCTGGAAATGATTCTCTCGACGGTGGCGCTGGCGTAGACAAGCTTATCGGCGGCAATGGCGACGACACTTACATCGTTGACCTCGTACGTACTGGTACTGCTCCTGCTAACTACAAAGTCGCACTGCAAGATACCATCACTGAAACTGCTGTCGCAGGTTCTGGTACTGACACGGTCATATTGCGTGGCACCTTTACTGAACCAACCACTTTCACCACCCTTACTTTGGGCGCTAACCTTGAGAACCTGGATGCTTCAGACACAGGGTTAACCAAACTCAACCTCACAGGCAATGCGCTCGCTAACACCCTCACTGGCAATGATGCTAACAACATCCTCGATGGTGGCGCTGGCGTAGACACTCTACGTGGCGGCGAAGGGGATGATACTTATATCCTAGACCTCAAAGCCACTGCCGGAGTGCTTTCGATTGACGATACAGTAGTAGAATTTAATGGCACAACCGATGGCATTGATACCATCAAGCTGCGTGGTGCTGTCACACTCACCGAGGCTAAAACGCTGTCGCTTGATAGCTCTGGTGATATTTCATGGGTGCATGTTGAGAACATAGATGCATCTGCTACTGGGGCAACCAAGCTCAACCTGACAGGCAGTGAATTTAATAACACCCTGATTGGCAATGCTGCCGCTAACATTATTGATGGTGGTATGGGCGACGACACGCTGGATGGCGGCGCGGGTAACGATACGCTGATTGGTGGGTTGGGCAGTGACACCTTAAACGGCGGTACAGGTGCTGACTCTATGACTGGCGGCGATGGTGATGATACTTATATCGTCGATAACATCGCTGACGCCATCACTGAACTAGAAGACGAAGGCACTGACCTCGTCAAAGCAAGTGTCAGTTATACCCTAGGTGCAAACCTGGAGAATCTGACACTGACTGGTACTGCTGCGATTAACGGCACCGGTAATGACTTAGATAATGTCATCACAGGCAACGCTGGTAACAACATACTCGATGGTGGTGCCGGTATTGACAGCATGGAAGGTGGCAAAGGCAACGATACCTATATCGTCGATGACGAAGATGACGAAGTGATTGAAGCTGCAAATGGGGGTACTGACCTCGTTAAAGCAAGTGTCTCGTACACACTGGATTACGCTAATGCTGCCAATGTTGAGAACCTCACGCTTACTGGCAATGATCATATCAATGGCATCGGCAATGCTCTGGCAAACACAATTACTGGCAATGCAGGCGATAACATCCTTGACGGTGGCGCTGGCGTAGACAAGCTTATCGGCGGCAATGGCGACGACACTTACATCGTTGACCTCGTACGTACTGGTACTGCTCCTGCTAACTACAAAGTCGCACTGCAAGATACCATCACTGAAACTGCTGTCGCAGGTTCTGGTACTGACACGGTCATATTGCGTGGCACCTTTACTGAACCAACCACTTTCACCACCCTTACTTTGGGCGCTAACCTTGAGAACCTGGATGCTTCAGACACAGGGTTAACCAAACTCAACCTCACAGGCAATGCGCTCGCTAACACCCTCACTGGCAATGATGCTAACAACATCCTCGATGGTGGCGCTGGCGTAGACACTCTACGTGGCGGCGAAGGGGATGATACTTATATCCTAGACCTCAAAGCCACTGCCGGAGTGCTTTCGATTGACGATACAGTAGTAGAATTTAATGGCACAACCGATGGCATTGATACCATCAAGCTGCGTGGTGCTGTCACACTCACCGAGGCTAAAACGCTGTCGCTTGATAGCTCTGGTGATATTTCATGGGTGCATGTTGAGAACATAGATGCATCTGCTACTGGGGCAACCAAGCTCAACCTGACAGGCAGTGAATTTAATAACACCCTGATTGGCAATGCTGCCGCTAACATTATTGATGGTGGTATGGGCGACGACACGCTGGATGGCGGCGCGGGTAACGATACGCTGATTGGTGGGTTGGGTAATGACACCTTAAAAGGCGGCCTGGGTGCAGATATATTCAAGTGGACTGCAAGCGACCTGGTGGCGCCTGGTGATGTCTCAGGCAACACGGATACCATTACTGACTTTTCTATTGCGCAGAAAGATCAGTTGGACTTGAGAGATCTGCTGATAGACAACACACAAATCGAAAACTATATCGACATTGTCTTTGAAAGCGGTTCAACGCATATTCGTATTAGCTCAACAGGAGAATTTGCCAACGGCACTTATGACGACGCTAAAGAAGATGCTCATATTGTTCTATCTAACCTTAACTTGTTTACTGCGACAAAAACGGCAGCAAACAATGACGCGCAATTGATTGGTTATCTGACGCACAACAATTACTTGCTGACCGACTAGCGCCTAATCGACCTGACTGAGCCTGTGTAATACGAGGGATGCCTAAAAAACAGGCACTCTCTCGTATTTTAGTGATAAACCGACTGTTGAGCTGAAATGACCGCCCCCACCCCTTACACCACCAGTGAAATCTCCATCTTTGATGCTAGCTCAAGCTCAAGCAACCCTTACATCAACGTATTGTTGCTGGGTAACAAATGGGGTGGTCCGATTGGCAGTGCTGCAACGGTTTACTATAGTTTCCCGACTTCGAGAAATGATGCGTATTGGTCGCAAGACCCGATCAACGGCTATGACTTTGATGAGACATCCGACGGCACACCCGACTATGTATCACTCACCCCACTCACCAGTAGTCAACAAAACGGCATTACGCTGGCATTAAACGCTTGGGCCAATGTCGCCAACCTGGACTTTATTAAGGTTAATGAAACGCCTACGGCAGTGGGCGACATCCGCGTTGGCTTTACCAGTGGTGGCTCCATGTCGCCTGAGCTTTATGCTTACACCTACACTGTTGACCCATACTGGTATGACTATTCTGACATTATCCCTTACACGAGAAGTGGTGATATCTGGTTTAACAAAAACCAGCCTGATCAACCCGGTAATAATTTTGCAACAGGGGCTATGGGGTATTTTGCGGGCTTGCATGAGATTGGCCATGCACTAGGTCTTGATCACTCATTTGCAGAGGAAGAAGGCGATATCGGGTTACCGATTGATCTTGACTATATTCAATATACCGTCATGAGCTACTCAGACCGCCCAGGGCTCAACTTCGATGGATTGAACGAATATTATCCGACGACGCCCATGCTGTATGACATTTTAGCCATTCAACACTTATACGGTGCTAACAACGACTATAACGTGAATGACAATGTGTATGTATTCTCATCTTCGCAACGTTATTACCAAACAATTTGGGATGCTGGCGGTAATGACACTATTAAGTATGTTTCATCTACGGGAGGAGTCATTAACCTTGAGGCAGGCTCCTTCAGCCAATTGGGCAAAACTTTTAAAGTAGGCTTTAATAATGCCGCAGTGCAACAAGACAATATTGCAATTGCGTTTAATGTCGTGATTGAGAATGCTACGGGTGGTAGTGGTAACGACAGAATTACCGGCAACAGTGGGAATAACATATTAGACGGGGGTGCAGGTGCTGACACCATGGCGGGGGGTGACGGTAATGATACTTACATCGTCGACAACGTTGCAGATTCCGTCATTGAAGCGCTAAACGAAGGCACAGACCTCATCAAAGCCAGTATCAGCTTTAAGCTGGCAGACAATGTAGAGAACCTGACGCTCACTGGCACTGCTACCATCAATGGTACCGGTAATACTTTAGATAACATCATCACAGGTAATGCTGGTAACAATACTCTGGACGGTAAAGGCGGCATTGATACCCTGAGTGGTGATAAAGGTAACGACACGTATATTGTCGACGATGAAGATGTGACTGTTATTGAACGAGCGAATGAAGGCATTGACCTCGTTAGAGCAAGTATCACTTACACACTTGATGCGACTAATGTTGCCCATGTAGAAAACCTGACACTTACCGGAACGAATGCTATCAATGGCACTGGCAACGCACTCGCAAACACCATCACAGGTAATGCAGGCAATAACATCCTTGACGGTGGTGCTGGTGTAGACAAGCTCATCGGTGGCAACGGCAACGATACTTACATCGTTGACCTCGTCCGTACAGGCACTACCGCTGCCAACTACAAAGTAGCTCTGCAAGACACTATCACTGAAACCGCTGTTGCATACTCAGGCATTGATACTGTGCAACTACGTACCATTTATACAGGCATGCTCAATGCATCCACAATCACATTAGGCGCTAACCTTGAGAACCTCGACGCCTCATTGACTGCTGACACTAATCTCAACCTAACAGGTAACGGACTCGCCAACACTATCATTGGCAATGATTCAGATAACATTGTTGATGGTGGTGCTGGTACAGACACACTCGTCGGTGGGCTTGGTAACGACACTTACATCCTTGACCTTAAGATTTCAGCGGGCAGCATCAACTTTGACGACACCGTGACTGAATATAGCGGTACATCGCAAGGGATCGACACGATCAAACTGCGCGGTAGCGCAACCCTATCATCAACGATTGATGTTTCTCTTAACCGTTGGACTAATATTGAAAACATTGATGCTTCAGCTACGGGTACTACCAAACTCACTCTCAAGGGTAACGATGAGGACAACACCCTCATTGGCAATAACGCAGCCAATATTCTGGAGGGCGGATTGGGGAACGACACCCTGAATGGCGGTGCTGGTGCAGACAGAATGATAGGCGGCAAGGGTTGGGATACTTATTATGTAGATAACATTGGTGATGTCATTATCGAGCAGGTGAATAGCGATACCTTTTTAGCAGACGAAGGCGTCGATACTATCCTATCCTCTATTAGCCTCTCTCTCGCTAATTATGCCAATGTTGAATATCTCACGCTGCTGGGTACCGCACATTTAAATGCAACCGGCAATGCAGGCAGTAACTTGTTGATAGGAAACTCAGGCAACAATATTTTAGATGGCGGCGGCAATCGGGACGATATGCAAGGTGGTGCGGGCAATGATACTTACATTGTTGATGATATTAACGACCAAGCGATTGAAACCATTGCTGGAGCAGCCGGCGGTATTGATATCGTCTTATCATCAGTAAGTTTTGCGCTGAATTACAATGTCGAGAACCTCACATTAACAGGTACTGAAAATATTGATGGCTATGGTAACGAGTTAAATAACATTATCAGAGGCAATGCAGGCAATAACCGGCTAAGTGGTGGCTGGGATGGCTCAGACACACTCATAGGCGGTGCTGGTAATGACATCTATGAGGTGACTTACTTATTTGCGAGTGCAGCCAAACCTGTGACACAAGATACCGTGATAGAGAGCCTGAATGCTGGCATAGATAGCATTATTCTCTCTGCCGCAGGCAATAATGGTCTCATGAACAAATACTTAATGCCGCTCAACGTAGAGAACTTAGATGCCAATAATACCTATGGCGCATTCTCCCACTTTATCGGTAATAGCTTAGCCAATTACATTATTGGCAATGACTACTCGCATACATTTGACGGTGGTGCAGGCGTAGACACCTTGGTAGGCGGAAATAGCAGTGACACATATATTGTAGACCTTATTACTAATATCAATGCGGGAGCCACTGCAGCTAGCTTGCAGGATATTATTATTGAGGATGCCTCAGGTGATGGCAGTGACACGATTCAACTAAGAGGCAACGTTAAGCTCACAACGGCTACGACGCTTACTCTTAACGGTGGCCTAGCCAACGTAGAAAACCTGGATGCAAGCCTGACTTCTTCTAGCAAACTCAACCTCACTGGCAACGATGCAAATAATGTCCTGACCGGAAATGCTGCAGCAAACACCTTAACTGGCGGCCTTGGTGACGATACACTAAATGGCGGCACAGGTGCTGATACCATGATTGGTGGCGATGGCGATGATACTTATGTCGTCGATAACATTGCCGACCAAGTCATTGAGAACGATGGCGAAGGTGTAGACTGGGTCAAGACAAGTGTCAGCTATACACTGAGCAATTATGTCGAGTTCCTTGAGCTGACTGGAACGTCTGCCATTAATGGTACAGGTAACGATCTAACCAACTTCATCAAAGGTAATACAAGCAACAATATACTCGATGGTGGGGCTGGTGCAGACACCCTCATCGGCGGTAAAGGCAACGATACCTACATCGTCGATGATGAGAATGATTTCGCGGTTGAAGATCTCAACGAAGGCACTGACCTCGTTAAAGCAAGTGTCAGTTATACCCTCTCAGATAACGTTGATAACCTGACCCTGACTGATGGCTCAGCAAACGGTGGCACCGCCGCCCTGAATGGCACCGGTAACGCTCTCGCAAATACCATCACAGGCAATGCAGGCAACAATATCCTTGACGGTGGTGCTGGCGTAGACAAACTCATCGGTGGCAATGGTGATGATACTTATATTGTCGATAATCCATTGGATGTCGTCATTGAGTTAACGAATAAGTATAGCAACACGACGCAAGCAGAAAATGGTGATAGCGACAATGCACGCTTTTCATCCGATGGTAAGTTCGTGATTTTCTCGAGCACCGCAACGAACCTGTTACCAGACAACACAGATCTTTTACAAATACGTGAAGTTTTTCTAAAAAACCTCCAAACAGGTGAAATACAATCAATAACAAATAATGCGCAGGGTAAGCAAGCAAATGGCAATGCTGATGCTATTTTATCGAGTAATGGTGAATTTTCCCTTATCACAAGTAGTGCAAGTAATTTAGTAGCAAATGACCGCAATAACTTACAAGATGTATTTCTCAAAAATTTAATTACAGGTGAAACTAAACTTATTTCAACGAACGCCTCAGGCGATCAAGCAAATAAAGCATCTTCTGGGATGGATATATCTGCTGACGGACGATATGTATTATTAAAAAGCTTTGCAAGTAACTTAGTCTCTAATGGATGGTCTCATTCAGGAGTTTATATTAAGGACACGCAAACAGGAGTTGTTGAAAAACTCGTCACTGGAAACCATGCGATCGGAACAGCTGCATTCTCACCAAACGGAGACTACGTGATATTTGAGAGCAGTGAAGCAAGTCTTACAGGGGACTATGCTGGGTCGCGCAATCAAATACTGATCAAAAATCTTCAAACAGGCACGGTAGAAGTAGTGACAAAAGATAACAATGGCGAATTTTATAATGCCGGCAGTGGTAGAGCCTTTTTCTCACCCGATGGAAATTCTATTATTTTTTCAAGCGCAGCAACTAATATCGTTCCAGTGAGTAATGGTCGATTTGGATATTCAGTTAGTCAAGTTTTTGTAAAAAACTTGTTAACAGGCGAGGTTCAGCTAGTATCTACAAATGCAAACGGCATACAAGGGGATGATGCAAGTATCTCATACGGTTTTTCACCAGATGGAGCTCATGTTTTAATCAGCAGTTATGCAAATAATTTAATTCCAGATTCAGCCAATTTATATTCAAACGATATTTTTCTTAAGAATATCGTAACGGGTGAAATACAGCGAATCACATCCGATGCCGAAGGTAACGCAGGAGATTATCTAGTTAACAATAATAGCCGCAACCCAAGTTTTTCTGCAGATGGACGCTATGTTATTTTTAGCAGTTCCTCAACAAATCTAGTACCTAATGACACAAACTTTAGCGATGATGTATTTATAAAAGATACGCTGACTGGCGAGATTCAGAGAATCTCAACTCCACAAACCAATTATGGTGGAGGTATCGACGAAGTGAAAGCTAGTATAAGTTATACACTTGGCGCTAATCTTGAGAATCTCACGCTGACTGGTACAGCTATCAATGGAACAGGCAACAACCTTAATAATGTGATTACCGGAAACAGTAGCAACAACACACTGTCCGGCGGTGCAGGCAATGACACACTTTATGGCGGCGCTGGGAATGACTTGCTTGCAGGCGGGACAGGCAATGATAGCTTAAATGGTGGCGCAGATAATGATACGCTGATAGGTGGCATAGGTAATGACATCCTCATTGGCGGAACAGGTGCCGATACCTTTGTATGGGCGCTTGCGGACAAAGGCAGTAATGGAAAGCCCGCGATAGATAAAATCGCAGACTTTAGTTCAACTGAAGATAAGCTAGATTTAAGAGATTTATTGATTGGTGAATCCAGCGGAAATATTCTGAACTATCTGGACATCACGACTAGCGTCACCGCGGGTGTAACCAATACCGAGCTTAGAATTAGCAATACTGGCGGGTTTATTGGCGGCAACTACTCTTCAGCCACAGAAAATCAGCACATTACCTTAATTGGCCTAAACTTGCTTGCCGGTACAAATGAGGCTGATTTAATTGCTAGCTTAATTAGTCAAAACAAACTAATCATCAATGCTTAACAACTTACGCTAAGCTTGACCAAAAGGCCAATACAAAAAGCATTGGCCTTTTTAATTCTGATTAAGAAAACTCTTTCAACAATGATTTCACCAACTCTACACGGTGATTGAGATTACCCAACTGCACGCTTACCCGTAATTTATCCGGCCCATTCATGCGGCAGCGTTTGTCGCGTTGCAACAGGCTGATCAGTTTCATCGGGTCAAGGTCGGCCTTCACATTAAACTGCAACTGAATGGCGGCATCTGAGGCGTCGATTTTAATAATGCCTAGCGGTTTGGCCGCAATGCGCAGGCGGTGGCATGCGATTAGGGCTTCGCCCGGCTCTGGCAATAAGCCAAAGCGGTCTATCAGTTCTTCCTGCATGGCGTCGAGTGCGTCGTCGTCCTCGCAGTTGGCCAGCCGTTTGTAAATCACCAGGCGCTCGTGTACATCCGGGCAGTAGTTATTTGGCAGCAAGGCTGGCGTATGCAGGTTGATTTCTGTCGTCACGCCTAATGGTGCGTCCAGGTCTGGTTCTTTACCAGCCTTGAGCTGTTTCACGGCGTGATTGAGCATATCGGAATACAGGTTAAAGCCGATTTCCTGCATTTCACCACTTTGGCTGTCACCTAGCAGCTCACCTGCCCCGCGGATTTCGAGGTCATGCATGGCCAGGTGAAAGCCTGCGCCCAGGTCTTCGAGCAACTGAATCGCATCAAGGCGCTTTTGCGCCTGTGGCGTGATGTTACGGTCCGGGTCCGTGAGCAAATAGGTATACGCCTGATGATGGCTGCGGCCGACGCGGCCACGCAATTGATGCAATTGCGCCAGGCCAAACATATCGGCTTTGTTGATAATCATGGTGTTGGCGGTGGGCACGTCAATGCCGGTTTCAACAATGGTGGTACACAGCAACAAATTGGCGCGTTGCTGGTAAAAGTCGCGCATGACGTGCTCCAGCTCGCGTTCGCGTAACTGGCCATGGCCAATCGCAATGCGGGCTTCTGGCACGATCTTCTCCAGTTTTTCCTTCATCACATAAATGGTATCCACCTCGTTATGCAGGAAATACACCTGGCCGCCGCGCTTGAACTCACGCATGACCGCTTCGCGGATGATGCCGTCAGAATATGGCGTGTGGAAAGTTTTAATCGCCAGCCGTTTTTGTGGCGGCGTCGAAATCACCGAGAACTCTCGCAAGCCTTCCATCGCCATGCTCAAGGTGCGTGGAATCGGCGTCGCCGTCAGCGTTAACACGTCGACTTCTGCGCGTAACGCTTTCATTTGCTCTTTCTGGCGCACGCCAAAGCGATGCTCTTCGTCCAGAATCGCCAGGCCCAGGTTTTTAAACTGCACATCTTTCTGGATCAGTCTGTGCGTGCCGATGATGATATCAATGCTGCCATCGGCCAGACCTTTAAGCGCCTCTGCCTGTTCTTTGGCAGTTCTAAAACGGGAAATTTCGGCAATTTTGATCGGCCATTCGGCAAAGCGGTCACAGAAGTTCTGGTAATGCTGCTCAGCCAGCAAGGTGGTTGGCACCAACACGGCTACCTGACGGCCGCCCATCACGGCCACAAAAGCAGCACGCAAAGCGACCTCAGTTTTACCAAAGCCAACATCGCCACAGACCAATCGATCCATGGGTCGACCGGATTGCATGTCTTTAATGACGTTTTCAATCGCCTCCAGCTGGTCTGGTGTCTCCTCAAACGGGAAGCCTTCACAGAACGCTTCGTAATCATGCAAACTGAGCGTAAATGCATGCCCACGACGCGAGGCGCGCTGCGCGTACAAGTTCAGTAACTCTGCCGCCGTATCACGGATTTGCTTAAGGGCTTTTTTCTTGGCTTTGTCCCATTGGCCGCTACCCAAGCGATGCAACGGTGCGCTCTCTGGCGGGCCGCCAGAATAACGTGAAATCAGGAACAGTTGCGACACGGGCACATACAGTTTGTCATCGCCAAAATACTCAATTAGCAATAACTCAGTTTCACCCTCACCAAAGTCAATATTGACCAGACCTTTGTAGCGCCCTACCCCATGCTGCTCGTGAACCACCGGATCATCCAGGCGCAGCTCGGACAAGTCCTTAAGCATGCCTTCGGCATTGCGCGCTTTTTCCTGGTTACGGCGCCGTTGCTGGCGCACGGTGCTGGCATAAAGCTCAGCTTCAGTAATCACCGCCAGGTTGTCATCGACCATGCCTTGATGCAGTGGTGCAACGCCCAGCATGACCTGGAAGGTGGACTGCGCAAAGCCAGCCCAATCTTCGGTGAGCGAGAACGTTAAGCCGTGCTCGGCAAATAACTGGGCAATGGTTTCGCGCCGGCCCAAGCTTTCTGCCGCAATCAATACTCGGCCAGCAAACTGGCCGATAAAGTCCTGCAATTTATGTAGCGGTTGCTCGGCACGTCGGTCTACATCAACCGCTGGCAATAATTTTTTAATATCCAGTTGCTGGCTCACCATGGCAAACGCATGGGTTTGCCTGAAAAAATCATCGGCCTTCTGCAGCAGGCTTTCTGGCCGCATGATAGGCTTTTCGGGGTCGTATGCCATGAGCTTGTAGCGGCTATTGGCATCGGCCCAAAAAGTTTGGGCGGCTTTATCGAGGTCACCATGCAGGCACAACATTGTTTGCGCAGGCAGGTAATCAAACAAGGTGGCCGTTTGTTCAAAAAACAAAGGCAAATACCATTCTACACCGCCACTGGGCGTGCCTTTGCTCACATCTTTATAAATTTTGGCGCGCTGCGGATCGCCTTCAAAGTATTCCCTGAACTGGCTACGGAAGCGTGTAATCGCCGCCTCATCCATGGGGAACTCGCGCGCAGGCAACATACGGATTTCTGGCACGGGATAGACGCTGCGCTGAGTGTCGATATCAAAGGTGCGTATGGTCTCGATTTCGTCATCAAACAAGTCTATGCGATATGGGAATGCGCTGCCCATGGGATACAAATCAACCAGGCCACCACGTACACTGAATTCGCCCGGCCCCATGACCTGACTCACATGGTGATACCCCGCTTGCGCACACTGATTGCGTAAGGCGTCGACGTCCAGCTTTTGCCCTTTTTTGAGCATAAAAGTATGTGCCGCCAAATAGGCGACCGGTGGCAGCCGGAGCAAGGCCGTCGCCATCGGCACAATCACTACATTGCTCTGGTTCTGGCTGAGCTGATACAGCGTGGCCAGACGCTCGGAGGTTAAATCAGGATGCGGCGAAAACACATCGTAAGGCAGTGTTTCCCAGTCTGGCAGTAAATGCACCTGAATGGCCTCGCCCTTACTCTCTCGGCCAAAAAACGGGATTTCATCCATTAGGCGCTGTGCTTCAAACGCACTCGCAGTGAGTACCACCAGCGGTGTATTTGTTGCTTTTAAACCACAGGCCAGCTCGGCCAATGCCCGGCTATCCAGGCCCTGACTTTGAAAAGAAAAACGCTGCGGATGCCCGATAACGGGGAGTGAAACTGCCATAAAAAATTAGAATCTTATTGCTCAGGTTAGACGAGTATTTCTTGGCGAATCTGCCGAGTTTGCTATTATAACTGCAAGCGTCCACAGACAGTGACTGAATGACACGCAAGACGCCCGAGCGAACAAAACACACCAGCACGGAGAAGAAATATATGAACGATAAACAAGCCGTCGCGCTGGAAGCCGCCAGCTACGTTAAAAACGACATGATCGTAGGGTTGGGCACCGGGTCCACAGCCAATTACTTTATTGACGCACTGGCCGAACAGCAGCGCACTGAAAACCTACGCATCACCACCGTTGCCAGTTCAAATATCAGCATGATCAAGGCACAGTCTGCCGGACTCACCGTGTTGAGTTTATCCCAACTGAGCCAGATTGACCTGTATGTGGATGGTGCAGACGAAATCACGCCAGACAATGCTTTGCTCAAAGGCCGTGGCTACGACTTGGTAATGGAAAAACTGCTGGCCAAAGCCGCCAAACAATTCATCGTGGTTGCCGATAAAAGCAAACTGGTCAGCCGTATTGGTGAAAATTTCGCCATCCCGATTGAAGTGATGCCATTTGCCTGGCAAGCCGCCAAGCGTAGTCTGGAAGCGATTGGTGGCGTAGGTGAATTGCGCCAAAATGTCGCCAAAGATGGCTTGTCCATCACTAGCCACGGCAGTTTGGTGCTGGATATGCGCTTTGATGCCAGCCTGGATGCCGATGCCCTGAATGCCTTGATTAACAACATCCCTGGTGTCGTGGAACACGGCATTTTTGCCAAACTGGCCACCACCATCCTCATTGCAGACCAAGGTAAGGTTGAGACACGCGCTTAAGCGGCAGTCCCAAGTTTTATGCGGTTTTTTTCAGGCAAGGCGAGGCAGACGACATGGCTAAAGATCATGCTGGTCGCCTTGTGTGCTGCGCTGCTGGCATGTAGCGACAACAGCAACCAGAAACACCTGGCGCGTAGCAAACCCAAACCAGACCCCTACACCATCCGCTTCGTTACCATCAACAGCCCCAGCACGTATTTTATCGACAGCCAGAACAACTATGCCGGACTGGAGTACGACCTGGCCAAACGTTTTGTCGAATTCCTGGGGGCGCCATACCGGCTGGAATTCATCGTCGTCGATAGTTTTGACAAAGTGTTCCCCACCCTGCTCAGAGGCGACGCCGACATTGCCGCGGCAGACATCAGCATCACCCCCGCGCGCAAACGCCAGGTGCTATTTGGCCCGGCATTTAACCAGGTGCAAGCCATGGTGGTGTATAACCGCGATAAAAACAGCGAGCCCAACAATGCAGAAGCCATGTTCCAAAAACGCATTGTGCTGCCCAAAAGCACCAGCTTTGTCGATCGCATGCGCGAATTACAATCAAAATCCCCCACGCTGACCTGGAAAGAAACTGACAAACTCAGCTCAGAACAACTGATTGAAGCCGTCGCACGCAACGAAATCGACTTTACCGTGGCAGACAATCACCTGGTCGCCATCATGCAATACAACTACCCACAACTGGATGCAGGCATGATGCTGGGCCAGGCCGATAAAATTGGCTGGGCGCTCAACAAACTGCATGGCGAAGAACGGCTTAAGCAAGTGCAGGCCTTTTTTAGAAAAATCGAAAAAGACGGTACTTTACGTAATTTATTAGACCGTTATCATGGCCACACCAAACGCCTGAAACCCGTCGATGTCACCACCTTTTTAAGCAAGTCACAGACGCTACTGCCCAAATATGTGCGTCTATTTAAAGGCGCTCAGGAAATCACCGACATCGACTGGCGCCTGCTGGCGGCACTGAGCTACCAGGAATCCCACTGGGACAACTACAGCACCTCACCCACCAATGTGCGCGGCCTGATGATGCTCACAGAACAAACCTCCAACATGATGAACGTCACCGACCGGCTAGACCCCAAACAAAGCGTGATGGCGGGCGCCAAATTTTTGCTCTGGATGAAAGACCGCATCCCTTCGCGCATCCCAGAACCAGACCGCACCTTTATGACCCTGGCCGCCTACAACAATGGCGTCGGCCACCTCGAAGATGCGCGCATCATCGCGCAAAAACTGGGCTTGAACCCCGATAGCTGGGCAGACGTCAAACGCGGCTATCAACTCCTCAATGACCCTGCTTATTATGTGAATGCCAAGCACGGCTACTGTAGCTGTGGCGCGCCGGTGATTTATACCGAACTGGTGCGCAGCTACTACCAGATCATGCAAAAATACTTCCCGACCTACGACCCTGGTGTAGACCCATACAAGATTGCAGACATAAAAATGCCTTGGTTGTTAGCCAAGGCATCTTAAAACCAAATTTAATCTTACCTAATTAATTATCATCTTGTAATTTTGTAGATAGACTGTCGAGTTTGAGTGTCATATATATAGATGACAACAGGGTTTGGATTGTCTTTAAGATCTGCTAGCGTGGCACCCAAACACTCAGGAAAAACTCTAAGTGACCAATCCGCATCAAACGCAAGCGTGTAGTAACGTTCCAACAGCCAACCGTTTGCCTGATTAACTTTAGGCATAGATTCGACGGGATGATTAACTCTGTAATCGGTTATTCTTGCATCACAGTTAAACTTTTCACGAACTGATACTTTAGGGGCATATGGAATCCATGCCTTTCCTTTTTCAATTCCTGTTTGAATAACTAACATCACGTAAATAGCGAACACTATGGCGAGAGCAATAAAGCAGAAAACACGTACTTTCTGATAATTATCCGCAAACCATTGCCCTTGGTTTCTACTTAACATTTTTAGGCTCCTTTAAATTAAGGTGTTACTTATCTCAATAGAAAAATATCTATAAATGGCTCGATGAATACAAATGTCGTAAACAGTCCACACCTTCACTACATCAGACATCACTGGCCCTATTTAGGCCGCATCCCGCGTTGGGCGTACCCGCTTGTGGTACGCCGTATGTTTGACTCAAACATAGCATCAATCTTCATCATTCTGCCTCGTTCCATTTCACCACCCTAACTTGGGGGATATGCCATGCGCGTCGTCGGTAATCCATAGACTTGTCGATTAGTGTGAGATTGTTGTCATTCGGCGTACCGTAAACGGGTACGCCCTACGCGAGCTTTCTTGAACTTAGTAGTCACTTACGGCTTTTTAGAGATTCCTGAATAAGTTTGTCTAAGAACTCATTGTTTAGTTGGTTTTGAATCTCATACACGTCTCTCGCACGCTTTATAAATCCCTCAGGAAATTCAATTGTATGCAATATCCGCACGTCCTTCTTTGCGATTTCTCCGCGGCTATATTTTTGCGCATCTTCTGGATCCGTAAATATTGTGATGACTCTCTCTGCCCCTAAATTTTCAGGTGGACAAACCCCATTAAACATCCAACTAATAAAGCCTATTCCAGGTTGAAACTCTCGATCAAAATTTACAACCAACGACACTCCCTGGTTAAACTTGCCGAATTGGAATCCCCCTCCAGTTGGACTAGCTTGGACTTCAGGAGGCCATTTGGCAGGAGGGATTTCTAAATACATATTGGAACTTAAATCGGGGACCCTATTATCTCTAACTACCTCAGGACGAATCCAAGGAATATTTATCTTGTTATCGTAATAAACATCTAACTGACAATTGAGAGGCTTCTTACAGCTATCTTCTTTTCCTCCTAGACCACATAGGGTATTGCCCAGAGTTGTCATTCTCCAAGCAACGGCAAGAGCGCCCTTAAGCTCGGGTTCGATCCATTTCTCAGGCATACGGAAACGATCTGCAAACTCTTTAGTGTAGCCCCAAGTCCAAGGGTCAAGGGTATAAGGTTTACCATGCTTAAAGGTATAGCGATCTTCATATTTAGACTTATAAACCCTTTCCTCCCAGCTACGTTCGTTCCATGATTTTTCCTCAATCCCTTGTGAAACCGGTTCAGAAAGCGCAACGTTCTCCCTCACAATTAATAGCGAGATGAGCATAAATAAAAATAATCTAAGCTCTCGTCTCGCAGTGGCACCCATTCTTCTTGTGTCATTTAGCAATTTTTTCTCCTTTGGGCGTCACGCCATAAGCTTTAATTAACTCACTATCGTGAAAATCTATCAAGGCGATTGTCACCAATCTGATTGCTTGGGTGTTATACCGTTTCGCTACTTACTGAAAATACACAAGGTTGTAAATTAGATTTAGTCATTAAGAATCAGAGGATTAGATAAGTTTTTTCTTAGAATTTCATATCTGACATTGATTGAGCAAACATGTACAGCAGAAACAAAAATGCCTTGGTTGTTAGCCAAGGCATCTTAATGACCACTGTGACGAATCGATTACACAGTCAGTGCCGTTTTGCCGCCCATATAAGACTGTAACACCTTAGGAATCGTCACGCTGCCATCGGCATTCTGGTTGTTCTCCAACACCGCCACCAGCGTACGGCCTACCGCCAGGCCAGAACCATTTAAGGTATGCAATAACTCAGGTTTGCCGTTGGCGTTGCGGAAACGCGCTTGCAAACGACGCGCCTGAAAGGCTTCGCAGTTAGACACCGAAGAAATTTCACGGTAGGTATTTTGCGCGGGCAACCAGACTTCGAGGTCGTAGGTTTTCGCTGCGCCAAAGCCCATGTCGCCGGTACACAATGACACCACGCGATACGGCAGTTCCAGTGCTTGCAGAATCGCTTCGGCATGGCTAACCATTTCTTCCAGCGCTTGATAGCTGGTCTCAGGGTGCACAATCTGCACCATTTCGACTTTATCAAACTGGTGCTGGCGGATCATGCCTTTGGTATCACGGCCATAAGAACCTGCCTCTGAACGGAAGCACGGCGTATGGGCAGTCAATTTAATCGGCAAGCTGTCCGCAGCCACAATTTCGTCACGCACGGTGTTGGTCAGTGTCACCTCAGAAGTTGGAATCAGGTAGAGCTTGCTGTCGTTGTGCGCGGTGACGAACAAGTCTTCTTCAAACTTGGGTAATTGACCGGTACCCACCAGGGTTTCGCGGTTAACCATATACGGCGTGTAGCACTCGGTATAGCCATGCTTGTCAGTTTGCGTATCGAGCATAAACTGCGCAATCGCGCGGTGCAGTTTGGCAATTTGCCCTTTCATCAGGGTAAAACGGGCGCCTGAGAGTTTGGCGCCGGTGTCAAAATCCAGGCCCAATGGCGCACCCACATCGGCATGATCTTTGACCTCAAAATCAAAGCTGCGTGGCGTGCCCCAACGGCGTGCTTCCACGTTTTGGCTTTCATCCTGACCAACGGGCACGCTCTCGTGCGGCAAGTTAGGGACATTCAGCATCAACGCTTGCATGTTGGCCTGAATCTCAGCCAACTGCGACTCTGCTGCTTTTAGCTCATCTCCCAAGCCAGCAACTTCAGCCAAAATCGCGCTGGCATCTTCGCCTTTAGACTTAGCAATGCCAATTTGTTTGGACGCTGCATTACGTTTGGCTTGCAGGTTTTCGGTATTGGTCTGGATGGTTTTACGCTGCGCTTCCAGCGCCTTGAACTCTTCGGCAGGGAACACGAACTTACGTGCTGCCAGACGAGCGACAACATTGTCCAAATCATTTCTCAGTTGTTGTATATCTAACATGGGTTCTTTCTTTATTTTAGCCACAGAGGCCACGGAGTTCACAGAGAAAACCGTTTTACTCCATTGACCAATTTAGGCTCTGCAAAATTAATCAACAGGCCACGCTTCAAACCTGTTGATTTTAAATATGAAATCAATTGTGCCTGTGCAAACTCTGGCAGTTTCAATTGCGCTTTTAACTCTACAATCACTTCGCCATGCACCAGTAAATCAAGGCGCTGCCCTTGTATGACGACACCTTTATACGATATATCTACTGCAACCTGACGCTGATAAGCAATGCCACGCAAACCAAGTTCATGACAAAGGGCAGCCTCATAAACACACTCCAGCAAACCTAGGCCAAGCTCACGATGCACCTCAATCGCCGCTCCGATAATCTGACCTGTCAAATCATCCATATTGGTTTTCTCTGTGAGCTCTGTGCCCTCTGTGGCTAAACTATTTTTTTGCCTGTTTATCCAGTTCTTTCAGATGTTTTAGTTTTTCGCCTATTTTACCTTCCAATCCGCGTGGCGTGGGTTGGTAAAACGGTTGTGGTTCTAAATCATCTGGAAAATACTGTTCGCCCGCCGCGTAAGCGCCAGGCTCATTATGCGCATAGCGGTACTCTTTACCGTAATCGAGCGCTTTCATCAGTTTGGTTGGCGCGTTTCTGAGATGTAGCGGCACGGCGCGTGATTTGTCTTGTGCGACAAAGGCTTTGGCTTGATTGTAGGCCATATAGCCAGCATTACTTTTTGCGGCCACGGCCAAGTAAATCACCGCTTGCGCCAGCGCCAATTCGCCCTCCGGGCTGCCCAGACGCTCAAACGTGAGTGCGGCATCGTTGGCAATCTGCATCGCTCGCGGATCAGCTAAACCAATATCTTCCCAGGCCATGCGGATAATTCTGCGCGCAAGATATAGCGGGTCTGCGCCGCCATCCAGCATGCGCATGAGCCAATATAACGCTGCATCAGGGTTAGAGCCACGCACAGATTTATGCAAAGCAGAAATCTGGTCGTAAAAAGCTTCGCCACCTTTGTCGAAACGGCGCATTTTGCTGGCCATGGTCGACTGCAAAAAGGATTCGTCAATCTCACTGACCTTGGCAGCCACTGCTCCGTTAAATAAGCCTTCGGCAAAGTTGAGCAAGCGTCTGGCATCGCCATCAGCGTAGGCCAGCACCTGTTCGGTGACAGATTCGGTCAATTGCACCTCAGGCGCCACTTTAAGCCGCGCGCGCGCTAGCAGCTCAGCCAATTCTGCTTCCGTCAGGGCATTGAGCACAAATACCTGGGCGCGACTCAGCAAGGCGCTATTCACTTCAAAAGAAGGGTTTTCAGTCGTGGCGCCAATAAAGGTAATCAGCCCGCTTTCCACAAACGGCAGAAAAGCATCCTGCTGGCCTTTGTTAAAGCGGTGCACTTCATCGACAAACAAAATGGTATTGCGGCCAGTTTGCTGCAAGGTCATTTCCGCGCGCTCAACCGCTTCACGGATATCTTTAATGCCAGACAGCACGGCGGATAAGGGCACAAACTCGGCATCGGCGGTTTGTGCAATCAGGCGAGCCAAGGTGGTTTTACCCACGCCCGGCGGCCCCCACAGAATCATGGAGGGCAGTTTGCCGGACTCGAAGGCGCGGCGCAGTGGTTTGCTTTCGCCCAGCAAATGGGTTTGGCCAACCACTTCATCCAACGTTTTAGGCCGTAATTGCTCAGCCAGTGGCACGGAAGAAGGGGTTTGTGGTTCAAACAGGGAGGACATGGTTGCTGTTGATGCGCAAGCGATTATTCGCCAACGACATCCACCCCTTTAGGAATCGAGAACAAGAACTGATTGGTGTTGAGGCTGGGATTCACCTCAACATTGGAAAACACAATATGCGTGCTTTGACCAAACGCATCTACCAGGCGCATTTCGGCCAGTTTGCTGTGGTCAAACGAAATAATCACCACCTGGAAGCCGCTGTCTTTTTGCTTGGGCTTGGCTTGTACGCGCTGCATGCCTTCAAAATCCAGCAACCGGGTCAGGCGAAAACTTTCTTCGACATTGGGCCCACCCGCCAGCAATGCGGCAGGGCTGGTGCCCAACACTTTATCTACCGTTCGTACGGTCACTTGTTGCAAGTCGATATCAAACAGAAATACCTGGCGGCCATCACTGATGATCTGCTGCTCATACGGTTTCTGGTAATCCCAGCGGAATTTATTAGGCCGCTGTAACAACATGGTGCCGTTGACCTCTTGCAGCTTGCGCCCTTTCTGGTCAAACACGGTTTGCTTGAAATTGGCACGCATGGCCTGTGTGCTTTGATAAAACTGCTTCAAATCGTCCACACCATCGGCCAGGGCAGCGGTCATCACACTCCAACTGCACAATGCCAACAATGTTCTGGTGAATCCTTTATTCATGGTCTCCTCCGGCCTTCACTAATACCTCGCGGTTGCCATTGCTTTGCATGGCAGAGACCAGTCCGGCACGTTCCATATCCTCAATTAACCTGGCTGCGCGGTTATAACCGATGCGCAGTTGGCGTTGCACCGATGAAATCGACGCGCGACGTGTTTTTAACACAATCGCCACGGCCTCATCATACAGCGGGTCTTTCTCACCACCAGCATCACTGCCACCAGGCAAGGCATCCAGATCGCCGCCCTCGGTCTCATTGGTGAGAATGCCTTCGATGTAGTTTGGTTCGCCCTGCGCCTTGAGGAAGTTAACCACATTATGCACTTCGCCATCGCTGACAAACGCACCGTGGATACGCTGCGGGTAACCGCTACCTGGCGGCAGATACAACATATCACCCTGCCCGAGCAAGGTTTCTGCGCCCATCTGGTCCAGAATCGTGCGTGAGTCAATTTTGCTTGATACCTGGAACGCGACACGCGTTGGCACGTTAGCTTTAATCAGGCCGGTAATCACATCCACCGAAGGGCGTTGCGTGGCAAGCACAAGATGGATACCGGACGCACGCGCTTTTTGCGCCAGGCGTGCAATGAGCTCTTCGACCTTTTTGCCCACCACCATCATCAAGTCAGCCAATTCGTCAATCATCACCACGATCAATGGCATTTCTTCCAATGGCTCTGGCTCATCCGGCGTTAAGCTAAACGGATGTGGAATCGACACGCCCTGCTTCTTCGCTTCCTGGATTTTCTGGTTATAGCCTGCCAGGTTACGCACGCCGAGCGTAGACATCAATTTGTAGCGACGTTCCATCTCGGCCACACACCAGTTCAAGGCGTTAGCCGCCTGGCGCATATCGGTGACCACAGGCGCCAGCAAATGCGGGATGCCTTCGTACACAGACAGTTCCAGCATTTTCGGGTCAATCAGGATCATGCGCACGCGGCTGGCTTCGGACTTATACAACAAACTCAAAATCAGCGCGTTAATGGCCACAGATTTACCAGAACCGGTGGTACCGGCAACCAGCACGTGTGGCATTTTCGCCAGGTCCGCCACAATGGGCTTACCGGCAATATCTTTACCCATGGCAATGGCCAACGGGGAATTCAAATCGGCATAGGCCTGGCTACCCATGATTTCAGACAGGGAGACAATCTGGCGCTTGGGGTTGGGGATTTCCAGGCCCATAAAACTCTTGCCTGGAATGGTTTCCACCACACGCACACTGATCACAGACAAGGCACGCGCCAGATCTTTGGCCAGGTTGGTGATCTGGCTACCTTTGACACCCGGTGCAGGGTCCAGCTCATAACGTGTAATCACCGGCCCGGGCTGCGCGGTGACAACTTTGACTTCAATGCCAAAGTCCATCAGCTTGCGCTCGATCAGGCGTGAGGTGAAATCCAGGGTTTCGGCTGATTGCAACTCAACCGACTGGTTAGGCACATCCAGTAAATGCAAAGGCGGCAGGCCTTCTTGCTCAATGGCGGCAAATAACACCGCCTGCTTCTCTTTGACAACACGCTCACTAGGCTCAATGACCACTTCCGGCACGGTAATTTCGACTGGCTTGCGGTCTTCAATGCGCTTGCGCTCGGCCTCGACAAACTCTTCACGTGCCTGCAGTACCTGGCGGCCCACTTTACGGTCTTGCCAATCCTGGTACTTGAGCTGGCTCCATTGATAAAACTGGATCACCCACTCCCCTAACTGCTCGCTCATGGTGATGAGTGACCAGCCGGTAAACAAGCTAAATGCCGTCGCAAATAACACCAGCAGTAGCATGGTGGAGCCAGCAAAGCCAAACATATTGCGCAATAAATGATCAATGCCACTGCCGATCACACCGCCTTGTTTGAGTGGAAAATCGGCCGGAAAACTGACCAGGTGCCCAGACTCAAGCGCCGCTGATGCCAGCAGCATCAGGGCAAAGCCGACGCCATTCAGCCACCAGTCATGCTTCTCAACCGGGTCCAGGTGCAAACGCTGGTACATGAGCCAGACCATATAAAAAGCCAGCACCACAAACCACCAGGATGAAAAACCAAACAAGGAGAGGAAAATATCCGACACCCAGGCACCGACTGAACCACCGGCATTATGGATGGTGTCATTTTCGCCGATCGCATGCGTCCAGCCTGGATCTTCATGCGAATAAGTCGCTAAAATCACAGCCAGAAACACGCCGAGTGCTGCCAGCGCAATCCACGACACCTCACGCAGCAACTTGGCATCACGTAGCTGTTTCTCCGTCGAAACTTTTTCCAGACGGACGTTAGCAACTTTTTTCTTATTAAAAAACAATATGTTGTCTCTTTCTCTGCAAGAGTGAACTTAAATGATTATAACAAAATCAAATTGCACACAGCCACTCTAGCTTTTAAAATACATTCAACGACAATAAGGAGCCCTGTATGGACATTGGTATCAATAACGAAGACCGTCAGCAGATTGCAGACGGCTTATCAAAATTGCTGGCAGATACTTATACCCTGTATCTGAAAACGCACTACTTTCACTGGAACGTGACCGGGCCCATGTTCAACACCTTGCATCTGATGTTTGAAACCCAGTATACCGAGCTGGCACTAGCCGTAGACTTGGTGGCCGAGCGTATCCGCTCACTGGGTGTGTATGCCCCAGGCACTTACGCCCAGTTCTCCAAATTGACCTCGATTGATGAAACTGTGGATGTGCCCAAGGCAAATGACATGATCCGTGAACTGGTGGCTGGCCATGAAGCGGTCTGCCGTACGGCACGCAGCGTGTTCCCCGCGGCGGAAAAAGCCTCTGACGAAGCCACTTCAGACTTGCTGACCCAACGTTTGCAACTGCACGAGAAAACAGCCTGGATGCTGCGCAGCTTGTTAGAGTAATTCCTGCAGCATTTTTCTACCGGATGGGCATTTAAAACAGCGTGCCCATCCCCATCTATATAAAAATAACTCACCAAATACTGGAAATCTCATCATGGCAACAAAACATGCCCGTTTAATGATTCTTGGCTCAGGCCCTGCTGGTTATACCGCAGCGGTTTATGCTGCCCGTGCTAACCTCAACCCGGTGCTCATTACCGGCCTGGCCCAAGGTGGCCAGCTGATGACTACCACCGAGGTGGATAACTGGCCAGCCGATGCCAATGGCGTGATGGGTCCAGAACTGATGGCGCGCTTTCAACAGCATGCCGAGCGTTTTAATACCGAGATGATTTTTGATCATATCCACACCACGCATCTCAAAGAAAAACCAATTCGTTTAGTGGGGGATAACGGTGAATATACCTGTGACGCGCTCATTATCGCTACCGGTGCTTCTGCTAAATATTTAGGCCTACCAAGTGAAGAAGCCTTTGCTGGTAAAGGTGTGTCTGCCTGTGCCACGTGCGATGGCTTCTTCTATCGCAACCAGGAAGTTGCCGTGATTGGCGGCGGTAATACGGCTGTGGAAGAAGCGCTGTACCTGGCCAATATTGCCAGCAAGGTCACTTTGGTACACCGCCGCGACAAATTCAAGGCCGAAGCCATCCTGGTCGACAAACTGATGGACCGCGTCAAAGAAGGCAAAATCGTTCTGGAAACGTTCCAAACGCTGGATGAAGTCTTGGGTGACAATACCGGTGTGACCGGCATGCGTCTCAAAGATGTCAACGCTGGTACCACTAAAGATATTGCGCTTAAAGGTGTGTTTATTGCCATTGGCCACCAGCCGAATACGCAGATTTTTGAAGGCCAACTGGAAATGGAAGGCGGCTATATTGTGACGCACACCGGCCGTCAGGGTAACTTTACTGCGACTAATATCCCAGGTGTATTTGCCGCCGGGGACGTGCAAGACCATATCTACCGCCAGGCCGTGACCAGCGCTGGCACGGGTTGTATGGCGGCATTAGATGCCGAGCGTTATTTGACCAGCCTGGAGTAAATCCGAGGTAAGACATGAAGAAGCGCACCCCGGTGCGCTTTTTTATTTTAAAATTACAGCATGTCAAACGAGTTACCGGACAAAGAGGAAGATGATGTTTCACTGTTTCACGAAGCAGTGAAAGGCGCGCGCCCGGTGAAAACCAACCGTATTTCTCACGCCCCTAAAAAACCCAAGCCTATCCCACGGCAATTGATCAGGGACGAACAGCAGGCGCTGGTCGACTCACTCAGCGATCATTACATTCCAGCCCACGAGCTCGAAAGCGGCGAAGAATTACTTTATTTGCGTGAAGGCCAATCGCCCATGGTGTTGAGCAAGCTGCGCCGTGGCCATTGGGTGGTACAAGCGCATATAGACCTGCATGGCCTGATTAGTGACGAAGCCAGGTTATATGTCTCAGAATTTATTGCTGATTGCAAAAAGCGCGGCTTGCGTTGTGTGCGGATTGTGCATGGTAAAGGCCTGGGCTCACGCAATAAAGAGCCGGTACTCAAACACAAATTACGTAACTGGCTGATGCAAAAAGACGAAGTGATTGCCTATGCGCAGGCACGCGCCACGGATGGCGGCAGCGGCGCAGTGATCGTGCTGCTTAAAGCATAAAAAACGCGATGCCATTCACTGGCATCGCGCTTATTCATCACACCTCATTACCAATATTGACGATGCTGATGCGGCCCACGGCCTCGCATCGCCGCCGGACGGTATCCTGGCACTGGCATCGGTTGAATCTGCACCACATTCGGTCTGACTGACACGGCCACATCCAGCACCGGGCCCGGGTCCCGGTCCATCATGGTCGAATATTGACGGCCCTGATATTCGTAATTCACTACATAGCCGGTAGTCACGGTTTGCCATTGGTCTACCATCACACATTGCTCAACCGGGCGCGTGACAATGCGTTCGTTACCATAGCTATTCTGGTTGCCGACACGGTCACCCACAATCGCGCCGACACCGGCACCGACCGCGGCGGCGGCGATACGGCCGTTACCGCGACCGATGGTGCTGCCCAATAATCCACCGGCCACCCCACCGACAATTGCCCCCGTATTAGAGCGATTAGACTCATACACACTTTCACGCACATATTCGGTATGGCATTCCTGGCGTGGCTGGTTGATTTGCTGCACTTGCGGTGCGACCGTCAGCACTCTGGCCCGGTCAATATATTCTGCATCGGCAAACGCTGCCTGGCTCGCCGCCATCATCACCATACTGGATAAGATTAATTTACGCATGCTCGTTTTCCTCTCTTGAAGCACACTGCTCACTGCAGTTATCTTGTTAACGTGCATTCAATCATGAGAGATGACGCGAGGATGTATCGAAGCCGGGAGAATTTTGTATCCGGCCAGATACGAAGCTTACTGGCCGCTGTTAGCCAGTTTGAGTAATTCACCGCGCTGCTGGATTTCGATGACGCCGCGCCCCATGGTCAACCAGCCTTTTTGCTCCAGGCGTTTCAACTGGCGGCTGATCACCTCACGCGCGGTACCCAACTCATCGGCAATTTGCTGGTGCGTGCGTTGAATGGTGTTGTTACCCATATCGAGCAACCACTTGGCTAAGCGCGCATCCAGCGTTTGAAAAGCCACTTCATCCAGCAACACGATCAAATCACTGATCAGGGCACCATAGTTTTGCATCACATATTGCCGGAACACCGGCGAATCAATCATCAGCTTGTGAAAGGTGGTGTCAGGCACAATCACATCCTGGATTTCCTCTTCGACAATGGTCGAGGCCGGATATTGGCTATTGCCTAGCAAGCACGTGGTGGTAATCACACAGGTTTCACCGGCGCCCACGCGGTACAACACGATTTCGCGACCGCTGGCAGACATTTTATACACGCGCGAACGGCCTTTGAGTCGCAGCACATAGCCACCACAGTGATCGCCTTCGCGATAACCGATAGTGCCAATCGGCGCCTCCACAATGCGTGCATATTGCGTGAGCAGTTTTTTAGCCGTGTCGTCCAGTGCTTCCAGTTCCGGAAACAAGCTGATCCATGAAAGTGATTGCATCATCCCGATAATCCCCAGTGTTTTTATTGTGCCAGTGTTTTTTGTAACGGTGAGGGCCACCACAATGGCCTCTCACTTTTAATTTGTGCGACAAACTTTACCATAGATTGATTTCAAATCATGTTCACTAGCAACCACAACTGTGTTAAAGCGTACACAATCTGTGACAACAGGTTTATGATTGAATTTCAACGTATAAATAGTATAAAAAATAAATGATAATTCAAGGGGTATTATGCAAACGTCGGATATTGCGGTGGATCTTTTTGACCAGTTAAGAGCCTCAGCCGATCAGGCCAGCCAGTTGATGAAAGCAATGGCGAACACTGATCGGTTGATGCTGCTATGTCAATTATCACAGGGCGAGAAGTCGGTCAGCGAGCTGGAAACCAGGCTGAATTTGAGGCAACCCAGCCTGTCGCAACAATTAACCGTATTACGCGAGGCGCAACTGGTCAGCACGCGGCGTGAAGGCAAAAATGTGTTTTACAGCATAGGCAGCCCAGCAGCCCTGGCGGTGATTCAGGTGCTACATCGCGAATTTTGCCAAAAGCAGGCGTTTTCCCAAAAGACAGAGACCGCACAACTCAAAAGCGCATAGGCACTTTAAACCTAAGATTTGAAAACGCATGGACATTAAAATATATGGATATTAAAACAATAGATCAACGCTACAGTATCAGCGACCAGTTAACTGCATCTGATTTGGACACACTGGCCGCACAAGGCATCACGCTGGTGGTGAATTTCAGGCCCGATGGCGAAGGCGGCGAGTCGCAACCCACTAACGCCACCCTCGCTGCAAAAGCAGCGGCGCTGGGCATGGCTTACGCACATATCCCGGTGCTGCCTAACCAGATCCAACCCGCTCACGCGCAACAATTACAGGCCTTATTAAGCGCACATCCAGGCCCGGTACTCGGGTTTTGCCGCACAGGCAACCGCGCCAATCAAGTGTATCAACTGGCCTCACAGGCGCCAGCAGCAAGCAAACCCGCCTGTTGCAGCCAGCCCGCGGCACAAGATGGCTTGATTAATAAAGTCAAAAACTGGTTTAACGATTAAATAACAACAACGCAGAAAGCAAGATCAATCAATCCCATGAGTACATCCAAATTTGACATTGTCATTGTAGGCGGCGGTGCCGCTGGCTGCGCCATCGCTGCTAGCCTGAAAAAACGCGCCCCAGCACTCAACATTGCCATCATAGAACCGTCTGACCAGCACTTTTACCAGCCTGCCTGGACACTAGTCGGTGCCGGTGAGTTTGAGGCTCAAAAAACAGTGCGCGCCATGGCTGACTGCATTCCCGCAGGCATCACCTGGTTGCAAGCCTCAGCAACCAAGTTCGAACCAGAACAAAAACAGGTCATTACCGATAAACTAGGCACGATTCAATATGCGCAATTAGTGGTTGCGGCTGGCTTGACGCTCAACTGGGCAGGCATTAAAGGCTTGCCAGAGACACTGGGCAAACATGGTGTGACCTCTAATTATCGCTTTGACCTGGCGCCTTACACCTGGCAACTGGTGCAACAATTGCAATCAGGCAAAGCCTTGTTTACCCAACCACCAATGCCAATTAAATGTGCAGGCGCGCCACAAAAAGCCCTGTATTTATCCTGTGCCGAATGGCTGGGTAAAGGTCGCTTGGGCAATATTAAAGCCTCGTTCTACAGCGCGACGCCGACGCTGTTTGGCGTCAAAGAATATATAGAGCCTTTAATGCAGTATATCCGTCGCTACCAGGTGGACTTGCATTTGAACAGCACGCTGGTCGAGGTCGATGGCCCGGGCAAAACCGCCTGGTTTAATATCAAGGATGCCGAAGGCAATGTGAGTCGGGTTAGCGAAACCTTTGATTTACTGCATGTCGTGCCACCACAAATTGCGCCAGACTTCATCAAACAAAGCCCACTAGCCAATGCCGATGGCTGGGTAGAGGTTGACCAGCACAGCCTGCAACATATGCGCTATCCGGAGATTTTTGGTGTTGGCGATTGCACCAACACGCCGAATGCTAAAACAGCCGCCGCCGCACGCAAGCAAGTAGTGATCGCTGCCGAAAACCTGCTGGCAGCCCGTGCCGGGCAAGCCCTGCCTTCGCGTTATGACGGCTACGGCTCCTGCCCACTGACGGTAGAAAAAGGCAAAATCATCCTGGCCGAATTTGGCTATGGCGGAAAAATCGTGCCGACCTTCCCGTGGGACTCGACCAAGCCGCGCCGCACTGCATGGCTGCTCAAAAAATATGTGTTACCACCGCTTTACTGGCACCTGATGCTCAAGGGCCGTGAATGGCTGGCACGCTGCGGCGCCTGCGGTTAACGCCCTTTGCTTGCCATAAAAGCCTGTAACCATTGCAAGGTGAGCGCGACACCAAAGCCGTTCACCTCGCTGGCCACGGCGCCCAGGCCATCTTTATGGCTGTAAGAAGACAGATCAATATGGCACCAATCCACATCGCCCTCAATAAACTTGCCTAAAAATCGCGCCGCCAGCATATGGTCGGCATCGCTATCCATGGTGCACTGCTTAATATCAGCAATCTCACTATCCAGTGCGCTGTCGTAATCCGCAGCATACGGGAAAGCCACCACGCGCTCACCACTGGCTGCGCCCGCCTCTACCATTTGCTGTGCCAAGGCAGCCTGATTAGCCACAATGCCGCTCATGCGTGAGCCCAACGCGGTTTGCATGCTACCTGTCAGCGTTGCATAATCAATCATCACATCGGGTTTGCCGCGGCTGGCCAGCGTTAAGGTATCCGCCAGCACCATACGACCTTCGGCGTCGGTGTGCACGATTTCAATCGTCATGCCATTGAGCGCAGTAATCACATCATTTTGTTTATAAGCATTGGGGCCAATATGGTTTTGCGCCAGGGCCAGCCAGCAATCGACATTGATTGGCAACTGCTGCGCACTGATAGCCTGTAACACCCCGACCGCCACCGCGCTGCCGTTCATATCCTGGTGCATGCCCTGCATATATTTGGCTGACTTTAAATTATGGCCACCGGTATCAAAACAAATACCTTTGCCCACCAATGCCAGTGTTTTTTCGGCTTGCGGATGACGGTAAGACAATTGAACGATGGCGGCGTCTTGCGGCTCAGAGCCTTGCGCGACAGCCACAAAGGCACCCGCACCCAATTGCCTGAGCGCATCGGTGTCCCATTCAGCATATTGCCAGCCTTTTTCACTGGCCATGGTTTGCAAACATTGCCGGTAAAGCGCGGGCGTCAACATATTGGGCGGCGTCATGGTCAATGCGCGACATACCGTGTTGCCCGCAACCAGCGCAGTCACTTCTTCTTTCCAGTCAATATGCGCAACGCCAAACACACCGATGTCACGCAATTTTGGACTGGATGTTTTCTGCTTTAACACTGGCAGTGCCTGCGCATTCACCAGCGTGACATAGGCAGCCAGGCTGGCAAACAGGGATGCCTGTTTCTTGGCAATCACTGCCAGTGCAATCCGTTCCGGATGCTCGGCCAAGAGTGGTTTGACTGCCGCACGCAGTGCCGTGGCCAAGGTAAATGTAGGTGCCGTTGCGTCTAACTGGCACAGGCTAACCAATGCACCGTCTGCCAATTCTAGTGTCAGTGGCTTGTCTTTTAAATCTGCCACAGTCATGCCAGCGCGTTGCAACCGGCTTGCCAAGCCATCAGTAAACGGCACTGAGGACAGTAATTTTTCTTCAAACACGACCAGAATATGCCTGGCGTACCCTGACAATAAGCTTGAATTCACTTCGGAAGTTTGGGACCACTCTATGCGCATATTGTTATAAAACACTCTTATATAAAACATTAAATAAACGTAGCAAATGTCTATGGACACGCCTGTAATCAAGCAAGTCCAACACATGCAAAACTTGACCAAAAGCGCCAAAAAAGAGACACTTACAGCTAATAGCTAGGTTGCTGAGATTCATCAATAACATTCAGCAACGTGATACCATAAAAGCAGTATCCAATTTCGGAATCCCTTCTTGGTAATCAACACTCTCTCAGCGCTGGGCATGGCTAAGTGCTAGATACTAAAGTGCTAGATTATACGCATAGCGACTTAAAACTCGGAGAATCCTCACGCATGGCAACGCATTCGCAAGCACACCTCAATGAAACAGACGCACAAGAAACGCAAGAATGGCTAGAAGCCCTCAGTGCCGTCATTGAGAATGAAGGGCCAGAACGTGCCCACTTCCTGCTGGAAGCAATGATTGATCAGGCCCGCCGTTCCGGCGGCCATTTGCCTTATAAAGCAACGACCGCTTACGTTAACACCATCCCTACTCACTTGCAGGGCAAACTGCAAGGTGACCCGGAGATGGAACGCCGTGTACGCGCCCTGATCCGCTGGAACGCGATCATGACCGTCTTGCGCGCCAACGAAAAATCACCAGGCATTGGCGGCCATATTGCCAGCTTCCAGTCAGCAGCAACATTGTATGACGTTGGCTTTAACCACTTTTTCCGCGCAGCCAATGAAAGCTTTGGCGGCGACTGTATTTACTTCCAGGGTCACTCCTCCCCAGGCGTGTACGCACGTGCTTTCCTCGAAGGCCGTATCTCTGAAGAGCAAATGGACAACTTCCGCCAGGAAACCGGCGGCAATGGCTTATCCAGCTACCCACACCCTTGGTTGATGCCAGATTTCTGGCAGTTCCCAACCGTGTCCATGGGCCTGGGCCCATTGGCTGGTATCTACCAGGCACGTTTCCTCAAATACCTGCACAACCGTGGCATTGCCGATACGGCTGACCGCAAGGTCTGGGTATTCTGCGGCGATGGCGAGATGGACGAGCCAGAATCACAAGGCGCAATCTCACTGGCGGCACGTGAAGGCCTGGACAACCTGATTTTCGTCATCAACTGTAACTTGCAGCGTCTGGATGGCCCGGTGCGCGGCAACGGCAAGATTATCCAGGAACTCGAATCCAACTTCCGCGGTGCAGGCTGGAACGCGATCAAGGTGATCTGGGGTTCTTACTGGGATCCACTGCTGGCCATGGACAAAGACGGCATCCTGCGCAAGCGCATGGAAGAATGTGTGGATGGCGAATACCAGAACTTCAAGCAAAAAGGTGGCGCGTACACACGCGAGCACTTCTTTGGCAAATATCCTGAGCTGCGTGAAATGGTGGCCGCGATGTCCGACGCTGATATCTGGCGCCTGAACCGTGGTGGTCACGATCCGCACAAAGTGTTTGCGGCTTACCAATCTGCGGTGAACCACAAAGGTCAGCCGACCGTCATTTTGGCCAAAACCGTCAAAGGCTACGGCATGGGCGAAGCGGGTGAAGGCCAGAACACCACCCACCAGCAAAAGAGCATGGATATCGCGTCACTCAAGGCTTTCCGTGACCGCTTTGACCTGCCATTGACGGATGAACAGGTAGAAAACCTGTCTTACTACCGTCCGGCTGAAGACAGCCCGGAAATCAAGTACATGATGGAACGCCGTTCTGCGTTGGGTGGTTTTGTGCCTAGCCGCCGCCGCAAAGGCAACGAACTGACCGTGCCTGAACTCTCTGCATTTGAAAATATGCTGGGGGCAACGGGTGAGCGTGAAATCTCGACCACTATGGCATTCGTGCGTATCCTGTCTACCCTGGTGCGTGACAAACAAGTCGGTAAATACGTGGTACCTATCGTGCCTGACGAAGCGCGTACCTTCGGTATGGAAGGTATGTTCCGTCAATTGGGTATTTACTCTTCTGTTGGCCAACTGTATGAGCCACAAGATTCAGACCAGGTGATGTTCTATAAAGAATCACAAAGCGGCCAGATTCTGGAAGAAGGCATTAACGAAGCTGGTTCATTTGCCAGCTGGCTAGCAGCCGCGACGTCTTACAGCGTCACCGGCACGCAGATGATTCCGTTCTACATCTACTACTCCATGTTCGGCTTCCAGCGCATTGGCGACTTTGCCTGGGCCGCTGGCGATAGCCGTGCGCGTGGCTTCCTGTTGGGTGCCACCGCCGGTCGTACCACCTTGAACGGTGAAGGTTTACAGCACGAAGATGGCCATAGCCACCTGATGTCAGCCACGATTCCAAACTGCGTGTCTTACGATCCAACGTTTGCTTACGAGCTGGCCGTGATCATTCAGGAAGGCATGCGCCGCATGGTGCAAAACCAGGAGGATGTGTATTACTACATCACCCTGATGAACGAAAACTACACGCACCCTGCGATGCCGGAAGGCAGTGCCGAAGGCATCCTCAAAGGCATGTACAGCTTCAGCAAGTCCAAAGCCAAAGGTCCTAAAGTGCAGTTGATGGGTTCCGGCGTGATTCTGCGTGAAGTGATTGCCGCCGCCGAGTTGCTGGAAAAAGATTGGGGCGTCTCTGCCGACGTATGGAGTGTGACCAGCTTTACCGAGTTGCGCCGCGACGGCATTGATGCCGAGCGTCACAACCTGCTGAACCCTGAAGCCAAACCGAAACTGAGCTATGTCGCTCAAGCCCTGGCCAAAGCCGAAGGTCCGGTCATTGCCTCCACTGACTACATGCGCTCGTTTGCTGACCAGATTCACAACTATGTGCCTAACCGCTTTGTCGCCCTGGGTACCGATGGTTATGGCCGCTCAGACTCACGTGAAGCCTTGCGTAGCTTCTTTGAAGTCGACCGCTACTACGTGGTGCTGGCTGCCTTGAAAGCACTGGCTGACGACGGCAAACTGCCAGCGGCCAAAGCGACTGAAGCGATTAAAAAATATAATATCGACATTACTCGTGCCAACCCGGCCACGATCTAACGTCGCGACATAAGGAACATACAAAATATGTCTATCAAAGAAGTACTGGTGCCGGATATCGGCAACTTTGACAGCGTCGACGTCATTGAAGTGTTGGTCAGCGTCGGCGACACCGTCGCCAAGGAAGACTCACTGATTACCGTGGAGTCTGACAAAGCCTCCATGGACATCCCCTCCTCACTGGCGGGCGTGGTCAAGGAAATCCACATTAAAGTGGGTGATAAAACCAAGCAAGGCGCACTGATCCTGACACTGGATACCGCTGGTGAAGCCGCGCCAGCAGAAAAAGTAGCCGCACAACCAACCGCCACCCCGGTGGTCGCGACCGTCACTGTCGACGAAGCCAAAGTAGCGATTCCTGAGCCTACCCGCCCTGTGGCTGAAGTCCCGCAAGTGATTCAGCCACAAGCCACCCCTAACCCGGTGGCCGCCAGCAGCGTAGGTAGCAGCGGCAAACTGGCGCACGCCAGCCCGTCTGTACGCAAGTTTGCACGTGAGCTGGGCGTGAACCTGTCACTGGTGAAACCAACAGGCCCGAAAAACCGTATTGTGCAAAGCGATGTACAAGCTTACGTCAAAGGTGAGTTGTCCAAACCACGCTCTGAAAACATGGGCGGTGGCTTGAGCACCTTGCCGATGCCGGTGATCGACTTCAGCCAGTTTGGCAGCATCGAAAACAAACCGCTGTCACGCATCAAAAAACTGTCTGGTGCCAACTTGCACCGCAACTGGGTCAGTGCTCCTCATGTGACACAGTTTGATGAAGCCGATATTACTGACCTGGAAGACTTCCGTAAGTCCATGTTGGCCGAGGCGGAAAAACGTGGCGTAAAATTGACCTTGCTGGCTTTCCTGATGAAAGCGGTGGTCAACGCATTGCGTACTTACCCTAACTTTAACGCGTCGCTGTCACCAGAAGGTGATAGCCTGATTCTCAAGCAGTATTACAACATCGGCTTCGCCTGCGATACGCCAGACGGCCTGGTCGTGCCTGTGGTGCGTGATGTGAACCAGAAAGACGTGATGGACATTGCCCGCGACCTGGCTGACCTGTCAGCCAAGGCGCGTGAGCGCAAACTGAAGGTAGAGGAAATGCAAGGCGGCTGCTTTACCATTTCCAGCCTGGGCGGTATCGGCGGCACCATGTTCACACCTATCATCAACTGCCCTGAAGTGGCGATCTTAGGTGTTTCGCGCGCGGCCATGCAACCGGTGTATAACAAAGACACCGGCGGTTTTGACCCACGCCTGATCATGCCATTGTCACTGTCATACGATCACCGTGTGATCGATGGTGCAGATGGCGCACGCTTCACTAGCCACCTGCGTGTGATGCTGAGTGATGTCAGAAGGTTGTTGCTCTAATCAGAGCGATACAACACAAAGGGCGCTTGAAGCGCCCTTTGTTTTTAGGTCACCTGGGTGTTTTAGGTCATCAGAGTGTTTTCAGATCATCTGGACCTGCTGCATAAAATCTCCCGAAGCGATTCTTGCCTTACCCACCAACGGCCATTGATACAGATAAATCCAAACCGGTTCTAATACACGCCCATCACTAGCAAGAATGTGTGTTTTAACGCGTTGATATTCGGCAGGTTGCGTATGCTGAATACCGCACTCCTCGTAATCATCCAGCACGGCCAGTACGGCTTGCGCATGATTGAGACGATAGACTTCACCAAAAACACGGTCATCAGGCTGCTCAGAGGCAATCACACCAGGATAATAACTGATCTGATACATCTGCCCTTGGAACCAGCCGCCAGTGACAAATTCGGCATGCGCAGCAAGATAAGCAGCCATCGCATTCGTATTACCCTGACGGAGGGTGCCATAAACGAATAACAAATCAGGCATGGCCATCAGAACAATGTGAGTTGCGGGCTATTCGACGACTGTCGCCAGGCGTCCGGCACCTTAAATAAATCAGTGCGGAAGCCAAGACGCTCGCCTGACATACCCAACTTTTGGCAACTGAGTTTGAAACGGTGGGCCAACAAGTCTGCAAACACGCCTTCGCCACGCATACGCTGGCCAAAGCCGCTTTGGTAGGCTTTACCACCACGGCTCTGTTTGACGATACTCATGACATGACTTGCTTTGAGCGGAAAATATTGCTGCAACCATTGCTCAAACAAATCGCTCAACTCATGTGGCAAGCGTAAGAACACATAGCCAGCTTTTCTGGCTCCCGCTTGATGCGCCCGCGTCAGAATCTGCTCCATATCGCCATCGGTCAACGCTGGAATCACCGGGGCGACCATCACACCGGTCGGAATACCCGCCTCACTTAAACGGCGCAGGGTTTCAAAGCGGCGTTCAGGGGCCGCGGCACGGGGCTCAAGTCTACGTGCAATCTGCCTATCCAGTGTGGCAATACTCAGGTAGATACTCGCCAGGCCTTTAGCGGCCATCGGCGCAATCAGGTCTATATCGCGCTCTACCAGAGAGGACTTGGTGACCAGGCTAAAAGGATGATTCGCTTCGGCCAATACTTGAATAATTTGCCGCGTCAGTTGATATTCACGCTCTATGGGCTGGTAGCTATCCGTATTCATGCCCAGCGCGATTGGCGCACATTGATACTTGGCATGCGCCAGCTCCTTTTTGAGCAATTCGGCCGCATCCGGCTTCATTAACAAGCGTGACTCGAAATCCAGTCCGGGCGACAGGCCTAAATAGGCATGCGTAGGACGTGCGTAGCAATAGATACAGCCGTGCTCACAGCCGCGGTAATGGTTAAGGGTGCGATCAAAAGGCAGGTCGGGAGACTGGATATAATTGATGATGGTTTTGGCTGCATCCAGCATGACTTCGGTGCGTAGTGCTGGGGCATCCTCATCCAAGCTGCCCCAGCCATCGTCTATGGCTTGCCGCGTGTGTGGGTCAAAGCGGCTGACCTGGTTGCTGTGCGCCGCCCGCCCCTTGTAAAGCAGGGGCTTTTCTATGATAGAAGGGGATAACTCCCCTTCTGCATCTACTTCCGTTCTGAGATCCATTGACATGCCAGCGCACTCCAGTACGGCAGCGATTGCAGGGCCAGCATGGACACCCATAATTGCGCATCCAGATTGCTGAAGCCACGTGCATACAGCATGGCGGCGGCGGACAGGATCAGCGAGACCAGAATCAGCAACTCTTCTTTAATCGGGTCTATCAATTGCCAGTTGCTGAGTTTGGCTTTGGTTTTGTTGGTCACCACAAACACGCCCGCCTTGTGCGTCAAGCCATTGATAATGCCCCTGGCAATCGCATGCGATAAACCCAGGCTGGCGAGCGAGGCACCAAAAATATCCGTCCAGCTGCAATGCATGGTTTTGCGGTATAACACCGGCCCCAAAATTGCTTTGATGGCCAGGAAGCACAAGATAGGCACAATCATGACCACGACGGGCAAACTGAAGTATTTAGGGAACGCCAGCATGGCAATGGTCCAGCCAATAGAACCAATAGTGAATACCAGTTGCAAAGCTTCCCCAAACCAGCCGAACCAGCCGGTCAAGAAGTGATAGCGCTGACTGAAGTTGAGCGAAGACTTGCCCAACAGTTTTGGCATATGGTGCTTGAGAATCTGCATGGCGCCAAATGCCCAGCGGTTACGTTGCGACTTAAGCGCCTTGAAGTTGGCGGGTGTCAGGCCACGACCGAAGGTTTCATCTATGTAGCGTAGCTCCATATTGTTCTCGAGCAAACGCAAGCCAAGTTCAGTATCCTCACAAATACACCACTCTGACCAGCCCCCCAGTGTTTGCAATGACACACGACGAATCAAGGTCATGGTGCCATGCTGAATCAAGGCATTACGTTCATGGCGATGGTGCATGCCAATACGGAAAAAGCCTTCAAACTCCCAGTTACACATGCGGTGGAAGAAATGATTTTCCCATTCGCGGTGGGCTTGCGGCGCCTGCACCACCGCCACTTGTGACTCCTGAAAGTGCGGTACCAAATCAGACAGCCAGTCCGGGGTCACCACGTAATCGGCATCCACCACACCTACCACTTGCGCATCCGGATGCGTTTTATCCAGCGCAAAATTCAATGCACCGGCTTTAAAGCCTGGCCAGGAAGGCAAATGGTAGAAATGGAAGTTATCCGGCATGGTTGCCATATAGGTTTCCAGCGGTTTCCACTTGGCTTCATCCTTGGTATTGTTATCCACCACAATCACTTCATAGTGCGTGTAGTTGAGCTTACGCAGGCTATCAATGGTCGCAATCACCATTTCCGGCGGCTCGTTATAACATGCCAGGTGAATAGACACGAACAGCTCCTGGTCGGCAGGCAATGGCTGCGCGCGTTTGAACAGGCGTCGCCAGGCAGGTTTAAACATCACCTCACTAAACTCGGCGGCGTAAATCATCAACACCATAGAGGTCAGCGCAATGCCTAAAATCAGGCCAATCAGCACCACAAAGTCACGCAGGGTGTAGTAATAATCTCCCGGCAAATTCCAGGCAATGGTAAGCGTGGTGATACAAGCCTGGAACAACACCGCCATCGACAACACACCGCCTATGCCCCAGTGCTTGAAACGCCAGGCAATCAGCATCAGCGGAATAAAGGCCAGCAAGCTAGACCAGGTCGCTTTGGCGATCCAGCGTGTACTCGGTGGCACGGCATCTTGTAATGAATATTTCTGGTGACGGTCGGCGTTGTACATGCCCCAATAAGCCCCCGCCCAGCCTTCCAGCGCCACTTTCCATGGCTGGTCAAAGGCTTCCATCAGGTAAAAATCGAGATCTTCAATCGCATTACGCGCTAAAAACTCACGGATAAAGCGCGCCTGATTCACTTCGCTAGCAACAGAAGCGCCAATCGCCGGGCCACGGCTAGGCCAACCCACCTCGGTAATCACAATTTTTTTGCGCGGATAGGCTTCCATCAGCTGGTTATAGCGCTCGATGGTGTATTGCACGGCTTTTTCCACTGGCACGCCTTCATGGTATGGCAGCAGGTGCACGGCAATATAATCCACATGTTTCACCAACTCAGGATGCTTGAGCCACACATGCCAAGGCTCAGCGGTCGATACCGGCACATTGCTGTGCTCACGCACAAAATCCAGGTAACCGATCAAGGCCTGAACCGGCAAATCATTACGCAGCAATGCCTCGTTACCCACAATCACACGGTCAATATTGCTGTAGTTTTCCAGTTTTTCCAGCAAGGCTGAGACTTCACGTGTATTTTTCTGGTTGTCGGTATCAATCCAGGCACCGGCAATCACATTCATATTACGTCTGGCGGCCAGAGGCACCACTTCATTCAAATCCAATGACGAGTACATACGGATATGGCGCGTATGCTTGTGCATCAAGTCCAGGTCTTGCGCCAGCTCTGCCGTGTTTGGGTGTTGCCCATCCAGCGGACTTTGATTGGCACGGTAGCCAGAATAGGCAAACCCATTCACGGTTGGCTTGACGCTAATCAGCGGCAACGCACGGTTAGCCAGGGCCCACAACCCAAAATGCAGTGCCGAAAACAGGATGGCAAACACCAACCCAGGTACCAGTTTTTTAAACCAAGAAACGATCACTTCTCACTCTTTCCATCAATACAATGATGTCAATTTCAAATTTTTATTAGTCACTTATTGACCACTCAGCTGCAGGCTTCTGGCCGGCAACACAAACAATGCCAGTCCACACGCACCACACCACCACCAGGCAATCACATTCCCCGGCTCCATCATGGCCACCGCCACTGCCATATTGGCTGCCATCAATACCATCACCGCCGTCAGCCAAACACCGGTTTGATTGATCACAGCTGACGCTTCACGCACCGCAGGGGTGATTAAGGAAATGCTGATACCCACCAATGGCAAACAGACTAATATCAGCGGAAAATCCAGGTAACGCCCATTGATGGCCAGGCCCGCGCTGGTGAGCAAAAACGCCAGTCCCAGCAAGCGCAACAATGATTGCTCCAGGCAAAGTTTGGCGCCCAAACCTAACCATTGACGCAACTGCAACAATAGTAATGCCCAGCCCAAGACCACCAAGCCACCTAGCATGGCGACTTCGCCAGTATTACGGGCTGCCAGCTGCACATAATTGACCTGCAAATACGCATGCAAACCAAGCACTGCGCCAGTTAACGCCAGCAACAGCATTTGGTTTACAGGCGCACGTTTGTATTTTCCCCAGCCTAAGGCCACCACGGCAAGTACCAGCGCCACCAGATACGGTTTAACGCCATCCTGACGCTCCGCTACCGGGCCTTGCAAGTTAAATTTCGGCTGCAAATCGGTATCTAACACGCCCCAGTAGCCGCCGACCGTGCCCTCAAGCTCACGCTTCCACGGCTGGTCTACCGCTTCAATCACGTTATATTGCCAGTGGTTCACCTGGGCGGCCTGTAAAAACTCGCGCATGTAACGGGCCTGGTTGATGGCACTTGGCTTAGACCAGAAACGCTGGCGCCCTTGTGACGGCCAGCCGGTTTCACCAATCAGAATCGGCTTTTTAAACACGGTGCCTAAATGCCCCATGACAGATGCGGTGTGCGCAACCGCCTGCTCAATGGCGACAGGCTTGTCTTCCCAATAAGGCAGAATATGTACGGTCACAAAGTCGACATCCTGCTCCAGGGTTGGGTGCTTGAGCCAGAACTCCCACACATCGGCATAGGTCACTGGCGCTTTGGTATTGGCTTTGGCCCATTGCAGGTATTCATGCATTTTGGCTTCGGTCTGTTCACCACGTAGCAAGACTTCATTACCTACCACCAGGCCACGCACAGTGTCAGGATATTGGTTCGCCTGCTGCACAGCCAATTGCAATTCAGATTGATTGAGCGCATCCACCCAACCTATCCAGACGCCAAGAATGACCTTCATGCCCAATTTTTGCGCTGCTTTTGGCACATAATCCAGGCCTTGGCCTACAGAATAAGTGCGTAAACAACGAGTCACTTTAGACAGCGCCTGCAAGTCCTGCTCAATCTGCAGCGGATCGACAAAACTGTCTTTAATGGTAGGGTTCATGCCGGGCTTGTAATACGGCGCATAAGAAACGCATTGCAAGGGCAGCGCCTCTGCAGCCACTTCCACTAACACTTGCGGCTGTTGCAAACGCCAGAGGTAAAAAATCGACCCAACCAGGAACAGGGTCAGCCAGACCACTGGTGAAATTCGAGATAACAAACGCTGCAACATGATCCCCTGGAACGGAATTCCTTAAAAAATAGCTTGCATTCTCTCACAAATAGCACTGAGATGCGTCCTACAAAGCCTGATAAAACCTCAGAAATAATCCAAAAGAGACTTGGTAAATTAGGCAATTGGACTTATGATTAAACGTATTCTAAAGTCGGGGTAAAAACCCTGATTTTTAAACAATTTCACGCCAAAATAACCATCTCAGAAGTCATATGAACGTTAAATCCTGCTTGACCACACTCGTGTTGCTTTCCTCTTTTTCTGTGCCAGCATTGGCTGCGCCTGTTGCCAGTCTGGACTACAGCGGCGAATATCTGTGCAAAGGCAACAACATCACCGTTGGTGATTATGAAGTGACCATTTATTTGAAAAAAAATCGACGCAACAGCACGTCTCAAGTGTCGGTATACGACCTGGCGACACACACAGAAAACAAGCAAAGCTACACCGGTCAAGCCATTACGCGTGGCAAGCAACTGGCCATGACGTTTAAACTTTCTGACGCCAAATATGCCGAGTTCTCCACGGGCATGGGCCAATTCACCAAAGTCGGCAAAAACGGCTGGGCCTTCAAAAACGACTACTATGAACCAGATGATACCGGCGGTAACTACGGCCATGAAACCTGCACCATGAAGCCCGTATCAGCGACCCATCCTGCGAGCAGCCCGGCGGCCAGACATTAGGATGGTAGACAGCCCAAAAGTGATCTTGTTCTTTTGGTGATAAAATAGCAAAACTAATCGGAATATAAGGTTTTCATGAGTCAAATGGTTGAAATAGTGGTGCCGGATATCGGCAATTTTGACAGCGTCGATGTCATCGAAGTATTGGTGGCCGTGGGTGATTCCATTGCCAAAGAGGATTCCCTGATCACGGTAGAATCTGATAAAGCCTCGATGGACATCCCTTCTTCACACGCTGGTGTGGTGAAAGAACTCAAAGTCGCCGTCGGTGACAAAGTCGCCAAAGGCAGCCTGATTTTAGTCATAGAAAGCGCACAGGGCGCAACTGCTGAAGCTAAACCTGCGGCTGCTGTTGAAGCTGCTCCTGCAGCCCAAACAAGCGCACCTACAGCTCCCACACCAGCAGCTGCGACGGGCAATCATGACGTGACTTGCCAGGTCATGGTGCTCGGCTCAGGCCCTGGTGGTTACACTGCCGCCTTCCGTGCTGCCGACCTTGGCCTGAAGGTGGTGCTGGTTGAGCGCTATCCAACATTGGGTGGTGTTTGCCTGAACGTCGGTTGCATCCCGTCCAAGGCCCTGTTACATACGGCAAAAGTGATTACCGAAGCCGAAGAAACCGAACATCACGGCCTGAGCTTTGGCAAACCAAACATTGACCTCGACAAACTGCGCAACTGGAAAGCCAACGATGTGGTCGGCAAATTGACAGGCGGCCTGGCACAAATGGCCAAAGCGCGTGGCGTGACTGTCGTCAGCGGTGTCGGCAAATTCACCAGCCCTACCCAGATCGCCGTGACGGCGGCTGACGGTAAAGTGACCCTGGTCGGTTTTGAAAACGCGATTATTGCAGCCGGTTCACAAGCCACGAAATTCCCAGGTGCGCCAGAGGACGAGCGCATTATGGACTCTACCGGTGCATTGGCATTGGCAGATATTCCTGGCCGCATGCTAGTCATTGGTGGCGGCATTATCGGCCTGGAAATGGGCACGGTATATGACGCGCTAGGCACCAAAGTCAGCGTCGTTGAATTTATGGATGGCCTGATCCCAGGCGCAGACCGCGACTTGATCCGCCCCTTGCAAAAGCGCATGGAAAAACGTTTTGAAAGCATTATGGTGTCGACCAAGGTCTCCAAACTCGAAGCCAAGGCTGACGGCATTTATGTGGACTTTGAAGGCGCAAATGCACCCAAGGAAACACAGAAATACGACCGCGTGCTGGTCTCGATTGGCCGCCGCCCAAATGGTAAAAACATAGGCGCAGAAAACGCGGGCGTGATTGTGGATGACCGTGGCTTTATCGCTGTCGACAAACAAATGCGTACCAATGTGCCTAATATTTTTGCCATTGGCGACATTGTTGGCCAACCCATGTTAGCGCACAAAGCCACGCATGAAGCCAAAGTGGCGGCGGAAGTGATTGCTGGCCATAAAGTTGAATTTGTCGCCAACGTGATTCCTTCGGTTGCCTACACCGACCCTGAAATTGCCTGGGTAGGCCTGACCGAAACCGAGGCCAAAGCCAAAGGCATCGAGATAGAGAAAGCCAGCTTCCCATGGGCAGCCAGTGGTCGCGCCTTATCAATTGCGCGTACTGAAGGTGCCACCAAACTGATTTTTGATAAAGACACGCATCGCGTGATTGGTGCAGGTATTGTCGGCATCAACGCCGGTGAGTTGCTGGCCGAAGCCGTACTGGCGATTGAAATGGGTGCAGATGCGCATGACTTGGGCTTGACGATTCACGCCCACCCGACGCTATCTGAAACGGTGTGTTTTGCGGCTGAGCTGAAGGAAGGCACGATTACCGATATGTTGCCGCCTAAAAAGCGCTAAAACTCATATCTTTGCACAGCAAAAAGCCCGCTAAATGCGGGCTTTTTTGTTTAAGTCTTGTCACAACCGAGGTTAGTGATTTTACTCGAATTACTTTTGACGACGACGGCCGCGTGCTACAACTAACGTTGCCAAGCCCATAGTCATTAACGCAATGCTTTCTGGCTCAGGTACAGCGCCAACTCGCCACACATAGTTGGTTGCGCTAAAACCATCAGTCACATAAGCAGAGTAGGCTGAGAAAAAGCAATCAGTCCCTGCAGTTTCACAACCGTTATAACCCAAACCTGTTGAGTCTAATTTGTAACTCTGTGCAAACTCTTTACCTGCATGATCCCCCCAACCGTCATACCACGCTGTAAACGTAATGGTACTGGCATCCAAAGAAGCGTTTGTGGAAATCACATAGTCTGAAGCCACCCCGCCAAACAATAAGGCTGCCGCATCCAACCCTGAGTAAACCTCAGGGTTTGTTGTCCAATGCGGTGCTGCACCACCACCATTTGTATCAAACGAACCCACATACGTATAAGTCACAGCAAATGCCTGAGTTGAAACCAGCATTGCCATCGCTACCAGCAATTTCCTAAACATACCCGCCCTCCTTAAATTATATTGATATAAAATTAACATAAAATAAATTATGTATCGGAAATTTAGCAGGGGAAAATATAAAGGTCAATAGCCCCTTAGGCAATGCTCTCTACCAAATGATAAATACATCACTGGCAGGGAATTTCTTTTAATACTGAGTCAGGAAAATGTGAACGTGATTTTTGCAAACTGGCAAACTGCTGTGGGGTCACCTGCTGTAATTTAATCACTGCCTGGCCGCCGTTGCGCGTGGCCTTAATCAGCAATTTCACGCCTTTGTTTTTTAGGTCTGCCATCAGTTTATCGGCGAGTTTTTCATCACGGAATACGCCAAACGAGATCGCGTTACGCCATTTAGGGTCATCTTGCACAATGAAGAAATCTTCAACGCCCAGTTTGCGCAACTCATCCGCTTTGGTTTGCGCGGCTTCTGCGGTGGCTAATGGCGGCTTGTAAATCCAATAACGCACATTGTCCTGGCCAGTGCTGGTCATATTGGTTTGCGTTTTGATATTCATTTGCTGGGCGAGGTTGGCAGCTTCTGTCACGCGCGCCATATTAAAGCCGCTCCACTCGTAACATGCGGTCTGGACGGCTGCATGCGTTTCCGCTGGCTTGGCGGCTGGCGTTTTATCCCCAGCAGTTTTCTCAGCAGGCTTGCTTTCAAGCGGTTTTGCGTCCCCCGCTTTGACTTCTGGCACTTTAATGTCTGCTTTAGACAAATTAGGGGTGATGACAGGTGAGCTACTTACGGCCACCTCTGGCGCTGAAACTGGCTCGGGCGCAGGCGCTACAGCCACCGTGCGCTTAGGGTAAGCCGTCAACGCTTGCGCACTCAGCAATTTGATTTGTTCAGGGTGTATTTCAGGCTTGAGGCTGCTGACGGCCGACAACGATGCATCATGCTTAAAATAAGCAAACACGGCCATGTTGGCTAACAGCAATATCCAGAATAGTCTTTTCATTATTGTGTGCTTTTCATTTGTCTGTATGTTCAGCCAAGCAGGCCAACCCCTTTAAAACCAGATTATCCACAATAATCGCCTGCGCTGACAATCTGTCAGGCAAATATCTATGCAATAACGCTGCATCCCCGCCAGTCAGCACCAATAAAGGCTGAACTTCAACCAAAGATGTCATGCGTTCAAACTGTGCGCTGACGGATGCCGCAAGTGCCTGCACACAGCCCAGCCACATCGCCTGCTGGCTGTTTTGCGCAAACCCTGACGGCACAGCCTGATCAGGTGGATAAGCATAATCCAGTTGCGCAGCGCCTTGCTGCAAGCTTTGCCACATCAAGCGTAATCCAGGCTGTATGCTGCCGCCAGCAAAACTAGCCCCAGCCTGGTTCACCACAAGCGCATCTATCGTCAGCGCCGTGCCAGCAGTGACTACCAGCGCCGACTGGCCAAACTGCTGCCACACGGCGAGTACACTGCACCAGCGATCACTGCCCAATTGCGCTGGCTGCTGATAGCTATTTTGTACGCCCAGTGCAGAGGCGCTGGACTGAATCAAATGCAGGCGCTGTTCCAACGCAGGCAATGGCTGCAACCAATGCGCACCGGCCACATTACTCAACATAATTTGCTCTGCCTGCGCTACGGCTTGCAACAGGCGTTGCGCTTCGGCATCGCCTTGCAACCATTGCTGATGCGCTAAAGCATGTACTTGCCATGCAGCATCCTGATGCGGCTGGTCTGGGCACCAGGCCCATTTGGTGCGTGTATTACCTGCGTCAATCAATAGCTTCATGCGGCACTCCGCACACTGATTTCACCAGCATTAAACCGCTGTTGGCCCGTCGCGGTTTTCACCAGCAAACTCCCCTCTTCGGCCACGCCCAGCACTAGGCCAGGAATCGTCTGACCATTGGCCAGCAACAAATTGACGGGCTGCTGATGAAACGCATGCACAGCAGTCCATTCATCTTGAAAATAGGCAAACCCTTGTTCGGCAAACTGGTTTAAGTGAATGGCTAGCTGGCTGAGGCAGCGCCCAAGTAATAGATTCGGATCCAAGGCCTGCGCAGCCAAGTCATTCAAGCCTAATACTGGCTGATCAATACTCTGCCGCATCTCAGTCGCAATCTCGAGGTTGAGGCCGATGCCAATCACTGCCGCACTTGGCCCTTCCATATCACCTTGCAGCTCAATCAAAATCCCGCCCAACTTGTGCCACTGCCCTCGCTGCTGCACCAGCAAGTCATTCGGCCACTTTAACTGCACCTCCGTCAACCCCAGGGAATGCAAGGCTCGCACCAGCGCCAGCCCAACCACCAGGCTGAGGCCGGACAACCCAGCAGCACCACACTGAAAGCGCCACAACAAGGAAAAAGTCAGGCTGCCACCCAACTGTGATAACCAGATTCGGCCACGGCGCCCGCGCCCGGCGGTCTGGATATGCGCAGCGACACAAGTGCCATGCGCCATCCCGCGCGCACTTTCCTGCATGAGGTAACGGTTGGTCGAATCCACTTGCGCCAGCACTTGCACATGAAACCACGGTGCATATTCGCTACAGGCCTGCACAATGGCATCCACATCCAGCAAAGTCACCGCCTTGGGCAGGCGATAGCCGCGCCCGCGCACCGAGAAGACCGTAATCCCCAATGTTTCTACCGACTGAATTGCGTTGTAGACAGTCGCCCGCGTCACGCCAAAGCGCTGCGCAAGCGCTTCACCAGAGTGAAACTTGCCATCGGCCAATACCGCCAATATCGGAAATGCCAGTTTGTTCATCGAATTATTTTTTAAACGTGTCGCAGAGGTGAATCATAGCCCGCAGTGTAGCATACCAAGCCTGCGCAGCCGGTCGATCAGCGCTTGAAACACCTTGCATTAAGCGTTTTGGGTCAGGTCGTGAAGCGTGTAAAATACACCTACTTTAGCAACCTCCAAGAACCGCCATGTCGACAGAAAAAGAACCGATTCCAGCCGCCTCCAACTTTATCCGTGCCGTGATTGATAAAGACCTCGCAGAAAACAAATACGCGAGCAAAAAATGGGCAGGCTCGCCCGGCGATGCCAAGCATCAAGCCGGTGGCCAGGTAGATTTTGCCAAAATCCGCACACGCTTTCCGCCAGAGCCTAATGGTTATTTACACATTGGCCATGCCAAATCGATCTTTTTAAACTTTGGTCTGGCGCGTGATTACAACGGCGTTTGCCACTTGCGCTTTGACGATACCAATCCTGAGAAAGAAAGCCAGGAATACGTAGACAGCATCTCAGACATGGTGCAATGGCTGGGTTTTGGCTGGGACAATGCCACGCCTAGCGGCAACAAAGAAACGAATTTGTACTTTGCCTCAGATTATTTTGATGTGATGTACCAAGCGGCAGAAGCACTGATTACTAATGGTCATGCCTATGTTGATGAGCAAACCGCCGAAGAAGTGCGTATCAACCGTGGCACCCTCACTGAGCCAGGCAAAGACTCGCCTTTCCGCAACCGCAGCGTTGAAGACAACTTGCGCATCTTCAGAGAAATGCGGGATGGTAAGCACCCGGATGGCAGCATGTTGCTACGCGCCAAAATTGATATGGCCTCGCCTAATATCAATCTGCGTGACCCAGCCATCTACCGCATCCGCCGTGCGCATCACCACAATACCGGCGACCAATGGTGTATTTACCCCATGTACACCTTTGCGCACCCAATTGAAGATGCGCTGGAGCAAATCACCCACTCCATCTGTACGCTGGAATTTGAAGATCAGCGCCCATTCTATGACTGGCTGATGGCACGCCTGGTAGAAGCTGGTTTGCTGGCCAACCCAGTGCCTTACCAATACGAGTTTGCACGGTTAAACCTAACCTATGTGGTGCTCTCCAAGCGCAAACTGATCCAACTGGTCGAAGAAAAACACGTCAGTGGCTGGGATGACCCACGCTTGCCGACCCTGGCAGGTGCGCGTCGTCGCGGCTATACGCCAGAAGGCTTCAAGCTGTTTACGGATCGTATCGGTGTATCCAAGGCGGACTCCTGGATCGACTATAGCATCCTCGAAGACTGCATGCGCGAAGTACTCAACGAATCCGCGCCACGCAAAATTGGCGTGCTTGACCCAATTAAACTGGTCATTGATAACTATCCAGAAAATCAAGACGAAGATTGTTTTGCACCTAACCATCCGCAAAAACCGGAGCTGGGCAAACGCGTAGTTAAACTTTCCAAAGAGCTGTGGATAGAGCGCGAAGACTTTATGGAAGAACCAAGCAAAGGCTACTTCCGCCTGTTCCCTGGCAATATGGTACGCCTGCGCTACGGCTACGTGGTCAAATGCATCAGCTGCGAAAAAGACGCTGCGGGCAATGTCACCACCGTGCATTGCGAATACCTGCCAGACACCAAATCCGGCACGCCGGGCTCAGATAGCGTCAAAGTCAAAGGCAACATCCACTGGGTCAGCGCTGCCCATGCCTACACCGCAGAAATCCGCCTGTATGACCGCCTGTTTAAAGACGCGCACCCGGGTAGTGGCGATAAAGACTTTTTAGAGGACATTAACCCGAATTCAGTCACCACCATCACCGCCCAACTTGAGCAAAGTGCACAAGAGGCACAAGCAGGTGATATCTACCAGTTTGAACGTCACGGCTACTTTGTGGCAGACCGCAAAGACAGCGTCGCTGGCAAACCTGTATTTAACAGAACGGTGACGTTAAAAGATAATTGGCAGAAGTAATGGATAAGAGCCATGCCAATCATTCATCTTTCCCTCATAATCGGGAGTGGAGTTTGATTGAGAAAGCGTGGCTAAATGTTGCTCAGGAGCGTCTGGACGACATCCTTTGCAATAAAGTTAAAACCATCCCGGCCGAAGTCGTTTTTGAAAGAATTGACCAACTTCTAGACCAATGAAAAAAGTCATCATTATTGCAGGTCCAAACGGCGCAGGAAAAACCACCTTTGCCCGTGAATACTTGCCTAATGAAGCGGGTTGTCCAATCTTTATCAATGCCGACCTGATTGCTGCCGGGTTAGCGCCCTTTTCTCCTGAATCGGCGGCCATAAAAGCAGCAAGACTCATGCTGAAAGAAATTGAGTTTAATGTAAAAGCAGGGAACAGCTTTGCCATTGAAACTACGCTGTCAGGCAAAACTTATGCAAAAGATATTCTCGAGTGGAAAAAACTTGGCTATCACATCACACTTGCTTTTTTAAGCCTGCCTGATCCAGAAATTGCGATTGCCAGAGTTGCATCAAGAGTTGCGGCTGGCGGACACAATATCCCAGAAGCTACCATCAAGCGTAGATTCAAAGCTGGCTTAAATAACTTTCATCAGCTTTACAGTCCCCTAGCAAATTCATGGTCTTTGTATGACAATTCTAGCGACGAACCTAAATTAATATCACGAGGCGTGAATCTATGACTGAAAAAGAAAAGTTGATAGAAAAAGAGTTTAAAGATATTGATGAAGCACTACGTCGGGCAGCCCAAACTGCAAAAAAACTGGCTGAGCAGCATGGTACACCTTATGTAGTTACTAAAAAAAATAAGACTGATAACTTGCAACAAGATGTCTTTAATTACAAAGAATAATTTACGGCTGACTGTAAGTTCATCTGCCCTACACATCTATGCTTTCTCACAACCAAAAAATCTTTGAATTTCTCGAATACTATTGTCAGCTATCTGACTCACCTGAGTATGCTGTTCTCATTAAAGGCGCTTGGGGTAGTGGAAAAACTCAATTTATTAATCAATTTATTGAGAAAAGAAACAGTCAATCACTGAAAAGTCTTTTGGTGAGTACATATGGAATGTCTTCCTTTAAGGATATAGAGGATGAGTTTTTTAGACTCCTACATCCCAAATTATCGTCAAAAAAAGCAATCCTAGCTGGGAAAGTTGTTAAAGGATTTTTAAAGGGTTGAATCGACCCGGCTAGCCTAGATATTTTCGAGCCTCTCGAAATACCGCCGTTCAAACTCTGCGGGAGCGAGTTGAT
>NZ_JADKYS010000005.1 GCF_015354345.1 Methylophilus sp. 14 | reverse complement strand
TGACGCGCCGAGTAGCGCAATCAGCGTGGGAGTATTCGGCCATTGGCTGTTTGAGTTCCGCAACAAGCCACGAAGTGTGTGGCTTGTCAGGGCGAGTTTCGTGACTGGCTTATTTTGTTGATAACTAAGACTGCGCAGCAGTCTGTTACGGCGTAGGCTAACTCGCGAAGCGATGTTAAGCGTAGCGGCCGTAGCCAACAACGCAAGGGAGCCGAAGGCCGTGATGGCTGGATGTCGTCCTCTTTGGTTACTTTCTGGGGGACAAGCACCAGAAAGTGACTCGCCAATAGGCGAAATAAATGTCACAAGTATCTCAGAGATATAAATTCAAAGCGGCTAATCCTTAGAGCGGCGCTCTTCCAAAACACCCCAAACCAAACTCAACACCAGCAACAATATCGCACTCACCACAATCACCGCTAACTGCGGTGCCTGATAAAGCTGTTTCACAGGCGTCCGCGCAATCGCCTGAGCATTCGCCTGATAGGTTTCCACAATATGTGATTTCACTGCCGAAATGCGTTTCGTCAAATGTCCCGCAGAAAAAGAATACCCTTTTAACGAGAGTTCTTTTGGCAGACTCAATGCAGGCAAATGCCAGCTTGAGGAGGTTTGCTGTGCTTCTTGCGTAAGTTGCACACTCATCACAAGGCCCGGCGTGACAAAAGCTTCAGTATCGACTTCATCGGCTTTTTTAATCCTGTGCGTGAGGGTATGCAGGGTTTGTGCATTAGGCACGGCGATGAGTTGCGCGGTGCCACTGCGTTCATCTGGACGCAACAAGATGCCGCGACTGCGGCTTAAGGTGATGGATTGTTGCACAAAGCGCTGCTGTAGCACCGGGCTTTGCGGATAGAGTTTGGCGGCCAGGCTGTTGACACTTTCGCCTGGCAATAGCGGCCACAGCATGGCTTGTTCGTGTTTGGGATTCGCAATGCCAAGGGCTGCTAGGGCAGGTTGGCTAGCCAACAGGCTAAAAGCTAAAAGCAGCCCCATCATCACCGGGTATGATTTGCACTTACTCGGTTGATGATGGCGGTGGGTCATCAGCTGCCTAATTGCTGCCTGGCTTGCGCGATGGCGCGGCGCACTTGGTCTGGCGCGGTGCCACCCGTGTGGTTACGGCTGGCGACGGAGCCTTCTAGTGTGAGCACTTCAAAGACGTCTTCGCTGATGGTGCTACTAAAGGCTTGTAGCTCAGCCAGGCTAAATTCGGCGAGGTCTCGGCCTGATTCCACACCGGCTTTCACGGCGTGAGCGACCACTTCGTGCGCATCACGGAACGGCATGCCTTTTTTCACCAGGTAATCGGCCAAGTCGGTCGCGGTGGCAAAACCTTCCAGTGCGGCCTGGCGCATATTGTCGGCTTTGACAGTGATGCCGCGCAACATGTCGGCGTAAATCTGCAAGGTCACCAGCAAGGTGTCAGCGACGTCAAACAGCGGCTCTTTGTCCTCCTGGTTGTCTTTGTTGTAGGCCAGTGGCTGGCCTTTCATTAAAGTGAGCAGGCCGATTAAGTGGCCATAGACACGGCCGGTTTTGCCGCGCACTAACTCTGGTACGTCGGGGTTTTTCTTTTGCGGCATGATGGAGGAGCCGGTACAGAAACGGTCGGCAATATCAATAAAGCCGAAGCGCGGGCTCATCCATAAAATCAACTCTTCAGAGAAACGTGACAAATGCATCATGAGCAATGAGGCCGCGGCGTTAAATTCAATCGCGAAGTCGCGGTCAGACACGGCATCCAGCGAGTTTTGGCAGACGCTGTCAAAGCCTAATAATTCAGCCACCAACTCACGTTTGATCGGATAGCTGGTGCCTGCCAGTGCGGCGGCGCCCAATGGCAAGCGGTTGATACGTTTGCGCGCATCGGCAAAGCGCTCGGCATCGCGGTTGAGCATTTCAAAATAGGCCATCAGGTGATGGCCAAACGTCACAGGCTGGGCCACTTGCAAGTGGGTAAAGCCAGGCATGATAGTGGCGGCGTGTTGATCGGCTAAATCCAGCAATGAAGTTTGCAGGGCGCGGATGCCGGCAATGGCATCATCGACCACACTGCGCAGCCACAGGCGCACATCGGTCGCCACCTGGTCGTTACGTGAGCGGCCAGTATGCAAACGTTTACCCGCATCGCCGATTTTTTCGGTCAGGCGTCTTTCAATGTTTAGGTGCACGTCTTCCAGGTCCAGCAGCCATTCAAATTGCCCAGCTTCAATCTCGGCCAGAATCTCGCCCAGGCCGCGTTTGATGTCGGTGACATCTTGCGCTGAAATAATCCCTTGTGCGCCCAGCATGGTGGCGTGGGCGATCGAGCCTTGAATGTCGAATGTGGCCAGACGCTTGTCGAAATCGACAGACGCTGTGTAGCGTTTGACCAGCTCGGCCACTGGCTCGTTAAAGCGGCCAGACCAGGCTTGGTCTTTTTGGTGCAAAGATGACTGTGTATTGGAATTGGACGTTGTCAAAACAAAAATTCTTTCTGCCAGAAATAGGGCGCACAGCGCATGCTTGCGCCAGTGGCACTTAATACTTATGATGCTGGCACGACATTATAAACGAACATCACGCCGTGCGTAAAAGTAGCCGCATCCCCAATTTTCGCAATCTGGGCATACACTTACGTGTATTGTTGTTGCACCTGTGTTTGCTGGCCTTGCTCACGGTGTATGACGGCCAGTCTGGCTGGAATGTCACGTTGTGGGCCAGTGACCTGGCGCGTATAGGCAGTCAGTGGTTGCCGCCACTGTTGCTGGTGTTGGGCGCGCTCACGATGGCATACCCTGTGATTAGCCGCTGGCCTTATCGACAAGCCTTGTCAGCCCTGTTTTTGCTGGCGATTGGCATCACTGCACTGTCTACCTATGGTTACCAGCGCTGGATTGCGCCATTGAGCGCCGCACAATATTGGCAGGTGATGTTGCTGTGTGTGGCCGATGTGCTGATGTGTTTGTATTATCTGGATTTATTGCAGCGCGCTTATTCACCGGCGATTGCCGAGGCGCGTTTGCAGGCCTTGCAGGCGCGTATCCGTCCCCATTTTTTGTTTAATAGCCTGAATGCTGCTTTGTCGCTGATCCGCAGCCAGCCGCAACGGGCTGAAACGGCGTTGGAAGACATGGCCGAACTGTTCCGCGTGCTGATGGCGGATAACCGTGATCTGGTGCCGTTGTCACAAGAAATTGCCTTATGCCAGCAATACCTGAATATCGAAAAACTACGACTAGACGAGCGGTTGCAATGTGACTGGCAACTCTCTGACATCCCTGCCGAGATGATGATCCCGCCGCTGATTCTGCAACCCTTGCTGGAAAACGCCGTATATCACGGGATAGAGCCGCAATCGCAGGGCGGCGTGGTCGTGATTGAAATCCACCCCAGCGGCAAAAGTTTGCTGTTGCGTATCAGCAATCCGCTGCCGCCACGTAGTGACAAGTCCGGTGGCAATAAAATGGCGCTCAAAAATATCCGTGAGCGTTTGCGCCTGCACTACGACCTGGAGGCGCAATTGCGGCAATATGAGGCCGACCAGCGTTACATCGTAGAAATCGTGATCCCGACGCGTCCCTTATCTGAGGTTGTGCATGGCTAACCAGCGTTTGCTCATTGTAGATGACGAGCCACTGGCTCGGCAGCGCTTGCGGGATTTGGTCGGCGATGTGGGCGGCTACGACGTCGTGGGCGAAGCCGCGAACGGCGTGGAGGCCATGGCGCTGTTGCAAACGTATGGTGTAGATATTGTGCTGGTGGATATCCGCATGCCTGTGATGGATGGCATTGAATTGGCGCAGCATTTACGCGGCTTGCCACAACCGCCCAACCTGATTTTTACCACCGCTTATGATCATTATGCGGTGCAGGCCTTTGAGCTCAGTGCGATTGATTATTTGCTCAAGCCCATCCGCAGTGAGCGCCTGGCAGCAGCCCTGGCCAAGGCAAAACCGCTGCAGACTAGCCAGTCACAAGCGTTGCTGTCTTTGCAGCAAACACACGACCATTTGAGCATACACGAGCGTGGCAAAGTGGTGCTGGTGCCTATCGCAGATGTGCTTTATTTACGGGCTGAGTTGAAGTACGTGACCGTACGCACGCGTGATAAAAGCTATTTGCTTGAAACCTCACTTAACCAGCTTGAACACACCTATGCTACGCAGTTTGTGCGTATCCACCGCAATGCGCTGGTGGCGCGCAATGCCATTAGCGGGTTTGAAAAACAGCGTATTGCCGAAGGCGAAGATGCCGGGGAGACCGCATGGGTGGTGCTGGTAAAAGGGATTCCGGAGACGCTGGTGGTGAGTCGTCGCCACCAGCATGTGATCAAGGCCGCCTGAGGGTGGCCTTTTTGAGGGGTTATTTTTTCTTCTGTTGCGCTTGATCAATCACTTTGGCTGCCCAGTCGCGGCCGCCCAGGCCAAAGGCGATGGCCAGTGCCAAAAATACGGCGCCAAACACAATCACAAACAATGAGTGAATCAATTGCATGCCAATGCCCAGTTGTTCCAGGGCAATGAAAATGGCCAGAATCTGGATGCAATATTCCGCAGACGTACTGATGATCAGCGCTTGCTCGAACTTGATGCTATGCAGCCAGGCAAACACCAGGCGGTTGATAAAGCGGGCAAACAGGGTGCCGAAAATCACCACCAAGATGGCGACAATAATATGCGGCAGGTAGCTGGCCAGCTCTTTGAGCAATGAGGCCACTTCTGTCAGCCCTAATGAATTGGCGCCGGTGATGACAAACAGCAAAATGACTAGCCAATAGACGACCTGGCTGATGATGCCGCTCAGCGTGACTTTATAGTTGGCGCTGCGCATAAAGGCCTCAAGGCCAGACTTTTGGGCAAAGGTATCGAAATGCGTCAATTCAAGAATGCGTTTTACGCCTAATCTCACCGCTTTTGCGACCAGCCAGCCGAAAAACAGGATCACCATGGCAGCCAGTAATTTAGGCACAAAATGGACCAGTTCGACCCAGAATTGATTGAGAGAAGAAAGGAAAATGTCGATTTGGTATTGCATGGATAGTCCTCCATTTTTATCATTGAATAGCGACTTTTCTAGCCACTTCGGGTTGCTATGCAGGTGTCAGCATAACTCAATCCGACTGCCTTGGGGAGCAAAAGGTTCATCTGTATCGGGCCGGTAATGCGCACGGAACAATCGTCTTGCCGTGCTAAAATGTTGCGCTAAATCCATTAAAGGTCAGATCGTTGTGAGTACATTCAATCCTCCTGCCAAGCTCGTTATTGCCTCACGTGAGAGTGCGCTTGCCATGTGGCAGGCCAAGCATATCCAGGCCAGGTTACAGGCCTTATATCCACAATGCGAAGTCAGCATTTTAGGCATGACCACCACTGGCGACCAGATTCTGGATTCCCCGTTGTCCCGCATAGGCGGTAAAGGCTTGTTTGTGAAAGAGCTGGAAAATGCGCTGGCCGATGGCCGGGCTGACCTGGCGGTGCACAGCATGAAAGATGTGCCCATGCATTTGCCCGACGGCTTCGTGCTGACGGCGACCGGTGAGCGTGAAGACCCGCGTGACGCATTTGTTTCTAACGACTATGCAAATCTGGAAGCCTTGCCTGAGGGCAGCGTGGTGGGCACCTCCAGCTTGCGCCGCCAAAGCCAGATACAGGCGCGCTTTCCGCATTTAAAAATCGAATCATTGCGCGGCAATGTGCAAACCCGTTTGCGCAAACTGGATGAGGGCCAATATGCGGCGATTATCCTGGCGGCCGCTGGGCTCATCCGCCTGGAGCTGGGCGATCGCATCAAAAGTTTCATTAGTCCGGCAGAGAGTATTCCAGCCGTGGGTCAAGGCGCATTGGGGATTGAAATTAATGCGGATCGCAGTGACCTGATGGCCGTGTTGGCGCCATTGAATCATGTGGATACGCAATTGTGCGTGGAAGCTGAACGCGGATTCAGCCGTGCGCTGGCAGGAAGTTGCACGGTGCCGCTGGGTGCTTATGCGACCAAACAGGGTGACACCATCACTATGCAAGGGTTTGTCGCCAGTGTGGATGGCAAGCAGATGCTTAAAGAAACTGTCACCGGCCATGCGGCTGAGGCAGAGAAACTGGGCCAGCAATTGGCGCTGCAACTGGTGGCACGTGGTGCCGATAAAATTTTGGCCACGCTGGATGGCGTGAAATGACTTTGCCCTTGGCCGGGATGCATATCGCGGTGACGCGGCCACCCGAGCAAGCCACCAAGCTGACTGCGGCGATCACTGGCGCGGGCGGCACCGTGATTTCCTTTCCGCTGCTGGATATTAAAGGCCTCGACGACCTGAGTGCTTTTCATGCGGCCGTCACGCCGTTAAGCCAGTTTGACTGGGCCGTGTTTATCAGCAGCAATGCCGTGCAATATGGTATGCCTTTATTGCAACAGGCAGGTATTGCGCCTGCGCTAAAATTTGCTGCAATTGGCCCAACCACAGCCGCCAGCTTGCAAGGTTTTGGCGTGACAGAGGTGCTGACGCCGAGCGAACGATTTGACAGCGAAGCCTTGCTGGCGCTGCCTGCATTGCAACAGATGCAAGGGCAGCGCGTACTGATTGTGCGTGGCGTGGGCGGGCGTGAGGTGCTGGCTGAGACCTTAAAGCAGCGCGGCGCAGAAGTGGTGTTTGGCGAATGCTACCGCCGTGTGAATCCGCAAAGCAGCGCCCAACCATTAGAGCAGGCTTACGCCAACGGCCAGTTACACGGCATCGTTGTCACCAGCACCGAAGCCTTGCGTTTTTTATTGGCACTGGCGGGCGAGGGTGACTGGTTAAAAGCGACGCCTTTATTCGTCAACCATGCGCGTATCGCCGAGCAGGCGCGTGAATCCGGGTTGACTGCCTTTAGTGCAGATCAGTCTGGCGATGCCGCCATGCTCAGCCTACTGCAAACACATCTTTCAGCCTGCGCTGGCTAATTCTTTGACTTGCGTCTGCAAGCCATCAGCCCTAAGCCCGCTAACAGCATCATATAGCCATCAGGTTCGGGCACTGCAGAGACATTAATGCCAGCGCTGTTCATCACGGTGATTCGTGATTCTTGAGTAAGCATCTGGATTTGTGCGGTTGAGAGTACCAGGCTACCTGCCAGCTCTGGCCTATGAACGATGGTTTGGTGAGCGGCACCCGTGCTGTTACTCACGCTGATGACGGCACCAGGATTCAAGTCTATATTAAATGACTGCCATGCAATCACTGGGCGCGGTGACCAAATGTCTAAGGGCGTGGCGCCACTGGTCAGCACTAGCGTGCGTGTGGTGTCGAATAGCACGTTGCTGCCTATGCTCAAGTTGCCAGTCAAGTTTGATAAGCTAATTTCCGGCGCATAGAGACTGAGGTTGTTGAGTGTGAGGTCACCACCGGCGAACAGTGATATTGTGCTGTCAGACTTTAGCCAGCCACCATCCAGGCTCAGGTTGCCTGTACAGCTTAATGAGATACCGCTGACTGATGAGAGCGCCATATCCCCGGAGCAGTTCGTGTTTGCCAGGCTGATTTGTGCACTGGCGTGGCTTGCCAACGGCATGCAGGCAAGCAAACAGGATAATACTGACAGGCGTAACATTTCACACTCCTTTACATAAGGCATTGAGTGTAGCGGGGCAGGCGTTGGTGTTGGGTGATGCTTTAATGAAGCACAGACTAGTCCATGCGCATGATCGTTTTGTACGATGGTACTTGACAAAATAAACTAAATAACTAATTATATAGTTATATGAAAACAGTGACCCAAGTTCCAGAACCCTGGAACGCTATTTCAGAGCTCTTCGTTGCGCTGGGTGATGCCCACCGGCAACGGATTTTGCTATCGTTCGAAAAAAACGAGCGGCTGACGATTCTGCAAATTGCAGAGAGCTCGCAGTTAAGCCGCACCGCGGTCACACATCATTTAAAAGTGCTCGAACGAGGGGGCGCCTTGCAGAGCGAGAAAATTGGCCGCGAAGTCTATTTCTGGGTCAATCAATCATTTATGCAGCAGGCACTGCAAAACGTGCTGGACTACATCAAAGACGAAATATAAAAGAATTTAACAGGGAGCAAACCATGCTGGTGAGTGTATTAAGGGGGATCTGCCGTCTGCTGTTCCGCGTGCAGGTGACAGGGCTGGAGAACGTGCCGCAGGAAGACCGGTTGTTGATTATTGCCAACCATGAGTCGTTTCTGGATGGCTTGTTGTTGGGCTTATTTTTGCCCAAGCGCGCGACTTTTGTGGTGCATACCGGCGTGCTAAAAAATATCTTTTTTCGCTGGTGGTTAAAGCTGACGCCGCATTTATCCGTCGACCCGGCTAGCCCGCTGGCGATGAAGAAAGTCGTACAGCGCTTAAATGCAGGCGAGAATGTGGTGATCTTCCCTGAGGGCCGCATTACCCTGACCGGCGCCTTGATGAAGGTGTATGACGGCCCTGGCTTTGTGGCGGCTAAAACTGGTGTCAAAATCTTGCCAGTCAGAGTTGAAGGCGCAGCGCAGTCCTATTTTGGCCGCTTATCCGATGCGCATCCACGCAAACTGTTACCGCGTGTGACCCTGAAGATTTTGCCCACGACTGACATCCGTATTGAGCAGCACGGCCATCATGCGCCACTCACGGCCAAGCAGCGCCGCCGGATTGCGGGTGAGGCCATGCGCGGCATCATGCAGCATATGCTGTTTAAAACCCAGCAAAGCAAAAGCCTGTTTGAAGCGTTCTTGGACGCCATGGATAAATATGGGGCCAGGTCGCACATCATCGAGGATATGAACCAGGTTGAAGATACCTACCAGGAAGTGCTCAAGCGCAGCCTGGCACTGGGGCGCATCGCCACCAAGGTCAGTCACCCTGCTGAAGTGGTCGGCGTATTGATGCCAAATATCACCAATACGCTGGCACTAGTGCTGGGGATGAGCGCCTTTAAAAGAATCCCTGCCATGCTCAATTACACTGCTGGCGCAGACGGTATGCGAAATGCTTGCCACGCCGCCAATATCCGTACGGTGATCAGTTCACGCAAATTTATTGAAGCGGCCAAGCTGGAGGAGACGGTCGCCAAAATGAGCGATTTGAATATTGTTTACCTCGAAGACTTGCGTAGCCAGTTTGGCATGTTGGACCGTGCCTGGCTCATGGGCTACGCCTTACATTACCCGCGCGCGGCCATGGAGCCGGTCACTACCGAAGAGACTGCAGTGGTGTTGTTTACCTCTGGCTCCGAGGGCAAGCCCAAAGGGGTGGTGCATAGCCATAAAGCCATCCTGGCCAATACGCACCAGATTTTGGCAACACTGGATTTCAGCCCGGCGGATAAGTTCATGATGGCTTTGCCGCTGTTTCACGCCTTTGGGTTTACCGGCGCCTTGCTGCCTTTGTTAAACGGTATCCCCATGCTGCTGTTCCCCTCACCGCTGCAATACAAGCTGATCCCGGAAGTGATTTACGACAAAGGCTGCACGGTGTTTTTCTCTACCAGCACGTTTCTGGGCAACTACGCCAAATATGCACACCCGTACGACTTTTATAAATTGCGCGTGGTGTTTGCCGGCGCTGAAAAACTCAATGAAGAAGTGCGCAAGATTTACCACGAAAAATTTGGCATCCGCATATTAGAAGGCTATGGCACCACCGAGTGCGCGCCTGTGGTGGCAGCCAACACGCCGATGGCTAACCGCAATGGCACAGTCGGCCAGTTTTTTCCTGGCATTGAGCACAAACTAGAGCCGGTGCCAGGCATCGAAAACGGCGGCCGTTTGTTGGTCAAAGGCGACAACATCATGCAGGGCTATTACCTGTATGACAACCCTGGGGTGTTGGTTGCACCGCAAGACGGCTGGTATGACACCGGCGATGTGGTTGAAATAGATAGTGAAGGGTTTATTCATATCAAAGGCCGCGTTAAACGCTTTGCCAAAGTGGCTGGTGAAATGGTCTCGCTCGAAGTGGTGGAGAAAATGGCGACTACCGCAGCTCCGGAACAACAACATGCTGCTACCACGGTCGCAGATGCCAGCCGCGGTGAAAGCATCGTACTGTTTACCACCGATGCCAAACTCAAGCGTGAAGATTTGCAGATTGTGGCTAAAAACATGGGCGCGCCTGAAATAGCCATCGCCCGCAAAATCATTGTAGTGGCGCAAATCCCGGTGCTGGGCACGGGCAAAACAGACTATGTCACATTGAAGCAGATGGCGGAAACAGCTGCATGAATCGCAGACAGTTTATGATCGCTGGTGGTGCCTTACTCTGTGCAGGCTTGACAGAGGCTGCCTGGAAATATGTGCCAGACAGCGGGTTGAAACACCCATGCGTTGCAGCTTTTCCAGCTTCACTACGCGAGCATGAAACCTGGAAAGTGCTGTGGCAAGACATACGGCCTGATCAGGTTTGGGATGCGCATGTGCATTTGGTTGGTGTGGGTGATGCATCGAATGAGACATGGTTTAACCCAGCGATGGATGAGTGGCTGCATCCTCAGCTCAAGCTGCAAAAATCATTCTATATCAATGCTACCTGTGCCGATCCTGCACAAATAGATGTGACTTCCGTGAGCCGCATGGATGCGTTGGCACAAGCATTACCACCAGGCATGAAGCTGATGTTATTTGCGTTTGACTGGCATCGCGATGCGCAAGGCCAAGTTCTCAAGCAGCACTCAATCTTTCATATTTCCAACCAATATGCGGCGGCGATTGCCCAGCGGCAACCAGATCGCTATGAATGGGTGGCTAGTATTCATCCATTCAGGCCAGATGCAGTTGACGCACTTGAGCACGCTCATGCGCATGGTGCCAAAGCCATCAAGTGGCTGCCTTCTGGCATGGGTATAGATCCAGCGTCAGCCAAGTGCGATGCTTTCTATAAGAAGGCGGCAAGTCTAGGGATCCCTATTATTAGCCATACAGGCCAGGAGAGTGCTGTCCCGGGCGGTGATCAGGCCTATGGCAATCCGCTGAGAATGCGGCGCGCACTCGACCATGGTGTGAAGGTCATTCTGGCACATTGCGCAAGTGATGGCATGGATCAAGACCTGGATCATGCAGGCCGCAGTATTCGCAGTTTTGATTTGTTCACCCGTTTAATGGATACGCCGGACTATCAAACCTTGTTGTATGGTGATATTTCAGCCACAACACTGATCAACCACGCTTGGGTTTTGCCGGAGTTAATCAAACGACAGCACTGGCATCCCAGGCTGGTGCATGGGTCGGACTATCCGTTACCTGGCATCATGCCACTCACAAACTTAAACACTTTAATTGCAAATGGCTGGTTGAGTGAGACGCACAAGCCTTTTCTAATCACTTTAAAAAATCACCATCCCTTGTTATATGACTTTGCCTTGAAGCGGTTGCTGAACATCAACGGCCAAAGTTTCTTACCTGTTGTTTTTGAAACCAGACATATTTTTGAGCGAACATGACCAATCCATTCAACTTACTAAGCCAGCAACGCTTCGGCCCTTTTTTCTGGACACAGGGTTTAGGCGCGTTTAATGACAATGTGTTTAAAACCGCCTTGATTACGCAAGTGGCGTTTAACACCGCCAGCCTGACGACGCTGGATGGGGCGACATTAGCGACCTTGCTGCCTGGCCTGTTTATTTTGCCGTTTTTCCTGTTTTCGGCCTCGGCTGGGCAATTGGCAGATAAATACGAAAAATCACAGATTATCCGGCTGGTGAAGGGGCTGGAGATTTGTATCATGCTGTTTGCCAGCATCGGTTTTTTAAGCCGCAGTTTGGTCATGCTGGCGCTGGCATTGTTTTTAATGGGCGTGCATTCCACCTTGTTTGGGCCGGTAAAGTACTCTTATTTGCCACAACATTTACAGCCCAGTGAACTCACGGCGGGCAATGGCCTGGTCGAGATGGGCAGCTTCGTGGCTATTTTGCTGGGGCAGGTGTTGGGTGCCTGGCTGGGTAGTCTAGAGCAACATGCCTTGTTTACCAGTTTGAGTGTATTGCTGGTCGCTGTCTCCGGCTATCACCTGAGCCGCGGTATTCCGTTGTCACCGGCGCCTGTGCCTGAGATCAACATTAATTGGAACCCGATCACCGAAACGATCAAGAATGTGCGCACGTTCTGGGCGCAGCAAACCTTGTGGGTGGCGATTGTTGCCATCTCATGGTTCTGGTTCTTTGGGGCGACCATGCTGGCACAGTTTCCTAACCTGGCAAAAAATGTGTTGCAGGGCAGCGAGCGTGACTTTATCAGCCTGCTGTCGATTTTTTCAGTGGGCGTGGGTGTGGGGTCGGTTTGGTGTGAAAAGCTGTCCAAAGGCAAACAGGAGCTGGGCCTGGTCATGCTGGGGGCGGCAGGGATGTCCTTATTTGCCTGGGATTTTGCTACGACCACCAGCGGTATTCAGCAGCAGTTATTGGCTAATCCCGTCTTAAGTTTGCATACGCTGGGCGGTGTTGATTATGCGCGCATGTTGCTCGATGTCGCTTTGCTGGGGGTGAGTGGCGGTCTGTATATCGTGCCGCTGTATGTGTTGCTGCAAAGCCGCGCCGAGGCTGGGTATCAGTCACGCGTGATCGCGGCTAACAATATTATGAATGCCTTGTTTATGGTGCTTTCGGCCGGATTTTCGGTGTTGTTGTTTGGCATGGGTGTCAGTATTCCGCAATTGTTTGCCATTACGGCCGCGGTCAATGTGCTGGTGGCTATTTATTTATGTTTGCGTCAGCCGGAGTATTGGCACAGCGTGCGTGATTACCTGCGTGGGTTGAGGGGGTAGGCATGCGTCGCATGATGGGTGTGGGCTTAGGCCTGATTTCGTCGTTTGCCTGTAGCGAGCCTGGAAGCAGTCAGCTGGGCTTATATGCACAAAACCAATTTCAAACGGTCAATGGTGTGTGCTCGCCATGCCAGGCATTGCCGCAAGCGTTATGGTATTTTCGTCATGAAACCTTTGCCTTGCCGCACAGCAATGCATTGGTGACCCATTTTGACGCTACTAAGCGTGGCGTTGAGGATACGCAAGGATTAACTCCGGAGGCCTTACCTGCCTTAGTGTGGACGGGTGCCAATCAGCACCGGTCAGGGTTGACCTTGAATGCTGAAGCAACGACGGTTACTAGCGTAGAAGGGGCGCGATTGGGATTTAAATTAGTGCCCAAGATCGCCAGCAATCGCTCGTATTGGAACGCTAGCACCAGCCATTTTTTCAACCAAGGCCCACTGACCATCCGTGGTGAGCTGGAGGGGAAAACGTTGGAAGAGCAAGCATTGGTGGCGCGTACAGTCTGGCCGCAAGCATTTAAACTCGACCTCACGGCGGGCACACGCCCTTTGCAAGCAGGTGAAAGCCTGCAATCACTGGTGCAGTTTGCCCATGGAGGTGCCCGCAGCCCGTATCAAAGCCGCTTGCTATGGGAGAAGTCGCCCGGTGCAGCACAACAGTCGTCCGGCAAAGCGGCGTTAGGCATTTTGCTCAATGGCGCGCAAGGCGATGACGACGAAGCGCATGGCGGGCATTTTGCATTGGCCACCGGCGTTGTTGGTGCCGAGGGAGAGTATGCATCGTGGCTGGTGAATAATTATTACAACCTGGCCAGCAACAGCGAAAAAGGCATTATTGCCGGGGTGACGCCGTTTGATAAATACATGGGCGACCTCAATAGCGGGCAATCCTTTTATCGGCCTTCGTATATGCTGGTGGCCGTGTTTAGCCAGGCAGACATTCCCCAGCAGATTCAGGCTCTCAACAATCGCGTTTTCCAGCATTTTTACCGCAATGACTTTGTCTATGACCGCGCCCGTGAAAACTGTGCAGGTATCAGCATAGATACCTTGCGCAACTTAGGCTGGCAAGTGCCGCCACGGGGTGTGGAAAGCCTGCTCAAAGCCAGCGCAGCTTACTGGTATGTGGCGGCGACGGAGCGCAGCCTGCAAAAAGGCCGCGCCATTTATGACTACCTCAATACTGAAATGACCCGGCTGTTCCCTGCCGTGGCATTTGATGCAATTGGCAATGACCTGCTCAATATTGCGCACACGGGTGACAAAACCACGCTCACCTCAACCGTCATGCAGCCAATGGCTGAACAGTTGGAAGCCATTTACTTTGTGCGCATCCCGCAATTTCCTTCCAGCCGGGCAGATGGCCTGGCGCCGGTATATAGCTTTGCGCAATACCTGCAACAGGCACCGGCGGATAGAAGCCAGTGGCAAATTATCCCGGTGACGCCGAATCCGTTGCCAGAACCGTTGAAAGAAGGGTTGGCGCTAGAAGAGCAAGCACCCGCGTTGGTGCCAATGCCAGTGATTTTGTTTTTAATCAGCATACTTGGTGCTGCGTGGGTCATGTGTAAGCTGCTCAGATGCTGGTTGAAAAGGCTGCTGCGCCGTTAGTGGCGGCATGCAGTCACAAAACAATTTCCGGGCGACGTTGTCCTAACCTGGGACATATCTTTATTGGGAGCTTGCTCTATGCAAATCGCCTTGAATCGAAAACTCATCCTGACGGCCATTATCTGTTTGCTGCTTTACCAGGTCGGCACCTGGATCACAATCGTGGCAGGTGCCGTATGGGGCGCTGGGGCAGCGGTGATAGTTGCTGTGGTGTCTTATGTTTGCGCACGCCTGGCAAAGCGCGGTGCGACCAGCACGATCTGGTTCTTGATTCCCACCTTGTTGTTTACGGTGATTCCGCTGCTGGCAAAAGCCTGGAGTTTATTCACCAGCCAGACCGGCATTGTCGATATGCTGGTGGATTTAGTGCCGCTGCTGGTGGGCTTTGTGATTCCGGTAGGCTTGCTGTCCGTGGTGTATCTAGACCTGCGCAAAAAGTCTGTTTTGCCTGAGTAGCGTTGGCCCTGCGCGAACAATCGTGAATAACCCGTTATAATCACACGCTTGAATCAATCTGATTAAGCAACCATGCAATCAAGTTACTTCGGCAAGCCACGTTCCACTTCAAAATTATGGGCCATTGGTCATTGGTTTGGCCCTTATGCACCGCTCATTGTCATGTTTATCAGCGGGCTGCTGTTGCTTTCGCTCACGCGCCTGGGTCTGGTGGCCTGGAAATGGGAGCGTGTGCAAGCCACGGGCGAGTTCTGCCAGATTTTGTTGCAAGGCGTGCGCGTGGATGTGATCCAGCTCGGCTTGCTGGCACTCATTCCTGTCTTGCTCTCACCCATATTGGCGACGCGGAAATTATTCAAGGTTTGGCGTGGCTTCACTTACTGGTGGGTATTGTTATCACTGGTCTTGCTGGTGTTTCTGGAAGCGGCCACGCCTGGCTTTATCCTCGAATACGATGTACGGCCTAACCGTATTTTTGTCGAATACCTTAAATATCCGCACGAAGTATTTGGCATGTTGTGGCAGGGCTTTAAGACCGAGTTGGTGTTTGGTCTGGTCATGACGTTGGTTGCGTTTGTCGCCGTGGCCAAACTGCTTAAACCCTGGCGTCAGGCTGAGGCCAAATGGGCAAGCCCGGCGGTGTGGCTGGTGTGGCCGTTGATACTTGTGTTAACGGTGTTAGGGATACGCTCAACGCTGACACATCGCCCAGCCAATCCTGCCCTGTTCGCGATTACGCAAGATAGCATGGTCAACAGCCTGATATTGAATTCGACCTATTCTGTGTTTTACGCCGCCTATAGCTTGCAGCACGAAGCGAAATCAAGTGCGATTTATGGCAAGCTGCCACGCGAAAAAATCTTTGCCCTGACCGGCGCGCAAGCGACGGATATCCCGACGCTGACGACACTGGTGCCTAGTGTGACACGCGACAAACCGTTGAACCTGGTCATTTTGCTGCAAGAAAGTCTGGGGGCGGGGTTTGTTGAGTCACTGGGCGGCAAGCCGGTGACGCCAAATCTGGAAAAACTCAAAGCAGAGGGTATCTGGTTCACACACTTGTATGCGACCGGCACGCGTTCGGTGCGTGGCATTGAGGCCGTTGTCACCGGTTTTCAACCAACGCCATCCGACAGCACCGTCAAGCTGGATTTAAGCCAGAAAAACTTTTTTACTTTGGCCTCTTTGTTGTCCAAGCGCGGCTACCTCACCGAGTTTATTTACGGTGGCGAATCCCATTTTGATAATATGCGCAGCTTTTTTATGGGCAATGGTTTCCAGCAGATCACCGACCAGCCTGACTTCAAGAACCCGGTATTCGTGGCTAGTTGGGGCGCGTCAGATGAAGATTTGCTCAATAAAACCCATGAGCAGCTGATGGCGCATCATGCCAGCGGCAAACCCTTTTTTACCCTGGCATTTAGTTCTTCCAACCATGCGCCATTTGAGTTCCCGGATGGTCGTATTGAGCTTTATGAGCAGCCCAAAGCCACGGATAACAATGCGGTGAAATACGCCGATTACGCGATAGGCGAGTTCTTTAAAAAAGCCAAGGCCAGCCCTTACTGGAACGATACGGTGTTCCTGGTGGTGGCTGACCACGATATTCGCGTACGTGGCGATTCACTGGTGCCGATTGAGCACTTCCATATCCCGGCGCTGATACTGGGCGGGGCTGTGCAGCCAAAAACGGTGGATGCGATTGCCAGCCAGATTGATTTGCCGGTGACAGTGTTGTCATTAATGGGTATAGAAGCCCAACACCCAATGACTGGGCATGACTTGTCGAATGTGAGTGCTGACTACCGTGGCCGCGCCATGATGCAGTACAACTACAACTTTGGCTGGATGCAACAAATGGGGCCAACGGTGGTTGAGAATGAGGTCGTGGTGCTGCGCGAAGGCAAGCCCGCTGCATTCGGACGTTATGATCCTGCCAGCAAGCAATTGCAAAATACGGCCGCGCCTGCTGATGGCGTTGCGTTAGCTGAGCGCGCATTGGCGAATAGCCTGTTGCCTGCGCTGTTGTATAAAGAGCAGCGTTATCGCTTGCCGGAGTAAAACTCGTTTTGAAGAAGACACAACCTTCGATGCTCACGCGCCAGGTCATGATAGATGGTCTGAAATATATCGCTGCGGGTGGTTTATGGCTCAAGAACAGTCACTTGCCCGCAATCACGCATACGATTCCTGAGGATTTTACCGGGCTATGCGTGGCGAGCAATGCTGACCCGGCCACCGATGACTACGTGCTTGCGCAATTGCAGGCATTGGATGTGAAGCGCGTGCGCCTGGATATCAGCGATGACGATGCACGACCATTTCAGGAGCGCTTTTTGCGTCGTTTGCTGGCAGCAGAATTTTCGGTGACGCTGCATGCCGTACAGCCTTATGAGGCGGCCAGAAATATGCGCAGCAACGAGGCGCAGGCCAGCTGGAAGCAGTTTATCAGCGAGTTGCTGCAAAGCTACGCCACAAGTATTGCAGCACTGGAGATAGGCAATACCGTCAATCGTAAAAAATGGGCGGGTTATGACATGCCTGGTTTTATGGTTGCCTGGCAAATTGCTTACGACTTGGCCAGGGAATATCAGGTCGTGGTGGTGGGTCCGAATATCCAGGATTTTGAGCCTGTCTACAACATCAATCTGCTCAAGACCTTGGGCTCAGAGCGCCGCTTGCCGGATGTGCATAGCAATAATCTGTTTGTGGAGCGCGTGGTTGAGCCCGAGCTGGCGGATTTCCGTATTCTCAAGCACAAGTGGACGCGCGTGCTCAAATTTAACCTGATTAAAAAAGCCAAGCTGCTGCAAAAAATCGGCGAAGATTTCGGCGTGCCTACGCTGGTGTCACCCGTGGCATTTTGGGCGATTTATCGTATCAAGCGCCGTTTTCCTGACGGCGCACAGAAGCAGGCCGATTATGTCACGCGTTATTTCACCTTGCTCGCAGCGGCGGGGGCATTACGGCATGCCAATTGGGGGGCATTTGTCTGTCATCGTGAAGGCTTGATTGATGATGGCTTGAAAGATGCCGACTATCCAGCGCTGGAGCGCGTGGCTTATTACAAGTCAGCCGATGGTGTGGTGGCTGATTACCAGCAGAACCCGAGTTTTTCCGCCTTTAAAATGGTCAGCTATTGGCTCAATGGCGCACAGTATATTGCGCCAGTCAGCACCGGTAATGGCCTTGAAATCCACCGATTGCAACAGCATGGGCAAACGGTGCATATTGCCTGGACTGTGAACGGCCAATGCGCTTTATTAGACCAGATTTATTCACCGCATAGTTTGCAGCAAGCGCAACTATTTAACCGCGATGGTGAAGCCGTGCAGGGTAAGCAAATGCTCACTGAGTCACCTTTGTACCTGGTGTGGCCACAAGCTGAACAGATTGTCTTGCGCACGCCACGACCCGTGTTGAGTGGCACCGTGATTCACGCACATATCGCGGGTCAGCAGTATTTCCCGATTGAAGAGGGCGATTGGCGCGGCATGATTTTGGCGGCAAATGCCGAGCAGGCACAACAGTTGTGGCAGGCCTGGCACCCAGAAACCTTGCTGCCGCCAGCCAAGGAAAACGCTTTGCGCCATGCCAGAAACGCCATCTGGTCACTGCCCGATCCGCGCGATGCCACGCAACAGGTCACCGTTAAAAAACCGGTACGTATGTACTGGCATAAAACTTGGTTGGACAAACATAAACCGAGCAAAGCTAAACGTAGCTGGAATGGCGCCATGGAGTTGTTGCGCCGCGGCGTAGGCACAGCGATGCCGCTGGCCTACATCGAGCATGCCAATGACACCACCTTGCGCCGCAATTTTTATATTTCGGCGTTTGTGCCGCATGACTTTGCCATTTCAAAAGCCTTTTTGGCATTTAGAAACGGCCATAGCGAGTTTGAAGGCATTGCTGCCGACACCTTGTATCACGCCTTTGCCCGCTTTTGTTTGCATATGCACAATTCGGGTATTTATTTCCGCGACTTTTCTGGCGGCAATATCCTGGTGCAGCGCCAGGGCGAGCAATTGAATTTTGTCTTGATTGACACGGCGCGCCTGCACGCAACGCCCACCGCGACCATGATCAAGCAACGCCTGGCTGATTTGACACGAGCTTTGCACAAGTTGCATTGGGATGGCCGCAAGCAGTTTCTGCAGATGTATCTGGGCATGACCGGTCGCCGCCTGCAGTGGAAGTTTTTATGGCCGTTTTATGTCTATGACTTTAAGGTGACACTCAAGAAAACAATCGGCCGCAAAGGCATGCGCAAGCTGTTGCGCTATATCAAGTCCCGCTTTGCTTAAAGACGGCATCAGGCTAGACTCATGAAAATCATGAATGCATGTTGCGCAGTTTAATCACGACAATTGTGGCGGGCAGTTTTAATATGATCACACGTTGATAGCAATCGCTAACACGAATTTAAGATCAAGGAGAATGACTATGTGGACTAAACCAGCTGCTACCGAAATGCGTTTCGGCTTCGAAGTAACTATGTACGTTATGAACAAATAATTTGTTCTTAATGACATAAACGGGCGCTCAGGCGCCCGTTTTCATTTAAAGCCTGCGCTGCAAAACTTTTTATGGTCACGCAGCCTCCAATGCACAGATCATTCACAAGGCCACAAACCATGCCAACCATTGCGCACTGCGTGACTACATTAGGATTGCTGTTGTTTAGCCAGTCTGTGCTGGCTTGTCTGGATGCGCAGGCGTTGAATGGCTTGGCCGGCAAAGAAATGCAGTACATGCTGCAGCGTATTCCGCCAGCCTTTGCTGATGCGGTGAATGACCAGCTGATTCAAGGCCAAATGACGGCAGGTTCAGCAGACGCCTGCCAGGCACATTGGCAATTGCGTTTACCTGCGGCCGATATTGCCGAAGCACAAGCGCTATTGCAGGCAGAGCCTGCCAAGCAAATCATGCTCGCCGCACAGGGCTACCAGATTCCTGAGCAAGCTGTGTTGGAAGCCGATTTTTCGGTCGATGCTGGCAGCTTGCAAGTGAAGCATCAGGACACTTTGCAAACGTCAGCCTTGGGCAAATTGCGCGCCAGTGTGGAGTTGATGTATGCCATGCTGACGCAAGCGCGGGCCAATGGTCAAAGCTATGCCCAGCCCTGGACTGGCGCTGACAAGCAAGCAATCGTCGCGGATTGCCAGCAGGTGCTGAGTGTAAAACAGCCTGCTGCCTGTGAATGTTACGCCGATGGCCTGGCAGAAAAATACACCGCGCGCCAAGTCAGATACAACCGTTATCTATCCACTAATCCCTATGCGTTTGCCACCGGCAATGGCGCTGAATTCAAGCAACTGGATAAAAAGTTGCAGGCTGACTGTGGCCTGACGGCATTACGCTAACCTAACCACACTTAGTCATTCAGGTTAGTAATTGACCTGGCCAGACAGATACCAGCCGGTCTGGTTGTCTTTGTTGGCAATTCTGCCCAAATCAATATACGCCCCGGTGATGGACACATTGCGGTGTGGAAACCAGGTCATAAAAATATCCTGCGCGCTGTTTTCCTGATAAACAGATAAATTATCCGGTTTATAGCGTACCTCGCTACCAATCAGCCAGTTGTCCGAGAGCATGACGGCGGCAGACACCGCCGGATAGACGCGGTAATTGTCGTGCTTGTCGCCGCCAAAACCGAGCAGGCCAAACTGGTTGGCCTTGGTGGCGTGCAGATTGGCATTGAGTAGCAGGTTATAGCCGTTGATGGCGCCCAGAAACAGCTTGCTGGCCGCGACATAATAATCGATACCGCTGCGGTCTTTTGCGCCCAGCTGTTTGGGTACAAGATTAAAGTCTTCGTTATATTTATACTGGGCGCCGACTGATATTTGCGGCAACCAGCTATCCTGCTCGTAAATGGCATCCCCCAACAGCCGCACTTTTACGCCTAGCGTATTCAGGCGAATCTGCTCGCCGGGCACGGTGTCACTTAGGCCAAAGCGGGCCTGGCTGGCGCTCACTTCCACGCGGTTGAAAAACCCCAGTGCAACGCCTGTGGTGTCCAGCTTGAAGTCTCCACGGGTTTCAGCATGGGTGTAAAACAATGAGCCGCCGATTTGCTTGTCGGTGCCATAGCCGCTGATGACCGCCCATGGCATCAGGCCACCGCCTGCGGCGCCTTCAATTTGCGTGACGCCGCCTGTGGCTAGTAGCCGGTCACCGGCATGGGTGGGGGGTACTGTCGCACAAATCAGTGCAACGGCTTGCATGAGCCTGGTCAAAAGCGAATGAGGGGTATGCATCGGGCTGAGTTCCTTGATTTTGATTGTCGCATTATGTAATTATTGCGATAAATATGATTGTTGGAACAGCGTCGATAAAGCGGTGTTTATTGTCGCTTGGTGCTGCCTGCGTGCGCGTTAAGATGTGAGTATTGGCCCAAAGTGTGGAGAAAATGGAATGCGTTTTTTTGTGATGATGATAGTCACTATGTGTGCTGTTGCGGGGTGTGTGACGCAACCCAAAGCAGGGGCGAGCCTGTATCAGCGTATTGGTGGCCTGCCTATGCTTAGCAGAATTGCTAATCAAACCCTGGATATTGTCAGCAAGGATCCGCAAACCAGCCGTTCGTTTGAAGGGGTGAAAATGAAAACGCTGAAAGAAAGCCTGACAAACTTTTTGTGCGTGAAAACCGGTGGCGATTGCGTGTATGAGGGCGAAACCATGAAAAAGTCTCACGCCGATGCGAAAATCACCACCGCAGAATTTGAGCGTATGGTTGATGTCATGCGGGAGCGCATGGATGTGAACGGTGTGGGCACCAAAGAAAAAAATGAGTTGCTGCGTATTTTGGCGCCAATGAAGCGGGACGTGGTGACTGATTAGGGGTGGCAATGATGCGATGGTTCATGATTTTGACAGGGCTGTGTGTTGCCAGCGTCTGCGCGGCGGCTGAAGTCACAGCGGTTGTCACTGATGCGGCAGGTAAGCCAGTGGCTGATGCGGTGGTGGCTTTTTATGACGGCAAGACAACCGCGTTGCCTGCGGGGGCAGGTGGCAAAATTGTGCAAAAAAATAAGATGTTCAATCCCAAGGTGACCATCGTTCAAACCGGGACCAAAATCAATTTTCCAAACGAGGACACGGTCAGGCACCATGTGTACTCGTTCTCGCCAGCCAAAAAATTTGAGTTAAAACTGTATGCGGGAATCCCGGCTGATCCGGTGCTGTTTGACCAAGCGGGCGTGGTGACGCTGGGATGCAACATTCATGATTCTATGGTAGGGTACATTTATATTGTAGATACGCCGTTTTTTGCCAAAACCGACGACAAAGGCAAAGCCGTCCTTAAGTTAAATGAAGGGCACTATAATTATCAGGCTTGGTTGCCAGGACAAACTAAGCCTGTTGTAGAACAAAAGATAACCATAGAGGGTGCGACCGAGGTCAAGATCACTCTCCCCTAGAATCACACTGCATGATTAAGTTCAAACATATACATTCGCGCATTGCCTTTAGTTTTTTAACGGTGGTGGTGTTGATCCAATTGGCCGGGCTGATTCCGCTTAAATACGCCCTCGATAAACACGCGAATCAACTGGCTGAAGAGCAAATGAATGTCGGTGAGCGCGTATTCGTCAGCTTGCTGCAACACAATACACAAAGCCTCAAACAGGCGACGCAGGTACTGGCTGCTGACTTTGCTTTCAGAGAGGCGGTTGCCACCAATGACGCAGGGACCATAGAGTCCGCACTGGAAAGTTATCAGGGGCGCATTCATGCCCAAATTGCATACTACATCAGCAGCCATGACGACCTGGTGATTGGCACTGCCGACAATGAGCAAGCCTTGTTTGGCGAAAACGCCAAAGAAGATGCCATGCATGCGATTATTGAAAATCAAAGTGGCACCTTGAAGTTTGATATTGTGGAAGGTAAACCTTACCAGTTGATCACAGTGCCGGTGAAAGCCCCGGAAACCATCGGCTGGATTGTGATGGGCTTTGCGGTGGATGGTCGGCTAGCCAGTCAAATTAAGCAATTAACGCACCTCGATGTCACCTTTGTGCAAAAAACCCAGCAACGGGCCTGGCAATTAGTCAGCAGCACGACAACCCCAGAGCTGTCTAACTTGCTGGTGAAAACGGTGGCCGATATTTATCGGCAAAAACTGTCACTGCATCGCGTCAACCTCAATGACCAGGCCTATCACCTAAAAATCCGCTCCTTGCATGAAACCAAAGACGAGGCGTTTTTGGTGGTGTTACAAGGCTCGGTAGAGCCTTTTACGCAAGATTTGAACACGCTGTTCAAAGTCATGCTGTTACTGACATTCATCGGCGTGTTGATTTTTGCCGCCCTGATTTGGTATGTTTCGCGTAAAACGACAGAGCCGATCGCGGCGCTGGTGAAAGATGCCGATAACATTGCCCTTGGGGATTACGAAAAAGAAATCCAAGTGAATAGCACCGATGAAGTCGGTCATTTGGCTAAAGCGCTTAACAGTATGCGCGAGGCCGTGTTGCAACGCTCTTTGCGCATCCAGCGGCTGGCGTTTAATGACGAACTGACCGGGCTTTCTAACCGTCTCGCCTTCAACCAGGGCGTGCATCAGGCCATCACCACCCATGCGCAAAGCCAGCAAAAACTGAGTGTGATCGTCATTAATATTCATCGCTTCAAACCAATCAATCAAACGTTGGGGCGCGATTTTGGCGATGATTTGCTGCGCCATGTGGGCCAGGTGCTCAAGCAAAATGTGCTGGGCGAGCTGGATATGGTGGCACGGCTGGATGCGGATGAATTTGCCGTGTTATTGCAGCACACCGATCAAGCCCAAGCTACGCGTTATGCAGACAAGATTCAGCACCTGTTTGAACAGCCGGTGAGTGTGCAAGGACAGGCGATTGATGTACGCACCGGCATCGGCATTGCGTTGTACCCGGATCACGGGCTGGATGAAGAGTCTCTGCTCAATCATGCCGAAACCGCTTTGCAGGAATCACGCGCCAAAAAATCGCCCTGGATTGTCTATAACACGGCGCTGGAAATCGACCAGTCAGAAACCCTGACCCTGATTTCTGACTTGAAAGAAGCCATTCAGCACGACCAGTTGCTGCTGTATATCCAGCCCAAGATTGACGTCACCACCCGCCGTGCTTTGGGCGGCGAGGCGCTGATCCGCTGGGTGCATCCTGAAAAAGGCATGATTTTTCCTGACCAGTTTATTCCGTTTGCCGAGCAAACCGGCATCATCAGCGACATTACCAACTGGATGCTGCGCCGCGCTTGCCAAGTGCTGGCCGGGTTTAAACAGCAAGGCTTGCACATCACGCTGGCGGTCAATTTGTCCACGCGCGACCTGAATAATATGGAGTTGCCAGAGCAGATAGGTCATTTATTGTCCTCACACGGGCTCGATGCCAAATCGCTGAAGCTGGAAATTACCGAAGGCAGTTTGATGCAGGACCCAGAGCGTGCCGAAGTGGTGGTGAAAAAGCTGGCGGCCATGGGCCTGCACCTGGCAATTGATGATTTTGGCACGGGCTATTCATCGTTGGCCTACCTGCGGCAATTACCAGTACAAGAGCTCAAAATTGACCGCTCATTTGTGATGTTTATGGACAAAAACAGCAGCGATGCCAGTATTGTGAAATCGACCATAGACCTGGCACACAATATGGGCCTGATCGTGGTCGCAGAGGGCATAGAAAACGAGTATGTCCTTAACCAGCTGGCCAGATTGGGCTGTAACGAAGGCCAGGGCTACTTTATTGGCAAGCCGATGCCAGAAAAAGATTTTTCGGTGTGGCTGGAGCGCTGGGAAGGTCAAAATGAGATCGATATTGATATCGGTGATGATCTGTCCTATGACCTGAACCCACAGGATATTGAGCCGCAGGGGCAAGACCCTTTTAAACTCGATCATCTCAGCTAAGCAGTTGAGTGATACACAAGCCTCACCTTATGGTGAGGCTTTTTTGTTTGGTGATTAATTTTGTTAATGGATGCCATTAAAACATTCAACTTTATTTCACAAACCAACCCGCTTATGATGGTCACATAACCCTACAGGAGATTGTTATGAGCCAGATCAGAATGCATAAAAAAGCTAATTTCATTGTGCACTATGTGATTAATTATTTTCATAAATAAGTTTTAAATATATTGCTATTAAATAGCGTGCTATTTATAATCGAAACATATGAATGAGCCAGTCAAAAATAAAACACCGGTATTGCAAGAGCAGTTATGCTTTTCGGTATATTCGCTGTCGCTGGCGATTAACAAGGTGTACCGGCCATTGTTAAAAAAGCTGGATCTCACTTATTCACAGTACCTGGTCATGCTGGTATTGTGGGAAGGCGATCAGCGCACCGTCAGTGATATTGGTGAGCAGCTGTTTCTCGACTCAGCCACCTTAACGCCTTTGTTAAAGCGGCTGGAAGTGGCGGAACTGTTGCAGCGTGTGCGCTCCAGCCAGGATGAGCGCCAGGTGATTATTTGCCTGACTGAGTCAGGGCGGCAATTGCGCCAGCAAGCGGCAGGCATTATGGATGACATGCTGTGTGCCATGGGCTGTTCACTGGAGGAGCTGGGTGCATTGCGTGAGCGCCTGGATAGCTTGCGCAATCATTTGATTCAGCACGTTGCCTGAGCCTCAGGGCCTAAAAACAGGGGTTTCATTTTTTTGACATTTAAGTAGTGCACGATTTAATTTTGCGTTATCAACCTAGAAATAATTTTTTAATGGGAACACTTTTTAACCGAAGGGAATGAAGATGAAATTAAGCGCCGTTGTCAGTCTGTTATTTGCCGCGTCACTCACCGCAGCCCATCCCGCTCTGGCGGATGATAAACCGGTGACCGAGCAGTTGGTGGATACTTTAACGACTTTGTCTGGTGGGCCACATGCGGGTTATCGCGCCAACCATGCCAAGGGTGTGATGGTAGAAGGCACATTTACACCAACTGCGCAGGCAGCCGGGATTAGCCAGGCCGCGCATTTCCAGAAAGCGTCGCCAGTACTGGTACGTTTTTCTAATGCCACGGGCGTGCCTAATATCCCCGATGCGAACGGTAATGCTTTTCCTAAAGGCATCGCCATCCGATTTCAATTGCCAGATGGCACAGCGACTGACATTGTGAGTATTTCTGTGAATGGCTTTCCGGCTGCCACGCCCGAGGACTTTTTGGGTTTGCTCAATGCGGTACGTGATTCGCAAGGCAGCACGGCTAAACCTAGCCCGGTGGAGCAGTTTTTAGGATCGCATCCGGCAGCGCTTAAATTTGTCACCACACCCAAACCAGCGCCGGTGAGTTTTGCCACGCAGCCATTTTTTGGGGTGAATGCGTTTCAATTTACCAATGCAGCAGGCAAAGCAGTGTATGGCCGCTACCAGATTGTGCCGGTGGCTGGCGCACAATATTTAAGTCAGGAAGTCGCTGATAAAGCGTCCCCCGATTACCTGATGACAGACATTGTTGAGCGCGTGCAGGCCAAAGGCGTGCAGTACAAAATATTGCTGCAATTGGCTGAGCCGGGTGATGAGGTGAATAATGCGACGGTGGTATGGCCAGAAAGCCGCAAAACCGTAGAGTTGGGTACGCTGACTTTAAATAAAGCGGTGGCAGACAGCAAAGCAGCAGAAAAACCGATTATGTTTAACCCGCTGCAACTGACTGATGGCATTGCCCCTAGCCAGGATCCTATCTTGCTGGCACGGCCAACCGCTTATGCTGTGAGTTTTGGCAGACGTTTAGCGCATTAAGTTTTACAGTGAGTCATGCGCGGCTGGTTATTACAGCCGCGCATTTTTTTGCGAGGTTTAATTGGCGGCAAACGTAATGGCTTTACCGTTAATGCAATAACGCAAGCCACTTTCTGTTTTGCCATCGGGGAACACGTGCCCCAGATGCGCGTCACAGACATTACATTTCACTTCTATGCGCTGCATGCCATGGCTCTCGTCGGCAAAGTAGGCAATCGCATTGCTGGCCAGCGGTTGGTCAAATGAGGGCCAGCCTGAGGCAGATTCAAATTTCTGCCCAGAATCAAACAGCACTTGCTCACAGCAGGTGCAGGCGTAGCGCCCCGGCGTAAACGCGACACACATTTCAGAAGAAAACGGCCGTTCGGTTGCACTCAGGCGGGTGATCGCAAATACTTCATCATCCAGAATCTCACGCCAGGCGCGGATGGATTTCTGTAATTTGTGATCGGGTGCCAGGTTACCTTCCCTGGCCAGTTTGAGAATATCTTTCCATTTCAACATGATGTTTATCCATTCGCTGGTGGTGCACGGCACAGACGACAAAAAATGCTAAACCAGTGGTTTCCCCTGTCTTTTTCACACATGCAGGCCGACCACTGGCAGATAGACTACAGACTATCGAGTATAACATTATCGCCATGGTTCGCCAGGCAGGAGGCTTCCCTTGATCGTCAGATCCAGACCCCATTTGTTTGAGCTGTTTTTTATTATTAAAGGCTCAATTGTGCTCAGAATCATGCCGCTGCTGGTATTTGTAGCGACATTATCTGCGGCGGTGGTGTCGGTGTATACCTTCAGGCCAGACTGGTTGCCTAAATTTGATGGCGGGCCATTTGCCTTGCTGGGAATCACCTTGTCCATTTTTCTCGCTTTTAGAAACAATGCCTGTTATGAGCGCTGGTGGGAGGCACGTAAAATCTGGGGCGAGTTTGTACTGACTTGCAGAAGCCTGGGGCGTTTGAGTGTGGTGCTGGATGAGCCCGGTAGCGCGATCAGCAGCCAGCGCCAAAGCCTGTTGAAATATGGCATTGCCTATGCGCACGCATTATTGATCCAGCTACGCCCGGCCAGCTCATCATTCAAGCTACAGGCCATGCTGCCAGAGACGCTTTATCAGTCTGTGCGTACCAGCCGCAATCCACCAGAAGTCATTTTGCGCGCCATGCAGCAGTTACTGGTAGAGGCTTTGCGCAACCAACAAATCGAAGTGATCCAGTTTCAAATGCTGGATGAGTTGTTGCAAAAGCTGGCGCTTGCGCAGGCGTCTTGCGAGCGTATCCAGAATACGCCTATCCCGTTTGGTTATACGCTGTTGCTGCATAGAACCGCTTATACCTTTTGTTTTTTGCTCCCGTTTTGTTTTGCCAATACCCTTGGTTGGGCGACGCCGTTTGTGACCGCGCTGGCAGCCTATACTCTGTTTGGCCTCGATGCCTTGGGTAATGAGCTGGAAGAACCTTTTTCGTTGGGCGCCAATGCCTTACCGATTAATGCCTTGACCGATATGATAGAAATTGACCTCAAGGAAGCGTTGCGCGAGAGTGATATACCGCCTTCACCACAGCCTAAAGACTTTGTGTTGATGTAAGCGTTAAAGGGACTCCAGAAACTGTAGCAGAGCGGCGCGGTCTTCTTTGTTCAAGCGCATAAAACGTTCACGGGCGCTATCCGCCTCGCCGCCGTGCCATAAAATCGCCTCCTGCAAGTCTCTGGCGCGGCCATCGTGCAAAAATCCCGCATTGGCATGCACGGTTTTGGCTAAGCCAATACCCCATAACGGTGGCGTACGCCATTCACGTCCGTTGGCTAAAAAGTCTGGCCGATGATCTGCCAATCCGTCGCCCATATCATGCAGTAACAGGTCGGTATAAGGCGTGTGCGATGATGCGCGTATCGCCTGGCTGGTGCGTAGCTGGTCAGTATGGCATTCAATACACTGCGCCCGTTTGAACAAGGCCGCACCACGGTTGATTTGCGCGGTGGGCGAGGCTGGGGGTGGTACTGCCAGGGCACGCAGGTAGAACTGGATGTCGTCTAATTGCTGATCAGTGAGCTCGGGCAACTGGCTGGCTTGGCTAAGGCAGATGGCTTGTTGAGGCGTACAATTTTCCTGCGGAAACAGGCTGGAAGTAATACTTAAGTCACCGTGAAAAGCACTGGCAATCTGTTGCCGCAGATTAGGCACATTGGCCTTCCAGCCAAACTTTCCTATGACGGTTTTTTGTTGTGCGATATCCCATACACGATTTGGTCGACCTGCAATGCCTGCGGGTTTTCGGCGTTGTGTTTGCCGCAAAATATCTTCATCGCTGATGCTTGCTAGCACTGCCAACCCAAACACCGCGGGTGCAATACGGGGCGATGTTTGTATCTGGCCGAGCGGGCCGTAAGCCAGCTCGCTAAAGCGGAGAGTGGGGCGCCGCAACGTCATCACCTCGCCATCTGCAAAGGTGATGCTGACGGGGTCATAGTCTATTTGGGCAATACCTTCGCCCGCTAGGCCGGGAATACCAAACTCATTAAGCTGGTCGCCATAGACCGGATGCGGCAGGTTGCCATGTTGCGGGACAGCCACGCTAAGCCTTACTAGCATGGCTTTCATCGACTGGTGGGGGCCATCAGGCGCAAAACCACGGCCATTGCCAGGATGGCAGGCCACACACGAAAAACGGTTATACAACGGACCTAGTCCGCTAAAGCGGCTGTCTTCGCCCCCGGGAATCGTCCACACCTGGCGAAATAGCGTGCGTCCGGCCTGGAATGCACTTAAGGCTTTAGTATCTGCCAATAGTCCGTCAACTGGTTGGGTGTAGGCGTCAGCGGTGCGCAGAGGTGGCGGGCTGGGGCTGGTTGTCTCATGCGCATAGGCTGTCTGGACCAACAGGCAGTACAACAGTATGCGTATTGTGGCGTGCATGGCGGCTTACTGGCTGCCCAGTAAAGCTTGCAGCGCATTGGCGGCTGCCTGGTAGCGGGTTTTAGCGAGGTCAGACCACTGCTTGATCAAGGCTTCACGTTCAGCACTTTGACTGGCCTGGAAGGCGGCAATATTTTCGGTTGAAAATAGCGCTTGCTCAGTGAGTAAAGGTTGCAGCAATTGTTGCTCGATATCGCTGATCCTGCCCACATCACGCTTTAAATGGCGCGCAAAAGTAATATTCACAAACAGGGATTGCAGCAATGCCTGATGTTTGACCAGGCTGGCTTCGAAATAGGTGTTGAGGATATTCTGCGCAATCACATCGCGCACAGCGTCTTCTTTGGACGTGGCGGCGGCATAAGGATTAAAGTAGCCAGCAGGCCGTTGGGCATACACGGCGGGGTCGACCGGTAGTTTGCGGATATCCGGCGTAAATAATAACCGCTGCCCGGCTGGCGAGAGTGTGAACTGTGCAAACGCTTCAGCGGCCGCCTGGTGCGGCGCTTGTTGCAAAATAGCGACGTGGGCAGGGGAGTAAGCCACAATCGGCGGGTAGCGATATTGCAGCGGCGCACCTTTGGCGATGGCCGATGCCGCAAAAAAGTCCATGGTCAGGCCGACCATCGCCCGCCCGCTGGCCACCTCGTCGGTGATAAAGGTTGAGGCGCTATCAATAAAGCGGCTATTCATAGTGATTCTGGTTAACATGCCCCAGCCATCTGCCCATGATTGGCCACGCAACATGGCATCAATCAGGCCCGTCGCAAAGCCAACCTTGCTTGGTAGCGGGAACGCAATTTGGCCCTGCAGTGCCGGGTTAGCAAGGTCTTGCCAGTGTTGTGGTGGGCGCAGCTTTGCTTTCTCAAAAGCAGCAGGTGCAATCACCATGCCCAGGCCTGCGATTTCAGTCGCGGCATATAAGCCCTGTGGGTCATTGAGCAAGGTGCTATGTAAGCTGGTAGGTGCATGTATCCATGACGGGTTTAGCTGTTGCAACAAACCTTGTTTCGCCAACTGGCTAAAGTTTTGCCGCGACGGTGTCCAATACACATCCACCTCACCCTTGTGTTGGTTGAGATAGCTTAACGCGTCATTCGATTGTTTCCACAATACCTCCAGCCGGTATTCTGGAAACTGTTGCTCAAAAGCGGCCTCAAACTGCGAAATCATTTCCTGCGGATAGCTGGTCATGACTACCACCTTGTCGGCGGCGGTTGCAATCATGCTGGCCAGTAGCAGGCCACCGCCTAGAAGTAGTTTTTTGAATGCACTTGCAAGATGGTGGCGGCTGGTCATGGCAATGGGTCCGATTAAAACAGGTAGCTCAGGTTGGTAAACCACATGCGACCCGGGTTAGGGAAGCCAAAGTCCAAATAGTAGTTTTTATCTGTGAGGTTGTTCACGCCAACTTCTGCTGTCAGGTTGGTCACAGGCTGCCAGGCGGCTTTGAGGTTCATGATGGTAAACCCATCAATTTTGGCCGTGTTGCTCACCCAGCGGCTGCTGTTGTATTCGGCAAAGCCAATAATGCTCACTGCATTTACAGGTGTCCAGGTCAGGTTAGTTGTGATTTTGGTTTCTGGCACACCGGTAATTTTAGTATCGTCTTTCAGGTTCTTGATATCCATATTAGTGATGTTGCCACCTAATTGCCATTGATCGCCCAGTGGTGTGTTCAGACTCAACTCTATGCCGCGGATACGCACTTCACCGACGTTTTGTTGCTGACATTGATTGGTCGGTGAGCAGGTGGCTGCACCGTTAAGGTTCACACTCTGTATTTTGTCCTCAATTTCGTTCTGGAAGACTGCAATTTGCGCAGAGGCTCCAGACCAAGGCTGGCCTTTGTAGCCGACTTCGTAATTGTGTGCCTGTTCAGGCTTCAGGCTCGGGTTTTCGATGTAGTTGCCAAGGCGGGCAGAGTAGCGGTCTTTGAGTGTAGGCAAGCGTGTCTTTTGAGCAGCGCTGGCATAGAAAGCGACGTCAGGGCGCCATTGGAATGAAATCGCGGCTTGAGGGTCATTCGCCTTCTGGTCTTTGGGTAGAGAGTAGCTCGAACCGACTTTATATACCTTGTCTGGGTCAATTTCATGGTGCGCAAACCCAAGAGTGGCTGTGGTGCGGTCGCCAAGCTGTATGGCGTCTTCCAGCGAGATTGAACGCAGGGTGTCTTCAAACTTTTCTCCAGTCACTCCCAGGCCATCGATGCCTTTGTGTTTATCGACCTTGTATTGGCTAAAGAAGCGTAGTGTGTTGTTCTGGATTCTGGTTGATTCGAACTCAACCATCGCGCCATGCGTGCGATCATCATAGATACTGACTCCGGTGCTGACACTGCCACTGCCGGAGGTTTTAGGCACGGAATAGGTACCATCGGTGTAGGATTTTAGGGTGTTATCAAATTTATCAACAAATAGGCGCAGTTTGACCGTTTCATAGTTGCCCAATGCAGTTTTAGAAATAAAGTACAAACTTTCCTTATCCCATTCAGGCCACTTCCAGTAGCGCACGCCACCCTGACTGCTGTCCGTGATTGTCGGGTTCCCTTTTTCACCATTTTGCTTATAGTAAGACAGCGCATACTCATCGGTATCGTTAGGCGTAATCCCAAACTTCAGTGATACTTTGCTATCTTGATACTGTGAGTTATCGCGCTTGCCACCATTTTCTGTGGTTGTTGGCTTGAAATCATTCGATAATCTAAAGCCATCGCTATCCCGGTAACTAACGCCCGCTTGTGCATACCAATTGCCCTGGTTGGTGCCAATATTAAAGTTGGCCTCATGTGTATTTTGCTGACCATAACCAATACGTGCATCGCCTTCCAGCGCTTTGGTCGGCTTGCGTGAAACCAGGTTAATTGCGCCGCCAAGTGTGTTGGGGCCGAAGGAGACGGAACTGTAGCCTTTGGACAGCTGAATCGCCGCCAGGTCAGAGGTGGTGAATCGGCCCATATCCACATAGCCGTCATAAGGCACATATACGGGAATCCCATCAATAAACAACGGTACCTGGCGGATATCGTAGCCACGTACAGAAATCATTTGCTCGTTACGGCTGTTGTTAGACAGCGTGATGCCAGGGAGCAGATTTAATGCGGAACCGATGGTTTCGCGGTTAAATTTGCGCATGTCGTTGATCAGTAATGTGTCACTCATCACGCCAGCATCCTGATTTTTAGGCGCGGTGACGACAATCTCACCTAAAGTAAAAATGTTGCTATCTTCGGCCAGTGCAAGCGCGCTGGCACCTCCCAGCAGGCAAGCAATGATGCCTGCAATTTTTTGTTTTGAAGTTGTCACGGTGGTTGTCCTCTCTGTTTCAGTCTTGTTTTTATAAGAAAATCTTTTCGATATGTCCGTGAGGGAATAACGATAGGCGAAAAATGCCCACTTTTATTACCCATTAAACAATGGTGGATTTTAGCATCGTTATATACAAACGGGAATAACTGTGCGCGCGTTCTGTTTTTTGTCGGCGTAGATGTCGTTGCAGTAGTGAGGTGGCAGGTTTTATGTGATTGCCAATCAACTTGGCGAGGGTGATGCGCACCACTGTAGCTGTTGCTGTGGTGCGCGTATTTTTGAGTGAAGGATATTAGAAATCGAACTGGGCACGCATGGTGATTGCATCTTCGTGATCAAACGTATAGCTTTTATTGGTGCTGCTTGCAGGGGTTGTAACGGTCACGGGCGTATCAAAGTGCGTATGCACGTAGTTGGCGACTAAGCGTATATAAGGCGTCAGCATCCAGTTGGCACCAATCGTCCAGGTGTCAAATTCATTGGAGCGGATAGCATTGCCTGCAGTATCTGTAGTCAGACGACCAGTGCCAGCGGCATTTGCAGTTACAAAGTCACTACCATCAAATTTGCTGTATCGTGCGCCCAGTTGCAATGCTCCCCAGCCATCGCCGCCCCAGGCAAAGTCCTGCTTGGGACGCAAACGTCCAAACATGCCGTCTTTATAGGTGCTGGCAAATGTTTCACCGGTCACTATCCAGTTGATGCTGGCATACCATGCGGTCAAGTCGCGATCAAAATTACTGCCATCAAACTTCTCCTGGATATGTTCGGTTTGAAATTTGAGTGGTCCGTGTGCGAGTGCCAGTTCGTAACCTTGGCGGCTACGGTCAACCGCTCGGGTGAAAGTATCCGTGGAGAATACTGTATAACCACGACCTTCTGTCTGCACATTGAGTGTAGTGATGCTGCCAGGTTCTTGTTGGCCTTTGGCATAAAAGCCGCCTACGTGCACCACGCTGTCTTTCCAGTTTGCGAATTGTGCAATATTACCAACGACGCGTAGCAATGCGTCTTTGTTGTCATATTTGGCATCGGTTTCGTCACCGTTAGCGGTTGTCGTATTGACACCTTTACCATCGGTCCATGACGCGTTATAAAACAAACCGGGGATCGGCTCGCCAAATACCATTACACCACGGTCAAAGGTTGGGCCCAACAAATAATCAGTAGAGCCGCGTTCTTGAAAGTCAGTAAAGTTGGCGTTCATTGCCCGCTCAAGACCATAGAAGGGTTTGAATTGGCCGGCGCGGAATTTAAAACCATTAAAGTGGGTATAGTCGACGTGCGCATACGTTAAACCGACGCTGCCATTGTTCGCGGTGCCGCTATATTCGGCCTCTAACCTGGCTGCGAAATCTTTCATTGAGACATTCGCTCCCAAACGTGCGCGGCGTATGTTAAAGGTATCTGCTGCGGCGATGTCGGGTGCAAAGCTGCGGTAATCTGCTTGCACGCGACCGTTGATGCCGAGCCTCCACGCACCGCTGCCATCTTCAAAACTCAAGCCGTTTTTAAAGTTGGCATACACCGGCTGGCCAGTAGACTGGCCGCGCGCTGCTTGCAGCGTTTTTAACTGATCCGCCATGGCCTCAATTTTTGATTGTTGCTCACGCAGTTGCAGCTTTTCTTCTGTTGCGATGGCATGCGGCGATTCGGCGGGTTTGCTGGAGGTGGCTTTTAATGCTTTCAATTCATTTGCCAGCATTTGCATTTGCTGCTGTTGTGCTTCTAGCATCTGCTGTAATTGTGCAATGCGGGCATCTGTCTCTGCGTCCGCCCAGGCGGGTGTGATGCTTAAACCCAGCATCACCGTGCTGACTGCCGCGGTCATTTTTTTAACGCGTGAAAAAGGCACTTGTTGGCCGGTGGCAATGCATATTGCCAGATCTTTTACGTGGTTCACTAAGGTTGTCCTCTCGTGATAAATAGGGTGTCTTTCGTCGATGGCCACTATTCTGGTTAGACTCATGCGCTGAACACGCAAGAATAGCGGTCAATTCACTGCAGAGATTCTAGCGCCGCTATATTCGTGCAGGAATATCGATAAAGGGATATTGATGCGGATAATCAGGATGGATTTTGGCACAGCTTGATTTGAAGGCAGGCGCTAAGAAGAGTAGCGTTTGTTACTTAATTCTTGGGTCTCAATGGCGGGCTGGTCATGCGCCATCAGGTCGGCTAATACCTGGCCTGATCCGCACGCCATGGTCCAGCCTAAAGTGCCGTGCCCGGTGTTCAGCTAAACATTCGTGTAGCGGGCGTCTGCCTGGCCGATGATGGGTGTGCCATCTGGTGTCATGGGGCGCAAGCCGGTCCAGAATAAGGCTTGCGAGACATCGCCAGCATGTGGGAATAATCCATTGAATACCATTTCCAGCGTTGCGCGGCGGCGAGGGTTGAGCTGTAAATCAAAGCCTGCCAGCTCAGCCATGCCACCGACGCGGATGCGTTGGTCAAAGCGCGTAATGGCCACTTTGTAGGTTTCATCCATGACAGTGGAGACAGGTGCCGCATCGGGGTTCGTGATGGGGATGGTCAGTGAATACCCTTTAACTGGGTACACTGGCAGATTCAGTCCCAGTGCCTGCGTGAGTGGGCGTGAATAGCTGCCGAGGGCCACCACGTAATGGTCAGCTTTCAGTGTTTCAATGCCAGCATGGCTTTGTATTTCCACGCCTTGCAATTGATTGTGCTGCGTGATCAGGCGCTGGATGCTGGCGTCTTGGATGAATTGCACGCCCAGCGCCTGCGCCTTCGCCGCCAACTGGCTAGTAAATAACTGGCAATCGCCGGTTTCGTCGCCAGGCAAATATAAGCCGCCTAGTAACTGGTCTTTTACGTGCGCCAGTGCAGGCTCAATACGTACGCAGCCAGTAGGATCCAGATGCTCAAAAGGCACGCCCATGCGGCTCAGCACGGCAATATCTTTGGCTTCCGCGGCGAGTTGTTTGTGGGTGCGGAACACTTGTAGCGTGCCACGGCTACGCGCTTCGTAGTGAATGCCGGTATAGGCGCGCAAGCTGCGCAGGCAATCGCGACTGTATTCTGCCAGGCGCACCATACGTGATTTGTTGAGGTCGTAGCACGTAGTAGAGCAATTGCCTAAAAATTGTGCAATCCATTGCAGTTGCCATAGGCTGAAATCGGGCTTGAGCGAGAGTGGTGCATGGCGTTGAAATAGCCATTTGAGGGCTTTGGGCGGTACATCCGGGCCTGCCCAGGGTGCCGCATAGCCAGGTGAGATCTGGCCTGCATTGGCAAAGCTGGTTTCCAGGCCAACCGCTGGTTGGCGGTCTATGACGGTGACTTCAAACCCTTTTAATGCCAGGTAATGAGCACTTGTGACACCAATCACACCAGAACCCAGCACCAACACACGCATGATGACACTCCTACGACGGCAACTGACGATATCACTTATGTTTTAAATGACATCAGCCATATTATCAAACTTGATAATCAAGTATGCGTAAGGGGTATGTTTTAATCGCCCTAAGCCGTGAGTTTTTCCAGCGCTTCCACCATCACTTTGGCGGGGTCACAGTCTGTTTGCGCAGCAATTTCCACCATGCCGGTGGGGCTGGTGACATTCACTTCAGTTAAATAGTCACCAATCACATCGAGCCCGACTAAAAACAGGCCGTGTTGTTTGAGGGTTTTGCCAACTGTGGACGCGATTTCCTGGTCGCGGGCACTGAGCGGTTGCGCGACACCTTTGCCACCAGCCGCGAGGTTGCCGCGTGTTTCGCCGGTTTTGGGGATGCGGGCCAGCGCATACGGCAACGGTTCGCCATTGATGATCAGGATGCGTTTATCGCCTTGGCTAATCTCAGGAATATAGCGCTGCACCATGATGGTTTGTGTTTCAAACTGGGTCAGGGTTTCCAGGATTGCGTAGATGTTAGGGTCGTCTTTACGTAATCTGAAAATACCACTGCCGCCCATGCCATCCAGGGGTTTGACGATGATGTCACCGTGTTCGGCCAAAAAGGCTATTATTTTCTCTTGTTTGCTGGTGACGATAAAAGGCGGGGTGAATTGCGCAAAGCGGGTCACCGATAGTTTTTCGTTCCAGCCGCGAATAGACGCCGGGTCGTTGATGATGCGTGAGCCTTGTTGTTGCGCTAGTTCGAGTAAATAGGTGCTGTAGAGGTATTCGTTATCAAACGGCGGGTCTTTGCGCATGAGTACGGCATCAAAACTGTGCGGTGCCTGTGTGGTTTTGTCACCGGTTTGCCAGTGGCCATCTTCAGCAAAGGCAAAAGGCTGGGCATCGACCTTGACGGTGTCGCGTTGCAGGTGCCAGTCGTGCTGTTCACACACATAGAGTGAGTGGCCACGCGCCTGAGCAGCGCGCATGATGGCAAGGCTGGTGTCTTTGTAGCTTTTGAGTGATGCCAGCGGATCCAGAATAAACAGCAGTTTCATTATGCGCCTCGGCGGTGTTTAATCATTCAACGGGTCGTTTTCTTGCAGCTCCATGCCTGCGGCTAACAGTGCCAGGCGCGCGACCACGCCATAGGCATAGAAGCGGTTTGGCGGCGCATCAGGCGCGCCCGCACAGTCGGGCAGGGTACAGGGTTTTTCAAACGCGAGAGGGGCAAAATGCATGCCGGGCGCGTTGAGGTTTTCATCAATGCCGCGGCTGGTATGCACGCGGTAAAAGCCACCAATCACAAAGTGGTCCATCATATACACCACCGGTTCGGCCACGGCATCATTGATGTTCTCGAAGGTGTATACGCCTTCCTGGATCATCACTTCAGATACCTGCATGCCTTCTTTAATCACCGACATTTTGTTGCGCGCTTTACGGTTGAGGTCGCGCACTTCATCCGCCGATTTGACGCTCATGATGCCCATGCCATAGGTGCCTGCATCGGCTTTGACGATGGCAAACGGTTGTTGGGTGATGCCGTATTCGTCATATTTGGCCTGAATCTTTTTCAGGATGGCGTCGACTTTGTCTGCCAGTAAGTCTTCACCGACGCGGGCATGAAAATCAATGCCGCTGGCGGTGTCAAAATACGGGTTCAGCAACCAGGGGTCAATCTGCAGCAATTGCGAAAACTCGTCGACCACTTTGTCATAAGCGGCAAAATGTTGTGATTTACGGCGGGTAAACCAGCCTGCATGCAAGGGCGGAATCAGCGTTTGTTCCAGATTTTGCAGCATGTCTGGCACGCCGCCGGACAAGTCGTTATTGAGCAAAATGGCACAGCTATCAAAGGCTGGATAATCCACGCCTTCAAACGAAGCCGCGTTTAATTGCAGGCGATTTTTGACGCGCACCAGTGGTTCCAGAATCAATGGCAGGCCGTCATGGGTTTCCAGTTTGGTGATTTCGGTAATCTCAGGGGACAGGCTGCCGACGCGCACTTCCATGCCTGCGGCTTTGAGGAGATTGCACAGTTCAACCACGTTGCGCAGGTAAAAGGTATTGCGGGTATGGTTTTCCGGGATGAGCAACAAACGGCGTGCGTCCGGACAGATTTTTTCGACCGCCACTTGGGCTGCTTGCACAGCCAGGCTCAGAAACTCAGGATTGAGGTTGTTAAAACCGCCAGGGAACAGGTTGGTATCCACAGGCGCCAGTTTGAATCCGGCATTGCGCAGGTCTACACTGGCATAAAACGGGGCAGGGATTTCCTGCCATTTGGTCCGAAACCAGTGTTCGATATCCGGCATGGCTTGCAACACGCGTTTTTCCAGCGTGTATAGTGGACCGCTCAAAGCCGTTGTTAAGTGTGGAACCATGTTTGCTCCTGTGCTTGTTATTGGTGGGCCGGGGTATCGGCGCTATTTATGCTGATGGTTGCTCTATCACGGCGTGCGCTTGTTGATCCGCATGATAACTGCTGCGTACCATCGGTCCGCTGGCTGCGTTGTCAAAGCCCATGGCGTCGGCCTGTTGTTTAAACCAGTCGAAGGTTTGCGGGGTCACATAGCGCAACACGGGTAAATGGTGCACGCTAGGTTGCAGGTATTGCCCCAGCGTGAGCATGCTGACGTTATGCGCACGCAAGTCACGCATGACCTCAATAATTTCTTCATCGGTTTCACCCAGTCCTAGCATGAGGCCAGATTTGGTAGGTACATCCGGGTACATCAGGCTGAATTGCTTGAGCAGGTCTAGCGAGTGTTGGTAGTCAGAGCCTGGGCGCGCCTGTTTGTAGAGGCGTGGCACGGTTTCCAGGTTATGGTTCATGACATCTGGTGGCGCTTCACGCAGGATTTTGAGTGACACATCCAGGCGGCCACGGAAGTCTGGCACCAGGATTTCGATTTTAATCTGCGGCGATTGCGCGCGAATGGCGCGGATACAATCGACAAAGTGTTGGGCGCCACCGTCAGGCAAGTCATCACGGTCTACCGAAGTCACCACCACATAACGCAGCTTCATCTGTGCAATGGTACGCGCCAGGTTTTCCGGTTCGTTTGGGTCAGGCGGTAAGGGCTTGCCATGCGCCACGTCGCAAAACGGGCAACGGCGGGTGCAAATGTCGCCCAGAATCATAAAGGTGGCCGTGCCGCCGCTAAAGCATTCGCCGATATTGGGGCAACTGGCTTCTTCACACACGGTGTGTAGATTGTTATCGCGCAGCACCTGTTTGATTTCCTGGAAACGTGCCGAATCAGGCACTTTCATGCGTATCCATTCCGGCTTGCGTAGCATGGGTTGCGGCACGATTTTAATCGGGATGCGCGATGTTTTGGCGGCGTCTATTTCTTTCACACCAGCCACTTTTTTGGCCTGGCGTACGCTGACCGGATGTTCTTGGTTGGCATTATCTGACATGCGTCAGTTTCTCTTTCAATCGTTGGGTTAAATCTGCTGCGATCTCTGTCATATTCAGCGCGATATTTAAGTCCCGGGTTTGCGTCATTTGCATGCCGGCATAACCACACGGGTCAATGTCGGCAAACGGCTGTAAATCCATGTCTATATTCAAGCTCAGGCCATGATAGCAGCACTGGTTTTTCAGGCGTAGTCCCAGCGAGGCGATTTTTTTTCCTGCGACATACACGCCGGGTGCATCTGCACGCGCTTCGGCGGCAATACCATGCGCGGCCAAAAATTCTATCAGGCTGTTTTCCAAGATGGAGACAAGTTGCCGCACATTCAAGTGGCTACGTGCCAGATCAATCAGGCAATAGATGATGAGCTGCCCGGGGCCGTGGTAGGTAATCTTGCCACCGCGGTCGACATTGACCACGGGGATGTTGTTTTGCGGCAGGCGTACACCCCGGCGGTTGAGGCCTAATGTGTAGACGGGTGGATGCTCGGTGACCCATAGCTGGTCGGGGGTGTCTTGGCTGCGTGCTGCGGTAAAGGCCTGCATGTCAGCCAGCGTGGCCGCATAATCAGTCAGGCCCAGCTGGCGGATTTGCAGAACAGGCATGGAGGCAAAGCTGGTTACAGCACGACCTTGACCATCGGGTGCGAGGTCAGGCTGCGATAAATATCGTCCAGTTGTGGTTTGGAGGTGACATACACCAGGCAGGTCAAACTCAGGTATTTGCCATTGCTGCTGCCCCGCATTTCGATCAGGTGCGTGTCGAATTCTGGCCAATGGCCCTGGATAACACGGGTGACTTCAAGGGTGAAGTCATCATGCGTTTCACCCATGACCTTGATCGGGAAGTTGGTTGGAAACTCAATCAGGGTTTCTTCCGCCGCAGGCGTTTGCTCTTGCTGGGTCATGGGGTCACCTACCTTTGTGTTCGTTCAGCGTTATGACAACAAGGGTTTACTGCAAATACAGGCGGACCTGGTCAATCATGCGTGAGAAGATATTGCTGGCCTCAACGGCATGTAAGGTCACCAGTGGCACGCTATGCACCACTTTGCCACCCAGGCTAAAGTCCACTGCGCCCACAGTTTGATGCGCTTTTAATGGCGCCTCCAGTGGTTTGGCAATGCGCAGGTTCGCCTTCATATTGGCATATTCACCTTGCGGTAATGTTAAATAGACTGGTTTGGCGACCGTTAAATCAACTTCGCTTTCGGTGCCTTTCCAGACTTTTTGACGCGTAATGGCTTTGTCTGCTGCGTAAATCAGCTTGGACTCATAAAACTGGAAACCAAAATTAAGTAATTTTTGGCTTTCAGCAGCGCGTACATTATCTGAAGTGGTGCCAAGGACCACGGAAATCAAGCGGAAGTCACTGCGTTTGGCGGAAGAAATCAGGCAATAGCCAGCAGATTCGGTGTGGCCGGTTTTCATGCCATCGACGCTAGGGTCGATAAACAACAGGCGGTTGCGGTTAGGCTGCGTGATGTTGTTATAGGTATAAGACTTCTGTGAGTATAAACGTGCGTAGTCCTGCGGATAGTCGCGGATCAAGGCGTTGGCCAAGATAGACAGGTCACGCGCCGTTGTTGTATGCGTCGGGTCTGGCAGGCCAGTGGCATTGACGAAGTGGCTGTTTTTCATGCCCAGCGCCGCGGCTTTTTTGTTCATCAGGGTCGCGAACAGTTCTTCGCTGCCTGCAATGCCCTCTGCCAGCGTAATGGCGGCATCGTTGCCGGACTGAATAATCAGTCCATGCAGCAGCTCATCCACCGTCACCGTCATGGTGGTGTCGATAAACATTTTTGAGCCTTCGACCTTCCAGGCTTTTTGGCTGACTGGCAAGGTTTGTGTCAGTGCCAGGCGTTTTTGCTTCACTGCTTCAAAAGTCAGGTAAGCCGTCATCACCTTGGTGAGCGAGGCGGGCTCCACCGGCATATCCGGGTTGTTAGCCGCCAGCAGGCTGCCAGTGTTGGCATCACGCAATACAAAGGCTTTGGCCGCCAGCGTTGGGGTCGGCACATTGCCAGTGATGGCTTCTGCCGCCACGGTCATCAAAGGAATCGAAAGTAGAAAAGCAATACAAGAACGCCACATGGTCATCATTTAACGAGAAAAAAACTTAATGAGAAAACAGCTCACAGGAAAATACTAGCGCGAAAAAATCAGCGCGGGTAACTGCAATTGGTCACGCATCTGGTTGGCGGCCTGGGTCGCCAATGCGTGATCTGGATAAGGCCCCAGAACAATCTGGAACACTTTTCCATTATACACTTTGTTGAGCAGGGATTGTGTTTCGGGCCGTGCACTGAAAATGCGCTGTTGCAGGCGGTCTGCGTTTTCTTCCTGGCCGAAAGCGCCTAGCTGCACATATACGCCATTTGCATCCAAGGTCGACAATGGTTTTGCCGTGGTCATGGTGCGCGTGACTTGCACGGTCTCTTGCGGCAGTGCTTGTGTGTTTGTCGTGGGTTGCGCGGTTGTTGCCGTGCTCTCTGATGGCTGCGAGGGGTCGATTAATGTCACCTGTACCTGGGCCGAACCGTGGCGGGTGATATCCAGCTGTTTGGCGGCGGCATAAGACAAGTCAATAATACGATCACGGCCAAAGGGCCCGCGGTCATTGACGCGCGCCATGATGGTTTTGCCATTGCTGAGGTTGGTCACGCGTACATAACTCGGAATCGGCAACGTACGGTGTGCCGCGGTCAGTTTGAACATATCATAAGGTTCACCACTGGCGGTTTTGCGGCCATGAAACTTCTTGCCATACCACGAGGCATGCCCGGTTTGCGTGTATGGCGTGCTGAGGTCAGACATAGGCGTCACGGTTTCACCGTTGACGATATACGGCTTGGTCGTGCCTTTGACAATCGGCTCCACCTTCGGTGTGATGGTGGTTTCGAGCGGAATATTCGGGTCTATGCCATCGGTGGCATTGCCGCTGCTTTCAGGTTTAGGGTCTATATTAATCACTTTGGGGCCGCCCATGACTGAGCCAGTGCTGGACGGCGCATTGGTGGCAGGCATGGGCGCGCTGTTGGCAGGGCTGCTCGCTGCTGGTTTTGTCGGCGGTGTTGAAGGCGCGGTCTGCCGCGGCGGCATGCTACTGCTACAGGCGGCCAGCCAGATTGTCAGCGTGATGATGCATAACCGTTGCAAGTGAAAAAACATCCTGTTCCTTAATCGGTATTGACGCGCCTAATCTGTGGCGACCAGGCGTTTGTGTGATTGCACACTCATTAACAAGCCCAGGCTCAGGCCTAGGGTTAACAGTGACGTGCCACCATAGCTGACCAGTGGTAACGGAATCCCGACCACGGGCAAAATGCCGCTCACCATGCCCATGTTCACGAAACAATAGGTAAAGAAAGTCGCTGCAATGCTGCCTGCCAGCAAGCGTGAAAAGGTACTCTTGGCTTGTGACGCGATAATGAAGGCGCGGCCAATAATAATGGTAAATAGCAGCAATAACAGGCTGCAGCCGACCAGGCCAAATTCTTCGGCAAAGACGGCAAACACAAAGTCGGTCGTTCTCTCGGGCACAAAGTCGAGTTGCGACTGTGTGCCATTGAGCCAGCCTTTGCCGGTACTACCGCCGGAACCAATGGCAATGGTGGCCTGGATAATATGGTAACCAGCGCCCAGCGGGTCCTGGCTTGGGTCGATGAGAATCTCTACCCGGCGTCGCTGGTAATCGTGCAACATGGACCATAAAATCGGCAATGCGGCGCCAAATGCAATGGCGCTGCCAAAAATAAACTTCCAGCTGAGTCCGGCCAAAAAGATGACATAAAAACCGGCAGCAAACACCAGTGTGGCGGTGCCCAGGTCGGGTTGTTTCGCGATCAATAATACCGGGACCAGCAAAATGACTCCTGCGACCACATAGTCTGCGGTACGCAGCATGCTCTCACGCTTGGAGAAATACCAGGACAGCATGATAGGCACGGCCAGTTTCATCAGTTCGGATGGCTGGATTTTGGTCACGCCGAGGTTGAGCCAGCGCCTGGCGCCATGGCTAATATCTCCCACCAGGGCGACTGCAATCAGCAAGGACAAGCCTAACAGGTAGGCCGGTAAGGCAATGCGCTCGATATGCTGTGGTTGCGTGTTGGCCACCAGCAACATGACGCCCATCATGACCACGATATTGACGAGCTGTGCATTGACTTTGAGCATGGATTGCCCGGACGCGCTGTAGAGCACCATCAGTGCGACCACCAGCACCATGAGCACGGTGGCCAGCAAAATGGAGTCGATATGCCGGATAAAGTGGCCTATCCATTGTCTAATCATGAGGCTCCTCCTCTACTTCAGGCGCATTGGTGACCGTGGTTTCAGGCACGGGGGCTGCATTGGGGTCCACCGGTACTTTGCCTAGCAAGTAATAATCCATGGCCTTGCGTGCAATGGGGCCCGCTGTCGAGCCACCGTGGCTACCATTCTCGACAATGACGGCGATGGCAATTTTCGGGTCTTCTGCCGGGGCATAGGCAATAAACCAGGCATGGTCGCGATGGCGTTCGGCAATCAGTTTTTCGTTGTATTTCTCATTTTGCTTAATGCCAACCACCTGCGCAGTCCCGGTTTTGGCGGCAATGTCATAGCCTGCATTGGCACCGACGGCTGCAGCCGTCCCGCCAGGCCGGGTCACGTCCATCATGCCCAATTTGACGATATCCAGATTCTGCGGATTGAGCGGGAGCTGGTCGGCAACGGTGTGTGGCAGCATCTTGACCTGATTCGTTTTGGCATCCACGATGGCGTTGACCAGGTGTGGACGAATGGCTTTGCCACTATTGGCCAAGGTGGCGGTGGCATAAGCCAATTGCATGGGTGTGACCAGGGTATAGCCCTGACCAATGCCGACGATAACGGTTTCACCCATATACCACGGTTGTTTATAGCGTTTTTGCTTCCAGGCCGGGGTAGGCAGCAAGCCGGACAGCTCGCCCTGGATATCAATATTGGTTTTCTCGCCAAATCCAAAGTGGCGTACAAAGTCAGTCAGCCGCTCAATTCCCAGTTCGACAGCCAGGCCATAAAAAAACGTGTCACAAGACACGGTAATGGCTCTGCGCATATCAACGGCGCCATGGCCGGAAGGCTTCCAGTCGCGGTAGCGGTGGCGGCTGTTGGGCAGCATGAAATAGCCTGGATCACTGATGGTGAAAGGCGGCTGGCGCTTGCCCGACTCCAGCCCGGCCAATGCCACAAAAGGCTTGAAGGTAGAGCCTGGCGGGTAAATGCCTTTGAGTGAGCGGTTAATCAGCGGTTTGTCTGGTGAATTGTTCAGGTTGTTCCAGTTATCGTAATCAATCCCATCCACAAACAGGTTGGCATCAAATGATGGCATGCTGACCATGGCCAAGACCTCACCGGTCTTCGGTTGTATGGCGACCAGTGCGCCCCGGCGCCCAGCGAACTCATGCTCGACGATTTCCTGCAGCTTGGCGTCCATGGACAGCACAATGTTGTTGCCAGACGTGGGGGACGCGCTTGAAAGCACACGCACAGCGCGGCCATCGGCATCAATTTCTACCTGCTGGAAACCGGTAATGCCATGCAGGTCTGCTTCATAGGCTTGTTCTACACCGGCCTTGCCTATATGTTCGGTGCCTTTATAGTTAGAAAGCTGGTTGCTCTCTTTGAGTTGTTTGAGGTCGTTTTCATTGATACGGCTGATATAGCCAATGCCATGCGTACCCAGTGTGCCATAAGGGTAGTGTCTAAAAAGTCGCGATTTGAGCTCAACACCCGGGAAACGGAAGCGATTGACGGCAAACTTGGCTGCTTCGTACTCATTGAGGTGGGTGCGGATGGGGATGCTCTCAAAGGTGTGACTTTGCGCGCGCAGTTTTTTAAAGCGTTTTAAATCGGTGGCTGAAATTTCGACCAGCTTACCCAGTTCGGCAATCGTGTCCTGCAAATCATCTGTTTTGGAGGGGGTGATTTCCAGCGTATAGACAAAAAAGTTATGCGCCAGAATGATGCCGTTACGGTCTGAAATCAGGCCGCGGTTGGGTGTGATCGGGACAATCGAAATACGGTTATTCTCCGCTAGAGTCTGGTAGTAGTCGTAGCGGAAGACTTGCAGGTAGTAAAAACGGCCAAGCAGCGCAGAGAGTGCGCTAAGGACCATCAGGACCAAGAACACCAGACGAACTCTGAACTTGTGTTGTTCGTTTTGGTGGTTTTTGAGTTCGGTGCTATACCCCATTGCTTATAACTTCTTCGGGCGGGTCAGTTCGCCAAACCAGATAATCATGCATTGCCACAATATGAGGTCGGAAATCACGGGTAAGCCGTAAGTCCAGTCTGGCAATTCGCCGCCAGCAAATAGTTTAAGCAGCAAAATCAGCGCGCGTTGCGCACCAAACAGAAAGATGACATATAAATAAAGTTGCCAGCGGTTAAACAGCACCAGGCGGCGCTGGTAAATCAGGCCGAGGAACGCGGTCACTGCAAAGGTCAGTGCATGCTGTCCGAGCAGGCTGCCAGTCGATAAATCGACCAATAGCCCGGCAAACCAGACCCAGCCAATGTTGCAATGGTAGGGCGCTTGCAACAGCCAGTAAATCATAATCACTAGCAAAAAGTCTGGGCGGATAATGATGCCGGTATTGGACCAGGGGTAGAGCTGGAAGGTAAGCCCGACCAGCATGGTAAACAGGAATGTGCTGAATTTAACCGGCTTCATGGGTGCTCCGGTGTGGCAGGCGTATTTTCGGGTGTTGCTGCTGCGCCACCGTCGGGGCTGGCAGGGGCCGCATCTAAAACGGGTGTTTCTGTGGCCGGATGGGGATCAACGGCGGCGTTGTTTTTTTGCAGTACTTCCACCACCGACTGGTCCAGGTGTTGCGCATTGTTGCGCGGCAGCACAGGGCGGTTTTCGCTGGCCTGGTTCATGGCAGGTGTGTCTGGCATCTTGAGGATGAGCACGTGTTTATGGTTGTTGACGCCTGCAATCGGGCGGCTGATGATTTTGGCAAACGGCGAGTCCTGGCTTTGCTTGATCTGGGTGACGACGGCCACCGCCAATCCTGCCGGATACACGCCATCAATGCCGGAGGTGACTAATTTGTCGCCGACCTTGATGTCTACACTGGTGGGCAGGTATGGAATATCCAGCGTGTTACGCTTGCCCTCGCCGAAAGCAATCGCACGTAACTGGTTGCGCTCAATCTGGATGGGAATCGACAGTTTTTTATCGGTAATCAGTGTCACTTCGCTGGTGAATGGATAGACGCGTGTAATTTGCCCCACCACGCCCTGTTCATCCACCACGGCTTGTCCGGGGGTGATGTCATGGCGGCTGCCGCGGTTAAGCGTAATGATGTTGCTGAACGGGTCGCGCCCCATGTGCAATACTTCGCCTAGCGTGGCTTGCGGAATAATGGGCAAATCCCCTGCCAGCAGCGTGCGTAAATGTACGTTTTCGGCATCCACGGTGGCCAGTCGCTGTAAGGCGGCATGGTCTATCAAGGCTTGTTGTTTGAGTTTGAAGTTGTCCTGAATGAGCTGATTGTGCGAGGTGAAGTAGGTGTTAATGTTGCGTCCCCACTCATTAGGGGCGCTGGCCAGTACTTCCAGCGGGTGCAGGGCGGTGCTAAACCATTGGCGAACCTGGCTCAGGTAGTCAAAGCGCGCATCCACCGCCATCATCACCAGTGAGAGTGTGCAAAAAAACATCAGGCGTGAGAAAGGCTTGGGTCCCTGTATAAAAAAAGCCGGGGACTCCTGAGGGTCAAGCTGTTGGTGTATGCCTTTTAGCATGATCGGGTGCGCGCCAACGTTGCCCCGAATTATTCGTTAGCAAAAACGTTGCCCAGCTTATCCATTTCTTCCAGCGCACGGCCACAGCCGCGGGCGACGCAAGTCAGCGGGTCTTCGGCAACGATGACTGGCAGGCCAGTTTCTTCTACCAGCAGGCGGTCCAGGTCGCGCAGCAGGGCGCCACCGCCGGTCAGTACCATGCCTTTTTCAGCAATGTCTGCACCAAGTTCTGGTGGCGTTTGCTCCAGTGCAGATTTCACCGCGCCGACGATAGAGTTCAGTGGCTCAGTCAGGGCCTCGAGGATTTCGTTGCTGGAAATGGTGAATTTACGTGGCAAGCCTTCTGCCAGGTTGCGGCCAGTGACTTCCATTTCAAGGACTTCAGAACCCGGGAAGGCAGAGCCGATTCTTTTCTTGATGGCTTCAGCGGTGGGCTCGGAAATTTGCATGCCGTAGTTGCGGCGGATGTAGTCGATAATCGCCTGGTCAAACTTGTCGCCACCTACACGCTCAGACTTGGCGTACACAATACCGCCCAGAGAGATCACGCCAACTTCAGTCGTGCCGCCGCCGATATCCACCACCATAGAGCCTGTCGCTTCAGCTACTGGCATGTCAGCGCCAATCGCGGCAGCCATTGGTTCTTCAATCAGGAATACCTGTTTGGCACCTGCGCGCTCGGCGGATTCTTTAATCGCGCGGCGCTCAACCTGGGTAGAGCCAACCGGCACACAGATAATGATGCGTGGGCTGGGTGAGAACCAGCGGGATTCGTGTACTTTGCGGATAAAAAACTTGAGCATTTGCTCGGTGATGGTGAAGTCGGCAATCACACCATCTTTCATCGGGCGGATGGCCTGAATGTTGGCAGGCGCACGGCCCAGCATGCTTTTCGCATCTGAACCAACGGCTAACAACACTTTTTTGCCATTGGGGCCGCCTTCGGTACGAATCGCCACCACCGACGGTTCATCCAGCACGACGCCTTTACCACGCACGTAGATCAGGGTGTTGGCGGTGCCAAGGTCAATGGCAAGGTCATTGGAGAAGTAGCTGTTGAGTGAACCGAACATGTTTTATCCTGTGAAGTTTCCGACTTTAGAACTGCTCGCTAAGTGCGGCATAAAATCAAGGTATAATAGCGCAAAACGCACATGAAATTAAGACGTGCTTTCAAAATCTTACAGACAATTAACCAGACATGGCACTGAATCTAGATGATATCAAGCGCATCGCTCACCTGGCCCGCATCGAGGTGAGTGACAATGAGGCGCAAGAAACCCTGAACAAACTTTCCGGTATCCTCGGTTTGATCGAGCAAATGCAGGCTGTCGATACCACCGGTATCACCCCCATGTCGCACTCGCAAGATGTGACACAGCGCCTGCGTGAAGATGTGGTTACCCAAACCAACCAGCGCGAGCTGTTTCAATCGATTGCCCCAGCGACACAGGATGGCCTGTACCTGGTGCCCAAAGTCATTGAATAAGCACATTTTCTACGCGACTTTACGCGTGATTAACTAATTTTCAGATACAGCCGCTATGATTAACAGCAGTCTTAAACAGCTGGGCCAGCAGTTGGCCAGCAAGCAAGTTTCCAGTGTTGAGTTAACGCAAGCCTATTTGCAGCGCATGGCGCAGCTTAACCCGACCATCAATGCCTACGTCACCATCGACGAAGACAAAACGCTGGCGCAGGCCAAAGCGGCAGATGCCCGCATTGCGGCGGGTGATTTCGGCCCATTGACCGGCATTCCGCTGGCGCAAAAAGATATTTTCTGTGCCAAAGGCTGGCGCACCACCTGTAGCTCAAAAATGCTGGAGACGTTTATTTCTCCGTATGACGCGCATGTCATCAGCCAGTTTGATGCGGCCGGTGCGGTCAATTTGGGTAAAACCAATATGGACGAATTCGCCATGGGCTCCTCCAACGAGACCAGTTATTTTGGGGGCGTAAAAAATCCCTGGGATTTCGATCGTGTGCCGGGTGGTAGTTCAGGCGGTTCTGCGGCAGCGGTCGCGGCGCGCTTGTGTGCGGCAGCCACGGGTACTGATACTGGCGGTTCCATTCGCCAGCCAGCATCGCTGTGTGGTTTTACTGGCCTCAAGCCAACCTATGGTTTGGTGTCACGTTACGGCATGATCGCATTTGCTTCGTCTTTAGATCAGGCAGGCCCGATGGCTAAATCGGCAGAGGACTGTGCCTTGATGCTCAATGTCATGGCTGGGTTCGACGAGCGTGACTCCACCAGCGTTAATCGCGAAAAAGAAGATTACACGCGCGGCTTGGCCAACATGACTGGCGCGCAGCCGCTCAAGGGTCTGCGTATCGGCTTGCCTAAAGAATACTTTGCCGAAGGCCTGAGTGCCGATGTGGCGCAAGTGATTGAAACCGCGATTGCGGAATACAAAAAACTCGGCGCAGAGATCGTTGAAGTTAGCCTGCCTAATAACAATCTGTCTATCCCCGTGTATTACGTACTGGCGCCGGCCGAAGCCTCCAGCAACCTGTCACGTTACGACGGTGTGCGCTACGGCCACCGTGCGGCTGAATACAACGACCTCATGGAGATGTATATGAAGTCGCGTGCCGAAGGGTTTGGTGCCGAGGTCAAGCGTCGTATCCTGATTGGTACCTACGTTTTGAGCGCCGGTTACTACGATGCCTACTACCTCAAAGCACAGCAAATTCGCCGCCTGATTGCACAGGACTTTGTAGAAGCATTTAAGCATTGTGATGTGATCATGGGGCCAGCTGCCCCTTCGACAGCCTTTAAAGCCGGGGAGAAGACCAGCGACCCGGTCGCCATGTACCTCGAAGATCTGTATACCATCGCCGTCAATCTGGCCGGTTTGCCAGGCATGAGTATCCCGGCTGGTTTTGCGCAAAACAGTGAAGGTAAAGCGCTGCCGGTAGGTTTGCAGATCATTGGTAATTATTTTGATGAGGCGCGCATGCTGGAGATCGGCCACGCCTATCAACAAGTGACAGACTGGCACACACGTATGCCGGAGGGAATCTAAATGCAGTGGGAAGTCGTCATCGGGTTGGAAACCCACACTCAGTTACAAACTAAATCCAAACAGTTTAGCGGTGCTTCGACCACCTATGGGGCTGAGCCAAATACGCAGGCGTGTGAAGTGAGTATCGCTTTGCCAGGTGTGTTGCCGGTACTCAACAAAGAAGCCGTTGAGTGTGCCATCAAGTTTGGCCTGGCGATTGAGGCTGAAATGGCGCCACGCAGCGTGTTTTCGCGCAAGAATTACTTTTATCCTGATTTGCCCAAAGGTTACCAGATCAGCCAGTTCGAGTTGCCTGTCGTTGGTAAAGGCAAAATCACCATCCAGGTGCCTGCGACTAAAAATACCGAGGCTTACGAAAAGGTAATCAATATCACGCGTGCGCATCTGGAAGAAGATGCAGGTAAATCTGTACACGGCGCCGTTGAAGGCATGTCGGGCATTGACTTGAACCGCGCCGGGACGCCGTTGCTGGAAATCGTGACTGAGCCGGATATGCGTAGCGCGGCCGAGGCCGTGGCTTATGCCAAAAAACTGCACGAGCTGGTGCAGTGGATAGGTATCTGTGACGGCAATATGCAGGAAGGCAGCTTCCGTTGCGATGTTAACGTGTCAGTACGCCCCAAAGGGTCTGATAAATTAGGCACACGCCGTGAGATCAAAAACCTCAACTCGTTCAAGTTCATGCAACAGGCGATTGAGTATGAAACCCAGTGGCAAATCGAAACATTGGAAGATGGCGGCACCATTCAACAGGCCACCGTGCTGTTTAACCCGGATACGGGTGAAACGCGCGCCATGCGCAGCAAGGAAGAAGCCAACGATTATCGCTACTTCCCTGACCCTGACTTGCTACCATTGGAAGTCACTGAGGCGGACAAAGCACGTGTAAAAGCGCTCATGCCTGAGTTGCCGCAAGCCTTGCAGGCGCGTTTGGTGAGTGAATACCAACTGTCGAGCTACGATGCCAGCACATTGACTGCCTCACGCAGCCAGGCCGATTATTTTGTGGCGACCGTGGCCGCAGGCGCAGAGCCCAAGCAAGCGGCAAACTGGGTCATGGGCGCGTTGTCAGCCAAGCTCAACGCCGAGGAAAAATCTATTGTCGATAGCCCGGTGTCTGCTGCGCAATTGGCTGCTTTGCTCAAGCGGATTGCCGATAACACGATTTCTAACAATGCGGCCAAGCAGGTGTTTGAAGGTTTGTGGGCGGGTGAGGGCGAGGTGGACGCCATTATTGAAGCCAAAGGCCTTAAGCAGGTGTCTGATACTGGCGCGATTGAAGCCATTATCAATGAGGTGCTGGCCGCGAACCAGGCCATGGTCGATGAATATAAAGCCGGGAAAGAAAAAGCCTTTAACGCGCTGGTCGGCCAATGCATGAAGGCCTCCAAAGGCAAGGCCAATCCGGCACAGGTCAACGAGTTGCTGAAAGCCAAACTGGGTTAAACCGGGATGCTGCCTGAGTATGGCAGCCCTCCCGCCAGTCACTTAATCTTCTTCAAGCCAGTTGTTGTTAATCTCTAGCAAGTCTGGCAAGCATTGCAGCATGGCATCGACGATGGCCGGGTCAAAGTGTTTGCCACGATTGGTTTCTATTTCTGCCACCGCCTGTTCTACTGGCCAGGCTTCCTTGTAAGGGCGTTTGTTGAGCAAGGCATCAAACACGTCAGCGACGGCGACGATGCGTGCCTCAATCGGAATCGCTTCCCCTTTTAAGCCGAACGGATAGCCGCTGCCATCCCATTTTTCATGGTGATAAAGCGCCACAGAGTGGGCCAGCTTGATCAGTGGTGATGTAGAGTTATCGAGGATTTTTGCACCCATTTCCGGGTGTTTTCGCATCAATGCCAGTTCTTCCTCATCCAGCTTGCCCGGTTTGAGCAACACATGGTCTGGAATGCCGATTTTGCCGATGTCATGCATGGGCGCGGCATGAATCAGTTGTTCTGAGAAGTGCGCATCCATGCCCAGTTGCAAGGCCAGCCTGCCGGAGACATGGCTCATGCGCATGACGTGCAGGCCGGTTTCATTGTCTTTAAACTCGGCGGCACGGCCCAGGCGCTGGATCAGCTCCAGGTGTGTACGTTTCAGTTCATCGATATGTACCAGCGATAAGTGCGTTTTCACGCGCGCGCGTACCAGTGCCGGTGAAATCGGTTTATTGATGTAATCCACGCCACCTACGGCAAAGCCTTCCGATTCATCCGCCTCTTCGGCCAGGGCGGTGACAAAAATCACTGGAATGGTGTTCGTTTCCGGGTCACTTTTGAGTTGCCTGCAGACCTCAAAGCCGGTCATGCCCGGCATCATCACGTCCAGCAAAATGAGGCTGGGCTTTTCTTTTTTGACCAGTTCCAGGGCATCCATGCCGTTTTTGGCAAAACTCAAGCGGTAGTTGTCCTGCAGCACCTGTTTTAATACTTTAAGGTTAAGTGGTTCATCATCCACAATCAGAATTTTTGCTTGTTGTGCGGTGTTATCCATCATGAGGAGGCCTCCTGGGTCTGGATTGCCAGTAGCTGGTCAATATGCATGGTCGCTTGCTCAAAGTCAAAGTCATTCAATAGCTGCGTAATGGTGTTTAACGCCGTGCGCCAGCTGGCCGGGGCGTGTTGAACCAGTTGGCTGACGAGCGCATCATCCAGTTCATTCATGGCGACCAGTGTCCGTAACGCTTGCAGCCAATCCAGTAATTGTCCGGCTGGCAGGGCTGTCTGGTCGGTGGCGGCGGACAGTGTTTGCTGCGAAAGCAAGGGGGTGATGGACGCATGCAGTGACTGCACGTCAGCTTGCAATTGTGCCACCAGCGCTGGGCAGGTATGCCATTGCTCCTCACTGACCTGTTCCAGGGCATGGTAGCTTTCCTGAATAGTCAATAACGCGAGATTGGCGCTCACCCCTTTATTGGCATGTGCGATTTGTTTAAGCAAGGCGTGATCTTGCGTAGCAATCGCTTGCTGGAGGGTGGTGATATGTTTGCGGGATTCTTGCACATACACATTGACTTCATGCAGGTAGGTTTGCTGGTCGCCCCATAACTGGATGCCTTTTTTCAGGTCAAAATGCGTTGTTGCAGGCATGGAGGGGCTAGTATCGGTGCTGATTGCGACCGCTTCCAGTTGCAACACGCGCTGAATTTCTGCCAGTAATAATGGCAGCTCAATCGGCTTGGACGCAAAGCCATCCATGCCAGCTTCTGCGGCGGCCAGCCGGTCTTGCTCGAGCACGCTGGCGGTCAATGCAATAATTGGCGTTCTGGCCCTGCCGGACTGTTGTTCCAGTGTGCGGATATGCATACTGGCGCTGAGGCCATCCATGACCGGCATTTGCACATCCATCAAAATCACGTCATATGGCTGGGCTTGCCAGGCGTCGACGACCTCTTGGCCGTTGCTGGCCAGGGTGAGTTGGTGACCTTGTTTTTCCAGCACAATGTTGAGCAATCTGCGGTTTTGCTCAATATCATCTGCGGCAAGAATGTTGAGCGCTGGCAAGGTGAATGCCAACGCACCGTTTTGCGCTGAACTCTCCGGCGCACTGCCTTCTGCCAGTGACAGCGTGACGGAAAAGCAGCTGCCTTTGCCAATTTTGCTGTTGGCCGTAATGCGGCCACCCATCAACTCTACCAATTGTTTACTAATGGTGGTGCCCAGGCCGGTGCCGCCAAAACGGCGGCTCATCGAGGCATCTGCCTGCGTAAAAGGCTCAAAAATCACATCCAGCCGGTCTTCATCGATCCCGATGCCGGTATCAATGATGTCAAATTGCACTTCGCCGGTGGCTGTCAGGTGCACATTGAGTTCAACATGGCCGGTTTCGGTGAATTTGATGGCATTGCCCAACAGGTTGGTCAGCACCTGGCGAATGCGGTGTTCAGCGCCGATATAGTAACCTGCTGCTTCTGGCGCTAAATTCAACTTCAGGTCCAGCTGTTTTTTGCGTGCCTGTAACCACAGGGACGAAATCAGGCCATCGACCATTTCGCGCATGGAGAAATCCAGCATCTCCAGTTCCAGCATGCCTTTTTCCAGCTTGGCACTGTCGAGAATATCATTGAGCAAATGCAGTAATGACTTGGCAGACTGGCTGATCGTCGATAAATAATTACGTTGCTCAGGCTGCATAGGCGTATCCAGCAACAACTCGCTAAAGCCAATAATCGAGTTCATGGGTGTGCGAATTTCATGACTCATGTTTGCCAGAAAGGTGCTTTTGGCATTGGCGGCCTGTTCGGCGGTTTCTTTGGCCGCCAGCATGTCCCGCTCCATTTGCTTGCGCTCGCTGATGTCCATCATAAACATCAATACCTTAACCACTTTGCCATCCACGTCACGCACCGGGCTATACGAGGCATTAATCCAGATTTGTTTGCCTGCCTTGCCATAACGTAAAAATTCGCCATGTACAAACTCACCGCGGCGCAGCGACGACCATTTTTGTTTGTAGGCATTCGTCAGCGCAAAATCAGGTGGGCAAAAAATAGAGTGATGGCGGCCCTGAATCTCTGCCAGTTGGTAGCCCAGCAGGTCAAGAAAGTGCTGGTTGGCATTGATGACAAAGCCATCAATGGTAAATTCAGCCACATTGGTGGCGTAGTTAATGGCATTCACAATGCCTTCAAATTCAGCATTCTTTTGTTTAGAGTCGGTAATATCCAGCAAGACACCGTCCATGGCATACGGGACGCCGTCTTTGTTCAACAGCGGCGAGGCGAAGGCTGAAATCCACTTTTCATGGCCGCTACGATCGGTGATCCTGAACTCGACCTCAAAGCTCTCCAAGCGTTTAATTGCCTTGACGGCAATTGGCCTTACACGCGCTATATCGTCATGGTGTATCAGGGGGGAAAATCGTTGTTGCCCACTTACAAAATCACTGGCGGGCCAGCCTGTCATTTGTAGCGCTGCGTCGCTGATCAGCAAGATATTCCATTCACCTGCCAGGCTGACACGAAAAGTCACGCCTGGGATGTTGTTCATCATAGACTGGATCTGCTGGTCTTTTTGCCGCACCGCCTCTTCAATCGCTTTGCGGTGGCTGAGGTCGGTGATAAAGCCGACGTATAAGGTTTCGTTGGCAAGTTTGACTTCACCAATCGCCAGCCTGATCGGGAACGTGCTGCCATCTTTGCGCATGGCATCGAGGTCACGGCCTTCGCCGATAATTCTTGCCTCGCCAGTTGCCTGGTAGTTTTTCAGGTAATACAGGTGGTTGGAGCTATCAGGTTCTGGCATCAGCAGCGAAATGTTTTTACCTTTCATCTCTGCCTTGGTCCAGCCAAACAGTTTTTCAACCGCGTCATTACAGGCGATCATTTCACCGGTGGTATTAATGGTGACAATGCCGTCTACTGCGGTATCCAGGATGGTCGACAAGCGCGTCTCACTGGCCTGGATGGTGGCCAGCATTTGCCGGTAGCGTATCAATGCGTTAATCGCTGTGGCGATAACGCCAATCAAAATGGTGACCAGCGTAATGCCCAGTGCCATGGTGATGGACTGGTTGTCGTCCGGGTTGAAGCCAGGTTTGGCGACTCCCAGAAAGCGCGCAGAGGCCATGCCGGTGTAGTGCATGGCGGTGATGGCGCTGCCCATGAGTACGCCGCCGAGGATGATGCTCACTTTGGGCGGGATTTTGCCTTTCTGGTTTAAGAATATGCCTGTCCACAGTGACAGCGTGGATAAGGCCACCGCGACCACGACAGACACCAGCACCCATACCAGGTCAAACTTGAGTTCCGGCTCCATACGCATGGCGAGCATGCCTATGTAATGCATGGTGCCTATACCGGCGCCGACGGCGAATCCGCCTTTAAGCAGTTTGCGGTAGTCGATCTGTGTCTCTGACATTAAGTTAAGGGCATAGTATGAGGCAAGAATACCAGGCATCATTGAGACAAGCGTTGCGTCGGGGTAGTAAGAAACCGGGGTGCAGATCTGGTAGGCCAGCATGCCAATAAAATGCATGGCCCAGATGCCAGCGCCTAATGAGACTGAGCTGGCGATGATAGAAAAGCGGCGTGACACCACAGAAGTCTGTTTTTGTGACAGGCGTGTTAATTGCAGCGCCAGAATAGACGAGCCGATGGCGACGACGGCCGACAGAACGACCAGCCAGCCATCATAGCTACCATAGAGCAGGGCGGTTGGAGCGCCTGCCCTGAAAAAGAAAATACCGTACCAATCCATGCGATTCGCCTTGTGCGTTACTGTGCTTATACTACTTCCCACCTATAGTCTAACGGCAGCAGGGCGGTGGCGAATGCCGGAATAATTGAGGATTCCGTGCTTAGTTTATGCAATGCGTGACGGCGTGAATGATTGCGATCGACACCATTGAAAAACCCTGCCGAAGCAGGGTTTGTGAGCTTGGCAACGCTTGTTTAGTGCGCACACAAGGCGTGGCAAAGCAACTGGTAGCAGATAGTCACGAAGCCAACCGTAGTAATGACAAAACTGATGGCGGAGAACACTTTCCATTTGGTTTTGCTCCAGAAGTCAGGGTCAAACGCCGCAATCACAAACACGGTAGGGTTGGTAAAGCCGCCAATCGCCACACAGACACAGGCAAAGTGGTGCAACTCTACGCCGGCTGCCTTGGCTGCACCAAAAAATCCCAGGTTAAACAATGCCATCAAGGCATAGTCGACGTGGGCCCGTATCATGGTTTTGTAGTCGACCAAAAAGTCGCCGTCTATGCCTTTGATGGGGAACCAGCGCGCAAACGTCATCAACCATGCTGACAAAATTAAAGCCATGGCGCAGGCGACTGCACCGATTAATAAAACTTCCATATGATCTCTCCTGAGTTCCTGAATTGAAATAAACCCCGTATGTTTTTGTAGTCGGGTGATGTGATTGTAGACAGGTCTGTCTATTTGTCAATGGCAGGCAGATGCAAAACTTTGTTTTGCTTGCCTTATCAGGCGTTTTCCAGCACAATTCGGCCGTTGCTAGGGGTCTGTAAGTCCTTCGTTTATTCAAGGTTTGCAGTGAGAGTTACCCTTCGAACCTGATGTGGTTGAGACCACCGTAGGGAATGCAAACCTCCATATGCATCCTTACGTCTTTTCTTTTAAGGATGCTCTAATGAATGCAATTGATAAAAATATCAAGTTCGTCAACGCTGATGCAAAAGTTGACGAAGCTGCGACCAAACCATTTGCCAAATCGCGCAAAATCTACGTTGAAGGTTCCCGCCCTGATATCCAGGTGCCATTCCGTGAAATTTCATTGAGTGATACACCGTCCAGTTTTGGTGGCGACACTAACCCGCCAGTGGTGGTTTACGATACTTCTGGTCCTTATACCGACCCAACCGTCGATATCGATATCCGTAACGGTTTGCCTGCGTTGCGCGCGCCATGGATTATGGAACGTGGCGATGTAGAACAACTGGATGGCCCGACCTCTGAATTTGGTCACCAACGCCTGGTGGATCCGCAACTGGCCGAAATGCGCTTTAACCTGCACCGCAAACCGTTGCGTGCCAAAGCTGGCCAAAACGTGAGCCAGATGCACTATGCGCGCCAGGGCATTATCACGCCTGAGATGGAGTTTATTGCCATCCGTGAAAACCAGCGCCGCGAAAACATGAGCGAGTTGCTGCAAACCCAGCATCCGGGCCAAAACTATGGTGCCAGTATTCCACCAGTGATCACGCCAGAATTCGTGCGTGACGAAGTCGCGCGTGGCCGTGCCATTATCCCCGCCAACATCAACCACCCGGAAATCGAGCCGATGATTATTGGCCGTAACTTCCTGGTCAAAATTAACGCCAATATCGGTAACTCAGCACTGGGCTCTTCTATCTCAGAAGAAGTCGAGAAAATGGTGTGGGGCACGCGTTGGGGCGGCGATACCGTGATGGATTTGTCCACCGGCAAAAACATCCACGAAACCCGTGAGTGGATTATCCGCAACTCACCGGTGCCAATTGGTACCGTGCCTATCTACCAGGCGCTAGAAAAAGTGAACGGCAAAGCAGAAGATTTAACTTGGGAAATTTTCCGCGATACGCTGATTGAGCAAGCAGAGCAGGGTGTGGACTATTTCACCATCCATGCCGGTGTGCGTTTGGCTTATATCCCGATGACCGCCAAACGTATGACCGGTATCGTGTCACGTGGTGGTTCCATCATGGCCAAATGGTGTCTGGCACACCACAAAGAGTCTTTCCTCTACACGCACTTTGAGGAAATTTGCGAAATCATGAAGCAGTACGATGTGAGTTTCTCACTGGGTGATGGCCTGCGTCCTGGTTCTATCTACGATGCTAACGACGAAGCGCAGTTTGCTGAGCTGAAAACGCTGGGTGAGCTGACGCAAATCGCCTGGAAGCACGACGTACAGTGCATGATCGAAGGCCCAGGCCACGTGCCTATGCACCTGATTAAAGAAAACATGGACCTGCAACTGGAGCACTGTGGCGAAGCCCCGTTCTACACCTTGGGCCCATTGACCACTGACATCGCGCCAGGCTATGACCATATCACTTCCGGCATCGGCGCCGCCATGATCGGCTGGTATGGCTGTGCCATGCTGTGCTATGTAACACCAAAAGAGCATTTGGGCTTGCCGGATAAAGAAGACGTACGCGTGGGTATCATCACCTACAAGATCGCAGCACATGCGGCGGATTTGGCCAAAGGCCACCCAGGTGCGCAGATTCGTGACAACGCATTGAGTAAAGCCCGTTTCGAATTCCGTTGGGAAGACCAGTTCAACCTCGGCCTGGACCCGGAAAAAGCCAAGGAATTCCACGACGAAACCTTGCCACAAGAAGGCGCCAAACAAGCACATTTCTGCTCCATGTGCGGCCCGCATTTCTGTTCGATGAAAATTACGCAAGACGTGCGTGACTATGCGGATAAATTAGGCGTAGACGAACAGGCTGCATTGCAAAAGGGCATGCAGGAAAAAGCGATTGAGTTCGTGAAAAAGGGTAGCGAAGTGTATCAGAAGGTGTAATGCCTGATTCATGCCCCTAAAAAGCCAGCAGCGATGCTGGCTTTTTACTGTGTGGCGTGCAACAGACACTCTGCTCGGCGCCGCTTGCAAACGCTGCCAGAAGTAGCCGCCGCCGTCACAACAGTGTTAAGGTATGTCTGTCTGTGTAAAAGAGGTGTGCCATGGCATTGTTAGACGATGTATTAAAAGAGTTGCCTACCTACTTGGGCAAATTTACCCGCCTGCTGATGCAGCCATCGCAATTGGTGCATGACCACCTCAATACGGATGACCCGAATGCACTGTTGGAGCAATCGATTGCCTTTTTGCTGCTTTCTTTCACCATTGCGCTGGTGCTGGCCGTGGTGTTTCCTGAAATGACCAACCCGGTGCAACTGGCGACCGATGAGGCTGGCATGGCCGCTCATGCATTTGCCGCCATACGGTTGTTGTTTGAGTTGTTGGGCTTGTCGGCACTGGCTTACCTGGCGGCCAAAGTGGCCGGTGTGCAAAGCGGCTTTCAGCGCTTTTTTGGCCTGATGTGCGCGGCCTGCGGCGTCATGCTGGTGATACAGGTATTTGCCGCTTCGCTCACCAATATCAGCCTGGCCGACCCGGTCACTGCAAAAGCATGGATACAGTTGGAAAAAGGCATGGCGACGCTGAAACCTTTGATTGAGCAAAACGTGCTTTGCGCAACCGATGCCAGCAGTGGTGAAGTGCGGCCAAACGCTGCCTTGGGTGCACAGTTTCAAACACAACTAACAGCCTTGCAGGCGATTTACATGCAGGTAACCGACAGGCCATTATTTAAGTTGGCCGCAGGCCTGCAGTTACTGGCAGGGCTGATTCTGCTGATCTGGTCAGCCCGGTTATGGGCGATGTATCTCAAAGGCCATGCACTCAGTACGGGTAAGCTGATATTGGCGACGGTATTGCTTGTTGTATTCACAGGGGCGGGCACGCTGGTGTACGAACTGGTGAATGCGGGGCGCACCATGATGGACTTGTATCGACATTGCGGCTAAATTATTTGGCGGGTATTTGCGGCGCTTATTCTCTGATTCTGTATTGCCAATCCGCGCTATAGTCCACATTCCAAGCAAGCGGCTAAAGGGCATCCATCATGGCGGACAACCTGCAAAGCAGTATCGTAAGAGATTTTCGACAAACACTGTTGTGGCCGATACAGTTGATGACCGATCACAGTGCGGGCGCCGTGCACCGTCCCTGGCAGCTACTCAAAGCCGCGCCTGATTCGCCATGGGTCGAGATACAAGACGAGTTTTTGCAGGATTCGCCGCATCTGAGTGAAACCAGATATCAGGAATTCGTCACCTTTTTACCATTTGCCCAGCGTTTTTTATACGGCGAAGGCAAGCATGGCCGCGAGTCTGGCGGCTATGGTGAGTCGCCCATTCATATTTTTACCCGCAGTGATATTAGCCAGGTGCGCATTACGCTGCATGGCGAGGCGGAGCCGCTCATCTTGCGCGTCTCCCATGTCGAGTTGTATTTCTTCTTTGATATTGATGTGGCCATGCTGGCATTTGAAGTGACGGGCAAAGACCTGCCACTCAAGTCGGCCATGGAGGTAATGTACCGCCTGGGCCGCACCTATCCTAATTACTGGGATGACACTGGCGAGGGCGGGCATTGTGCGCAATTGATTGAATGGCTGGATCAGCAAGGACAAGTCATTGCGCGTTCAGATTACGAAGACAAGGCGCGCTACCTGGCCTATGTGAAAGAAAACCATGTGCCCTGCGTGTCCTTGCACTGGCTGGCGTTGTTGCATCCGTTGGTGCCGCATTACTCCGGTCAGCAGGGCGAGCTACGCTACCGTGAAATTGAATATCAGCGCATGCCGCTGATGGCTTATTTGTCGTTTGACGATGTGAGCCAGCTGAGTCGTGGTGACCTGATCCGGCTAGGCCTGGTCTGCCAGCCATGGCATTCGGAAACCCTGCCGTTTACCGAGCACTTCTTGCAGGAGTTCGAAAAGAATAATTGCTATGACCGCTATTGGGACGAAGCCCGGCAAGACCCGTGGAGCACTACCCGCATCATGTGTACCGGGCAAAACTTTGTTGTCGTTGGCAGCCACCAGCACCGCGTGTTTACCAATGAGCGCACAGGCATCAAGCGTCATTACCAGAACCAGTATTTCCTGCTGTTTTTAATCGCACATTTCCAGAAAGCGGCTTTGCTCATGTTGTCAGACCGCATGGTGCAGGCCATCAGTCGCCTGGATATCCAAAGTGAAGACTCGGTTAAAAATTTCCGTAACCGTATCCGCAATGCTACCGCCGTGTTTTTACGTTTTACCCATCGCTACTGGTTTGAAAATGTGTCTGACCAGGCCGTGGCCAAAGACCTGTTTACACTGATGCTGAAGCAACTGGATTCCGTCAGCCTGTTTGAAAAAACCCGGCGCCGCATTATGGATATGGCCGAGTATTTGGAGGGCGAAGAAATCAAGCGCCAGGCGGATACGGTTGTTCGCCTCACAGTTGTGACCATTTTAGGCCTGATCGGCACCATGACAACCGGTTTACTAGGCATGAATTTGATTGACCTCACACAAGCCAGCACGATGGAGAAGCTGGCGTATTTTTCCATCGTGTTTGTCCCGGTCAGTTTGCTCACGTTTTACACGGTGATTAAATCCCGGCGCTTATCCTTGTTTCTCGATGCGCTCTCCAACGAAGGCGCTGGTTTGCGCTATAAGCTGGCCAAGTTGCGCAGTGTCTGGGTTGGTAAGCTGGATGACAGATAAATCTTGCGTTATTGGTGGCAAGGCCGTCCAGCACAACAGGTGTTAAAAAGTGAATCTTTGCGTTTAAACACTATCAAAACTCTACCAGCGAACGACTGGCAATATTGATAGGAGAACGACATGAGACGCAGGCTCTATTTTGTTTTACCCAATATTAGAAGTGCACAAGCGATGATGAATGAGTTGCTGCTGGAGAGAATTGATGAAGATCACATTCACTTTCATGCAAAAAATGAACAGGCCCTGGGTAACTTGCCCAAAGCCAACGCAGTAGAAAAGTCTGATGTGGTTTACAGTGCGCTGGCGGGGTTTGTGTTTGGTGCCGTGTTCGGCTTGTTAGGCGGCATGCTGGCGTATTTGGTGCCCTGGTGGTTTGGCGAGGTCACGCTCATGGTGATCCCGTATTGCATGGTGTTGGGCGCGCTTTCATGTGCAGCCTGGGCCGCTGCGGTGGCGACGGCCGCACCTAGTTACCGTATCAAATCATATTATGCCCAAATTGAGCAGGGCAATATTTTGATGATCGTCTCTGTGCCTTTGCGTAGATTGAGCGAGGTGCGCCAGCGGTTAATGCGGCATCATCCGGAAGCCATGTACAGTGGGGTCTGGCCAGCAGAACACCGGCTCTTTCCTTAAACGGCCCTCATATGAAAAAAGCCAGCAATGCTGGCTTTTTGTTTAACTGGCTTCTTTTAACCATACCGGGCTGATTTCAAAACTACCGCCCTCATAACTTACCAATATCTGCCGGTCTTGAATGGTGAAGCTGATGGTAAGCCCTCTCGCAGCGGCGGCAGCTAATTGCTCAGTCTCGGGCAGGTTAATCACCGTGACATTGTCGAGCTTGAGTACCGCTTTATGGTTCTGCTCCCACCACATGTCCGCCGTCCTGCCGCCATACAGCACTTGCACTACCTGCGCTGAGCGGCCACAGGCTTTGCGGATGTCGCGCTCATCAGGCAAGCCTACGCAAATCCAGCGCTCAATCGCACCGGTCAGGTCTTTTTGCCAGAGATCAGGTTCGTCGTCTTCGCTCAAGCCCTTGCCAAACAGCAGCGACTCATCGGCATATAGCGCGAAGGCCAGCAGGCGCACCATCAGGCGCTCATCTGTCTCTGAAGGGTGTTTGGCCAGTGTGAGGTGATGTTGCTGGTAATAATGCCGATCCATATCGGCAATATTGACGTCTATCTTATAAATGGTGGATTTAAGGGCCATGCCTGTGCAGTGCAGTCTGAATTAAAAGTGCTGCGAGTATAGCAAACCTGCGCGCGAACATGGCGCGTCGCGTGCATGTATCTGCCGGGTTACAACAAATCGCTTGCTAGTTTGACAAAGTGGCAGGTAAAATAAAAATGAAACGTTTTATTTTTATTTTATGTTAGAACCTGTACAAGTGAAAACCAAAGTCGGTCGCCCCAAGTCAGGGACTGAGCAAGAGCGCCATGTATTGTTGCTGGAGCAGGCGCTGGAGCTGTTTATGACTGAGGGCGTGGCGCAAACCAGTGTGGCACATATTGCCTCTGTGTGCGGCGTGTCTACGCGGACGATTTATGAGCGCTTTAGCAATAAATATGAGTTGCTGATTGCAGCCATGCGGCACATGGTGGAGCAGGATGTGTCTGCCATGTTTAAGGTAGAGGATTTGCACAACAAGTCATTACAGCAGGTGCTGACCGATATTGGCCGCTTCGCACTCAATCGTGTGATGGAGCCACGCATGCTGTCTTTTTTCCGTATCGGCATTGCCGAGGCGTCGCATATCCCCGAGCTATCACGTGCAATGAAAACCGTCGGCCCGCAGCGCATCCACCAGATGCTGGCCGATATTTTCCGTTTTTATGCGGCGCAAGGCGTGCTACCAACGCAAGATTTTATGCGGGCAGCGGAGTCGTATTGTGAGTTGCTGATTGCGACCCCTCGGACCAAGGCACTGTTTGGGGTGCTCGAGCCGGACTGGGATGCCGAGGCACATCTGGCATTTGTGGTGAGTTTGTTTTTACGTGGATTAGAAGGAATGGAGCCAGTTCATGCAGCGTCATAAACACTGGGCCTGGCTATTACTGTGTTTGCCACTGGCAAGCTGTTCGGTGATTGATGAATATATTCGACCCAAACCTGTGATTGCCGAGCAATGGCAGGCGCCTTTGCCACACAGTGGGAATGTCGCCGCATTAAAAGATTGGTGGGCACAATTCAAAGATCCGGTGCTTGACCAGTTATTGGCCGAGTCGCAAAAAGAAAGTCCTTCGCTGGAAATCGCACTGGCCAATATCCGTGTGGCGCGTGCCAATGTATTGTCGGCGCGAGCACAAGGCATTCCTGATTTAACCAGCACAGGCAGCGTCACCAAGAGTAAAGGCGGTGGTGGTAATGCGGCTTTCCCATCCAGCACGATTGAAATTGACTCCGTGTCGCTGGATGCCAGCTGGGAGGTTGACCTGTTTGGCAAGGTGAAAGCGGCCAAGCAGGCGGCCAAAGCCCAGCTTGAGTCGAAAAAAATTGCCTGGCATGACGCACGCCTGACGCTGGCGGCAGAAGTGGCCAATAACTATGTGAATTATCGTGCCTGCCAGGCTTCAGTGCAGGCATTGCAGCAGGCTTATGATTCGCGTGCCGAGACCGCGCGTTTGACAGGCATTTCAGCCAAGGCTGGTTTCTCTGCTCCGTCTGACCTGGCGCTGGCAGAGGCAGCGACGCGCGCCAGTGAGTCTACGCTCGATGGTCAGCAGGCAGAGTGTGATGGTTTAATCAAAGCATTGGTTGAGCTGACGAATATGCCAGAACCGGCGTTGCGCGATGCTTTAGCCAAAGGCAAAGGCATGCCAGAACCGGCGATGTTTGATGTCAGTGCGCTGCCTGCAAACTTGCTCACCCGTCGCCCGGACCTGGCGGTAGATGAACGCAACTTGGCCGAAGCCAGTGCCAATATTGGCGTCTCTAAAGCACAAATGTACCCCAGCTTGACGTTGACCGGTTCGATTGGCTACCGCCGTACCAATTTTAACGGCATGGTGACGCGTACAGATTCCTGGTCTTATGGCCCCTCGCTCAAATTGCCTATTTTTGATGGCGGCACCTTGCGTGCAGACCTCGCCGAGGCGCGGGCTAACTTTGACAGCTTGCTCGCGACTTACAAACAAGACGTGCGAACTGCCGTCAAAGAAGTCGAGCAGGCACTGGTTAACCTGGACAGCGCCACGCGACGTGCACAATCTGAGCAGGCCAGTGCGCAGCAATACCAGCAATATTTTAAAGCGGCTGAAATTAACTGGAAATCCGGCGGTCTGGATCTGCTGTCGCTGGAAGATGCGCGCCGCCAGAAAATCAACGCTGAACTCAATGTGATTACGCAGCAAAAGAACCGGGTCTTGCAGTGGATCGCCTTGTATAAGGCATTTGGTGGCGACTGGCTAGAAACACAGGCTACCCAGCAGGCTGGCAAACCTCTGAAGCCCATGGAAAAAAGGTAAGCATGATGGCAAAAAAACTGACAAAAAAAACAACATTTCTCATTATTTCTGCGTTACTGGTGGGGGTGAGCGTGTGGTTCTGGCAACACCCTTTGCACCAGGCTGAGCTGGCAGAAAAACGCGGTAACCGTCAACCGGCCGCCACGCCGACGGCTAGCCCAGCCACACAGGCGCCGGCCTCTAAAGCTGCTTTGAGTGTAGAGGTGACGCAGCCCGCGGTGGTGCAATGGCCGATGACGCTGGTGCTTAACGGCAGCATTTATCCTTGGCAAGAAGCGCTGGTGAGTGCAGAAATCTCTGGATTGCGTATTCAGCAAGTGTTGTCCGATGTGGGGGCGCAAGTGAGCAAAGGCCAGGCCTTGGTCATGCTGGCCGATGAAACAGTCAAAGCCGATTTGCAAAAACAGCTAGCGACTGTTGAAAAAGACAAAGCGGCCCTGGCAGAGGCCAAAAGCAATGCAGACCGTGCACGTGAAATTAAAGATAGCGGTGCCTTGTCGGCCCAGAAAATTAATGAATACCTGATTGCCGAGCAAACTTCGAAAGCAAACCTGGCATTGTCTGAGGCTGAGCTGGAAAACCAGAGAATCCGTTTACGCCAGACCAAAGTGGTGGCGCCGGATGATGGGGTGATTTCGTCACGCTCGGCCAACCTGGGCAATGTGGTGTCCTCTGGAACCGAGTTGTTTCGGCTGGTGCGCCAAGGCCGGATTGAATGGCGCGGGGAGGTGAATGCCGATCAGCAAACGGCGTTACGTGCCGGACAACAAGTACGTTTAACCTTGTCTGGCGGCAACGCGGTGACAGGCAAGGTGCGCCTGATTTCGCCGACGGTGGATAACAATACGCGCAATGCGCTGGTGTATGTGGATATTCCTAAAGACAGCGCCAAGCCGGGCATGTATGTGCAGGGACAAGTGGATATTGGTCAGCAGCAAGGCTTGGCCGTGCCATTAAGTGCTGTGACTTATCGCGATGGCTTTGCCTATGTGTTTGAGTTAACGGCAGCGGATGCCCAAGGATTGCGCAAAGTGGTTCAGCGCAAGGTACAAACCGGCCGCACGCGTGGCGAACAAATTGAGTTACTGGGCAACCTGAATGCAAACGCCCAATTGGTGCTGAGTGGTGGCGCATTTTTAAACGATGGCGACACTGTGCAAGTGGTCACCTTGAGCAAGCGTAGCGGGGCGTAAGTATGAATTTTTCGGCCTGGTCTATCCGTAACCCGGTTCCGGCGATTTTGCTGTTTGTGGTGCTGAGCTTTCTCGGCCTGAAATCGCTCAATCAGTTAGGCAAACAAAACTTTCCTGATATTGAATTGCCGGTCATCACCGTGAGCGCGGCGTTGGAAGGTGCGGCGCCGCCGCAGCTGGAGACCGAAGTGGCGCGCAAGATTGAAGACAAAATTGCGACCATCGGCGGCATTGAGCATATGACCACCACCATCACTGATGGTAGTGTCAGCATTGCCGTGCAGTTCACCATTGATACCAAAAGTGAAGAAGCACTCAACCTGGTACGCAATGCAGTGGATAGTGCACGTTCCGAGTTGCCTGCCGCCGTGACGACGCCCACCGTGTCCAAAGTCACAACCTCTGGCAACGCCATTCTCACCTTTGTCGCCTCGGCCGATAATATGGACGAGGGCGAACTGTCCTGGTTTGTCGATAACGAAGTCAGCAAGGCCATGCTGGCCGTCAATGGGGTCGGCAAAATCACACGTACTGGCGGGGTAGACCGCGAAGTGCAGGTCAACCTGGATCCGACCTTGATGGCCGGACTGGATGTGGATGTCAGTGATGTGTCGGCACAGCTCAAGCGCGTGCAGCAAGATGCCTCTGGTGGCCGTGGCGATATTGGCGACAATATCCAGTCTGTGCGCACCTTGGGGGCCTTGCACAGTGCAGACGAAGTGCGCAATCTTGATATTCCGCTCGGCGATGGCCGTCATATCAAGTTGTCACAAGTGGCCGAGGTGCTGGATACCTATGCCGAGCGCACCACCTATGCCAGTTATGATGGCAAGCCGGTGATCCGTTTTGAAATCACGCGCAGCAAAGGCACCAGCGAAGTCACCGTGGCTAAAGATGTGCGTGAGGCGTTGCAAAAGTTTGAACAATTACACCCGCAGGTCAATATTGTCGAAGCGTTTAACATGGTCAAGCCGGTAGAAGATAACTACGAAGGCTCCATGCACCTGCTGTATGAAGGCGCGCTGCTGGCGATTTTGGTGGTGTGGTGGTTCCTGCGCGACTGGCGTGCCACCATTATTGCGGCTGTGGCCTTGCCATTGTCCATGATTCCTACCTTTGCCTTTATGCAGTACTTTGGTTTTTCACTCAATGTGCTGACCTTGCTGGCCATGGCCTTGGTGGTGGGTATTCTGGTCGATGACGCCATTGTGGAGATTGAGAATATTGTGCGCCATTTGCGCATGGGCAAAACACCTTATCAGGCGGCGATGGAAGCCGCTGATGAAATCGGGTTTGCCGTGATTGCGACGACATTTACCCTTGTGGCGATTTTTCTGCCAACGGCCTTTATGGGCGGCATTCCGGGTAAGTTTTTTAAACAGTTTGGCATCACCGCGGCTATCGCTATTCTGGGGTCATTAGTGGTGGCGCGCTTGTTAACGCCCATGATGTCCGCCTACCTGCTCAAACCGCATGCGGCTAAAGAGGAAGAGGACTCCTCTTCCATGCGTGTCTATTTGCGCTGGGTAGGCTGGTGCTTGCAACACCGCAAAACCGTGGTGGCAGGATTCATCTTGTTTATTATTGGCTCGTTGAGCCTGATGCCGCTGTTGCCTAAAGGCTTTGTGCCCTCTTCTGACAGCAGTCAGACCAAGGTCAATATTGAGTTGCAGCCAGGCACGCCGTTGGCGCAAACGCGGCATGTGGTGCAGATGGCCGAACAGATCGTCAAGCAACATCCTGAAGTGAAAGCGGTATTTAGCGCAGCAGGCTCTGCCAGCACGGGCGGCGGCGGGCCAAATGCGTCACAAAATACGACTGATGTACGTAAAGGCAGTTTGGTGATCAGCCTCACTGACCGTAGCGAGCGCAAACAAAAGCAATCCGAGATTGAAGCGGACTTGCGCGAACGCTTGAAAAACCTGCCCGGCGCGCGCGTGACTGTCGGTATCGGCGAATCCGGCGAGAAGCTGCAAATTACCCTGGCCAGCGATGATGCCAATGCTTTAACCAGTGCCAGCCAGCAATTGCAACAGCAATTGCGCACCTTGAAGGGCGTCGGAAATATTACTTCCAGCGCCAGCTTACAACGGCCAGAGGTACAGATTATCCCAGATGTCGACAAAGCTGCCGAACTGGGTGTGACGGTGGAGTCCATTGCGCAAGTGATTCGTGTGGCGACCTCGGGCGACTTTACCAACACCATGCCTAAATTGAACTTGCCGCAGCGCCAGGTACCGATTCGTGTGCGTCTGGGGCCTAGTGTACGTACCAGTTTGCAGGAAATTGCACAATTGCGTGTGCCTTCACGCAACGGTAGCGTCAGCCTGGAAACCGTCGCCACTGTGCGCATGGGCAGCGGTCCGCAGCAAATCGACCGTATGGACCGCATGCGCAATGTCACCTTTGATATTGAGCTCAACAAGCGCCAGATCGGCGAGGTTATGCGCGAAGTGCAGCAACTGCCTGCCATGCAAAACCTGCCGCCTAGCGTGAAGCAGCTTGAGGCTGGTGACGCCAAACGTATGAATGAATTGTTCAGCAGCTTTGGCGGCGCCATGATTATCGGCGTCATGTGCATCTATGTCGTGCTGGTATTACTGTTTGGCGACTTCTTGCAGCCAGTGACGATTCTGGGTGCGTTGCCGCTGTCATTAGGTGGCGCTTTCTTCGCCTTGTTGGTGACGCATAACAGCTTCTCCATGCCAAGTGTGATTGGCCTGTTGATGCTGATGGGCGTGGTGACCAAAAACTCCATTTTGCTGGTGGAATACACCATCATGGCGCGTAAAGAGCGTCAATTGAGCCGATTTGACGCCATTATCGACGGCTGCCATAAGCGCGCCCGGCCGATTATCATGACCACCATTGCCATGGCGGCCGGCATGATGCCGATTGCCTTGGGCTGGAGTGCCGACCCCAGTTTCCGTTCACCGATGGCGATTACGGTGATTGGTGGCTTGATAACCTCGACTTTGCTAAGCCTGGTGGTGATTCCGGTGTTGTATACCTATGTGGATGATTTGCTGGGGTGGTTGAGAAGGCTGGCGCGATTGGCACGCAAGCATGTTTAATGTTTGTAGGCGTCATCATTAAGGTAAAACAAGGCGTGCTGAGAGGTGCGCCTTTTTTGTATGCGTCATTCCGGCGTAGGCCGGAATCCAGGCAAGGTGAGATAGTCGTAAAGGTTGTTCTTTAGATTATTCGTTGTAGGGTGGGTATGTATGCCCACGCGGGTTTTGTGGTTGTTTGTTGGGTTGCTTTTCGCTTTTTCAGCGAGTTACTTTTCTTTGCTTGCACAAAGAACAAGTAACCAAAAGAAATGCACCCCAGCTTCCGCTTGTATCCTGTGCTACTCGGCTTGCCGGGCGGCCATCGAAACTCAACCTGGCAGCTCACACAAAGCGTGAGCTGCTGCGGGATTCGGACAGCCGATGACCGAAATCCCCCGCCAATCCTGTGTTGCTCGGCGCGTCAGATGGGGACCCCGAACACCTACTGAGCGCAGCGGTTTGTGATTTTAAGAAGTGAATCTGGCTTTTAAAACTTCCCAATTTAGGCAGTGTCAGTTTGGCGAGAATAATCCCATCCCATCACGCTGAGTAGCGGAGACAAAATAAGAGTAGAGGGAGCGACTGTCCGAATCCCGCGGTGGGCTGCGGGCTTTGCAGCCCGCTAGGTTGAGTTTCGTGACCGCTTATTTTGTTGAGCAACGCAAGGAAGCCGCAGGCCGTGATGGCTGGGTGCCCTCTTCTTTGGTTACTTTCTGAGGGGCAAGCATCAGAAAGTGACTCGCCTAGAGGCGAAAGAAGGTTATCGAATTAACAACAGAATTTGAGATTAAGTAGATCAGGACTTCAGCGCACATTCCACACGCTCAATCACTATCTTTTGCAACTGATCCCTGACTGCAGCACTCAGTGGCTGCCCCTCGGAATCCCGCACAGGCTCTCCCCAGTGACTATTCGGAAAGTGCTTGTCACTCTCGAATCTGGGTAGTACATGCCAATGCATATGCGGTGTTTTATTACCCAGGCTTGCCAGGTTGATTTTGTCCGGTTGAATCACTTCACGCATGGCGCTTTCTACTGCAAACACCACTTTCATCGTGCGGGCACGATCAGCGGGGGGCAGGTCGGTCATTTCTTTGACGTGCGCCAGTAATTCAACGCGGCAATAGGCAGGATAATCGGCGTCGTGCAGTAATACCACGCGGCAGAAGTCGTCCTGCCACAGCAGGTCGTGTGGCGTTGGGAGGCAGAGTGCGCAGTCACTCATTAAGAGACTGCCAGCATTCTGTCCAGGGTCAGTTTGGCCAGTTTAGCTTCGTGTTCTGGCACTTTGATCTGGTTGACCACATTGCCTTCGGCCAGGTTTTCCAGGCACCAGGCCAGGTGTTGCGGGTCGATACGCGCCATGGTTGAGCATTCGCACACCACATGGCTCATAAATTGCACCAGTTTGTTTTGTGGTTTCATTTCTTCAGCCAGGCGGGTGACCAGATTGAGTTCGGTGCCCACCAGCCACTTGGTACCAGGCTCGGCTTCGCTGACAGTGCGCAGGATATATTCGGTTGAGCCGACGTAGTCTGAGTTGATGCAGACTTCGAATGCCGTTTCAGGATGCGAAATCACTTTGCCGTCCGGATGTTGGGCGCGGAACTGGTCGATATTCTGTTTGCGGAACATTTGGTGTACCGAGCAGTGGCCTTTCCATAACAGGATTTTGGCATCCCTGATTTGTTGCTCGGTGAGACCGCCCATGGGCAGGTCTGGGTCCCATACGGGCATTTGCTCGAGTGGGATGCCCATTTTGTGGCCGCTCCAGCGCCCCAGGTGCTGGTCAGGGAAGAACAGGATTTTTTCGCGCTGGCTAAAACCCCATTCGAGGATTTTAGGTGCGTTGGTACTGGTGCACACGATGCCACCATGTTCGCCGCAGAAGGCTTTTAAATCGGCTGCCGAGTTAATGTAGGTGACCGGTGTGATGGTTTCATCAAAGTTGAGCACTTTGTTCAACTCACGGTAGCTGCGCTCTACCTTGGCCAGGTTGGCCATGTCTGCCATCGAGCAACCAGCCGCCAGGTCTGGCAATACGACGATTTGTTCGGGGCGGCTCAGGATGTCAGCTACTTCGGCCATAAAATGCACGCCGAGGAAGACGATGTATTCGGCATCCAGGCTGTCGCAATATTTGGACAGCTTGAGTGAGTCGCCGGAGTAATCTGCATGGCGGTAGACGCTTTCATGCTGGTAATGGTGACCTAAAATGACCAGGCGTTTGCCCAGTTTCTTGCGGGCAGCCAGAATACGCGCCTGACAGTCGTCGTCTTGCGCGGCTTGAAATTTCTCAAATTGGATGGTGGCAGTTTGCATGCTTTCCAGACATCGGGCCAAGCCCGGCTTTCACAAAAATCATATTTTACAACCGATTAGGATTTATCCCAATTAAAGCGGTTGCTCATAAACTAAGATGGTGGTGCTCCCCTAGTTTTTTCAAGGCGTCGACATTGGTCCAGCTGAATACTTTTTTAGCCGCCTCCCGCCAGTCTACCCATTCGTAGCGGGTATGCTCGTCTGGCGCTAGCGTGACGGGCAGGGTGGCTGGCAAGCAGAGCCCAAACAGGTGCTCGGTGTTTTCTGTCACCCCGGGGGCGTAGCGGTAACGCCAGTGCGGGTAAATCTCATAGAGATTACTGGTTTGCCAATCCTGAAAGTCGTAAGCCAGCGCATTGAGGCCGGTCTCTTCTTTCACTTCGCGAATCGCTGCGTCATAGGGTGTTTCACCTTCTTCTATGCTGCCGGTGACTGATTGCCAGAAGCCTGCTTTGTCCGCGCGCTCGAGCAGCAGTACTTGCAAATCCGGGGTGTGAATCAAAATCAGGGCTGAAACGGGAATCTTGTAGGGGTGTGTCATACAAATATTGTCTATAAATGCTAGCTTCTTGTCCATGACGGCAGGCGATTCAATCTTTGATGCGCTGAAAGATTGTCGTAAGCCGTAGTCAGTATTATCATCAAAAAACAACATAATAGAGAACATAGGGAATGATTCAATGTTGAGGCGTCAGCTAGGCTGGGCATGCGTGATGCTTATGACGAGCGTGCAGTGTTTACTGGCTGCCGATGCCGCGCCGGGTGGTATTGCTGATCCCGTTGCATTAAATCAATTGTCTTTACAGCAGGCAGAGCAGCTATTTGCTGGAGGCAACCGTGAATTGCTGGCCGCCAAGCGCGCCGTGGAAGAGGCTGAGGCGGATACTCTCATTGCGGGCCAGCGTCCTAACCCTGTCTTATCGCTGGGGCTCTCCAGCGTCAATGTCAATCGCGGCCAGGGCAATCAAAACCAGAGTGGTGCCAATGGCCTCTGGGACAAAACCTATAACTCCGCTTTGCAGGTTAGCCAGCTTTATGAGCGCGGCAACAAGCGCGAGCTGCGCACGGCGGTCGCCGAGAGTGCGGTCAAGGCTTCAGGGTTTGACTTGAAAGAAACTTACCGCCAGCAGGCACTGGCGATGGCCACCGCCTATTTTGACCTCAAGCTGGCACAGGAAACCCTGTTAATACAGCAGGCCAACGTTGGCTCTTATGACAAGACTTTGCAGGCCGCGCAGTTGCGTCTCAAGGCGGGGGATGTGGCCTCTGCCGATGTTGCACGTATCCGCGTCGATGCCTTGCGTGCCAGCAATGATTTACGGCAGGCGCAAGCCACCTTGCAAAAGGCGCAAGCCATGCTGGCCTATTTGCTGGGTAAAGACCAGGATGCTTCCAAACTGTATGTGACCGACCCTTGGCCTAGCCTGCTGGCCGACCAATTGGCCACGACAGAAAACAGCTGGTTGCCGCAACGCTCAGACGTGCAAGCCGCAGAGGCGCGCATGGAGCAGGCGCAACAGGCGAGAAAACTGGCTGAATCCCTTAAAACCCGTGACCTGACCTGGTCGCTGGCTTACCAACATTTTCCAGGGCAAGAGCCCGGCTCTGCGCCAGATACGGTGGGTGCCTCGGTGAGTATTCCCTTGTTTACCAATTATCAATATGATGGTGAGGCGGCGCGCGCCGAGGTCGGTTATACCAGCGCGATGGAAGCCAAAGAGCAGGTCCGGGCCGCTGCCGTGGCTGAGATGCGACGGGCCAAAGCCGATTTAGAGGCCGCTGTCGATAAAAATCGTCGCTTTGACCAGAGCATCCTCAGTGAAGCACAGCAGGCGGCGGATGCTGCCGAGTTTGCTTACCAGCATGGCGCCATGAGTGTGATGGACCTGCTGGATGCGCGGCGTATTTTACGCGCCTTGCAACTGGAGTCTGTCAGTGTCAAAGCCGACTATGCCAAATCCCTCTCTGCCTGGCTGGCAGCCACCCGCCAGGCGTTCACCCCTCAAGACTAACTGCCTATGACCATGCCCAAACTCAATTCTGACACGACATTGACCGCCGCGGCCAAACGTAGCGTTGCGTTGGCAGTACTGGCCCTGATGATTGCTGGTCAGGCAACTGCCGCAGACAAAAATGCTGGGAATCCCCGTGACGCCAATGAAATCGTGCTCACCGCAGGGTCGCCACAGTTGAACAGTCTGAAAGTGGAGCCTGTGAATGAGATTCCGGTGCCCGTGACTGAACCGTTGAACGGCAAGATTGTGTTTGATGAAAATCGGACGGCACGCATTTTTTCCCCGGTGGCCGGGCGGGCGTTGAGCATTAAGGCCCAGGTTGGGGATGTCGTGAAAACGGGTCAGACTTTGCTGGTGATGGATTCACCCGATGTGGGGGGGGCGGTAGCCGATGTGCGTAAGGCGCAAGCGGACATGCAGTTGAAGCAACAGGCGCTGGAGCGCAGCCGTATGCTGGTAGATCACGGCGTGCTGGCGAAAAAAGAGGTTGAGGTGGCGCAGGCAGATTGGGCCACGTCACGTGCAGAGTCGGAACGGGCCGGTGCGAGATTAAAAAACCTGGGTGTTTCAACAGCAGCCAATGATAATTATGCAGTGCGCTCGCCGATTGCCGGCGTGGTGGTCGATCGTAAAATCAATCCTGGCAGTGAAGTGCGGCCGGATGGGACAGGTCCTTTATTTATTGTCACGGATCCTGGCTCTTTATGGGCCAGTATCGACCTGCCTGAGCGAGAGTTGAGCCGGATTTCACAAGGTCAGAAGCTCAGTGTGCAGGTGGATGCTTATCCTGATGAAGTGTTTAATGGTGAAGTGAAAACCATAGGTGTCATGGTAGACCCAACCACACGTCGTATCCCCGTGCGTTGCACGGTAGATAGTAAAGGCAAACTCAAGCCGGAAATGTATGCCCGTATCACGCCACTGGATAATAGCCAGCACCGCGTGATTCGTTTGCCCAACAGTGCGCTGATTACTGAAGGTTTATACAGCTATGTGTTTGTTGAAGAGCTGCCCTTGCATTTTAAAAAGCGCAAAGTCACGCTGGACTTGCAGCGCCGCGAATACGCCACGGTGAAAGAAGGCTTAAAAGCAGGCGAGCGTGTGGTGGTTGGCGGGGCGATTTTATTGAACTCTGATTTGTCGGTGAGTAAATAGAGCATGCTAAGAGGCTTAATTACTTTCTCGCTGCAACAACGGGTATTTTTACTCATAGGCGCAGTCGTGCTGACCATTTTTGGTTGGGTCGCGGTGCAAAACCTGCCGATTGAAGCGTTCCCGGATGTGGAGGATGTGCACGTCATTATTGTGACGCAGTCACCCGGCATGGCACCCGAAGAGGTAGAGCGCGTCGTCTCGCTACCCATAGAGCATGGCATGAGCGGCGTGCCAGGCCTGGCGCAGATTCGCTCGGTATCGATTACCGGCTTATCGGTGGTGACATTAACCTTTGCCGAGCGCACCGAGGACTATTTTGCCCGGCAGCAAGTGCTGGAGCGTTTGCAAGGCGTGAGCCTGCCCACCGGCCTGCAACCCACCCTCGCGCCGCTGACCACAGCCGTCGGTGAAGTGTATCGCTATCTGGTTGAAGCGCCCAAGGACATGCCGCAACGCGAGGTGCGTGCGATCCAGGACTGGAAAATTATTCCACAGTTGCGCATGGTGCCCGGTGTGGCCGATATCACCAGTTTTGGTGGCACGGTTAAAGAATATCAAATCAAGCTGGACCCGTATCGCCTGAAAAAATTTGACGTTAGCATAGACCAAGTCAACCAGGCGGTAGGCAATAACAGCAGCAACGTCGGCGGCGGCCTGATGCACCGCGGCGATGAGTCGCTGGTGGTGCGCGGCATTGGCCTATTCCATCGCCTGGATGATATTGCGCAGTCGGTGGTGGACACGCGTGATGGCAAACCGATTTTGGTGAGCGATCTTGGCCAGGTGGTGATTGGTGACCGGCCGCGCTCAGGCATCGTGTCGTTCAACCAGCAAGATGACATCATTGAAGGTATTGTATTAATGACCAAAGGTCAAAATGCGGCCAAAGTGATTGAGTCCTTGCGTGCCAAGGTGGAGGTGGTGAATGAATCATTGCCCGCCGGGGTGAAGGTGGTGCCGTTTTATGACCGAACTGGCTTGGTACATCACACCGTGCATACCGTGTCAGAAAACCTGATTGTGGGCGCCTTGCTGGTGGTGACGATTTTGGTAGTGTTTTTGCGTAACTGGCGGGCTGCGCTGATTGTGGCTTCCGTTATCCCACTGTCTTTGCTGTTTGCCTTTATCGTGATGGATCTGCGTGGCGTGTCGGCTAACCTGATTTCACTGGGCGCGGTCGACTTTGGCATTATTATCGACAGCGCGGTGGTGCTGGTCGAGGCACTCATGGTGCGGCTGGCGATGGCGGATGCCAGTAACCCGACCCACAGTGGTCTTGCCTGGCGTATGCAAACCTTGAAAAGTACGGCGATTGATATGGGGCATCCCATCCTGTTCTCCAAGGCCATTATCATCACCGCCTTTCTGCCTATTTTTACCTTTCAGCGGGTGGAAGGTAAAATTTTCTCGCCCATGGCATTCACGCTCAGTTTTGCTTTGCTCGGAGCCATTATCCTCACCTTAACCCTGGTGCCCGCCTTGCTGTCCTACACCATGAGCCGCGAAGACATGGCGGAAAAACACAGCGACTGGATGCATCGCTTGCAAGAAACCTATCGTAATATCCTGCTCAAAAGCAGCCAATCGCGGGCACTGGTGGTGATTGCTTCAGTCGCTATTCTTGGCGTGTCTGTGGTCTCTGCGCCTATGCTGGGGTCTGAGTTTTTGCCCAAGCTGGACGAAGGCAATATCTGGCTCACGGTTGATTTACCGCCTTCTGCCAGTCTCGAGAAAACCAAGGACGTCGAGCGCGAAATCAGGAAAATCCTCAATAGCTACCAGGAGGTGCGGCTAGTGGTGGCGCATGTCGGGCGGCCAGATGACGGCACGGATCCTAAAGGGCCGTATCACATGGAGATTCTGGCTGATCTCAAGCCGCATAGCGAATGGAAGTTTGCTGATAAAGAAGCGCTGATTAAAGATATGTCGCGCCGCATCCATGAGATTCCTGGTGTGCCGACCAACTTCTCCCAAGTGATTCAGGATAGTGTGGAAGAGGCATTGTCTGGCGTGAAAGGGGAAATCGCGGTCAAGATTTTTGGCCCGGACCTGGCGATTCTTGAGCAAAAGGCGGCCGAAGTCGTCGATGCCATGAATACCGTGCAGGGGGCAACCGATGTGGCGGCGGTGCGTATCTCAGGTAATTCAGAGCTGGATATCACGCTCAATCGTAACCAGTTGTCACGTTATGGCTTGATGGTGGGCGACGTGAATACCACTGTACAAACGGCACTGGCCGGTAACCCCGCCAATACGTTTTACGATGGTGACCGCCATTTTGATGTGACCCTGCGCCTGGATAGGCCGTTCAGGGATTCTGTTGACGATATTGACGAGTTACCGATTGCTTTGCCCAATGGTGGCGGCAGTATCCCGTTGAGCGAAGTGGCTGAGGTGACGATCAAGCAAGGGGCTTCGCGCGTCAGCCGCGAGGCGGGCGCACGCATTGTGTCGATCAAGGCCAATATTACAGACAGGGACCAGGGCAGCTTTGTCAAAGAGGCGATGCAAACGGTGAAGGCGCAGGTCAAATTGCCGCCTGGCTATACCATGACCTGGGGCGGCCAGTTTGAAAACCAGCAACGTGCCATGAAGCGCCTGATGGTGATTGTACCGCTATCCGTCTTGCTGATTTTTGTGTTGTTGTTCTGGGCGTTCAAGTCGGTGAAAAATGCCTTGCTGGTGTTGCTGATGATTCCGTTTACGCTGGTGGGCGGTTTGGCAGGTTTGGCTGTGGCGGGCCTGCATTTGTCCGTGTCTGCGGCGGTGGGTTTTATTGCGCTGGCCGGTATTTCGGTGCAAAACGGTGTGATTATGGTTGAGCAGATTAAGAACCTGATGCGTGAAGGCCGCAGTGTGACCGAGTCTGTCATCGACGGCGCCGTGGCGAGATTGCGCCCGATTTTAATGACTGCATTGATGGCGGGCTTGGGCTTGATGCCAGCAGCACTCTCGCATGGCATCGGCTCAGAAACGCAGCGACCGTTTGCTGTGGTGATTGTGGGTGGCTTGATTACCGCCACGCTATTCACGCTATTGCTGCTGCCCTTGTTGTTCCCGCTGTTTTCGGATCTACGTCGGCGTCAGTCGTAATGGCTTGGTTTTAGTTAACCAAAGTGGTGGTTTATTTCAGCCAGCAATCGTAGCTCTTGCGCTGCGCTTTAAATTAAATTAATTAATAATCAATGGGTTGTGATTTTCTGGGAGTTGGCACGTTATATGCATTTAAGGAGATAGTCACTCAGCTTGCAGGTTGGGCGACCTTGCAACCTCCAAAATGTAAGTATGAGCAGCATCTGCATATAACCACAACAATGAGCATTTTTCCCCGATTATCCTTTCCCGAGGATATTGCTTGCCCCAAGCTCTCGAGCTTGGGTTTTTTTTGCCCAGAATGCGGGTTTGAACCAGTTTAATTAACCTTGATTGCGCTTTTCAGCGTTGACCAAATTCTTGGGTAACTGGAAGACGACGTTTTCAACCACGCCTTGCAGTTCCTCCACGTGGGCGGCGCCCATGTTTTGCAAGGCTGTAATCACTTCTTTCACCAGCACTTCAGGCGCAGACGCCCCGGCAGAAATGCCGACTTTGCGTTTGCCTATGAGCCACTCGGCTTGCAAATGGCTGGCGTTATCGACCATATAGGCTTCCACGCCCTGGTTTTTGGCCACTTCACGTAGGCGGTTAGAGTTTGAGCTATTGGGTGAGCCGACAATAATCACCAGGTCACAGTCTTTGGCCATGATTTTGACCGCATCCTGGCGGTTTTGTGTGGCGTAACAAATGTCATCACTTTTAGGCGCTTTAATCGTTGGAAAGCGCACTTTCAAGGCATTGATGACCTGAGTGGCGTCATCCACTGACAGTGTGGTTTGTGTGACATAAGCCAGTTTGTCAGGATCTGCCACTTGTAGTGCGGCCACATCTTCCGGTGTTTCGACCAGATGCATGCCTGCTTCAGACTGGCCCATGGTGCCTTCGACCTCGGGATGGCCTTTGTGGCCAATCATGATGATTTCCAGGCCGTCATTGCGCATCTTGGCGACTTCGATGTGCACCTTGGTGACCAGCGGGCAGGTGGCGTCAAAGGCAGTCAGTCCACGCGACTCTGCCTCTGCGCGCACGGCTTTGGACACGCCATGCGCACTGAAAATGACAATGCTGCCTGCCGGAATTTTTTCCAGTTCATCGACAAAAATGGCGCCTTTGTCACGTAACTGGCCGACGACAAACTTGTTGTGTACCACTTCGTTACGCACATAAATCGGTGCGCCGAATTTCTCGAGCGCTTGCTCAACAATAATGATGGCGCGGTCCACGCCAGCACAAAAGCCGCGTGGATTGGCGAGTACGATATCGGGTGTAGTGTGTGTTTGCATAAATCAATTCCGTGAAGGATGCTGCTGCATTGCGAGGGTGAAAACCAATGTCAACCACAAGGTCTGGCAGGCATCAGGTATAATCTGCATTTTTGTCGCTCGTTGAAGCCCATGTTATGAAAAACACTGCTACTTTGCTGATTACCTGCCCGGATACCAAAGGGATTGTGGCGGCGATTGCGCAATTTTTATATGAGCACAATGCCAATATTTTACACGCAGACCAGCATCAGGATGCGGAAAATAATCTGTTTTTGATGCGCGTGGAATGGGATCTGAGCGATTTCAATGTCGCCGTGGCCGATTTTGAACAGGCGTTTGGCCCAGTCGCGCAACGTTTTGACATGACCTGGCAACTCAAATTGTCTGAGCAGAAAACACGCATGGCGATCATGGTGTCGCAATACGATCACTGTCTGGTTGACTTGTTGCATCGTCATCACAGTGGCGAACTTGCTTGCGATATTCCGCTGATTATCAGTAATCACCGGGACACGGAAAAGCTGGCGCAGTTTTACGGCATCGACTTCCACTACCTGCCCATGACCAAAGACACCAAGGCCGAGGTTGAGGCGCAGCAATTTGCCTTGTTTGACCAATATGGCGTGGATTTAATTGTGCTGGCACGCTATATGCAGATTTTGTCGCCGGACTTTGTCGCGCGGTATCCGCAAAAAATCATCAATATCCACCACTCATTCCTGCCCGCGTTTATTGGTGCACGCCCTTACCACCGTGCGTTTGAGCGCGGCGTGAAGCTGATTGGGGCGACCAGCCACTATGTGACTGAAGTGCTGGATGAAGGCCCGATTATCGAGCAGGACCTGGCACGTATTTCGCACCGCGACCAGGTGGAAGACTTGATTCAGAAGGGCCGCGACCTGGAGCGTGTGGTGCTGTCCAAAGCGGTGCGCTGGCATATCGAGCATCGTATTCTGCTCTATGCGAACAAGACAGTGATTTTTGATTAAACTGTTTCACTCAATAAAAAACCGAAGCTTTGAGGCTTCGGTTTTTTATTGGGCGTAGTGATGCTTAAGGCAGCGTGCGTTCCAGTTTAAACAGGTCGGCAATTTGCTCGCGCTCACGGATCACATGCACCTGGTCGCCATCGACCAGCACTTCTGCCGCACGGGCACGCGTGTTGTAATTGCTGGCCATGCTCATGCCATAGGCGCCAGCAGAATGAATCGCCAGGTAATCGCCTTCCTCAATGGTCAAGGTGCGGTCATGACCTAAAAAGTCACCGCTTTCACACACCGGGCCGACGATTTCATATACTTGTGCTTGAGCCGTGGATGGCGCAATGGTGGTGATGTTGTGGAATGCGTCATACAAAGCCGGGCGCATCAGGTCGTTCATGGCGGCATCGACGATGGCAAAGTTTTTGGATTCGCCAGGCTTCAGGTACTCAACCTTGGTCAGCAACACACCGGCATTACCCACCAGTGCGCGGCCAGGTTCAAACAGTACTTTCACGTTTCTGCCTGCCAGTTTTTGCAGGATAGCGGCGGTATAGGCAGCAAAGTCTGGTGGCGTTTCGTCGCTGTAAGTAATCCCTACGCCGCCGCCCACGTCTATGTGCTGAATATGAATGCCTTTGGCAGCCAATGCGTCCACCAGGCCAAGCACTTTATCCAGCGCATCCAGGAAAGGAGACAGCTCGGTGATTTGTGAGCCGATATGGCAATCCACACCATGCACCACAATGTTGGGTGACTGCGCTGCTTTTTCGTACAAACCCAGCGCATCTTCAAACGCCACGCCAAATTTATTGTTCTTTAGGCCGGTTGAGATGTAAGGGTGGGTTTTGGCGTCCACATTCGGGTTCACGCGCAATGAAACCGGTGCTTGTTTGCCCAGGCTGGCCGCGACTTGCTGGATGCGATCCAGTTCATTGACGGACTCGACGTTAAAGCAAAAAATACCCGCTTCGAGCGCGGCTTTAATTTCAGCATGCGATTTGCCTACGCCCGAGAACACCACTTTTCTCGGGTCACCGCCTGCTGCCAATACACGCGCCAATTCGCCACCAGACACAATGTCAAATCCGGCCCCTAACCTGGCAAACAGGTTCAAAATCGCCAGGCTGGGGTTGGCTTTCACGGCAAAACAAATCAGGTGGTCATGGCCGACCAGGCCAGCCTGAAAGCGCTCAAAGGCCTGAGTTAATGCAGCGCGTGAATAGACGTAAGTGGGTGTTTGATGGGCGTGGGCAATGTCACGCAGGGCTACATTTTCGGCATGTAGCAAACCTTGTTGGGTCAAAAAAGCGGTCACGATGTTGAGTTACTTGGTTGAGGTTGAGGGTATTGGCGTTCAGGAATGTACAAGTCTCCCTTGAGGCCGCAGGCACTCAGTTGGGCCAATAACAGGGCCGCAGCCAGTAATCGCATCCAGCAGGAAGGCATGATTTACAGTCCAATATAAACAAAGACTTATTTTACCACTAAACCTCAGACGGCTTATGGTCGCTGTTTTTGACCGCTTGTCGGCTGATCTCAACCGCTGGTCGGCTAGTGCTGGACATGACAGCCACCTGTTTGCATGATAAGGCCATCTAAAAAGGGATTGGATCATGAAGCGCCCAAATCAATATGGTTTTAGCCTGATAGAAATGATGATAGTGGTGGCGATTATTGGCTTGCTGGCCAGTATTGCCGTGCCAGGGTATCAGGACTATGTCAAAAGTGGTAACGCCGCCGAGGCACCTGCCAATCTGGCTAATTGCCGCGTGCAGGCCGAGCAATTTTTCCAGGATAACTTTACTTATGTGGGATTCGCCTGTGTGCCCAGCGATGCCAAGTCTTTTGATTACAGCATTGATAACCAGTCAGCGACCACTTATACCTTGAAGGCTGCTGGTAGAGCCGCCAATAACATGGGCAACTTTGAGTTTACCGTCAATCAGGATAATGCCAAGACGTCCAAGTTTGATGGCACAGTGGGTGGCACGTGCTGGCTGACTTCGTCTTCAGGGTCTTGCTAAAACATGCGTCAGCAAGGATTTACATTGGTAGAGCTGGTGGTAGCCATGGCGGTATTGATTGCGCTTGCCACTGTTGCGATTCCGGCCTTCCAGACTTCGATTGGGAATGCCCAGATTCGTACCGTCGCGGAGTCTATCCATAGCGGTTTGCAGCAAGCCAGGATGGAGGCGATCAAGCGCAATGCCAGGGTCAAGTTTACCTTGCAAACCAATAGTGCCTGGCAAATTGGCTGTGTCACCGTGGTCACGGGGTGCCCGGCGCTGATTACGCAAAGAAACGCCACCGAAGGGTCGTCTACTAATACAGCCGTGTCTGCAGATAACTATACCGCCGTGTTTAGCAGCTTTGGTACGCGTGACCCGGCAACGGCAGTGGGGCTGACAGTGGTCAATGTGACCAATACGCAAGTCAAGAGTGAGGAGCGCCGCGCGTTGCGTGTGATGTTGGCAGCCGGTGGCAATGTCAAAGTGTGTGATCCGGCCGTTTCGACCGTGGGAGATCCGAGAGCATGTTAGTTTTTTCACGACAAAAACGTTCTGTTGCCATACGCTTGCAGCAAGGCTCGGTGCTGATTGAGTCTATGGTGGCGCTGGTGATTTTTAGCATGGGTGTGCTGGCACTGGTGGGCCTGCAAAGTGCCATGATTAAAAACAGTAGTGACAACCGCTACCGCGCAGAGGCGCAGTTGATTGCACAAACGCATATTGCCAACATGATGGCCTATGGTGGCGATGCCGCAAATTACATTACACAGGTCGACAGGGACAAAATTAGTACCCAGTTGCCTAATGGTACGTTAACGTTCTCAGCGCTGACCAACACCATGGTGACAGTCACCGTTGGCTGGCAGGTGCCTGGTGGTAGCCGTCACCAGGTGAATGCGTCCAGTTATTTGTTTGATGTGATGCCATGATGCGGCCTTCAGCGATGTTCTCACGTCAACACCCTGGGCGCGCAGAGGCTGGCCTGAGTCTGGTTGAATTGCTGGTCGGGCTGGCGATTGGTCTGGTGGCAACGTTGGCTATCAGCAATTTGTTTAGTGGCTTTGAGGCGCGAAAACGCATGATTGCCGGCGGTTCAGATGCGCAGTCAAGCGGCGTGCTGGCCATGTATTACATACAGCGCGATGCGCAGAATGCGGGCTACGGCCTGCCTTTGTATAACAGTAGTGACCCATCTCCTTTGTTGTGCCCGATCAACACCTCGATTAACCAGGGTGGCGTGGTAATCAACCTGTCGCCAGTGGTGATCGTGGATGGTGGTGCTGGTAACGACATCGTACGTATCCGCTATGGCAATCCTGCTAGTGGCGGTGCATCCTTGCGCGCCACGGGGACCATGACAGCACCAACGTTGGATGGACGCCTGATTGGTTGCCAGGAGAATGATGTGGTGCTGTTTCATCAAACACCGACTAATCCGAATTGCAGCCTTGGCCGCCTGCAAAAAGTTAATTCTGATCGCACCATAAATACCTTGTCTGAAATTAATACACCGCCCACGGCCAGCCCGGTGAGCATTTTGAATGGTGCCGACTGGGTGCGCTTTTCTTGTTTGGGCGCATGGAATCAGTATGAATATACGGTGAATGCCACCATGGAACTGACGCGCACCGGAGGCACATCCGGCACCACGCCATTTCCAAATAGCGCGGCGGTACCCGTGGCCAGTGATATTGTGGCCTTGCAGGCGCAATACGGGATCACCGAGACCATAGACCCCACGGCGACCACCGCCACCGCTGCCGCTTATTTGAACCGGGTTGATCGCTGGGTTGATGCCACGGGTGATTTTGGGCCGACCATGGCGCTCATGGACCGTAACCGTATCCGCGCAATCCGCATCGCAGTGATCGCCAGGGACGGCAATCTGCAAAGAAACACTGTGAGCCAGGCATGTAATGGTGCCGCAGCAGGCGTGAGCAGAGTGTGCATCTGGCAGGCAGATGCCAATCCTGCCAGTGTTGACTTAAGTGGCGTGCCTAACTGGCAACGCTACCGCTACCGTAGCTTTGAAGCCACTATCCCGCTCAGAAACATTATTTGGAACCGCGATGCGCTATAGCCTTTTATCGTCCAGGGTGGCACGCAGGCCTTTGGTTCGCCAAAGCGGTATCGTGCTGTTTTTTGCCTTGCTGGCACTTGCCGTGATGTCGATTGCGGCGGTGGCCCTGATACGCAGTGTGGATACCAATGCCTTGCTGTCCGGCAATATGGTGTTCCGCCAGTCTGCCACGACGGCCTCAAATGTGGCATTGGAAGGCATTGCGCAGAGCATTGCTAAAAACGTATCGCTGTCGGTGAGTACTGCGCACCATCCTGGCTTGGGGTATTACGCCAATTGCAGCCAGTTTGATACCCAACCCGATGCGCTGGTGTGTGATGGCAATCAGTTAACGACGATGGCGTGGAGTGACGGCAATAGCAGCCTCGCCCCCAGCCAGACCGATGGTAATGATGAAATCCGTAACGGTGTAGACCGCCAGGGGAATGAAATCCGTTATGTCGTAGAGCGCATGTGTAATTACAGCGATGCGGAAATTGCTGATGGTGCGGCGTTAAGTGATGCTTCCCGTTGCATGATGGCCAGTTCACCCAGCAATGGCGAGAACTGCTCTCATAATATTTCGAATATTGAGCTCTTCAAGCGCTGTATCGCCAGTTCGGATTCACCGCTATACCGGGTCACCCTGCGCATCGCCGGACCCAAAAATACCGTCACTTTTTTGCAAACGTTTATCTCCAACTAAATGGGTGGAACGATGAAAAGCCAACATTGGATCAAAAAACTTTTCTGGCTGGGCATATTGCTGCCAGGGCTTGTGCAAGCTGAATTTCTGGATCTGGCGACCATGCCGTTGCAAACCTCTGGCAGTTCGGATGTGAAACCAAATCTCATGTTTGTGCTGGATAACTCGGGCAGTATGGGCTGGGATTATGCGCCTGACTGGTCAAACTCGTCTTCACCATGGTTGTTTGAGAATGCGGATTACAACACGCAGTACTACAATCCAGAGGTGCAATATAGCCCGCCGTTGACCTATCTGGGCGCCAGCATGGCCGATCAGACCAATTATGCGGCGGTGCCAAATGAGGTCAATGATGTGGGCGGTGGCAAAAACGGGACCACTGATATCCGCTCCCTCGCTAATTACTATGCATTTATTCCTGGCGAGTTTTGCTCTACCCCTAGCCTGACCAGTTGCGTGATTGCAAAAGAGGCGACGGGAGTCTATGTCTATCCGTCTAATATCCGCTGGTGTAACACCAGCACGGCCGCGACCAGACGCAGTCTGACCGGCTCCATGTATTGCCAGAAGATTCGCAATGCCAGCAGCACCGTGAATGACGGCAATACTTATACCAATTTGCGCCGGCCTATCTCCACTTATACGCTGACGCTGAACAAGACCAGCAACAATGCGTCCATACAAAGCATCAAAATCAATAATATTGAGCTGTTATCCACGACCGTCTCGGTCAACAATTCATACAACAGCAGCCAGTTTGCCAGTGAAGTGCGTTCTAATATGTGCCGAACCAGTCTGTCTGGCAATTGCAATCTGAGCGGCAATACGGTCAATATCAGCGGCAATGTACTGACGATTATTACGCCCGCCGGTGAACCAGTGAATACCGCCGCCCCGATTCAGGTCACCATGACAGGCGGCAACTTCACTGCTCAACTGACGACCAACACCACGACCGACATCCCCGGCAGCATGGTTTACGTCAAGATTTCCAATAATGTTGCCTACACCGCGCCTGGAAAAACGGCCAAAGGACTGGACAGGCTGGATTGTGCAGGTACGACTTGTACGCTTACCGAGGAAATGACCAATTTTGCTAACTGGTGGGCGTATTACCGTACAAGGATGCAATCGATGAAAACGGCAGCCAGCCAGGCATTCAAGGCGCTGGATTCCCGTTATCGCGTGGGCTTGGTGACCATTAATAGTCCGAGTTCCAATTATCTGGCACTGGCACCGTTTAACACTAGCCAGAAGCAATCCTGGTACCAGAAACTGTTTGCGGTGTCTGCTAGTGGCGGCACCCCGTTGCGTACGGCGCTATCCAGCGTAGGGCGGCATTTTGCTGGTAAAAAAACATTAGGCAATGATGACCCGATGCAATATGCCTGTCAGTCTAATTTCACCTTGCTGACCACGGATGGTTACTGGAACGACAGTAGCAACCCAACCCGTATCAATAGTACAGCCATCGGTGACCAGGACGGTAGCAGTCCACGGCCACAGTTCGACAGTAGCGCCAAGTCCAACACGCTGGCGGATACGGCCAAGTATTTTTACGATACGGATATACGGGATAATACGTTCTCGAATTGTACTGGGGGCTTAGGCTCTTCTGTGTGTGGTACAACCAATGATTATCCAAAACAGAATATGGTAACCATGACCTTGGGCCTGGGCATTGACGGCACATTGGTTTACACCGAGGACTACAAAACGCGGACCTCCGGCGATTTCAAGGATATTTCTTCCAATGCAAAAAACTGGCCGGACCCAACCCTCAATGAGGATGGCACCCGTATTGATGACTTGTGGCATGCGGCGGTAAACGCAGGCGGCACCTATTACAGTGCCAGCAATCCCAAGCTGTTACGTGAGTCGTTGGCAAAAGGCCTGTCAGAGATCAAATCTATCCAGGGCGCCAGTGCCGCCGCTGCCGCCAGTAGCCTGGCACCGACCAATGGGGATAACTTCCAGTATGTGGCCAGTTACCAGTCCGTGAAGTGGACAGGCAATCTGGAGGCACGCACGGTCAACACGACCTCTTTGCAAACCTCAGAAAGCGCCGTGTGGTGCGTTGAGAATGTGGCCGCAGAAACATGTACCTCACCTGCAACGGCGGCTAGCCAGGATGGCAGACTTTACTGCAAAACGACGAACTCCGACCAGACTGCGTGTGGCAGTGCTGGCGGGGCGTTAGGCGCAGACATTGGCATGAGTGAGCCAGCCTCCTGCTATGTGCCGATTGCAAGCAGTTGTATCGGCAAATTGCAGAATCAGCTGGGTGCAAACCGCCAAATTTTCTTTAATGGCAATAATGCCATGGTGTTGTTTACCGCAGATAACCTGCCTGTGCAGTATCGCACTACGCTCGAAAATGGCTATAAAGCGCTGAGCCAGATGCAGGGCTTGCCAGCGAGCGATGTCAGGATGACCGATCCAGACAAGGTCGGCAAACTGGTTGATTACCTCAGAGGCAATAAAACCTATGAAGACAGAGGCCTGAATGCCACCGCTGAGAACCGCCTCTTCCGCGAGCGCTTGGCCACGCTGGGAGATATTTCACAGTCACGTCCGGCCTATTTCAAGGCTTCTAATGTGGATTATCTGGATGCCGGGTATAAAGCCTATAAGGCATTAAGAAAAGCCTTGCCGAATGGCGTGGTCTATGTGGGCGCCAATGATGGTATGTTGCACGCTTTTAACGCCGAGAACGGCAATGAGTTGTGGGCATTTATTCCCACCCCGGTGATTGCCAACCTGGCCAATCTGGCCGATAAGGAGTATGGCGCCAATTACCATACCAATTATGTCAATGGCAGTCCGGTGGTCACTGATGTTTGTGTCTCTGGTTGCAGTGGCGAGAGCGCTGTGTGGCGCACCATCCTGGTTTCCGGTTTAAATGGCGGCGGCCGTGGCTATTTTGCCATTGATGTGACGAACCCCGGTCGCCCCGTGTTGCTGTGGGAGTTTTATGCACAGAGCACCGGCGAGAATAGTAATCTGGGTTATACCTTTGGTAACCCGCTGGTGACTAAAATGCAGGATGGCCGCTGGGTAGTGCTGGTGACTTCGGGCTATAACAATGGCACCAATGCGCGTAAATTGAATGACGGTACATTGGTCGCTAACACGCCAACCGGGAATGGCGGCGGTTACCTGTATGTGCTCGATGCCAATACCGGCAGTCTGTTAAAAACACTTTCTACCGGTGAGGGCAGTGCTGGCGATCCTAGTGGCCTGTCCAGAATCTCGGCCTATGCTGACCAGATGTTTGAAAATAATATGGCCTTGAATGTGTATGGTGGTGATTTAAATGGCAACATCTGGCGCTTTAACATCAACACCAATGCGGTGACTAAAATTGCGACCTTGCGTGATGGCGGTGGTAATGTGCAAAAAATCACTACCCAACCAGAATTGGGTAAGGTCGACAATAACAAGGTGGTCATGGTGGGGACAGGGAAGTTTCTCGAACCGGCTGATTTGACAAACACCCCACAGAACTCTGCATATACGTTTAAAGATAACGGGCAAACCACGGCGATCGGGCGTGCGCAACTGACGACGCAATCACTCAGTGGTGATCGTGTCGTGACTTCCAGCGGGACGGTCAACTTTGACACCGGCTATGGCTGGGTGCTGGATTTCCCTGCGGGCGAGCGCGTTAACCTGGACCCCTTGTTGTTAAATGGTGCTTTGCTGATGCCCACCATGGTGCCTAGCAGTGAGGCCTGCAACGGGGCAGGCTATGGCTGGTTTAACTTCTTTAACTATAAAAAAGGCGGCTCTTTGCTGACCAGTGGCATCGTTTCCGAGCGCATGACGACCCCGGCAGTGGGCTTCAATATCGTTTATGACGGTAATGGCGTGCCACATGTGGTGGTGACGGGCAGTAATGACCCAACACCGCAGCAGCTGAGTCTGGACGACCAGGTGTTTGGCCTCTCGGCGACGAGCAGGTCGACTGAGATTTTTAAACAGAAGACCAATGGCAGCTATGGCACCAAGCAAAGCTGGCATGAGCTCATACAGTAAGCGTGACAGCATTAAAAAAGCCCCGGCAGGGGCTTTTTTAATTTGAGCGAGTTATTTAACCTTGATGGCGAATAGGTACAAAATCACACAAATCGCTACAACAACGCCAATCAGAGTATAGATGCCTACCGCGCCTAAAAACATGGTTGCCTCCTGTGATGGTGATGGTCGAAGGTTTATTTTAGGCAAACACTGAGTCAGTGTCTAGGCGTGGTCGAGACGCATGGCCTGAGGGTAGCGTGGCAGAGGTGCTGCGTGAATTTGGTACGAATTAGCCGCGGCTGGTTGCCGGGCAACAGCGCTGGGCGTTATACCACTTCCAGGGAGAGTTCTGCAGGTTTGTAAATCGCTTGAATATTATTGTCAGCCACAATGTCTTCCGCCAGGTACATAATGTCCTGTGCAGTCATCAGCTCAGGCATGCTGGCGGTGTAGGTCAGTGGCTCATCTTGCCATTCGCTCATGATTTTTCCTTTATTAGCTGGTATGTATAACTGTATTAACGTCATGCTTGCTCCATTCTTAAGTCGGGCATCCTGATTTATGGCGGTCATTCATGTTGCCATTGATTAAAACTATGTTAACCAGTCTGTGTGACGCTTTCGTGAAGTGCATGCATTGTTTAGATGACAATCTCCTTGCTATCTATCTGCCATGAAATGGCGCACAATCAATGCCATTGGAGCGAGGGTTGGTTATGAAAACTGCGAGAGTATTGGTTGTGCTGGTGATTGGTGTGCTGGGTTATGCGGGGTTTTGGTACTGGCAATCTCTGACCGAGGTTGAGCCAACTCAGCAGCAGAGTGATGTCGCGCAGGCGATTAATCAGTGTGATCTGATTGCCAGCAAAGCCGCAGCGGGTCTCCCTGAAGCATTGCCGTTTCAAAAACTGGAAAAAGCAGCACGGCAGTCACGCGTACTGGATCGCTGCATGCAAGATCGCGGCTATGCGCAGAATCCAGCCTGGGTGACTGAGGCCAATCAGCAAGCGCAGCGTATCGCCCACGAGCAAGGGGTTTCCGAGGCTGAGGCATATGAAACGCTGCGGCGCCAGGCCATGTTAAAGGCGCAGCCAAACGTCGTTGGCTATTGGCGCAAACCTGCCTGAGTGATTAGCGTTTTTGGCCGAGGTAGTCGGTTTTACCAAGCGGCACGCCCAGGTGACGCAAGATGTTATAGGCCGTGGTGGTGTGAAAATACACGTTGGGCATCACCCATTTCTCCAGGTAGTCCAGTCCGGTAAACGTCAGGTCGACCTTGCGGATGGTCAACACGACTTCTTTACTGGCCGCGCCTTCCAACTGTTCTGGTTTGATTTGCGCCAGAAAATCTACGGTTTTATCAATTCTGGCATACAGCATCTCAAAGCTGGTTTCATCATCGGCATATTGCGGAATCTCTAATCGGGCCAGTCTTGCCCCCGCGCCTTTACTCATGTCGCTGACCAGTTGTACTTGTTTGGTCAGTGGGTACATATCGACAGCCAGGCGACTGTTCAGCAGTACTTCCGGCGCCACTTTTTTCTGTTCAGCATACAGCTCGCCTTGTTGCAGGATGTGTTTCAGGTTTTGTAAGGTGCGCAACAATGGCGCGATACTGACGTCGTATAAATGCATGGCGTAACTCCTCTAATAGTCATAACGCCGATATTGTAACGCTTCTGCAATGTGGGCATCGCTGATGTGTTCTGAGCCTGCCAGATCGGCGATGGTTCTGCCAACCTTGAGAATGCGATGATAACTGCGGGCAGACAGGGAAAATTTTTGCATGGCGCTTTGTAGTAGCTGGCTGGCTTGTTCGCCGAGTTGGCAAACCGCTGAAAGCTCCAGTGGTCCGAGTGTGGCATTGGGTTTTTGCTGGCGTTGCATTTGCCGCTGCCTTGCCAGCATCACGCGGGCGCGCATGCTGCTACTGTTTTCACCGGGATGATGCTGGCTCAACTCCTCAGGTTTCAGTGCGGGCACATCAATATTCATGTCAATGCGGTCTAAAAGCGGCCCGGAAAGTTTGTTTTTGTAACGTAAAATTTGCTCAGGCGTACAGCGACAGCGTTGGTTGTAATGGCCAAAATAGCCGCAAGGGCAGGGATTCATGGCGGCAATCAATTGAAATTGTGCTGGAAAAGTCGCCTGCCTGGCGGCACGCGAAATCGTAATGTGGCCGTTCTCCAGCGGCTCACGCAATACCTCCAGCACCTTGCGGTCAAATTCCGGTAGCTCGTCCAGAAACAGCACGCCATGATGCGCGAGGCTGATTTCACCGGGGCGGGGCACGCTGCCGCCGCCAACTAAGGCGACGGCCGAGGCGGTATGGTGTGGTGCGCGCGAGGGGCGTTTTTTCCAGTCTGCTACCGGAAATTGTCCGGACAGTGACAAGATGGCCGCGCTTTCCAGCGCTTCCTGCGTCGTCATCTCGGGCAAAATGCTGACGAAGCGATGCGCCAACATGCTCTTGCCTGTGCCGGGTGGCCCGCTCATGAGCAAACTATGCTGGCCTGCTGCCGCAATTTCCAGTGCGCGCTTGGCACGTAGCTGCCCTCTGACCTCATTGTAGTCTGGTTGCTCGCGTTGCGGGGTGGCTGAGACTGCCGGATGCTGGGGTAGGGATTGCTTGCCTGACAGGTGGGCGCACACCTCGAGCAAGCTGTTCGCTGCGAAAATGGTGCAGCCTTCTACTAAACTGGCTTCGTATGCACTCTCTTGGGGCAGAATGGCTGCTCTGGCGTTGGATGTATCCTGAAGCAGTTGATAAGTCATGGCTAATGCGCCACGAATCGGCCGCAGTTCACCTGTCAGCGCCAACTCGCCAGCAATCACATAGTTGGCAAGATGTTGCCGCGGTAATTGTCCGGAAGCGGCCAGTATGCCCAGTGCAATGGGCAAATCATAGCGGCCGCCTTCCTTGGGTAAGTCGGCAGGCGCCAGGTTGACCGTAATGCGGCGTGCAGGAAACTCAAATTGTGCGGTTTGTATCGCCGCACGCACACGATCCTTGCTCTCTTTCACTTCTGTTTCAGGCAGTCCGACGATGGTGAAGCTAGGCAAACCATTGGCCAGATGCACTTCTACCACCACCTCTGGCGCGTCCATGCCGCTCAATGCACGACTGTATAGCACCGCCAGACTCATGTCGCATCCTTGAAATATCAGAATGCTAACAATTGTAAATTAATTTTTACTTTTTGACTGTGTGTGCCTGTTCTAGCTGGCTAATTTTTTCTTCCAGTGTTTTTAATTGTTGCTGGGTGCGTGCCAGTAACGCGGATTGAATATCGAATTCTTCGCGCGAAACAAGTTCCATTTTGGTGAGCGCGCCCTGAAATAGTGCATGCAAATTGGTTTCTAGCTCTGAAATGGGGCTTGAATCCGCTAGTTGTTTGATTTTAAAAGATAATTCTTTAATTTTTTCATTGGTGAATAGCATGATGAAGGCTCCTTTGCACAATATTTTAGCATGTATAGCGGGCTTGAAAATATAATTACCTCAATATATAAACACCATTTTCAATTAAAAACAATTTATTGCGATGTTATTTTAATATTTTGGATTTAATTTATTATATAACTATATGATTTAATTTATTTATATGGATTGGCACGTGCCTTGCTTTGTGGTCAATGTTGTTTCATTCTCGTTTACAACAATTCGATCAAAGATTTTCACAGAGAGAGGACTCATAAATGCGTCAATCTATTTTGCTCACAGCAGTTTTGGGTGCATTATCTTTTGCACAAGTTTCATACGCAGCTGAAGAAGCTAAAGAAGAAGCTTCAAGTTGGGATGCAACTGCAAACATCAGCTTTGTTTCTGACTACTACTTCCGTGGTTTGTCACAAACATGGCACAAACCTACCGTACAAGGCGGTATGGATATTACGCACTCCAGCGGTTTTTACGCTGGTATCTGGGGTTCTGGCGTGACTCCTAACACATATCCTGATGCACAAACTGAAATTGACGTGTATGCAGGCTACAACGGTACTATTCCAGCAGTGGAGAAGTTAGGCTACACCGTTGGTATTTACTCATACATGTATCCGGGCGGTTCCTGGAAAAAATATGATGGTTTGACTGCTGACCAAGGTAAAAAATCTGGTGGTAAATGGGACACTACCGAGTTGAACTTTGGTTTGTCATATGACTGGATCAGCGCTAAAGTATCCTATACTCTGACAGACTGGTTTGGCGCCGAGAAGGCAACAGGCTGGGATGGTAGCACTAAAGGCTCTATGTACATGGAGCTGAACGCGGCTTATCCACTGCCATGGTGGGATCTGACTCTGATTGCGCACGTTGGTCACATGAATGTGGCGGGCAAGTTGCAAGCTTCCGGTTTCCCGACCGCTAACGGTGCACCTGGCACGTACGAAACTAACCCTGACTATACTGACTGGAAGTTGGGTCTGAGCAAGGGCTTTGCCATTGGCAAGAGTGAAGGCTGGGCGGCTGGTTTGTACTGGGTTGAAGCAAGCAATGACAAATACTGGGGCGGTGGCTACGGCGGTACAAGCTTTAGCCGTTCCATCAACGGTACTACTGAAACAAAAGACTTAAACGATGGCCGCCTGGTGTTCACACTTGGCCGTACATTCTAAGTTATAAGTAACAAAGTTTAGATCTGGCGGGCATTGTGCCCGTCAGAGTTAACAACGGGAGAAGCAAATGAAATTTGTATCCGCAATAATCAAGCCATTTAAGCTTGATGAAGTGCGTGAGGCTTTGTCCAACATTGGCGTACAAGGCATCACAGTCACTGAGGTCAAAGGGTTTGGCCGTCAAAAGGGACATACCGAGTTATATCGTGGGGCAGAATATGTCGTGGATTTTTTGCCTAAAGTGAAGCTTGAGGTCGCCATTAAGGACGACATGCTGGATCAGGTCGTGGATGCGATTGAGAAAGCGGCTGCAACGGGCAAAATCGGTGATGGCAAAGTATTTGTCTTCGATCTGGAACAAGTTTACCGTATACGTACCGGCGAAACCGGTCCGGATGCGCTATAAGAAAGGGCTTCAGCTATGAAGAAAATTCTTTCCATGTTATCGCTGGTCGCCTTGATTGGCCTGGCGGCAACCCCAGTCAGCTACGCTGAAGAGACTGTGACAGAAACAATCACAGTTCAAGAAACAGTTACACCTGAAGCAGCACCGGCGGCTGAAGCCCCTGCTGCAGAAGCCGCGCCAGCAGCAGCTGAAGCGGAACCAGCGCCAACACTGGACGTTGGTAATACTGCCTTCATGATTATTGCCACAGTGTTGGTGATTTTGATGACTATCCCTGGCCTGGCTTTGTTCTACGGTGGTTTGGTGCGTCAGAAAAACATGCTTTCCGTGTTGATGCAAGTGTTCGTAGTATTTTCGCTGATTTCTGTATTGTGGGCAGCTTACGGCTACAGTATGGCATTTAGTGAAGGTAACGCGATTGTTGGTGGCTTGAGCAAGGCATTCCTGTCAGGCATTACCACTGATAGCTTGTCTGGCACGATTCCTGAGTATGTGTTCCTGACTTTCCAGATGATTTTTGCGGCACTGACCCCAGGTCTTATCGTTGGTGGTTTTGCTGAGCGTATGAAGTTCTCTGCTGTCTTGCTGTTCACAGCTTTGTGGGTGACGTTTGCTTACATCCCAATTGCGCATATGGTTTGGGGTGGTGGTTACTTGGCTGAGTTGGGTGCTAAAGACTTTGCCGGTGGTACAGTTGTGCATATCAACGCTGGTGTGGCTGCCTTGATCGGTGCTTTGATGTTGGGCAAACGTATTGGTTACGGTAAAGAAGCAATGCCTCCACACAGCCTGGTGATGACGATGATTGGTGCATCTTTGCTGTGGGTGGGTTGGTTCGGTTTCAACGTAGGTAGCGAACTGGCTGCCGATGCGACTGCCGGTATGGTGTTGGTCAACACACAATTGGCAACGGCTGCAGCGGTAATTGGCTGGATTCTGGCTGAGTGGCTGTTCCGTGGTAAACCAAGCATGCTGGGTGCAGCGTCAGGTGCTGTTGCTGGTCTGGTTGCGATTACCCCTGCTTGTGGTTTCGTAGGTCCAATGGGCTCTATCATCCTGGGTTTCACTGCCAGCTTTGTCAGCCTGTGGGGCGTAACTAAACTGAAAGGTGCGCTGGGTTATGATGACTCACTAGATGTATTCGGTGTGCACGGCTTGGCAGGTATCTGGGGTGCAGTGGGTACCGGTGTGCTGATGGCTCCTGGCTTGGGTGGTGTCGGTTATGCCGAAGGCGTGACCATGGGTGGTCAAGTGACGACTCAAATCATCGCTGTGGTGGTGACATTGATCTGGACTGGTATCGTTAGCGTCATTCTTTACAAAGTTGTAGACGCTGTTGTAGGCTTGCGTGTAAGTGAAGAATACGAGCGCGAAGGTCTGGATACAACAGAGCATGGTGAGCGTGCTTATAGCCTGTAATCCATGATGTGAAAAAGAAAACGGCTCATTGAGCCGTTTTTTTTTGAACTTAATAAAATGCATTGCAATCCATGTAGTGGGCCTGTACTAAAATAACTCTTACCATGGCAAATCTAACCCCCTCTTTGTTGAGCCCCGTACAACGGGTATTAAAACTCGCCTCTTTTGAAAAGCAGGATATCCTGCTACTGGTTTACCTGACACTGGCCTATGGCGTGTTGGGTATTGCGACGCCGGTGGCGGTGCAAACCATGGTCAATATCGTCACCATGGGTGGTGTGCTGCAGCCGTTGTATGTGGTTGGTTTTATCCTGTTTTGCTTGCTGGCCTTGTCGGGGGCGATTTATGCCATTGAGAGTTTCCTCGTTGAGCTGATACAGCGCCGCATTTTTGTGCGCCATAGCCTACTCATTGCGCAAAATACTCAGCAAATTCATGTCTCTGTCTATGACCAGCACAATCCAGTCGAGCTGGTAAACCGTTATTTTGATATCCAGACCGTGCAAAAATCTGTGGCAACCCTGCTGACGGTTGGTCTGACTGCTTTGCTGCAAGGCTTGATTGGCAGCGTGGTCTTGCTGTTTTATAGCCTCTATTTCGGTATCCTCGTGATCCTGATGCTGATAGTGTTATGGGCCATCGTCGTTTTGCTAGGCAGGCAGGCAGAAACCACCGCCCTTAAAGAATCCAAGGCCAAATACGATATGGCTGCTTGGCTGGAAAACATTGCACGTAATAAATGGTTATCCAAGTTTTATGGTGCAAAGCAACGTACAACAGATAACACTGAGATACTGGCACAAAACTATCTGGGTGCCAGAGTAAAACATTTTCGCGTATTAATGACGCAGTTAATAGGCGCTGTGGGCATGTATGCGGTGATAGGTACCGGCATGCTGATTCTGGGCGGTACCCTGGTGATCAAAGGGCAGATTAACCTCGGCCAGTTTGTGGCCGCAGAGTTGATTATTTTTGGCGTGTTGTCCGCCTTTGTGCGCTTTGTGACCAAGCTGGAGTATTTCTATGACTTACTGGCTGCGGTCGATAAATTAGGCGTGTTGGAAACCTTGCCGGTGGAGGCTGCTGGAGAACATCAGTCCAGCTTGGAGGGGTATCAGCCGCTGAAAGTGGCTGGCCTGGGGTTTAGTCATCACGGCCAACCAACATTAATGAGTGAGGTCAGTTTCGAACTGCAGCGCGGCCAGAGCCTCGCCATTCTGGGTGCATTGGGCAGTGGTAAAAGCACCTTGCTCGAGCTGCTGACCGGACTCAGGCAGCCTGCACAAGGCTATATCAGTTATGGTGGTATAGACTTACGCCAGTTGAACCTGGATCATCTGCGTGACCGTATAGGGGTGGCGAACAAAGTAGAGTGGCAGCATGGCTCGATTCTGGATAATCTGCGCCTGACCCGCACCGAGATTGGCCTGGATGCCATGGTCGAAATATTGCAAATGCTGGGCTTGTGGGAGGATATCAGCCAGTTACCGCAAGGCATGGATACGATATTGACTGATTATGGCGCACCCATGACTTACACCCAATTGCAACGCCTGATGTTGGCCAGGGCGATGATAGGGCGTCCGGATTTACTGATTATCGATGGTTTGCTCGATGGACTCGGCCAGCAGGAACTGGACCAGGTGCTGACCTTGCTCAAGCGCCACCAGTCACAATGGATGCTGATTGTGACAACCCGTTTCCCCCATATTGCGCAGCAATTCCAGCAGATGATGACGCTGGATAGTCAGCGTGGCCAGGCAGGGGGCGATCATGCATAATCGATTGCAAAATACCTTGATGGGCTCCGTGCAAACGCCGCAGCGTTTGCGTGTCTGGATTAAACGGCTGGCCTGGTTGCTGGTAGGCTTGCCAACCATGTTTTTGTTTTTGCCCTGGCAGCAGAACGTGACGGCCTTGGGGAAGGTGACTGCTTACTCGCCTTCCGAACGTGTGCAGACCATAGATGCGCCTGTGAATGGCATGATTAATCGCTGGCACGTGCAAGAAGGCTCGCAGGTGAAAGAGGGCGATTTGCTGTTGGAGATTGCCGATACGGATCCCAACTTTAAACAGCGCCTGGAAGCGCAACGTGATAATTTGCAAAGCAAGCTTGGCGCCAAGCAGGATGAATTACGTGCTTATGAGCTACAAAAGCAAAACTTGACGGCGGCACGCGATGCCAAGATTTCAGCCGCACAATACAAGCTGGATGTGGCTAATCAGAAAATCCGCAGTAGTCAGGAAGCGGTGAATGCCGCGCAGGCAACACTCGACGCTGCCAGCCAGCAAGTGCAGCGCCTGCAACGCCTGTTTGGCGATGGCCTGGTGTCCAAGCGCGATCTTGAAGTCGCCGAACGTGATCATATTATCGCCAGCCGCAACCTCAATAGTGCGCAGGCACAATGGCAGTCGGCCAAAGCCGAGGCCAGCTCTGCCGCGGCCGATATCCAGCAAACCCGCTCGGATACCCAGGCCTACCTGGACTCGACCTCTGCCGTGATCAATAAAATTCGTGGCGAAGCCGCAGACAGTGAAAACAGCCTGCATAACTCCGAAATTTCCTTGGCGCGGCAAAATATGCAGCGTATCGTCGCGCCCAGGGATGGCACCATTTTCCGGTTGCCAGTGAATTCGCAATCACAAATTATCAAGCAGGGCGATCCTTTGTTAGTGATTGTGCCACATACCTCGCAGCGCGCGGTCGAGTTGTGGGTCGATGGCCGTGATGCGCCGCTGATTACCTCCCGCAGCAGTGTCCGGCTGGAATTTGAGGGTTGGCCCGCGATACAAGTCCCAGGCTGGGCACAGGTCGGCGTGGGCACCTTTGAAGGTGAAATCTCGTTTGTCGACCCGACGGACAATGGCAGTGGCCACTTCCGTATCATGGTGGTGCACAAAGCCGGGACGCCAGAGTGGCCGTCTGCCAGGTTTTTGCGCCAGGGCATCAGTGCCAAAGGCTGGGTGTTGCTTGAGCGCGTGACCATAGGCTACGAGTTGTGGCGCTTGCTCAATGGCTTCCCGCCACGCATTCCGCCTGAGCCTGTACCCTTGAACCAGGCCGGAGGCAAAGCGGCATGACGCGCTGGCTGGTCACCCTGTTAGCCCTTGCCTCGCCATGGGCTACGCTGTGGGCGGATGACGTTACGGACACGCGTGCGCGGCAGCGTCTGGAAAAATCAGAGGGGCGTGCGCTGGAATCTTATAGCCAGCAGCCTGGCGTGCCGCTGCATGATGCAGTCAAGCAACAGCAGCAACGCAAGTCGTCAGTGACCGTCGACCTCAAGAGTGCGTTGAAGCCGTTTGATAGCCCGGAAACTGACAGTATCGCCCCGCAGGGGCAAGGTGCCCAAGTCACCATTGCCGATATTCGCCAGCGCGCGCTACAAAATAATTTACAGATCAAAGTCGCCAAAATGGACCCCGAACTGGCCAGGCAATCGCTGCGCGAAGAGCAGGCCAAGTTTGACCAGGTGATTTTTGCCTATGCCAAATATGCCGAAAAAGACACGCCCGCCATGTCTGGGGATAAGGTCATTATCAAGTCAGACAATGCTTTGCTGAATGGCGAGCTGGCCAAACTGAACCTGGATGCGCAGAAAAAGGAATTCTGGGATGTGGAGGCCGGGGTCAAAGTGCCTTTGCGTACCGGCGGTACGGTGACTTTAAGTGCGCCGTTGGAAAACCGCCAAAGCTTGGGCAAGTTCGCCAGTGACCAGTATCGCAGTGCCCTGCGTTTTTCGTTTAGCCAGCCTTTGTTGCGCAATGCTGGCACGCAGGTCAATGAAGCCAGCATCCGTGTCGCTGAGTTAGACCGTGATAGCGTACAACTGAAAACGCGATTGCAGACGATACGCATTGTGGCAACCGTAGACAAGGCTTACTGGGAGCTTTACGAGGCGTGGGCGGCACTGGATGTACGCAAAAACCAGTATGAATATGCCAGCCAGAACCTGGCCATGGTCAAGCGCCGGGTGCAAGAAGGCTTGACCGCAGCGGTCGAAGTGAACCGGGCGCAAATTGGTGTCGCTGACCGTATGGAAGCGCTGATTGTGGCTGAAACCAATCTCAAACTGGCCCAACGGCAATTACAGTTTTTGCTTAATGATTTGCCTGACGACCAGGCAGGACAGTCGCCCTGGGTGCCGATGACGGCACCTAACCTGGTTAGGTTTGAATTTGACCGCGCACATTTGATCCGCGATGCGCTGGATAGCCGTATTGAATTGCTGGATCAAGAGTTGAAGTTAAGTGCTGACCTGGTGCAGATTGATTACCTGCAAAACCAGACCCTGCCATTGTTTACCCTGGATTATCAATATGGTGCTTTGTCTGGGTCTGGCGAGCGGTTTGGTGATATTGGCCAGGACTTATTTGATGGCCGCTATCGTGACTGGTCGGTGGGCTTGAAGTTTGAAATGCCAGTGAGTAACGAGGCCCGCAAAGCCAAGCTGGACCGGGCTGTGGCACAGCGCATGCAACGCCTGACGACCAAAACGCTGCAAACATTGACCGTAAAACGCGAGATTCATGACACGCTGGATAAAGTCGAACAAAACTGGCAACGCATTATTGCGGCGCGCCAGCAGGTGCTGGTGGCGGGTATCAACTACGAGGCTGAACTCAAGCAATTTAATGAAGGCTTGCGCACTATGACCGAGGTGCTGGAAACGCTGACACGTTTAGGTGAGGCACAACTGAAAGAAATCCGCGCGATCAGTGACTATCAAGTTGCTTTGGTCGATATGGCCTATGCAACCGGCACCGTGCTGGGGCACGGCCACATTAGCTTGCAGTAAGATTATTCACTGCCGGATTTACCCGGGGAGAGGGCTTCGGTCAGTTGCAGCAGGTTCATGCGGTGTATGCCAGCCTTTTCGCCATTTTTACGCGGTGCGGTGCGGATATCATCGGTTTCAAACACACTGATGCGTTGCGTGCCAAAGCGCGTTTCCACCAGTAACACCGGCACCCGTTTGCGGACCAGGTCATGTTTTTGCTTGCCAGGACGGTCAGACATGCGGAATTGCTGTTCATCCAGCCGGTAAGGCACATTCTGGTTGAGCAGGTAAATCTCCAGTTCTTTACCACTTTCAGCAAACACGTGGATATCGGTGTCTGCGTAAGGGCCTGCCGTGCCCTCCATCACCGAGCCAATCAGGTGCGGGTTAAATTTTTTGAGTAACTGCATGGTGTGCAAGGCGGCTTGCCGCAACTCCAGCAGGTGCGCGGCATCGTTTTCATCAGCATAGAGCGCGTGATACTCGCGCAACGCGGAGTCAATCTCAGCATTGGTCGGCAGTGGTGCATCCTGTTGTATGCCCATGAGCTTGACCGCTTTGCGCTTGGCGCGGCCATAGTCGCTAATGCCTTCCTCAAACATCAGGCGTGCGGCGGACTGTGCTATTTCTTGCCTTAGATCACTTGAAAAGTCGTCAAACATCGCATCAGGCTTTAAGTTGAATTCGTTTCTAATTGGGGCTGAGTAACTTTGCCGCCGGGTTTACCTGCAGCTTTTTGTCCTCATTGTTGCCACCGCTATGATCGCCAATCAGACGCTCCAGAAAAGACGGCTCGTTGTCCTCTGGCGCATGCTCTGCCTCTGGGTCAAACAAGCCTGGCAGGTTTTCTGGCTGTGATTGCGGCAAATGCTCTTCGTAGAAGTATTCATAAATGCCAGGGTCATCTTCACCCACTTGCGCACCAGTGTATGCATCGACCTTCAACTGCAAGACCCCGTCAGGCACTTTGTATTGGTAGATAGGCAAGCCGGTCAGGGTTTGTTGCATGTAATTGATCCAGATGGGTAATGCGGCACGGCCGCCAGTCTCACCACGCCCCAGGTTGTGCGGATTGTCATAACCGACCCAGGCCACTGCCACTTCTTTCGGATGATAACCCGCAAACCAGGCATCAAACTGGTCATTGGTGGTACCGGTTTTACCGGCGATGTCCGGGCGGCGTAATGACAGCGCGGCCCTGGCCGTACCGTCGCGCACCACATCTTGCAGCATGGTAGTGATGATAAAGGCGTTACGCTGGTCGATTACACGTTGTTGCGACACATGTTTGCCTGCCTGCACGGCTTGAATCACCTTGCCGCGGCTGTCGATAATCTTTTCAATCAGGTAAGGGTGTACCTGGTAACCGCTGTTGGCGAAGGTGGCGTAGGCGGCTGCCATTTGCCAGACTGAGGAAGAGCCTGCACCTAGCGCAGTAGACAGGTAAGCCGGATGATCTTTGGGGTCAAAGCCGAATCTGCGCAGGTAGTCTTGGGCATAGCGGGCACCAATAGCATTCATCAGGCGGATGGAAATGGTGTTTTTTGATTGTGCCAGGGCTTCGCGCAAGCGCATCGGGCCTGCGTATTTCTCATCGTAGTTACGTGGCTCCCAACTGCTATTGCTACCTGTTTCGGTAGAGGTGAAGCTGATAGGCGCATCTTCAAACACACTGGCCGGGCTATAGCCTTTTTCGAGTGCGGCCGAGTAGATAAATGGCTTGAAGCTGGAGCCCGGCTGGCGGCGGCCTTGCGTCACATGATTGTATTTGTTGCGCTGGAAACTGAAACCGCCGATCAGGGCCTGTACCTGCCCGGTTTCCGGATTGAGTGCCATAAAACCGCTTTCCACCTCTGGCAATTGCACCACTGACCAGCCGTCATTCTGCTGGTAAACCCGGATCACCGCACCAGGCACCAGCGACAATGGCGTGCGTTTGGCGGGTGGCATATGGTTTTTCACCAGCAAAATGGCTTTGTCCTGCAATTTGAGCACGGTGCCACGCTTGGTCACCAAAGTGAGCAGGTTGGGCTCAACCTTGGTGACCAAGGCGGGCACAAACTGGTTATAAGTGACAAAATCCCGCAACAGTTCGCTGGCACCGCTAGCGGTCAGTTTGCCTGCTGGTAGCGAAATAATCTGCTCGGCACCACGGAATCCATGGCGCAATTCAAAATTGATCATGCCCTGGATCACGGCGGTGTTCGCCGCTGCCTGGTGTTTGTTATTGATGGTGGTGTAAACACGCAGGCCACTGGTATACGCTTTTTCGCCATAACGTTTATACAAAGTCGCCCGCACAATCTCAGCCACGTATTCGCCGCCCAGGGCTTGCACTTGTCGTCTCGACGACTGGAACTTGAGCGGCGTGTTCATCGCCTGCTCAAATTCGCGGTCGCTGATCATACCGTAGCGGTGCATGTCGCGCAGCACTTCATGCTGGCGCTTGATGGCGAAGTCCGGGTGAATATAAGGGTCGTATTTGCTCGGTGCTTTTGGCAGGCCAGCCAGCAAGGCGGCCTCCGCCAGGTTGAGTTGCTTCAGGTCTTTGTCGTAATAGGTTTTGGATGCCGTGGCAAAGCCATAAGCGCGCTCGCCCAGATAAATCTGGTTCAGGTAAAGCTCAAGAATCTTGTCTTTGCTGATGGCGTTCTCAATTTTGATCGCCAGCATGGCTTCTTTAATCTTGGTCCAGATATTACGTGGTGTATCCGGGTTGCTGAAGAAGTTTTTAGCCACCTGCATGGTGATGGTGCTGGCGCCCTCATGGCCGCGGCCGGTCAGATTGTTGCGGATGGCGCGCAAGATGCCGGTGGTATCAATACCGTTGTGCTGGTAAAAGCGACGGTCTTCAATGGCCAGGATCGCGTCTTTCATGACTTTGGGCGTTTGCTCAATCGGCACAAAGGCGCGGCGTTCCTGGCCAAACTCGGCAATCAGGCCACCTTCGGCATCGTAAATGCGCAACGGTAATTTCGGATGGTAATCCGTAAGGGCATCCAGTGAAGGCAGTGACGGATAGAGGATGCTGATCATCAGCACCAGCAGGGCGGCGACGATCAAGCTGCCGGTAATGGAAAGAAAAAGAAGGGACTGCAACCAGTTTCTTGAGTTCATGCGTCTTGCTGCCATCGTGAGAATTACCCATGAATTGTAATCTTTTTTTGCCAATTCAATGGCAGTTAATTATGGAATCATGTAAATAATCAGCATTCTTCTGGCTACCATTAAGGCCGGGAATTTGCTTGTCGCCATGAAATGGTGTGAGTTGGCATGGTTGATGCATAAGCTAACGAGCATCCAAATATTAAAAAAGGGCAATACAGTTGAGTCTGGGCTTTTTACAACGCAAAAAAACCAGTTTTATTGGTGTAGATGTCAGCGCAACCGCCATCAAAATGGTGGAACTGAGCGCCGTGGGCAAACAACAATTCCGACTGGATGGCTATGCCAATGTGACCCTGCCTAAAGGGGTCATCAGTGATGGCAATATTAACGATTTGGCGCTGGTGGCTGACACCATGCGTTCGGCTTGGCGTTTGCTGGGATCGCGCGCGCGACAGGTGGTGCTGGCATTGCCAACAGCCGCGGTGATTTCCAAACGTGTGATCATGCCAGCTGGCATGCGTGACGAAGACCTGGAGTTGCAGGTGGAGTCAGAAGCCAATCAGTATATTCCTTTCCCGCTTGAAGAAATGAACCTCGATTTTCAGGTGCTGGGTCCTATGGGCAAAAGCACGGATGAAGTTGAAGTGTTGATTGTGGCGGCCAAGAAAGAAAAAATTGATGACCGGGTTGCCGTGGCAGAGGAAGCTGGCCTGAAGGTGAGCATTATGGACGTGGATGCCTATGCTACCGAAACTGCCTATCGTCAGATTCTCAAACAGTTGCCGCAACACAGCAAAAAGACCGTCACCATGATTCTGGATATCGGTGCGCATGTGACCCATGTCAATGTCATGGTCGGTACACAGTCGATTTATGCTCGGGAGCAAGCCTTTGGTGGCGCCATGCTGTCACAGGAGATCCAGCGCCGGTTTGGTCTGTCGCCTGAAGAGAGTGAAATCGCCAAGCGTCAGGGCGGCTTGCCTGAGTCTTATGAGGCTGAGGTATTGCAACCTTTCCTGCAAAACCTGGCGGGTGAGGCGGCGCGTGCCGTGTCCTTTTTCACCAACTCTACCCAATATAACAAGGTCGACCATGTGTTGCTGGCCGGTGGCGTTTCGGCGACCGAAGGCCTAGCGCCATTGATAGAAGAGAAAACTGGTGTGCATACGCTGGTGGCCAATGCTTTCAAGGGGATGGCGCTGGCAAACAAGATCAAGTCTTCACAGCTTGAAACAGATGCGCCAGCACTGATGATTGCCTGTGGCCTCGCCCTGCGGGGAGTGGATGCATGATTAAAGTTAACCTGTTACCTCACCGTCAAATCAAGCGTGCCGAGCGCCAGCGCGAGTTTGGGCTTATGGCGTCGCTGGTGGCCATTGCCGCTGCGGCCATCCTGTTTGTGAGCTGGAGCTATATTCATAGCAAAATGGATGCGCAGCAGGCACGTAACCAGCGCCTGCAGGATGAGATGGCGCGCCTGGACAAGGAAATTGCCATCATCGGCAATTTGAAAGAGCAGATTAAACATGTGCTGGAGCGCAAGCAAATTGTCGAGGGCTTGCAGAGTGACCGTAACCAGGCAGTATCGATTCTGGATGAGTTAGCCAGGCAGTTGCCAGAAGGCGTGTTTCTCAAGAGCGTCAAACAACTGGAAGATGAGATTGAACTCAAGGGCGTGGCTGACACCAATGCCAGGATTGCCACGCTGGTTCATAACCTTGGCGCTTCGCCGATTATGCACAACCCTAATCTGGTTGAAATCAAGGCCAACACCAATGCACTGGGTATCAAAGAATATGAGTTTGTGTTGCGGGTATCTTTAAAACGCGAAACTGCCAAAGAGGACCCCGCTAAACATAAGCCTGCCGGGGCCAAAGGATAAGCGAGAATGCAACTTTCAGATTTTAATAATATTGACTTAAAAACGGCCGGTAATTTACCGCTACCGATGAAAGCCGTGTTGCTGGCGATTTTGGCTGGTGCATTGCTGGTATTGGGCTACGTGTTTTTGCTCAGCCCTAACCTGAAGGCATTGAAAGCCGAACAAGAAAAAGAGCAGGGTCTGCGTGACGAATACCTGGCTAAAAAAGTACAGGCAGTCAAAATTAAAGCCTATGAGCAACAGGTCGTTGATATCCAACGCACCTTTGGCACCCTGCTCAAGCAGTTGCCGGACAAATCTGAAATGGATGGCTTGCTGACCGATATTAACCAGGCTGGCTTGAGCCAGGGCTTATCGTTTGAAGGCTTTGTGCCGATGCCGGAAATTTTTGCCGAGTTTTATGCCGAGAAGCCCATCAATATCAAGGTGTTGGGGCATTACCACGAGCTGGGGGCTTTTGTGACAGAGGTGGCCAAACTGTCACGTATCGTGACTCTACACAATTTGCAGATACAGCCTGCCGGTAAAGAGGATAAGCAGCCGCACAAGGATATGCTGGTGATGGAGGCCGTGGCAAAAACTTACCGTTACCTGGATGCAGAAGAGGTGGCTGCACGTAAGGCTCAGGAGAGTAAGGCAGGGAAGAAATGATGCGTAACCACTACTTAATTGCCCTGATTCCAACGCTATTGCTGTCCGCATGCGGCTCATCACAAGATGACGATTTGACCCGCTTTATGGAAGAGGCCAGCCAGACCATGGGGGCACCGGTAGAGCCGTTGCCTCAAGTGCAAGGGTTTGCCCCCAAGCAATATAACGCGGATAGCACGCTGCATGATCCGTTTGTGCCCCGCAAAGCGGCAGTGCAGAACACTAACCAGCCTGACCTGACGCGACGCAAGGAGCCATTGGAAGCCTATCCGCTAGAGAACCTCAAGTTTGTCGGCGTATTAAGCAAAAAGAACAGCATGTTTGCCACTATCCAGACCCCGGATAACCTGGTGTATCAGGTCAAACCTGGCTCGCACCTAGGGGAGAAGTTTGGCGTCATTACGGCACTGACAGAAAACCGTCAGACATTGAAGTATGAATTAAAAATCAAAGAGACGATTCAAGACCCTGGGAGCGGTGAGTGGTCTGAGCAAATGACAACATTGGAACTGCAGGAACATCAATGATGAAAAATTTAAGCTATTTTATGGCCAGGGTGGCATTCTTGTCTGTGGCGCTGGCGCTACAGGGTGTTGGCATGGCGGCGGAGGTGCCCGCGGCCAGTAACCAGTTGCAGGCGGTAGATGTCACAGCGCAGCCGGGAGGGCGCCTGGATGTGCAACTGCAACTGTCGCAGCCATTGGCGGCAGCACCGGTCAGTTTCATCTTGAGTAATCCGCCCAGAATCGTGTTTGATATTCCCAATACCGTCAACGCTACCGGTAAAAATGTGTTGCCGGTGAATCAGGGAGTATTGAAGTCAGTACAGGTTGCACAGGCGAGTGATCGCAGCCGTGTTGTATTAAATTTATCCAAGCCGGTCCAGCATCAATTACAGTTGCAGGAGCAAACCTTGCTGGTGGGCCTGACGCAAGAAGGCGCTGAGGTACCTGTTGCGGCTGTGGCCGCCAAGCGCTTTTCTGAGCAGGAAGTGTCTGCTGGCCACAAAATCCAGAAGATAGACTTTGTGCGTGGCAAAAATGGTGAAGGCCGTATTTTGGTGGATTTGTCGGATAACCGTGTGGGCGTCAATGTGCGCAATGCGGGGAAAACGGTGGTAATCGATTTTGCCGATACTGAACTGCCAGAAGCCTTGCAACGCCGCCTGAATGTGATCAACTTTAATACGCCTGTGTTGTATGTGGATGCGTTACGGCATCACAACCAGGCACAAGTCGTGATTGAGCCGCAAGGGGATTGGGAGCAGTCTGCATACCAGACCGATAAGCGCCTGGTAGTCGATATCCGCCCATTGGCAAAAGACCCTAACAAACTCATCCAAGGCTCCAAGCAAGGCTATGCGGGTGAAAAATTGTCTCTGAACTTCCAACGTGTAGACGTCAGGGATGTATTGAAAGTGATTGCTGACTTCACCGGTAAGAACATCGTCGTCAGCGACTCAGTGTCTGGCAGCGTAACCATCGGCCTGAAAGATGTGCCATGGGACCAGGCGCTGGATGTGATCATGAAAAGCAAAGGCCTGGACATGCGTGTCAATGGTAGTGTGATTTCGATTGCGCCAGCAGAAGAGTTTGCCGCCAAAGAGAAAGCGCAGCTCACGGCTGAGGCGGAGCGCGAGACGCTGGAAACCTTGCGTACAGAAGTATTTTCATTGAAATACCAGAAGGCGGTGGACTTCAGGAATATGCTGCTTGGCGGCGGCACCAGTGGTTCAGGTGGCTCGACGTCTGGCACGTCTACCGGTTCGTCAGGTGGCGCATCGGCTGGTCGTATGAACCGCATTCTGTCGCAACGTGGTAGCGTGACATTTGATGCGCGCACCAATACCATTTTTGTGCAGGATACGCCAAGAAAACTGGACGAAATTCAGACCATCATTAACAAGGTGGACGTGCCGGTGAAACAGGTCATGATCGAGTCGCGTATGGTGATCGCTTCCAATACCTTCTCTAAAGCCTTGGGTGCACGCTTTGGTATTTCGCAAACTGGGACACCAGGGAGCAATACCAATCTGTCTATCGGTGGTTCGCTAGGCAACAAAGCCACTGCCTATACTGCACCGACAACGGCAGGCGGTACTGGGACTTATACACTGGGTACGCAAGGGGGGACCGTACAGAGTGCGACGCTGGGTAACTACACCGTTAGCTCCAATGGCCAGCCTGATTTGATGTCCAACCTGCCAGTGACCAACGCTTATGGCGGTATTGCGCTGAGTTTGCTCAAGTTGTCGGCCAATTTATTGCTGAACCTTGAATTATCCGCTTTGGAAGCAGATTCACGTGGTAAGGTGATTTCCAGTCCGCGCGTGACCACGGCCAACCAGCAGAAAGCGCGTATTGCGCAGGGGGTGGAGATTCCTTACCAAAGTGCCACCAGCAGTGGTGCAACTGCAGTCAGCTTTAAAAAGGCTGAGCTCAGTTTGGAGGTGACCCCGCAAATTACGCCAGACCAGAAAATTATTATGGATCTGGATGTACGCAAAGACAGTCGTGGTGAAACCTTGCCCGGTGGTGTGGCGATTAATACGCAAAACGTACAAACGCAGGTCCTCGTTGGCAACGGCGAGACCGTGGTATTGGGTGGGATTTACGAGCAGGTTTCTCGCAAATCGACCGACAAAGTACCTTTCTTTGGTGACTTGCCTGTGGTCGGTTACGCGTTTAAACGCAACACCAAGCAAGAAGATAAAACCGAGTTGCTGATTTTTATCACCCCTAAAGTGATGGATGAAACACTGGCCTTGAACTAATTAGCGTACACAAACGTGCGCGATTACTGACAGCCGACAGGCTTTGCCTTAAAATGCCCAACTGAAACAGTTGGGCTTTTTTATGGGTGCGCAAATACCAAACAACATATTTTTGATCGGTTTGATGGGGGCAGGCAAGACCACGGTTGGCAAATTGATTGCCAAAAGTCTGGGCAAGACCTTCTACGACACGGATCATGTGATTGAACAGCGCACCGGCGTCAAGATTCCGACTATTTTTGAGTTAGAAGGGGAAGCTGGCTTCCGCAAGCGCGAAACCTTGACCCTGGAAGAGTTTGCGCAGCAGGATAATATTGTGCTCGCTACTGGCGGGGGCGCGATTATCGCGCCGGAGAACCGAGACATTCTCAGACGTTATGGCTATGTGATTTATCTGCGCGCCAACGTCAATGAGTTGTATCTGCGCACGCGCAACGATAAAAACCGTCCTTTACTGCAAAATGTGGATGTGAAAGCCAAGCTGGAGCAGTTGTTTCACGCACGCAATCCACTTTATACCGAAACTGCACACCTGATTGTTGATACCGGACATCAGCCAGTGTCGGTGATTATCCAAAAAATTGAAAACGCCCTCAATGCGGTGGAGCCATCATGCAAACCTTAACCGTCAGCCTGGCTGACCGTAGCTATCCTATTCATATCGGCAGTGGCCTGCTGGGGCAGGCAGAGCTTATTTTACCCTACCTCAAACGCAAGCAAGTGGCCATTGTCAGTAACACCACGGTAGCGCCGTTATATATGCAGGCGATTGCGCAGCCCTTGCGCGACGCGGGTGTTAGCGTGATTGAAATTATTCTGCCGGATGGTGAAGCGCACAAAAATAACCAGACCTTGCAAATCATCTATGATCATTTGCTGCAAAATCGCTGTGAGCGGAATACCACTCTAATCGCCCTGGGCGGTGGTGTGGTTGGAGATTTGACCGGCTATGCCGCGGCCACCTATTTGCGAGGCGTGCCGTTTATCCAGGTGCCGACGACCTTGTTGTCACAAGTGGATTCCAGCGTCGGTGGTAAAACCGGCATCAACCATCCACTGGGCAAAAACATGATAGGTGCGTTCTATCAGCCCAAACTGGTGTTGGCTGACATTGATACCTTGAAAACATTGCCACAACGCGAGTTGTCAGCCGGGATCGCCGAAGTGATCAAATATGGCCTGATTCGCGATGCAGACTTTTTTGACTGGCTGGAAACCAATATGTCCGCCCTGATGGCGTTGGACACCGCCGTTGCCAGCTATGCGATCTATCGCTCGTGCCAGAATAAGGCTGAGGTGGTGGTGGCTGATGAGCACGAACAGGGCGAGCGTGCTTTGCTCAACCTGGGCCATACTTTCGGCCATGCCATTGAGAATGCCATGGGTTACGGGGTTTGGCTGCACGGGGAAGCCGTGGCGACAGGTACGGTGATGGCGGCAGATCTGTCGCAGCGCATGGGCTGGCTCAATGCGGCGCAAATTGCCCGCATTAAAACCATTATGCAGGCAGCAAAGTTGCCCATAGACGCCCCAGACCTGGGTGCAGACGAGTATCTGCGCCTGATGCAGTTGGACAAAAAAGTGTCCGATGGCCGTATCCGGCTGATCTTGCAGCAGGATATTGGCAAGGCGGTGATGACGGCAGATTATGACGCTGATAAATTAAAACAGACGCTGTCGCTCACGGTGTAAGCACAGAGACTCGACATGACCTTAGCCCGGTTTGCCGCCCATCCTGAACAGACGCGAGGCCGCAAGGTCGGTGAGCAAGAGTCACCGTTGCGCAATGTGTTTCAGCGCGACCGCGACCGTATTATCCACTCCACGGCTTTCCGCCGCCTGGAGTATAAAACACAGGTGTTCGTCAATCATGAAGGCGACCTGTTCCGCACCCGGCTCACCCATAGTATCGAGGTGGCACAACTCACCCGGGGGATTGCACGTACACTGGGGCTGCATGAGGACCTGGCCGAAGCGATTGCGCTGGCGCACGACCTTGGTCACACGCCATTTGGTCACGCCGGGCAAGATGCACTCAATCATTGCATGCGCGACTACGGTGGGTTTGAACATAACCTGCAGTCCTTGCGCGTCGTAGATGTGCTGGAAAACCGCTATGCCAGTTTTGATGGCCTGAACCTGACTTTTGAAGTGCGTGAAGGCATCCTCAAGCATTGCTCACGCAAAAATGCACAGATGCTAGGTGATGTCGGCGAGCGTTTTTTACGCGGCGAATCACCCAGCCTGGAGGCGCAAGTCACCAATTTTGCCGATGAAATCGCTTATAACAATCATGATGTAGACGACGGTCTTCGCTCAGGCTTGATTACGATTCAACAGTTGTCCGGTATCCAGCTATTTGCCGAAAACATGGCCGAAGTCAAAAAACTGTATGGTGACATAGAAGAAAAACGGCTGGTGCATGAAACCATACGCCGCATGATCAATGTGCTGGTGGTCGATTTATGCCAGCAAAGCCAGCAGGCCATTGCCGCTTTGAATCCGGCCAGTATTGACGATGTGCGTAAGACGCCTGACTATCTGGTTGGCTTTAGCCAGGCGCTGGATGAAAAAAACCTGGAGCTCAAGCAGTTTTTGCGCAAGCATCTTTACCAGCACTATCGTGTCAATCGCATGAGCGCCAAGGCGCGCCGCATTATTGAAGAATTGTTTACGGCGTTTATGGATAATCCTGCCCTGATGCCGGATGAGTATCAATTAGCTGCCAAGCAGAATCAGGCGCGTGCCGTCGCTGACTATGTGGCTGGCATGACGGACCGCTATGCGATTCGGGAGCACCGACGCTTGTTTGCTGTGGAAGAAAGCTGGTAACGCTGGAGGCAATAAAAAAGGCTGCAATACTGCAGCCTTTTTTATGATGCATTGCTTGCCAAGATTATTTTGCGACTTGTTTCTCGCGCATTTCGTCCAGTGTTTTGCAGTCGATGCATAAAGTGGCCGTCGGGCGGGCTTCCAGGCGTTTGAGGCCGATTTCAATGCCGCAACCTTCGCAGTAGCCATAATCACCGCTGTCAATATTGCGCAGGGTCTCGTCAATTTTCTTGATCAGTTTGCGTTCGCGGTCGCGGTTACGCAATTCCAACGCCATGTCAGACTCTTGGCTGGCGCGGTCATTCGGGTCAGCAAAGCTGGTCACTTCGTCCTGCATGGTATGCACGGTACGGTCAATATCGTGACTCAGTTCGGATTTCCAGTCATTCAGGATTTTGCGGAAGTGATCCTGCTGCTTTTTGTTCATGTATTCCTCACCGGCGGCTGGCTGGTAAGGGGTGAAGGATTTGTTAACGGTATCTGCCATGATGGTTCCAAACAACGAAACTACTGAATAGTTATTGCCAAAAAAGGCGTGGTTTACTGCATTACGTCAATCAACAATCGCGCGAGTGTACACCAGTTTAACCACCATGCAAAGTTTCTTTTATGGGCGTTAAACTGGCAGCGGCTAGACTTGCTCGCGCAGTTCCAGCGCTTTTAATGTGTTTTCCATTAAGGTGGCGACGGTCATCGGGCCAACGCCACCTGGCACCGGGGTAATATGGCTGGCGCGCTGGCTGGCAACGGCAAAATCCACGTCGCCGGTAATCTTGCCATCCGGCAAGCGGTTAATACCAATATCGACCACAATCGCGCCAGGTTTAATCCATTCCCCTTTGATCAGGCCGGCTTTGCCCGCTGCGGCCACAATTAAGTCGGCGCGGCCAATATGCGCAGCCAGGTCTTTGGTGTGGCGGTGGCAACTGGTCACGGTGCAACCGGCCAATAGCAACTCCAGACCCATGGGGCGGCCGACATGATTGGAGACGCCCACCACTACGGCATCCAGGCCCTTGAGAGCGATGCCGCTGGCTTGCAGCATTTTGATCACACCATAAGGTGTGCAGGAGCGCAGCAAGGGCTGGCGTACCGCCAGGCGGCCAATGTTGTAAGGGTGAAAACCATCGACATCTTTGGCTGGATCAATCAGGGCCAGGATTTCTGTTTCATCTATATGGTGTGGCAATGGCGATTGCACCAGAATGCCATCCGTTCCATTGTCCGCATTCAACTGCCTAATCAGCGCAAACAATTCCTCTTGAGATGTGCTGGAGGGTAAGTTGTGTGCGACTGAAACGATACCTGTTTTTTCGCAAGCCAGGCGTTTGTTGCGCACATAAATAGCAGAAGCAGGATCATCGCCTACTAAAATCACCGCGAGGCAGGGCGCACGTTTTCCGGCCTGCACACGTTGATCGATATTGGCTTTAATATCTTCTAGCAGTTGACCGGCAATTTGCTTGCCATCAATAATATGAGCGCTCATGAACAAAATATTTGTCGTAAAAAATAGAATTTTATCACATCGACATTGACACGAAATCAGAAAATCGGTTATATTTCCGTCTTCGGCGTGTAGCGTAGTCTGGTAGCGCGCCTGCTTTGGGAGCAGGATGTCGGGAGTTCGAATCTCTCCACGCCGACCAGTTTTCTCTGGATTGCCTGATCGGCATGTAACTACTTTATCTGCTCGTAGCTCAACTGGATAGAGCACCAGCCTTCTAAGCTGGGGGTTACAGGTTCGATTCCTGTCGGGCAGGCCAAAATCTTTCCCAGTGGTGGCTATAGCTCAGTTGGTAGAGCCCCGGATTGTGATTCCGGTTGTCGTGGGTTCGAGCCCCATTAGCCACCCCATTCTTATTCTCTTCTGTCTTAAATTCAAAAATGGTTGCTTAAATTGGCTCTGTTTACCAATAGGTCAACGCCATGCTTTTGCTAAAGTGTTCGAAAAAACAATTGTCGCGAACATGAATACACCTTTGAGTTTGAAAAAATTTATGCAAAGCCTGATTGACCTGACCAAGGTCAGGGAGAGCCTTGCACTTGATCCGGCGTTGCTTTCATTAATGCAGCACTGGATGTCCGTGTTTGCGACCCAGGCACAGCCGGTCAGGATGCAGGTGTTGTCCAAACGGCAACTGGTCTCCGTGATGGATACCCAGGAGTCCAGCACAGACCCAACCTTTGAAGCCTGGCCGCCAGAAGTGTATACCATGCTATTGGGTTATTTGAATCAAGAGCATCGTCAGCATGCCTGTTTTGATACCGCCAGCGGCAAGCTGCATGTGTTCCCACTCAAACAAAGTATTTCCCACAAAAATGCCATCCTGCTGATCCAGCACGAAGCGCTTTCGACGGAAGAGATCGATCTGGTGGAACAATGCTTGCAGATGTTCCAGCACTACGCCGGGTTGATTATTGAAAACGAACGCGATGCCTTAACCGGCCTGCTCAATCGGAAAACATTTGATCAATGCGTAGGCAAAATCCTGCTTAATGACTATAAGCCGGAATACCGATTCCCCTTGCACCACTACCTGGTGATTTTCGATATTGATTTTTTCAAACGGATTAACGACACCTACGGCCATTTAATTGGTGACGAAGTACTGCTGTTGTTATCCCGTTTGATGCAAGAAGCTTTCCGGGATGGTGACTTGCTGTTCCGTTTTGGTGGCGAAGAGTTTGTCGGCGTATTTTCCTGTGCCGAAGAAAATGACATCGTCGTATTGCTCGATCGGTTTAAAGAGGCGTTAGCCGCGTATGCGTTCCCGCAAGTAGGGCAGGTGACCATCAGTATCGGCTGCTCAAAAATGGCACTGAATGTGTTGCCGAACACCGTGCTTGAGCATGCGGATGAGGCTTTGTATTACGCCAAAGAGCATGGTAGAAATCAAATTTGCTACTATGAAACGCTGATCGCGCAAGGCCTGCTCAAGGACAGCATGATTACCGGCGAAATCGAGTTGTTTTAGTTTTTCACTTGCTGATTGGGTAGCATGGGCTGATTGGGTAGCATGGGCTGATTGAGTAGCATGGGCTGATTGAGTAGCATGGGCTGATTGAGTAGCATGGGCACTAAAATAGTGTCCGCCGACTGACAATCTCGTCAGTGGGATGCGTTTTTCCGCATGAGTATTTGACATTCATTATTAATATTAATTAATATGTGTTAAAAAATGTCATATTCGTAACGGGGGACGTTGATGCGCTTTGCTATCATCCTGCTGTGTTGTGTTTGGCTCGCTGCATGTATACGGCAGCCGCTGGATGCGTCTACACACTCCACGTTGCATTTGCCAGACAGTCTCCCGGCAGAAACCAGTCCTGTTGCCGTTTATCCTGAAGTCGATATCTCCGAGATCGAATCTACGCGCGCGATCACGCCGCCCTTAAAATCAGCGACCCCCACCTTATTGATTAACCTGGTTGTGCATGATGCGCCTGTGCAGGAGGTGTTGCTGGCCATTGCGCGCGAAAGCGGTTTGAATATTGATGTGCACCCAGGCTTGCGCGGCAAGGTGAGCCTGCATGCGATCCAGCAGTCGGTGCCATCTATCCTGGCGCGCATGTCCAAGCAGTTGGATATGTATTACGAATGGTCGCATGGTGTGTGGTTGATTACGCCAGACATGCCCGTCATTCGCAGCTATAAATTGAATTATGTCAATATGAGTCGAGACACCACTGGCTATATAGGGGTCGCCAGTGAAATCAATAGCGCTGGCCGGGCCGCAGCGGGTAATGGCAGTGGTTCACAAGCGGTCTTGGCGCAGGGAGGTAACAGCAATAGCTCAAGAACGGCGGTGACTTCGCAATCGCGTTATCACTTGTGGGAAAGCGTTGTCGAGAATATACAGGCGCTGTTAGAGGAAACGGATAAGGCCAGCACGGCCCGTGATGAAGTGCTGGAGGGGGCTGCGTCACGTTTGGATATCCCCGCACCAGCGGCCGACTCGGCCACCAGCATGCAAGCCTCTCAACATGCTGGTGAAGTGTCAGCGCAGCCATCGGTCACTACACCGGTTGCCTTGGAAAAAATAAAACAGGCACATGTCCGCTGGCATGCTTCGAGGCTGATTGCCAATCCTGAAACCGGTATTCTGACGATCCGGGCGTCACAAAGCCAGCAGGCACAAGTCAGGGCTTACCTGGAGTCAGTGATGCAAGTGGCGGCCAGGCAAGTGCTTATTGAGGCCACGATTGTAGAAGTTGAGCTGGGTAAAAGTTTTCAGATGGGCATAGACTGGAGCCGGTTGTCAGCCTCTGCGCAGCAGCGCGGATGGCAGTTGGCGCAATCGCTAGGCAGTGATGCGGCACAGTTCAATCGCGCCGCAGGTAGCTGGGAAAGTAATAACAGCAAAAATGCACTAGGCCAGAATAATGGCAGCGTGGCATTCATGCTCGGTTACTTTAATCCGTTTAGTCGTCTGGGTAATTTAAGCGCCAGCGTGACCTTGCTTGAGCAATTTGGCAAAACACGCGTGTTATCCAGCCCTAAATTAATGGTGCTCAATAACCAGACTGCGATTCTCAAGGTCGTCGATAACCTGGTGTATTTCACGATTCAATCGCAAATTTCCCAAAGCAGCAGCAATAGCGGCAGCAACTTACAGGCAGTCACCACCACTGCCAATACCGTCCCGGTAGGGCTGGTGATGGCTGTTACCGCACAAATTAACAGCCATCAGCGGGTGAACCTGAATGTACGCCCCACGGTGTCCAAAGTGTTGCGGTATATCGAAGACCCCAATCCGCAATTAGGCAGCGGCAGTACACGGATTGTCAGCAGCATTCCTGAAATACAGGTGCGTGAAATGGAGTCTGTGCTGAATATTGCCAGTGGCAATATTGCTGTGCTGGGCGGCCTGATGCAGGAGGATCAACGCGAATTCACCGACCGCGTGCCTGGTGTGTCCAGGTTGCCAGTACTGGGGCAAGTGTTTACCGGCAAAAATCAGGCAGCGAAAAAGACGGAGTTGATTGTGTTTCTCAGGCCGACTGTTATCGGGCGAGCCGATGTGCGGTCGGGGGATTTGCAATCGTTTCAACCTTTATTGCCTGATGAGTTACCTGCTGATGCCTTTGAAATCAATGTGGGGGAGCCCTCATGAAACCAGCCTTTCATCGTTGCATGCGGTCGCTGGTTTCGTGGCAGGTGCCAAGGCGCGCAGCCCTGAATGCTTACCGCAACGCATTGATACACACAGACCTCAAGCGCGTTGAGGTAGGATTAAGTTACTTGTTATGGGCTTGTGTGGTGTTGATGAGTAGTCTGCTCTGGCCCGCTGGCTATCACTTCTGGTTTGGTGGTGACGATGGCTTGGCCGCAAAAAGACCTACTGGCTTGAGCCAATCGGTCAGCGGGTTTAACCCACCCCAAGTCCCCGTATTGGCAAAGATCGCCCTATCCAATCAATTGCCCAGTCTATTTAGATTTAAACCCGTGGGCGCGCATTCTTCTAAAGACGTCAGCCTTCATGCACCTGAGGCCCAGATGGTGCAGCCAGCAGCCAAGCCTGCTACGCAACCACTGCATCTGGCATTGCATATTCAAACGCTGCCGCAATTACACGCCAGCCTAAAACCAGCACTCAATATAGCGGTACAACAACTGCTTTCAGGCCAATTGGCGCAGGCAAGTGACTCGTTTGAGCGGGTGTTGCAGCAAGATCCGCATCAAGTGATTGCCCTGGCGGGCATGCTCGTTGTCACCAGTCAGCGCGGTGAGATTCAGCAGCGTGAAGACTACTTAAGCAGACTCCGTAGTGAGATCCCGGATTATGCGCCCGATGACGACCTGTTTTTAATGCAGTTGGAGGAGTGAGCATGTTGGCCGCCGCAGACAAAAGCCGTCTTGGAGAGTGGATGTTGGCAAAAGGCATGATTACCGCAGATCAACTGGAGATCGCTTTAATTGAGCAACAAAAACACCAGCTTCTGTTAGGGCAGCAGTTAGTCAGGCTGCATTTTGTCACAGACGCCATGATACGGGATGTGTTGGCGCAGCATCACGCGCAGGAAAGCATTGATTTACAGCAGGTGATTGTGGATCCCGAAGCGCTGGCGCTGGTGCCGGAAGCTTTTGCCCGCCAGCATAAATTGTTACCGCTGGATTTGTCCGCAGACAAGCAAGTCATGCGTGTGGCCTTGTCTGGTCACAATCATATGCTGGTGTTAGATGCGCTGCGGCATACGTTGGGTGGCAGCATACAGCTCAAATCGGTATTGGCAACGGAAGCACATTTGGAGCAGGCGCTGGATAAGTGTTATGGGCATAGCTTGTTGTTGGACAGTCTCTTGCGTGAAATTGAGCAGGAGGGTAACGCGCCAGCCTCGCTCGCCGCGCAGCAGGCATCCCGGCCAGTCATCAGGCTGGTCAATGCCGTGTTGATTGATGCAGTCAAACAAGGCGCGTCGGATATCCATTTTGAGCCTGAGCATGCTTTTCTGAGGATACGTTACCGTATCGATGGTGTGTTATGGCAGATTCGCTGCCTGCATGACCGCTATTGGCCTGCCATGTGTGTACGGCTAAAGATATTGGCCGGGATGGATATTGCCGAGCAGCGCACGCCACAGGATGGCCGGGTCAATATGTTTTTATGTGGGCGGCAAATTGATTTCAGGGTGTCCAGCCACCCGACATTGCATGGTGAAAATCTTGTATTGCGGGTATTGGACCGCGACAAGGCGATTATCCCGCTGGCGTCCATGGGCTTGCGCGCGCCACAATTGCAGCGTGTCAAAAACATGCTGGAAAAGCCGGAAGGCTTGCTGATTTTAACGGGCCCGACGGGCAGCGGGAAAACCACCACCTTGTACTCCATGCTGGGTTACCTTAATCATGAGCACGTCAATATCATGACGCTGGAAGACCCGGTCGAGTATCCACATTCGCTTATGCGGCAGACCTCGGTCAATGCGGCAAACAAAGTCGATTTCATCAATGGTATCCGGGCCATTTTACGGCAGGATCCTGACATCATCCTGATCGGCGAAGTCCGCGATGAGTCTACCGCGGCCATGGCCGTGAGGGCGGCAATGACAGGCCATTTGGTGATGACTACCTTGCATACCAATAGTGCAACCGCCGCTTTTTCGCGGCTGCAAGATCTGGGCGTCAGCCCGCATATGATGGCGGGTTGTCTGGTAGGGGTGATTGCGCAACGCTTGCTAAGACGTTTATGTCGTCACTGCAAGCGCCAAACGGTGGCTGATCGTGCGCTGGAGCAGTTGTTGCGCCACACCTGCGCGCCAGTACAGACCTGGTCGCGGCCTGTGTTCGAGGCAGAAGGGTGCGTGCATTGCCGCATGAGTGGCTATCACGGCAGGTTGGTCATTATGGAGGTGTTGACCATGCATGCCGAGATGCATGCCATGCTGGCACAACCCATGGTCATGTCGCAAGTACAGCAACAGGCGCGGCTGCATGGCTATACAACCCTGGCGGAGGAGGGGCTGCAACTGGTTAACGCGGGGGAGACCAGTGTGCAGGAGCTGCGCCGGGTTGTCGATTTAAGTGCGCTTGAGACCGAAGTGGCTAGCCCATGACCAGTTATCGCTATACCGCTATAGACCAATATGGCCAACGGCACCGTGGGGTGCTGGAGCTGCCCAATGAGCAGATGCTCACGGTGAGTTTGCAGCAACAGGGCCTGGAGTTGCTGACTTTCAGGATGGGCCAGCCATGGTTGTGGCGGCAACCCAGGGTCAATACGCAGACGCTGATTTTATTTTGTGTGCAAATGGAGCAATTACTGCAAGCAGGTGTGCCATTGTTGCAGGCGCTTGCCGATCTTGCTGAACAAAACGAACATCAAGGCATGAAGGCGGCATTGCGCACCGTACAACGTGATCTTGAAGCTGGCAAGTTATTGTCGCAAGCGTTGCAAGCGCAACCCAAAGTTTTTCCGCCTTTGCTGGGGCAGTTGATTGATGCGGGTGAGCGTACTGGCCAGTTACCCGAAATTTTCGGGCATTTGACACGTACATTATCGTGGCAGGCCGAGCTGCGGTCACAAGTCCGTCGTGGGCTGACTTACCCGGCGGTGTTATGTGTCATGGTGGCAATTGCTGCCTATGTCATGTTGACTTTTCTGGTGCCGCAAATGGCCAGTTTCTTACAAAGTCTGGGCCAGGCACTGCCTTGGTCTACCCGCCTATTGCTGGCACTGTCTGATGGAATGATGGCTTATGGTGGATGGTTGTTGCTAGGCATCATCGCCATGGTGACTGTATTCACGCTGGCGATACACCGTTCACCGGTCTTTGCCTTTTTTCTGGACCAACAACTGTTGCGGTTGCCGGTGGTTGGGCGGTTGGTGCATCAACTGGTGTTGGCCAGGCTTTGTCGCTTTCTTGGCTTGATGTATCAGACGGGAATCCCTTTATTACAAGCCTTGGCCTGGTGCCAGCCTTTATTGCAACAGCGCGTCATGGAGCAGGCGCTGGCGGAGGTGTATCAGCGCGTTCAGGCCGGGGAAAGCCTGACGGCAGGATTTGCCGCCACCCAGCAGTTCCCACCCCTGATGTTGCGTATGTTAAGTGTCGGTGAAACAACGGGTGCGCTAGATCGCATGTTGTTTCAGCTGGCAATGGTTTATGACCGGGAGGTGCAGTCACAACTGCAGATGTTATTGCGGTTGCTTGAGCCTGCACTTACCATCACACTGGGCATGATGTTGTTGTTTTTAATGGCCGCGGTGATGTTGCCGGTGTATGACAGCTTTTCAAGCCTGCGCTATTAAATATGGCAAGCCATCATTTCATTGTTCTGGTCGATCAAACGTGCTGGCGTGTAGTGCATGTGTGCGGTCAGCAAGCGTTAGCCATGCGCACGTTTGAGTGTGACGATAGTCGTCGCCAGGAAATCTTGCGTTGGTGGCAACAGTTTCCGCAGGCAAGAGTCTCGTTCCTGACCAATCATGCGGATGAGCATTATCACGTGGAAACCTTGCCGAAGGTGCGTGGGTCGGCCGGGCGCCAGTTGTTAATGCGCAAGCTGGCAGCATGGCCTTTTTCGCAAGGCATGCATGCGGTTTGTCGTTTGGGCCATGTGAAAACATTACGCCGGGAGAGCCGCTTCCTGTTTGTGGCACTCGCTTATCCAGCCCTGGCTCACTGGCTGTCGGTGTTGCAAGCACAGCCTATTCGCGTCCAGGGGGTGTACACACAAGCCTTGAGCCTGGTTTGCTGGCTACCCGCAACGCTGCAAGGGGTGATGCACGGGTTGTGTGTGCAATATACGGCACAACAAGTCCGTTTCAGTTATATCCACCAGCGGCGCCTATTCTTTAGCCGCCTGATTTCGTTGCCGTCAGACACGCTTTCTACGCCAGAGGATTTTGTTGGCCGGATTGCGCAGGAGGTGGCGCAAATACGCATGACTTTAATTCATCAGCATTGGTTACAAGAGGCTGATGCATTATCACTTGTCTGGCTGGGCCAGGCGCCTGTAAACCTGCTATTAATCAAAGCGCAGTTGCCTGCTGGATGTGTATGGGCTGAGGTCTCAGATATGGATGGGCATTCAAGAAACCGGGGCTTGCCATCTGGGCTGCATGCCATGGAATGGGCGGCGATACAGCCTATATTAAAGGGTGGTCCGTTGCCTAATCTGGCCCCTGAGCCTGTGTTGTTGCTGGATAGCAGTGCGCGTATGAAGCGTCACTTGCATTGGGCAGGGGCAGCGATGGTTTGCTTGACGGCTCTGATCTGCTGGGTCAGCATACAAGCCACCTACCAGGCGCAGGTGCAAATGCAGCAGGTGAAGCGCCAACTGCAAGTTGGGCAGCGCACACCCGCTGAGCATATCAATCAGGCACAGTTCTCTGGCATACGCGCATTGACGCAAGCCGTGCAAGGGTTACAGGCTTCTGTGCGATTGCCAGAGCATGCCTTGGCCCTGATGCAGCAGGTGTTAACGGGCCTCCCTCACTGGCAGGTAGCCTCACTGGCGTGGGATTTCTCAGAGAGCTCCCCGCAGGTTGATGCCGCTACGCAGCATCCCTCTCGCTGGCGGGAAACGCTCACTGTGACATGGTTGCAGGGTGATCGTAGCGAACAGGCGGCGATGGAATGGCAGCAATTACTGACGCGATTACGAGGGTTGCCTGAGATCGAAAAAGTAGAGGTGCTCACGCCTTCAGCATCCGCAAGCAACGCTCAGCGGCAAGGCAATACAGGTCAGGCGCCAGCGCCGGATCAGCCACCCGTGCTTAAGCTATATCTGCGGGATGTGAATCAGGCGGCCACTTGATGAAAGTCACTGCTTACTGGCCAGCGTTACGTGCAACTTTGATCGGTTGGCTAGTCGTGCTGTGCCTGCTTGTCGCTGTGATGGCTATCACATTAAATGACCAACGGGTTGCTGACGATGGCTGGAGTCAGGCCAGGCGTCAATGGCGGCAACAGCAGCAGCAAACAGAGCTTGAAGCCAGTTATCAGCCTGATATGCATTACTTTCTTGCGCATCGTATCGGTTGGCAAGCCCATGGCTTAATGCAGTCGCCGGATTTCGATCGTTGGGATGGCAATTTGGTCTCCATGCAGCAACAGTTTGCCTTGCCACATGTTGCTTATGAAATTGCACCGACGGTGTCGTGTCCTGCAGATGCCTGTCGTGCGCAATGGCCAGCCAGTCAGCCGCCGACCTTGAATTTCACGGCGACGTCCATACAACTGCGCTGGTCAGTGCCTCATGAGTCTGCCGTCATCGATTGGTTGCAGCGGCTTGAGCATGCATATGGCGGATTGTTGCTGGTGCGTCGTTGCAGCTGGATATTGGCGGAAGGCGCCGAGATGATCGCTGCGCAATGCGACCTGGACCTGTTTAATTTCCCTCATGTGCTACCCGCTGAGCTGATGGGTGCGCAATGATGAGGTCTGCCCATGTTGCCCGAGGCGTGCAAACCGGTGTCGCTATCTGGATGGTGTTACTGTTGTTGTCTGGCATGGGCACATGGATGCTGTATAAGGTACCTGGAAACTATCCTGCCCGGCAACGAGCGATGCAGCAAACAATCGCGTCATTGGCGATAGCGCAGCAAGCCTTATTGTCTTATGCCCAGCAGCCTTTGGGGACGACTCCGTGTGAATTGAATTGTCCGCGTCCTGGTGATTTGCCCTGCCCGGACCGCAATAATGATGGCATTGCTGAAACCTCGTGTAGCAATACCTCTCGCATAGGGCGGTTGCCGTGGAAAACCCTGGGGGTGGGTGATGTGCGTGATGGCAGTGGTGAGCGCTTATGGTATGCCGTCTCCGAGCGCTACAAAAACAATCCGCGCCTGCGACCGTTAAATCTGGATACGGCAGGCACATGGAGTGTGGTTTCGTCAGAAGGTGTGGTGTGGGATGCGACGCAAGGCAATGGGGTGGTTGCCGTGTTAATTGCGCCCATGCAGCCGCTCACGCGGGAGGATGGCTGGGTGCAGCAACGCATGGACGCGACCAGTGAAGTAGCGAAGCATTACCTGGATATACAGGGGGCTAGCGATAATGCCAATCCGCAGGAAAACGCAGCACGTAGCTTTGTCAGGACATCATCCAGCATACATTTTAATGATGTTGTCTGGCCGATGACTGCTAGCCAAATGCATCAGGTCATGCAAAAACAAGTGCTGGCAGAGGTAAAACGCAGTCTGCGCTGTGTTGCGTTGCCATGCCTTGCTTATCCGATACCCGCAGCCGTTGACGATAGTAGTTGTTTGGGTAACCAGGCCTTGAGTGCCGGACAATGCCTTTCTGCGGCGGCCAGCATCGGCCGCTTGCCGCTCGATGCGAACGCGCACTGGCCATGGGCGACAGAGCATGTGCTGGACGGTAATCCACAACACCACTGGTTTCAGCAAAATGCATGGCGCGAACAAGTGTTTTACCTGCCAGGTCAAGCGCAGGCCAGTATTATCCTGGCGGGTGAGCGTTTGGCCGGGCAGATCCGTGACAGTGCTACGGATAAACTGCATCTGAACGCCTATCTTGAGGCCTCCACCTTGCTTGCGCTGCATCTGCAAGATGCCTCTGTGCTTAATCTGCCGAGCAATGATCTGCAGGATAAGGTGAGTCGGCCATGAATCCGGTGCCGCAAACTCGCCCAATTCGCCTCCGGGCCGTCATGTCGGGGTTTAGCTTGCTCGAAATGGCGCTGGCATTGGTGATTTTAAGTTTGATGATGGGCTGGCTAATGACGCCATTGCGGGTGCAGCAAGCCTTGCAAAAATATCAGCAAACAGAACAGCGGCTTTATGCGGCACAGCAAGCATTGCTTGGCCACGCGATTATTTATCATTATTTGCCCTGCCCGGATACCGACCAGCCGCCAGATGGCTGGGAAAATGTATCGGCAAACCAAAGTTGTGCAGGGGATGAAGGCGTGCTGCCATGGCTGCAACTAGGCCTGGTGGCGACCGATGCCTGGGGACGGTTTTTGCGCTACCGTGCGGATAGTACCTTTACCCACCACACACAATGGTTCTCTGTGTCTGCGGCCGAGAATGCCAGCAATATTCAAGTGGTAGGTGACGTCGGGGCATTAATCAGTGCGCCTAGCCGCCCGGCTGCCATTATCCTTTCGCATGGCGAAAACGGGCTGGGTGGCATACAATCGGTGTCTGGCGGGCAAGCCTTTGTGATGGCCGCCCCTGTGCATGTGGATGAGCAGGAAAACGCTGATGGCGACCTGGTTTTTGTCGATAAAGCCCAGCAGCAGGTGGGTGGCGCGGTGTTTGATGACCGTTTGGTGATGTTGTCGCCCAAAGTGTTAATACAGCAAATGGTGCAGGCGCAGCGCCTGCCTTAAAACGGATGTTTCATGCAAGACGATTTATTGTTACGTTATAGTCGGCACATCATGTTGCCGCAAATTGAATTTGCCGGGCAAGAGAAGCTCACGCAAAGCCATGCGCTGATGATTGGTGCGGGTGGCTTGGGCGCGCCAGTAGCCATGTACCTGGCTGCCGCTGGTGTGGGCACTTTAACCATTTGTGATTTTGACCAGGTCGATTTAACCAACCTTCAACGCCAGATTATCCATACCACCGCGGCGGTTGGACAAAACAAAGCCCTGTCTGCGCAGGCGACGATTGGCAGCTTAAATCCTGAGGTCAATGTGCATGTTGAAACCCTCCGACTCAACGCAGAGGCGCTTGCCGGGCGTGTTGCGGCTGCAGATGTAGTCATTGATTGCTCGGATAACTTCGCGACGCGCTACTTATTGAACCAGTTGTGTTTTAACCACAAAACACCATTAATCTCTGGTGCCGCCATTCGTTTTGAGGGGCAATTAAGCGTGTTTGATTTTCGTCATGATGAAAGCCCTTGCTATCACTGCCTGTATCCTGATGTAGGGGGTGATCAGGAACTGCGTTGTGCTGATAACGGCGTGTTTGCGCCGCTCGTTGGCATGATAGGTACCGCACAGGCAGCGGAGGCCATCAAGGTTTTGCTCAATATCGGCCAAACCATGCAGGGCAGGTTGCTGTTACTGGATGCATTGAGTGCCGAATGGCGCACCATACGCCTGAAAAAAGACCCGACGTGCGCGGTCTGTGGGCCGCGTGTTTAAGTCTTTGCGTTGAGGGCATTCACCAGTTCGGTAATCTCCCATTCGCACCCGCCACATCCGCTCAGTGCGCCTGAGTAGCGTGAAATGGCGTCCAGGTCTTTGCCTTGCGCGACCAGCTCAATAATCAAGCCCCGCGTTGTGCCGCTGCAACTGCACAAGACTTCTTTCGGGTTTTCTTCTTCAGTGTCCGCCATCCGCATACTATCCTTTAAAGTTGAATTTTAAGGCAGATGCCCGTGCTGTGCCAGTTTCTACAACTTTTGCACATACTTGCTGCGATGGTGAAAGCCCGCTAGCATGCATAACATCTCTACGAGAGGACTGTCAGATGAGTAAAGGCGTTCGTTTATCTGAAAAGTGGTTTAACCGCGCATTGTGGGCCGTGGCTTTTATCTTCGCCTGGTTTTTAACGGGGTTGGGTAAGAATATTATCGGTGACCTGCCACGCGTGGAAACCGAATACACCACCGAGCACTACGTTAACCAGCGTGCCATTGAGCCGTTGCGCACGCAACTGAGCGGCATTGCCCAGCAGCGGCAGCGATTGGCTGACCAGCAGGAACAAGCCAGTTTGCAGCTGACGATACGGCAAAAAGACTATCAGGCCGCGCGCAGTACTTTTGATAACTGGGTGGCAACGCGAGATGTGACGCAGTTATCAACGCAGGATGATGAGCTGGTCAGGCGCACGCAACAGCTGGATGCACTCAAAGTGCAGGAGCGTCATGCTGAGAAGTCGATAGAGCAGATTCAGCAGAAGCAAACGAACCTGTTCCAGCATGAGGCGCAATTGCAAACGCAGATCAATGCCATGGAAGAGGTGGCACGTAAAAAATTTGACGAGGCTTACCAGCACAAGGCCACACGCGTGTTTTTGTACCGCTTGCTCCTGACCCTGCCTTTGCTGGGGCTCGCCGCCTGGTTGTTTGTGAAGCAACGCAAATCCCAGTACTGGCCCTTTGTCTGGGGCTTTATTATCTTTGCGTTGATGGCCTTCTTCGTTGAACTAGTGCCGTATTTGCCAGATTATGGCGGTTATGTACGCTATATTGTCGGTATTTTGCTCACTGTGGTTGGTGGCAAATATGCTATTGCCGCATTGCAGCGGTATCTGGCGCAGCAGCAACTGGCCGAATCGCAACCTGAGTTCCAGCGCCGGGAAGAGTTGGGGTATGACACTGCCTTAGAGCGCTTGGGCAAGAGTATTTGCCCGGGCTGTGAGCGGCAGGTAGATCTCAAAAATGAGCACAATGACTTTTGCATGCACTGTGGCATTTGTCTGCACAATTATTGCACTGGCTGCAATGCGCGAAAAAATGCTTTTGCCAAGTTCTGCCACAAATGTGGCACCGTCGCCTGATTGCCAGGCGACGATGTCACATTTGTAGGCTGCAATTATTTGAGTTTATTTAATTGGGCTTGTAACTTTTCAAGACTGGCGCTGAACTCAGCCAGGCGGGCTTTTTCCTGCTCCACCACGGCTGCCGGGGCGCGGGCGACAAAGCTTTCGTTGCCCAGTTTGCCGTTGGCTTTGGTAATTTCACCCTGCAAACGCGCAATTTCTTTACTCAGGCGCTCTTTTTCAGCGGCAACATCAATTTCCACTTTGAGCATCAGTTTGAAGTCAGCCGCCAGCATCACTGGCGCATCTGCTTCTGGGAGCTCCGCCACAATGTCGACGTTCTCCAGCTTGGCCAGTGACTTGAGGTAAGGTGCAAAAGCGGCCAGTTGCTCAGCGTCACCCGCGGCAATCAATGGCACCTTGGCGGCAGGTGAAATGCTCATTTCGCCACGCAAGCTTCGGCAAGCCTCTACCGCTGTTTTCAGAGTGGCCACCCACGCTTCAGCCTGTTCATCAATTTTTTCCAGGTCTGCCTTTGGATAAGTCTGCAGCATAATGCTCTCAGTGCTGCGTGACTTGTCTTTCAGCTCGGTCATTGGCGCGATGGTCTGCCAGATTTCTTCGGTAATAAACGGAATAATCGGGTGTGCCAGGCGCAAAATGGTTTCCAGTACGCGCAACAAGGTGCGACGGGTGGCGCGCTGCTCGGCCTCGCTGCCGCCCTGGATTTGTACCTTGGCGATTTCCAGGTACCAGTCGCAATACTGATCCCAGACAAATTCATAAATGGCCTTGGCTGCCAGGTCAAAGCGGTAGTCGTTAAACGCGCGCTCCACTTCGGCTTCGGTGCGTTGCAGCAGCGACACAATCCATCTGTCTGCCTGGCTGAATTTGCGGCCACCAGCTTCGCAGCTTTCTGCGCCAAAGCCGTTGTCCTGGCCTTCAGTGTTCATGAGCACAAAGCGGGTCGCGTTCCACAGTTTGTTGCAGAAGTTGCGGTAGCCTTCGCAGCGTTGCAGGTCAAATTTGATGTCGCGACCAGGCGAAGCCAGACTGGCAAAGGTGAAGCGAAGCGCATCAGTGCCATAAGCGGCAATGCCTTCTGGAAACTCTTTGCGTGTGCGCTTCTCGATTTTCTCGGCATCTTTCGGGTTCATCAGGCCGATGGTGCGTTTTTTCACCAGTGATTCCAGGTCGATCCCGTCAATCAGATCTATCGGATCCAGCACATTGCCTTTGGACTTGGACATTTTCTGGCCTTCTGCATCGCGGATCAGGCCGTGCACGTAAACGTGCTTGAACGGAATTTTGCCGGTGATGTGCTTGGTCATCATGACCATGCGCGCTACCCAGAAGAAGATAATATCGAAGCCGGTGACCAGCACTGATGATGGCAGGAATTGCTGTAAAGCCTGGTTTTGCGCGTCAATCGCGTCATCGCCCGTCCAGTCCAGGGTAGAGAATGGCCACAGGGCAGACGAGTACCAGGTATCCAGCACATCGTTGTCGCGCGTTAGAGCCCCGGTGTCACCGTCTTTAGCGGCCATGGCTTTTGCCTCAGCCTCATCGTGCGCTACATAGACTTTACCGTGTTCGCTATACCAGGCCGGGATTTGGTGACCCCACCATAATTGGCGAGAAATACACCAGTCTTGAATGTTGTTCAGCCACTGGTTATAAGTATTCACCCAGTTTTCCGGGTAGAACTTGATTTCGCCATTAGCAACCACCTCCAGCGCTTTTTCGGTGATGCTCTTGCCGTCGTGACCTGCTTTGCTCATGGCCACAAACCACTGGTCGGTGAGCATGGGCTCAATCACCACATTGGTGCGGTCGCCACGTGGCACTTTCAATTTGTGTTTTTCAACCTTGACCAAAAAGCCACCGGACTCGAGGTCTGCCACGACTTGTTTGCGCGCAGCAAAACGCTCCAGCCCGACCAGATTGGCAGGTAAGGTGATTGCGGCTTTGGCGCTACCGTCAGCGGCGTAGACTTCAGCGCTTGCAGGCACAAAGCCCTGCAGGTTGAGGATGACGACTTTGTCCAGGCCCTGGCGTTGACCAACCATATTGTCGTTAAAGTCGTGGGCTGGCGTGACTTTTACCACGCCGGTACCAAATTCTTTATCGACATACTCGTCGGCAATCACCGGGATTTCGCGGTTGCACAACGGGAGTGTGACGTTTTTGCCAATTAAATGCGCATAACGTTCATCCTCTGGGTTAACCATGACAGCCACGTCACCGAGCATGGTTTCCGGGCGCGTTGTCGCTACAGTCAGCGAGCCGGAGCCATCCGCCAGTGGGTAATTGATATGCCACATGGAGCCGTCTTCTTCTTCCTGGACTACTTCCAGATCGGACACGGCGGTGCCCAGTTTCACATCCCAGTTAACTAATCGTTTTCCTCTGTAGATCAGGCCTTCGTTATACAGGCGTACAAAGGTCTCAGTAACCACCTTGTTGAGGCCTGCATCCATGGTGAAGCGCTCGCGCTGCCAGTCGGGCGAGGTGCCCAGGCGGCGCATCTGTTTGGTGATGGTGCCGCCGGAATATTCTTTCCACTCCCAGACTTTTTCCAGAAACTTTTCGCGACCCAGATCATGGCGGCTCACGCCTTGTGCGTCGAGCTGGCGTTCCACCACAATTTGCGTGGCAATGCCTGCGTGGTCGGTGCCTGGTTGCCATAAGGTGTTGTCGCCACGCATGCGGTGGTAACGCGTCAGCGCGTCCATAATGGTCTGGTTAAAACCATGGCCCATGTGCAGCGTGCCGGTGACGTTGGGTGGGGGCAGCAAAATGCAGAAGTTATCTTGCACTTGCGGGTTCATGCCGGCGGCGTAAAAGCCTTTACCTTCCCAAAAAGCATACCATTGGCTTTCTATGGTTTTTGGGTCGAATGATTTTGCGAGTTCGCGGTTGGTTTGAGTGTTTGATGTCGGAGTATTCATGCGCGGGATTTTACCACGCCACACAGGCTCGCAGCGCAGGCGCAGGCGCTAGTTTGTGCAAAGGCCGCGCGTGAGGCTGGGTTCTACCGCTTTCCAGTAGCGGCTGAAACGCATGAGTTGGTGGTCGCTTAACGGCGTTTCTGTCAAAACAGGCTCGGTGCGCCACTCAATATCCAGCCCTGCTGCCGCTTGTTTGAGTGCCTGTTGCGGCGTGTTTTGGGTGATGATCCGACCCTGCGCGAGCCGCGCCAGTACTTGATTGGTTTGTCCCAGCCAGATATCTACCCCTGGCATTTCAGCCAGGCAGTCAGCCATGAATTGCAAGCGCTTGAGTGGCCAGTGCTGGTACAGTGCCGGGTCGAATATAAATACAGCGGGCAGGTTAAAGGCGCATAGCGCATGCGTTGGTGACAGCATCTCGTCGTGTATCCATACCAGGCTCGCGACGCCTTTGGGCGTGGGGGGCGGCGGTTTTATATGATGGGCGGGTGGGGGTGCGACCACTGCCTCAGTAAACAGTTGTTGATACAGTTGTTCATAACTGCCTTCAAACGGGCAGCTGACACGACATTGCTGGCACCAGGATTCGCCGCCAAACTTGGTCAGATTTTCTTTGTTGAAAATATAAGGCTTGCTGCTGAAACTGGAGGAGATCCATTGCCAGGATAGATGGTTGGATGCCGTGTCGCCATCCAGTAGTTGTGTTTCAAACCAATCGGCAGCTTGTCGCCAGTCTACCTTGAGCCAATGCACGACATAAGCCGCAAACCACATGCGTGCATGGTTGTGTACATAGCCATGTTGCTGCAATTGGCGCACGATTTCATCCATGCACACCAGCCCGGTGAAGCCTTGTGCAATAAAGTCTGGCATGGGTTTATCGCCTAAGCCTACCTTGGGAGACTCCATGGGCTGCATGATCGCTTCACCAAATCGGTACCAGACCTGGCGGAAATAATCTCGGTAACTGAGTTCTGCGGCGAGTTTGTGCGAGTGTTTGCCAAACCGTGCCTGCACGTCCGCCATGGTTTCTTGCAGCGACAGGCAGCCATGGCGCAGGTAGGGCGATAAGCCGGTCGCTGCGCCTGTGAGCTGGTTGCGGCTACGCGCATAGTCTTCAGCATCCACCGCCGATAGCCGCGCTAATGCAGACGCACGTCCGCCTTGCCAAGCCGGGGACAAGTCTGGCCCCGAGGCTTGCGGAAAGCAGTCACGGATTTGTGCCAGCCGTTCGTAACGGTCAGAGGCAAGCGTGATACGCGTAGGCGGTTGAGTCATTGCAGCATTTTGACACAAGTAGTCATGCCATGCTTTCAAATATTCATCGTTGCTCAGAGGCGGTTTGTGCAGGCAGGATGGTAGTAAGGTTTGGGCAGTTAGGCAGCACGACTTCTTCTATTGCGCGCTTTCAGACAGTTTAAGTAAACAGTTCGATCAGCGTATTGCTTTGCCAGAACCATAGTGCGCCTGCAACTGCCAGAAAGAGAATGGTTAAATGCACGGCACCCCAGCATCGATAGGTGTTGCGTAACTTTTGTGGTGATAGATTGGATAATAGAAATGGCCGACCATTCTTTGGTGCCCGCATCACATGGATGCCATCTGCTGCGCGGATCTCTCGATGTTCTTTCTCGACTTCACGCATCGCCGCCCTGCGTGCTAACTCCCACTCTTTCAGGTCAATCTCGCCATTGCCATCCAGGTCAAAGCGTTGCAACAAAGATTGTTTGTTTTCTTTCCAGGATGCCAGCAAGACCGCTACATCTGAGTTCAAATCGAGCATGGCGTTGGCACCGCCTATGGTTGTGAACTCGCCTAAGGCATACACTGCGTCGCTCCTCAGCAGCTCTTCCACGTATTTAAAGCCGCCTTGGCTCACTACCTTGCGATCGGGAGAAATGACTTCTGCGTGATCTGGATCGATCACACAGCTGCCCGTGCCATCGCTCATCTCTATCATACTGTCACTGGTCTGATTGCTGACCTGGCGCCAGCCTTTGTCTTCTTTTTCATAGACGCGATAACGGTACCAAATACAGCGCGTATGGCTGTAGGGGCTAATCAGTAAATTGTTAAACGCCATCGCAGTGCGCCCATATAGTTCAACATAGCCTTGTGCAGCGGAGGCGATGCGTGAGGTCGGTGTATCTGAAATGACACGACATCTTTGATAGTTGGCTGCCCAGGCCCAGAGGCTGATGAGGCCGATCACACTGCAACAGCCTATCCATACCCGTTGATTATGGGCATACACGGCCATCAGCAACAAGGTCAGATGGCCAACGGATGTAATCGCGTCGTTATCGTGACCGCGTAAAAACTGCAACATGGTGCAATTTAACTATTAAAGCGTTTGCCGATATCGATGTCTCGTAGTTCTTCACTGGCAAAACGCATGAGCTCAAAGCGGGGAAAGTTAAATAGTTTCGCCACTAACAGATCGGGAAACTGTTCGATACGTACGTTGTTGATATTCACGCTTTCATTGTAAAACTCACGGCGGTCAGCAATGGCGTTCTCTAGCCCACTGATGCGAGATTGTAAATGCAGGAAATTTTCGTTGGCTTTTAATTCAGGATAGGCTTCTGCCACGGCAAACAAATGGCCTAAGCCAGTGCGCAATGCCCCTTCGGCGGTGCCCAAGGCGTTCACGTCATGTGACTGCTGCGCTTTAGACACCTGTGACCTGGCTAACATCACCCTTTCCAGGGTGTCTTGTTCATGCTTCATATATTGTTTGCAGGTATCAATCAGTTTAGGCAACTCGTCATGACGCTGCTTCAGCAGTATTTCAATATTTGACCAGGCTTTGGCAATGTTGTTTTTAACGCTGACCAAACTGTTATACAGCATGATGATATAAAGCGTTAACACTGCGAATATGACTAAGGTGACGATCTCCATAATACTCCCTGTTTGGTAACGACGTTAAGCGGATAACTTATGCATGCTAATACAGGCAGGGGTATTACCATGGATGCAATAGGCAGCAAAAATACGTTCTTTTCTGGTAGGATGTATTCAAAACAATGGGGGTGAGCACGGTGCAACTGGTCTGGAGTTGGGGCGTTATTGGCCTGATTTTATTGTGTCTGGAAATGATGTCCGGGACTTTGTATTTGCTTTGGCCTGGCGTCGCAGCCTTGGTCATGGCGTTATTTTCCTGGGCATTTCCAGCCTTTGGTCTGGCCTGGCAAATCGTCATCTATGCCATGTTTTCCGTATTGGCCGTCGCCATCTGGCGCAAGCGCGAACAAGCGCATCCGGCGCCGCGCGTCGGGCAGGCACAGGGGGAAGAGATTGGTCGTCAGGGCGTGATCACCGTTGCCGTCAGCCCGGCCCAGCCAGGCAAAATTCGGTTTAGCCAGGGCGTGATGGGCAGCAAAGAATGGACCGCCTATGCTGACGTAGACATCGCGGTCGATCAGCCTGCCAGAATCATCGCAGTGGAAGGCAATGGCTTGCGTGTTGCGCCACTGACACAACACTAAACTACACCGGCCCAAGACGTTTGGGGTGGCTGCATGCAGCAGCTCAATATTTTTCAGCAGAGGAAACCACATGGAAATCAGCATCATCATATTGATATTGGCGATTATTGCCATCGTTAAAGGCGTGCGCATTGTGCCGCAGGGCGAAGAGTGGGTAGTTGAACGCCTTGGCAAGTTTGCCGGTATTTTAACGCCGGGCTTGCATGTGATTAATCCCATATTGAGCACGATTAGCTATAAAGTGACCACCAAAGACATCATCCTCGATGTGCCTGAGCAGGAAGTCATTACCCGCGATAACGCAGTGATTCTGGCCAATGCGGTTGCCTTTATCAAGGTGACTAACATTGAGCGCGCTGTATACGGGATTGAAAATTTCCGTGAGGCCATGCGCAATATGGTGCAAACTAGTTTGCGTTCAATTATTGGTGGCATGGATTTAAACCATGCATTGACCTCGCGTGACCGCATCAAGGCAGAGTTGAAAGAGGCGATTGCCGATGAGGCGCTGGATTGGGGCTTGACCGTGAAAAGTGTTGAGATTCAGGATATCAAGCCTTCTGCCAATATGCAGGATGCGATGGAAAGGCAAGCCGCTGCCGAGCGTGAGCGCGTGGCAGTGGTCACCGAGGCCGAAGGTGCCAAACAATCCCTGATTCTGAATGCGGAAGCGCGTCTGGAAGCGGCGCGCAAAGATGCAGAGGCGCAGATGGTCGGTGCCAAGGCGTCAGCCGAGGCGATCAAAATGATTACCGAAGCGGTGAAAGAAAATAACGCCTCGGCAACGTTCTTGCTCGGCGACCGTTATATCCAATCCCTGCAAAAAATGGCGGATTCCAATAACAGTAAAATCGTGGTCATGCCGGGCGATGTCGTCAGCGCTGTGAAAAGCCTGGTGGGCGGCGGCAAATAAGTCATCCCTCACTGTCGCCTGTTTCTTTTGTTTTCCAGCTGCGTTGTGGCCTGTTTGCTCGCAGCTGGCATATTTCCTGCATCTTCACTGCCTAAAATCATAATTCCTAAAAGGAGTGGCAGTGGCTATCCGTGTCGCTTTACATCACCGCACGCGTTATCAGTTCGACCGACTGGTCAATTTATCCCCACATGAAGTCCGCTTAAAGCCTGCCGCGCATGCGCGCACGCCTGTGTTGTCGTATTCATTGACGGTGAATCCGGAAAAGCACTTTATCAATTGGCAGCAAGACCCTTACGGCAACTATATTGCCAGGTTCGTATTCCCCGAAATGGTGCGTGAGCTCGATTTTACGGTCGATTTGGTGGCAGACATGACTGTCATCAACCCGTTTGATTTCTTTGTGGAGAAGTATGCCGAGCATTTCCCATTTAATTACACCGAGCAACAGGCGTTTGAGCTGACCGCCTATTTGCAAGCGGAGCCCATGGGGCCTTTGCTCACGGGCTGGATGGATGCTATACGCAGTGAGGTGGTGCAGCCGGAGGTTGGGATTGTCGATTTCTTGGTGGCGGTAAACCAGCGCCTGCAAGGAGCGATTGGCTACACCGTGCGCATGGAACCAGGCATACAGACGCCCGAAGACACCTTGCAAAAACGTACGGGTTCCTGCCGTGACTCCGCCTGGTTGTTGGTGCAAGTAATGCGTCAGCTTGGCCTGGCGGCGCGTTTTGTTTCTGGCTACCTGATACAGCTAAAAGCAGATGTGGAAGCGCTGGATGGCCCCAGTGGCACGGATAAGGATTTTACTGACCTGCACGCCTGGACAGAGGTGTTTATCCCCGGTGCTGGCTGGGTCGGGCTGGACCCAACGTCCGGTTTAATGGCAGGCGAAGGGCATATTCCGCTGGCCTGCACGGCGTTGCCATCCTCGGCCGCACCGGTGATGGGATTTACCGATGTCGCCGAAGTGACGTTTAGCCACGAGATGCGTGTCACCCGTATTCACGAAGATCCGCGTGTGACCAAGCCTTATAGCGAGCAAGACTGGCAAGCCATCGTGAAATTGGGCGAGCAGGTCGATAAACAACTGAACAAGATGGATGTGCGCCTGACGCAGGGGGGGGAGCCGACCTTTGTCTCGATTGATGATATGGATGGCGCGCAGTGGAACACCCTGGCGCTGGGGGAGCATAAGCGCCAACTGGCAGGGGAGCTGGCAGGGCGGCTCAAGGCCCAGTTCGCGCCTCACGGCTTTTTGCATTACGGCCAGGGCAAGTGGTATCCCGGTGAGCCGTTGCCGCGCTGGGCGATTAATATCTACTGGCGGCCTGATGGCAAGCCGGTATGGCGCGATGCCAGCCTGTTTTCAGCCGAAAGTGGTCAGGATGGCTACACCGCCAAACAGGCGCAGGCATTTGCGCGGCATCTTGCCGATATGCTTGGATTCCCGCCAGCCTGTGTGGTGCCTGCCTATGAAGATGTGTGGTCGCTGGCACAGCAAGAGCAACAGTTGGCGCACAATATTGACCCGCTCAAGGCCGACTTGAAGGATGGTGCCGAGCGTAAGCGGCTGGCCAATGTGCTGAATCAGGGCTTAGGCTCGGTCGTCGGTTATGTCATGCCATTGAAACCGGTAGAGTCGCAAGCGGCCGGTGAATGGCTGACCAGCAAGTGGCCGTTGCGGCGCGAGCATCTCTATTTGCTGGCGGGCGATTCGCCGATGGGGTTGCGCTTGCCGTTGTCTTCATTGCCATGGCAATTGCCTGCGGAGATTGAGCCTGAATTTGCGCTGGACTCGTTTGCTGAGCAGGCGGCGCTGGGTGATGCCAAGGTGCCCAAGGTCAGGTTAAAACACAAAACAAACCAGCCCGCCGCACGCGAAGTGATTCATACCGCCTTGTGTGTGCAGGTCAGGCAAGGCCGCTTATATGTATTTATGCCACCGGTGACCCGACTGGAGGATTACCTGGATTTGCTGAGTGCCATTGAGCAGACCGCCAGTGACCTCAAGCTCAAGCTGTGGCTGGAGGGCTATACGCCACCGCGGGATAGTCGCCTGAAGTTACTCAGTGTGACACCAGACCCCGGCGTGATTGAAGTCAATATTCATCCGTCCAGCAGTTGGAAGGAGCTGGTTGCGAATGTCAGCACATTATATGAGGCGGCGCGTGTATGCCGGTTAGGCACAGAAAAATTCATGTTGGATGGCCGCCATACGGGGACTGGCGGTGGTAACCATGTGACGCTGGGCGGCGAAACAGCCGCCGACAGCCCGCTGTTAAGGCGGCCGGATGTGTTGCGCAGCCTGATTACCTACTGGCAAAACCACCCGGCACTGTCTTATTTGTTCTCAGGCACTTTTATTGGCCCCACCAGCCAGGCACCGCGGGTGGATGAGGCGCGCGACGATAATTTGTACGAGCTGGGCATTGCTTTCCAGCAGATGGAAAAAATGCTGCCACCGGGCAAAGAAAGTGCGCAGCCCTGGCTGGTCGACCGCTTGTTACGGCATTTGCTGGTCGATTTGACCGGTAACACGCATCGCGCCGAGTTTTCTATCGACAAACTATATTCGCCAGATGGCCCGACCGGGCGGCTGGGGCTGGTGGAGTTCCGGGCGTTTGAAATGCCACCGCATGCGCGCATGAGCCTGCTGCAAAGCTTGTTGTTACGTGCGCTGGTTGCACGTTTCTGGAAAACGCCTTATACCGGCAAACTGGTGCATTGGGGCACTGAATTACATGACCGCTGGATGCTGCCACATTTTGTGGCGCAGGATATGGCCGATGTGGTGGCCGACTTGCGTGCAGCAGGCTATGCCTTTGAGCAACGCTGGTTTGAGCCATTTGTCGAGTTCCGGTTTCCACGTTATGGCACCGTGGCTTATCACGGCATAGAGCTGGAACTGCGGCAGGCCATAGAGCCCTGGAACGTGCTGGGTGAAGAGGTGTCTGGCGGCGGCACTGCGCGTTATGTGGACTCGTCCGTGGAGCGCATGCAGCTGCGCGTCCGTGGCCTGACCGATGGCCGCCATGTGGTGACCTGCAATGGTCGTCCGCTGCCCTTGCAGGCAACCGGCAATGCGGGCGAGCATGTGGCGGGCGTCCGCTTCCGCGCCTGGAATCCGTGGTCAGCCTTGCATCCGACCATCCCGGTGCAAGCGCCTTTGGTGTTCGACCTGGTAGATACCTGGAGTGGCAAGTCATTAGGTGGGTGCACCTATCATGTGTCACATCCGGGTGGGCGCAATTACAATACTTTCCCGGTTAATGCCAATGAGGCAGAGGCGCGCCGATTTGCGCGTTTCTGGGCGCATGGACACACGCCGGGCGAGATGGATGTGGTAAAAGAACCACCGAATCCGCGTTTTCCGTTTACGCTGGACCTGCGTTGGCAGGCCAAGGCGTGAACATCCTGTTACACTCATTGTCTTGTTATGTAATGTCTTTCTTCTCCTGATCTCGCATGCAACCAGTGCTTAACCAGCTGTATTTTTCTGACCGCTACAACGAACTGTTGGATAGCAGCGGACAGGCGCGTCCGCACTGGCAGGCCTTGCTGGCACAGCTGGAGTCTGAAGAGCCGACCGCCATGCGTAAACGCGTGGAAGCCGTGCAGCGCCAGGTGCGGGATAATGGTGTCACCTATAATGTCTATGCCGATACCCATGGCGTGCAGCGGCCCTGGGATCTGGATGTCCTGCCACTGATTATTCCGCAAGACGAATGGCAGCACATTGCCGCTTCGGTTGCACAACGCGCGACCTTGCTTAACCAGGTATTGCTGGATGTGTATGGCGAGCAGCGGCTGTTGGCCGATGGTCAATTGCCCCCGGCATTGATTTACGGGCATAACGGTTTTTTGCCGTCATGTGTCGGGATTCCACATTATGACAATATTGCCTTGCATAACTATGCCGTCGATATTGCGCGCGCACCTAACGGCCAGTGGTGGGTGGTGTCTGACCGCACGCAAGGGCCGACTGGCGCAGGCTATGCGCTGGAAAACCGTACCATTATTTCGAGTGCGTTTCCCGAGCTGTTCCGTGATCTGAATATTGAGCGCCTGAGCGGCTTTTTTGCCAGCATGCGCGATAGTTTGGCGCACTGGGGACACCGCGTGGCGGATAACCAGGCACGAACGGTACCCGGCATCACCGCGCTGGGTCAGGGTGAGCCGCCATTGGTGGTTATTTTGACCCCCGGACCTTATAACGAAACCTACCACGAGCAGTCCTTTCTGGCGGGCTACCTGGGCTACCCGCTGGTGCAAGGCAGTGACCTCACCGTACGCAATGGCGTGGTGTGGCTAAAAACCATTGCCGGGCTCAAGCCTGTGCATGCGATTTTGCGGCGTATTGATGACGACTACTGTGATCCGCTGGAGCTGAATGCCGAGTCCTTGCTGGGCGTGGCTGGCTTGACGCAGGCCGCGCGATTGGGCAATGTGTTGATTGCCAATGCCTTGGGTGCCAATTTGCTGCAATCTGGAGCCTTGCTCGGTTTCTTGCCTAATTTATGCCAGTCAGTCTTAGGCGAAACCTTACGCATGCCTTCGGTGGCGACCTGGTGGTGTGGTGAGCCAGCCGCCCTGGAGTACGTCATCCAGCACCTGGATGACCTGGTGATCAAACCGGCTTATCCGCAAGTGCGGTCGTCGCCTATTTTTGGTGAGGATTTGAACCCGGGCCAAAAAGAGTCGCTGATCGCCAAGTTGCGTGCACAACCCGACCACTATATTGCGCAGGAGCAAGTGGATATTTCACATGCGCCGGTGCTGACCAGCCACCAGAGCCACCCGCAAATCGGCTCGCTGGCCGTGAGCTTGCGGGTGTATGCCTTTGCGACGCCCAACGGCTATGCCATCCTGCCGGGTGGTTTGTCGCGCGTGGCCAGTGGTAAAGATGCCCGCGTCGTGACCATGCAGCGCGGCGGTACCAGCAAAGATACCTGGGTGTTGTCGCATGACAGCCAACCGCCGTTCAGTTTGTTGCGTAAAACCAATTCCAGCCAGGACCTGGTGCGTGAAAATGCCTACCTGTCCAGCCGCATGGCAGAAAACCTGTTTTGGTATGGCCGTTACTCGGTGCGCAATCTGCAAAAAGCCATCATGTTACGTGCCACCATCCGCGCCTTGCTCGAGTACACGCCGGAGATGCGCGACGGCGAGTGGGCAACCATGCAGGGCTTGTGCCAGTGGTTTGACCTGTTACCCAACCCGGAAGACGAAGAGGCGATTGCCAGTTGGCAACCCTGGACGGATGATGATATTGAACCGTTGCTGATCCAGGCCGTATTCTCACAACAGTCCAGCAGTTTGGCCACCAGTGTGCAGCAACTGTTTCAGCAGGCATTTAACCTGCGTGAGCGCATTTCGAATGACCATTGGCGGACGGTGAACGTATTGTCACGCCTGTTTATTACCCGCCATCAGCATGCCACCCTGCAGGATGCCTTGTCTTATATTGAGCAGGCAATCAATCATTTTGTGACGTTGACCGGCTTTGCCATGGATTGGATGACGCGTGACCTGGGCTGGCGTTTTATGTCCCTGGGGCGGCGTATAGAGCGCTTGCAGTTTATGTGTGTGTTGTTGAGCCGCGCCTTGGCCATGCCACAACACAGCAACCTGGAATGGTTGTTGCAAGTGACCAATAACCTGGTCACCTATCGGGCACGCTATGCTGCACAGCCAGAGTGGTTGCCTGTGCTGGACTTGTTGTTGATGGATGACAATAACCCTAATTCTGTGGTGTTTCAGATCAAAGGCCTGGTCAAGTATCTGGAAGAAATGGACGCGCAAGACAATGCAGGCGGCATCGCCACCGAACTGAATGATTGCTGGCAGGCATTGCTGCAACTCGATCCTGATCAATGCTTTACGGCAGGAAATACTGCTTTGGCCGAGTGGCTTAACCACACCTATGCGGTGACGCTCACCTTGTCGGATCGCTTGAGTCTGCGTTTTTTCAGTTATGCCAGTCCGCTGGTGACGCCCGGGCATTAAGGGAAAATGATGCGCTACCAGGTCGAACATCAAACCATATATAGCTATGATACGTCTGTGATCCAGTCGCAACAGTTATTGCATATGATGCCGCGCCAGACGGACTTCCAGCAGTGTGTTTCTTATACGCTGGCGTGTGAGCCACCGCCCGCCGAACAGTCGCGGCGCTGTGATTTTTTTGGCAACCATAATGATTATTTGACACTGCTGACCCCGCATCAGTCACTGGAAGTCACCTCACGTTTCCAGGTGGAGGTACAGCCACGCCCCACCATGCAAACACTCACGCAAAGCCCCGCTTGGGAGCAGGTGCAGGCTATGTTGCAATTGCAGGGGACGCAGCATCTCGAAGCCACGCCGTTTATTTATGCCACGGCAAGAGTGAAATGCAGTGAGGCGTTGGCCACGTTTGCACAAACGTGTTTTACGCCGCAACGTCCGTTGCTGGAGGCCGCCATGGCGTTGACACAGCAGATTTACGCCGAGTTTGAGTTTGATGCGCAGGCAACGGATATATCAACGCCGCTGGACGAAGTACTCAAAGGCCGCCGTGGCGTCTGTCAGGATTTTGCCCACCTCATGATCGGTGCTTTGCGTTCATTGGGCCTGGCATGCCGTTATGTCAGTGGCTATATCCTGACCCATCCGCCAGAAGGCCAGCCACGCATGGTTGGCGCAGATGCTTCGCATGCCTGGGTGTCTGTCTATTGCCCGGTCAATGGTTGGGTGGACTTTGACCCGACTAACAATTGTCTGGTGCAGCAGGAACATATCACCGTGGCCTGGGGGCGCGATTTTGGGGATGTGTCGCCCATGCGCGGCGTGGTGCTGGGGGGCGGCCAGCAGCAACTGACAGTCAGTGTGACGGTGACGCCACTAGCGTACGCCGTAGCCTAGCGTCACTTTCAGCGCTATTTAGCCGTTGATTTGATATTGATCAACTCTCGTCGTTCGTACAACGGTTAATCTACGTCCTGTGAGGAGTAGGTAAGTAGTAAAGTCCACGTTAGCCCCGACTTGTCGGGGCATTTTTTTACCTGTCGCTGTTAGCCATAGCGTTTCTTATATTCGTCTTTAAGTAATTGCCTGAATTCAGTCATGGTCATCGACAAGGCGCCGCCAGGATCATTTTTGCGCCAGCGGCCTATGCCTTTGGGGCCTGCCGCTTCGTCATGACCGAGGACATAATCAAAATCAAAGACGCTGGGGTTGTTTGCCTTGGCCCACAGCAAAAACTCAATCAGGGTGGTTTCCTGTGCTTTAGTGTAGGGGAGATAAGCCCCAGCCAGAATGTTGTCGCTATTTTTATCAATCACGCGCACTTTTTTGGCGTCTATCGGTTGCTTATGGCCGCTATCCCAATAGGTGTAGTACTTACCGTTATGCACCTCTAGCCGCCCCGGGTTGGTGATTTCTATGCCGACCAAAAAATTGGACACGCCATTGCGTTTCTCGCCAGCAATGGTCCAGGCACTTTCACCTGCGTGGTAGCCCCATTGGTTGAGAGGGTTTGCCTGCACCAGTTTGCCATCGGTGCTGATGCAGCAAAAGAAATACGGGCTGCTAGCAATCGCACTCACCGCGTTTTCCAGGCCTTTGGTGTATTGCCCTGCCGTAAAGTGCACGATGGCGCCATAAGGATAGGCTTTCGGGTATTCGCCCTGGGCGGCGCGTTTAATGTCTGTGCGTATGACGGCTTCCGGGTACCACAACTTTCTTTCGCCGACAGGATAACGCTTTTTTTCTGGGGCAGCTTCCTCAGGATGCAGGCTGGGGCGCGGTGGTTCCGGTGGCCTGAACTCTTCGGGAACCGGCTCTTCGAGCAGTTGCGACAGGATTTCAATCTGGCTTAGCGCCAGTGCATCGACTTTGGGGTCGGCAGACAGCCTGGCAATTTGCATGGCTGACCAGCGCAAGGTATACAGTTTTGCTTTATCCATGGAGGGGCTCCTTGATTGTTTAAGTGCCGCCACCTGTTCATCCACGCTGCTGTGGCGATCTCTGTATGGCATGAACAGCCTCTGCGACTGTCATGTGGTTTTATATTAGCCACCCTTTGTTAAGTTGTGTTGTTTTGATTGCGTGTGAGCGCTAAATAAAACCACTTGCGCAAAAAAGTGTGTGTTTGACCGCAACTCAGGCGCGGTAAAATAGCGGTTTATTTCCGCAATGAGTGTTGGCCGTGATTAAAGCAGCGATTTTTGATATGGACGGTCTGTTGATCGACTCCGAGCGCATTATTATGCAGGGCTGTATACAGGCAGCTGCCAGCATAGGCATTACTTATACCCAGGCCGAATATGTCGAGTTAGTCGGGCGCGTCTGGTCGGACTCGACCCGTCTGATGACGCAGCAGTTAGGCAGTGAAGCTAATTTTCAGCATGTGATGCAGGGCTTGAATACTTTTCTCGACGCGCGCGATCATGTGTTCCCGCTCAAAGACGGCGCGCATGCCTTGTTGCAGTACTATCAGTCGCAAGGCATTGTCTGCAGCGTGGCGTCTTCTTCGCCCATGCCGCATATCACACATCGTTTAACCCACACTGGTGTGCTGGATTACTTTAGCCATGTCACCAGCGGGCAAGAGGTGAAGCGCGGCAAACCCAATCCAGATATTTATTTGCTGGCGCTGGAAAAACTGGGCTTGCATGCAGACGAATGCATTGCCTTTGAGGACAGCGAGCTAGGCGCGCAAGCGGCGATTGCGGCTGGCTTGCGCGTAGTGGTGGTGCCAGACCTTAGGCAACCTAGTGACCAAGTCCGCGCAGGGGCGCATCGGGTGGTCGAGAGTTTGCAGCACTGGCTGATGCACCATGAGACGCTTGCGGGTTGTGTGTTATAGCAAGACTGCTATGGCTGAGACAGTAACCAGGCCGTTTCTTCAGCAGGATATTGTCCTTTCAAGCCTTTTTCCATGAAGACACTGCCCAGTACTGTGCACTGGTAGTCTGCCTGGTAGTGTGTGCCAACTTCCTCTTGGCTGACGCTAAACGGCGGGCCGGGCACTAAAGACTGGTCATAGGCAAAACTAATCAGGAGTTGCGGCGCGGTGTGCGTGAGATTGATTAAGTGCTGGCTGTATTGCCTGCGCATTTCATTCGGTAGCGCAATCAGGGCGGCACGGTCATATACGGCATCCACTTGCCCCAGCAGCGGCTGGTCCAGTGCAAAAAAATCCCCTTGAAATATCTCTAGATTGCCTGCGCGGTAGTGGCTGAGCGTCCCTGTCTGCGTGATTTGCGGGGTGAGGTTGAGCTCAGCAAACAAGGCATCTACGGCCAATGCGCTGAGTTCGACTCCCACCACTTGCAAACCTTGCGCTAACAGCCAATGAATATCTAGCGTTTTGCCGCAGAGCGGCACCAATATGCGTTGGCCTGGCTGCAATTGCAATGCCTGAAAGTGAGCCAATAAAAACGGGTTCACCTCACCTAAGTGAAAGCCGATTTGCTGGTGTTGCCAGCGCTGATGCCAGAAGTCGTGATGCATGGTATTTAGGTCATGAAAAGCAGCGCATAGTATAAGGCAGATTACTTGCCCGCTAACTGGCTCAGTTTGGCTTGTGCTTCCAGTACCCCTTCTTCCACCCCGGCGGCTTCTGTGAGTTTGGCGACGTTGTCGCGCGTGAAAAAACCATCAAAGCCATCATAACGTTGTACATATTCAATAATCAGCGATGAATGCTCAGAGGCATTAGAAAATATTTGTTTGAGGCCTTCTTCTTTTGAGCCTATCACATCCAGCAAAAAGCCCTTGCCCTGGCTGGCGATGGCATTGACGACAAAGTCGATATTTTCTTTGCCATCGCGCGTGCCGTCTTTCACCGACAAAGCAATATGATGCAAACGCGGGCCATAGTTACGCACAAAGGTTTCGGTAGGTGAGGGCAGTTTTTCCAGATGATTGACAAAATAAGGCGTGTTATTGGCCGTGAACACCTTGGCCGGGCTCTTGGTTTCGGCAAAGCCGTGCACGCTTTTCGTGACGTTGGTAGACGAGTTCTGGTCCCAGATATTGTAAGCGCCCCAGAAGAAATAGCTGGACCAGGATAAATATTCCAAAATGGCCACTTCGCGGTTCTGGCTATAGACGCGCGTGGCCAGGTGATCCACCGGCAAAATCAGGTCGTCGATACGCAGCTTGGCTTGCTGGTCTTTGGCTTGCTCATAGGCGGCTTGAACATCCGCGCGTATGGTGCTGATGCCTAGCGAATACACACGCAGTTCGCCGGGCTCACGTTTCATATAGCCGACGATATTGTGCGTATATGGTGACGGCTTGCTGATAGCCACATTGCCCGGTAGCTCCAGTTTGCGTACCTCGTCTTGCGTAAAGAAGCGGAACTCGCGTTCCTCCTGTAATTTCACCACTTCATGCATATTGCTGACGCGGATGATCTCGCCCATATAACGGCTGTTAGGTTTGCGCGCGCCTACCGGATAAATTTCATTCAGTGAGCGGAAAATGCCGCGCAGATTAGGGTCTTTCACCTCGCGCACCAGCAAATCCGGCGAGTTGAGGTCTATGCGCAATACATGGGTCCAATGCTTTTCACTCTCCAGCGTGACCAGGTAGTGGTAAGACGTCATCAGCGAGAGTTCGGCGATATATTGAATCGAATGATCCGGGTCTACCGTAATCATCAACGCATCAATTTCCTGAATCATCTCGGTCAGGCCCATCTGGTCACGCTCTTCCAGCAGCTTTTGCAGATATTCCTCAAAGAAGGCGGAATTTTGTTTATCGCCGTGGCGGGCAAAGTCGAGAGAGTTGATCATGGTGTACAAACATTAAATGTAAAACCATGTTTAAGCAAGGCGCGTACCCAGGTTGGCCTGCGTGCGTAAATATCCGCACAATGGCGTCAAATCAGTGTGATTGTAGACGTTTGCTACGCCATTAAAGTAACAGGGCAGCTATCGCTGCCCTGTTTTAGTGCCTGTGTTCAGGCGAATTAGCGGCCCTTGCCACTGAGCGAGCCGCGCTTGAGTATCGGGTCGTCGTAGGAAATGCAACGCCCCATGCCGAGAAAACTCGGGCGCATGCCGATTGGGCAACCATTGCTGCGCTCAAACTCTTCTACTTTGACTTTAGCTACCTCAGCCTTTTTGGCATCTTTAAATTCCCAGTAGCCGTTCGAGTGCAATATCACTTCATCGCCTTCTGGTGTTTTGGCTTGAATATCATCGTCTGCCGCCTGGGTGGCAAAAACAATCTGAGGCAATAAGAGAAATAAGATGGTGAGTAGTGTTGATCGCATGCGAACTCCAATATTGGGTGTCAAAAGTCAATCGGCCGTTTGAGTAAGCGCTGTCGCTTGTTTGGGGAATTTTTTAATCAGCCACTGCAACACTTCTAGCTGATCCGGTGAGGTCGCCCGACGCACCTGTATGAGTAGTTTTTGCAAGTCTGGTCTGGTAAGTGTTGCGTTGGATGCGCCCTCATTACATACAGAACAGATTGCCCGCAAGTTAGAGGGATCATCAGTGCCGCCTACACTCTTATCGATCACATGGCCAATGTGCAGCCTGGTTTTTCTGGTGCTGTCGTAAGGGTGTGGCTCACCGGCAACGGCACCACACATCTGGCAGGTAAAACCATTTCTATCAAGCACAAAAGCTCGAGTTTCCTTTGAAATAGCTCTGGCAAAAGCTGGCTGAGGCTTTGGCGTTTCCAGCAGATATTGACCTGGTTTAAGATCGCTGCGGTCATTGTGTGTCAGAATCTGATAGCCTTCTTCAGTTCTCAGTTCCCTGACTCTTCTTCCCCATTCGGATTGATTGTCTGCAATGACGCGCAGTTCATCCGAGTCCATTACCCTGCCAATATTGGCAAGAAAATGTGCTCTGAGTTTACCTCTAGCACCACCGCGCAATTTTTTATCTCCTGCTGCCATACTATGCTCTTTTTAACTTTGGTTTTGCGGCCAGTTCTAATGCGACCTTAATCTGTTTTCCGACAGCGCAGGCGACTGGTGGAGGAAAGGCATTGCCGATTTGCCTGTAAGCAGAAGTTTTTTTGCCATAAAACTGCCATGTGTCTGGGAAGCCTTGAATTCTGGCAGCCATTCTGACAGTTAACCTCGGCATGCCAACAAAGTCTTTCGCAGGAGGTTCATTCGCAATTCCCATGCCGTCGACTCCAAGTGTTGCCCAAGCTTTTTTTGCCCGCGTAGGACCTAAGTCAGGGCCTCCATGTTTTTTGCTGCCGCCCACTAAAGTCGGTGCGATGTCTGCAGCAAACTCACGCCATGCTTGTGCACCATACCAACCATCAGCAGCCATGAGGTCGTACAATGCCTCTCCAACTGTTGGAGGTCTTTTCTCGTTTGGGACGGGCCATGAAAAGTGTTCAGCAGCATTTTTTTCTATTGCCACAAAGATGACTCTTGGGCGTAATTGAGGCACGCCAAAATCACTTGCGTTCAGTAAGCGCCACTCGGCAACATAGCCCAGTTTGCGCAAATCATTAACTAGCTTGGTCCTATACTCATCAAAAACGGTGTCTAGTAGGCCGCGTACATTCTCAAGCATGACGGCTTTAGGTTTGCATTCTGCAACTAGTCTAATCGCTTCTGGGAACAGGTCTCTTTCGTCTTCATGCCCGAGTTGTTTGCCCGCTCTGGAGAAAGGTGGGCAGGGAACACCGCCAGCAAGCAATTCAATCCCTTGAAGTGAGACTGCCTGGTATGTGCGTAAGTCACCCTGCGTGACAGACCAATGGGGGCGATTAAGCTGTAACGTGTGGCACGCCTGTACATCCAGCTCTACCAAGCTGGCATGACTAAATCCTGCCTGCTCCAGCCCCAGCGCTTGGCCGCCTGCGCCTGCACATATTTCAATGGAATTAAACATTTATTGTAACTTTGCGTTGTTTGCGGTTGGTTCCGGACGAGTTTCTGAAATTGTTGAACTGTCCGCTTACCCATGTGAACTATGATGCCATAAAAAAACCAAGTTTTTAAGCTTGGTTTTTTATACTTAATTAGCCATGCCGTTATGCCTGAGCAACGCATCCATGCTTGGCTCGCGGCCTCTAAAGGCGACAAATGACTCCATGGCCGGGCGGGCACCGCCTTGGGCCAGAACTTCATTTTTAAAGCGACTACCTGCGGTTTCAGACAGCACGCCCAGCTCTTCAAACAGGCTGTAGGCATCGGCAGAGAGTACTTCCGCCCATTTGTAGCTGTAGTAACCAGCCGCATAACCACCGGCAAAAATATGACTAAAGCTGTTGGGGAAGCGGTTCCATGCTGGTGGGCGTAACACAGCCACTTCGTTGCGCACTTGTTCCAGCACATCCAGCGCGGTTTGTTTGCCTGCGGGGTCAAAGGTGCTATGCAAACGCATGTCGAACAATGAAAACTCGATCTGGCGTACTGTCTGCATGCCGGCCTGGAAGTTTTTGGCCGCGACCATTTTGTCAAACAGGGCGCGGGGCAATTGTTCACCGCTGTCTACATGCGCTGTCATATGGCGCAACACATCCCATTCCCAGCAGAAGTTTTCCATAAACTGGCTAGGCAGTTCTACCGCATCCCATTCGACGCCTTTGATGCCAGACACGCTGTACTCATCAACCTGGGTCAGCATGTGGTGCAGGCCATGGCCAAACTCATGGAACAGGGTGATGACTTCGTCGTGCGTAAACAAGGCGGGTTTATCACCGACCGGGGCCGAGAAGTTACAGGTCAGGTAGGCGACAGGCAGCTCAATGCCGTTGGCGGTTTTGCGGCGCGTAATGCATTCGTCCATCCATGCGCCGCCACGTTTGCCATGGCGCGCGTACAAGTCGATATAGAAATAGGCAATTGGCTGGCGCTGCTGGTCGCTGATCTCGTAAAAGCTGGCATCTTTATGCCACAGTGGGGCATCGGTTTTGCGCACTTGTACGCCAAAAATGGTTTCGACTACTTTAAACAAGCCAGCCAGCACTTTGTCTTCGGGAAAGTATTGTTTCATTTCCTGGTCAGAGAAAGCATATTTTTCTTCGCGCAGTTTTTCGCTGATAAACGCCACATCCCAGGCTTGCATATCGCTAAAACCAAGTTTTTCGGCATAGGCTTTCAATTCGGCCATGTCTTTTTCAGCATAGGGTTTGGCGCGTTTGGCTAGCGTGTCTAAAAATTCAATCACTTGTGCTGGCGTGTCAGCCATTTTGGTGGCCAGCGACAGTTCGGCATAATTGTTAAAACCTAACAGTTGCGCTTCTTCGCGTTTGAGTTTGAGCAGGTCGGCAATCAGGTGGGTGTTATCCCACTCTGTTTTGCTGAACTCTGAGGCGCGCGTGGCGTAAGCGCGATAAAGCGTTTCCCGCAGGGCGCGGTTTTCGCAATATTGCATGACCGGCATATAAGACGGGAAGTGCAGCGTGAACAGGTAACCGGTTTTGCCTTCGGCCTTGGCGGCTTCGGCTGCTGCCTGCAAGGCATCTTCGGGCAGGCCGCCAAGCTCTTCCGCGGTGGCGACGAGGTGCTTGAAGTCGTTAGTATTGTCGAGGATGTTCTCTTCAAACTTGCTGCCCAGCTTGGATAATTGCTCGGCAATTTCTTTAAAGCGCACTTTTTCTGCGGCGGGCAATTCGGCGCCACCGAGTTTAAAGCCACGGACTTCATTGTCGATGATTTTTTGCTGTGCACGGCTAAGCTTGCTGTAGCCTGCGCTGGACTGGATTGCCTTGTATTTGTTATACAGGCGTTCGTCTTGTGATAAATCGCTATAAAAATCAGTTAACTTGGCCAGGTTGTCATTGTAGGCTTCACGCAGTTCTGGCGTGTTGACCACGGCATTCATATGGCCGACTGGCCCCCAGCTACGTGATAATTTTTCAGAGTAGTTTTCAATCGGTTGCACAAAGTTTTGCCAGTCAGGCGTCTCGCTGGCCGTGGCTAACTGCTCAACCAGGGCACGGCCTTCAGTCAGCAGGCTGTCAATCGCCGGCGACACATGCTCGGGGCGGATGTCATTGAATTTTGGCAGGCCGTTAAAAACGAGTAATGGATTAGTGCTCACAACGGTATCCTTTGAGGGTTTGCAATATCTGATAGAGGCCTATTATTGGCCAAATGTTCACGTTTGGGTGATTGTATATATTGATGATGGTGATGAGTTTTACTAAATACAAGGCGGCGGCTAGAGCAGCTCACCATTATATTTTTTAATCAGCGGGACAATTTTTTCCAGGTCATTGAATGACAGGATTTTTTTGGCCTGCTTGGCCAGCACATTCTCTTCACTTTGCAGGATTTGCGATTTCACGCTCAGGATATGCGCCGGGTGCATGGACAACTGGCGCATGCCCATGCCAACCAGCAGGCGCGTCAATTTGATATCACCAGCCATCTCACCACAGACCGAGACGGATTTGCCATATTTGGCCGCGGCCTGAATCGTGATCTGGATCAGACGCAACACTGCCGGGTGCAGCGGGTTATACAAATGTGCGACGGCGTCATCGGCGCGGTCAATCGCCAGCGTATATTGAATCAGGTCGTTGGTGCCTATTGATAAGAAGTCCAGCTCTTGTGCAAAGGCGTCTGCATTAATGGCGGCAGCAGGGATTTCTATCATGCCGCCGAGCTGGATCTGCTCGTCAAACCGAATTTTTTGCTGGCGTAACGACTCTTTGGCCCGTTCTAGCAATAGTTTTGTTTGCCGCAGTTCTGCCAGGGTCGACAGCATGGGAATCAGGATTTTAACTTGCCCGTAATGCGACGCGCGTAGCAACGCGCGAAACTGCGTATGGAAGATATGTGGCTCGGCCAGGCAATAACGCACGGCGCGCAAGCCTAATGCCGGGTTGGTGGCGGTGACCACTTCGTCTGGGTTGAGCTGTTTGTCGGCACCGATATCCAGTGTGCGGATGGTCACCGGATGGCCTTTCATGGCCTCGGCCACGTGTTTGTAGGCCTCGAATTGTTCCTGCTCGTCTGGCATTTCTGCACGGTTCATAAACAGAAACTCGGTCCGGTATAAACCGACGCCCACCGCACCGGAGGCTTTGGCACTGATCACGTCTTCCGGCACTTCAATGTTAGCGAATAAATCAATCGCCACGCCATCCACGGTCACTGCTTTGGTCGTTTTGATCAGTTGTAGTTTTTGTTGTGCCAGTTGCCACTGGTTTTGTTTGAGTTGATACTCGGACAGGACTTCCGGGTCTGGATTGACGATGACGACGCCTGCCGCGCCATCGACGATCATCAGCTCGCCATCGTTGATTAAGTCACGGGCGCGTTGCAGTGCCACAATGGATGGAATATTCAGACTGCGAGCGAGGATGGCGGTGTGCGAGGTGACGCCGCCGACATCGGTGATAAACGCAGCAAACTGGTGGTGTTTAAACTGGATGGCGTCGGCTGGTGACACGTCATGTGCGACCAGGATCATGGCGCGCTCTTGCCGCGCCTGCAGTTTCTTTTCGCTGGCAGCCAGTTGGTCGCGGCCCAGCAATACCTTGATCACCCGCTCAACAACTTGCACCACATCCTGTTTGCGCTCACGCAAATAGGCATCTTCGATGGCGTCAAACTGGGCAACAATATCGTCCATTTGCTGCTTGAGCGCCCATTCGGCATTGCACAACTCATTGCGGATAATCGTCTTGGGTGCCTCGGAGAGTGACTTATCCGTTAGCATGGCCAAATGGGTGTTAATAAATGCACTCAGCTCGGCAGGCGCATTTTTGGGTAATTGTGCTTTGAGTTGCTCCAGGTCCTGCTTGACCAAGCCAATGGCGCGTTCAAAACGTGCAATCTCTTCATCGACGCCATCGGCATCAATTTTAAAATGCACCACCTCCAGCAAGGCATGGGAGATCAAATGTGCATGGCCAATGGCAATGCCACTGGACACGCCCACGCCGTGCATGCTGAAACTGGTCAATTATTCGCCCTCACCAAAGTAGTCGTTCACCAGCGCCTGCAGCGCCGCAATTGCTTGCTCTTCATCTGCGCCCGTGGCTTCGATATCAATGATGCTGCCTTTGGCCGCGGCCAGCATCATCACCCCCATAATGCTTTTGGCATTGACGCGTCTGCCATTTTTCTCCACCCAGACCTCACTTTTAAACTGGCTGGCAGTTTGGGTGAATTTGGTGGAGGCGCGTGCGTGCAAGCCGAGTTTGTTGATGATTTCGAGAGAGAGTTTTGCCATAGAGGTTTAAGTTATTGGGCGTGGTGACAAGTGGTTTTGGTAAAGTGGACGACGCCATCGCGGCCGCCACTGAGGGCTTTCTGGATACAGGAATGCAGGCCTTCATGACGGTAATTCAACACGCGTACCAGCATGGGCAGGTTGACCCCGGCGACGCCTTCAATTTCGTCAGGCGTCAGCAAGCGGGTGACAATGTTGCAGGGTGTCGCGCCATAAATATCTGACAACACCAGTACACCCTGACCACTATCCAGTTGCTTTACCAGTACCTGCGCCTTGGGCAATACGCTGGCCGGGTCATCATGTTTGGAAATTTCCAGGAAATCCAGCTGTGCCGGGCGATTGCCCATCACATGGGTTGCGCAATCGATCAGGCTGGGGCCCAGACTGCCATGCGCAATAATCAATACACCAATCATAATTTTGCTCTCAGACTCCGTAATTTAAGGGCTAACCGTGGCATGGGCATCCTGTAATTCACGATGACGGATCATGACCTGATGCTGTTGCTTGAAATATGCCCCTAGTTGTTCCACCAGATAGACGGAACGGTGTTGCCCCCCTGTGCAGCCAATGCCAATGGTGACATAGCTGCGATGGTCGTGATAAAAGCTTGGTAGCCATTTTTCTATATAGTGCTGAATGTCACGCTGCATTTCAAGCACCATGGCTTCGTTTTGTAAAAATTGCTGGATAGGCGCTTGTTTGCCATTGTAAGGACGCAAAACCGGGTCGTAATGCGGATTAGGCAGGCTGCGCACATCAAACACAAAGTCGGCATCGAGCGGGATGCCGTGTTTGAAGCCAAACGAAATAAACGACAACACCAGCGAGTGCGGCCGTGCCTCCTGATAGCCTTGCTCAATTTGCAGCATCCAGTCGCGCGTATGGTGGCGCAAGGCATTAGCGGAGAGGTTGCTGGTGTCTACATGATGCCCCTGGTTATTCAGGCCAGAGAGCAGGTCTCGTTCGTGGTTGATGCTTTCAGCGAGCGCCTGATCGGGTGTGCTGAGTGGATGTTTGCGGCGTGTTTCAGAAAAGCGTTTGACCAGGGTTTCCAGGCTGGCGTCCAGAAACAGCAGATGCACGGCAATGCCTTGTGTTTTCAGGGCTTGTACGATGTCGGCCAAAGACTCAATGGCAATGCTGCGGCTATCAACGCTGACTGCCACTTTGGCGGCATCGCGGTCGGCAACGTGGCTTTGAATATGCGGCAGCATGGTGGCGGGCAGGTTATCAATACAGTAATAACCGCTGTCTTCAAACACACGCAGCGCGATGGTTTTACCCGAGCCTGATAAGCCTGTGACAATCACCAGTTGCATGCGCGTGACCACTTTTTGTTCATCGTAATTTGCTTTCTCTGAGCATGATTTGTTTTTGCCGCTGGGTGAGCTGCTTGGTGGCATTGACGCCGCGCAGCAACAGCATATGGTTACGCACGGCGGCTTCAACCAGCACCGCAATGTTGCGGCCAGCCGCAATCGGGATAATGACCTTGCTGACCTCAACATCCAGCACATGCTGGGTTTGCCGGTTTGCACTCAAGCGGTCCAGGTCTTGTGGCTTCATTTCATCGGCCAGTTCCAGCTGTATCATCATATCCAGCGGTTTAGTCGGTTTGACCGCATTATCGCCATAGAGTGCGCGGATGTTCAAAATGCCCAGGCCGCGCACTTCCAGAAAATCCTGCAATAACTCGGGGCAGCGCCCTTCAATGCGCTCGGGGGAGATGCGGTAAAAGTCGACAATATCATCTGCCACCAGGCGGTGCCCACGTGAAATCAGCTCCAGCGCCAGTTCGCTTTTACCAATGGCCGCACTGCCGGTAATCAGCACGCCAAACCCCTGCACCTCCATAAACACACCGTGCATGCTGGTGGTTTCTGCGGTGGACACCGCCAGATAATGGCTGAGCAACTCCATGAGCTGCGGGCTGATCATGGGTGTGGTAAATAAAGGGGTTTGTGTTTGCTGGGCGGCTTCCAGCATGATGGGCGGCACTTTTTCGCCGTTGGCGATGACCACCATGGCCAGGTCGGTTGAAAATAAATTGCTCACTGCCTGTTGCAGCGCTAGGATACTCAGGCCCGCCAGGTAGTCCATTTCGGCACAGCCCAGCACTTGCACGCGGTTAGGGTGCACAAAATTCAAATGCCCGACCAGCGCCAGCGACGGTTTGGTCACGGTGCCGGAGTTCAGGATTTTTTGACTACCAGATTCGCCAGCCACCCATTTCAATTTGAGTTTGCTGCGTATCTGCTTGTACAAATCAGCGACTGAGATTTGCGCCATACGTGTTGTAAGCATGTAAACAGGATGTTGACATCCATTTTACAACTGAATGCAGGCTGGTGGGAGTGAAACGACGTAAAAGTGGTGGTGCGCTGGTATTGCAGTGGAGCTGAGTTGGTGGTGGGTGAATTCTCTACCCGTACGGGTAGAGAATCGTAGGCAAGACTTAGGAACTTAACTGATGTTTGACTGCACCACCGGATTTATGGTGGTCACCGTTTTTTTCCTTATGTTTCAATACCTGACGGTCAAGTTTGTCAGTAAGCATGTCGATGGCGCTATACATATTCTCGTCGGTGCAGGCAGCGTGCAAATCGTTGCCTGGAACATGCAGCGTGGCTTCAACCTTTTGGGCAAGCTTTTCAACAGACATGGTGACTTTGACATCAATCACGTGATCGAAGTGATTGCTGATGCGGGAGAACTTGGATGACACGTACTCACGCAGTGCCGGAGTGATTTCTAAATGATGTCCTGTAAGTTGTAAATTCATGACAAACTCCTTTTTCTGAAATTATCCCATCGGATTTTTCACCTATAAAAAAGAAGTGAAAGTTCGATAAGACAGTTTCAGTTTACTCTTTTGAGAAACAGATGCAACCCGGAAGTGAAACGGTTTTTTGATGTTAATCAGAAATTGTGCAGACTTTTTTTGCCTAGGTATGCGCGTCTGCGGGCGCTTGCTGGCGGATTATTTTGCCTTTCTCAAAGTGAGGTTAATCCGCAGGTTGCCGGTGAGTGGGTGCTGGTTGGGACGGATGGCAGCCACGCCGTGATAATAGCGCCGACTCTCGCCGCCCCAGACCACCACGTCGCCATGTTGCAGGGGAATACGCACTGCTTTGTCGCCGCGTTGGGCACCGCCAAACAGGAATGTCGCTGGCAGGCCGATGGATACGGAGACGATGGGCTGTGAAAAATCTTGTTCGTCTTTATCCTGATGTAAGCCCATTTTGCTGCCTGGCGTATAAATATTAATCAGGCAGCTATCAGGCACAAACTTGAGGTAGCCTGCTTTTTCTGCCGCGTTTGCGGCAAGCTGCAGGATCACCGCCGGAATGGCGGGCCATGGCTGTTGGGTGGCTGGGTTGTGTGCACTGTAGCCATAGCCTTGCGGGCCGCTGACCCAGCCCCAGGTGCCCATGCTGCTGGTATTGACCGACATGAGGTGCCCCATGGGCGTCATCATCTGTTGCGCAGGATAGATAGACAAGTGGTGCTGCAGGCACGACCAGAGCGCGGCCATGTTTGGCAAGGCAAAACCAGGCAACCAGCAGGCGCCCGGTGCCAGTGGCATGGCCTCGTGAGCCTGGTCAGCAAATAAGTCCATGGCCTAAGGCATCCATTGAATAGAGATATTCCTCTGCTTGGCCAACTGCTCCATGCGTGGAATCGCCCGCTCCAGCCGCAGCAGGTAATCTGCGGCGGACTCCTGGTGAAAGCCCATCACCATGACGGGTTGGCGTGCATTGAGCAATTGTTCAAACAGTGCCAGCAGTTGCCTGGTGCTGGTGTAGTCTGCCATCGCGGCGTTATCCGGATACTCCATCAGTTGATAACCCAAGGCATAGGGTTGGTCTAGCGGTGTGCTTTGCGGGTGTAGTTGCTGTAGCAGCTTCACCAGCGGGCTGTCGACATGCCAGCGCGTCGTGAGTAAGTTGGCGTCTATGCGTGAGCTATCCCATAAGAAATGATTGGCTTCGAGTGCCGCTTGCAGTTTGGGGCCGAATTGCCAGGCCCCGGCGCGGAAATGCCGTGGATATTTGAATCCGTTGCTGACCATCAGCGCACTGGCACAACTCACCAGTTGGGTGAGCTCAGTCTGGCTGTAGGCATATTCCAGGCTGACAGTATGGCCGCAACTGGCTTGCGCACAGTGTTCATCACTATCAGAAATAGACGGTGCAGCCTGGTAGCGGACGCCGCAATACTCTACCAGGGTGCGCATGGGGTGGATATGCAGGCCTATGGTGTCCTGCGGTCGCAAGGTACTGCGTATCTGGCTACCAACTTGTGCCCGGTTGACACCGGGCTGGAGAAAATAAGCCGGGTTTAGCAGGTGCAACAATGGCACCTGCGGAAACTGTTGCCGGAATTTTTGCATAGCTTGCAGGTTGTCATCTTGCAGTGACAAGCCTTCCCAGTCGACCGTGACCCACACCTGCATCACCTCTTGTGCCATCGCAGGTGGCGGCAGATAAAGCCATATGGTCATCAGCAAGACTCGTAAACAGGCGCGCATGTGGGTGTTCCCGGCTGGGTGAGCGGTCAGGGCGGGTGCGCTCCATCTATATCGGCAGGGTCGCACGGAGTCAACGACGGCTCATCAGCGTATTCGCCTACTGCCTGATTCACTGCACCCGCCATGCCATTGTAGGAGATTCCGCGGCAATCTGCCATGCATGGCGATAGCGTATAATTCAAGCTATGTCTTTATCCGTCCGTCAGATTCTGGCCCATCAGGGCTATGCTTTCCCTAAATTGCTGACCTACCGTATTTTCATGGTGCTTTCATACCAAATGATGATGGTGGCCATCGGCTGGCACATTTATGAACTCACGCATGATCCCTGGTCATTGGGTTTAATTGGACTGGCAGAAGTCATCCCTTATATGGGCAGCGCCCTGTTTGCCGGGCATGCGGTTGACCATTATTTTTCGCGCCGTGGATTCGCGGTCGTGTCTGCCCTGTTTCTGGCATTGAATGCCGGTTTGCTGGTCTTGATTACCCAGCACCCGACGGCACAGACGGTCTGGTGGATTTACGGCACGGTCGCGCTGACTGGGTTTGCGCGTGCCTTGATTTCGCCAAGTTACAATACCTTATTCGCGCTGATTATCCCGCGCGCTTCGATTGCCAAGGCTTCCGGTATTGGCAGCTCTATGTTCCAGATCGGCCTGATTGTGGGGCCTGCCATCGGTGGCCTGCTGATTGGTTTTGCCGATAAATCGATTGCTTATGGCTTGTCTGCTACGCTTGCACTGGCGGCTGCGATGGCGGCCAGTATATTGCGCGTAGCCGAACATCGTAGTCATGAACCGATGAAAGTCTTTGCCAGCATAGGCGAAGGCTTGCAATTTGTGCGCCGTACACAGGTGGTGTTGGGCGCGCAGTTGCTGGATATGTTTGCGGTGTTGTTTGGCGGCACGGTGGCCATGCTGCCCGCCTTTGTGCACGATATTTACCAAATGGGCCCGGAGGGCCTGGGGGTGTTGCGTGCGGCACCTGCCGTGGGGGCGATTGTGACCAGCCTGTGGCTGGCAAAACACCCGATTCATCAGCATAGTGGCCGCTGGCTGTTGCTGGCGGTCGCAGGGTTTGGGTTGTGCATGATTGCGTTTGGATTATGCAGTACCTACTGGCTGGCCATTGTGATTCTGGCCATTTCCGGCATGATGGACGCGGTGTCAGTGATCTTGCGGCAAACCATTCTGCAACTGGCGACGCCAGACAATATGCGTGGCCGTGTGTCAGCCATCAACGGTATTTTTATCGGCTCGTCCAATGAGCTGGGGGCATTTGAGTCTGGCCTCACCGCCAGGCTCATGGGGCTGGTGCCGTCAGTGATCTTTGGTGGCTGCATGACCATCGCCGTGGTGGGCGTGACGGCGGTCAAGGCACCCAAGTTACGCGACCTGCATCTTTCGCAGTTACATTAATGCCATGCGTGATCTGGAGTCGTTGTTTCAAGCCCTGCAACGCTCTGATTTTCGCGCCCGTTTCAAATTAAATGCCAAAGACCTGCACTATCTGCAACAAAAAGGCCTGCCTATCATTTTGGATCATGCCGAACGCTTTGTTGCCGAGCGGTTAGCACCTGCGGTAGTCGCCAACGATGGCCAGCAAACCCCTATGCGCGGTCATCCGGTGTTTGTGGCGCAACACGCCACGGCTACCTGCTGCCGTGGCTGCCTCGCCAAATGGCATCGCTTGCAAGAGGGCCGGGCACTGACCCTGGAAGAGCAGGCGTATATCGTGGTGGTAATTGAGCATTGGCTGGAGCGCTATCTGCAAATGCCGGTATAAGAGCTGCTAAACATAAAAAAGGGAGAAGGCCAGTGGCGTTCTCCCTTTTTATATGCGACAAGTGTTATTGCTTGGTTGGCACTGCTTCTGCCGTTTGCCAGCCGCCGCCCAGTGAGCGGTACAAATCTACCACTGCTGAGACCTGCTGTTGCTTGGTTTCAATCAACTCCATTTTGGCATCCAAAGCATCACGCTGCGTGAGCAATACTTCCATATAGTCTGCGCGCGCGGCTTTAAACAGCTGGTTGGCGACGTCAATGGATTGCGTCAATGCCTCCACTTGCTTGTTCTTGAGCTGGTAGTTTTTATCCAGATTGTCGATATTGGCAATCTGGTTAGCCACTTCCATATAGGCATTGATAATCTTTTGCTCGTAGTCGTAAGCTGCCTGAATCTGCATGGCGTTGGCGCTCTTGTACTGCGCTTCAATTGCGTTCCGGTTGATCAGCGGAGCGACCAACTCGCCACCAAATGAAGCCATGACGGATGCCGGAATATTGAGCAGGTATTTAGGATCAAACGCCTGAAAGCCTAAACCTGCGCGGATAGAGAACGACGGATAGAAGTTGGCTTTGGCCACATCAATATTCAGTTTGGCGGCAGACAGTTCCAACTCGGCCTGGCGGATATCCGGGCGGTTAGCTAACAACTCGGACGGCACACCGGTTTGCACCATCTTGGATTGCATGGCCATAAAATCAGCCGAGGCGCGTGCAATCGGTTGTGGCGTTCTCCCCAGCAGATAGTTGATGCGGTTTTCAGTCTCAACAATGCTTTGCTTGAGCACATACTGGCGGCTCTGGTTTTTCTGCACTTCGGCTTCAAACCGTTTCACGGCCAGTGAGTTGGCGCGCGCGTATTGCTGCAACTGCTTCACCACATCCAGCGCATTTTGCTGAATCTTGATGTTCTTATCCAGCGTATCCAGTTCATTGTCCAGTGCAACCAGCTCGTAATAGGCATGTGCCACTTCGGCCACCAGGTTGGTGACCAGGAAGTTTTTGCCTTCAATAGTCGCCATGTACTCCATGACTGCCACTTTGGTCGCATTACGCAGTTTCTTCCACACGTCCAGCTCCCATGACGCGACCAGCCCAAACTGGTAGTTGCCTAAAAAGCGTGGGTTAGAGCGGCCTTCCTTGATATCCAGGTTTTCTTCCACCGCGCCGTTACGGGTGTACTTGCCGACTTTCTCTTTATCGGCGCTGGCGCCGATGCCGACAAACGGCAAATATTCACCTTTACGGGCCTGGATTTCATTCTGGGCAACCGTAATGCGTTGCGCCATGATATGAATTTCCTTGTTGTTGTTAACCGCAGTATCAATCAGCGCAGTCAGGTGAGGATCCTCGAAAAAATCCTGCCACTTCACGCTGGCACTGCTGCCTGCCGGCGTGACGGTTTCCTGATACTGCGTGGGCAGGCTAGTGTCTGCCTGTTTGCTGGTAATCAACGGAATCGCGCACGACTGCAGCATCAAAGACACTGCACCGGCAACCATCCATGTTAAATGCTTATTCTTCATCGTCATCATCATCCTGATGGGAGTTGTATTTGTAAGTCTCGGTCAGAGGTTCGGTCTCTTCTCTGCGGATCATGGACTTGCCATCGGCCAGCGTACCAAAAATATAGTACAAGCCAGGAATCACGATCACACCGAAGATGGTGCCGAACAGCATGCCGCCCATGGCTGATGTACCAATGGTGCGGTTACCCACCGCGCCTGCGCCGGTGGCAATCACCAGTGGAATCAGGCCTGCAATAAAGGCGAACGAGGTCATCAAAATAGGGCGGAAACGGGTTTTAGCGCCTTCAATCGCTGCATCGCGGATAGACATGCCTTGGCCATGTTTTTGCACGGCAAACTCCACAATCAGCACGGCGTTTTTACCCAGCAGGCCAATCAGCATAATCAGGCCGACCTGTGCGTAAATGTCGTTAGCGAGCCCCAGTATTTTGAGCAGGAACAGCGAGCCAAAAATACCGGCAGGCAGCGACAGAATCACCGCAAACGGCAAAATAAAGCTCTCATACTGTGCCGCCAGCACCATATACACAAACACCAGCACCACGATAAAGATCATCAGCGCTTCATTGCCGCGTTTTTCTTCATCGTATGAGAGGCCTTCCCAGGCGATGTCGTAGCCTTTTGGCAGGGTGGCACGCGCCACTTCCTTCACCGCATTAATGGCTGATTCCGTCGTGTAGCCAGGTGCGGGCTCAGCCCGAATTGCCGCTGAGTTGTAAAGGTTGTAACGCGTAATCTCGTTAGGCCCCTGGCGCTTTTTCAGCGTCATAAATGCCGAGTAAGGCACCATTTCACCATCTTCGTTTTTGACAAAGTAGTTCAGCACATCACTTGGGTAGCGGCGGAACTCCGGCCCTGCCTGGGTATAGACTTTAAAGAAGTTATTAAAGCGGATAAAGCCTTGCTCATAAGTACTACCAATGAGGATGTCCAGGTTGTTCATGGCATCTTCGATAGACACTTTTTTCTGCATCGCCAACTGGTTGTCGATAATCAACTCATATTGCGGATAGTTGGCCGCATAGAACGTGAACAAGCCGGTTAACTCCTTGCGCTTGCCCAGGTTTTGCATGAACTCCTTGTTGATTTTATCGAACACGTAGTAGTCAGCGCTGGTGGTTTTATCCAGCAAACGCAGTGACAGGCCAGACGCGGCACCATAACCAGGCACTGCTGGTGGCTGGAAGTACTCAACCACCGCACCAAAGTTCTTGGTTTTTTCTTCCAGTTCTTCAATGATCTGCTTCACCGATTGCTTGCGCTCAGACCAGTCTTTGAGGTTGATAATACACGTGCCGGCGTTAGAGCCACGCCCTTCAGTCAACACCTCGTAACCGGCCAGTGAAGACACAGATTCCACACCTTCCACTTGCTTGGCCAGCGTTTGCAGATGACGCGCCACCTTGTTGGTGGTTTCCAGCGTGGAGCCAGGTGGCGTTTGAATAATGGCGTAAATCATGCCCTGGTCTTCACCGGGGATAAATCCGGCCGGCAAGATTTTGTCGACATAGAAAATACCAGCCGAGAACAGCGCCAGTACGATAAATGTAACTGTGCGCAGGGTGACCACTTTTTCCAAAAAGTTGGTATAGCGGCCAGTGACTTTTTCAAACACCCAGTTAAAACCATCCAGAAACACTGAAATTGGTGTTTTGCGTTTGGGTTGGCCATGTGTGTCTTTGAGAATCATGGCGCACAGCACGGGTGTTAAAGTCAGCGCTACTACACCGGACAATACGATAGAAGAGGCCATGGTAATCGCGAACTGGCGGTAAAACACGCCCACCGGGCCTGGCATAAAGGTAATCGGGATAAACACAGAGGTCATCAGCAATGTGATTGCCACAATCGCGCCGCCGATTTCACCCAGCACGCGTTGCACCGCTTTGTAAGGGCCGACATGGTCAGAGGCCATTTTGGCATGCACCGCTTCCACCACCACGATGGCGTCATCCACCACCACGCCAATGGCGAGCACCAGTGCAAACAGCGTGACCAGGTTAATACTGAGCCCAAACGCTTTCATGACAAAAAACGCGCCAATCAGCGAAATCGGCACCGCCAGCGTTGGGATCAGCGTCGAGCGCCAGTCACCCAGGAAGATAAACACTACCAGCGCCACCAGGATAAAGGCTTCTGCCAGCGTATGGATCACTTTTTCAATCGAGGCATCGAGGAACTTGGAGACGTCGTAATTGATTTCATAGTCCATGCCTGCCGGAAAGCTTTGCTTCAGCTCTTCCATTTTGGTTTTTACGTCAGCAATCACCTCGCTGGCGTTGGTGCCGTAGTTTTGCTTGAGCACAATCGCGGCCGATGGGTAGCCGTCTTTGTTGGAGTAAATATCAAAAAACTCACTGCCTAACTCAATTTTGGCAATGTCTCTCAGGTGCAAGATTTCGCCGTTGGAATCAGCGCGGATAATAATGTTGCCGTACTCTTCAGGCTTGTTGTAGCGGCCTTTGTAGACCAGTACATATTCTTTGGATTGCGCGTAAATCCCTGAGCTCTGGCCTAACCGACCTGGGCGGCCGATCACACTCTGGCTGCTGATCGCATCCATGACTTCTTTACTGGACACCTTGTAAGCACGCATACGCTCAGGGTTGAGCCAGATCCGCATGGCAAACTGGCGGCTACCCAGGTTTTGTGCCTGCGCAATGCCGTGTACACGCTGAATTTCAGGAATCACGCTGACGTTGACGTAGTTAAACAAAAACTTCTCGTCGGCGTTTTTATCTTTACTGTACAAGTTCACATACATCAGCATGCTCGGTTGTACCGTGTTCACAATCACCCCCTCTAACTGTACCAAGGGGGGGAGTTTGCTCATGACCTGATCCAGCCTGGTTTTCACCAGCACCATGGCCGCGTTGGGGTCTACGCCGAGGTCAAAAATGACCTGTATCGTCGCTTCACCGGCACTGGTAGCGTCAGACACAATGTATTTCATGCCTGGCACACCGTTGATGGCGCGCTCGATAGAAATCAGTGATGACTGCACCAGCACGTCGGCACTGGAGCCTGGAAATGCCAGTGTGACAATGACGCGTGGCGGCGCAATTTCAGGAAACTGTGAAATCGGCAGGGTTTTGATCGACAGAAACCCAAGGAAAATCATCACCAGCGATAGCACAATCGCCATCACCGGTCGTCTGAGGAAGATGTTTAACATGTTTTTTTCACCTTAAGGGTTATTCTGCGTACAGTTCCAGCTCGGGAACGACTTTTTCAGGTGCTCGGTAATCGGTGTCGATTTTTTGACCGTTTCTCACGCGGCGCAGGCCTTCCAGCAGCACCGTGTCGGTGTCTTTGAGGCCAGATTTCACGATAAACAAATGCGGCAGTTCGGCAGCGATTTGAATCATGCGTTGCTCGATTTTTTTGTCTTTATTCACCACATAAACAAAGGTTTTATCCAGCACTTCAAAGGTGGCTTTTTGCGGGATCAGCATGGCGTTAGGGTAAGGTACGTCTAGCAAAATGGTGCCGGTTTCGCCATGGCGCAGCAAGCTGTGCGGGTTAGGGAAGTCAGCCCGAAACTCGATGTTGCCGGTTTTGTTGTCAAAGTCGGCTTCAACCGTTTCAATGGCACCGGCCTGGTCAAACAAGGCACCGTTAGCCATGCGCAGTTTGACCGGCACGCCCTTCTCGTTTTTCTGATGAATTTTAAAGTCCAGGTATTCGGCTTCGGGCACGTTGAAATACACCCACATGCGGCTGTTGTCAGACAGCGTAGTCAGCAAATCGCCTTCGTCGAGCAAGCTGCCTTTACGCACCAGCAGATGGTCCATAATGCCGGTAAACGGCGCGTTGATATTGGTAAAGTTGAGGTGGGTTTGTGCCAGTTGCACTTCGGCATTGGCTTTGTCCAGTTTGGCTTTGCCCAGCGCCAATTCGTTTTGCGAGACAATTTTTTTCTCAGCCAGCGCCTTGGTGTTTTCATATTCGATTTGCACGGTTTTGGCTTCGGCCTGTGCTTTTAATAAATCGACCTGGTAAACGTTAGGCATGATCTTGAACATGGGCTGACCCTGTTTGACCACCTGGCCCTCGCCAGCATACACGTCCTGCAAGTAACCACGCTCCAGCGCACGTAATTCAATATGCTGGATGGCATGAATCTGGCAGACATATTCCTTGGTGATCATGGTGTCTTTGTGCCATGGCGTGGTGACTTCGAGTTTTGGTGGCGCTTCTTCGTGCGCCTCTTCCTGATGACAAGCGCTGAGCAGAGAGCCAAGCAAGCCTAAAACGATTAAGTTCTGTTTAATCATAATGTGTTCTTATCTTAAAAAATGAAGAGAAATACTTGCAAAAACAGGTGGTTGGCGAAGGCTTGACTGCAGCGGGCCGCTCTTGATTGTCAGACTATCCTTTCTTGTTGCAAACCACAACCGCTAGCCTAGGCTCCGTCCTGCGTGGACGTTGGGGGAGATACTGGTAACAACGAGGAGAGAGCGGCGATCAGCGGCGTATTGCAGGGCGCAAACGCGAATGACACCTGGGCTAGACGGGCGGTGCGCGCGAATGCAGGTGACGGACAAACACCGGGCGTGGGGTCACGCGGCGGCGAGGCAGGGCCAGCAATGCAAACAGCACCACACAAGCAACAGTCATGCTTGCGGGAGGGGAAATCAGGGGGGTAAGAGAACTGAAAGGTGTTTCGCCATCACTGGAGTATTCGACCACTTCGGCCACGCGTACACGCACCGTGTCGTCACTGTAGCTGGAGTGATCAGAGAACTCAGCGACCAATGCAAAGCCGAGCACAGCCAGCAGCACTGTGACGACCCACAGTCTGAGCTGCAACGCGGCGGTGTTCAGATGTTTATGCATAAGTCAGTTAACGGAAATAAAACGTCAATTCTGTAGTGGTGTGTGCGTTATATCGCCAGAGGCGCAGTCATTATTCAAAGTGAGATGGCTGATCGGTCAATATCGGCACAGCCATAAAATATATTATCGTAAATGCTCTTTACATTGCTTACATTAAACGCTTTTACATAGCGAATGACAAGACGCAATCAAGCCTAGTTCGAAGAAAAGCGCCATTTGTAAGCTGGCTGTCAGTTTTGGGTGCACCAAGTTGGTGCGTTCGTTTGCGTAGTTTTGGAGATGGTCGCCTAACTTCTGTCGCCTTTAGTCTGGTGTTTGCCCCCAGAAAGTAACTAAAGAAGTCGTCGTACGGTGGTCGTAGGTGCACACGCGGATGGTTTGCTTATATCGTGTCTTGCGGCTTTCCTCGTCATTCCGGCGTAGGCCGGAATCCAGGCAGGGTGAGATAGCCATAAAAGGTTGTTCTTTAGATTGGTCGTTGTAGGGTGGGCATTTTTGCCCACGCGGTTGTGGTTGTTTGTGCTGTTGCTTTTCGCTTTTATAGCGAGTTACTTTTCTTTGCTTGCACAAAGAATAAGTAACCAAAAGAAATGCACCCTAGCTTCCGCTTGATTCCTGCGTTGCTCACCAAAACAAGCGGTCAC
>NZ_JADKYS010000004.1 GCF_015354345.1 Methylophilus sp. 14 | reverse complement strand
TTTTAAAGAACATCAGCTTTTTCGCTGTTTTCGTTACCGTTATTTCGTAACGAGGTGCGCATTATACAGAGGTTTTTTACTTCGTCAACAGCAATTTAAAACTTAATTTTAAACCACCATTAACTCGCCCTGCTTAACCACATTTCCTCTCACTCAACATATCGTTTCGTTTAAGGAAGCCGCGCATTTTACAGCGCTGAGCTTTGTGGTCAAGCCCAAATCAGCACTCTTACACTTTTGTTACAAATTGATGATTATTTCTTGAAAGCTGCTTTGACTCGCAACCATGTTTGCGTGAAAACATTGCCATCCAGATGATAATGCTTATGCAAAGGCTGCTTCACTTCCCAGCTGACTTTAAGGCCCGCGGGAAATACAACAAAGTCGCCCTTGCCAAAACTTACAGGTACGCCACCTAACGGGGTGACCACACATTCGCCTTCTAATATATATGCCTGCTCTTGTTCATGAAATATCCAGTCAAACACAGACACTTCTTTTTGCCAGGTAGGCCACTTGGCAACACCGAGCGTCTTTAATTGTGTTTCGGCAGGATTGTGTTGAACTTGAATTTGCATATTGGTGCTCCTTATATTGAAGCGCGCATTTTATAGGAAGCCATGCTTTAGTACGCATGGTTTTCGATAGTAAAATAGAATTTTTATCAATGCAGAGTAGATAATGCGTATCAGCCCGGCAGAGGCAATTGAATTGTTGCAGCGTGGTGACGTGGTCGCCATCCCGACAGAAACCGTATATGGGTTGGCCGCCGACGCGCGCAATGAATCGGCGATTGCCAAAATATATGCGACAAAACAGCGCCCGGCCAACAATCCGCTGATTGTGCATATTGCCAGCGCGGCGAAAGTAACGGAGTGGGCAAGCGAGTTTCCGCCATTGGCGCAACAACTGGCACAGGCATTCTGGCCAGGACCGCTGACATTGGTATTGCCAGCGCGTGCCGAGGTGTCGCAGATTGTACGCGCTGGCGAACCAACGGTGGCATTGCGCGTGCCTGCCCACCCTGTGACGCTGGCCTTGTTGAACGACAGTGGCCTGGGACTCGCTGCGCCTTCTGCCAATAAATATACACAACTAAGCCCCACCACCGCCGAACATGTGGCGTCTGGCCTGGGTGATGATATTCCTATATTGGAAGGTGGGCCCTGCCAGGTTGGCATAGAATCAACCATTGTCAGTGTGCACGGTGATGAATGGCAATTACTGCGCCCAGGCATGATAGAGGCTGCAGCGATTGCAACGATTGCGGGTAAGTCGGCAACACAACAAGCGACGCAAACGCCCAAGGTCCCTGGGCAACATTTGCTGCACTACTCACCACGCACGCCCTGCCTGTTATTTACGTCAACCTCCGCCATGTTGCGCTACGCCCAAACCAGGCCAGCCGCCGCTGCGCTGCTGTTTGGCGATGCCGAACAGATCACCACTAAAGATGTTTACCTGCCAAATGACCCTGCGCTGGCAGCAGAACAACTCTACGCCGCCCTACACACGCTGGACGCCGCACAGGCGGATGTCATACTGATTGAGTCACCGCCCGCCACCCCAGCATGGGACGCACTACGAGACCGCCTGCAACGCGCCGCTTACCAGCCACACGACCAAAACGATTGAGTCTGTCAGGCATGACTGGCACAATACGCTGCATATTTCTTTATCGCCTATTATTTAGTACAAGATACACACAATGAAAAATACTTATCAGCATTTGATGATCGCCGTCGCTTCCGCCCTGTTGATTGGCTGTGCCAGCTTTGAGTTTCCCAGCATGTTTGACAAAGGCTCCAAGGAAGTACCCCGTTACGGTAAAGAAGCCGTTCATTACCAATGCGATAACTATCAGTCTTTTGGCCTGAAACTATCCGCTAATGGCGACGAAGCCTGGGTCATGTTGCCTGACCATGAAATTGGCCTGGCGAGAGATGCGAGCGATAAGCAGCTTTATCACTACGGCACCATGGATTTGCGCCTAAACGGTGAGCAAACCACGCTGGATGACAGCGACCATTTACATCTTAAAAACTGCAAACCTGTTGAAACTAAGAAATAACCGCTTCAAAGCAGGCCAAAAAAAGCCCTGCAACGCAGGGCAAGTTCATCGGAGGGGAAACCGAATTTTTTACAGGCTGACCAAACCGCCAACCAAACCAAGCACGGTACCTAATAAAGGGCCAACTAATGGAATAGCAGATAAAGTACCTACCAGACCATTCACTAAACCACCGGTCGTGCCAGTCACGCCACCCAGCAAACCGCCTAATAATGGGATGCCGCCGAGCAAACCACCCAAGTTCAACGCTGCACCACCAGAAACTGCTTCAACTTCGACTTTTTTCAAGCTTTGAATTGCCATTTAATTCTCCTCATTTAAGTGTTGAAAGTACGACTTCAAACCATGCAGCCCTTGACGATTGCACCGCTTATCAGCACGCACCATAATCTAGATTCAAGAACAATGTTGCTGCGGCACCACTACGTTACCACAACAAAACAATATTAACTAAAATTAACAATTGCGTAAACAAGTTAATTATAAATTTTTCAGGGCTCGACAATCGCCCACAACCCCACATTGCCCATATTGGCGGATAGCTTCAATCGGGCCGCACGCAACGCTGCCAGCGACTTGATATGCTGCTGCCTGGCGCCGGATAGAGCATTCTGCGCGCCCAGCAACTCAATCATATTGCCAACCCCTGCCTGATAGCGGCCCTGCGCCACATTAAATGCCTCTTGCGCATGCCGCGTCAGCTCATCGGTTGCACGCAGATTCTCGCGCTCAGACATCAACGCGTGATAGCTTTTCCAGACCTCTAGCGACACTTGCTGCAAGGCGCGATTGAGTTCAGCCACACGCGTTTGACGCTCGGCTTCGGCGGACTGCACCTGATAGCTGCGCGAGAACCCTTCAAACAAGGGCAGATTCAGTTGCAAGCCTATGTTGACCGAGGTCGAGTAGACGTTACTGGCCGGAAAATTGGCCAGTTGCTGATAACCCATCTGGTCTGAGCGACTCAGCTCAGTGTTGAGATTTAAGGTAGGCAACCCTTCTGCGCGCACGGCCTTGATGTTTTCTTCGGCAGCAAGCACTTTGGCTTTGGCAGCAACAATCACCGGATGCGACTCCATGGCCTGCTGAATCAGCACATCCACCCGATGAACAAAATCGCCCTGATCGAGCGACTGGCTGCGTTTTAACAATTGAAACGGCGTGTTGGCCATCAACCCCATGGCCGCCGACAATGTCCCATGTGCATTCTTTAGCTCACCTTCGGCTTTGATTCTGTCCAACCGCGCTTGTGCATAAGCGGTTTGCGCCTGCAACTGGTCGGTGAGTAAACCGACACCGGCCTGAAACTTGGCGGTCGCTGCCGCCAGGCTCTCCTTGGCCAACGACTCGGCATCTTCAAAAGCGGTCAAGGTGGCCTGCGTGGTCAGGTTGTCAAAATACGCCTGGGCAGCGTTGATAAACACCTCTTGCAAGGTCGCATCGTGTGCCGCATTGGCGGCACTTAATAAAGCCTGCGCTTGCCCCAACTTGGCAGAGCGCTGCCCCAAGTCAGCCAGCAACCAGCTCAGACGCAGATTGGCGGTGCGGTTGGTAATGTTATTGTCCTGGTCCAGCGAAGAAAACAAGGAATTTTCGACATGGTTTCTGACTTTGGCTGCCCCTGCCGTGACGTTGACCCGCGGTAAATAATTGGATTTTTGCACGGCCACTTGTGCTGCCTGCGCTTTGGCAACAGACCAGGCCTCCGTGCTGCGCGGGCTGTTACATAAGGCCTGCTCCACCACATCAAGCAGCGTCAGCGGCCGCTGCGGCAAACCTGCAGCGCAGGGGGCCAATTCAGAGTCAGCCGCTGGCGTTAGCATTTCTTTAGCCGGGCTACCAGCGACGCGGCCCTGAAACTCGGTAAAGTCCGTCAATTGCAACGCGAGGGTGTTGATTGGCAACGCGCCACTCAAGGCACAGCATAGGGGCACAATTTGGCGCCAGGATACGCTCATGCGCCTGCCACCGCCGTCATATGCACTTTGCCCGCCGCCATCACGATGACGCGCTTGGCCGAGGCAATAGTCTCAGGCCGATGCGCGATAATCACCCGCGTCATATCCAGCGCCTGTATCGCCTCGTTCACTATGGCTTCGCGAGCCACATCAAGGTGACTGGTGGCTTCGTCGAGGAAGAGGATTTTTGGCTTTTTATACAAAGCGCGCGCCAGCAGAATACGTTGCTTTTGGCCGCCAGACAGCGCCGCGCCCATATCGCCAATCAGCGTATTAAAGCCCATCGGCATGGCTGCAATGTCGTCGTATACCGCGGCTTTGCGCGCGCACTCTTCCACCCACGCCATCTCAACCTGCTGGTCAAAAAACGCAATATTGTCGGCAATCGAGCCAGCAAATAACGCGTCGTCCTGCATCACCGTGCCGACCATATTGCGCAAATGCGACAAACCCAGCTTGGATAACGGCTGCCCGCCTACCAACACTTGCCCCTCTTTAAAAGGCCGCAGGCCAAGCATGACATTCATCAGGGTCGATTTACCACAACCAGAAGGGCCGACAATGGCCACCGACTCGCCAGCGGCAATCTCCAGGTCAATACCATCCAGCACCCAGGGCTCGCCATCGGCATAGCGGTATCGCAGGCCTTGAATCACAATATTGGCTGGCAGCTTTTCAAGCTCCTGCTTGCTCATGGTATCCACGACTTCAGGCTCTTGCTCGGCCAGCGCAATATCGGCCAGGCGCTCGCCTTGCAAATGCAGCATGCGCATCTCCACCAGCCGATCAATCAAGCCACTGACGCGCGACACAAACTGGTCTTTATAGGCGATAAAAGCCAGCAATACGCCGATGGTGAATGCACCATCCATCACCAGTTTGGCACCTAGCCAGACGATAAGGATGCGCTCTACACCAAATAACAGGCCATTCAGCAGGCGATACATCACCTGCAATTTTTGCGTGCGTAAGTCAGCATTCACTTGCTCGACAAACAAGCCTAGCCAGCTATTCCGGCGTTCATCTAAGCGTTGAAATAATTTAAGTGCACGCACACCGCGTACGGTTTCAATAAAGTGGGTTTGCTGTTTGGCGGCATGCACGATTTGCTCTTCGGTGGCATTGCGCAAAGGCCTAAACCAGGCCCAGCGGCCCAATCCATATAACAGCATGGCACCAATCGCAATCCAGGCCATGGTCGGGCTATATAAAAACATCATGGCCAAGGTCGCCACCGTCAGCACACCATCCAAGATGGCTTCGACAAAGGTGCTGGTCAGCGTATGTTGAATCTGGTCGATGGCACCAAACCGGGACACCACATCGCCCAGATGCCGCTTTTCAAAAAAATCGACTGGCAAGCGGATCAAATGGGCAAATAAATTGGCACGCCACTGCACATTGAGCGTGGTCGACATATGCATGATGACCCAGGCGCGTACGGTACTAATGGCTTGCTGCATGAACACCAGCAAGCCAAAGCCAAGCGCCAGCGTCGTTAGTAAATCCCGGTCTGCCGACACCAGCACATGGTCGACCACCCATTGCATATAAAACGGCGACACCAGCGCAAACACCTCCAGCGCCAGTGCTAACAGCAACACCTGGCCCATGGAGCGATAGAGGCCGGTGACATGCCCCATCATGTCGCGTAATTTCACGCTTTGCTTAAAGGTCACCTGCTTAAAGCCAGGGTTAGGCCACAACTCCAACGCCACGCCGGTAAAGGCGGCCGACACTTCTTCAAAACTCAGTTTACGGATGCCCATGGCCGGGTCATGAATCACGGCATGGCGCGCGCCCACCTCTTTCAACACCACAAAATGGTTGAAATTCCAGTGCAGAATGCACGGGCGGCGTAAGTCCTTGAGGTCTTCAAGCTCCAGCTTCACCGGGCGCGTGGTAAAACCCACCGCCTGCGCCATACCCATCAAATGACTGAGCGTGGTGCCCTTGATTGAAATCAGAAACAAGCGACGCATGGTCGCCAGATCGGTGCGAAAGCCATGGTAATTGGACACCATGACCAAACAAGCCAGCCCGCACTCGCTGGCCTCGGTTTGCAGCGCAATGGGCAGCGTGCGCCCCAGGCCGAAAGACAATTGATTAAGAAAAGACATGACTCACTTTCATTTGCATGACTACAGCTTGCCGGTCAAACTAATCAACGGCTCCAGCACCCACTCATACAGCCGCCTGCGCTCAAGCATGATGTCGGCATCGAGCAACATGCCGGTCTGCAATGGCTGCTTGACGCCATACGCCAGGATGGTTTGCTGATCTAACACGACTGAAATCCGGTAATAAGGCTCGCCGCTTTGATTATTGCCGGAGAGATTGCCCATGGTAAAAATTTCGCTGGCGGGCAACGCGGTTCTCGACACCGACACCACTCGCCCCGTGGCCTGGCCAAACTTCTGGTAGGGATAGGCCTGGTAACGTAACCGCACCGGTACGCCAGGGCGCACAAAGCCAACAGCACGGCTGGGCGCGAACAAATGGGCCTCCAGCCTGGCCCCACGCGGCACAATACTCACCAGCGGCCGACTGCCTTCCACCGCCGTACCGACATTGGCCACGACGGCGGTGGCCGTGCCGGAGGCAGGCGCACGCACCACCAGGCGCCGTTTGGCTTCGCTTTCGGTCAGTTGTTGATTGACGCTGGACACACTGCGCTCCAGCTGCGCAATCTGGTTTTGATGTTTAGCGCGCACGCTGGACAACTCGTCCTGCCTGGCCACTAGATCACGCTGCATGCGTACCTGCTCACGCGAAATCGCTTCGAGACGCGAAGACTGCTCTATCCAGTCCTCTTGTTTTTGCTGGGTTTGCTCGCGCGAAATATAGTTTTTTTCTAGCAGGCCCTGATAGCGTTGATAGGCCTCTTCGCTGAGCTTGACGCGGGTTTGCTGCGCGCTGTATTGCGCCTGCAGCCGGGTCAACTCCTCCTGAATCCCCAACAAACGTGACTGCAAGGCTTGTTGCTCATCATGCTGCTGCGCCCTGGTCTTGACGATTTCATCACGCAGCGATTGTCGTTGCTGGGCGTGCTGCGCACTGATAGAGGCCTGTACCGAGCCCTGCCCATCGGAATAGCGCTCACTGGACAGTACAAACAGCACATCACCTTGTTTGACCTGCTGCCCCTCCTGCACCTTTTTTTCAACCACCAGACCCAATTGCGGCGCATACACTTTCAGCAAGCCGGTTTCCGGCACCAGTTGCCCCATGACCGTACTACGCTTGGTATAGGTGGCACAGGCCATAAACAGCCCGACGATTAACGCAAAGACGACGGCCAGGGCCGTGAGGAACAGGTAACTGACTGGACGCACCAGTAGGATAGTGCCCAGCCAATGGTTTTTTTGTGCATTGAGCGCAGCGTGACGGAATAAAGGCTGATTGGCCATGACAATAGACACCAGTGACGGCGATTACACCCGGTAATTTTAGATAATTTTTATTAACAAACCGGCAGATTATAGAGGGCCGGCAAATTAAATGTCAATTTATGTTAATAAATATAACTATCAAACGCCTGACAGCGCACATGCTGATTGCAAGGCAGGCGACCAGCACCCTGCGGATAAGCCAGCATGGGACCTATGTGAAAATTTATCCAACACATTGATTTATATCACTTATTTTTGTGGCACACATTCTGCAATAAGACAGCTTGGAACGTGACCTCATCACGCCTGCGCGCGATGAGGACGACTGATATCCATTACTAATTACAGAGTGAATACATGAAAAACAAATCTACCCCGCACAGCCTGCATCGTATTTCTTTATTAACCAGCCTGGCGCTGCTCAGCAGCCAGGCCTTTGCCGAAGCCACCATACAGCGCAACGATAACCAGTTTATTAACATTGGCATTGCTTCCCGCATTAGTTTCAGCTCAATCAAAGACGCCGCGCCCAATGGCAAAGACCGCTCGAATGATTTTGAAGTTGAAGAAGCGCGTTTGTATACCAACGGTAAACTGCACGAAAACGTCTCATTTGAATTTAACTTTGCGCGTAATACCGCAGACGACAAAGTAGAGTTGCTAGATGGTCACTTAGGGCTTGAACTCAACAACTACGCCAACGTTTGGATAGGCCGCTTCTTGCCCGCCGCCAGCCGCGCCTCTGCTGCCGCGCCGCTGTATTCAACCACCTTTGACTTCCCGATTGCCGAGCAAGGCTCTTACCAGTTTGCTGGCCGTGACAACGGCGCCGTCTTTTTTGGGGCCGATAGCAGCAGTGCGTTTAAATACTACTTATCAGCCACCAATGGTCGCCAGGGCGGCTCCAACCAGGCCGATAATCTGTCTTACGCCACCCGCTTGCAATACAACTTTTGGGATACCGAGCCAGGCTTTTACAACTTATCCAGCTACGATGGCAAAAAATCTATTTTGTCGGTCGGCGGCTCTTATCGCTACCAGAAAGATGGCACCGGTACTATTTTGAATAAAGGCGATTCCAAATACTGGAACCTGGATGCACGTCTGGAAAAACCACTGAGCAACGGCGCGGTGCTGGGGGCTGAAGCATCTTATTACAACTACGACAATGACAACACCGGCGACACCGTGTTGCCGGAAGCCAAAGGCTTTTTCGTCAACGGCAGTTACACCTTTGCCGACAAAGTAGGCATCGGCAAATTCCAGCCTAAAGTGATTTACCAGGAATTTAACAATGACACTACCGGCTTAGACCGCAAACGCATTGATGTCGGCGTAGGCTATTTAATTGACGGCGACAGCAACAAACGTATTGATGTGTTCTACTTTAGAGAAAATCGCAACAATTTGCCTGATATTGACGGCATTAAAGCGATTTTCCATGTGGCGCACTTTTTCTAAGGGAATATAGCAATAAAAAAACGGCCATACAGGCCGTTTTTTTATTGCTGATAAATCTAGCTTATTTGCTGGTTTTTCTTCTGGCGGCAAATCCAACCAGGCCTAAACCAGCCATCAACAAGCCATACGACTCCGGCTCAGGTACAGTGGTCACGGACAGGTTTTTAACACCCCAACCCTCATCGCCCAAGCCTTGCGGAATGGCACTGGCGTAGCTGAAAGTCAGGTTGTTGCTACCTAATACCAATGTCACAGGCAAGGTAATAGTCAGCGAGCCACCATTATTAAAACCGTTATACACATAATTCGAAACGTAACTCGAATCACCTTGTGTCACGGTAATCGCGCCACCATCACCTCCCAAATTAAAGCTGGCAGAAAACACGGCGCTGCCATTCACTGACAGGGTGAAGTAATCTTCATAATTATTATCTGGAAACCCATCCAGCGTGTTGTAGCCAAACAGGTCAAATGAAACGGTTGCAGCCGTCGCAGCAGCATTAAATGAATAGTCCACAGAGTCCGGACTACTCAATGCGCTACCATCAAAGTCATAAGCCATGGCCACCGGCGTCATGAAGGACGTGATTGCAATAAATGAAAAAGCACCAGCAAGTTGTTTTAGCATCGCAAGCTCCCAAAGTGTTTACAGTTAGTTTTATATAATTGCAACAAATATGTTACAGAATTTATTGCTAAATTGTAACTACCTGAATGGGTCATGCATTAACGGCCACCCAAATAAGCATCGCTCAAGGCGTGGCTGCTGGCAATGGTGCGAGCGTCGCCGTGGTGGGTGATATGCCCGCTTTCGAGCACATAGGCGAAGTTGGCGTAGCGCAAAGCGACAGTGGCATTCTGTTCAGCCAGCAAAAAACTCAGGCCCTGTGTTTGTTGTAGCTGATGCACAATTTCAAAAATTTCTTCCACAATCTGCGGCGCCAGGCCCATGGAAGGCTCATCGAGCAAAATCAGTTGAGGATCAGCCATTAAGGCGCGGCCGATGGCGACCATTTGCTGCTCACCGCCTGAGGTGTAGCCTGCAAAGTTTTTGCGTAGCAATTTAAGCCGTGGAAAAAAGACATACACCTTCTCCAGACTGTGGGCCAGGGCCTTGCTGGACGGGCGGCGGATAAACGCGCCGGTGAGCAGGTTTTCTTCTACAGTTAAATGGCCGAAACAATGCCGGCCCTCCAGCACCTGCACCAGGCCTTGTGCGACCAACTGGCCAGGCGTGGCCCGCGTAATATCCTGCCCGGCATATGTAATCCGCCCTTGTACGACTTCACCGCGTTGCGCCGGTGCCAGGCCAGAAATTGCTTTTAAAATGGTGCTTTTGCCCGCCCCATTGGCGCCGAGTAACGCCACGATAGACTGCGGCCCGACTTGCAGTGATATATGCTTGATAGCAAAAATGACCTTTTCATAGATCACTTCAATATCGTCTAATTGCAATAGCGGCTCGCTCGCCTGCGCGGCCTGTATCGAATCTCGTTGTTGTGCTTGCGACATCGCTGCCTCCTCAATTTGATGTTGTGGGCATATGCTGGCACTGCCCACGACATCAAACTACATAGGAGGCACACCGCGACGCGGTGTGCCTCTTGTGTAATGGTAATAAAGTTGAATCGTGAAACTTCCGTAAGTCTTTGATTCTTCGTGCTCGAAATTTACTAGTAAAAAATAAAGTTAGATCGTAGATAGCAATAACTGGCTTAAATCAAATTACTCAAAAGGTAATATAGTTGGATCGTGGTACTTAAGCCTTATCAATTGGAGTGTTAACCTAAATTTAATATCTACATGCTTCAACCTGAGATGGAGGCCATTATGAAAAATGTCTGGGCAGGTGTTGGGTTTGTAATATTTTTAGTTTCTTCTGTGGCATATGGTCGATCTGCAGATTATGTCTGCACGATAGAGAAAGAACCATCTGCCTTTCAGTTAAAACGGTCTGATCAAGAGTTTGCTGGCGATCTGCATGTGGGTCAGAAATTTACCGTGCAGCGCACAACGGGCATCATGGACGGCGCCCTTAAGAATGCTTTCACTAATCAACCCAACGTTGTAGACCCAGGCAGTCGAGATGATGCATTCAAAGTCATCACAACCGAGCCGATGGCAACTGGTGGGGTAAATATCTTCGTATTAGTAATCAAAGAGTATGAGAAAACACCTACTAAAGATTTCATCTTTATCAATGTAGATGCTTTGTACACAGGTGTATGTGAGCACTATTTTCTGTAACTAATAGTGCTTAATTTGATTCAGGAAATCCCGCTAATAAACTCAAGACGTAATAAAGGCCACAACTTTACACGGCATTTACCGACTCTGCTGACCGGGTGCGGGACGAAAAGATTGTGACCTTGATTTATTATATAGCTATCTCTTAAACAATTCTATTCAGAGAAGTTTAAATAATTGCCGACCTCGATACCACTTTGCATGTTAAAACCATCAAATTTGACGGAGATTTTTCATAAAGTGAAGGACACTATAAGTCCTGATGAGATCCTTCGATATTACTTTTAACCTTGTATGAAAAGATCAAAATTGTTTTAACCTCAATGCATTGGCAATCACGGAAGCAGAGCTAAGGCTCATTGCCAATGCAGCTATCATTGGCGAAAGCAACCAACCCGTAAATGGGTAGAGCAACCCTGCTGCAAGAGGAACTCCAAGTGCATTATAGAGAAAAGCAAAAAGAAGATTTTGTTTCATATTATTGATTGTGCTTTCGGATAAAGATCTGGCCTCATTAATGCCTCTCAAATCACCTTTTACCAAAGTGATCTGGGCGCTATTCATGGCGACATCCGTTCCAGTACCCATGGCAATGCCTACATCTGCTTTGGCAAGTGCCGGAGCATCATTGATACCATCTCCTGCCATCGCAACCACCTGCCCCTCTAGCTGAAGACTAGTGACAAGTTTCAATTTGTCTTCAGGTCTCACTTCACCATAAAACTCCTTAATGCCCAGTTTATTCGCAACTGATTTGGCTGTAGTGATTCCATCACCAGTAGCCATCACGACACGAATACCAGATTTCTTAAGCGCAGTAAGAGCCTCGACTGTGCTGGGTTTAATAGGATCAGAAACGGCAATGAGTCCTGCAAGTTGTAGATCAATAGCGAGATACATCACACTTGCACCCTCTAGTCTCAATGCTTCTGAATTACTTGTTAGGGCAGATGTTTCTACGCCAAGCATTTGCATTAATGCAGTATTACCTAATGCGACGGATTGGCCATTAATCTTTCCCTTCACACCAATGCCTGAGCCTGACTCAAAATCTTCTAGAGTTAGTAAGGTAAGTGACTGTCGTCTAGCCTCAGCAACGATAGCATCTGCCAATGGATGCTCACTACCTTGATCCAAACTTGCCGCATAGAGCAGAACCTTCTCTGCACTGTAGCCATCTATGGGTAGTGCTAAGTTAAAGCGAGGTTTCCCTTCAGTCAGGGTGCCAGTCTTATCTACTATTAGAGTTGTGACTTTGCGCATATTCTCTATAGCAGCAGCATCTCGGAATAGCACACCACTTGTCGCACCACGACCAGTAGCCACCATGATAGACATAGGTGTAGCAAGACCGAGCGCACATGGACAAGCAATAATCAGAACTGCAACAGCATTGATCAGACCATAAACCCAGCTTGGCTCGGGCCCTAAGAGCCCCCAAACAAGCAAAGTCGCTAGCGAGATGCACACAACCATGGCAACGAAATATCCGGCAACTATGTCAGCTAACCTCTGCATTGGTGCTTTGGAGCGCTGTGCTTGTGCAACCATCTGTACGATCTGCGAGAGCATGGTTTCTGCCCCCACTCTTTCCGAGCGGATAACCAAAGTCCCGCTAGTATTCAGTGTGGCGCCAATCACCTTATCGCCTACATGCTTGGATATTGGCATAGGCTCACCAGTCAGCATGGATTCGTCAATCGAGCTACTGCCTGAAAGTACCATACCATCTACAGGCACTTTCTCACCGGGTCTTACGCGTAACATATCTCCAACATGGACATGAGACAAATCTACCTCATGTTCTGTCCCATCAGCATTTATCTTTTTCGCGGTTTTAGGGGAAAGCCCCAATAATGATTTAATGGCTGCGGAAGTTTGAGAGCGCGCCTTAAGTTCCAACATTTGGCCCAATAACGTAAGTGAGATAATTACCGACGCGGCTTCAAAATAAACCGATACACGCCCCATCGAATAGAAGGAGCTAGGGAATACTTCTGGAATAATCGTTGCAATCGTACTGTAGATAAAAGCAGCAGCGGTGCCTAATCCGATTAATGTCCACATGTTGGGACTACGATTAATGATAGATAGGGCACCACGATATAAAAATGGCCAACCAGCCCACAATACGATGGGCAGGCTAAGAATGAACTCTATCCATGTTTGAGTGATAGCATCCATTAAATTAAGTTGATGACCGAACATAGCTAACGTTGTCACAATCATTGTCAACGGCAGTGTCCACCAAAACCGCTGAGAAAATGTGACTAACTCCGTATTGTCCTCCTGCTCCAATTCTGGGATCACAGGTTCCAGCGTCATGCCGCATTTTGGGCAAACCCCAGGAAAATCCTGACGTACCTCAGAGTGCATAGGGCATGTATATATGGTGCCCGACTCCTTGTGTTGTGAATCGCGAACACCATCTCTCTTAGAATCAATATGAGACATCTGATGGGAGTGCTGACTATGTTCAGAATGGTTCATGTAGATTTCCTCTTCAATCAAGCTATTTCGTTACGATGGCGGACTTTCACTGAATGTTAAATTCTTAACATAACCTTGCAGCATGACGAGCGATCTGATCTTCTTCTTTTGAGGGCAGGACCTCAATAGCGATCAATGATGTATCGTCACTGATCGTCCTGTTGTTTTCCTGATTCAAGCGGTGGTTCAGTCTGATGTCCATCCATTCCAGATGCTGACAGATCCGCTCCCGTACCTCAGGGTCATGCTCTCCGATACCCCCTGTAAACACGAGCAGATCCGCACCCTTCAAAGCAACGGCCATGCTGGCGATAAGCTTGCCGACCGAATAACAAAACATCCGTATGGCAAGTAATACATCTTCATTGTTCTCCGCAGAAGCATGTAACTCACGCATGTCACTACTGACACCAGAGATACCCAGTAGTCCAGCTCTCTTGTCTATCAGATATTCCAACTCGATCGTACTCAGATCCTTCTTTCGTAGAAGGTAGAGTAATACTCCTGGGTCGATATCTCCTGAACGACTGCCCATGATGGCCCCTCCGCTAGGAGTAAGACTCATGCTCGTATCAATCGATATACCATCCTTGATGGCAGTCACACTGACGCCATTTCCTAAATGAGCTACGATCACTCTGGGTGGTAGATCCTTGCCCAATTGCTGAACAATGGATTCACACGACAAACCATGGAATCCATATCGTTTGATACCTTCACTGCGCAATGAACTGGGAATCGGGAGACTACGGCTGATATCAGGGAGATCAGCATGAAACACCGTATCCAGACAGGCCATCTGAGGAATGGTCGGCAATCTATCAATGACAGCCTGTATCAGCGCCAGCGCCTTCTCATTATGCAAAGGCGCAAAGTCTGCGGCCTTCTGTAATTGTCGGATGATATTACTGTCGATCAGACAGTGCCGTCGGATAAGCAAGCCTCCGTGCACGATCCGGTGACCAATGACATCGGGGCTTGGTAGATCCTTATCTGTAAGCGATTTGAATATATGATCGATCGCACTCTGAGTATCCGTACCTTGGATGCTTTCCCCATGAAGCTTTTCCAGTTGGAATCCAACAAGTTTATAGACGCCAAACTTCAGTGAGGAGGATCCGACATTCAGTGCGAGGACGATCAATTCATCTTGGGATCCCATTTCCACTCTTGTACCTCCGGCATATCTTCACCATGCTCACTGACATACAGTTTATGTCGCTCCATCTTAGTCCAGTAACGTGCTGTCTCTGCTCCGACCAGAGAACTGAATCTAGGAATACGTTTGATAGCATCCAATGCTAGTTGATATCTATCCAGATTATTGATGACGACCATGTCGAATGGTGTCGTTGTCGTGCCTTCCTCCATATAACCACGCACATGAATATTCTCGTGGTTATGGCGCTTGTAAGTGAGTTTGTGGATCAATGCGGGGTACCCATGAAAGGCAAAGATTACGGGTCTGTCCTTAGTAAACATCGCATCGAACTCATGGTCTTCCATACCATGCGGGTGTTGAGATCGCGGTTGCAGAACCATGAGGTCTACGACATTGACTACTCTGATACGGATGTCCGGTACATAACTGCGCAACAAGGTAACAGCCGCCAGCGCCTCGACGGTAGGAACATCGCCAGCACATGCCATCACTACATCCGGATCGCCTTCATCATTACTTGCCCATTGCCAGATACCGGCACCAGCTGTGCAATGCTTCACGGCCTCGTCGATACTAAGCCACTGCCACTCCGGCTGTTTGCCGGCCACGATGACATTGATGTAATTTTGACTTCGCAGACAGTGGTCGGTGACAGAGAGAAGAGTATTCGCATCTGGCGGAAGATATATCCTGACTACTTCTGATCTTTTATTCGCAACGTGATCGATAAAACCGGGGTCCTGATGTGAAAAACCATTGTGATCCTGACGCCATACATGTGAGGTTAAAAGATAGTTCAGAGAAGGTATCGGCTTACGCCATGGAATCGATCTTGTGATCTTTAACCATTTCGCATGTTGGTTGAACATGGAGTCGATGATATGGATAAAGGCTTCATAACAGGAAAAGAAACCATGTCTACCTGTAAGCAGATAACCTTCTAGCCAACCTTGACATAGATGCTCACTGAGCACTTCCATGACACGACCATCAGTATCAAGATTCGTGTCCTGCTCCTGAGTATCAGCCATCCATCTTTTATTTGTGACTTCAAACACCCCATCCAATCGATTTGAAGCTGTCTCGTCGGGGCCAAAAATACGAAAGTTCTGCTTCAGCTGATTAAGACTGAGTACTGCAGAAAGGTATTTACCCAGATTCCTTGTGGCCTCGCCTTTTGAACTACCTGGTTTGCCGATATCGAGCGCATAATCTGCAAAGGATGGCAAGGAAAGTGGCTGTGTCAAAATGCCACCATTCGCATGAGGATTTGAACCCATGCGTCGCCGACCTGTAGGAGCTAATGCTGCCAGATCCTCCCGAAACTTTCCGTTCTCATCGAACAGTTCTTCGGCTTTATAGCTTTTAAGCCACTCCTCCAGCAACACAATATGTTCAGGATTCTTGAAGTCCGAGATCGGTACCTGATGAGATCTCCATGTACCCTCTGAAGGCTTGTGATCGACGAACTTAGGCCCTGTCCACCCTTTGGGAGTACGGAATACGATCATCGGCCAACGCGGCCTTTCCAGTGGGGCGCCTTTGGGTTTTGTTCTCGCTTGGGTTTGGATATTTTTAATCTCAATAAGTACCTGATCTAAGGTGGTTGCGAGTTTTTGATGAACGAACATCGGTTCATCCCCCTCAACAAAATATGGTTCATAACCATATCCGCGCATGAGATCACGTAGTTCATCATGACTGATACGCGAGAGTATCGTGGGGTTGGCGATCTTGAACCCGTTCAAATGTAATATCGGCAGAACCGCACCATCCGTGGCAGGATTGAGGAATTTGTTGGAGTGCCAGCTAGTAGCTAATGCACCTGTTTCGGCCTCCCCATCACCAATCACACAACTCACGATTAGATCCGGGTTATCAAAGGCAGCACCATATGCATGAGCTAGTGAATAGCCCAGTTCGCCACCTTCATGTATCGAACCGGGCGTTTCTGGTGCAACATGGCTTGGAATACCGGATGGCCATGAAAACTGTCTAAACAGACGCTCCATCCCATTCGTATTACGTTCTATCGCGGGGAAGTGTTCAGTATAGGAGCCTTCGAGATAAGTATTAGCGACGATACCAGGACCGCCATGCCCTGGACCGATGATGTAGATCATGTTGAGATCATTATTTTTGATCAGGCGATTCAAATGGACGTACAGCATATTGAGGCCCGGTGTCGTGCCCCAATGCCCCAGTAATCGGGGTTTTATGTGCTCTAATGCGAGCGGTGATCTTAGTAGCGGGTTACGCTGAAGGTATATCTGCCCGACTGAAAGGTAGTTTGCAGCACGCCAGTATGCGTGCATTGATTCTAACAGTTCAGGTGACAGGGTCTTGCTCATAAATCCTCCAACTCAATCAGACATAAGACCAATAATCAGGGCATTGATAAGGTCGATAAAGAATCCGCATACCAACGGCACTATCAGGAAGGCGCGAGGTGCTGCGCCATATTGGCGAGATACAGCGGTCATGTTAGCGACAGCCGTTGCTGTGGATCCCAAGGCGATCCCGCCAAAACCAGAACAAACGACCGTTGCTTCATAATCGCGCCCCATTAACCGGAATACGAGAAAAACCGTAAAAAGTATGGTCAGTATTATCTGCAATGACATCGTGACTGTTATGAATCCGAGAATAGGCTGAATCTCCCACAGTTGGAGACCCATGATCGCCATCGTGATAAATAACCCGAGACTAATGTCTGAAATCAAAGCTATTCCAGATTTCATCTCATTGAATCGCCAGAGCCGTCCTCCATTAGGAAGCAATAAGTCACCGATAGATCGAAGTAATGTCCCGGCTATCAAGCAGCCAACGAATCCTGGAAGATTCAGGTCAGTCAATTTGATCAATTCACTGATGCTAGATCCCAAGATAAGAGCGATATTCAGCCAGAAAATAGCTAACAGCACTCCGTAATAATCGAGCTGGCTAGTCAGTTCTTTTTTGAAAAGCTTCCCCACTTCCAGTTCTGAATCTGCTGATGGTTTGACCGAATGACGCCGCATCAACCAACTGGCAATCGGTCCACCGATGAAGCAGGCAGAAACCATACCGACCATGTTAGCTGCGATTCCTAACTCACTTGCAGAATCGATACCAAGTTGTCCCTCGAAATGCGGGGCCCATGCAAGCGTAGTACCCACTCCACCAGTAAGAGAGATGGAACCCACCAATAATCCGGCATGTGGATCCATACCAAATAAAGATGCCATCATCATTCCCAAGGAATTCTGCAAAATAATGAAGATCGTTGATAGAAAAAGCAGCAGCACAAGATACTTACCACCGCTAGGTAGCTGCCGGATATTCGAACTTAATCCAAGTGCCGCAAAGAAATAAAGTAGAAGATCATCCCGGGCATCCAGTTCAAAAGAGGTATCTAAACTGATCGTGTAATGCAATACACATACTAGGATCGCACAAAGTAATCCGCCAACCATAGACTCTGGTATACCGTATTCCCTCATCAAAGCGGTTCTGGCGACGACACCTTTACCAATAAACAACAACAGAATGGCGATGGTTAAACTAACAAATCCACTCAATGCCAAAGAGTGTCCATAGATATTGTTGATCACTGAACTCATAGACATCAGTCTTTACCGGAGTGACCCATATCGAGCTCTAGGTGTTACCGCCATTGGAGTCATTTGCAGAACCATTATTTGCCAGCCTGCTTCCGATCAACTCTTTGAACATCCTTCTATGCGCCTCTCGTAAAGTCTGAATCTCTTCTTTCGCTCCATCCTCTTCAGTGCCAAGAACCAGATGCATCATGAGGACATGAACCACTGGTGATATTGCCATCAGGAAAACGTCTGTCAGCACATTCGACTGCATCTTCTCTTCACTGACTAGCTTGTCTGCGGCTTGTTGCTGTGCCGCGAAATAAGGCCTTATGACATTTTTGTGCCACTCTTTGATCATTTTCGGGAATCAGAACCCATCTGAGATCAAGATTCGAATCACAGCCTGAAATTTGGGATCAGCTATCGAATCATGGGTATTATCGATCCATTGGTCTAAAGCCTTCTCATCCAAAGGTCGCTCTGGATCGAGCCACGGAGCCCAACGAGGCATGAGTACCTCAAAAAGTAATGCGCCTAATATGTCTTCCTTGCTTTTGAAGTGCGCATATATACCCGCCTGTGCCAAGCCAGCCCTTTTGGCGATCAATGTCGTACTGGCACCGTCATATCCACGCTCACTGAACTCAGTCAGTGCCGCATCAAGGATCAGCTGCTTACGTACTTCCGGCGCAAGACGTGTACGCTTTTTAAGATGTGATTTCTCTAAAACCTGAGGCATTCAATGGATTCCAAATCTAATGGGGAGTACACGTTAACACGGAAAGTTTGCGCACATGACTCTTAGGCGATACTTGTTTTGATTATAACGATTAATCTATCGTTTGTGATAAACTGAAACTCACTAACGATAGATTAATCGTTTAAATTGCGTCAGTTTTACTGTTGGGAATCAAATGCAGCTTTATGGATCTCGAACTCAGGATGTGGAGAAACAGTCACTTAATGGCAAACCACATCCATTAATGGATGGTGTACATAAGCCTATGATGAGCAGGTTTCTTAATTACGTTGCACTAGCTGCTGTTCTTACAGGCTGCTCCACGTTGCATGAGAAACCATCAGTTCCTGATCTATCGGTCACCAGATCATGGCCTGCGGATGTTTCCTTCAACGACGCTGATGGCGTCTCGGCAAAGGACTTGCAGTGGCGAGACTATTTTGTAGACTCCCAACTTACCTCACTCATCGATTCAGCGCTCACCAACAATAAGGATCTCCGTCTAGCACTCTTACGTGTTCAAGAGTCAAGAGCTTCTTATGGGATACAGCGTGCGGAACTATTCCCATCGATCGGCTTAGGTGCACAAGCGGCACGAAGCCGATTGCCAGGTGATCTTAACCCGACCGGTCGCTCATTGGTCACGGGGGATTATGAGGCTTATGTAGGCCTGAATACATGGGAGTTGGATCTTTGGGGAAGAGTACGAAATCTCAAGGATGCAGCCCTTCAGGAGTACCTTGCGACAGAAGCAGCACAGCGTGCTACTCGCATCTCCCTTATCTCAGAAGTTGCGAACGCTTATCTAAGACTCCGCGAACTCGACGAGAGGATAGCGTTGGCAAGCGAAACGATCGCTACCCGTGAAGAGTCGGCAAGGATCTTTCGGCGCCGTAACGAAGTGGGCTCCGTTTCCAAACTGGAATTGAGTCAGGTCGAAACGCTTCTGTTACAGGCGCGGAGTCTGGGAGCGCAATTGCAACAGGCTCGTGCCATACAGGCTCACGCCATATCTCAACTCATAGGTGTCCCTATTGAGTTATCTCCGATGTCCAACACCCGATTACGTGATGATGCAGTCTTTGCACCATTACGTGTGGGACTGCCATCTGATCTGCTGGCCGTCCGTCCAGACATCGTTGCTGCAGAATATCGCCTTAAAAGCAGGCAAGCGAACATTCGGGCAGCCCGAGCTGCTTTCTTCCCGCGAATCACATTGGTAGGAAGCTTTGGTACCGCTAGTTCTGAGCTAGACGGTTTGTTCGACCATGGCAGTCGGGCATGGTCCTTTGTACCAACGATATCCCTGCCTATCTTTGATGCGGGGCGCAGGCAGGCTAGCCTTGATCTTGCTCAAGTTCGTAGCAATATGGCCATAGCTGAATACGAACGGACGATTCAGGTTGCATTCCGTGAAGTATCTGATGCATTGGCTTCAAAAAAATGGCTAACCGAACAAATCGCCATTCAACGCCAATCCCTAGAGGCGCAATCCGTTAGAGCCAGATTAGCACAACTTAGATATGACAACGGTGCCGCGACTTATCTTGAAGTTCTAGATGCCCAGCGTGAATTGCTGGAGGTCCAGCAACAATTGGTTCAGATGCGACGCAATCTATTGTCGAGTCACATCGCGCTATACACCGCACTTGGTGGAGGCGCGATAGACCTCCCAATCAATGGTCAAAATGACCCTATCACCACCTCTACACCTTAAGGTCAAATCTATGGCATTTCCAACACCATCAAATAAACAACTCACCATTCTGGCAATCATTGTTCTAGCCATCATCGGCGGTTGGTATGGCTGGTCATTGTATAAAGCCAGTGAATCGATGGAGGGCTTTGTTAGCGGGAATGGTCGTATTGAGGCAACAGAAGTGGATGTCTCAACAAAGCTGCCAGGACGAGTCGAGTCGGTTATGGTAAGAGAGGGTGATTTCGTTCAGGCTGGCCAAACATTGGCGAATATGCAGATCACCACCTTGCAAGCTCAATATGAAGAGGCAGTAGCAGGGCATCAGGAGGCATTGCATGCGATTGCAGCAGCTAAGGCCCAAATCAGTCTACGCGAGAGTGATGTGGCGGCAGTCAAAGCACAGGTAGCCCAACGCGAAGCTGAGCTCGATGCGGCTCATAGACGTCTGACTCGCTCAGAGACCTTGAGTCATGAGGGTGCAGCATCATTGCAAGAATTGGACGATGACAAAGCGCGTACACGCAGCGCTGAAGCAGCAGTAACCGCAGCAAAAGCTCAGACCATTGCCGCTGAATCTGCTGTAGTGGCTGCAAAGGCGCAATGGACTGGTTCAGAGGCGCGCGCTAATGCGGCCAAGGCAACGATCAGCCGGATAGCTGCCGAGATATCCGATAGCGAATTGAAAGCTCCACGTGATGGACGTGTGCAGATCAGAGTAGCTCAACCTGGGGAGGTCCTTGGTGCAGGTGGCCGTGTCATCAATATGTTAGATCTATCTGATGTATCTATGACCTTCTTCGTACCTGAAACAGTGGCTGGCAGGATCGCACTAGGCAGCGAAGTCCGTCTTGTACTGGATGCGATACCAGGCGTCATCATCCCAGCAAAAGTCTCTTTTGTGGCTAGTCAGGCTCAATTCACGCCGAAGACCGTGGAAACAGCGAGTGAACGTCAAAAACTGATGTTTCGCGTACGTGCCCAGATATCTCCTGATCTTCTTCGCCAACATCTGGAACAAGTAAAAACCGGTGTCCCAGGGGTCGCGTGGTTGAGAGTAGATCACAAGGCTGAATGGCCAGAATCCCTGAAGATCAATCCTTCCCTGCAAACAAAGCCTGAATAACCTATGGTGCCCGGAACATCACAACCGGTTATCCGACTTCAGGGGGTGCGCCTCAACTATAAAGAGGTGATCGCGATCGATGGACTGGATCAGGATATCCCCTCAGGATGTGTGGTTGGTTTGATTGGTCCTGATGGCGTGGGTAAATCCAGCTTGCTATCTCTGATCGCTGGAGCCCGTAAAGTCCAGGAGGGTACTGTAGAAGTTCTGGGTGGAGATATACGGGATCCTAAACATCGGGACATCGTTTGCCCACGCATCGCTTACATGCCACAAGGTCTAGGCCGTAATCTTTATCCGACACTTTCGGTCGAGGAGAATCTCCAGTTCTTCGCACGACTATTCGGACATGACGCTAGAGAGCGTCGTCGTCGTATCGATGATCTGACACATGCGACTGGACTACAGAAATTTCTATCCCGTCCCGCTGGAAAATTGTCCGGAGGCATGAAGCAAAAACTCGGGCTTTGCTGCGCCTTGATACATGACCCTGACCTATTGATCCTTGATGAACCTACGACCGGTGTGGATCCATTGGCGCGGGCACAGTTCTGGGATCTGATCACACGGATGAGACGCCAACGTCCAAGTATGAGCGTCATTGTAGCCACCGCCTATATGGATGAGGCTCAAGACTTTGATTGGCTGATTGCCATGGATGAAGGCAAGATCCTGGCTACTGGTACACCTGCCGAATTATTAGCCCAGACTTCGACAAACTCACTGGAGTCTGCATTCATCGCCTTACTCCCGATCGACAAAAAACGCGACTACAGATCGGTGGAGATTCCTCCTCTAAATGTGGACGCAGATGATATTGCGATCGAGGCAAAAGACCTCACGATGCGATTTGGCGATTTTGTGGCTGTCGACAAAGTCTCATTCCGCATTCGCCGCGGTGAGATATTCGGTTTCTTGGGTTCCAACGGCTGTGGCAAGACGACCACCATGAAGATGCTTACCGGATTACTACCAGCCAGTGATGGCAAAGCTTGGCTATTCGGTCATGAAGTCGATCCAAATGATATCGATACGCGTCGTCGTGTAGGTTACATGTCTCAGGCTTTCTCCCTGTATGGGGAGCTGACCGTAGAGCAGAACTTAGTCTTGCATGCCAGATTATTCCATGTCCCTGAGAACGTGATCCCTTATCGTATTCGCGAAATGGCAGAACGCTTCGGTCTTGGTGATTGCATGAGTCAGATACCGGATAGTCTTCCATTAGGCATACGACAACGCCTTTCTTTGGCTGTAGCAATGGTCCACAAGCCAGAGTTACTCATTCTTGATGAGCCGACCTCTGGAGTGGATCCGGTCGCACGCGATGCCTTCTGGCAACTTTTGATCGAGTTATCCAGACGAGATAAAGTCACCATATTCATTTCGACTCACTTCATGAATGAGGCTGAGAGATGTGATCGCATGTCGATGATGCATGCGGGGAAAGTACTAGATAGCGATACACCTGCATCACTAGTAAAAAAGCGTCATGCCAGCACGCTTGAAGAGGCTTTCATCGGATACCTGATCGATGCCGGCGGCGGCAATGCAGTCCCATCCTCACCTGAGGCAGAGGAGAAGCCTGCCCCGTCACCTTCCATGAACCAAACAAATCCCACCCGGCATTCGATCTTCAGTCTTCGGCGGATGATTAGTTATCTGTGGCGTGAGACGCTTGAGCTACAACGCGATCCAATCAGAGCTGCTCTTGCCCTTGGTGGGTCAATCATTCTGATGTTCGCCATCGGTTTTGGCATCAGCATGGACGTTGAGGATTTGCGCTATGCGATCCTTGATCGGGATCAGACCTCCTTGAGTCGGGATTACGCTCTACAACTTTCAGGATCACGATATTTTGTCGAGCAACCTGCTATCAGTGATTACGACGAACTTGATAAACGCATGCGAAGTGGAGAGCTATCACTCGCGATAGAGATTCCCACAGGATTTGCTCAGAAAGCTCTCAAGGGTAATGAGGTCCAGATCGGGATATGGATTGATGGGGCTATGCCTCAGCGTGCCGAAACCATCAATGGCTATGTGCAAGGAATGCATCAACACTGGTTGAGCACTCAACAAGTCGAGCGTAATGGAGGGACACCGCCATTAACAGCAAGCTTCGAGACCCGCTACCGATACAATCCTGATGTGCGCAGTCTGCCTGCAATCGTCCCTGCAGTCATTCCTATGTTGCTCTTGATGTTACCCGCTATGTTGACTGCACTTGCTGTCGTCCGTGAGAAGGAGACCGGGTCAATCATCAATCTTTACGTGACTCCCGTGACTCGGATGGAATTCATTCTTGGCAAGCAATTGCCATACGTGGCATTGGCCATGGTCAATTTCCTTTTAATGGTATTGCTTGCGATCACGATATTTGGAGTACCGATCACAGGCAGTTTTATCACGTTGAGTCTGGCAGCACTCGTTTTCAGCTTCTCTGCTACAGGTATGGGACTGCTCGCTTCTTCTGTGACTAAAAGCCAGATCGCAGCGATGTTCTTTACCATGATCGGCACAATGATCCCTGCGATTCAGTATTCCGGCATCATCAATCCTGTCTCATCGATGCAAGGCTTCTCAAGAATCATAGGAGAGGTCTACCCGGTAAGTCACATGGTTTTAATCAGTCGAGGTATATTCAGCAAAGCACTTCATTTCAATGATATTGCAGCTTCGATCCTACCGATTGCGATATCTTCCCTTGTCATCATCTCTGTCTCTATCCTTCTTGTAAGAAAGCAGGAGCATTGAGATGAAGAGCAAACATTTAGATAATATCTATCGTTTGGGCGTGAAGGAGATCTGGAGTCTTTGGCGCGATCCAATGATGCTCGTATTGATAGTGTACGTGTTCACCTACTCACTGTACCTATCATCCACATCTCAGCCGGAGACCCTTCAGAATGCGCCGATAGCGATCGTGGATGAAGACGTTTCGGCTCTATCCCAACGTATCGTCTCAGCTTTTTATCCCCCCTATTTCAATCCACCCCAACTGATCCAACTGCCTGAAGTGGATAAAGTAATGGATGAGGGTAAATATACATTCGTATTGGTGATTCCACCCAAGTTCCAGCAAAACGTATTGGCAGGAAGATCGCCGGAACTCCAACTCAATATCGATGCAACGCGCATGAGTCAGGCATTCACCGGTAATGGCTCCATACAACAGATCGTCATGGGTGAGATCAGTGAGTTTGTACAACGTTATCGCGGCGCTACTGCATTACCCATAGATACCGTAGTCCGCATGCGCTTCAATCCTTCTTTGAATAAGTCATGGTTTGCAGCACTCATGCAGATCGTCAATCACATCACGATGTTATCTATCGTGTTGACTGGAGCAGCGCTCATCCGTGAACGTGAACATGGCACTGTCGAACATCTGCTAGTCATGCCCGTCACACCGACGGAGATCATGTTATCCAAAATATGGTCGATGGGACTTGTAGTCTTAATCGCATCCATCCTGTCTATGAATTTTATGATCCGGGGATTTTTAGGTATCCCAATTGAGGGGTCGCTACCTTTATTCTTCGTAGGTACTACGCTGCACCTTTTCGCAACAACGTCGATGGGAATATTCCTTGCGACACTCGCCCGAAACATGCCTCAATTCGGCATGCTGCTCATGTTGACGCTCATGCCACTAGATATGCTTTCTGGTGGCAACACCCCACGAGAGAGTATGCCTGAGCTGGTTCAGACACTCATGCTGGCCGCCCCGACCACACATTTCGTTGAGCTTGGTCAGGCCATTCTATATCGTGGTGCCGGCATAGAAGTCGTGTGGAAACCATTTCTTTGTCTAGCCTTGATAGGCGGAGTCCTGTTCTCACTATCTCTAGCAAGGTTCCGCAAAACCATTGCACAAATGGCTTAGTAGAGACTGCCTATGATCAGAGCATTTTCAATCTTTCGTATCCTCTCTTGCTGGATATGTCTTATGAGCTACCAGTCTGTCTCGCTAGCAGCAGGTGTCACATGCTCTGGTGAATCTCCAATCAATTCGTCTGGCACTGTGAATCTGCGTGTAGACAACGACATGTTCGGCGGTAAAGGTCAGGATCAAGGTTATACCAATGGATTCCTAGTCAGCTGGGTCTCTCCCAACCTGACCGATTATATTAACGATCCATGCCTTCCCACTCTGGTTCAGAGGCTGAATCAGTTTTTGGCTAGATTACAGCCTGACGGCTTCGACGAGCAAAACATGACCTTGGGTATTGGTCAGGTAATGTACACACCGACAGACAATGAGCGGAGAGATCTCATCCGGAATGATCGTCCTTATGCAGGCGCTCTACTTTTTAGCATAGGTTACAACGCCCGTAGCGAAGATCACCTTCGGACCTCGCAGATACGTTTCGGTGTGGTAGGTCCGGCATCTGGTGCAGAGCATACCCAAAACTGGTGGCATGACCTCATCGGAGTAGACAAATTCTATGGATGGGATCATCAACTACGCAATGAACCCGTTGTACAGCTTTTGCATGAACGTCGTAAACGTGTGGTGAGTTCTCCTCTCTATTCCGGTTGGAGTTGGGATTACATAAGGCATTGGGGCGGTAGTCTGGGCAATTTTGCTACCTATGCGAACTTTGGGGGTGAGTGGCGCTTCGGTTGGCACCTACCTGATGATTTTGGGACCGCACCACTACGACCAGCAGGAGAGAATACCGCACCAGTGCATGCTGCAGGTGACGGTCAATGGAACGGTCACTTTTTTGCCGCTTTCGATGCAAGGTGGGTATTGCACGATATTACTCTGGATGGAAATACCTTTAGTTCAAGCCATAGTGTCGATAAGAAAGCAGTCGTGGCTGATCTGGGTTATGGCTTCGCATTCTATAAAGATCAATGGCGTTTGGCAGTAGCGAAATATTATCGTACCCGCGAATTCTCCGGCCAAGATGATGCGCCCGTGTACGGCTCGATCACGATCGGCAGGAGTTTCTGATGATAAAAGGAGAAAGATAGAGCATGCAAAGATTAGTCTTACCACTTCCTGGGAATGAGATATTCGCGACCAGACTTGCCTCTCAATGCGATAGCGAATTGGGACGGGTCGAGGCACGTCGATTCCCTGATGGTGAAAGTTATGTACGTCTGCATGGAAACCCCAGCGGAAGACCTGTCGATCTGGTATGTACATTGTCTCAACCCGACCCTCAATTCCTATCCTTGATATTTGCTGCAGAGACGGCTCGTGATCTTGGTGCCAGCGAGGTGAATCTGATCGCTCCCTATCTAGCTTATATGCGACAGGATAAACGCTTCCATGAAGGCGAGTGTGTCACTTCATTATCATTTGCGAAGTTGATCTCAGGGGTGTTTGATAGCATGGTCACTATCGACCCCCATCTCCATCGTCATCCTCAGCTTTCTGGTTTATATACGATTCCCACAGCGACTCTGCATGCCGCTCCTTTGTTAGCAGATTGGATCGCACAGAATATCAAGGATCCTCTGATCATTGGACCGGATGAAGAGAGTGAGCAATGGGCTGGCGCGATAGCAAAGAGAATCGGTGCTCCCCATAAAGTGTTACATAAGACGCGGTTTGGTGATCGGAGTGTCGATATCGAAGTACCTGATCTATCAGAATTTATGGATCGTACGCCAGTATTGGTTGATGACATCGCATCTTCCGGCAAGACCCTTGCTGTGGCGGCTCGGAAACTTGTTGCTCAAGGTTTACGGAAACCAGAGTGTGTAGTAGTACATGCACTTTTTGCAGATGACGCATGGAACGAGTTGGTCCCTTTATTTTCAAGGATTACCTCCACGGAAGCAGTCCCACATTTGAGTAACGGGATCAAGCTTACCCCGTTGTTCGCGGAAGCGATTGTTAAAGGTTTGAAAGACTGATTAAGAACACTAAAAGGATTATGCACAATATGCTTTCATTAACTAGCCTTGGCGGAGCAGGAACTGTAACCGGTTCTAAACATCTTTTAACCTATGGAAATACCCGTATCTTGATCGATTGTGGTTTATTTCAAGGTTTAAAGAATCTCAGAGAACTTAATTGGCAGCCGTTAGCTATAAATGCTGAAGATATTGACGCAGTCATTCTGACGCACGCGCATCTTGATCATTGTGGATACCTTCCGAAGCTCGTCAAAGATGGATTTCGAGGAAAAATATTCTCTACTGCGGCTACCCGAGATCTAGCCGAACTCATCTTGTTAGATAGTGCATGGCTACAAGAAAAAGATGCTGAATTTGCCAACCGGAAAGGTTCATCAAAGCATAAGCCTGCACTTCCTTTATATGGGGTGCGGGATGCTGAACGTACGCTTGAGTTTTTTAAAACGGTTCCTTTGCATCAGTCGAATGAATTGCCTGGAGATGGGCGATTCTTATTAAGGCGAGCAGGTCATATCCTGGGTGCTTCCACTGTCCAAATAGATATTGGAGGTAAGCGCATAATCTTCTCCGGAGACCTCGGACGTTATGATGATCGAATCATGCCAGACCCGGAGTCAGTAGAAAAAGCCGATTATATTGTCATAGAGTCGACTTATGGCAACCGACATCATGATCGATCCGATGCGATCGACGCATTAGGAAAAACTATTGAGCGTACCGTACGACGAGGTGGAACCGTTGTTATACCTGCTTTTGCGGTAGGACGGGCTCAGTCGCTGATATACGACTTGTGGCTGTTGCGGAAGAGCGGACGATTGCAGAATGTGCCGGTTTTTTTAGATAGTCCGATGGCAACCAGTGCAACTGAACTCTTGCAAAGATACCCTAACGATCATCGACTCTCATTCGATGAATATCATGCGGCTTTGTCCGAAGTTACTTACGTTCAGGATGTCGAGGAGTCAAAAGCACTTACCGCTAATCATTATCCTAAAGTCATACTTTCTGCTAGCGGGATGGCGACAGGAGGTCGAGTGCTGCATCACATCGCTGCATTTGGACCTGACCATCGGAATACTTTGTTGTTCTCTGGTTTTCAGGCAGCGGGTACACGAGGCCGTAAACTCATTGAAGGTGCAAAGGAAGTGAAGATATTCGGTGAATGGATTCCTGTGAACGCAGAGGTTGCCGATCTGCCAATGCTATCAGCCCATGCAGATAGCGATGAATTATTGCGATGGTTATCAGGGTTCTACCGACCTCCAACGAAGGTATTCATCGTCCATGGAGAGCCTGATGCATCTGAAGCGCTGAGGGAGCGTATAAAACGTGATCTCGGATGGAATGCTTGTGTGCCATTGTCAGGTCAGGAGTATGTTCTATGACCGTTCAAGTCAAAGCACAAACTTCAACTACATTAGAAGCGGTTCGCATGCACTTGCACGCGCAGCATCAACCAATCGCCATTATGCGTACAGATTGCCATGTCTGTCACTCAGAAGGATTAGCACCAAGATCTCAGGTTTTGATTACAGCAGGCTCCCGAGAGATTCAAGCTTTGCTTTATCAGATAGACAGTGATCTTTTGCAGGTTGGCCAAGTTGCTCTTTCAGAGGCGGCTTGGATAGCACTTGAAATCGATGAAGGATCTCATGTGCAAGTCCGGCATCCGCCTGTACTGAATTCATTGACAAGTATCCGCCGTCGGATCCATGGACATAGGCTAGATTATTCTGAGCTGCAGGATATCGTAAAGGATGTAGTAGATGGTAGATATACCGATGTAGTCCTTTCGGCATTCCTGACAGCTACAGCAGTTCTACCCATGGATAGTCAGGAAACCATTCATCTCACGCGCGCTATGGTTGATGTTGGCAAACGCCTGAAGTGGAATCAATCTATTGTAGTTGATAAGCATTGCATCGGTGGGTTACCCGGGAATCGTACAACACCTATTGTGGTAGCTATCGCTGCCGCTCATGGACTGACAATGCCGAAAACCTCATCTAGGGCGATTACGTCCCCTGCTGGTACAGCTGATACGATGGAGGTACTGACGCCAGTTGATCTGGATATCGCCAAATTGCAAGACGTAATAGAAAAAGAAGGAGGCTGTCTGGCATGGGGAGGCGCGATGCATCTTAGTCCGGCTGACGATATCTTTATCCGTATAGAACATGAGTTAGATATCGATACTGAAGGTCAATTGATTGCATCAATTCTATCCAAAAAGATTGCCGCGGGCTCCACACATGTCATTATTGATATCCCTATAGGATCTACAGCTAAGATTCGTACTCAAGAGGCCGCCCAACATCTAGCTTCACGACTTACAGAGACTGCTTCAGCATTTGGGTTGTTTGTAAGGTGCTTGTTCACCGATGGTAGTCAGCCGATCGGCCGAGGAATCGGACCTACGCTAGAAGCGCGTGATGTTCTCGCAGTATTAAGGCGAGAGTCACATGCCCCGCTTGATTTACGAGAGCGAGCAGCGTTAGTCGCTGGAGCCGTACTTGAGATTGGAGGCGTTACTCCAGAAGGAACAGGCCAGCAATTGGCATTGAAAACAATAGATAGCGGGCGAGCATGGGAAAAGTTTAAGAGTATTTGTCTAGCTCAAGGAGGTATACGGGAGCCAGGTCAAGCTGAGTATATTGAACCGTTAATAGCATCAAGCTCAGGAAGAGTTGTCCATATAGATAATCGTAAACTATCTAGGGCTGCCAAGCTTGCTGGAGCGCCGGAACGATCATTAGCTGGTGCACATCTGAATATTAGATTGGGAGATGAGGTTCTCAAGGGACAAGTATTGCTGCATATTCATGCACAGACACGTGCAGAAATGGATTATGCATTGGCATACATTCGTGATGCAGGTGACATAGTTAAGTTAGAGCCTTAAGCCCTGAGAGGCTTTTACTAAATTTGGGTAGCGATTGTCACCGATGTCGCATTGAGTCGTGCCGTCACTTACCAGACAGACACAATTTCTTAAGTATCTCCAAACTAACGTGACTTATCCCTCTACATCGGAGAAGACGACGCTGGTCGTGCTTCAAGGCATGCAGTAACTCTGCTCTACTGCTAAATCCAGCCCTATGCAGAGATATAGCGATTCGCCCAGGAATATCGATCGACCATTTCATGTTGGATGTCTCCATCGCATCCTTCATTCGCACATAGACGTGTGCGGCACTTGGGCTGATTTAAGTGCTTTAGCGATTTCTCTGTATGTATGCCCCTAAAGCCTTAGGTTATAAGCCTTCATATAATCATTACGCTTCATGCCTGACTCTCCATCAGCATTACATGTAACGATTTTATAGGCCTAATTGCACTCGCAACATCAGAGAACTTCCCGAAGTTATGTCAGTAAAATTCTCATAGACCCGCGTGCTTACTTGATCTTAGCCAATAATCCAACGAATCCAATCAGAATGGTATATCCACTAAATGACGCAAAGCAGGATTCATATGCTCAATGATCGGTGCTTCCTCTAGTTCACAGAACTGGATATTACTCACTGTTAATCTTCCCGTTGATTTAGGTACGATCGCCACACCGATACTCGACCGTCTTTTCCCACCATTTGATGCCATGCATGCTGTTATCTTTCAAATCCATCGGTTAGCGCAATTGTGCAAGTTGCGAAATAGAAGTTTTAGGCTATGTTTATGTTAATACCAATCGATGCAGTCTGCATGCCAAGAATGGTGTTGGAAAATTTACGCTAAACCACAGAAATCGTTAATAATGCTGAAGAAGAATAAGGAGAATTGAGCGATGGATCTTACTACAAGCTCTGTAGATAAACTCATTGTATGAATCGCCCCGGCTAGCCTAGATATTTTCAAGCCTCCAAGTGAGCTATCTATTAAAATAGTATGCCTAACATGAAGATCATGTAAACAAAAAAATGGAGCCAAATCAATTGGCTCCAGGAAGTTATTTACATTATAGGTTTTAGTCGACTCTAAAACGGGATATCGTCATCAAAATCGTCAAAATTGCCTGCTGGCTTGCTCGCTGGTGCTGGTTGGAAGGCATTACGGTTGCCACCACCTGCATTACCGCTACCCATGGCTGGCTGCTGGCGGGCCGGTGCCTGGTTGTAATCGTCCATACCACCACCTTGGTCCATATCGCCGCCTTCATAAGGCGCACTGCCACCTTCGCGGCCGGTGCCCAGCATTTGCATCTGGTCGGCCACTATCTCTGTGCTGTAGCGCGTCACGCCGTCTTTTTCCCATTTGCGGGTTTGCAAACGGCCTTCAACATACACCGGGCGGCCTTTTTTCAGGTATTCACCGGCGATTTCAGCCAAGCGGCGATACATGACAATATTGTGCCATTCGGTTTTTTCCTGGCGCACGCCGGATTTGTCTTTCCAGTTTTCGGTGGTGGCGATGCTGAAGTTAGCCACGGCCTCACCGTTTGGCATATAGCGCACTTCTGGGTCACGCCCCAGATTACCCATCAAAATCACTTTGTTGACTGATGCCATGGTGTCACTACTCCCCTATTCGATTCATGATTGCTTGCGACAATGCCGCCTGAAATGCTTTGCTGCGCTGATTTTCCAACTTTACCATGAGCATGGTTTCAGAAGGAATGGCGACGACTTCGTACACGCCTTCCATGGCGCGTACATCTTGCACCAGTTTGGCGGCTTGCTCGTCATTATACCCTTGTATATGGAACATTTTGGTTTTGACACTGGGCGGCGCTTGCATACCTAATGCCATGCCAAACCAGATCACCATCAGGGCCGCACAGAACACAAATACAGTAGAGCTGCCATAACTATGTGATAACCAGCCACCCAGCGCAGCACCTAAAAACATGCCAAATGATTGCGCGGTATTGTGGATACCCATCGCCGTGCCTTTGGCCGCTGCCGGGGCCATTTTGGAGATCAGTGATGGCAACGAGGCTTCGAGCACATTAAATGCGACAAAGTAAGAGAACAAGGTTGCGACAATGCCCCACAAGCTATTCAGGCTGTACATAAAAGCAATTTGCGTCAGCAGCATCAACCCCACGGCACTGATGAAGACGGGTTTTAATTTAGCCTTTTTCTCGGCATAAATAATCGCTGGCACCATGAGGATAAACGACAGCACCAACACCGGCAGGTAGATTTGCCAATGCGTGTTTTCGTTCATACCGGTGCTATTTTTGATGGCAAACGGCACCACCATAAACATGGCCATTTGCGCCCCATGCAGGCAAAAGGTGCCAAAATTCAGGCGTAATAATTGAGTGTCACGCAACACTTCACGTATTTTGGCAGGGGCCGCCTGTGCATCGGAGTGAAAATGCGCATGCAACGGCTCGGGCACGGCAAATTTCACCACCGCAATCGCCAATATCGACAACACGGCCGTCAGCCAGAAAATGCCTGACACGCCTATCCATTGGTTTAAAATTGGCCCCGCCACTAATGACACGGCGAACGTGACGCCTATGGTGGCGCCTATCATGGCCATGGCCTGCGTGCGGTGCTCTTCACGTGTGGAGTCTGCCACCAGCGCGGTGACCACCGCAGAAATTGCGCCTGCGCCCTGAATGGCACGACCCACGATGACCATGTAAATATCTTGCGCGGTGGCGGCAAACACACTGCCCACCGCAAACATGATCAAGCCCAGGTAAATCAATTTTTTGCGGCCAAAACGGTCAGACGCCATGCCAAACGGCAACTGGAAAATCACCTGCATAAAGCCGTAGGCACCCAGCGCCAGGCCGATCAGTGCATGGTTATCACCGCCCTGCAGCTTTTCGGCATAAATTGCAAAAATGGGCAGGATCAAAAACATGCCCAGCATACGCAGCCCATAAATAGAAGCCAAGGCCGCGGTGGCGCGTGTTTCTATTTGGGTCATTTTTTCGGAGAACTGCATGAATCTGTAAGAAAACTTGGCTTAATTTTGAATAATTGCGTATATTATCAGGTTGGCTGTCTGTTCGTGAAAGTATCATGGAATTTATCAAAATTCGCGGGGCGCGCACCCATAACCTGAAGAACATCAATCTCGATATTCCGCGCAACCAGTTGGTGGTGATCACAGGTCTCTCCGGCTCGGGAAAATCTTCACTGGCCTTTGATACTCTGTATGCAGAAGGACAGCGCCGCTACGTCGAAAGTTTATCGGCCTATGCCCGCCAGTTTTTGGCCCGCATGGACAAACCTGACGTCGATCTGATTGAAGGTTTATCACCCGCGATTTCCATCGAACAAAAATCCACCTCACACAACCCACGCTCAACCGTCGGCACCGTGACTGAAATTCACGACTACTTGCGTTTGCTGTATGCGCGTGCCGGAGACCCGGAATGTCCGGACCATGGCATCAAGCTCGAAGCGCAAACCGTCAGCCAGATGGTAGACAGCATCCTCAAGCTGCCAGAAGACACCAAGCTGATGATTCTGGCGCCTGTGGTCTCTAACCGCAAAGGCGAGCAGCTAGACTTATTCGACACCCTGAAAGCACAAGGCTTTGTGCGTTTGCGTATTGATGGCAAAGTCTATGAAATGGACGAGCTACCGCAACTGGCCAAAACCACTAAACACAGCGTGGATGTAGTGGTAGACCGCCTCAAAGTGCGCGAAGACATGAAGCAGCGTATTGCTGAGTCATTTGAAACGGCACTGCGTCTGGCCGACGGCAAAGCCATTGCCCTGGAAATGGACACCGAAAAAGAACACTTGTTCTCAGCCAAGTTCTCCTGCCCGGTGTGTGACTACTCATTGGTGGAACTGGAGCCGCGTTTATTCAGCTTTAACAACCCGATGGGCGCTTGCCCCAAATGTGACGGCCTGGGCCAGGTCACGTTTTTTGACCCGAAACGCGTAGTGGCTTTTCCACATTTGTCGCTTGCCAGCGGCGCGATTAAAGGTTGGGACAAACGCAACCAGTTTTACTTCCAGATGTTGGCCAGCCTGAGCCAGCATTACGCGTTTGACCTCGAAGCGCCCTTTGAAAACCTGCCAGAAGAAACCCAGCAAATTTTGCTGTTTGGCTCCGGTCGCGAACAAATTACGTTTAAATACCTCAATGAGCGCGGTACGTTTTTCAGCAAATCGCACACCTTTGAAGGCATTATCAACAACCTGCAGCGCCGTTACCGCGAGAGCGACTCGACAGCCGTACGCGACGAACTGGCCAAATATATCAACGCGACCAGTTGCCCCGATTGCGCAGGCACACGTTTGCGCAGAGAAGCGCGCCACGTCAAAGTCGGCGACCGCAATATCCACCAGATTTGTGAAGTGCCACTGAAACAGGCGCTGCATTTCTTTGAAACGCTGCAACTCAGCGGCCAAAAGCTGGCAATTGCTGACAAAATCGTCAAAGAGATTGAAAACCGCCTTAAATTCTTGACCAATGTAGGCCTGGATTATTTGTCACTGTCGCGCTCAGCTGAGACCTTGTCTGGCGGCGAAGCGCAGCGTATCCGCCTGGCGTCACAAATCGGCAGCGGCCTGACTGGCGTCATGTATGTATTGGACGAGCCTTCGATTGGCTTGCACCAGCGCGACAATGATCGCTTACTGGAAACGCTGAAGCGTCTGCGCGATATCGGCAATAGCGTGATTGTGGTCGAACATGACCAGGATGCGATTCAATTGGCCGACTTTATTGTCGACATCGGCCCAGGGGCTGGCGAACATGGCGGCAATATTGTCTCCTTTGGCACGCCCGCACACATTGAGGCCGACCCTAACTCACTGACCGGGCAATATATCAGCGGCAAAAAACAGATTACCTTCAAGCTGCCGCGCACGCGCCCTGACCCGGCACGTTGGCTCAAACTCCATAACGCCACTGGCAACAACCTGAAAAACGTCAGCATCGAGATCCCGGTTGGCCTGCTTACTTGCGTCACTGGCGTGTCTGGCAGCGGTAAATCCACGCTGATTAACGATACGCTTTATCGCGTGGTTGCCACGCACCTATATGGCAGCACAACCGAAGCGGCGCCGCATGACAGCATCGACGGCTTGGAGTTTTTTGATAAAGTGGTCGATGTAGACCAGAGCCCGATTGGCCGCACCCCGCGCTCTAACCCGGCGACCTATACCGGCTTGTTCACGCCTATTCGCGATTTATTCGCCAGCGTGCCCGAAAGCCGCGCCCGTGGTTACGGCCCTGGCCGTTATTCATTTAACGTCAAAGGAGGCCGCTGCGAGGCCTGCCAGGGCGACGGCGTGCTGCGTGTAGAAATGCACTTTTTGCCCGACGTGTATGTGCCATGTGATGTGTGCAAAGGTCAACGCTACAACCGTGAAACGCTGGAAATTCAGTTTAAGGGCAAAAACATCCATCAGGTGCTGGAAATGACGGTGGAACAAGCACATCAGTTCTTTAACGCGCAACCTGTCATTGAGCGCAAACTGAAAACCTTGCTCGACGTGGGCCTGGGCTATATTACCCTGGGGCAATCGGCAACGACACTGTCTGGTGGCGAGGCGCAACGCGTCAAACTGTCACTGGAACTGAGTAAGCGTGATACCGGCCGCACACTGTATATTCTGGACGAACCGACCACCGGCTTGCACTTTGCCGATATTCAATTATTGCTGGATGTGATTCACAGACTGCGCGACTCTGGCAACACTGTGGTGATTATCGAACACAACCTGGACGTGATTAAAACCGCGGACTGGCTGATTGATATGGGACCTGAAGGCGGTGATGGTGGTGGCGTGGTGGTTGGCGTGGGTGCGCCTGAGGAACTGGCAAAAAATACGGCCAGTTATACTGGCCGTTACCTCACACCCTTGTTGAAACATCTCGCTGTTAAGGGCTAAGGTCAACATGCAACCTGTCCCCTGATGCACCGAATCGATGGTGCATCCAATACGGATGTGGTTTAGCCACATACATATATTTATGTCAAACATTGTATGTGGCGGTGTGATGGCTTAATAGCTGAAACAAGCCCTTAAAATCAGGGTATTTTCACTAATCGCATACGCGCCTGTATGGTGCCCGCATGACGGCTTAAATAACGCGTACTGCGATGCACATCATAAAAACGTGGATTAGGGATCATGGCGGCCAGCCTGGCAGCCTGCGCAGGGCCTAGTGACTTGGCGCTACCATGAAAATAATGGCGTGAGGCAGCCTCGGCGCCAAATACGCCGTCGCCCCATTCGATGACATTCAGGTAAATCTCCAGAATACGGCGCTTGCTGAGTATTTTTTCCAGCATAAAGGTAATCACGGCTTCTTGTGCTTTGCGCCAGGGCGTACGGTGTCCGGATAAAAACAAGTTTTTGGCCAGTTGCTGGCTAATCGTCGAGCCACCCGCAACAATCTTGCCTTTTTTAAGGTTTTTCTCGAAGGCAGTTTCTATACCGACCCAGTCAAACCCCTGATGATCGACAAATTTACTGTCCTCGGCCGCAATGACCGCCCGTTTTAAATGGGTGCTAATTTTGGCATAAGGCACCCATTGCTGCTGCAACTTTGCATCCGGATGGCTCTCTTGAATGACATCAAGCCGCGCCTCCATAAAAGCGGTTGAGGTTGGGTTATGCTCAACCCACCACAAAATATGTAATAGCACCCATACCTGGTACAACAACACCCACAGCAACAGGATGCCAAAAAACAGTTTGATGGCTTGCTTCATCGGGAAAGTCTAGATTTGACGGAAAGACTGGATAACGGGTGCGGTCTCTGGGCGCACGCCGTGCCAGAGATAAAATGCTTCAGCCGCTTGCTCAACCAGCATACCCAAACCATCTGCCACCCGCGCACCGGCTGCACGTGCCTGCTGCATAAATGGCGTGTCGCGGCCATACATCATGTCGTAGGCCAGCGTGTTTTGCTGGAACACCAGCGCTGGCATTTGCAAGGCACTATCAGTCAATCCGGCCGAAGTGGCATTAATCACCACGTCATAGCCTTGCGATAAATCTGCAAACGTTTGCACCTGCAATGCGGTTTGCGTACGGGCGGCATCTGCAGCAAATCTTGCTGCCATCAGCTGCGCTTTATCCAGGCTGCGATTGGCAATGGTCAATTGCGATGGCTGCTGCTCAAGCAAAGGCAACACCACGCCTTGCGCCGCACCACCCGCACCGAGCAATAAGATGGTTTTACCTGCCAATGATGTTTGCTGATGCTTGAGGATGTCGTTGACCAGGCCGCAACCGTCCGTATTGTCACCAAGCAACTGCGCTGCTTTAAAACTCAGCGTATTTACCGCACCAGCAGCTTGCGCGCGTGCAGATAAATCCTGGCAAGCATCAAATGCCTCAAACTTGAATGGTACCGTCACATTGGCACCCAGGTAGCCATCGGCTTGCAAGCGTGCCACCGTTGCAGCAAACCCATCCAAAGGCGCCAGCACTTTCTCGTAAACAATGGATTTATTACATTGCCGCGCAAATGCCTGGTGAATGAGGGGGGATTTGCTATGTTCGATTGGATGACCAATCACTGCATACTTTTCAACGGTCATACGCGGGTCTGATGTGATTTGTAATGAAATGCGAGGCGCCGATTAATTGGTCCACGGCAGGCCAGCATGCTTCCAGCCGTCAATTAAGGTTCTTTGCTTTAGCGCATTGGCCTGGCCTTCAAAGCCTTCAATCATATTGTAAGCGTTGCCATAGCCCAATTGCTGCGCCAGCAACGCAGCATTATGGCTACGTCCGCCGGTACGGCACATAAAAATCACTGTGCGCGATTTATCCACTTGCGCTTGCAATTGTGCAGCAAAATCAGCGTTTGCCACCATGCCCGGGTAAAACGCCCACTCGACATGTGTCGCAACCGGCACGCGGCCTACCAGCTCCAGCTCGGCGCGTGAGCGCACATCGACCAATACCGCATTGCTATCCTGGCTAATCAGCGCATAAGCCTCTTGTGGCGTCACTGCACCTGCATATGACAAACCGGTTTGTGAGGCGCGGGCCTGAGCCTGGGTTAAGATATTTTCTACGCTGTCCAAATCACACCTTCATTCTTAAACACATATACCAAAACGGCGAGTATACCTGCGAAAGCCAGGCAAAATCACCATGCACAATTTTGGTGCTCAATTTGTTGCATTGCACATCAATGGTGCATAGTGTTTTTATAATTTTATGTAAGATACCCCTTAACCATGCAAAATGGTTATTTTGGCGTGGCATGCTTCCTGCTAATATTACACATTGAGATTTCCTGGGATTCTGTCATCCGACTGAATTCCAACTATCCATTGTTTGACACTTGCTCACGTTACGGGACATCCGCAACATGCCCCGCTTTTTGCGTGTGCAACTTAAAATTTAGACCTTGATCATTGAGGAGAATGTAATGTCCGTTGCAAACGTAATGAAATTGGTTGCAGAAAACGACATCAAATTTGTTGATTTCCGTTTTACCGATACCAGAGGTAAAGAGCAGCACGTGACTGTGCCAGTTTCTCACTTCGACGAAGATAAATTTACTGAAGGCCATGCATTTGACGGCTCTTCCATCGCTGGATGGAAAGGCATTCAAGCCTCTGACATGCAACTGATGCCTGATGCAAGCACTGCATACATTGACCCGTTTTTTGACGAGCCAACATTGGTTTTGACCTGTGACGTTGTTGACCCTACAGATGGTAAAGGTTATGACCGTGACCCACGTAGCCTGGCAAAACGCGCAGAAGCCTACCTGAAATCCAGCGGCCTGGGCGACACAGCCTACTTCGGTCCTGAGCCAGAGTTCTTCATTTTTGACAGCGTACAATGGGATGCCACCATGGGTGGTAGCTTCGTTAAGATCAACTCCGAAGAAGCAGCTTGGTCATCAGGTGAAAAATTCGAAGGCGGCAACACAGGCCACCGTCCAGGCGTGAAAGGCGGTTACTTCCCAGTACCACCAGTCGACTCATTGCACGACATCCGTTCTGCTATGGTGATGACACTGGAAGAGTTGGGCGTGCCTGTTGAAGTGCATCACCACGAAGTGGCGACTGCTGGCCAATGTGAAATCGGTACTAAATTTGCCACCTTGGTACAACGCGCTGACTGGACACAAATCCTGAAATACGTAGTGACAAACACTGCTCACGCTTACGGCAAAACTGCGACTTTTATGCCTAAACCAATGTTTGGCGATAACGGTTCTGGTATGCACGTACACCAATCCGTATGGAAAGATGGCAAAAACTTGTTTGCAGGTAACGGCTACGCTGGTTTGAGCGATTTCGCCCTGTACTACATCGGCGGCATCATCAAACACGCTCGCGCATTGAACGCGATCACCAACCCAGGCACCAACTCTTACAAGCGTTTGGTTCCACATTACGAAGCACCAGTAAAACTGGCTTACTCTGCTAAAAACCGTTCTGCAGCGATCCGTATTCCATTCGTGCATTCAGACAAAGCACGCCGTGTTGAAGCGCGTTTCCCAGACCCGATTGCCAACCCTTACCTGGCTTTCTCAGCTTTGCTGATGGCTGGCCTGGACGGCGTTCAGAACAAGATTCACCCAGGTGAACCAGCAACTAAAGACTTGTACCATCTGCCACCAGAAGAAGATGCATTGATCCCAACCGTGTGCTCTTCACTCGAGCAAGCGCTTGAGTATCTGGACAAAGACCGCGAATTCTTGACACGCGGCGGTGTATTCACTGACGACTGGATTGACTCTTACATTGCATTGAAAATGGAAGAAGTCACTAAATTGCGTCAAACACCACACCCAGTTGAGTTTGGCTTGTACTACTCCTGCTAATCGCAAGAGACGCACCAAAACAGGGCAGCTCAGGCTGCCCTGTTTTTTATGTGCACGCCTCATCGTCAACTTTTTCGGTCGCAGAGCCGTTGATAACCTCAACAATCTACTCTAAACTATTGCCATGAAAAGGTTTTTTTACATTTTTGCTTTTGCGCTGATATGCAATCATGCTACCGCGGATATTTATAAATATACCGACAGTAATGGCGTAACAACCTACACCAACATCAAGCCAGAAGGTCATAGCAAAGCTGAATTGGTCATCAGCGGGCCGAAAACCGCAGAACCACCACCTGCCGTCCGCGAAAAAAAACCGACGGCAAAAACACCTACGCCAGCCAACTTCCCCAAGGTAGATAACCAGACACAAAATCAGCGCGATCAAAAACGCCGCGAAGTGCTCATGAATGAATTAGAGCAAGAAAAACAAGCACTTGAGCATGCTAAACAGCTCTACGAAGAAGCGCAGAATACGCCAGAAGTCTATAGAGGCGCGAATGGAAAAACCTTTAGGAACGTCGCCAAATATGATGAAAAACTGCGTATCATCGAAGCCGAAATGCAGGCACATGAGCGCAATATTGAACTGCTAAACAAAGAACTCAATCTTTAAGCGCACCATTTTGGCAACTCTTTAAGCCATTTTTAACCAGTGGGTTAGAATTGGCTTGGCTTTTGCTTTAAAACAGGGCGTGATTCACTCTTTTTAACAAGCTTAGGATATGGTTCAAAAATCTCCCCACGGGTTTAGCGGTTTAGAGCACATTGCTACGGCAGTGATTCTGCTCAATAACCAGTTGGAAGTCACCTATGCAAACTCGAGTGCAGAGATACTGTTCGCGTTTAGCGCCAACCAAATTCACGGCCTGCACATTCACGATGTATTCGTGAATTGCGAGATCCTGCAAATGGCCGTGACCAATGCCATCCAGACACAAGGGCCGTTCCGCGAGCACGAGTTCACACTGACCACGCAACGCGGGCATACCACAGCTGTGACTTGCACCGTCACGCCTATTTCAACCACGTTTAACCAAACGCCAGAAGACATGCTGATCCTGGAATTTGTGCAGATGGACCAGCAATTGCGCATTGCGCGTGAAGAACGCATGCTGATTCAACAACAAGCAAACTCAGAGTTATTGCGCAACCTGGCACACGAAATTCGCAACCCTTTAGGTGGCTTGCGTGGTGCAGCGCAATTGCTGGAGTTTGAGCTGCCGCAGCCCAGCCTCAAGGAATACACACAAGTCATCATTAAAGAGGCCGACCGACTGCACAGCCTGATGGACAGGTTGCTAGCCCCGCACCGCGTGCCTAAATACGAACCAACCAACATTCATGAGGTGCTGGAACGTGTGCGCAGCCTGCTGCTGGCAGAGTCGCCCAACCACATCCGCGTGATCCGCGACTACGACACCAGCCTGCCGGAGCTGATCGGTGACCGCGAAAAACTGATTCAGGCCGTGTTAAACATCGCCCGCAACGCGGCACAAGCCATGCAACAAAGCCAGACTGAAAATGCCAGCATTACCTTTCGCACGCGCGCCGAGCGCCAGATTACACTGGCTAGAAAACGCTACCGTGTCGGCATCCATCTGGAGATTATTGATAATGGCCCTGGCATCCCGGCTGGCATTAAAGAGCGTATTTTCTACCCGCTGGTCTCTGGCCGCGAAGGTGGCACTGGCTTGGGGCTGGCGCTGGCACAGACCTTTATTACACAACACCATGGCATGATAGATTGCGATTCGCAGCCGGGTAAAACCATTTTCCATATATTGCTACCCATTGAGAGTACGCAATTAAAATCATCAGCATAATAATTGACGAGAAATAGCTATGAAGCCAATCTGGATCCTAGACGACGACAAATCCATCCGCTGGGTGTTTGAAAAAGCACTGGCACGCACTGACTTTGAATTTAAAACCTTCTCGTCGCCAGCCGAAGCACTCAATGCTTTGAACCGTGAGCAACCACAAGTGATTGTCAGTGACATTCGCATGCCTAACGGTTCTGGGCTCGACTTTCTTTCAGAGGTCAAACAGCGATTCCCAGATATCCCCGTCATTATCATGACAGCGTACTCCGATCTGGAAAGTGCCGTGGCAGCGTTTCAGGGTGGCGCTTTTGAATATTTAGCCAAACCTTTTGATGTTGACCAAGCGATTGAAATTATCAAGCGCGCCGTTGAAGAGAGCATGCGCCAATCGGTTGAAGCGGTTGAAGATACCGGGCCGTCCCCTGAAATTATCGGCCAGGCACCAGCCATGCAAGAGGTTTTCCGCGCCATTGGCCGCTTGAGCCGTTCGCATTCCACGGTACTCATCAATGGTGAATCTGGCAGTGGTAAAGAGCTGGTAGCGAGCGCACTGCATAGACATAGCCCTCGCGCAGATAAACCATTTATCGCCATTAACACCGCAGCGATTCCCAAGGATTTGCTTGAATCCGAATTGTTTGGTCACGAACGCGGCGCATTTACTGGCGCGGCTGCGGCCAGAAGAGGGCGCTTTGAGCAGGCAGACAATGGCACCTTATTTTTAGACGAGATCGGCGATATGCCAGCGGACTTGCAAACACGCTTATTGCGCGTACTATCGGATGGCCAGTTTTACCGGGTCGGCGGTCACCAGCCCATCAAAGTCAATGTGCGCGTCATTGCAGCCACCCACCAGGACCTGGAAGAACGCGTCAAACAAGGCCTGTTCCGTGAAGACTTATTCCACCGTTTAAACGTCATCCGCCTGCGCCTGCCGCCCCTGCGCGAGCGCAGGGAGGATATCCCCTTGCTGACCAAGCATTTTCTAGCCCACAGCGCTCAGCAGCTGGGTGTAGAGCCTAAACAGTTATCCCAAGCGGCTATCAAATACCTGATGTCGGTGAATTGGAGCGGCAACGTGCGCCAACTGGAAAACGTCTGTCACTGGCTGACAGTGATGGCGCCCGGACAGAACGTCGATGTGAATGACCTGCCACCAGAACTGAAAGAAGATACTGGCAAACACAGCACCGGCGGCTCATGGCAAGAGGCATTAGCCCAAGAAGTCACCGACGCGCTTAATCGCGGTGAAACCAATATCCTCGATGTCAAAACCAAAGAGTTTGAGCGGATTCTTATCACGCGTGCTTTGGCGCATACTGATGGCCGCCGTATTGAAGCGGCGAATCAGTTGGGCATGGGGAGGAACACACTCACCCGCAAAATACAGGAATTGGGGATTGATGATTAACTGGTTTTATTAAATAACAGAAGTGCGCTTAGCTATTAAGCTTTGATCTGTTGACTACGCCAAACAGGGAAAGAACTGTGCTTTTGTGCATCAATTTTATTCACAAAAAATACCTGCGTTAGCCGAGCATCTTTTAAGCCCTGACCAAAGAAAGCATTTGCGGCATGAAAATGGTGCCCCTCATAAAGTATCAAAGTATTGTAAACATTATTCACCCTAACGATCTCATCAAACATGGCATGATATGACGTATTCATTTTTACGACCCCACGAAGAAAATTTTTGTGGTTTTCCAGATGTGCTGCGTCGTATTTTTCTTGATCGAATGACTTATTCGGCTTAAAAAGAGATGTTCCTGACTCAAGTGGCGCGTCTGGTGTGAGAAACAAAACTGCTGCAAAAATAGCATTGTCATAATGAATAATCCCCTGACCATAGTCTTCACCCACGCTCTGGAAGTTTGTGGTAATACTCCAACGGAAATGATCATTTTCAAGATTATGAAAGAGTGTCGATATTTTTCGGGCAACCTTTTCAAATAACGGCTTATTGATTACAGATAAGTCTTTAGTTCGACTACCTGGAAAAACGAACGGCAATTCATCTTTTAGTTCATGTCTAAATTGATATTTTTGGCTCAGTGCAAATTTTCTAATCTCATCTGGATCGTTATAAAAATTATCAACAACCGTTATTGGATATAAATTCATAATTAATTAATCGCAATCAATAGCTAAGCGCTTTTATAGATAAAAAAACGGCAACCGAAGTTGCCGTTTTTCCCGACTTTTAATTTAAGCAGTTAAACTGCAGTTAAATTAGAAGAACAGGATCGCACCCAGAGAGATGGTTTTTGCTTTTGCTTTTAAATCGTTAGCAGCAACGCTTGAATCTACGTCACGCTGAGTTTGTGAGTATTCAGCAACCAAGTTCAGGTGCTTGGTCAGTGGGTGGTATGCACCTACAGTCCACATAGAATCTTGAACTTCTTTCCAAACTGCTTTGTCAACTGAGTTTGCATCCAATGTTGACTCACCGTAAGAAACGCCCAATTTAGTACCTACGCCAGGAATAGCGTATGTACCTTGCACGTACCATTGGTCAGAATCGCGACGTTTACCAGTTGCATCAAAGCCATCACGCAATTGGAATGTTTGACCAATACCTTTACCTTGACCGTAGTAACCTGTCAAAGCAAAATCAGCAACCTTAACTGTTGTACCCAAGTCCCAGCCATAGGCGCGCTCGCTACCCAATGCACCAGCGAACTCAACTTTTTGTGAGATAGCAGATGCCCAAACTTTACCTGCTACATCGCCAGTCCACTCGTAAGAAGCTTTACCTTCGTACGCAGTTTGGCCTTCGCCACGTGCGGTGCTAGTTGCGCTAGTAGCAAGAACACCAGCTGTAGATTGTGTTGCATTCCAAGCTTGTGTCAAACCAGCTGTAAATTGGAAGCCATTCCAGTTTGGTGAAGTGTATGCAATCTGGGACTTCCAGTCAGCGTACATGAAACCTGTACCGATACGGCCCAAAGTTGTTGTGTTGCCAGCCAAGTTACCAGCACCACCACCAACACCCAACAATGTCATGTCGTTCAAGATAGCATCTGAAGCGTAAATGCCCAGATCTTTACCCAGCTTGACAGAACCCCAAGAAGCATCACCAAATGTCAGGAATGCTTGACGGTTTTCTTGGTTGTTGCCGTTTTGGTTCTGAATGCCTGAACTAGTCGTTGAAGCACCTGGGTTGATGCTTATTGTGAAACCAACGTCCAGATCGTTCTGACGTGTTTTACCAGAAACGCTCAGGTAGTTTGGCAGCAAACCAGTTGTGATGTTTGCGCTGCTGTTTTGGTTACCAGTACCCAAGCCCAATGGAGCTGTGTTACCAGTATTGTCACCACTGTAAGTAGTGTGTGTGTAGTAAGCGTTAACAACGCCACCGATGTCCAGAGTCCAGTCACCAGCTGGGATAGTGATGCCAGCTTGTGCGCCAGTAGCGGCAGCGAACAGAGCTGCTGCAACTGCAACGTTCAATTTAGTATTCATACGAATCTCCAAAAATGTTGTTTTCACAACTTGTGTAAGGATATTGCCTTTTGAAGGATCGAGCGCTTAAAACGCTCAACCTCGATAACTCCTGCGGAATCACTGAAAGCATTTCCAACAAGGTCAGAGCAATTCTTGCAAATGCAGGGGTTGCGGCGCAAGTGAATACGTCAAATTGCTTAGCGCAAGTTTAATTTGTTGCAGAATTGCAACAGTCTGACTAGTTCGATCAATTGCAAGGTTATGAAAAGGAGTAGTTTTATCAAGCTGTTCAAACTGAATTTATCTAAAAGTTTCTGCTAGCATAGCAATGTTTAACAGTGTCTTTCTTTGGACTGTATTCCTTTATATGCACATTCTAACCGGGGCTTCTCATGATTTCTGACATTCAGTTGTGTAGTCGATTTATAGATACATTAGACTGGATTTGCCAAGTGCTGATCAGACATTCTGATGACTTTAACGTCGCGTTAGTCAGAATTGCTTATGGTGACGACAACAGTCTGGGCGAGGCTTACGGTGCGCCTGAGGCTTTACGCCAACTATCGTCCTTAACACATGATTTGCAGCGCTCGTTTAGACGGTCAGACTTGGTCGGCAGGGAAGGCACTGACTTCTGGATTTTATTCCCTTATACCCGCGTGACTGACAATGTGTATGACAAACTCATGGATGTGATTCAAGGCTCTGCGCATACGAACCTGAATATTGTTGAACGAGAAATTGCTATTTTTGAATTACCGGTGATTTATACCAAAGCACTGGTTAAGCCTGACAGTGCAACGTCCTTACTAAAACACCTTAAGATCAATCAGGCAGAGTTGGCAAGCCACGTTTTTCGACTCGCAAATCTCTAAACTTACCCCCTTAAGTCTGTTTGAACGCTTTAATTAAGGTGCGAACTGGCGTTGGCAGCGCGGCTGAAATCGCATCAGAAAATGTCAGCCACTGCATATTAGGCGGGAGGGCAGGTCGGCGCCCAGTCAGTTGTAATGGTTGCGGCGTAATTTCAAGTTTGAAGTGCGTAAAGGTATGCCATAACACTGGCAACACTTCTAGTGACTCTGTTTCCAAGCCCAGCCTATCCTGCACATGCGGCACCGCTATTTGCGTAGGCGATAGTTCAGGCAAACTCCATAACCCACCCCAAATACCCTGATTAGGGCGTCGCTCCAGCAAAATCTCGCCCGCATCCACAATCATGAGCATGGTGACTTGTTTTTCTGGCAATGCTTTGCGAGGTTTAGAAGCGGGTAATTGCGCCACGCGTTGTTGCTGATAGGCCTGACATTGGCTCTGCATAGGGCAGCTATCGCAGCCTGGCTTGCTGCGCGTGCACAAGGTTGCACCAAAATCCATCAGCCCCTGCACATAGGCTGGCAAGCCTGTGTCAGGCAACAAATCTTCCGCGATTTGCCAAAGTTTTTTTTCAACCTCGGGCAAACCTGGCCAGCCATCAACCGCATAAAGCCGGGCCAATACGCGCTTCACATTACCATCAAGTATGGTCTGCCGCTGATTAAAAGCAAACACACTAATCGCAGCAGCGGTTGAGCGGCCTATGCCCTTGAGTGTTTGGATAGCATCGAAATCTGTTGGAAAAATACCACTATGCTCACGCATAATCGTCTGCGCAGCATGATGCAGGTTGCGGGCGCGTGAGTAATAACCCAAACCACTCCAATGCCGCATGACCTCGTCTTGCTCGGCTTCGGCCAGGCTAGCGATGGTGGGAAAACGCTGCATAAAGCGATCATAGTAGCCAATCACAGCCGAGACCTGCGTTTGCTGCAACATGATTTCAGATACCCAAACGGCATAAGGGTCACGCGTTTGTTGCCATGGCAAATCATGGCGGCCATGCACCTGTTGCCAGGCGATTAACTTTTCGGCAAACACACTCACAGCTAAAAATTCAACAGCTTTTTCAAAGCCTTTTGTTTGAGCTGATCGGCAGGTTTTGCTGGCTCTGTTGTCGTGCCACTCTGGGATTTTGCAGCATCTCCGCCAGCACTATCGCTTGATGACTTGCCGTTGAGCAAGCCTTTTAAAGCATCCGCTTTCGTGCCGCCGAGTTTTTCAGTGAGTGCATCCAGCGCCACTGATTTAGCCAAGGCTTGCCCCAAGGCTGCCATATCCACCCCAAATTTAGGGGCTGCAAACGTACCGGTGACCTTCACAGGAATACCGATACTACCCAGTTGCTCGGCATCTTTACCGCCCTGGCCTTTGAGTGAATTCACCAGGGTGGGCTTGGCCAGGTAATTAATCTGCTCTTTACCAATATCAATATCGCCCTTGCTTTCCCCTTTGGTCAGGCGAAAAACAGGCGCTTTCATGGCAAGATCGTCATTGTGGGCAACACCGTTTTTAATATTAAAAGTCGCCGTCAATTCGCTGAAATCTGTTTTCTTGCTGTTATCGGCACTGGCATTCGACTCCCCTTTAAGCAGGTTCAGCTTGCCTTTGGCATCGCGTATCATTCCGGCCAGGTCAAAGCCTTTCACAGCGCCATCGGCCATACGCAAATCAACCGAGCCGCCCAGTGACTTTTTTAGCGCGGTCACCGTATTGCCTTGTGCCGTCACGTTCAAGTTCACATTACCGTTGCCGGACAGCATATCGTTATTAATGGTGTCGACCAGTAATGGCCCGACGGCGATATTTTGCAGGCTCTGCTGAATAGTCACCGCAGGTGTGGCACGTGCATCCACTTTGACTGCGCCACGCACTGTGCCTTGATACACATCGACATTAAGCGGATCCAGGCTAGCCAGGCCATCTTGTGCTTTCAAGCCAACGTTCAGGTTCTTGGCCTCCGTTTTGCCATATTTCAACCAGCCGATACGGATATTGCCCTGCGCATTCAAGGCTTTGAGGGCAGACAAATCGATAGGCTGCTCACCTTTATCAGCCGCTTTTTCGGCAGGTTTGCTGTCCCCAGCCTTGGCCTCTGTGGCAGGTAAGTAACGGTTAAGGTCTAGCTTATCGATATTGAGATCAAACGTGTACAGCGGTTTATTAAACTGGCTAATACCGACATTGCCTTGTATACGAGAGTCATCCAGTTTGACATCCAGCCCTTGCAAAGCAAGTTTTTGGCCGTCAGCTTTAATACCCACATTCAGGCCACTCAAGGTATAAGGGCTGTAGAGAATCTTGCCAATATTGATGCTGCCATCAAGGAACAAGGTTTTTAACGCGCTCAAGTCTGCTGGTTTATCGGCCTTGCTACTGGCTTTGGTGCTGGCAGCCGCAGCTTCTTTTTTACCACCCGCATTACCCAACAGCGCATTTAAATTCAAGGTATCGGCGTGCACTTTAAAACCGATACGTGGTGTGCTGAAACCGGCCACACTCACATCGCCATTCAGTTTGGTTTCTGCCAGCGTTAAATCAAAGGTGGTTTTGACCTGCTCTTGCTTTACATTGGCATTAGCTGCCAGTTTGAACTGGCCCTGCATGGCACCATTCGGTAGGGCAGGGTCTTTAATATCAAACTTGCCAGCCAGCGCAGGGACTTCAAAAATCAGGTCAGCCAGATTAGCCTTCACTGGCGACGCAAAGTGACCTTCCACCTTGCGCGCACCAGCATTCACGTTCACATCAGCCGTAATGCCTTTGCTTTCTACTGCCTGCTGATTGCCTTTCAACTCAGCCAATTCCACGGCCAAATTGACGTCGCCATTGGCATCTTTTTGCTTAAGCGAGAGCAATACTTTGTCGCTGCTGATTAATGTCGGATTCACTTTCAAGGCCGGCGCCTGCACGCTGACATCACGCTGCACGCCTTTAAAATCACCTTGCATGGCCAATTTCAAGCCCGACACATCCAGCGCTGTTTTTGCTGCATCCACATCGACAGAACCTTGTGCAGTCACCGTGACATCCTGACCGTCAAGCAAGACGCCTTTTAATTGCGCATCCAGGCCCTTGACGACAAAATGTTTGCCTTCTGGATCGGCCATGATATTGGCCTTGATGGCGGCTTTGGCATCCACCACAGGCTGATTGGCCGTCAGGTGAAAGTCCGTCGCCACATCAAACGGCTTTTTCAACGCCACCTGGCCGGTGGTCAGGTTAAACTGGTCTACGCTATATTTGGCACCCGTGCCTTCGTTACTAAAACTGGCTTGCGTGTTGGTGATTTTGACGCCCTGCACATCAAAATTAATCTGCTGTGACTCTTCCTCTTCCTTACTCAGCAAATCGTCAAAGTTAAAGCTGCCATCGGCGTGCTGAATCACATTCACCTGGGCGCCATCCAGGTAAACCGTATCCACGACAATTTCTTTTTTAAGCAAAGGCAACACGGCCAAGGCCACTTTGGCGCTTTTAATGGCAGCAAACTGCTTTTCAGATTGATGCTCAGACAACGTAATCTCGCCTAAATCGGCGCCAATTTTGGGCCAGAAACTGAGCTTGATGTCACCTTTGATATCCAGCGTGCGCTGTTTCTTGTCTTTCACCAACTGAATCACCGTTGGCTTGTAATCGTTGGGGTTAAAGGTCACCGCCAGGTAAACCACCAATAAGACCAGCACTGCCAGAATAGCAGCGATCACCAACGCGATTTTTTTAAACAGCGCACGATTCATGTGTCACACCCTAAACAAGTTAATGTGCAAAAAAGGCCAATATCAGAATGCCAAACACAATTCGGTACCAGGCAAACACCGCAAATGAATGCTGGGCCACAAAGCGGATCAACGCGCGAATCACCACCAGCGCAGACAAAAATGAGACCACAAAACCAATCAAAAAGATCAATGCATCATCAGCAGACAGCAAATCACGCGCCTGGAACAAATCCAGCCCGGTCGCCGCAAACATAATCGGCAGCGCCAAAAAGAATGAAAATTCGGTAGCTGTTTGACGGCTCAAGCCAAAACACATGCCACCCAGAATGGTGGCCCCTGAACGTGACATGCCAGGAACCAAGGCCAGCGCTTGAGCAAACCCGATTTGCAACGCCTGTTTGGCAGAAATCTGGTCTACATCACGTGTTTGGCCTGCAGGTGCAAATTTTTCAATCAGCAAAATCAGCACGCCACCCACCACCAGCGCAATGCCAACGGTGAAAGAGGAAAACAAATGCTCTTTAATTTGATGATGAAATGCCAGCCCGATTAACGCCGCAGGCAAAAAAGCGATGATCAGGTTACGCACAAAATGCTGAGCATTAGTGTCGGTTTGAATGCGCTGAACGGTATTCCACAGGCGCTGGCGGTATTCCACACACACGGCCAGAATGGCCCCTAGCTGGATGATGATTTCAAACACATCGCGTTTATCTTTAGAGAGAAAATCCAGCCACTCCCCGGTGATGATCAGATGTCCAGTACTACTGACAGGAATAAACTCGGTCGCGCCTTCGACCAGGCCCATGATCACGGCCTTCAGCATCAAATAAATATCCATGGCTGTATTCTAGCAGACACTGCAAAGGACTTGCGGGATGTTGGGGAAATTAGCAGGATTAGTCATACCGTGAAATATTTGGTCATAAAGGTTGTTCTTTGTTGTGATGTACTTTTTCGCCTCTCGGCGAGTCACTTTCTGATGCTTGCCCCTCAGAAAGTAACCAAAGAAGAGGGCACCCAGCCATCACGGCCTTCGGCTCCCTTGCGTTGCTCAACAAAATAAGCCGGTCACGAAACTCGCCCTGACAAGCCACACACTTCGTGGCTTGTTGCGGAGCTCAGACAGTCGCTCCCTCTACTCTTATTTTGTTTCCGCTACTCAGCGTGATGAATGGGACTATTCTCATTTAAGTACCAGCGTGAAAGTTGGACGGTTAAAAAACCAGACTCTTTTCTTTTCAGTTCACTAATGGTTGCAGTCGCATGGTGTCCGGGGTCCCCATCTGACGCGCCGAGCAACGCAGGATTGACGGGGGCCTTCGGCCATCGGCTGTTCGAGTTCCGCGGTGGCTTGCGCAGTGTGCAAGCCGCTAGGGCGAGTTTCGATGGCCGCCCGGCAAGCCGAGTAGCACAGGAAACAAGCGGAAGCTGGGGTGCACTTTCTTTTGGTTACTTATTCTTTGTGCAAGCAAAGAAAAGTAACTCGCCGAAAAGGCGAAAAGCAACCCAACAAACAACCACAAAACCCGCGTGGGCAACCATGCCCACCCTACGAGTAAGACTACGAATCTAAAGAATAACCTTTTATTGCTATTTCTCCTTGCCTGAATTCCGGCCTACGCCGGAATGACGCATGATAGGTTATAAATATCGAAGCAGAGAAGTACAGGAATGATTGTCCTATCTAACTCTAAAAACATTCGTCAATAAAAAAGCGCCTTGATTACTCAAGGCGCTTTAGCTTTATAACAAACAGCGATTACTTCAAATCAAACCGATCCGCATTCATGACCTTGGTCCAGGCGGCCACAAAATCCTGCACAAATTTTTGTTTGGCATCGTCTTGCGCATACACCTCGGCATAAGAACGCAGTATTGAGTTAGACCCAAACACCAGGTCAACGCGTGTCGCCGTCCATTTCACAGCACCCGTGCTGCGGTCACGCACTTCATACAGGTTTTTACCTGTGGGCACCCAGGTGTAACGCATATCAGTCAGGTTGACGAAAAAGTCGTTACTGAGCACGCCTGGTTTATCGGTAAACACACCGTGTTTGCTGCCACCATGGTTGGTATCCAGCACACGTAGGCCGCCTATCAGCACCGTCATTTCTGGTGCGGTGAGACCCATGAGTTGTGTGCGGTCCAGCAGCATTTCTTCTGGCGTGGGCACGTAGTCGGCTTTGAGCCAGTTACGGTAGCCATCATGCACGGGCTCCAGCACGTCAAAAGACTCGGCATCGGTTTGTGCTTCGCTGGCATCGCCACGTCCGGCGGCAAACGGCACGTTTATTGCGACACCTGCTGCCTTGGCCGCTTGCTCAACGGCAGCGGAACCACCCAAGACAATCAGGTCAGCCAGGCTGACCGGTTTGCCAAAAGCCTGCTGGATACCTTGGAGCACAGCCAGCACTTTTTGCAATCTGGCGGGCTCATTGCCTGCCCAGTCTTTTTGTGGCGCAAGACGAATACGTGCGCCGTTAGCACCACCGCGGTAATCCGACGCACGGAAGGTACGTGCGCTGTCCCAGGCGGTGGCAACCAGTTCAGCGGTGGTCAGACCACTGACCAGAATTTGCGTTTTCAGGGCCGTAATGTCTGCGTCACTCAGGCCAGCATTGCCTGCGGGCACCGGGTCTTGCCAAATCAGGTCTTCTTGCGGCACATCCGGGCCGATATAACGTGCTTTAGGGCCCATATCGCGGTGCGTCAGCTTGAACCAGGCACGCGCAAACACTTCTGAGAAATAGGCCTGATCATCGCGGAAACGCTCAGAGATTTTGCGATAAATCGGGTCTTTAATCATGGCCATGTCAGCATCGGTCATGATCGGGTTATAACGAATCGACGGGTCTTCAACATCGGTCGGTTTGTCTTCCTCTTTAATGCTCACGGGCTCCCACTGCCAGGCGCCTGCCGGGCTCTTACTCAGCGCCCATTCGTGGTTAAACAACATGGCGAAATAACCGTTATCCCAACGCGTCGGATGCGTCGTCCAGGCGCCTTCAATGCCGCTGGTGACCGTATCCCGGCCAACACCGCGCGTCGTGGTGTTGTTCCAGCCGGTGCCTTGCTCATGCACATCTGCGCCTTCTGGGTCTGCCCCCAGATTGCTAGCCTGGCCGTTACCGTGTGCTTTACCCACGGTGTGACCACCGGCGGTCAATGCCACGGTCTCTTCATCATTCATCGCCATACGGGCAAAGGTTTCGCGGATATCCCGTGCGGTTTTTAACGGATCCGGGTTGCCATCTACCCCTTCCGGGTTGACGTAAATCAGGCCCATCATCACCGCAGCCAGTGGATTTTCGAGGTCACGCTGGCCTGAATAACGGCTGCCTTCACTACCGGTTTTGGCCAGCCACTCTTTTTCGTTGCCCCAATAAATATCTTTTTCAGGATGCCAGATATCTTCGCGGCCAAACGCAAAACCAAAGGTTTTTAGTCCCATAGACTCGTAAGCAATGGTACCAGCCAAGGCAATCAAGTCAGCCCACGACAGCTTGTTGCCATATTTCTTCTTGATCGGCCACAGCAGGCGACGTGCCTTATCGAGGTTGACGTTATCAGGCCAGCTATTGAGCGGTGCAAAACGCTGGTTGCCGGTGCCTGCGCCACCACGCCCATCCGCCACACGATAGGTCCCGGCGGCGTGCCAGGTCAGGCGTATCATCAAGCCACCGTAATGACCCCAATCTGCTGGCCACCATGACTGACTGTCAGTCATTAATGCATGCAGGTCTTTTTTCACAGCCGCCACATCCAGCGTAGAGACGGCTTCGCGATAGTCAAAATCTTCGCCAAGCGGGTTAGTTTTGCGGTCATGCTGATGCAAAATATCCAGATTTAAAGCATTCGGCCACCAGTTGGTATTGGATTGTCTGCTGGCAGTGTTTGCGCCATGGGCAAAAGGGCACTTGCCGCTTGCGTGTTGTTGATTCTCCATGTCTTAGCTCCTTTTTGTGGTTGTGCTCATCAATATACTACTTCTTGATTATTGCGGTAATAGTGGTTGTTTAGGGCAGTCACTCCTGCCTTCACCTGCTTAAAAACTGGCCGCATAAGCTGCCAATGTTTCCTGTAATTCCTGCTGTTTGCTATAAAGCCATGCCAACATGCGTTCTCCCTAGGTATGAAATGTGGGTTGTGAAATGTGAGTACATGACTTGCATTCTAGGCAGTGCAATCTAATTTGCATAATTGTATGTTTTGATATTATTGATTAATAAAATTAATAGAATTACACTATTCAACATATTCTCGATGAAAGCACTGTCATGACCCTGATAGAGTTAAAGTTTGTATTAGCCGTGGCACAAGAACGTAATTTTCGCCGCGCAGCCGAAAAGTGTTTTGTGACGCAGCCAGCCTTGAGTTTAGGCATTAAAAAGCTGGAAGAAGAATTAGGCGTCTCGTTATTTGAGCGCAACCGCAACGAGGTCACGCCAACCGACATTGGCGAGCAGATTATTGCGCAAGCCAATATTGTGCTGGAACAAGCCGCCAAAATTAAAGACATGGCCAAGCATGGCAATGATCCGCTCAATGGCCTGTTTAAACTGGGCATGATTCACTCCGTCGGCCCTTATTTGCTGCCAGAAATTATTCCGCCACTCATCAAGACAGCCCCGCATATGCCACTGGAGGTCGAAGAAAACATTACGGCGACCCTGGAACAGCAGTTGAAAAATGGTGTGATTGATGCGGCCGTGATTGCTTTGCCATTCAATGTGCCAGGCATAGAAATCCTCCCGCTTTACGACGAAGACTTTAATGTGGTGGTCCCTGCGAGTCACCCGTGGGCAACGCGCAAAACAGTGGGTGCAGATGAATTAGGTGGCGAGAAAGTGTTGCTGCTGAATACCGGGCATTGCTTTAGCAATCAGGTGACCCAGGCATGCCCGGAGTTAAACCGCAAAGGTGAGGTACTGCAAGGTAACTCGCTGGAAACCATACGCAACATGGTGGCATCCAACTTGGGCATCACGGTATTGCCGGCCATGGCGACGGCGGCCCGTTACCAAAATCCGCTGATACGTGTGATTCCATTTAGCAAACCCGCGCCTAGCCGCCGCATTGCCCTGGCCTGGCGTAAAAGTTTTGTGCGTACGGCTGCGATTGAGACGCTAGGAAAAGTGATGACAGAGGTGGGCGCAGGGCAGGCGCAAATTGCGCGCCTATGATGCCTGGCTAGTTAGTAAGCAATGGCAACACGGAACCCGGTCACCAGTTTTTCATCCACACCGAGCAAGGCTTTAACCGCCTGCTCTTGCTGCGGTGCCAGGCCTTGGTCAAGATTGACCGAGGCGGGCAGATAGTCTTCGGGCTTAAGCGTTTTACGTAAAACGGGCTCATCTGCCATATTGGTCAAGGTTAACTCGACTTTGGGATAAGCCTGTGCCACAGCACCATGATTCATCAGCACGCTGGAGAAAATCAACACGCCCTGACGCTCTTTATGTTCCTGAATATCGGCATCGTCTATGGTTAACTGCGCAAGGTCGCGTGGCAGACTCACCTCACAGTGCAATGACTGGCACATGGCCTGCAACAGCGGCTTGGTAGGGGGATAATTGGCCGCCAGGCTGGTGCGTGTGAAGTATATCCATTGCCATACGACTAATAACACCAGCAGGCCTGACAGCCCAATAAACAGGCGCTGGCCGGCTGGCGTTTCAATCACAGCAGGGCGCTCATCGGCCAGAGAAACGTCGCGCAAGAATGCGGGAATAAGCGGCTCAGTATCACTGTCCGTGTCAGCACTCAAGTCTAGGGAAACCGCATCAGGCAACAGTAAATCAGGCACCGCCGCGGGCACGTCGGCATTGGCTACCTCGGCGCTTACCTTGAAATAAACCGCTGCATCGCTGGTGGCTTCTGTAGTATTTGCCTCTGTTAAGGCTGAAACAGGCGCATCCAGCAAATGTGAGCGGGCATCAAACACATGGTCACATTCGCCACAGCGCACCTTGCCTGCATAGGCCTGCAGTTGCTCGTCTGTGACTTCGAATTGTGTTTGGCAGGCCGGGCAGGCCGTAATCAAGGACATTTTCTGGTTCCCGTCAGCAAGACCCATCCATCTTGCTGGATGGGGGCATCCATTTCAAACCACTCTGAGTAATGTGCCAGCAAGATGTCCTGCTGGCTATCTAATATGCCCGATAATGCAACTTTGCCGCCACTTTTGCAAGATGCGGCAATCACCGGCGCCAGCACCATGAGCGCGCTGGAAAGAATATTAGCCACCACAATATCAAACGGCTCGTGCAGGTAATCTGCAGAATCGTAGAAAATGGCATCGACCTGATTGTTAGCCGCATTATCGCGGCTGGCAATCACGGCCTGGGTATCAATATCCACGCCAGTGGCACTTTGTGCGCCCAGCTTTTTTGCCGCAATGGCCAAAATCCCTGAGCCACAGCCATAATCCAGCACATGTGCCTTAGCCAATAACGGTTTGGGCAATTGCGCTAACCAGCTCAGGCACAAATGAGTGGTCGGATGACTGCCGGTACCAAATGCGAGGCCAGGATCCAGCACAATATTAATCGCGTCAGCGTTCGGCGCTTCATGCCAGGAAGGCACAATCCATAGCTGATCTGTAACCCGTATGGGGTCAAACTGGGCTTGTGTCGCACGCACCCAGTCCTGCTCCTCGATCTGCTCCAACTGGTATTTCAAGCCATCCAGTTGCAACTCGGATTGCACACTAGCCAGCAAGGCCTGCACATCCGTCTCAGCATCCAGCATGGCAGTGACAATATTTTGCTGCCAGATTCCCGGTGGTGGATCGCCAGGCTCACCAAAAATCGCTTGTTCTGACAAGGTATCAGCGTGCGCATCTTCAATGCTCACTGACAAGGCGCCATGCTCCATGAGCACGTCACTGAGCGCCTCGGCCTGAGGTTCGGTCGATTGAATTTTAAGTAACAGCCAATGCAACATTATTTCGAGCTGATGCCCAGCTTCTGCTCCAGGTAGTGAATGCTGGTACCACCTTGCTGGAAGGCCAAATCGGCCATCAGGTCGGAATGCAGCGCAGTATTGGTTTTAATGCCTTCGACATACATCTCGGACAACGCCACACGCATTCTGGCAATTGCCTGTTCGCGCGTCGCGCCGTGTGTGATCAATTTACCAATCATGGAGTCATAATGCGGTGGCACGGTGTAGCCGCCATACACATGCGTATCCATGCGCACGCCAGGGCCGCCAGGCATATGAAAACGGTTGATAAAACCAGGTGACGGCACGAAAGTGTAAGGATCTTCGGCGTTAATACGGCACTCAATGGCGTGGCCATTCAACACGATATCGCGCTGACGGAACGGCAATTTTTCGCCCGCGGCAATAAAGATTTGCTGTTGCACCAGATCGATACCGGTGATCATCTCGGTCACGGTATGTTCTACCTGCAAGCGTGTGTTCATTTCAATAAAATAGAACTCGCCGTTTTCGTACAAAAACTCAAACGTGCCTGCACCACGGTATTTAATCTTGCGGCAAGCCTCGGCACAACGTTCGCCTATCTTGTCGCGCAAGCGCTCAGGCAGCAATGGAGAAGGCGCTTCTTCAATGATTTTTTGATGACGGCGCTGCATGGAGCAGTCACGGTCACCCAGGTAAACCGCATTGCCATGCTGGTCAGCCAGAATCTGGATCTCGATATGGCGCGGATTTTCCAGGAACTTTTCCATGTAAACCATGGGGTTGCCAAACGCGCTTTGCGCTTCGGCCTTGGTCATATTCACCGCATTGAGCAACGCGGCTTCAGTATGCACCACACGCATACCACGGCCACCGCCGCCACCTGCGGCTTTAATAATGACCGGGTAACCAATGCGCTTGGCCGTTTTCATGATTTCGGCCGGGTCATCGTTCAAGGCGCCATCAGAACCTGGCACACAAGGCACACCGGCTTTTTTCATGGCATCTTTGGCTGAAACCTTGTCGCCCATCAAGCGGATGGTTTCGGCGCGCGGGCCGATAAAGACAAAACCACTTTGCTCTACACGTTCGGCAAAATCAGCGTTCTCAGACAAAAAACCATAGCCAGGGTGTATCGCTTGGGCGTCGGTCACTTCTGCGGCACTGATTACTGCCGGAATATTCAAATAACTTTTTGCTGACGGTGCTGGGCCAATACACACAGACTCATCAGCCAGTTTGACATATTTGGCATCACGGTCGGCTTCAGAGTGCACCGCCACCGTTTTAATCCCCAACTCACGACAGGCGCGTTGCACACGCAAAGCGATCTCGCCGCGGTTGGCAATCAGTATCTTCTCAAACATTATTCACTCCGCGTCTCAATAGCCGCGTGGCTTTCAGCCACGACGCAATTTAACTTCGTTGCTGCGCTGCCCACCGGCAGCTGGTCGCCGCGGTTGGCAATCAGAATTTTTTCAAACATAGCGATTAACCAATCAGGAACAGAGGTTCGCCGTATTCGACAGGCTGACCGTTTTCAACAAAAATCTTTTTAATCGTACCGGCAAATTCGCTCTCAATTTCATTGAGTAGTTTCATTGCCTCGATAATGCACAAGGTGTCCCCGGTGCTGACACTGCTGCCAACGTCGACAAAGGCTTTGGCATCCGGTGAAGACGCGCGGTAGAAGGTACCCACCATTGGTGATTTAACCACTTTGCCATCCAGTGCTTCCGCTGGGGCAGCCGCAGGTGCTGCGGCCGCTGCTACAGCAGGCGCCGGTGCTGCTGCCACAGGCGCTGGAGCAGCCACATACTGGGTGACAGGCGCGACGCCTGGTGCCATGGCACGGCTGATACGTACTTTTTCTTCGCCTTCGGTCAGTTCCAGCTCGGAAATCCCCGATTCCTCGACCAGATCAATCAATTTTTTGAGTTTACGTAAATCCATAAAAGCCTCGATGTAAATGTTTTAAATGTTATTAGAGTTGTTGGATGTAGCGATATGCGGCGTAGTAGCCCTCTGCGCCCAAGCCGCAGATGACGGCGGTCGCAATATCACTGAAATAAGAGTGGTGCCGGAATGACTCCCGCGCATGCACGTTCGATAAATGGACTTCGATAAACGGCACCTTGACCGCAGATAAAGCATCACGAATGGCAACGGAAGTATGTGTGAACGCGGCTGGATTAATGATGACATAATCAACGTGGTTCACGGAAAGTGCGTGTATTTTCTCGATAATCTCAGCTTCGGAATTACTTTGAAAAGTATCCAGGCGCACCTGATCGGCGCGCGCCAAGTCTTGCAAACGTTGATTAATGTCTGCAAGCGTTTGGCTGCCATAATGCTGCGGCTCACGGGTGCCCAGCATATTTAAATTGGGTCCGTGAATCACCAGGATAGATTTGGTGCCCATTTCACATGCCTCTCAGGGAGAAAAATACAACCTTCATGGCGTCGAAGTTTGCCGAAGTTATTGCATTTTGTCCAGCGGAATTCGCAGTTTAAAGAAAATTGAAAGTCGCTAATTGAGTAGACAATTGAAGTGGTTATGTCGCGAACAAGCGGGGATTGACAGATTGTACGGGCACCAAAAAAGCCGCCAACACACTACAAATTGAGGGCTTTTTGCAGCATCTCGCGATTGACACGGCCAAAGAAAATCTGCGTCACCTCGCCTTGCGCGGAGATGATCACCGTATAAGGTAATACTCCCTTATGATTGCCCAAAGTTTCTGCCAAAGGCATGCCTTCATTTTCGGCAATCAGTAGTGGGTAGCTGACCGGGGAGCTTTCAGTAAACTCGTGCACCGCCGCCGCTTCATCAATCGCCAACCCCAGGACAACAATCTCAGGGTGCGCCTTGGCGAGGGCAGAAATTTCCGGCATTTCTTCGCGGCAAGGCTCACACCAGGTGGCCCAAAAGTTCAATATCACTGGCTTGCCCTGATATTGCGCTAAAGGGTAGGCTTTGCCGCTGTGATCAAACAGCGTGGCGGCCCATAAGGGGGCAATCTGCGCCGCACTCGGCAAAGCCGAGTCGCTTGCCATCCATTGATCGCGGTTGAGATACAGCCAGCGAAAGCCGCTGCCCAGCACCACCATCAATAAAACCGTCATGACCACACGGGCAACATTACGCATGTGGTGATGCCTCCATGGGCTTTAATTCTGGCTTTAATTTAAGTGCGCGGACGGTGCGCGCAAAACGCTCAGCGTCCTGGTAACCCTTGATAACCGGCTGCATGGCCTTGCCCTGCGCATTGAAAAAGACCATGCCTGGCGGCCCGAACAAAGCAAATTGTTTTAATAACGCAGCATCTTCAGCACGATTGTCAGTCACATCAGCCTGCAACAGCAAGACGCCTTGCAACTCAGCCCGGACGGCGGGGTCACTAAATACAAACTGCTCGTATTCCTTGCAGGAAACACACCAGTCGGCATAAAAATCCAGCATCACTGGCTGGCCATTAGCGGCCTTTAGGCGTTGCTCAAGGGCTTGCACACTCTGCACGCGCTCGAATGCCAATGGCTGCACCTTGGCGGACGAACTTGCCATCAGGTTTTGTAATGGCTGCAGCGGCGAGCGCGCCCCTGACCAGGCACCTGCGAGCAAAGCAATCCCGTATAGCAGCAAAATGACCGCAAACCCTTTGCCCACTCGCTGCGCGGTGGTCGCTATCGCCGGTAGCGGATCGATTGCCCGCCAATAAATCGCAGGCACAATGCAAAGCGCTGCCCATAGCACCAATTGTACTGCCACCGGTAGAATCGGGCTGATCACCCAAATCGCCACGCCCAGCATCAGCACACCAAACAGACGCCGCACTGTATTCATCCACTCACCGGCTTTAGGCAGCAATGTGCCCGCAGAGGCTCCAATCAATAATAATGGCACACCCATCCCCAAGGACAGTGAGAACAACGCCATCGCACCCAGCGCGACATCATGGGTCTGGCTGATATACAGCAGCGCACCCGCTAACGGTGCGGCCACACAAGGGCTGATAATCAGCGCGGAAATAGCGCCCATGAGAAAGTCACTGAGCAAATGACCGCCTTTAAAGCGGTTGCTCCAGTTAAAAAAGTAATTCTCAACCGCGCTAGGCAATTTCAACTCATAAAAACCAAACATTGAAAAAGACAGCACCACAAAAATCAGCGCACCAGCAATCAGGGCGGCTGGGGTTTGCAAGGCGCTACTCAATAACTGCCCGGACAAACCAGCCGCAACACCTGCCAGCGTATAGGTCAGACACATGCCCAAGGTGTAAGCCAATGACAAGGTAAAGGCCTTGCCACGCGACACATGCGCATTTTTGCCAACAATAATGCCTGACAAAATAGGAATCATGGGGAACACACAAGGGGTCAATGCCAGCAACAAACCGGCCCCGAAAAAGCCAGCAACAATCTGCCACCAGCGGCCAGAAGACAATAACTTGCCTGAGAACTCATCGCCGGTATCAGTCGTCGTCTGCGCTGCTAGCGGCTGATTAGCGATGGGAGAGTCGGCGGCCAATGGCAACGATTTGGTTTGCGGCGGATAACACAAGCCCTTTTCACTACAGCCCTGATAGCGCACCTGCACGGTAGCAGGCGCCGTGCCAGTAAACGTGACCTCAGCCAGGGTGTCATGGTGAAACACCTGCTGCTCACCAAAGTTAGGATCATTTTTGGTTTCGCCAGCAGGCAGCGCAATGGTTGCAGTGTCGCCAGCGGGCAATACCAGTTGTATGCGTTCGCGATACAAATAATGCCCGGGCGCTACCACAAACTTGAGCTGTGCATGGCTGGCGTCCACCATCCCGGCCTCGACCTTAAAGGCCTGATCCACAGGCAAAAAGTCCTCGCTACTATCCTCAGTAAACAGTTTTGAGAACTGTGACGCCGCATGCACAGGAGACATCGCAAGCAGTAATACCGCCAGCATCGCCCAGTTTCTTAACCAAATCTTGATCAACGACTTACTCCCGCCCCATTGTTTCTGTTGCCACCCATGCCAGATATTCCGGCAAGCCCTCGTTCACATGGATGCCAACAATCTCTGGAAGTTCATAAGGATGCAGCATCCGTAGCTTAGTCTCGCAAGCAGCGTATCCCTTACGAGTGGTTTTGATGGTCAGGCCTATCTCTTCAGCGCGCTCAACTTGCCCCTGCCAGTGGTAGATAGACGTGACGGGGCTTGAAATATTGACACATGCCGCCAACTTCTCTGTAACCAGCGTCTGCGCGATATGCTCGGCACATGTCCTGTTCGGCACATGCGTAAACACGATTATAATTTCCTCTTTTGGCGTCATGGGCGCTGACTCACAGACAGGATTCTGACATGCGTTTTCTCATTTTTGCTATTCTACTGGCTTTTCCGTTTCTGGAGATAGCCGTCCTGATCGAACTCAGTCAGCGCTATGGCTGGTGGGTGCTGGTCTATTTGGTCACGATTGGCTACCTGGGCCTGAAACTTATCCGCAGCGAAAAAGACCTGATTGCTGCGCGCATGTTCCAGCAAATGGGCGCGAGTGGCAATCCCGTTTCGGCGATGTTTTCAACTGCCAGAAATATGTTTGCCGGGGTGTTGTTACTTATCCCCGGGGTGATCAGCGATGCGCTTGCTGTGCTATTACTGCTGATCCCCACTGGCAAGGCTGGCCGGGGTCAAGCTGGCCATACGCAGGCGCACTACCATGCCAGCGCCAACGATGAGGTCATTGAAGGCGAGTTTACCGAGGTCATAGACCCCAGGCCAGCAGACAATGTGGTGCATTTGCCACGCAAAGACTAAGCGATAGAAAACCGTACATCATGAACCATGTCTTGATTGAAAACAGCGGCCACACTTTTGACGTGCGCCCTAGCCAAACCGTGCTGGAAGCCGCCATCGAAGCCGGCATCAACCTGCCTTATGGCTGCCGCAACGGCGCCTGCGGTGCCTGCAAGGGCAAAGTACTCACCGGCAAGGTCATGCATGACGACTACCAGGGCAGCGCCTTAACGGACGCCGAACTTGCCGCAGGCATGGCGCTATTTTGCTGCGCCAGACCACTGGAAGACCTGGTGATCGAATGCCGCCAGATCGACATGGTGCAGGGCATCAAGCCGCGCATTTTGCCTGTACGCGTTCAAAACAAAGAACAACTGGGCGATGACGTGATGGTGCTGCATTTGCAATTACCAGGCACCGAGCAACTCACCTTTATGGCCGGGCAATATATCGAATTTCTGCTCAAAGACGGTCGCCGCCGCGCCTTCTCCATCGCCAATGCACCGCACGAAAAAGGCTTTATTGAACTGCACATCCGCAAGATTGCTGGCGGTCACTTCACCGAGCAAGTCTTTAACGAAATGCCGGTAAAAACCATTCTGCGTATCGAAGCGCCTTTAGGCAGTTTTTTCCTACGTGAACAAAATGAAAAACCCATCATCATGGTCGCCGGTGGCACGGGTTTTGCCCCGGTGAAAGGCATGATAGAACACATGATTTTCAATCAAATTACCCGGCCGGTGTACCTCTACCGTGGCGCGCGCCAGGCAGGTGATTTGTATATGGACGACCTCTGCCAGCGCTGGGCGCAGTTTATGCCGAATATTCAATATATCCCGGTGATTTCAGATGGCAATGATAGCGATGATTGGGATGGACGTCGCGGACTGGTGCATCAGGCCGTGCTGGAAGATCATGCCGACTTGAGTGGATTTGAAGTGTATGTCTGCGGCGCTCCGGGCATGGTGGACGTTGCCAAACAGACGTTTGTGGCCCAAGGTTTGCCGGAGGAAGAGTTTTATAGTGATGCGTTTACGTTTGCGCCTAAGTGAATGATTAGCTCAGCACATTCTTGGCTGTGTAGGTAATTTTTGCTTGCGAAGACTGTCTTCAATCTTGAATGTTTGGCGGATGATTAATGAAAGTATTTCTTTCGTCTTTGGGCGACCGTTCTTTCTTATGCTTGTCCATAAGAAAGAAGGCAAAGAACAAGACACCCTAGCTTCCGCTTGTTCCCTGCGTTGCTCATCAGCGTGGGCGTCCATTGAAACTCGCCCTGAAAAGCCACACACTTCGTGGCTTGTTGCGGAACTCAAACAGCCAATGGCCGAATACTCCCACGCTGATTGCGCTACTCGGCGCGTCAGATAGGGGCCCGTTAACCCCCACCACGATGCTACGTTCGTTGGGGGATATTAAATTCAGGGCGCTAGAAAGCTTTTCACTTCAAAGCTGTAACTAAAAACCATTTTCTTTTTTCAGGGTGATCGCACGGGAAGCAATGCAAAGAATCTCACCGCATTAAAAGCGTGTGGTTTTATGGGCCCCTATCTGCCGCGCCGAGTAGCGCAGCCAAAACAAGGATGAAGGGAGCGACTGTTCGAGTCCCGCAGCAGCTCACGTATCTTGTGAGCTGCCAGGTCGAGTTTCGTGACCGCTTGTTTTGGTGAGCAACGCAGGATAAAAGCGGAAGCTAGGGTGCATTTCTTTTGGTTACTTATTCTTTGTGCAAGCAAAGAAAAGTAACTCGCTATAAAAGCGAAAAGAAACAGCACAAACAACCACAACCGTGTGGGCATGCATGCCCACCCTACGAGTAAGACGACCAATCTAAAGAATAACCTTTTATTTCTATCTCACCACGCCTGGATTCCGACCGACGCAGGAATGACACAGAAAAACTGGCAAGAAAGAGTCGAATTAAAACTAGCCCTTCAACCACCTAGCAATATCCATCGCATAATACGTCAACACGCCATCCGCCCCTGCGCGTTTAAACCCAAGCATCGCCTCTAACACGCAAGCCCTCTCATCCAGCCAGCCATTCTGCGCAGCGGCCTTGAGCATGGCGTATTCACCGCTCACATGATAAGCATACGTCGGTACGCCAAACTCGTCTTTAACGCGACGAACGATGTCCAGATACGGCATGCCTGGTTTCACCATGACCATATCGGCGCCTTCTTCCAGATCCAGCGCGACTTCTTTCAACGCTTCGTCGGAGTTGGCAGGGTCCATTTGGTAATTGTATTTGTTGCTCTTACCCAAATTGCCTGCAGAACCCACCGCATCACGGAACGGGCCATAAAACGCAGAAGCATATTTGGCGGAGTAGGCGAGTATGCGTGTGTAAATATAGCCTTGCTCTTCCAGCGCATCGCGGATGGCGCCAATACGGCCATCCATCATGTCAGACGGGGCGACTATGTCAGCACCGGCTTCGGCGTGGCAGAGAGCCTGTTTAACCAACACCTCAACGGTTTCATCATTAAGCACATAGCCGCTATCGTCAATGAGGCCATCCTGGCCGTGCGTGGTGTATGGATCTAGCGCAACATCAGTAATCACGCCCAGCTCAGGGAAGGCTTTTTTGAGGGCACGCACCGTGCGCGGCACTAGGCCATCCGGGTTGTAGGCTTCTTTGGCATCCAGGCTTTTATATTGCTGTGGTACAACCGGGAATAAGGCCAGCGCCGGAATACCCAGTTTGACGCACTCTTCGGCGGTTTTCAGTAATACATCAATGCTTTGACGTTGCACGCCAGGCATGGAGCTGACGGACTCGATCTGCCCTTCGCCTTCCAGTACAAATACCGGGTAAATCAGGTCGTTAGTGGTCAGCACATTTTCGCGCATCAAACGGCGCGAAAAGTCATCTTTACGCATACGACGCGGGCGAATCGCGAGAAATTGATTACTCATGGTCAGTCCTTTTTAGCCAAATACTCTGGCCAGTTCAGCGCCTGGATCATCCTGGCGCATAAAAGCTTCACCGACCAAAAAGCCGTTAACGTTGTGGCTGCGCATCAAGGCGACATCTTCGGGCGTGAAAATGCCTGACTCAGTGACCACAAAGCGGTCTTCAGGTGTTTTTTCGAGCAGATCGAGTGTGGTTTGCAAAGTGACATCGAAGGTACGAAGGTTGCGGTTATTAATGCCCAATAAAGGTGTTTCCAACTGCAGGGCCAGTTCCAGTTCGTCGGCGTCATGCACTTCTACCAGCACCGCCATGCCCAGATTGTGGGCAGTGAGTTCCAACTCGCGCATTTGCGCCAGTTCCAGCGCGGCGACAATCAGCAAAATGCAGTCAGCGCCCATGGCGCGCGCTTCATAGACCTGATAAGGATCGATCATGAAATCTTTGCGCAGCACCGGCAGTTTACAAGCGGCACGGGCTTTCTTTAAATACGCGGCAGAGCCTTGGAAATACTGTTCATCGGTCAGTACGGACAAACAGGCTGCACCGCCTTTTTCATAGCTTTTGGCGATCTCGGCCGGGTTAAAATCCGCACGAATGATGCCTTTGGACGGGCTGGCTTTTTTAATTTCAGCAATCACCGCCGGTTTATCGGCATCCACTTTGTCGACAATATTGCCAATAAAGTCACGACAATCTGGCTGGTCCAGCGCTTCTTCACGCATGGCATCCAGCGATTTGAGCGCTTGTGCCTTGGCGATTTCTTCGCGCTTGGTGGCTAAAATTTTATTTAAAATATCAGACATAATGTACTCGCATGTTTATCGTTTCACTTACTGGCTGCGCGCATGCGCGCTTACTGGTAAGTATGCTCTTGATGTTTAATCCAGCCGCTCTGGCGCCCTTGCGGATCGTGGTGCGTCCAATGCATGATGCCACCTTTGGGGTTGTAAATATATTCCCCTTTAAATGTCACCTCATCGCCCACACGCAGATTTTCCACCCGTGGTGCCAGGTCAATATTATGCGCAAATAACAAGGTTTGCTCAGCCGAAACACTCACTAAAAAACGCTGGTGCCGGGCACCTTTATTATCGTCAGGCAACAGCTTTTTAACTACGCCGTGACCTTCTAGCCAGACATGGCTTTGCTTTTGCGCAAACGCCTGCTTGACTGCTGCATTATCTTCCGATGACAGCCCAGAAGAAAGTGATTGAAGACTCAGCGTCTGAACCTGTGATTTAACTTCAACCGTTGACTGTGGCCGATTGCTTGCACCATCACCGCTGACACTCTGTTGCGACGCCTGCTGGCACGCCGCCAGCAAACCGAACAGTGCCATCAATGCATAGCGTTTCATGCCGCCTGGCTCAAGGCCTTGAGTTGTTGCAGTTTATTCAAGGCCGCGCCTGAATCAATGGACTGCGCCGCTTGCGCAATGCCCGATGGCAAATCACTGGCCAGGCCAGACACATAAATGGCCGCACCGGCGTTGAGCAAGACGATATCGCGGGCCGGGCCTTTTTCACCCGACAGCAAACCCAGAATAATCTCACTGGAATGCTGCGCGCTTTCAACCCGGATACTGTTGATGTCATGCAATGGCATGCCAAACTGGGCCGGGTTCAAGGTGTATTCACTGACTTGACCGCTTTTAAGCTCCGCCACATAGGTGTCGGCAGAGAAAGAGATTTCATCCATTTCATCGGCACTATGCACCACCATCACATGCTCGCTGCCCAGCTGCTGCAAGGTTTGCGCCAGCAATGGCACCAGGTCGCGATGAAACACGCCCATCACCTGGCGCTTGGCACCCGCCGGGTTGGTCATCGGGCCTAATAGGTTGAACATGGTACGCACACCCAGCTCGCGGCGCACAGGCGCAGCATACTTCATAGCCGCATGGTGGTTAGGCGCAAACATAAAGCCAATGCCCGCTTCGTTCACGCAACGCACCACTTGCTCCGGCGTCAATACGATATTCACACCCAGGGCTTCGAGCACATCGGCAGAGCCGCTTTTTGAAGACGCTGCACGGCCACCATGTTTGGCGATTTTTGCGCCTGCCCCTGCGGCAACAAAGGCTGACGCGGTTGAGACATTAAATACCTTGTTAGGCGCACCGCCCGTGCCACAGGTATCAATCAAATGACGCGTATCATCAATGACCACTTTGCTAGAGAGCTCACGCATCACCTGCGCAGCGGCGGCAATTTCAGTGACGGTTTCACCTTTAACACGCAAGGCGGACAAAAAGCCCGCAATCTGGATCTGGGTAAACTCGCCGCTCATGATCTGCTGCATGATTTCCAGCATTTCTTCATGCGTAAAATCGGTGTGATCAATCAGCCTTTGCAGCGCAATTTTGGGCATGATGGCCATCAATAGCCTTTCAGGAAGTTGTCCAGCAGCTCATGCCCATACTCGGTCAGAATCGACTCCGGGTGAAACTGCACGCCTTCGACGGCCAATGTTTTATGCTTAACGCCCATAATCTCGCCATCTTCGGTCCAGGCGGTGATCTCCAGACAATCCGGGATGGTTTCGCGCTCGATCACCAGTGAGTGGTAACGCGTGGCGGTATAAGGGTTAGGCAGATTTCTGAACACGCCGGTATTGGTGTGGTGTATCAATGACGTTTTACCGTGCATCAGCGTTTTGGCCTTGATGATGTTGCCACCAAATGCCTGGCCTATGCTCTGGTGACCCAAACACACGCCCAGCAAAGGAATCTTGCCAGCGAACGCGTGAATCAGCGGTACGGAAATGCCTGCTTCATTGGGCGTACAAGGCCCAGGAGAAATCACGATTTTTTCCGGCTGCATTGCCTTAATTTGTTCCAGTGTGATTTCATCATTTCTGTGCACATGGACGTCTTGCCCCAGCTCGCCAAAATACTGCACGAGGTTGTAGGTAAAAGAGTCGTAGTTATCAATCATCAACAACATATCAGGCTCCTTTTCCTGTATTTGATTGGGCTTCGCTGTCCAGGCCTGCTTGCACCAGCTCAGCGGCGCGGATCACGGCTTTGGCTTTATTCTGGGTTTCGTCCCATTCGCTTTGCGGCACAGAGTCGGCGACAATCCCTGCCCCGGCTTGCACATAGAGTTTTTTGTCTTTAATCACAGCGGTACGAATCGCAATCGCCACGTCCATGTCACCGTTAAAGCCTAAATAGCCCACCGCACCAGCGTAGATACCTCGCTTGGACGGTTCCAACTCTTCAATGATTTCCATGGCCCGCACTTTTGGTGCACCAGACACCGTACCTGCAGTAAAGGTGGCTTTAAGCACATCAATCGCATCGAGTCCGGGCTTGAGCTGGCCTTCTACATTGCTGACGATATGCATCACGTGCGAGTAACGCTCTATGGTCATATTGTCAGTAACCTTGACAGTGCCGGTGAGCGCCACACGACCGACATCGTTACGGCCCAAATCCATCAATTGTACGTGCTCAGCACGCTCTTTCGGGTCAGCCAGCAACTCAGCTTCAAGTGCTAAATCATGATCGCGGTTTTTGCCGCGCGGACGCGTGCCCGCAATAGGGCGCGAGGTGACCGTAGTATCTTCGAGGCGCACCAGAATTTCTGGCGACGCGCCAACCACGTGGTGGTCATCCATATCGTAATAGAACATATAGGGTGATGGGTTGAGACTACGCAAAGCGCGGTACAGACTGAGTGGCGACGCTTCAAAGTCTTGCGTCATGCGTTGGCTTAGCACCACCTGCATGATGTCGCCTTCAAGAATATATTGCTGCGCTTTTTTCACTGCCGTTTTGAAGTTTTCTTCGCCAAACTCTGACAATGCCTGCGTTTTACTGGTCGGCAGCGCGGCAGGAATGTCTACTTGTGTGCGCAATTTTGCCAGCAAGGCGTGCATGCGGGCACAAGCCGTTTCATAGGCGTTTGGCTGTGTCGGGTCGGCGTAGACAATAAAATACAATTTGGCAGACAAGTTATCGACCACCGCAATTTCTTCCGACACCATCAGCAGGATGTCTGGTGTGCCAATCGCGTCCGGTTTTTTGTTTTTGCCCAGGCGCTTTTCAATATATTGAATGGTCTCGTAGCCGAAATAGCCCGCCAAACCGCCGGTGAATCGCGGCAAGCCATCGTAGGGTGGCGTTTTAAAACGCGCCTGGTAGGCTTTGATAAAATCGAGCGGATTTTGGTCATTGTGCGACTCTAAAACCTGATCGCCTTGAATCACTTGCAGTGCCTCATCACGCACCACAATGCGGGTCGTCGCTGGCAAGCCAATAATGGAATAACGGCCAAAGCGTTCGCCGCCTTGTACGCTTTCCAGCAGGTAAGAGTAGGGTTGGTTAGCCAGTTTTAAATACAACGACAGCGGCGTATCTAAATCGGCAAAGGTTTCCATCACTAGCGGAATACGGTTGTAGCCTTGCGCCGCCAGCGCGTCAAATTCGGTCTTGCTTAAGGTGCTTAACATGATGCTTTTTCCAGGTTGATCGTCGAATGTGTCGTGGGCAAGCCTCACGACAGATCAGTGCAAATGGCGTGCACCAGCGCCGGGGAGTAGGACTAGCCCCGCCACGAACGACGCCAGCTTAATACTGGCCAACTGGAAGAATGATGAGCACAAAACATCATGATATCTGAACAAATTTCTTGTTATCCCCGCTTAAGAGAGCAGGTAACTCCAGCAAGTTCACCACCTCGGTGAGTTGCTGCACCGTGGCATCCACGGTTGCCACATCAATGGCACGCCCTTGATTATACCCATAAGGCACAGTCACCACAAAGCACCCCGCAGCATGTGCCGCCTGAATATCGGTTTCAGAGTCGCCTACCAGCAGTGCCTCGGCTGGCAAAGTGCCTAGCTTTTGGCAAATATGCAACAGCGGCAACGGGTCTGGTTTCTTTTTAGGCAAGGTGTCGCCGGAGACGACGATTTCAAAAAAATCCGCCAATCCGGCATGCTGCAATAAAGGCAAGGTGAATTTTTCTGGCTTGTTGGTGACACAGGCTAAACGATAGCCTTGTTTTTTCAATTGTTGCAACGCAGGCAACACGCCAGCAAAGGCCTGGCTGTCGGTCGCATTCGCCTCATAAAAACCATGATACAGCGGTTGCGCACGGGCAAATTCCTGTGCATCAGGTTCGCCATGCATACTACCAACCAAACAACGTTTGATCAGGTTTTGCACCCCTTCGCCAATATAAGTAGTGATTTGCGCTTGCGGCAACATTGGTTTGCCTAAAGCCGCCAGCATACGGTTGGCGGCTTCGGCAATTTGCGGCGCGGTATCAAGCAGGGTGCCGTCCAGATCGAACATCACGACTTTGACTTGAAACCGCATCACTTAAACCTCAAAAAACAACATAGCCTAAACGAGGCCACGATTTGGAAGCTTGGTCGCGCGCAAAAAAGCAGGACGCAGCCTACAAGTAGTAGGTAAGTCCTGATTTTTTAAGCAGCAACGAAGCATCGTGACGGATTATGTTGTTTTTAAACAGTGGCTAAAGACGCACGCATGGCCGCTACAACCGTGTCATAACGGTTAGGATCGGTATCTTTAGGCGCACCAAAAATCGCGCTACCTGCCACAAACGTATCAGCACCAGCTTTCGCGATTTCTGCAATGTTATTCGCATTCACGCCGCCATCTACTTCCAGCCAGATTTGACGGCCAGTTTGTTCGTAGTAAGCATCAATACGGGCACGTGCTTGTTTCAGCTTGTCCAATGTCGCTGGAATAAACTTCTGGCCACCAAAGCCCGGGTTCACAGACATCAGCAAAATCATGTCGACTTTGTCCATCACGTAGTCCAGGTAGTGCAATGGTGTGGCTGGGTTGAATACCAGGCCAGACTTACAACCGCTGTCACGGATCAAAGCCAGGCTGCGGTCGATATGGTCAGACGCTTCCGGGTGGAAAGTGATGATGTCAGCACCGGCTTTGGCAAAGTCAGGAATGATACGATCCACTGGTTTCACCATCAGATGCACGTCAATCAGCGCGCCAGCATTGTGAGACAAATCACGAATGGCATCACACACCAATGGACCAATGGTCAGGTTAGGCACGTAATGGTTATCCATCACGTCAAAGTGAACGATGTCGGTGCCGGATTTAATGACGTTTTCGATTTCTTGGCCTAATTTGGCAAAGTTGGCAGAAAGAATACTTGGGGCAATGCGAAAAGTTTTGTCCATGCTGGTGTTCCGTATCTTGAGTTCCGTGAATTAATCTAATAAAAATTTAGCAAAACCAATATTTTACCGCCAATTTGTGTCAAATTGACAGGATTCTTGCTTGTGTCGCGTGAATATAAGAAAATGTCGGCACTTTAGACATGGATTTCCATCCAAACGCTCATGAACTGTTTGCAAGCGCCGATTTGTTTATCTTTTGACCCTGTCCCGCAGGTAAAATAGCGCCATGCAACTGTATACCATTGGTGTCAACCACACCACCGCCCCCATTGCCATCCGCGAGAACGTTGCGTTTAACAACGACACCTTGCCGCATGCGCTGGCGGATCTGGCACGTCACAACGTGGCAGAAGTGGCGATTTTATCGACCTGCAACCGCACCGAAATTTATGTGCAGTCTATCCGCCCCGAAGTGGTGATTGACTGGCTGGCGGCCTATCACCGCCTCGAAGCCGACAAACTCCTGCCTTACACCTACACCTTAAGCAGCCACGAGGCAGTCAAGCATGCGTTCCGCGTCGCCAGCGGCCTGGACAGCATGGTGTTAGGCGAGGCGCAAATCTTGGGGCAGTTCAAACAGTCGGTCAAAATTGCGCAAGACTCGGGCACATTGGGCACCATGCTGCACAAATTGTTCCAACGCACGTTTGAAGTAGCCAAAGAAGTACGTACCAATACTGACATTGGCGGCAGTTCCATTTCGATGGCCGCAGCAGCAGTTAAGCTGGCGCAGCGTATTTTTGGTGACCTGAGCGCACAAAGCGTGCTGTTTATTGGCGCTGGTGAAATGATAGAGCTGTGCGCCGACCACTTTGCCGCGCAAAAACCAAAAAAAATCACCGTCGCCAACCGCACACTGGAGCGCGGCGAACAACTGGCAGAAAAAATCCGCGGCCAGGGCTTAAACGTACAAGCTATTTTGCTCAACGACCTGCCCGAGCGCTTTCAAGAATTTGATATCGTCATCACCAGCACCGCCAGCCAATTGCCAATTGTCGGCCTGGGCATGGTAGAGCGCGCGATTAAAGCACGTAAACACCGGCCGATGTTTATGGTCGACCTCGCCGTGCCGCGTGACATTGAGCCCGAAGTGTCGGCGCTGGACGATGTGTTTTTATACTCGGTCGACGATCTGGCGCAAGTGGTGACCGAAGGCCTGGGCAACCGCCAGGAAGCGGCGGTGAATGCCGAGCTCATCGTTAACTCGCGCGTAGAGCACTTTATGCAGTGGCTCAAACAGCGCGAAGCGGTGCCGACGATTAAAGCGCTGCGCGACCAGGTAGATGCTGTGCGCAAAGCCGAGCTGGAAAAAGCACTCAAATTACTGCAAAAAGGCGAGTCGCCGGAAAAAGTCCTCGAAGCCCTGAGCAATGCACTCACCAATAAATTTTTGCATGGTCCCAGCCATGCGCTCAACAACTCTCACGGCGATGCACATGCGCATATGGAGCACCTCGTGAAACAACTTTTTCAAATCAAAGAATAACTTTTCAGGCTTGGCATCCGCGCACGCTTTGAAGATTAGGTAACCACATGAAACCAAGTATGTTACAAAAGCTCGCTAACCTCAGCGAGCGCCTCGAAGAACTCAACCGCCTGCTCAGTAGCGAAGGCGTGACTGACAACATGGATAACTACCGTAAGATCATGCAGGAACATACGGAAATTACCCCCATTGTTGAGCAGTACCACATCTATGCGCAAACCGAGTCTGACATTAAAGAAGCGCATGCCATGCTGGCCGACCCTGAGATGAAAGAGTTTGCCCAGGAAGAAATCGACACTGGCAAAAAACGCCTGGAAGAAGTCGCGCTGACACTGCAGAAACTGTTGTTGCCCAAAGACCCTAACGACGATAAAAACATCTTCCTGGAAATCCGCGCCGGTACCGGCGGTGACGAATCCGGCCTGTTCGCTGGCGACTTGTTCCGCATGTACTCCCGCTTTGCCGACCGCCAGGGCTGGAAAGTGGAAGTCGTTTCTGCCAACGAAGGCGAAGTAGGTGGCTATAAAGAAGTCATTGCCAAAATCATTGGTTATGGCGCTTACTCAAAACTCAAATTCGAATCTGGCGGTCACCGCGTACAACGCGTGCCAGATACTGAAACCCAGGGCCGTATCCACACCTCAGCCTGTACGGTCGCGATTTTGCCAGAGGTAGAAGAAGTGGGTGACGTTGAAATCAACCCGGCCGATATCCGGATTGACACCTTCCGCGCCTCTGGCGCTGGTGGTCAGCACATCAACAAAACCGACTCCGCCGTGCGTATTACCCATGCGCCAACCGGCATCGTGGTCGAATGCCAGGATGGCCGCAGCCAGCACGCCAACAAAGCGCAAGCCATGCAAGTGCTGGCCGCGCGCATCAAGGCCAAACAAGTCGACGAACAACAAAGCAAAATCGCCTCCGAGCGCCGCAACCTGATTGGCTCCGGTGACCGCTCAGAACGCATCCGCACCTACAACTACCCACAAGGCCGCATTACCGACCATCGCATCAACCTGACGCTCTATAAGATTGAAGCCATCACCGAAGGCGATATGGACGAGTTGATTAATGCGCTGGCGACTGAGTATCAAGCGGATTTGCTGGCGAGCCTGGGTGAAGATAACTAGCCTTGAGAGCGACAATGATGGACACGCCTAACATTCCACTAATTGATGAATTCTGGCCTAATCCAATCTTCAAATTCAAAGACCATGGCAGCCCAAATCGCGAGTTAATTTTTCTCAGTGTTGGCCGAGTATGTAGCACATGGGAGATAACAGAAACCAATCTAAGCATGGTGTTCGCCCACCTTGTTGAGTCAAATAGCTCTGCGGCTCAAAGAGCATATGGAGTTATATCAACTACAAATGGCAGACGCGAGGCGCTGGAGAAAGCAGCAGAAATTTATCACGATAGGCATCGCAACTTCCAATTAGGTCAATTCAATGAATTAATGAAGCATTATGCAAAAGCTTCCAGCTATCGTAATAAAATTGCTCATGGCATAGCTGCAGAATTCCATACAGGAGATAATACTTCAAAAGGATGTTTTTTAATTCCGTCCTTCTTCTCTAGTAAACATAAAAGTGCTCAAACTTTTTCGTTTTGGGAAAAAACTCGCAACTCGCAAGATGAATTTTATGTACACGGTAATAGTTATCGCTTTACACATGAAGATATTGATTTTTTAGAGTTGAAATTTCAACGATTAAATGAGCTTCTTGCCGCATTTCTTAGTAATTTAATACAGACTGAAGTGAACAGAACAGTTAAAACAGGTAATCAGTTCGGTCGAGACTAATTCCGCATCATCCTTATATCGTCATGCTGCCACAATTTAAGATCCCCACCGCGCCACGCAGCATCCAGAAAGATAACCCGATCAAGTTTTTGCTGGATAGCGAAGCCATTGATTGCCTGGCACATAACATTAGCCTGGTGCACAGCGCTTTTGATACGCAAGCCTTTAAACAGTTAGCGCTTACCAACATTGCACCATTAGGCTTTATGGATAGGTCGGCGCATATTGCCGCAGCCTTGAAAGCGACGCTGCCAGCCAAGTTTTCAGACGCCACAGAGATTCTGCTCGACACGCTGACGCCACCCAATGTGCATACCGAGCGCTTAGGCTTAAGTGTGTTTTTCTATTTGCCACATACGCGTTTTGTAGCCGATTACGGCCGTGATGCCCAACATAATGGCGGCGAGGATCCATTTGAAGCGGCAATGCGTGCACAGTATGAATTGACGCGCCGCTTTACGGCTGAGTTTTCGATCCGCCCGTTTTTGATACACGATTTTGAGCGCACGCTGAAGCAACTCACGCTGTGGCTAAATGACCCAGACCCGCATGTGCGGCGTTTGTGTTCTGAGGGGTGTCGCTCCCGCTTGCCGTGGGGTGCACGCATTCCGCAACTGATTGCCGACCCGACGCCAGTGTTGCCCATATTAGAAGCACTGAAAAACGACCCTAGTTTGTATGTGCGTCGCAGCGTAGCAAACCACTTGGGCGATATTGCCAAAGACCATCCGGCAGTGGCGTTTGAGATATGTGAGCGCTGGCTCACCAATGCCGACAAAGACCTGAAGTGGCTGATCCGCCATGCCGTACGCCATCCGGCCAAACAAGGCCATGCCACGGCAATTGCCTTGCGCAAAGCGGCCGGGGGCAGGGGATGATGTCGCACTCGGTACAACAATGGCTACAAACGGCGCGGCAACAGTTGGCGCAATTTGTCCCGCCGGATGAGGCGAGCATGGAAGCGCAAATATTATTGATGCATGTGCTGAATGTGAACCGTGCCTGGTTGATTGCACACGCAACTGATAGCTTGGCGGCCATCCCTCTTAATACGGTCGAATCACTCTTGCAACGCCGTTTGCAAGGCGAACCCGTTGCGCATATTTTAGGTTCACGCGAGTTTTTCGGCCTCGCGCTCAAAGTCACACCAGACACACTGATTCCACGCCCGGATACCGAAACGCTGGTCGAAGCCGCTTTAGAAAAAATCAACGGCACCATGCGCGTGCTGGACCTGGGCACCGGTACCGGCGCCATTGCACTGGCGATTGCCAAGCATGCACCAGCCTGTGAAGTAGTCGCGTTAGACGCTTCAGCAGGCGCTCTCGCCGTCGCAGCGGAAAATGCAGCAACGTTGCAGCTCAACAATGTGCAATGCATTGCCAGCCACTGGTTTTCTGCATTACCAGCAAGCAAGTTTGACCTCATCGTCAGCAACCCGCCTTATATCGAAAGCAGTGACCCGCATTTGCAACAAGGCGATTTGCGTTTTGAGCCCATGAGTGCACTGGCCTCTGGTGCAGATGGCCTGCAGGATATCCGGCAGATTGTTGCCCAAGCGCCAGCTTACTTGAATGCAGGTGGCTGGCTGATGCTGGAGCATGGTTACAATCAAGCCGACGCGGTGAAACAACTGCTGCATACGGCAGGCCTGCAACAGATTCAAACCCTGCACGATTTGGGTGGCAATCCGCGAGTCACCCTAGGGCAATGGCTGACAGCTGTGACAGAACAACAATAATCAATAAAATTAACTTAAAAAATTATCCAAGGGGGCAATACATGATTAAAAAACTACGCCTGGCGATCCGCAACGACTTGGAGGCGCCAGAAGAAACCAGGTACTTTGGCTCAGGCTGGTTAAGTGGCGTGGCGGCGCTGATACTTGGTATCGCCAGTCTATGCTTGCTGTTAGGCGAGCGCTTGCAAGGGGTGTTTTCAACCCAGATGCTGTCACCACTCTACGCCTTGCCGCAGTTCACACTCATGGTTCAAGCTTTGTTATTAGCCAGCTTTTTGCTCGCTTGCAGCAACCTGGTGTTACGTCGCAATCGTGTGTTAGGGTTTACGGCCATTTTGCTGGTGCTACTCACCATCACCATTGCCGAAACCATAGATGCACAGGCCGCGCGCAACAGCGATATCGCCCTTAGCCTGGACTGGTTTGTGCTCAATATATTGCTCACTGGCTTTTTGTTTATTCCGCTGGAGAAACTGTTTGGCCGCCTGACCCAGCAACCCTTGTTCCGGGACGAGTGGCGCGAAGATTTGTTTTACTTTTTAATCAGCAGCGTGTTTGTGCAAACACTGACCTTGTTCACACTGGCACCTTCGATGACCATTTTGCACTACACCGGCGATTGGGCCAGTATGCGCCAAGCCATCGCCAGCCAGCCACTGTGGCTGCAAGTGATTGAAATCATGTTTTTAACCGACTTTGTGCAATACTGGTTTCACCGCGCTTTTCACCAAATCCCTTTTTTGTGGGGTTTCCACGCCGTGCATCACTCTGCCAAAAAGATGGACTGGCTGGCGGGATCACGCATGCATATTGTAGAAATTATCGGTTTGCGCAGCATGACGGTAGTACCGATGTATGTGCTCGGTTTTGCTGAAGGTGCTTTGCATCTCTATATTTTGCTGGTCTACCTCAACGCCACCTTTGTGCATGCCAATGTTCGCTTTAATGTGGAATGGCTGAAACCGTTGATCGTCACACCGCGCTTCCATCATTGGCATCACGGCATTGAAAAAGAAGCGATAGACGTTAATTTTTCGATTCACTTCCCGCTGTTCGACAAACTGTTTGGCACCTATTACATGCCTAAAAACCAATGGCCCAGCGGCTATGGCATCGGTGGCCATCCCGTGCCCAATGGCTACTGGAAGCAGTTGATGTATCCATTTAAAAAATAGCACCTTACATATTGCGCACGATTTTTGCTGCTCGCAGTCTATCTGTGTGTAGCGAAAGGCCAACCATGCTTAATTTTAATGCGATCAAAGCGGTGCTGTTTGACCTGGACGGCGTGCTCTATATCGGGCAGCAGCCAATCAACGGCGCCATTGAGGCGGTTGCCAGGATCCGCCAGGCGGGCATCGCCGTGCGCTTTGTCACCAATACCAGTACCTTATCGCTCACGGCTTTGCAGCAAAAAATTAGCGGCCTGGGCTTCAATGTAGTGCCGGAAGAAATCATGAGTGCACCACAAGCGACCATTCAATATCTCAAAAAGCAGCCCAACCCGGTGTGCAAGCTGTTGCTGGCCGATGACGTGAAAAAAGACTTTGCCTGTTTTGACCAGTCAGAAACAGCGGCCAATTATGTGGTGATTGGCGATATTGGCGACCGCTGGTCTTACGAGTTGCTCAATGAGGTGTTTCATTGCCTGGTGAATGGGGCGCAATTGATTGCCATCCACAAAAACCGTTTTTGGCAAACTGAAACCGGGTTGCAAATGGACATAGGCGCGTTTGTCACCGGCCTGGAATATGCTAGCAATACCAAAGCCATGCTGATGGGCAAACCTTCGCAACACTTTTTCAAGATGGCGATTGATGCTTTGCGCCTCAAGCCACATGAAGTGGTGATGGTGGGCGATGATATTGATGCCGATGTCGGCGGCGCACAAGATGCAGGTTTGCATGGCGTGCTGGTGAAAACTGGCAAATACCGCGAAACCTATACCCGGCTGTCAGCGGTGGAACCTGATGCCACGATTCCGTCGGTGTCTGATCTGCCCGCATTATTGGGATGTTTGTCAGCAACGCCCTCCTAAAAGCAAGCCGCGCCCCATCTCGCCGTTTGGCATGCTGCATAGTATAATTGCAGCATGTCTGAATCGAACTCTGTTGGTATCGTCAAAGCGCAGGTCGCGCATTTCACCCAGCCGCTCACCCTGAAAAGCGGCGCCGTGTTGCCACAATACCACCTGACCTATGAAACCTATGGTGAACTCAACGCGGCCAAAACCAATGCCGTGCTGATCTGTCACGCCCTCTCAGGCAACCATCACGTCGCAGGCCGCTACTCGGCAGACGACAAATACCCTGGCTGGTGGGATAACCTGATTGGCCCTGGCAAACCGTTAGACACCAATAAGTTTTTTGTCATTGGCTTGAATAACCTTGGCGGCTGTCATGGCAGTAGCGGACCTTCCAGTGTCGACCCACTGACCGACAAGCCTTATAGCGCAACTTTCCCGGTAGTCACTGTTGAAGACTGGGTAGAATCACAAGCCCGCTTACTCGACTATCTGGGCATTGATCAACTGGCCGCCGTGATTGGTGGCAGCCTCGGTGGCATGCAGGCGCTGCACTGGAACATCGTTTACCCTGAACGTGTGCGCCATGCCTTTGTGATTGCCTCTGCGCCTAATTTAACTGCGCAAAACATGGCGTTTAACGAAGTGGCGCGCCAAGCCATTATTACCGACCCAGAGTTTTTTGACGGTGATTATTACAACCACGGTACGGTACCGCGTCGTGGTTTGCGCATTGCGCGCATGCTAGGCCACATCACCTATTTGTCTGACGACGTGATGGGTGAAAAATTTGGCCGCAAGCTGCGTCATGGCGATGTCAAATACAGTTTTGATGTCGAATTTGAAATGGAATCTTATTTGCGCTACCAGGGCGACAAGTTTGCCGGCGAGTTTGATGCCAACACCTATTTACGCATGACACGGGCGCTGGATTACTTTGACCCGGCGCTGGATTACGAGGGTAATTTAAGCAAAGCATTGAGCCGTGCCCAGGCAAAATTTGTGGTGATTTCATTCACCACCGACTGGCGCTTTTCACCTGCGCGCTCGCGTGAGATTGTCAAAGCCTTGCTCGATAATGCCTTGCCGGTGAAATATGCCGAGGTCACCTCAGACCACGGCCATGACGCATTTTTGATGCCAGATCCGTATTACCACGACATCATGCGCGCATATCTGGAGCAGATTAAAGTATGACAAATGCGAAAATTACAAATATTCGCCCAGATTTTGCATTAATTACAAACTGGGTGCAAACAAAAGCCAAAGTCCTTGACTTGGGTTGTGGTGACGGCACGTTGCTGACGCATTTGCATGAAACCCTGGAAACCACTGGCTACGGCATCGAGAAAGATGACGCCAACTGGCTGGCGGCATTAAAAAATGGCGTCGATGTGATTCAAATGAACCTCGAAGAAGGCCTGTCTGGCTTTGAAGACCAGTCGTTTGATACCGTCATTTTGTCGCAAACCTTACAAGCCATGCACAACACCGAAAGCATCGTGCAAGAGATGCTGCGCGTGGGCCGCGAAGTGATTGTCACCTTCCCTAATTTTGGCTACTGGCGTAACCGCATGCAGATTACCTTCGGCACCATGCCAGTGTCTAAAAGCCTGCCTTACCAGTGGTATGACACACCCAACGTACACTTGTGCACCATCAATGATTTTGACGATTTTTGCGTGCAGCACCAGATTCAGGTCATTGAACGCAAAGTAATTACCGGCGGCCAGGATGTGCACTTATTGCCTAACCTGATGGGCAATCTGGCGATGTATCGCCTAAGAAAATATAGCGCCTGATCGGCGCCACAGCTTATTCGCCGCCTACACTAGCTGGTGAATGTCACCTCCCAACCATAGGGCGCATCTCACATGCTGCCCTAGCCCTCACAAAAACTACCCATTAAAAATAACAGATATATTGACTTCCATCTATTATTTATCAATAATGATAATCATTCTTATTATCAATTAAATAAGAATACATGGTAAGACGTTTGTGAGTAACGCAGCCAGTTAAAAGACTCTGGCGCGAATTAAAGACGCCAGTCATTAATAATTACTCAAAAGGAAGTTAGTAAAATGAAAGCTCAATATTTAAGCATCGCTATCGGTGCAAGCCTGTTTGCAATCACCAGCCTGGCACAAGCCAACACGACTTACAGCAGCTTTATCGATGTGGCTGACTCAGTCTCGTTTGATGGCTGGAACCAGCTGAACCGTAACCGCGTTGATGACACTGGCGCCGCTAACCCATTAACAGCCGCCCAATTGGCCGCAGGCACCGCAGGTAACGTGGCAGGTTCCGGCGACGCATTGCTGACCCAGGTGTCTGGCAGCTACTACCCCGCTGGTTTTGGTTTATATGGTGATGGCAACCTGACATTCACTGACAATACCGTTGCAAGCAACATCAGCTCCCTGGCATTTCAGGGCATCGTCAATGACTTCAATGCGTCATTCGGTGGTGAAGCCTACACCATCACCCTGAGCTATAACGGTGGTAGCCAAGCCATTGCAGGCACCCTGGTCAACTTTGTGAATACCGGCACGGTGGATGACTATTACTACTACTCCTGGGATTTGAGCGGTGTTTCTACGCCAATCACTTCTTACACCTTGAATTTCAGCGCAGGCTTCTCACAAGCCCTGGCTTTCCAGGTGGATCAGGTCGCGGCCGTATCCTCAGTACCAGAAGCTGACAGCTATGCCATGATGCTGCTGGGCCTGGGTGTGATGGGTGCTGTGGCACGTCGTCGCAGCAAATAATACGCTCAACAATAACGCCATGAAAAAAAGCCCCGGGGGTCGCCGGGGCTTTTTATTTGTTAAACACGCTAATTCAAATTCAACGCTTTCAAACGACGATACAGCGTATTTCTGCTCATGCCTAACTGGCGTGCCACAGCAGAGACATTCCCCGCCTGCTGTTGCATCGCCAGCCGAATCGCTTCATCGGACTGCGCCTTCAAGGTCAATACGGGTTGCAGCACGGGGTCACGCTCAGCCTCTACCGCCATTTCATCCAAAAAGTCGTGCGTCAGATGTTGCCGCTCGATCACGCCGCCATCCGCCAGCGCCACCGCCGTGCGCAACACATTATGCAATTGGCGCACGTTGCCTGGCCATGGATGCGCGGCAAACACGGCCAGCACCTCATCACTCAGCGTGGCTTGTGGCGCCTGCTCGATTTGCAGAATCATCTGAATCAGGCGCGACATATCCTGACGCTGACGCAAGGCAGGCAACTGCACGGTCAGGCCATTGATGCGGTAATACAAATCACTGCGGAACTCGCCCGCAGCCACTTTATCCTTGAGCTTCTGGTTGGTCGCGCTCAGCAATATAAAATTCACCGGAATGGATTTGCTGGAACCTAATGGCGTCACGCTACGCTCCTGCAACACACGCAGCAACCTGGCCTGCAACGACAACGGCATATCGCCGATTTCATCCAGAAACAAGGTGCCGCCATCCGCTTGCTGGATTTTGCCGACATTGCCTTTGCGCTTGGCGCCGGTATACGCCCCTTCTTCATAGCCGAACAATTCAGCTTCAATCAATCCTTCCGGCAACGCTGCACAATTGACCGCAATAAACGGCTGTGCCCGACGTGCACTGGCATCATGAATCGCTCGTGAAAATAATTCTTTACCGGCGCCGGTTTCACCCAGGATCAACACTGGGATATCACGGTTAAGCACTTGCTTCACCTGGCTGATGGCTAATTTTAATTGCGGGTCGCCACTATCCAACAACTCAAGGCTGGCCGCTGACTCACGAGGCACAGACTGCACTGGCCTGCTGGCAATGCCGGGCACCTGCAGACTGGAAGCACGCGCAAACAGGCGCGCGCCATTGCGCAAACGCAAGGGGAACAAGACATCAGACGACAATCCACGCTGTTTGAATGCCAGCCACGACTCATCAAAAATATCTTCAAACGGGATGCGGCGGGCGGATAACACGTCTTGATCTAACGGCAGGCCAAACTGGAACTGGCCGCTGCGGTTAATTGCCTGCAACTGGCCTTGCGCATCAAACAAGGCCACACCTTCCCACAAGGTGCCAATAAACTCTGGCCGCACATGAAAATGCACGCCGATCTCACCCTCGGCCGTGGCATGGAACAAACGATTTTCCACCATTTGCGCGGCCATTTTGACCAGGGCAAGTGTGTGTTGTTGCGGCGCATTTAAGTCATTAGATACATCCAGCGTGGCGACCAGGTGATTGTTAGCCGCAAATATAGGCACGGCAGAGCAGCTTAATGAATGGTGGTAAGCCATAAAGTGCTCGGCACCTTGCACGCTGATTGGCAGGCGCTCGACCAGCGCAGTCCCAATGGCGTTGGTACCACGGTGTTCTTCGCTCCATGAGGCGCCAGGCAACAATGAAGCACGAATCTGGTTTTCTTCGACGCCTTCACCGCGCGTGCGCAGGATCACACCTTCGCTGTCAGTCAGAATCACCAGGCTGCGCGTATGGGCAATTTGCTCGCTGAGTGTGAGCATTTCCGGCTCGGCATGCGTCAGCAATAAACGGTTTTTTTCCAGTCGCTGCGCCAGTTCCTGCGCCGTCATAATCTGGTCTTCGGCTGGCGCCTGCTCGTCCACACCTTTGACCATGCAACGCCGCCATGAACGTGCAATCGCCTCAGCAATGGCACGCTGATCGTCGCGCATACCAGGCTGCGGCACTTGAGAAGCGGGCGGGGAATATTTATTGGGCATTTAACACTGCACACCTGTCACATTGCATTGAACAACTGTATCAGTATGACACAGTCGTGAACAGTCGCCGCCACGCGGCCTGATTTTACGCCTGTTTTCATACATCATTAAGCGATTGATTTTAATCTATTTTTTACTTTTTCCAAAATGAAACTGTGGATTGGCACGCGCGTTGCAATCATTGCACACACCGTCACAAGAGAAGCCTTTGTCGACGCTTGCAACACCACACATTTCAGCTTCACCGCAACCATTTTGGAGGTTATTTATGCAACAACGTATCAAGCTCGCCATCACTGCAATGATGCTAGCCAGCGTGAGCACCAGCGTATTGGCAAATGCCGAACTGGACGCCATGATGAAAGACGACAACCAGTGGCCGATGGCGCGTAAAGACTACGCAAACCAGGGTTACAGCCGTTTGTCACAAATCAACAAAAGCAACGTCAAACAATTAAAACTGGCATGGACATTTGCCACCGGCGTGAACCGCGGCCACGAAGGCGCGCCACTGGTGATTGGCAATACCATGTATATCCACACCGCGTTCCCGAACAACGTCTATGCGCTGGACCTGAACGACAACCAGAAAATCCAGTGGTCTTATTTTCCTAAACAAGACCCGGACGTGCAGTCTGTGTTGTGCTGTGACAACGTAAACAAAGGTTTGGGCTACGGCGACGGCAAGATTTTCCTGCAACAGAATAATGGCGTGCTGGTGGCTTTGGATGCCAAAACCGGCGCCAAGTTGTGGGACGTGAAGGTCAACGACCCGAAAATGGGCGCGGCCAACACCAACGTACCACACGTGTTTAAAGACAAAATCATTACCGGCTGTTCTGGTGGTGAGTTCGGCGTGCGTTGCCATATTTCAGCCTACAACCTCAAAGATGGCAGCCTGGCATGGAAAGCCTATAGCACCGGCCCTGATAGCGAAATGCTGATTGGCGCAGACTTTAATAAAGAAAACCCGCATTACAGCGCATTGTCTGTCTACGAGGACGTCAATGGCGGTAACAAAATGGGCGGGGCTTTCAAGCCGCTGGACAAGTCTCAGCTGAAATACCCTGAGGCCAACCTGGGTGTACGCACCTGGTTGAAACCGCAGCAGCAGAAAGACGGCTGGCAAAACGGTGGTGGCCCAACCTGGGGCTGGTACTCATACGATCCTAAATTGAACCTGATGTACTACGGCACTGGTAACCCAGGCACCTGGAACCCGGACGTACGTCCTGGCGATAACAAATGGTCGATGACAATTTTTGCCCGCGACCTCGATACAGGCATGGCACGCTGGGCTTACCAGATGACACCGCATGACGAGTGGGATTACGACGGCATGAACGAGATCATCTTATGGGAAGCCAATGGCAAACAACTGGCGTCACACTTTGACCGTAACGGCTTTGGCTACACTTTTGACCGCACTAACGGCACCTTGCTAGTGGCAGAAAAAATGCATCCGTTTGTTAACTGGGCAACCAAGATTGACCTGAAAACAGGGATTCCGGTCAAAGATCCTAAGTACTCCACGCACCAGGATTACAACGCCAAAGGCGTGTGTCCTTCTGCATTGGGTGTGAAAGACGAGCAGCCAGCGGCTTACTCACCAAAAAACAAAACCTTCTATGTGCCGCTTAACCACGTGTGCATGACTTATGAGCCTGTTGAGTCCAAGTATGTGGCTGGCCAACCATGGGTAGGCGCGACGCTGACCATGTTTGCAGGCCCGGATGGCGTAATGGGTGGCTTTATGGCCTGGGATGGCCTCAAAGGCAAAGCACAGTGGTACAACAAAGAGAAATTCTCTGCCTGGGGCGGCGCATTGGTCACGGCCTCTGACCTGGTGTTCTACGGCACGCTGGACCGTTGGGTAAAAGCCCTGGATGCCAAAACCGGTAAAGAACTGTGGAAATTCCAGGTCGGTTCCGGCGTGGTCGGCAACATGATCACCTACGGCCACAAAGGCAAGCAATACGTAGGCGTATTGTCTGGCATTGGTGGCTGGGCTGGTGTTGCGATGAACCTGGGCCTGACCAACGATACCGACGGTTTGGGGGCAGCGGGTGGTTACAAAGAGCTGACCAAATACAACGCCGCACCTGGTGGCGGTGGCATGAACGTATTCAGCTTATAAGAAAGGAAATCTGATGCAATTATTCAACAAAACCTTGCTGGCCACCGCCTTGCTGGCGATGACCGCGTCAGCCATCGCAGGCAGCGGCGCCGAAGCTCTGGCACAAAAAAGCGGCTGCTTGCTGTGCCACGGCGTAGATAAAAAAGTGATTGGCCCAGCCTATAAAGAAGTGGCTGCCAAATACAAAGGTGACAAAACCGCAGAAGCCAAGTTAATTCAGAAAGTTAAAACTGGCGGTAGCGGTGCATGGGGCGAGATGCCTATGCCACCTAACAGCCCACAAGTGAAGGACGACGATATCAAAACCATCGTCCAGTGGGTATTGAGTTTGTAGTTCCCCCTGTGAAATAAAGAGTCAGTGGTAGCGCTGGAATATGGCTGCCATGCTTGCAACGACGCCTCCACTGACTCTGCATTTCCAACGCTTTACCATTGATCTCCGAGTGTTGCCAACCCGTCAGGGTTGGCTTTTTTTTGCCTTGCGATTAGCCGCCCGACAAAAGCGTTTACAATGCGGGCATGACCATCACACAAACCCTGTTTACGCGCCGCATGCTCATGTGTGTGGCACTCGGCTTTAGTTCCGGCCTGCCACTTTACCTGCTACTGCAACTCTTGCCCGCCTGGCTACGCAGTGAAGGTCTCAACCTCAAAACCATCGCCGCTTTTGCCTTTATGCAGCTGCCCTACACCTGGAAGTTTTTATGGGCACCGCTGATGGACAGATACAGCCTGCTACAAGCACTCGGACGCCGTCGTAGCTGGATATTAGCCACACAACTGGCCTTGCTTGCCAGCATCATCAGCCTGGGTATGTTCCAACCACAACAAGACATCACCATGGTCGCCGTCCTTGCCACCCTGGTCGCCCTGTTTTCTGCCAGTCAGGACATCGTCATTGACGCCTACCGTCGCGAAATTTTAAGTGATGAAGAGCTCGGCCTGGGCAACAGCATCCACGTCAACGCCTACCGCATCGCCGGGCTGGTCCCAGGCTCGCTGGCGCTCATCCTCGCCGATCACCTGCCATGGTCACAAGTGTTCTTGATCGTCGGCCTGTTTATGCTGCCCGGCATCGGCTTTACCCTGTGGTCACAAGAACCTGCCATTGTCAGCACACCCAAAACCCTGCTGGCTTCGGTCGTAGAGCCATTCAAAGAATTCATGCAACGCAGCGGCTGGCAGCACGTGCTGTGGATATTACTGTTTATCCTGCTATACAAACTCGGCGACAGCATGGCCACCGCACTCGCCACCCCGTTTTATATCGACATGGGCTTCAGCAAAACCGATATCGGTGCCATCGCCAAAGGCAGCGGCCTCGTCATGCAAATTGTCGGCGCCTTTGTTGGCGGCTTGTGGATGCTCAAACTCGGCATCAATCGTGGCTTGTGGGTATTCGGTGTGGTGCAGGCCTTATCTATTCTCGGCTTTGCCTGGCTGGCCGATAGCGGACCGTTTACAGAGATAGGTGCTGCTGAACGCAGTATGCTCGCATTCGTCATCGGCTTCGAAGCCTTTGGCGTTGGCTTAGGCACCGCCGCCTACGTCGCCTACATGGCGCGCGAAACCAACCCGGCGTATACCGCCACGCAACTCGCCTTGTTTACCAGTTTGTCAGCCGTACCACGGTCCGTGTTCAATGCCCTCACGGGCGGGATGGTGGAGAGCTTGGGGTGGGAGCAGTTTTTTTATGTGTGTACGGTGCTGGCGATTCCGGGGATGTTGCTGTTATTTAGGGTGGCGCCTTGGCGAGAGCGTTAATAGTAGTATTTTATAGGACACTTTTTCGCCTTGTTGGCGAGTTACTTTTTTTGCTTGCCCCAAAAAAGTAACCAAAAAGAGGGCACCCAGCCATCACGGCCTTCGGCTCCCTTGCGTTGCTCAACAAAGTGGGCATCCATCGAAACTCGCCCTAGCGGCTTGCACACCCCGCAAGCCACCGCGGAACTCGAACAGACGATGGCCGACTACCCCCACTTCGTCTCCGCTACTCAGCGTGATGGAATGGGATTCTTCTCATTTAAGTAGCAGCGTGAAAGTTGGAGCGGTTAAAAACCAAATTCTTTTTTTCTTCAACTCGCTAAGGGTTGCAGTCGCATGGTGTTCGGGGTCCCCATCTGACGCGCCGAGCAACGCAGGGTTGGCGGGAGTTGTCGGCAATCAACTGTTTGAGTCCCGCAACAAGCCACGTTCTGTGTGGCTTGTCAGGACGAGTTTTTGATTGACGCCCGACAAGCCGAGTAGCACAGGAAACAAGCGGAAGCTGGGGTGCATTTCTTTTGGTTACTTATTCTTTGGGCAAGCAAAGAAAAGTAACTCGCTGAAAAAGCGAAAAGAAATCTCACAAACAACCACAAAACCCGCGTGGGCATGAATGCCCACCCTACAACGACCAATCTAAAGAACAACCTTTTATTGCTATCTCAACACGCCTTGATTTCGGCCAACGCCGGAATCAAGCAAGTGTGAAAAGTAAAAAGAATGCCCTTCTTTAATCAATCCGCATAATCCACCGTCAACGGTGCATGATCACTAAACCGTTCCGCCTTATATACACTTGCCGCCACCACTTTTGCGCCTAAGGCTGGCGTCGCCAGTTGGTAATCAATCCGCCAACCCACATTCTTAGCCCACGCCTGACCGCGGTTACTCCACCATGTGTAGCATTCATCGGTGGTATCTGGATAGAGTCCACGATAAGTATCCACCCAGCCCACACGCCCCAGCACATCAGTCATCCAGGCACGCTCTTCTGGCAAAAAGCCAGAGTTCTTGCGGTTGCCTTTAAAGTTTTTGAGGTCTATCTCCTGGTGCGCGATATTCCAGTCGCCACAAATGACGACTTCACGGCCAGAAGCAATGAGCTGTTCCAAATGCGGTAAGAATAAATCCATGACTTGGAATTTAAATTGCTGACGCTCTTCGCCGCTGGAACCACTGGGCAGATATAAAGACACCACGCTCAGGTTGCCGTACTGACACTCCAGATAACGGCCTTCAGCGTCAATATGCGCATGGCCAAGCCCGATAATGACCTTATCTGCAGGCTGCTTGCTATAAATGCCAACGCCGCTATAGCCTTTTTTCTCGGCATAGTGAAAATAGCCGTGGTAACCAGGTGGTTCTAGCATCTCGGGCTGCATGTCTGCGGCCTGTGCTTTGAGCTCCTGCAAGCACACAATATCGCCACCACTATTGGCCAACCACGGCAAAAAGCCTTTGTTACAGGCCGACCGTATGCCATTGAGGTTCAAGGTTATAATACGCATTGTTTAAATACTTTCTGCTTTTAAAAATGACTGCCAACACACTCAGTGCCGATTTTATTGCTTTTTCCATCCAGAAACAGGTGTTGCGCTTTGGTGAATTTAAAACCAAAGCCGGGCGCTTAAGCCCTTATTTTTTTAACGCTGGCCTGTTTGATGATGGCGAAAGCATGCTCAAACTGGGCGAATTCTACGCCAACAGCATTCTACAGTCTGGCCTGCAATTCGACATGCTGTTTGGGCCCGCTTATAAAGGTATTCCGCTGGTCACGGCCATCAGCATTGCCTTTGCGCGCATGGGTAAAAATTACCCTTATGCCTACAACCGCAAAGAAGCCAAAGACCACGGTGAGGGCGGCACATTGGTCGGCGCCGCGCTCAAAGGCCGTGTGCTGATTATTGATGACGTGATTTCGGCAGGCACCTCTATCCGCGAATCTGTAGAGTTGATCCGCCACGCGGGTGCAATTCCTTGTGCCGTCAGCATTGCCTTGGATCGCCAGGAAAAGGGCTTGGTCGAATTGTCCGCGGTGCAAGAAGTGGAGCAAACCAACCAGATGCCAGTCGTGAGCATTGCCAAACTAGCTGATTTGTTCACGTATCTGCAAGGGAATGATCAATTGGCGCAATACTTCCCGGCGATTGAAGCCTATCGCGCGCAATATTGCGTACGATAAGACAGTGAGCCAAACAATAAAGCGAGCAAATGCTCGCTTTATTTATTTCAGCATACCCATTAAGCGCGACATGATCAGTGCGGGATTATTTTCCACCGCACCATTCGGCGTCAATTGATTCACGACATCTGGCAAATGCTCGGCAATTTTATTCGTCAGTTCGTCGGTACTCATATTCAGCTTACCCGCAAGCCCGGCCAGTACAGAGCTACCTAATGCGGCACCAATTTGCTGCGCGTTGACATTCAGGTTAGCGCCCGTGCCCACCCAGGAATCCACCTGCTCGGTCAAACCGCCATTTTTGAGCGCTTGCAAAATACCCGGCAAACCGCCGTATTGCTGAAACAACTCCATGGCCAGTTTCGCCAAAGGGCCTTTATCACCCATGACTTTGTTCATCATGGCACCAGCGACGCTATCGAATAATCCCATTATGGCTCCTAAATAATCATTATATTGAATCTTACTTTTTCGCCTCTCGGCGAGTCACTTTCTGGTGCTTGTCCCCCAGAAAGTAACCAAAGAGGACGACACCCAGCCATCACGGCCTAAAGGCTCCCTTGCGTTGCTCAGCTTAGGACTTTCGTCCGATGCTTTGCTGGACTTAGGCATAAGCCGGTCACGAAACTCGCCCTAGCAGCTTGCACACTACGCAAGCTGCCGCGGAGCTCACACAGTCGCTCCCTCTACTCTTATTTTGTCTCCGCTACTCAGCGTGATGGAATGGGATTCTTCTCGCCAAACTAACCTCGTCGGAATTTGGACGGCTCAAAAACCAGATTCTTTTTTCTTTCTTCAATTCGCCAATGATTGCGGTCGCATGGTGTTCGGGGTCCCCATCTGCCGCGCCGAGCAACGCAGGGTTGGCGGGAGTTGTCGGCAAGCAACTGTTTGAGCTCCGTAGGAGCGAGTTTTTGATTGCCGCCCGGCAAGCCGAGTAGCACAGGAATCCAGCGGAAGCTGGGGTGCATTTCTTTTGGTTACTTATTCTTTGGGCAAGCAAAGAAAAGTAACTCGCCAAGAGGCGAAAAAAGAATGCCCCAAACACCCAACAACAATTCCAAAGAACAATCTTCCCAAGCTACCCCTAAAATCCCATCAAAACCGCTCGTGTGCACCTAAATACCGCCATTGCCCCGGCGGTAACTTACCCAAATTGATACTTCCAATCCGAATCCGCTTCAATCCAACCACATGCAACCCGACTAACTCACACATACGACGAATCTGCCGTTTGCGGCCTTCACGCAACACAAATCGCAATTGGTCTTCATTCTGCCATGACACTTTGGCGGGCCTTAGCTGAACGCCATCCAAGCTGAGGCCGTGATTTAATAACGCCAGGCCATTATTGCTCAGTTGGCCTTCGACCCGCACCAGATATTCTTTTTCTACATTCGAATCATCACCAATCAGTTTACGTGCCACACGGCCATCCTGCGTGAGCACGAGTAAACCGGTGGAATCGATATCCAATCGGCCAGCCGGGGCCAGGCCACGCAAATGACCGCGCTTGAACTCAATGCCACTGCTGTCTTCTGACCATTGATTGTCGGGATTGAACAGCACCACTGCTGGCTCATAACCATCCTCTGCCTGACCGCTGACGTAACCGACAGGCTTGTGCAGCAGAATGGTCACCGTTTCGGCCTGATGCTCTTTGGCATAGGTACTGATGATAATCTCGGCATCGGGATCTATACGCGTGCCTAAGGTTTCGATGATTTCACCATTGACCTTGACCCAGCCGTTAACAATCCAGTCATCGGCTTCACGGCGCGAGCACAGGCCACGGTCTGCCATGACTTTAGATAAGCGCGGTTGCAAGTCAGCGTCTGCCTCGGTGGGGGCTGGTCTGCGAGCGGGTGGGCGGTCAGTTGTTTTCGCAGCATATGGGCGATCTTTATCACGCGGCTTTTCGCTACGGCCTGCGCCTGATCTGTTTGCGGGTGGGCGTCCGCCTGCATGTGCTGGCTTGCCAGTCGATTTGCGCGGTTCTTTATCTTTAAATACTTTGTCTTTGCGGGGTGCTAGCACTTGCGTGCCTGCGTCTGCTTGCACCTCTGCACGTACCTCTTTTTTAGCAGGTGGTTTAGTACGATCACGCAACTCTGGTGACATGCGCCTAACAGTTTTCTGGCGCGCTTGATCAGTGGTGGCGGGGGATTTATTGAGTTTGAGCGTAGACAAAACAGTCGTCTCACTAATGAAAGATGAATAAGGTGCTATTGTAATTTATTTGGCTGCTGACGCACGAAAATTCAGGCTACCAGGTTGCTTGCGCGCACTCTCTGGCATATAGCGCAAAATGCTTTCGGCGCGCGCTAATTCTGGTTTTTTGGCCATAAACTGCTGCTTCCAGGCACGGTGCGGATTTTTGATGATGCCTGCCAGCCACGCAGCTTGAATCGGATTCATCTGCGCAGGGGAGAGTCCAAAGTAATAGTTTGCAGCCGCATGTGCGCCACACAAACTCGGCCCCCAGTCGACCGTATTTAAATACAGGTTGAGAATTTGTGTTTTATCCAGCGTATTTTCCAGCTGTACGGCATACAGTAATTCTTCTATTTTACGCTTCCAGGTACGCTCACCATTGGTGAACATATACTTCACCACTTGCTGGGTAATGGTGCTGCCCCCCACGGCCTTGTCAGTGCTTTCCTTGCCGAGTAGTTGCTGCATTTGTGTGATGGCATAGCCCGGGTGATGCCTGAACTCGGCATCTTCAGCAATAATCGTCGCCATCGGTAACCAGCGGCCCATTTTATCGTAGCTGAGCCAATGCACTTTTTCCGGATGTTTTTGCTCGTCCAGCAGCGGGCAATCATATTGCACAGACGCAGTGGTGACCTTGCTCAAGTCCAAGCCGCTTACTTGCAATTGCGTTAGCTGCGGTTGCACACTCCAACTTTGCCTGGGCCAGCGCAAGGTCCCGGTGGCGGCCAGAAAACCAGAGACCGTCGCTTGCGAAATGGCACTTGAATGTGCGCGTAAGGGATGTAGCAAACTGGCCAGCGGCGTCGCTGGCAGCGTCCAGTTCAGCTTCAATGAGCGCATGGTCGCTTTGCCTTCAAAATCGATTTTGAATGGCTGGTTGGCCGCATCCGCTAATAAATGCCCACTTAACTGCTGGCCGTCGAGTTTTAACCACAACTCCACCGCGTCCAGCATGAGGGGTTTATCACTGACAGACTTCGCCTCCAGCCAGCAATGCTGGCAATGTACGCGCAAACCATCGGCATCATACAGCCGGATATCGCCATGATGCAGGCTGAAGCCTTTTTGATCGAGTAACCAGCGACCGGCAGGGGAGGTGGCCAGCATCAGCATGGGCAATACACGTACCTGTATACCGCTGCCTATGGGCAATTTCACCCGCCAGGCAGTTTTGTCATAGGGTTGCCAAATCCAGGCCGCCACGCCGAGGACTGCCAGCAAGCTGGCAATCGACAGGCTAATGATGAGGCGTTGGCACCATTTTTTCAGCATTGTGGCATCACCTTAAACCAGCAAACGCTCCACCACCTTGCCCTGTTGCAGATGGTTTTCAATGATGTCATCAATGTCGCTTTCATCGACAAAGGTGTACCACACGGCATCCGGATAAATCACCATCACGGGCCCTTCGCCGCAGCGGTCCAGGCAACCGGCACGGTTGATACGCACTTTGCCAGCACCGGCCAGGCCTTGTTGTTTGACTTTCTTTTTCATGTAGTCAAACGCGGCTTCGGCGCCTCTGTTCATGCAGCAGTCTTCGCCATTTTCGCGCTGGTTAAGACAGAAAAATACGTGGTATTGAAAGTGACTTGTAGTCATAACGATTGCCTTGTAAAACCTCGCACCGGATGCAACGCTTATTCGGTGGAGAGTTGATCATCTCTGGTAAAGGTCCAGGTACGCGTAATGCTCAGTACATCGGTATCCTGGCGGATATCTTCCGGAAAAACCGGAAAGGGGGCAGCCAGTTGGACGATGCGGCGTGCAGATTCATCCAATAGCCTGTGCCCGGAGCTCTGGTGGATACGAATACTTTCTATACTACCATCGGCTTTCACCGAAACGGTCATTTGCAGTTTGCCGTAGAGCTTTTGTGTCATCGCGGCTTGTGGATAATTCAGGTTACCGACGCGCTCTATTTTTTGCCGCCATTGCTCGACATAATTGGCAAAACGGTATTCCCTCGTGCGCGCGCCGACAAACTGGCGCTTGGGCCGCATTTCGTACTCTTCTTGCTGCTTGGCAATCAGGGCTTCCAGTTTGGCCATCTCTTGCATGGCGGCTGTTTGCGGCTGCGCTTGCACCGGCACATGCGGTGAGGGTGGCTGCTGCCTGTTGGCCGGATGCGGCTGTGACAAGGGCGGCGTCTGCAAACTAGTCACGGCCTGGCTGGCTTTTAGCTGTGTGAGCAGCGCTTGCGCTTCTTGTTCCAATTGCGCCACACGCTGCTTTTCACGCACCAGCTCGGTCTCGTGCGGGCTGCTCGCAGTCGTGGCTGATGGAAGCGTCGCCTGTGCGGCATGCGGCATGGACGCCTGCATTTGCTGCACACTGGGCAACGGGCTCTTCATCTGCCGCTTTTCATCGGTATTGCCGCCGCGGTCCAGATTGGCTTGCGCCAGCGCATCGGCTTTTTCAGGTGCACTTTGCGTTTTGCTATTCACCAGCATCACTTCTAATGAAGGAATCTGGTCTTTAAAAGCTTTGAGTTCCGGTTGAAAATGTAGCGTCAGCACGACCACATGTGCCAGTAGCGAAAACCACAACGCCCACACCAGTGGTGAGCGTTTGCGGAAACTCTCCGGTAAACCCATGCGGCGCTTGTCCAACTATCCCTGCAAGGCCTGCAACAATTTTTGGTGTACGCCACCAAAGCCGCCATTACTCATCACCAGCACATGATCGCCTGGTTGTGCCATGGCGGTCACCGCAGACACCAACTGGTCCAAATCATCATAGGTTTGCGCTTTTTGCTGGATAGGGGCTAAGGCAGCGGCAGCATCCCAGCCTAAATTATTGGCATAGCAAAATACAGCATCCGCATCACGCAGACTATCAGGCAGTGCGTCTTTCATCACGCCCAATTTCATGGTGTTGGAACGTGGCTCTAGCACAGCCAGAATGCGGGCCTTGCCCACTTTGGCACGCAAACCGGCCACCGTGGTGGCAATCGCCGTCGGGTGATGCGCAAAGTCATCATAGACGGTGACTTCATTAGCCACGCCTTTGACTTCCATACGGCGCTTCACATTTTTAAACTCACCCAGTGCCTCAATCGCGATACAGGGGGCAACGCCGACATGACGTGCGGCGGCAATGACCGCTAATGCGTTGCTGCGGTTATGCTCACCCAGCAAGTCCCAGCTCACATTGCCCTGACGCTCACCGTTTAAATACACATCAAAACGACCTTGTGCATCAACATTCTGTACTTGCCAGCCACTGGCGCTGTCTATGCGTTCCAATGCACTCCAGCAACCACGCGCAATCACGCGGTCCAGGCTGTCCTGCTGGTTAGCCACGACCAGGCCTTGTTGCGGCACGGTGCGTACCAAGTGATGAAACTGTTTCTCGATCGCGGGCAGGTCTTCAAAAATATCAGCGTGATCAAATTCAAGGTTATTCAACACCGCCGTGCGTGGGCGGTAATGCACGAACTTGGAACGCTTGTCGAAGAAAGCGGTATCGTACTCATCGGCCTCTATGACAAAAAACGGGGAAACCGATTTCTGGTCTTGTTTAGGCGTTTGTGGCAAACGGGCAGACACGCCGAAGTTTTCTGGCACGCCGCCAATGAGGAAACCAGGTGCCAAGCCTGCATATTCGAGTACCCAGGCCAGCATGGAAGAGGTGGTCGTCTTGCCATGCGTACCTGCCACAGCCAGTACCCACTTACCTTGCAACACGTTCTCGGCCAGCCATTGTGGACCAGAAATATAAGGTAATCCCTGGTTGAGGATTTCTTCCATCAGCGGATTACCACGTGTAACCACGTTACCAATCACATAAATATCGGGATTCAGGCTGGTTTGGGCAGGGTCAAAACCCTCAATCAACTCAATGCCTTGCGCTTCGAGCTGTGTGCTCATGGGCGGGTAAACATTGGCATCACACCCGGTGACACGATGACCGGCGGCCTTGGCCAGCACGGCGATGCCGCCCATAAAAGTGCCACAAATACCAAGGATGTGAATGTGCATAAATTTTACCAGGACAATGAATGCATGCATTTTACCAAACAACGTCTGGTAAAGCGGTAGCGATTAGCGCTCAATTTTTGGCAAATAATGGCTGGTACTGGCGGCAGCGGGCAGCAAGATCCGCAGACTGGAAAATATCGGTAATCACCGCCAGTGCATCGGCACCTGCCTGCACCAAGGGTCGGGCGTTATCCAGTGTAATGCCGCCAATGCCGACGACGGGCACGGACAATGACTGTTTGGCTTGGGTAAACAATGCAGCGGCGGCGCTAGGCGCATTGGGCTTGGTAGAAGAAGGGTAACAAGCGCCAAAAGCCACATAACTCGCACCGGCAGCCTGCGCCTGTTCGGCCAGTTCAAAGCGGTTATAGCAAGAGGCACCGATGATTTTCTGTGCGCCCAGCATCTCGCGCGCTGCAGTAATCGCACTATCATGCTGGCCGACATGTACACCATCCGCATCCAAGGCCGCAGCCAACGCCACATGGTCATTAATCAACAATGGAACATTGAATTGGCGGCAAAGTGCGAGCAGGGCAGTCGCCTGCTCTAAACGCAAAGTGTCACTGGCCGTTTTATGCCGGTATTGCACCACCGATACGCCACCTTGTAATGCCTGTGACACTTGTGCGCAAAGAAGCCCGGTGTCATCGCAATCTGGCGTCACCAGATATAAGCCACTAATGCTGCAGTTCACTCGCTTTTTCCTGCACGTCTGACTCGCGCGCCCAGAAGAACCGGTCAGGAATAAATTGCCCCATGCCAGGGCGGAACGCATGACGCAAGGTCTGCCAGGTAAATTCCTGCGCTTCATGCACAGCTTCTTCCATGGTCAAGCCGTGCGCCAGGCAAGCGGTAATCGCACTGGTCAAGGTGCAGCCGGAACCATGATAACTGCCCGGCAGGCGCTCCCAGTGGTAATCTTTAATCAGCCCCGGAATCTCGTTTTGCACACCATATAAACTGTTGACCACATCCAGTGAGCGCTCATGCGTGCCAGTGATCATCACATACTCGGTGCCCATGCCCAGCAAACGCAACGCACACTCTTCGAGCGAGCTGTGTTTAACTTCATCACTCTCGTCGTAATAAGCCAGGCGGCGTGCTTCCAAGCTGTTAGGAGTGATCAATGTGGCTTGCGGAAACAGCAGTTCGCACATAGCGGCCTGCATTTCTTCATTAGACAGCTCATCACCACGGCCAGAAGCAAGGATAGGATCAATGATTAACGGCACATCCGGGTAATCTGCGACGATTTCGGCAATCACCGCCACGTTTTCCACGCTGCCTAACAGGCCCAATTTAAAGGCACTGACAGACACGTCTTCCAGGATCGCACGTGCCTGGTCATTGATCCAGTCTGCATCCAGTGGCATCACGCTTTCCACGCCTACAGTATCTTGCACCGTAATGCCGGTAATCACAGACAGCGGGTAACAGCCAATACTGGCAAGCGCCATGATATCCGCCTGCACACCGGCACCACTGCTCGGGTCTGTCGCGGCAAATGTTAAAACGGTGGGAGGAGTATTGGCCATGAAAATTCCTTTGGAGCGGCTGACGGGAATCGAACCCGCGTATCAAGCTTGGGAAGCTGGCGTTCTACCATTGAACTACAGCCGCGAACGAATGACCGCTATTTTACTTGCTGTCTGGTCGAATACAAAACATTATTCAGCACAAAAACAAAAGCCGGACAATTGTCCGGCTTCTGCTTGGCCACTTAAATTAAATACAATTCGAGTTCACGCCGTCTGGCAACTTCACGCCAGAACTCAGGATAGGTGTACTACCCAAATGATCTTCGTTGGTTGGACAAGCCACCGCATCCAGGTCTTCCTCGTCACCAGCAGCAGGGTTCAGAGAAACGATAAACATCGTATTCAAGATCGGATTGTTAGGGATGAGACCACCTAAACCAGCATTATCACGTGGTGAAGTCGGGTCTGTAATGCTACCTGTTGCAGTAGAGTTCTGATTAACCGTGTAACCATCGACGGTGCCAGCGGTTGGATTGAAGATTTGCTTGCCTTCGGCCGTCACAATATTGACCACATTGTATGTGCCGTTAATAGGCTTGCCTGTACCAATGACCGGCGTATCATACGTTGCACCAGTAATCGGCGACACTGTAGCGACATCACCATCAATCAGGCCTGTAGTTGTGACAGACAATCCGCTTGCATCTGTCACGATATTGTTGCCATCGAATGCTTTAGTCGCGGTCCCGGTCAGGGTTGCTGTGACGGTCGGACTCACCTGATGCACAAAGCCGTTGCCCGTACCTAACAATGTGCCACCAAACGACGTGCCATATTGTTTGTAGTTATAGGTAGCCAGCAAATTGCTGCCTTTTACATCGCCGGTTGGATCCGCACTGTAAATTGTCCAGCGACCAGTTGCACCAGTAGTGATGGTGGCATTCGCGCTGTTAATAAAGTTACGGCCAGCAACCAGTTGCACGGCATCCGCCGCATTGCTGTAGCTTAAGATATTGCCAAGGGTGTATACATCACGACCCGCTTGAGCGAATAATTTAGCCGCATTGCCTACAGTACCTGTGCCGGTTTTAGCACCAGGTGCCATCGTCACGGCACCCATTCTAATATCGCCTGTCGTGGTTTTAAGTGTCACCGCACCTGCCGCACCACCAGACTTATTCGTACCATTACCATCCGCACCAGAGGCCACAATCGCCTGGGTGTTGATGCCTGTACCCGCAGTGATATTAACCGCACCAGCACTTTTGCCATCGGTATTAGCGCGTCCAATGCCCGCACTAGTATCAATATTGCCAGCAGTCACCGTGCCTGCATCAGCAGACAGTGTTACTTTATTACCAATAGCGTTGAAACCGCCCTTGGTCGTCACATTGCCAACGGTGACATTGCCAGAAGTGCTTTTGACACTGACTTCACCAGAAGCCGTTGAGACAATAGAGTTGCGTCCGGCGTTACCTGCACCTGTCGTAATATTGCCGACCGTGGCATCGCCTGTGGTGCTAATGGTCACTTTACCGCCAGTGCCGCCCGTACCAAAAGGCGCGGTAGAGGTGCCGGTGCCTGGTGTGCCAGAAGCCGAGCCTGACGTATTAATATTGCCACTCATTTCCAGGCTACCGGCGTCAATCACCACGCTACCGCCATTAAAGCCATTGGTGGTGCTAGATGCAGGGCGGCCGTTCGCCGTGATATTGGCCGTACCTAATTGCGCCAATCCAGCGACGGTGATTTTGACGCTACCGGCATGACCATAGCCTTTAATATCACCATTAGAGCTAATGTTACCTGCTGAGTGCGTCAACGTTGCTGCAGACAGCACGACACCACCTGGGCCAGTAATGTTGGCACCGATGTGCAGGTTACCCACACCGCTATTATCGGCATCCGCCTTCAGGTTGATGCTGCCTTTCCCTGACGTGGTCAACGCTGCGTTCACATTGATATCGTTATTGGCTTCAAGGCGAATATTGCCATCGACGTTCATCGTGACAGCTGCATTGACGTTAATGTCTTTGGTCGCTTGCAGGAACAGCTGGCTAAAGCCGGTGATCCCTGCGACATTGATATTGGTTGTGCCGCCGGCATTATCAGCGAAAGCCACATCTGGCGTACCAGAAGCATTATCTGTTGGCGTCGAACCGCCGCTGATCAAGTTAATAGTTTCAGGGTCTAACAAAACGGATCCGCCCAGACCATTCGCTGCAGCGACATTCACCGACCCAAGGAACGCCAGGTCTTGCTTGCCGGAAACCTCAACAAAGCCACCATTACCGCTGGCAGCGCCACCTTGTGCAGAAATGCTGCCATAGTAACGGGTCAAATCATTCGCCCAGACCACAACTTTACCGCCATCGCCTTGCTGGCGTGCATCGGCTTTAATCGTTGCACCACTAGCCACATAGGTGGTTCTGGCGTTGTAAACGGCGTCGTTTTTACCTTGGTAATCACCACCCACCAGCACCTTACCACCACCGGTATCACCAGATGCATCCAGTAAAGCACCATTCATCAAAGCCACTTGCTCACCAGTGACTTCAATCGACCCACCTGTTGTACCTTGACCTTGAGCGATCAATTGGCCGGACACTTCAACCTTGGCGTTATCACCCCCTTCAAGGCGAATCACGCCATCACGCTCAACCAGTTGGTTGGCTTCAATAATACCGGAAACATTGATTGCTGCAGAACGGGCATTGGTCGCTAATTGCACCAAACCGCCATTGGCCTGGATCAATCCACTGTTTTTAACCAACCCTTCCACTGCCTGTGCAGTTAAATTGGCTCTCACCAGACCATTACCGTAAAAATCAAGAACTGCTTCTTTTGCAGAAGCCAGGACAACACTGCCCTTGTTTGCCACCAGCGTGCCAGAGTTCACTACTTTTTTACCCAGCATCACAATGTAACCTTCACCCTGCGTTTTAATCAGGCCGCGGTTTTCGATATTGCCAGCCATATTTTCGGCCGTAAACTTGTAATTACCTTGCAAAAAGGCTTCATTGGTAATATTCAGGGTAGACGCCACAATATTACCGACGTTAACTTCAGCACCTTTGCCAAACAGAATACCATTCTGGTTCACCAGGAACAGGCTACCGTTCGAATTCAATGTCCCATTGATTTCGGAGCGACTGTTGCCGATCACACGATACAAGGCACGGCCTGCATCTGGCATGATCACATCCAGTTGATGACCCTTCATCACGCCAAACTTGTAAAAATCGACAATATTGACGTTGGCAGTATGGATATACTGGGTATGTGTCGCGCTCACATCCTTCACTGTCAGATCACCTGCAACCACACCGGCTACAACATTCGTATCTGCAAATGAAGAAAGTGGCATGATCGCTGCGGCAAATGCACTCGCCACCACAAAACGCCATTTGGTTGCTGAGGTAAGCGAAGCGTCTGAAAGATCGCTGGCTGTAGATATTTTTGTTTGGTTGACTACGCCGGTCACACTGGATTTACCATGTGCACGGGTTGTTTCGGCCACGGCAACCCAGGCTTGCTGGAGCTTGCTCCAGACTAGACGATAGACATGGTTTAAGGATGCTGCTTTCATGACACTTCTCCTTTAGTAAGAAACGCCACTGATCCTATATTTCTATATAAGGGCCAGTGGGTTACCATCACTTCTCTCAATTCCTGATATGGGTGTAATTTTGTTTCAGGAAAGTATTTTTGTATGTAGCCCACTATGACTAATGCTGCTTGGGACGCATCCAACTCCAATTAGATGCGCCCGCACTCATGCGGGCTACTTTTATATGTCCAGGCTTTTGCCCGGATCAGGCTTGCTACAGATTTAAATCTAGAAATTTTTTCTTAATTGCGCCCAGAGTTGATACTCGGTATTACTTTCCGCGCCATCAAGATCACGCTTTTGCTGTGAATAGGTCGTGGTTAAGATCCATTGCCCCGGGAACTGAATATCCGTACCAACACCAACATGGTTAGAACGGACATAAACACTGTTTCCGATAGGATCGTGGTTCAATTTGCCACGACCAGCATCATAAAAGGCAAATGGCGTCACTGACTGGATATAAGGCGTGACATCTGCACCAGTCGTCGCAAAGGTTTTACGCACATCGGTGCCTACCATCCAGCCCTGATCGGCCTGGCTAGGAATTTCAGAATACTGACGCCAGCGGTTGATGGCCCCGATACCGAAACGCTCGGCAATATCCAGATTATTACCTGCGCCCTGATAATCTGCACGTACCACCCAATTCACACCGTTATCAAATACCTGGGTGCGACTGGAGGTCCAGTTCCACTTCACAAAGCTGCCCTGGGTATCCAGTAATGCACGGTCATTAGCTTTTGCCAGTGAGTCTTTATAAGAGACATCACCAGCAGTCACCAGGAAGCTCCACTGATAGGCCACGCTGCCAATATCATTAATCCAGTCGCCGACCAGGCCTAACTCCAGGCTGCTGATATCACGACGGTTGTTAATCGACGTACCTACTTCGTCATCCAAAATCTTGTAGTTGCCACCGACCTTGAACGCAACGCCTTTTTTGGTTTCACGCAGCAAGGGATGTTCAAGCGAACCATAAATGTAATGGGCATCACCAGACGCATCAAACTGTTTAAATTCACCACCAAGTTTGTAATCCACATAGCTGTAAGCCAGGTTCATGATGGTGCCCGCACTACCTACCGGGGTAAAGTACAAACCACTGATAGAACGCTGACCTTCATCCCTGGAGGTTTTACCAACCACCGCCAACTGGTCGCCACGACCATGGAGGTTATTCACGGCAACACCAAAGCCTAGGGTTTCACGGTTGGTATAGCGGTTACCATAGTTGTTGGCACTGACAAAACCGGTGACGCGGGGAACACGTGGTTCCACAGAAACGGCCACATCCGAGCTACCTACTGCCTCACCCGGGTTGAGCTGCGAAGTCACCTGAATGCCAGGCAAACCGTTCATGACCATAATGTTGCGCACCAGGTTGCGTTCATTGAGCACATCACCCTTGTTCAGTCCATACTCTGACAGTGATTGGAAATAGGCCTGATCCAAACCTTGCCCAGCCTCTGCTTTTACCTCACCCAAGGTACCTTCCAGGATAGAAAGCTCAACCACGGCTTCGGCTTCTGTGGTTTTCCGCAAATCCTGTGTTGGCAAGTAGACTTGTGTCAGCAGATAGCCACGCTGGCGGTAGTAGTTACGCACGGTACCCACCGCTTCGTTAAGCTCGCGCATGCCAATTTCATGGCCAGTCAGGTGTGCAAGCTGGGCAGCCAATACTTCATCTGAGAATTGTTTGTTGCCGGAGAATTTGAATTCTTTGACAACAATCTTGAGGCTGGATTTCTTTTGTTTTTTTTCTGGTGCCGGTGTTTCTTCAGGCACTTGAATGATAGGTCTGGGTTCTGGAAGAATAGGTCTGGGCAAGTTCTGCTGGATATCCGGCAAGGACACCCCCCCTGCCAACACCTGAGAGGTGTAGCCGAGTGCCAGCAACTGCAGCAGGCCTATGCGCTTTAATTGTGTTTTCAAGATGACTCCCCAAAGCTTTATAAAAATATAATCTGTTAAATAGTATAACAACGCCCAAAATTACCTTAAAAAACACTCAAATACTAACTTTTTTTTACAATTAAAGCGGTGTTTAGTAGCATATTTGTAACTTTGTTCTAATATTCCAGCGCATCCACATCCAGCACCCAGCGGATTTTTGCTTGCAGCGGATGCGTCCTGACCCACTCGATCGCCACCTGCAATAGCTGCTGCAAGGCGCCGCGATGTGCAGACTGCAGCATCACATACCCGCGCTCCATACGATTTAGCCGGGCAATGCCGGGACGCACCGGGTCATAGACCAAAGGCTGCTCGGACAGGGTTCCGGCTTGTGCCGCAACATACGCCCTGGCGGCATGACTAAAGTCTGTTAAAAACTGGCTCACCAGGCTGTAATCGGCCGCTTCTGCCTTCATCACGGCAATATAAGTGGCGGGAGGGAATTGCATGACCATGCGCTCCTGCAACAAATCATCGGCAAACGCCGCATAGTTTTGCTCGCGCAGTGCCGCAAACAAGGCATGCTGCGGAAAGGCGGTTTGTATCAGCACCTCGCCCGGCTTGTCCCCACGACCGGCGCGGCCTGCCACCTGCATCAGCTGTGCAAACAGGCGCTCACTGGCCCGATAATCGGGGCTGTATAGTGCGCCATCAATGTCCAGCACCCCCACCAGCGTCAAATTGGCAAAATCATGGCCTTTGGCCAGCATTTGCGTGCCAATCAGAATATCAACTTGGCCAGCATGTACCGCGGACAACAGCTCGGTTAAAGCATCCTTGGCTTGAATGGTGTCGCGGTCCACGCGGGCGACACGCGCCTGCGGAAAAAGCTGCTGCAAGCTTTCCTCAACCCGTTGCGTGGCCTGGCCAACCGGGCGCAAATCGGGATTACCGCAACTCGGACATTGCACAGGAATCGGTTGCTCATCGCCACAATGGTGGCAACGTAATACGCGCTGGCGCAAATGCAACACTGCTTTTGCAGAGCAACGGCGACAATCCGCCAACCACTGGCATGCAGAACAGTGCAATACCGGCGCGTATCCGCGGCGATTAATAAATAGCAAGCTTTGCTCGCCGCGTTGCAAGCGTAGCTCAATGGCCTGCTTTAATTGCGGCGTGAGGCCTGCTTCCGGCGGGCTGTGCGTGTTATCAATACAAAAAATACGGGGCAATTTTGCCTGGGCCGCCGCCCGCTTAGTCAGCGTCAGCAAACGGTAACTGGCTTTTTTTGCATTCGGTACACTTTGCGCTTGATCGCCCATCGCGTTGTACCAGCTTTCCAGAGAAGGTGTCGCGCTGCCAAGCACCACCGGAATCCGGCATTGTTTAGCGCGCACCAGCGCCACATCACGCGCATGGTAACGCATGCCATCCTGCTGCTTGTAAGAGGTATCGTGCTCTTCATCCAGAATCATCAATTTCAGATGCGGCATCGGCGTAAACACACTTAAACGCGTGCCGATGACAATGCGCGCAGCGCCGGACTGCGCCGCCTGCCAGTTTTGCAAGCGCTCACTCTCGCTCAAATGACTATGTAGCGTCACCAGTGGAAACTGGCTCAAGCGACTACGGAAGCGGCTTTCTAACTGCGGTGTGAGATTGATTTCTGGCACCATGATCAGCGCCTGCGCTTGCGGGGCGGCGAGCACCGTTTGCAACAATCGAATATAGACCTCGGTTTTACCTGAACCAGTCACGCCGAATAACAACCAGGGTTGAAAACGGTTTAAATCCGCCAGGATCGCATTAACCGCATGGTCTTGCTCGTCATTTAGCGTGGGCGCCAGGTCAGATGCAGGCAGAGAAGGGCGCGTCGCAATCACTTCGCGCCTGGACACGTAGCCAGCATCCAGCAGTGGCTGTATGGCTTTGCGCCAGGTACCGGACACTTCGCCCAACATCGCCTCACTGCATTCACCCTGCTGCTGCAGGGACGCAACCAGCCTGGCCAGCACTTGTTGCCGCTTACCAATAAAGTCTTCCGGAATGGTATTCGCCAACTGATACAGCCACATTTTTCGCGTCACCGCCGGTTTAATCTGGCGCAAACGCAGTGGCAAGCTAGCCAGCACGGTCTGGCCAAAAGGGTAGTGATAATAGTCGGCGCAAAACCGCAGCAGCTTCAAGGTTGCCGCATCAAATGGTACGTCGTCAAACACTTGCAGCACGGCTTTGAGCTTGTGCGACGGGACATCAGTTTCGCTCAGCAGGGCCATGACGATGCCCACCAATTGCCGCCCGGCGAAGGGCACCACGACGCGATTGCCTTCACGAATCAACAAGCCAGGATTTAAATAATCGAACTGGCGATCCAATGGCACATCCAGCACCACACGCACGATACTGGCAGGGGTTGTGGCCTGAAGGTCGGTGGCAGCTGAACACATGGGTGAAAATGCTTAATTAGGTTAAAATGGCGGTTTGACTATTCAGCACCATTTTAACCTTGAAACAAACGATCACAGAACTCATTCTGCAAGCGGTGAAACCGCTGGTAGAAGATACCTCCAGTCTCAATATCATTCTTGAGCGGCCAAAGTCTGCCGACCACGGCGATTTTGCGACCAATATCGCCATGCAACTGGCCAAGCCTTTAAAGCAAAACCCACGTGCGATTGCGCAGCAGATTATTGACGGCTTACCCGCCAACAACGTGATTAGCAAAGTCGACATTGCTGGCGCTGGTTTTATCAACTTTTTTGTCTCAGCTGACAGCAAGCAGGCGATTGTGCACGAGGTATTGCAAGCAGGCACTGCTTTTGGCCGCAACCAGGCTGGCCAGGCTGAAAAAGTGCAGGTGGAATTTGTCTCGGCCAACCCAACAGGTCCCTTGCACGTCGGTCATGGCCGTGGCGCGGCGGTGGGCGACTGTTTATGCCGACTACTGGATGCCAATGGCTGGGATGTGACGCGTGAGTTTTATTACAACGATGCGGGTGCACAAATCGACAATCTGACCAAGTCAGTGTTGGCGCGTGTGCAAGGCATCAATCCTGACGATGCAGGCTTTCCGGAAGACGGCTACCGTGGCGACTATATCATCGATATCGCACAAGCCTACCTGGCCAAAGCCACCATCACCGCTGACGACATGCAAGTGACCGCCAGCGGCGACGTCAATGATACCGATTCCATCCGTAAGTTTGCTGTGGCTTATTTGCGCCACGAACAAGACCTGGACTTACAGGCATTTCAGATCAAATTTGACGTGTTTTCACTCGAAAGTGCCCTCTATAGCGAAGGCAAGGTAGAAAACACCGTGCAATCATTGATCGCCAGCGGCCACACCTACGAGTTGGACGATGCCTTATGGCTGCGCACTACCGCGTTTGGCGATGACAAAGACCGCGTCATGCGGAAAAAAGAAGGTGGTTTTACTTATTTTGTGCCTGACGTCGCTTATCACCGCGAAAAATGGAACCGTGGTTTTAAACGCGTGATTAACGAACAAGGTGCAGATCACCACAGCACCATTACCCGCGTGCGCGCAGGCTTGCAGGCGCTGGATGTCGGCATCCCGCAAGGCTGGCCCGAGTACGTATTGCACCAGATGGTGACCGTGATGCGCGGTGGCGAAGAAGTCAAACTGTCCAAACGCGCCGGTAGCTATGTCACTTTGCGAGACCTGATTGAAGAGGTCGGCTGCGACGCCACGCGTTACTTCCTGGCTGCCCGCAGCCCGGATTCGCAACTGGTATTTGATATCGACCTGGCGCGCGCGCAAACCAACGATAACCCTGTCTATTACATCCAGTATGCCCATGCCCGCATCTGCAGCGTGCTCAACCAGTGGAACGGCGACGTGACCAGTTTGACTGCAGCAGAGCTGTCACCGTTGCAAAGCGCGACAGAAACCGCCCTGATGCAAGCACTGGGCCAATATCCAGAAATCGTCAGCAGCGCCTGCCAGGCATTGGCACCACACATGGTGGCCAACTACCTCAAGGAGCTAGCCAGTGCCTTGCATTGTTATTACAATGACACCAAATTTTTGGTGGAAGATGACCAAGTCAAACTGGCACGTTTGGCACTGATCACCGCCACCCGCACGGTGTTGCGTAATGGCTTGGCGTTATTGGGCGTTGGCGCGCCGGAAAAAATGTAAGCATCCCATTAATGACTGCTGAATTGATTGGTTAACCTCACAATGAGTCGCGACTACAAACCCTCACAAGCCAAAGCAAAAAGCAAAAGCAGCGGCAGCACTTTTTTTAACGGCCTGCTGGTCGGCCTGTTTCTGGGCGTCGCGCTCACCGTGGCACTGATCATCTACATCAAAGGGGATCATAGCCCATTTTCCAGCGCGTTTAAAAAAGACGACGGCCAGCAAGAAATACCGATCAAGAGCACTGTCACCGAAGAAGAGGTCAAACCTGGTAGCGCCTCAATCGAGGATCCAAACAAGTTTGATTTCTATACGATTTTGCCGGATACCGAGAGCAAAATCAGCGAACAGCAAGTGAAAAAGAACCCGACCATCAAGCAAGAAAGCTATTTTGTGCAAGTCGGCGCCTTTGCCAAAGAGGACGATGCCAACAACCTGAAAACCCGGCTGGCATTAGTCGGTTTTGAAGCGTTTGTGCAAACCGCAGAGATCCCCAACAAAGGCACCATGCACCGCGTACGCATAGGCCCTCTCAATGATTTGGCCAAAATCAACAAAATCAGCCACGATTTGGAAACCAATGGCTTCCAGGCCAATCTGATCAAGGTCAATATCGAATCTTCCACCCATTAATACCGCTGCCATCGCGCTGTCATCGTATGCGCAGTTGCCACGTTAATACATGACGTTCCACAAAACTTTAGGAAACTGACTTTATGAAAAATATGTTGTTGAGTTTGATGCTTTGGGCTGGCTTCACCGCAAGTACTGCCTGGGCAGATCCGCAAATGGGTCAACAGTTTGATCAGGTTGCACAGCAGATCAGCACTGACCAACCGGCCAAAATCGAAGTCATGGAGCTCTTCTGGTACGGTTGCCCGCACTGTTACCACATGGAACAACCATTAGATGCCTGGGTAAAAAAACTCCCGGCCGACGTCTACTTTAAACGCATGCCAGCCTTACCCAATGCCAACTGGGCCCCTATGGCCAAAGCCTATTTCGCCATGCAAGAACTCGGCGTGCTCGATAAATTGCACAGCCAGTTATTTGACGCTATCCACAAAGCAAAAACACTGAATCCAGCCGATGAAGCGGCTGCGATTGACTGGGTGACCAAACAAGGCGGCCTCGACAAAATCAAGGTCGAAAAAGCCTTCAAATCCTTTGCCACCAACATGCAGATGAACAAAGCCATGCAAGTGTTCCGTTCTTCTGGTGCCACTGGTGTGCCGGCCTTGATTATCGATGGCAAATACATCACTGGCAGCTCCATGGCTGGTGGTAACGAAGCCGCGCTGCAAACCGCAGACTTTATTATTCAGAATGTGCGTAAAGACAGAGCCGCTGGTAAAAAATAAGCCCGTTGCTTGAATTTAAAAACGCCTGATGCCACTATCAGGCGTTTTTTATTGAGCGCTAGCTTTTTATTTCGCCTCTAGGCGAGTCACTTTCTGATGCTTGCCCCTCAGAAAGTAACCAAAGAAGAGGGCACCCAGCCATCACGGCCTTCGGCTCCCTTGCGTTGCTCAACAAAATAAGCCGGTCACGAAACTCGCCCTGACAAGCCACACAGAACGTGGCTTGTTGCGGAGCTCAAACAGTCGCTCCCTCTACTCTTATTTTGTCTCCGCTACTCAGCGTGATGGGATGGGATTATTCTCGCCAAACTCACATTGGTGAAATTTGGACGGTTCAAAAACCAAATTCTTTTTATTCACTTAACGAACGATTGCGGTCGCATGGTGTTCGGGGTCCCCATCTGCCGCGCCGAGCAACGCAGGGTTGGCGGGAGTTGTCGGCCATCGACTGTCCGAATCCCGCAGTAGCTCACGCTTTGTGTGAGCTGCTAGGTTGAGTTTCGATGGCCGCCCGACAAGCCGAGTAGCACAGGAATCAAGCGGAAGCTGGGGTGTCTTGTTCTTTGCCTTCTTTCTTATGGACAAGCATAAGAAAGAATGGTCGCCGACAAGGCGAAAAGCAACCTACAAATCAAAGAACAACCTTACCAGCCCATTCTAACCAACACCTTAACGCCCCGCCTTCAACCAACGCCCAATCCAGGTCTCCGGCATTTCCGTCCCCGTCACCAGGTAATGCAGTGTTTTAATATCATGCATCACAAAACGCTGTATCGATTTAGCCTGATCCAGGCCACAACACAAAATCGTGTCGCCAATTTGCAACGGCGTAGACAACTCTGGCAGCAACATCTTTTGCTCACCGCGCACCAGCATCAGCGGCACTACCGGCATTTCATGTCGTTGCTGCCCGGCCGGACGCATCATCAAATGTTTGAGTGCAGGCTGTATGCCTTGTTCCATGAGTGCACACACGGCCACCGCCATGTCGTCCGCAATGGTGATATCCCAGGTATCAGGCACTTGCTCGCCTAATTTTGAAACCAGCTGGGCAATGACGGCATTGGCCCAGGCGTTGCCCTGATGCCGCGCAGTCACCAGAAACTCCGCCAGCATGGGCGACACCATATAAGACAAGCAGGTATGCGCAATGACATCGCTGGGCTGCATGGTGATATCGGCATTAAAGTGCTGAAACAGGGGATCGTTATGCCGTTTGTTTTTGCGGATAATCACGAACAGCTTAGGATTCAGTTCGAGCGCTGTCATCACAATCGACAAATTGTTAATATCATTGTCGGTACCAGCCACGATACCCACCGCATGCTCTACCCCGGCCTGCTGCAGGATGTGCGACTCCACCCCGCTGCCGATAATACAGTCCTCACATTGCGTGCCTTGCGGGTCAGCTTCAATAATGGTGACATGCATCTCGCCATTTTGCAGGCTGCTCACAACTGATTTGCCAAAACGACCGAAACCACAGGCAATCCAATGCCCTTGCGGCACAGGCGCGGGTGTGGCAATCGCATCTCCCGGTGCGCGGGTCAGCCATTCGTGCAACAAATAAGTGCCCAGCGCATTGAGGCGCATGGCCAGATGTTCGCCAAAAATATTGTAAGGGTTAATAATGCGATCGGTACCAAACGACGCCATATTGGCGGCAATCACGTCATTCTGCACCCGCGCCAGCACCGGCAAATCTGGCTTGATCAATTTAACGGCCACCGAAATCGCCAGGTTGGCATGGTCATCATCGGTCAGCGCGGCTACGCCACGGCACATCGGATTTTTAATGCCTGCATACAGCAACACCTCTGACAATTTGGCATCTGCACACAAATGCGGGATATAGAACTGGTAGTCGGTCATTTCCAGTTCATTGATACGCTCTGGCGAAATTTCCAGCACCACCACACGCAATTCATTTTTATCCAGCGCCCGCACCAGTTCGCCACCGGTTTCGCCATAGCCACAAATGAGGTAAAACGGCTCCATCAGGTTGCGCACATCGCGCTGAAACATGGCATTTTTAAAGGCCAGTTTCAAGGCGGACTCCTGCAATAGCGCAATAATGGCACCGATGGCGTAGAACCAGGAGATGACTGTCAGGTAAATCGAGAACGTCATCCACAAACGTTGATGCGTGGTGAACGGGTAGGGGATTTCGCCAAAACCAATGGTGGTGGCGGTGTAGCTCAGGATATAAAACGCATCAAAAAAACCGTAGCGATAAGGCTGGCCATGATCATCCACACCAGGGATGAGTACAAAACCAATCAGCGCGATCGCATAGCTAATAATGACCATGAGCAGCGGCGCGCGCATGCGCCGCAAGATCAGAAAGATGATTTGATTGAGACTCACGACTGTCTCCGTTGCTGCACCTTAGCGGCGCAAGGTGACGGTTTCGTAAATCAGCAAAATCACTGAAGTGATATTGGCCAGGAAAGCGCCGCCAGACAAAGAAACAATGCCCACAATCACCTCAGGCTCGGCGCCTTTGCTCCCGGCCACCACCCAGATAATCGCGGCGGCAATCAGTTGTATGTCAGCCACCAGGCTGGTCGCCAGATGAATCGCGCCAATCTGGGTACGGTCGCCAAACTTGAGCACGGTGGCAATCAGGTTCACCACAATCGCCACATATAACTCGTAATGCAAGTGATGGTGCGGATTATCAATCTCACCGACAAAAAAACCAAAATTGAGTGTCATGGCCAGAATAATAAAAAAGCCAAAAATCACTTTTTCCAGATTCATTTAGGTTTCCCCCGACGATTGTTTTATGGCATTCTACCCGATTAAAATTTGTTTACCGCGATGTTTTTTATGTCGAAAAGTAGTGTGCCTGTCATGCGTGTTTTAATTACCGGCGCCTCTAGCGGCCTGGGAGCAGCCATGGCCACGGCCTACGCCAGAGAATATGGCGGGAAACTGGTGCTGGCTTTGTGCGGCAGAAACGAAACCACATTGCAAACACTGGCAGACAGCTTAAAACAACAATATCAAACCACCTGCGTCATTTATTGTGTAGATGTGCGTGCCGCCGCGCAAATGCAATCCATGGCTCAGGACTTTTTACACCGCTTTGGCACCCCGCACATCATTATCGGCAATGCCGGTGTCAGCCGCGGCACCTTAACCGAATTTGCCGAAGATATCCCCGCGTTTCAAGCCGTGTTTGAAACCAATGTCATGGGCCTGGTACACACCTTTCAACCGTTTATAGAAGCCATGAAAACGGCCGCCAACCAAGGCGAGCCTGCACAACTAGTCGGTATCGCTAGCGTCGCCGGCATTCGCGGCCTGCCGGGCTCCGGCGCCTACAGCGCCAGCAAGGCTGCGGCCATCACCTACCTCGAAAGCCTGCGCGTCGAAATGCAACTATACGGCATCGCTGTCACCACCATTGCCCCTGGGTATATCCGCACGCCAATGACCGATATCAACACCTACCCCATGCCGTTTTTAATGGATGCCGATGTGTTTGCGCGCAAAGCCGTGCGGGCGATTGCCGCACAACGTCGCTTTACTGTGATTCCGTGGCAAATGGGCTTAGTCGCCCGCCTGATGCGCTTATTACCTGCATGCGTGTGGGACTTCATCATGAAAAAAGCCCCGCACAAGGCGAGGCTTTAATCACGACACTGACCGGATCAGGTCAAATCTTTAATGGTTTCGGTGGAACCATTGGTTTTCACCGACGCAATGCCATTATCACGCCCAGCTTCCGCAGAATACATTTGGCTGGTGCCAATGACCTGGCTATTGCCTGCCAGCAAATTAAAATAAGGGCGGCCATCCTTAGCCGTCAGCTTCTGATAACGCTCATCCAAAGGACTATTTTTCTGCACAGACTCAATGCCATTCTGTGCCGCCGCTTTAGTGGTGTATTGCTCACTTTTAAGAATCTGCTCGCCGTTGCCCGCCTTCAATGCAAAACTGAACTGACCGTTCGCATCACTTTTTGTTAGTTCAAACCAACCTGCCATCGCTCGCTCCTTTGTTGAATTTAATAAATACCCCATACCGCTTGTGTACCATTAATAATTCTATTTCTTGTATTGACACTAGAGTAGTCAAACAATTAATCTTTAATATTCTTATTAATTTATAACATAAAAATTACAATCATTACCAACCCAATCATCGCCAACCAAGGAGAAATAATGAAATTATCAATAGCTTTTAACAGTACACTGTTTCTTTTGGCATTAAACAGTCCCGTGAATGCCGCTGTGCTGTACAGCAATTTGGATACATCTAATAGTTTTGACACCTCATCCGCATGGGGCAACACTTATTCAAATGCAATGGAGTTTACACCAATCGCTTCTGGCGCAATTATATCTGCAGACCTTGCACTTTCATTTTCCACATCATTTGCACCTTACACTGCCACCATCTCGCTATACTCCAGCGCGAATAGCGGTGCAGGCCCAGATATTTTGCTAGAAAGCACAACCGTCAACGTCACCAATCCTTTTGGTAGTGATACGCTGACATCTGTTTCATTTAGCGGCCTTAGTACCCTCATATCAGGCCAATTCTATTGGCTAAAAGCTTATGACTCTAATGGCGGGCAATTATGGAATTTTAATAATATCGGTGTGCAGGGCTACTTTTCACAAAATGACCAGTCATTTTCCAATTACACATTAGGCGCATTTCGCATTAATGGCACAACAACCGTTCCTGAACCATCTTCAATAATACTACTTGCTTTGGGGCTAGGGTCAATATTGGTGACATCGACTAAACGTCGTACTTAAATTAAGATACCGCAAAAAAGCCCATTCAATCGAATGGGCTTTTAACTATTTATTCAGCCAAAATAGCCTCTATTCGCATCGCCACTTCATCCAACACAAAATCTGGCACCGCCTCTTTAAATTTTGCCTGGCGCACACGCCAATCTAGTGACTTTAACTGATGGCAATGCACTGCACCTTGTATTTCTGTGCCACTCCCCATCAAGGTCACCACTGTGCCATGTGTTCTGGCCGCTGCGGCTGCGCCTTGCGAGATTGGGCAGATCATCGCCAGGCCACGTTGGTTGAATAGCTTTGCACTGACCACTAAACCAAAATGCGGGCCTTTCATCTCTTGTCCGGAGGCTGGGTCAAATTGCAAGTGCACAATATCTCCACGCGCTGGCACATATGCCATTACAGCGCCTCGTTGCCCACAGCAGGCATTTCATCCCAGCCTTCAACCATAGGCAGGCCGTCTGGCATCTCATCCAACAATGTTTTTAAATCATAACGCTGCTTGCGCGGTGCTTTAACTTTCATCTGGTCACCTTCTAGCAACAACTCTACCTGCGATCCTTCTTTAAGCTGATTTTGCTCAATAAATGCCTTGGGCACCGTCATCACCAAAGAGCCACCAGCACGCCTTAATGTTTGTTGCATAGTTAATCTCCAACAGCAAAAGTTTTATTTTAGTAGGATATTTAGACGGCGACAAGCGATTATCAAGATAACAAAGCCCATTCAATTGAATGGGCTTTTGTTTTAACGCGTAATGGGTTTGTAGCGAATACGCTTGGGTTTTGCGCCTTCTTCACCCAGCCGTTTTTTCTTGTCGGCTTCGTATTCCTGGTAATTACCGTTAAAGAAGGTCCATTGTGAATCACCTTCTGCCGCCAGAATATGGGTGGCAATCCGGTCGAGGAACCAGCGGTCATGCGAAGTCACCAGTACGCAACCGGCAAACTCTAACAGGGCGTCTTCCAGCGCACGAAGGGTTTCCACGTCGAGGTCGTTTGATGGCTCATCCAGCAGCAAAACGTTGGCGCCAGAAATCAGCGTTTTCGCCAAATGCAAACGGCCACGCTCACCGCCAGACAACTGACCAACAATCTTCTGCTGATCACCGCCTTTGAAGTTGAAGCGGCCGATATAGGCGCGGCTAGGCATTTCAAACTTGCCGACGCTCAACACATCCAGACCACCAGAAATCGCTTCGAAGACGGTTTTATCGTTGTCCAGGCCGTCACGGGTCTGGTCGACGGCTGCCAACTTGACGGTAGGCCCGGTGATGATTTCACCGCTATCTGGCTGCTCTTGGCCTTGCAACATACGGAACAGCGTCGACTTACCGGCACCGTTAGGGCCGATGACGCCAACAATCGCGCCTGGCGGCAAGCTGAAAGATAAATTATCAATCAGCAGACGGTCACCAAAGCCTTTGGACACATTGTTGAACTCAATGACCTGGTTGCCCAGCCTGTCACCTGGCGGAATAAAGATTTCCTGGGTTTCGTTACGGCGCTGGTATTCAACGCTGGACATTTCTTCGTAACGGGCCAGACGCGCCTTACTCTTGCTTTGGCGCGCTTTAGCACCCTGGCGCACCCACTCCAGTTCTTGCTTCATGGCTTTGCGGTGGGCATCTTCCTGTTTCTGCTCCAGGGCTAAACGGTCTTCTTTTTGCTCCAGCCAGCTGGAGTAATTGCCTTTCCACGGGATGCCTTCGCCACGGTCCAGTTCCAGAATCCACTCGGCCGCGTTATCGAGGAAGTAGCGGTCGTGGGTCACAGCCACCACCGTGCCCGGGAAGCGCACCAGAAACTGTTCCAGCCATTCCACGGATTCCGCATCCAGGTGGTTGGTCGGTTCGTCCAATAACAGCATGTCCGGCTTGGACAGCAACAGTTTACACAGGGCGACACGGCGTTTTTCACCACCAGACAAGGGGCCGATCACGGCATCCCACGGCGGCAAGCGCAACGCATCGGCGGCGATTTCCAGTTGTTGCTCAACATCACTGCCGCTGGCAGCGAGGATGTTTTCATACTTGGCCTGCTCTTCGGCCAGCTTGTCAAAATCAGCATCTGGCTCAGCATAAGCGGCGTAGATTTCTTCCAGCTTTTGCTTGGCTTCCATGATCGCGCCCAGGCCAGCTTCGACTTCCTGGCGCACGGTTTTGTCAGGATCCAGCTGCGGCTCTTGTGGCAAATAGCCGATGGATAAATTAGGCTGCCACTGCACTTCGCCTTCGTATTCTTTATCGGCGCCGGCCATGATGCGTAATACGGTGGACTTGCCTGAACCGTTTAAACCCAGCAGGCCGATTTTGGCGCCGGGGAAAAACGACAGGGAGATATTTTTAATGATTTGCCGTTTGGGCGGCACGATTTTGCTCACGCGGAGCATGGACATCACATATTGCGCCATGAGAAATTCCGGGACGGTGATTGAAAGTGCGTATTTTAATACGTGCGGTGAAAATAAGCTTGCACATAAAATATGCAGGCATGAAAAAAGGGCCGTGAGGCCCTTTTTAACTTAAACACTTATGCTGCTACGCGTTGTTCAATAAAAGTAGGATTGGTTTGCGCCTGCGTGCCAATCTGGATTTTGCGTGGCTTGAATGCCTCGGGGACTTCACGCAACAAGGCAATGGTTAACAAGCCGTTTTCAAGGTGGGCGCCTGTCACTTTGACATGGTCAGCCAACTGGAACTTGTGTTCGAAGTCACGCGTGGCAATGCCACGGTGCAAAAAAGTGGTTTCCTGTTGCGTTTTTGCTTTGCGGCCAGTCACGCGCAACGCCTGGTGTTCGGTTTCAATCTCCAACTCATCCTGCTGGAAACCGGCGACTGCCATCACAATTTTGTAGGCATTTTCGTCGACCAGTTCGATGTTATAAGGCGGATAGCTGATTTCGTTTTCGCTGCGCTGGTTTTCGTTGAGCATTTTAGCCAGGCGGTCAAAACCAATAGCGGTTCTGTAGAAAGGGCTTAAGTCATAAGTACGCATAAAGTTGATCCTTGTAAAAATAAAGCGATTAACATGAATTTCAGACCTCAAACTGCAAGCATCTGTATTTTCAATATGGGAATACGCTTTATTTTTTCAAGGGTCAGCGCGCAGGTTAAAGCCCCAATGCTTCTGTCCAGGCCAAGGCATCCATATGGCACTGGTTCACTTTGTCAGGGTCTAGTTGCAGCATTGCCGCCAATTGCAAAATCTCTTCGCTGTTGGCGTCCTCGCAGGCTTCAGTCAGCTTGAGGAAGGGGCCAAAAATTCCCTCACGCCTGATAAGCGCGTCTACAATCGCCTCTGGCAACTGCAATTTTTCCAGCACCTTATCCATGGGTACTTTCAGCATCACATCCAGCAAGGAAAACACCCCCACTACAAACAAATTGTCACGGTCACGCTTTTCAAAAAACTGCTCACCCAGCAACTCGGTCAAACGGCCACGGGTAATGGATGTTTTCATCAGGGCAGGGGAGCTGCTGTTATTGCCAGCAGTGACCATTAATAACGTTAACCAGCGGTATAACTGATTGCGGCCCAAAATGGTCAGTGCATGGCCAATGGACTGTACCTCGCAGGACAAGCCAAAGCCCACAGAATTGATGTAGCGCAGCAGCTTGTAACTCAGGGTAGTATCGCGCTTAAAACCATTTTCTATGGTTTTGTTGTCCGCCTCCTGGCTGACCAGGTTTAACAAATGCAGCACGCCGTCAAAGCTTGGGTTAATGACTCGGCTGTTGAGGTTTTCCGGCTTGGCGTAAAAATAGCCCTGGAACTGCTGGTAACCTGCCTCAAGCAAGCTATCAAACTGAGCAGTCTGCTCGACTTTTTCAGCAATCAGTTTGCACCCTGTCGGTTGATACTTTTTGAGCCACTGTGTCGCTTGTGCAATATCCACATTTCGCATGTCCAACTTGATGTACTCTGCGTAGGGGATCAATGCCTCCAGCTGCGGGTGGTGTTGCGGGTTGTCCAGCGCAATTCTGAATTTGGCTTCTTTGAGTTCACGGCACCGTGCAATGATTTCCGGGGTCACCTCTACCGTATGCACCACCTCTAAAACTGTTTTTTCAGCAGGCATCAGCTCCAGAAACACACTGCTCAACATGACATGATCGACGTTGATAAATGCCAGTTGCTGACCAAGTAGCCAGCTATCCTGCATTTCATCCATGGTGGTAGAAAGAATCTTAGCGCACGTTTCAATGTCCTCGGCAAAAGGCACATTGCTACCTGGGCTATCGTTCCTGAAAAAGAACTCATAGCCGATAATCTCTTGTTGGCTGTTAACAATCGGCTGGCGACCGATAATACTGTGTTGTGACGTGGACATGACTGCCTTTCTGATGAGCATCTACTATCAGTATAAGGGATACTAGCCGTTTTCTTATTTGAAAAAAGCCCCGAATGTCGGGGCTTTTTGTCTTTATTACTTACTCAACGGTCACACTCTTGGCCAGGTTGCGTGGTTTGTCCACATCAGTGCCTTTGAGTAAAGCCGCATGATAAGCCAGCAACTGTACCGGAATCGCATGCAAAATAGGCGACAACACACCGACATGGCGCGGCGTGCGGATCACATGCACGCCTTCAGATTCTTTAAAATGGCTGTCGGCATCGGCAAACACAAACAACTCGCCACCACGTGCTTTGACCTCCTGCATATTGGATTTGACCTTCTCCAATAAAGCATCATTAGGCGCAATCACCACTACCGGCATATTGCTGTCGACTAATGCCAATGGGCCATGTTTCAACTCACCAGCCGGATAGGCTTCAGCGTGAATATAGGAAATCTCTTTAAGTTTGAGTGCACCTTCCATCGCAATCGGGAAGTGCACGCCACGCCCCAGGAACAAGGCATGCTCTTTGTCACCAAAGCGATGTGCCCATTCGCGGATTTGCGGCTCCAGATTCAAGGCAATCTGCACGCCACCTGTCAGTTGGCGCAAATCGGATAAATATTGCTGCTCTTGTGGCGCACTCAATAAGCCACGCGCTTTGCTTAAAGTGACAGCCAGCACAAACAGTGCAATCAACTGCGTGGTGAATGCCTTGGTACTGGCAACCCCGATTTCAGCGCCGGCGCGCGTGTAAAAGATCAATGACGAAGCACGCGGAATCGCACTTTCCTGTACGTTACAAATCGCCAGACTGTGTTCATGGCCCAGTTTCTGCGCATGCTTGAGCGCTTCCATGGTATCCAGCGTTTCGCCCGATTGTGAAATAGTCACAATCAGCTGCTTAGGATTGGGGACGGACTCGCGATAACGATATTCACTGGCGATCTCAACCGAGGTTGGAATTTTAGCGATGCTTTCCAGCCAGTATTTAGCCGTGAGCCCAGCATAGTAACTGGTGCCTGCCGCCAAAATCAGTACGCTATCAATCTGTGAAAAAATGCTCGCGGCCGACTGGCCAAATAACTCACTCCTGAACGCGCCATCGTCAATCAGCGCCTCAATCGTATCGCTAATCGCACGTGGCTGCTCGTGGATTTCTTTTTGCATAAAGTGGCTGTAAGGGCCGAGCTCCAGCGAGGCCAGTGACACATCACTCAGATGCACTTTACGTTCCGCCACCTCGCCGCGTTTGTCGATAATCACCACGGCATCGGTTTGCAGTGTTGCTACATCACCATCTTCGAGGTAAATCACTTTACGCGTGGCTGAAAGCACGGCAGATACATCAGAGGCGACAAAATTTTCACCGTCACCCAGGCCAATCAGCAATGGGCAACCTAGGCGGGCGACCACCATTTGCTGCGGATTATCCAGCGCAATCACACTGATGGCATAGGCTCCGGTTAATTCGGCAATGGCCTGTTTAACTGCTGTGAATAAATCCTGGCTTTGCTGGTAATAGTAATGCACCAGATGGGCGATGACTTCGGTATCTGTTTGCGAATAAAACTGGTAGCCCAGCGCTTTCAGGCGATCACGTTGTTCGTCGTGATTTTCGATAATGCCGTTATGCACAACTGCAATCTGTGCGTTGTCTTGCGCAGGCGACACATGCGGGTGCGCATTTTGCTCGGTGACGCCACCATGGGTGGCCCAGCGCGTGTGGCCGATACCAATCTGGCTATGCATGCCTTCTGCTTTTAACTGCAGCTCGGACACACGTCCGACAGCGCGAGCGCGTTCTATGGTTTGGTTCAGTACGGCAATCCCGGCTGAGTCATAACCACGATATTCGAGCCTGCTTAAGCCCTCGATCAAGAGTGGAACAATATTTCTGTTGGAGACCGCACCGACAATGCCGCACATACGCTTATTTTTTCACCTTTTGTGGACGTTTCCATCCTTGAATTGACCGTTGTTCCCGCGCACGGCATAGCGTTAAGCTGTCTGCCGGCACATCTTTGGTAATGGTTGAGCCTGCGGCAATCGTCGCACCACGGCCGACAGTGACTGGCGCCACTAACTGCGTATCCGAGCCGACAAACACATCATCTTCAATAATGGTTTTATGTTTGTTCGCACCGTCATAATTACAAGTGATGGTGCCTGCGCCGATATTCACATTGGCACCGATGCTGGCATCACCAACGTAGCTCAAATGATTAACCTTGCTACCCAGACCGACTGTGGCATTCTTGATTTCAACAAAATTGCCAACATGGGTCTGTGCGGCCAATTGCGTGCCCGGACGCAAACGCGCAAACGGGCCGATTTTGCTGCCTGGGCCGACCTTAGCATCATCAATATGCGTAAACGCCGCCAGCCGCGTGCCTTTGGAAATTAACGCATCCTTAATCACACAGTGGGGACCAATCTGTACATCGTCCTCCAGTATCACGTCACCTGCAAACACACAGTTCACATCAATCAGCACATCACGACCGCAGGTCAATGTGCCACGGATATCAATACGCTGTGCATCGAGCAAAGTCACGCCCTGAGTCATCAACGTTGTTGCCTGACGCAGCTGGTATTCACGCTCGATCTGTTGCAAGTCCAACTTGGAATTAATCCCGGTCACTGACCAGGCATCAGCCACCACATGTGGCAATACGGCACGGCCTTCATTCACAGACAACGCAATAATATCGGTTAAATAATACTCCTGCTGCGCGTTCTGGTTGGTAATCTTGCCCAGCCACGATTTAAGCTGTGCATTCGGCATCGCCATGATGCCGGTATTCACTTCCTGTATGACGCGTTGTGCCTCGCTGGCATCTTTATGCTCGACAATCGCAACGACTTCATTATGGTCGTTGCGCACAATACGGCCATAGCCGGTCGGGTCTGACTTGATAAATGTTTGCACGACGAGGTGATCATCTGCCTTTGCCAGCATCTCGCGGCAAGCCGCCACATCCACCAGTGGCACATCCCCTAACAGAATGAGTGTTTTACCTTGATCGGGCAGGGTAGGCAGGGCTTGTTGCACGGCGTGGCCGGTACCCAGTTGCTCGGCTTGCAATACCCATTGCAAGTCCTCTCCCGGCGTCTGTTGTTGCACCTGTTCGCCACCAAAGCCGTACACCACCGTAATGGTTTGTGGGTCGAGCTGGCGTGCCGCGGCGATCACATGGTGCAAAATAGGCTTGCCACCGACGGCATGTAACACCTTCGGCAGGTCTGATCGCATACGGGTACCTTTACCCGCGGCGAGAATTACAATATTTAAATCTCTCATGCTGTTATTTTAGCGCAGAAACAAAAAAGGCGGCTCGAAAGCCGCCTGTTTTATTGCCAGACTCCACAGGAATCTAGTGCACAGATTTACGCAATTTCTGGATTGCCTGTATTTGTGCAATCGCTTCTGCCAATTCAGCCTGGGCAGCTGCGTAATCGATCTCCGAAGAACGGTTACGCAATGCTTCTTCTGCGGCTTCTTTCGCTGCGATGGCTTTTGCTTCATCAAGATCCTGGCCACGAATCGCTGTGTCCGCCAGTACTGTCACCAGTCCTGGTTGTACTTCCAGCATGCCGCCAGAAATATAAATCACAGTCTCTTCTTGCTCGGAAGTTTGCTTAATACGCAATGCGCCTGGCTTGATGGTGGTAATCATCGGTGCGTGATGTGGATAGATACCCACTTCACCTGCGCCAGCTGGTGCAACCACAAACTCGGCTTCACCAGAGAAGATGGACTCTTCGGCACTCACAACATCGATATGCACTGTATTTGCCATAATGTTCTCTTTTCTATTTCACTGAAATTGATGATGCAGGCAACGTGAAACGATGCCCGCATATCACGATTAGTTCAGTGTTTTAGCCTTTTCAACGGCTTCTTCGATGCCACCGACCATGTAGAACGCTTGTTCTGGCAAGTGATCGTATTCACCAGCCACAATCGCTTTAAAGCCTTTGATGGTTTCTTTCAGTGGTACGTATTTGCCTGGCGCGCCAGTAAACACTTCAGCCACGTGGAAAGGTTGTGACAGGAAACGTTGGATTTTACGTGCACGGCCTACAGCCAGTTTGTCTTCTGGGGACAGTTCGTCCATACCCAGAATCGCGATAATGTCACGCAGCTCTTTGTAGCGTTGCAATGTCGCTTGTACGGAGCGTGCCACGGTGTAGTGCTCTTCACCAACGATCAGTGGATCCAACTGACGCGAAGTAGAGTCCAGTGGGTCAACCGCTGGGTAGATACCCAGGGAAGCAATGTCACGTGACAACACAACGGTAGAGTCCAAGTGTTGGAAAGTCGTGGCTGGTGATGGGTCAGTCAAGTCATCCGCAGGCACGTAAACGGCTTGGATAGAAGTAATAGAACCCACTTTAGTAGAGGTAATACGCTCTTGCAAACGGCCCATTTCGTCAGCCAGGGTAGGTTGGTAACCTACGGCTGAAGGCATACGGCCCAGCAACGCAGATACTTCAGTACCGGCCAAGGTGTAACGGTAGATATTGTCCACGAAGAACAATACGTCACGGCCTTCGTCACGGAATTTTTCCGCCATGGTCAAACCGGACAGCGCTACGCGCAGACGGTTACCTGGAGGTTCGTTCATCTGACCAAACACCATCGCTACTTTGGACTCTTTCATGTTGTCCAGCTTGATCACGCCTGCATCTGCCATTTCGTGGTAGAAGTCGTTACCTTCACGGGTACGCTCACCCACACCAGCAAACACTGACAAACCAGAGTGCTGTTTAGCGATGTTGTTAATCAGTTCCAGCATGTTCACGGTTTTACCTACACCAGCACCGCCGAACAGACCCACTTTACCGCCTTTAGCAAACGGGCAAACAAGGTCAATCACCTTGATGCCTGTTTCCAACAGGTCAACAGATGGTGACAGGTCTTCGAAAGCTGGGGCTTTCTGGTGAATAGAACGGAATTCTGTAGAGTCGATAGGACCGACTTCGTCGATTGGGCGACCCAATACGTCCATGATACGGCCCAGAGTGCCTTCACCCACTGGTACAGAGATCGCTGAACCTGTGTTTTTGAATGCGGTACCACGTGCCAAACCGTCAGAAGAGCCCATGGCAATGGTACGGACCACGCCGTCGCCCAATTGCTGTTGCACTTCCAGTGTCAAACCGGCTTCTGCATTGCTGTCTTTTGCATCAATAATCAATGCATCGAATACTTTAGGCATTTGATCGCGTGGAAATTCCACGTCAACCACAGCGCCAATACACTGCACTACTTTACCTGTTACTGCTTGATTTGCCTTTGCCATTTTCTTTTCCTAACTGTATGAGTCAGATCTAATTGAATTCTTTCACTTGCGCTTAAACCATAGGGTTTAAAACGCGCGCCTTAGGACGAAACCGCTGCCGCACCGCCGACGATTTCTGAAATCTCTTTGGTAATCGCTGCCTGACGGGCTTTGTTGTAAACCAATTTCAGCTCGCCAATGACGTTTTTCGCGTTATCGGAAGCAGATTTCATCGCCACCATACGGGCAGATTGCTCGGACGCCATGTTTTCAGCCACTGCGTTATAAATCAGTGACTCGATATAGCGCACCATCAATTCATCGACCACTGGTTTTGCTTCTGGCTCATAGATGTAATCCCAATGGCCGTTCGGGCTGCCCAATTGCTCACCGGTCAATGGCAACAATTGTTGCATGGTCGGCTCTTGCTTCATGGTGTTGATGAATTTGGTATAGCAGATGTAAAGCTGATCAATTTCACCAGCAATGTACGCATCCAGCATGACCTTGATGCTACCGATCAGCTTTTCCAGATGCGGAGTATCGCCCAAACCGGTGATATGGGATTTCACCTGCGCACCGATACGGTTCATAAAGCCATAGCCTTTGTTACCGATCGCGCTGACGCTGATGCCTTTGCCTTCAGCTTCCCAGGCTTTCATCTGGTTCAGTGACAAACGCAATACGTTGGTGTTTAAACCGCCGCACAGGCCTTTGTCCGAGCTGACCACAATCAGGCCCACATTTTTCACCACGTCACGTTTAATCAAAAACGGATGACGATACTCGGATTGTGCAAAGGAGAGGTGAGCCGCCACGTTACGGATTTTATCCGCGTAGGGGCGGGAAGCACGCATTCTGTCCTGCGCTTTACGCATTTTAGAAGCGGCTACCATCTCCATCGCCTTGGTGATCTTGCGTGTATTTTCTACACTCTTGATCTTGGTTCTAATCTCTTTACTACCTGCCATATTAGGTTCCTAAGTCGAAGTGTCCGAGATTAATAAGCGTTAGTTGCTTTGAAATCTTGAATCGCAGCTTCCAATGCCTTCTCGTTGTCACCGCTCAGATCTTTGCTGGACTCGATTGCATCGATGATGTTCTTGTACTTGGAGTTCAAGAAACCATGCAATGCATTTTCAAATGCCAATACCTTGTTGGTTGGCACGTCATCAAAGAAACCTTTGTTAGCTGCAAACAAGCTCACGCCCATGTTTGCAACGTTCAATGGCGCGTATTGAGCCTGTTTCATCAACTCGGTAAACATACGACCGCGGTCCAGTTGTTTACGGGTTGCTTCGTCCAGATCGGAAGCAAACTGCGCAAACGCAGCCAGTTCACGATACTGAGCCAATGCCAGACGCACACCACCACCCAATTTTTTGATGATTTTGGTTTGTGCAGCACCACCCACGCGAGAAACAGAAATACCGGCGTTAATCGCAGGACGTACGCCCGCGTTAAACAAGTCAGTTTCCAGGAAGATCTGACCATCGGTAATCGAAATCACGTTGGTTGGCACGAATGCAGAAACGTCACCTGCCTGCGTTTCAATCACTGGCAATGCAGTCAATGAACCTGTTTTACCTTTGACTTCACCGTTAGTGAATTTCTCTACATACTCTTCGTTTACGCGAGCAGCACGCTCCAACAAACGTGAGTGGATGTAGAACACGTCACCTGGGTAAGCTTCGCGGCCTGGTGGACGACGCAGCAACAGAGAAATCTGACGGTAAGCAACCGCTTGTTTGGACAAGTCATCGTAAACGATCAATGCATCTTGGCCACGGTCACGGAAGTATTCACCCATGGTACAACCGGCATATGGTGCCAGAAATTGCAGGGCAGCAGAGTCGGAAGCTGAAGCAGCGACAACAATGGTGTAAGCCATCGCGCCGTGCTCTTCCAGTTTACGTACTACGTTGGCAATGGTTGAAGCCTTTTGGCCAACCGCAACGTAGATACAAGTCATGTTCTGACCTTTTTGGTTGATGATCGCATCAACGGCAACCGCTGTTTTACCAGTCTGACGGTCACCAATGATCAATTCACGTTGGCCACGGCCAACCGGTACCATAGAGTCGATAGACTTCAGGCCAGTTTGCACTGGTTGTGACACAGATTTACGTGCAATCACGCCTGGTGCAATTTTTTCAATTTTGTCTGTCAGCTTGGCGTTGACTGGACCTTTGCCATCGATAGGCTGACCCAGTGCGTTCACCACGCGACCAATCAGTTCAGGACCGACTGGCACTTCCAGAATACGGCCTGTACATTTACAGGTATCGCCTTCTGTAATGTGCTCGTACTCACCCAATACCACGGCACCCACGGAGTCACGCTCCAGGTTCAATGCCAAACCGAAAGTGTTGCCTGGAAACTCAATCATCTCGCCGGACATCACGTTAGACAGGCCATGGATACGCACAATGCCGTCTGTTACGGAAATCACGGTACCCTGAGTACGGGCTTCCGCAGAGGTAGAGAAGTTTTCCAAACGGCTCTTAATGAGCTCGCTAATCTCTGATGTAGATAACTGCATTTAATTCTCCTATGCCTTATGCTGTGAGCGTATAGGCTAAATTTTGTAACTGACCTTGGACAGACGCGTCGATAACGGTGTCGCCAACAATAATTTTGATGCCGCCAATGATTTCCGGATCTACGGAAACGCTTGCTTCAATTTTCTTGCCGAACTTGGCTTCCAGACGTTTCACCAAATCTTTCGTTTGCGTTGCCGTGATTTTGGCAGCGGCAATGATTTGTGCGTCCAAGGTGCCTTCATCTTGCGCTTTCAAAGCCTCAAAAGCTTCAGCAATGGCAGGCAATAAGGATAAACGGCCATATTCAACCAAGGTCTTGATCAAATTCTGACCATGCTCGTTAAGATTGTCGCCGCAAACCTTGAGGAATGCTGCTTCAATATCAGCGGCATTCAGCTTAGGGTCATCAATCAGGGTTTTCATTTGGTCATTTGCTGCGACTGCCGCGGCCAATGCCAACATTTCAGACCATTTTGCCAATGCTTTTTTCTCTTTGCCCAGTTTGTAGGCAGCGACAGCATAAGGCCTTGCAATGGTTGAGAGTTCAGCCATGTTTTATCCCTTTTACCTTAAAGTTCCGCAGCGAGTTTAGCCAACATTTCGCTGTGTGCTTTAGCGTCAATCTCTTTACGCAGGATTTTTTCTGCACCGGCCACGGCCAATGTGGAAACCTGTGCACGCAGACCTTCTTTGGCACGGTTCACTTCCTGATCGATTTCAGCTTTGGCACCGGCGATAATGCGATCACCTTCAGCTTTGGCATTACCCTTAGCTTCATCAATGATTTGAGCGGCGCGTTTTTCGGCTTGCCCAATGATCTCAGTTGCCTTTTGTTTGGCCTCGTTCAGCGTTGCTTCAGACTTTTTGGCAGCCACTTCTAAGGCACTTTTGCCTTCTTGGGCAGCAGCCAAACCATCTGCGATTTCCTTTTGGCGCGTTTCGATCGCTGTTAACAGCGGCGGCCAAACGAATTTCACCGTGAACCAGATCAACACTGCAAATGCGATAGCTTGCGCGATGAGTGTGAAATTAATATTCATTTTGGATCCATCATACTGATTGGTTGAAAGGTTTAAGTCACACTTAAACCCTACCGGGCGGAGATTACCGAGTAAAAATTACTTGGCAACAACGCTCAACAATGGGTTTGCAAATGCAAACATCATTGCCAGACCAACACCAATAATGAAAGAAGCGTCGATCAGACCCAACAGCAGGAACACTTTACCTTGCAGGGCTGGGATCATTTCTGGTTGACGAGCAGCGCCTTCCAGGAAACTTGCACACATGATACCAATACCGATACAAGCGCCAGCGGCACCCAAACCAATGATCAAACCGATACCAACGCCTGTGTAGGCTTGAATCAATGCTAATGCTTCCATTTAATACCCTCTCTTATAAAGAATTAAAAACAACTACAAAGTTAAAAACTAGTGTGACTCATGCGCCATGGCCAAGTAGACCACAGTCAGCATCATGAAAATAAACGCTTGCAATGCCACAATCAGGATGTGGAAGATAGACCAGCCAGCTCCCAGAATGGCACCAAACACGGTTCCGCTCAGGCCTGTGGCAGCCCACATACCCAACAGCAAGAAAATGATTTCACCGGCGTACATGTTACCGAACAAACGCAATGAGTGAGAAAGTGGTTTTGAAACGTATTCAATCAGGTTGAACAGGAAGTTGGCAGGCCATACCAGCGGATTGCTGCCAAATGGCGCACAGAACAGTTCGTGAATCCAGCCACCCAAGCCCTTGGCTTTGATGGAGAAGAAAATCATCAGGAACCACACAGCCAGTGCCAGAGCAAAGGTGGTGTTGATATCCGAAGTCGGGACGATACGCCATTTTGCGTGCTCGCCACCAAAGAATGACACGATAGCAGCCACCCAGTCGACTGGCAGGAAGTCCATGGAGTTCATGGCCAGCACCCAGATAAACACGGTCAGGGCCGTTGGGGCAATAAATGAATGACGATCACCGTGGAAAATGTTTTTGACTTGATCATCAACAAAACCAAACACCAACTCAACAAAAGCTTGACGCTTGGTTGGCACGCCAGCGGTGGCACCACGTGCCACCCACCAGATCAAGCCCATGACCAGCAAGCCCAGTACAACAGAAGTCAACAAGGTGTCGTAGTGCAACACCCAGAAGCCTTCAGAGGCAGTATTGCCGTTGACACCTTGAGCATTAAAGCTCAAATGGTGCGCGATATATTCAGAAGGAGTGAGTTCTACGTTTTGTGCGTGTTCAGTTGTCATATCTTCAAACTATTTTTAAATTAACGTGTCTACACATCTACTTGTGATTTTGCCAGTGCTGCGCCTGAAAAAAGCGCTGCTGCCGCCAAGCCAGCAATCAGTGCGAAAGGCACCAATGCCTGATACAGCTTGAAAACCACAAACAGGATAATCGCGATGATTACTATTTTTACTGCTTCTGCCTTGAGTAAATTGAGCAATACTGCTGTCGGGTCTGTTTTTAAACGACCTTTTTCTGCGATTCTCGCTGCAAACCAGGCACCAATCACCACAGAAACACCGCCCATAAAAGCGGATAATGCTGCCGGTAAACCACCCACAGCATAGGCAATCAATGTGACAGCCGTCGTCGCCATGACCTGCCAGCGCAGCATATTGCTATAAAGCGACATGCCAGCCGCAGTGTTTTGTTGACCACTCATGGGGTTAGACCGCTAAAATTCAAGGCAAAATACTACAAAGACGCGAGATTTTGAATTATTCACTCGCCGAAGTCAAGCACCAAACAGGACTTAACTGTCTGAATGTTTGGGAAAAATCTGCCTCAGAGCACCTAATCAGTGATTTAACTTATGATTTCAGGCGATTATCGGTCAGTTTCGCTATCCAATCATCTAATTGATCGAGGTTTGAAAAGCTCAGCTTTAACACCCCAGCACCGCTGGCTTTACTGCTAATCGCCACCTCGGCACCCAATTGCTCACTGAGTTGATTTTGCAAGGAAGCCACATCGGGATGCACCGCGGGCTTTGCTTTTTTACCGCTGGCTGGCTCAGCTTGGATCAAGCGCTCAACTTCACGCACAGACAAACCATCCTGCACCACTTTATTAGCCAGTAAAATCTGCTGTGCTGGCTCACTACCCACTAGCGCACGCGCATGACCCATATCAATCTGGTTATCCAGCAGCATGTCCTGCACCATAGGCGTCAATGTGAGCAGGCGCAGTAAATTAGAAACTGCTACACGTGAACGGCCCACAGCCTCTGCTGCCTTTTCATGCGTCATATCAAATTCATCAATCAGACGCTTGATCCCCATGGCTTCCTCCAGGGGATTAAGGTCTTCACGCTGGATGTTTTCGATCAACGCCATCGCTAGGGCAGCTTCGTCAGCAATCTCACGCACCAACACCGGCACTTCAGTGAGCCCAGCTTTTTGGGAGGCACGCCAGCGACGCTCACCAGCAATAATTTCAAATTTCTCGGATGCAATTTCGCGCACCAGAATAGGCTGCATGATGCCTTGTGCCGCGATTGAGTCCGCCAGTGTTTGCAATGCGTCCTCGTTCATATAAGAACGCGGTTGATACTTACCCGGCTGCAACTGACCAAGGGGGAGGGTACGCAAAGTATCCGACTGGGCGATCGTTTCCGTATCACCTGACAACAATGCGTCGAGTCCGCGTCCAAGTCCTTTGGGCTTCACCATACTGCTACTTCCTCTTTAATGAGTCTCTAAAAATGTCGCCGATCGACAATTAATTCTTCTGGATGATTTCCTGCGCCAGCTCCAGGTAGGCCTGCGCACCTTTGGAGGAGCGATCATACAGCAATACCGGCATGCCATAACTGGGCGCCTCTGCCAGCCGCACATTTCGCGGCACGATGGTTTGATATACCTTTTTGCCAAAGTGGCTGACCAGTTGTGCCGATACTTGCTGTGCCAGCATATTGCGGTTATCGAACATGGTCCGCAACAAACCTTCTATCTCAAGCACTGGGTTTAAGTGAGCACGCACTTTCTTGACAGTGTTGACCAGGTCTGACAACCCTTCCAATGCGTAGTATTCGCACTGCATCGGGATCATCACTGAATGCGCGGCAGTTAAAGCATTCACCGTCACCAAATTCAGCGACGGCGGGCAATCGAGCAATACATAATCATAAGCATCATCGCCCAGTTTAAGGATGGCATTTTTCAAACGTGTTTCACGCGCCATTTCATTCACCAACTCAACCTCAGCCCCTGCCAGGTCACGGTTAGACGGCGCAACATCAAACTTGGCCGCCTCCGCATGCACAATCACCTCTTGCATGGTTTTATTGCCGATGAGTACCTGGTAAATACTGTCCTTTAAATGCGTTTTATCAACGCCACTGCCCGTACTGGCATTGCCTTGCGGATCCAAATCAACCAACAACACTTTTTTGCCGTGTTCGGCCAGGCTAGCTGCCAGATTGACGCAAGTGGTCGTTTTACCAACGCCACCTTTTTGGTTGGTGATTGCGATTATTTTCATTATGTATTCTCAAACACAATTAAATGTCGTTCTGCCTGCAGGTTTGGCACCTGCAAACGGATGACCTCCGTGGGCAACACCGCAGCCTGTTGCAGCTCATCGGTTGGCACCACCCCCTTCATCGCCAACCAACGGCCATGCGGCGCGATCAAATGCGTCGTCAACTGCTTAAACAAAGCAATATCGGAAAAAGCACGCGAGACAATCTGCGTAAAAGGCGAGGGTGGTTGATAAGCCTCCACCCGACCATGCACCACCTGCGCATTCGACAAACCTAACTCAGCCTTTACCTGACGCATGAAAATCGCTTTTTTCTGCACGGTATCGATGGTAGTCACCTCTACATCCGGTCGCGTAATCGCCACCACCAACCCAGGTAAACCACCACCACTACCCACATCCAGCAAATTTCCCGACTGAATATAAGGCAACACACTCAAACTATCCAGCAAATGCAATACCAGCATTTCTTGCGGATCGCGCACGGCTGTCAGGTTGTAGACTTTATTCCACTTTTGCAGCAACGCCAGATAAGCGAGACACTGCAACTGCTTTTCCGGCGTCACAATAGATTGTAAACCAAGCGCCTCTACTCCGGCGGCTAATTGCGGCAACAAATCATCCATCATGCGGCTGCAATATCGCCAGACTGGCTTTGCTTTTTATGTTTACGCTTGAGATAAACCAGCAACAGTGAAATCGTCGCCGGGGTAATGCCTTGTATGCGACTGGCCTGACCTATCGTTTCCGGTTTTTGTGCTAACAATTTCTGGCGCGCCTCATTACTCAGGCCATGCACATCGTTGTAATCGATCGCATCCCCTAGTTTAATGTTCTCACTATTTTTCTGGCGCGAGATTTCTTCATTCTGCCTATCAATATACCCTTGATACTTGGCTGCGATTTCCACTTGCTCCAAGACATCCCCAGCCAACACTTCTGGGGCAGGCACCAAGTCCAACAGTGACTGATAAGCAATTTCTGGCCGACGCAATAATTCGAACAAGGAATACTCATGATCCAAAGGCTTACCAAAAACGGCTAGCTGTGTTTCACGTGAAACAATGGTATGCTGACCTGCGGGTTGACCGTTATCTGGCTGCAAAAAAGTACGCTTCAACCTGGCTTGCTCACGCGCCACCGCTTCCTGTTTTTTACAGAAAGCCTCCCAACGCACATCATCCACCAACCCCAGCTCGCGACCCTTTTCAGTCAAGCGCATATCGGCATTATCCTCACGCAACTGCAGGCGGTACTCAGCGCGACTGGTAAACATGCGGTAGGGCTCATTAACACCCGTAGTAATCAGATCATCCACCAACACACCTAGGTAGGCCTGCTCACGGGAAGGGCACCAGCCTTCTTTGTCCTGCGCAAACAATGCCGCATTTGCACCCGCCAGCAACCCTTGGGCCGCCGCCTCTTCATAACCAGTAGTACCATTGATTTGACCCGCAAAAAACAGGCCGCGAACCGTCTTGGTTTCAAGAGTCGATTTTAAACCGCGAGGATCATAGTAGTCGTATTCAATGGCATATCCGGGGCGCAGGATGTGCGCATGCTCCAACCCACGAATAGAACGCACCAGCGCCAGCTGAATATCAAACGGCAGACTGGTAGAAATACCGTTAGGATAAATTTCGTGCGTGGTTAAACCTTCAGGCTCCAGAAACACCTGGTGCGATTCCTTATCTGCAAAGCGGTGAATCTTATCTTCTACCGAAGGACAATAACGCGGCCCCACACCCTCAATGACGCCAGTGTACATGGGCGAGCGGTCCAGACCGCTGCGGATAATGTCATGGGTTTGTTGATTGGTATGGGTAATCCAGCAAGGTAATTGCTGCGGGTGTTGTGCTGCATTGCCTAAAAACGAAAACACCGGTACTGGCGTATCACCAGGCTGCTCAGTCATCACACTATAATCAATTGAACGGCCATCAATGCGGGGAGGGGTGCCGGTTTTCAAGCGCCCAGCCGGGAGGCCAATTTCACGCAGGCGCGCAGCAAGCGAGATGGCTGGCGGATCTCCGGCGCGACCAGCGCTATAGTTTTGCAAACCAACATGCACCAAACCACCCAAGAAAGTACCAGCAGTCAACACCACAGATGTTGCGTAAAAACGCAAGCCGATTTGAGTGACAACACCAGCAGCCTTGTCGCCTTCCAGAATAATGTCATCTACCGCTTGCTGGAACAGCCACAGGTTAGGCTGGTTTTCCAGGCGGTGACGAATAGCGGCCTTATACAGGATACGATCAGCCTGCGCACGCGTCGCACGCACCGCCGGGCCTTTGCTGGAGTTCAAGATACGGAACTGTATGCCACCCTCATCAGTGGCCGCTGCCATGGCACCGCCAAGCGCATCAACCTCTTTCACTAGGTGACCTTTGCCTATGCCACCAATAGAAGGGTTACAGGACATTTGCCCCAATGTTTCAATGTTGTGGCTTAACAACAGCGTTTTCTGCCCCATACGAGCGGCCGCCAGCGCAGCCTCGGTACCGGCATGGCCGCCACCCACCACAATGACATCGAATCGATCAGGAAAGTCCATCATAAAGAATCTTGAACTGTTTGATTTAAAAAGAATTGTGATTTTAGCGTAAACTAACCAAATGGTCATTTAATTCGCTGCTTTGATACACTTGTTCCATGTTTTAATATGAATTGATACGGTCTTAATACAAAATTATTACGGTTTAATACAAATCAATTACAAGCAGGCCATATTTACTTAACATAAAAAGAATAGAATTTTTTCAAAACAACCAAGGAGCTCTTACCATGAAAATCAAAACAATTATTGCTACATTCGGGGTCTTGTTTTCTGTACACGCAATGGCTGATGTAACCAATGCTGAAAAGCTGGTATATAAGTACACCAACATTGCACACTCCGCCAACCCTATGTATGAAGCACCTTCTATTACAGACGGTAAAATTTTCTTCAACCGCAAGTTCAAAACACCTAGCGGTAAAGAAGCAGCTTGTGCATCCTGCCACACCAACAACCCAGCCAACGTAGGCAAAAACATTGTGACCAACAAAGAAATTCCACCATTGGCACCACGTGTTAACACCAAGCGCTTTACTGACATTGATAAAGTGGAAGATGAGTTCACCAAGCACTGCAACGACATTCTGGGTGCAGATTGCTCACCTTCAGAAAAAGCCAACTTTATCGCTTATCTGTTAACAGAAACCAAACCTAGCAAATAATCTAAATGCTACGGTATGTCTGGGATCCTTTCATCAGGATCTTCCACTGGTCTTTAGTGGCGGCGTTTGGGTATGCATTTTATACCCACGCCTCCATGTGGGACCGCCTACATCATGCTTATGCAGGGTATGTCGCTGGGACACTGATTGTCGCGCGTATTATCTGGGGATTGCTTGCAACCGGCTACGCCAGCTTTCGCAGCTTTCCACTGAATCCGGTATGGGCAGTTAAACACCTATTTAAGCTACTCAAAGGCACAGCCAGGCACTACATTGGCCACAACCCAACCGGGTCAATTGCCATTTACGCCATGCTAGGCCTTGGTATCATCACTGTTGGCTCGGGTTGTATCGTTTACAACAATGGCTGGGGCATCATTGATGACGAGATGAGCCAGGTACTACATCACTATGCCACCTGGACCTGGCTGGCAGTGGTGGTGGTGCATGTGTTCGGGGTGATTTTTGAAAGTTTTATCAATCACGACAACCTGATCTGGGCCATGATTACCGGCTGCAAGCGTGTGTGCAGTATTGATGAGCGCTTTAATGAGCGCAATACGCCGTTCCCAAGAAAAAAAACCCGCTAATGCGGGTTTTTATTTGCCGATACAAAAACGGCTGAAAATTTCCCCCAGTAAATCGTCGGGGGTGAACTCACCTGTAATGGTTCCCAGCGCCTCTTGCGCACAACGCAACTCTTCTGCCACCAACTCAGCCGCATGCATTTGCAACATGGCCTGATCCAGATGTTGCTCAACCTCTTGTAGCGCTTGTAAATGACGCGCCCTGGCCATAAATACACCTTCGCCACCAGGCTGATAACCCACAATCTCCAGAAGCGTTTTTTGCAGGCTGGCAATACCATCGCCTGTCTTGGCCGATAAAAACACGTGTTGCTCATTTTCGTGTTTTTCAATGCGCGATGTTTCACGTGAAACATCTATCTTGTTATGCACCCAAACTTTTTTCACTTCCGGCGGCAGTTTGTGCAAAATAGCCTTTTCCTGCGCACCTATGCCATGCTTGCTATCCACCAGCAGCAACGCCACATGCGCAGTTTCTATCGCCTTCCAGGTGCGTGCAATGCCCACTTGTTCAACCGTATCTTCAGTTTCACGCAAACCAGCGGTATCAATCACATGCAGCGGCACGCCTTCAATCTGGACCACGCTTTTGATCGTATCGCGCGTGGTACCGGCAATTGGCGTCACAATCGCCACTTCTTCGCCAGACAGGGCGTTGAGCAAACTGGACTTGCCCACATTAGGCTGCCCAATTAATACGACATTAATGCCTTCGCGCAACAAGACACCTTGCCTGGCCTGGTGAAAAATATGCTGCAAAGCGGCTTGGTTGGCCTGCAATTTCTCAAGTACTCGACCTTGAGTGATGAAATCAATCTCTTCTTCAGGAAAATCCAGGCACGCTTCAACATACATGCGCAAATCGACCAATTGTTGCAATAAGGTCTGTATCGCTTGTGAAAACTCGCCTGAAAGCGATCGCACAGCACTGCGTGCGGCTTCTACCGTCGCGGCATTAATCAGGTCAGCCACAGCTTCTGCCTGCGCCAGATCAAGCTTGTCATTTAAATACGCACGCTGGGTAAATTCACCCGCTTGTGCATGACGCGCACCGCACTCTATGCAACGCGCCAGCAAAATTTGCATCAGCGCCGTGCCGCCATGCCCTTGTAGCTCAAGCACATCTTCGCCGGTGTAGGAGTGTGGATTAGGGAAGTAGATAGCGATACCACGGTCGATTAACGTGGTATCGGCTTGTAAAAAAGGCAGATAGGCCGCATGGCGCGGGGCAGGGCAGTGGCCTAAAATCTGTGTTGCGATATTGGCCGCCAACGGGCCAGACACCCTGACTACGCCAATGCCGCCAGCACCAGGGGCGGTCGCAATGGCGGCAATAGTGTCTATGCTTAAAACCTGATTATTTGCCATGCCCTTTTTTTGCCACAGCTTCAGCATGAATCATACGGTTGATGGCCCATTGCTGCCAGATAGACAGGATATTGTTCACCAACCAGTACAGCACCAGGCCCGCCGGGAAGAAGAAAAAGAAAATACTGAATGCCACCGGCATGATTTTCATCACTTTAGCTTGAATCGGATCCGTTGGTGGAGGATTCAAAAAGGTTTGAATAATCATGGTTGCACCCATGAGCACTGGCAAGACAAAGTAAGGATCCGTCGCTGACAAGTCCTGAATCCAGCCAAAAAAGGGCGCATGGCGCAACTCAACCGAGCCCAGCAAAACCCAATACAATGAAATGAACACTGGAATCTGCACCAGGATAGGTAAGCAGCCGCCCATCGGGTTGATCTTCTCGGTGCGGTACATTTCCATCATAGCTTGCTGCAGCTTCTGCTTGTCATCGCCAAATTTGTCTTTCAGCGCTTGCATGCGTGGTGCAATTTCACGCAGATGCGCCATATTGCGGTAACCAGAGGCGGATAATTTGAAGAATGCAGCCTTGATCAGAATGGTCAATACAATAATGGCAATACCCCAGTTTTTCACCAGCTCGTGAATATGGGTCAACAACCACATCAATGGCTTGGCAATCACGGTCAGAATGCCGTAATCCACCACGTATTCCAGGCCTGGTGCAGCTGCCTCCAGATCCTCTTGCGCTTGCGGGCCACTGAACAGCTTGGCATCTACGGTTTTGCTGCTACCTGCGGCAATCTCACCTACAGGCAAAATCGTACCGATAGAAAAGTCATGTTCGCTCAGCTTGGTGGTGTAGAACTTACGTTCAGCAGTCGATTGCGGCACCCAGGCACTGACAAAATAGTGTTGTACCAAACCTACCCAGCCATCTTTGGCATTAATCGACACATCTTTCTTGGCCATTTCATCGAATTTGACCTTGTTATATTTGTCCGCTTCGGTGAAATAAGCGCCACCAGTGAAAGTAGGCATCATTTTAGAGCCCTGATTGGACTCGTTATCATGAATAATCTGGTAATACACAGAAGGCGAAATCGCTTTATCGCTATTGTTTTTGATTTCGTATTGCACATCAATCAAGTATTGACCGCGGTGAAAGCGATACACCTTATCCACAGCGACGCCATTGGTTTCTGGCGCGGTTAAACGCACTTCTAATGTGTCCTGGCCATCTTGCAAGCTGTAGTTGGTCTCAGCCGCAGTAAACGTCACATAATGGGTAGGCAAACCATCACCTTTTAAGCCGGTTTGTGCCACATACAATTTATCGGCACTAGCATCACTCATCAGCTCATAAGGACCAGAATTATCGTCGGCCTTATGTTCCAGCAAGGACAATTGGCGCAGATCACCGCCAACCGTATCAATCACTGCCGAATAACGGTCTGTTTTCACCGCAATACGTGTCCCCTTGCTTAATTTAAAGCCATTTTCTTGCGGCTTATCCGCAGGGGAGGTTTGCGCAGCCCCTTGTTGTGCAACCGGCGCAGGCGCATGTTGCTGCTGCCAGGCGTCCCACAGCAACATAATCGAAAAGGAAAAGATCACGAACAGAATTAAACGGCGAGTATCCATAAGGTTTCGTTTTTACAAGTCTAAAGAAGGGGATCCACACCACCGGGATGCCACGGATGGCAGCGGCCAATGCGGCGCAAAGCCAACAGGCTACCATGCCAGGCACCGTAGCGCTGCAAAGCTTCAATGGCGTAGTGTGAACAGGTAGGGTGAAAACGACACTGACGCCCCAGCCAGGGGCTTAAGCCCCACTGGTAACATTTTACTAATGTAATCAGTATCGTTTTCATCAGAATTGTTAGGAAACGGGCGTGTGTTTTTTCAGTCTAGCCAGCAATTGTGACAAATCACGCTGTATGGCCGGAAAATCATCATGCTGAAAAGCCTTGCGCACTTGTAGCACCACATCAAACCCAGTGCTGGCGAGAGAAGGTTGAGCACGCAATAACTCACGCAAGACACGCTTCATGTAATTGCGCTTCACCGCCAGTTTGGCGACTTTTTTCGACACAACAAGGCCATAACGATGATGGTCTTGCTGGTTAGGCATGATGTTGGCAAACAGCCATTCACCATAAAACCGTTTCCTGAAACTAAAAACGGATGAAAATTCATCCGTTTTTTTTAGCTTGTACAATGTCATGCATTGAGTTTCAAGCAATGCATCGTCAGGGATTACAGACCCAGACGTTTACGACCTTTAGCGCGACGAGCAGCAATCACTGCACGGCCACCTTTGGTTTTCATGCGTACCAGAAAGCCATGGGTACGTGCACGACGGGTTTTGGATGGTTGATAGGTACGTTTCATTATTAAACTCCTGCCAAAAATGGCAATTAAACTCTAATCCGGCAACGCTGATTTAACAGTAAATATTTGCCGATTTCAAAAACCCTTAATTAAACAGCAAATTGAGATCTTATGTCAATGATTTTTTTTATTTTTTTATAGACCGTGGCTGTGGATAACTCAGGTCAAAACGTTTAGAATGTCAGCAACAGGTCAAGGTGACATTCGCCACTCGACCACGTCTTCTGCCACTCTTCCCGGCAATTATAACGAATAAACGTAAACAGCGCCTGAAACACGGAAACAGGCTGACTTTTTGCTGACACTTTTAAAAAGCACTGGAGCAATGGAAAATTTTTGGGCCTATTGTTTGCTCAAGTTCGAAAAAGAACTTTCTGCACAACAATACAACACCTGGATTAAACCCCTGAAAGCACGCGTCAATGGCGAGGCGGTGCAGATTGTTGCGCCTAATAAATTTGTCATGCAGTGGGTAAAAAGCAAATTTTTTAGCCGCATTGCCACCATCGCCACCGAATTATCCCCCAGCGCGGTGGTTGAACTGATTGTAGATGCCAGTGAGCAAGCCGCACCAGCACCAAGTGCAACGCCGACAAAAACCGCGCCAGCACCACAATCACCCGTAGAGGCCGTTGTTGCAGCTGCCACACAAGCCCAAACCGCCCGGGTAATTGATAAAAAACCAGTGAGCAACCGCGCACCGGCCAAACATCTCAAGTCAGAAAAAAGCAGCGGCCTGAATGACAGCTTCCTGTTTGATAACTATGTTACCGGCCGCGCCAACCAGTTAGCCCGTGCTGCCGCGATTCAAGTCGCAGGCAATCCCGGCCAGGCTTATAACCCACTCTTTATTTATGGCGGGGTGGGCTTGGGCAAGACACATTTGCTGCAAGCGATAGGCAACGAACTGAAAAAAGCCAAGCCTGACGCCAATATACGTTACCTGCATGCCGAGCGTTATGTCTCTGACGTGGTGAAGGCTTATGAAAACAAAGCATTTGATGAGTTCAAGCAGCAATATCACTCACTCGACTTATTATTGATTGATGATATTCAGTTCTTTGCCAAAAAAACCCGCACCCAGGAAGAGTTTTTCTACGCCTTTAACACGCTGATTGAAGAAAAAAAACAAATCGTCATCACCTGCGATACCTATCCTAAAGAGATCGCAGACATGGACGAGCGTCTACGCACCCGTTTTAGCTGGGGCCTGACCGTTGCGGTTGAACCACCAGAATTAGAGATGCGGGTAGCGATTCTGCGCAAGAAAGCCGAAAACCTCAAAATCAACCTGCATGAAGATGTAGCCTTTTTTGTTGCCAAGCAGATCCGCTCCAGCGTGCGTGAGCTTGAAGGCGCATTGAACCGTATTATCGCCATGGCCAACTTTACCGGTCATGCCATTGACGTGCATCTGGCCAAAGACGCTTTACGCGACCTGATTGCCGTGCGTGGCCGCCAGATTACGATTGAAAATATCCAGAAAACCGTGGCTGACTACTATAAGATTAAAGTCAGTGACATGTTTAGCAAAAAACGCTCACGCAATGTGGCCAGGCCGCGCCAAGTCGCGATGTCTTTGGCGCGTGAACTCACCAATCATAGCTTCCCGGAGATTGGCGAAGCCTTTGGCGGACGTCATCACACCACCGTGATGCATGCCTGTGAAGAAATTGAACAATTACGCTTAAATGACCAGACATTGGCGCGCGATATTGGTTTGTTAACGCAGGTCATTCGTGATTAGCAAAAAAAATTTAACAAAATAAGCTGTGGATAAGTTGAGAATGACGTGTGTTTAAATATTGCGTATAGACAGGATAAAATCGGTTTACAATATCAGCCACAAATCATGCATGTTTAAACCGCAATTTATACACAAGCTAATTTGGTTATAACTCATTGAATTAAATTGGTTTTTAGAGTTACCCACAAAAAAGTTGCACATTACTATTAGTCTTATCTTTTATATATTGAAATAAAGTTATTAATCAGGTCAGGCCATGCAAATCAAAATCAACCGTGAGGTTTTGCTTAAACCCCTTAATAGTGTCACTGGTATCGTAGAGCGTAGACACACACTGCCTATTCTTTCCAACCTGTTGGTCAATATCAAACAGCAAGAAATGCATTTGACTGCGACCGATCTGGAAATGCAGATTTCGCTCAAAGTACATGGCGGGATAGAAGGTGAATTAAGTACTACGATTTCAGCTAAAAAACTGCTGGATATTTGTCGCTCACTGCCGGACAGTACGACCATAGAAATGAACAACCAGGATAACCGCATCACGCTCAAAGCAGGCAAGAGTCGGTTTAACCTGCAAACCCTGCCTGCAGCGGATTACCCTTTAATGAGTAAAGCCAGCGGCCAGAACATTAGTTTTAGTCTCGCGCAGTCAGAACTGAAGCGCTTGCTTAAACAAGTTGAGTTTGCGATGGCCCAGCAAGATATCCGTTACTACCTCAACGGCTTGTTGTTAGAAGTGAATGGCAACCAGTTGCATGTGGTGGGCACTGATGGTCACCGCCTGAGTTACACCAACACAACATTGGACCAGAGTTTTGATAAAACTGAAGTGATCCTGCCACGTAAAACCGTGCTGGAGCTGACCAAGTTGCTGGATGAACAATCTGATGCGCCAGTGGTGATTGATGTGCTCAATGGCCAGGTCAGTTTTGAATTCGGTGATATTCAACTGATCAGCAAAGTGATTGACGGCAAATTCCCCGATTACAACCGCGTGATTCCAACCGGCCACCAGAACACATTTATGGTCAACCGCGTGGCGATTTTGAGTGCCTTGCAACGGGCTTCTATTTTGTCCAACGAAAAATACCGTAGTATCCGCATGGTGATTACGCAGGGACAACTCAAACTGATCAGTACCAACACTGAGCAAGAAGAAGCAGAAGAAGAACTGGAAATTGATTACAGCCAGGTTGCGCTGGATATTGGCTTTAATGTCACCTACCTGATTGATGTGCTCAATAACCTGGGTGACGAGCAAATTGAGTTTGCGTTTGCCGATGCCAACAGCAGTTGCCTGATTACTGCTGCCAGTGATGCCAACTATAAATACGTTGTGATGCCAATGCGCATATAATGCCTGCACCCGTGTTTCACGTGAAACACGCTGCAGTGACTTTTAATCTCAATTAAAGAAGCTTTTGTTATGGCACAGCCACAAGAATATAACTCAGACAGTATCAAGATTTTGGAAGGTTTGGACGCAGTACGTAAACGTCCCGGCATGTACATTGGTGACACGTCAGATGGTTCCGGTTTGCACCATATGGTATTCGAAGTGCTCGATAATGCGATTGACGAAGCACTGGCAGGCCACTGTGACGATATTAAAGTGATTATCCATCCGGATAATTCCATCAGTATTTCTGATAACGGTCGTGGTATTCCTACCGATATCAAAGAAGACGACAAACACGAGCCTAAACGTTCTGCGGCTGAAATCGTGATGACTGAGCTGCATGCTGGCGGTAAGTTTGACCAGAACTCTTACAAAGTGTCTGGTGGCTTGCACGGTGTGGGTGTGTCTGTGGTGAATGCCCTGTCTGACTGGTTAAGACTGAAAATTTACCGCAAGGGCCAAGTGCACCAGATGGAATTTCATCGCGGTGTGCCACAAGCGCCTCTAACCATCACTGGTACCACCGACAAAAAAGGGACAGAAGTCCACTTCCTGGCATCGGTTGAAACATTTACCCTGGTCGAATATCACTTTGAAATTCTGGCCAAACGTATCCGTGAACTGTCTTTCCTGAATAATGGCGTCAAGATCGAATTGATCGACCAACGCACAGGCAAGTCTGAAAACTTTGCTTTTAGCGGCGGTATCAAAGGCTTTGTGGAATACATGAACCGTACTAAAACGGTGCTGCATCCAAAAGTGTTTTACGCCGTCAGTGAAAAAGACAATATGACGGTGGAAGTGGCGATGCAATGGAACGATAGCTACTCTGAATCGGTACAGTGCTTCACCAACAACATTCCGCAACGCGATGGCGGCACGCATTTGACTGGTTTGCGTACGGCAATGACGCGTACCTTGAACCAATACATCGAACAAAACGAATTTGCTAAAAAAGCCAAGGTCGAAACCACTGGCGACGATATGCGCGAAGGCATTACCTGCGTGTTGTCAGTCAAAGTGCCTGATCCTAAATTCTCTTCACAAACCAAAGACAAACTGGTTTCTAGTGAAGTACAACCAGTGGTGTCTGAAATTGTGGCCGCTAAACTGGCAGAATTTCTGGAAGAAAACCCGGTCGATGCCAAAATTGTCTGTGGCAAGATTGTAGAAGCCGCGCGTGCACGTGAAGCTGCCCGTAAGGCGCGTGAAATCACCCGTCGTAAAGGCGTGATGGACACCATGGGTCTGCCAGGCAAACTGGCGGATTGCCAGGAAAAAAATCCAGCCTTGTCTGAACTGTACCTGGTCGAGGGTGACTCTGCGGGTGGTTCAGCCAAACAAGGCCGTGACCGTAAGTTCCAGGCGATTCTGCCACTCAAAGGTAAGATCCTTAACGTGGAAAAAGCGCGTTTTGACAAACTGCTGGGCTCACAGGAAATCGCTACGCTGATTACTGCCATGGGTACCGGCATCGGCAAAGATGATTTCAACCTGGAAAAATTGCGTTATCACCGCATCATCATCATGACCGATGCGGACGTCGACGGTGCGCACATCCGTACCTTGTTGCTGACGTTCTTCTATCGCCAAATGCCAGAACTGGTTGAAAACGGACATATCTACATTGCGCAACCACCGTTGTACAAAGTCAAACAAGGCCGCGACGAGCGCTACCTCAAAGACGAACACGAGCTGGATGAATACTTGCTTAACTCCGCCTTGCGTGATGCCGTGCTGGTGACTAAAGAGGGTGGCGACATTCTGAAAGACGACGCCTTGACCAGCATCGCCAAACAAATGGTGCTGACAGAAGCCGTAATCCGTCGTATTGCCAATCTGTACGATGAAAGCGTATTGCGCGCCATTCAAGATTTGGGCGACCTCGATTTGAGCACTGAGTCTGCGGCCAATACGGCGGCTGAAAAACTACGTCCTATCCTGGGTGCAGTTGGTTCAGAAGTGATTGTCGCGCAAGACACTGAAACCAGTGCCTATCGCCTGGAGGTGAACAAATATGTGCACGGTAACCTGCAAAGCTGCGTCATTGATGCTGAGTTCCTCAGCAGTGGCGATTACCGCCAGATCAACCGTACCTCAAACATGGTCAACAACCTGTTGGGCGAAGGTGCCTTGATCAAGCGTGGTGAAAAAGAGCAAAAAGTCAGCACCTTTAAACAGGCGCTGGACTGGTTGCTGGGCGAAGCCAAACATAACCTGAATATTCAGCGTTACAAAGGCCTGGGCGAGATGAACCCGGAACAATTGTGGGAAACCACTATGGACCCCACCGTGCGTCGCCTGCTCAAAGTGCAAATTGAAGATGCCATCGGCGCCGATGAAATCTTCACCACACTGATGGGCGATAACGTGGAACCACGCCGTGCGTTTATCGAAAGCAATGCGCTCAGCGTCAGCTCACTAGATGTTTAACGAAGTCTGTTTTCATCTGCATTAAAAAAGCGCCTGCGGGCGCTTTTTTATTACTCACTTTTTAAAGCTTAAAAACATGCGAGAGACAAACCCGCGATTCAATCAGGCAACGCTGATAGGCCTAAGCGCCGTACTGATGTGGAGCGTCAAGGTAGGCCTGTTCAGGAGTGTGGCTGAAATTTTTGGCCCGATTGCCGGTGCGGCCATGATTTTTAGCGTTGCCGGATTATTTGCCAATATGATTATCGGCGCGCCTAAGCTTCAAACATTCCCCAGGCTATACCTATCGGCCTGTTCGTGCTCTACGAGGTCATGCTGGCGCTTTCTATCGGTTCTGCGACTGACAGAGGGCAGGCACTTGAACTGGGGATCGTTTGCGTGATGCAAGGCGAGGGTGCCTGGTCAGTCGCTATTTTCTGGAACAATATCCAGCGCAACCCAACAGGCTATGGCATGGCATTTTTTGCCGCCATCACCTGGGCAGTGTATTCGGTCTTTACCCGTCGCTTTGGCAACGGTGTGAATGGCGTACCGTTATTCCTCGTCATCACGGTAGGGGTGTTGTGGCTGGCTTATGTATTCAGCGACCAAGCCGCGTTAACATTCAATCTGGCCGGATTCCTTCAGGTAGCTGTTATGGGCGCACTGATGGCCACGGCCTACTCCTGCTGGAACTACAGCATCCAGCACGGTAACCTGGCGGTGCTGGCGACGATGTCGTATTTCACGCCTGTGTTATCTGCGTTGCTAGCCTGCGTGTGGTTAGGCGTTAAACCAGATGCCGGGTTTATCTACGGCGTGGGCCTGGTGACGCTAGGTTCATTGCTGAGTGGTCGCGCCAGCAAATAACTATTGCATAATAAACTGCCTGATTAACTGGCACAGCGTGTTAAAAGCCGGGTGTGCGCCAGCGCTTAAAGTGTATGTGCTGTCTTCCAGTCGTTGTACCTGCACCGGCACACCAGCTTGCAATAGCTTGGTGGCGTAAGCCTCAGCTTCATCGCGTAACGGGTTGGCCTGCGTGCTGATCACCATGGCAGGCACCAGCCCCGCCAATCGGCAAGAGTTTACTGGAGACACATAAGGGTGCAAGGCATTGCTGGCCACTTGCGTATAGTCGGCCCAGGCGCGTCGGCAAGGGCTATCTACTTCAGCCGCCAGAGACCTTGAGGTTTGTAACGCATCCAGCATGGGGATGATCAATATTTGCCCTTGCAGGGTGTGCTGGCAAGCCAGGCCACGGTCGCGAAACAACATGGCAACCACGGCCGCCAGATTGCCGCCGGCCTGTTCCCCGGCCACAAAGAGTTTTTTTGGGTCAGCGCCTATCTTTTTCGCATGCGTACTTACCCATGCCAGTGCTTGGTAAGCGACTTCTATGGTGTCTGGGAACTGCATGGTTGGTGCTAATGGATAAGCCACACAGACCACCACCATATGCTCAGACAGCGCATTGGCAATGTCATAAGCCGTTTCAATACTGCCGCAGTTAAACAACCCGCCATGAAAATAAATCAGGGCAGGTTGTTTGCTTTTAGCATCGCCGTTGCCAAATACCTGCAAAGTAATCGGCGTTGCGGTGGTTGAATAGGTAAAGTGTGTTGTCCACATGGCTTAAAGTTTGGGCACAGCCATGCCCAGTTGCACCGCAGGGCGGTCAGCGATGGTGTGCAGCCAGCGTTGCAACGCCGGTTTATCGTTAAAGGTATTGTTTAATGCCTGTTTAAAATACACCGTGGCCGCCTGCACCCATGGGTAACAGGCGATATCGGCGATAGAGTATTCTTCCCCGGCCAGATAAGCATGGCTGCTTAACTGCTTTTCCATCACGGAGAACAATCTATCCACTTCTTCAGTAAACCGCGTAATGGCCAAAGGCGATTTTTCCTGGCTGCGCACGGCGAAAAAACCAAGTTGGCCGAGCATGGGCCCCAGCGCACTGGTTTGCCAGTGCAACCACTCCAGTGCGCTATAACGGGCTTGCCTGTGGGGGGCTAAAAACTGGCCATATTTCTCAGCCAGGTAGGTCAAAATGGCGCCACTTTCAAAAATCACCATAGGTTCACTATCTCCTGGCTCCGTGTCGACAATCGCCGGAATCTTGTGATTAGGCGAAATCGCGCTGAAATGGGCAGAGAACTGCTCCTGCTTGCCCAGATCAACCGGGCTCACCGCATAGTCCAGCCCCAGCTCTTCCAGCATGATGGAGATCTTTCGACCATTCGGTGTTGCCCATGTGTATAAGTTGATCATTCTTGTTGCCTTTAAAAAATTAACGTAAACCGCCACCCACCAGCAATTGCTCGCCGGTTAACCAGTAAGAATCCTCTGAAGCCAAGAATGCCGCTACTGAGGCAATATCATTCGGTTGGCCGGTGCGGCCCAATGGGGTTTGTGCTACATAGCCACTTTCCATTTCTGAGCCAATCACGCCCGCGGTTTGTGTGCCTTCGGTGGCGACCAGGCCAGGGTTTAAAGCATTGACGCGAATCTTGCGAGGGCCTAGTTCTTTGGATAACGAACCAGTGATGGCATCCACTGCGCCTTTGGTCGCGGTGTACACCGCAGCACCCGGCGGCGTTAAGCGGCTGACCACAGAGCCAATGTTGATAATGCTGCCGCCTTCAGGCAGATATTTCACTGCGGCCTGGGTTGTCAACAACAAGCCCAGCACGTTGATATTGAATTGTTTGTGAAAGTGTTCAGGAGTGATTTCTTCGATGCTGGCAAATTCATAAATGCCGGAATTATTCACCAGAATATCCAGCTTGCCATAGTTGCTAATCGCCGCTTCAATAATCGCCTGTGCATCTGCCGCTTCACTCACATTGCCACCCACCGCCACGGCCTTGCCGCCCGCGGCAGTAATGTCAGCCACCACTTTGTCCGCACCCGCTTTGCTAGACAAATAATTCACCACCACCGCTGCGCCATCACGGGCAAAACGTCTGGCGATTTCAGCACCAATACCTTTAGAGGCACCTGTGACGACTGCGACTTTACCTTCAAGTTTCTTGCTCATAATAAATCTCCTAATTAAAAAGTAATGAAGTTGTTTGAAACTGGTGACCACTATAAATAAATAAAAAAACAGATAAATCACCTAAATATGCAATCACTGTGCTAATTTATTGGACAATCAAGAGAGCTTAGAGGGGCTTATGGATAGATTCGACACCATGCTGGCGTTCACGCGCGTGGTAGAGCTGGAGAGCTTTACCAAAGCCGCACTATCACTCAACCTGCCAAAAACCACCGTCTCGGCCCAGGTGCTGGCACTGGAAAAACGTTTACGTGTGAAGTTATTGCACCGCACCACCCGGCGCATCAGCGTGACGACGGACGGTGCCGCCTATTACGAGCGCGCGATCAGGTTATTAAACGAGCTAGAAGAAACCGAAGCCGCCCTCAACCAGGCCACAGTTAGCGCAAAAGGGCGCTTGCGGGTAGATGTACCCACGCCGTTAGGGCGTTTGGTGATTATTCCGTCACTGCCAGACTTTTTTAACCGCTACCCCGAGATACAACTCGAAATCGGCTGCGATGACAGGCCGATTGACCTGCTAGAAGAAGGCGTCGACTGCGTCATCCGTATCGGTAATTTGTTAGATAGCAGCCTGGTCGCGCGCCGCGTAGGCACCATGCAATTTATGCTGGTCGCCTCGCCTGACTATTTAAAAACCTACGGCACACCACAACTCCCAGACGACCTGCAACGCCACCAGGCCGTGCACTTCTTTTCATCCAAAACCGGCAAAGTGCGCAACTTCATTCTCGAGCACGAAGGCGCTCAACAAGAAATCCCCACCATACGCAAACTGGCCATTAATAATGGCGATGCCATCGTCGCCGCTGCGCTGGCAGGCATAGGCATCTGCCAACTGCCCAGCTTTATGGTGCAAGGCTATTTAACCGAGGGTAAGTTAGAAAAAGTGCTGGGTGATTATGGGGCAGGGAGTTTGCCGATTAATGCGCTTTATCCGCAAAACCGGCATTTATCATCGAAGGTGCGGGCGTTTATTGAGTGGGTGGCGGAGTTGTTTTCGGAATGCCGCTTACTGCAGAAAACCAGTTAGAACGAAACCTTATTTGAGAAAAAGGAAGTGACATAAGCCTCGAAAAACTCTTGAAGAAACTCTGTTTAAACTCATCTCGAAAACCAAACATGAGTAGTCTAAAGCGCCTTTCTAAGTTTGAGTTAGAGCTCGCTATTTCCCCTTATATCCTGGACCTAAATTTAATTGTATAAAGTTTGGATATTTTATCTGTCGTAAGTGAATCTATTGCATGAGATTCACTTACGACAGCATAGTTAGATTAAGCTCTGTTTATTTTCTTTTTGGTAATCAAATAATTCTCGGGATTTTTTTCCCACTCTTCACATTCGAAGACTGTCTTGAATGGGTTTTGAATAATTATTGGAGAATAGGACACATCATTAATCTTGCTCCTATCAATCAGATATAAAAAATAAGTTTGCCCTTTTTCAAATGCTATATCAATCTCATTCCTAGACCAATGAAAGTAAGGTTGTGAGCCACTATACGATTTGACCTCTATGAATCGATCATAGGTCCTTGAGTCTACATCTTCAAACGAAGCTATATCATAGCCATCAGAAGTAGAGTATTCGGCTACCCACAAGACAGTGCATTGATTATTAAGTCGTCTTTTTTCAAATTCCAAAACATACAACTCAGCTTCGGTACCATATTGTGTTTGTAGTTGCAGGATTCTTTGAAGTTGTTCAGGTGATAATGACTTCGATCTATAACTTCGAAGAACTTCTTTTTTGAAAAGATCCTGATACTCAGGATTGATTACGTAATAGCTTGATACTTCCGTTGAAATATATTTTAAAACTTCGAAATCAATTAGTAGTTGTTTGAAGTTAGTATGCTTAAAACCAAAAGCTTCATTCGTGATTCTTATAGTCTTCAAAACTAAATCAGTAGACAAATTAGCCTCTGAGAAAATCCTGGCACTTATTACGTCCGACTTGAGTAACTCAAAGAGGCTTTTAACAATGCGGCGACAAAGTAATCCTTCATCCTCAATGTGATTCAAGAAAGATGTATTTAAAGTCAGCGTTTCGTTGGGTGCTAAATCCAATATGCCTAAAGTAATAGCTAGCTCAAAACACCCCTCAAATCTGCTTCTGCCGTCAATGGATCTATTGAAAAATAATTTCTTTAGGTCGGCTTTTGACCAGGGCTTCGAAGATTTATGTATAACCCCAACTAGCTCTTTGTAAAATTTGGGAGTGCCTAAGTTCGTATATTGGCTAAACTCTTGCAGCATAATTATCTAAAAGAGCCGTGATGATATCTGTCTCATCACTTTCATCTATCCGGCTAAATAATGGAATATCGTCGTTGATGATTTCATTCATCTGATTGATTTTTATTTGAAGTTTCTGCGTAATTACCTCATCTATGGAATCACGAGAGATGAGGTAGTAGTAGTTCGTTACCTGGTCTTTTTCTAGTCCGACACGGTGTATTCGGTCCTTTGATTGGAGGAAATTAGAACAGTTATAGTCTCTTTCTAGGTAAATGGCATTGTGGCACCCTTTGTGAAGTGAAATCGACTCAGCTACGGCAAACGGATTGGCAATAACAACCTGGAAATCAAGATTCTTGGGGTCATTGAATGAATCTATTATTATTTCTCTTTCTTTTTGTTCCACCTCTCCAATCAATAGTTTTGCATTAATTTCATTTGTCAACAAATATGTTTGTAGGTCTTTAGCATTCTGTATGAATATCGTCCAGACGATACATTTTTCTTTGTTTGGTATGATTTTTCCTAACAGAATCTCTAGGGTCTTTTGGAATTTGACCGGAGTTTCAAGAGTGTAATAATTTAATATGTTTCGTAGAAACTCCGCATCATCAATAAAAATTTCATTGTTTTTCGTATAACGGGTATTTGGATCAATATCCCCATTTAAATCGTTCTCTTCCAAGGCACCTATTAGTGGTTTTGCCAGTAACAAGGGGTTAGAGGAGGCCTGACGTAATCTAATTAATTTGGCTTTATTCACCATGTCCATGAATGTGGCAGACGAATCTTTCTTGAAGGATTTTATGTATTTTGATTCTATCTGGTCATATAACTGCCTCTGGATAGGATTCATATTTACAAATACATTGTTTTCAGTAACTGGAGGTAATTGAAGGTCATCCTTTTTAATCCTGATGAAGTAAGGTGAAAGGTTTCTCTTCAATTGTTGGATACGTGGAGATTCAAGATCTGTTTCATTCGTCATATCCACTAGATTTTGATAATGGAATCCTATTACTTCTTTATGTTTGAAGGGGTAGATGAACTTCATTAAGTTATAGATATCCTGAAAGCCATTCGGTACAGGGGTGCCGGTAAGGATAACTCTGGCTGTAGCATATTTAGATATCTCGGTAATGCTTTTACCCCAGATACCGTCTGGATTTTTGATTCTATGCGCCTCGTCTACCACAAGCATAGTTTTATTACGTTTCAAGAATTCGATGATGTCATTCAATAGAATGTCTACACCTGCATGAGATATAAGTGAAACCTCATGAGGTGTCGCAGCATAAAGATGCTGAAGCTTTTTTTCTTTCGAGATGGTTAAGTCACCAGACATCCGCTGTACAGAAGCGAATTGTCCAAAACATTCCTTATATTCTTTTTCCCAAGGAGCGAAAGACGATAAAGGCCCTATGACCATTAACTTATCTACATGACAGCTGTTATTTTGATCCAAACTTTTTAGATAAGCGTAAGCGCCATAAACTATGGATGTCTTCCCCGCTCCAGGAACTGCAAAATTGCAAGCGTTCTGAGAAAAGGCTAGATGGAAAGCAGACAGTAACTGAAGAGGATACAACTTTCTGACTAACGATTTCGAAAGAACCGCCTGGAAATTGTCAAAGTGATTTACGAGGTCAACATTGTCATTGAACTCATTATTCCTAATCTGCTTGGCAAGTGTCGAGAATGCTTCAAACTGTTGCAGCTCATTAGAATATGATCTCAATTCATTATTGATTGAATTCGACTGCCTGTAAGGTAAATCAAATTTTTCTAACAAATCGCGCAGACTCTGCAGTATCGTAATCTGGCTCTTATCAGTGAACGGAACGTAAATCTTATGGGACGTGAACTCAGATTCAAGACGTTTTAGGGATGTCATGAACCTCCTGTTGCTTGATATAGCCTCTATCTCTCCAGATAGGGAAAACTTCGGTGATGAATCGCTTTCCTCAATATCTATCAATATCATAGTTGAGAAAGTTTTTTAGTCAGTTTGTAAGAAAGGCGTTGTATATCGGTTGCGAATTGTTCAGCCTTTTCAACATCACCCTCACCAATCTTTTCTACTTCGATTGATTCTAATAAGGAAATTATTTTGGGAAAAATTTCTAACGGTGCATGCTCAGTTACTGATCTAAAAGCTTTATCTGCCAATTCGACTACTAATTGCTGAATGGCAGGATTTTTAAAAGCCTTATTATTTTTTTGGATTGCATCAAAGGAGTCAATACTTCTCTTAATCAGTTTCTCAGGCTCTTTACCAGACTGTAAGTTCCTGAGTTTTTCGTAATGTACCTCAAGGTTATCTTTGATTCGGTCGTGGATTTTGTCATGGAATTTTTGATCTCTATCGTCCAAATGACTTTTTAGATTCATTGAGTTGAAATCTATTGCTGGCTCCTCTATTCCTTTAGTCGCCTCGAAATGTGAGTCACGAAAGCTCGTCCATATTTCTTTTGTACCGAAGAAATGATTTGTCTTTAGACCATAAGCGAGATTTCGAAATTCCTTGCCCTCATACTTGTCCCGTATGTAATCAAATGAAATAATCTTTAAGTCATCTACGTCATTATCTTTGTATCCATCAAATGCTTTACTGCTTGTCTCTCCATAGAAATTCTCCATCCATTTCGTCAAGCTTATAAACTGATCTTCCCGTCCATCCAATTGGGTATATATGCCGTCATAACCTAGTTCGCTTAGGTATTCATCCATGATGTCCATTACAGCCAAATAATCTTTGATTGCAGATTTTTGCTCACCCATCCAATCAGCAATTTTGGCTATGGTAATTTCTTCTTCAAAAGAGGCCGATAGGTCGGTATAAAGATCCTTTGCCTTCAAATATTTCTCAATAGGGTTGTAGCCTAACTTTTCGTCCTCCCCCATCTGAAAAGATGTTTCGAGTTTTTTTATTTCGATAGGATTTTCTTCAAGAGTTACTGGTAGTACAACTGCTTTGAAGTAATCATCCTTACCCAAACGATTCAGAAGCATGGCTCGCCTGTTGCCATCGATAATTATCCCGTCACGGGTAATTATCCCTACTTTCTTTTGACCGGAGATTGCCAGGTCTGCTTGAGTTGTCTTGTTTCTATCCTCTTTTGAATCCCATAGGAGCCGCTCTATCTGCTTTTTCCCCTCGGGAGTTTCGACGTCGATACTATGATTCTGTTTTTCTAAAGATTTGGTCCTACTCAAAATTCGACCGTTATATTTGTTGTAAACTAGATATGCTAACGGGATTTTGTAAACATTCATCGATTTAAGACTGTCCTCCCAGGCAATTTCCTGGACCCCGAAAGGATTTTTCTCATCCCGATCGATAATTTCTTGGATTTTACTGATTCTCGTTTTTTGATCCATTGTATTCCCCGTTGGCTATCGTTGAAATTTTATTAACAGCGTATAAAGCAAAAAGCTGACTGACTGGTACAACTGCTTTATATGAGAAAAACTTAATTTGTTCTTGTTTATACATCAAGTCAGCTATGCCAGCCTCATCAATCAACTGCTTAAGTTTTTCAATAAGCAATGTCGGTTCCGTTAACAAATCAGTTGACCTGCACTGTTCGTACATCATTTGTAGTTGCTTTGCCGTTCCAATTTTGTCTGAGAAGCCATTATTGACGCGGTTGATGAAGCTTTCTCCAGCTGGAAATTTCTTAATGGTTTCTTCAATTTGTTCATAGTAATAATCATCGACTTTTTGTATTGGAAATCCACTTCCTGTCCCATATTGTATGCTTGTCATCCAAGCTCCTCCCACGTCGCCACGCGTTGCAATGTCGTAATTGGAAAGTGTGACTGTAAGATTGCCAACTTTTAACGGATGACCTCTAAACCTTGAGTTTTTTATCTTGACTGAAGCCTCTGAGAAATTAATCGGATTAGGGTTATTTAAATTAATAACACCCTCTAGTTTTGGCTGAAGTGTGACTTTTAGCGAGCTAGGGATTTCAAGATTCAAATGTTTTAAAAGCTCTCCTGCGAAAGCACGGCTCACAGAAGGACAGACTGCATTTCCGACTAATCTCCACTTAGGATTCGCACTTCCTAGAAATTGGTAGGTATATGGAAATCCCATGATTGTGGCTGCCTCTCGGACAGTAGGGGACCTATATTCACCATCACCTTTACGATTATATTCAGATTGATATATGTGAGCCTCTCTAGTGCTTGCACTTATAGTGGCAAGAACCGTTCGGCTTGGTTTTTCAAGATTTTCGGGGAATGACATAACTCCCATGTACGGGTGATTTGTTTTGAGGCGTTTGGCTTGTGACCATTTGGACTGATAGATACCACTGTCATAAAAATGATCTGTTAGTAGTTTTGAGGATAACGTTATTGTGGGATATATAGGATCCACAATAATGCTTTCATCTTTAAGTATGGGGGACGGCATTAATTGGAGAAGCTCTTTAAGACTTCTCCACTTAGGTAAACACTGATCAACATTTGAATGGGTTGGGGCTGGAACAATCAGTTTTTTTGCAGCGATTATCTCACCAGAAATAACTCTTTTTCTTGATTGGTATGAGCCATAGTCAGCCGCATTGATGACCGGCTGATTACCCTCAAGTGTAATTGCTAGGGCCTGAGGATTAAGTCCATTTTCCTCTGCCCATTCAGTGAGTTCTAGATCCTCGAAATTGAATGACGCGGGCAAGTATTTTTTTGAGTTCGGTACGTTTTCCATGTACCAGGCTTTAAGAATAGAGTCCTTCTGAAACTTTTTTATTACGACAATCCTTAAGAAGGCTTTTATAAGAAGCAGACCTTTGGTCTTATCAGCTTTACCAGAGTTATTGGAGCTCGAGAATGATACGCAAGGTGGACTCCCAATAATCACATCGGTATTGGGTACTTTATTTATTTCTTCAATTGAGTTGTTGAAGTTAAGAATGTCATAACATTCTGAGTTAGTGCCGAAGTTATGATTAAAGGTGTCGATGGCAGGACGCCAGTTATCGTAACCTTGGATGATTCTAAATCCCTGTTGTCTAAATCCTTCGGAGAAACCACCGGCACCACAAAAGAAATCCACTACAGTTAGTTGTTTAGTATCTCCCACTATGTTCTACCTATTTTTATATCAATCTTATCTTTACCGTAAATCATATCATTTTGCTAGTTGTTGCTGAAATTAATTCATACGGGGATTACTTTAACTAATTGCCGCGAATTCAAGCCATTTACAACTTATAGAGTTAATAGCAAGGTGTTTTTAGGCGTGAAAAAGAAAATAGAATTTATGAATTACCGAAGCGCAAATTTTAGCTATTGAAATAATTGCACTAATAATCGACTGGTGGTTACTGTTATCTGGACTCCCTTGTGCAAAAGACTAATCAGTTTTGATTTTACTCACGGGTAATTTACCAGTAACTGAGCGTTTAATAATCCCAGAAACAATGCAGCGTAATATGAGCGCCAATATTTATGCTTTATAAAACTCTCAGCAATGCTAAGATTTTTATATAAGCCGTATTCAATTGCGCGCAGATGGCCATACTGTGTGGCTCACACAGCTTGAAATGTCATTCTAGAATAAGGCGGGTTTAAAACTAAAATACAAATATTGTTATTTTACTTTTGCTATTAAAAGTAATATATTGGGGAATGTATTTTACTTTTTGGCCTTTTGATTTATGACCATTCAGCTAGAACAATTTCGAGCCGGGCAGTTTGAAAAAGGCTATGAGTATCGCTTTTTTTTGCCTACAAATATAAACGATGAGTGGATTTGGCAAAACCCACAGGTAAATGCATTACTCGAAAAAGCTGCCATTAAGCTTGGTGAACTTAATTCGTTTGCAAGATTAGTCCCTAATATTGATTTATTCATTCAGCTGCATGTGACCAAAGAGGCTGTTGTTTCTAGTCGGATTGAGGGCACTCAAACAAATATGCAGCAGGCAGTGCTTTCTGAGGCAGAAATTTCACCTGAACATCGTAATGATTGGCGTGAAGTACAAAATTACATTGAGGCTTTAAATCAAGCAATTACAACACTGCAAACGTTACCTCTATCATCACGATTGCTTAAGGAGACGCATGCTATTTTGCTAAGCAATGTCCGTGGTGAGCATAAGTTGCCTGGAGAATTTCGCATTAGCCAAAACTGGATTGGCGGCAATAGTTTGTCTGATGCTACGTTCATTCCGCCACATCATCAATATGTGAATGATTTGATGAGTGATTTGGAGCGATTTTTACATAATGATGATGTACATGTCCCCGCATTGATAAGAGTTGCAATTGCACATTATCAGTTTGAGACGATACATCCATTTTTAGATGGTAATGGACGGATTGGACGTTTGTTGATTACCTTGTTTTTGGTCAATGCGGGTATTTTAGACAAGCCACTGTTATATCTTTCGAGCTATTTTGAAAAGAATAAAGGCTTGTACTACGACAATTTGATGCGGGTGCGCACTCACAGCGATATGTTGCAGTGGCTGAAATATTTCTTGGTAGGGATAGAGCAAACTGCTTCCTTGGCAGTGCATACGCTATCAGAGATATTGAAATTAAAAGCCCGCCTAGAGAAAGAACTGCAACAAAGTTTTGGGCGAAGAAATGCTAGTGCGCAACTCTTGTTAAATTCATTGTTTGAGCAGCCAGCGACAAGTGTAGAAGATGCTTCAAGGATTTGTGATTTGAGTTATAAAGCAGCTAACGATTTGATTGGCTTGATGAGCAAACACGAGATTTTGCATGAGGTGACAGGCCAAACACGTAACAGGGTATTTGTTTTTGCACCTTATCTGGATATTTTTGATAACTAATTTAATACGTCCAAATTAAAAGCCATCGTTGGATGAGAGTTCAGTCGTCAAGAAATCCTTGACTACTCGCTTAGATAGCAAAGGTTAACCAGATATCAGAGATGAGAGAATATTGGTCACCAACATGGAAAAACTAGAACCCACCCGCGAAGAAATAAACACCCTCAAAGGTTCCACCATGTTGGAGTTCGGTGCCACTTGGTGTGGATACTGCAAGGCTGCACAACCTACGATTACTTCTGAATTGAGCCATTTCCCAAATATCCGTCACATTAAAATTGAAGATGGCAAAGGCCGCAGGCTAGGGCGGTCGTTCCACGTGAAACTATGGCCGACGCTGATTTTTTTGAAAGATGGTGTTGAGCTTAGGCGTTTAGTCAGGGAAATTGACGCGGCTGAATTGAAGTCTGGGCTAGCGTTGATTGCAGCCTAACAGGCAACTGTTAAACAGCAGCTTTCCACGAAGCTTGCATATCAATTTCATCAAATGGTTTGGGTTTGCTAAACAAATAACCTTGCACCACGTTGCAGTCGCAATCTTGCAAATACTTGGCTTGTTCAGCTGTCTCTACGCCTTCTGCGACCAGTTCTTTTTTTAAGCTTTTTGCCATTGAAATAATCGCCTGCACTATCAGTTTGTGGTCATTATTGTCGGCAATGCCTTGCACGAATGATTGGTCAATTTTGATTTCGCTCACCGGGAATTTACTTAAATAACTGAGGGCGGAATAGCCGGTGCCGAAGTCGTCTAGGGAGATTCTGAAGCCCATTTTATCCAGGGCTTTTAAGGTTTTGGTGATGTGCTGGCTGTCGCTGAGCAGCAGGCTTTCGGTGATTTCCAGCGTGATCCAGGCCGGGTCACATTTGGTTTTTTTGAGTAAGTGGTTGATGGCGTTGAGCAGGTTGTTATGAATAAATTGCCGGCTCGATAAGTTGATGGCGACGGTGATGGGGTCTTGGCGGCCAGTGTTCCAGCGGACGGCATCTTTAAAGGCGGTTTGCATGATCCACTCGCCAATCTCGATAATAAAGCCTGAGTCTTCGGCGATGCCGATAAAGCGGTTGGGCGGGATCATTTCGTTATGGTTGCGGTGCCATCTGATGAGGGCTTCTACGCCGACAACTTTGTCGGTTTTCATATTCACTTGCGGTTGATAGTGCAGCAAGAACTCCTCGTTTTGCAGTGCCCGGCGTAGGGAGTGCTCGATGTCTATGCGCTCGATGGTGGTTTGCGATAAGTCGGCGGAATAAAACTGGTAGTTGTTGCGGCCTTGTTTTTTGGCCTTGTACATGGCGATATCTGAATACTTCACAATATCGCTGACATCGCAGCTTTGGTCCGGGCAAATGACGATGCCTATGCTGGCAGAAATAAACAGCTCGGTGCCGCGGATCAGGATAGGCTGCTTGATCGCCTCCAGCACTTTTTTGGCGACCAAGCCCGCATTTTTAGGATCTTTCACGTCTGATAGCACGATGGCAAACTCGTCGCCCCCGAGGCGGGCCACGGTATCGGTGGGTCTTACCGCGCGTTCAATACGCCTGGCCATTTCATAAAGCAGCAAGTCACCTTCAGCGTGGCCGAGTAAATCATTGACAGCCTTGAAGCCATCTAAATCCAGCATTAAAAAAGCAAACGAACAGTCTGTCTGATGAGATTTTTTAAGGGATTGCTCCAACACTTCCAGCAGTGAAATGCGATTGGGCAGTTGGGTGATGGAGTCAAAATAAGCCAGGTGATGGATACGGTCCAGGTTTTCGTATGATTGCGTCATATCCTGGCCAATGGCGATGACGGCAATGACTTCGTTGATGGCATTGAATTCTGGCGTCAACACGGTATCCATGATTTTGTGCTTGCCATTGCGGATGGTGAGCTTGAATGCGACATGCTGATTTTTGCCGTTTTGGAACACCTCACGTATGCTTTTCTCAAGCGCTTTGCCAGAGGCGCCACCGGGGTGTTGCGAGGGTGTTTTGCCGAACAGGCTGGAGGAATCCACCTCATAAAACGATGAATTGGCTTTATTGAGAAAAATGCGTTCACAGTTACGATTGAATTTGGCGATGCAATTGGAGGAGTTTTCGACAATGGATTTGTATTCGTTTTGTTTCTGGATATCTTCGGTGATATCCCTGGCATAGCCCAGCGAACCGACCACCTGGCCGTCTACGACGACCGACGATTTGTATGACTCTATCCAGTAATACTCGCCTTCAGCGTTTTTAATCGGCACCGTGACGGCGCTCGGTGAGGTGCTAAGCATGGCGCGTTTATCGCCATCGACATACTCTTGCGCCAACTCTGGCGGGAAAAAATCAAAATCAGTTTTGCCAATCAACTCATGACTGGAGGCGACGCCCACCATATTGGCATAGGCGCTATTCGCCACCAGGATCCGGCTGTTTACATCCTTGAGCCAGACCATGAATGGAAAGTTATCAATGAGGGTCTGAATGTATTGATTACTCTCAATATTCTGGTTGTTAATATTTTTCATGACATGAACGAATATTTCTAATATTGATTTATCTGACGCTTCCCACAATAAAATTAACTTACATTGTAATAAATTGTTTTCGGTAATATTTAAATTTTCTTAAATATTAAATACCTAGCTGCCCATAAAAGCGGCTTTTAAGGCGAGCACACCTTTCTCTAACTCGGCGGTAGTCAGGCTACCAAACCCCAAGCGTATGGCATGCACGCTTTGTTCGGATTCTGAAAACAAGGTGCCAGGCAAAATGCGCACATGATGTTTCAACGCCTGTGTGGCAACCTGTTCTACGTCGTAACCTTCTTTTAAACGTAACCAGATGGCGAGCCCGCCATCGGGGGCGTCAAAGGTGACGTATTCTTTGAGCTCTTTTTTAATCAGCGCAATCAGCAGGTTTCTGCGTTCGCTATACACCTTGAACGTACGGCGGATATGGCGTTTTATTTCGCCGGAGTGCATGAGTTCGGCCACGGCGAGTTCGGTGATGGCATTGCCCTGGCGGTCTATGAGCATGACTTCTTGCGCACAGCGGTCTATGAGGCTGGGGGTGGCGACCAGGTAGCCCACGCGCAAGCCAGGCGCGAGCACTTTGGAGAGCGAGCCGACATAGATGACGCGCCCGGCGTGGTTAGTGCTGGCGAGTGGAAACACCGGGTGATGCGAAAAGTGAAACTCGTGGTCGTAATCGTCTTCGACAATGGTGAAGTCATATTGCTCGGCCAGCATCAGCAATTTTAAGCGCCGCTCGGCGGTCATGATAACGGTGGTGGGGAACTGGTGATGCGGCGTGACATAAATGGCGCGGATAGGCTGTTGTTTGCAGAGTTTTTCCAGTGCGACCACATCAATGCCGTGTTTGTCTTGTTTGACGGTGAGAATGTTGGCACCGCAAGACCTGAAGGCTTCTTTGGCGGCGGGGTAGCTGAGCTGCTCGACGACGATATTGTCGCCCGGGCGGGTCAATACGCGTGCGGCTAAAAAAATGCCCATCTGGCTGCCGCGCGCAATACAAATCTGGCCTATATCCACACTCAGGCCTCTTTCCATATTGAGCATGGTGGCGATGGACTGCCGTAACGCCAGGGTGCCGCGCGGGTCACCATAGCCCAGGCTTTTGCCTTTGCTGGAGCCGATGAGCGCATGGCGGAATGCCCGCGACAGGATGTTGAACGGGATCAGCCGTGCATCGGGAATGCCGTCATTAAAATCAATCACGCCATCGACTGGCGATTGATAATTGAGTAGCGGGTGCGTCGGGCCTTCCACCACATTGGCGGGTTGATGGCTACTTTTAGCGGTTTGCGCCTGCGTACTAAAGTTGGGCAGGTTGGCCGAGACAAACGAGCCTCGGCGTTGCTCAGACACCAGCCAGCCCTGCGCGATGAGTTCGTCATAAGCCAGGATCACGGTTTTGCGGTTGACGTTGAGTTTCTCGGCAAGCTCACGCGTCCCAGGCATGGCGGTAGAAGGCGCCAGGCGGCCACGCTGGATTTCCTCCATGATTTGCTGGGCAATTTGCAGGTAGACCGGCAAACCTGAGGTGTCGGTAATTGTGAGTTTAAGACTCCACGAACGTAGCATTGCGCTCTCCATTAATCACACCAATAGTCACACCAAAACATGTTATGTCAGGAATAAATCCCTTTCTTTTGCGGGAAATCTGGATGACTCAATCGGCACTATATCGCAAAAATAACTGGACCAGTGAAGTTCTCAAAACTGGAGGATTGTGGACTAGTGCCACTCTGTTACATTTTTGAAACATTTTGTACATTGAGATAAATCGCTAGTGGAGACCTTCTCCATGGGCGTATTTTTAACCGTGGTTAGAAAGGAAGAGTCATGTCACCTCCATTAGATATCCAACTGACAGATTGGCGCCATCATGCGCTGGAACTTGAAAAGCAGGTGAACCAGGTGATTGTCGGGCAGAGCAAAGCCATCCGCTTGATGAATATTGCCATTTTTGCCCGTGGCCATGTGTTGCTGGATGGTGGCGTCGGTGTGGGCAAAACCACCTTGCTGCAATCGATTGCGCGCGGCATTGGTGGCGCGTATGAGCGGATTGAAGGCACGGTAGACCTGATGCCGAACGACCTCATTTACCACACCTTTTTGGGGCCAGATGGCAGGCCGCAAATTGATGAGGGGCCGTTGTTGCGCGCCGGGGAAGATTTATCCGTGTTCTTTTTTAACGAGATCAACCGTGCGCGGCCACAGGTGCATGCGCTGATGCTGCGGGTGATGGCGGAACGCCATATCAGTGCGTTTAAAAAAGAATACCGCATGCCGCACATGATTGTGTTTGCTGACCGCAACCAGGTGGAGAAAAACGAAACGTTTGAAATCCCCTCCGCGGCGCGTGACCGCTTCATGATGGAGATACCGATTGATATTCCGGCGGACCGTGAGTTGAAAAAATCGCTGGTGTTCAATACCAAGTTCCAGCACGCCGAAAAGCTCACGCAACAGGTGGATAGCAGCATTTTGAAGTTTGACCAGTTAAATGCGTTTTCTGACCGTCTGCAAAATCATATTCAATCCAGTGATGTGCTGGAGGAATACACCATGGATTTGTGGGAGGCCACGCAGCATCCGGAGAAGTTTGGCGTGACCATGGAAAGTGTGGATGTGAGTCGCGTGATCCAGACTGGCGCCAGCCCGCGCGGCATGGGCATGTTGATGAAAGCCGCCCGTGTGAATGCCTGGTTGAACGGCCGCGATAGTCTCTACCCGGAAGATATTCATGCCGTGTTCCACGAGGTGATTTCGCACCGCCTGGTGTTTAACGCGGCTTATGAAAACCGCAGGACAGCCCTGGCCCGGGAACTGACGAGCAATATTATCCGCACGGTGGCGGTGCCTAGCCTGTCATTTAGCAAAGCGGCTTAAGCATGCGCGCCACACTCAAAAACGCCTGGAAAAAAGCCGAGCAGAAAACACCGCTGCATGACGAAGAGGCCGGTTACGCGCGGCCCTTTGAATATGTGGTTGGCTGGAAGTCTGACAGCATCCAGCTCGGTGATCATCCAGGCACACAGCGCGGAATAGGCTCTGACTACCGCGGCACCATCAACCTGGTGGATTACCCGGATGCCAGGCGTATGGATTTGCGGCAGACCATACGCGATCCGTTTGAGCAGGTGCAGGTGCGACAGTTTAACCAGGACAGTACGACGCCGATTTATGCCGTGTGTGATTTATCCGGATCCATGCAGTTCAGGGGGCGCCAGCGCAAGCTGGATACTGCGGTAGAAATCGCCACGGCGGTGGCGAATTCGGCTTATAACATGGGCGATTTGTTCGGTTTTATTGGCTACAACCAGCAGGTGCTTGAGGATTTCACCTTGCCGCTGAGCCGCAATTATCACCAGAGCAAACAGACCATCGCCTTGCTGCATGAGTATCACTCGCTGCGTATTGGCATGGAGGGTGTCACCGACATGCCTAACTTTCTGGGGCAGACGCGCGCCCTGGTGTTCTGGATTTCGGATTTTCATATGCCCTTGCAGGTGATTGAGAAAACCTTGTTGGCGATGTCTGCCCATAAGGTGGTGCCGATTGTGCTGTGGGACGATGAGGAATACAAAAAACTGCCCAAGTTTGGCTTTGGCACCATGATAGACCTGGAAACCGGGCGCAATCGCACCCTGTTTTTCCGTAGCGAAGTCAAGGCCAAGTTCATTCACGCCTTTCATGCGCGCAGGCAGGCATTAGAAGCCTTATTCATGCGTTTTGAGAGTCCGGCGCTGTTTATGCACGGCGACTACCGGCCTGAGCTGATGACGCATTATTTTGAACAAGCAATGTGATGGTGAAAAAACAATCATGCTAAAACAGATTTCAAACATAACCGTTCGCAGGGGCATGCAATGCCTGTTACTGGCTGTCAGCGTACTGCTCACGGCCACTAGCAGCCAAGCAGCAGCTCCTACTTTAAGTGTGGTGAACCCACCCTCGACTTATGGGGTGCATATTGGGGATGTGCTGACCAGAACCCTAGTGGTTGACTCCGGCGGAGACATACTGGCAAAAAACACCTTGCCTAAAAAGGGCCGCAAACAGAATGGCATCGAGCTGGTTGGCGTCGCCGTACAAAGCCAGGCGCAGTCAGGGCATACCCGCTATACCGTGCAATTTGATTATCAGGTGTTTGCGGCTAGTGCCACGCCCAGCGTGATGTATTTGCCCGCAGAAAAACTGACCGTCGCAGCCACTACAGTGGATATTCCCGCCTGGGGATTCTGGTTTTCACCACTGGTGACGGGCGGGACGACCACCGCCAGGAAGAATATCTTGCCCGAAGTGAAAACACCCCTGATTGACAGTCATGTGCATCAGCAAGGGTTGGTGGTCAGTCTGAGCATCACGGTGATCAGCTTGCTCGCCTTGCTGTATATCAATGCCGATGGTCAATGGCTGCCATTCATGGGCGGGGCGTTTGCACGGGCGCACAGGCAACTCAAGCGACTGGCAAAATCCGCCAAACCAAAAACCGCGGCAGAAGAGAAAAAAGCGCTGGTTTATTTGCATCAGGCCTTCAACCAGCATTATGGCGCGAATATTTTCGCCCGCGATGTGGATGAGTTTGTGCGCTTGCGCCCAGGCTTTAAAGGCCTGCAGCAGGAGATTACGCAATTTTTTGAGGCGTCCAATCAATCGTTATACGATGTGAAAAGCCGCGACAGCCGCCAGGTGATTGCGCAACTGGTGCAGCTCAGCAAGCGTTTGCGCGATTGTGAGCGGGGCGTGTCATGATCATTTTAAATCCATGGGCCTTTGCCCTGTTGCCCATCGCGCTGCTGCCTTTCTGGTTAAAAGGCCATCAGGGCCAGCATTACAGCTGGCTGGAGCTGATGCCGGAAGACCTGTTTTCTGACCGGCTCAACCTGGCGGTCAAGGTCATTATGTCTTTGCTGTTGCTGAGCATTGTGATTGCACTGGCGGCCCCGCGAGGTTCAGACGAGCAAGTAGCTCGTGTAGGCAAGGGTGCCCAAACGGTGATGGTGATAGACCGTAGCGTAAGTATGGACCACCCGTTTGCGGGGGATGCTACGGGGGGGCATATGGCGGAAATCAAATCTGCCGCGGCGCGCCGTATCATCACGCAATTTATTGACTCACGTCCGAATGACATGATGGGGGTGGTGGGGTTTACCAACTCGGCGTTGTACGGCATCAAAATCACCACTAACCGTGATGCCATTCATGCAGCGATTTTGGCCGCCACCAGTCCTTCGCTCAACCAGACCAATATCGGTGCCGGGCTCACCGAGGCGGTTGGCTTGTTCGATAATATCCAGAGCTCAGGCTCTCGTGCGGTGATTCTGCTCTCGGATGGCGCTGGCAAACTGAGCCCGCGCGTGAAGTATTTGCTTAGCGAGCGCCTGAAAAGCCGCAAGCTGAGTATTTACTGGATCATGCTGCGTGAACCTGGCGAGCCGAGCATTTTCTCCAAAGATGAATACGGCGAAGACCGCACACCTAACTCGATTATCTTGCACAAATATTTTCAATCCTTGGGCCTGAAATATAAAGCCTATGAAGCCGATGATCCTGAAACCTTGCAGTCGGCGATTAACGATATCGACTCGCGGGAGAAAAAGGCCATTAAATACCACGAGACCATTGCCGGCTATGACTATTCCAAGGTGTTTATGGTCTCTGCGCTGGTGTTGGTGTTGCTGATTCTGGTGATTAAAAATGTAAGGGTATACGAATGAAAAATCATTTAACGCGCAAAAACCAGGTGCTGGGATTCCTCTTCATTGTCGGCGTGCTAGGGAGCGCGTATGAAGGCTATCAGCTGCATACCATCTCTGCGGCCAACGGCCTTTTACAGGCGGGTGAAGTGTTGGCAGGAGACCCGTTTCCTTTTCACCAGAAGTTTGCCGATGCTTATCAGCAAGGCAAAACCGGTAACTACAAACATGCAATACAGAATTTTGGCCAATTGCTAGAGGCGCCTAAACAGCAGGATGCCTCTGTGTTTGAACCCAGCCAGGCATTAAAGTCGCAGATTCATTTTAATATCGGCAATCACTTGTTCCGTTCTGGTTTGCAGCGCCTGGTCGAGGCGGATGGCTCGATTCAGGAGCAAGCCAAGTTTGATTATTTACAGGCACGTGCGGCGTATGAGCAGTCACTCAAGCTCGACCCTGGCAACCAGGCAGCCAAATTCAATTTGAGTTTATTGCATGGCGTGATTCCCAAACATATTAAAACCGTGCCGCAGGATCCTTCTGGCATGGAGATTAGTAATCTGCCACAGGGGTTGCCATGAAACGCCTTTTTTCACTGCTGAAAGCACATTATGAAACCAGCTTGCTGCTGGGCGCCATGCTGTTTCTGGTGCTGGCCCTGGTGAAGCCGGAGATACAACTCAAACAAGAAGTGCATAACTATTTGTTGCTGGCAGATATTTCGCAAAGCATGAATGCCGAGGATATGCAGGTTGCCAATAAACCGGCGACGCGCCTGGCTTACACACAGCATCTGATGCGGCAAGTGGTGAAAACATCGCCATGCGGCACGTATGTGAGTGTGGGCGTATTTGCGGCGGAGAATGTCGCGTTATTGTTTATGCCATTAGAAGTGTGCGCTAACTTTGACATTATTAATGACAGCATTAACCACCTGGAATGGCGCATGGCCTGGAGTGGTAACAGCCGTATGACGTTTGGCGTGAAAGCTGCCGAAGCCACGTTTGATTACCTGAATATTCCGGCACAAATGCTGTTTTTTACCGATGGTGACGAAGCGCCCAAAGCCAACGGCATTAACAAACTGGATATCAGCGATGTGCGCATAGGCAAAAACGTGATTTTTGTGGGCGTCGGCGGTAAGGAGCCTGCACCGATCAAGCGCTTTAATGCGAATAATCGCTTTGTCGGCTATTGGGGCACCGATGCGGCGGCTGAAAGTGCGGGCGGTGGCGTCAATTACAGTGATGCCAGCAAAGATGATCCTGATCCACCGGTGGCTTATGCCGAGTTTGACCGCTATTTATCCAGCCAGGATGTGGACCATCTAAAAGAAATGGCGACTGAAATCAAAGGCCAATATATCGAAGGCATAGACGAACCGGCTTTTTATCAGTTTGTGCAGTCGCAAACGCCCGCTGCCAAGTTTGTCACCAGCTATTCGGTGAAGTGGCTGTTTTTAACCCTGGCGGCATTGATGGTCATCGCGACTTACCTGCCGGATGTATGGGCATACCGCCTGCGTGATCGCCAGACCGCCTAGGGTGTGTCAGCCTGGTGATGTGTGTTTAGCACAAATCATCCAGGCTGGTCGGCTCATGTACCGGCGCGCCTACGGGGGCCGCATTCAGGTTTCTGGACATTTCATAGCTCATTTTTCGCAGTCGCATGACCGAGCCTAGCGGCCGGTGTGATTGAATGCCATGCCAGGGCGAGAACATCATGCCTTCATCAACAACATGCGAACGATAGGGACTCCAGGCGATTTGTGGTTTGGCCGTAATGCGGGCAATCGGGATATAAGGTGACACATCTGCCGACCAGATCACCGTCGAGTCCTCAATAGGCATTTGCTTGATATCCGTGCACAGTTGCACGCGTAACTCCCAGACGGCGGTGTGGGCAATAAAGTAATCGACGATAGACTTCCTGAGTCCATCGGAGGCGAGGGTATCAATCGGTTTGTTGGTGAGGGTGATCAGGTCTGGGGAGATCGGTACAAAGGCGATTTTGGCCATGTAGTTGCCGTATAAGATCGGGTCCTGGCTAAAATAGGTTTCACCTAAGATATTGGTTTCTTGTGGCTGGTGCAGGTTTCTGATCAGGGTTTGCTGGCCACTTTTGAGCGATTCGACCAGCTTGGCCGTCGAGCGGAAAATTTGCGACAAAAAATGCCTGAATTCAGTGCTGGTTTCCGGCGTGGAGGCGATGTGTTTAAGGTTGGAGAGAAACACCTGTACGCTGGATGACAGGAAGCTGGCGCCGTTCACAAATAAAAAATCCTGTGTGATGGCTTTTTCGCTGCCCGGCAGCCGGTCGCCATCGACGCCCAGTACCTTGATCGCCAGGCTGCGAGGCGTGCAGGTTTTGTCGTGCAAAATATCACCCGGTACCGTTGAAAAGCGCATGACCAACGGCAAGGTTTGCGCTTTGGCAAACATGCCCTGGGCCAATGACGGGGGGAGGTTATCGTAAATCTCCATTTCAGCAGAGATCAGGCCATGACTTTTCACATGCACGCTACGCGCACTGTAGGCGGCATGCCTGGCCGTGATTTCGGAGATTTTGCGCAGCGTATATTGCAGGTTTTCGCGGCTGTTGGTTTCGCTTTCAGCCAACACCTCATAGGCTGGTTGGTAGTTGAGTGGTGAAATTCCAATATCAGCAGTTTGTTGCATAACAACCCCCATTTTTAAATAGGTCTGGCGGGGGTTTTATAAGTGTGACCCCATCAAACCTGCATGGATCTTCTTGAACATTGGTTGAACATGGCACTGAGTTGATACGTAAAAACCGCGCGATTCAGGATGAGTTGTCCTTGGTTTCACCGGCTTGTTTGCGCTGCTTGTTGACGATACGGGCAGCGACTTCTTCTTCGCTGCCAGGGTAACAGTGGTCTTTTGTGAAGGCGTGTTTGGGAGTTGCGTATTCTTGCTCGCGCTTCGGGTTGGATCCTCTAGGCATATGCATACTCCTTCATTCGTTGAGTACAAACGGCAGCCGCTAAGGCTGCCGTGGTTGTCGTGTGTGAATGAAACTCGAAATGCATTCGACACTTCATAACAAACGCGACAATTGCAGATTACGCTAATTGACCTGAATACTTAATCAGCAGGTTTCCTATGATGGTGTAGGAAATGCTAGATGCTGCGGCACAAAGAAAAGCCGTGCAACTTTTTGACAAAAAGTATCCAAAAAAAGTTCCATATGGTTCTGCAATTTGTCAATTTTTTACCTGGCCTGTTGCGCATTGAATGCAGTCATCAAATTGCGGTAGTCAGGAATATGGTTGGCGCACAAGGTACCCAGGCCTTCGATATCGTTGCGCCAGTCGCGATGCAACTCGCAGGCCACGCCAAACCAGGTCATCATTTGTGCACCGGCCGCTTCCATGCGGCGCCAGGCGGCATCTCGCGTCAGTTCGTTAAAAGTGCCTGAGGCATCGCCCACCACAAATACTTCAAAGCCCTCTTCAATGGCAGACAAGGCAGGGAAGGCGACGCATACCTCGGTGACGACGCCAGCGATAATCAGTTGTTTTTTACCTGTGGCTTTAATGGCTTTGACGAAGTCTTCGTTGTCCCAGGCGTTGATCTGGCCTGGGCGCGCAATATAAGGCGCATCCGGAAAAAGTGCTTTTAATTCTGGCATCAGTGGGCCATTGGGGCCGGTTTCAAAGCTGGTGGTCAAAATAGTCGGCAAGTTGAAAAATTTGGCGGCATCGGCCAAGGCCAAAACATTGTTCTTAAAACGGTCTGGCTCAATGTCGCGTACCAGCGATAACAGGCCAGCCTGGTGGTCTACCAGCAAAACGACAGCGTTGTCACGGTCCAGGCGTACATAAGGTTTGTTGTTCATAGTGAATATCCTCTCAATGGATTTAGTCGGGTGGAGATCACGGCCGTCCGCGTAAAGTGTGGATACTGACGGCCGTGTTTCCTTTTTTTAAAATGTTGGACTACTTTACAAGCCGTTATGCGGTGACAAAACGGCCCTGGTTAAAGTCATTAATGGCCTGGTCAATTTCTTCCCAGCTATTCATGACAAACGGGCCATGACCCACCACAGGCTCATTCAGCGGCTCACCGTTGAGTAACAGCAACACGGAGTCTTGCTGTGCCTGCAATACCAGTTCATTGCCTTCGCGCTGCATCACCGCCAGTTCAGCCGGGCGGATGGTATGCACTTCACCGGTTTTCACCGCGCCATGCAGCACAAAAATGGCGGTGGTGTGGCCTTCTGGCAGCGTGAAGGTGGTGCGTGTACCGGCATTCAGGCGCACATCCCACACATTCATCGGGCTAAATGTATTGGCCGGGCCTTTTTGGCCTGCATATTCACCGGCAATCACGCGCACTTTACCTGCCTCTTCTGGCAACGCGACCTCAGGAATCTGCGCACGGGTAATCCCCTGATAGCCAGGTGCGGTCATTTTGTCCTTGGCGGGCAGATTGACCCACAACTGGATCATTTCAAATGGGCCACCGCTGCGTGCATAGTCGTCGCCGTGATATTCCTCATGAATAATGCCTTTGCCTGCAGTCATCCACTGCACTTCACCCGGGCCGATGGTGCCACCGGCATTGGTGGAGTCATGGTGTGAGACCTGGCCATCATAAACAATGGTCACGGTTTCAAAGCCACGGTGCGGGTGTTGGCCGACGCCGCGTCTGTGTGTGGTGGGCTCAAAGCTGGCAGGCCCGGCGTAATCCATCAACAGGAAAGGTGAAATGTCATTGGCAATGTCACGGTAAGAAAAAATACTTTGTACCGGAAAACCATCACCCACCCAGTGGTTGCCGTTGCTGCGTTTGATAAAAGCCAGTTTTTTCATGATGATTCCCTTTCAGAAATGTTTGCGTGTTTGCATGGTTCACACTATAAACAGATGACTTTTAAGGCACTAGATGGTTAAATGTGAAATCACTTTTCAATTAAATGAATAATCATTCATTCAGCATGGACTTTAACGAAGCCGCAGTGTTTGTGAAGGTGGTGCAGGCGGGCAGTTTCAGTGCTGCCGCGCGCCAGCTTGGTTTACCCACGTCTACCATCAGTACACGTGTGGCCAGATTGGAGCAGCGGCTGGGCGTCACCTTGTTGCAACGCACCACGCGGCGCTTAAACCTGACGGAGGCAGGCGCCATGTATTTTGAGCATGCTTCTACTGGCCTGGGCTACTTACTTGAGGCGGAGGCCGCGCTGGATGAAGCGCGCCAGCAACCGCAAGGCGTGCTCAAGGTCACGGCGCCTGCTGACCTGGGTGATGCCTTGCTGGGAGGCGTGATGGCGCAGACAAAGCTGACTTATCCGGCATTGTCACTGGAGTTGATGCTCACCGAGCGCTATGTGGACCTGGTCGCGGAAGGTGTGGATGTGGCGATCAGGACTGGTGAGTTGCGCGACTCTAGCCTGATTGCCAAATCATTGGGCACCATACAATGGGCCTTGTTTGCCAGCCCGCACTATTTGCAGTCTGCCGGGCAGATTGAGGCGCCGGTTGATCTTGGCCAGCATCAAATGGTGCAATTTACGCCCATGGGCCGTCACCATTGGGAGTTACAGCAAGGAGCGACCGCTATTCGAGTGCCGCTCAATGGGCGCATGCTGGTGAACAGTATTGGCGTGGTGCGGGCGATGGCTGAGAACGGGCAAGGTGTGGCATTGTTGCCGACTTTTATCTGCCAACCCACGGTAGAGGCTGGCGGTTTGCAACGGGTGTTGCCCGCATGGCGCGGGCAAGCGGATGCGCTACATCTGGTGTACCCCAAGCAGCGCTTTATGCCGCCCAAGCTGCGCGGTTTTATTGACCTGGCGGTGGCTGAGTTAAAACCCTTATTCAGTGCGTCATAATGGCAGGTGCAATGATGATTTTCTTTCCGACAGGAGCCCAGGCATGACTCAACAGGCATTATCCCCAACACCACAAGGCGCCAGCGTGGTGATTACGCATCACGTCAGCCCGGCCTTGCAGGCGGAGTATGAGCGCTGGTTAGAGGAAATCGGCCCCTTATGCCGGGCATCCGAAGGCCTGCTTGATTGGCACATCATCCGGCCTGTTGCCGGTTACACCGACACTTACTCCGTGATGATTCGCTATCAGACAGAACAGCATCTGACACAATGGCTGGATTCACCCGCGCGCAAAGCCTTAATCGCAAAAGCAGCCCATCTGCTGGCCGGGCAGGATGAATACCAGATCAGTAGCGGGCTGGATTTCCTGTTTGCCCAAAGCAATCTGCCCGCGGCCAAGCCGCCAGTGCGCTGGAAGCAGTTTTTGCTGACCTGGTCGGCGATTTTCCCGTTGGTGAGTGTGGTGCCATTGCTGGTGGTACCGCTGCTGAATGCCAGTGGCCTCCCGCAATCACGCGTGTTACATACCTTCTTTGTGACGGGCGTGGTAGTGGCACTGATGGTGTATGTGGTCATGCCACGTTATAGCAAGCTCATGCGGCATTGGTTGCACCGCTGACATTTCTAAGGTTATTTTTGCCATTCTTCGATGAGAAACAAGCCGTTGGATAGTGTTTTTTTTCAATTTTGAGCGCATGATAAGTGTGTAAACTTAAAGTATCAGCCTGACATAACCGTTGTTAAGAGAATAACAATCATATACATAGGGGATACGTGCGTTGAACACGACGGCGGAATCATCGGCATTGCACGCAGAAATTGTCGGCATGCTGTATGCAAACAATCGAAGATCATTGATGGCTGCTATCGTGGTCATGATTGCGCTTTTGCTCGTGCAATGGCACCTCATCGACCATGCCATCCTCGCCGTGTGGTCCAGCATTTTCCTGGTGGCTTATGGCATACGTACTTACCTGACGTATCAATATGAAAAAGACCAGCAACGTGAACTGCATAGCCGCCAATGGCTACAGTGGTTTCGCGCCAGCACCTGTTTTTGCGGCCTGGCCTGGGGCTTGGGCGGCATCCTCCTTTTCCCAGAAGCCGACACCGCGCATCAGGCGTTTCTGATTTTCGCGCTGGTAGGGGTATCTGGGGCTGGCATCATTATTTACTCCGTCGATACCTTAAGTACCAACCTGTTTAGTGGCGGCATCGTGTTATTCATGATTCCACGCTTTTTGATTCATGGCAGCTCAGTCTCACTGGCACTGGCCGTGTTGTTTATGGTGTATGTGTTCTATGTGACTGTGGCTGGTCGCAGCCTGGCCACCAGCTTGCGTGAAAATATTTCGTTGCGGATTGCCTCTAACCTGGATAATAAAAAAGTACACCAGCTGGCTTATTATGACTTTTTAACCGGCCTGCCAAACCGGCGTTTACTGACAGACCGCTTGAATCAGGCATTTGCCCGCTGTGTGCGCCACCAGAGCTATGGCGCCGTGTTGTGCCTGGACTTGAATAATTTCAAAGGCCTGAACGACAGCAAAGGGCACCAGGCGGGGGATGAGTTGTTGCAACAGGTCGCTTTTAGGCTGCAACAATGCCTGCGTAAAAAAGACACCATTGCCCGCATGGGCGGCGATGAATTTATTGCCGTGCTCGACGAGTTATCTACCGACAAGGCAGAAGCGATTACCGCCGCGCAGACCACTGCCGAAAAAATGATGGCAGTGTTTTCGCAGCCTTTCGAGCTGCAAAACAGTAAATATCGTACCGCCCCCAGCATTGGTATTTGCCTGTTTTTGGGCGACTTGTTGAAAGAGGATGAGGTGTTACGGCGCGCTGATATTGCCATGTATCAGGCTAAAAAATCGGATAATCTCAACAGTATCCAAATGTATGACGAGGCCGTGCACCCGGCAGTGGAAATGCGTGCCACATTGGAAAATGAGCTGGCATTTGCCTTGCAGGGCAAGCAGTTCCTGTTGTATTACCAGGTGCAAGTCAATGAGTTGCAGCAGCCTACAGGCGCGGAAGTATTATTACGCTGGCAACATCCGACGCTGGGCATGATCCCGCCGGACCAGTTTATTCCGATTGCCGAAGAAACCGGTGAAATTGTGTCGATTGGGCAATGGGTGCTGGCGCAGGCATGCGCACAACTTAAACATTGGTCGCAGTCTGCTGCGACGGCCAAGCTGAAATTGTCAGTCAATGTCAGTGCCATACAGTTTAGCCAGCCAGACTTTGTGCAGATGGTGAAAGAGACGGTGTTGGCCAGTGGTTGCGACGCCAAATACCTACGTTTAGAGCTGACCGAAAGCCTGATCGTGAAAAATATTGATGAGGTGATTGAAAAGATTAATGCCCTGAAAGCGCTGGGCATCACTTTTTCGCTGGATGACTTTGGCATCGGCCAGTCTTCGTTATCGGTATTAAAGCGATTGCCACTCGACGAGTTAAAAATAGACCGCAGCTTTATTAAAGATATTGTGCACAACAACTATGACTCGTTTATTGTGCAAACCATCATCAATATGGGCAAAAACTTGAGCCACAGCGTGATTGCTGAAGGGGTAGAGATGCAGCAGCAAATGGCCATGTTGCAGAACATGGGTTGCCATTCTTTTCAGGGCTACCTGTTTAGCCGCCCTTTGCCTTTGCAAGAGTTTGAAGCCAGTTTGCAGGCAGCCATCTCAGGCGATGACAAGCCGTCTTCAACCAGCAGCGCGCGCAAGGTGTTGCATCGTCGGCTCAATTAAACTTTGATCCATTCCTCGCCCTGACTTAACCAGCGTTGTAAATGGGCCTTTACCGCGGCAGGGTCACGCTGTAATAACAGGTCTGCGGTGGTTTTGGCGGTGTCCAGTAGGGCAATATCCCGCTCTAGATCGGCAATCTTTAGCATGGGGACACCACTTTGGCGCGTGCCCAGCAATTCGCCGGGGCCGCGGATATGTAAATCGGCCTGGGCAATTTGAAAACCATCATTACTCTCAAAAATTACCTTCAAACGCTGTCGGCCGATTTGCGAACATTGCTGTTTACTATAAAGCAGAATGCAGGTGCTCTTGGCCGCGCCACGCCCTACGCGGCCGCGTAGCTGATGCAACTGGCTCAGGCCCATGCGTTCTGCATGTTCAATCACCATTAAACTCGCATTCGGCACGTCGACGCCGACTTCAATCACGGTGGTGGCCACCAGCAGGTGAATCTCATTGGCAGAAAAGGCCTGCATCACCGCCTGTTTTTCTGCCGATTTCATACGGCCGTGGACCAGGCCGACTTTGAGTTCCGGGAATGTCTCTTGCATATAGGCAAAGGTGTCATTGGCGGTTTGTAACTGTAGTGCTTCTGACTCTTCAATCAGCGGGCACACCCAGTAGGCTTGATGGCCCTGGGCGCAGGCATCATGCACGCGCTGCAAAATTTCATCGCGCCTGTCATCAGCCACCAGTTTGGTCACAATCGGTGTGCGGCCAGGGGGCAGCTCATCAATCACGGAGACGTCGAGATCGGCGTAATAGCTCATGGATAAGGTACGCGGAATCGGCGTGGCCGACATCATGAGCTGGTGTGGTTCCAGCAATTGACCACGGCCCTGGCTGGCCGTGCCTTTTTTGCGTAGTGCCAGGCGCTGCCCGACACCAAAGCGGTGTTGTTCATCGACAATCGCCAACCCTAATTGTTTGAATTGCACCTCATCCTGAAACAGGGCATGGGTGCCGACGGCGAGCATGGCTTCTCCACTGGCAATGCGTGACAGTGATTGCTCACGTTCTTTTTTCGGCTGGCTGCCAGTGACCCAGGCGATGGTGATGCCTAATGGTTGCAACCAGTCGCAGAGTTTTTTGTAATGCTGTTCGGCCAGAATTTCAGTGGGGGCCATCATGGCCACTTGCCAGCCATGTTCTATCAGTTGCAAGGCTGCCAGGCAGGCGACAATGGTTTTACCACTGCCGACATCACCTTGCAGCAGGCGTTGCATGGGGTGTGGCTGGCTCAGGTCGTGCTCAATTTCTGCCACCACTTTTTGCTGCGCGGCCGTCAGTGTAAACGGCAGGCTGGCCAGCAGACGGGCAACCAGTGTGTGTGAAGCTGAGATGGCAGGTGCACGCGATTGTTTGCGGCGAGCGTAATGCTGGCGCATGGACAGCTGTTGTGCCAGCAGTTCGTCATAAGCCAGGCGTTGCCAGGCCGGATGCGAGTGGTCCTCTAAAGTCGCCAGTGATGTTTCGGATTGGGGTTGGTGCAGCAACTGCAGGCTGCTGGCGAAGTCGGGCAAGTGCATGGACTGGTATACCCAGTCTGGCAGGGTTTCTTGCAAATACTCTGTTTGCAATACACGGTTCACGGCTTTGCGTATGGTGGACTGGCTTAAGCCTGCGGTAGTCGGGTAGACGGGCGTCAGCGCAGTGCTGACCGGGGTATCTTCACCGACTTTACGTTGAGTCGGATGCACCATTTCATAGCCGAAAAATCCCGGCCGCACTTCACCAAACACGCGTAAACGCTGGCCGGTTTGCATGGCGGCTATCTGGCTGGGATAAAAGTGCAGAAAGCGCAGGTTGATGATGCCGGTATCATCCTGCAACCTGACATTGAGCATTTTGCGTGGCTTATAGGCCACTTCATTGTGTACTACCACGCCTTCGATTTGCGTTTGCTCACCCAATCGTAAATCGCGGATGGCCGTGATGCGGGTTTCATCGAGGTAGCGCAGCGGCAGATGCAGCAACAAGGCCTGCACTGAATGAATATGCAGTTTTGCCAGCTGGCTGCACACGGCGGGTGTGAAGCCTTTGATGTCGTTCAAGGGACGCATGCTGGCATCACCGCTGGTTTACTGGATACGTTGTTCCAGCTGGTTGCCTTTGACCCGGTTGATGCGCACGATTTGCTGAATCTTGCGCAGGTTGCGGATCAGGGTCGCCAGGTGCACGCGGTTATGCACTTGCACCGTGAAGTTCACATTGGAGTACTGGCTGCCATCGCTGGATTCGACGCTGACATTATCAATGTTGGCATCTGCATTGGAGATGGTCGCCGCAATTTTGGCCAGCATGCCGCGCTCGTCCACCACCGTAATGCGCAGGTTGACGCTGAACAGTTTTTTCGGGTCGGCATCCCATTCCACATCCAGCCATTTTTCTGGATCCAGCCTGAACTTGCGGATGGCCGGGCAATCGTGGGTATGAATGACCAGGCCTTTATCTTTATTAATAAAGCCCAGAATAGGATCGCCAGGGATCGGGCGGCAGCAAGGTGCAAACTGCACGGCCATGCCTTCTGAGCCGCGGATGGTAATGGTATCCAGCACTTTGCCGGACTTCTCTTCCGCATCTGCCGGATGCGCCAGCAACTGGTGCGCCACCATCAGGCTATTGCGTTTGCCGAGGCCGATATCAGTCAAAATGGCCTGGCGGGTTTTACTGCCATAGTCATTCATGACTTTTTGCCACTGCTTGTCGGTAATTTCTGCCGGTTCGATATGCATGGCGCGTAAAGCCACATTTAGCATGCGTTCGCCCAGCTGTGCCGACTCTTCTACCTTCACGGTTTTGAGGTAATGGCGGATATGCGAGCGCGCCTTGCCGGTGACCACATAGTTAAGCCAGGCCGGATTGGGTTTCGCCAGTGGCGCCGTGATGATCTCGACATGATCCCCGTTGCGCATTTCGGTGCGCAGTGGGGCCAGTTCATTATTGATTTTCACCGCCACGCAACTGTTGCCGACATCGGAGTGCACGGCATAGGCAAAGTCGACCGCAGTCGAGCCGCGTGGCAAGGCCATGATGTTGCCTTTAGGCGTGAACACATAAACTTCGTCCGGGAACAGGTCGACTTTAAAGTTCTCCAGGAACTCATGGCTGTCGTCACTTTCCGTCTGGATTTCAACCAGGCGTTGCAGCCACTGGTGCGTTTGCTGTTGCAATTTGGTCAGGTGTGCATCGGTGGTTTTATATAGCCAGTGCGCCGCCACGCCAGCATCGGCAATGTTGTGCATCTCCTGGCTACGGATTTGCACTTCGATGGGCGTACCGAAGGGGCCGAACAGCGTGGTATGCAGCGATTGGTAACCGTTGGCTTTGGGGATAGCAATATAGTCTTTAAAGCGGCCTGGAATCGGCTTATACAAGGCATGCAATGCGCCAAGCGCCAGATAGCAGGCGGCCGTGTCTTTAACAATGACCCGAAAACCATAAATGTCGCCAATTTGCGACAATTTCATCGATTTTTCGGACATCTTCTTATAAATGCTATACAAGTGCTTTTCGCGGCCCTGTACATCATATTCAATCTGGTATTGCGTCAGCTGGGTCTCAATGGCGTCCTGGATTTTGCTGATGACTTCTTTGCGGTTGCCGCGCGCCAGGCGAATGGCCTTATCAATCACACGATGGCGATTGGGGTACAGATACTTGAGGCTAAGGTCTTCCAGCTCATGGTAAATCGGGTTCAGACCCAGCCGGTTGGCAATGGGCGCATAAATTTCCAGCGTTTCGCGCGCGATGCGTTTTTGTTTTTCCGGGCGCATCGCCTCCAGCGTTTGCATATTGTGCAAGCGGTCGGCCAGCTTGACCAAAATCACGCGCACATCCTGGCTCATGGCCAGCAGCATTTTGCGGAAATTTTCGGCTTGTGCCTGGGTGGCGGTTTGCAGCTCAACCTTGTCCAGCTTGGTCAGTCCGTCCACCAGGTCAGCCACCTGTTTGCCAAAGCGTTCGGCAATCGCCGCACTGTCGACTTCGGTATCTTCCACTACATCATGCAGCAAGGCGGCTAATAGTGTAGGTAAATCGAGATGCAGTTTGGCCAGGATGCAGGCCACAGAAATCGGGTGGGTGATGTAGGGTTCGCCAGTCTTGCGGGTTTGACCGGCATGTGCCTGCTCGGCATAGCGATACGCTTGCCAGACCAGTTGCACTTCTTCTTCGTTGAGATACTTGCGGATCAGCTGGGTAAGGGGGGAATCCTCACGGTCAGCAGGGAGCAAGTCCACTTCTTCCAGGGGAGACCTGGACTTGCGATGGGCAGAATCGCCTTGGGTGTGGGGCATAGCTGTTTATGCTTGGCCCTTTTTCTCTAACAGCTCTACGCCTACTTTACCGGCGGCGATTTCACGCAGTGCAATCACGGTTGGCTTGTCTTTTTGTGAATAACCGCTGACTAATGGGTCTGAGCCATTGGCCAATTGTCTGGCGCGGTAAGCGGCGACCAACGTCAATTGAAAACGGTTAGAGATGTTGTCCAAGCAATCATCAACAGTAATACGAGCCATAAAAACCTCTTAATATATGAGCCTGCACACAGCAGCAGGCGCGCTGGGTCAGGTAAGTGATTGAATCAATGACGCGTGGCAGGCAACCTGGCGGTTTAACTGCAAGCGCTGGGCGCGAACAATCGCCATCAGATCCTGCAAGGCCACGTCAAAATTATCATTAATTGTAACATAATCAAACTCATGCACGTGACGCATCTCCTCACGTGCGGCGGCCAGGCGTTGCGTAATCACGGCTTCACTGTCCTGGCCACGGTTGTTCAGGCGGTGCGCCAGCGCTTCAATCGAGGGCGGCAAAATAAAGATGGAGGTCACTTGCGGGAACAGTTTGCGTATCTGCTGTGCGCCTTGCCAGTCGATTTCAAGAATTACATCGCGGCCGGAGGCCAGTGCATTTTCCACTTCGCTTTGTGCTGTGCCATAGCGGGCGCTGTGCACATGCGCGCTTTCGAGAAAGCCGCCGTTATCCAGAATGCCCAAAAACTCGGCTTCTGAGACAAAATGGTAGTGGATGCCGTCTTCTTCGCCCGGGCGCGGCGTACGAGTGGTGTGCGATACCGACAGTTTTAGAATCGGGTCTTGCGCCAGCATGGCGCGTACCAGGCTGGTTTTGCCAGCACCAGAGGCAGCGGAAATCACATATAAATGACCATGGCTCATGAGGCACACCATTCCGGGTTAGGCAGTGAAGAAAAAACGGATTTCAGGCCTTCGCCCCAACCCTTGCGGATGCAGGCGTAATAAGGATCATCTTCCGTCAGGCGTTGCCGGCAATCGGCGCTAAAGGTGTCAGTGCGGTATATCATCAAGTCAATCGGTAAAGCCACAGAAATATTGCTGCGGATGGTGGAGTCAAATGAAATCAGCACGCATTTTACCGCATCTGTGACATTGGTTTGATGTTTGATCACGCGGTCGATAATCGGTTTGCCATATTTGGTCTCGCCGATTTGCAGATAAGGCGTATCTGCGGTGGCTTCAATAAAGTTACCGGCGGCATAGACATTAAACAGGCGCGGCTTTTCGCCTTTGATTTGCCCGGCGACCAGAATACTCGCGCTGAAATCAATGCCATGCTCTTTCAGGGTTTTACCATCGCGCTGATGCACACTTCGCATGGCGGCGCCAACCACACTGGCGGCTTCAAACAACGACTGCACATTATGCAAATGGGCGTGCGGCTCGGCGGACTTGAGTTGTTCACGGCACAGGTTAACCACCGATTGGGTAATCGCCAGGTTACCTGCCGTGAGCAGCACGATCATGCGCTCGCCAGGCACCTCAAACACATGCATTTTGGGGGCAATCGCCACCTGATCGACACCGGCGTTGGTGCGTGTATCCGACGCCAGCACCAAGCCTTGTTCCAGCAAAATACCAACACAGTAAGTCATAAGCGTAAGAGCGAAAAAGAGGGGTTAAAAAATCATCATAGCATGCGCAGCGATTACTGCTGCGCCGCCTGGACTTGCTGCCGAAGTTGCTGTTGATATTGCGCACGCTGTTTGTCTGTCAGGCGACCATGCTGGTTCACGTTGACCATGCTTGCCATGCCTTCACTACCACCGCCCATGCGCGAGCCGGTGACCGGGCTGGCACTGCGATAGTCCAGGCCTGTCGCCAGCCTGATATGCGTTTCGTTGGTCAATATACCGTTAGAGACGTCTAGGCCCAGCCAATGGTCCGCCTGCCAGACATCCACCCAGGCATGCGTTTGCATCAGGTGACCGTCTTCGGTGAACAGGTAACCGCTGACATAGCGTGCGGGCAAGCCCAGGCTGCGGCAGCAGCCAATAAATGCATGGGCGTGATCCTGGCAAACGCCTTTGCCGAGCCGGAAGGCGGTGGCGGCAGGCGTGTCAACCTGGGTTGCACCTTGGATATATTGCATCTGTTCACGCAAAGCCTGCATCATGTCTAGCAGGGGCGCACCTGCAAATTGTTGCGCAAACGTGGTCATGGCAGCATCGGCCTGTGTCAGCGGTGTATCGCGCAGGTAAATGTCTAAGGGGAGTGCCTGCTCAGGCACGGCAGTTTCCACTCCGGTTTCTACTTCACCACAGGCGGTGATGGTTAATTCATCATGCAGCTGGTCTATGACCAGTGTATGCGCCAAATTACCAAAGGCATCTTCAAACGCTGTCAGTTGCCCGTTGACCTTGATCTGCCAGTGGTTGACCTGTTGCCCGTCACCAGTGCGCGGCGTCAGGCGTAACTGCTGTATGGTGTACTGCACCATTTCGCTAAACGCATAGTGCGTCTGGTGTTCAATATTAAGCAACATACATTGTGTGTACTAAAGTAAAAAAGCGCAGCGCTGTTTTTAACAGTCTGCGCATGAGGGGGTTCATGGCAATCTATTGTTGTAACGTTAGGCCGTCGCACTTAAAAAATTGCGTTGTATTTCTTCGCCCAGTTTGCGGTTGGCCAGAATGAATTCATCCAAAAAGTGGTGTACGCCATCTTTGACGATATCCAGCATGCGGCCGTAGTGCAGTTTTGCATGCATTTGTCCGGCCAGGCGCTCGGCCTCGGTTTGGCGGCTACCGGCCACCTGGCGCAAAATCGGCATGATTTCGGCATAGCAGGCATGCAGCGAACGTGGCATATCTTCACGCAAAATGAGTAACTCAGACACTTTCATCGGCTCAATCGCATCGCGGTAAACCTTTTGGTAGGCCTGGAAAGCCGATACCGAGCGCAATACCGCGCTCCATTCGTAATAATCCACCGCGCCGTCATTGGCCTCCTGCATGGGGATTAAAAACTCGTATTTCACATCGAGCAGGCGTGCGGTGTTGTCGGCGCGTTCCATAAACGTGCCCAGGCGCACAAAGCTGAAAGCTTCATCGCGCAACATGGTGCCAAAGCACACGCCGCGGAACAAATGCGAGCGGCTTTTGACCCATTCACAAAACTCGCTTAAGCCAGTCTGCGTCAGGTCCTGCTTGATATATTGGCCAAACTCCAGCCACAGCGTATTCATGTTTTCCCATGTTTCGGTGGTCATGGCCACGCGCACGGCCCGCGCGTTTTCACGTGCGCTACGCAACGAGCTGTAAATGCTGGACGGGTTATGGCTATCCATCACCAGGTGTTTAATCACATTGGCGGCATTGAGCTCTTTGTAGGTTTTGTCATAAATATCGCGGATACCGGCAATTTCCAGCACGGTGTCCCACAGTTCTTCTTCATTGCTGCTGTCTGACGGCAGCAGCGACATGTTGTAAGTCACATCCAGCACGCGCGCCACGTTTTCGGTGCGCTCAATATAACGTGCCATCCAATATAAATGATCTGCAGTGCGACTTAACATATCACGGCCTCTTGAGTTGCATGTTGTGCAGCCATTTGCGACTGCAGGGTTTCTACACTGACATCATCGCGTTCCAGCACCCAGGTATCTTTGGTGCCGCCGCCTTGTGAGGAGTTAACCACTAATGAGCCTTCCTTAAGCGCCACGCGCGAAAGGCCACCGGGCACCACACTGACGGTTTTGCCTGACAGCACAAACGGGCGCAGGTCGACATGACGTGGTGCAATGCCCTGGTCGACCAACGTTGGGCAGGTAGACAGCGCCAGCGTAGGCTGAGCGATGTAATTGGCCGGTTTGGAGACGATGCGTAGCCTGAATTCTTCAATCTCCTGCTTGCTGGCCGTCGGGCCAACCAGCATGCCGTAGCCGCCGGAGCCTTGTACTTCCTTCACGACCAGCTCGGGCAGATGATCCAGCACATAGGCCAGATCATCTTCCTTGCTGAGTTGATACGTAGGCACGTTCTGCAGGATGGGAGACTCACCCAGATAGAACTTAATCATCTCCGGCACGTAGACATACGTCGCCTTGTCATCAGCCACGCCGGTGCCTACGGCGTTAGCTAACGTGACGCCACCATTGCGGTAGACGGAGAGCAGACCTGGCACGCCCAACAGGGAGTCGGGCTTGAACACCAGAGGGTCAAGGAAGTCGTCGTCGATGCGGCGGTAAATCACATCCACCCTTTGCGGGCCTTGTGTGGTGCGCATGTAGACGGCGTTATTACGGACAAACAAATCTTGGCCTTCCACCAGCTCGATGCCCATTTGCTGGGCGAGGAAGGCATGTTCAAAGTAGGCACTGTTATAAGCGCCCGGCGAAAGCAGGACCACGGTCGGGTCAGTGACACCGGTTTGCGCGACCGAGCGCAAATTGTTGAGTAACACGTGAGGATAATGCTCGACCGGTGCAATCGGATATTTTTTAAATAAATCCGGGAATAACCGCATCATCATTTTGCGGTCTTCCAGCATGTAAGAGACGCCGGAAGGCGTGCGCAAATTATCTTCCAGCACATAAAACTGCGATTCGCTGGTGCGCACCAGGTCAATCCCAGCCACATGCGCATAGACCTGGTTAGGCACAGTCACGCCGACCATTTCGGGGCGGTACTGGCTATTACTCAAAATGCTATTGGGTACGATGCCTGCCTTGATGATTTCCTGGTCATGATAAATATCATGCAGAAACATATTGAGTGCGCGCACGCGTTGCACGGCGCCTTTGGCCAGGTGTGCCCACTCACTGGCAGAAATCATGCGTGGAATCACGTCAAACGGAATCAACCGTTCGGCGCCATCTTCTTCGCCATAGACGTTAAATGTAATGCCCACGCGGCGAAACAATACTTCAGCTTCGGCACGCTTGGCTGCCAGCTGTTGTGTGGGTACATCGCTTAACCAGCGGTTATACGCCTGGTAAATCGCGCGGACATTGCCCCCATAGCCCTGCATTTCATCGAAAAACTGTTTGGCCGATTGCGTCATGATGCTGGACCTTTGCCTGACTTGTAAAATTCAATTAAATTAGAGCAAGCCGTGTGCCAGCAAAGAATACTGTTTTAAATCATATTGTTATTGGTTTTTAGCTGTTGCTACAAATGCAAAACGCACCATTACGGTGCGTTTTGGCGTCACGATTTTGGTGCAGTGAGAGGTGTTTATTCAATGTTCTGGATCTGCTCGCGCATTTGTTCGATCAGCACTTTGAGCTGCATGGAGACTTGCGTGGTTTCAATCGCGACAGATTTTGACCCCAGCGTATTGGCTTCACGGTTCATTTCCTGCATTAAAAAGTCCAGCTTTTTGCCCATAGCTCCCCCAGCACTGAGGATGCGGTCCATTTCAATGATATGAGATTGCAGGCGTGCCAGCTCTTCGTCTACATCAATACGTTGTGCGTAGAGTACGATTTCCTGGCGCACACGGTCGTCATCGGCTTGCATGGCTTCGCGCAGTTTGGCCGTCAGTTTTTCCTGGTATTGGCTCACCAGCGTGGGTAGCAGGGGTTTCACAATGCTGATTTGCTCACGCACGCCTTGCAGGCGGTCGAGTAATACCTGTTTGAGTTTTTCGCCTTCACGTGCTCGTGCAGCAATCAGTTCATCAATGCCGCGTGACAGGCCGGTTTGTACACCTTGTGCCATGGCTTCGGCATCCACTGCTTCGGTTTGCAAGACGCCGGGCAGTTTGAACACGTCGACCAGGTTGATCGGTTGCGCTTGCGGAAAATGTTGTTGCAGCTCGCTGAGCGTTTGTGCAATTTGCGCCACCATGGCCGGGTTGAGCGCCAGTGTCGTGGCTGCGTTGTCACTCTTGAGGCTCATGCGGCATTCGATTTTGCCGCGACCGAGCCTTGTCTGTAATTGTTCGCGAATTTGCGCTTCGAACTGGCGCAGGCTGTCTTCAATTTTGACATTGAGCTCAAGGTAGCGATGATTCACTGCCCGCAGTTCGATCAGCAGCAGGCCGCCAGGAAAACGGGCTTCACTTGCAGCAAAGCCGGTCATGCTTAAAATAGGTTGGTTGTTGGTTTTTTTTGTCGTCATTTTCGTAGCTACCTTGCGTCTCCGGGCAAACTGGGCGATTGTATCAAATGCGCTATCGATATGCGAAAATAGCACTCAGATAAAAGAAACCCGCGCTTGTGGTGGTATGGCAAGTGATTGAATGCAGGGTTTCCCTTAAAAAAGCCATGATTGTGACGTTAAAGCGTTAGTGAAGCTTTCTAATAAATTCGATTTTGCCTTGCCGGTAGGCACTGCGCTACATGACTACACCATTACACGGGTGCTGAGTCTGGGCGGGTTTAGTTTCGTCTATCTGGCGCAAGATCCGCAAAAAAACACCGTTGCCATTAAAGAATATATGCCGGTGACGCTGGCTGAACGTGATGAACATACGCATATTCGTTCCAACGGCAAAAATGAAGCCGCCTACAAACATGGCATGAAGTGCTTTTTTGAAGAAGGCCTGGCGCTGGCCAATATTGAGCACAAAAACATTGTGCGCGTGAAAAACTTCTTCCGCGCCAACAATACCGTTTACATGGTGATGAAGTATGAGCGCGGCAAGTCGCTGCAAGATTACATCATGGCCTTGTCACAGCCGGTGCCTGAGAGTTTCCTGATCCGCATGTTTGTCGAGTTGCTCAATGGCTTGCGCGAGGTGCATACGCGCAAACTGCTGCACCTGGATATCAAACCGGCCAATATTTATATCCGCCTCGATGGTTCGCCCATGCTGCTGGACTTCGGATCGGCGCGCCAGGCCTTGTCTGAGGTGACATTGGCACCGACGTACACGCCGGGGTTTGCGCCGCCCGAGCAATACATAGACCGCAAACACCTGGGCCCATGGAGTGATATTTACAGCATAGGCGCCAGCATGTATGCCTGTTTGCAACGCGCATCGCCCGTCTCAGCCAATTTGCGCCTGAAAAATGATACGCTGGTGCCTGCGATTGAGCTCGGTAAACAGATATACTCTGAGAAATTGCTGGCGATTATTGATGAATGCATGCAGCTGGATTATTTGTCTCGGCCGCAAAGCGTGTTCTCATTACAGAAAAAAATGATCGGCATCCGCGTGGTAGAAGACCCGCGCGGTTCGCTGGTGGATAAAATCATCAAGGTGCTGAACAAACCGTTATGAAGTTCACCATTGCACAAGGCAGCCGCCAGGGGCCGCGGCCATACAATCAGGACAGGCTGGCGTATTCATACCATAGAAACGCCATTTTTTTGGTGCTGGCAGACGGCATGGGCGGCCATCAGCATGGCGATGTGGCTGCCGAGGTGGCGGTGAAAACCATGATAGAAGCCTTTCAGCGTGAGTCGCAGCCCATGATTACCCAACCTGCGCAGTTTTTGCGCGAGCAAATTGCCCGGGCGCATGAGGTGATTGAAAATGTGCGTTTGCAAAAGCGCCTGATGGAGTCTCCGCGCACGACGATTGTGGTGGCGCTGATTCAACACAACAAACTGTTTTGTGCGCATGTGGGCGATTCACGCGCGTATCTCTACCGCAACGGCCTGGTAGAGTTTCAGACCGAAGATCACTCGGTGGTGCAGTCGTTATTGCGTGAAGGCAAAATTACGGCTGACGAGGTAGATCATCACCCGCACCGCAATAAAATTTATAATTGCGTGGGAGGTGAGCGTGCGCCCAAGGTTGATTTGGCAGTGCCTATCCCCCTGCGCGAAGGGGATGTCATTTTGCTGTGCTCGGATGGCGTGTGGAATGCGGTGCCTGACATGAGTATGGCGCAGCATATGCTGGCAGCCGATATTAACGACGGTGTGAGCAGATTATTAGATGATGCCGATGCCGCCAGCATTACCGTCGGCGATAATATGAGTGCCATTGCCTTGCAGTGGGGGCAGCGTGTGATCAGCCCGTTGACGATCTCAACGCTGGATTTGCCGGTAGACGTCACCACCACCATGATGAACGAAGCCGCCGAAACGCCCAGCCAATATGCGCTGGACCTGACTGACGCCGAAATTGAAAAAGCGATTGCCGAAATACAGGAAGCGCTGGGCAGGACCCGGCAACATATTAAATAGCAGAAAGTTGTAAACCATGATCAGACCCAGCCAGCGTGCCAATGACCAATTGCGCGCCATCGAAATTATCCGCCATTACACCAAGCACGCCGAAGGCTCTGTGCTGGTGAAGTTTGGTGATACACACGTGATTTGCACTGCCAGCGTAGAAGAAAAAGTGCCTGGCTTTTTAAAAGGCAAAGGCCAGGGTTGGGTGACGGCTGAGTACGGCATGTTGCCGCGCTCCACCGGCTCCCGCATGGACCGTGAAGCGGCGCGTGGCAAGCAAAGCGGCCGTACACAAGAAATCCAGCGCTTGATCGGCCGCAGCCTGCGCGCTGTGATTGACCTGCAAAAGCTGGGTGAACGCACCATCCATTTTGACTGTGACGTGATTCAGGCCGATGGTGGCACCCGCACTGCCAGCATCACTGGCGCTTATGTGGCTATGGTGGATGCCGTGTCTACCTTGCTGCAAAAAGGCCTGCTGACAGAAACCCCGATCAAGGACTCTGTGGGCGCGATTTCTGTGGGCGTTTATCAAGGCACACCGGTCTTGGATTTGGATTACATCGAAGATTCTGACTGCGATACCGACATGAACGTGGTCATGACCGGTAACGGCGGTTTTGTCGAGATTCAGGGCACAGCCGAAGGCGAGCCATTTAGTCGCGACACCATGAACCAGATGCTGGACCTGGCGGCTAAAGGCATTGTGGAATTATCCAAATTGCAGCAACAGGCACTGGCACAAGGATAAGTATGGCTTTGCCATTCAACAAGCTGGTCATCGCCTCAGGCAATAAAGGCAAAATCCGCGAAATCGCGCATGTGCTGGCGCCGCTGAATATCGAGATCGTGTCGCAATCTGAATTCAATGTGCCGGAATGCCCAGAGCCCTACGGCACCTTTATTGAAAATGCCTTGGCCAAGGCACGCCATGCCAGCCAGCACACCGGCTTGCCTGCGCTGGCAGATGACTCCGGCTTGTGTGTGAATGCTTTGCAAGGCGCACCAGGGGTGATTTCGGCGCGCTATGCTGGCCCGCAACCGGCCAATAGCCTGCTCACGCAAGATGAACGAAACAACGATAAGTTACTCACAGTGATGGCGCGTGAGAGTGATCGCCGGGCCTATTTTTACAGCGTGTTAGTCCTGGTGCGTTCTCCGCAAGACCCGCAGCCTATTATTGTCGATGGCCTTTGGCTGGGGGAAATTCTGCGCGAGTTTCGCGGCAGTGAAGGCTTTGGCTATGACCCGCTATTTATGGACCTTGAAAGCCGTAAAACGGTTGCCGAATTACCGCTGGAAGTGAAAAGCCGCATGAGCCATCGCGGTCAGGCTTTGGTAAAATTGCTGCAAGCCTTGGAAAGAGTAAGTGTATGAAAAACGAATGGCCAAAATGGGTACGCGATGACGGTTCGGTGGTGTCCTGCACCGAAAAGGTCAAAGTCATGGCCGAAAATTTTGATGAACTCAAACAAATTGCGCAGGATGCCATGGAAGACGGCTTGCTGATGGAAGTCAGCGAAGAACAGATGCGTGCTGCGCTGCATGCGCTCGTCGATACACTGGTTAATCCCTACAACAAAATTTAAATTTGCCGGGCTATTCAAGCATGGCAAGCCTTTCGCCGCAATCCATTCTCCAAACCGTCTTCGGTTACAACCAGTTCCGCCACCAGCAACAAGCCATCGTTGAGCATGTGATCAGCGGGCAAGATGCGCTGGTGCTCATGCCCACCGGCGGCGGCAAATCGCTGTGCTACCAGATTCCTGCTCTTGCACGCGAAGGCTTGGCGATTGTCGTCTCGCCGTTAATCGCGCTGATGCAAGACCAGGTTGAAGCCTTGCAACAATTGGGCGTCAATGCTGCTTTTTTAAATTCCAGTTTAAGTGCAGAAGACAACAGCCGCATCACACGTCAGGTGATTGCTGGTGAAATCAAGCTGCTTTACGTTGCGCCTGAAAGGCTCATGGTCGGTAGCTTTTTAAGCCTGCTTGATGAAGTGCAACAGCATGTTGGCCTGGCGCTGTTTGCTATCGACGAAGCGCATTGCGTGTCGCAATGGGGGCACGATTTTAGGCCAGAATATCGCCAGCTCACCGTGCTGCATAACCGCTTCCCCGATGTGCCTCGTATCGCGCTGACTGCCACGGCTGATGCACCTACGCGTGCCGAGATAATTAGTCAGCTTAATTTAGAAAACGCCGCCCAGTTTGTCTCCAGTTTTGACCGGCCGAATATCCGCTACCACGTCGGCATCAAAAATAATGCGCGCCAGCAATTGGCAAGCTTTTTAGAGCGCGAGCATTCAAACGATGCCGGTATTATTTACTGCCTGTCGCGCAAAAAGGTCGAAGAAACCGCCGCCTGGCTGGTCGAAAAAGGCTGGTCGGCTTTGCCTTATCACGCCGGGTTACCTGCGCAATTGCGAGAGCACCACCAGCGCCGCTTTCTACGTGAAGAAGGCATTATCATGGTGGCGACCATCGCTTTCGGCATGGGCATAGACAAACCCAACGTGCGCTTTGTCGCGCATCTCGACCTGCCAAAAAGTATGGAAGGCTATTACCAGGAAACCGGCAGAGCAGGGCGTGATGGCCTGCAAGCCAATGCCTGGATGGTCTACGGCATGGGCGATGTGGTCTCCATGCGGCAAATGCTAGACAGCGGCGAAGCCTCAGAAGAACGCAAGCGCCTGGAACGTTTAAAACTGGATGCCTTGCTCGGTTATTGCGAATCTACCGCTTGCCGCCACCAAACCATCTTACGCTATTTCGGCGAAAGCCATCCCGGCGCCTGTGAGCAATGCGATAACTGCCTGCACCCGGTAGAAACCTGGCAAGCCACTCAAGTCGCGCAAATGGCACTGTCGTGCGTATTTCGCACCGGCCAAAGATTCGGCGTCGGTCATTTAATCGACGTGCTCATGGGTAAATCCACCCCGCAAGTTGAGCGCTTTAATCACGACAAAGTCAGTACCTTTGGCATCGGCAAAATCCTCAATCAAAACCAGTGGAGCGGCGTCTACCGCCAGCTCATTGCCGCAGGCATGCTAGAAGCCGACATGTCCGCCTATGGCGGTTTAAAACTGACTGAAGCCGCACGGCCCGTGCTCAAGGGCGAGCAGGAAGTCTGGCTACGCCGCGATGCCGAACCCGAAAAACGCATGAGCAAAGCCGAACGTAGCGCCCGCGCCAAAGAAGCGTTTGAAGGGGCCAATGATGACCCGCTCTGGCAAGCACTCAAAGCCAAACGCTTGGAACTAGCAAGAGAGCAGGGCGTACCGCCATACGTGATTTTTCACGACAGTACCTTGCTGGAAATCCACAATCGCAAACCGCAGACGTTAGATGAAATGGGCCAGATTAGCGGGATTGGACAGGTAAAATTGCAGAAATATGGGGATGCATTTTTGCAAGTGCTCGAAGAAATGGCTTAAAACCTATGATTTGCCGTTAAATAATATCCCGAAATTTCGACTGAATTCGTGGATTCACCTTTTGACTTTGATGAATCAAATTGGCTGTCATTGAGATTTCTGCAATCTCCAGCAAGTTCTGATTAATAGAGACGCCATCCTCCATAAACCAGCGCAGTACCGGTTCTAAATGCCAGATGCCACCAGCAGAACTTTGATGAATTGGATTAGGAAAACGTTTTTTGGGGTTAGCGATAATTTTTTGAATATTCTGGCGAGAGCAACCAAGCACACTGGCGATTTCAGTCGGGGTTACCAAGTCAGGCGAAACCTCAATCAGTTCAGCATCAGGAATCGCCTTTTTCACATCTGCAATCGCACTTAACACAGCCTCATCAGCACTGGCCGCCTCTCGCACAAACTCAAGCGCAATGAATCCTGTTTTACCTGTCCCTATCATTGCATCATCGCAGCCCGCTTCAAATAACGCATCCAAATATTGGGAAGAGTCTGCGTTCTGATCGGTTAGGGCATATTTCAAAATAAACTCGTATTCCTTCATCATTCACCTATTTTTTAACTTTGGGCATGGTGTTTGTAACGTCCTCGTCCATTTTTCCCACGCATTTATCTACAACGCGACGTAACGCTCTCGCATGATTTTCAGGGCTTCTGGGTGTGCTCCAAATACTGGTCACACAAAACTCACCACAGCGACACTCTTCATCATTAAATGGGCAGTACATCTTTCCCCAACAATGCCCACCACCCACTTTGATTTTCCATTGCTCAGATAAGGCATATTCAATGGCCGCGTTAATCTCTTTATTGGGATGCTTAATCGCCATATTATCCCCGTCGGTATTTGTTGTCAATCGACAACTATTATATTGTTAACATAAGTTAATATGGTACTGGGGATTTCTTAAAACATCAGCAATAATCTTGCTTTCATCCATATGGGGGATTGCAACATGGCTAACTTACGATCCAGAGGCGATAGTAACGATGAAAATCAAAGCCGGAGTCATTCCACGCTAAAATAACGTCCATGATTCCAATCTACCCAGCCAACAGTCTCAAATATGCGCCTTTGCAAGGCGACATTACCTTGAGTGGCCTCACCAATCCGCCGCCGCTTTCGCTGTATATTCATATCCCCTGGTGCGTGCGCAAATGCCCGTATTGCGACTTTAACTCGCATGAAGCAAGACAAGAAATCCCGGAAGCAGCTTATGTAGATGCGCTCATTGCCGACCTCGAACAAGCCACGCCGTTGGTGTGGGGGCGCAAGATACGTAGTATTTTCTTTGGTGGCGGTACGCCCAGCATTTTCTCAGCGGAAGCGATTGATAAGATTTTGAGTCATGTGCGCATGCTGACGCCGCTGGAGTATGGTGCAGAAGTAACGCTGGAAGCGAATCCGGGCACGGTCGATATCGCTAACTTTAAGGGTTATCGCCAGGCGGGTGTGAACCGCGTGTCGCTTGGCATCCAGAGTTTCCAGCCGCAATATTTGAAATCTCTCGGACGTATTCATGACCGTGAACAGGCATTGGCTGCAGCTGAATTGGCATTGAATACCTTTGATCGGGTGAATCTGGATGTGATGTATGCCTTGCCGGAACAAAGCCTGGAAGATGCATTGAAAGATGCCGAAACCGCCTGCCAGATCAAACCGGCGCACTTGTCGTTTTACCACCTGACGCTGGAACCTAATACGCCATTTCACCGCACGCCACCGAGTTTACCGGATGACGATACCAGCGCCACCATGCAGGAAGAAATTGAGAAAATCCTCGCAAGTCATGGCTATCAGCACTATGAAACCTCAGCCTTTGCCCAGCCTGGTCAGCAATGCCAACACAACCTGAATTACTGGACGTTTGGGGATTATCTGGGCATAGGCGCTGGTGCGCACTCCAAACTGAGTTTTCACGACAAAATTATTCGCCAGAGTCGGCATAAGCATCCTAAACGTTATCTGGAGGCGGTGCCGCAGGGGCAGGCGGTGGATAATGAGTGGCAGATTGGCCGTGAGGATTTGGCGTTTGAGTTTATGATGAATGCGTTGCGGTTGGTGGATGGCGTAGAGGCTGGGTTGTTTCAGCAACGTACGGGTTTGCCATTACGCGCGATTCAGGCTCAGTTGCTGGAAGCGCAACAAAAGGGATTGTTGCAGCAGCAGGGTGGCGTGATTACGCCGACGTTGCAGGGGCAGCGGTTTTTGAATGAGTTATTGGGGATGTTTTTGCCGGAATAGGGATGAGCTCTTCTTTTGTTGTCATTCTGGCGTGGTGTGATTGTAATAAAAGGTTGTTCTTTAATTGGTAGTCGTAGGGTGGGCATCAATGCCCACGCGGTTGAGGATGTTTGTTAGGTTGCTTTTCGCTTTTTCAGCGAGTTACTTTTCTTTGCTTGCCCAAAGAATAAGTAACCAAAAGAAATGCACCCTAGCTTCCGCTTGATTCCTGCGTTGCTCACCAAAACAAGCGGTCAC
>NZ_JADKYS010000003.1 GCF_015354345.1 Methylophilus sp. 14 | reverse complement strand
GCCAGTGACTGGTACTGTTGGCGGTGACGCTAAAGTAGGTGATCCAGTGGTCGTGACCATTAACGGTAAAGACTACAGCACGACAGTAATTACGCGTGCTGACGGCAAGTTGGGCTTCAGCGTCAATGTGGCTGGTAACGAACTGGCAGCTGACCCAGACAAGACCATCGATGCAAAAGTGACTGTGACTGACAACGCTGGTAACACAGCAAGCCAGTCTACCCAGCTGACTTACAGCCTGGACCTGACACCGCCAGTGGCGACAATCGCGTTGGACGCCAACTTCGGTGGTGATGGCATCATCAACATTGAAGAAGCGAAAGCGACTTCGATTACGCCAGTGACTGGTACTGTTGGCGGTGACGCTAAAGTAGGTGATCCAGTGGTCGTGACCATTAACGGTAAAGACTACAGCACGACAGTAATTACGCGTGCTGACGGCAAGTTGGGCTTCAGCGTCAATGTGGCTGGTAACGAACTGGCAGCTGATCCAGACAAGACCATCGATGCAAAAGTGACTGTGACTGACAACGCTGGTAACACAGCGAGCCAGTCTACCCAGCTGACATACAGCCTAGACCTGACGCCTCCTAAAGCTGAGATTGCTTTGGACGCTAACTTTGGTGGTGATGGCATCATCAACATTGAAGAAGCAAAAGCGACTTCCATTACGCCAGTGACTGGTACTGTTGGCGGTGACGCTAAAGTAGGTGATCCAGTGGTCGTGACCATTAACGGTAAAGACTACAACACGACAGTAATTACCCGTACTGATGGCAAGTTGGGCTTCAGCGTCAATGTGGCTGGTAACGAACTGGCAGCTGATCCAGACAAGACTATCGATGCGAAAGTGACTGTGACCGACAATGCTGGTAACACAGCAAGCCAAACTACTCAGTTGACATATAGCCTTGATTTGACTCCACCAGTGGCAACTATTGCGCTGGATGCTAACTTCGGCGGTGACGGTATTATCAATATCGCTGAATCTCAGCCAGGGGTGAATCAACCGGTGACAGGTACTGTCGGTGGTGAAGCCAAACTGGGTGATCCAGTGGTGGTGACCATCAACGGTAAAGATTACAACACGACTGTGATTACCCGTACTGATGGTAAGTTAGGCTTTGTCGTTAGCGTACCTGGTTCCGAATTGGTGGCTGATTCTGACAAAACGATTGATGCTAAAGTCTCGACTACAGATACCGCTGGTAACGTAGGTACAGCAACTACGCAATTGAGCTATGTTGTGGACATTGTTGCGCCAAATAAACCAACCATCGATAACATCTACGATGACTTCGGTGCAGTGAAAGGTAATGTCGGTAATGGTGGCGTGGCTGATGATGCTACTCCAACCTTAACAGGTAAGGCCGAGGCTGGCAGTACTGTGACTATCTATGATGGCGCGACTAAAGTTGGTACTGCGGTGGCTGATAAAGATGGCAAATGGACATTCACACCGACTACCGACATTAGCAAAGGCCTGCATAACTACACAGTCACCGCTACTGACAACGCAGGTAACATCAGTGTGCCAAGCGATAACTATGCTTACACACTGAACCAGTCACCTGTATTTGTCACAACAAATGCATCTGCAAGCGTGTCTGAAGACGGATTGCCACATGGCTTGCTGGATTCTGGCCCCTCTAATGTCATCGCTACCGGGTCCATGGGGATTTCTGATCCGAATGGCGACTTGAAGAGTGTGACACTGACCGAGCCAACAACGACCTACACCTCAGGTGGCGTGACTATCACATGGTCTGGTAATAATACAGGCACACTTATTGGTTCTGCCAATGGTAAGGAAGTCATTCGTGTGACCATCGACAGCAAAGGCGATTATGCGGTGCAGTTGTCTGGCCCGATTGATCATCCGATCGCCGGCCAGGAAGACACCCTAGCACTGAAGTTTGGTGTGAACGCCAATGATGCCGATAGCACGACTAAAGGTTCTATCACTGTCAATGTTGCAGATGATGCGCCAACGGCGACTAACCAGACGGTGACGGCAACTAACACTGCCAACACCAACCTGATGATTACGTTGGATATTTCTGGCAGTATGACGACCACTGATGGTGTGAATAATCAGACGCGTTTGGCGAGTGCTATTCAGTCGATTAAAACCCTGCTGGATAAATACGATGACATGGGTGATGTGAAGGTGTCGTTGGTAGTGTTTGCTGGTTTGGATCAAACCAGACAGTTAGGCAGCACCTGGTTGACTGTTGCTGAAGCCAAGGCATATCTGAACAACCTGTCAGCAAATGGTAATACCAACTACGACTCAGCGTTGAATACAGCCATGAATGCGTTCGATACATCCGGTAAGCTGGATAATGCACAAAATGTGTCTTACTTCTTTACAGATGGCCAGCCTAACCGTGGTGTGGGTGGTGTGGGTAGCTTGACTGGTACAGAGTCCAGAAATAGCGATTCTGATGCTGGTATTCAACAGGCTGAAGAGGCTAAGTGGATTACTTTCCTGAATAACAACCATATTAAGTCTTACTCGATTGGTATCGGTTCCGGTGTGACTTCAAATACTGAGTTGAATCCGATTGCTTATGACGGTCAAACGGGTGTGAATACCGATGGTGTGCGTGTCAATTCATTCGACCAACTGGATTCTGTCTTGAATGAGACAGTCAGCAGTCCGATTACTGGCAGTCTGTTGTCCGGTGGCGGCTTTGGTGCAGATGGTGGTTATGTGAAGTCGATTGCAGTGGATGGCTCTACTTATACCTTCAACTCATCGACTGGTGCTATTACCGTGACTGGTACCAATAACAGTACGTATGATGCAACTAGTCATAAGCTGACGATTACAACCAGCAAAGGCTCATTGTTGGTGGATATGGATGACGGTTCATTCTCATTCACACCGAAAAACACCAGTGTTTCTGGCACCAGCTCGTTTAATTACACATTAAGCGACAATGATGGTGATACCAGCTCTGCAACATTGACTGTGAATGTGGCTAAGCAAATAACCTCTATCCCACAAGTGGCACCAGAAGTCACCAATGGTATGGGTGCCGCTGGCTTGTTGACCTTGCCAGGCTTGTTGAATGTTGATCTGCTCAACTTCTCCAGCCGCCAGGCATTCACCGCCAGTGATGTGAACAACAACATCAGTTCTGTAACGATCGCTTACAACACATTGATTGGTGTGACCTTGGGTACGGCTTACCTGACCTATTCACAAGCGGTTGCGAATGAGCTCGGATTGAATGTTAGCTACACGCAAAGCAGTGGCTTCCTTGGCTTGATTGGCGCTAACGGAAAAATGGTCATTACTGCAGCAGATGGTGGTACCGTAGATAACCTCGCGATCAACGAGTTCTTATCTACAGTTAAAACCAATGAACAGGCTGTTGATTTGAGTCTGTTCCAGAACTTCAAGATCACAGCAGTGGACAGCACTGGCTTGCAGGATAGCGAATCAGCCTCTAACCTGATCAACATTGACTTGTTGAACAGCAATAAAGGCACGCCAATTATCAGCGGCGATAGCGCTGACAATACTGTGAATGGTACTTCCGGCAATGATATTATCTACGGCTATGCAGGCAACGATACGCTGAATGGTGGTGCTGGTAATGACATCCTGCGTGGTGGTGCTGGTAACGATAAGCTCAATGGCGGCGATGGCAACGACATCCTGATTGGTGGTAAAGGCAACGATACCCTGACTGGTGGCGCTGGCGTAGACGTATTCAAGTGGGATCGTGGTGATGATGCTCTGGTCAATGGCAGTGTGGCACGTGACACGATCAATAATTTCGATAAGAGCTCTGTCAGCCAAGGTGGCGATATTCTGGATGTACGTGACTTGCTGCAAGGCGAGAATGCGGGCAATCTGGTGAACTACCTGCACTTTGAAAAATCTGGCAGCGATACCATCATCCATATCAGTTCTAATGGTGGTTTCGCAACCGATGCGCACAATGTGTCTGGCAGCTTTAGCAGTGGTAATACAACGCAGCAGATTGTACTGAGTGGTGTGGATCTGACCACAGGCCAAACCTCTGATGCAGCCATTATTAATAACTTGTTGTCTCAGCAAAAACTGATTACTGACTAATTGCTGGTGTCACTCAAAAAAGCGACCTTCGGGTCGCTTTTTTTATTTTTCGCACTTTGTTTTTAGAATGAGGGCTAAACAACTTCTTGTGTGATTTTAATATTTGTTAATTAATTTATGGTTTGTTGATATGAATCAGGTTTAATGTTGGTAAAATAAGTTAACTAATGTTTGTGTTGAGTTTTCTTGTTTATGTATGTCACCGGCAGTGCGTTGAAAAATGCATCCTGGTTTTACCGTGTTCGATTCATTCAGTGCCTGCTCGGTTTTCTCCTGTTATTCATGATTACACCTGCCTATGCCATGTATTCATTTCCAGCTGTACCAGGTGCGCCCATGCCGCCTGGTTGTAGTGGGAGCGCTGGCATTTATACGTGTACCGGTTTCATCAATATTCAAGACCAGGTGCAGTTTCTTGATATCGGTAATGTGAGTGTGACTGTCAATGGTGTCTTGAATATCGGCACTTACAGAATAGGCAGTGCAGCGCAATCAGCCAATGTGACGTTTTACAGCAATGGTACTGTGACACTTAACGCAACCACCTTATATGCCACAATCAGTGCGGGTATGAATGCGGTGACAGTGTATGGCGCCTCATACATTCGTGGCAATTTGCTGATTTCAAATGGCTCGATTAACGCTGCGGGGACGATACAAGGGGATGTCGTCAGCAGTGGTTTTGGCGCTATTTTTATGGCGCAAGATGCGGTAGTGAATGGCAATGTTGCGGGCAGGACCGGCCCGGTAACGCTCTCACGCGCCGTGGCGGTTAATGGCATGCTGAGTACAACCACAGGCAGTCTTAACCTCGTCGGCTTTAACACGATTACCAGTGGGGTAAGTTGTGATGGCTGTTATATGTTTGTCAATGGCCAAGGCAATGCTTTATCGGGTTATGTGAATGTCGGCAACCTGGATGGAGGCTCTTCACAATACAGTAGCTATTATGGGTCTATAAATGTGCAGGCGGGTTACCTTGCATTAGGCAGTGGCACGACCGTGTACGGTGATGTCAGCGTGACTGCTGCGGGCTTGATACATGCGAGTATGGCCATTTACCAGACGGTTGTTCACGGCAACGTGAATGTACGCTCTGACATTGACTCACACATCTCTTTGTATAGCGGTTCGACCATTAATGGCAGCGTACAGGTGACGAATACAAACGCGTTGACTGCCTCGATCAATAACAATGTTTTTATTGATAGCCAGTCTGTGATTAATAACTCGGTCACCGTGACCGGTGGTATTGATAACTACGGCAGGATTAGCGGCTGTGCAAAAAGCAGCGCCAACAATATTTGGGCAATCAAGATGGAGTTCAACTCAAGTACAGGTGGGGTTTGCTGCGCCAGCAGTGGTACCTGTTCACAGAGCTCTTGTGTGTTCAATCCATTCGGATATACCGTACGAAAATGTTCTATCCCTGCGGCTAAATTTAACTGCATAGATCCATCCGTCACCAACCAAAATGCCGCCAGTGGTCATTTATACACACAGGTCGCCAATAGCGCGTTTAATGTCGATGTAATCGCACTGTCCGCAGATAATAGTGTGAATACCGATTTGGTTGCAGTGGGCGAGGCCAATAAAACGGTTGAGGTGAAGTGGGTCGATTGTGGTGACCCTGCAGTGTTAATCAATCAAAACTGTGGTGGCGCCAGAACGGCCATTGCGACGCAAAATATCACTTTTAGCAATGCCAACGCTGGCCGTAAAAGTATTACTGCCACCATGACCAACGCTTATAAAAATGTACGTTGCCAGGTGACTGACACCAGCGCCATGCAGCAGGTGTCATTGTCGACGGATAATTTTGCTGTACGGCCCGCCAGTTTTAACAATATGAGTTCCAGCAATGCCAATGCGGATCTGGTCAATGGCACCAGTACCAACAATCTCCCGGTGATTAAAGCTGGCAGTGGCAAGTTCGAGATGACGGTCACGACTGGGTTATCTAACTACAATGGCACCGCCAAAATTGATAATAACCTGATCAGCGCGCATGCGGGTGCCGTACGTACTGGCGCCTTGTCAGGTGTGTTTGGCATAGCGAATAACGGTGTCAGTACGGGCACAGATTTTACTTATGATGAAGTTGGCTATTTTAAATTTAATGCGCTGGGTATTTACGATGATACGTTTACCCTTGTCGATGCCAGTGTTGGCGATTGCACAACAGGGTTTACTGCCGGGAGTAAGCAGGCATGTGCTTTTGGTTATCTACCGAGCAGCAATGTTTATATAGGCCGCTTTGTGCCAGACCATTTGATGGTCAGTTCTGTGAGCACCAGCACCAATAGCTGCGGCACCTTTTCATATTTTGGCCAGGATAGCAGCACCTTGCCAGGAATCACCACGACATTCACCCTCACTGCACAGAGTGCGGGTAATAACACCACCCGAAATTTTACCGGGCCATTCTCGGCAATCTTCGATCTGTTAAACGTCAATAATTACCACTTTTCGCTATCACCGCAGGTGGGCGCTTCACACAGGTTGAGTTCGGCACCGCTGCCATTGAGTGGTAGCTGGAATGCAGGTGTTGCAACGGTCACTGCCAAACAATATATTGACCGCCCGACGGCGCCAGTGACACCGCAGAGCATGAGTATTTATGCGCAGCCGCAATATGCCGAGGCGGGCGTATTGGTCTCTTCAATACAAACGCTGCTCGCGTCTAACCTGGCCTATCGTTACGGCAAACTGATGTTATACAACGCACATGGTTCGGAGCTTTTGCCTTTGCCTGTGCAGCTAGAAGCGCAATACTGGAATGGGCTGGCCTACGTGAGAAACCTGGCGGATAGCTGTACGGTTGTACCACCTTTAAGCGTGGTACTTAAAAATTACAAAGGCAATTTAACCGCTTGTGAAACAAACCTGTCGGCCACTGCAGGCATGAATCGCGGTTTGTTAGGCCTACGGCTCAGTGCGCCAGGTGTGGCATCAAATGGCATGCCGAATACTGGCAGTGTGGATATGGAGGTGAATCTTGGTACGGCAGCCAGCGCAGACAAGACCTGTATCACGCCATTAGAAGTGCCCGCCATTAGCGGTGTGCTGCCCTGGTTGGGGGCCGTCGATCCTGTTGCACGCGCAACGTTTGGTATTTATAAAACACCAATTGTTTACATGCGCGAAAGTTTCTAATTTGAACTGTGTACGCAGCCGCTAGACTGCGTACACCATTAGGTTTGTGCCAGCTATGTTTACACCATCAGCATATCTACAAACTGGTTGACTGAAGTCGCTTCCAGTTTTGCCTGATCCTGGCATAAGGCCAGAATCTCAGCCTGTTTGCCTGCATCAAAACGGCGCGCCAAATTCACCTTGAATTTCTTCACCAGCTCCGGAATGCCTTCGCCACGACGGCGGCGGTGACCAATCGGGTATTCCACGGCGATATTGCTGGACTGTGAGCCATCTTTAAAGAAAATCTGGATGGCATTGGCAATCGAGCGTTTTTCTGGATCCAAGTAGTCGCGCGTGTATTCCGCTTTCTCGACGCAAGCCATTTTTTCGCGCAAGGCATCAATGCGTGGGTCTGCAGCGGCTTCATCCTCATAATCCAGTGCGGTCAGGTTGCCTTTGAGCAAACCGACTGCCGCCATATATTGAATACAGTGGTCACGATCAGCCGGGTTGTTCATTGGGCCGGTTTTGTCGATAATGCGAATCGCTGATTCATGGGTGGTAATCACGATTTTTTCAATATTGGCAATGTCATCCAATGTTTGCAGGCGCTTGCCCACTTCATGGTTCAACTGGAACGCACACTCCACCGCCGTTTGCGCATGAAACTCGGCCGGGAAGGAGATTTTGAACAACACTTGTTCCATCACATAGCTGCCATAAGGGCGCTGGAACTTGAACGCATTGCCTTTGAACAGCACATCATAAAAGCCCCAGGTTTTTGCCGTTAAGGCGCTTGGATAGCCCATTTCACCCTGTAAGGTCATCCAGGCCAGGCGGACTGCACGTGAGGTGGCATCACCCGCTGCCCAGGACTTGCGTGAGCCTGTGTTCGGGCTATGGCGATAGGTACGCAGGCTTTGACCGTCTACAAACGCGTTAGAGACGGCATTAATGATATCTTGCCTGTTGCCACCCAATAATTTGGTGACGACTGCGGTCGAAGCGATCTTTACCAGAATCACATGGTCGAGGCCAACCCGGTTAAAGCTATTTTCGAGTGCCAGCACGCCTTGAATTTCATGGGCCTTGATCATGGCCGTCAGCACATCCTTCATCGTCAGCGGTGCTTTACCTTCAGCAACGTTTTTACGTGACATGTAGTCTGCTGAGGCGAGGATGCCGCCCAGGTTGTCAGATGGGTGACCCCATTCGGCCGCCAGCCAGGTGTCGTTAAAGTCCAGCCAGCGGATCATGGCGCCAATATTGAAAGCAGCGAGGATGGGGTCTAGCTGATAGGATGTTCCAGGCACTTTGGCGCCATTTGGTACCACTGTCCCGGCAATCACTGGTCCCAGCAATTTGGTGCAGGCTGGGTAGTCCAGTGCTTCGAAACCACAGCCCAGGGTATCCATTAGGCAGTTACGGGCGGTGTCGTAGGCTTCGCTGGAGTTGATCTCAAAATCTGCGACGTAGTTGGCAATATCCACAATCACTTGATCTGGATCGGGGCGGACGTTAGAAATATGGGCGGACATAATGTGTTTCTTTCAAGTAAAAATTTAAGCCACAGAGGACACAGAGTGCACAGAGAAGGTCGAAGAAAAAAATCCTCTGTGGTCTCTGTGTCCTCTGTGGCTAGACTAAGTTAACGTTTTTCTAGCGGCACAAATGGCCTGTTATCTGGCCCGTTATATTCGGCATTAGGACGAATAATTTTGTTATCTATGCGTTGTTCAATCGCATGCGCCACCCAGCCGGTGGTGCGTGAAATGACGAAGATAGGCGTGAACATGCCCGTAGGAATACCCATCATGTGATAGCTGGAGGCACTGTACCAGTCCAGGTTAGGGAACATTTTTTTCTCGCGCCACATGGTTTCCTCAATGCGGGCCGAGATATCAAACAGCTTCATATTGCCCGCATCTTCACACAGTGACTTGCTGACCGCTTTGATGGACTCATTACGCGGGTCGGCAATGGTATAGACTGGGTGACCAAAGCCAATAATGATTTCTTTGCGTGCCATGCGTGCCATGATGTCGGCTTCAGCTTCGTCTGGCGTCTGGTAGCGCTCAATAATTTCCATCGCTGCCTCGTTGGCACCGCCGTGTTTGGGGCCGCGCAAGGCACCAATGGCGCCCGTGATGCAGGAGTATAGGTCGGATAAGGTGCCCGCAATCACACGTGACGTAAACGTGGAGGCGTTAAATTCATGCTCGGCATATAACACCAGTGAGGTGTTCATGGCCTTGATATGCAGCGCAGACGGTTTTTTGCCGTGCAATATGTGCAGAAAGTGTGCCGCGATACAGTCATCATCGGTTTCTACCTCAATACGGACGCCACGGTGGCTAAACTGGTACCAGTAAATGAGGATGGAGCCAAAGCAGGCAATCAGGCGGTCACCCAATGCCTGTGCGCCAGCGGTGTTGCGGTCAACCGCTTCTGGCTCCAGTGTGCCCAACATAGAGCAACCCGTGCGCATCACATCCATGGGATGCGCATTGGCAGGAATCTGTTCCAGTACGGCTTTAAGTGCACTGGGCAGGCCGCGTAGCTTTTTGAGCTTTTGGTGATAAGCGGAGAGTTGTGGTTGGGTGGGCAACTCGCCGTATATCAGCAAATAAGCGACTTCTTCGAAAGTGGCATGTTTAGCCAGTTCAAGGATATCGTAACCACGGTAATGCAGGTCATTACCGCTATGGCCCACGGTGCAAATAGCCGTGGTGCCTGCAGCCACACCCGCTAGCGCAACGCCTTTTTTGCGTTTAGGGGCTTCGGTGGCGGGTATGGTTGAATCTGTGGTGGTGTTCATAACAAACCTCCTTGTTTCATGTCGCGCGTTTATTTGGTTCGCGTGTATTTATTTGCTAAAGAGCGCGTCTAGTTTCTGTTCAAAAGCGTGGTAACCGAGGTGCTCGTAAAGATCGGCACGCGTTTGCATCAAGTCCAGTACATTTTTCTGGCTGCCGTCTTTGCGCACGCCTTGATACACTTTAAGCGCTGCCTGGTTCATGGCACGGAAAGCCGATAATGGATACAGCACCATGCCCACACCAGCCGTGGCCAGTTCGTCCACTGTAAATAAAGGTGTAGCGCCGAACTCGGTAATATTTGCCAATACGGGTACTTTGACGGCGTCGACAAACTGCTGGTACATAATGAGGTCTGTCATTGCCTCAGGGAAAATCATGTCGGCACCGGCTTCCACACAAGCGCAGGCGCGGTCTATGGCAGATTGCAAGCCTTCGACGGCCAGCGCATCTGTCCGCGCCATAACGACGAAATCATCATCAGGTTTGGCGTCGACGGCCGCTTTGACGCGGTCTACCATTTCATCCAGGCTCACAATCGCTTTGTTTGGGCGGTGGCCACAGCGCTTGGCGCTGACCTGGTCTTCAATATGCACGGCGGCGGCGCCTGCCTTGGCAACGCTCTTAATGGTGCGCGCAATATTAAAAGCACCACCAAAGCCGGTATCAATGTCCACCAGTAATGGTGTATCTACGGCATCAGTAATTCGGCGCACATCGACCAGTACATCTTCCAGGCCGGAAATGCCCAGATCTGGCAGTCCTAAAGAGCCCGCCGCCACGCCGCCACCAGATAAATAGATGGCTTTAAACCCGGATTGTGTGGCCAGCATGGCATGGTAGGCGTTGATCGCGCCTATGATTTGCAATGGTTTTTCGGCGGCGAGTGCTGCGCGAAAGCGTGCGCCTGCTGAAGTCATTTGTTGCATATTTGAATCCTTATTTTTTCCACAGAGAACACAGAGTTCACAGAGAGAGTCATACAAGACGGATTGAGTGCTCATAAACTGAGTAAAAAACTCAGGTTTTCTCTGTGTACTCTGTGACCTCTGTGGCTACATATTAAAAGAAAGCGTGTTCCGCATCTTCCGGCATGGTGACGCCGGTTTGCTTGGCTTTTTGCAACACTTCCCAGAAGTAACGATAGGTCGCACGGTCATGCAATTCACCGGCGTACTGAATCGGGCCCCAGTCAGCGGCTTGTGCAGCCAGCAAAATATTGGCGGCGTCGGTGACTTCATCAAAATTAGGTTTCATGGCATCGACAATGGCCTGGATCTGCGTGGGGTAAATACTCCACATGCGCATAAAGCCAAATTCATTGCGGGCGCGGAAGGCATCGCTATAAGTGACTTCTACATTTTTCAAGTCCAGCGTCACGTTGTGTGCAGGCACCACGCCATTGGCGAGCGCGGCTGACACCACTTCGGTTTTGGCGCGTGCCAGCAAGCGGTGGTCAAACTGGCCAGGGCTGCGCATGGCTGTGGCCGGGATCGCGCCATGGTGTGCGCTGACAAAGTCCATCAGGCCGAAATCCAGCACCTGCAACCAGGGCAGTTGCGCAATGTCATGTACTTGCCTAAGGGCGCCGTGCGTTTCAATCAGGATATGCACCGGGATTTCACGCGTGATGCCATGCTGTTTCGCCACGTGCTGAATGTAGCTAATCATTTCACGCGCTTGTGCGATGTCTGTGCATTTTGGAATGGTGATATAGCTCAGCACTTCACCGGCGCCACCAACTAAAATATCAATGTCTTTTTTCCAGTGCGGATGCGTGTAGTCATGAATGCGCGCACCGGCCATGTTGTATTGGTTGGCCTCGGAGTTCAGTATGCGCACGATCATCTCGGCATGTGCTTGCTCCTGGCCGCTGGCCGCGCCGTCTTCGCAATCGCAGGTAATATCAAACACCGGGCCTACACCGTTAGGCGTGGCCGGATTTTGTAAGGACAGGGCTTTCAGAATGAGCTTTTCGCTACCAGCAAAATGTTCACAGGCCGGGATCACCGGAAACGGTTTTTCACCGCCAAAGAGTGCCTGATTTGGATGAACAGCCATGTTTAGTTTCCTTTGCGTGGAATAAGAACGGTATAGTCGAGATCGAGCACCACATGCGGGTGGTAACCCTGTGTGGTTTTGATGTTTTCCAGGGTCGCTGGCGGCATATTTTTAACACCTACCATACGCAAGCGCAGGGCGCCCAGCTCCGGGTTGGGTAGGGACCATTTATCCAGAACCTTGGTCATGCAGTAAATAGTGTCTCCGGCATAGCTCGGATTGGCATGTGTGCCGCCATTAATCGCCACGATAGCGATGGCATTTTCCAGACCTTCGTAACTCAAGGCGCGGCAGGCCGAAATCACCACACCACCATAAACCAGGCACTGGCCTTGCGGCGTGCTTTTCATCAGGTGTGCATCAAAGTGCAGGCGCGCATTGTTCTGGTACAAATGCGTCGCCATGGTATGGTCACTTTCATTGATGGTCAGGCCAGACGGGTGGCGCATGCATTCATCCACTTCGTAGTCATCCCACCAGTATTTGCCACCAGTCGCTGTGCCCAGGCTGCTATTCAGTTTAAAGTTGGCTGGAATCGCTAATGATTCTGCGCTCACAAACTCCGGCAGCTCAGGAATCACTGTTTCTGGTGCCGGGGCTTCCTGGTTCTTTTTGTGCACCATCACCCAGCGCACCCAGCTCAGCACCGGTTGTTGGTGCTGGTTGAGGGTGGTGGAGCGTACCCAGACCACGCCACTCTTGCCGTTAGAATTCTGTTTCAGGCCAATCACTTCACTGGCGGTGGTGAGCGTGTCGCCGACGTAAACCGGCTGTATAAAGCGCACATCGGCGTAACCCAGGTTGGCCACGGCGTTGACGGAAATATCCGGCACGGTTTTGCCAAAGGCAATATGAAACGCCAGCAAGTCATCGATCGGTGCTTGCGGGTAGCCCAATGATTTGGCAAGTGGCTCGCTGCAATGCAGCGGGTTGCGCGCGCCAGTGAGTGCGATATACAGCGCGGTATCACCTGAGGTGATCGTGCGTGGCGTGGCGTGCTGGATGGTTTCACCCAGTACAAAGTGTTCAAAAAAGCGTCCGGTGTTGATTTTTGTGCTCATGTTCAACTCCTTTATATGAACTCTTCTTCCAGCTCGGCAATGGCCGCAGCCAGTTGAATCAAGCGTTGTGCGGCTTTGATATGGTGATGTTCGACCAATTTGTCATTCACCACCACCGTGCCCCGGCCACCTTCATTGGCTTCTTTGAGGGCTTTGATAATCAGCCGTGCATGCTCAACTTCTGCGCGCTGCGGCGTGTAGGCGTCATTGCAGTAGGCAATTTGCGCCGGATGCACCAGAGATTTACCGTCCATGCCGATGTCGCGACCAATGCGGCAGGCATATTCAAACGAATGCATGTTTTTAAAGTCTGAGGTGATGCCGTCAATCACGCCTTTGCCATAAGCACGGGCGGCCAATATCACCAGGGATAATGAGGTGAGAATGGCTGAGCGCTCATGCGTCACGCGGGCGTGTAGTTGTGAAATCAGGTCGGAGGTCGCCATCACCATACAGATCACGCGGTCAGAGGCCGCAGCGATTTCCTTGGCGTTCAATACGGCCAGCGGACTTTCTATCATCACCATCATGGGCACGTCTTTGCCGCCCGCATCGTCTAATAGTTGTTGCGCCTGTAACACGTCTTCGCGCGACTCGATATTCGGGAACAATATGGCATCGGCGCCAATATTGGCAACGGCTGCGATGTCGTCATGCCCCCAGATGGAGTGCAGGTCATTGACGCGCACCACGACTTCTCTTTTGCCATAGCCGCCTTCTTTGACTGCATGGACCACATTATGGCGTGACTGGATTTTGGCATCGACCAGAATAGGGTCGCCCAGGTCAAGGATGACAGAGTCGGCCGCAAGCGTACGTGCACGTTCCAGATAATGCTGGTTACAGCCGGGAACGTATAGCATCGAGCGTCTGGGTCTGAGTGCATATGACATGGGGTTTCCTTTGTTGCGGCAAGAAATTAGATTCATTATTCATGAATAAAAAAACTGTGTCAACAAATATCTTATGTCTTATATAAGATATAAAATAGTGGACAATAAAAACACCCTGTGATATAAATTAAAAAAACTTATTTCAGGTGCAATTAAATGGTGCCAATCATGAACGGAGTCGAATCTATGGATAAGCAGTTAGGGTCGCCAAGTTATAGGCCGCTGTATGACCAGATCAAAGTGCTGATTACGCAAAGTCTGATCGGTGGGGAGTGGCGTCCTGGGGATATGATTCCAAGTGAAATTGATCTCGCCCAGCGTTATAAGGTCAGTCAGGGCACGGTGCGTAAGGCGATTGATAGCCTAGCGACGGAGAATATCCTGATCCGCCGTCAAGGCAAGGGGACCTTTGTAGCCACGCATAACCAGGATGATGTCAGATTGCGCTTTTTGCGTTTAACGGCAGAAAGTGGGCAGAAAGAACAGTTGCAAAATGAGTTTCTTTCCTGCGTGAAGAGCAAGGCCAGTGTACATATCGGTAAGGTGCTGGAAATCAAAGCAGGCGCGACCACCATAGACGTCAAACGCTTGCTGACTTTTTCCGGGCGGCCATTGATTTATGACCACATTATTGTGCCCGCAGCGCCCTTTAAAGGGTTGAACCGCGCCAAAGTGGAAGAAAGCAATGGCTCGATGTATAGCATGTATGAGTCGCAGTTTGGCGTGCGCATGATCCGCGCCGAAGAGCGCATCAAAGCCGTGGCTGCCGATGCCGAGGTGGCTAAAGCGCTGGGCTTGAAAGAAGGTTATCCATTATTAAGCATTGAGCGTGTGTCATTTACTTATGGCGATAAGCCGATGGAGTGGCGTTTGGGCTTGTGTCTGACAGACGATCACCACTATATGAGCGAATTGGAATAGGGCGACTTTTGAAAACGCATTTTCGCGTTGTTGGACTTCGCTTGCCGTACTGATCGTACTGTCTGCGCTTGTCCGCCTAGCCAAAATGCATTTTGAAAAGTCTTGTTGGAACACAAGGCTGGTGCAATAAAAGAAAGAGGTCACAAATGGACGATTTAAAGCAACGCGCGCTGGATTACCACCAGTTTCCCAAGCCGGGCAAACTGAGCGTGGAGTCGTCCAAGCCTTGTGCGACACAGCAGGATTTATCACTGGCCTATACGCCCGGCGTGGCCGAGCCGGTACGTGAGATTGAGGCGGATCCGGCCAATGCCTATAAATATACCAATAAAGGTAATTTAGTGGCGGTGATTACCGATGGTACTGCGGTGCTAGGGTTGGGTAATGTTGGGGCGCTGGCTGGCAAGCCAGTGATGGAAGGCAAGGGTGTGTTGTTTAAGCGCTTTGCGGATATTGATGTGTTTGATATTGAGGTGAATGCTGCGACGCCGGACGAGTTTATCCAGACGGTGGTCAATATTGCGCCAACCTTTGGCGGCATTAACCTCGAAGACATTGCTGCGCCGCACTGTTTTTATATTGAAAATGAATTGAAAAAACGTCTGGACATCCCGGTGTTTCATGACGATCAGCATGGCACCGCTGTGATCGTGGCCGCTGCTTTGTTGAACGCACTTGATCTCCAAGGCAAAACGTTGCCCCGCGCCAAGATTGTGTTTTTAGGCGCAGGTGCAGCGGGTTGTTCGTGTGCCAAATTGCTCAAGTTAATGGGCGCGAACAATATCACTATGGTCGATCGCAAAGGCGTGCTGGATACAAGCCGCGATGATTTGCATGATAACAACCGTGAACTGGCGATTGCAGCTGGCAGTGTCAAAACGCTGGCAGATGCCATGCAGGGGGCCGATGTGTTTATTGGTGTCTCTGCCAAAAATGGCTTGCCGCCAGCATTAGTAAGCAGCATGGCAGCCAAGCCGGTGATTTTTGCTTTAGCGAATCCTGATCCCGAAATTTTACCCAGCCAGGTCTTTGCCTTGCGCGATGACGTGATTATGGCCACCGGCCGCAGCGACTTCCCTAACCAGGTCAATAATGCCTTGTGTTTCCCTTATCTGTTCCGTGGCGCGCTGGACGCACAGGCCAAACAGATTACCGAGCAGATGAAAGTCGCAGCTGCCAAAGCGCTGAGCCAGTTAGCGCGCGAGCCAGTACCTGCGCAGGTGCTGGAGGCCTACCAGTTACAGTCATTATCGTTTGGTAAAGACTACATTATCCCTAAACCATTTGATCCACGTTTGATGGAATACGTGGCTGGCGCCGTTGCGCGTGCGGCCAATGCAGGCGAGTAAGAGCATTTAGCATGATCGTAAAGAAGCAAAAAAAACAACGCCCGAAGAATCTGGATTTATTCACGATCCGCTTGCCGGTCAATGCGGTGGTGTCCATTTTGCACCGCGCCAGCGGTGTGGTGCTGTTTTTGATTCAGCCGCTGTTGTTATGGGCCTTGTATTTGTCCTTGTCCAGCGCACAAGGGTATGCAGCCGTGGCCACGCAATTTCAGCAATGGCCGGTCAAGCTGCTGATCACCGTGTTGGCCTGTGCATTTTTTCATCATTTTTATGCCGGTATCCGCCACCTGGCGATGGATGTGCACTGGATGACGACCTTGCAAAAAGCGCGCTTCTCCAGCCGTGTGGTGTTATGGCTGGTCGCAGGCACCATGGTGTTTGTGATCTGGGCGATTTGGTAGAGGGGCCGCCATGTTGTTTGAGTTACTGACGGCCAAATATCCTGGCATGCGGCGTTGGCTGACACAGCGCTTGTGTGCGCTGTCGATGGCGGTGGTGTTGCTGTTGTTGTGGTTGCGTGTGATGTGGTTATCTCCACAGAATTTTAGTGAGTGGCAAGCCTTGTTTGCGCCACTGTGGTGGCGCCTGCTCACGCTATGGTTTTTTGCCTGCATGCTGTTGCATGCCTGGTTAGGGGTGCGTGATGTATTGCGTGATTACGTACCGCACTTGGGTATTCGGGCGGTGTTGCAATGGCTGGTGAATATTGCCGTATGGGGCAATGCGCTAGCGGTGTTGTGGATTTTATTTGGAATGGATTTTTAAGGTGAGTGGCATGACCAATACAGCCAATATGACAGAGGCAAGCAAACTCCAGCATCATCAGGTAGATGCCGTCATTATCGGCGGCGGCGGCGCAGGCTTGCGTGCTGCACTGCAACTGGCCGAGTCCGGTGCCGATGTGGCCGTGTTGTCCAAGGTGTTTCCAACCCGCTCACACACGGTGGCGGCGCAAGGTGGGATTGCAGCAGCCTTAGGCAATGTGTCTGACGATAATTGGCTGTGGCATATGTATGACACCATCAAGGGCTCGGATTACCTGGGCGACCAGGATGCGATTGAGTTTATGTGCCGCAATGCGGCCAAGGCGATTATCGAGCTGGAGCATTTTGGTATGCCGTTTGATCGCCTGGAAAACGGCCGTATTTTTCAGCGTCCGTTTGGCGGCATGACGCGCAATTTTGGCGAAACACCGATTTCGCGTACCTGTGCCGTGGCAGACCGCACCGGCCATGCCATGTTGCATACCTTGTATCAGCGTAACGTGAAAGCCAATACCCAATTCTTGATCGAGTGGTTTGCGCTCGACCTGATTCGCGATAGCGACGGCGATGTGCTGGGCGTGATCGCGCTGGAAATTGAAACCGGCGATATTCATGTCATTCACGCCAAAGCCACCATGCTGGCGACGGGCGGCGGTGGCCGTATTTTTCAGGCCAGCACCAATGCTTATATCAATACCGGCGATGGTTTGGGCATGGCCGCACGCGCTGGCTTGCCGTTGCAGGATATGGAGTTCTGGCAGTTTCACCCGACCGGTGTATTGAATGCCGGGGTGCTGATTACCGAAGGCGTGCGCGGTGAAGGTGGCTACTTGGTGAATAGCGAGGGCGAGCGCTTTATGGAGCGTTATGCGCCAAGTGCCAAAGACCTCGCTAGCCGCGACGTGGTGTCGCGCGCCATGGCGACGGAGATTAAAGAAGGCCGTGGCATCGGCAAACATAAAGATGCGGTGTTTCTCAAGCTGGATCATTTGGGCGAAGACATCATCAGCAAACGCCTGCCAGGCATTCGCGAAATTGCCAAAACCTTTGCTGGGGTAGACCCGACGAATGATCCTATCCCGGTGGTGCCAACGGCGCATTACATGATGGGTGGCATTCCGACGAACCTCGACGGCCAGGTGGTGGTACACGATGGCCAGTCTGAGCGTGTGGTCAATGGTTTATATGCCGTGGGTGAATGTGCCTGTGTGTCTGTGCATGGCGCCAATCGTTTAGGCTCGAACTCTTTGCTCGACCTGGTTGTTTTCGGCAAGGCCGCGGGCGACAAAATGGCGACCGATATTGCTGCCAACAAAGCCCATAAACCCTTACCCGCCAATGTCGCGGATGCCACGTTGGCACGTGTGAACCGACTCGAGAGCTCGAGCGCTGGTGAAAAAGTAGCCGAAGTCGGCCTGGCCATGCGCCAAACCATGCAAAAACACTGTGGCGTGTTCCGGTTCCCTGAGTTGCTGGAGCAGGGTGTAGATGCGATCAAACAAGTCGCCCAACAAGCGCAGCACTTAAGAATTACTGACAAAAGCAAAGTCTTTAACACTGCCCGTGTAGAGGCGCTAGAACTGGATAACCTGATGCAAGTGGCGCTGGCCACCATGCAAGCGGCGCATGCTCGCCAGGAAAGCCGTGGCGCGCATGCGCGTGAAGATTATCCTGAACGTGACGATGCACAATGGCTCAGCCATTCGCTGTATTTTGCCCACGAGCAAAAGCTTGCTTATAAGCCAGTGCGATTGCAGCCATTGACGGTTGAACCATTTGAGTTGAAGAAAAGGGTGTATTGATATGCGTTTCTCTATCTACCGCTTTAACCCGGACGTAGACAAAAAGCCCTATATGCAGGATTACGATGTCACGCTGGAAGACAGCGACCAGATGTTGCTGGATGCCCTGATGCGCATTAAAGAGCTGGACGAGTCGCTCAGCATGCGTAAGTCCTGCCGTGAAGGCGTCTGTGGCAGTGATGCCATGAATATCAACGGTAAAAATGGTCTGGCCTGCATCACCAAGCTCAGTGAGTTGCAAGAGCCGGTGGTGTTACGCCCTATGCCTGGCCTGCCGGTGATTCGTGACCTGGTGGTCGACATGACGCAGTTTTTTGACAACTATCACTCAGTGATGCCTTACCTGCAAAACCATGACACGCCACCTGAAACAGAGCGCCTGCAAAGCCCGGAAGACCGCGCCAAGCTGGATGGTTTGTATGAATGTATTTTGTGCGGCGCTTGTACGACTTCCTGTCCGAGCTTCTGGTGGAATCCGGACAAGTTTGTCGGCCCGGCCGGACTGATGCAGGCCTACCGCTTTATTGCCGATAGCCGCGACCAGGAGCAGGACGCGCGCCTGGAGAATCTGGAAGACCCTTACCGTTTGTATCGCTGCCATAACATCATGAACTGTACCGATGTGTGCCCGAAAAAACTCAATCCGAATGCGGCGATTGCGGCGATTAAAGATCTCAAGATTGAAAAGGCAAAAGCGCACAGCGAAGCTAAACCGGGTAAAAAGATATTTGGTATCAAGGTGTTATAGGAGCGACATATGTTGAATGCTGAAATTTTACGTGAAGCAGAGCAGCGTCGCCTGGCCTGGCGTTGCCGCCGTGGCATGCTGGAGCTGGACATTGTGTTGCAACGCTTTGTCAGTGACCACTTTAGCGGGTTAACGTTGGCCGAAATGGAGCAGCTTGATGCCTTGCTAGAGCTGCCAGATAACGTATTTTGGGACTTGATACAGGGTGTGAATCCACAACCCGGCATGGCGCAATCCGCCGCCATTCTTGAAAAATTAAGAGCGAGCCGACCGACGGCAGAACAGGAAACCGCATGAGTCAGCACATGGGAGAAGAGCCAATTGCACTGGATGCCAGCGCGTTGGGGGATTACTGGCCAGGCATACAGTTGTATTACCCGCCAGTGAAATACGCGCCTAGCCTGGGCATTTATGAAGACATGGAACAGGCGGCTAACCGTATGGTCAAGCACGCGCATTTCACTAATGCGCATACGCTGATTTTTGACCTGGAAGACGGCTGTCGGCAGAAAGAAATGAGCCGCACCTTGCTGCGCCAGGAGTTACCCAAGCTGCGCAAGGTCAATGAGCGCGTGACGATTGCCATTCGTGCCAATTCTTTCCGTACTGATGAGTACGAAGAGGATATGAAACTGGTGCGCGACATGGGCGAGTATATCGACGTCGTCATGCTGGCCAAGGCGGGTGAGTCTTACGGCGCGGCCGAAGTGCGTGATCTGTCGAGCTTTTTGCTCAGTATCAATCCGCACATCACCATACAGCCGATTATTGAGCACCCGAAATCGCTCAAAATCGCGCCGGAATTGATGCAATACGACACCGTGAAACACGTGGTGTTTGGTATCCATGACTTCTCCAAAGCGCTGGGTATACACATTACGCCAGAGCACTGGATTGAAGAATTATTTTACTTTATCAATCAGCTGATTTTTGAAGCCAGGATTGCCGGTAAAGGCGTGATTGGCGGTGTAGAAACATTGATAGGCAGTAACATCATGCCAGACAAGTTTGTTGAGCCACACGATGTGCGTCGCTGGCTGGATTTGCATGGGGATAACGAGTCGCGTGTGGTCTACAAGCACGCTTGCCAGGAAGCCGCGATGGGCCTGACCGGTAAGCAAGTGATTCACCCCGGGCATATCCATTTGTGTAAAACCGCTTATACACCGTCACCGACTGAAATTAACCAGAAGGTGGCGATTTTAAAAGCGGCGATTGAAGCGGATGCCTTGCTGGGCGGGGCGATCAAGTTCGATGGCGAAATGCTGGATCCGCCCATGTTTGGTAAGGCCTTGCAGACCTTGCTGCGCGCGCATGCCTTGCGAGCACTGAAAGTCAGCGATATGGAATTTGCATTGCATGTATTGCAGTTGATGCCAGCGCAGGTAGTGCGCCAAAACTGGCCCTACGGCATTCTGTTATAAAAATTCATTTTTAGCGCGAATTGCGGCGTTGCGCAGTGCTCGAAATGCTCATGTACTTTATGTACATTCCGCTTTCTGTGCGCTGTGCGCCTTGCACTTCATCGCTAAATTCTGAATTTAGCCGTATTTATAGAGTTTGAAAAAGCATTTTCAAAAGAAATGCAAAATCAGCATCGCATAAACCATGCATGCACAGAGTGAATGGAAAGGTTTGAACATGACACAGTTAGCCCCTTATCCACAATGGCAATGGGAGATTCCCGAGTTTTTTAATATCGGGGTCGCTTGTAGTGACCGCCATTTAGGCACGGCCAAAGCCGATGAAATCGCCATGATTGTGGAAGATGACACCTTCGGCACTAGTACCATCACATTTGGCGAACTGGCGAGCCGTACGGACCGTTTTGCTCAAGTGTTACGTGATTTGGGTGTGGCGCCGGGTGACCGTGTCCTGATCCGTTTGCCTAATAGCCTGGATTATCCAACGGCCTTTTTGGGTACCATGAAAACGGGGGCGATTTCGGTGCCAACGTCTACGTTGCTTACTGCAGAAGAGGTGGCTTATCTGGCGAAAGATTCCGGTGCTGTCGTGCTGGTGACTGATGCCGCCGCCTGGGCCGGGATGTCGGCCAAAATGCAGCAGAATATTGCACAAACCCCTCACCTCAGGCATGTCGTATTGACCCAATTGCAGGGCGAGCTGGCGGATTCGACGGTGTTTAATGTGTTGTCGCTGGAGACAGCATTGGCTGCCGTGCAAACCGTTGCCCCAGCTTATGCCACACGTGGTGACGATGCCGCTTATCTGGTCTATACCTCGGGCACCACAGGCTATCCCAAAGGCGTGCTGCATGCGCATCGTGCCTTGCTGGGCCGTCAAACTGCTGCCCAATACTGGTTTAACTATAGCGAAACTATGCAAGACCGCATCATGCATTCTGGCAAGTTTAACTGGACCTATGTGCTGGGCACTGGCCTGATGGATCCTTTATATCTGGGCAAAACCGTGATTGTGCATGAGGGGAAAAATGATGCGCAAAAATGGCTGGAACTGATCGCCAAACATGGCGCCACTATTTTTATTGGTGTGCCGACCATTTACCGCCAGTTGCTGCAAAAAACCCATGCCACCCAAGCCGACGTGCCTAGTGTGCGCCATTTTATGAGTGCTGGTGAGCATTTGTCAGACGAAGTGCTGACGCAATGGCGGGAGCGCTTTGGGCTGGATATTTATGAAGCGGTTGGCATGAGTGAGTTCTCTTACTATTTATCACAAAGTATTTTTCGGCCGATTCGCGCCGGTTCGGCAGGTTTCCCGCAACCAGGGCACGATATTGTCCTGCTTAACCCTGAGACGCGTGAGCCGGTGGCAGAGGGCGAGGAGGGCATGATCTGTGTGCCGGACACTGACCCTGGCTTGTTTCTCAACTATTGGAACCTGCCAGAAGAAACCGCCAAATACAAACACGACGGCTATTTCTTTACTGGCGACTATGCCAAATACGATGCGGATGGCTATATCTGGTTCCTGGGCCGCAAAGACGACATTATCAAGAGCTTTGGTTACCGCGTTTCACCGTATGAGATTGAGCGTGTTTACAAGGGGCATCCGGCCGTGGCGGATTGTGCCGCCGTGGGGGAGGAGATTGAAAAAGACAAATTGCTAGTGGTGATCTATGTCATCCCCAAACCAGAGGCCAATATTGCACCAGAAGAGCTCATGGCCTTTGGCAAACAGCATCTGGCAGCTTATAAGGCGCCAAAAACTGTCTACCTGGCCAAGGAGTTTCCACGCACCAAAAATGGTAAAATCCTGCGTAAAGATGTGAGTCCCGCCATTGCTTATTTAAAGAGCAATGCCCGATAGATGCAGTCGCGTTAAAGAAAACCTCATGGCCCTGATTAAAACCCAAGACTTTATCGAGAGTATTGCCGATGCCTTGCAATATATCTCTTACTACCATCCGGAAGACTATATCCGGGCGCTGGCCAGTGCCTACGAAAAAGAAGCATCGCCTGCTGCCAAAGATGCCATTGCACAGATTTTGACCAATTCACGTATGTGCGCTGAGGGTAAGCGACCTTTGTGCCAGGATACCGGCATTGTGGTGGCGTTTATCAAGGTTGGCATGCAGGCACGCTTTGAAGGCGATATGACCATTGAAGAAATGGTCAATGAAGGCGTGCGCCGCGCGTATCTGCATCCCGATAATACCTTGCGCGCCTCGATTGTGAATGACCCGGCAGGCGCGCGTAAAAATACACGCGATAACACACCAGCCATTACCCATATTGAGATGGTGACCGGGGATACCGTCGATATCCAGATTGCGGCAAAAGGTGGCGGCTCTGAGAATAAATCTAAATTGGCGATGTTGAACCCGAACGAAAGCATCGTCGACTGGGTGCTGGAGGTCGTGCCAGAGATGGGCGCGGGCTGGTGCCCGCCCGGCATGCTGGGTATAGGCATAGGCGGCAGTGCGGAAAAAGCCATGCTGCTGGCCAAAGAGTCACTGATGGCGCCGATTGATATCCAGGCGTTGCAGGCACGTGGCGCGCAAAATCGCATAGAAGAGTTGCGGCTGGAGCTGTATGAAAAGGTCAATCAGCTAGGCATAGGCGCGCAAGGTCTGGGCGGTTTGACGACCGTGCTCGATGTGAAAATACTGGATTATCCCACCCATGCCGCTAGTTTGCCGGTGGCAATTATCCCTAACTGTGCGGCGACACGGCATGTGCACTTTACGCTGGATGGTTCTGGCGTGGCTGAACTGACGCCACCGAGTGCCGAGGTGTATCCAGATGTGCACTGGGCGCCCAGTCCGCAAGCCAAACGCGTGAACCTGGAAACCGTGACGCGTGAAGAAACACAGACCTGGAAAACCGGTGATACCTTGTTGCTCACCGGCAAAATCCTGACAGGTCGGGATGCGGCGCACAAACGCATACAAACCATGCTGGCCAAGGGTGAGCCCTTGCCGGTGGATTTCACCAACAAGTTTATTTACTACGTCGGCCCGGTAGATGCGGTGCGCGATGAGGCCGTTGGCCCAGCAGGCCCAACGACAGCAACGCGTATGGATAGCTATACCGATATGATGCTCAACACCGGCTTGTTAGGCTCCATCGGTAAAGCCGAACGCGGGGAAGAGGCGTTGGTTGAAATCGCCAAACACAAGTCAGTGTACCTGATGGCTGTCGGTGGCGCTGCTTACCTGGTCAGCAAGGCGATTAAAAAGTCGCGTGTGCTGGCCTTTGCAGAGTTAGGCATGGAGGCAATCTATGAGTTTGAGGTGGTTGATATGCCGGTGACGGTGGCGGTCAGCGCCGATGGTGAATCCGTGCATCAGACCGGCCCGGCACAATGGAAGAAAACCATTGCCTTACAAGCCGTTTAATCGCCGCCAGTAATGTGAGCGCAATCACTGAGAGGGCGCACGAATTGGTGAAAGATACGTCATACGACTAAATGTCATCATGGAGTGAGTATGATAAAAATAAACACTGGGGTAATGGGTTTGATGGCCGGTTTGGCCATCAGTCTCAGTTTGCCTGCGTATGCCGAGTCTGCGCTAGAGTATTTTACCGATAGCAGCGGCCGCTATGGCGGGCCGACGCTGGAGGATCAGGTGGCTTTGATGGACACTGACCACAACGGTTTTGCCGATGTGTTTGAAGTGCGTGCCTACCTGGAAAAGCAGCATGGTAAAGGCTACCAGAAAGAATTACTGGATAAATGGGAGTCGTCTGCCCAGGGTAAGAGTTGCAGTACCCCATTTGCCAAAGAGTTATATGGAGACAGTACGCGCTGACCGCAGGAGTGTTGTTTTGTTGCTGTCGGCGGCTGTCATTTGCATCAATTGCCGGAATGTTACAAGCAGTTAACATTCTGGCGGATGGACTGGATTATAATCAAGCGAGAAGAGATCCTCGCGGCCAATCGCTAGTTTTTTAATCAGAAAACAGTACTGGCCCATTCCCCGACTTTGTTTTATTGATAGAGCCTACACATCATGTTACAAGCATACGATACCCACGTTAAAGAGCGCGCTGCGCAAAACCTGCCTCCTTTACCCCTCAATGCAGAACAAGTCGCTGCCTTGGTCGAGTTGCTGAAAGCCCCGCCTGCGGGCCAGGAAGCCTTATTGGTCGATTTGCTGGAAAATCGTATTCCGGCAGGCGTTGACCAGGCGGCGTATGTCAAAGCCGCGTTTTTGGCAGATGTTGCCAACGCAAAAGCCAGCTCGCCATTGGTGAGTGCAGAACGCGCGGTTGAACTGCTGGGCACCATGCTGGGTGGCTACAATGTACAGGCTTTGGTGGCCTTGCTGGATACGCCGATGGCTGCCCATGCGGTCAAAGCCTTGTCGACCACTATCCTGATGTTTGATGCTTTCCACGATGTGGATGCCAAGATGAAAGCCGGTAACCTGCACGCCAAAACTTTGATGACGGCCTGGGCGAATGCCGAATGGTTTACCAGCAAGCCAGCCCTGGCTGCAGAAATCAAAGTTGTTGTATTCAAGCTGGATGGCGAAACCAACACTGATGACCTGAGCCCGGCGCAAGATGCCTGGAGCCGCCCGGATATTCCATTGCATGCCAAAGCCATGTTGATCAACCGCATGACCGACGGTTTAAGCACGATTGAAAGCCTCAAGCAAAAAGGTTTGCCATTGGCTTATGTCGGCGACGTGGTCGGTACCGGCTCTTCCCGTAAGTCAGCGATTAACTCCGTGCAGTGGTGGATGGGCGACGACATTCCGTTTATTCCTAACAAACGGACGGGTGGTGTGGTCATTGGCAGCAAAATTGCGCCTATCTTTTTCAACACGGCGGAAGACTCCGGTGCCTTACCATTGCAGTGCGACGTGTCCAAATTGAATACCGGCGACGTGATTGTGATCAAGCCGTTTGAAGGCAAAGTATTCAGCGAAGCAGGCGAGTTGCTGTCTACGTTTGAAATGAACCCGGTCACCTTGCCAGATGAAGTGCGCGCGGGCGGCCGTATTCCGTTGATTATTGGCCGCGGCCTGACGGCTAATGCGCGTAAGGCGTTAGGCTTGGGCGACACCGATACCTTTATCAAATCCGTTCCGGCCAAAGAGACTGGCAAGGGCTACACACTGGCACAAAAAATGGTGGGTCGTGCCTGTGGCTTGCCTGAAGGTGTGGGCGTGCGCCCAGGGACTTATTGCGAACCCAAAGCGACCACTGTTGGTTCACAGGATACGACTGGCGGCATGACGCGTGACGAGCTCAAAGAACTGGCTTGCCTGGGCTTTAGTGCTGACTTGGTCATGCAGAGCTTCTGCCATACAGCGGCTTACCCGAAACCAGTCGACATCAAGCTGCAACATGAGTTGCCTGAGTTTATGTCCAGCCGCGGTGGCGTCAGCTTGCGCGCCGGTGATGGTGTGATTCACTCCTGGCTCAACCGCCTGATCTTGCCAGATACTGTAGGTACTGGCGGTGACTCCCATACCCGTTTCCCGATCGGCATCAGCTTCCCGGCAGGTTCTGGTCTGGTGGCATTTGCCGCAGCCACCGGCGCCATGCCGCTGGATATGCCGGAATCTGTCTTGGTGCGCTTTAAAGGTGAAATGCAACCTGGCATCACCTTGCGCGACCTGGTCAATGCGATTCCTTATGCTGCAATCAAGGAAGGCACGCTGACCGTTGGCAAACAAGGCAAGAAAAACGTATTTAACGGCCGTGTACTTGAAATTGAAGGTTTGCCTGACTTGAAAGTTGAGCAGGCATTTGAGCTGGCAGATGCCTCTGCCGAGCGCTCTGCCAACGGTTGTACCGTGCTGCTGAATAAAGAGCCTGTCATTGAGTTCCTCAACTCCAACATCGTGCTGATGCAGAACATGATCGAAAATGGTTATGCTGATGCACGAACGCTGGAGCGCCGCATTGCCAGCATGAAAGCCTGGCTGGAAAAACCGGAGTTGCTGCAACCAGACACCGATGCCGAGTATGCGCATGTGATCGAAATTGATCTCGCCGATATTAAAGAGCCACTGGTGGCTTGCCCGAATGACCCGGACGACATCAAGCCATTGTCTGAGGTGGTCGGTGACAAAATTGATGAAGTATTTATTGGTAGCTGCATGACCAATATCGGTCATTACCGTGCCGCCAGTAAAGTGCTCGAAGGCGCCGGTGGTATTCCGACCCGTTTGTGGATTGCGCCGCCGACCCGTATGGATGAAGCACAACTGCGTGCAGAAGGCGTCTACTCTACCTTTGGCGTTGCAGGCGCGCGTACTGAAGTGCCAGGCTGCTCTTTGTGCATGGGTAACCAGGCACGCGTGGCAGACAAGGCCACCGTCTTCTCAACTTCTACGCGTAACTTTGATAACCGCATGGGTAAAGACGCACGTGTTTACCTGGGCTCTGCTGAGCTGGCGGCCGTATGTGCCAAATTGGGCCGTATGCCGACCATGCAAGAGTACATGGACACCCTGGGTAGCAAGCTGACCAATACGGCTGAGATTTATAAATATCTCAACTTTAACCAGATGACCCAGTACGCGGGCTCTTTGGAAAACGTGAAAAAAATTATTCCAATTAAAGAAACAGCCTAACGGTTGTTAATCACCTGAGTAAAGAGCAAAGGGGGCATCTGCCCCCTTTGTTGTTTTTAGGGCAGGACATATCCTTGCAACTGTAAAACCTGAGAGGCCTGCTCACCGCCTCCTTCTGTTTTGATTATGATGTATTTGCTGACGTCAACGACTCGCTTTAGCGGCACGTCAATACCACTGATTCATTCAATACATTTTCAATGTCAAAGGAGAAGTTCATGAAACCGTTCGAACAAGGCTTGGTTAACTATCAACAACGTTTGCTGTCACATGATTACGGTCAGGTATTTTGCCGTTTTGATGCGGAGCAACAGGCGTTATGGAGTTATATACACCAACCACAGCGCATTCCCTGCATTAATCATGAGTTACTCATGCACTTGCATGAGCACCATGCTGATATCCAGCGCAGTGGCGGTTATGTCCAGGCTGATGCCGACACCGTATTGCCTATCCGTTATTCCGTCTTTGCATCCGCCACGCCAGGCTATTTCAATATGGGCGGTGATTTGCAAAAAATGGCCGCTGCCATCCGCCAGCAGGACAGGGCGCAATTGCAGGCCTATGCCAAGCTGAGTATTGATGTGGTAGCCCAGCGCGCATTCCGTTTTCAGCTGGATCACGTGACTAAAATCTCACTGTTGCAAGGCGAAGTGCTAGGCGCCGGCATTGAGGCCGCGATGACCAGTGACGTGCTGATTGCTGAAAAACAATCCGTATTCTGCTTTCCAGAGTTATTTTTTAACATGATTCCAGGCATGGGTGCTTACAGCTTTATTGCACGAAAAGCGGGGATTGCGGTGGCAGATAAAATGATTCTCGGTTGCGAGCGTTACACGGCCGAAGAGTGCCTGCAAATGGGGCTGATTGACATCGTGGTTGACGAAGGGGAAGGCGAGCAGGCCGTGCAGGACTTCATTCATAAAAATAACAAACGTGCAGAAGGCTTTTTGTCGGCGCAGAAGGCCAAGGCGAGAATCAATCCTTTAACTTACGATGAGCTCAAGGATATTGTCGATGTGTGGGTGGAAAACGCCTTGCGGCTGACAGAGCGGGACTTGAAGGTGATGGATCGCTTTTATCGTGCCCAGTCACGGTTGTTTCCTAATGAAGCGCAGGTGAGTGATGTTGCGCCACAACAGCCGCTGGTATTGCCAGTAGACCATCATATGGCAGTGAATCAGTAGTGTGTAGCAGCGCAGGTGCCCGGCTATTTATGAGAACGTTTGGAAGAGAGCTTGCTGCGATGTTGTTGCAATTGCGTGCGCGTCTCTTCATAACAGTCTGCCACGGCCTGATAGAGGCCGGAAATAGTCTGGGCATCCTCCATGCTCAACCCCAGTAAATGGCGGCTGAGTTTGCTGAGTGGAATCAGGCCCATGTTGGCCGATTCGCCAGCCAACTCATGCGCCAGTTTATGGACTTGCTCGAAGTTTAAATCAAGGCTTGCTTTACCCAGCGCGCGCAGCAAGACATCGGTGGAGTCAATGAACTCTGTGATGAGTTTGTGCAGGAATGCTTCGCCGCCACCCAGTTTTAACAAGTGTGCCATGCGGTCATCATCCAGCAATGGTTCAACGGTTGGGCTGATGCTGGCGATTTTGGGACTAGGTGTAGAGGCAGGTTTTGCCGTCCTCATCGGCGAATCAGGGGATCTTGATTCGATAAAAGCGGGCGCTACAGGTGTGGCTTCTGCTGATTCGGCGGCTGTGTTTTTAGGTTTTCTACGTCTGATAGGCGCCACTTGCGCGACCTGTTCAGTTTCTATCGTGCTGGCGATAGCTTCGATCAGGCTTTGAATTTGTCTTGAAACCACAGGCTTGGTCAATACTTGATACACACCGGCGCGTAAACAGCGGTCTTGGGTGGTTTTAGTCGCATCTGCCGTCAGGATCACGGTCCTGATCGGTTTGCTGCCAGGCAGAGCATTGTGGATGTTAAACACCTCAAGGCCGTTCATTTCCGGCATGTTGTAATCGAGGATCATCAAGTCGAACTGATGATGTTCCAATGCGTCCAGCGCGGCATCGCCGTTGTCTACTGCTTTGACCACGCAGTGCATTCTTTGCAGAGTTTCGTTCAGGATCAGGCGGTTGACCACATTGTCATCCGCAATCAACACGCGAATTTTTTTGCGGAATTTAGTGTGGCTGCTTAATGGCACCACATTTGACTGGCTATCCAGGTTGATTTCGTTCACCGCCTGCGGCGCAGACGCAACTGCATGTATCAGCGGCAGGCTCACCACAAAGGTCGTACCAACATTTTCCTGGCTGGTGACGCTTATTTTACCGCCCATGACTTCAACCAGCTGTTTGGCAATAGAAGTGCCCAAACCCGTACCGCCATAGCGCCTGGTAATACTGCTGTCTGCCTGGGTGAAGCTATCAAAAATCAATGGCAAGGCGTCGCTTTTAATGCCGATACCAGTATCGCGAATACGGAAGCTGAGCTTGCTCATGTCGGCATGCCCCTGCATCACGCTAACCACAACATCGACCCCACCGTGCTGGGTAAATTTAATGGCGTTGGCGATCAGGTTGGTTAACACCTGCTCGAGATGGTGCATGCTGCCCACATAATGGCGTTCTACCAGCGGATCAAGATGGAATCTGAGCCATAATTGCTTGCGTTCAACCTCAATCTGGAACATCAGTTGCAGGCGCTGGATCAGGTCCGGCAGGAAGAAGGTGATTTCTTCCAGCTCCACTTTTCCTTTTTCGATTTTGCTGATATCGAGTACGTCATTAATCAGCTTTTTCAGGCTGGAGGCTGAGGTGCCTACCATTTTAAGTAGTTCAGACTGTTTGCTATCCAGCTTGGTTTGCGCGATTAATTCACTGGCACCAATAATGCCGTTCAGCGGCGTGCGCATTTCATGGCTGATATTCGACAGGAAATTGGTTTTCGCCTCACTGGCTTGTCCTGCCTCCTTGGTGGCTTTTTCCAGGCTGACCAGCAAGCGCAATGCATGAGGCGGGATTAGTAACAAGGTCAGTAAAAAGCCATAGGCTAAATGCTGATGCTGGTTCCAGTAGGGGTTTAAATAGAGGGTGAGGCTAAAACCAACCAGACTGAAGACGTAACAGCCTTTAAAAAACTTGGTGCCATAACGCAAGCCATAACCAATGATGAGCCAGAGGTAAATGCCGATAAACACACCAGCCATTGCGCCTGAAATCATTTGTTCCAGTGAGGTCGCCGTGATGTCCATCACCATGGCTGTCCACTGGCGCTTTTCATTTTTCTGCGGATTCTGCAGGATGTTGTATAACATCAGAAAGCCCAGGCACAAATAAATCAGGCAAAGTAATACGGGCTCAAAACTGCTGTGATTGACCAGAAGGTAGAGTGTGATAAAACTAACGAAAACAACACGGATGAGAGCCTGCTCAGTTTCATAACTGATAGACTTTATTTCTGTCACTTTCTGCTTTAACTGTCTAACTAAATCTCGCATGCTCAATCATGTTCAGGGTTATACGCTTACTCGGTACTGGCGCAGGAAAAATCTAATCTATATGGGGAATCTAACCTATATTGATAGTTAACGGACTTTTCTTAAGATAACTTAAATTTTAGCAGGCTCGATTTGATTATCAAAGGAAGTTTACTTTTGGCAACCCAAAATAATAGTATGGTTGACGGCATCTGTGATAAAAATGCCGATATTCTGACCTTTTTATCGATTTATCTGCATGACTAACTCAACTGAGACTGGCCCTATCGAGACTGAACAGCCTTCCAGATTGTCGCGCTGGCTGGCGCGTAGCCGGATGGTGTTGCCGATTTCCTTTTTTATCGGCGGCTTTGTCTGGGATGCCATTACCATAGGCAAAAAAGTCGCGCTGTCCGATATGGCGATTTTTGCCGGGTATTTATTACTGGCCGCGTTGCTGATGTACCAGTTGGCTGAGCCTTCCTCTTCGGTCAGGCGTATGGGCGAGCGCTTGTTAAGCTGGCAGTGGCTGCAGAGTAAACTTTCCCGCTGGACCGTGCAGGACTGGCCCTACTGGATATTACAGTTTTTATTCGGCAGCCTGCTCAGCGCATTGTTCATCCTTTATTTTAAAAGCTCCAGTTATGGCCTGGCGTGGGTCGTCACGTTGGTCTTGGGCGTATTGCTGGTCGCCAATGAGTTTATGGAGGGGGAGTACCGCCGCCTCAGCTTGTGCTGGAGCATGTTTGGCCTGTGCACGATTTTGTGGTGTAACTTTGCTTTTCCATTTTTGTTTGGCAGCGTGCATGCGGCCTGGTTTTATTTAAGCACGGTGCTGGGGGCGACGGTGACTTATGTGCTATATCAGCGGGCACCGCATCATGCAGGCCGTATCTGGCCAGTGTGGGTGATTGCCGGGCTGCTGATGCTGGCCTATCGCGCCGATATGATTCCACCGGTGCCATTGGTGAAACAGGCGGTGGTAATCGCTTATGACCTCGAAAAGTCACCGGAAGGTTACTGGATGACGGTTGAAAAATCGCCCTGGTGGCAGTTTTGGCGGGTCGATAGCGACCATTTTTACCTGCAACAAGGGCAAAAACTGGTGTGTTTTTCAGCGGTGTTTGCGCCGCAAGGCTTGCACACCAAGCTGCTGCATGACTGGCAGAAGAAAGTGAAGGGGGAGTGGGTGAGTGTCTCCATGCCTGGTTTTTCACTCACTGGCGGCCGCGACAGTGGCTACCGGGGGTATACCTATAAAACCAACCTTACCGCGGGGGAGTGGCGTGTGCGTATCCAGACCGCTACCCGGCAAACGATTGCGGTCAACGCGTTTAGTGTGACCATCAATAATCAGTCTGATCCGCAGCGGCGCACGCGTATCCGCTACTAGTGACTGGTCAGCGTTGCTGGCCTTCACAAGCCGCTTGTGCGCCTGCATCCTGTGCCAAGGTGTTTGCTAACCAGCTCAGATGTGGCTCTACAGACTGGCGCAGAGTCCATGGCGGGTTAATCACCCACATGCCACTGCCATACATGCCAAAGCCATCTGCTGACGGTTGCTGCACATCCAGCGTCACATGCAGATAATCTGTATTCAGGCTGCGCAGCTTGTCTATCATTTGCTGTGGCTCTGGCCGTTGCAGGCGTGGATACCAGATCAGGTAAGTGCCGGTCGCAAAACGTTTCAGGCTATCTTTAATACAGTCGACCACGCGCGCATAATCGTCTTTCACCTCATATGGCGGGTCTATCAGCACAATGCCGCGCTTGGTGGGCGGCGGCAGGCAGGCTTTAATGCCTTCAAATCCATCTTTTTGCTGGATAGACACCTGTCTTTTCTGTTGCGAAAATTGTTGCTCCAGCAAGGCAGCATCGGCTGGGTGCAGCTCAAATAATCGCAATTTGTCTGCCGCATTTAAAAAATGGCTGGCAATGCAAGGTGAGCCGGGATAGAGGTTTTTTTGCCCCTTGGCTGCTGCGGCAACAGCTTGCAAATAGCTGTCAAATATCTCGGCAGGTTGGCTTTGCTGCAGGCGTTGAATGCCATCGACATACTCGGCCGTTTTATTCGCCACGGCGCTGTCCAATTGGTAAAGACCCGCGCCAGCGTGGGTATCTATCACCCAGTAAGGTTTATCCTTCTGGTTAAAATAATCCAGCACCAGGCTATAAAGCCAGTGCTTCAAAACATCGGCATGATTGCCAGCGTGAAAGGCGTGACGGTAACTTAACATTACATAGACTCTTAGATAAGCCACTATTATAAGCGACAAAGTTTGCGTGCTCTTGTTAAAACTAGGTAACTTGCATTAGCATGCAAGCATGAAACCTAGTCATACACATACCGAACACACGCACGCGCATGATCACTTACATGAGGGCTCGCATGGTGGCTCTCATAAGGGCTGTGCACACGATCACGCTACGCACGCCCACGACGATCATGGCCATGATGACCAAGCACATGGCAATCCTTTCTGGATTCCTTTCCTGGCCATTGCGCTATTCACGGTCGTAGAGTTTGTCGGCGGCCTCTGGACCCAGTCGCTGGCTTTGCTCAGTGACGCCTGGCATATGTTATTTGATGTGCTGGCACTCGGCCTGGCCATGTGGGCCGCGCACAGGGCGCGTACTGGCCACCCGGCATCCCAGCAAACCGAGCGCCGTGTGTCTATGATTAATGCCGTCTCCATGTTGCTGGTGACAGCAGGTATCGTTATAGAAGCTATCGAGCGCCTCAAGCACCCGGTGTCAGTGGCTGGCGGCTACGTCAGCATTATCGCGCTGGTTGGTTTGCTGGTTAACCTGTTTGTGGCCAAGCATATGCATCACCAGCACGAGCATCACGGCGGCGATGCCAGCTTGAACCACCGCGCCGCATTTTTGCATGTACTAGGCGATTTACTCGGTTCGGTGACTGCCGTCGCCGCTGGTGTGGTGATTTATTTCACCGGCTGGATGACCATAGACCCGATACTGTCTATCCTGATTTCATTGCTGTTATTAGTGGTGACCCTTAATTTGATCCGTGATATCTATCGCGGAAAAACCGGCCATCACCACTAATTATTATTTTTGACTCATTAAAGGAGCACCCATATGCCTTACGTTAATGTCAAACTCGCAGGCTCTGTGACCAAAGAGCAAAAGAAACTGATTGCCAAGGAGATCACCGAAACCCTGCAAAAACATGCCCAGAAACCGGCCAATTACACCTACATTGTCTTTGAAGAGGTCGAGTATGAAGACTGGGCAATAGGTGGTGAGTTACTTGGCTAGGCCCTTCAAACCTGCACACATGCGTGTAGAATACGCGCATGTTTGACCCCAAGCCCATCCTCAAAAACCTGCCTAATCTGCCTGGTGTTTACCGCATGCTCAATGTGGAAAACACAGTGATTTATGTCGGCAAGGCCAAAGACCTGAAAAAACGGGTTTCCAGCTACTTTAATAAAAATCTGGCCAGTCCGCGTACCAAAATGATGGTGTCTCAGATTGCCAATATCGAAACCACGGTGACGCGCTCGGAAGCTGAGGCGTTATTGCTGGAGAATAACCTGATCAAGGGCTTGATGCCGCGTTACAACGTGTTGTTCCGCGATGACAAGTCTTATCCTTATATTGCGCTGACGGGGGATGCTTATCCCCGCTTGGCGTTCCATCGAGGCACCCAGCGCAAGGGTAGCCAGTATTTCGGCCCGTTCCCGAGCTCGCCAGCGGTACGCGAAAGCATCCAGTTGCTGCAAAAGGTATTTAAGCTGCGCACTTGTGAAAATACGGTGTTTGCCAACCGTTCGCGGCCTTGCTTGCAATACCAGATTGCACGTTGCACGGCGCCTTGTGTCAACCTGATTTCTGAAGCCGATTACGCCGGGGATGTGCGCCATGCTGCGATGTTCTTGCTAGGCAAAACCAGTGAGGTGATTGATTCACTGGCAGATGGCATGAATGTGGCTGCTGAGGCGATGGAGTATGAGCAGGCAGCGATTTTGCGCGATCGTATCCAGGCGCTGCGCCAGGTACAGGCCAAGCAGTTTGTCAGTGATTTTAGTGTCAGTGATGCCGATGTGATTGCCTGTGCCGAAGTGCAGGGCCAGCATTGCATTAATCTGGTGATGATCCGCGGCGGCCGCCATTTGGGCGACCAGAGCTTTTTCCCTAAAAATAGCCAGGATGCAGAGTTAGCCGAAACGGTAGAAGCGTTTATCACGCAATATTACTTGTCACAAAACACGCCGCCGTTGCTGGTGTGTGGCGCCGAGGTCAACAAATCTGAATTTGAAGAGATGCTGAGCGAGCAATCTGGGCGCAAGATTCGTATTTTGACCAATGCTATCGGTGACAAAAAGGTTTGGCTCAAAATGGCGCAAACCAATGCGGAACTAGCCTTGCAGCAGCGTCAGGCGACCTCAGCCAGTCAACAGGCACGTTTGCTGTCATTACGCGAAGCGCTCAAATTGGCAGAGAATACCGAGCGCATTGAGTGCTTTGATATCAGCCATACCATGGGCGAGGCCACCGTGGGCAGTTGCGTGGTGTTTGACCGTGGCGATATGCAAAATAGCGAATACCGCCGTTATAACGTCACCGGCATCACGCCAGGCGATGATTATGCCGCCATGCGCGATGTATTGACGCGCCGCTATAAAAAAGTGGCGGCAGGCGAGGGTAAGCGGCCAGACCTGATCTTTATTGATGGTGGTAAGGGCCAGCTTGGCGTGGCGATTGAGGTGATGCAGGAAGTCGGCCTAGAGGATATTCTATTGGTCGGTATTGCCAAAGGGGAGGAGCGTAAACCGGGCCTGGAGACCATGATCTTCTCTGATACCGGTGAAATGCTGAACTTGCCCACCGATAACCCAGGCTTGCACTTATTACAGCAAATCCGCGATGAAGCACACCGGTTCGCCATCACAGGGCATCGGGCAAAACGCGCCAAGGCCAGAATCACCTCTAGCCTGGAAGAGATTGAAGGCGTGGGCGCCAAGCGCCGCAAAGCCTTGCTGACGCGATTTGGTGGCCTGGATGGGATAAAAAGTGCTAGCATAGACGAGATTGCCCAAGTCGAAGGCATTAGCCTGGCCCTGGCGCAAACCATTTACGAACGCTTGCATTAATCGCGGGTAAATGGCCCTTGTATGCATCCATAGACGAATAAACATGTGGAATATCCCAAATATACTTACCTTGTTGCGCATCGGCATGATCCCGGTGTTTGTTGGTATCTTTTACCTGCCTGCCAATGCTGTCACCGCTGATGGCCTACCAGCCCACTGGGTCAACTTAACCGCTGCCAGTGTGTTTATCCTGGCGGCATTCACTGATTGGCTGGATGGCTACTGGGCGCGCAAATATCACCAGATGTCAAAATTTGGCGCGTTTTTAGACCCGGTGGCCGACAAACTCATGGTCGCTGCGGCTTTGATAGTGCTCGTTGAGTTAAATCGCGCAGGCGCGGTGGTCGCGCTGATTATTATCGGCCGTGAAATTGCCATCAGCGCCTTGCGTGAATGGATGGCCAGTATAGGCAAAAGCGCCAACGTGGCTGTGGCCATGGTCGGCAAGGTCAAAACGGCTGCGCAAATGGTCGCGATTACCTTATTGCTCTGGTATGACCCATTGTTTGGATTAGATGTGCAATGGCTGGGTGAATGGCTGATTGTCATCGCCGCATTACTGACCCTGATTTCCATGGGTTACTACTTGCGCGCAGCATGGCCGGCAATACGCGAAACCATCTAAAAAAGCAATCATAAAAAAGAAACATTATTTTCAAAATCGTCCTTGACACCGGTCTTAAAATCATTAAAATGCCAGCTTCTTTACGACACATGGCGTAAGGAAATACGCGGGAATAGCTCAGTTGGTAGAGCGCAACCTTGCCAAGGTTGAGGTCGCGAGTTCGAGACTCGTTTCCCGCTCCAAAATTTCGGGGAAAGCGCCGCTTTCCCTTTTTAACATAAGAAGTTTTTATGTTGTTGGTTCTGGCGCGATAGCAAAGCGGTTATGCCGCGGCCTGCAAAGCCGTTTAGGCCGGTTCGACTCCGGCTCGCGCCTCCAGTCTCATGTAGCAAATATGCGGGAATAGCTCAGTTGGTAGAGCGCAACCTTGCCAAGGTTGAGGTCGCGAGTTCGAGACTCGTTTCCCGCTCCAAATTTCTCTCAAGCGTGTTTCCTGAACACTATGCAACGTAGATCAGGGTGCTAGAATACAAAGCTTGTTGACCTACCGCCCGGATGGTGAAACTGGTAGACACAAGGGACTTAAAATCCCTCGGCTTAACGGCTGTGCCGGTTCGATTCCGGCTCCGGGCACCACCTTCACTCAATGCTTCAGTTTTTTCTCTACTGATCACATACCTAATCTTCAGCAACGAATATACCCGTCTTGGGGGCGTTTTGATTCATCAAACAAGCATCCACACTGCATCTGTATTTCAATAAAAGTGGCAGCTCACAGAATTGTTAAATTAACAAAGCCGTGAAATCTAACCTGATAATCTTCTCGCTGAAGCTGAACGCATCAAATCTCTATATCAAGGGAAATTGTGTGCGCTGTATGCAAAAAATTGCTGCTTTACCGGACGTTTACTTGCGGGTAGTCCACTTCTATCCGTGTATATGCTATTCGCATATAGCATATACACCTCTATGTTCCTTATTTTAGAATTGGGAATTTTTATTTTAATCCATTGATTTATATGTTTTTAGTTGATATATTCCCAATTCTAGAATAAGGAATATGTGTTTTTAAATCCATGGCAAGCGCTAAACTAAATGAACAGATTGCTTTAAAACCCCAGGATCTGGTGGTGTTGCTACGGCTATCGCTTGGGCGAGGAGAGGCGATGCCAACGTATGCGACGCTCGGGCAGGAGTTGGGGCTGGCGGCCTCTAAAGTCCATGCCAGTGTGGTGCGTGCTATACAAGCGCAATTGGTGTTCAAGGCGGCAGATGGCAAACCACAGTTGGTGCGCGAGGCATTCAAGCAGTTTTTGCTGTATGGGGCGCGCTATGCTTTCCCTGCAATTCATGGCGAAGTCACACGCGGCTTGCCTACTTTGTATGCGGCTTCGCCGATGAAAGAAAAAATCATCGCATCTAATGAGCTGCCTCCGGTGTGGCCCGATAAAAATGGCAAGGTGCGTGGCATGGCGCTGTATCCGCTTTACCCTAATGTGCCAGATGCCGCAAACCGCAACCCGGCTTTGTATGAATTGCTGGTGTTGTTTGATGCCTTGCGCGCGGGCAGTGCGCGTGAGCGCAATTTGGCGCAAGAAATGCTGAGTGAACGGTTGAGCGCACAGGCATGAATGCAAATGACCCCAATGTGATGTCGCTAGAGGTCGTTGCCCAGCATTTGGGCGCAGAGTTGCTTGAGCGCATGGTGTTTGTGGGCGGAGCGGTGGCAGGATTGCTGATTACTGATCCGGCTATGCCGACAATACGCCCAACAGAGGATGTGGATTTAGTGGTACAAGCGACGGTGCTGCGCGAGTACCACGCCGCAGAAGCTGCATTAAAGCGCAGGGGTTCGTGCAAGATATGGCAGCAGATGCACCAATATGTCGTTGGCGTATCGGCGCTTTGACGGTAGACGTCATGCCTATGGAAAAAACGGTTTTGGGTTTTGCTAACCGCTGGTATCCGTTAGCGGTTGCAACTTCGCAGCCTTTTACCTTGCCAAGTGGCAAAGAGATTAAGCTGATTATTGCGCCAGTATTTGTTGCAACTAAACTGGAAGCCTTTGCAGACCGTGGCAACTGCGATTTTTTGTTCAGTCATGATTTGGGTGACATTATTGCGGTTGTCGATGGGCTTGAGACTCTGGTGGATGAGTGCAAGCAAGCAGGGCCAGAGCTAAAAAGTTATTTGCAAGTAAGGTTTGCCGAGTTGATGACTAATCCATCATTTCGGCAAGCCTTGGCTGGGCACTTACCGCCCGATACTGCAAGCCAGAGTCGGTTGCCGATGCTTGAAAATAAGTTAAATGCGCTGGCTAGTTTAGTGTGATGTGTCTGCGAGCATCAAAATAGACGCTTGGCTATGAATGACTGCAATGATGCCTGGGTACAAAGCTGATGCTTACCACACCCAGAAGCCGCGACTCCAGGCGCGGGCTTCTTCGCTGCCTTCGGCGTAGGGGTTTTCTGTGTGTTTCAGGCCTTCTGAAGAGGCTTGAAAGCCTTCGTCATAGCATTTTTGCATCAGGGCGTGGTTGGTTGTGTCTGCCTGCTTAGCCGTGCTAAAGAATGAGAAGTATCCTTTGAGTAAATCTAAGTCCATGACGTGACCCCCTGATGTTTTTGATTGTTTTAATCATTATGTGTTGATTATGAGCTCAATGGTTTTGCCCTGCCAATAGCCCACTTAAGCCATGTGCCGTATTCTGCGGCAGGGATAAAACTTGTATGGTTTATCCTACATGTGGCTGGCATACTCGCCTAGCAAGTTAACCAAGTTTAGCAATGTGCCCCTAAAAATTACCTTGTCTGCGTCATTTCACGCATGGTCAACACTTTATAAAATTGTATAATGATCTGGTCGTGTGTGGCTGGTAGCACTTTTGAACCAGGATTGATGTCAATCAACACATGCAAGAAAGCCATCTTTACACTGAGTCGATGATGTTTCGTCTCTCGTGTGGAGCAGGCATTACCAATGAAGTCAGGAAGTTGTGTGATTTACGTAGAGTTAAAGACGGTTATTCTTAAAAAACAATTGGAGTGGGGCAGAACCATTACCATCACTGAAATTGCAGATGCCAGCGGGATTAGCCGCATGACCTTGCATCGCATGTTAAAAGATCAATCCTATAATGCCAGCACCGATCACCTGAATAAGCTGTGCGCTTATTTGCAGTGTGATTTATATAGCCTGGTGCGCTGGGAGCCTGATATTGCCGTGCCGCAGGAGCACGTAGCCTAAGAAACAATCTCCGCCAAAAAAACCTCCGCTATTGCCGGAGGTTTTTTTATTGGGGCGAGGTTTACGGCATGCTTTCCTGATTCTTGAATAAATCTTTTTGCCAGGCTATTGCCGCCAAAAAACATGGATTACCCTGCCATGCCAGTATCTATGCGGGCTGGCAAGCAATACCTATGTTTCATACATTCAGCGAACAGCGAAGATAGCTGGTGTTTGCCGCTTTTTTTAAGCAATGCAAATGCGCGAGAGTTTTGAATAATAAGAGAAAATTTTTGGAATTCTCTATTTATGAAACTCTCGCCAGGCCATATGCAATCTACTGCCGTGAATACGCAGGATTGCAGCGATTGGATGCAAGCGCTGACCCAGGCCTGGAAACAGGGTGCCTGGGAGCAGTGTTTGACCCTGGCGCAGAAAATCACCCGTGAGTTTCCTGAAGAGGGCCTGGCCTGGAAGTTATTAGGCAGCCTTTATCAACAACAAGAGGCATTGGCGCTGGCCGCCGATGCTTTTTTGCAAGCGAGCAAGCGTTTAAAGAAAGATGCCGAGGTGTTGTATAACCTGGCCAATGTTTATGCGCAATTGCAGGACACGACGCAGGCGATTAAATATTATCGGCAAACGCTCAAGATTAACCCCGTTTTTAGCCAGGCCTATGCCAACTGGGCCAGCGTGCTCAAGCAAGCCGGGCAATTGAAAGAGGCCGAAAAGTTACTGCGCCGGGGGCTGAATATTCACCAGCAGGATGGCCGCGTCAATTTTGAACTGGCGACCTTGTTACATGAGGCCGATAAACCGCTGGAGGCGATTCAATACTATCGCGAGGCAGTGGCAATTGAGCCTGACAATGCCGTGATCTTTTTCAATATGGCGCTGGCGTTGGATCAACTGGGTAATACGTCTGAGGCGATTGCGGCGTATCAGCAAACGATCGCGATTCAAAAAGACTATGTTGAAGCGTATAGCTACCTGGGTGCCTTGTACCTCAAACATGGGGACGTGGAAGAGGCCGAGCAGTGGCTGCTGGCGGGCATGGCGTTGAACCCAACCGAGTTATCGCTGCTTAAAAATCTGGCCAGGCTGTACCGCGTGACCAACCGTACCCGCGAGTACCAGGCTTATATTGAGCAGATCATGCAGACGCAAGAGGTGAGTGCAGAAACACTGAATAACCTGGCCACCGAGATGCTGAACCAGCAGTTATACGGTGAGGCTGAAAGTTACTGCCAGAAAGCGCTGCTGCTGGATCCTGAGAATCCTTATGTGCAGGCAAATCTTGGCCTGATTGAGAATGCCAGAAACGCTTATGACAAAGCGTGTGTGTATTGCGAAAAAGCATTAGAACAGTTGCCTGAGTCAGAAAGTATCTTGAGCAATTACGGCATCAGTTTGCGTATGCTGGGCCGCTATACCGAGGCAATTGCCTGCCTGGAAAAAGCGCTGCGTATCCATCCTGAGTTTATGCCTGGGTATATCAACCTGGCCAATGTCTATTTGGACATGGGGCAGATTGAAACGGCGATTGCGACCTTGCAACAAGCGTTGCAGATAGCGCCTACCCACATGATGGCGCTTAGAAATCTATTGTTTGCCAACAGTTACAGCAATACCTTGCCTCAGAATGAGAGCCTGGATTACGCCCACAGACTGGGTGCTGTCATGATGCAGGAGGTGACACCGTATGACAGCTGGCAAGTGCATGCGCAAGAGCAGCGTCTTCGTATCGGCCTGGTATCGGCTGATTTGCGTAAACACCCGGTAGGCTATTTCCTGCACCAGTGGTTGCAGGCATTTGATGCCAGCCGCCTGGAGGTTTATGGCTACTCCACTGACGGCCGCGAAGATGCGTTCTCACATGAGCTCAAAGACTTATGCAACCAGTGGCGTTCATTGGCCGGGCTGACCGATGCGCAGGCTGCCAAGCAGATGCATGAAGATGGGATACATATCCTGCTGGATTTATCCGGCTTGTCTGGTGGTACACGTTTGCCGATCTTTGCCCATAAGCCTGCACCTGTGCAGGCCACCTGGCTGGGGTATTGGGGTACCACCGGCTTGCCAGTGATGGATTATGTGATTGCAGACCCGGTGAGTATTGATGCACAGGTCGCGACTCAATTCACCGAGCAAGTGGTGCACCTGCCACATACACGTATGTGCTTTACTGCGCCGCCGTTTGAGATTGCTGTGAATGACTTACCTGCACTGACTAACGGCGCCATTACCTTTGGTTGTTTTCAAAACTACAGCAAGGTCAGCGATGACGTACTGTCTTGCTGGGGCGAGGTCTTGCAGGCCTTGCCAACGGCCAAACTGTTCTGGCAAAGCAAAGCCTTTAATGATGGCCTGGTGCGTGCAGAAGCGCTTTCCAGATTGCAGCAATATGGCATTTCCGCTGAGCGTTGCACTTTGCATGGCATGGTGCCCAGAGATGAATACCTGCGTAACCATCACCAGATTGACGTGATTCTGGATACCTTTCCGTTTACCGGCGGCACGACGACTTGTGAAGCTTTATGGATGGGCGTGCCTACGCTGACCTTGCTGGGTGAGACATTGATTGCCCGCCAAGGGGCGAGTTTTATGCATTGCGTGGGCTTGGCTGACTGGGTAGCGACCAGCCGTGAGGAGTATGTGAGCAAAGCGATTGCCTTGACCAGGGATCTGAATGCCTTAGCCAAATTACGTGCACAGTTACGCCAACAAGTATTGGCTTCGCCACTGATGAACGCGGAGCAGTTTGCCCAGGACTTTGAGCAATTACTATTCAAATTATGGCAACAGGCACTGTTGCAGCTGAAGCCACAACAATTACTGGCTGAATCGCCAGTACAGGACGCTTTTAGCGGAGAACAGCCAGTGTGGGTGGTCAGTGCCACGCGCATGACAGAAGAAGCTTTCTGGCGTGACTCAGCGCTTGGCCGTTCGCTCAAACGCCATATGCAGCAGGATAAGCGTTTGATGCCAGTGGTGGCTTATGAAAATACACGCGGCTTGTCGCAAGTGTTTAACGAAGCGATTGCCGCTGCGCCGGACCAGGCCTTGCTGGTATTGATTCACGACGATGTCTGGCTGGATGAAAACACCTTTGTCCACACCATACAGCGCGGCCTCGATCACTATGATGTGATTGGTATTGCGGGCAACGCCCGTATACAGCCTGGTCAACCCGGCTGGTGCTTTGTTGATCTGCAATTCACCTGGGACGATGCCAAATACTTGCGCGGCAGTGTCAGCCATGGTCAGCACGCCTTTGGACCTGCTTCCAGTTATGGTGATGTGTCTGGCGAATGCCAATTGATGGATGGCGTATTCCTGGCCGCGCACAAGCAGACCTTGCTGCAAAGTGGTGTACGTTTTGACCAGCAGTTTGAGTTTCATTTTTATGATCTGGATTTTTGCCGCACGGCGACACGTGCTGGCTTGAAACTAGGCGTGTGGCCGGTGCGCATGACACATCAAAGCGGTGGCGCCTTCGGTAGCGCTCGCTGGCGCGAAACCTATGTGCGTTATCACCAAAAATGGGAGGCAACGCCAGTCGCACAGACTACGTCTCCAGCGATGCAGGCCGCCATGGCCGAGGTATTTGACCTGGCTTCGCACGCACAGCAGCAGGGTGACCTGGCAACTGCAGCACAGCTTTACCAGGAGATTCTGGCGGTAGATGCCCAGCATGCGCTGGCTACGCATAATCTGGGCTTGATTTATTGGCACAACCAACAGCCAACTGAGGCATTGCGCTTGCTGGCACAGGCGTATGCGTTGGCGCCTACGCAGTGGCAGTTGTTAAGCAGCTATCTGACGGCACTCAAAAACAGTAATGAGACCGCCAAGCTGGAGCAAGTATTCGAGCAAGCCATGAATAATGGTCAGCATACACAGGCTTTGCAAGCGCTGATGCAAGACTGGCAGTTACCAGTGCAAACAACCAATGTACAGCCATCTGATTCAATACAGCAAGCCTTGCTGGCATTATTTGAACAACAGCAATATGCCGAGATGGAAGGTGAATTGCATACCCTATTGCAGCAATATCCTGTCTGGCTCAGTGGCTGGAAGATGCTCTCTGACGTGTTAATGATACAGAAGAAAGATGCCCGCCTAGCGGCCAGCAAAGCGCTGGCGCTGAATAAGCAAAGCGCTGAAGAGCATTGCTACTACGGGCTAGTGCTCAAAGCACAAAATGAACTCAATGCGGCCGCAGACGCCTTTGCCCAGGCCATACACCTGAAACCAGATTACGCTGCGGCATATAACAATCTGGGCAGTGTGCTCAAAGACCTGGGCGAGGTCGATAAGGCCATCAAGCAATTCAAGCAGGCGCTGCGTTTGCAGCCGCAGTATGCCGATTGCTTTAGCAATTTGCTGTTTTGCATGACGCATGCAGAACACGTGGATAACGAAGCCTTGTTGCAAGCGCATACCGCTTATGCCGCACTCTATGAGGCGCCATTAAAAGCCGATTGGCAGCCGCACAGCAATACGCGTGATGCCGCGCGTCCGCTGCGTGTCGGTTTTGTCTCTGCCGATTTGCGTGCACATTCAGTGGCACATTTCCTGTTGCCTTTGTTGCCTGCGCTGGCGCAGGACAGCACATTGCAACTGTTAGCCTATGCCAATTACGCGCTGGAAGACGAAGTCACTGCCGAGATGCGCCAGTACTTCAAACATTGGCGCATGGTTTCAAGCGTATCCGATGACGCACTGGCTGAGACCATCAGGCAAGACCAGATTGATATCCTGATTGATTTGTCCGGCCACACTTCCGGCAACCGCTTACTGACGTTTGCCAGAAAACCAGCACCTGTGCAGGCCAGTTGGTTAGGCTATTTGAATACCACAGGCCTGACGTCTATAGATTATTACCTGGCCGACAGTGCGTTGCTGCCAGCCGGGCAGTTTGACCAGCAGTTTACCGAGCAACTGGTGCAGTTGCCGGTGAGTGCGCCATTTGTGCCACATCCGCAGGCACCAGATGTGAATACCTTACCTGCACTTAGCAATGGCTATGTTACTTTTGGCTGCTTTAACCGCCCCAACAAAATTACCCAGGCCACGGTGCAACAATGGGCTGCCGTGATGCAGGCTTGCTCAGACAGTCGCATGGTGTTGGGTGGCATGGCAGAGGCGGGCGCATGTACGCATGTGCAGCAATGGTTTGCTGAGGCAGGTATCTCGGCTGATCGCCTATCGTTTTATGCCCGCACCGATATGCTGAGCTATTTGCAGCAATATCATATGGTAGATATTTGCCTGGATACTTTCCCCTCTAACGGCGTGACCACGACCGCGCATGCTTTATGGATGGGCGTGCCTACCTTGTGTGTGGCTGGTGACCGCCTGGCCAGCCGTGGGGCTATGGCATTGATGCAGCATCTGGGCTTGAATGACTATATTGCCTCAAGCTCAGCGCACTATGTACAACAGGCCACGCAGGTGTTGTCTGACCTGCAGGCATTGTCTGATTTACGCGCCACGATGCGCACCCGTTTTACGCAGTCTCCGCTGGCACAAGCGGCACCTTTGGCGCAGACCTTGTCACAGGCGCTACGCCAGATGTGGCAGCGCTGGTGCCAGGGGCAGGCTGCGAGCAGTTTTGCTGTTCCCTCTTTAACGCTGAAAGAACCTTCTGTTGCGCCGGGCGCGACTGAACTCTCTGATAAAGGTATCTCTATGACTACAACACTTAACCCACAAGCTAACACACTGCACGACTCGATTGCTGAAGTGTTTCAGTTGGCGCTGCAAATGCAGGAAAAAGGCGACTTGGCGCAGGCGATGCGCTTTTATCAGGAAATTTTGCGCATTGATGACAAACATGCCGCCACCTATTTTCAGTTAGGGTTACTTGCACAGCAAGCAGGCAAGGCAGAGGAAGTATTGCCATTGCTGGAGCAGGCGGTGATCCTGGCCCCTAAACAACCGGCCTACTGGCAAGCCTATATTGAGGTGTTATCCCTGACCGCGCCAAAAAATGAAGTGCTGGATGTGATCACATTTGCTCGCCAGAATGGCCTGGCCGCGGCGGATGCCGATGCGCTGCAACAGCAATACAGCCAGCCAGCAGCTGATGCTGTGCGTAAAGGCCCATATATCTACCGTGCGGAAGATAATTTCTACCAGCGTGCGCAAAACGAAGCATTTGGCTACCAGGATGTAGGCAATGCCGAACAGCGCCTGTATGACATGATTCGCCACTCGCGTGACAAGAGCGTGTTTTCAAGCGAGTTGGCGGCCAAAGCCACTGACTGGCCTAGCTACTATCACCTCACTTCACAACGTGCCAATTTGCTGCGCCCGTTTGCTGACAAAATTGCCAACGGTAAAGTGCTCGAACTGGGTGCCGGTTGCGGCGCGATTACCCGCTTCCTCGGCGAGCTGGGGGGCGAAGTGGTGGCGCTGGAAGGCAGCCCGAACCGTGCGCGCGTGATTGGCCAGCGTTGTGCAGACTTGAATAATGTGACCATTTACTCTGACCTGATCCAGTCATTTGAAACCGATGAAAAATTTGATGTGGTGACGCTGATTGGCGTGCTTGAATATGCGCAGGTCTATGTGAAAGAAGCGGATCCTTTGCGCTTTTTGCTGCAAACAGCCAAGTCATTCCTCAAAGAGGATGGCATGCTGATTGTGGCTATCGAGAACCAGCTCGGCCTTAAGTATTTCTGCGGTGCGCCTGAAGACCATATGGGGCAGGCGATGTATGGCATTAATGACTCCTACAGCGCGACCAGCCCGATCACGTTTGGCCGCGTAGAGCTGGATGCCTTGATCCGCAGCGCCGGTTTTGAAACGACAGAACTCTATGTACCATTGCCTGACTACAAAACGCCAGTCAGCGTGATTTATCCTGAAGGGTTTAATCAGGCTCACCGTGCTGCAGGTTGGGATGTTGGCGCGTTGGCGGCTGGTTCAGTGGTGCATGACAGACAATCGCCACGTCACCCAACCTTCTCATTAGAAAACGCCTGGCAGGTGATTGCACGTAACAATCTGGTTGAAGACGTGGCCAACTCCTTTATGTTCGTGGCTTATCCGCAACGCCAGTCTGGCAAACTGCATCCGGATGTCTTGGCAGCGCATTATGGCTGCCAGCGCCAGGCGGTGTTCAGCAAGGAAACCCAGTTTGTGCATGATGCACAAGGCCTGGCAACGCGTACACGCAATACCGGCGAAACGGCGCAATTGTTGCAAGCCGATTGGGAGCATGCGCCTTACCATGGCGGCCAGTTGTGGATGGACAAACTGACCCAGTTGATGAACCGCCCAGGTTGGCGCGTGGAAGACTTGGCGGCTTGGGCTGCACCGTGGTTGCAAGGCCTGGAAGCCGCCGCCCAGACTGGCGGTAAAACCTTGCCGGAATTTGCCGGGTATTCTACGTTGTTGCCTTCACAGTATTTTGATGCGACACCGACCAATTTTGTGATGGATAAAGCGGGGCAGGGCCATTTCTTTGACCTGGAATGGGACTTTGCGATCCCGCTGCCAGTGGCTTTTGTGGCTCTGCGCGGCCTGTTCCTCACGCTGCATCGCGTGCGTAGTTGCGGCAAGCCGCATGCCAGCACGCCAACCAATATTGGTAGCCTGACGCTGGCGGTGCTGGAGCAGAATGGATACTATTACCGCGATGACCAGTTGCAAGCCTTGATCAGCGTGTTTAACCGCCTGCAAAACATGACGCAAGGTGTGCCAGAGCATGTGGTGAATGGCCTCACAGCAGAGTTCACACGGGCGGAGTTACCGGTACGTCAGTTGTTTACGTAATCCGGGACGTATGCATACAAAAGCATGCACAGCAATGTGCATGCTTTTTTGTTGTCTGTAGCGTTGATTGTAGAAATGACGGCCAATAAAAATCCGGCGACTGTCACGTGGCCGGATTTTTAAGATGCCGTAGGGCCTTATTTAAAGCTATGGAATGGCCTTAAAACATGGTTTCCATGCAGCGGCGGATATGCGGGATAGAGCCGACCGGGTTAGGCGTATATTTGCTCAGTTTGGCCAGGGTTGCCAGCGCTTTATCGGCCTTTTGTTGCAGGCAATAAACCTCTGTCAGGTTGCTGAGCGGGATGGCAGGGTTCTCTTGCGCCAGTAATACGGCTTTTTCCAGCAGTAGTTCGGCATCCTCAAATTGCCCCTGGCTCACCAGCAGGGTGCCAAGGTCATTATAGGGCTCCCAGCAACTACTTTCTTGCTTGATCAGTTCCAGCATCATTTGCGTAGACAGTTTCATATCACCTTCTGCCGCCAGTTTTTCCGCTTGCTGATAGGTGGTCCGGTCTATGTCGACTTGTGCCTTGAGCGCGGGGGTAGGTAAGTGCGTGTGTCCAGCCAGGGCAGCAAGAATATTGTCTGCAATCAAGGTCGCACTTTGGCCCAGGTGGGCAAATTGGTGCTGCTTGTTTTGCGTGATCTGCTGCTGGTATTCGGCGGCGTTCTGTAAGACGTGTTCTACCGTGCGACGCAGATCAGCTTTGACGGTTTTAATCACATAGTCATAAGGCACACTGGCCGGGCGCGGTGGGTTGGTGTCTGGAATCAGCCAGTCGGTAACTGCAATGCCGGGGACATCCAGCAATAAGGCTTCTGTGAGCACACTGGACTCATCGGAGACCATGACATCAGCCAGGCCCAGGCAATACATGATGCTGACTTCGCGGTCGACGACATAGACATTGTCGGCACAGTTTCTATGCAGCGCATCCATGGCGTCGATATTGTTCAGTACCCAGCGGTATTTGTCTGACCAGGGCGCCTGTTTCAGCAACAGGTTGACCGGCAGGTCTTTCAGGGCCTGTACAAACTCATCCTGCTTGCCGTGGTTTTCCCAGGACGGTGCATAGAGGATGGAGTGTTCGTATTTCAGGCCCAGTTGCTCGCGCAACTTTTGCGCTTCCAGTTTAAAGGTTTCCTGGTTGCGGTAAACCAGGTCGGCTTTGGGCCAACCGAGGTCAAATACGCCTAGTTTTGGGCGGGCCTGTTTAAAGTTGGTTTGTGTCTGCCAGCGCTCGACCCATGCCGGGCCAGGCACAATGCCCATATCAAACGCGGTCCATGGCTCATGATGCCAGAAGTGTGGCCAGATATCATGGCGCTGCGCCAGGTCGTGCAGCAAGATGACTGAAAATCCGGCATTTGGTTTGCACGCGTGCTCGCAATACACGCCGACCTCGGCATATTGCTTGGAGTTGGTGCTCCATTGAATCACATAGCCTCTGCTGGCGATCTCATCGGCCACCGGCGCCAGGGCCTGGCGCTCGCAGTTGTCGGTATAAAAGAAAGTAAACACGGGTTGGTGTGGGGTAGTCGTCATGATGGCTTATCCATGCAAGCGTTTAGTAAAAATAACACTGAAACGGTATTGGCTTTGTGCGTAATTGGGCACGCAGCTTTCAAATACCTGCTGTGGTTTGGTTGGCAATTGCTGGCTAAACCATTCAGGCGTGTAATAGGTGTGATGCAGGCCACGGTACTTTTCTTCGTACTCAGCCTCGGTCAAAGCATCGCGGCGGGCACGCTCGCAAGCCGCTTTGGTGGCCGCATGTGGAATGTCGAGGATGGCGACGCCCACCCTGGCTTTTTGCCACATGGCCTGGAACACTTCGGCGGCCATGGCTTCGTCAAAATAATGAAATACACTGTTGGCAATCACAAAGTCATATTCCTTGCTGGTGTCTAGCGATTGCGCAGGAATAGCCTGGAAATCACCATCAGGCATGGCCTGTTGTGCAGCTTCAATCAGTCCGGCGGCATAATCCAGGCCGCCAACGGTTAAGGGATGCTGCTGGCGCAAGGCATACAAAAAAGCCCCGGCGCCACAACCGACCTCAAAGACCGAGTCACCAGACTGCATCCCCAGCTTGTCACTGATGCGGCGCGTATATTCCTGCCAGTCGGCGAGGTCGATTTTGCCTGCACCGCTATCGAAGCCGTCCAGGGCAATCAGCGTCTCCAATGTGATGGCATGCTGCGGTTGCAGGCTGCGCTTTTCCCAAATCTGTTGCCAGAGGTTACTCATGTGTTTGCTTCCATTTTTTGACTGACGGCTTTGAGCACGCGGGCACGCAACAAGGTGCTGCTGATGCCTTCTGTGCGCGGCAAAATATGCAATTTTTCAGCGGCAATCGGGTTGCTGTTATCGTGACCGTGCACCAGCAGGTCAATCTTGTGTTGCTGCAAAAAGGCTTCATCGAGCAGCCAGGGGCTAGGCACAACTTCGTCGACATCGCGCATGGCGAGTAATACTTCGGCACGGGCGGCGTAATCGAGCTCAGGCTCATAGCCTTTTTTGGCGCGAATTTCTTCGTCGGTCGTCAGGGCAACGACCACATAACCTAACTGTTTAGCCGCTTTTAACAGGCGCACATGACCATGATGGATCAAGGTCGCTGACATATCGACCATAATGCGTTTGGGTGGCTGCGTCATGGCTGTAACTCCAGTAAATCGAGAATGGCGCCGCGTGCTGCACTGCCCAGGTGTGCTTCGCCCAGATGGCAGACCACGCTGCCACGGCTGATCCCGCGTGACTGGTAGAGCACTGCACGGCTATCCTGGCTGCTGACTGTGGCATCGACCCAGGTGCAGAGCACGGGCTGGTAGTGCACGGGGTGCGTGGCATAAGTGCCAATCTTTTTCAGCATCTGGGCTTTGTTGATAAACACCGCTTCGCGCAAGTCATCATGCTTGGGTAACACTTCATATAGCGAGGCCATGGCATGGTAAGGGCCGGTCATGCGACGTTCCAAATGTGTCGCCAGATTGAGATAAAACGAGTCGACCTCGTGTTTTGGTAACTGGTTAAATGCAATAAACGAGGCGCCTGTGAGGCCAAACAGGCCTTTGCAGGAGCTATAGGCAATCACATCTGCCAGGCCGTGATCTATTTCCAGGCCGATAGAGGCCGTGGCATCCAGCATAAGCTGCGCGCCGACGCGGTCTGCCAATGCGCGCAAATCCGCAATTGGCAATAACAGGCCAGCACTGGTTTCAGTATAGCAGGCGACGACCCAGTCGTAACGGCCGCTGATATTGGCCAGTTGCTGCCAGTCGCAGACGGTGACCAGTGACACCTGGCCAGCCGTACGCTGAGCCAGTTGCGCAAAGCTGACTAATCGCTGGGCGTAATAGCCACTGTCGATGACCAGTACTTTGCCATGCAAAAAGTTCAGGCTGGCAATTTCCAATGCCAGGCTGGCGGAGCCTTGCAGGCGCGCGATCTGCGCGTGGCCGGTCATGTGTTTGAGAGCGGAAAGCACCGCATGATCAACCTGATTGTAGTCGAGGTCACCACGCCCGAAGCACGGGCGCAAACCTAGCAGGTTTTCTTCAAGCAAGCTGGCCGGGCCCGCAGTAAACAGCACTTTATGCTGGTTTTGGGCAGCGACATGCGCGTGTATGGTGGTGGTTGCTTCAAGCATATTCCACCTCGGTTAAAAATTGCATAAAGTCCTGTTTGTTTTGGGCTGGCGTGCGGGTAGGGCGGCCCAGGTCGGCACGGGCACCTTTGCGGCACAACACTTCAATCAGGCAGCTTTTGCCACTGCGCAGGACTTGTGGAATGAGCTGGTTTAGTTGTTCTGCGCCGGATACGCTGTACACCTGCGTATAGCCAGCGGCACTGGCAATCTCGGCCAATGCCAATTGCGCGGCGACGGTTGGTTGCCCACCTACGGAGTCATGGGCACCATTATTCAATACGATATGCAGCAAGTTCGCTTGCTGGGCGCTGATGGTCAGGCTGCCCATGTGCATCAGCATGGCGCCATCGCCGTCAATACAGACGACTTGCCGGTCTGGCTGTGCCAGCGCAATGCCACAGGCAATTTGCGAGGCATGGCCCATACCGCCCACCGTCAGAAAGTCACGGCCGTGCCCGGCCTGTTGGGCTTTACGCAGCTCAAACAACTCACGCGAAGCCATGCCGGTGGTCGCGACGACGGCGGCATCTTCTGGCAAGGCTGACACAATCTGTTCGATCATATGTTCACGGCTTTCCAGCACCGCTAATTTTTCTGCCAGAGCCGAGGCAGGGGACGTGCTTGTTTTCACTGGCTTATACGGCGCAAAACTTTGCTTGCGCACGACCAAGGCAACCGGGCCTTGACGTGTTATGGCCTGGTTTAATAAGGTTTGGATTTGCGCATGGGCTGTTTCTATATGATCGGTCATCACTTGATAAGGCAGGCCTAGCACATCAAGTTGTGACAGCGTAATCTGGCCTTGTTTGACATGCTGTGGTTCATCATGGATTTGTGTGCCATCGGCATCGAGCTCGCCCCGCCAGCCGACCACCAATAACATAGGAATGCCATACACTTGTGGGTCTGCCAGTGACGCAATCGGGTTGACCACATTGCCCAGGCCAGAGTTTTGCATATAGACCAGGGCAGGTTGTTGGGTGGCCAGGTAGTGGCCAATGGCCAGGCCAATCGCACCACCTTCATTGGCGGCGATCACATGTTGATCCTTTGCTAGCTTGTCTGAAAAGCAGGCACACAATTCTTTAAGTAATGAGTCGGGCACCCCGGCAACAAATTGCACTTGTTCGGTTTGCAATGCACTTAAAAAGTCTTCAGCATGAATCATCATGTGCTCCGCTTATTTAGTCCCTGGAATCAGTTCCAGCACATCGTTAATCGACATCAGGCTGGATTCGATTTCTGCTGTCCTGCCATTTTTGAGGATCTCCATGGCGGCATTCTGCATGGCCGGGTAAGCCGCACGCATCATGTGGTTGGCATAAATCACCAGGTTAAAGCCGTGTGCGGCCAGTTCTTCCTCTGTCACCTTGTTGTAGCTGGTGGGTACGCAGACTAAAGGTGTGGTTGGGAACTCGGATTTGAATATCTTGGCAAACTCAAATACTTCGTCCGCTGTTTTCTGGCGGCTGTGAATCATGATGCCATCGACGCCAGCGCCGACATAGGCTTGCGCGCGTTTGACGGCATCTGCAATGCCTTTTTCCAGGATCAGGCTTTCGATACGCGCAATCACCATAAAGTCATCGCTGACACGGGCAGCACGGCCAGCGGCAATTTTTTCGCAGAAGGGCTCAATCTCGTCCTGCAATTGCGGTACTTCGTTGCCAAATAAAGAATTCTTTTTCAGGCCAATTTTGTCTTCGATAATGGTGGCCGAAATCCCCAGGCGTTCCATGCTGCGCACATTGAGTTCAAAGTGCTCCAGTTTGCCGCCGGTGTCAGCATCCATAATTAAAGGTTTGGTGGTGACATCAAAAATGTCATTAATATTAGATAAGCGGCTATTGATCTCCACCGCTTCAATATCCGGCTTGCCGCGTGCGGTGGAATCGGTCAGCGAACTCGACCAGAAACCATCGAACTGGCAGCTTTTGCCATTGCGTTGTGCGGTGACGTGCTCGGCAATCAGCGCAGAAATCGGGTTGTGCGCTTCAATAAAACGCGAAATCGGTTTGACTGTGAGTAATCTTTTCAAGGTGCGGCGGCGGATATCAGGCGTGGTGCCCAAGGCCTGGATCTGGCTCAGCATTTCATTGGAAGACACACCGCGTGTATAAGGAATCTCAATCAGGTGGCCACCATACTCGGCCAGCGCAGCACGTGCACGGTCACGGTAAGGCACCAACGGACCTTCCAGCCAGTCATCGCCATGCACCATGATGTCGGGTTTGTATTTGAGCAGGTTGGGTGCGTAGTCCCATTCTTCCTGCGGCACCACATTCACCACACCGCGAATATTGCTGACGATCTGTTTGCGCTGTTCATAAGTCAGGTAAGGCAGACGTTTATGGTCCGCGACCGCCGCATCGGATAACAGGCCGATGGTGACGTCGCCATACTTTCTGGCCTGCTCAATAATATTGATATGGCCATGGTGCAAGATGTCTACCGTCATCCCTACATAAACTGATGCCATGCAAAACTCCTTTAGTCTTTTTGGATACCTTATATAAGGTATGCGAAATGGATAGCCTGATTATCGTTGGCAATGCCCGGGAATGATTTGTAGATAAACGCTGAAAACTGGCCTTATATCTTGTGTGACATGCTGGCCCTGATGCGCGGTTTTACAGGGGAGGCTTTAAAAGCAGAATTAAGACTGATTCTCTATTTAGCTCGGTTAATGGTATGGGTGACTCTTTTTATAAAATAGATTGGTATAAACAATTTTGTGCAGTTCTTGATTAAAGGCTAAAGATTTTGGTGGAGGGGTCGTAAATAGTTTCAAGTGCATGATTGATCGAAAAAAGAAATTTGCAACAAGGATTAAAGAAATTTCTGCAGCGGTCGATAACACAACTAACAACGCTAGATAGCAAACATTAAGTGGTAAATAGCGATCAACGTTGAAAGTAACATGACGATTTGACACTTAACTGGATATACGACTCTAAAGGAGATTTAACATGGCTTCAGTAATCAACACCAACTTGGCATCCTTGAATGCACAACGTAACTTAAACGCTTCACAAGGCAGCCTGAATACTTCTATTCAACGCTTGTCTTCTGGTCTGCGTATCAACAGCGCTAAAGACGATGCGGCTGGTATGGCGATTGCAACACGTATGGACTCACAAGTTCGCGGTATGGATGTTGCAACACGTAACGCTAACGACGCGATCTCTTTCCTGCAAACTGCAGAAGGTGGTTTGAGCAGCGCAACCGATGCCTTGCAACGTATGCGTGAACTGGCTGTACAGGCAGCTAACGGTTCCTACAGCTCTGGTGACCGTGCAAACCTGGATACAGAATTTTCACAACTGAAGTCAGAACTGACACGTTTGGGTACTGCCACCAAGTTTAACGGCCAAGCTGCATTCGGTGCTGGTTATAACTTCCAGATTGGTGCTGACAGTGGCGATACCATCAGCGTGGCTTCTGTCTCAGCAGCTTCTCTGTCAGGCTCCCTGTCTTCAGCAGATGCCGCTTCAGATGCGATTACAGCGATTGACGCACAATTGACGACAGTGAACACCAGCCGTGCGACATTGGGTGCTTACCAAAACCGTTTTGCTTCAGTGGTCAGCAACCTGGGCGTAGCGTCTGAGAACATGTCTGCTGCCAAGTCACGTATCACTGATGCTGACTTCGCTTCAGAAACAGCGAAGATGACACGTGCACAGATTCTGCAACAAGCTGGTACTGCGATGCTGGCTCAAGCGAACCAGTTGCCTAACCAAGTGATGACATTGCTGAGAGGCTAATACATCATTCGGTAACGCTAAATCCACAGGCCTAGACCCTGTGGATTTGGCCTAGGTAAAAGGAGCAACATCATGAGTGATTCATTTGTTAATGGTGTAGGCGGTGGTTTAAAGGGTGTGCAGGCGGCCAGTAGTTTAAAGCTGGTGAAATATGCTGAATCATCTGCTGATAAAGCTGCAGCTGATGTGAATGACAAAGCCGCGTTGACCGGTGCTGTCAAAAAGTTAAATGAATATGTAGCACCAGCGTTACAAACGATAGAGTTTTCTATCGATGATGATAGCGAACGCATCATTGTGAAAGTGGTGGATACCGAAACACAAAAGGTATTGCGCCAGATTCCCAATGAGGAAGTGTTAGCCATCAGTAAAACGCTGGATAAATTACGCGGGCTGGTGGTACGACAGACAGCCTGATATGGCGTTTTAATTCGGTTGGGAGATTAAGAAATGACATCGATTGTATCCTCTACAGGCGCATCCGGCCTGCCTATTGACTCTTTAGTCACGGCGCAGATGCAGGCGGAACAGCAACCCATTGCTGATATTCAAACCAAAATATCGTCTTACAATACCAAGCTGTCAGCCTATAGCACGCTCAAGAGCGGGCTCAGTACGTTTCAAACGGCTGTTGATAAATTGGCCACCGCCGCCAAGTTTAATGCGCAATCGGTGACTGCGAGTGATGCGACCAGCATCAGCGCCACTGCCAACGGCACCGCAGTGCTTGGTAACTATAGTGTGTCAGTCACGCAACTGGCGACCTCACAAAAACTGGCATCGCCTGCTTACAGCAGCGCGACCGATATTGTGGGCACCGGCAAACTCACTATTTCTTTTGGAACTACCGGAACTGCACCTGCCTCATTTACGGCGAATGCCGATAAGACCGATATCACCATAGACATCACCAGCAGCAACAATACGCTGGCAGGTATCCGTGATGCGATCAATGCCAAAAACGCGTCTGTCTCCGCGTCTATCGTCAATGATGGTAGCGGCAATCGCTTGGTAATTACGTCTAAAGACACCGGCGAGGTGAATAGTCTCAAAATATCGGTGGCCGATGATGATGGTAACAACACCGATACCGGCGGCTTGTCTGCGCTGGCCTATGATCCGTTGGCCAGTAGCAATAACATGACACAAATGACGGCAGCGAAAAACGCTTTGCTGACGGTTGATGGCATGAGTATCAGCAAAGCCAGTAATACCGTCTCAGACGTGATTCAGGGCGTCACCTTGACGCTGAAGACGGTCACCTCGGCCAGTAATACGCTGAGTGTGGGCACGGACACCGATACCATACAGGCCTCGGTACAAAGCTTTGTCGATGCTTATAACGCGCTGAATACCAGTATGCGTAACCTGACCAAGTTTGTGTCGGCGGGCTCGACCTCCAATGGGGCCTTGCTGGGAGATTCGACGGCGCGCAATATTATGGTCAAGTTAAAGTCGATGTTATCGGCTTCTTCGCCCACAGCCACCACCTATAAAACCCTGAGCGATATTGGCGTCAGCATGGGCTCGGATGGGTCGTTATCGCTGGATAGTACTAAATTACAAAAAGCCATTACTAACAATGTCAGTGATGTGGCCAAGTTGTTCTCGCCTTCGGCGACCTCTACCGATCCACAGGTGACTTTTCTCGGCAGCAAGGATGATACGGCCTCTGGCACCTATGCGGTGAATATCACGCAACTGGGCGGTAATGGTGTCAATGCGATTGGTACGATTAACGGCGTGACGGCCAACACCACGGGTTCTGTGCTCACTGGTGTGATCGGCAATGGCAGCTATGGGCTGCAATTGAGTGTCACTGGCACGGCCACTGGCAGTCGTGGCACCGTGACCTTTAGCAAAGGCCTGGCAGGCGAGCTCAGCAGCTTGCTGGACGGCTGGCTGGATACCGAAGGCGCATTGACAACAAAAACTGATGGTATTTCAAGTTCGATTAAAGATTTGAACAAAAAGGCCGATGATATAAGTGCCAAGCTGCCCGCGATTGAAGCACGCTACCGTGCACAGTATGCGAAGCTGGATGCCTTGCTCAGTAGCTTGCAGAGCACAAGCAGTAACCTGACTTCACAACTGGCAGCGATTAGCGCCAACAACTAGTGGAAGCGGTCAATCTCTGCAGTGAGCGGCTGGCAAATTATCTTAAACCATGCGCTTTTAAGCAGAATTCAGGAGTCAAAAATGTTCGGGATGAAAAAGTTAGGTGTGAATGCTTATGCAAGCGTAGGGTTGGAAACCGGTGTGGTGGATGCCAGCCCGTTGAAACTGATCGTCATGCTGTATGACGGTGCAATTTCTGCCTGCATTCATGCCCAGCAAGCGATGGCGCAGCACGATATTGCCAAAAAAGGGGAATACCTGACCCAGGCTGTGACTATTGTCGATAGTGGCTTGCGTGCCTGCCTGGACAAGCGTGCCGGTGGCAATATTGCGCAGAATCTGGATCAGCTTTACCAATATATGACACGTAGCCTGATGGAAGCCAGCGTGCGTCAGGATGTGAAAAAAGTACAGGAAATTCAACAGTTGCTGATGGAATTGAAAAGCGCATGGGAAACACTGGAGAAGTCAGCGATGGCGCGTCCGGTACAGGCTGATATGTCGCTAGGCCAAATGGTTGCCCAAAAAACACATGAGCTGCAAGTGAACCGTTTGGCCGCGGTTGGAGCATAAGATGTCACAAGCCTTGATTAATACCTATGAATCTGCAGCCAAACTGATGGAACAGATGCTGATTGCGGCGCGCAAGGATGCCTGGGAAAAAGTGACCGAACTGGAGCAGTCCTACATGCTAAAGATTGAAGTGGTCAAAACCCTGGAGCAAAACATGCGACTGGCATCTGAAACCCTGACGTCAGAGCAGCATGAACGCAAACAGGCCCTGGTGCAAAAGATTCTGGCCGATGATGGTGAAATCCGTAATTTGTTGTATCCAGTGATGCACCGCATCACCGATATGATTTTTGATGCGCAATTGCATGCGCGCATCCCGCCGGACGGCCTATAGATGTTACCGATTCCGCAAGTTCTCACACAACGCTTCATCGCCAGTGAAACAGAGAGCTTGCGCGCGATTTCTTCGATCATGCCGGTCGAAGGCACGCAGTCAGAAGCCCCGTTATGGGAGCGCATGCGTCCCGGCATGCAGTTCACCGGCCTGATTCTGCAAAAAGAAGCAGGCGCTGCCAAAGCCTCAGAGCTGGCACAATTCAAAGTTCAGATCCAACTGCCTAACCAGCCACCTGCCACCGTGCAAATGCAACTGCCTGCTTATCTGGCACAACAGCAAACCCTGCATATGCAGTTTATGGGCATGGCCCAGCAAGCTTTGGGTAAAGACCATCTGCCACAGGTTAAGTGGGGCGTGCAGCCTGCTAATAGCCAGGCGCAGGCTGGTCCAATGCGATTGGGTGAATCGGCACTGTTAACCGATATGTCGCAGCCTGACCATGAAGAGCATCTGCAAACGCTGTCAAAAAACGCTGCCGGGCAAGCGAGCCTGGTAGAACTAAGCCCACCAGCCAAACATTTACAGCGCTGGCTAAGTTCGTCAGAGTTTCAGCAGCAAACTACCGCCTTGCAGGCGCAAGCGGTGGTGAGCCACAGCCCGCAAAAGCCACAAGTGCTGGCACAGGACCTCAAACATGCTTTGGACAGCTCAGGCCTGTTTTACGAGTCACACCTCAAAGAAGCAACCTTAGGCAGCCGCCCCTGGCACCAGTTATTGCAGGAGCCACAAAATAAACCTGCTTTTATGCCTCCCGAAATGGTGGCGCAACAGTTGCAGGTATTGGAGCAGCAGCGGCTGGTCTGGCACGGTGAGGTCTGGCCGGGGCAAACCATGCAGTGGCAGGTAAATGAGCAGGAAAACTCGGCACATTCAGCAGATGCGCCTGTGTTAAATAGCTTGAAGAGCGATTTGACCTTGCAATTGCCACGGTTAGGAGAGGTCACGGTCAAAATCACCATGGTGAATGGTCGTTTTAGCGTACGCGTCGAGCCAGCACAGACGCAGGCATTGAAAGAAATGCAATCTGGCCGCAGCCAGTTGGCCATGAGTTTACAGTCTGTGGGATTAAAACTGGAATCGTTGCAGATTAGCCGTGATGACAGCGCACAAGACAGGCCGCAATATGCAGCAGGATAAGGCTTATACCCAGTCCGCTGTTGCGCTGGCTTATGAGGCCGGTGACCTGGCGCCACGTGTGGTGGCCAAAGGCAATGGCTTGCTGGCTGAACGCATTATTGCGCTGGCAAAAGAACACGAGGTGTATGTGCACGAATCGCAGGCCTTGTTGAGCCTGTTAATGCAGGTCGAGCTGGATGCCCATATTCCGCCACAGCTGTATCAGGCGATTGCAGAAATATTGGCTTGGTTATATCAACTGGAGCAAGGGGAAACCACGGACGCGCCTAAGGTTTAAACCTGCATGTTCATCATGTCCTGGTAAGCGGTCACCAGTTTGTTGCGTACCTGCACCGTGGCCTGGAAGGCGATATTGGCTTTTTGCCCGGAGATCATGACGTCAGACAGGCTGACATTGTCATTGCCCATGGCAAAATCCTGCCCCAGCTTTTCTGATTGCAGCTGCATATTGTTGACCTGATCCAGCGAGGCTTTTAAGGCATCACTAAAACTGACCTGGCTGGTCGGTGCGGCTGCATTGCTTTTCTGCACAGGACTTGCGATGGCTGCACTACCCAAACCTTCAGGCTTTTGTGCGGCTGCACGCAATTGTGCCAGCATGGACGAGATACGTTGTGCATCAATACCGCCTGCGTTCATGGTGGACTCCTTTCATCGTCACGGGCACACAAAGCCCTTAATTGTCATGGTAGCTACTTTAGCACCCCGTCATCTGGACTGCTCTGAAAAATAGGCAACATTAATCCGTCTTATTTGCCAATTTGAAAACAGGGAGTGCGCGCATAATGTGATCCATGTGAGATGTCCTTAATGGGCATTCGAGTTCAGGATGGTGTTTTTGAGTCAGTATCCCCGCATGGGGAAATGTCTCAGAAAGCCTGTGGTAGTAAACATGGAGGTTCAGATGGCTGCTGACGCTGCCTTACTTACATCAACTGGTGAGTCCAACGGTACACCGAATATGTTTGGTCAACTCGGACAGAAACTGCTGCTGGTCGCAGGTATTGCGGCCGTGGTTGCAGTGATGGTTGTGTTCTGGCTGTGGAGCCAGAAGCCGGATTACCGCGTGCTGTTTTCCAACTTTGCCGACAAAGATGGTGGCGCGATTGTGGCTGAACTCGACAAGTTAAGTGTGCCTTACCAGTTTGCTGAAGGCGGTAATGCGATTCTGGTGCCAGCTGACCAGGTGCATCAGGTGCGTTTGAAACTGGCCGCACAAGGTTTGCCAAAAGGCGGCAATATTGGCTTTGAGCTGCTGGAAAACCAGAAGTTTGGCGTGTCACAGTTTGTTGAACAAGTGAACTTTCAGCGCGGCCTGGAAGGTGAACTTGAGCGTAGCATCCAGTCTATTTCTGCTGTGCAGGCAGCCCGTATCCATTTAGCGATTCCAAAACCAAGCGTGTTTGTACGCGAGCAACAGTACCCAACCGCTTCTGTGTTATTGAATCTGCATAATGGCCGCCGTCTGGATGGCCAGCAAGTGGCCGCGGTGGTGCATCTGGTGGCCAGTAGTGTGCCTAACTTGTCCGCAGACCACGTGACGGTGGTCGACCAGAACGGTAATCTGCTGTCTGATAATGCTAATAAGCTCAAGCAAAACGGCCTCGACCCAGAGCAAATGGCTTACGTGGAAAATATGCAGAACAGCATTGCCCGCCGTGTGGAGTCGATTATTACGCCTATCGTCGGCGCCAAGAACGTGCACGCTGAAACCAGTGCAGAGATTGATTTCTCGATGACTGAGCAGGCCAACGAGTCTTATAAGCCGAATACCAAGCCTGACGATATGGCCATACGCAGTGCGCAAAGCCATGAAACACAAAATACAGGTGGCAGCAACGGTGCCGTGCCAGGTGCTTTGTCCAATCAGCCACCAGGGGAGTCCACTGCGCCAATTAATGCGCCTGGCGCCCAAGCGCCGGGTGCGGAAGGTGCTGCTCCAGCTGCGCCACCAGTACCGCCACAAAATACCCAAAAAGATAACACCACCAACTACGAGCTGGACAAAACTGTCAGCTACATCCAGCAAGCCAAAGGCGGCATCAAGCGCCTGCACGTGGCGGTGGTAGTGAATCATATCCCGGTCGTCGATAGCACAGGCAAAACCACTTACCGTGCGCTGAGCAATGCCGAGAAGCAACAAGTCAGTGATCTGGCCATGCAGGCCATGGGCTTCAACAAAGAGCGCGGTGATACGATTTCTGTGGTGAATACGCCTTTTATTGCCGAAGCACAGGAAAAGCTGGCTGAGCCACCTTTGTGGAAAGATCCGCTGGTGATTGAGTATGGTAAAGACGCATTACGCTTCTTGGCCGGTGTGATTGTGTTGATGATGGTTTACAAAAAACTACTCAAGCCGATGGCGAATAAACTGACTGGTGCCGACAAGAAAGAACAGGCACTGGCAGCCGGTGCTGCTGCATTGACCGGTCCTGACGGACTGCCGATTGCAGGGGCTGCGGGCGCAGAAGGTGAAGACGCGCTGGTGACTTTGAGTGGCGATGCGACAGCATTACCAAGTGGCCTGGACCAGACCTTGCAGGCGGCAAAGCAAGTGGCGAAAGATAATCCACGTATGGTGGCCAATGTGGTGTCCGGCTGGACCTCGGCGGAGAAGTAAGCCATGAGTGACCAGGGATTAACCAGAAGTGCAATTTTGATGCTGGCACTCGGCGAAGACGAGGCGGCTGAAGTGATGAAACACCTGTCACCGAAAGAGGTACAACGCCTGGGTATTGTCATGGCTTCGATGAAGCCGGTGCCACGCGAAGAGGTAGAGCAGGTGCTGGAGAAGTTCATGATTGACTTCGCCAGCAGCAGTGATTTTGGCCTCGACTCTGACAGCTATATCCGCTCAGTACTGATCAAGGCGTTTGGCGATGACAAAGCCTCCAACTTGCTCAACCGTATTCCGCAATCACAAGATGCAGCCGGCATAGAAAGCCTGAAGTGGATGGATGCCTTCAGTGTGGCCGACTTTATCAAGAACGAACATCCGCAGATTATTGCGACTATTTTGTCTCACCTTGAGCCGGAACAGTCCGCAGAGATTTTGAGTCACTTTACCGAGCGTCTGCGTCAGGATGTGATTTTGCGCATCGCCACGCTGGACAGTATCAAGCCAACTGCGTTGCGGGAGTTGAATGAAGGCATGCTGAAAATGCTGGCTGGTAACGACAACCTCAAACGCCAGGCCATTGGTGGTGTGAAAACAGCCGCCGAGATCATGAACTACATCAGCGGCGAACATGAAGCCAAACTCATGGATGGCCTCAAAAGCTACGATGACGGCATGGCGCAGCAAATCATGGACCAGATGTTTGTGTTTGACAACATCATGGAAATTGATGACCGCGGGATTCAAGTGTTGTTGCGTGAAGTGCAGTCTGACATGCTGATTGTGGCCCTCAAAGGCACGTCAGATGAAATGAAAGAAAAATTCTTCCGTAATATGTCGTCGCGTGCGGCTGACATGATGCGTGAGGACCTGGAAAGCCGCGGTCCGGTCAAGTTGTCGGAAGTGGAAACCCAGCAAAAACAAATCTTGCAAATTGTGCGTCGCTTGTCAGATGAAGGCCAGATCATGCTGGCTGGTAAAGGTGACAGCGAGCAATATGTGTAGTGCATTGAATAAGGAAAGTGTCTCATGGTAGCTTCTGCAATTCCTAAAGAACAAATGAGCGCCTATCAACGTTGGGAGATGGCCAGCTTTGATGACTCCATCTCCAGTGAGCGCGTCAAGCGCGAACGCGAGCAGGCTGAAGAAAATGCACGCACGGTGAGCCAGATTCTGAAGCAGGTCAGGCAAGAGGCCTATGAAGAAGGATTTAAAACCGGTTATGGCGATGGCCTGACACAGGCGCAGTCGCAAATAGAAGGTGAGCGCGAGCAATTGTCGCAAATGGCAGCGAGCTTTCAGCAAGCCTTGGCCATGCAGGATGTCAACGTCGCTGAGTCTGTATTAAGCCTGGCGCTGGATTTGGCTAAAGCCATGATGAAAACCAAGTTACAGGTCGATCCGCAAGCGGTGATTCCAGTGGTGCTAGATGCCATGCATTATTTACCACAAGTGAAACAGCCTGCCAGATTGATTGTGCATCACGAAGATGCCAAAGTGCTGCGCGCCCATATTGGCGAACAATTAAAAGAGCAGGGGTGGCAACTGATTGAAGACGCTCAGATTGAGCGTGGAGGCTGCCTGGTGGAAACTGCCGAAAACCAGATTGATGCCAGCAATGAAATGCGCTGGAAACGCCTGGTGCAAGGGTTGTCACGCGTCGATGACTGGCACAAACCTGCTGTTAGCAACGAATAACGTGTGTCGCTGATGTACTGACAGTGATTGATTCCAGCATGACAGAACCCAATACCGCCGTAGACGCCAGTCCTGAGCTGGCTGAAGCGTTAAATAATGATGTGGCTATCGCACCGGTAACAGGCGTAGATACGGCTACCGCACAGGCGGACGCTGCTGCACCGCATACACAAGACTTGCCGCACAATGTGCATAACCAGCGCTGGCAAAGTTACCTCAAGGACTGTAGAGAGCTGATCCATTTGGTCGAGCCACTGGAAGTGGCTGGACGTATCGTCAAGGTCACCGGCCTGATCATGGTCGCCACTGGGATCAAAATGCCGATTGGCGGTGCCTGTTTTATTCCGTTGCAGGATGGTGGCCGCGTAGAAGCTGAAGTGGTGGGCTTTGATGGCGAAAACCTGCTGCTGATGCCGCAGTCTGCTGTGGATGGCGTCGTCCCGGGTGCCAAAGTCTTCAGCATGGAAATCACCGAAACATTACCTAAACCGCAATTTGGCCGTCCGCCGCGCCGTCGTGCGCAAGACCGTGCACGTCACTTTCCGGTCGGTGATGGCCTGCTTGGCCGGGTAGTCGATGCTGCGGGTAATCCGCTGGATAACCTGGGCCCGATTTCAACCGAAGTCACCGCACCATTGAGCGGGCGCGTGATTAACCCGCTGATGCGCGCACCGATTGAAGAAACACTGGATGTCGGCGTGCGCGCAATCAATGCCATGCTGACCGTTGGTCGTGGCCAGCGCCTGGGCCTGTTTGCCGGTTCTGGTGTGGGTAAAAGCGTCTTGCTGGGCATGATGGCACGTTACACCACGGCCGATGTGATTGTGGTCGGCCTGATTGGTGAGCGCGGCCGCGAGGTACAAGAGTTTATTGAACAGATTTTAGGGCCAGAAGGCTTGGCACGCTCTGTCGTCGTCGCAGCGCCTGCCGATGTCTCGGCATTGATGCGTTTGCAAGGCGCCAATTACGCGACAGCCATTGCCGAGCGTTTCCGCCAGCAAGGTAAAAACGTTTTGTTGATCATGGATTCCCTCACCCGGTATGCCATGGCGCAACGCGAAATCGCCCTGGCGATTGGCGAACCACCCGCCACCAAAGGCTATCCACCTTCTGTGTTTGCCAAATTGCCTGCGCTGGTTGAGCGTACCGGTAACGGCGCCAGGGGCGAGGGCTCGATCACCGCGTTTTACACCGTGCTGACCGAAGGCGATGATCAGCAGGATCCGATTGCCGATTCGGCAAGGGCGATTCTTGACGGCCATATTGTGCTCAACCGCACGCTGGCCGAGAGTGGGCATTATCCTGCGATTGATATTGAGCAATCGATCAGCCGCGCCATGCACAATATCACCAGTAAAGAGCATCAACAGGCAGCCCGTTTGCTCAAGCAGTTATATTCCCGTTATTTGCGTAACCAGGACCTGATTGCCGTCGGCGCTTACCAGCCAGGATCTGATCCCATGCTGGATATTGCGATTAAGAAACGTGACCAGATCAATGCATTTTTGCAGCAGGATATTGATGAGGCAGCCTATATGCAGGACAGCTTGCAGCAGTTGGCGAATACCATAGGCTAATGCCTTATTGAGTCATGGCAAAACAGTCTACCGAAACGCTGGCACTGCTTAAGCAACTGGCCGCAGACGAAGTGGAAACGGCCATGCAGGCGTTGGCACAGGCCATGCAGCTACTTGAGCAGGCCCAACAGCAGCGCACCATGCTGGAACAATACCAGCAAGAATATGAGCAGCAATGGCAGCTGGCCTCACAAAAAGGACTCAAAGCCGATTTATACCGCAATTTTCAGGGCTTTTTCTCGCAATTGGAATTGGCGGTCCGCAGTCAAAATGCTCAAATCGAACAATGGCAGGCGAATATCCTGCAAAAACGACAGCTATTGCAGGAAAAGCAGCGTAAACAGAAATCTTTTGAAGTGCTGATGACACGGGCGGAAACGATGCAGGCAAAAGCAGAAGGCAAGCGTGATCAGAAACTGATGGATGAGTTTGCAAGCCGTGCCAAGCGCACGCGCCTGTAAAACAAGTGTTGACCGGGAGAGTCATATGGCGTTTTTAAATTCCGCAACTTTATTGAACATGGGTGCAGAGGCCGTGAAAACAGCGTCTGCCAATCAGGTTTCGCCAGAGCCACAGAACAATGGCTCGGATGAGTTTGCACAGGCTTTGCGCAAGCAAATGCAGCAAAGCAGCAAGCCCGTGATGCCAGTGGCCAATAAGACCATGGCTGACAAGGCCGATACGCCAAAACCTGCGGCAACGCCGTCTTCTTCCGCGGCAGATAAAACGCCCACTGCAGCCAACAATAACGTCAAATCAGAAGACAAGCCACAAAAAACAGCAGCTGAGAGCAGCGACGAAACGACTAGCGCTGAGACGCCTGCAAACACTGAAGATACTTCAGCTTCTGCCGCAGCAAGCAATACACAAGACCCAGCGGCCGTGATTGAAACTGCACAAGAGCGCAAGAAACGCTTATTGGCAGATCTGGCTGCGAATGATCAATTGCCCACCGGTATTTCGCCATGGATGCAAACCATGATTGCCATGCGTCCCACAGCAACTCCTGCAGATCAGTTGCCTAAAGCCGAGATTAGCACGGATGGCGCTGCGGTCACGGTGGATAGCGAGCAACTGCCTGTGGTCGATAGCAATGCCTTGGCTTTGCCGCTGGACACTGAAGCGATGACTAAGACGACCGCCGTACAAACGCCGTCCGGGCCTGCCGTGAATGCAGACCAGGATGATCAGTCTGTCGATTTCAAACAATTGCTGGCTGGCAATGTGCCAACCGAAACCGGTAAAGAATCTCCTGCTATTTCTGAAACCCTGGTTAATGCCAAATTGATGGCAGAGGCAGCAGGGGGCGGACGACCCGCACAGGCTTTTAATGACATGCGTGGTGCAGATGCGCAAGCTGATCTGTTGAATATCACGCAGCAGCCCGCTGCACAAGCCTTGCCGAATAGCACATGGCTGAATGCGGCTGGTGTGGCGCAAAGCAGCAATGTGGTGATGTCGCAAATTGCAACACCGTTTGGCAATGAGCGCTGGCAAACAGCCATGAACCAGCATGTGATGAATATGGTGGGCAGTGGCGACGATGTGGCCAGCCTGACCTTGTCACCACCAGACCTGGGCCCGATTCAGGTGGTGTTGAAAGTGGATAACCAGTCTGTGAACACCAGTTTTATCACGGATAACCCCCTGGTTCGTCAGGCACTGGAAGATGGCATGCAGGATTTACGAGACCGCATGCAGTCACAAGGCTTGCAACTGGGCCAGACCTTTGTCGGTGATGGTCAGCAGGCACAACAGCATTTTGAGCAGCAGACTTCGCGCCAAGGTAGCCAGTCACTAGCCGCTACAGGTGAAGCTGATGCAGTCGTTGCCCCACAAGCCGTTAAAACCACCGTCGCACGTGGCCTGGTCGATACCTTTGTTTAAGCCGTGGGCAGGCAAGCTGCCTGCCTCTGGGTGTAAGTTTCGATTAAACGCTGATTTTACCCTTTTATCCGCCAATCTCCAGAGCGCAGTGTTGCGCATAATGACACCATAAACAGTCAAAGTTTGATGTAAGAAAGGTTTGTGTCATGGCTCAACAACCGGCTAAAGCAGAAGGCGCAGCAGAGGCTGCACCCAAATCCAAGAAAAAACTCATTGTCATATTGGCCGTGGTACTGGCATTAGCTGCCGGTGGCGGTGCTGCTGCGTTCTTTTTGCTGAAGAAGCCAGAGGCGCAGCAAGCCAAAGCCAAGCATGGCGAAAAAGCAGAAGGTCACGAAGATGCAGCGGCTGAAGGCGAAGCCGCTGAGGAAGAGGCGCCCGAAGAAGAGGCGAGCGGTCATGCAGACCCTAAAACGGCCCTGACTTATGTGCAATTTGAAACATTCACTGTGAATTTGCTGCCAGACCCGGATGATAAGTTCTTGCAATTGGATTTGACGGTGGAGGTGAAAGGCGCTGAATTGGCCGAAAAGATGAAGGCACAAATGCCGGTGTTGCGTAATCGCGTATTGTTATTGCTTACCAGCAAAAAGGCGTCTGATATCTCTACACCAGAAGGTAAAGCCCAACTCAGTGAAGAGTTGCTGGTTGAATTGAAAAAACCGCTGGCAGCACACGGTAAGCCGCTGAAAGTCACCCAGGTATTATTTACCTCGTTTGTGATTCAGTAATGTTATGGGCCTAGTTGTTTAAAGTGAGTCATCATGTCAGCTGACAAGTTCTTATCACAAGATGAAATTGATGCGCTACTCAAAGGGGTTGAGGGCGATGATGAGACTGATTCGTCCAGCAAAGACGAGGCTGGTGTACGCAATTACAATCTCGCCACGCAAGAGCGTATTGTGCGCGGCCGCATGGCCACGCTGGAAATGATTAATGAACGCTATGCGCGTTTATTACGTGTTGAGTTGTTCAACTTTCTGCGCCGCACGGTAGAAGTGTCAGTCGGCCCGGTCAGAATCATCAAATATACCGACTTTATCCGTAACCTGGTGGTGCCCACCAACCTCAACCTGATTCATATGAACCCAATGCGTGGCACAGGCGTGCTGGTGCTGGATCCGACACTGGTGTTTTTGGTGGTGGATAATATGTTCGGCGGCGATGGCCGTTTTCATACCCGCGTGGAGGGCCGTGATTTTACCGCGACCGAGCAACGCATTATCCAGCGCATCCTGAGCATTATGTTCGAGTCGTATGAAAAAGCCTGGGCGCCCGTGTATCCGGTCAAGTTTGAATACCTGCGCTCGGAAATGAATACGCAGTTTGCCAATATCGCCACGCCGAATGAAGTGGTCGTGGCCATTACCTTCAATATTGAGCTGGGCCCGAATAGCGGCGAAATGCATTTTTGCGTGCCGTATTCCATGGTCGAGCCAATCAAAGATCTGCTGACCTCACCGTTACAAGGCGAAAATCTGGGTGGCGATAAACGTTGGGTCAAATTGATGACGCAGCAGATTCAAGCCGCAGAGGTTGAGATTGTGGCCAATCTGGCGACACGTAAACTGACAGTGGCAGACTTGCTGGAGCTGAAAGAGGGCGATGTGATCCCGATTAATATCAGTGACAGCATCGAAGGACAAATTGACAACATTCCAGTGATGGATTGTCGTTATGGTGTATTTAACGGGCAGTACGCCCTCAAGGTTGAAAAGTTAATTCGCGCTGACGGTAGTCACGAGCAATTGCAAGGAGAGTCATAATGGCTATGGATCCCGCCACGAATAGTGCAGATGATGATATGAATGCAGCCATGGCTGCCATGGGAGTGTCTGATCCCGGTGATGTGCAGACGATTGCTGAAGATGACTGGGGCGCGGCCCTGGCTGAGCAAACCCAGGCGGAATCTTCGGCGCTGCAAGAGCCAACCAGCAAGACGGCAGTGTTTAACGAGTTTAGCGCCAATAACAAGCTAGAAGGCACTCAGAATGACATTGATTTCATTCTGGATATTCCGGTACAACTGACGGTTGAGTTAGGCCGCACCAAAATTTCGATCAAGAACCTGCTGCAACTGGCACAGGGCTCTGTGGTGGAGTTGGATGGCATGGCCGGTGAACCAATGGATGTCCTGGTGAACGGCTGCCTGATCGCACAAGGTGAGGTGGTGGTGGTGAATGACAAGTTTGGTATCCGCTTAACCGATATCATTACCCCGGCCGAGCGTATTCGCAAGCTGAATCGTTAATTGCTTTTTTTGAATTAGATCGCCATGAAAACTCTCAGCCAGTGGTTAATTGCCTTGTTTAGCAGCCTGCTGACCAGTGTGGCATGGGCTGTGGTACCTGCGGCAACTGTCGCGGCCGCACCCAGTGCCAGTGATAGCCTGGGCCGCATGGTCTATGGCACGGTAATTGTCTTGCTGGTAATTGCGGCGATTGCCTGGGTGTTACGACGAGTTCTGCCTGGGCAAACCATGGCTCAACGCGGTGTGATCAAGCAGGTAGGTGGTTTGCAGTTAAGCCCCAGGGAACGCGTGGTGGTGCTTGAAGTGGCTGGCCGCTGGCTGGTGGTTGGTATCAATGCAGGCCAAATGACCGCCCTAGGCGAGGTTGACCCGCCTGCCGCAGAGTCCACAGCAGAAGAGGGCGCCAGCGCGGCTGAGCCCTCGGTTCCTGGTGTTGATCCGCAAGCTTCTTTTGCTGTCCGTTTACAGCAGGCCATGCAGGCCACCTTGCAGCAAACCGTCAAATCCATCAAAAACAAGCCTTGAGTCGCTCATTTCCGACCTTTGATTTAGCCAGGTCTGGCGTACTATAGCCCTAACTTATTGATCGTCTTGTGTCTGCCGTGTGCAGGTACAAGACAGTTTCGGGTGCCATATACATGCGCGTTTTTTCAGGTTTAAAGTCTCTCTTGTCCTTGTTGCTGCCGACCGGCTTGCTGCTTGGCTTCCCGCTCTTATCGTGGGCGGCTGGCGGACTGCCGATTGGCACAGTGACCCCCGGAGCAGGAGGTGGCCAGGACTATACGCTGAGCCTGCAAACCCTGATTTTACTCACCTCATTGACATTCATCCCGGCCGCCATGCTGATGATGACCGGCTTTACGCGTATCGTGATTGTGTTGTCTTTGCTGCGCCAGGCCTTGGGTACCCAGTCTGCGCCTTCTAACCAGGTATTGATTGGCCTGGCCTTGTTTATTACCTTTTTTGTCATGGGGCCGGTGTTCGACAAGATTTATACCGACGCTTACCAGCCTTTATCCGAAAGCAAAATCACCATGCAGGAAGCGTTGGAGCGCGGTGTATTGCCACTCAAGGGCTTTATGCTCAAGCAAACCCGCGAGAATGACCTGGCCATGTTTGCCAATATGGCACATGTCGAGACCATTCAAACGCCAGAGGATGTACCGCTCAGAATACTGGTGCCTGCCTTTATGACCAGTGAGCTGAAAACCGCTTTCCAGATCGGCTTTGCCATCTACATCCCGTTTTTGATTATCGATATGGTGGTAGCCAGTATCCTGATGGCCATGGGTATGATGATGGTGTCACCAGCCATTGTTTCGCTGCCTTTCAAGCTCATGCTGTTTGTGCTGGTCGATGGCTGGCAGCTGATACTCGGCTCGCTGGCGCAAAGCTTTGTGATTTAACTTTTTGATATAACGCAGCATATATTCAATTCAGGAGCAAACCATGAGTCCGGAACAGGTATTGACCATAGGCAGTGAAGCGATGCAAACCACATTGATGGTAGCAGCGCCCGTGCTGGGGACTGCGTTGATGATCGGTTTGATTGTGAGTATTTTCCAGGCAGCGACACAAATCAACGAACAAACCCTGTCATTTATCCCCAAATTGGTCGGCGTCATGGCTGTGCTGCTCTTGGCTGGCCACTGGATGCTGATGACTATGGTGGATTATATGCACCATATTTTTACCATGATTCCGCAATTGGTGAACTAAGCCTCAGGCCTTATGCTGACCATCCATGCTTCAGATCTGCAATTGTGGATTGTCCAGCTATTGTGGCCACTGACACGGGTGCTTGGTTGTCTCACCGTCGTTCCGCTGTTTAGCCATCCCTCTATTCCCAAACGCATCAAGCTGGCGATCGGCTTTGTCATTACGCTGGCCATTGTGCCTGCCATCCAGGTGCCGTCCATTGAGGTGTTGTCATGGCAAGGCTTGTTGTCATTGCTGGCACAGTTTTTAATCGGTATCAGCATGGGCTTTGTCATGCGCTTACTGTTTACTGCGGTTGAAATGGCCGGGTTTATGATGGGCATGAGCATGGGCCTGGGCTTTGCCAGTTTTTATGATCCACAGGCGCATGGCCAAACCATCGCTGTCGGGCAGTTTTTAACCATGCTGGCGTTGCTGGTGTTTTTAAGCCTGGATGGTCATTTAATTGTGGTGGCCGTCATGCTGCAAAGCTTTGAAACCATGCCGATAGGTATGGAGCACTGGCAGCTGAATAGCCAGGCCATCGCCAGTTTGGGCGGGCATATTTTTTCGCAAGGCCTGCTGCTGTCATTGCCGGTGGTTGCCAGCCTGTTGATTACCAACATGGCGCTGGGTGTGTTAACCAAAGCGGCGCCACAATTCAATATTTTCGGTATCGGTTTCCCGATCACGATATCGGTGGGTTTCTTGATGACGCTGCTCAGCCTGCCTTCTCTGGTCAGCCCCATCAGTCGTTGGCTAGTTGAGGCGCAACAACTGATGTTGCAAGTGCTGCACTAGTGACGATTAAATGGTGATGCTTAAATCAGGCTGAATAGCGAGATATTCGAGGTAGCGACAAATGCTTTTTGCGCCGCTTGCAAGATCGTCGTTTTCTTGGAGATATCTGACAATGCCTGCGCATAATCCAGATCCTGCAGCGTTGAAATAGACGCATCATATTGCAGATCCAGACTATCCCCCGTGGTATTCAGGGTATCCAACAAATTCAGGCTGCTACCGATTTCTGAACGTGCATCCAATACCGAGTTCAATGAGCCTTTCATTTTGTCGATACTGGTTGCCAGGCCGGTATTAAATGCGTCTTGGGTAGTGCTGTCGGTGATCGGTGTTTTTAACAGCGCAATAATGTCCTGCAAGTTAGTGAACACATTGTCGCCGTTGGCACCAAATACCTGGTCGCCGGTGAACGTGACTGGCAACTGGCTTTGCACATCAATTTGCAAGCTGGTGCGGGTTGAGTTGGCAACAAAGTCAAAGTTGCCATCAAACGGTACGGTAGACGAAGCATAGCCAGAGTACATATAGTTGCCCTGCGAGTCTTTGGTATTGGCCAGGCCCTTCAGTGTGTCCAGACTACCTTGCAGTTCATTGGCCAGCTTGGCACGTTCTGCATCCGTATAAGCACCATTACCGGCAGCAATCAGGGTCCATTGGATGGACTGTATGGTGTCTGTCACGCTACTCAAGTTAGCCTCATAGGTTTGCAGCAGTGTTTCTGCAGTTTTACGCGTGTTGGTGTAATTCGCGTTCTGGTCTTTGGCCGTATTGAGCTCGAGTATGCGTGCCGCCGCCACCGGGTCGTCTGCTGGCGAATTTACGCGCTTACCAGTCGCAGTTTGAATGCTCAGCTTGTTCAGGTCTGCTTGCAGATTCATTAACTGGTTGGTACCAGATTGATAGATGGTATTGGTACTGATTCTCATGATGGCCTATCCTTCAAAAACTTATTGACCAATTTGCAGTAAAACTTCAAATAGCTGGCTGGCGATTTGCATCATTTTGCCCGCCGCCTGGTAGGCTTGCTGATAACGCAGCAAATCAGTGGCTTCTTCGTCCAGGTTGACGTCAGACTCAGACTGCATGGCGGCCGTTGCATTTTCCAGGGCGGTGGCATCAGCCTTGCTGGTGATGCTGAGTTCATTGGTTTTAGTGCCTACGGCACTCACCATTTGTGCAAAGGCCTGTGCATAGGTTCTATTCGTGCTGCTGCCTGCCACACGCACGTTGGCGCCAGTTTGCAAGGCAGCCAGTTTCAAGCCGTTTTCGTTATCGTTAGGGCCGGTGGTGGCTGAGCCTGCCATAGCCAGTTTGTCGACATTGGTAAATGCCAGTGACAGTTGACCCGCAGCATACTGCGTCGGCTTGATCAGGTAAGAATCGCCTTCTGTCGGTGTGCTAGTGTTGACATCAATCTGCATGCCGTCGACGGTAGCAGGCAGCGAAGCGCCTTGCCACATCACGGACTTATCACTGAGGCGGGTAATGGTGTATTGGCCACTGTTATATTTGACCGTGTAGTCGCTGCTGGTCAGCAGGCTGGCATCGGTGATGGTGGCAGAAGCCGCTTTGGTCGGGTCTGTGTTGTAGGCGCTGCTGACCGCGGTCGGTCCACCGACATTAAACAGGTTGGTACCCAACACGCCATTTAAATCATAGCCCTGGGTTTGCTGGGCATTAAACTGGCTGGCCAGGGTCACGGCCAATTGGCCCACCTGGTTTTGCACCACGTCCAGAGTTTCACTCCTGAATTGCAAAACACCGCCAAGCGTGCCGCCAGACAAGGTATCTGTGCTCAGGATTTTAGGGCTGGCGGGATTACCATAAGCCACCTCCATGCGGGTAGGGTCGGTATCACTGGCGCGTGTATATAAAGAGTACTGTTGCGTACCAACGACCAGTGGCATGCCGCTACCGGCAAAGACGTTGTAAGAACCATCATCCTGCTTGATGACGGTGGTCTTGATTTGTTCACTGAGCTTGGCCACCAGTTGGTCACGTTGGTCCATCAGGTCATTAGGCGTATTGCCTGTTGAGTTAATGGCTTTGCTGATGGTGTCATTCAAGTTGGCAATTTGTGAGGAGTAGCTGTTAATAGCATCCACACTGGCGGTAATTTGCGTATTAATACTATCGCGCATTTGGTCCAACTGGGTGTTTACCGCATTAAAACGGTTCACCATGGATTGTGCGGAAGAGATCAATGTCTGGCGCGTGGCCGTGTCACTTGGGTTGGCTGCGGCCGCGCTCACTGCACTGAAAAAGCTGGTAATCACTGGGTTCAAACCGGCCGTGCTGTCGGACAACAAGCTGTTGATCTGGCTGATATTGCTGTAATAAGCACCGCTGGCATTGGCTGTCGCCGTGGCATTCAGTACCTGTTTGGCCAGCGTCTCGTTGAACACACGCTGTATGCCCACCACATTGGTGCCCTGGCCGACGTAGCCATAGCCAAAGTTTTGTGCTTGCGCAGCGGCTTGCACTACAGTTTGACGGTTGTAACCCTCGGTCGACGCGTTGGCAATGTTGTGGCCAACGGTGGCAATCCCTATTTGCGCGGCATTGAGGGCGCTTTTACCAATGCTGAGTACATTTGACATGTGATTTCCTCATGTGTCAGCCCCCTGCAGAGAGTCAGACACGACTTTAAAGTGTGGATAAGTAGCCTATCGGCAGTTTTTTTTGTTTCTTTAGGGTACGTCAGCCTAGCCTTGTAAATTTTTGATGACTTGCGTCAGTTTCTTGCCATATTGAGGGTCTGTTGCATATCCAGCACGTTGTAATGCGTGGGCATAGGCGCTGGCATCATGCGTATTGCTCATGGCTTGCTGGTAGCGCGGATTTTGTGAAATCAGTTTGGCGTAATCTTTGAACGCATCGCTATAGCTGTCGTAAGCGCGGAATTTTTCAACCCGGCTCTGTTTGACGCCGTTGATATATTCGGTGGTCGTGCTGGTGGCGACTTTGCCTTTCCAGTTAGCATCCGCCTTGATGCCGAACAGGTTGTGGCTGTTGACGCCATTGTCGGTTTTAATCTCATGCTTGCCCCAGCCGCTCTCAAGCGCAGCCTGGCCGATCATAAACTTGGCAGGAATGCCGGAGCTAGTGCTGGCGGCCTGTGCGTGCGGTAACATGCTCTGGATAAACTGTTGTGTTTTACCCGCAACCTCACGCATCGCGGTGGCGAGTGGCGCTTGCGGCAAGGTAAAGCTCTGGACATTGGCTTGTGTTTCTTCCACCAGCGGTGGCAGCTCAGGAATCCCGCGCGCCCAGGCTGTATCGGTATTGCTATCCGAGGTGGCGTCAGTGGCTTCCCATTGCTGGTAAGCTTCGCGGATTTTTTGTGCGGCTTGTGCTAGCACAGCTTTACCGTTGCTATTGCCATTGTTTGCTGTTTGGTTCGTTTGGCTAGTGTGAGGCAGGGCAGCGCTGCTATCCAGCTTGCCAGTAGATTTGCTGTCTTTGCTGCCATCGGTGGCATCGCCCGGTTTTTGGCTAAACTTGCTCAATTGCCTGACCAGCACATCTGTCAGCCCCATGCCTTTTTGGCTGAGGTTGGTACTCAGTTGCTGGTCCAGCATGCCCATAAACATCTTGCCTTGCTCGCTATCGGTGATGCCATCTTGCGGCACGGTGTCACGCATGCTTTTCAGCATCATGTTCATCAGCACAGCTTCAAACTGGCGTGCCACCGCCCGAATAGATTCGGGCGAGTCAGTATTGCCACGCTTCAGGCTATTGAGCGAGTTACCGTCAATGGCCAGACTTTGCGTCGTAGGATCGATACGAGGTTGCATCGCCGTCTCTCGCTTAAATCACCTCAAGCTCGGCATTCAATGCGCCGGCAGCTTTCATGGCTTGCAAAATCGCCAGTAAGTCCTGTGGTGTGGTGCCAATGGCGTTGAGCGCTTTGACCACATCAGACAAGTTTGCGCCGTTATTCAGCTTGAGCACTTTGCCTGGCTCTTTGTTAATGTTAATTTCTGACACGGCGGTGGAAATCGTCTGGCCATTGGAGAATGGGCCAGGCTGGCTAATCACCGGTGAAGTATTAATCACCACAGACAGGTTGCCGTGCGAAACTGCGCAACTATCCAGCGTTACTGCCTTGTTCATGACCACTGAACCCGTGCGTGCATTGAGGATAATTTTGGCAGGGGTTGCCGCCAGCGCCACGTTAATCGTTTCCAGGTTGGCCAGAAACGAGACGCGGCTCATGCTTTCAGGTGGGCGCACTTGAATCACGCGGCCACTTTCGGCTTGTGCGGTCATCGGGCCAAACTTCTTGTTAATGGCTTCCACCACATTGTTGGCGGTTGAGAAATCACTTTCTTTCAATTCGAGTTTGACCACATCCTGATGCAGCAGGGTGTTGGGCAGGGCACGTTCAACCGTGGCGCCCTCAGAAATACGGCCTACACTTAAATGGTTGATCTGGGTTTGGCTGCCATTGGCGGCCGCGCCGACACCACCGACGACCAGGTTGCCCTGACCCATCGCGTAAATTTGACCATCGGCACCTTTAAGTGGCGTCATCAGCAGGGTGCCGCCGCGCAAGCTCTTGGCGTTACCCATGGAAGAGACTGTCACATCCAGCGTTTGGCCCGGTTGTGCGAAAGCGGGCAGGGAGCTGGTGACCATGACTGCCGCGACGTTTTTCAATTGCAGATTGGTGCCAGGCGGTAAGGTAATACCCATCTGGTTCATCATGCTGATAATACTTTGCACGGTAAACGGGGTTTGCGTGGTCATGTCGCCTGTGCCATCCAGGCCAACGACCAGGCCATAACCAATCAACTGGTTGGCACGCACGCCCTGAATGTTGCTGATATCCTTGATACGCTCAGCCTGGGCGAACGGGGTTGTCAGCAGCAGGCTGCAGGCCAGCATGCCATAGGCAACAGCGCGTATGCCGCGCTGTGCGTTGTGAAACAGGGGTTTTGTCAGTGCGGGCATGATTAACTCTCCTACAATGGAATCATGCTAAGGAAAAAGCGCGAGAACATGGACAGCACTTCAGCGGCATCCATTTTGCTGTTGCTGCGGTATTCAATACGCGCATCAGCCACTTTGGTCGAGACCACTTCGTTGCCGATGGTAATCATGTCCGGGTTGACAATGCCTGAGAAGCGGACATATTCAGTGCCCTTGTCAAAGCCAATCTGTTTCTCGCCGCTGATCACCAGGTAGCCATTTGGCAGCACATCGGTCACGGTCGCTGTCACAGAACCACTAAAGGTATTGCTGGCATCTGCCGCTGCTTTGTCTTTGAATGACAGGGCTGAGCTGGCGTTAAAGGCGGCTTTAGGCACGTTATGGCCAAACAGGCCGGTCACAGAAGCGGCTGTGGAGCCATCTTTGGTTTGCTCGTTATCAGAAGCCTTGTTAGCAGTGGTATTTTCTGCAATACGAACAGTGACGATATCACCTACATAGCGTGGGCGGCGGTCTTCAAACAGCGGGCGAAAGCCTGCACTGTTGAAAATGGCGCCTGCCGTACGCGCGTCTGGGCGTGCCATGGCGACGCGTGGCGTGTCCGGTTTTTGCACAATGGTTGAAGGCGTAATGGAGCAGCCGTTCAGTAATTGGGAAAACGCCAAACAAAGTAGTAAGCTCATGATCGTTCTATTCATCATTTGAGTGATCCTCAAGCAGGGATTACATCTGCGACAGTTTTTGCAGCATCTGGTCCGAGGTTGTAATCGCCTTGCTGTTAATTTCATACGCACGCTGGGTTTGAATCATGCTCACCAGCTCTTCCACCACGTTAACGTTGGAGGTTTCAACATAGCCTTGTGAAAGCAGACCCGCACCATTGGTGCCTGGTACATTGGTATTCGGGTTGCCTGATGCGGTGGTTTCTACATACAGGTTTTCACCTTTAGATTGCAAGCCAGTCGGGTTGATAAATGTGGCTAACTGAATCTGGCCAATCTGGGTCGTGGCCGTTGAGTTAGGGGTGGTAATTGAGACCACACCATCTCTGCCAATGGACAAGCTTTGCGCATTGGCTGGAATCGTAATTGACGGTTGTACCGGGAAGCCGCTGGCAGTGACCAGTTGGCCCTGGCTATCGACCTGGAACGAGCCATCGCGCGTGTAGGCGGTGGTGCCATCAGGCAACAGAATCTGGAAGAAGCCCTGGCCCTGAATAGCCACGTCTTTATCGTTGCTGGTTTGTTGCAAGTTGCCTTGGGTGAAAATACGCTCGGTCGCCACCGGTTTTACACCGGTACCTAATTGCAAACCGCTGGGCAGCTGGCTTTGTTGCGAGCTTTGTGAGCCTACCTGGCGAATGTTCTGGTAGAGCAGGTCTTCAAACACCGCGCGCGACTTTTTAAAGCCGCTGGTGCTGACGTTGGCCAGGTTGTTTGAAATCACGTCCATCTGCATTTGTTGTGCATCCAGACCGGTTTTTGAAATCCATAATGAGCGTATCATCGTTCACTCCTTGGGCTTAAACCCGTTTTCATACTGCAATATTAGTGCAAGCCTTAGCCATTCATACTGAAGAGCTGATCGGCTTTTCCAGCGTTGTTTTGCGCGTTTTCCAGCATTTTCATTTGCATCTCAAACTGGCGAGCCAGGCTGATCATGTTCACCATGGTTTCGACCACGTTGACATTGCTGGTTTCTAAAGCACCGCCAGCCACTTTTACGTTAGGGTCCAGTGGCGCTGCCTGCCCATTGCTGGTGACAAACAAGCCATCATCTGCGCGCTTGAGCGAAGCTTCTGGTGGATTCGCCAGTTTGATCCGGCCCAGAATGGTGGTCGCGCCTGGTGCAGTAAAGTCGTTGACGCTGGAAATCGTGCCATCACCACCGATACTGACAATCACGTTAGGCGGAATGCTGATCGGGCCTGCATCGCCCATTACATTGAGGCCGGATTCGGTTTGTAATTGCCCGTTCTCATTAATTTTGAGCGAGCCGTTGCGGGTGTAACCTTCTGAACCATCGGCGCGCTGCACGGCGATCCAGCCCTGGCCTTGTACGGCGACATCCAGGTCGCGGCCGGTATGCTGGATACTGCCAGCCTTGTAGTCGGTGCCCACTGTGGCATCGACGACAAAGGCGCGTGTAGGCAAACCATCGCCTAAAATTGGCACTGCGCGGAAGCTGTCCACCTGGGCTTTAAAGCCGGTCGTGGTGGCATTGGCCAGGTTGTGGGCAGTGGTCGCCTGTTGCTCCAAAATATGTTTGGCGCCAGTCATTGCAGTGTATATCAGACGATCCATAAAGCTGCCCCTATCAAGAAGTGAATCAAACCCTTATTAACGCAGGTTGACCAAAGTCTGCATGACCTGATCTTGCGTTTTAATGGTTTGCGCGTTGGCCTGGTAGACGCGTTGTGCAGTGATCATGTTCACCAGTTCTGCGGTCAGGTCGACGTTGGAGTCTTCGACTGCGGATGATTGCAATACACCTAATGTACTGCTACCAGGCGCACCAATCAGCTCATCGCCAGATTCGTAAGTCGCCATCCACTGGTTACCACCTAGGGATTGCAAACCGTTCGGGTTCACAAAGTTAGCCAGAATCACACGGCCCAGATCTTTGGATTGGCCGTTGGTATAACGGCCTTGAATAATGCCGTCATCACCAATGGTGAAGCTAGCAATACGGCCAGAAGAGTAACCGTCCTGGCTCAGCTTGTTCACGCTGAAAGAAGAACCGTACTGAGTACTGGTTGAATAGTCGAAACTGATATTCATGGTGGCGCCACCAGTGGTAGGCGTAAAGCTGATCGGTGACACGGTGGAGTTGGTTGAGTCATAGCCACCTGCGTTAAACACCATGGATGGTGTAGGCGTAGGGGTCACATCCGAGCCATCCACTGTGGTATACACGCTCCAGGTGTTCGCTGCAGTTTTCACATAGTAGTTTTGTACATTGTGTGAGTTGCCCAGGTTGTCATATACCGTGATCGCAGTGGAGTTGGTATAGCTGGTTGGGTCAGTCGAGCTGAATGGCGTCACTGTCTGGTCAATGTTGGCACTGGCGGAGTTCAGGTTCAAGGTGCCGGTGATTTTACTACTCGCCACTGGTTGCAGGTCGCTGGTATCGATCTGGATCTCTACCGGGCTGGAGCCATTCAGGTTGTCAGCGCTGTTACCCATCAGGCGTTTGCCATCACTGGTGACGATATAACCATTTTTGTCCATCTGGAACTGGCCGTTACGGGTGTAAGTCACTGCGCCATTGTTACTCAGGCGGAAAAAGCCAGCACCGTTAATCGCCACGTCCAGGGTGTTGTTGGTGGCAGTAATATTGCCCTGGGTAAACTGCTGGGCAACGTCAGAAATTTTGGTACCAATACCGATTTGGGTGGCACCGGCGCCGCTTAATGAAGCGGCGAACACATCAGCAAATTCTGCACGAGACTGTTTAAAGCCAACGGTGTTAGCGTTAGAAACGTTGTTGCCAATCACTTCCAGCGCTTTGGATGCTGCGTTTAAACCACTTAAGCCTTGTGAAAAAGCCATGTTATCTCTCCTTGGTAAAGACTAAAATCTAAGTAGGAATTAGAAAATCTCTTGAATATCTGCAATCGCCACCGACGTGTTATTGCTTAAATTCAGTTTCGCGCCACTGGTGCTGGTGGTCACGCTTTGTACCTGTGCCAGGCTGAGGGCTGTGCTCTTCACTGTGGTATCCCCCGTTTTTGCTGTGATTTCATAGGTGTAATCACCACTCGGAGCGGTTGTGCCGTCATCCATCTTGCCATCCCAGTTTAAGGCGTTCACACCGACATCCTGCTTGCCGAATGTGAGGGTACGTATGGTGGCACCCGCGCCGTTTTTAATGGCAACCGTCAACCCGTCGGCACCATTCGGCACATTCACGCCGAAATAACCGCCCGTTTCGGTATGGGTCAGGGTTTTGCCTTCTACTAATACGTTGCGGCCTATCATGCTGGTCGCCTGGTAAGACTGGCCAAGCTGTACGCTGCCGATCAGGCTGCTCATGGTTTCATTCAGTTTGTTGATGCCTGTGACCGTATTCAACTGGGCCATCTGGCTAGTCACCTGGGCGTTATCCATCGGGTTCAACGGGTCCTGGTTTTTCATCTGCGTTACCAGCAAGGTCATGAAACGGTCCTGTGTTTCATCGGTGGTGCTGGCGGTGTTGCGCGTGTTCACTGAATTCAGTAAATCCTGTGACACCTGGTTGTTGGTATTAACGGTGGTCATGCTGAAGTCCTTTCTGCAGGTTATTGACCGATATTCAGTGTTTTAAGCAACATGGTTTTCGCCGCATTCATGGTTTCCACGTTGTTTTGATAAGCGCGTGAGGCTGAAATCATGTTCACCATTTCTTCAGTCACATTGACGTTAGGCATGGTGATGTAGCCATCGGCATTGGCCATTGGGTGTTTGGGGTCGTAGACCATTTTGCCGGGCTTGGTATCTTCAATCACACGCTCGACTTCGACCGTGCTGCTCTTGTTGGCTGCGTCCTGCACCGCCTTGAACACGACTTGTTTGGACTGGTAGGGCTTGCCATCGGAACTCACCACGCTATCGGCGTTGGCGAGGTTACTGGCCACGGTGTTCAAGCGCATGGATTGCGCACTCATGGCTGAGCCGGAAATTTTGAATACGTTAAACAGAGACATGACAGACCTCCTTTAATTATTGCTGGCCGTTAATGGCGGACAGCATTTTCTTAATCTGGCCGCCTATCATGGTCAGGCTGGCCTCATAACGGATACCGTTATCGACATACGCATTACGCTCTACATCCATGTCGACCGTGTTGCCATCGGCAGAGCCTTGCACCACGGAGCGGAACAGAGGATCACTGGCACCACTCACATAGCCACTGCCACCTGTGCCATTCATATGGCCCGCATTGGTTTGTTGTAATGTGCCACCGCTTGTCGGTGTACCAGCCGAGGCATTGGGTTGCAAGGCTGCCTTCATGGCAGACTGAAAGTCGATGTCACGCGCTTTATATTGCGGCGTATCTGCGTTGGCAATATTCGATGCCAACAGCTCTTGACGTTGATTGCGCACGCGCAATGCCGTCTGATGGAAATTCAGTGCGGCGTCCAGTTTGTTTATCATCGTTTTATCCTTTCCTGGCTTTTTCTCAAGCCCTGTTCGAAACCTGTTACTTTCGAACCTCTAAAGTTTTGCCATCTGCAGCCGTTAACCCGATTAAGCAGGTCTGCTTTCACACATGACTTTTACTAGCTATGCCTAGTGTACGCCGCGGCTTATGCAATGATTCTTCAATTAAACGGGGGAAATCCCCTTTAATTCCGGGATTAAACTTGCCCGTGATGCGTAGAATAGGGCACATGAAACAACTCCAGCCCCAGATTGTGATGATGCTTATCGTTAGCCTGTTATGGCTGATGAGTGGCTCTGCGCACGCGGCAGACCGCACTGTGATTGCGAATCAGCATGCAGCGGGTGCTGCCACGGCAGGCAATGACATGCACAGCCGCTTGTATCAGACGGCAATGCAATATGTGCAAAGCCAGACACAAGGGTATCCGGGCAAAGTCAATATCGAGATTCAGCCGCTGGACAGCCGTATCCGGATTGCCGAGTGTGCATTGATGGAAGGATTTACCGTACAGGGTGCACGTTTGTGGGGTAAAACCCATATTGGTGTGCGTTGCCTGCAATCTGACACCAAGCCATGGACACTGTATGTACAGGCTGATGTGCAGGTGTGGGGAGAATATGCCGTCACTGGCTTGCCGGTCAGCCAGGGCTCACCAGTACAAACCACAGACGTAGTCATGCAGTCTGGGGATTTAAGTAAATTGCCTGCGGGCATTATTACCGATCTTTCTATGCTGGCGGGTAAGCAGGCAGCATTGAATTTGCCACTGGGCACCGTGTTAAGACCTGAGCTACTTAAGTCTGTGCCAGTGATTAAGCAAGGGCAAACTGTTCAATTAAATAGTCGTGGTGACGGCTTTGTGATTACGGCTGATGGCACCGCCATGCAAACCGCAAATGTTGGCCAGGTAGTTGATGTGAAAGTCAGCAGCGGCCAGATTGTAAAAGGCGTGGCGCAGTCTTCCGGTAAGGTAGACATCCAGTTTTAGTCAGATGGACAACCTTTTTAATTGAAAACTAGCTTAATTGAAAAATGTCTGAAAATTATAAACATGCGATAAAAAGTATATTAAGCACTAAAGTTCGCTTAAACTATGCCGATAGTACTGTTAACGAATGAGGGTTTTGACTTTGATCAGCCCTGAAACAATTCAAAATCAGAAGAGGTACGGCATGAATATTTCAGATTCTATTAAAAAATTGGGTGTTGGCGGCGTTGACAAGCCGACATTGGACAAAGGGTCTGCGAGCAAAGGCAGTGACAAAGCGGCGAATACGTCTAGTACTGCCTCTTCAGACAATGTGACTTTATCTTCTGCCTCCGTGCAGCTGCAGTCATTAGAAGCCGGATTAGCGTCTGGTGAAGTCTTTAGATACGAACAAGGTCGAAGAAATCAAAGCGGCGATTGCGCGTGGTGATTTCTCCGTCGATACGGCCAAAGTGGCAGATGGTTTGCTGCAAACCGTGAAAGATTTGATACAACCGAATAATAAAGGGTGACTATGATGGCGACTGCAACGCATTTATCTTCTTCTCCAGTAACGTTTGAAAAAGACGCCGCACTGGTTTCAGAACTTTTAAATGATTTGCAGTCTGAACAGTCCGCGTTGATCAGTGCTGACCTCGATGTGATTGAGCGCATGGTAGATAAACGTGTAGAACTGCTACAAGCATTAGGTGCAGCCGCTAATTCACGTTATGACGCACTGGCCGCTGCCGGTTTTGAGCCAAATGAGCAAGGCATGTCTGCCTGGTTGCAAACACAGTCTAGCCCATTGCTTGATTCGGCTTGGGTGACTTTTCAGCAACAACTGGTACAAGCCAAAGAACTGAATCGCCTGAATGGCATTCTGATCAACAAAAACTTCATACGTAACCAGGAAAAACTGGATGCATTGAACGGCAAGAGTTCTGCCCCGCAGTTTTATGGTAAGAATGGTCAAGCCCATAGAGCCAACGCCAGCCGCAGTGGTTTTTCAGTGTAAACACGATTCATACGATTAAAAAATAACAGCCGAAGAGAGTCTCTTCGGCTGTTGTGTTTTTAAGGCTCTATAACAAGGTTCTGTAAATTGCTAAGCCAGGTTTTCCAACGCTTCCCAGCGCGCGAGTTTTTCAAGGATCAACAATTCAATGTCGTCAAGTCGGTCTTGCAACTGTTTAACTTGCTCAGGCGCCTGTTTATAAATATCGCCTTGGGCGAACTGAGTCTGGATGTCAGCTTGTTCTTGTTCCAGCTGCTCAATCTCTGCAGGTAGTGCTTCCAGCTCACGTTGTTCTTTAAAGCTCAATGTTTTTCGCGGTGTGACCTTAGGTGTGGGTGTGTTTGCTACTGGCGCGGCCGCAGGTACTTTGGGCGTAGGCGCAGGCTTGCTGGCACGATCCTGGGTAAATCTTAACCAGTCATCGTAACCACCACCAAACTCGGTTAACTTCCCTTGGCCTTCAAACGCAATCACTTGCGTGACGGTGTTTTCCAAAAATGCCCGGTCATGGCTGACAAGAAAAAGGGTGCCCGAATAATCCTGTAATAGCGTCTCCAATAATTCCAGCGTATCAATATCCAGGTCATTGGTCGGTTCATCTAATACCAGGACGTTGGCCGGGCGTGCAAACAGGCGCGCTAGCAGCAAACGGTTGCGTTCACCCCCAGACAGGGACTTCACTGGTGAGCGTGAGCGTTGTGGCGGAAACAGAAAGTCTTCCAGGTAACTGATGACATGTTTACGTTCATTGCCAATTTCAACAAAGTCTGAGCCAGGGCTAATGGTGTCAGCCAATGTGGCTTCTTCATCTAACTGCTCACGCATCTGGTCAAAATAAGCAACATTGATTTTGGTGCCGCGCTGAATGTCGCCGCTATCTGCTTCAATGTCACCTAAGATCAGTTTTAACAGCGTCGATTTTCCAATGCCGTTGGGCCCTAATAAACCGATTTTATCGCCACGTAAAATACGTGTGCTAAAGCCCTTGATTAATGTTTTGTCGCCATAGGATTTATAAACCTGATCCAGCTCGGCAACCAGTTTGCCACTACGTTCGCCAGCATCCAGGTTGAGTTTGACATCGCCCTGGCGCTCGCGTCTGGCTGCTCGGTCTAAACGTAACGCTTCTAATCTTCTCACGCGCCCTTCATTACGGGTACGGCGTGCTTTAATGCCCTGGCGGATCCAGACTTCTTCCTGTGCCAGAAACTTATCAAATTTAGCCGCATGGGTTTCTTCGACTGCCAGCAACTCCTCTTTTTTAATTTGATATTGCGAAAAATTGCCCACAAAGTCAGTCAGGTTCCCACGGTCGAGTTCAGTAATACGTGTGGCCAGCTTGTCTAAGAAGCGGCGGTCATGGGTAATAAACAACACACTGCCATTAAAGCCCAATAGCAAATCTTCCAGCCATTCGATGGCTTCCAGGTCCAAATGGTTAGTCGGCTCATCGAGTAGTAATACTTCAGGTTCTGCCACGAGCGCACGGCCAAGCGCGACACGTTTACGCCAGCCACCAGAAAGCGTGGAGACCAGTACATCTGCATCCAGCTTCAAGCGGCTAAGCACGGTTTCCACACGTGATTGCGCTACCCAGCCATTCTGTGCATCCATTTCATGCTGCAATGCCTGCATGCGCTCCATCAGCGCCTCAACATTGGCATCTGGCATGCCCATATCATGGGTGACTTGATGGTAGTCAATCATGGTTTGTTGCAAGCTGCCTAAACCTTCTGCGACGGCTTCAAAGACGGTGTGCGCATTATCGAGTTCAGGCTCTTGCGGCACATAGACCACGCGTACGTTTGGTGCCCGCCATACGGTGCCGTCATCCAGTTTGATGGTACCGGCAATGGCCTTCAGTAAACTGGATTTACCGGCACCATTGCGGCCAATCAAGCCAACGCGTTCACCTGGATCTAACTGAAATGAGGCTTGGGCAAGCAAGGCATGATGGCCAAATGCCAGGCTGGCATTATCAAGCGTAATATGAGGCATAAAGGGTACTCAAAGCAGTGCGAATGGAAGGGGCACTATTGTAAACGACATCAAACCGCAGAATATGCTGAATAGGTAAATATCAACAATATATCAGTGTATATGCTGCGAAGGTGAGGGCAGGCTATCCAGTGACAACACACCACCACGCAAAGAAACACCAAGCGCCGGGCGCGTATCCGGTTGGTATTCTTCTACCCAGCGCTGTAAGTCCTGCTTGATCTGCGCTTCTTGCAAATGCGGCACGCTTGCCAGCCACTCCAGCAGATTAGTTAACCAAAGCGTATCTGCGCTACGCGCCTGTGCAATGCGTAATTTTTCATGGCTGGTAGGCAAAGTGCTTTCATCATCCGCCAGCAGTTCTTCATATAGTTTTTCGCCTGGTCGCAAGCCGGTAAACTCTATGCGGATATCCTGCTCTTGCAAGCCGGACAATTTAATCATGTCGCGAGCCAGGTCGATAATCCTGACCGGCGTGCCCATATCCAGCACAAATACTTCGCCGCCATTGCCCATGGTTGCTGCCTGCAGCACCAATTGCGCCGCCTCGGGGATAGACATAAAGTAACGTGTGATTTCTGGGTGGGTAATCGTCAGTGGCCCGCCGTGCGCAATCTGCTCTCGAAATTTAGGAATCACACTACCGCTGCTACCTAACACATTACCAAAGCGCACGGTGATAAAGCGTGTGCTGCTATTGTCTGCATGCTGTAAGCCCTGACAAATCAGCTCGGCCAGCCGTTTGCTAGCCCCCATCACATTAGTGGGATTCACTGCTTTATCGGTTGAAACCAGCACAAAGGTCGGTACGCCCGCCGCCTGGCAAGCCGCCGCAATCTGGTAGGTGCCATGGGCGTTATTTTGCAAGGCCTCCACCACATTAAAATGCTCCATCATCGGGACATGCTTGTAAGCGCCCGCATGCAACACCACGTCAGGTTGATGGCTTTGCAAAATACGCTGAATGCGCGTCTGATTTTTCACATCGGCCACTAGGTACACCAGCTCCGTGTCGGTCACCCATTGGCTAAACTCCTGTTGCAGGGTGTAGAGCGCATATTCAGAAATATCCAGACAAATTAACTGTGTAGGATGAAAACTTAAAATCTGGCGACACAACTCAGAACCAATCGACCCCGCTGCCCCAGACACCAGCACCACTTTGTTCGCCAACATACTGCTCAGGCCATGCGTGTCTAACTGCACCACATCGCGCCCCAGCAAATCCTCCACATCAATCTTGCGAATCTGCGACAGGCTAATTCGGCCACTGATCAGGTCCGACATCGCAGGCAAGGTCAATACCTCCATGCCCTCGACTTTACGCGCAGCATCCACCGCCAGCCGACGCTTTTCATGTCGACTACCCGGCATCGCAATCATGCAATGCTGGCAACCATGCCGCGCAGCAATCTGCGCCATATCCTCCAGGCCGCCCTCGACCTTGGTGTGCATAATCTCCCGCCCAATTAGCTTATTGCTAGGGTCAACCATGGCAACCACGCGCCACTCAGGGTTCTTGCTCAGCTCTTTAATCAGGTTAAACGAAGCGTCTTCAACGCCAATCACTATCACCGGTTTACCTTGCAAAGCAATACCATTAAATAAGCGACGTTCTTTCCAGGCGCGATAGATAAAACGACTGCCGCCCATGGCTAATAGCAATAACATGGGGTTGAGAATTAGCACAGAGCGCGGAATGACGATAGTAGGGTGCACCAATAAGGCAAAGGTGGCACTCAGTAGCGCAGCAAATGCCACAGCACGCATGATGCGTTTTAAGTCAGGCAGGCTTGCAAAGCGCCAAACGCCTTTGTACAAACCAAAACTGTAGAAGCAAATACTATGGAAAATGAAAATAATTGGCAGGCTTTGAAAGAAAAAACTGACGAATTGATTAGGGATATGGAAATTAAAACGCAGTGCAAACGCCATCAGCCAGGCAGCGATGACTACAATTGCATCATGCAAGAAAGCGAGCAGAGATAATAATTTAGCAGGGAATTTAAGCATGGTTGCAATTTAATAATCAATGCGTGATGTTATCACGTCTTAACACCTTGATTGCAGTTAATAAAATAATCCTTAAATCCAGCCACACTGTTTGGTTAGCAAGATAATATGCATCTAAAGCCACTTTCTGCGGGATCGGAATCTCATCCCTTCCATTGATTTGCGCCCAACCAGTGATGCCGGGTTTCAATGTGTGCACGCCTTGCTCTGTGCGCAAACTCACGAGGTCATCTTGGTTAAACAGTGCAGGACGCGGGCCAACAATCGACATATCCCCTTTGAGTACACTCCATAATTGGGGTAACTCATCCAGGCTGGTTTTGCGGATAAAACTGCCCACTGGCGTGAGAAAAGCATTGGGATTGCTTTGTTGATTCATTAAATGGGTGGCAATTTGCGGTGTGCCTACGCGCATTGAGCGGAATTTCGGCATGCTAAACAGCTGGTTGTTTTGACCAATACGTTGACTCCAGTATAAAGCCGGGCCGGTTGAAGTGAGCTTTACTAATAGGTAGGTCATCAGCACTAGCGGACTGAGCAATAACACCGCAATCAGGGTCAATAGAATATCCAACAATCTTTTAATCAACATGTGAGATCACCGCGTTTTTAATACCTTCATCCAGACGCAGAATGGGTTTCCAGCCTAATAATTGTTTTGCTTTGCTCACATCCACCTGCAAGTTAGCCAGGAGCTGATCACTCAGATTATCTTTACCTAAAAAGTTAAAAAAAGAACGCAGCCAAGTGTTAGGAACAGGTAGTAACCATGCAGGTTGATTGAGCGCTTTTCTAATGGTCGTAATCAGTTCGGTTAAAGAGACATCCTGATCGTCGGAAATGAGAAACGTCTGATCAGCCGCTTCAGAGTGTTGGCAACACAGACTAATAAAATGACACAAATTATCAATACCAACCAAGCTCCGTTTGTTATGGATGGCTCCAAATGGCAGCGGGATCGGATATTTACACAAGGAGACCAATGTTTTAAAGTTTGCTTTAGGGTTGGGGCCATAAACGAGTGGTGGACGGATAATTGTCAGCTCAGTTTCCGTTCCCTCAAAAAATCCTTTTAATGCTAGCTCAGCCTCCCATTTACTGCGTGCGTAATCATTATGAGGTTTAGGGATGTCCTGTTCCGTAAAAGGAAGCGAGCCTGAATGTTTACCATTAACACCAATTGAGCTAATAAATACAAACCTCTTAATTGCCAGCTTTTTTGCTAACTCAGCCACCTTGAGTGTATATCCAACGTTTGCTTCATTAAATGCGTGGTAAGCGTCCTCGCTTGTTTCGCGCAATATATGTGCACGGCCTGCTAGGTGTATGAGGCAGTCATATTGCAAATGTCCCGAGTTTTGTGGACTGGGGTGACGGGGAATAGTGGAAATTGTATGCCCTTCATTGATTAGAAAGCAGTATAGACTACTGCCAATAAAGCCATTTGCACCAGAAATTAGGATGTTCATTTTTTAGGCAGTAAGAATATTAAGACAAGAGCAATACTGTCCCAAAATTTGCGGCGGAACTGACGAATATTTGAAATTAAAAGTAATCTATCGATCAGATTTAATCTTTTTAGCTGCTTAACGGGGAAGCCATGATCCATTTCCAACAATTCAGCTAGAGATATGATTTGATTAATATACCAGCCATTGGTTAATCGCTTGATTCGCTTGATTTTTGCACGTAACCCAATATTAGCGCCCATAGCATTCGCATGGTGCTGTCTGTAAAGCATAAAAGATTGTTCATCTATGAACCATTTATAACCATGGGATCTTGCAAATGCATAGATAAACCAATCATGCAAATCAATCGACGAGGTAGTTTGTTCATTCTTATTTAAGAATTTTTGAATTTCCAAAGCGAGATTCTTTGTTAAAACGAATGTACAACCTGGACCCGCTGATTCGAATAAAAAATCCCAACGTTTTAGCGGTTGAGATTTCTTTATCAGACGCTTTTCTCCATTGGGCCAAAAAGCGGTCACGTTCCCAGAGTAAGCATCTACCTCTTCTTCTTCAATTTTTAAAATTGCAGTTGATAGCTTATTAAAGTCCCAAATGTCGTCTTGATCTGCGAAAGCAACGTAATCAACATCGCTGAAATTTACAATACGAAGTAATCTAAAGAAGTTAGCTGCTGCTCCTCCCAACCTTGTAGAGGGTAGAACAGTGAGCGTAATGTTTTTAAGATAATTTTTGTTCAGCAAGCTTTGGGTACTATCGGTAGACTGATCATCAGATACAAACAACGATACGACAACGTTCTTTTGTGCAGCGATACTTTGCAATTGAGTGCCGATGTGTTTTTCGCCGTTGTAAGTCGCAAGCAGCACAGCAACTTTATTTTTTTTATTTTGCAAAGAGCTTCTTCCTAAGAAACACTAACATTAGTCTTCTTATAAATTTGAGATATGAAAAAACGAATAACGTGACACACCCTAAAAAGTTGATCTTGTTTTCCTTAAATAGTAACCAATAGTTGTTTAGCTCGGATTTCTCCATCGCCCACATTTGAGCGCTTAAACCTGTGGCTCCATACATCGGTTTGAATATTGCAACTAGAGGTATATTTATTCTGATAACTTTGTAATTGCTTAATGCAATTTGCATCCATAACAAATGATCATCAACATGCCTCTTTTTTTCGTTAAATCGGAATCCTATGTTTTTATTGAACATAACAGACGGTGTACAGAACGGATTTCTAATCAGAATGCTTAGCTTGGAAATTAAACTATAAGTCTGTTTACCCAGTGACCAATTAAAGCTAGCATTGGCGTTGACTATTCTTAATTCATGACCACATAAGCTGACATCTGGATTTTCTTTCATAAAGTTGTATTGAATTTCAATTTTCTGTGGATGCCAGGCATCATCAGAATCAAGCAAAGCAATATAAGGTTGAGATGCTGAGTTCCAACCAACATTCCTAGCATTCGCAGCCCCTTTATTTTTATCCAGTGCGATCAGTTTTGCAAATCCTGGATTTGCATCTATGATTTCTTGTAATTTAATTTTGGTTAAATCATCACTGGCATCGTCTACAAGTATTACCTCAGTAGGGAGAACGGTTTGCTTTTGTATGGATTCAAAAGCCCTTCCAATGCTGTCAGCACAACGATAACAAGGAATGACCACTGATACATCAGCTCTCAATTGAGAGTCTATTTTAACTTTGTCCAATATGGAGACTCCCCCATAATTATCCTGCCCATATCTAAAAGAGATTTGGCTCTTTTTTCACCTAAGATTTTCCATAGCGTTGCTCTAATATAGACTCTCATTAAGGCTAAAATCCAAAAAAGGCTTAATTTTTGTTGATGTTTAATTTGCGCTTTTCTAAGTTCTTTAAGTAACAATAGTGAATTCTGCGGGTCGCTACTTATGCCTCCTTGCTCCATTCCACACAAGATAACATTAGGTATAAAGGTAGCCTTATTGGTTTTAAAGTATCTTAAAAGCAACTCATAGTCTCCGGCAATTCTATAGCTATAATCGAATTTACCGTATTCAATAAACAATTTTTTGTGATGTAAAGTACCTTGATGAGGTATTGGCATTCCATGCTGCAATTTAGCTATTGACTGCTCCCATGGTTTGCCCGCCAAAAGAATATTTTCGTTGTTTTGATTAACCAGCATTACCTGAGCATAAACCACTCTCTCCTCATTCAAATCTGGCATCTTTATTAGTGTTGATACTATTTTTTCGAGTGAGTCTGAACTCCAAAGAAAGTCGTCTGCGCCAAGGAATAAAACCCACTCACCATTAGCAATATCTAAACCTTTATTCCATGCATCATAAATTCCATGATCTTTTTCAGAGATCCAGTGACTAATTAAAGATTGGTTGTGCCGAATAATCTCAAGCGTGTTATCAGTAGAGCCACCATCAATGATGATTAACTCATAGTTTTTGCATGTTTGAGAGCTGATAGAGTCAATGCATTTTTGCAATCTAAGACTAGCATTGAATGTCGCAATAATGATTGAAAAAGTTATCGTGCAATTATTAGTCAAAAGAATGTCTTTCTGAGGCGAATCTATTTCAAATCTTTTTGTGTGTGTTGGGATATGAACTTATTAATATCATTAAAGTGTTGGTAGTTATTTTGAACCCATTCAATATTTTTTTCCCACCATTTAAATTGAATTAAAAAGTCAATCTGAGAGCCATCGAATCTTTTACGTATTTCCTTGGCCGGGTTCCCACCAACTATAGAGTAGGGGGCTACATCTTTTGTAACTACTGCAGCAGCAGCAATAATTGCCCCATGACCAATAGATACTCCATCTAAAATGATGGCCCTAGCTCCGACCCACACATCATGACCTATATTTATTGGTTCATATTCATTAAAACGACATTCTTTTGTAAACGTGATACCAGTCTGGTTGTTTGTTGAGTAAAAAACTGGGTGGCTAGAAACGAACATTCGAGATGGATGTTTGCCTAGTCCAATCATTACATCAGGGCCGATACTACAGTATTTACCAATTTTACAATTTGATATCTTTGAATTCTCAGCGATATATGTAAAGTCGCCTATTTCAACATTCGTTAGATGTACGTTTGCGTATGTCTTATTATAGAAACCAAACTTTATGTTTGTGCATACTGACATGTAACCCAAAGAAAGCTTTTTATCCCTATTGATAAATTCTAGTTTTGAGTTTTTCAGCAGCCTATTAAGCCAAATAAAAAATGGGCTTCTGAGTATTTTCTTGTTCATTTAAAAAGCTCCGAAAAGGAGACTCTAGGAAATACCTTTAATATACCTCCAGCAGAAGCATTAAATATTTTGGATTTCGTGGTTTTGGCAAAACCTTGGTACTTCATGAATATTTGATACTGTCTCAGAAACTCCTGAATGTAAAAGTCTTCTCCAAAAGTGCGTTTTATCTCATTCTTCTGGTGTTTGGCATCACTGTACATGCGCATATCTTTTTCACTTTCATAAAGAAAGTAATCGTGATCCATTCCTAGCAAATATATTTCATCGAACCCCATATATATTGCAATCATTATGGCGTAAACGCTAACAGTTTCGCCACTAAATATGACACCTCTCAAATCCATGCCATGCTTTATAGATTTTGTTTCATTATAGTTTTTACCAGAAAAATACCAATAAAGACTGTGTTTTTGGAATAGATTATGTTTGCTAAAAATGTGTAAGCAATTTTTTTTATAATTGTTTAAACCAAAAAACATTTTCACATTTTGGGGAACTGATTTCTCCATTTCTGTAAACCAATCTAGCCATTCATTTTCAGTCTGAGGTGGGTGTATTGGTGCTGTCACATAATACTTAGGCTTGTCACCACTAAAGATTTCCTCAAAATCTTCATGCACAAAGAAATTGTTTAATCCGAACACAATTTCATTTTTTAATGGAAGTAGATTTTGTTTTTTTATCGATGGACCGCTACCGAGAATAAAGCATCTTTTACCCTTGTGTACGTTTTTAAATAAGCCATTTCTCTTAGTTAGATATTTGTATTTAATGAATTCTTTGTAAATTCTCGTATCTCTCAACAGCATTAGCGCTATCGGAGGAATGAAATTTTTTAAAAATAATTTCACGAATTACCTATCACTTTCAATGAAATGTCATGCTTATAAAATCTGCGAACTAAGAGTGAGTAAATGCCTAAAGATAAAATGGTGGCATAAGCAAAGTAACTAACATCGAGATGATTAAATGATATATAGAAGTTCAAGATTATTTGAATTATTAGAATGATGGTTTGATACTTAATAAGAACGTGACTTAAATTATTACTAATCATGTAGTAAATATACATATTGTTGATGCTCAATAATGCAGAAGCGATTACCAGCAAAGAAAATGTTAAATGGGTATCGTAGTATTTGTGAATCACTAGATTGACCATGATTGGATAAAAAAGAATTGCAAGTATGGAAATGGAAAGAACTAACACATAAAGTTTTTTGTTGACGTCATCAATTAGGTTGCCTGCACCTTTAAAGTCACTTTTAGCGATAAATGTGTAAAGTTTCTGAGAATAAGGTCCTAGGTAGCTCAGTGCTAAAAGCCAAATATTCATGGCTAAGGCGGAAACAAATCCATATGAGGCTAAGTGTTGGATTGCATAATATTGCGAAATAAACCACTTGTCAGAACTCCTGAATAATAGGTCAATCACCCATACTATATATATAGGAAGGCCAACCTTGAGTGTTTCAATTAAGTAATTAGAGGACTTCTCAATTTTAATCAGGGATAGCGTTGGTCTTTTAAAATAGATTGAAAGTAGGAGTAGAAAAAAACTTGTGATCAAATGTCCGATAAAGATTGATTCAATATCATTAAATTTGATGAACAGCGTGATTACAATTATGGGCCTTATAACCTGATCAACCAACTTTAGAATATTGGCCTTTTTGAATTCATGTAAGGCGTTCAGGTAAAGAAGTATGTTCTCGCTATACTTACTCAAAAATAAATGAACGAAGATGATTAGTATTAAATGTGTTCTGAATGATGTTTCAATTAAAAATAGTGATAGTAATGAAAGAGTATGTAAGACATGTGAGCTTTGATTGAATGTTTGAAAAAAGTCTCCGGATTCCTTTTCTTTTGTAGCAAGGTACTTGGGGAGTAAAACTAATGCACCATGCATAGTACCAAGTTGAGAGATTGGTAGTAGCGAAATAAGCATTGATACATAAACGAAAGTACCGTATTCATTTTTCGTTAAAACCCTTGCTATGTAAATAAAAGAGACTAATGAAAGCAGTTTTGCAACAATTGTTATTGTTAAGTTTTGAGCAATTATTCTTCGCATTATTTTTTAGTGGAGATAATATCTTTAATACCTGTTTTTCTTAACAGAAAACTAAATAACTTTCTATAAACGGTGGGATTTATTTTAAGCATGTGTTGCAAGTAGTATTTCTTTAAGCTTATTGCTACCTTTTCTGCACATGAGCTATGACTTGCCTTCAAAAAACGACCTATGTTTGGAACTGACCAGTCTTTAGGTTTTTTTAGTAACAAGGAGCACGTTTCATTACTAAGTATCACCTCAAGTCCCATACTTTTGAAGAGCGTTTTCAGAAAGTTAGCGTGAAAGTTATACACATGTGCGTTTTGAAAATACATCAATGGATTCTCATACGCTTTTGGTATATTGAAAATGCCAGGAACCTCAATAAATAGATAGCCCTCTGGTTTGATAAATTTCGTGATATTTATTAGTGACTCTATGGGGGTATTAAAATGCTCCATTACATGAGATAAGATGATTAAGTCTTGGCTTTGCTCAGCTGTATTTTGAGTTGATAGTTCTCCTTGATAAAGAGTCAGCCCATTCAACCTACCAAAAGCTAAGTACTTTTCTCCAAAGTCACAACCTGAAACTAGATGGCCAGCTTGCTTGAAAGCGTTCAATATGCCACCCGCACCACAACCAACCTCAAATACTGTTTTTATTTGAGAGATATTAATATGCTGGGAAATTAAGCTATAAAACTGTTCGCCTCGCCGCATTTGGCTGTTGAAGAAGTCTTGTGTAGCAATATCTAAACCGACATAAATGTTTCTGTAGTCATTCTTATAAAAGGCTGCAGTAGAATCATCATCTAGTCTGTCTTTTATTCGAATTAATCCACAATTCATGCAAAGCACATTTTTACATGGAATTCCGTATCTATCTTTTTGGGCGATTAAAACATCCGTGAACTCATCGTCAATGCCACACAGGCAAGGGTTTTTAACGTATTTATATGTTCCAGTATTTACTTTATTTATAAAGACCTTTATGGCCTCTCTTTGAGTCTTATTTAATTTTAACGCGGCTTTCCCATCATCATCCCATAATGGGTAACTTACTAATTGTTCAAGCAAATCCATCCCCTTTTAGTAATAAGTTGTTCATTAGGGATTCAGCAACTATCCAATCTGTTTCTTCATCAATATCAACGGCAGAGTATTCTGGCATCTCAAAAATAGTTATTGGTTTGGTTAGGCGGTTTTGATAGTTAATGATATTTGCAACTTTATTTATATAAAAAGCCCCATTCTCCATATACATGCCATCAAAGTCCTGTCTTCTAGGACGCATATTAAAGTCATAGTTAATTGGAGTTCCATTGTTATCCCAAAAAAAGCGCTTCGTTAGAACGCATGATAACAAGCTGCTAGCATTACTTTTATCTAATTGATCTAGTGCACGATCAATATCAACTGATCGTATAAAGGGGGAGGTCGCTTGTGCCAGGATGAACGTATCTTCGCCGTTGAGTTTAGCGTGGTTTATATATTCCAGCATTACTGATTCTGTGCTTGACGAATCCTGACTGTTTTCAGCATTTCTCCAATAGCACGATACTTTTGGCAAACGAAACGAATTGATAATGCTCTCATAGTGTTTGCAGTCTATGGCAACAATTATTTGATCAACACCTTTTGCATTTTGCAGAGCATAAAGAGACCAAAATACCAATGGCTTCCCACAAAAAAGTTTGATATTTTTGTTAGGTATTGACTTACTGCCTGATCTTAAAGGTATAAACGCAATGTTCATTTGTAGAGATTTTGGTTTGGGAGTTGTGAAAACGCGAGTAGCGATTTTTAGCTTCTTAAAGACTGCAATTGAGAGCTTCAGCAAAAAACATCTTATATCACTATTTATGTTTATTGGAATTACACGTTTTTAATTCCATTCTTCCATCTTGAAAGGTCAGTTTCAATCATTTCTTGGATAATTTTCTCAATTGGTTTTGATCCGGCCCACCCAGTTTCCAATTTTAGTTTATTAGGATTTCCTGTCCTTGCTGTGGTGTCAAAAGGTCTGAAATATCTTTCAGAAACAACAGCTATTTCTTGCCCTGTTGACTTATTAAAGCATACTTCTGAACTGCCATTCCCTTCAAATTGGGGATCAAACCCCACCTCTTGTGAGGCTATTTTAAGAAACTCTCGAACGGACGTAAGTTTGCCTGTTGCAAAAACAAAGTCATCTGGCTTTTCTGCCTTAAGCGTTAGGGTCATTGCATATGTATAGTCTTCGGCCGATCCCCAGTCTCTACTAGCATCTAATGAGCCCAGCTCGATAGGCTCACCTCCATTTAATGCTATTCGAGCTAAATTAAATGTGATTTTTCGAGTTACGAAGCTACCAGTGCGTAACGGGCCTTCATGATTAAATAAAATGCCGTTTGTTGCAAATATTCCGTATCTGTCTCTATACATTTTGACTAGATGCTGGGCAGTCATTTTAGAAATCGCATATGGATTAGAAGGCAAAAAAGGACTTTTTTCATCTAATAGAATACTGTCATTGCTTTCACCAAACACCTCGGAGCTGGAAGCAAAGAAAACTCTAGTTTTTTTTGCTAAAAGCCTTACAGCTTCAAGAATATTTAAAGTTCCGATTGTGTTTGTCTCAATTGTTGTCAAAGGATGGGTAAATGAATCTGCTACAAAGCTCTCACCGGCAACATGAAAAATGTAATCCGGCATGATGCTCTGAAAGGTTTCGATTAAGTGGTACGGTTCGTCAATATTAATATTTACGAGATGGATGTGTTTTAGGACATCTAAGTGTTCTAAACGCCATACTTTCGTTCCTGACCCTCGTCTGTACCCACCGAATACTTGGAAACCCTGTTTAAGGAGATGTGATGCTAAATAAGCACCATCTTGCCCGGTAACTCCCAAAATAAGTGCAATTTTCTTATTCATGCTTAAATAGTTTTTCTATACTTGCAATGGCTTTACTAAAACCGGCGCCATCATCAAGGTGGCCTTGCCATACCTCAATAACTTTCATGCAGTCAATCTCGAAGGAATTTCGCAGAGCCAACATGTTCTTTTTATCGCCTTCACCAAAATGCAAACCCTCACCGTCAATACCCTGTGCATCAGCAATATGAATATGCTTTATGTATGGGGATAATTCTTTTACGACTTCTGATGCATTAAAGTTCCAAAGGCTATCACCCATACAGAGGTGGCAAATATCCATACATATAGGTAATTGGTACTTTTTAATATAACTGATGTCTTTCAATTCATTCATGACATTTAGTTTAACTGAACCTCCAAAGTACCAAGCTATTGGAGGCAGCCATTGTGGAAGTATTGATACACCTTGGTCTCTAAATTTGTTTAGCAACGCAGAGTGTTGCTCATAAAATTGATCGAGGCCTTCATGGACAAGAGAGAAACTTCCCACAATTGGCACTTCAGTTCCTGTTGAATCCTGGAGTTTTTTTGCAAAGTTAACTGTACGATTTAGTATGTTGTAACTTTGAATTGCCTGGTTCTCATCACTTGAGAATGGATCCATCAGTGCTGTAGAGCTAATATAGTCCGGTAGGTGAATACTATATCTATTGGCACTGGAGTAAGATTGTTGATTAAGATCACTTAGCACTTCACCAAATGACAAATGAAATTCGTATGCCCCGATTGGAAACTTACTTTCAAATCTTTTGAAGTCATGAAGTCTGACTGGAATTGAAATTTTCTTTTCTCGAGCGAATGCAAGAGCACTTTCAGATGCCAATGATGGTTTGATAAATGTAGAACCATTTATAACTTCACCAGGCTCCAAATCTTTAATCGCTGGTTTACCAAGGTGTTTTGATATTTCAATTCTACCGAGTCCAACTCGAGGAGAGCGAAGTATTAAATCTTCATCTCGGACAACATCGCCAGTTTTAATTGCGTGTTTTGTATAAAACGATCGTCCAAGATTCTGAAGATTCAGCATTTCTCCCTGATTCGGAACTCTAGGTATGTTTCCCGACATTAGTAATTGCATGCTCTCTGCAAATGCCGTTATTTTTATGAATTCGTCTAAGGTTGAGCTTGTTGTATGATCCAGTCCCTCTGCTGTTTTATCAAGAGTTATGTGGCGTTCAATAATGGTTGCTCCCATGCTCATGGCGATTAAGCAGACCTCCCAATTTTCATCATGGCTTGAATAACCAAACGGCCTTGACCATTTGGTTTTCATATGGTCAAGATAGCCCAGTCTTGCATTTGTTAGTGAAACTGGATAATTTGATACGCAATGCAGCGCTACCCAGTTGTCACTTTTTAATTCAGAGAAAGCCTGATCAATCTCGCTCTCATAGTGGCAGCCTACTGAAATATAGACGGGTTTGCCAAATCCTAGCATTCGATTGATTAGTTGAGTGTTGTTGAGCTCAACAGATGGAGATTTGAAAAAATCAAATGAGTGAACATTTTCTCCAAAATCATCAATATCTGCATCATCAAAAAAGCTAATTCCTGCTTCTAATTTTAGATCATGACTTATTGCTACAAGCTTCAAAATATCTTCAGGAGATAGATAGTTTTTTGTGATTTCTTTGAGTAGAATCTCGTCACCAATTTGTCTTGAGCCCTCGGCATAAGCATTTTTTAGGTTGCGATACTGAAATTTAATACCATCAACACCAGCTTTCTTAGCAGCTTTAATTAAATCTAGGGCTTTTGAGAATTCCCCGTCATGATTGATACCAATTTCAGCAATGATGTATATCTGTTGTTGTTTCACGAGTAATTAATCTCAGTTTGTAATTGATAATTGTAGTAATTGTCTTTGATGTGCTGGAACTTTCTAATGAATTTCTTTTGCATATTTCAATAGAAAGTCTTGGATAGTCAACTGAAGACCCTCTTCGATGGAAATTAATGGCCTCCATCCGAGTGTATGAGCTAACGTTGAGTCCATCAGTTTATTAGAGGTGCCATCTGGTTTGGAAGTGTTATACACAACATGACCATCGAAAGAAGTGTATTTCTTAATTAACTCTGCAAGCTCACTAATTGTTATATCGCTGCCATAACCAATATTTACTAAGGGAGGAATATCTCTCGTCAATAGAAAATTTAGTTTAGTTTTTGGCATAGTCATCAGTTCCAAACATGCTGTTGCCATATCTTCACTGTAAAGAAACTCTCTTCTTGGTTTACCAGTGCCCCAAATCTCAACCTGTTTAATATTATTCGTTTTTCCCTCATGGAACTTTCGAATAAGCGCAGGTATGACATGACTGTTTTCTGGGTGGTAGTTATCGCCAGGCCCATAAAGATTGGTTGGCATGGCAGCCAAAAATTGTGTGCCATATTGGCGGTTATAACTCCAGCACATCTCTATGCCCGCAATTTTGGCTAATGCATAGGGACGGTTTGTTGGCTCAAGAGGGCCAGTAAGCAAGTGTTCTTCTTTAATTGGTTGAGGTGCATTTTTGGGATAAATGCAGCTAGAGCCTAAAAAAAGCAGGCGCTTGACGCCATTTACATATGACTGATGTATGACGTTGGTCTGAATAGCCAGGTTTTCATGGATAAATTCAGCGGGGTAGGTGTTATTGGCGTGAATGCCGCCCACCTTGGCTGCAGCTAAAAATACGTATTCAGGCTTTTCTTGCGCAAAAAACGCCATGACTGCTTGCTCTGAAGTCAGATCAAGTTCCGCATGGGTACGCACCACCAGATTGGTGTAGCCTTGCGCTAACAACGCTTTAACGATCGCTGAACCAACAAGGCCTCGATGACCAGCAACGTAGATTTTGGCATTCTTATCCATAGACTACTCGTGATAATCCATGGCTTGATAGCCGTGTTGCTTGATGAGTTCATCTCGTTGCGCAGATTTGTAATCTTCACGTACCATTTCAGCAACCAAGTCTTCAAAGCTGGTTTTGGGCACCCAGCCCAGTTTCTCTTTCGCTTTGGTAGGGTCACCCAGTAGCGTGTCTACTTCAGTGGGTCTGAAATAACGCGGGTCAACTTGCACAATACATTTGTCACCCCAGTAACCTTTTTCCTCTACACCGTTGCCTTGCCATGTGACGGTGATGTCTAATTCCTTGGCTGCTGCATTGACGAAATCACGCACACTGTATTGCTTGCCGGTGGCAATGACGAAGTCTTCAGCCTGCTCTTGCTGTAACATCAGCCACTGCATTTCAACATAGTCTTTGGCGTGGCCCCAGTCTCGCAAAGAGTCTAAGTTGCCAAGGTACAAGCAATCTTGCAGGTTAAGTTTGATCCTGGCCAGCGCCCGCGTGATTTTGCGGGTGACAAATGTTTCACCGCGAATCGGGCTTTCGTGGTTGAACAGAATGCCGTTGCAGGCGTATATGCCATAGGCTTCGCGGTAGTTAACTGTAATCCAGTAAGCGTACATTTTAGCCACGGCATAAGGGCTGCGTGGATAAAATGGGGTGGTCTCTTTTTGTGGTGTTTCTTGTACCAGACCATACAGCTCAGAGGTTGATGCCTGGTAAAAACGGGTTTTTTTCTCCAAGCCTAGAATACGAATGGCCTCCAGAATACGCAGTGTGCCAATGCCATCTGCATTTGCAGTGTATTCTGGTGTTTCAAAACTCACGGCAACGTGACTCATGGCTGCCAGGTTGTAAATTTCATCTGGCTGAACCTGTTGAATGATTCTGATCAGATTAGTAGAGTCTGTCAGGTCGCCGTAGTGCAGGATGAAATTGTGATGCTCAATATGCGGATCTTGGTAAAGATGGTCAATTCTGTCAGTGTTAAACAACGAAGATCTACGCTTAACCCCATGCACAATGTAGCCTTTGCCAAGTAACAGCTCAGCTAGGTAGGCACCATCTTGACCAGTGATGCCGGTAATTAACGCGACTTTTTGTGACATATTATGAATTGCAGAGTTAAAAAGTGTTCGGATTATAGCATGGGCTAGATTTAGCCAGCATGAGGAGAGCGCTAAGTATTATGTCGGTTTACTCGCCAGCATCGCCTTAATATTCGCCATCTTGCTCTTGCCATAATCTTTACTCAGCACCTGATCTGGCCCGTTAAAAGGATTGCCAAAGTGTTTAACATCGTCTTTGGGTAGTTCGGCGATAAAACGGCTGGGTTCGCAGGCTTGCATTTCTCCGGCGCGTTTGCGTTTTTTGCACCAGGTGATGTTGAGCGATTTTTGCGCACGCGTGATGCCGACATACATGAGGCGGCGTTCTTCTTCGATTTGATCAGCGTCAATCGAGTTGGTGTGCGGCAAAATGCCTTCTTCACAGCCGATTAAAAACACGTGGCCGTACTCCAGGCCTTTGGAAGCGTGCAGGGTGGAGAGTTTGACGGCGTCGGGTTCGCTGTCTTCACGGCCTTCTAGCATGGTGATAAGCGACACCATTTGCGTGAGTTCGAGCAGGTTTTTGCCTTCGGACTCATTGCCGTATTCTGTGGAGCCTTCGCCTTTTTTGCTGAGCCAGGAGACAAATTCGATGACGTTGCCCCAGCGTGTTTCAGCCGCACGTGCTTCTTCGCCGTCATACAAATAGGTTTCGTACTGGATGGCGGTCAGCAGGTCATTGAGCACTTCGTTGGCCGGGTCTTTGACGGCACGGCCTTGTAGTGTCTGGATATAGCGGCAGAAGGTGAGCAGGTCTTCGAGCTGTTTGGCGCCAATATCGTGTTGGAAACCGCCTTCAAATGCAGCGGCAAATAGCGACATTTTATGCGCGCTGGCGTATTCACCCAGACGCTCTAGCGTGGTGTTGCCTATGCCTTTTTTAGGCGTGGTCGCAGCACGGATGAACGCAGGATCGTCATCTTCGTTCGCGACTAGGCGCAGGTAGCTGATGATGTCCTTGATTTCGGCTTTATCAAAAAACGAAGAGCCGCCAGAAATGGTGTAGGGAATTTTGTGGTTGCGCAAAAACTTTTCGATGATGCGCGCTTGGTGGTTACTGCGATAGAGAATCGCATAATCTTTATAAGTGGTGCGATGCTCGAATTTGTGCGCTTGCAGTTTCATGACCACGGTTTCGGCTTCGTGTTCTTCGCTTTGTGTGGCGGTGACATGCAACAGCTCACCAGTCCCCAGCTCACTCCACAGTTTTTTCTCAAACAGTTTCGGGTTGTTGGCAATCACCTGGTTGGCGGCGCGCAAGATACGCACGGTAGAGCGGTAGTTTTGCTCCAACTTGATGACTTTGAGTTTTGAAAAGTCGGTAGTGAGCTGGCGCAGGTTTTCTACGTCGGCGCCACGCCAGCCGTAAATCGCCTGGTCATCATCGCCCACGGCGGTAAATTGCCCGCGCAGACCGGTGAGTTGTTTGATCAGCTTGTATTGGCAGGCGTTGGTGTCCTGGTATTCGTCAATCAGCAGGTAGTGCAATTTGCGTTGCCATTTTTCCAGCATCTCGCTGTGCTGGTCAAACAGTTCAACCGGGACCTTGATCAGGTCGTCAAAGTCGACGGCCTGATAGGCACGCAGGGTTTGCTGATAAAGCTGGTAAACGCGGGCCGCGGCATGCGCCATTTCTTCATCCGCCAGCGCTTTTGCCTGGTCAGGGCTGACAAACGCGTTTTTCCAGCTGGAAATTTGCCATTGAGTTTTGCGCAGCAGTTGCTTGTCAGTCGTAGCGAGGATGTCACTCAGGATTTTAAAGCTGTCTGAGGCGTCGAGAATGGAGAATTGTGGTTTATAGCCGAGCAGGGCGGCTTCCTGACGCAGGATCTGCAGGCCCAGCGAGTGAAACGTGGTTACGGTCAGGCCTTTGCCACTTTTGCCTTCCAGCAGTGGTGTGACGCGCTCCTGCATTTCGCGCGCAGCCTTGTTGGTAAAGGTGATGGCGGCAATCTGTGTGCCTTTATAGCCCGCCTGGTTAATCAGGTAGGCAATTTTTTGCGTGATGACACGTGTTTTACCACTACCGGCACCGGCTAACACTAATAGAGGGCCGTCAAGGTAGTGAATTGCTTCGCGCTGTGGAGGGTTAAGTAGATGCTGCATGGGACTTCAGGGGTTTGTGCTAAACAACAAAAGCAGAGTAGGAATTAGCCTGTATGGACTATTTAACCCCTTCATTTATATGGGTATAGTCGAACACCATAGTATTATGTTTTTCAGGTAAACAAACTTTGTCCGTCCCTGTGTTTGATCTCAACAGTGTCATTCTATCATCAATTGGACTCACCTTAACGCAGGTTCTGGTCTTGTCGATTTTTGGCGCCCATCAGCAGCGTAGTCTGATTATGCACTGGGTACGTGGTTTGCTGGTATTCGCGCTTGGCCTTGCTGTCTATTTTATTGCGCAAACCTCCTTGATAGACGGCCCGCAAAGCATTTATGTGGCTACCTCCGTCACCATTATTGCCTTGGGCATCAGCCTGTTTATCAACGGAATCCGCCTGTTTCGGGGCTATCGTGTGTATCGCTACTGGGCATTGCTGGTGGTGACGACCTTGCTGGCCTGCAACGCGGTGATGCTGAATACGCATACGCCAGCACGCTGGATACTACTCAGTAATGCACTGGTGCTGATGTGGGTGTTTGGCTATGGCACGCGCAGCTTGGTCGGGCATGGCAAAGACTTTGTCGCGCATGTGTTTTGGCTGTGTTGCAGCTTGTTTGGGGGCATCAGCCTGATGCTGGCGTTTGTCGCCGTGAAAGTGGTGCTGGGCGATGATGGCAGCTTGCAGTCTTTTTCACACTGGACAATCCATGCTTATATGATGACCGCCACCATGCTGGTGATGGTGACAGTGAGCAGTTTGCTGTTGCTGGTGATGCATGTGCGTGCGCAGGCTGGCCTGCAAGCCATCGCCACGCTGGATGGCCTCACTGGTGTGTTGAACCGTCGTGGCCTGCAAGAAGCCGCGACACGTATGCAGGCGGTGTCACAGCGTATTCGCCTGCCGATGGGCATGCTGATTGTCGACCTGGATTACTTTAAAAAGGTCAATGATGTGTATGGGCACCTGGTGGGGGATGTGGTGTTGAAAGCGTGCGCGGGCACCATACGTGCCGCTTTGCGTGGTGGCGATGTGATCGGCCGCTATGGCGGGGAAGAATTTTGTATTTTAATGCCTAACACCGGCGAACATGAGGCAATGATCTTGGCGGAGCGTATCCGCCGTATTATTGAGGTGACCCCGGTCAGTATTGCCGGCGTGGAAAGCATGAGCAGTGACACGCAGGCCATCAAGTGTACGGTTAGTGTTGGCTCTGTCAGTTCGGAAACTGTCGGTTATGGCCTGGAAGGCCTGTTTGCCGGGGCGGACCAGAATCTGTATAAAGCCAAGCAGAATGGCCGTAACCGCATTGCCAGCAATATTGATCAGCTACTCAATCAACCACCCGAGGCGGGTAAACCTGCCAAGCGGCATGCCAGCCTGATCGCCTGAGTATTTTCGTAAACGGTTATACGCTATCTGGCTCAGGCGTCGCCTGGTCTTCTTTAGCTTTTTTCGCCGCCGCGGCCTGTTCTGCGGCCAGCGCCAGCATCTCAGCCCGGCTTTGTGGCGACTCAAGGCTGATACGGCCAATGGCACCACTACGGTAGTCAGTGAGCAAAGCCATGGCGGTGCGCTCCATATCCCATTCGCCATCATTACGTTTGTAAGTGCGGCGCTTGGCAATGGCTTGCAGCAGGTCTATGCCATCCATGGTAGCGACATCCAGCTTCATCACGTCCAGTTTGTAGCGCGTATTCATCAACGCGGGGTACTGTTTTAATAGCAGGTTGCCCAGAAACTCGGCCACATCTTCATCAATCACGGCGTTACGGCCAATGGCGTGGCTGGCCGCTAGCAGGTAGCCGTCAGATTCATGCTCAATTTTTGGCCACATCATGCCCGGCGTGTCGGTAATGTTCTGGCTATCATTTAAATCAAAGCGTTGCTGGCTTTTGGTCACGGCGGGTTCATCGCCCACTTTGGCCGCGCGGCGGTTAAGCAGGGCGTTCATCAGCGTGGATTTGCCAACGTTGGGAATGCCCATGATCATCATGCGCAACGGTTTTAATGGCGTGCCACGATGTGACGCTAGTTGGCGGCATAAGCCCGGGATTTTTTTTGCATCGCCAGGCTTTTTACACGACAGCGCAACCGCTTTGGTATTGGGTTGTTTGTTAAAGTAATTCAACCAGGCCTGGGTGACTTGCGGATCCGCCAGGTCGGCTTTGTTGAGGATCTTGAGGTTAGGGCGCTGGCGAAAGTTGCGCATTTCCTCAATCATGGGGTTGTGGCTGGCAGCGGGGACGCGTGCGTCCAGCACTTCAATCACGACGTCGATATGCTCCAGTGTTTCTTCTGCCTTTTTGCGGGCAGAAGTCATGTGCCCCGGAAACCATTGTATCGCCATATTTTTGCTCCATCTTCAACTCAAAAAATACGGTATCAATGTCCCTTGCCGTACCCCGCATTGTGTTTTGCCATGATGCTCTTTAAACGAGATTCAAAGACAGTTAAAACAATGAAGTGCTTATTTTAACATTTAAGCAGCCACTCCTTACAGGTGGCAGCGATCTCCTTGCTATTTCCAGCTATAACCCAGTGTAAACAGTGCACGCGTATCGCCTTTGACACGGTCATCCACCGGGCGGCTGTCATAGTTGTAGTCAACTTGCGTCGAGGCGCTCAAGCCAAAAATAAACGGAAAGCGCAGGCCGGTTGAGCTATAGACCAGGATTTGTGAGGGATCTCTAGGCGTGTATAGCACTTCGTGGCGATGGAATGCCTGTACAAAAGAGTCAAACAGGTATTGGTTATAGTTCACGGCCCAGCGCAATGCGGCATGGCTGTCATCGCTCTCTTCATAATAGTCCTGTTTAATCAGCGACACACCGCCTTCGACGGACAGGTTAAGCTTTTCACCTTCAAAAATCTGGTAACCCGACCCTACACCGTAGGTGCTGCGTAGTTTGATATCCCGGAAACGGTCTTTTTCCTGAATGGTGTTGAGGTAGCTAAACCATTTTTTGGTGAAAAAGTGGTCATACTGGCCGCGCACGCGCGCGTTGTTTTGTGTTTGCTGGTCGTTATCTTCTGCCCAGTAGTAATAGCCTTGTACCGTATAACGATTATCCAGGCCGCGTAACACCGACTCGCCGTTAAATTGCATGTTGCGGTTGGTACTGTTGCCATTGTTAAAAGCGCCGCCCAGGCTCAGGTTGCCGGTCCAGACATAGCCTTCGCCAATCAGGTCGCGCGTCGGGTTGATGTAATGTATTTCATCGAGCTCGGTATCGACCAGCGGCGTGCTGGTTTCTTCATCGAGAATGACCTGACCTTCGTCTGAATGCACCAGTCGGCCATTGACGATGCTGCCATCCATCAGTTGCATCAGCATCGGTTTGTCAGCATCTATGCTGTGAATATCATTCCAGTTGATTTTTACTTCATCGGCGTAGCTGGTTTTGACCGTGAGCTTGTTAGACACTTTGACGCCTATGGTACCGGTGATTTTGTCACCATTTTTTAGCCATACCGTATCCGCGAAGGCTGCGTTGGCGAAAAGTGCATAAATCGCCAGCAGTGAAAAAGCAGGCTTTATTTTTCTGCGTAAATTAAAAAAAGCCATGCCGGCAGAATCATGTGACATACATACTCCCTGATACGATTGAACAACAGCGCTGAATGCAGCGAATTGAAACAGCGCGCATGTGCGTCGCTGCAGCGGTGATAGCCGGCTTGATGGCCATTGTCTATCGACTGCTTATAGTCAAGATGCCTGAACCATGCCGAGAGTTCCCGAAGGTTGGCAGTCATGGCAACCGCAGCCATTGCTGTTAAACTGACAGCTTATATTTTAATGCAGCATGACACATGGTCAAAACTCAATTGCCTCCCCAGGTCAAACCCCCATTACCCCCCGAAGTCAAACCCGGCCAATCCTTGCCGTTATTGCAGGCGCTGCATATTCTGACGCGCGACGGCAAACTCAATCAGGATAGTCGCCGTAAACTCAAGCAGGTCTACCACCTAGTGAATTTTATCGAGCCGCTGATGCAGGCCGTGATGGACAAGCAGACGCAGCCAGTACTGGTAGACCATGGGGCAGGCAAGTCTTATCTGGGGTTTATTCTCTACGACTTGTTGCTCAAGCAGCATGCGGGCGGACAGGTGATTGGTATTGAAAGCCGCGGTGAGCTGATTGAAAAGTCGCGCCAGCTGGCACAAGAGTGCGGCTTTGACCGCATGCAGTTTGAGCATTTAACCGTGGCTGAGGCCATGCAGTCGCAGCAACTGCCTGCAAAGGTCGATATTGTGACGGCCTTGCATGCCTGTAATACGGCGACAGATGATGCCATCCAGTTCGGTTTGCAAAAGCAGGCGCAATTTATGGTGCTGGTGCCTTGCTGCCAGGCAGAAGTGGCGGAGGTCATGCGTCAGCACAAGGCAGAAACGCTGGCCCAGACGTTTCTCAGTGAATTGTGGCGGCATCCTATCCATACGCGTGAGTTTGGCAGCCAGGTGACCAACGTATTGCGCTGCCTGGAGCTGGAAGCGCATGGTTATCAGGTGACGGTGACGGAACTGGTGGGATGGGAACACTCAATGAAAAATGAGCTCATCATTGCCAAATATACCGGCCAGCGCAAACGCAGTGCACGCGAGCGCGGGCAACAACTGCTGGAACAACTGAATTTGACCAGCCTCTCAGCGCGCTTTAATTTTCAATAGCCATTTTGCGTTAGATATAAAAAAACCTCTGACACTGGGGTGGCGTCAGAGGTGAATGGAGCGCATTAATGCCCCAGGGAAGAGACTTTACAAAATATCTGGTTTAGAAGCGTTTGCCGACGCCTAAGCTGATCACCCAAGGGTTAATGTCCAGGGAGTCGATTTTTGCCCAGCGGTTGCCAGTGGTTGCACTTTTCATTTCAACGTCGGTATCCATCCAGACGTATTTCACATCCGCGTTCAATAACCAGCCATCTTTCAGGTTGATGTCTACACCCGCTTGCAGGGCAGGGCCAAAGCTACTGCGGTCAATTTTGATTTTTTCGCCTGCAGTCGCGCCAGAAGTAAAGCGCAGGTTACGGTCCAGCATAAATGTTGCGTTCAAGCCCGCGCCTACGTACGGGTCTATGGTCTGGTCTGGATTAAAGTGCCATTGCACGGTGAGTGTCGGTGGCAGTGCATCAATACTACCCAAATGCTGGTTACCAACCACACCCGCGCTGTCGCCGCTGATTTTGACATCATGTTTACTGCCCAGCGCCAGAATCAGCTCGGTGGCAATGTTTTTGGTCCAGTAGTAACTAATATCCAATTCAGGGATGGTGTTGCTGTCGACTTTCAGGTCAGCACTAGGCGTCATCACATTGGCGCCTACCGCTTTGTTCACTGTGCTGCCAAGGCGGCTGCTTTCATTGGGGCTGACATTGGTTGCACGCAGGCGAACAACCCAGTCGCCTTGTTCGGCGTAGGTGTTGGTGGCAGGCAACAAGGCGGCCAACATAAAACTGATTGCGGTTTTTTTCATTGTGATCACTCCATTAGGTGCATTGAATTTAGGGCCATTGTAGGTTTGCTCGCCAAACCTGGTATTGACCCAAATCAACTCAGCACGGCTTTGTGCCGCGCATGTACACCTAAGGGGTGATGAGGATGCGGATAGGGCTGCGTGGCTATCCGCGTGGGAATGTTCTGCTAAAACTAATAGTCGTTGCGCTGTTTCCAGGCGTCATCCAGCACTTTGGATTTTTGCTCAAAAATAGACTTTTTGGTTTCCAGGTCTTTTTCTGTCTGCACTTTGTCAGCTTGATATTGCTGTAACTTCGCTTGTTCCTGTGCAAGCAGGGCTTCCTGGGATTTGATTTTTTGCTCAAGGTCACTGAGCTTGCTCATGGCATCGCCCACCGCATCCCGTGCTTTAGCCGCTTCGGCTTGCTCATTACTGATATTGCGGGCAAACACTGGCTGGCTCAGTGTGGCGATCAAGAGTAGAACAGAAAGGGCTTGTAAACGCATGCGAGACTCCATAAAAACAACATAACAACATTTCAACACGATTATAAAGCCAAAATGCTTTCGGGCTTGATATTCGCTAGTGACTTGATATTGGCTGGTCACGATGAATTGCCGATGATGCGTGGTTAGTAAGCTTCCATGGCATTAGGTTCCTGCATCCACAAATATCAGCCAGACGGCTTGAGTGTCCGTTTGGGCGATGATTCAGTGGATTTATTGATCTACCTCAATATGTTATTTATTAATTAAGTTATTGTATTTAAAAATAAAAGTCATGTTTTTTGTAAGACAAATTCTGACATTTCTAACAGAAAAAACGGATATCAGCCAACGTGATTTTGTGTCAAACGTGACGGCTATCCAGCTGGGAGAAGCAGAGGTTCAAGCAGTCTTTATTATTAAATTAAATTGTCTCAATGACTCAGGGATAGAAAGCGATTAATGATGAAATTAAATTTGCCAGTCACTGCCACAGAAGTCCAGTTTGATGATGCCCAGTTTATGCTGACGAGAACAGATCTCAAGGGCGTGATTACTTATGCCAACAAGGATTTTATTCAAGTCAGCGGCTTTAGCGAAGCTGAGCTGGTTGGTAGCAGCCATAATATTGTGCGCCACCCGGATATGCCCGCTGCCGCCTTTGCTGATATGTGGCGCAGCTTGAAAGCCGGTAAGCCATGGACAGGGTTGGTGAAAAACCGCACCAAGCATGGCGACTTTTATTGGGTGGTGGCGAATGCCACGCCGGTGACAGAAAACAACCAAGTGGTGGGTTACTTATCGGCGCGCCGAAAACCAACGCGCGCACAAATTGAAGAGGCTTCTGCTGCCTATGCGCTATTCAATGCAGGCAATGCCAAGGGCCTGGCGATTGTCGATGGTAAAGTGGTCACCGTGTCCTGGGTGAATAAATTAAAAAATAGGCTGGGTGCGATTACCGTCAAGCAACGCCTGGTGGGCCTGGCGGCCACGGCATTTGCATTGCTGGCCGTGCAAACCGGGTTGGATGTGGCCAATCACGCACAATCGCTAGCTATGTCTTTTGCCGGGTTGGGCCTGGCCTTACCTGTGTTGCTCGCGTTGGCGATGATCATTGCACGCTCTGTTACCCAGCCGCTGGCGCAAACGCTGAATGCGGTGAAAGAAATCACCACGGGCAACTACAGCACCTATATTGACGCACGCGGTAGCAATGAGCTCAGCGAGGTGCTGCAAGCGCTAAAGAAAATGCAGACCTTGCTGAGTGTGAATGAAAATTCGCTCAAAGAATCAGCGATAGAAACCCGCGAGCAGGCCGCTTTGTTTGAAAATCAGCTGGCGGCGATTAACCGTTCTACCGGCTCGATAGAGTTTGACCTGGAAGGCAAGATTCTTGCGGTCAATGATATTTTTCTGGAGGTGCTGGGTTACACGCGTAATGCGCTGGTCGGCCTGTCGCACCGTCAACTGGTTGAACCGGCGTTTGTCAGCAGTGGCGAGTATGACGCGTTCTGGCAACGCCTGAGACGCGGAGAATCTATCGCTGGTGAATTTTTGCGTTTAGGCAAGCAAGGTCAGGAAATTTGGCTGGATGCGACCTATAACCCGATTTTAGATGCGAATGGCAAGCCTTATAAAGTGGTGAAATATGCCGCCGACATTACCGCGCAAAAACTCAGGAACGCTGACTTTGAGGGCCAGATTACCGCCATTGGCAAATCACAAGGCGTGATTGAATTAGGCTTGGATGGTACGGTACTCAAGGTCAATCAAACGTATCTGCAGATGCTGGGTTATCAAGAGCATGAACTGGTCGGGCAACATGTGAGCAAAGTGCTGGAGCCAGGCTTTGCTGGTAGCGAGGCCTACAAAACTTTGTGGAGCAGGCTGGTCAATGGCGGCTCTGATATGGGGCAATATAAACGCATTGCCAAGGGTGGCCGTGAAGTCTGGATACAGGCTTCTTATAACCCGATTTATGATTTAAAGGGCAAACCCTGCAAAATTGTGAATTACACCATGGACATCACTGAGTCCAAGTTGATTGCGGCGGACAATGCCGGTCAGATTTCTGGTATTCACAAAACACAAGGCGTGATTGCGTTTGAGCTCGATGGCACCATCACTTCGGCAAACGACTTGTTTTTGCAATTATCCGGCTACACAGAAGCTGAGATTGTCGGCAAAAATCACAGCATGTTTGTCGATGCTGCTTATCGCGCTAGTCACGATTACAAAGCCTTTTGGGAGGCCTTACGGCATGGCGAGGCACAGGTCGGGCAAGTCAAACGCATTAAAAAAGGGGGGGGCGTGGTCTGGATGCAAGCCATTTACAACCCGATTCTGGATATGAATGGCAAGCCGTTTAAAGTGGTGAAATATGCCACCGACATCACCGAGCAACATGAAAGTGCAGAAGCACTGGCCCGCGCGGTTCAAGAGACCAAAGCGATGATTGAAGGCGCCAAAGCGGGGGATTTAACGAGCCGAGTATCGCTAGAAGGCAAAAGCGGTGATATTGCCGCCTTGTGTGAAGGCGTGAACGCGCTGGTCGACAAAATGAGCGAAGTGATTTTGCAGGTACGCGAAGCCACGGTGACCATTAATACGGCTGCGACGGAAATTTCTGGCGGCAATAATGACCTTTCCAGCCGTACTGAGCAGCAAGCCTCTAGCCTTGAAGAAACCGCCGCCAGCATGGAAGAGTTAGCGTCTACCGTGAAGCAAAACGCTGATAACGCCAAGCAGGCTAGCCAACTGGCGATGAATGCCTCCGAGGTTGCTTCCAGAGGTGGCGTGGTGGTGGGTGAGGTGGTGGATACCATGAGCGCCATCAATGACAGTGCAAAACGCATTGAAGATATTATTTCGGTGATTGATGGCATTGCATTCCAAACTAACATTCTTGCCTTGAATGCAGCCGTCGAAGCCGCCAGAGCAGGCGAGCAGGGGCGCGGATTCTCTGTGGTGGCTGCCGAAGTGAGAAACCTGGCCCAGCGCTCTGCCTCGGCCGCCAAGGAAATTAAAGTGCTGATTGACGATTCTGCGGCAAAAACCGCCCGCGGTAGCGAATTGGTGTCGCAAGCGGGTAAAACCATGCACGAGGTGGTGGCTTCGGTGCAGCAGGTGACGGATATCATGAGCGAGATTGCGGCTGCCTCAGTTGAGCAAAGTACCGGTATCAATCAGGTGAATCAGGCCGTGATGACCATGGATGAAGTGACCCAGCAAAATGCTGCTTTGGTTGAAGAGGCCGCGGCTGCTTCTGAATCCCTGGTGGATCAGGCCGAAAGCCTGGTCGATGCAGTCAGTGTGTTCCAGCTGGCAAACGACGTGCATGCAGGCAAACGCTCCACTGTGCACCATCTGCATACGCATGCGAGCAAGCAGGGGGCTCATGGCAGCGGCTCACAGACTGCCGGATTGCGAACTGGCACTGATAATAGCGAATGGGCACAGTTTTAAGGCGGCAAGGTGATCTCAATCAATAAAAAAACCGCCGGAATACGGCGGTTTTTTATTCAATCTATCTGAATAGATAAGACTGATTATTTGTTCATGACGTACATCGTCACTTCAAAGCCAAAACGCATTTCAGTCGCAGCTGGTTTAGTCCACATAATGATCTCCTTACGTTGTTTGTGAAGTACATCATGATTGATATGCTGGTATGACTCTCACTATACGCACGTGTTTCAAAAACGGCCTGAAGCCAATCCGTAAAAACGGCTCATGATTTTACTTAGAATCACGGCCGATTATTCATGGGTATGCTGGCTGTCAAACACAGGCAATTGCCTGAAGGCTTCCACGGTGAACGGTTTTTCATCGAACAGTGCGGGGTAGATGGCATGCCGCAGCTGGCTATGAAACGCGGTGATGTGTTGACGATGCGCCAGCAGGTGGGTGACATTGCTTTGCGCTACATTTTCGAGACTGCGTTGCACCCATATACTGGGCAACAGCAGGCCTAACTGCTGAGTGGCCTGGTCACGCTGCAACAGGCTTTGTTCTCTGGCCGTGACTTGCGCTTGCAAGCGCACATCCGCCATGTGCTGGAAAGCGAAATACCACTTCCAGTGAAAACGGTCGGTGACGGGCGCTGAATGTTGCCATTGCGGATACAAGGCATAAAACGGCTCCAGGGTGTCGGCTTTGGGTAAATCCCAGGCGCCATGCACCAGTTGTCGGTGTTGCAGGGCAATCTGGCTGCCATCTTGTAACGGAAACTGCTGGTGTAGCCAAAGCTGGGCCAGGTTAGGCAAGACGACGCAGCATAGCAACCAGGCACTTGCCAATGCCAGTGCATTAAAGCTGGCGTTGAGTGCGCGGGCACGCAGGCTGAACGCCGCGCAGAGGATAGTCCAAAACAGGATATACAGCAGGCTGATGGCCAGCACCTGCAGTAACGGCAACACAGACAGTGTGTGGATTACCGCAAAGAGTAGCACCGGCAGTGTAAAGGTGGCGGTAATCAGCAGTGCCCGGGTGAGCGCGCGCTTAAACCAGAAGTGCTTAGGAGAAGTCGCCAGGCTTTGCAAAAACAGCAATCTTTGCGCCTGATGCTCGCTGGCCTTAAGGTCGTGCAGCAGGGCAATGCACAGCAGGGGTGAAAAAAATACCAGCCAGAACGCATAATCAAAACTACCGAGCATGACATATTCCGGGTGATGCGACTCACCATCGTACAGCTGCCCTTGCAGGCCGAGCAGGCGGATACGCTGTACGTATGGCGTCACCAGCCGGTTGCCCAGCGCAATAAAACTCCATTCGGCAGGCTGATGGTAGGCGTGATGAAACACGTAGTAACCGACTTCACCGGCATCCAGACTACCTTCATGCTGGTGAAGATGCACAAAGTCCTGTTTGCGTTGCGCTTCTTCATGCTGGGCATGGCTGATTTGTGCCTGAATATGCTGGATATTTTGCCAGCCATTGAGAAGGCTTAACGCGGTAAGCGCTAAGCTGAGTAACAGCAGGGCGACCATGCTGCGCTGTTTTAATAACAGCTTGAATTCGTGTTTCATATGCGTTGGCTGACCTTGAAAAGAAATGCGCCGGGAAGCAATAGCCAGCCCAGCAGGATAAGAAAGCTGGCTTGCAGGCTGGGCTGGCTCACGCTCATAGGTGCCAGCGTCACCGCCGGGCGTGGTGCCTGCTGCCAAAACTCAGCCGACACACGCGTATTCTTGTCGTCAGCGTGTACGACTTTGTGGCTATGAATGCTGTTGAGGTATTCAATCAACTGGTAGCGGCGGTTTTCTGCCTGGCTGATAAATGCCTGATGATGCGCCAAATCGTTGCCGCTGCTGGCCATCTGCACGTATTGCAGCGCCAGTGCCGGTGTGAGCCAGCACCATAGGCGTATGCTGGCATTTTGTCTGGCCAGTTGCTGGTCATGCAAGGCTTGCTGTTCGCGATACACCTCGGTGGTCAGCCGTTCACCTTCTTGCATCAGCAAGCCGTTGTAGTTGACGGGCAAGTCTTCAATGCGCGTGACTGCATATTGTTTAAGCAGGCTGGCTTTGAATGCAGCAAAATGCGGGTCATTCGGATTGTGGCTATCGCCTATTGTTTTCAGTTTGACCTCGGCATGGTATTCAGCTTCTGCGCGTGGCTGGGTAGGGTGTAATACCTGCGCCAGGTTGGCCAGTCCGCGTGGAAAAATGATGCAGATACATACCCAGCACAGCAGCAAAGTGAGCAAAGCACCATGCAGCTGGCGGCTATGCCAGGAAACCGCTACCACCAGCAAACACCAGCCTGCGATATAGAAAATTTGTGCCAATAACATGGCTGTCAGCCTGAGCGCCAATTGGTCACTGCCTCTGCTCCAGAGCCATGTCAGCACAGCTTGTATGGCTAACAACAGCAGCAATGGCAAAAACAAGGCCAGCCATTTGCCAACGGCAATCTGCCAGCCAGGGGTGCCGTTGCCACGCATAAAGGCCAGTGTGCCGGTGACTTTTTCTGCGGTGACGGTGTGATACGCCATCATGATCAAAAACAGCGGCATCCACCATTGCACAATCATAGCGGGCGTCATGAGTGGAAACCGCCCCAGGCTGGTGGCTTCGGTGGCGGGGTTGAAGTTGGCACTGTTTAAGCGATGTGCCTCCAGATACACCAGGTGGCCAGACTGGTCGAGAATGCCAGGCTCGATGACGCTGAGCGGATGCAGCGGTTTGGCAACAAAGTCACCATAGTGCGATACCCGGTGCGGATGGCGGGCTGGTTGTGATTGCCAGTCCTGCTGGCTGCGCTGCGTGACCTCTGCCACGGTGCGCGCATGGTCTTGCCAGTGATGGTGCGCGGCGAGGGCGGCGATGAGCCACAGCGTCACCAGCACAGTCAACAGCAAGGCAGGCACACGGGCATGCCACAAGCGCCGCCATTCGTTGCAGGCGATGGTCCAGAGTGGCGTGAGATTCATAGCTGCCCCTGGTAAAGTCGCTTGAGGTTATCTAAGGTGAGTGCCTGCTGGTCCAGGTTGACGGGTGAGAGCTGGCCGTTGGCCAGCATCAGCAAACGGTCAGAAAACGCCATGGCCGACAGCACATCATGCGTGACCACCAATACACCCATGCCCTGCTGTTTGCATTGCAGGATTAACTGGTTTAGCTCTTCGGTCGCCTGTGGATCAAGGCCAGAATTTGGCTCATCCAGCAGCAATAATCTGGCTTGTTTCGCCAGTGCCAGCGCTAACATCACTTTTTGTTTCATGCCTTTGGAGTAATCACTACAGGGTCGTTGCCAGGCTTGTTCCGGCAAGCCTGCCATGCTCAAACAAGTGGTGATATCCAATGTTTGGCTAACGGCCCCCAAGCTCAAAAAGTAACGAATGTTTTCAATCGCAGACAGGTGGCCATACACAGCGGGTTGTTCTGGCACATAGGCCAGTTGTGAGAGTGCTTGCTGGCGTGCCTGCACGAGGTCTATGCCTGCGATGTGTATTGCCCCTGTTTGCGTGACGCGCCCATCATGCAAGCCAAGAATGCTTTTGAGCAGGGTGGATTTCCCGGCACCATTGCTGCCCAATACCGAGACAACCTGTCCCGTTTCTACGGTTAGATTAAGTGCATTCAAGATAGGGCGTCCTGCGAATTGCAGGCTCAACTGATTTACGGTGAGTAAGGGTGTCATTAGTAATCCAGGGTGGCGGTCAACATGAAATTGCGGCCAGCACCAGGTGCGAAGTTGACACCGCCGGTGCTGCCGTTGGAGTTGAAGTCGAATACATACTCATAATAACGGTCAAAAATATTATTCGCTAACAGGCTGATGCGGCCCCAACTGGTTTTGTAATCAATATTGGCATGGGTGAGCGTGTAGCCGCCATATTGGCCACCACGATTACTTTCATTAATATAGTAGTCTCCCTGGCTGTCTACATGAAGACGTGCAATCCAGTCTGCGTTTGGCATGAATTGCACACCCAGTGAGGCCGTATAAGAGGGGATGCTGCGAATATGGTTGCCTTTGAACTCCGGGTTCAGCGCATTGGGTTCTTCAATCTTGGCAGAGACTCTGGAAACATTGCCCCAAAAGCTGAGTGCGTCATTAAGCTTGTAATCAAAGCTGGCATCCAGGCCTTGTCTGAGTGTTTCTCCAATAGGCTGACGGATATTATCTATCGTAATAAATTCGTTTTTGGCCTGTTGTTGCCAGTAAGAAACACGCGTGTTTAATGCTGGTATCCAGCTACTTTTAAGACCAAGTTCCCAGCCATCGTTGATGGCCACCTTGATATTGGTTCTGCTACCAAAGTTGGCGCCAGCTGCGGCGTTATACTGATTTAAATTAAAACTGGTGGGCGTTTGAAAACTGCGGCCTGCACTGGCAAAGAGCCTATGTTGTTCTGTCAGATTGGCAAATATATTAAATTTTGGTTGTACGATAGACGAATCACTATACAAATCGGTTGGAATCAGCCTGGTTGGATTAGCGTTGGTGCCGATAATAATGGGATCATTGGCTTTTGCATCGAGTCGGTCTGCCCGTAAAGCAAAGTTCCAGCGTAACCAGTCCACAGGGGTATTCTCAACTTTTGCATAGATGCCTTGGGCAGTAAAGTTGTAGTCAGCGCTTAAGCGGATGACATTCACGCCAACTGCATTGACGCGCTGGTTGAATTGATCGACCTCCTGATGCTCAATATCGTAGCCGGTTTCAAAGGCCCACTGCGGATTGATTTTCCAGTTTAATCTGGCAATCAAGCCTGTGGAGGTTTGATTATCCTGTCTGTTCTCAACGCCGGGTGAGCCAATAAAACGTACGTTACGTTCTCGGTCAAAATTCTGCCAATAAGTCTTTAAGCTTAAATCCAAGTCGTTGCTGAAGAAATAGTCATAATGCAGGCTCAAATGCTTGAATTCTTTTTCACCACTATCATTCAGCGCGTTGGGTGCCACGCCTTTTCTATCTTCGCGCGCCTGTTGTTTTGACATGTAGCCCGGCGCCTCAGGGGCGTTGTATTTGCCATACTTTGCACTTAAAGCTAGGCTGGATTGTTCAAAATCCATTTGCCAGCGGCCGGACAAGGCCATTTTTTCATTCTCGGTGTGGTCGCGGAAGCCATTGCCCTTGCGATACCCGATAGCATAGTTTTGCGTAAAATCGCCTTGCTTTTCGCCATAGTAGCCCTGCATTTCGCGGGTTTGAAAACTGCCGTAGCCAAACTGCAATTGCTTGCCAGCATCCTTACGCGTTTCCACCTTGTAGTTGCCTGCTGTCGCAAATAGTCCGGTAGTAGCGTCGCTGGTGCCCTTGAATACCTGTACACTTTGAATGTTGGTTGGGAACAGGTAATCCAGTTCGCTCAAGCCTGAAAACAAATTCGAGGGAATACCGTCCACCAGCACTTTTGCGTTTGGTGTCTCGCCGTCACCACTAAAACCCCTGATAGAGACTTCGGTGTTTACAATACCCTGGCTATAGCGTGACAGTACCACACCAGGTGTTTTGCTAAAAAGCTCCAGCGTATCCGTCACATGCTCATATTCGAGTTCTTCGCGGGTAATCACATCAACCGAGCCCGCCAGCCCCTTATCTGTTGTCGTTGCCTGTTCTTTTTTGCCGAACACCACGACGCTATCGAGTTCTACGCTGGCTGCGGCTGCCTCTTTTTGATAGTTATTTTTTTTGTTGGTTTTTGGCAATTCGGCGCTGTCTTCGGCATACACGTGTGCGACCGGCAACAGCATGATTGCCAGCAGGCGGGCAATCCTTTTTTGCTGCATCATGGAGACTCTTCCCTGTGAATATAAAAATAAATAACGGTTATCAATGTCGCAACGATTGTTTGTTCTCGCCTGCGGCGATAATCCTGCCAACTTACCACATCGCGTCCAGTGCCAGGATGACGCGGGTGCTTCCTGGCGCAATCTCTGGCGAGCGATGTATCACACCGGCATGACCATTGCCTTGCCAGCGGCTGCCTTTTAACAGGACAAGCGCATGTTGTGCTGCCTGGCGTACGCCCTGGGGATGCAAAATCAGATCGGCGTGAAAAGCCTCAAGTGAGGCATGTGTGCGTGTTAACGCCTCTCTGTGGCAAAAGTGCTCTTCCAGCCACTCGGTGCCCGGGCCGACATAGGTACAGAGCAGACGGATGCCGGTACGATCAATATGAAATTTGGGGCACATCGCATGCTGTAACACTTCAAGCCGGATGGCCACCTGCGGACAATCCAGCAGGTCAGCATACAAGTTAACTAACAAAGAGATCTCTGCCAGCAATGCTGCTTTACCGCTTGCTTCAGGAAGGCGTAAGGCCTTTTCTAATGCTTCCAGGTGCGCGTCGGCAGGCCTGAGTATATGCCTGAATCCGTTGCCCAGCCTTGCGGAGACTTGTTGCAAGTAGCTGGAAATCTCGCTATTTGGCGGTCGCTCTATGACCTGAATTTGCCGCTTGTTTTCAAAAATTGACAGCAACTCCATGGGATTGAAATCAGGCATGATGTGGGTTGGCGGCCTATGCTGTCCTCCTGTAGATACGCTTTCTAGCATGGCTTAGGCCATCTCTTCGGTTGATTCTTCGGCCTCGGTGTGCAGATTCACTGACCATTGTGGAAACGGGTCCGCAAAAGTGCGCCAGGCATCCATGCCTAATGCCATTTCCACATCAGTTAGCAGGCAGGCGTCAAATGTTGCGGTCAGTGCGGCTTTATCCATGGCCATGCCTATGATGACCAGCTCTTGTTGGCGATCACCAAATGGCTCCTGCCAGCGCTCATGAATATGCTGCAGGCTTTCACGGTCTTGCGGCCAGTACACTTTGGGCGTCGCCACCCACCACATGCCTGCCAGCTCGGTGCGGGTCACGGCCCCGGCTTGCGACCAGGTGGCACAAAATTCCGGTCGTGAGGCGATCCAGTAACGGCCTTTGGAGCGCACCACACCAGACCATTCCGTATTCAACCACTGCCAAAGGCGTTGCGGGTGAAAGGGCTTGCGGGCGCGGTAAACAAAACTCGAGATGCCATATTCCTCACTCTCTGGCACATGCTCGCCACGCAGTTCCTGTAACCAGCCCGGCGCTTCGGCAGCCTGCTCAAAGTCGAATAAGCCTGTATTCATAATACGGTGCAAAGGCACTTTGCCAAAACTGCTATGAATGATCTGAGCCCGTGGATTCAGCGTTTTAAGCATGCTTTCCAGTCTGCCGATTTCCTCCAGGGTTAACAGGTCGGTTTTATTGAGCACCAGCACATCACAAAACTCAATTTGTTCGACCAGCAAGTCGACAATCGTGCGCTCATCTTCTTCTCCCAGCGACAGGCCGCGGTCACCCAGCAGGTCTTGTGAACTGTAATCTTTAAGAAAATTGTAGCCATCGACCACGGTGACCATGGTGTCTAGTTGGGCAACATCGGCCAGCGAGACGCCATCTTCATCTGCAAAGGTAAAGGTTTCGGCAATCGGCAAGGGCTCGGAAATACCGGTGGTTTCAATCAGCAGGTAATCAAAACGGTTTTCTTTGGCCAGGCGGGTGATTTCAATCAGCAGGTCTTCACGCAAGGTGCAGCAAATGCAGCCATTGCTCATCTCGACTAGTTTTTCTTCCTGGCGCGACAACTGTGCACCGCCGTCGCGCACCAGTTGGGCGTCGATATTCACTTCTGACATATCATTGACAATCACCGCCACACGCTTGCCTTCGCGGTTGTTGAGCACATGGTTAAGCAAGGTGGTTTTGCCCGCGCCGAGAAAGCCAGAGAGGACGGTCACAGGGAGTTTGTTCATAGTCATGATCCTTTAATGATTGAATTGACGTTCGCGACGCTCATGGCGCTCTTGTGCTTCCAGGCAGAGTTTAGTCGTCGGCCTGGCTAACAATCGCGGCAGGCCAATCGGCTCGCCTGTTTCTTCGCAATAGCCATAAAGGCCATCACGTATGCGTAATAAGGCTGCAGCAATGCTTTTTAAATGTTTGCGTTCGCGCTCACGTGTTCTAAGTTCCAGGCCATGTGATTCCTCTTGTGAGGCGCGATCTGCCGGGTCTGGCGTCTCTTCCTGTTCGTGCAGATGACTACTGGTCAGTCGCATGTTGTCATGCAAAGCCTGGCGCTGCTTTTCCAGCAAGTGCTGAAAGAATGCGAGTTGCGCCGCGTTCATGTAAGCCTCTGCAGGCATGGAGAGTAGTTCGGATTCGGTGAGCATGATGGCAACTTTGTTGCATTGCAATTTAGTTGCATTTTAGTCTTGAAAGATACATTTTGCAACTATGTTGCAAGGTGGGCTGACATGGGTAGATCAAAGTCGCTTGATGAAGCGTCCGCTGAGGAAATTAAGCCGCGGCTTGCTGGCAGTCCGGGCAAATGCCTTTTAGGCTGATCTCAATGTGCGAGACCTGATAAGTCTGGAAAATCCCTGCAGGAATATGTGCGGCCAGTTCGTGTATGCACAATACGGTTCCGCACTGCTGGCAGTGCAGGTGGGCATGGCCATGGTTGCTGGGCAGGCCAGAAGGAGTGAGCAAGGCTGAATGACTTGTTCCGTCAGCTGCTTTGTAGCTGCGTTTGGGAGCATTGAGCTGGAACTTCCAGGCACGGTCATCGGTGGAAATTTTATGTATGAGTGCGTTTTCCTGTAGCCAGTCCAGCACCCTGTAAACCGTTACCCGGTCAATTTCTTTCACGCCGTGCAGGGCGGACAAAATCTCTGTATGACTCAAGGCTGTGTGAGAGTTGATCATCACGCTCAGCACGGCCAAGCGCGCTTTAGTCGGGCGCAGGCCAGCCTCGGTGATCAATTGTTCAGCAGTTTGCATGGCCCAAATTATGAACTACACGACAACATCGAGCAACCGGCCTTTTGCCGCGCCCAGTCCGGGCGCTTTTGCGCAAAGGCGGCCATGCCAGCCTGCTCGGTATAGGGGTGGCGTAACACTTCCAATAACGTCAGCAGGCGCGAGTTGTCGCCTTCCGTTGCCAGATCAATGGCTTCTTGCGCCAGATAGTTACGCAGTACATAAATCGGGTTGGCTGCTGCCATTTTTTGCAAACGTTGCTCAGGGGAAATTCCCGACTGTTGCAGGCGTTGGCTGTAATTGTGCAGCCAGGACTGGATATCGGCGCCAAACTGTTGTTGTCCTTGCTCGGTGTAAAAAGCGTCTGTCAGCGTTGCCAGTTGCGGTTGCGCAATATCCAGTTTCGCCAATTGGGTGAAAAACAGTGTCTGGTCGACTTCAGCGCGTTGCATCAACTCAAAAATATGGTTAATCAGTTCACCATCGCCGTCTTGCCAGTGGTCGAATCCAAACTTGCCAGCCAGGCTGGAGGTCAGGGCGCGTATATAGGTCTGGTCATAAGTGGTCAGGCCATCCGCCAGGCCTTGCGTTTCCGGTAGCAGGGTGCCCAATGCTTCGGCCAGGCGCTCAAGGTTCCAGCGCGCGATATCCGGTTGGCGGCCAAAACAGTAGCGACGGCCTTGCGCGTCGGTGGTGTTTGGCGTCCAGCCCGGGTCAAAGTTATCCACCCAGCCATACGGGCCATAATCAATGGTCAGGCCGAGGATGGACATATTGTCGGTATTCATCACACCATGCACAAAACCCACGCGCATCCAGTGCGCGATCATGATGGCTGTGCGCGAACACACTTCTTCAAACCAGGCTTCAATCAGCTCGGCAGAAGGGTCGTTAATGTCCAACGCCAGGCCGGTGGTCGGCCACCAGTCGGCAAAGTCGCGATCCAGCGTCAAGCCGATCAGGCGTTTTAATAACGGTAATTCGTTGCGGCTGGCGAGGATTTCAAAATGGCCAAAGCGCGTGAATGATGGTGCAACACGGCAGACAATGGCGCCGGGTTCGAGCTGCGGATTGCCGTTGTAGAACATATCGCGTACCACCTGGTTGCCGGTAGTGACCAGGCTTAACGCGCGCGTGGTCGGCACACCCAGGTGATGCATGGCTTCGGAGCATAAAAACTCGCGCAGGCTGGAACGCAGCACTGCGCGGCCATCTGCCGAACGCGAGTAAGGCGTTTCGCCCGCGCCTTTGAGTTGCAGCTCAAAGCGTTTGCCCGCGTGGATGAGTTCACCCAGGTAAATGGCACGGCCATCACCGAGTTGCCCGGCCCAGTGCCCAAACTGGTGCCCACCGTAACGGGTGGCATAAGTGAACATGCCATCCAGGATGCCATTGCCGCCCAACGTCTGGATCAGGTCGCGGTCTTGCATGTCCGCGGCAGAAAATCCCAGCAGTTCGGCGACTTCAGGGCTATAGGCCAGTAATTGCGGGTTGTTGACCGGGGTTGGTTGTACAGGCGACCACAAACAGTCGCTGACTTGCCTGGTGTAATTGTCTGAGATCGGGTCGCCGGGAAGTTCGCGGGTAAAACGGTTGTCAAAGGTCAGGGGCTTCATCATGCTATTTTAGTCATTATCCTTGGCTAAAGTTCAGTGCTTGCCAAAAAACTGCGGCCTTCTCGGGTAAAATAGCGTTTTAATACGCTCAAGTGTGATTTCCACACGTTTAATTTCCCCACATGAATGTTTTTTACGAAGAAGACGGTGGCTTTAAAGTCGCTTCCATCATGTCTGAGGCCGATAGCAGCTTGCAAGTTGAGGCTAGCACCGGCAAACGCAGCAAAATCAAAGCGGCCAATGTATTAATGCGCTTTGACGGCAGCTTGTCCGGCTTTCTCGAAGCAGCACAGGCAGAGTCTGATACCCTGGATACCGACTTCTTGTGGGAGTGCTGTGGTGAGCCGGAGTTTGCTTTTGAGGACTTGGCGCAAGAGTATTACGGCGGCAAACCGAGCCGTCAGCAGGCCGCTGCGATTGCGCTCAAGCTGCACGCGGCGCCCATGTATTTTTACCGCAAAGGCAAAGGCCGCTATAAAGCCGCGCCGGAAGATACCCTGAAAGCCGCCCTGACTGGCCTGGAGAAGAAACGCCAGCAAGCCGAACTCATGGCGCAAATGGTGGCGCAACTCAAAGTGCAGGCTTTGCCAGAGAGTTTTGCTGCCAGGCTGGATGCATTGTTATATGCGCCTGATAAAAATAGCCTGGAGTGGAAAGCGCTGGAGCAGGCGGCTGCCGAACTGAAACAATTGCCCGTGCAAGTGTTGCACGCAGCGGGGGCGATCCCTTCCGTGCATGATTATCACCTGGGCGCATTTTTACGTGAGTATTTTGCGCACGGCACGGCGTTCCCGGCATTTTCATTGGCTGAGATGCCTGACGCATTGCCATTATCAGCCGTGCAGGCGTTTAGTATTGATGACAGCACCACGACTGAGATTGATGATGCTTTGTCCGTGACGGCCCTGGCCAATGGCAATACGCAAGTCGGTATCCATATTGCCGCACCGGCGTTGGGTGTGGCGCCACACGAGGCGCTGGATAATGAGGTGATGAAGCGTTTGTCTACGGTGTATATGCCGGGGCATAAAATCACCATGTTGCCTGAAGTCGCCATTCGGCCATTCAGCCTGGATGCAGGTGAAACCAAGCCTGCTTTATCGCTGTATCTGGAAGTGGCGCCTGATTTCAGCATCGTGCACCAGCATAGCTGTTTGGAGCGTGTGCAGATTGCGGAAAATTTGCGTCACGATACGCTGGAACCTTATTTCAATGAAACCACTTTGACTAAAGATAGCGGTCATCCGCTGTGGTCATCACTGGTGTTTTTGTTCCATTTTGCCGAAAGCCTGGAAAAAGCCCGTGGCAAATATGACCCGACCCGGCCACAGCCGGTGGACTACAACTTTTATGTCACCGATGGCATCGTCGATATTGTGAATCGCCAGCGCGGTTCGCCGATGGACAAACTGGTGGCCGAGCTTATGATTGCCGCCAATAGCCAGTGGGGCTTGTTGCTGGCTGAGCACGATGTGCCGGGGATTTACCGGGCTCAAAATGGCGGCAAGGTCTATATGACGACCAAGGCCGAAGGCCATCAGGGCCTGGGCGTGGCGCAATACGCCTGGTGTACCTCACCATTGCGTCGGGCGGTCGACTTGATTAACCAGCGCCAACTGATCAGCGTGTTGACCTTGCAGCCACCAGTTTACGCGGCAAACGGCGATGAAATCGTCGGCCATATGCGCAATTTTGACCAGACTTATAATGCCTATAACGAGTTCCAGACCCGCATGGAGCGTTACTGGTGCCTGCAATACCTGATCCAGGAAAACATCACTGAAATAGAGGCCACCGTGTGGCGCGAAAACCTGGTGCGGCTGGAACAGTTGCCTTATATGACCAAGGTACACAGTTTGCCGGCGACCAAGCCAGGCAGTAAAGTACGGCTGGCGATACAGAAAGTAGATACTTTACTCATGGAGCTGGAATGCAAGTTCCTCGGCGTGATTGAAGAGGTAAGCGCTGCTGGCGACGAAGAGTCGCTGACAACTACCGCGACCGAGGATGCCCAGCCTGACGTGACAGAAAGCGCATAATGTTTAAATTTAACCGTAAAATCCACAAAGCCGTGTCTGACTTTGAGATGGTGGAAGTCACCGAGACCGACGGTGTGCGTTCCATGCATCTGGGTTCGCCGACCATACAGAGCAGCATGAAGGTCAAAGACCCTTATGCACTGGTGTTGGCTTACTCATGGGGCGTATTGAGCAGCCTGTTATTCAAACCTGATAGCCGCCAATTAACACTGGTCGGCTTAGGCGGCGGCTCGATTGCCAAATACGTGTGGAAATACTGCCCGCAAATCCAGCAAACCGTGATTGAGCTCAATCCACAGGTGATTCAGGTGGCGCGTAGTCATTTTTTTGTGCCAGACGATGACGAGCGTTTGCAGATTATTGAGGGCGATGGCATTGCTCATATCCAGCAGCACCCCGGCGCTTGTGACTGGCTGATGATGGATGCTTTCGGCAGCAATGGTTTGCCGCCGGATTTTTGTACCCAGTCATTCTTTGATGATTGTGCCGATGCGCTGACGCCAGATGGATTGTTTACCATTAACCTGTGGGGCTCAGACAAGAAGTTTGATATTTACATGCAGCGCATGGAGCAAACTTTTGAGCAGCGCGTATTAATGATGCCAACGGGTAAACCAGGCAATATCATCGTGTTTGGGTTTAAATCCGCATTGGCGATGCCAGACCTGGCCACCTTGCGCAAACGTGCTCAAGAAGCCATGCAAACACACAATATTAATTTTCTCGACCTGATAGACCGCCTGCAAGGCGCGAATCCGAACAACGGTAAGGAGTTCACACTCGGTGGCTAATTTCATGAATCAATATTTCGCTACCTGCCCACGTGGCCTGGAAGCTATCCTTGTTGAAGAACTCAAGCAGGGCGGGGCGCGTGACATCAAAGCCACCGAAGGCGGCGCCAGCTTTAGCGGTGAACTGTCTGTGTGCTATCACGCCAACCTGCATTCACGCGTAGCGACGCGCATCCTGATGCAGGTCGGTCGCGGTAAATATCTCAAAGAAGACGACATTTACCAGGGCGCACTCAAAATCAACTGGCCGAACTGGTTTGATGTCAAACACAGCATGATGGTGAAAGTCACCGCCGTGCGTAGTCCTTTGAAAAGCCTGGAATTTATTACCCTGCGGGTCAAAGATGCGATCTGCGACCGCTTCCGCCAAAGTGTGGGCAGCCGCCCGAATATCGACACACGCGAGCCAGGCGTGCGTGTGCATGTCTATCTGACCGCTGACAGCTACCAATTATATGTAGATACTTCTGGCAATCCTTTATATCAGCGCGGCAACCGCAAAAACAGCATTGAGGCGCCACTGCGTGAAAACCTGGCAGCAGGTATTTTAAAACTCACTGGCTGGCAACCTGGTCAGGCACTGCTGGACCCGATGTGTGGCAGCGGCACCTTTTTACTGGAAGCGGTCATGATTGCGCTGAATATTGCGCCAGGCCTGAACCGCAACTTTGGCTTCGAGAAACTCAAAAACTTTGAATCTGACACCTTCAGAAAAGTGCGTAACGCCGCGGCCAAAGCAGTTAAACCAGTAAGCTTCCAGGGCATTTATGGTTCGGACATGGATTTGCGCGCGGTGCGCGTGACCAAGCAAAACCTGGAAATGGCTGGCTGGCTGGACGCGGTGCAGCTCACGCATTGGGAGTTTACCCAGGTCTTACCGCCAGCAGACAGTGGTGTGCTGGTTGCCAATCCCCCTTATGGTGTGCGCATCGGTGAAGACGATACGCTGGCTGAGTTATATCCACACATGGCAGCGGCGCTCAAGCAGAAGTTCTCCGGCTGGAATACTTACTTCCTCACCAACGATTTGCGTATGCCTAAACTCATGCGCTTAAGCCCAAGCAAGAAAACGCTGCTGTATAACGGACCCTTGGAGTGCCGTTTGTTTGAAATTAAAATGGTGGCAGGTAGCAATCGTAAAGACAAGCCAGAACAACCTGCCGCCGATGAACGCGGATAAACGCAGATACAAGCCTCTCAATCAGACGCTTTTTTGTTGATCATCGGCGTGTATTGGCGTTCATCGGCGGCAAAAATGTTTTTATTGAATGTACGCTAAGTAATGACAGGTGGAATACAGATGACAGATAGCATTGATGCATTGCGCGCACGTGTGAACGCCTTTGTAGAGGAGCGCGATTGGGCACAGTTTCATTCCCCCAAGAATCTAGCCATGGCCATGATTGTAGAAGCCGCTGAGGTGGTTGAACATTTTCAATGGATGACTGAGGCTGATAGCCGTCAGCTGGATGCTGAAACCAAAGAAAAAGTGGGCCAGGAGTTGGCAGATACCTTTGTTTACCTGATGCGGATTGCTGAGGTGTGTGGCATTGATTTAATTGCCGCCACCAATTCCAAAATCACACTGAATGCGCAAAAATACCCTGCTGATAAATGCAAGGGTAGTAATGCGAAATATACAGAATATCAATAGATTAAATAAAAAACTTTAAGTTTTTTATTACGTAAGGAATTTGGCCGTGACCATGCCTGTAAGCTCTCCAGTAACTCACTTTCTTGTCCAGCAACAGATCCCATTTCAAGTGATTGAGATTCCTCTCAGTGAGGATAAGAAACCCATACGCCATCTGGAAGAACTATTGTCTGCGCAAGGCTTGGATCCGCAATCCGTGGTGCGCAGTGTGGTGTTCAAAGGCGAAAATAGTGGTTTCTGCCTGTTGGCAGTGGCTGGTGGCGGCCGTGCCGACTGGGCATTATTACGGGCCCAGCTTGGTGAGCGCAAATGCCGTATGGCGGAATATGACGAAGTGTCGGAAGCCACCGGCTATGTCGTCGGCGCTGTGCCACCGATTGCGCTGCCTGAAAGACTCACGGTGTTAGTGGATGACAGTGTGGCCAGTTATGACACCGTGGTGATAGGCAGTGGCGTGCTAGGCTATGCCCTGGCATTACAGTCTGCAGATTTGCTGCAGTGTCTCAGTGGCAAAGCGCGCGGTCAGTTTGTCAAAGCGTAACAGCGTTCTAACACAGGCATAGGCACTTAAGATGCGCTGCTATTCACGCTAGCAATCAGGCGTTCAAATTTGGCTTTGTCACTGCCGCGAATAATCCACTTTTTCAAGCCCTTGTTCCAACTGGCCCCGGCTTGTTTAATGGCTTCTTTATGTTTATGCGTATTGCCGGTCAGCGCGTATGCTTTGCCATGCGGCTCCAGCCCTAAGTGTTGGTCGGGGGCGGCGTGATCATGTGAGAGATCATGCTTAACTTCCTGCTTAACTTCCTGCTTAACTTCCTGCTTAACTTCCTGGACGGGGCTTGAGGCCATGGTTGTTGCAGTCACTACCGGAGTATTCACTGTGGCATCCTGAAACGATTTAAGCTCCATGAGTTTGGCGCGGATTTGCATGCAGACCGGATTGGTGGCTGCCAGCCAGTTTTTGTCGTGGCGGTTTGCTTCGTATTGGCCAGGCATAATGCCCATGAGGTCGGTGGGGAGCCGCAAGTCTGCGACATGGTCAGGGGTAATAAAGAAACAGCGTTCAACCCCCAGGCGGCCGATAAACAGGCCTAATTCAAAAATCACATTGTCACGTACCACCGGGTTCTGCTGGCCGCGCATTATGGTCAGGTCATCCGGGCTAAATACAAATACACCAAAATCCGAGTTGCGCAGGGCATTGATCAGGCTGTAGATCGTCGTGCCGGAAATTTGAAATACGCCATTGCTCCATACGGTACATTCGGCATCGCGGGTTAGATTGGCGTGTATTGCATTGGCAATGTCGAGACCTTCACGCGAAGATCCTATAAAGATTTTTGGTTTCATCACAGCGTTCCTTCAATTGTTAGGTTGTTATCATTATTTAACAATTGTATATGTGGCGTGCATCGCTTGCCACAAAAATAATAAAGCCCGGCGAACCGGGCTTTATTGATGGAAACATGAATCGTTGATGAGGCTTTTTACAGACGCATCTCCAAGACTTAACTGCCAAAGATCGTGTTTAAAGAATTACTTTTACTGCTTTCGACCATGACGGACGCTTTGCCTGGGCTTTCACTGATGGTGTTGACCCAGTCATCACTCATGTTCTCTAATGCATTGCTAGACGATGCACCCATTAAGCCGGTCAAACCTGTGCTGTCATCACTAGCGTCATCGCCGTTGCCAAATATCAGCGACGCATTGCTTAACTGGTATTGACGTAATTGCTGCATTAAGCCTTTGGCCGTGTATGTTTCAGGCGCCGTGCCAGTGTTGCCTAGGGTGACCTGCGCACTGGCTGATGCGTTAGGGCTGCTGTCGTTGCCGGACTGTGTGTCTTTAGTGGTTGTACTGATGGCGTCGCCTGAAGTCGTTGCATTGGCTTCGGTATTGTAGGCTTTGTTTAACAATGCCGAGACGTTGCTTTGAATGTTAGAAACTGACATGACCATGCCTCGTTAAAAAGAATAGGGATACATTACCGCTGATCTTGTTAACGGCATGAGTGCAATAAACTTTAAAAAATCCCTTATTTCAGGGTTTAGGCCGTGACTCGTGACTGGTTTTTCGTCAGATAGCACGTCGTCCAGGGGCGATTTATGGTATGGTTTCAGCCTTGTTAGACATCACTCGTTTCTCTGCTATCACATGTCCTCCGTCCGCTATTGTGTCAATGGTAAATTGGTCTCAGGCGTTGCGCCGACCAATCGCGGTTTTGCTTATGGCGATGGCATTTTTCGTACCATGCGATTGCTCAATGGTGAGTTGCAAGATTGGCCGTTGCACTACCAGACGCTGGTGGCAGATTGCAGCAAAATTCACATTGTCTGCCCCTCGGCAGAACTGCTGATGCAGGAATTTAAACACCTCATGGCATCCGCAGAGGATGCTGACTTGTCGTCTGGTATCGTCAAAGTTATCATCACCCGTGGCGATGGCGCCCGTGGTTATGCGCCACCGGCGATTTGTGAGCCAACACGGGTCTTAATACTTAGCGAATTGCCGGTGTATCCGCCTGCTATTTACGATGTTGGGGTTGCCTTATACACCTGTCAGACGCGATTAGCTTCTCAGCCCTTGCTGGCGGGTATCAAACATCTTAACCGTCTGGAAAATGTGCTGGCACGCGCTGAGCTGAAAGACCCGCGTTTTTTTGATGGCGTCTTGCGTGATTATGATGCCCACGTGATTGAAGCGGTCAGTGGCAATCTATTTATTCACAAAGACGGCCTGGTAATGACGCCCGCGCTTGAGCATTGCGGCGTGGCAGGCGTGATGCGGCAAAAAATACTCGATTGGTATAAAACGCAGGGCCAGGCGGTGGTCTCAACCAATTTGTTTATGGAAAACCTGCTGGCCGCTGATGCGGTGGTGGTTGCCAATAGTGTTTATGGCGTATTGCAGGTGACACAGATTGACGAGCAGGTGATTGCCAGCAATGACTGGGCGAAAGAATTAAGAGCGCATTTAAACTATGTTGTTCATTAAGCAGTGTGTGAAATACGGTGTCGCCGCGCTGATGCTGGGCGCGGTGGCATTGGCAGTGTGGGTGGTGATTTTCATGATCAGGCCATTGCCCATGGCATCAGAAACCATCGGTTTACAGATTCCGGCCGGGGCCAGCGTGCGCGGCATTGCCGATCAACTGGTCGCCGCAGGCGTGCTGACGGAGCCGTATAGCTTTTTGCTCACGGTGAAACTGACAGGTAGTGGCAGTCAATTACAAGCCGGTGATTATGCTTTGAATACGCCACTGCAGGTGATGTCGCTCATCGACATCCTCAAACACGGCACATTTGACCAGTTTAAGCTGCAATTAATCGAAGGCAAGACATTTGCTGACTTTAGGCAAAAGCTGGCGCAAATGCCTGGCATCCGTCATGACACCCTGATGCTGTCTGATAGTGAGTTGATGCAGCAAGTGAGTGGGCAACCCATACATCCAGAGGGCTGGTTTTTTCCGGATACTTATTTTCTGGATGCGCAGAGCAGTGATGCCGACTTGTATAAACGGGCTTACCAGAAAATGGCCCAGCATTTGTCTGCCGCCTGGGAGACGCGTGATACTGGCTTGCCTTATCGCTCCATGTACGAGGCGCTGGTGATGGCCTCCATCGTCGAAAAAGAAACCGGGGTGGAAGAAGAGCGCCCGCAAATTGCCGGTGTGTTCATTAACCGCCTGCGTAAAGGCATGCGTTTGCAGACGGATCCTACTGTGATTTACGGCATGGGCACGCGTTACCAGGGCAATATCACTAAAAAAGACCTGCTCACTGATACGCCTTACAACACCTATACACGTAGTGGCTTGCCGCCTACGCCGATTGCGTTGCCAGGGCTGGCATCGATACAAGCCGCCTTGCATCCGGCCAAAACCAATGCGCTATATTTTGTAGCTAACGGTCAGGGCAGGCATGTGTTTACCAGCTCGCTAGAGGCGCATAACCAGGCCGTGCGCGCCTATCAGTTAAAAAAACACTAAACATCATATACATATGGGGAACCTTGAATAATGGCGGGCTTGTTTATTACGCTGGAAGGCATGGATGGTGCGGGCAAAAGCACGCATATTCCGACCATACTGCAAATGCTGGCCAGCCGTGGCCGTGAAATAGTCTCTACACGTGAGCCAGGTGGCACGCTTTTGGGCGAGGAGTTGCGTGAAATCCTGTTGCACAGGGAAATGCATGTGGAAACGGAGTCTTTGCTGATGTTTGCTGCGCGTGCCGAGCATCTGCAGCAAGTGATTTTGCCCGCATTGCAGCGCGACGCGATTGTGGTCTCAGACCGTTTCACTGATGCCTCTTATGCTTATCAGTGTGGTGCACGAGGTCTGCCTTTACACAAGATGCAGCAATTAGAGCAGTGGGTGCAGGGCAGTTTGCAACCGGATATCACTTTGTTATTTGATGTGCCAGTCGAGGTGAGTTTACAGCGCCTGGCTGGGGCACGGACGCCAGACAAATTTGAAGCGCAAGGCGCAGAATTTTTTGCCCGATTACGTGCGCAATACCTGGCCAGGGCGGCTGAGTTTCCGCAACGGTTCCGCGTGATTGATGCCCATCGCTCACTTGAAGAAGTGAAGAAGTCAGTTGAAGAAATCATTTCATCCATATGATTAATAAGATTTATCCCTGGCAAGAGTCGCTATTCTCGCACTGGATGCAAGCGGGAGAGACGCGCCATCATGCCTTGTTGCTGCATGGTAAAACCGGCATCGGCAAATTGCATTTTGCGCAGACGATGGCCGCGGCCTTGCTGTGTTTGCGGCCACAACAGGGTTTTGCCTGCGGTGAGTGCGAGTCCTGCCACTGGTTAGCAGAAGGTGCGCATCCCGATTTCAGGGAAATCACGCCCGAGGATGACGACAGCGCAGAGAGTGGCAAGAAAAAGACACGCAAACGCCAGCAAATCCTTATCGACCAGATTCGCGCCTTGCATGACTATTTATCGCTGACGTCGCATCGCGTGGATGGTATTCGTGTGGTGCTGATTCATCCACTGGAAGCGATGAATGTGGCGGCCTCCAATGCGTTACTAAAACTCCTGGAAGAGCCGCCGCAGCGTACCCAGTTTTTACTGGTGTCGCACCAGCGCCAGGCTTTGTTACCCACGATTTTAAGCCGCTGCATGCAGGTGGAAATGCCAGTGCCCAGCCGAGAGCAGGGCTTGCAGTGGTTACAAACCCAGTCTGTGGCCAACCCGGAATGGGTCTGGCATTACAGCGGCGGAGCGCCCACTACCATACAGCAGGATGAGTTTGACTGGCATGCCTGGTACCAGCAATTCCGTCCGCACCTGGCAGGCGGGGCAAGCATAGACGTTGCCGCCGCGGTGCCGGTGCTGATCAAGCAGGGCATGGAGCAGGCCATCCAGGTGTTGCAGAAATGGTTGCTGGATGTCTGGCTATCCAGCCATCAGCAGCCATTGCGGTATCATCCCAGTGAGGCCGCCCCATTGCAGGCTTTGGCCGGTGCGGTCAATATGTCGCGCTTACTGGCGTTTCAACAACAGTTAAATCGTTTTAGAATAACGGCACAGCATCCACTCAATCAGGAGTTACAGCTGGAGCAGTTATTATTGCAATACAAAAAAATGTTTGCTTAGGGCCAGCTTGTTTGATGGCTAATCAGGTAAATATTCTGGAGCTTGGGCAATGACAGACACACTACCACCCGCCGCCGCAAAACCAGGTGTTTTGTCGCTGGCGATTCGCGAAAAAGCAGCCTTGTTTGCGGCTTATATGCCTTTTGTCAAAGGCGGCGGTTTGTTTATTCCGACCAGCAAGCCGTTTAAAATGGGCGAAGAGATTTTTATGTTGCTGACTTTGCTCAATGACCCGAATAAGCTCAAGGTCGTAGGGAAAGTCATCTGGATTACGCCGCAGGCAGCGAATAACAAGCCACAAGGCATAGGCATCCAGTTTACCGACAAGGATGGTGGTGCGGAGGCGAAGAAACGCATTGAGACGATTCTTGGCGCTGCACTCAAATCCAGCCGCCCTTCAAATACGATATAGCACCTATTTAACAGCTTTGAATGAGTTTTGGTTGAAAACATGTTAGTTGATTCGCATTGCCATCTTAATTTTCCCGAACTGGTGCAGAATATGGACCAGGTGCTTGAGAGCATGCGCAGTCATCAGGTCGGGCATGCCTTGTGTGTGTCAGTCACGCTGGACAAGTTTCCCGAAGTGCTGGCGATCGCCGAGCAATACCCGAATATTTACGCCTCAGTCGGCGTGCATCCTGATTACGAAGATATCAAGGAGCCCACTGTCGATGGACTGGTGAGTTTGGCCGATCATGGCCGCGTGGTTGCCATTGGCGAAACCGGCCTGGATTATTTCCGCCTCACTGGCGATCTTGAATGGCAGCGCGAACGTTTCCGTACCCACATCCGCGCGGCGAAAGCGACCGGTAAGCCGCTGATTATCCATACCCGCAATGCAGCCGAAGATACCTTGCGCATCATGCAGGAAGAGGGCGCAGCCGAGGTAGGCGGGGTGATGCATTGCTTTACCGAAAGCTGGGAAGTGGCGCAGGCTGCAATCGCCATGGGCTTTTATATCTCGTTTTCGGGCATCGTGACCTTTAAGAATGCGCAAGCCTTAAAAGACGTGGCGCAAAAAGTGCCTCTGGATAAAATGCTGGTCGAGACGGATTCCCCCTACCTGGCGCCTATCCCTTTCCGTGGCAAAACCAATCAGCCAGCCTATGTGCGCCATGTGGCCGAAGAGGTTGCGCGTTTGCGTGATGTGCCATTGCAGCAGGTGGTAGACGCTACCACGGCCAACTTCTTCACTCTGTTCAAACACGCGCAGCCATGCAATTAACCATTTTAGGCGTAGGCTCCAGCGCAGGCACGCCTGCTGTGGGTTGTACATGTGCCACGTGTCGTTCAACAGATACCCGTAACAAGCGCACGCGCTGCTCCAGCATGGTGACGCTGGAGGATGGCCGCGTCATCCTGATTGATACTTCCCCGGATTTACGTCAACAGGCCTTGCGGGAAAACATGCGCCGTGTCGATGCGGTGCTGTATACCCACACGCACGCGGACCATTTGCATGGCATTGACGATCTGCGAGCGTTTTGCCAGATTAATCGTAGCCAGATTCAGCTATATAGCTCTCCTGAGTCCATTGCGCATATCCAGGAAAAGTTTGGTTACACCTTGCGCGACCCCATTCCGCAATATTGGGACTTACCCGTTTTGGCCGCACATGTGGTCGAGGCACCATTTGAAGCAGCTGGGCAATGGGTGACACCTATACCCGTTATGCATGGCAAAATTCGTATTTACGCCTACCGTATTGGCAATCTGGTGTATATGACCGATGTGTCTGAGATTCCGGAAAGCTCTTATGCCTTGTTGCAGGGCGTGGATGTATTGCTGATTGATTGTTTGCGCGAACAGCCGCATCCGACCCATGTCTGCGTCGAGCAATCCCTGGCCTTGATTGCGCGCATCGGCGCCAAACGCAATGTTTTGATACACATGACACACGAGCTGGAATATCAGGCATTACAGGCGCGTGTGCCCGCCAATGTGCAAGTCGGCTATGACGGCATGCAACTTGAGATTGCATAGACCTGTCCTAATGATGATGTCGCGGCAGGTCAACCGAATGGTGTGATAAACAGTTATACTTTCACGCAACAATACTCATTGAGAACGATATCGTTACTTGGTTTGAATATTTAATACGTTGGATTTTGGATAACAGGAATTAAAACATGAAGTTATACGCAAAGATTTCAGCTGCAATGGTCGCCACCTCATTGCTGTTTGCAGCCACCGCTGCTGTTGCTGGTAAAACCTACAGCGAAGACGAGTTTATTAGCGGATTTAGTGGCAAGTCCAAAAAACTTGTCATCGAAAAGCTAGGTCAGCCATTTAAAAAGCAGCAGTCAGTCAAGCCAAGCAATGCCAATAACATTATTGGTAGCATGGGTAAGCAACAAGACAATTCCAAGCCAGTACAAGTCGAGATGTGGTATTACAAAAACCTGGTGAAGTACGACAATAAAAATACCTACAAAGAGACTGAAGTGACTTTTGTCAATGATCGCGTGATGAATATCGGCTTTTTCAATAACCGTTAATAAGTGCGCGTGATAAAAAAAGCTGTGTAGAAATACACAGCTTTTTTTATGTTTTTTGTATGATGACAATGCCCGCGCGTGTCCACAAAATCTGTGGATAACCCAGTGGATTGGGTCTTGGTAAAAATGCTAAGTCACTGAATATCAATCGTTTTAATCAGATGTGCGTTTTTTGACCTTCGCGCGTAAGCTTGACTCAATGCCCGTATTTTTACAACATTGTCAACATAGCATGCTTGTTTTTTCATCTACAACTTTGGCTTGGTCAATTGCTCGCGTGGTGTGTTGTTAAGGGGGGGATATAGACACTTTTTAACCCTCATTCGCCATATGCTGTCACTGGTTGCTCTGTCACCTAAGCGTTTGCTCATGACAGATCAATCAGTCTCAGTTTAAGGGGGCTAACCAGGTATTTGTGGTGTTCATCAACACCAGAGCATTTAATCCTCTGATTTTTGATAAAAAATGTAAACAATAGTTCAAACAAATGTTAATATTTGTATTGACGTTTATTTTTATTTTTGTTTAGGAGAGTATTGATGATAAAGCATTCCCTGATGGCATCAGCCATTTTATTTGCTTTTAGTAATGTTGCTTCAGCCGCAGCAGTCAAGGTCAGCGCTGATGCTGCAGATGGTTATGGTTTGTACCTGGATTTAAGTGCCCAGGTGAACGCAAAATTGCTTGGCTCAGTCACCGTAGGCACTGCATCGGTTGAAGTTAAAACGCCTACTGCGCTCGGTGACATCAGCGTAGCGAGTGCGGGTACGCCGATTCCAAGGCAAACAAACTCAACACTGAATCTTGGCTTGAGCGCCAGTGGGACCGGCACAGGCGTGTTATCCAGCTTGAATCCTATCCTGGCACTACTGACGCCAACCCAAGTGGGCTCTGCCACATTTTCAGGTTCTGGCGCATATCTTGAAAACAATCCTGTGCCTGGCTCCAACAGCGCTATTGGCACCGGCAGTGTTGAGCATCTGAATGTGAGTGTATCAACAGCGTTGGCATTGCAGGCCGATCTCATCGACTCCACTTCAACCGTGACGGTGAATGAAAGCTCAGGCTTGTTTACAGCCAGTGGTAACAGCACTTTTGTCGGCGCCAACCTGAGTATTTTAGGCCATTCGATTGATCTGGCAGCGGCGGCTACAGGTGGTGTCTATCTGGATTTGGGACCGTTGGGCCGCGCTTCAGTGTTCGCCAACGAGAGTAAGTATTGGGCCGATGGTATCGTGGCCAGTAACTGCAATGGCGCAACATTTAGTTGTGCTGTGGAAACCAATGCCCTGCAAATTACGCTGGACGAGATTGGCATAAATTCATTAGGCTTGTTAGGGCTTGCTAATCTTTCAGCCACGACCGATTTGTGCATTACCGTTGGGCATTCTTATGCATCAGCCACTGTCACGCCGGTGCCAGAAGCTTCTTCCTCCTTAATGATGCTGCTAGGCTTGGGTGCGCTCATGGGGCTTTCACGCCGTCGCCTGTAGTTCGGCCAGGTCATATAAAAAGCAGTGATATAAAAAAGCCCCTGAATTCAGGGGCTTTTTGTTTTAACAAGTGATTTTCTACTCAATTAATGGCTGTCAATATCTCAATGGTAACTATGCATGGATGATTGACGTTTTGTGACTTAATTTAGTGGTCATGGGTTTAGTGGTCATGATTGCTTGGTGAGCATGACCCACATGGTGGCGGTGGGGGAGGCGTGCATGGGCTTGGTGCTGGTGCACAACCTGGGTTGTACCATGAGATTGGCCCATAGTTAATGCCGGGTTGATTAAAAACGCTAAATACGCTGCCCATGACAAATGGGTTGTACGGATAGCCTGGGAAAAACTGTGAGCCGCCAGAAATGGTTTGTATTTCAGGTTGGGAAAGCTGATTGATAGCCATATTTTACCTCTTCAAAAGTTAACATGAACTCAGTTTGCTGACCGTTTTAGTGTTTCGCCACGGTTGTGATTGCGCCCTGAATTACCTTGAAACGTCATTTGCGCCTGATTAAATGAGTGCACTGCTGACGGGACCCACTTCGATGCTTATTCAAAGTGTTAATTAATGTTAAATATAAACTTAAATTAATACAAGTTAATTTTGGAGGGCTATGAATATCTGCATTTCACGCGATGGCTAAAAAGATCAAATTGATTGGCATCGAGTCATGCTAGAAAGCGTGGTTAAAGCGTGGGCGTATTTGTGACAAAGGTCATTTGCCGATATGTGTTACAGGCGTGATAGATAGTCAGCACGAAGAAGACACCGAGGTCTGTGCAATGTGTGTTTGCAGTAGAGTTAAAGTTTAATCAGCCTCAAACATGAAAGATGTTAAACTGTGACCATGATGATTCAACAAGAAGCAAAAGCAATTATTCAAAAACGAAACAAATTGAGTGCTTGGGAATCTAGATTTGGCGCAGCTGAAAAGCTGCTTGATGGTGCCCAGAAGAGGACTCGAACCTCCACGTCGTTAAACACTAGTACCTGAAACTAGCGCGTCTACCAATTTCGCCATCTGGGCTAAAGAAGCTGTGCATTTTAAAGGAAGAATAAATATTGTCAACCAGAAAAACGAAAAAATCCCTGCGTGCAAATGACCCGCAGGCCCAGCGTGAAGCTGAGTTATACCAAACACCATTGCCAAGTCGCGAGTTGGTGTTGCAGTTGTTGTCAGATCAGGGGGTGCCCCTGAGTGCTGACCAGATTTATGTGTTGCTCGACATCAGCCATGATGAGCGAGACATTTTTAACCGCAGGCTGGGTGCCATGGAGCGCGATGGCCAGCTCATGCGTAACCGTAAGGGTGCATTTTGCCTGCCGGATAAGATTCACCTGATTGCAGGCACCGTGTTTGGCCATACCGATGGTTATGGTTTTTTAGTCCCTGACGATAAAACCAAGAATCCTGAAGATATTTTCCTCGGCCCCAAAGAAATGACCATGGTCATGCATGGTGACCGTGCCATGGTGCGACTGGCGGGCGTGGACCGTAAGGGTCGCCCAGAAGGCAAGCTGGTTGAGGTGCTGGAGCGTGCCAACAAGACATTGGTCGGTCGCGTGATTCGCGCACAGGGCGTGACGATCGTCGCTGCTGAAGACAAGCGTATCAGCCAGGATGTGCTGATTCCTTATCACCTGGATATGGACGCGCAGGTCGGGCAGATTGTGACTGTCGAATTGACGGAGTATCCCTCTTCGCATTCCAGCCCGATGGGCAAGATTGTAGAGATTTTGGGTAACTATGCTGACAGTGGCATGGAGATTGAGATTGCTTTGCGCAAGCATCATTTGCCGCATCAATTCAACCCGGCAGCGGTCAAGCAGGCTGAAGACTTCCCTAGAACCGTGCAGGCCAAGGATTACAAAGGCCGCAAGGATTTGCGTGATCTGGCCTTGATTACCATTGACGGTGAAACGGCGCGTGACTTTGATGATGCCGTGTTTGCCGAACCGCAGGGCAAAGGCTGGCGCCTGGTAGTGGCGATTGCCGATGTGAGTTTTTATGTGCAGCCTGGCGATGCGCTGGATAAAGAGGCGTACGACCGTGGCAACTCGGTGTATTTTCCTCGCCGCGTGATCCCTATGCTGCCAGAGGCCTTGTCTAATGGCCTGTGTTCACTGAACCCGGATGTTGAGCGCTTGTGCATGGTGTGCGATATGCAGATCGATGGCCAGGGCGTGGTCAAGCAATACCAGTTTTATCCTTCTGTGATGCTGTCTAAGGCGCGCATGACCTATACCAAGGTCGCGGCCTTGTTGCAGGGCGAAGATCCAGCCTTGTCGGAAGAATACGCCTGGCTGTTGCCGCATGTGCAAAATTTAAACAGCTTGTTCAGGTTGATGCTGACCCAGCGCGAAAAACGCGGTGCGGTGGAGTTTGAATCGACCGAAACCATGATGGTGTTTAACGATAACGGCAAGATCGACAAGATTGTGCCTGTGGTGCGTAATGACGCGCACAAGCTGATTGAAGAGTGCATGTTGGCGGCGAACGTCTGTGCTGCAGACTTTTTGCTCAAAAACGAACAAACCTGTTTATTCCGTATCCACGAAGGTCCGACGCCTGAGAAACTGGAGGCCTTGCGCCTGTTTATGGGCGAGTTTGGTTTTGGTGTCGGCGGCGGTGAAAATCCAAGCGCCAAAGATTATGCCAAGCTGATGCAGCGCATTAAAGCGCGGCCAGATGCGCAATTGCTGCAAACCGTGATGCTGCGCTCTATGCAGCAAGCGGTGTATAGCCCGGATAACGTTGGCCACTTCGGGCTGGCGTATGAGGCCTATACACACTTCACCTCGCCTATCCGCCGTTATCCGGACTTGCTGGTGCACCGCGCCATCAAGGCGGTGGTCGAAGGCAAGCGTTACCAGGCCAAAGACTGGCATCAGTTAGGTGTGCATTGTTCAATGACTGAGCGCCGCGCTGATGATGCCACGCGTGATGTGACCAACTGGCTCAAATGCTTTTATATGCAAGACAAGGTTGGCGAAGTGTTTAGCGGCACCGTTGCCGGGGTCACCAGCTTTGGGTTGTTTGTGGCGCTGGACGAAGTCTACGTTGAGGGCTTGTTGCACGTGACTGATCTGGGCAATGACTACTTCATTCACGATAAGGCGCGTCATGAGATGGTGGGTGAGCGCACCGGTGTACGTTATCGCCTGGGCGACCGCTTGACGGTGAAAGTGGTGCGGGTGGACTTGGAAACTTCACGCATAGACTTCACGCTGGTTGCAGCCGCAGAAGGGGCGGCTGACGTGCAGGGCGGGCTCTCTGATGAAGGGGCCGCAGTTGTCAGCACAAAAGGGCGTGCGACCAAATCGGCTGGGTTAAATGCGCCAGTGAAAACTGCGCCTGCAGCCTGGGCCAAGGCCGCAGCACCAAAAACAGCGGCGCCCAAATCTGCTGCTAAATCGACAAGCGTCAAGGCAGCTGCTGCAGGTGCCAAATCTGCCAGACGTCAGGATGATCAGCCAGCCACAGGCAAGGCGGCGGTAGGTAAGCCGCGTTCGGCCAAAGACAAAGGTCGCCATTCGGCACAAAAAAATAAAGGCAAACCCAAGGCAAAAGCACGATAATAGCGTCTTGAGTTAATTTGTCATCTATTCGCGCAGTGCACAGCATGCCAACACTTGCTGGGCCTGCGCGATTCGTGTTTTATCTTTTGCACGGTTTATCTTTTGCAGATAGCCTGGCAAAAGTCACCAAGAAAAATTAGGAGTCACTATGTCGGAAACCCGCATTCTGTTCGGTTTTCATGCGGTGTTGAGTCGCATGCGTCAGCATGGCAGCAGCATTCAGGAAATTATTATTGATCAAGACCGTGTCGATGCGCGCATGCGCGATTTACTCGATATGGCCAAATCGCAAAATATTCGCGTGATCCAGGCCGAGCGTCATCGCCTGGATGGTTTTATTGGCGCCCATGGCCGCCACCAGGGCGTGATTGCCCGCGTGGTTGAAACGCCTATGCCTTACAAGGATATTCACGATGTGCTGGAGTCTGACCTGGATGAGCCGCCATTTTTCCTGATTCTGGATGGCGTGCAGGATCCGCATAACCTGGGCGCCTGTTTGCGCGTGGCCGATGCCATGGGCGTACACGCAATTATTGCGCCTAAAGACCGTTCTGTCGGCTTAAACGGTACGGTACGTAAAGTCGCCAGTGGCGCGGCAGAGACTGTGCCGTTTATCTCGGTAACCAATCTGGCCCGTACCATTCGTGAGTTGAAAGAAGCCGGTGTGCATATCGTTGGCACTACCATGGATGCGCCAAGCTCATTGCATAACACCAAGCTAGAAGGCCCGATTGCACTGGTCATGGGCGCAGAGGGTGATGGCATGCGTCGTTTAACCCAAGAAACCTGTGATGCGCTAATCACCATCCCGATGTTCGGCTCGGTGCAAAGCTTGAATGTGAGCGTGGCTAGCGGCATTGCGCTCTACGAGATTCGCCGTCAGCGCGTGCTGGCAGGCGGCAAAGCCTAGTTTTAACCGATGTTGACCTTGCACGATTTATGGCTGCAATTGCGCCAACGCGCCCGGCGTTTGTGGCTGGGCCAGTCGCTGGCGTTTTTAGGCGCCATTGTCGCGGTGCCTATCCCTTTGCTGATGCCCTTGCTGGTAGATGAAGTGCTGTTGCATCAACCAGGCAAGCTCACGCAACTCATGCGCTGGTTATTGCCTGCGGATTGGCTGGGGCCGATTGCCATTATCCTGTGTGTGACATTGCTGACCATGAGTTTACGTCTGTCCAGCGTGTTGCTGGGGGTCGCCACCACGCGTATTTTTGTCGGCTTATCCAAGCAGGTGACGCTGGGTGTGCGCCAGACCTTGCTCGACAAACTCGCCCGCATTCGCATGCAGGTTTATGAAAGCCTGGGCGCAGGCCAGATCACCGCGCGTCTGCTCACCGATATTGAAACGCTGGACAAGTTTCTCGGTGAAACCATCGCCAAAGTGATCGTCGCCGTGCTGAGTGTCATCGGTGTCGCGGCGGTTTTACTGTGGATGCACTGGCAACTGGCGTTGATTATCTTGCTGCTAAACCCATTTGTCATCGGGCTGACCATGGTGCTGGGTAAAAAGGTTAAAGTGTGGAAGCAACGCGAAAACAGTGCCTTTGAACTGTTATCGCAATCCGTCACCGAAACCCTCGAAGTCATGCAACAGTTGCGTGCCAGCAACAGCGATAAACGCTTTTTAGATAAAGCCAAGCAAGCTGCCGAAGCCGTGCGTGCCGCGGCCACAGCATCTGGGTGGAAGTCTGACGCCTTATCGCGCTTGTCGTTTGGTATCTTTCTGTTTGGCTTTGAAATCTTCCGCGCCGTTGCCATGCTGATGGTGGTGTTCTCCAACTTGTCTGTCGGGCAAATGATCGCCGTGTTTGGCTACTTGTGGTTCATGATGGGGCCAGTGCAAGAGCTGTTATCGGTGCAGGTGTCTTATTACGCCGCCAAAGCCGCATTGGGGCGGATTAATCAGGTGCTGGATGCGGATGAAGAGCCGCATTACCCCGCACAAGTGCAAGGTTTTTCTGCGCAAAGCCCAGCGGCCATTCGCTTGCAAAATGTCTCTTTTGCTTATGGTGAAGGCAGTGCCATCCTCGATGACGTCACCCTCAACATTGCCCCTGGCGAGCAAGTGGCGCTGGTTGGTGTCTCAGGCGCAGGCAAATCCACGCTAGTGCAATTACTGCTTGGCTTGTATGCCCCCAGCAGTGGTCACATTTTGTTTAACGGGCAAGCCATTGAGCAACTGGGCTACGCCCAGATTCGCGAGCATTTAGGTGTGGTGTTGCAACAGCCCATGCTGTTTAACGATAGCGTGCGGCAAAACCTGAGCTTAGATCAACCCTATGCCGACGCGGCACTTTGGCAGGCGTTAGAAGTAGCTCAACTGGCGCAGTTCGTTCGAGACCTGCCGGAGGGCTTGGACACACAATTAGGCCGAAGCGGTGTGCGGCTGTCGGGTGGGCAGCGCCAGCGTCTGGCGATTGCCCGTATGATGCTCAAACAGCCACAAATCGTCATTCTGGATGAAGCGACCTCTATGCTGGATACCCACACCGAAGCCTTGCTGCATCAAGCCATGCGCACATTTTTGCGCGGCCGTACCACTATCGTGATTGCCCACCGATTGTCAGCAGTGAAAGAGGCTGACCGAGTATTGGTATTTGACGGTGGTAGGATTATTGAAGAAGGTCAGCACGAGACGCTGGTCCAGCAGGCGGGTAGTGTGTATCAGCGGTTGTATGGACAGCAGGGGTAGTGTTGCTAATTCAAGCTTGCACTAACGAACTGACTTTTACCTAGCAACAGCAAGGTTTCGCTAGAAATTTACGTTTCTATCTATGCGGACGATGGTTTGATTGGTATACGGTTGGGGTGCCAACGATTTCGAGTGCAACATACCTTTCCACCAAATCCTCTAGAGTTCTTGTGTTGTGCTCAAAGTCAATGTGAGTGCTAAGTCGCCTGTTACCCTTGTGCAATAGAAGGTTGCGCATTCTGTTGAATTTCTTGAATGCCTCTACGTCAAGCTCCCATCCGGGTAGTGAGTGCTTTTTTGCAAGCTCTTCAAATCGAGCGTTTAGTGTTGGATTAAACTTTGTTTTGGTTCGCTCAATGAAGTGTATTAACTCTATTTTTTCCTTGCTTTCCGATTGTTCGACAATTTCTTTGATCGCGTTTAGTTCACGTACTGCTTCAGCTGCTAACTCCGGAGTTGATTGAATCACAGCTTCTAAGGGGATGAACAGGTACATGAATTTTGTTATATGATCCCGCTCTCTCCATGCTTTGAGCAGCCAATGCAAAACCGCACCGGCCTTAGTCGAAGCCTTTTCGGGGGCTTGGCCAATGCTGCCTAACAAGTTGGAAACTGTTGATTTGCCATCTTCTGATAATCCAATGTTGTCTAAGCGCTCCCAAGTCGGGCCATGGAACGAGCTAACGGGCTGAGGACCCCCAGTAAAGAAGAGGTGCTCGATAAGTGGCTTTAGGACTAGTTGCCGGTGAATTGCCAAGCCAAGTGCTCCAGCAGTGGTGTCTAGTATGTTTTCTGGCTCGCTGAATGATTCTCTCGCTTCGGCAAGTATTTGGTGGTAGAAGGTGTTGTCTGCTATTGCTACAAGCTTCTCTTCTTCAGCATTCAAATTTCTTTGCCATGTAACGGATATCTCGCAGAAACAGTCGGCCTTGTAGTCTGAGTCGGTTTTTAGAATATCGACTTTATGACCTGGAATTAGGTAGCCGCCTTCGTTTACAGACATGACTCCTATGGGGGGCTCAAGCCCTAGGTAGAAATTTATTTGCCGCCCATCGCATGTATTGGCGGAAGCAGTTATGGGTCCGGTGTGTTTAATAGAAAAACCGAGTGCGTCATATAGGCGACGCCAGCCAAGTGTTAGGGTTGTCATCAATTGGACTTCTATGAGGTCTAACTATTAGTAACCATCTCAATGATGGTGTGTAAGCGAATGTTGAATTTTTCTATATAGTATCGCAAGGTCAACTTTATGGCATGCGCGATACTTCGTGCCCCGGTTTTGCCGTTTCGCCTAATGCATTCAGCACATGCGTAATTTCCCCCGTACCGCCCAGTGAAACGCTGGTGACGTGGCTAAAATGAATGTTCTCGCCTGCTGGTGCTTCAATCGCACTATTGAGTTTGACCTCAGGGTTTTCGTTAAAGAAGCAATAAACCCCCATGCCGATGGCGGTGTGATGTTTGACCTGATCGCCCACTTTATAAGAAGCAAACCCGTTGACGCTGCCATTCATCCAGCTTTGCTGGTTAGGCACATCATAAGGGGCTTCGCTCTGGTAAAAATAGACCGCGCCATTTTCACCGTTCCACAACGTTTGGTAGTCGTGAAAGTGCTCTACAAACAAGCCATACATGGTGACGTCATCGCCATTGATGACGATGCCGTGTTTGGTTTTATTGAGCGCCCAGCCGATGCCATTGCCGTGGTCACCACGCCACACCCACAGGTTGTCGCCGATGACGTGGTTGCTGTTAATGATGACGCTGTGTGTGGCATTGCCGACCGCTGCGCCGCCGACACGGAAAAATACATCATGTAGCGTCACTGGATTGTTTGCATGACTCACTGTGTTTTTGCGGTCACCTACTTGCAGTAGGACCTCGGAATTCTTTTCCCCGGCATCAAACAACACGCCGCCCAGTTTGACACCATCGACATCTGCAATAGTCATGGCGGCATTGCCTGCTACGGGCTGCAAGGTTGCAATGCCCAGGCCGAGAATGATGGTGTTTGCATGGCTGACCTGCAACGGTTTGTCCAGCAGGTAGATGCCTGGGGTGAGTAGCAGGTGTTTACCCTGGCTAAGGGCGTTGTTAATGGTATCTGCCGTATCGGTGGCTGCTTTGGCGATATAAAACTGCGTCAGTGGCACGTTTTCACCCTGTGGGTGGGTTTCTTGCCAGGAGATACCTTGGGTATTGGTGTGCAGGGCAGGGACAAATACCTGGTAAGCACCAGTGCTGTCCAGGGTTAAAAAGGGTTTTTCACGCACGACTGGGGTTTGTTCGACCACGGTGTAAGGTGGCGTTGGCCAGTGCTCGGCATTGGGCGCATTTTTAACGCCGACGAACACCATGTTCCAGTTGGCGTTGGTCCAGCTGCCTAGCGTTGAGTTCCTGGTCAGCCATTGTTGCTGGGTGCCGGAGTTGACTTGTTGGTCTATCAGGCTATCGGCAATAAAGCCGCCGCTGGACCAGCCGCCATTGTCATCGAGCAGCATGTTGCCGCGCACGTGGATGCGGCGTAGCGGTGCGGCTTGTGATACCGCCCATTGCATGGTGCCGTTTTCAGGCGTGACTGACAGGTTTTCCACGCTACGCCAGAAGTTTTGCGTGGCATCTTCTTCATGCCAGGCGGCTTCTACCTGTATGCCACCTTGCAACATGACATCGTCTGGAAACTGCCCCAAGCCCAGCAGTTGCGTATAAAAGCCGAGTTTTACTTTGTTGTGGTAAACGCCAGGTTTAAACAGTACGGCATAGCGCTCTGGGCCAAACTGGTTAGCTTCCTGCTGCTTGAACAGACTGTCCAGTTTGTTTTGGATCGCGTCCGGCGACATGCCGGGATCCAGAATAATGACATTGGCACCAAAGTCGGGTATCAGCGGCTGCGCTTTTTTGGCATCGGTCGCCTGGCAGCCAAGTAACAAGAGGGCGGCAAAACCGGCGCCGAGCGTTTTAAATGTTAAAGAGTCTGGCAAAAAAGAACGCATAAACTGGGGACTTTCAATTGAAATCATTTCATACATGACCGCAACACGGCGTATGAAATTCCATTTTTTTCATTTTCTATACATTGCCGAGGGTGTGTGGCAATACGATGATATGCCATGATTTATCCCAGGTTCAGGGTGCTCAATGTGTCGCTGCGCACGCGGGTGAGTAAGCTGGCATCGTCAATCAGTGATTCACCAAAAGAGGGAATCAGTGCTTTCAGAGAGTTTTGCCATTCGCTGCTTTGCATGCGGCTGGCAAAACAGCGTTGCAGCACATCCAACATGGCTTTGACACTGACGGAAGCCCCTGGTGAGGCGCCTAACAGGGCTGCCAGCGTGCCGTCGCTGCTGGCGACAATCTCTGTGCCAAACTCCAGTTTTCCCCAATGTTGGTGACAGCGTTTGATAATTTGTACGCGTTGCCCGGCATGTGCGAGTTGCCAGTCATCGCCGTGGGCGTCTGGTAAAAAGACGCGCAAAGACTCCATGCGCTGCTCATGGCTTTGGAAAACTTCTTTGATCAGGTATTTGGTCAGGTCCAAGTTGTGGCGGCCAGCGCCCAGCAAGCTTTTAATATTCTTGAATTTAACTGATTTGGCCAAATCGAAGCGCGAGCCCTGTTTGAGGAAGCGGGTAGTAAATCCGGCATAAGGACCAAACAGCAAGGCGGGTTTGCCTTGTATCATGCGGGTGTCCAGGTGTGGCACAGACATGGGCGGTGCGCCGACGGCTGCCTGGCTGTAGACTTTTGCATGATGGGTGTTAATTAGCTTGCTGTTGTTGCAGATCAGCCATTGGCCGCTCACCGGGAAGCCGCCGTAACCATGGGCTTCAGGAATGCCAGACTGTTGCAGCAACGGCAAGGCGCCACCGCCTGCGCCTAAAAACACAAATTTGGAGTGATAGGTCTGCGACTGGCCTGAAGGCAGGTGTTGTATATGCACGTGCCAGCTATTTTGTTCACGCTGTTGTGCTTGCTTGAGTTTGGTCACGCGCGATTGCGTGAGCAGGGTAAAGTTGGGGCGTGTTTTTAAGTAGCTGACCAGTTGGCGCGTCAGGGCGCCAAAGTTCACATCCGAGCCATGGGCGACACGCGTGGCAGACATTTTGTCTGAAGTCTGGCGGCCTGCCATCATCAGTGGCATCCAGTCATTGAGTGTCGTCGCCTGGTCTGCCCATTGCATCTCGGCAAACAGCGGGTGCGCCTGTAATAAGGCGTGGCGCTGGCGTAAAAATGCGGCATCTTCTTCGCCCCATACCGCACTCAGGTGTGGCACGCGCTGAATAAAGTCAGCCGCGTTTAAGACGCCTTCTTTCACCAGGGTAGACCAGCATTGCAGGGAAACCTCAAATGCTGCATTGATTTCCAGCGCACGGCGGATCTGGATGTCACCATTTTTGGCTTTGGGGGTGTAGTTGAGCTCACAATAACCAGCGTGCCCGGTGCCTGCATTGTTTAATGCATCAGAGCTTTCGAGGGCAACATCGTCCAGTTGTTCTACCATGCAAATATGTAGAGTTGGGTCGAGCCGATGTAGCAGAACTGCCAGCGTAGCGCTCATAATGCCGCCACCGACCAGCAATACATCGAGATCAGTTGTTGCCATGGTATGTGATTCCCCCGTTTTGAGGCGTCTGGATGTCAAACGCACAATCATAATGCCGCCGCGCATTATAATATAAATCGAAAAACACGCCGCATTGCGCTTACCTACGCCCCTGTCAGCTTGCCGTGATGGTGATGCTGCGAACTTGTCAACAAAAGGCTTTTGCGGTAATCTCTAGCATTAACCAGAAATGGTTTAAAACTAGAAAAAAACGAATCCTGACTTGAAGTTAGGCCAAACACTTCGCGAGGCGGAGAGTATGCTGCGCGGACTGTTTGCCAGATGGTCAGGGTGCTTAAGGGACACGTGATTGGGGGTGCGTATGAAAAATCCGCTGGAATCTGTTGCAGGGTCCATCATTTCGGGGTTGCTACTCACCCTGGCACTGGTTTTTTTCCTGAAAAATTTTATTGTGGCTGGAGGCTGATCCATGGAACTGGTACCGGCACTGGCACGATGGATTCATTTTCTGGCAGGCATTACCTGGGTAGGCTTGCTCTATTACTTTAATCTGGTACAAATGGCAGGCCTCAAGGCTGCCGCGGCAGATGGCACAGCAGCTGGCATTAACAAGCATATTGCACCACGCGCACTGTTATGGTTTCGCTGGTCTGCTGTCGTCACCTGGTTGGCTGGCGCGGCATTGCTGGGGCCGCATTTTCCTGATGCCTTTGCATTGCGCAATGGATTTGAATTGATAGGTGTGGGTGCCTGGCTGGGCACGATTATGCTGATCAACGTCTGGGTGTTGATTTGGCCCAATCAGAAAAAGATTCTGGGCATGGTGGCTGCCGATGATGCAGCCAAGAATAAAGCGCGACGCGTGGCCATGCTGGCATCGCGTACCAACTTGATGCTCTCTCTGCCCATGTTGTTTTTCATGGCCAATGGATTGAGTCATCGTGCGGTATTAGGTTTTTAGCGGGTTTAAGGCGTTTACGGCGGCTTAAGCCGCCGTTTTTGTTTTTTGAAAAAGGGTTTGAAATGCATTCGGAACACTTAATGAACACCTATGGCAGGCAGCCTGTGACTTTTGTCAAAGGCGAGGGCGTCTGGCTGACAGACACTGCCGGTGATCGCTATCTGGATGCGCTGTCCGGCGTGGCAGTGAATGGCTTGGGCCACGCCCATCCAAAATTTGTAGCTGCACTTAATGCGCAAATTGCCAGATTGATCCATGTTTCCAATATCTACCAGATTGCCGAGCAGTCAGCCTTGGCTGACAAGTTGGCAGAACTGTCAGGCATGGACCGCGTGTTCTTCTGTAACTCCGGCTGTGAAGCCAACGAGGCCGCCATCAAGCTGGCGCGTCTGTATGGCCACAACAAGGGCATAGACTATCCTGAAATCATTGTCATGGATCAAAGCTTCCACGGCAGAACCATGGCAACCTTGTCAGCCACTGGCAACCGCAAAGTGCAAGCGGGTTTTGAACCACTGGTGAGTGGTTTCCTGCGTGTGCCATTTGATGACCTGGAAGCGGTGAAAACCATCGCTTCACACAAAAATAACGTGGTGGCTATTTTGGTCGAGCCGGTGCAAGGCGAAGGCGGCGTGCATATCCCGGCCAGCCTTAAAGCTTATTTGCAAGGCCTGCGTGAAATTTGTGATGCCAACGGCTGGCTGTTGATGCTGGACGAAGTGCAATCCGGCATTGCCAGAACCGGCACCTGGTTTGCTTTTCAGCATACCGGCATCGTACCGGACGTGATGACCTTGGCTAAAGGCCTGGGTTCAGGCGTACCGATTGGTGCCTGTGTCGCACGTGGCGTCGCCGCTGAAACGTTTACCCCCGGCAAACATGGCTCTACCTTTGGTGGCAACCCTTTGGCGACAGCGGCTGGTTTAGCCACGCTGGACATCATTGCCGAAGAAAAACTGCGTGAAAATGCCGACACGGTGGGTGATTACATCCGTGAGCAATTCACGGCTGCGCTTAAAGGTGAAGCGGGTGTGGTTAATGTCCGCAATGCCGGCATGATGATAGGTATTGAGCTGGATAGACCATGCGCCGATTTGGTCAAGCAGGCATTGGCGGCCAAATTGCTGATCAACGTGACCTCAGAAAAAGTGATTCGTTTGCTGCCATCTTTGGTGATGAACAAGCAGGAAGCCGATGAACTGGTGAGCAGACTAACGCCACTGATATTGAATTTTTTAAAGGCAAGCGCTTGATTTAACAGGTGCCCAACACATTATGAGTATCAAACACTTTTTGCAATTTAATGACCTGACCCGCGACGAGATCGAACATATTTTTGCGCGCGCCAAATGGATTAAATCGCAGTTTAAAGACTACAAACAATACTGGCCACTGGTAGACCGCACGCTGGTCATGATTTTTGAAAAAGCCAGCACACGTACGCGTTTGTCATTTGAGGCGGGCATGCAGCAATTGGGTGGTTCGGCCATTTACCTCAATACCCGTGACTCACAATTAGGTCGCGGCGAGCCAGTAGAAGACGCGGCGCAAGTGATTTCGCGCATGAGTGACATTGTCATGATCCGTACCTTTGAGCAAAGCATTATCGAGCGTTTTGCGCAAAACTCGCGTGTGCCGGTGATTAATGGCCTGACCAATGAATATCACCCGTGCCAGATCCTGGCCGATATTTTCACCTTTATTGAGCACCGTGGTTCAATTCAAGGCAAAACCGTGGCCTGGATTGGCGACAGCAATAATGTCTGCAACACCTGGCTGCAAGCCGCAGAGGTGCTGGACTTTAATGTACATGTGTCGACGCCGCCTGGCTATGAAGTCGAGCCTGAGCGTGCCAACTTGTATGGTACTTCTCACTTCGAGTCGTTTGCTGACCCGATGGAAGCCGCGCGTGGCGCAGACCTGGTCACCACCGATGTGTGGACGTCCATGGGCTTTGAAGCCGAAAACGAAGAGCGCCGTAAAGACTTTGCCGACTGGCAAGTCGATGCAGACATGATGAAAGTGGCGAAAGCCGATGCGGTATTTATGCATTGCCTGCCTGCGCACCGCGGCGAAGAAGTATCTGCCGAGGTGATTGATGGCAAGCAAAGCGTGGTGTGGGATGAAGCAGAAAACAGATTGCACACGCAAAAAGCGCTGATGGAATATTTGTTGTTAGGCAAGGTTTGATTTTTCACCACAGAGACACAGAGCGTTTCAAGGTGCTTTTCTCCTTGACCTCTGTGATCTCTGTGGCCAAAAAAAATTGTTTTTTAGTTTTACTCTGACACGAAATTCAAGTCACGCGTGTCAGTCTGGCGTCACAACAAATGTTACGCCAATAACATGAGTTAGCCACAGAGAACACAGAGGTCACAGAGAAAGGCTTTTTTATAGACTTTCTTTTTCCTCTCGTTAGCTGTGAGGTAAAAATTTTTTTATGGAAATACAACTTCAATGAGCGATATTAAAAAAGCCGTATTGGCCTATTCCGGTGGTCTGGACACTTCCGTGATCCTGAAATGGTTGCAAGACACTTATCAATGTGAGGTGGTGACGTTTACCGCTGATCTCGGCCAAGGCGAAGAGCTGGAGCCTGCACGTGAAAAAGCCAAGAAATTTGGCGTCAGCGAGATTTACATTGATGACCTGCGTGAAGAGTTTGTGCGTGACTTTGTGTTCCCAATGTTCCGCGCCAACACTGTCTATGAAGGTGAATACCTGCTGGGTACCTCCATTGCACGTCCATTGATTGCCAAGCGCCTGATTGAAATTGCCAACGAGACCAAAGCCGATGCTATTTCACACGGCGCGACTGGTAAAGGTAACGACCAGGTGCGTTTTGAGTTAGGTGCTTATGCGCTCAACCCAAACATCCAGATTATTGCCCCGTGGCGTGAGTGGGATTTGTTGTCCCGTGAAAAACTGCTGGCTTATGCCGAAAAACACGGCATTCCCGTCGAGATGAAACATAAGCAAGGCGGTAGCCCATACTCTATGGATGCCAACTTGTTGCATATCTCTTACGAAGGCCGTCATTTGGAAGACCCTTCTGCCGAAGCGGAAGAAGATATGTGGCGCTGGACCGTGTCACCGGAAAAAGCACCAGATGCGCCTGAGTACCTGGATATCGAGTTCAAGAATGGTGACATCGTTGCCTTGAATGGCAAAGCCATGAAAGCGCATGAGATTCTGGCTGAATTGAACCGCATTGGTGGTAAACACGGTGTCGGTCGCCTGGACCTGGTGGAAAACCGTTATGTGGGCATGAAGTCACGTGGCTGCTACGAAACGCCTGGCGGCACCATTATTCTCAAAGCCCACCGTGCGATTGAAAGCATCACGCTGGACCGTGAAGTGGCGCATCTGAAAGATGACCTGATGCCACGTTACGCCAGCCTGATTTACAACGGTTACTGGTGGAGCCCGGAGCGTGTGGCATTGCAAACGTTGATCGACCATACACAAGCCACCGTGAATGGCTGGGTGCGCGTTAAGCTTTACAAAGGCAATGTCATTGTCGTTGGTCGTGACAGCAAAACAGATTCACTGTTTGACTCAACCATTGCGACGTTTGAAGATGATAAAGGCGCTTACGATCAAAAAGATGCAGGCGGCTTTATCAAGCTGAATGCCTTGCGTATGCGTATCGCAGCGAACCTGCATAACCGTAAAAAATAATTTTTATGGCCAGTCGACGCGTCATCGCCTATGACTCCACCCTGCGTGATGGCGCGCAGGCGCAAGGGGTCTCTTTCTCGGTGGAAGACAAACTCAAAGTGGTCCAGCGTCTGGACCAGTTGGGCATTGGCTATATTGAGGCAGGCAATCCGGGCTCTAATCCCAAAGACCTGGAGTTCTTTGCCCGCGTCGGCGAGTTGCAGTTACAACATGCCAAAATCATTGCGTTTGGCAGCACGCGTCGCATTGGTATCACGGCGGCTGAAGACAAAAACTTGCAGTCACTGCTGTCTGCCAATACACAGGCGGTGGCCATTTTCGGCAAAAGCTGGGATTATCAGGTCACGGATATTCTGCGTACCACCTTGCCAGAAAACCTGGCCATGATAAGCGACACCATTGCCTATTTAAAAGCACAAGGCAAAGAAGTGGTGTTTGACGCCGAGCATTTTTACGATGGCTATAAAGCTAACGCTGATTACGCCATGCAAACCTTGCAAGCGGCGGTGGATGCCGGTGCGGATGTGCTGGCATTGTGTGATACCAATGGCGGCACGTTCCCGAACGAAGTGTTTGCCATCACCGAGACGGTGGTCAAACAGTTCCCATCCGTGCAAATTGGGATACATTGCCACAACGATTGTGAAATGGCGGTGGCAAACTCCGTCGCAGCCGTGCAAGCGGGCGCAACGCAGGTGCAGGGCACAATCAATGGCATCGGTGAGCGCTGTGGCAATGCCAACCTGGTTTCTATCATCCCCAATGTGCAGTTAAAGCTTGGGCTAGAATGTATTTCGGATGCACAGCTGACTGCGTTAACTGCAGCAGCACGGTTTGTCAGTGAAGTGGCGAATGTGGCTTTTAATGACAAGGCGCCTTACGTGGGGCACGATGCGTTTGCCCACAAAGGCGGCATGCATATTGATGCGGTGAATAAAAATCCCAAGTCCTACGAGCATATCAACCCAGGCATGGTGGGTAATGAGCGCCAGATTCTGGTGTCTGAGGTAGCGGGGCGCGGCGCGATTTTGCGCAAGTTGCAGCAAATTGATCCTAGCCTGACCAAAGAGTCTGACGCTGCCGTCAATATATTGGAACAGTTGAAAGCGCTGGAGCATGAAGGCTACCAGTTTGAAAATGCTGAAAGCTCGTTTGATTTGCTCATGCAAAAGCTGCTGGGCAAGTTCCAGCCGTTTTTCAGCCTCAAGCATTACAACGTCAATATCGACGAGCCTTCGGCCAACGGTCAGAACTCGACCGCGACCATTCAGATTTGTGTGAATGACCAGGAGTCCAGTGCGACTGCCCAAGGTGACGGGCCGGTGAATGCGCTGGATAAGGCCATGCGGCAAGCGCTGGAACAATTTTACCCGGTAATCAAAGAGATCAAGCTGGTGGATTACAAGGTGCGTGTGCTCGATTCTAACCAGGCGACGGCGGCCAAGGTGCGGGTGCTGATTGAATCGACCGATCAGCAAAGCAACTGGACAACCATAGGTGTGTCATCCGATATTATTGAGGCGTCATGGCTGGCTTTGAAAGATGCACTGGAATATAAGCTGATTCGTGCCTGATCACGTGTTAGTTTGCGCTGGCGTTAGAAACCGTTTGCTAGAACGCCACGGTTGACCACATAAACAGCACATTGCCATTGCCTTTGGTGCCCGGCACATAAGTCGCATTCACAATCACTTTATCGTAGCCCATGGCTGCAATCGGTAGCAAAACAGGGAGCGGCTTGTAGTTGTAATCACTTCTGGCGGTGAACCCTGCTGTTAATCCCACCCCGGCATTCAAGCCACTGGCCTGACCAACCAGGTTTTTAACGTGTCCGTAGCCGACAATTGGTTCCCAGTCATCGTGCGAATCTTTAAACGCCATCACATAATAGCCGTCCCAGTTACTGTCAGCATCGCGCATTGACTTGCCGATACCCAAGCCCCACGGCCGCTCGTTAAAAGAGTCGATTTTCTCTCTGGAGTACATGCTTCTGTTATGGTAGGTCACCAGCGGCACATATAAATCAGTTTGATCAGACTTTTGCCACACCTCAGTCAGATGATTTTTGAGCTGAGCATACCAGCCGCTTTGGCTGTCTGCGCCCGAATCTTCAGCATTTGCACAAAGGCTGAGTGTGCTGATCAATAAGAGTATGGTTATTTTCATCATATTTCTAAGTGCTTGAACGTTAACTTAACATTTTCTCACGAAATGGCAGTGCTTGCTGGCTGTAACAGCACCAACTTCAATTGTTCTTGCTCGACCGGTTTTAATGTCACCTGTTGAAAATGAATGAGTCCTTCGACGGGGTGTTGGAACTCCCGTTGCCCGCCTTGCCGTTCCAATACGTCATGTTGTTTCCAGAACTGTGTAAACTCCACGCTGGCGGTACTTAATTCACTGACCAGTTGCTTGACCTCAGGTTCCTCTAATCGTGAGCGGCAATCTGCACGGAACTCCGCGACCAGGCGTCGTGCGCGCATCTCCCAATTGACCACAAACTGTCGGGCTTGCGGGTTGGCAAACACAAAACGCAACAGGTTAGGGCGCTGGGATGTCGGCCACGGCACATCCAGCAGGCCGGTGAACAGCTTACCCGCTGGCTGGTTCCAGGCCAGGATATCCCAGGTGCGACCCATCACATAGGCGGGAATCTGCATCTGATCCAGCATGGCGACCAGTGTTTCCGGCGCGGTGTCGACTTCGCTCTGATGGGCTTGCGGGTCGCGTCTGTCTGCCATATCAAATAAATAGTTGCGTTCAGACTTGCTCAACTTTAAGGCTGTGGCCAGCCTGTCCAGTGCTTCGGCTGAGACATTGACTTCGCGCGCCTGCTCAATCCAGGTATACCAGGTCGCGCTGATGCTCGCCAGTTGTGCGACTTCTTCACGCCTTAATCCTTGTGTGCGGCGGCGCGAACCGGATGGGAATCCGAATTCTTCCGGGGTGCCGCGCTGACGCATAGCTTGTAGAAATTCAGCGAGTTCCTGTCGTCTCGTATCCATTTGATTTGTTTATCCTATTAGTGTTAATACTAGTATAAACTATCTTCTTGTAAGGGTATTGAAACTTAGGTATTCTGCGCAAGTTTTATAAATATTTGCGTGGTAAGAAAGGAACTGTCATGGCTGGTAAAACGCTGTACGACAAATTGTGGGAATCGCACGTGGTGCATGAAGAAGCGGATGGCACCTGCTTGATTTACATTGACCGCCATCTGGTACACGAAGTCACCAGCCCGCAGGCTTTTGAGGGGCTGCGACTGGCTGGCCGCAAGCCATGGCGTAACTCCAGTATTGTGGCTAACCCAGACCATAATACACCGACCAAGGATTGGGATAAGGGCATTGAAGACCCGATCTCTCGCCTGCAAGTGGAAACGCTGGACAACAACATCAAAGAGTTTGGTGCGTTGGTGTATTTCCCGTTTAAAAATAAAGACCAGGGCATTATCCATGTCATCGGGCCTGAAAATGGCACCACGCTGCCTGGCATGACCGTGGTCTGTGGTGATAGCCACACTTCTACGCATGGTGCGTTTGGCGCCTTGGCGCATGGTATTGGTACCTCTGAAGTTGAACATGTATTGGCAACACAAACGCTGGTGGCTAAAAAGTCCAAAAGCATGCTGGTGCGTGTGGATGGCCAGTTAGGGAAAGGCGTGACAGCGAAAGACGTCGCGCTGGCGATTATCGGCAAAATCGGTACCGCTGGCGGCACCGGCTATGCGATTGAGTTTGGTGGTGAAGTGATCCGTGGCCTGTCCATGGAAGGCCGTATGACGTTGTGCAACATGGCGATTGAAGCCGGTGCACGCGCAGGCCTGGTGGCGCCGGATGAAAAAACAGCGGCTTATCTTGAGGGCCGCCTGCATGCGCCTAAAGGTGACAACTGGACCAAAGCCGTGGCTTACTGGAGCACACTGAAGTCAGAAGCGGATGCTACATTTGACACAGTGGTGGTATTGAATGGTGCTGAGATCGCCCCGCAAGTGACTTGGGGCACTTCACCTGAGCAAGTGCTGCCGATTGGTTCTACTGTGCCTGATCCGGCACAAGAAGCCGATGCGACCAAGCGTACCAGCATCGAAAACGCCTTGAAATATATGGGCCTGACTGCCAATACGCCGATTGACCAGATCCAACTGGATAAAATCTTTATTGGCTCATGCACTAACTCACGTATTGAAGACTTGCGCGCTGCAGCTGGTGTCGCTAAAGGCAAAAAAGTCGCTAGCAATATCAAGCTGGCAATGGTGGTGCCGGGCTCTGGCCAGGTCAAGCGCCAGGCTGAGGCTGAAGGTTTGGACAAGATTTTTATTGAAGCTGGTTTTGAATGGCGTGAACCAGGCTGCTCTATGTGCCTGGCCATGAACTCAGACCGCCTGAGTCCAGGTGAGCGCTGTGCTTCAACCTCCAACCGTAACTTTGAAGGCCGTCAGGGCCCAGGCGGTCGTACCCACCTGGTCAGCCCGGAGATGGCTGCTGCTGCTGCGATTGCCGGTCACTTTGTGGACGTGCGTAGCGCATAAGAGGAGAACACTATGAAAGCATTTACTACCTTGAATGGCCTGGTTTGTCCGCTTGACCGCGCTAATGTCGATACCGACGCGATTATTCCCAAGCAGTTTTTAAAGTCGATCAAGCGTTCCGGTTTTGGCCCTTACCTGTTTGATGAGTGGCGTTACACCAACTATGGTGAGCCAGGCATGGATTGCAGCACACGTCCATTGAATAAGGACTTCGTGCTCAACCAGCCGCGTTACCAAGGTGCGCAAGTATTGCTGGCCCGTGATAACTTCGGCTGTGGTTCCTCACGTGAACATGCGCCATGGGCGATTGAGGACCAAGGCTTCCGCGTGATCATTGCGCCTAGCTTTGCAGATATTTTCTTTAATAACTGCTACAAAAATGGCATTTTGCCGATTGTGGCCTCTGCTGAACAAGTCGATAGCCTGTTTAAAGAGTGCCTGGCGAATGAAGGCTACACGCTGAACGTTGATTTGGAAGCACAAACCGTGACCACGCCGTCTGGCCAGTCATTCAGCTTTGAAATCACACCCACCCGTAAGCACAACCTGCTGAACGGCCTGGACGAAATCGGCTTAACCTTGCAGCATGCCGACGCGATCAAAGCCTTTGAGCAAAAACATCAAGCGGCACAACCTTGGTTGTTTGCTTAACCCCTGGTTGTTTGTTTAAACCTAGGTTATTTGCTTAATTGAACTAATCTCCCATGCATGGGCGTGGGTTTTAAAATAAAGGAATTCTACAATGGCGTTAAATATCGCTGTGTTGCCTGGTGATGGCATCGGCCCGGAAATTATTGCGCAAGCGTTGCGCGTGCTCGAAGTATTGAAAAAAGAAGGTCTGGACATGACCTTTACGGAAGCGCCACTCGGTGGCCAGGCGTATGATCAATACGGTCATCCATACCCTGAGTTCACGCAGGACATCTGTCGCAAAGCGGACGCCGTATTATTAGGTGCCGTTGGCGGCCCGCAGTACGACACCCTGGATCGCCCATTGCGCCCTGAGCGCGGCTTGCTGGCGATTCGTAAAGATTTAGGCTTGTTCGCTAACTTGCGTCCAGCGGTGCTGTTCCCTGAACTGGCAAACGCTTCAACCTTAAAACCAGAAGTGGTGGCAGGCTTGGATATCATGATCGTACGCGAGTTGACCGGCGACGTGTACTTTGGCCAGCCTCGTGGCATGCGTACCAACGAGCAGGGTGTACGCGAAGGCTTTAACACCATGATTTACAGCGAGCCTGAAGTGCGCCGTATTGCGCATGTGGCGTTTGAGATCGCCATGAAACGTGGCAAGAAATTGTGTTCTGTGGACAAGGCCAACGTGCTGGAAACCACCGAGTTCTGGAAAGAAATTGTCATTGATGTGGCCAAAGAGTACCCGGAAGTCGAACTTAGCCATATGTATGTCGACAATGCCGCCATGCAGCTGATCCGTAATCCAAAACAATTTGACGTGATGGTGACCGGTAACATCTTCGGCGACATCTTGTCTGACGAAGCTTCCATGTTGACCGGCTCTATTGGCATGCTGGCATCTGCCTCATTGAATGAAAGCAAAAAAGGCCTGTACGAGCCATCACACGGCTCTGCACCTGATATCGCTGGTAAAAACCTGGCGAACCCGATTGCGACCATTTTGTCTGCTGCCATGATGTTGCGTTACAGCTTTGACAACGAAGCAGCCGCCACCCGCATTGAAAACGCAGTCAAAAAAGTATTGGCTGCTGGCTACCGTACGGGTGACATCTATGAAGAGGGCACGAAGAAAGTTTCTTGCTCTGAAATGGGTGACCAGATCGTCGCTGCTATGTAGCACTGGCTGTGCGGGCGGATGACTGTGCATGCCGTCCGCCTGGTTTTAAGATATAGTCGTCACTATGATTGTAGTAACTGGAATTAATTAGGAATTTAAAATGGCACAATTTGATAATGTCAGCGTAAAAAAGAAAGCCAACGTCTACTTTGATGGCAAGTGTGTGAGTCATACCGTGTTGTTTCCGAACGGCACACGCTGTACCGTGGGCGTGATTTTTCCTAGCACATTGACGTTTAACACCGGCTCACCAGAGTTGATGGAAATCAATGACGGCCTGTGCAAGGTACGTCAAAAAGGCGAAGAACACTGGACCACTTACAAAGGCGGTGAAAAGTTTACGGTGCCTGGTAATTCCAGTTTTGATATTGAGGTTGTAGAAACAGTAGACTACGTCTGCCACTTCGAATAAGACCAACCGAACTTGCTTGCTTGAGCGGTGTTATACGCCCTTGTCGTACTTAATGTACTGCCTGCGGGCGTATGCCTTGCTCAAGCTGCGCAATTTCTAGTTGGTGTAGGAGAGAGTATATATGCCAAGCTTTGATATTACGTCTGAAGTCGATATGGTGAACTTGAAGAACTCGATTGATGCTGCCAGCAAGCAGATCACCAATCGTTATGACTTCAAAGGCACGTCGGCCAAAATAGATTTCAACGAAAAAGACAAAGTCATCACCTTGTTTGGTGATAACGATTTCCAGCTGGATCAGGTGAAAGATATTCTGTTGCCATCCATGGAAAAAAAAGAACCTGAGTCTTCCAAACGTCTGGAACACAAGGATGTGCAGAAGGTCTCTGGTAATAAGGTGAAGCAGGATTTGCGCGTGCAGGATGGCATTGATAGCGACCTGGCCAAGAAGATCACCAAGCTGATTAAAGATAGCGGTATGAAGGTGCAGGCGACGATTCAGGGCGACACCGTGCGTGTGAATGGCGCCAAGCGCGATGTGCTGCAAGAGGCGATAGCGTTTGTGAAAAAAAGTATTACCGATTTTCCTTTAAAATTCGGTAATTTCAGAGATTAGTCATTGGGAGAATAAGATGGCGAAGTGGGTGACATTAGTATTGACGGTGTTAGTGTTGGCAGGTTGCAACACCATTAATGGTATGGGTAAAGACATTGAACAAGCGGGTGAAGCTGTTCAAAAATCTTCCAAATAATCAATTTTAATGCCGGGGATACCGGCTGAAATATCGAGTCACTATGTTAAAAGTAGGGTTTGTAGGCTGGCGTGGCATGGTTGGGTCCGTGCTGATGCAGCGCATGATGCAGGAAAATGATTTTGCGGATATCGAGCCGCAGTTTTTCACCACCTCGCAAACAGGTGGCGCTGCGCCTCAAGTAGGCAAGGATTCTCCTGCACTGAAAGATGCCAAAAATATTGATGCATTGCGTCAGATGGATGTCATTGTCACCTGTCAGGGCGGTGATTACACCAGTGAAGTGTTTCCGCAATTGCGCACAACCGGCTGGAACGGCCACTGGATTGATGCGGCCTCTACCTTGCGCATGGAACAAGACTCCGTGATCATTTTGGATCCGGTGAATATGCACGTGATTAAGGATGCCTTGGCCAATGGTGGCAAGAACTGGATAGGCGGCAACTGTACCGTGTCATTGATGCTGATGGCGCTCAATGGCCTGTTTAAAGCTGACTTGGTTGAGTGGGCAACGTCCATGACTTACCAGGCCGCTTCAGGCGCAGGCGCGCAGAATATGCGTGAGTTGATTAGCCAGATGGGTGTGATCAATGCTTCTGTCGCTGGTTTGTTGGCGGATCCGGCTTCTGCGATTTTGCAGATTGATAAAACAGTTGCGGATACCATCCGTAGCGATGATTTACCGCAGTCCAATTTTGGCGTGCCACTGGCTGGCAGCCTGATCCCATGGATTGATAAAGACCTGGGCAATGGCCAAAGCAAGGAAGAGTGGAAGGGCGGCGTTGAGACCAACAAGATTTTAGGTCGTGAAGCGAATCCGATCGTGATTGATGGTCTGTGTGTGCGTATCGGCGCCATGCGCTGTCATTCACAGGCGCTAACCATCAAGCTGCGCAAGGATGTGCCTTTGGACGAAATCAACCAAATGTTGGCTGAAGCCAACGAGTGGGCCAAAGTGGTGCCTAACGAACGTGAAATCAGTATGAGTGAGCTCACACCGGCGGCGATTACTGGCACATTGACGACCCCGGTTGGTCGTTTGCGCAAGTTGGCCATGGGGGGTGAATACCTGTCGGCCTTCACTGTTGGTGATCAGTTGTTGTGGGGCGCGGCAGAACCTTTGCGCCGTATGTTGAGAATTTTAGTCGAAGCTTAAGTAATGGATTAAATAGCGGCCCGTAAAGCCATGATTTATTAATGAAATCATGGTCTTTTCGGGCTTTTGCTTTTTATATAATCCTGTTTAATGGTTACTATAGCTTCAAAACGGTGTATTTATTGCTCACAAGCCGCCTGGGCGCGCTTGCGTGGCTGTCTGAATGATGCTATTTTGACAAACGCCATGAATGAATAAGGGTTAATCGGTGAGTAAATTTCAATTAAAAAAAATAGCCTTTGCCTTGAGTTTGAGTACTGCCCTTTCGGCGCATGCCGCTGGTTTGGGGGGCATGGTTTCAAGCTCAAAACTGGGGGAACCGCTCAATGCGGAAATTGAGTTGCTGGCGGTCACGCCAAGTGAACTCAATAGCATCCAGGCAGCATTGGCGAGCGAGCAGGTCTATCAGGACCAAATGCTGGAAAAGCCTGCGTCTTACCCATTTATTAAAATTGAAGTTGGCAATAACATCAAAGGTCAGCCCATCCTCAAGCTGACCAGCTCCCAGCCGATTACCGAAGCCTTCCTGGATATGCTGATCCAGGTCGATTGGCCGACTGGCCGACTGGTCAAAGAATATACCCTGTTGCTGGATCCGCCTGGGTTTAACTCTAATTATGTATCCGAGTCTGCTGGTTTGCCCGTCAATGGTCAGGCAGCACCTGCGCCTAGTACACCTCCAGCAGCAGTGGTGCCCGAACCTAGCCAGGCTGTTGTGCCAGAGGCCAAGAAGCCTGCGTCATTCAGACCAGCCGCTGCAAAACCTGCGACTAAAACTGAAACGAAACCTGAGCTTGCCGAAGAAACAAACGCAGAAAATGCGTTGACCACCGAGCGTGGCGATACCCTTTATGCCATTGCCAGACAAATGAAACCTGACAATGTAAGTGTTGAACAAATGCTCGCTGCGCTCTACCAAACAAACCAGCAGGCGTTTGATGGTAAAAACATGAACCGCCTCAAGGTCGGCAAGATTATGCGTATGCCAGACCAGGCAACCCTGGATAGCATTAGCCGCCCACAGGCGAAAAGCCTGATCGCAGAACATGCGACCAACTGGCAAGCCTATAAAAATTCACTGGCTAAAGTCGTCCAGGAAAGTGCAGCCAGCCAAAGTGGCGGCAATACACAGCAATCCGCGGGCAAAATTGGTGCCGCAGGGGCGAAACCCGCGCCGCAAGCCAAGCCAGGGAAAGATGTATTGAAACTGTCGGCTGGTGATGAGAAGTCAACAACGCTAGCTGATAAGTCAGCAGCCAAAACATCCGCAACCGCAGCGCAAGAAGATGCGACTGCCAAGGCAAACGCCATCAAAGAAGAACAGTCTCGTGCAGCCGCGCTTGAAAAACAAGTCGCGGACATGAAAAAACTGATGGAAATGAAGAACAATGCGATGGCGCTGGCAGAGAAGAATGCGGCACAAGCAGCTGCCGAGCCTAAAGCCGAAGCGAAAGTAGAATCTAAAGTTGAGCCTGCGCCTGCAGTAGAAAAACCTGTTGAGGCTGCTCCTGTTGAAGCTGCCAAGGTGCCGCCTGCACCAGTGGCTGCAGAGAAGCCTGCGGCAGAGCCTGCCAAGCCGGTGGCGCCAGTAGAAACGCCTGCCGCTGATGAGCCTGTGCAGCAGCCTTCCTTTATGCATGTGTTGTTTGAGCGCCTGAAAAATATCAGCCCGGTGTTGCCACTGGCGCTGATTGCTTTGCCGGTGCTGCTGTGTGTCTGGGCATTGATTCGTATCCGTCGCAAAAAACAGATTGATACGTTTGAAGATGCGATCGTGACCTCGCCGGCGACCGAAATGCAGAATAACACTGTGTTCGGTGATACGCAGGCTGCGGCTTCTGGCGACACCTCCTTTTTGACCGACTTCTCGCAGAGTGGCGTCGGTGGCATGATCGATTCGCATGATGTGGATCCGATTGCTGAGGCCGAGGTGTATATGGCGTATGGCCGTGATGCCCAGGCTGAGGAAATCCTCAAAGATGCGATTCAAAAAGATCCTGAGCGCCAGGAACTCAAAGTGAAGTTGCTGGAAATTTATCAGACCACCGGTAATAAGGTTGCGTTTGAGTCGCTGGCTGGTGAGGTGTATGCCAAAGCTGGTCCGGCAGATGCGACCTGGTCAAAAGTCAGTGCCATGGGGCAAAAGCTGGATCCGGATAATGCGCTTTACCAAGGCACGCCAGTTGCTGCCAATGAGGTTACGGCTGCAGCCGAGTCAAGCGTATTGCCAGTGACAGAAACGCAGAATGAAGAGGATGCCTATCACTTTAACTTTGAAGCGCCGGCATTGGAGTTTGACGGTGCGTCTGAAGCGATGGCAGCGGCGAGTAGCGAGCCTGTAGCGTCTACTGAAAGCTCGGCGCGTACCGCCACAGAGGAAATTACAATTGAATCCAGTGCGGATGTGTCGCCTGTGATCAGCGATTCTGATACATTGCAGATAGATACCCCAGTCGCTGAGTCAACGCTGCCAGAGGTGGATGACACTAGCCTTGCATTTTCTGCAGAGCCAGTGACCAATGCGGATAGCTTGCGTTTTGAGGTGGAGCCAGCCTCTGTGGTAGAGCCCGACTCCGTGGACGATCTGGGCGGTGATGCTTTAAATGAAGATGCTGATCTTGCATTGACCCCTAAAGCATTGGATTTGCCATCGCTAAATTTGGATGAGGGCGCGCAAGGGCTGGATGTTGCCAGCAATAAACCTTTGTCAACAACGACCGGTGAGCAAACCTTATCCAGCGAGGATGCTGTGTTTGAGTCATTGCCTGAGTTGTCACTGGAATTGGGTGGTCCGAATGATGCGATTGCTGAACAAGCGGCAGATGATGCGCTGGAAATCGAAGAAATCAGCCTGGGCGCTGCTGACACGGCATTGAATGAAGCACCAGTGGTAGACGCGGCGGGCGATAATGTTGCTTTCCCTGAAATCTCCCTGGATATGGCCGATAGTGCCTCAGTCAGTACCGAGGCGATCACAGATGAGCCGGAAGAAGTGAATACCAAGCTCGACCTGATCCAAGCGTATATCGATATGGAAGATGTGGTAGGCGCTAAGGAGTTGATCGATGAGGTGATCGCAGAAGGTGGCGAGCGTCAGCGGCAACGTGCCAGTGAACTACTGGCGAAACTAGCGTAAATCAAGGCCGGGTTCCCGGCCTTGTTCATTTTAGTGGCCATTCACGGGCTGTGTGCCCTGATTTGGTGTAATCAACGACAGCCCTTATACTAGGCGCCATGAAAATTGCGATTGGCATTGAATATCACGGCGCCTATTTTCAAGGGTGGCAAAGTCAGCCAAATGCCGCAGGCGTACAAGATGCCATTGAACGAGCCGTTGAACAGGTGGGCGGTGAAAAAGTCCGCTTGCATGCTGCCGGGCGTACCGATTCAGGCGTGCATGCGCTGATGCAGGTGGCACATTTTGAAACGTCTGCTGTCAGACCATTGAGTGCCTGGGTGCGTGGCACCAATGCGCACTTGCCTGCCTGGGTACGCGTCTTGTGGGCCACTGAGGTGGCGGCAGACTTTCACGCCAGATTCAGTGCACGCGCGCGCAGCTATCAATATGTGTTGCATAACCACGCGGTGGCCCCAGCCAGCCAGCACGGGCGCGTTGGTTGGTATCACCGGCCGTTGGATATTAGCCTGATGCAGCAGGCCATGCCATGCTTAATCGGCGAACATGATTTCAGTGCTTTTCGGGCCAGTGAGTGTCAGGCCAGTACGCCGATACGGACCATGCATAGGGCCGACCTGAGGCAGCAAGGGCGATATATTATTTTCAGCTTTAAGGCGAATGCCTTTTTGCAGCACCAGATTCGCAATATGGTGGGCGCCTTGGTGTATGTTGGGCAGGGTAAATTGAGTCCGGCCGCATTTGCCGATTTATTGCAACATCAAGACCGGCGCCTTGCACCGCCCACCTTTATGCCAGATGGATTGTATTTTACCGGTGTGGAGTATGACGCCAGCTGGCAATTGCCGGTGTGTGAGGCACATTGGGACTAAAGAGAACGAATCAATCATGATGACCAGAACCAGGGTAAAAATTTGCGGGATCACCCGCCTGGAAGATGCGCTGACAGCGATTGCCGCAGGTGCGGATGCGTTGGGTTTTGTGTTTTATGCCCCTAGCCCGCGTGCGGTAACGGCGACACAGGCGCAAGCAATTATGGCGGCACTGCCGCCCTTTGTGAGCAAGGTCGGCCTGTTTGTGAATGCGTCGGCTGAAGAAGTGCAGCAAGTGATCACAAGCACAGACCTGGATTGCCTGCAGTTTCATGGCGATGAGTCAGCAGACTATTGCGCGCAATTTAATCTGCCATATTACAAAGCAATCCGCGTCAAACCAGGGGTAAATTTGGTACAATGCGAGCTTGATTTTGCGTCAGCTTCAGCCTTGCTACTGGATACTTACTCTGAAAAAGCAGTGGGTGGGACCGGCGAGGCATTTGACTGGTCGCTGATCCCCGCCGATTTGCAAAAGCCGGTGATATTGGCCGGTGGTTTGAATCCGGAAAATGTCGCGCAAGCCACGCATCAGGTACGCCCTTATGCACTGGATGTGAGTGGCGGGGTAGAAGCACAAAAGGGGATTAAGTCCCCGCAAAAGATAGCTGCATTCATGCAGCAGGTGGTGCAGTGTGATGCTGCACGTCGTGGGCGGTTAGAGTAACAAACGAGATACGGAGTAACGCATGCAAATGTATGACATGCCAGATGAGCGCGGTCATTTTGGCCCTTTTGGTGGCGTTTTTGTCGCAGAAACCCTGGTGGAAGCACTGGAAGAGCTGAGAGTGATGTATGAGAAATACCGTCACGATCCTGAGTTCCTGGCTGAATTTGCTTATGACCTGAAGCACTTCGTTGGCCGTCCCAGCCCGATTTATCATGCTAAACGCCTGTCTGACAAAGTCGGTGGCGCACAAATTTATCTCAAGCGCGAAGATTTAAACCACACTGGCGCGCACAAAATCAACAACACCATCGGCCAGGCATTGCTGGCCAAGCGCATGGGTAAGCCACGCGTGATTGCGGAAACCGGTGCCGGGCAGCATGGCGTGGCGACCGCCACCATCGCGGCGCGCCTGGGTCTAGAGTGTGTGGTCTACATGGGCGCTGAGGATGTAAAACGCCAGGCGCCAAACGTGTTCCGCATGAAGTTACTGGGTGCAACCGTGGTGCCTGTTGAGAGCGGTTCAAAAACCCTCAAAGACGCATTGAATGAAGCCATGCGTGACTGGGTGACCAATATCTCCAATACTTTCTACATTATCGGCACCGTGGCCGGCCCACATCCTTACCCAATGATGGTGCGTGATTTCCAGGCAGTTATCGGTATCGAAGCAAAAGAGCAGATGCAGGAAATGATCGGTCGCCAGCCAGATGCGGTTGTCGCCTGTGTCGGTGGCGGCTCCAATGCCATGGGCATTTTCTACCCATACATCGACGTTGAAGGTGTGCGCCTGATTGGCGTTGAAGCGGGCGGTCACGGTTTGAGCACTGGCCAGCATGCGGCCCCCTTAACGGCAAATAGCCCGATTGGCGTACTGCACGGCAACCGTACTTACCTGATGCAAGATGAAGATGGCAATATCATTGAAACCCACTCTATCTCTGCAGGCCTGGATTACCCAGGCGTGGGCCCTGAGCATGCCTGGTTAAAAGACATCAAGCGCGCGGAATATGTGGCAATCACAGATGAGGAGGCCATGACTGCTTTCCATAACCTGTGCCGTACTGAAGGCATTATTCCGGCAATGGAGTCCAGTCACGCCCTGGCGCATGCAGAAAAACTGGCTAAAACCATGTCTCCGGACCAGGTCGTGCTGGTGAATCTCTCTGGCCGTGGTGATAAAGATATTAACACCGTGGCACGGTTGGCGAATATTACCCTGTGACCTTGGCTAGCATGACTGCGCTTGTCTACTTTATATTTATACGCACAGTCATGCCTTGCAAATCCACTGTCATTATTTGAATTAATTAAAAAAGCATTCTTATGTCCCGCATTCAATCTGTATTCGCCACACTCAAGGCGCAAGGTAAAAAGGCACTGATTCCCTACATTACAGCCGGTGATCCGCATCCTGACCACACCGTGCCTTTGTTGCATGCCTTGGTTGAGGCCGGTGCCGACATGATTGAACTGGGTGTGCCGTTTTCTGACCCGATGGCGGATGGTCCGGTCATTCAGCGCGCCAGTGAGCGTGCGCTGGTACACAAAATGGGTCTGCGCAAAGTACTTGGCATGGTTAAAGAGTTTCGCGCTAGCAATCAAACAACGCCTATCGTACTCATGGGCTATGCCAACCCGATTGAAGCCATGGGTAGCAGCCAATTTGTTGCTTTGGCGAAAGAGGCAGGGGTCGATGGCGTGCTGACTGTGGATTATCCACCTGAGGAGTGCGAACGCTTTAACCAGGAGCTGGCCAGCGCCGATATCGACAGTATTTTTCTGTTGTCACCAACCACCGAGCCTTCACGTACCGAGTTGATCGTGAAGCAGGCAACAGGCTTTCTGTATTATGTGTCGCTCAAAGGCGTGACAGGCGCGGCCAACCTGGATATTGTCGAGGTCAAAAAACGCGTGGCAGAGATACGTCAACAAACCAGCTTGCCGATTGGTGTTGGCTTTGGCGTGAAGGATGCTGCTACAGCGCGTGAAGTGGCGGCGATTGCAGATGCTGTTGTGGTCGGTAGCCGCATGGTATTGGCAATTGAAAACTCTGACGCCACTCACCTGATTACCAATGTGCAGGCATTAACCAAAGAATTACGTACTGCGATTGACTCTGTATAGGACTGTTTATTCATGTCTTCAGAATATCGCAATATAAAAGCAGGAGAAACTATGAGCTGGTTAGACAAGATTCCACAAAAAATTAAACGTGCTGTTGGCTCAGTACAAAAGCGCAATGTGCCAGAAGGCCTGTGGCACAAATGCGATGCCTGCCAGACGGTACTATACCGTACTGACCTGGATGCCAACCTGGAGGTTTGTCCGCAATGCGGCCATCATCACCGTTTGGGCGCGCGTGACCGCCTGAATGTGTTGCTGGATGCAGAAGGCCGCGTTGAAATTGGCGCCGATGTCACGCCAGTGGATGCGTTGAAATTTAAAGACAGCAAAACTTACGCCGAGCGCATGAAATCTGCCCAGCGTGACGTTAAGGAAAAAGATGCGCTGATTGTGATGCGCGGTGCGATTGAAGGTGTGCCGGTCGTGGCGGCCGTGTTTGAATTCAAGTTTATGGGCGGTTCCATGGGCTCAGTGGTTGGCGAGCGTTTTGTGCGCGGTGTACAAGATGCCATCCAGCACAAAGCTGCTTTTATCTGTATCTCTGCCAGCGGTGGTGCACGTATGCAAGAAGGCTTGCTGTCCTTGATGCAAATGGCTAAAACCAGTGCTGCCTTGACCAAGCTGTCTGAAGCGGGCTTGCCATATGTTTCTGTGTTGACGGATCCGACCATGGGTGGGGTATCTGCCAGCTTTGCCATGCTGGGTGATGTGATTGTGGCTGAGCCGAATGCCTTGATCGGTTTTGCCGGTCCGCGCGTGATTGAGCAGACCGTACGCGAGACCTTGCCTGAGGGCTTCCAGCGCGCAGAGTTTTTGCTGACGCACGGTGCCATTGATATGATTATTGACCGTCGTGAAATGCGCGCCAAGCTGAGCCAGTTGTTGTCCAATTTCCTGCATATTACCAAAGCTGCCTGATGCCGCCTGTGATACCCGAGCTTCCCCAAACTGTTGAGGATTGGCTCGGCTACATTGAATCCCTGCACCCCAAATCCATCGAGATGGGCTTGGGTAGGGTGCAAACAGTGGCTGCTCGTCTGCAGCTACAATTTCCGTTTACCGTTATCACCGTCGGCGGCACCAATGGCAAAGGGTCTACCTGTGCCATGCTGGAGCGTATCTACAGCACTGCCGGTTATCAGGTTGGCTGTTACACTTCGCCGCATCTGGTGCACTACCAGGAGCGTGTGCGCTTCAATGCCAATGTGATTGCCGATGCTATGCTCTGTGACGCCTTTGCTGCTGTGGAGCAGGCGCGCGGTGATATCACGCTGACCTATTTTGAAATGGGCACGTTGGCAGCATTGTGGGCATTTGAGCAGCAACCGCTGGACGTCGTCATTCTTGAGGTTGGCTTGGGTGGCCGCCTGGATGCGGTAAATATTGTCGATGCCGATTGTGCCATCGTGACCAATGTCGACCTCGACCATATGGAGTTTCTTGGCGATACCCGTGAGTTAATTGGCCACGAAAAAGCCGGTATTTATCGCCAGCCGCAGATTGCCATTTGCGGCGATGTTGCTCCGCCAGCCTCCTTGCTGGCCTATGCCGCATCGCTGGGCGTTAAGTTAAACCGTTTTGGCGTGGACTACCAGATGGATGTTTCCGATGCGCAACACGCGCACTACCGGGATAGTCTGGGGCAGTTGGATATTGGCACCTTGCGCCTGTTCGGCCATTACCAGTGGAATAATGCCGCCAGCGTTATCTTTGCCGTACGTGCCTTACAGGCAATATTGCCAGTCACTGAAGATCAGCTATTGCAGGCATTAACCGGGACAGAAGTCACTGGTCGCTTTCAATATATACAGCAAGCGCCTGATGTGATTCTGGATGTCGCGCATAACCCACATGCCGCACGTGCACTACGCGATAATTTGCAACGCCTGAGTGCCGATGGTAGCCAGGTGATTGCCGTCTTCTCCATGCTGTCTGATAAAGATATTGCCAGTGTGGTTGATATCCTGCACCCCGTGATTGATACCTGGCATATTGCCCCTATCCAGCATCCGCGGGCAGCAGCGCTTGATTATTTGCATACCTGTTTAAGCCAGAAAGTGCCGCAGACAGATATTCACCTGCATGCAGATTTGCCAACCGCATTGCGGACAGCTTATAAAAAAGCAGCAAAAAATGATAAAATTATTGTGTTCGGCTCATTCTTCACTGTAGCTGCGATACTGGAATTAACGCCTGATCAATGGGCTGCGTAACTGCGCTCCTGGCGTATACATAGAACTGAGTGAGAACTTCAAAACATTATGGCGAGAGATGCTTTGACAGACAACGAACTGTTGCTCAAGAAAACGGCCCGCAGACGGTTGGTCGGTGCGATCACGCTGGTGGTGTTGATGTTAATCATATTGCCCTTTGTGCTCAAGGATCGGGTAGTCGAATCCAGCCACGATAACGTAGAAATTACAGTCGTCAACCGCCAGGCCAATCGCGAGCCTATTCTTGAATTGCCTGACGATGAAGTAGTGTTGGACAACGAGGCCGCTCCGGCTGCCAATACCCCAGAAACCAACGCCCAGGAAGTGCCTGAGGCTAACATTGAAGAGGCCCTGGCTACCGCCCCCGCAGCCCCTGTCGCACCGCAAAAATTGGCCAAGGCAGAACCTGCCAAGCCTGTTGTCGTGCCAGCTCCCGTGAAACCAGTTGAACCCAAAGTTGAACCCAAAGTTGAACCCAAAGTTGAACCCAAAGTTGAACCCAAAGTTGAACCCAAAGTTGCGGCAGCCAAGGCTGAGGCTAAAGAAGAGGCTGTAGCATCCGATAAAAAAACGGGTAAGTTCTTTGTGCAGTTTGGTGTGTTTTCTGATCCTAAAAACCTTGAAAACCTGCAAAGCAAGCTGAAGCAGGCTGGGTTTGAATCTGCCACTGAAAAAGTGGATGCCGCTGGCCAGAAATTACGCTTGCGCACACGTACTTATGCCACACGTAATGATGCCGCTGCCGCATTGAAAAAACTGGAAGCAGCCGGGTTTAGCGGTATTGTCGCCAGCAAGTCCTGATGTCGGCCATGACGGTTTTTGATTATCTGGTACTGGGCATTATCGGCTTTTCCATTTTGGTCGGGCTGATGCGTGGCGCCATCCGTGAGTTGTTTTCTGTGCTGGGCTGGGTGCTGGCTTTTTACCTGGCTAACCGCTTTAATGGCGAAGTCATCAGTTATATGCCTGAGCAGATTCCTGGCGATGCAGTGAAAGCCCTGGCGGCTTTTTTAGTGGTTTTTTTACTGGTACTGTTCGTGAGCACCTTGCTGGCCTTGTTGCTGACCACTTTAATCAAGGCTGTGGGCTTGGGTGGGCTTAACCGGGTGTTGGGCGGTTTGGCCGGGATTGTGAAAGGGGTGTTGGTCGTGTGTATCCTAGTGATGCTGGCTGCCATGACTGATTTACCCAAGGATCCGCGCTGGACGAACGCAACATTCAGTGCGCCAGTAGAAGCGTTGGTCTTGAAATTATTGCCGTGGATGCCATCTAGTATTGCAAGGCACGTGCATTTGGATCATCAGCGGGTAGATGAGTCTGCCTTTAATTTGTAATCAAGTGTTTGATAGGATGTCGCTATGTGTGGAATTATCGGTATTGTAGGCAAGAACCCGGTGAATCAGTTGTTGTATGACGGATTGCTGGTATTACAGCACCGTGGTCAGGATGCCGCTGGTATCGTCACTTGTGATGGCAACACTTTCCACATGCATAAAAACAATGGCCTGGTGAAAGATGTATTTCACACCCGCCATATGCGCAACCTGATCGGCAACGTGGGGATTGCCCATGTACGTTATCCGACCGCAGGCTCCTCAAGTGCGGCTGAAGCGCAGCCATTCTATGTAAACTCACCATTTGGTATTGTGTTGGGCCATAACGGCAACCTGACCAACTCCGAGCAACTCAAGTCTGAAATGTTCAGGCAAGATTTACGTCACATCAATACCAACTCTGACTCCGAAGTGTTGTTGAACGTGCTGGCGCATGAAATCGAAAGCACGTCTAAAAACGCCTTGCTTAACAGTGACATGGTGTTTGATGCCGTGGCTGGTGTGCACAGACGTTGTAAAGGTGCTTATGCCGTGGTGGCGATGATCGCCAACTTTGGTTTGCTGGCCTTCCGTGATCCACATGGTATTCGTCCTTTGGTGATCGGCAAGCAGGAGACTGACAAGGGCACCGAATATATTGTCGCTTCTGAAAGCGTGGCGCTGGATGTGTTGGGCTTTACCATGTTGCGTGATGTGGAGCCTGGTGAAGCGGTGTTTATTGACATGGACGGCAACCTGTTCAGCCGTCAATGTGCGACTAATCCAAAACTGACTTCCTGTATTTTTGAATACGTTTACCTGGCACGTCCTGACTCTGTGATTGATGGCGTGTCTGTGTATCAGACCCGTCTGGATATGGGCACATTGCTGGCTGAAAAAATCAAGCGTGAATGGGCTGATAAGCAGATTGATGTGGTGATTCCTATCCCGGATACCAGCCGCCCAAGTGCATTGCAGTTAGGTATTGCTTTGGGCCTGGATTACCGTGAAGGCTTTATCAAAAACCGTTATATCGGCCGTACTTTTATTATGCCTGGTCAGGCATTGCGCAAAAAATCCGTGCGCCAGAAGCTGAACCCGATTGGCATTGAGTTCAAGGGCAAGAATGTGCTGCTGGTCGATGACTCGATTGTGCGTGGCACGACTTCGCAACAAATCGTGCAAATGGCGCGTGATGCAGGTGCGAACAAGGTTTACTTCGCTTCTGCGGCGCCACCGGTGCGTTACCCGAATGTGTACGGTATTGATATGCCTAGCCGCCATGAGTTGCTGGCGACCAATCGTACCGATGAAGAAATTTGTGCTGAAATTGGTGCCGATGCGCTGATTTACCAGGACCTGGATGCTTTGCGTGAAAGCATCACCAAGTCTAATCCGCACATGACTGAGTTTGACTGCAGCTGCTTTGATGGCAAATATGTCACCGGCGATATTGATGCGGCTTATTTGAACCGCATCGAGTCTGCGCGCAGTGATATGAATAAAAAGCAATTGCCACCAAACTCGACCACGCAGTTGGATTTAAACCTGCTATCTACAGACCTGGTAGGGGCCGATTAGAAGTTGACAGGCGCCAGCAAAAGGCGTTTAATGAAATTGCGCTGATTTGAGTGGCGAACTTTAAACGAAGCCAAACTCAGCTTGCGAGCGCATTATAAATACCGCTAAAGCGAGAGCCCCAAAGACCCGTTTTAGCGCAATGCTGAAACGGGTTTTTTATTGCCGTCCGTCTCCCGGACAGAAGATTGAGGAAACATGAACGACCAATACCATTTGGAAACGCTGGCGGTGCGCGCTGGCACACTCACCACCGAGTTTGGTGAAAACTCTGAAGCCTTGTTTTTAAATTCCAGTTTCCGTTTTAATAGTGCGGCTCAAGCGGCGGCCCGTTTTGGTGGCACAGAGCCAGGTAATATTTACTCGCGTTTTACTAACCCAACGGTCACCATGTTTCAGGATAAGCTGGCTGCCTTAGAAGGCGCCGAGCAGTGCGTGGCGACGGCCAGTGGCATGTCTGCGATATTGGCTTGCATTATGGGCATTTGCAGCGCAGGCGACCATATCGTAGCCTCACGCAGCATTTTTGGCACCACGGTGCAGCTGTTTACCAATATTCTCAAGCGCTGGGGACTGGAAGTGACCCTGGTGTCACTCACCGATGTGGAGGCATGGAAAGCCGCTGCCAAACCAAATACAAAATTGTTTTTTGCAGAAACCCCTTCTAACCCACTGACTGAAGTGGGCGATATTGCCAGGCTTTCAGAAGTGGCGCATGCCGCAGGCGCTTACCTGGCGGTGGATAACTGCTTTTGTACACCGGCCTTGCAACAGCCGCTCAAACTGGGGGCGGACATTGTGATTCACTCTGCGACCAAGTATATCGATGGCCAGGGCAGGGTGCTGGGCGGCGCTGTGCTGGGTAACAAAGTTTTAATTGAGCCGGTCTATGCCTTTTTGCGTACTGCAGGCGTCACCATGAGTGCATTTAATGCCTGGGTGTTTGTCAAAGGCTTAGAAACCCTACAGGTGCGTATGGAAGCCCATGCTGCACGTGCGCTGGCATTGGCGCAGTGGCTGGAGCAGCAGCCTGGCGTTGAACGTGTGTATTACCCTGGTTTACCATCACATCCGCAATATGCGCTGGCACAAAAACAGCAGCGCTTGGGTGGCGGCATTGTGACCTTTGAGGTGAAGCCAAAAGCAGACCAAACAGCACAAGAAGCCGCGTGGGCGTTAATTGATGCTACGCGCCTGATCTCGATCACGGCCAACCTGGGTGATGCCAAATCGACCATCACGCATCCGGCAACGACCACGCATAGTCGCGTGAGCGCTGAAGCCCGGGCCGAGGCGGGCATTAAAGATAACCTGGTCAGGATTGCCGTTGGCCTGGAGCATGTGGATGACTTGAAAGCAGATTTGCAGTTGTTGACGCGCACTTAATGCCACATCGTTGACGGCAATCAGCACTGCATGGGGAGCAATTTTGCTCCCCATTGTTTTTTCTGGCGGCCAAGATGTTGGCGCTGTGTGCTTAATTGGCCTGGCAGCCGCGATTTGGCAAGCCAGATTACGCTAGATATGCTAAAATCGCGTGATAACTTTTAACTATAAATTGGGTCAAGAATGAGTCAGTCTCCAGATCAATTTGCTAAAGAAACCCTGCCTATCAGCTTAGAAGACGAGATGCGTCGTAGCTACCTCGATTACGCCATGAGCGTGATTGTGGGGCGTGCGCTTCCCGATGTGCGTGATGGTTTAAAGCCTGTGCACAGACGCGTACTGTTCGCCATGCACGAGCTGTCCAATGACTACAACAAGCCTTATAAAAAATCTGCCCGTATTGTCGGTGACGTAATCGGTAAGTACCATCCGCACGGCGATACCGCGGTGTATGACACGATTGTGCGTATGGCGCAGGACTTCTCACTGCGCTACATGCTGGTCGACGGCCAGGGTAACTTCGGTTCTGTGGATGGCGACAATGCGGCGGCGATGCGGTATACAGAAATCCGTATGTCCAAAATTGCGCATGAATTGCTGGCGGATATCGAAAAAGAAACCGTTGATTTTGGCCCTAACTACGACGGCAGCGAGCAAGAGCCGCTGATTATGCCAACGCGTATTCCTAACCTGCTGATTAACGGCAGCTCAGGCATCGCGGTGGGGATGGCGACTAACATTCCACCACACAACCTCAATGAAGTGCTCAACGCCTGTTTTGCACTGCTGAAAAATCCTGAAATCAGTGTGGATGAGCTGATTGAGTTTATCCCGGCGCCAGACTTTCCGACAGCGGGCATTATTTATGGCACGGTGGGCGTGAAAGAAGGCTACCGTACGGGCCGTGGCCGTGTTGTCATGCGTGGCCGTACCCACTTTGAAGACCTGGAAAAAGGTGGTCGTCAGTCCATCATTATTGATGAATTGCCATACCAGGTTAACAAGAAAACACTGATTGAGAAAATTGCCGAGCTGGTAAACGAGAAAAAAATCGAAGGTATTTCTGACCTGCGTGACGAGTCCGACAAGTCAGGCATGCGAGTGGTCATCGAGCTCAAGCGCGGCGAAGTGCCAGAGGTGATTTTAAACAACCTCTACAAACAAACACAGTTGCAAGATACCTTCGGTATGAACATGGTGGCGCTGATGGATGGCCAGCCACGTTTGCTCAACCTGAAACAGATGCTGGAAGCCTTCTTGCGCCATCGCCGCGAAGTGGTGACGCGTCGTACCGTGTTCGAACTGCGCAAAGCGCGTGATCGCGGTCATGTGCTGGAAGGTCTGGCTGTGGCACTGGCCAACGTGGACGAGATGATTGCGATCATCAAAGCTGCGCCAACGCCGCCAGAAGCGAAAAAAGAATTGATGGCACGCAGCTGGAACTCACCAGTGGTCGAGGAAATGCTTAAACGTGCGGCCATGGAGGCCTCGCGTCCAGAAGGCTTGTCGGTAGACTTTGGTATGACGCCAAAAGGCTACAAGCTGTCTGATGTGCAGGCGCAGGAAATTCTGCAAATGCGCTTGCAACGCCTGACTGGCCTGGAACAAGACAAGATCGTCAATGAGTACAAAGAAGTGATGGATATCATCGCTGACTTGCTGGATATCCTGGCCAAGCCAGAGCGCGTGACGGCGATTATTGTCGAAGAGTTGAACGAGATCCAGAAACAGTTTGGTGACAAACGTCGTTCCGAGATTGAGCAAAATACGCAGGACTTGTCACTGGAAGACCTGATTACGCCGCAAGATGTCGTGGTGACTTTATCGCACACCGGCTATGTCAAATCCCAGCCGTTGGATGAATACCGCGCACAGCGTCGTGGTGGCCGTGGCAAACAGGCCGCTGCGACTAAAGAAGATGACTTTATCGACAAGATGTTTGTGGCGAATACCCATGATTACATCCTGTGCTTTAGCAGCCGCGGCCGTGTTTACTGGCTGAAGGTATACGAAGTGCCACAAGGCAGCCGTGTCAGCCGTGGTAAGCCGATTGTGAACCTGTTCCCGTTGGAAGAGGGCGAAAAAATCAACGCCATCCTGCCAGTGAAAGAGTTTGACGAGAATCACTACGTGTTTATGGCGACCGCCAAGGGCACCGTGAAGAAAACTGCACTGACTGAGTTCGCTAACCCACGTAAGTCCGGCATTATCGCGATTAACCTGGATGAAGGGGATTACCTGATTGGTGCTGAAGTGACCAATGGCCAGAACGACATTGTGCTGGTATCTAATGGCGGTAAAGCGGTGTGGTTTACTGAGGATGATGTACGTCCGATGGGTCGTGCAACGCGTGGTGTACGTGGCATGAAACTGGCCGCTAAACAGCAGGTGCTGTCCTTGCTGATTGCTGAAAATGACCAGCAGTCGGTGTTAGTTGCTACCGAGAACGGTTACGGTAAGCGCACAGTGTTGTCAGAGTTCCGTCACTCTGGCCGTGGTACCCAAGGCGTGAAAGCGATTGCCATCAGTGAGCGTAACGGCTTGGCCGTGGCGGCTAGACTGGTGACGGCAGAAGACGAAATCATGCTGATTACCACCGGTGGTGTATTGATCCGCACCCGCGTGAAGGAAATCCGCGATATGGGCCGTGCAGCACAAGGCGTGACCTTGATTAACCTCGGTGAAGGTGAGAAGTTGTCCGGTCTGGAGAAAATTGTCGAGACCGACGATGATGGTGACGAGACTGAAGAATAAGCATAGCGAAAAATAAATACACGCATGAAGAAAATCTTTAATTTTTCTGCCGGTCCGGCAGTGCTGCCTAAACCTGTGTTGGAGCGCGCGCAAGCTGAAATGCTAGACTGGCATGGCTCCGGCATGAGCGTGATGGAAATGTCGCATCGCGGCAAGGAATTCACCAGCATCCTGGAAAAAACCGAAGCTGATTTGCGCAAGCTGCTGGCTATTCCAGCCAATTACAAAGTGTTGTTCTTGCAGGGGGGGGCGATTGCCGAAAATGCCATCATCCCCATGAACCTGCTGAATGGCAAGTCTGCGGATTATGTGGTCACTGGCTCCTGGAGCAAGCGTAGCGTAGAAGACGCAAAAGCCTACGGTCAGATTAATATCGTTGCCAGCGCGGAAGCAGGTGGCTTTACCACCGTACCCGCTTTTACCGACTGGAAGCTGAACAAAGACGCGGCTTACGTGCACTATTGCACCAACGAAACCATCAACGGCGTTGAGTTTCTGGAGGTGCCCGACACGCATGGTGTGCCAATTGTGGCGGATATGTCGTCACATATCCTGTCGCGCCCGATTGATGTTTCAAAATATGGTGTGATTTATGGCGGTGCACAAAAAAATATCGGCCCGGCTGGCTTGTGCCTGGTGATTGTGCGTGAAGACTTGCTTGAACAGGCGTCACCACTGACCCCGGCGGTATTCCATTGGAAAACCCAGGCCGATAACCAGAGCATGATTAACACGCCACCCACCTATAGCATTTATATTGCTGGTCTGGTATTCGAGTGGTTGCTGGCGCAAGGCGGTGTGGAAGCCATTGAGCAAATCAATATCGCCAAAGCCAATTTGTTATATAACTGCCTGGATCAAACCGAGTTTTATAGCAATGACATTGAACCCGCTTACCGCTCACGCATGAATATCCCGTTCCGTTTACGTGACGAAAGCCTTAATGACGCCTTTTTGAAGGCTGCTGATACGCGTGGCTTACTGCAATTAAAAGGCCATCGTTCCGTCGGTGGCATGCGTGCCAGCATTTACAACGCCATGCCGATTGAAGGCGTGCAGGCATTGGTCGAATTCATGCAGGAATTCGAAAAAAGTCACTCATAAAACACTTTAAATACTCATTTTAAATGTCTGATTTATTAAAACAATTTAGAGATAAAATTGATGCGATTGATACGCAGGTGCTGACGCTCGTCAATGAGCGCGCAGCGCTTGCACGCGAGATCGGGCATTTGAAAGATGATGGTGTCATTTATCGACCTGAGCGCGAAGCGCAAGTCATACGGCGCCTGCAGTCTGAAAACCAGGGCCCCTTGTCATCTGAGGCGGTGAGCCATCTTTTCCGTGCCGTCATGTCCAATTGCCGTGCCCTTGAAAAAGAACTTTCTATTGCCTTCTTGGGACCGTTAGGCACCTACAGTGAAGAAGCAGCGCTCAAGCAGTTTGGCGAGGGCCGCCAGGCCGTGGTATGTGCAAGTATTGATGAAGTATTCCGTACCGTAGAAGCGGGACAGGCTGATTATGGCGTGGTGCCGGTTGAAAACTCCACCGAGGGTGCCGTGGGCATTACTCTGGATTTGCTACTATCTAGCCCCTTGCAGGTGATCGGTGAAATCACTTTACCTGTGCATCACTGCCTGTTATCTGCGCAGCAGGATATCCGTCAGATCAGCCATGTGTTTTCGCATGCGCAATCTTTGTCGCAATGCCATGAGTGGTTAAACAAACACTTACCGAATGCGGCACGTGAAGCGGTCACCAGCAATGCGCGTGCCGCCCAGATGATTCATGAGCTAGTCGCCAGTGAAGGCACGTTTGCGGCGGCCATTGCCAGCAAGCGTGCAGCTGAACTGTTTGATTTGCATATCCTTGCTGAAAATATCGAGGATGACCCGAAAAATACCACACGCTTCTTAGTTGTGGGCAATCACGCTGTTGCCCCTTCCGGCCAGGACAAAACGTCACTGGTTATGAGCGCACACAACAAGCCCGGTGCCGTGTTGCAGTTGCTCGAGCCATTTTCACGCCATGGCGTCAGCATGACCAAGCTGGAGTCACGCCCATCGCGTCAAAACTTGTGGAATTACGTGTTCTTTGTGGATATTGAAGGCCATCAGCAACAGCCTGCCGTACAGGCGGCACTGAAAGATCTTGCTGAGCGCGCCACTTTACTCAAAGTGTTGGGCTCTTACCCAACCGCTATTATTTAAAGCACTCTATGTCGTCATCCGTCTCTTTAGCAGCGTTAGCTCCAGCCAATATTCGTGCCATTGCGCCATATCAAGGTGGCAAGCCTATCAGTGAATTAGCCCGTGAAATGGGCCTCAATGAAACCGATATCGTCAAGCTGGCGTCTAATGAAAACCCCTTGGGCATGAGTCCCAAAGCACAAATGGCGCTAGAAGAGGCCATTTATGAGATTGCGCGTTATCCGGATGGCAACAGCTTTGCCTTGCGTGATGCCGTGAGCCACAAATACGGCGTGCAACCGGCACAAATTGTGTTTGGCAATGGTTCCAATGACATACTGGAGCTGGCAGCACGTGCTTTCCTGACGGCAGGTGATGAAGCGATTTATTCCCAGCATGCGTTTGCCGTATATCCCTTGGTGACACAAGCGGTAGGCGCGCAAGGTGTGGTAGTGCCTGCAGTAGACTTTGGCCATGACTTACCTGGTTTTTTAAAGGCAATTACGCCTAAAACCAAATTGATTTTTGTGGCCAATCCGAATAATCCAACCGGCACACTGATTAGCAAAACCGATTTGAAAGCCTTTTTACAGCAAGTGCCCAAACACATTCTGGTCGTGCTGGATGAAGCTTACGATGAATATTTGTCTTCAGTCGATAAGTCTGAGGCGATATGCTGGCTGACTGAGTTTGAAAATCTGATTATTTCACGTACGTTCTCGAAAGCTTATGGCCTGGCTGGCTTACGCGTGGGGTTTGGCCTGATGCATGCCACGCTGGCTGACTTGATGAACCGCGTGCGCCAGCCATTCAATGTGAATAGCCTGGCGCAGGTGGCCGCAACCGTCTCATTGCAAGATGAGGACTTTGTGGCACGCAGTTATGCTGCTAATCAAGCTGGCATGACGCAGATCACGCAGGGGCTGGAGCAACTGGGCCTTAGCTATATTCCGTCTTATGGCAACTTTGTCAGTTTTAAAGTGACCAACGCCAGTGCCGTCAATCAGGCTTTGCTCAAGCAAGGCGTGATCGTACGCCCGGTGGCCAATTATGAGATGCCGGATTATTTGCGCGTCAGTATTGGTTTATTTAGCGAAAACGCACGCTTCCTCGAAGTGCTGGAAAAGATTTTGAAGTCATGACTGTATACGAAAAATTAGCCACTGATGATGTACGGGTGCTGGAGATCAAGCCACTGGTAAAACCGGCGGAATTGTTGTCGCGCCTGCAGGAAAGTACGGTCAGCACACAAAACATCCTCAAAACACGCACTGCGATTCACCATATTTTGCATCAAGGTGATGATCGCTTGCTGGTGATTGTCGGACCATGCTCGATTCACGATACTGACGCTGGTATGGAATATGCCAAACGCTTGCTGGACGTGCGTACACGGCTGGCCGGTGAGTTGCTGATTGTCATGCGTGTCTACTTCGAGAAACCACGCACCACCGTGGGCTGGAAGGGCTTGATCAACGATCCGCATCTGGATGGCACTTACGACATTAACCAGGGCCTGGAAAAAGCACGCCGCTTTTTGCTGGATGTGAATGAGATTGGCATGCCGGCAGCAACCGAGTTCCTGGATGTGGTATCGCCGCAATACACGGCAGACTTGGTCAGCTGGGGCGCCATTGGTGCGCGCACCACTGAGTCACAGATTCACCGTGAACTGGCATCTGGATTATCCTGCCCCGTGGGCTTTAAAAACGGTACTGACGGTGGTGCCAAAGTGGCGATAGACGCGATTAAAACCGCAGCCAGCCCGCACCACTTTTTGTCGATGACCAAAGAAGGTGAATCGGCCATTTTTGCGACCAAAGGCAATGAAGACTGCCATGTGATATTGCGTGGTGGTAAAGCCCCTAATTATGATGCGCAAAGCGTGGCCGCCGTGTGCGACCAGTTAGCCGATGCAGGCCTGGCGCCGGTGCTGATGGTCGATTGCAGTCACGGCAATAGCCAGAAACAATATAAAAACCAAATCGCCGTGGTGGATGATGTGGCTGCGCAAGTCTCTGCTGGCGATGCGCGCATTATCGGCGTGATGCTGGAGTCGCACCTGAATGAAGGCCGCCAGGACCATTCACCAGGCTGTAGCCTGAATTATGGCCAGTCGATTACCGATGCCTGCCTAGGCTGGGATGACTCTGTGACTGTACTGGAAACACTGGCTGCAGCAGTCAAAACACGCCGCGAAAAGCATGCTTCAGAAGAGTAATCCATCGTTTTAATCAAAGCCGCGCCAGTGAGCGCGGCTTTTTTATGGGGGTTATCTCGCAAACAAGCATGCGCTCATGAAAATCATGAGCAGGGAATCATTGTCAGTTGCAGGCTGTTCATGCAACGCATGCGTATGATGCCAGTCTTACTTAACAGACATTGCAGGCCAGCGTTGCGCCAGGTTTGCGATGGATGCAGTAGTCACAAACAATTGTTGTATGATGAGGCTTGGTACTCTCTTACAACCATGAATTAACAGAATTGAATAACGAGCGATTATGCATATACACGTATTAGGGGCTGGGGCAGGCGGTGGCTTTCCACAGTGGAACTGTAATTGTCCAAATTGTGACGGTTTGCGCAAAGGCACCATCAAGGCCAAACGCCGCACTCAGTCATCGATTTGTGTTTCCAGCAATGGCGTAGATTGGGTGTTGTTTAATGCGTCCCCCGATGTGTTGCAGCAAATCCAAGAGTTTGCACCCTTGCAACCAGGCCGTGCCGTGCGTGATAGCGGTATTCAGGGCATTGTGCTGATTGACGCGCAAATTGACCATACTACCGGCTTGTTTATGCTGCGCGAAGGCCAAGTCAAACGTGAGATTTACTGCACGAAAATGGTCTATGAGGACCTCACCACCGGTAACCAGATCCTGAATATCCTGGGCCATTATTGCGGTGTCAATCACCACGAAATCGCGATTGATGCCAACGATGTGAGCAATGCGCACAGCTTTGAGATCCCCGGAGTACCTAACCTGCGCTTTACCGCGGTGGCATTAAAGAGTGCCGCACCGCCGTATTCCCCACACCGTAACGACCCGCATCCGGGTGACACCATAGGCGTGCTGATTGAAGAAATTTCTACCGGCAAAAAATGCTGGTATTCACCTGGCCTCGCAGAAATTGAGCCGCATTTGCCACCATTAATGCATCAGGCCGATTGCATTATGGTGGATGGCACATTCTGGACCAATACCGAAATGCTGGATATGGGCTTAATGACCAAAACTGCGCGCAGTATCGGCCATAACCCACAATCTGGCCCGGGCGGCATGATAGAAGAGTTGGACAAGTTTGGTATGGATAAAGCAGTGCGTAAAGTGCTGATTCATATCAATAATACCAACCCGATTTTAAGGGAAGATTCCGCCGAGCGTGCAACTCTCAATGATCACAAGATCGAGGTGGCGTACGACGGCATGGACATCATTCTATAGGAGAACAAAATGAACGCAGTGACTCAGGCACAGTTGCCATGGACCCGTGAAGAATTTGAGGCCAAGCTTCGCGAAAAAGGGCAGGGGTACCATATTTATCATCCGTTTCACGTGATGATGTATGAAGGCAAACTGACTAAAGAACAATTGCAATGCTGGGTCGCTAACCGTTTTTATTACCAGATCGCGATTCCGATGAAGGATGCGGCGATTTTATCCAATTGCCCGGACAAAGAAGTGCGTAAACAATGGATAGTGCGTATTACTGATCATGATGGCGTAGATGACCAGATTGGCGGTATTGAAGCCTGGATTAAGCTCGGCGAAGCTGTTGGCCTGACCCGTGAGCAAGTGACCAGCCTGGAGCTGGTGTCACCAGGCGTGCGTTTTGCGGTGGATGCCTATATCAATTTTGCCAAACAGCGCCCCTGGCAAGAGAGCGTTTGCTCCAGCCTGACCGAGTTGTTTGCGCCACACATCCATCAGCAACGTATCAGCTCCTGGCCGAGCATGTATCCATGGGTTAAGGAAGAAGGCCTGATGTACTTTAAAAAACGCCTGACCGAAGCGCGCCGCGATGTCGAGCAAGGCTTAAGCGTCACGCTGGATTACTTCAGTACCTCACGCGAGATGCAGATGAAGGCATTGGAAATTTTGCAATTTAAACTGAATGTACTGTGGGTGATTGCAGACTCCATTATGCTGGCTTCGACCGAGATTAAAACCGAAGGGCGTGATTATCTGCGTCAGCCGGTCATCAACATTGAAAATTAAATGACCGACAAGTCAGCGCATTAGAAAGTAGACATATGGAAAACAATATTCAACACGCGGACATTTACGCGATTGCCTTACACCATCGCTTTCAATGGGAAGAGGCGCAGCAAAGCTATGTCATCCTGTTTCCGGAAGGCATGGTCAAGTTGCATGGTGGCGCTGGCGAGATTCTCAAGCGCGTGGATGGCAAAGCGAGTGTTGGCGATATTGTGGCTGATTTGAAAACAACCTTTCCGGATGCCGAAGACATTGAGAGTGATATTTTAGGCATGTTTGACCTGGCCGTTGGTAAAGCCTGGTTGCGCAAGCTGAATTAATCCGCAAGGAGGGCATCATGGCACAGTTAAATAATGGTGTAGCAGCAAGCGTCACACAAAAGCAGCCTTTGTGGTTATTGGCTGAGGTGACTTATCGTTGTCCGCTGCATTGTGCGTTTTGTTATAACCCAACCGATTATGACAAACACACCAAAAATGAATTAACGACCGAGCAATGGATCAGCGCCTTGCGTGACGCCCGTAAAATGGGCGCCATCCAGTTGGGCATTTCAGGCGGCGAGCCCCTGCTGCGTGATGACATTGAAGAGATTGTCGCTGAAGCACACAAGCTGGGCTATTACAGCAACCTGATCACTTCTGGCGTGGGCCTGACTGAAAAGCGTATCCAGGCCTTTAAAGAAGGTGGCCTGGATCACATCCAGCTTTCCATGCACGATGTGACTGAAGACATCAGCAACTTTATTACCAATACGCGTACCTTTGAGCTCAAGAAAAAGGTCGCAGCCATGATCAAATCGCATGGCTATCCCATGGTGCTCAATGTGGTGATACACCGTTACAACATTGACCAGGTTGGCAAGATCCTGGAAATGGCAGAAGCATTAGGCGCGGATTATGTCGAGCTAGCCAATACGCAGTATTACGGCTGGAGCCTGGTGAATCGTGATCAATTGATGCCTACGCGTGAGCAGTTAGATCGCGCAGAAGCAGCGACCAATGCGTTCAGGGAGCGCGTGGGCAATAAAATGAAGGTATTCTTTGTGGTGCCTGATTACTTTGCTGACCGGCCCAAAAAATGCATGAATGGCTGGGGCGAAGTGTTCATGATCGTGACTGCCAATGGCGATGTATTGCCCTGTCATTCAGCCCGTGTGTTACCAGGCATGACGTTCCCCAATGTGCGCGAAAATGGCCTGGAATGGGCCTGGAAAGAGTCGCCAGCGTTTACTAAATATCGTGGCATGGAGTGGATGAAAGAGCCTTGCCGTAGCTGCGATGAAAAAGAGAATGATTTGGGCGGCTGCCGTTGCCAATCCTACTTGCTCAGTGGGGATGCAGAAATGGCAGATCCGGTATGTACCAAGTCCCCCAACCGTCATTTGATTGATGAAGCCTTGGTAAATTCACAAAACCCCTTGGTCCGTGAGCAGCCCATCATTTTCAGAACGGACAAGAACTCCAAAAAATATGTCGAGGGTGACAAGGAAAGAATCGCGCAATTTCATGCCTTGCCTTAAGGCTGCTCATAGCGCAGGTATTGTGGCTTATAATCTTAAAGGTGCCTGAGGGCACCTTTGCTTTTTTTACAAGGTTGTTCATGTTGATATCCCGTTCTTCTACCCTGGTGCTGGTTTTGGCTGGGCTGGCTGCTTTAGCACCGTTTGCGATTGACACCTATCTGCCTGCTTTCCACGTGATGGCCGCTGAGTTTGGCACCGATGAACTGGCCATCCAGCAAAGCCTGACCTTGTATTTATTGCCTTATGCCGTGATGACTTTATGCCACGGCACCATTTCAGATGCTATTGGACGCATCACCACCATTAAATGGGGATTGGCTATTTTTGCACTGGCGAGCCTGGGCTGTGCGTTTGCGCCGAATGTGCAGACCTTATGGTTATTCCGTGCATTACAAGGCGTGAGCGGCGGGGCAGGGAATACGGTGGCGCGCGCCATGGTGCGCGATCTGTTTTCGGGCGCGCAGGCACAGCGGGTGATGGCGACCGTGCAACTGTTGTTCGGCATCGCGCCAGCCGTCGCGCCGATTTTAGGTGGCGTGTTGTTGGGCATACACTGGCAGGCGATATTTATCTTCTTATCTGTTTATGCGGCGATTGCACTATGGATGGCGGTGCGCTATCTGCCAGAAACCATGACGCCGGAAAAGCGTATTGTTTTTTCTGTGCAAGGCATCATCGCTACCTACGGCAAGATGCTTAAGCACAAGGTATTTCTAGGCCTGATCGCTTGCCTGGGCTTGAACTTTTCCGCATTTTTTATTTATGTGCTGGCCAGTCCGGTGTTTTTGGTCAAACATTTGCATTTAAACAGCCAGCAGTTCGGTTACCTGTTTATTCCCACGGTGACGGGCATGATGCTAGGCTCCTGGATCTCACGGCATACTGCGGGCAAAGTGGCGCCCGCGCGTATTTTATACTGGGCATTTGCCTGGATGGTATTGATTGCCAGTTGTAATGTGGGCTTGCAGTGGTGGGCTAGCACTAGCGTGCACATTGCCTGGTGGCTGGCCATTATCCCAATTGCCTTGTTTAATGTGGGGATGGCCGCGGCCATGCCTGTATTGTCGATTGCCGCGCTTGATTGCTATCCAGCATTACGCGGCACGGCCGCCTCAGCGCAGGCCTTTATGCAAATGCTATGCTCAACCTTGAGCTCGGCACTGATTGTGCCTTTGGTCTGGCATTCCACACTAACATTAGCGGCTGCCATGCTGGCGATGACCTTGCTGAGTAGCCTGTTGTTATTGCTGGCGCGCCAGCCCAAGTAGCCCGTTGTGGTAAACACACACTAAGCGCAAGCGCGGAAATGTGGGGGATTTACCAATTTCATTACATGTTTGATCGACGATCACCTGATTTAAGATGAAACTGTCAATGCCCGTTAAATAATCAGGCATTATTCAGAATCAATCAGGGGAGTGAATCATGGAAATGACCAGAGAAGAAGAAGCTCGTAAAGCTTACGTCAAATTGCTGACCGGACAGGGTGTGAGTGAGCGTGTGCTGGTACAACGCGAGTTCATTATTATTCGAGTCAGTGCTTTTCTAAAAGATATCCCTTGTGATGGCAGCCATTACCGACATGCCGTCGACCGTTTTATTGCCAGCATAGACCCTGCTGAAATTCCAAGCATCCTGCCGGTCATTCGCGAGTTTTTCTCATTCTGGGTGCGTGATATCAAAGCCATTGCGGCGATGAGCCAGGCCAAAGTATTCAATGGCAGTACGCCGGTGGCAATGGTGACACAGGATGAATTATTCAAGCATTGGTATGACCTGGATAAAACAGCCATGACCAGCCATGAAACACAAGTCATGGACGCTTTTGAGCAAGTCACGCTGGTGCGGGGCTTTGAGCCTGCGGTGTTTAAAGAGCGTATGCGCATGGCAAAATGCCTGTTGCTGTCTTTGCGCCACATTTCACACAAACAATCCCATAGCTACCGCCAGATGGTGGACAGAAACCTGCCATTGTTTAATGCGCTGGGTTCGCAGCACACATTCCTCAGTGTCTCTCGTGAGTTTTATTATTTTTGGCGTGGCGACATGTTGAAGCCACAAGCTGAACGCGTTCATACATCGCCAGCCCGTGAAATGGCAATGGCTGCCTAAGCAGCCATTGTGTCAACAACAAAACCTAGCCGCCAGCCTTAGCGCTGGCGAATTTTTTGCAGGATCAAGGCAGATAACTCTTCAATCGAACGGCTAGTCGAGTCTGCCCAGGGGATGCCTGCACTGCGCATCATGCCTTCAGCAATTTCAATTTCCTTGCGGCAGTTATCCAGTGAGGCATAAAAACTGTCCGGGCGACGCTCATTGCGTACAGAGTGCAAGCGCTCAGGCTTAATGGTCAGGCCGAAAATCTTGTCGATATTCTTTTGCAGGGCGGCAGGTAAAGCGCCACGCTCAAAGTCTTCTGGAATCAACGGGTAGTTGGCCGCCTTGATGCCAAACTGCATGGCCAGGTAAATGCTGGTCGGCGTTTTGCCGCAACGGGAGACACCAATCAGGATTACTTCAGCTTCATCGAGGCCGGTATTGGTCATCCCGTCATCATGGTTCAGCGTGAAATTAATCGCTTCCATACGCTCTGAGTAGCTGTTGCCCATGGCGCTGTAAGCGATACTGGCGCCAGTGAGAGGCTCCTGGTTAAGCTCTGAGCCCAGCGGGTAAATAAAACGGTGGAATAAATCAATAAAGTAGGCGTTGGCCTGCTTAAGGTGATTGCGGTGTTCGCCATTGCCGACGGACATAATCACAATCGGGCGAATACCATCCTGGTCTGCAATTTTCTGGATATGCTCGAAAGCAGCTTGCACCTTCTCGTCATTGTCAGTAAAGGGCAGGCGAGTGGTGGTGAATTTGGTATTCGGAAAATGTTCCAGCAATTTGCTTAAGGCACCTGCCGTAATCCCCGTACCATCAGAAATAATAAACACAGAACGGTGATTCATACAGATGCCTCAAGTAATTGCTAATCAAGCCTAACGCTTATTTCTTTGTCAGACGCTGCCAGGTCGCGACCACAGTGTCAGGATTCAGGGAAACAGACTGAATCCCTTCTGCGACCAGCCACTCAGCAAAGTCTTCATGGTCAGAAGGACCCTGACCACAAATACCAACGTATTTGCCTAAACGGTTACAGGTGTTGATTGCCATTTTCAGCAATACTTTCACCGCATCGTTACGCTCGTCAAAACCGTCAGCCAGGATACCCGAGTCACGGTCCATCCCTAATGTCAGCTGTGTCAGGTCGTTAGAGCCGATAGAGAAACCATCGAAATACTCCAGGAACTGCTCAGCCAGCAACGCGTTGGCCGGGATTTCACACATCATGATCAGGCGCAGGCCATTTTCGCCGCGCTTGAGGCCGTTGGCAGCCATGATTTCAGTCACGGCACGTGCTTCTTCCAGGGTACGTACGAATGGGATCATCAACTCAACGTTGACCAGGCCCAGTTCATCACGGACTTTTTTCATGGCCTGGCATTCCATGGCAAAGCACTCTTTAAAGTCTTCTGCCATATAACGTGCCGCGCCGCGGAAACCGATCATTGGGTTTTCTTCGTCTGGCTCGTAAATGTCACCACCAACCAGTTTTTTATACTCGTTAGACTTGAAGTCTGAAGTACGTACAATCACTGGTTTTGGATAGAATGCTGCCGCAATGGTGGCAACACCTTCAGCCACTTTATCAATGTAGAACTGTTTCGGGCTGGCATAGCCACGCGCACGGTTCTTGATGGTGGCCTGCATGGCTGCTGGCATGGCATCCACATTGAGGATAGCTTTCGGGTGTATGCCTACCATGTTGTTAATCACGAACTCCAGGCGCGCCAGGCCAACACCGTCGTTTGGTGTCTGGGCAAAGGTGAATGCCATGTCCGGGTTGCCCACGTTCATCATGATCTTGCAAGGTGGTTTTGCCAGTGCGCTGTTCGATTGTGTAGACACTTCGAAGTCCAATGCGCCGTGGTAAACAAAACCGGTTTCGCCTTCAGCACAAGAAACTGTGACCATTTCGCCATCACGCAGCAGGTCAGTCGCATTGACAGAACCTACAATCGCCGGGATACCCAGTTCACGCGCAATAATCGCAGCGTGGCAAGTACGGCCGCCACGGTTGGTCACCAATGCGCTGGCACGTTTCATCACTGGCTCCCAGTTAGGATCAGTCATGTCGGCCACCAGCACGTCACCTGGTTGTACTTCATGCATCTCTGCCGGATCCAGCACGATACGCACCGGGCCCACGCCTACTTTTTGTGTCACGGCACGGCCAGCCACCACAGGCACTGAAGAGTGCTTTTGCAGCTTGAAGGTTTCTGTCACGTTTTTCGCCGCTTCTTGAGACTTCACAGTCTCAGGACGTGCTTGCAGAATGTACAGTTTGTTATCCAGGCCGTTTTTGCCCCACTCGATATCCATAGGGCAACCATAGTGTTGCTCAATGGTCATGGCGTAACCGGCTAATTCCAGAATATCGGCATCGGTCAGGGAGTAGCGGTTGCTTTCTGCCGCATCTACATCCACCGTGTGGGTAGATTTACCCGCTTGGGTGGCGTCAGAAAACACCATTTTGATCAATTTGGAGCCCATGGTGCGACGCACGATGGCTGGCTTCCCTTGTGCCAGCAATGGCTTGTGTACATAGAACTCATCCGGGTTCACAGCACCTTGCACCACAGTTTCACCCAGGCCATAGGATGAAGTAATAAAGGCAACATCACGGTGACCAGATTCAGTGTCAATGGTAAACATCACACCGGCACAGCCAATGTCTGAACGCACCATTTGTTGTACGCCTGCAGACAGGGCCACATCTGCGTGTACAAAGCCTTTGTGTACACGGTAGGAGATTGCACGGTCGTTATACAAAGAAGCAAATACTTCTTTAATCGCATGGTTAATGTTGTCCAGACCATGGATATTCAGGAAAGACTCTTGCTGGCCAGCGAAAGACGCATCTGGCAAGTCTTCTGCCGTGGCAGAAGAACGCACCGCAAAGGTAGTGCCTTGTGCTGATCGTTCAATCAGTTTGGCATAGTTTTCAGCAATCGCTGTCTGCAGTGCTGGTGGAAACTCGGCTTCCATGATCCACTGGCGGATCTGTGAACCAACGCGGGCCAGCTCTTGAGTATCGTCTGCGTTCAGCTTGTCCAGCAAGTCATTGATTTTGTTGTTTAATCCACCTTGCGCCAAAAACTCACGATAAGCATCCGCCGTGGTCGCAAAACCGGTAGGTACGCGTACGCCTTTGGCGGTGAGTTGAGAGATCATTTCGCCTAGAGAAGCGTTTTTGCCGCCTACAGACGGCACATCAGTGTTTCGTAGATTCTCAAATGGAATAACATGACTTACCATATAAAACCCTTAATTATTTTAAAACTGGTGATAATCTATCGCGGAGTGCAATGGATTGAATTCGATAAATAGAGGCTGTCTACCGGACATCGTCTGATTACAGAATGACTTTTATATCGGGCATTATGCCAAAATCATGTTTTAATGTCACGTCGCCGTGAGGGTGGCATTTCATTTTTTTTAGCATCCCTATAATAAAACGCCATGAATGCAGTTATTCCCGCAGAGCGCACGGTCAGTGTCACCACTTACGGTCGCTTACATCTCGGTTTTTTTAACCTGAATCAGCAGACGCAGCGCCAGTTCGGCAGTGTCGGTGTTGCCATTGATGCATTTCAAACTTCTCTTAGCCTCACCCCTGGTATTCAGTCGTCACCATTGGACCCTTGGGCTGCCGCCATTTTGCGGCGACATCTGGATGCACACCAGCTTGCAATAGACCTGAATGTCAGCATACATCAGGCCATCCCACGTCATGGCGGCTTGGGATCGGGCACGCAAATGGCCTTGGCGCTGGGCGCGGCGGTGAATAGTTTACTCGGGCAACCAGTCGATGCAGCGCGGATTGCAGCCGTTCATCAGCGTGGCGCACGCTCAGGCATCGGTATTGCAACCTTTGAGCATGGTGGACTGGTTGTCGATGGCGGACGCGGACCAAATACTGTAGTACCGCCCATGCTGGTGCAGCAGGCGTTTCCTGCGGATTGGCACTTTTTACTGATCATTGATAATTGCCGTGATGGCTTGCACGGGCAGGGCGAGAAAACAGCTTTTAAAGAACTGGTGCCGCCCACACTGGCGGCGACGCAGGCAATTCAGCAGCAATTGTTAAGTGAGGGGCTACCTGCCTTAATGGAGCAGGACTTTGCAGGATTCAGTGCGTTTTTAGGGGATTTGCAATCATATAATGCGGATTACTTTGGCCCCGCACAGGGCGGCGCCTATGCCAGCCAGGCGGTGGGCAATATTTTACAGTCGCTCAAACAGCAGGGATATACCGGCATCGGCCAAACCTCATGGGGCCCGACCGGTTTTGTGCTGTTGCCATCGCGTGCGGAAGCGGTGGCCATGCAAATGCAATTGCTTGAAACTTATGCCGGGGAACCTGCCTTGGGTTTCCTGGTGACCGCTGCCGTCAACCAGCCAGCCAGCATCACGATAGAAGATGTGGCAAATTAAAACTTTTTAAGATAATTTTGAAAAGTTATGATTTTCACGGTCTACTCTTTATTTTGAACTGGTCTGGAAATGTGTATATTGGCAGAAGGTATTGTTAACACACTGTTCCGGGGGGAAGAATGAAAAAAACCAGTATTATGCATTTGTTCACTGCAGCTAAAAACGCCAGTCCATTCGATGTGAATATGGCGTTTGATGCGGGCTATGAAAAAATCATCTCCTACACTGATGTCACCTTGAATGAAATTGTCGCGCTGACACAAGATGCGATCTTTTCACGTAGTCCTAGCGGTTTAAAGCAGCAGGCCTTATTCTTTGGCGGCCGCGATATCCAGGTTGCGCTGGAAATGCAAAAACAGGCACGCAGTGCCATGTTCAAACCATTTGAGTGCCATACGTTCTCTGATCCTTCAGGTGCTTTTACCACCGCCGCGGCCATGCTGGCCAAAGTTGACTTTTACCTGCAAAAATCCGGGAGCGGCTTGGGCAAGGAAAAAGTAGCCATTTTTGGTGCCAGTGGTACGGTCGGCTCTACCGCCGCCCTCATCGCCGCACGCCAGGGAGCGACAGTATTCATGGTTGCACACGCGGGTGTGGAAAGCATGCAGGCTTATGTAGATAAATTATCCTCCAGTTATGACGTCAGTCTGCAAGTGGTAGATGGTAGCAGCGAGGCCGCAAAAATTGCCGTATTGAATGAGGCAACGGTTGCTTTGTGTGCGACACCGGCCGGGATTCGCGTATTGGAAGTAAAACAGTTTGCCAACTCCAAATCATTAAAAGTGGTTGCTGACGTCAACGCGGTACCACCGTCTGGGATTGAAGGGGTGGATACCTTTTCTAATGGTGGCCTGATTGAAGGCACACAGGTGGCCGGGTTTGGCGCCTTGGCGATTGGTCAACTGAAATATGTGACACAAAACAAATTGCTGGAGCAAATGTTGCAAAGCGAAAGCCCGATGCACATTGATTACCACCAGGCTTATGAGTATGCCTGTGCTCACGTAGAATAAGGTCATTCTTGCGGCTGGTCATTTTGTCTCATAGTGCGCGTATCTATAGCCAGATCGCGCAACAAGAGGGATGGCGTGTACTGGCCGTGGATGCATTTGCGGATAGCGATACACGGCTAGCCGCAGAAGCGGTATATCAATGGCCAGGGCTGTACGGGCAACATGACGGCGATGCATTGACCGCGTTATTTAAGGTGCTGGACGCATATCAACCGGAAGCCGTACTAGTGGGCTCTGGCTTTGAAGCCAACCAGGCGGCGTATGCCGCCTTGTTTGCACGCTACAATGTTGCTGGAAATACGCCTGACACGGTTGGTCGTGTCAAACATCCGCAATGGTTAAAAGCTTGTTGCGATAGGCAAGGCGTGCAATCGCCGCTGATCGCTGAAAGCAAGCCTGTAGCTGGGCGGTGGCTGTACAAGCAGGCCGGGCAATGTGGCGGCAGCCATGTGCAAGATTGGCAGGCGGTGAGTCATGCAGATGCATCAGGCTACTGGCAAGCATTTCAGCCAGGGCAGGCAGTGGGAATATTATTTGCGGCACAAGGGCAGGCAGCGACATTGATTGGTGTGCATGCGCTCAAGCAACATGTGAATAGCTATGCTTATGCCGGTGCAACGCGCTTACATGAGGCTGCGTTGTATGCTGCTGCAAACACGCTGTTACAGGCGTTAGTGCCAGCGTTGGGCTTGGTGGGCATTAATAGTATTGATGCCATTTGGCATGAAGGCACTTTGCATGTCATAGAGGTCAACCCAAGGTTGAGTGCCAGTATGCGCTTGTACAGGCATCTGCCATTGATACAAATGCATATGGCCAGTTGCCAGCATCAAACCATGCCGGTATTGCAATCGCAAACGACGCATGCGAGTCATTGCATTGCGTATGCGCGAAAAGAGATTGATTTAAGCCAGTTTAGTTTACCTGACTGGCTGGAAGACCGGCCCAGCGGCGGTATGATCGCTGCCGGGCAGCCCGTTTGCAGCCTCTATGCAGAAGGGCACTCAGACAGCGAAGTGCTACAGGCTTTGCAGGACAGAAAAACACGATTAGAAACATTATGGGGGACTTATGTCTGTGACAGCATCGAATTCAACATCCATTAGCGTTCAACAATACAGCGCACCGTTGGTCGCACATTTGATCGCCAACGCACCAGCCCTGGGCTGTGCGGTATCTACCCACGAAAGCGGTGCGACCATTATCGACGCCGGTATTCAGGTGCCAGGTGGGTTAGAGGCGGGGCGTATTATTGCCGAAATCTGCATGGGCGGACTAGGGAGTGTCACTTTGCAACAAGTGCCTCAGTTTGCCAATTGGCCACTGAGCGTTGTCGTGACGGCCAAACAGCCAGTGATTGCGTGTTTAGGTAGCCAGTATGCCGGCTGGGCATTGTCACACGAGAAGTTTTTCTCACTGGGTAGCGGCCCGGCACGCTCGATTGCGCAGCGCGAAGAAGTGTTTAAAGACATTCACTATAGCGACAAAGGCGAACAAACCGTCTTGGTGCTCGAAACTGATAAAGTGCCGCCGGTGCAAGTCATTGAGAAAGTGGCCAGGGATACCGGTTTGCCAGCCGATAAGTTGACCTTTATCCTGACACCGACACGCAGTGTTGCAGGCTCTTTGCAGGTGACTGCGCGCGTACTCGAAGTGGCGCTGCACAAATGCCATACCCTGCATTTTGACCTGGATGCGATTGTTGATGGTTATGGCGTTGCGCCAGTGCCTGCCCCCTCACCAGACTTTATTGTCGGCATGGGGCGCACCAATGATGCCATCCTGTTTGGCGGCTTCGTGCAGTTGTTCGTCAATGCTGACGATGCAGCAGCAGAGCAACTGGCCAAACAATTACCTTCTTCTGCGTCTAAAGACTATGGCCGTCCATTTGCTGAAGTGTTTAAAGCCGTGAACATGGACTTCTACCAGATAGACCCAATGTTATTCTCGCCAGCCAAAGTCAGCGTGACCAACCTCAAGTCCGGCAAGACATTCTTTGCTGGTAAATTTAATGAAGACCTTTTGAATCAGTCATTTGGCGGTTAAACTTAAAGTCTTATAAAAATCATTTTCACGCGGGAATCAATGCATGCCATGCACTGTTCCCGCGTGATTTCTTTAGAGCTGACATGAAGGTTGTTCCTATTTTCACCGACGAAGTCGCCCAAGCAGGCGGCTGGCACGGACAGTCATTGGCGCAGGCATTTGCGCGGCGTGGCTGGCAAGCGTTGATGGTCTCCTTGGATAGCTGTTACGTCAGCATCGTCAATCAGTCGGTGCAAGTGCATATTCCCGGATTAACGCAAGCAGCGCCTATGGCGTTTGTACGTGGGGTCGCTGCCGGCTCCACGCAGCAAATCATTACGCGCATGAATCTGTTGCATACCTTGCAACGGCAAGGCATGACGATTTACAACCATGCCAGAGCCATTGAAACGACCGTCGATAAAGGCCTGACCAGCCAGTTGCTGGCAGAGCAGGGCGTCGCAACACCGACGACCTGGGTGTGCGAGCACCGGCACATTGCGCATGCGCTCATGCAGCAGGCGCTGGATAATGGAAAAACACTGGTGATCAAGCCGCTGTTTGGCTCACAGGGCAAAGGCGTGCGATTAATTGAACAGCGCGCGCAATTTGCGCTACCGCAAGATATGTTTGTCGATGGCGTTTATTATCTGCAAGAGAAAATTGATTGCGGTGCCTACCAGCATGATTACCGGGTATTTGTGGTGCGTGGCGAACCGATTGCCGTGATGAAGCGGCAAGGGGATAGCTGGTTGCACAATGTGGCGCGTGGTGCGCGCTGCACGGCCTGTGATGAGCTGGATGTGGCTGACATTGGCGTCCTGGCTGCCAAGGCAATAGGGATTGATTATGCTGGCGTGGATGTGATGCGTGACCGCGATGGCAAACTGTGGGTGATCGAAGTGAACAGTATTCCGGCCTGGCGCGGCCTGCAAACAGTGACCAGCGTAGAAATTGCCGATGTGTTGGTGAATGATTTATTGCTGCAGGCGGATACAGCTAGGACCTTGGTATGACGACTTTACTACAACAGGCCTACCAGCAAGCGTGCTTAGCGGAGCTGGAAGCATTAAAACCCGGCAATGTACATATTTTTGCCGACGGCCATGGCATGCAGGTGCAGGACTTTATTAGCAGTGCCGAGGTGTCGGCGCCAGCCTTATGTGATGACACTATATTTGGTGTACGCAGCTTGGGTCAGCGCATTTTGCACGCCTTGCAAGCCACCCACGCAAAAGTGGGATGTAATACCAATTTGGGAATCATCCTGCTTGCTGCGCCAGCCGTACAGGCCAGTTTGCAATATCCCGGGATGGCACTGCAAGCAAGCTTGCAGCAAGTGTTGCAACAAACAACGGTGGATGATGCGGCCCTGGTATATGAAGGTATCCGGCTGGTCAGCCCAGCGGGCATGGGCCAGCGCGATGAGCACGATGTGGCACAGGCACCCCAAATCACCTTGCTGGAGGCCATGCAATTGGCCAGCGGGAGCGACATGGTGGCGCGCCAGTATGTAGATGGCTATGTCCAGATTTTTTCAGCCGCCATACCTCTTTACCATGCGCTGTGTCAGCGCTGGCAGCGGCCAGCCTGGGCACTGACGGCGGTTTACTTGTATTGGCTGGCCAGCGTGCCGGACAGCCATATTGCCCGCAAGTATGGGGCGGCGACAGCCGCAGAGGTCCAACAGCTTGCTACCACGCATTACCAGGCTTTTCAGGCGCTGGAGAATCCCAAACACTACATGCCGGACTTGCTGCAATGGGATGCGGTGCTCAAGCAGAATAAGCTCAATCCGGGTACCAGTGCCGATCTCACTGTGATCACGGCCATGCTCTCACAGCTGGCAACAAGCAATCCTGCCGGTTTCTCTTAAGTCAGTCGGCATAGCTGAGGTATACTGCATGGTTTTAATGCACGTATTATCAGGAGGATGCCATGACCGACCAAGTGCTCACAGAACAGGAACTGCAACAGCATTTAACTGAGTCTTTACCCCATTGGGTCTTTGAAGACGGCTGGATACGCCGCAAATACAAAACCAATAGCTGGAAAGGCACACTGATGGTCGTCAATACCGTCGGTCACCTGGCTGAAGCCGCCTGGCACCATCCTGATTTAACCGTTTCTTATGCCTTTGTCATCGTCAAACTGTGCACGCACAGCGCCAAAGGCATCACCATGAAAGACATCGAACTCGCCCGTAAAATTGAAGAAGTCGTGCAATGGCAACCACAATTACAAGCCGGATCAGCCCTGGAAGGCACGCCGCAGAGTGACTTACGCTTTAGCTACGTTAAATACGATTAATCCAGTTGATACCTGCTTGTTGATGCTCCACGCTGTATGACCGCCACCCATTTGCCGCCAGCCATCTTCTTAATGGGCCCCACCGCCAGCGGCAAAACGGCGGCCACCATTGCCTTGTGTGAACGCTTTCCCGTCGACATCATCAGTGTCGATTCGGCATTGGTCTATCGCGATATGGATATCGGCACCGCCAAACCGGATGCCGACACATTACGCCTGGCGCCGCATCACTTAATAGACCTGATTTCGCCGCTAGAACAGTATTCTGCCGCGCAATTTGCTAAAGACGCCTTGGCGCTGATGCACACGGCGACGGCAAACGGTCGTATCCCGGTGCTGGTCGGCGGCACCATGCTGTATTTCAACGCTTTGCAGCATGGCCTCAGCGATTTGCCAGAAGCCGATGTCGCTATCCGCGCTCAGATTGAAGCTGAGGCAAATGCCTTAGGCTGGCCTGCGATGCATGCGCAATTGGCCAGCATCGACCCGGCCGTGGCGGCGAAGATACATACCACCGACTCGCAGCGTATTGAGCGTGCATTAGAGGTCTACCGCATTAGTGGCAAACCCATGAGCGTATTACGCGCCCAATCGCAAAAAATCTCACTGCCTTTTAATATCCTTAAACTCGCCTTGATGCCCAGCGAGCGCAGCGTGTTGCACCAACGGATTGCGCAACGTTTTCAAAGCATGCTAGAGCAGGGCTTTGTCGATGAAGTAAAACACCTGTTGATTAAATATCCGCAATTAACCGTAGATAGCCCCAGTATGCGCTGCGTCGGCTACCGCCAGGCGTTACAATATTTAAACGGCGACATCGACTTACCCACTTTGGGAGAGCATGGCGTCTACGCCACGCGCCAACTTGCCAAACGCCAGCTTACCTGGCTACGCGGCATGGACGATGTGCAGGTGCTGGATTGCTTGCGTGAGGATTGGGTAGCGCAGGGATTAATAATGATACAGCAGCATACGCCGTCATAAAAAAACCGGACATTGTCCGGTTTTTTTATTATCTAGTAAGCGCCATCTTGGCCGACGATGGTTAACCAGGCCGTTTTTGCCACGATGAGCATATCCAGACGAGGACTCCAGTTACGCAGGTACTCAAGGTCATAGTGAACGCGCTGTTCCATTTTCTCTAAAGTATCCGTCTCACCACGGAAGCCGTTGACCTGTGCCCAGCCAGTAATTCCTGGTTTCACTTTATGCCGCACCATATAGCCTTTAATCAGCTTGCGGTATTCTTCGTTATGGGCAACCGCATGCGGGCGCGGGCCCACCACACTCATACGGCCTTGCAGCACGTTAATGAACTGCGGCAGCTCATCCAATGACGACTTGCGTAAAAATGCGCCCAACGGCGTAATACGCTGATCATTCCTGGTCGCTTGAGTCACGGTGCCGCCATCTTCCGTCACAGTCATCGAGCGGAACTTGTAGACAAGAATTTGTTGCCCATCCAGGCCATAGCGGCGCTGCTTGAAAATGATAGGGCCGGGAGAGGTGAGTTTTACTGCCGCGGCAATCCCTAACAAAATCGGCGAAATCAGAATCAGCACAAACAGCGAGAACAAGATGTCTGCTGTACGCTTAATCAGGCCATCTACACCAGTAAAAGGCGTTTCACATACCGAAACTACAGGAATACCATTCACATCAGAGACTCTGCCTTGAATCAGGTCGGTGACAAAAATATCCGGTACAAAGTAAATAGAGGCCGTCGTGTCTTTCAAATCATCCAGCAACTTCAAGATGCGAGGATGGCTGGACATTGGCAGCGCAATATAAATAGTATGAATTTGATGATCTTTGCAGTAGGCCGGGATATCTGTCAACGCTCCCAGAATGTCAAAGCCGTGGTCTTGCGGCGTACGCTCGGGTGCCCGGTCTTCAAAGAAGCCCAATACATTTACACGGCTATACTCGTCTGCCAGCAAGTTATTGGCAACTGCCAGACCCTGCTCATTGAGGCCGATAATCACAGCATTTTTGGTTGGGCCCTGCAGGCTGATAAAAAATGGTGACAACTCCTTGAGCGCGGTCAGTGCCAGAATTTGTGCAATCGGCGTACCGATTAACCAGGTATATATGATTTCAGGGGTGTAAAGCGTGATATAGCCTGTGATGCGGGCAAAAATAAGGACCATGCCAGCCAGTAACAGCCATTGAAAAATGACATCCCTGACCATCTTCCAGAAGCCGAGGCGAATTTTTGCACCACTGGGAAAGGTGACTGAAAATAACAGGATGGAGGTAAAAAAGATGGAGATAGGGATTCTATCTTCAAAATAAATAAAAATGCCCCACATGAAAAATACTAAAACGAGAGGCTCTACAATAGATTCAACGAAGTAAAGCGGGCTTCTGGGCCCTGAGGATAACCCTGAGATGGTTCTGATTGGCGGCCTGATAGTTTTTTTCATAATTATTTAATTCAAAATAGCACTCTGAGTGTAACTAAATTCAGCCTTAACGGCAATCAGCGAATGGCCATTAAAAATCAGTGCCGATGTCATATAAATGTCTTGGTCGTCAAGGTAAACTAAGTAGTCGCTTTTGCTGATTATGCAAGTATTACTAAAAAGTTAAATTTCTCTAGCATTAAATGTATGTTTACGGGTTAGAATGTATCCAAACATCAATTTACTGTTGCTTAAACAAATGTCATCCTGCAAGCAATCTCCCAAAGTAAAAATTAAACGCTCCATCCATTACTGGCTTACACTTAGCCTGAGTGCACTGCCATTAACAGTCACCGCTGATGAGTTTGATACGATACAATTTAGCACTTCCATCAACAGAGCTTATGATGACAACCTGTTTAGGGTTAAGAATAATCAAAGTTCTGACCAGATTACAACCTCTACAGCAGGTGTTAAGCTAGATAAAACATATTCATTACAAAGATTTATTGTGGATGTGTCCTACGTTGACTATAAATATCAAACCAACGACTTTTTGGACTTTGAAGCTTTAAACTATGATGCAAAATGGCTATGGTCTTTAACGCCCTCTCTAACAGGTAGCTTGACCACCAGCCGCAATAAAACGTTAAATGGATTTAGTGACTTTCGATCGTTCACGCAAAACATCAGAACAATAGATATTAGTCAATTTAGAGCGGAATATTCACCATATAAAGTTTGGGCTTTGATTGGTGGTTTAACAGAGACTGATGTGACAAACAGTCAAACTTTTAATGCAATTGCTGAATATAACTCAACGGCTTTTGATTATGGCGCTCGTTACAGTTTTGCATCTGGGAGTAATTTAAGTTTTCTTGGGCACAAGCGAAATGGTCAATTTGATCGAGCATTGAACTCATTCTCACTATTCGATAATGGCTTCAGTGAAAATGAGTATGAGCTGGATTTTGTTTTAAAAGCTACAGGCAAAAGTAACTTGAGCAGTAAGTTGGCACATCTATCACGTGATTATGACAACTTTACCGTTAGAAATTATGATGTGTGGATCGGATACATAAAGTATGACTTACTTCTGACTGGAAAAATCAGAGCTAATCTTGACCTTACTAGAACTGCGAGCCCATTTGAAACAAACTACAGCACTTACAGTGTTACAGATTCCGCAAATATCGGTTTAAGCTATTTATTTTCAGATAAAATTACTTTTATGCTGAATGGCCGGTTGGCTCAGAGAGACTTTAGGCAAGGCATCACTCCTGGTTTGGCAAACAGGAGTGATGATGAACAGAGTGTGTCGGGTTCGGTGACATGGAGGCCAATAAAGAATATCGGCTTTACTCTCAGTTCTATCAAGTCAAGTAGAAACGCAAGTTCTGCTTTTAACAATTTTGATTACGACGATTTGACGACCAGTTTGATGGTTGATTTGAAGATTTAAACTGAAAATCTATTGGTAGCATTTGAATAGATAATCACTTCAGAATGAAAAAAATAATTACAAATTTCTGTCTTTTGATGCTGGCAAGTTGTTCCGGGCAAAATAATCCTAATCATGGCTCTCAAGTGTTAGCCACGGTGAATGGTGATGAAGTCACTGCGTTTGCCTTGCAAAGCGAACTTAAAGGCGCGCAGCAACATGAGAATGATCAGGATGCCGCCCGGAAGTTACTGGCGGGTTTAATCGATCGCCAATTGCTGGTGCAGGAAGCGATAAAGCTTGATCTGGAAAGAACGCCTGAAGTAGTGCAGGCGGTAGAGTCTGCAAAAGCAAAAATTTACGCTCAGGCCTATTTGTCCAAAAAGCTGGCGAAAATCGCAACAGCATCTGAAAGCGATATCAACACATATATTGACTCGCATCCTGAAAAGTTCAGGCATCGCAAGGTGTTCAAAATGCAAGATGTGGTTTTCTCAAACGATGTTGCATCGCTTGATTTGGCTTCGCTGGAAAAAGACGCTGTCACTCTGCAGGATGTACAGGCCGCATTAGACACCAAAGGTATTCATTACGAAACCGGGGCTAGTCAGTTCGTGACGGATAGATTGCCAGAGCCAGTGCTCAGTAAAATAAAGTCTATGAAAAAAGGTGATTTACTTTTTTTGCACAATCACAATAATATTATTGTAAAGTCAATCGACGATATTACTGAGCAGCCAATGTCAGCAGAGCATGCACATTTGCTGGCGGAGAGATTGCTTAACCAGCAAAAACAGCAGGCATTTATTGCCAAGGAAGTTGCCAGACTAAAAGCGCTTTCCAGTATCGAAGTCGTGGATGCCAAACTGAATAAGCAATGACACGTAGCGAATCATTTAAGTTATAGTGTGCTGTAGGTCCGTTCAGTAATGCATTATTATCGCCGTAATACATAGATTTAATTACCACAAAGAGTGTTCACTTATGATGAATTTTAGAAATTACTTCGCTGCTATATTTTTATTTCTGATCAGTATGGTTGCCCATGCCGACTACACCTTGGGGGCAGGTGACTATGTCAGGGTGGTGGTTTATGGGGATGCTGAACTGACCAGGGAAACCAGGGTTTCTGAGGACGGTGTACTGACGATGCCGCTCATCGGCGAAGTAAAAGTAGGCGGCCTCACTACCATCGAAAGTGAAAAACGCATTGCTGAGCAGTTGAAACGTGGTGGATTTATTGCGAATCCTCAGGTATCTGTGTTGGTGCTTGAGTTTATGAGTAAGTCGGTTTCTGTCCTGGGCGGTGTGCCCAAGCCAGGACGCTATCCGGTGACCAGGCCAACCGATGTAAAAGATATTTTGGCTGAGGCTGGTGGTTTAGTACCAGATGCCTCAGAGATTATCACGGTGGTGCGCGGTGACAAACGTAGCGAATATGATTTAAATGAAGTCATCGAGCGTCGCAACGTCAACGATCAGGATGTTCGCCTGACTGGTGGGGAAACCATCTATATCAGTACACGTGATGTCGCTGTTGTTGGTCAGGTGTTACGCCCGGGCAAATACGGTATTCAGGGTGGCACGCGCAAAATCAGCGATTTCGTCGCATTAGCTGGCGGCGCCACTGAAAATGCGGGCGAGACCCTGTTTTTTACATCAGCACGATCCGGTACGCCTGTCACACAGGAAATCAATATTGATGAACTATTTAGATCCCCATCCAACGCATTGAATAAAGACCTTCAGCCAGGCGATGTCGTGTACGTGCCTAAAGCGCCGCAAGTCTATGTTTATGGCGAAGTGCAACGTCCGGGCATGTACAAAATTGATAAAAACATGACTGTGATGCAAGGCATTGCTAAAGCGGGTGGTTTGACCGTACGTGGTACCCAGCGCTCAGTCAAGTTGCATAGAAAAAATGCCGAAGGCTCCACTGTGAAACAAAGCCCTGAACTCACCGCAACTTTACAAGATGAAGATGTGTTGTTTATTGAAGAAAGTCTGTTGTAAATTTAAAGGTTGACTATGAACTTATCTCAGTTGGTGCTGATTTTAAAGGCACGCTATAAAATGATTTTGCTGGTAGCTGTGATTACCTTGTTGACAGCCAGCCTGGTCAGCTTGTTATTCCCTAAAAGCTATAAAGCAGCGACGACAGTCATTTTGAATTATAAAGGGGTTGATCCAGTGACCGGCATGGCTATGCCAGCGCAATTAATGCCTGGCTACATGGCTACACAAGTAGAGATCATTCAGAGTAAAAATGTGACTCTGGATGTGATTAAGCGTTTGCGTTTGGCAGAAGTTAAATCGCTCCAAGAGCAATTTGCACATGCCACAGAGGGTAAACAAGCTGACATCAATGAGTGGTTGGCGGATTTGTTACAGCAAAAACTGACTATTTTGCCTTCCAAGGAAAGCAGTGTCATCAGCATAGGCTATAAAGGTGTGGATCCGGTATTTGCGGCGACGATGGCGAATGCATTTGCGGAGTCTTATATCAATTTGAGCTTGAAGCTTAAAATCGACCCAGCGATCAAAGCCTCACAATATTTATCTCAACAAACAAAGGCCTTACGTGAAAACGTGCAACAGGCACAGGACAAACTGGCCGAGTATCAGCAAAAACATGGTCTTACCAGCATTCAAGATTCATTCGACGTTGAAAGCTCTAAGCTGAGAGATTTGTCCACGCAATACAGCATGGCACAGTCACAATCGATAGATGCTAACTCTCGTCGTAATGATGCTTCAAAAAACATGAGTGACTCACCAGATGTTGTTCAGAATCCTGTGATTCAGAATATGCGTATGAGCTTAATCACTGCTGAATCAAAACTTGCGGAAATGGGGCAGCGTTATAGTAAAAACCACCCGATGTATATTGCAGCGGAAGCTGAGGTTAATAAAATCAAGAGTCAGTTGAATACTGAAATTGACCGCACAGTGGTGAGCTTAGGCAACAGTGCCAGCATCAATTCAAACCGCTTAAGTGATTTGAAGTTCCAGCTCGAAAAGCAAAAGCAAAAAGTGCTTGATCTGAATCGTTTTAGATCCGATTTGAGCATTTTGGAGAAAGAAGTACAAATTGCGCAGAATGCACTGGAGTCTGTGAACAACCGTTTTAGCCAGACTGCGCTAGAGGGTCAATCTAATCAAGGCGATATCTCGGTACTTGAGACAGCGGTTCCACCATTAGAACCAAGCAATCCCAGCCTGTTTTTAATCGCACCATTCTCAATGGTTATCGGCGTACTGCTGGGTTGCTTATTTGCTCTGTTAGCAGAAATGCTGGATCGCCGTGTTCGCAGCAGGGATGATCTTTTGACGCTGGGTGAGATTCCAGTGTTTGAATACACCATCAAGTCAGCCTAGTTTTAGCTGATGTTTTAAAAACAATTTATCAGGCACAAAGTGATTGCGTATGAATATTATTGAAACAGAGAACAAAGCGCCCTTGAAAACCGTCTCTTCCAGTATCGGGCATTTGTTACTTGATATGGGGAAAATCACTGATAAAGATGCCGAGCGCATTCTGAAATTTCAAAAAGAAAAGTCCATGCGCTTTGGTGAGGCTGCCCTGGCACTCGGTTTTGTTTCGATAGAAGACATTAATCAGGCGCTGTCCTATCAGTTTGATTACCCTTACATCACCCCGGACAAAGCCTCGTTTAATACAGGACTGGTTGCCGCATTTGATCCATTCTCAAAACAGGTTGAGTCACTGCGTTCGCTGCGTACGCAATTAATTTTACGCTGGTTCGAGCGCGGATTTAAAACCATCGCAGTTTCATCAGCCAAAGAGGCCGATGGCGCAAGTTTACTCGCTTCCAATCTGGCAGTGGTGTTCTCTCAACTAGGTGAGCGTACCTTATTGATTGATGCCAACCTCAGAGACCCTTCACAGCACAAGCTGTTTAAGTTAAATAATCACCATGGCTTATCAGATATTCTGGTTGGCCGCGCCACAACCGACGTTGTGGTCAGAATCCCATCCTTGCTCAACCTGAGCATTTTGACAGCAGGCGCAACGCCACCTAATCCGCAAGAGCTGCTGAACAAAGAAGCGCTCGATGAGTTGTTGCAAGGTTTTGCCGACCACTATGATGTCATCATTATCGATACGTCGCCATTGTTGCAATCTTCAGATGCACAGATTGTGGCGAAAAAGGTCGGTGGTGTACTGATTTCCACACAGCAAAACAAAACAGCGCTTAAAGATACTCAAGAGGCTTACGAGGCTTGCCGTAGCCTGGGCATTGATGTGCAAATTGCTTTGAATACAAACTAAGATGTCAGTGTCTCAAGCCACAAGTCCATCAGGGGCAAACCAGAAGCTCTTCGGCTATATCGCCGTATTGCTGTCGCTATTGGTGTTATATGTACCAGTATTCCATGATTTGTTTGTGACCGTCTGGAACTCGGACACACAGTCCCATGGTCCGATTGTATTGGGTATTGGCCTCTGGTTTTTTTATTTTAAAACCAGACAAATTCTAGAGAAACCGCAAACCTTTAAACCAGCGCCTTTACTTGGCTGGCCGATGATTATATTAGGGGCAAGCTTATATCTTATAGGCTACTCACAGAGTGTTTACATCATCTCTATTTTGTCTCTGGTGTTTATCCTCTGCGGCTTGATTTGCATTGTATTTGGCGCTCACATTGCTGTTAAATACTGGTTTGCACTGTTCTTTTTTGTATTCCTTATTCCTTGGCCAGCGTCAGTGATTGACACATTGACCCAACCAATGAAGATAGCCGTTTCCTTTGCAGCTGATCATCTGTTGTATGCGTTGGATTACCCGATTGCACGTTCAGGCGTTATTTTGCAGATAGGCCAATACAAGTTGCTGGTGGCCGATGCGTGTGCTGGCCTCAACTCCCTGTTTACGCTGGATTGCTCTATATCAATGTGATTAATCATCAGGCTTTTTGGCGCAATGTGCTGCTTGCCGTACTCATCGTACCGATTTCTTTCACCTCTAATGTATTACGGGTGTGTACTTTGGCGTTAATTACGTTTCATATGGGGGATGAAGCAGGGCAGGGCTTTTTGCATAATTTCTCTGGCATGATTCTTTTCCTGACAGCACTTATTTTGATTATTGTGATTGACTCACTGATTCAGAAAATTGCCGAAAAATTCAAACTTAACAGCTTGCTAAGCCAAGACTAGCCTTCGTGATGAAAGACTTATACTTAAAACTGCCTTCGGTAAAACTTGCAACAGGCTTGCAGCTATTGTTGTTAAGTATTGTTTTTTGGGGCCTAGCCACCATTCTCAAGCCTCACGAGCATTATGCAAAGTCAGAAAGCAACTTCGAGAAAAATATCCCCAGAGTCATTAATGGATGGGTAGAGGTGCAACAGTCGACACCGCAGGTAAGCATGGTTAGCGATGAAAAAAGCCTCATTAATCAGTTATATGATGACACCCTGATGCGGACTTATGCTGATGCCGACGGTCATCAGGTCATGGTTGCGCTCGCATATGCCAGGGAGCAACGTCAGGATGTGAAAATTCATCAGCCGGATATCTGCTACCCGGCTCAGGGCTATCAAATGCAAAAAACATCGACTGTTACATTTGATGCATTGCAGCGTAGTGGTAGCGCTGCTGTCATCGGTAAACGTCAGCTTTACTATGGCCAAAACCACCTTGAAGCTGTGAGCTACTGGATTCGCGTCGGTGACCGCACCTTGACCTCTGGCTTGCAAATGCGCCTGAAAATCATCGAGGATGGGCTTCTTGAACGGCGTCTGGATGACGGTATTTTGGTGCGTGTATCATCAGTGATCCCAGACGAGAGTAAACAGTCGGAAGCGTATGCTCTGCAAGAGGCGTTTCTGAAAGAGTTTGTTGATACCATAGAACAGCAAACGCCAGGCTTACTCGTTCCCAATCAAATAAAGTCTTAAGTTTCAATGTCAGCCATTTCCAATGCTAAATGGAACCTTATCTCCCAACTGGCCAAGTTAAGTTCCCAATTCATCAATTTATTTGTGTTATCCAGAATATTAGCGCCATCTGACTATGGGCTAATGGGATTGGTTTATGTAGTCACAAACTTTGGCCTCTTGCTTAAAGACATGGGGACCACTGCGGCAATCATTCAGGATAAGCAAATTACCGCCTCTAAAATTGAAGCCGTGTTCTGGTTCAATATTTTTGTCGGCATGTTTTTATTTTTAATCGTCACTTTATCCTCTTCCTTTATTGCGGCATTTTTCTCTCAGCCTGCGCTCAAAGAATTTTTGATCATTTCGGCACTCATCTTCCCAATTTCCAGCTTAACCGCAATACATCAGGCGCTTCTAGAAAAAGAATCTAAATTTAATATTGTCGCCAGAATAGAGTTAATTTCTATCCTTGTAGCCGTAATAGTCGCTGTTGCCATGGCACTCAATGGCTATGGGGTTTACAGCCTAGTCATACAAGCTATTTTGACTGTATTGCTCACCTCATTGCAGTTATTGTTCAGCTTTAAGTGGAAACCTGTATTTAGTTTTAATTACAGTGAGTTTAAAACTCTTTTTATTTTCTCTTCAAACATGACAGGCTTTCAGATAGTGACTTATGCGTTTCGCAATCTTGACACCGTCATTATTGGAAAATTCTTTGGGCCTGCAACACTAGGTTTTTACTCCATTGCCTCAAAAATCATGCTGCTACCGATTCAGAACATCTCCTGGATTGCAGCAAGATCGCTTTATCCAGTCATGAGTAAATCGCAAGAAGATAATGAGTACCTAAAGAGCTTATTTTTAAAGACACTAGGATTTATTGCTTTTTTTACAGCGCCAACAATGGTTGGTATCTTCGTACTTAAAGAAGAGTTCATTAATCTCATACTAGGGTCGAAATGGGCACCTGTTGCCGAGATGCTAGGTTATTTAGCACCCGTAGGGTTTTTCATGTCTATTTTAGGCATATTAACCACTGTGCTCATGGCAAAAGGCAAAGCTAACTTTTTGCTATTAACATCATCACTCGCTGCGGTGATTCATTTTATATGCTTCTATTTTGGCATGCGTCTTGCTGGAATCAACGGACTGATCTGCGGCTATCTCCTTGCAACACTGCTATCAGCCTTATTGCCGTTGTCATTGGTCTTCAAACTGCTCGATATTAAACCGGCTGAATGGTTAATTATTGTGATGCGTGTAATCGCAATTGCACTATTTATGGGCATAGTAGTGCGTGTCGCAGATCAATTCCTAATTAAACAGATTGTTAATAATCAGATCATTATTTTAATAACAGATGCTTTTGTGGGTATTTCTATCTACTTCTTGCTTGTCAGGTTATTTATCAACCAAAAGCTAGAGTATCTAAAAAAAATGATTAAAAGAAATCCTTGAATAAGATTTATAGATTTTAGGCACTTCATCGATATGGCAAAACCTTCAAATCAACATGATTCATTGTGTATCTGCTTAACCCCTTTGCATGTTCTAATTACCGAAAAGGTGTCTGAAGCCACGGGTCAGCATTTTGATAAAGGTGTTTATTTTTCGTATAACAGTGACTCAAAAACAGAGCATTACTACAATAAGATGGCTAGTTTTTGCAAAGAGTCTGAGTTTGTATTGTTGCCCAATGACCACATCAACAGCCCAATCAAACATATAAAAATATTAATACAACGCTGGAAGTTTTTTTTCAGATTTGCCTATTTTTCCAAGTTTAAGGATGTCTACTTCCCCACGTCCTATAATACCTATTTAATGATTTTGCTGGCCATCACTCGCCGGAGCAAAACGCATACTTTTGATGATGGAATCCTAAATATTGCATATGAAGAGATCATCTCTCCACATAGAGCTAAGAGTGTTTTTGCCAAAGTGTATGAGAAGCTGACTGGCGTTTTTTACTCTATTGATGACCTGGTTAAGCGCTCTAAAGAGCATTACTCCATTTACCCGGCTAGTCAAAATGTATGTGCCAATGTTAAAGAGGTCAGCCTTTTGAGGCCTTCAGCCATACATCAGGGGGAGCATGAGAATATCAAGCGAATATTTATCGGGCCTGCACCGGAGGCTGATGAAGAGGTATGGCGTAAAGTGAATAATAAAATTCAAGAAGTCATGCCTGATGAATTCTTACCACACCCGAGAGACGTTCATCAAAAAGCAAAAAATGTTCACTACACTCAAACACATTTGATCGCGGAAGACTATGTGATTAGAGAGTTAGAACAAAATCCTAACAGTGCAATTGAGGTATATGGTTTGCAAAGTTCTGCACTAATACACTTGGCAAAGTTGCCGAATGTGGTTGTATTTAGCTTTATTGACAATAATCCAGGGAATTCTTTATTGATTCGCCTGATGTCAATCTATGGCGTAAATTGTATTAATTAAAAAATATCTTGGGATAATCTTTTGAATTATAGAGCAGATCTAGATGGAATAAGGGCACTGGCAATTATTCCGGTTTTAATTTTTCATGCAGAATTACCTTTTTTACCTCAAGGGTATTTGGGCGTTGATATTTTTTTTGTGCTAAGCGGATTTCTGATTAGCTCATACTTGTTAGATGAAATTCAGGCCAATGGGCAAGTTAGCTTTTCAAGCTTTTATGAAAGGCGAGTGAGACGCATTTTTCCGGCATTATTTTTTATGATGCTGGTTGTAACTTTCGCCTCTATGTTACTTCTTGCTCCTCGAGATTTAGTTGAGTATTGTAAGTCTCAAATTTCTGCCTTATTCTCTGTATCAAATATATATTTTTGGCAGCAATCTAGTTACTTTGATACATCCAACAATTTAAAGCCTCTGTTACATACATGGAGTTTATCTGTAGAAGAGCAGTTCTATCTTTTTTTTCCTTGGCTTTTATTCTTCCTGAGATTTAAAAATAACAAAACAAAACTGAAAACTATCTTTTTGCTAATTTTTCTGTCGCTTGCATTTGCTCAAACATTATCATTTATAAAACCTGTCGCTAGCTTTTACTTATTACCGACAAGAGCATTTGAGTTGTTACTAGGAGTATCAGCGACTCTTGCTCTAACAATGCCTAGTGTTACCAATAGGGTCTTAGGTATGACTCAATATGCCATTAATATGCTCTCAGTTTCTGCTGTCTTGCTTATTGTGATATTGATGGCCATTCCAGTTGAGGCAGTTTCTTTGCCATCACCCGGTTTATATTCTTTTGCTATTAGTTTTCTAGTTTCTTTGTTGTGTGTATCCGGTATCAGAGAATCACTTACAACGCGCGTGTTGTCATTAAAGCCAATAATCTTTATTGGTCTGCTTTCTTATAGCCTGTATTTATGGCATCAACCAATCTTTGCTTTAGCTAGGTACATTTCTCCACTACAACTGACTTCAATCAACTATTTATTACTAATTGTATTAACTAGTATTTGTTCTTACCTAAGCTGGAAGTTTGTCGAAACACCATTCAGGAATAGAAAAAAAGTCCCTCAATCATTCATTTGGATATTTGCAGCAATCTCCACCTTACTGATTTTATTAGTTTCAGGATACATTTACCAAACCCAAGGAATGCCAACTAGATTTTCAAAAGAAAATTTACGACTAATGAGCATGTCCTACGATGGTCGTAAAAAAGCTGAAGTTTGCTCTGCAAGCAAAGACAAACAATTTGAGTTAAAGAGGATGTGTGTTTTAGGGAGCAGTTCCAATATTAATTCACCAAGCTATATTTTATTCGGAGATAGTCATGCATCAGCAATTTCCCCAGCAATTTCTGATGCACTGAATAAAAGAAATTTGAAAGCATACCAAGCAACATATCTCGGATGTCCCCCTGGCATTGGAGTCGAAAGAGTTGATAATAACTTCAGTTGTAACACCTTTAACGACCAAGTTCTCAAGTTTATTTTGGAAAGTCCATCAATTAAAAATGTGATTATTTCCGCTCGATGGACATTACAGGTTAACCAAAGTGAGTTTAATAATGGTGAGGGGGGCGTCGAGGCTCCTGAGCGCCCTCAATACAAAACCTTATCAGGCCTCACTCCAATTGACACGAGTGTGCAACTAATAAATTACCTTTTGAATCACAATAAAAATGTAATTTTGGTTTATCCTATTCCGGAAGTTGGATTAAATGTTCCAATGACGTTATATCGGCTAAATCATGATATATCGACTGATTATATGCAATTTCAGGCGAGAACTATCGATATTTATCGCAAATTCGACTTATTAACGAATGAGCGATTATTTAAAATCTATCCATCTAAGAAGTTATGTCCTGCAAGTGGCACTCGCTGTTTAGCTTCTATGGACAATCACCCTCTTTATTATGACGATGACCATCTCTCACCACTTGGTGCTAAATTGGCACTAGAAGAGTTAGATCAAGCTCTTGAAAAAATTGAGGGCTTATGACCTCCCCTGCCTTTTGAACTTTTAACACAATTAGGAATGTTGATGAAAATTAACCAAAATATACAATTAGAAAATGATCAGCCATTTGTCCTGTTTGGTGGCATAAACGTGCTTGAAGATTTGGATTCAACACTTGATGCATGTAACCACTATGTCAATATCACTAAAAAGCTTGATATTCCTTTAGTGTTTAAAGCCTCTTTCGACAAAGCGAACCGTTCCTCTATTAAATCTTTCCGCGGCACAGGATTAGAAGAGGGCATGAAGATATTTCAGGCCGTTAAAAAAGAATTCAATGTGCCGGTGATTACTGATGTACATGAGCCATGGCAAGCGGCACCAGTGGCTGAAGTATGTGACGTATTGCAGCTGCCAGCTTTCCTGGCACGCCAAACTGATTTGGTGGTTGCATTAGCCAAAACAGGTAAGCCGATCAATATTAAAAAACCACAATTTCTGAGCCCACATCAGATGGTTAATATCGTCGACAAATTCAAAGAGGGCGGTAATGAGAATGTGATTTTATGTGAGCGCGGCACGGCCTTTGGTTACGATAATCTGGTGGTCGATATGCTGGGCTTCGGGGTGATGAAAAAAGTATGCCCGAATGTGCCGATTATTTTTGATGTGACGCATGCACTTCAACAACGCGATTCATTAGGCGCAGCTTCTGGCGGTCGCCGTCAGCAGGTGGTTGATCTTGCTTTGTCTGGCATGTCGACAAAGCTGGCTGGCTTATTCCTGGAGGCGCACCCTAATCCGAACGAAGCAAAATGCGATGGCCCAAGTGCGTTGCCAATTGCTTTGCTTGAAGAGTTCTTGTCTCAGGTGAAACAGATTGACCAGTTGGTTAAATCATTCCCAGTTTTGAATATCGATTAAGTAGCTAATGAGTATGCAACAGAAGATTATCATTGTCATACCAGCGAGGTATGCATCTACACGTTTTCCGGCCAAACCGTTGGCAATGTTATTGGGCAAGCCTATGGTTCAGCATGTATATGAGCGTGCTAAGCAGGTGCAAGGCATTGCTGACGTTGTCGTGGCTACTGACGATGCTCGCATTCTTGAAGCTGTAGAGCAATTTGGCGGTAAAGCAATGATGACTTCTGAGCATCACCAATCAGGCACCGACCGTTTAATCGAGGTTATGAAAGCATACCCTGCAGATGCTTATATTAATGTGCAAGGGGATGAGCCACTGATTCGCCCAGAGGATATTGCCTTGCTGGTGGCTCAACTTGGCCTGCCTGAAACGCAAGTGGCAACGTTATGTCATGCCATTCATGCAGAAGAGGCAAAAAATCCAAATTTTGTGAAAGTGGTTTTAAATCAGCACAAGCAAGCATTGTATTTTAGCCGCTCACCAATCCCATATCCGCGTCATGCAGAGCACGCCACTTATTACAAACATGTCGGGGTTTATGCTTATAAAAAACAGGTGCTTGAGCATTTTTATGAGCTACCGTTCTCCGGCCTGGAAAATGCAGAGTCATTAGAGCAATTACGCTTGCTTGAAGCGGGCATCCCCATACAGGCATTGACGGTAGAGGAAACTGGCCCTGGTGTCGACACTCCCCAAGATCTCAAGATGGTTGAAGCAATGCTTACCGGGCAAAGTGTAGCTCCTCCAGAAAACCCATTGGCAAAAATCAAATTGGTGATTACCGATGTCGATGGGGTGCTCACTGACGGCGGGCTGTACTACAACCAGGATGGTGAGTTTATCAAACGCTTCCATGTACGTGATGGCCTAGGCATTCGTATGTTGATCGAATTAGGGGTTCAGGTAGCTGTGGTTTCTGGACGCGATTCTGCCGTGCTGAGAAAACGGATTGCAGACCTTGGCATTACACGTTTCAAACTTGGGGTAAAGGACAAGTTCCAGGTGTGTAACGACCTGATGCAAGACTGTGGTGTCACCAAGCAAGAGACGGCCACATTGGGCGATGACTCGATAGATTTACCTGCCTTTAAGGCCTGTGGCGTCTGTTTTGCAGTAGGGGATGCAGCCGAATATGTGAAACAGCATGCAACCCATGTATTGAAGTTAAACGGTGGTCACGGTGCATTCAGGGAGGCCAGCGATGCAATATTGGTCGCCAAAGGGCTCTATGAGGTGCTTTCCACGACAGATGGTTATGCGAAAATCATGGACATGATGGTGCAATAAGCCAAGCGTAATTTTCAACTTTAGAAGCCGATCGTTAGTATGAATAAATTATTACCCAAAGCCGCCAGCGAGTCCCATATCTTGGAAATCGCTAAAACGGTCTTTAACACAGAGATCGAAAGCTTGCAGCAGATCGCCAGCGAACTGGATGCCGAGTTTGCCAAAGCCGTGCAATTGGTGCTGGAAAGCAGTGGTCGATTCATTATTATCGGCATGGGTAAGTCTGGCATTATTGGCAAAAAAATTGCAGCGACACTGGCATCCACTGGTACTGCTTCTTTTTATGTGCACCCTGGTGAAGCGTTTCATGGGGATTTAGGCATGATCCAGCCAGGCGATGTGACATTATTAATTTCTAATAGTGGCGAGACAGAAGAGCTGATTAGAATCATCCCGTTTTTAACTTGGCAAAAAAACAAAATAATTGCCCTCACCGGTAATCCGCAATCTACGCTGGCACGTAATGCACACGCTGTTTTAAACATTGCCGTTGCGAAAGAGGCTTGCAATAACAACCTGGCCCCTACAAGCTCGACGACAGCGACACTCGTTATGGGCGATGCGTTAGCGGTCACATTATCGACCCTTAAACAATTTATGCCAGAAGACTTTGCCCGGTTTCACCCGGGCGGTAGCTTGGGCAGGAAACTCCTTACCAAGGTGCATGAGGTGATGCGTAGCAAAGATTTGCCAGTTTGCGGGTCCCATGCAAGCTTCCGGGATGTGGTAAGTGTCATGAATCAGGGCAGGCTTGGTCTTGCGATTATTATTGATAATGATCAGTTAAGCGGTATTATTACTGATGGTGACCTGCGTAGAGCGCTCAATAACTTTGAGAATCCAATCGCATTAAAAGCCTCTGAATTCATGACGCTATCACCGAAAACAATCCACCAGGATGAAATGTTTTCAGCTGCAGAAGAAATTATGCAGGCCCACAAAATCAACTCTATGGTGGTGGTTGATGAAGCCAAGTCAGTAGTTGGTGTATTGCAAATATACAATAACGGTTAATTGCATTGAGCTTATTTTCAACAATTGTTGATGTTCAATTTCAAAGAGAATATTCATTAAGAATGTTACAAATTAAATGACAAATAAATCTAAAATTGTATTCTTTTTGCTGGCTGCTCTATCAGCTGTTTTCTTCGGATTGACGTCCTTAGCACTGATTAATTTGATTGGTGAACACTACACATATTTATTAGCTCTCCCTATATTGTTTATTATTGGACTCTTTTTTCTTGCGGACCGTCATCTTTTCTTTGCGTTTGTTGTATTAATACGGGCATCACTTGATGCACCTTTTGATGCAATGAAATTAGGTAACTTTGGTTTAGGGGCTGTTCTTAATGCTCTCGTTATTTTTATTGCTCTTTTGACTTTTTTAGATAAGCCGGTAAAGTTAGATGTAAATTTAAATCGCATGCAAAAGTCATGGCTGATTTATTTATCACTCGCATTTTTTTCCCTTTTTTACTCTCCTGTATTCTTAGCAAGCTTTAAGGTTTTTCTCATCATAGTTTCCTATGGCTCCATGTTATACATGGGCCTTTCGTCAACAAAAAATGAAGGCGATTTAGGTAAATGGCTGACAATTATTATTTATTCGTCGATCATACCTGTTGCTTATGGTTTATTTAGCCTCCTGGTTGGTGGAGGTGGGGCTAGATTTAGTATTGAAGAAGGCTTAAGAGTTCAGGCTACTTTTAAACATCCTAACTCTTTGGCATTTTATTTAGCTCTGGCGATTACGGTTTCTTTTTATACTCTAAAAGCTAAACCATTTAATGTATCGGCCAAGCTTATAAAATTACTACCGTTCTACATTCTTGTTCTTTTAGGTATGTTAGTGATGACAAAGACGCGAGCCGCTTGGGTCGCGACTTATTTATTTTTCTTTGTGTATGCTTTCTTCTACGACAGAAAGTTTTTAATTGTAGTAATTGCAGCGCCGTTTCTTGCTTTACTTATTCCTGATGTTCAGGATAGGTTGTTAGACTTACAAAAAGGTAATGATTACGGCGGTGGATACCAGCGTCTAAACTCTTTTGCTTGGAGAACTAGCACTTGGAAAAACGCTATACATTGGATGTCTGAGAGCCATTATTTAACAGGTTACGGAATAGCATCATTCGTACATTTTTCTCCCAAATTTGTTATGGCGAATGCTTTTGAACTATTTCAAACTGAAATTAATGCTCATAGCGTGTACGTTCAAATGTTTTTTGAGTTGGGGGTATTGGGCTTATTGGCTTTTCTATTTCTAATTTATACAAACTTAAAAACAATTGTCAGCCTTTACGCAAGGGACAAGCTATTAATATTTACCTTGGTTGTTCTGCTGGTGGAATTTATGTTTGAATGCTTCTCAGACAATATGTTGGATTACTCGGTTTATGAGTGGTATATGTGGTTTTTCATAGGCGTTGCTATTAGCCATGCCACAAACTCAAAAGCAAATAAGTCTTAGCATTAGTTAAAATTAAGAGGCCTCTTTTCGTGAAAGATTTATTCTTTGAAGAAGATTTAAATAGATATCCACCAAGGCCATTTCTCAAGGAGCAATCAATTTGGGCAATTAAACTATATCGATGGGGCAGGCAAATTGACTCCCAAAGTAATGGAATTATTAAGCCCTTGCAACTAAGCCTCTATTGGTTTTTATTTCGGGCAATAGAGACGCTCACTGGTATTAGTTTACCGAAAGGGGCCAATGTTGGGCCTGGTTTAAGAATATGGCATTTCGGTAATATTTTCATTAACTCGGGTGCAATTATTGGTAAAAACTGCACCCTGAGACAGGGCGTGACAATTGGTAATAGACATGAAGATGGTGCATTGCCAGTCATAGGTGATAACGTGGATATTGGTGCATATGCCCAGATACTAGGTGGGGTTCGAATCGGTAACAATGTGAAAATTGGAGCCATGTCCGTAGTACTCGAAGACATTCCTGCCAATTCTACTGCGGTGGGCATTCCAGCAAAAGTCATCAAGACTAACTGAAGTATAAGCAAGCCCAGAAATTTTTTATCTTTTAAGAATAAAGAAATGCGAATTAGTTATTTTACAAGTAGTTATCCACGAGCTACAGATACCTTCATTCAACGAGAGGTAATAGGATTAAGAGCCGCTAGATTAGATGTTTTTACCTCCGCCTTGCGTCAGCCTGAGGACGCTAATAATGTTAGTCCATTAATATTAAGTGAGCGGAAGAAAACGACATATCTCTTACCGACGAACATCATCAAGTTACTGACACTCAATTTAAAGCGTTTGCTAACTGCACCAGCATCTTACTTTAGAGCTCTCAAACTAGCATTTAACACATGCCGACCAGGCATTAAAGGCACACTCTATCAGCTATTCTATTTTCAAGAAGCCTTGTTGCTTGCAAGTTACCTCGAAGAAAATAAAGTAGAGCACCTACATAATCATTTTGGTGACAGCAGTGGTATGGTAACCATGCTTGCGAGTCAACTGAGTGGTGTAGGTTATAGCATCACATTTCATGGGCCGCATATCTTTTTTGATCCAACATTGCTAGCACTGCGTGAGAAAGTTAAATATGCAAAGTTTATTGTTTGCATTAGTAACTATTGTAAAAGCCAAATGATGCTTTTTTCAGATACTGAGGATTGGCATAAGTTACAGATTGTTCATTGCGGGATAGACATTAACAGTTACACCATCTCTCAACAACCAGAGAAGCAAGCTGACAGCCCGGTAAAGTTACTCTATGTCGGCAGGTTGGCAGCAGAAAAAGGCGTTCCTGTCTTGCTGCGTAGTTTAATTGCTCTTAAAAATGAAGGTCATGAATTTCATTTAACATTATTAGGGGATGGTCCTGAGCGAGCAGCTTTGGAAGCCGAAGTGAAAGCGCAGGGTTTAGAGCAGATGGTTCATTTCGGCGGCTTTGCTAGCCAGGAAACCGTAAGGTCGACATTACAGGCAAGTGACGTATTTATTCTGCCAAGCTTTGCTGAAGGAGTACCTGTGTCATTAATGGAGGCGATGGCTTGTGGTGTTCCTGTCATTGGTACGAATGTTGGCGGAGTAACAGAACTCATAGAACATGGCGTTTCTGGCTTGGTTGTTGCGCCATCAGATGAAGTTGCATTAAAAAATGCCATCTTTAGTTATTTAAGTAATCCTGAGTTGCGCGAAAGCGTAAAGCGGGCAGCAAGAAAAGTGGTTGAGTCACAATTTAACTTAGAGCTTGAAGTAAACAAACTTGAGCAATTGATCACAACATATCAAAAGAGCTGACATGATTGGGTATCTCAATAGTAGTGATAAATCGGCTCTTGAAACCTTCTCTATTTGCATTATTGGTGCAGGTGCTGCTGGTATCAGTCTAGCTATTAGCCTTTCTCGGCAGGGGAAACGTGTCTTGCTTATAGAGGGCGGCGACTGGAATGAAACGCCTGATATTGTCGACGCATATGTAGGGCAGGCAACGGCACCACACCCGCAAACCACTGAGTTCCGGTATCAACGTTTTGGTGGCACCACACATTTATGGGGTGGGCGCTGCGTACCTCTGGATAAGCATGATTTTGAGAAAAGGGCACACGTTCCAGAAAGTGGCTGGCCTGCAGGTGCAGCAGAAATTGCTGACTATTATCCGCAGGCCTTGGAGTATTGTGATTCAGGTAAAAACGATTTTACAATTTCTTCATTTGGCCCGAATGCGAAACCTATTTTCAGTGAGGCGCCACTATTGGCACCTGACCTTAACGAGTATATTGAACGCTACAGCCTGCCAACAGATTTTGGTCAAAAGTTTCGTCGTGAGCTGACTGAATCGAGCAATGTCTATGTATTGCTACGTACACGCTGTATCGGCTTAAATGCTACCAATGCAGGCGATGTTGTTAGCTCAGTTACATTGCATGACGGCAAACAGTCTATTGACGTTAAGGTCAAGCAAGTGGTGTTGGCGGGTGGGGGCATTGAAACCACACGGCTAATGTTGGTTAGTCAGCAGAAAATACCTGCCTGGAGTGATCTGGATAATTCGTTAGGCAAATACTATGCCTGCCACTATGACCTGATTTTTGGGGCATTGCGGTTTAGTGGTGAGCGGCCGGTGTTCGACTTTCAGAAAACCACAGAAGGCATTTATGCGCGGCGTAAGCTGCAATTTTCTGCTGAATTTCAAGCTGAGCACGGATTGCTTAACTCGGCTTTTAGATTGCATTTTCCGGCGTATGCAGATCCTTCGCATGGCAGTGGTGTGATGTCGACCATTTTTCTTGCTAAGTCGATTTTAAAACCTGAGTATCAGGCGATTCTAAATCATGGCGTGAACCAAACTGCAGTACGCGGTCAATCATTCAAGCATGTGATGAATGTTGTCATGGATATAGGCTCCGTGGTTGGTTTTGCATTTAACTGGCTGTTTAAAATTAAACTGGCTAAGCGGCGTATTCCATATACGTTAGTTGCTAACCGTAATGGTACTTACCCTATTGAGTTTAATAGTGAGCAGGTCTCAGACGCCAATAACCGTATTGAGTTGCTAAACGAGCATGATCGTTTTGGTATGCCTAGAGTGAGTGTGCATTGGAAGTTGACTGCACAGGATATTACTTCTGGTATTAAATCTTTTAATCTATTAAAAAAACAGTTTGAGAAAACAAAAGCTTGCAGGCTTGAATTTGAGCCAAAAGAGTTAGAAAAGGCAATGGAGAACGCTTTACCCGTTGGCGGCCATCATATGGGAACAACCCGTATGGGAATCGATCCTAATGACAGTGTGGTTGATGTGAATTGTAAAGTGCATGGCGTAAAAAACCTGTATATAGCCAGCGCATCAGTGTTTACCACCAATAGCCATGCCAACCCGACATTAACGATTGTTGCATTAGCCTTAAGACTATCTGAGCATTTAGCCAGCGCAAAGTTATGAACACAATAGGTGCTTTTAATTTGTACTAGCAAGGAGTTTCAAAATGAGTTTCATCAATATAAGTTTGATTGCTCCTGTTCTCTCTTGCACACTAATCTCCATAACCTTGCAAGCAAATGCTGCAGATTTTGGAACATTCGAGAAACCCTTTTCGGCAACATCTCTATGGAATAGCAAACCAGTAGCACCAGTTTTTGATGACTTTGTAATTCCAACATCAAAATTCTTTCCGGCAGTGCAAGATGGAAAATACTCTACGCATTGCTATCTTGCTAAAGCAAGTGATGGGCCAATGATTGTTAAGGGCACTATAGGTAAAAAAGGGATCTATGATGCCGATGCAGAAAACTTTAGTGAGCAAATTACAATTCCACATTGGCCGTCTGAACTATTACCAGCAGAAGGTACAGATGGCCATGCAGATATCTTTGATACAACTTCTGGAATTATCTATTCATTTTGGCAATTAAGGAAGGTGGATAGCGTTTGGCGTGCTACTCATTATGGCTGGATGTCAATGAGTGGCTCAGGCTGGGGCGATCCTGCTCACTACCATCAAGGCTCTAGAGCAACAGGGGTTGCCTCCTGCGCAGGCATTATTCGGAGCTTTGAACTACATGATGGACAAGATATGTATAACCATGCACTTGCAATATCATTGACTGACAGTGCGCTATCCCACATTCCATCTTATGCATACCCAGCGACAGTATCAGATGGTAATACATCAATGAATACAGGTTTAATTCCTGAAGGCGCATTACTGATGTTGCCACCTGAGTTTGATACTGCTTTGTTAAACACACCAGAGCTTAAAAAAATTGCAAATACATTAAAAGTATATGGTGCCTATGTTGTAGATAAAAATTATGGCACGCCTTATCTCATTTACGCAGAAATTGGATCTGGACTAAAAATGCATAAAGGTATTTGGGATGTAAGGGCTGCCCAAGAGCTTCAGAATATAAGGCAAAGTTTACGTATGGTTCGATCCACAAGTGGATGGATTGATGGTAATGGTAAATCTTTTACACCCAATAAAAATTTAAATATATTATCAATGCGAGGGCCTTGGCTACCATTAAATGGTAAACCTGTTGGCAAGTTTGTTTCAGTTCAACAAGCGGTCGTTTTCGATCAAACGGAAACCAAAGTAGTTCAAGCTAACTACTCACCACGCTCAATACCTTTGATCGACTGGGCCAAGCCTGAAAAAGGGAAGCGCTATACTTTAAAAGCGGTGACAACTGGCGGTGCCAGCTTACGGTTCAAGATCATTGACAAAGAGACTAAGAAGCAAGTTTACGACAGCCGCGATCTTCAAAATAATGAGTCGGTGACTTTTGAGTGGCCTGTTGATAGTTTTTACCCTCTGCTCACTGTCACGAGTGGGGTAGGCGGCGCTTCATCAGCGCGAGGTATACTGCTCCGTGCCGCAGACAAATGATTGAAATTTACTTTAATAGGCCTTCGCTATGATTTATGACGCACTTATCGCACTTTTTTATCTTGTATTGTTGCTACTGGCGATTCCGGTCTTAACCTTTGCATTCCAAATTCTCATAGCCATCCTGCCTGGTTATCGCAGAGCAGTGATCGTGCCTAGTCAGGAGCGTATTGCTATCCTGATCCCAGCACACAATGAGTCTGCAGGTATCGAGCATACCTTGCAATCAATTAAACAACAGGCAACTACCAATACAAGAATTGTGGTCGTGGCTGATAACTGTACGGACAACACTGCTGAAGTTGCCAGAAAAGCAGACGTAGAAGCCATTGAGCGGTTTGATCAGGAAAAAAGAGGGAAGGGCTACGCACTGGATTTTGGCCTGCAGTTCCTGAAGCAATCGCCACCAGACATTGTCATGGTATTTGATGCTGATTGCGAAATTGATACTGGCACCATAGATGCATTAGCCAATGCCGTGGTTACCAGACAAAGTGCCATCCAGGCGCTTTATTTGATTCAGTCAAATCCCAATGGCGATATCAAGTCCAAAATAGCCGAGTTTGCCTATGTTGTGAAGAGTTGGACCAGGCCATTGGGTTTTCATCGTCTTGGCTTACCAATGCAACTGATGGGCTCTGGCATGGCATTCCCTTGGCAACAAATTGAAAATGCTAACCTGGTGCATGGCAGTATTGTCGAGGATATGAAGCTGGGCATCGATCTAACGATCGCTTATCGCGCTCCTGGCTTTTGTCCTGAAGCATATGTCGCCAGCTTGTTTCCAGAACACGATGCAGGAACAGAGTCTCAAAGAAAGCGTTGGGAACATGGCCACATCAGCATGATTGTCAAAGAGGGTATTCCATTGCTACTTAAAGGCATCACCTCCTTTAACTTCTCAATCATTGCCATGGCGCTGGACTTGATCGTGCCGCCACTGGCATTGCTCTTTTTACTGTCCGCCTTATTAGCATTTGTATCGGCGGCAGCATGGATACTCACTGGTGATGCACAGCCATGGTCATTGGGGGTAGGGGTGTTTGTAATATTGACAGGCTTTGTTTTAATTGCCTGGTTCAAACATGGTAGAAATATCTTATCTATCATGTCCTTATTTGCATATGCGCCTGTCTATGCGTTGAGTAAAATCAAGCTGTACTTGAATTTCTTCAAGAATCGCCAGGTTGAATGGGTTAAGTCAAGAAAAGACTAGTTAACTTGATTTTTCACGATCAAGCTCCCGAGGCTCTCCAGAATTTTGTGTAAACGGCGATTAATTACTGCCGAGGCGCTCTATCATCGAATTTTATGGTAAACCAGTTTAACGCAGGTTTTCAATCTCTCAGCGGCATAGAACACTTCTCACTGGAGTTTTACAATAGCAGCTTTCTACAAACTGACTGTCTAGACAAAATTATTTACCCCCTCTCTTTAGTTGGCACAACCTTTGCTTTTTACTCTTATGCGTTGATATATGCATTAAATTTAAAAGCTATTTGATCCACTAGTCACATGTAATCTCCAATTATGGTCACTTTGAACAATTTTTTTTAATTGAGTGACCAATTTTGGCTGTTTTAAGATAACCGGAGATTAATCAATGCTGATTGTATTCTCATAGTCAATCTTGATGCGTATTAACAAATCAAAATCCACTAGTCGCATTTATTTAAATGAGTTAGACGTACTAATCGAAAGTGTTTAGTTGTTATTAGCATAAACATGCCTGAGATGTCTCAAAGTTGACTGCTCAGAACCAAGGTGCGCTAATGAGCGCTAAATTGTTTGCAAAGAGTTTTGCTTATTGGGATACCTGTGCAGCTTAGCCATGACTGGTTGGATTGCAAACTGCTGATAATTTAAATCATGACCTTCCCATGTAGGAGTACACGATGAAAGCATCCATGAAAGTTTATTTTACTGCCCATTATTTGCTCAGTGCAGCTTTTGCTTTATTAAGCATCAAAGCTATCGCGGCGATAGACCCTAACACAACTGGCTTATCCATTGAGGCAACAAGTTCAGCTAAAACTTCAAATACACAATTCTACACTGAACCGTTTAGAAAAAACTCTCTTTGGAAAAGTCGTCCGATCTCCCCAACTTTCTCTAACTTTGTAATTCCACTTGCAAAATTCAATCCCTTAATAGATTCAGGTAATTACTCATCGGGCTGTTTTTATGTAGACGATAAAAGTGGGCCTATGATTATTAAACCAAGCCCAGATCAAAAAGGTGTATATGATGCTGATGCTGAAACTTTTCAGCCCCAAATTGAGATACCACATTGGCCCGCCAACTTGGAGGCTGCAGCTGGGACAGATGGTCATGCGGATGTTTATGATGTTTCATCAGGAGTAATACATTCATTTTGGAAACTAAAAAAAATCAATGGTTTATGGACAGCTAATTTATATGCATGGTCGCCAATGAACGGCTCAGGTTGGGCCGATCCCGCCCATTATTACCACGGTGCGAGGGCCGTTGGGGTTGGTGCCTGTCCTGGAATGATCCGTAAGCATGAGTTTTTAAGTACCGATACTTCATTATACCCACACGCACTAGCCATGTCTCTTGATAAGACTGGAGCTGCACCCGGATACGTTTTCCCTGCAACATCTGCAGATCGTTTAAGCTCGATCAATACAGGTCAAATACCTGAGGGCGCATTAGTTATGCTGCCCACAGATTTTGATACTTCTAAAATTAAGACACCAGAATTAATTAAGATCGTGAACACATTAAAAATTTATGGTGCCTATGTTGTTGATGGTAATTATGGCACCCCTTTCGTAATTTACGCAGAAGCTGGCTCAGGGCTTAATTTACATAAGAACGGCTATAACATAAAAGCGGCGAACGAGTTGCATTTGATTCGCCAATCTTTGCGTATGGTCACTAACGTTAAGTATTGGATAGATGCGAATGGCACTCCGTTTGTACCAGAAAAAAATTTAAACGTTTTATCTATGCGTGGGCCATGGGGTGTAATAAAAGGAAAGGGGTGGTACAAGACTGACCCAGCAGTTGGTCAGTTTGACACATGGAAGCAAGCAGTGGTCTTTGGTCCAACTACATCACCCATCGTGCAGTCCAATCCAACCAATCGTTTTATAAGCCAGGTGACATGGGCCAAACCTAATTCTGGACAGAGATATAAGTTGACAGCTAGAACTACGGGGGGGGGGAAGTTGAGACTAATCATTTATGATCAAAACTGGAATAAAAGGGTTGATACGTATGATCTGATAAATGGTCAATCGGTAACTTTCAATTGGCCTGCTGGTGATTTAAAGTTTGATCTATTTGCGACGAGTGGAATAGGTAAAGGATCCACCGTCAGCGGCACATTATTGCGCGTTAAGTAGTTGATACGACAACCAGTAACCATCTAGTCATGTACAACCGCCTGTTACATTCCCACATATAATATAATGTGGGAATGTGCAACTGCGGAGATATATTATGAGTCGCCTAACCATCGATATCACAGACCAGCAACACCAAAGCCTGAAAGCTCTGGCTGCCTTGCAAGGCAAAACCATCAAGCAATACGCCCTGGAAAGGCTGTTTCCAGGCGATGCTGATGCCAATCAGGCATGGACGGAGCTGACAATCCTGCTCAGCTCCCGCGTCCACGAAGGACTTGCTGGCAATGTGTCTACCAAGAGCATCAACGAAATTCTTAATGAAGAGCTAATCGAGGGCAAGGCTTGACCGGCTACGTTCTCACTGCAGCGGCAGAGTCGGACTTGCGCAGCATCGTGCGCTATACTCGCAAGCAATGGGGCAATGCGCAGGTGCGGCACTACATTGCTACGTTGGAGCGCGGTATCGCCAGTCTCGCCGATGGCGAGGGGGCATTCAAAGACATGGATGCGCTTTTTCCGGCTTTGCGGATGGGGCTCTACGAACATCATTACGTATCTGCTTGCCGCGTGAGGAAGCGCCTGCTCTTATCGTGGCTATTTTCCATCAGCGCATGGATCTGATGGCAAGACTGGCTGATCGACTTAAAGAGTGATGGCTTTTTAATATCATTACTGGTCAGTTGCCAGATGAATATTCAGTTATATGTTCCATTTGCGTTGCTTGAACATGACCGCCAGCTGTGACTACTCATGCAAAATCATGAAATCCTTGCGCATTCGGCAAGCCAGTGCTGGATGATTTGTCTTTTTTATACTTTTATCACATTAAATCATTTGACTGCAGATTAACAGCGCTTGAGAACAGTCTGGCCTTATATCGCAATTTAAATTAAATTTACATTTGTGGTGTATAGTTTAAATTTGTAATTTAACCGTTAGTCGGTTAGACAAATTGATGCTAAGGAGCCTAAATGATAAATGTAAAAGGAATCAGCAAAAAAGCACTGCTATTCGTGATCGTGTTATCAAGCTTTAACGCTGGTGCAATTGAGTTTAGTAGTTATGCTCGGCCTTTCACTGCAGATTCGTTATGGAACAGTGTTCCGGTGTCACCCACATTCTCAAACTACATCATTCCTGATTCTCTATACAATCCAACAGCAAATACGCCAGCGTTTTCTGCTTCATGCTTTTATGCCGATGCCTCTGACGCAGCCATGACAATTAAGGTTGGTCCAGGCTATGGTGGGATTCACGACCGGGATGCTGAGAAGATGGTTTCAGAACTGACTATTCCCCATTGGCCAGCCAATGTGATACCTGCCACGGGTTCTGATGGTCACGCAGACGTCATAGATGTCGATAATAAAGTCATTCACTCGTTTTATAAGCTAAAACTAATTAATGGCGAGTGGACATCACTTTTATATGCATGGGCACCCTTGGATGGGCGTGGCTGGGGTGATCCTGCCCACTTTTACCAAGGGGGGCGGGCGGTTGGTATACCTGCATGTGCTGGGATGATACGTGTTCATGAAGTGAATGACGGGGATGTTATGTTTAGACATGCATTATCAATGTCTTTAACTTATAACGGGTTGTCATCGAGCCCTGGCTATACTTATCCATCAACTGCAGCAGATCTGAATCTAGCATCAAACACAGGGCAAATTCCTGAAGGGGCTTTATTGATGCTGCCTGCAAACTTTGATCTGTCAAAAATTAGAACCCCCTTTTTGAAGAAAATTGCAAATACATTAAAGACTTATGGTGCATATGTTGTGGATAGAAACTACGGAACCCCTTATGTCATTTATTCTGAAATTGGAGCGGCTACACAATCTACGGGTTCCGCATATTATGAACATACACTTATTCAAAAGGCATTACGCATGGTGACTTCTGTGCAAAGCTGGGTAGATGGGAATGGCAATAACTTTACAGATAAACGAAATTTGAATGTTTTGTCAATGCGAGGACCTTGGGCAAGGGGGTTTAATTATCAGGCAGATAGTGATGCCTGTATAAACTCTTGCGGAATGCTTGGTAACTTCAATAGCTATCAGCAGGCAGTTGTTTTTGAAAGTAGTGATGAAACAATTATCCAATCCAACTATTCAGGACGCTCTATTACACATGTTTCATGGGCTAGACCTAAAAAAGGAGAAAACTTCAAGCTTAGCGCAAATACAACAGGGGGCGGGAAATTACGTTTGACTATTCGCGATCCCCAAAAGAATGACTTAATTGTTTATGACTCAGGCTATTTAAGTGATGGACAATCAGCTATTTTCTCATGGCCAATTGATGACTTTGAAATCACAACGATTATATCAAGCGGGGTGGGAGAGCCCTCTAGCGTATCGGGCTCTCTGGTGCGTATTGAGTAGCTAACAAGGCAATCACCTAAGCTCTACTAGCCCCCAACTCATTTAGAAACTTTCTGACAGGCACTTCTATAAAGTGGTAGCTAAAGGCAGCGATGATGAAGGCTGCGGCTACCAGGAAGACCCTGGAGTGTCCTTGATGAATCATTTTGTAACAAGGTTGTTGCCATAGGTAGAGCGAAAATGAAATCAGCCCGATTCTGGTTAACAAAGGGTGGCATAAAAATCTCATCACGTAATCGGGTAACGCTTTGATCGTGCAAATGGCAGTCGCGACACAAATGGTTCGCAGGCTATATTTGATCGGGTCCGCGATAGGGTTCAGGTTGAATGCGACTGCCAGCGCAAGCAGGGCGATAGAGGTGAGAGGATGCACCTTTTTATCTGACTGGTTAAACAGCAGAAAGCTGATCACACCAATCAAAATTGAAGCACTCCTGGTATCTGATCGCCAATACACATTGTAATACTCCAGGTGCTGGCCGAAAGTAAGTAGCGCGCCATTCACCAGAAAAACCAAGCATAGTGCAATGAGCGGTTTTGTTGGATCGAATTGATATTTTCTCGATAAAAAGGCGATCAATGCCAGCAATATATAAGTGTGCTCTTCAATGCAGAGTGACCAAATGTGATCCAGCACTGGCGTGTGTGCTACATAAATGCTGTAGTAGTTATAGGTGAACGTCAGTGTTTCCAACACACTTTGATAGCCAACATGCAAGCCATTTTCTGTTCTGCCAAAAATAACCCACATAGCAATAATGAATACAAACAGCGTAGGCCATACGCGTGAGATTCGTCTTTAAAAAAAGCTGGGCAAAGGCGTATGCTTTATAAATAAAATCTCCGCCATGAGGCGCCCGCTTAATACAAAAAACATCTCCCCCCCCAAATCTGCCAGCATTGAAGCCATGGATGTTTAGAAAGTGGCCGATAAGCACAGCCAGGATTGAGAGCCCGCGCCAGCCATCGAGGTAGGCGTAGCGTGTCAGATGATTAACGTTGCTCATTTTTCAACCATTCAACAGAACTTAATAAACTTTGCTCATAAGTCATGAATGAAAGGTTGGCCGAGATTTTTTGCGCATCCAGAAAAATATGTTGCTTGAACAGCCGAACCAAAGAGGGGGGCAGTGGCTCTGGCAACCGGCTGGCCAAATGACCTTGCTTTGCCTTGCTGAGCAGTTTTTGAGAGATTTTGACTGCAGGACTGAATGCTTTGGAATCCAGCTTGAGTTGTAGCGGGTGAATACGTTTGACCGGCGTTGCATCAATCGCCTGCGCCAGGTCAATAAAATATTGGTTCCATCTTGGACTATCTGGCGCAGACAGGTTGAAGTGCTGAATTTCCCCTGCTGTCAATGGCATCTCAAGTCCGAAATGAATGGCTTTGACGACATCATCAACATGCACCAGGTTACTCCAGCCATCTCCAGCACTACCCAAGTCGCCTAGGCGGTAAGCTTTAAGCAAGTTGGCAATCCGCTCTACCCATTGCACACTGCCTGGACCATGAATGCAGCCCGGGCGAAAAACAACGACTTTGCCACCCGCCTGCGCATAAGCTTGCATGTGATTTTCAGCCTCGCATTTGGCAGCGGCATACCAGTTGTAATCTGGATCAAAAGGGGAGTCTTCGGTAATCACGCCTTCACTGGCACCATATACTGACATGGTGCTTAAATGCACGATCGTCGGCTTGCCTGCGGCCAGCGCGGCTTGGGTCAATATTTGTGCACCAGTACCTATCGAATTTTTATCCCCGGCGACGCAATTAACAACGGCATCCACACTTTGCAACTGCTTGGTCAACGCGGACAGATTCATGCTATCAAGAATAACGTGGTTATCTAGATTGTTACGCATCCTGCCCCTGGAAGCAGCAATAGATGTCATGTTTGCATTTTGCAAATGCGTGTGCAGGCGACTGCCCACGTGACCGGTGGCGCCAAGGATTAAGACTTTCATACGTACTTCCTAACTAGATGATTGAATACGATGCTTTGCCAGCGTGCAACGTGTCTGCAATGTGATCTGCCAGGCGTAAGCTCATGGCGACAATGGTCAGGGTAGGGTTAGCCTGACTGCTGGTTGGAAACACAGATGCACTGGCGATATATAAATTATCTACATTGTGGATTTTGCAATTTGCATCCACAACAGAGGTTGCCGGGGTATTGCCCATTCTGGTGGTGCCAATATGGTGGCCACCATAGGCACCAAACCGGGTTAAATCTTCTTCAAGTTGCTCGTCGTTGAATTCAAATGTGGCCAAACCGCTTTGATTGATCTCTTGTACAAACAGCTTGAGCGAGCGACGGATAGACTCTATGTCTTCCGGCAGGTATTTCCAGTCGACTTTCACCTTGCGCATGCCAAACACATCTTTTTCATCAATTAATGTAATTCGACTGTTTGGGTTAGGATATTGTTCACCATGAATTTCAAACGTGAACTGGTTACTTTTGTTATTTAAAATAACCGAAGGAAATTTACGTTTGGCCAAGGTCCTCTTGGTCACCCAGTGAACTAAAAACTTAACAGTATCAACAGGATCAAGAATGATGTTGGCAAAGTGCTTTAGGTATATACCCAGGCTGGATTGTCCATCTTTTAGGCGCTTGCCATATTCATAACTGATAAAGTTTTTGGCCAGGAACAAGCCAGATAACACGCCAATTTTGTGTGATGGATCGACGATTTTAGGGAAGTGCAGCCTGGCGACCATATTACCCGCGCCGATTTTTCGCTGGGTCTCTGCCGTGAGGGCAAAACGGCGGCGGCAATAAATCCCCTCTGGCGAGACTTCATAACCATGGCGCACATTGCTGGTTGCCCCTGCCACGGTTAACTTGCCGAGATTGCCGGCGATATGGCACTGATAGTAACGACCGACCAGATCATGCTGGTTACCAATCCCATTGGGACAGACATCATTGGAGGCGAGCAGTAAGCGAGTTGTTTCAATCCCGCCCGTGGCCAGAATCACTCTTTTTGCGACAACGGTGGCCTTGGCGCCTGCAAGACTCTGAATGTCCAGTTGTTGCACATGCTCACCTGCGGCTGCGAGACGGATGGCTGTACAGTTGGCGCCCAACAGCACTTCTACATCTTTTGCTAATGCGAGCCTGTGCTGGTAGCGATCACCGACATTGGTCGGGCAAGAGAACCGCTCCAGATTGTTGGTTTTAAGGATGTCGCTTTTAAATCCTTTGATTGCCGCCTGTTGCTCCTGGTCAAAGACTTGGTCAGCATCGTATTCATAGCGACCAGCTTCCAGCAATTTGTTTGCCGTCACGTAATAAGGCGCGAGATCCTGGTAACTGATAGGCCAGCCGCTGTGGGGCACATATTCACGTTGCTCAAAGTCAATCGGATCAAACGGCATGCAGCGACCACCCCAAATCGTCGTTGAGCCACCAAATCTGCGTTGCCTATATTTGTCAGGCGGACTGTGCAACTTTTCGTCTGCCACTTCTCCGGCATACAGGTCTTGCGTCTTGTCATCAGCAAATTCAAAGCCTGATTCCAGCAACAGGATTTTCAAACCCCGTCCAGACAAGGAGAGTGCAAGGGATACGCCTGCTGCGCCTGCCCCGACAATACAGACATCAGCTTCAATCGTTGAACCGGAGGGCAGGTTATTTAAATTGCTAATCATATTTTTGTTAAATCACTTAAAAAAATTCACAAATAAGCGTTATTATTGAAACTGTAGATGAGGTGTAAGCAGTGATGCTGCTTTCGGAATAGGTTAAATGTCTTATATCGCATAATCCTGATGGGTTATACCATATCACACAGGTTCTTTTTTATTCACGTGCGACTGAAAAAATAATCATAAATTTTTACGTAATCCTACGCAATTGTTCACCAACATAATTAACCGTGTCGAGTCTCAGGCTGTTTATGTCAAATACCATAGAAATGTTTGGAATCACCATTCACAAGTTCTCGATGAATGGCGCTATTGATGTGTTACAGGAGTGGCTGCAGTTTGGGGACAACGACTGTAAATATGTGGTTACCCCTAACGTCGACCACGTTGTGCTGCTTGAAAAAAATCCCGCGTTTAAACAGGCTTATGACCATGCTGCCATGGTAGTTGCAGACGGCCGCCCAGTAGTGCTGGCCTCCAGAATTCTGGGAAAAGCACTGCCTGAAACGGTTCCTGGCAGTGACCTTGTCCCGAATATTTTTGAACGCTTTCAACAGCAGCAACTGCCCTTGAGGATTTACCTGCTCGGTGCCATGCCAGGCGTGGGTGAGGTGGCTGCAGCGAATATCAAATCACAATGGCCTGTGGTCGAAGTGGTGGGTATCCTGAGCCCGGATTTTGGCTTTGAAAAAGATCCCGCCTATTGTGATCGTATCTGCCAATCTGTTGCAGAGGCGAAAGCCGACTTACTGGTGATTGGCCTGGGCGCACCCAAGCAAGAGATTTGGGTAGACAAACATGCACACAAACTCCCTGTTAAAGTAGCACTCTGCGTAGGTGCCACCATTGACTTTCTGGCTGGCAATAAACCAAGAGCGCCAATGTGGATGCGCAAGACTGGCCTCGAGTGGCTGCACAGAATGTGTTCCGAGCCCAAACGCCTGGTCAAAAGATATGCCGTAGATGCCATTATTTTCCCACGGCTGTTTATCCGTGAGTGGATGAAAAAATAACGGTGTCACAAAAAGAATTTAGTTTAGAAATATTGAAGGAGCCACTGTGAAAATTGCAATTGCGGGTAGTGGTTATGTAGGGTTGTCGTTGGCCGTTTTATTGGCTCAAAAAAATGAAGTGGTTGCGCTGGACATTGTGCCGAAAAAAGTGGCACTGCTGAATCAGAAAAAGTCACCGATTGTTGACCGTGAGATTGAGGATTTTTTAGCAAATAAGCAGCTAAACTTTAAAGCGACCACCGATAAAAACGAGGCTTATAAAAATGCTGAGTTTGTGGTGATTGCGACTCCAACAGACTACGATGCTGAGACCAATTACTTCAACACTAAGTCAGTAGAAGCGGTGATTAAAGATGTGATGGCGATTAACCCGGATGCGGTGATGGTCATTAAATCCACCATTCCCGTGGGCTATACGGAAAAAATCCGCGCTGAACTCAATTGCAACAACCTGATTTTCTCGCCTGAGTTTTTACGCGAAGGCAAAGCGCTTTACGATAACTTGTATCCATCGCGGATTGTCGTCGGTGAGGTGTCTGACCGTGCGCAAAAATTTGCCAATTTGCTCAAAGGCAATTGCCTGAAGCCAGATGCAGCTATTTTATTAACCAATAGCTCAGAAGCTGAAGCGATCAAGCTGTTTGCCAATACCTTCCTGGCCATGCGTGTCGCTTATTTTAATGAACTGGACACTTATGCTGAGACGCACGGCCTGAATACGCGCCAGATTATTGAGGGTGTGTGTATGGATCCGCGCATTGGCAATCATTACAACAACCCATCCTTTGGTTATGGCGGTTACTGCTTGCCTAAAGATACCAAGCAGTTGCTGGCCAACTATTCACAAGTGCCTCAAAACCTGATCAACGCCATTGTTGATGCAAACACGACACGTAAAGACTTTGTGGCGATGAGCGTAATCAAGAGAAGTCCCAAAGTTGTTGGTATCTTCCGTTTAATCATGAAGGCCGGTTCAGATAATTTCAGGGCATCTTCCATTCAGGGCATTATGAAACGGATTAAGGCACGCGGTATTGAAGTGGTGGTCTACGAACCAGTGCTGGAAGAAGCTGAGTTCTTTAATTCTAAGGTTATTAAAGATCTTGACCAGTTCAAGCAGATGTCGGATGTGATTATTGCCAACAGGCAAGCCAAGGAATTGGCTGATGTTGTAGGCAAAGTATATACCCGTGACCTGTTTGGCAGCGATTAATCATTTCTGGATAGAACTATGCGTGTGTTAGTGGTTGGCGGGGCAGGTTATATTGGCTCCCATATGGTAAAAATGTTGCTGGGTGCAGGCCATGAGGTCATCACACTGGATAATTTATCCAGTGGCCATCGGGATGCGGTACTGGGCGGTACGTTTGTTGAAGGCGACCTGGCAGATACGCAGGGCTTGCATCAGGTATTTGAACAGTATCAGCCTGAGGCAGTGATGCACTTTGCCTCTTATATCCAGGTAGGCGAATCTGTGCGCAAGCCGGACATTTATTACCGCAATAATGTCACCAACACTTTGAACCTGCTGGATGTCATGCTCGAGTTTGAAGTGAAGAAGTTTATTTTTTCTTCGACTGCCGCAGTGTTTGGCGAGCCTGATTATGTGCCTATTGATGAAGCACATCCTAACCGTCCACTCAACCCTTATGGCCGCTCGAAATGGATGATTGAACAGGTGCTGGCAGATTATGACAAGGCATTCGACCTACGTTCAGTCTGCCTACGTTATTTTAATGCAGCAGGCGCTGATCCTGAAGGGCAGCTGGGTGAGCGCCATGATCCGGAAACACACCTGATTCCATTAATCTTGCAAGCCGCCTCCGGCCGCCGTGACAATATTCAGGTATTTGGCCGCGATTATGATACGCCAGATGGCACCTGCATTCGCGACTACATCCACATTGTCGATTTGTGTTCTGCCCACCTGGCCGCGCTGGAGTATTTAACCAAAGGTGGTAGCAGTGACCGCTTTAACTTGGGTAACGGCTCAGGATTCTCGGTGCAGGAGGTGATTGATGCTGTTCAGAAAGTGTCAGGAAAGCAGGTGACCGTGATTAACGGTCCGCGACGCGAGGGCGATCCGGCTCGACTGGTAGCAGATGCCAAGCGTGCAAGAAGCATTTTGGCTTGGCAACCGACCTATACCGCATTGGATACCATCGTCTCACATGCCTGGCAGTGGGAACGCAAACAGTCAAATTAACGCATTCAAAATACAGCTATAAGGTTGATAAAGATGAAAATTGTTCCAGTGATTCTTTCTGGTGGTTCCGGGACGCGATTGTGGCCATTGTCCCGCGCAGTGTTGCCTAAGCAGCTCTTGCCATTGGTCAGCGAAAACACCATGCTACAAGAGACATTATTGCGTTTATCCAGTTGGGCTGAAATTGAGCCACCGATTGTTGTTTGTGGTAACGACCACCGCTTTTTAGTCGCGGAGCAACTGCGTCAGGTTAATTTAAATCCTGAAGCGATTGTACTGGAGCCCGTGGCACGCAACACGGCACCAGCCATCGCTGCGGCAGCCATTGCTTTAAAAGATAAAGATGTCTTGATGCTGGTATTGCCTGCCGACCATGTCATTACAGATGTGGCGGCCTTTGAAGCCGCCGTGCGCCGTGCCAGCGTTGCTGCCGAGCAGGGCAAACTGGTGACGTTTGGTATTGAGCCGACGCAGCCTGAAACGGGGTATGGCTACATTCAGTCCGGCAATGCCCTGACTACTGCGGATGGCTGTTTTGAGGTGGCGCGCTTTGTAGAGAAACCAGATGCTGCCACCGCACAGCAATATCTGGACGCTGGCAACTTCAACTGGAACAGCGGTATGTTTTTGTTTAAACCAACTGTATTCCTGGCTGAGTTACAACAATACGCTCCTGCCATGGTGAGCGCTGTGACTCAAGCGGTTGAGCAAAGCTACAAGGATCTTGATTTTGTGCGCTTGCACGAAGCTTCATTTGCTGAGTCACCTTCAGATTCGATTGACTACGCAGTCATGGAAAAAACCAAGTTGGCGGCGGTTGTCCCGGCAAGTATGGGTTGGAATGATGTCGGCTCTTGGACTGCCTTAAAAGACGTACAGCCCAATGATGCGTCTGGTAACGCAATACGTGGCGATGTGTTTCTTAAAAATGTGACGAATACGCTAATACGCGCTGAACACAGATTTGTCGCAGCTGTTGGCGTGGAGGACTTGCTGATTGTAGAAACCGGAGATGCCGTGCTGGTTGCGCATAGGGACTGTGCGCAGGATGTGAAAAATATTGTCGACCACCTTAAGGCCAGTGGCCGTACTGAGCATCAAATGCATCCACGCGTTTATCGCCCATGGGGCTGGTACGAAGGCATTGATGTTGGCGAGCGCTTCCAGGTGAAGCGGATTATGGTCAAACCTGGCGAGAAACTGTCGCTGCAAATGCACCATCATCGCGCCGAGCACTGGGTGGTCGTGAGTGGCTCGGCCATGATTACCGTCGATGGCCAGACCAAGCTGTTCACCGAAAATGAATCGACTTACATCCCGATTGGCTCCACGCACCGCTTGGAAAACCCAGGCAAATTACCATTGCATTTGATTGAAGTGCAATCCGGCAGCTATTTGGGCGAGGATGATATTGTCCGTTATGAAGACACCTATGGCCGCAACTAAGATGCAAGGTACTCATGTGTTACAAGCAGTGATGCAGCAAAGCGGTGTGGCCTTTGGCACCAGTGGTGCCAGGGGTTTGGTGACTGCCATGACAGACGAAGTGTGTGCCGCTTACACGCAAGCGTTTATCCAGACACTCAAGCAGTCTTTTAACTTTAAGCAGGTGGCAATTGCCATTGACTTGCGTCCTAGCAGCCCCCAAATTGCTACGGCTTGTGCCAACATGCTCGAACAACTCGGCCTGGAAGTGATTTTTTGCGGGGCGATTCCTACCCCTGCATTGGCTTTGTTTGCACAAAGCAGCCAGATACCAGGCATCATGGTCACTGGCAGCCATATCCCGTTTGACCGCAATGGCCTCAAGTTCTACCGTCCCGACGGTGAAATCAGCAAGGCAGACGAAAGTGCCATGCTGGCCTCTGAGTTACAGCCGTTTGCTGGAGTATCGTCCGCGTTGCCTGCAGAAAACCCTGTGGCCAGAAATGCGTATATGCAGCGCTATAAAGACTTGCTGGGCGAGGGCGCACTCGCAGGCCAAAAGCTGGCAGTGTACCAACACTCCAGCGTTGGTCGCGATTTGATGCCGCAACTGCTGCGCGAATTGGGCGCCGAAGTTATTTGCCTGGCGCGCTCGGATACCTTTGTCCCCATTGATACCGAGGCGGTTTCTGCTGAAGATATGCAGAAAGGGTTGGACTGGGCCAGTGAATACGACATAGATGCGATTATCTCTACCGATGGCGATGGTGACCGGCCTTTGATGAGTGATGAGAAAGGGCAGTGGTTACGCGGCGATATTGTTGGACTGCTGACAGCAAGGGCACTCAATATCACCCATTTGGCGGTGCCTGTCAGTTGTAACACGGCCATCGAGGCCAGTGGTGCATTTAAGCAAGTCTCCCGCACACGCATAGGTTCGCCTTATGTGATTGCAGGCATGGAAACCTTGCAAAAAACCGGCGCCAGCAGCGTCGCCGGTTTTGAAGCGAACGGTGGCTTTCTGTTAGGATCAACCGTTCCTGCTTATCCAACATTAGCACCCCTGCCAACCCGCGATGCGGTATTGCCTGTGGTCTGCCTGCTGGCACAATCAAAACGCCAAAACCAACCGCTTTCTGCGTTGGTGGCTGCATTGCCGCAACGTTATACGGCCAGCGATCGACTGCAAAACTTTGCAACAGAAAAAAGTAAGGCCTTGCTTGAAAACTGGTCCAGTTCAGCACAACAAATGTTGCAAGCGCTAAATCTGGATGAAACGGTTTCCGGCGTTGACACCACAGATGGCCTCAGAGTGACCTGTCAGTCTGGCAACATCGTTCATTTACGTCCGTCTGGCAATGCACCTGAGTTACGCTGTTATGCCGAAAGCGATTCCGTCATCGCCGCGCAAGCCTTGGTCAAACAGGCATTACAGCAACTTGCATCTCTGTAAATCACTTCACAGGTCAGAAATATCGGCATCTTTGTCATATTTCTGACAAATTCTTTTGCTACTTTTTGTAAAGACGCTGTAAAATACTGTGCATTGAAATGGTGCATAGCACGCATCCGGCTCTGAGAAGTGGTGCAAAACAAACACATCGCGACATCACTTAAATAGCTGCCACATAAATATATAAATAAAATCATGTGGTTACGTGATATTTTACACTTGGCCTCATTTTTGCTTATATAGCAATAAAATAAAAAATGATTGGCCAAGATGGGCTATATAAATCAGCCCCACGACATAATAAGATGGCTAATAATTAACTGTACTGAGGAGAAATACCATGTTTATGCATTGGTTTAAAAAGTTATCAATTGTTTCTGCAGCTTTGTTTGCATTTGCTGGTCATGCCAACGCCACCAGCCTCGCTTTAAGCTATGGCACCACGGATTACCTGGCGACTGTTAACCGCGATGCAGGCGTCGAAGATGCTTTCACATTCAGCGATATCTATGACCTGGATATGCAAGTGGCAGGTAATTTTTCTTTTCTGATTACAGAAATCGAAGATCTCTCATACAACATCATCGATGAAGGCTTCAGCTATGGTCTCTATGATGTGGACAACAATTTGGTGACTACACCCTCCATCCTGACGCCAGGCCTCTACCAGTTGCGTGTGACTGGCTCAGCAGATGGTTTTAGCGGCGGTCAATATTATTTGAGCTTTAATGTGACTACCCCAGTACCAGAGCCGGATTTGGGCCTGTTGATGCTGGCTGGCCTGACCATGATGGGTCTGGTGTCATTGCGTAAATCACATGCTGCTTAATTAAAGGTTTATTGTTTTTTTAATTGAGGAGAGGGTATGAAAGTATCTAATATTTTGGGGTCTATGGCGCTGGTGTCCGCCATCAGTTTCTCCCAGCAGGCGTTTGCAACAACAAACGTGACTGACTTGGGTGACCTGAACGCAGGCCCGGTTGTTGAACAATCTTTGCTACAAATTGGTGCATTCTGGTTGCCTGACGTTTATACGTTTGACCTGAGCTCTGACTCTACAGTGACTGTAGATTTTAAAGCGTTGCTGGGTATTGGCATCGGCTCTAGTTTCAGCCTGTATGATTCAACAAGTACGCTGATTACATCCTATAACATTCCGGCGTTGTCTTTGGGTTCAACAACAACGTTTACCTTTGTTGACCTGATGGCTGGCAATGACTATCAGTTTAAATTTAATCCGGGTGCGTTGAATGTGACATTGTCAAACAAATTGACATTTACTGCGCACGAAGTTGTGCCAGTCCCAGAGCCAGAAAGCAACGCTTTGATGCTGGTTGGTTTGGGTATCATTGGTTTGATCGCGCGCAGAAAATTTGCTTAATTTTTGCACGTAGTAAAAAGCCGGTTTGCAGTTGCAACCGGCTTTTTTATTTTTAACGCGTGCGCTACTTAAAGTGGTCTTGAATTCTTTGTGCCGCGGTAATGGTTTCTTCCGTCGACGCCACCAGCGCCATGCGAATAAAGCCCTGGCCAGGGTTCAAACCATGCGCCTCACGGGCCAGGAAAGAGCCTGGCAACACGGTGATATTTAATTCCTGATATAGCTGCCGTGCAACCGCCGTATCGTCTTGTTGCGTATTAATCCATAGATAAAACGCAGCATCCGGCAATTGTGTGTGTGGCCATACCTGTTGCAACAAGGGCGTGACTGCGCTGAATTTCTCACTATATAACGCACGGTTATGAATCACATGCGCCTCGTCATTCCAGGCCACCACACTAGCGGCTTGCACGGCGGGGTTCATGGCGCAACCATGGTAGGTGCGATACAAGGCAAATTTTTCAACAATATCAGCATCGCCCGCCACAAAGCCCGAGCGCATGCCTGGTACGTTTGATCGTTTGGAAAGCGAGCTGAACATGACGACACGGCTAAAATCGCGCCCAAGCTGATGCGCAGCCTGCAATGCACCTACTGGTGGGTTGTTTTCATCAAAATAGATTTCTGAATAACACTCATCCGACGCAATGACAAACCCATATTGATCAGATAACTCAAACAATGTTTTCCAGGCCTCAATATCCATGACCTTGCCGGATGGGTTACCCGGGCTGCAGACAAACACTAGTTGTGTACGCTTGAGGATATCCACCGGCACTTGGGTCAGGTCCATGACAAAGTCATTGTCTGGCGTGGTGTTGATAAAGTAGGGTTGCGCACCGGCCAAAAAGGCGGCACCTTCATAAATCTGGTAAAACGGGTTAGGCGAAATCACGACAGGTTGCTGGGCAACACTGGTGTCCACCACGGCTTGCGCAAACGCAAACAAGGCTTCGCGGCTACCATTGACTGGCAAAATCGCTTTATCGATATTGAGTGCCGGAATGCTATAGCGACGTTGTAACCACTGATTAATCGCTTCCCGCAGGGCAGGGATGCCGATTGTGGTAGGATAGCTGGCCAATCCGCTCAGGTTGTTTGCCAATGCGGCTGTGATAATAGCAGGCGTGGCATGCTTGGGTTCCCCGATCGACAGATTGACGTGGCTGAATGCCGGGTTAGGTGTCAGGCCCTGAAACAGATCACGCAGGCGTTGAAAAGGATAGGGCTGGAGTAGGTTTAAATTTGGATTCATAGGTGTGTATTATAAGTGAGCCTGTCACATAAACAAAAAGCTTCCGGGCAAAAATATACGGCCTCAGCGGCATTGATCTATGGCGCATTGTGCTGGGGCGTCATCTGGTATCCCTACCGTCTGCTCAATGATATTGGCCTGTCTGGCGTGCAATCCAGTTTGTTGAGCTATAGCTTGGCACTATTAATCGGCAGCATGCTGTTCTGGCGACGATTCACATACATCCTTCATGTCCCGGCCTCCGCCTATTGGCTGAGCCTGATTGCCGGCTGGACCAACCTGACCTATGTGCTGGCGATTATTGACGGTGAAGTCATGCGCGTCATGCTGCTGTTTTACTTGTCGCCACTGTGGACCTTGTTACTGGCGAGAGTTTGGCTGCATGAGCCCTGGCATCAACCGCAACTGCTGGCCATTGCATTATCACTAATGGGCGCGGTCTTAATGCTGACCAACGGACAATGGATGTGGCCCTGGCCGCAATCCAACTCGGACTGGCTGGCGTTATCTGCCGGGATAGGGTTTTCTTTGACCAATGTCATGACCCGCTTTTCCACACATTTAACCCTTGCTGCCAAAGGCATGCTGGTGTGGCTGGGAGTCTTTGGCTTATCCCTATTGGTATTATTCTGGCAATCTGGCATCGCTGGCCTTGCATTTGTCACGGCATCAATCTTCACTTCACAGGTAGCCATCACGCTATTGATCATTGCCTTATTGCTGGTTTCAGCGACCTTGCTAGTGCAGTATGGCGTGACTAAAATTCCGGCGATTCAGGCATCCGTCTTGTTTATGAGTGAGTTGATTGTTGCCGCGGTTGCCGCCTATTTCCTGGCGCACGAAACCATGTCGGTAATGGAAATGATAGGCGGCTGTTGCATTATTGCCGCGGGCATACTATCCGTCAGCGTCGGCGAATCTGACTAAACTCCAGGCAATAGCTGCCGGTAAGCCCGCTCCAGTTGGCGGCAAAAAACAGACGGCTCAAACAGCACACGAGCCTGTTTTTTTAGCGCGGACTTGAGCGATGCCAGGGCTGTGGCATCCTGCGCCAGGCTGATCGCGCGCTGTTCCAGCGCCGCCCAATCATCACAGATACATTCATCCAGCCCGATATGCCTGAGCAAACTGGCAGTGACCCTGGCCGGGAACGTGTCGCCAGCCACCGTGAGCAGGGGAATCCCTTGCCATAAAGCATCACTGGCGGTGGTATGCGCGTTATATGGCGCAGTATCCAGCATCAGGTCGGCATGTTGCTGCCTGGCAATATGCTGCGCAATGCTGGTGCGTGGCGCAAACACCAGTCGATTGGCAGCAATGCCCGCAGCTTGCGCCTGCTCTTGCAAATGCCATGTGGCCCACTGGTTGCATTGCAATAGCCACAAAACACTGTCTGGCACTTGCTGCAGAATACGCATCCAGCCAGCAAACACATCCGGTGTGATTTTAAAGCTCTGGTTTAGGCAGCAAAATACAAACCCCTGCTCAGGCAGACCGTGCTGCATGCGTGTGCCAGCCTCGGCAGCAGGGCGTTGAGCATTGTTAGGTTGGTAGCAAGGCAAGACAATCGTCTGTTCTACTAACGCCAGTTGGCTTAACGTTGCATCGACAATGATAGCATCGAATAAAGGGCGATCATTGACCTTGCCCATACTGCCAGGATAACCCAACCAGTTGATGTGGCTGCGGGCAGGGCGGTAGGCCGCAACTCCGCTGCGACTGTGTTGCGTATAGCCGGTTAAATCTACCAGAATATCGATCTCCGCTTCGCGCATCTGCATGGCGACCTCGGCGTCTGTCATGCTGCAAATATCTACCCAGTGGTCAGCCGCTGCCACAAATGCCTGCCGCTCAGCAGAGTGGTCGTCTCTTGCATTGCTATATAAAAACACCTCAAACTGTTGCCTGTCGTGTGCCGCGATCACATCGGTGACCAAATAAGCCAATGGATGCCGCCGGAAATCTGAAGAGACATAAGCCAGTTTGATACGCTGACTGCTGGGCTTGGGTGCACACGCAGGCAGCGCTTGAATATGCCCGTAACGCTGTTGCGCCCAGACACTGGCGCAAGCCAGTTGCTCGTGAGCATCAGTGCCCGGCATTGCTAAAAAGGCAAACGGCGGAATCAGCGCCTGTGGATGCTGTTTAAGCGCCTGGCGCACCTCAGTAATCGCGGCATCCAGCCCCTGCCAGTCAGCCATATGCTGCTTTTGATGAATCCAGTGCACTTTTGCATGCAGCAGTTTTGGATCAAGCTTGATCGCCCGTGCATAGGCAGCGACTGCCAAGTCTAATTGGCCTTGCTCACGGTAAGCATTCCCTAAATTGTTATGGCACTCGGCATCTTGCGGCGCAAGTTGTAGCGACTGCTGATAATGTTTGATGGCAGCCGCATTGTCACCCAACTGACGCAGGCTATTGGCCAGGTTAAAATGCACATCGGCCTGATTTGGATCTTGAGCCAACGACAACCTGAAATACTGCGCCGCGCCTGATTCATCCGCCCGCAAACTGGCCACATTGCCTAGCTGCATCAATATTTGCGGATGATCTGGTGCCAGGTTCAGCGCCTGCACAAATGCCTGCTCAGCATGGTCAGCTTGCTTAAGCAGCAGGTAGTGCCGCCCCAGCTCGTAATACAGCTCCGGGTCTTGTGGCGTGCGCGCCAATTGCTGCTTTAACTGCTGGATGCTGTCATTCATGCTGATGCCTGATCCTTGAAAGGATGGAGCAATGACTTCCAACCCAGTTGCTTGAATAAATGACGCTGCGGATGCAAACCCGCCCAAAAACTGTCTTCTGTCAGTTGCGGCAACTGGGTGCTAAAATCGCTTAGCAAGCGCCTGGCCAGCAGGGCGCCACAATAAGGCGCGGTCATCAGGCCTTTGCTACCATGCGCGACATGCACATATAACCCTTGCGGCGCAGGTAACGCTGCAAAATCGCTAATAGCCGCCTCCTGTGCATTCAAGGTCGCTGTCGGCAGCACGGGCCCGACATAAGGCAAATAGTCCGGCGAACCACATCTGGACGATGCGCGCGCATAAGTCACATCTGCGGCGCTGACATGATCAAATTGCGGACTTAACTTGCCCACCATATCAAGGTTACTCAAGTTATCCTGCTCGCGCACCTCGGTGCTACGATCACCCGGGGCAAAAGTAGCCCCCATCGCATGCTGGCCTTTAAACAAGGGCGTCAAGTAACCATCGCCGCATAACACGACCTTGAGGGCCTGCATAGAGGGTTGCCCGGCAATCATGCCCATCTGTCCGCGCACCGGATTCAGCCACATGCCACTTTCTGGCAATAGCTTGGCCGCTTCAGCCGCATTGCAGACAATCAGGGCATCAAAGTAATCATTGATTTCGCCTGCCTGATGAGCCAACTGCCAACCTTGTTTTTGTAGAGACAATTGACGAATATCTTGCTGCAGATGCAGCGTAATATTGGCATGGTCCATCATACGCGCACAGGCTGTGGCGGGATTCACCCAAGCACCAGAATCAAAATACAGGCAATCGTGTATCAGCGCGACCCCAGCCTGCTCACTGGCCTGGGCCGCATCTAGCTGCTGCAACAAGCCCAGGTTTGCATAACGGCTGGCCACTTTTTGTACCCGCTTATGCTCACGAGGATTGCTGCCCAGCTGTAACAAACCACAGACTTGAAAAGCTTCTTCCCCCAAATCAAGGCTGGCATAATGCCGCACACTAAAACTATAGCTGCGCCATGCCAATTGATCATTTTGCGGTTTTTCGGCATTGAGCCTGGGATAAAGCATGCCTCGGGGATTGCCGGAAGCACCACTGGCAATCTGCGCGGCACGTTCAAACACATGCACCTCGCAGCCTAAACCGGCTAACTGCCAGGCGGTACTACATCCAGCAATACCCGCCCCAATAATCGCCACTTTAGGCAATGCCGCAGCGGACTGTTCTGATAACGGCCATGCGCCGCATAACATTTCACGTTTTTTGCCAAATCCGCGTGTTTTTTCAACCTGAAAGCCAACCGCTTGCAAACCCCGCTTGACCAGTCCCGCACTGGTAAACGTGGCAAATGTGGTCCCGGCATGGGCGCATCTGGCCATACATTCAAATAAATAAGGCTGCCACATTTGTGGATTCTTCGCTGGGGCAAAGCCATCCAGAAACCAGGCATCAGCCTGCAGTTTTAGCTGCGGTAATATCTGCTGGCTATCGCCGATATGCAAAGTCAAACTGGCGGAGAATGCAGGTAATTCCAGCTGATTAATGCCAGGTTGCAGCAAATGATATTGCTGGCATAAAGCCTGGCTCATGGCAGCGAGTTCTGGGAAATGTGCATGTGCCGTCTGCAGATCTTGCAAGGTAAATGGCGCAATTTCAATGCTGACAAAATGCAGGCGTGCATTCGCCGGGGCGGTTTCCTGCCACAGTTGCAGGGCCGCTAAAAAGTTAAGGCCGCTGCCAAAGCCAGTTTCAACAATCACAAAATGGCTGGGGCGATCCGTCGGCAATTGCTGCCATCTTGCTTGCAACTGGTTGTGTTGCAGAAAAACATGACGGGTTTCAGCCAGCCCATGCTGTGGATGATCTGGGTTGACTGAGAAATAAACATCATCGAATTGTGTGGAGTAGGGCAGACCGTTGCGCCACTCTAAAACTGCGTGCGTGCTCATGCCGCCCAGTTTACCATGCTTGCTCGCGCGACGTATTTACTGGCGCCGCGTTTGCAGGCGACCTAAAGCACGGTATCCGGGTTTGGCAAGCAGCAGATGCACATCGCCTAAAGCGCACTCGGCAAAACCACCTTCACAATAGCTCAGGTAAAAGTCCCACATGCGGATAAATGCTTCGCTATAGCCTAGTTTTTTCACCGCCTCTATCTGGTCAAAAAAGTTCGTCCGCCAGTGACGCAAAGTGGTGGCGTAGTGCAAACCAATATCCTGTAAATCCACCAGACGCAGATCAGAAGCGCGAGTCATGCTGGTGAGCATCGCGGTATTAGAAGGGATATTAGAGCCCGGAAAAATATAGCGCTGAATAAAATCAACCGAGCGAATAGCGCTGTCATAGCGCTGGTCTGCAATCGTAATGGCCTGAATCAGGGCAACCCCATCAGGCTTGAGCAACTGACTCACTTTATTAAAGTAAACGTTGTAATACTGGTAACCCACCGCTTCAATCATCTCAATCGAGACCAGCTTATCGTATTGGCCGTCCAGATGACGGTAATCCTGTTTGAGCAGCGTAATTTGTTCTTGCAGCCCTGCGGCTGCGATCCGCTCTTTGGCTAAACGGTATTGTTGCTCTGAGATTGTGGTGGTGGTCACGCGGCATCCATAATGCTTGGCGGCATACATCGCAAAGCCACCCCAGCCGGTGCCGATTTCAATCACATGGTCCGCTGGCGTCAGTTGCAACTTGTCGCAGATGACCTGTAACTTACGCTCAGAAGCCGCTTGCAGGCTGGTGGTATCCTCATCGAATATGGCAGAGGAGTACATCATGGTCGGATCCAGAAACAACTGGAACAAATCATTGCCCAGATCATAATGCGCCGCAATATTTTTCTGGCTGCCAGCTTCGCTGTTACTGTTGAGCCAATGCAGTATTTTGAGTAACGGCTTGCTCAACCACGCATAGCCCCCCTCCAGCGTATCCATCACAGACTGATTAAGCACCATTAAACGAACCACATCGGTGAGCGTGTCTGCCTGCCAGTATCCCAGCATGTAAGCCTCACCCGCGCCTATACTGCCACCAAAAGCAATTTCGCCATAAAAGCGTGGATCAGTGACGGTAATAGTTGCTGCAGGCGCTTGTGGCACCAACTGTCCAAACACATAGCTATCAGGTCCGTCGATAATCGTTAATTGCCCGACGGCTAGCTTAGATAGCCGTTTTAACACCTGCGATTTAGCGAGTGTCGCGACCCATTTTGCGCGGCTTTTGGCTTTGAGTGGTTTAGTGAGTGTATCGACCACTAAAGGAGTCGATGAAGGGCTGGACGACATGTTCAATCTCCGAAACGCGAATGCTGGTCAGGATGGGAATAAAAAGGAATTTTTTTGAGCCACAAGCGTAGGGCTTGCCAGTAAATGGCAACGACGACCTTGGCGGTCATCCATGGATAACTCAGTAGCAGGCGGTTGAGTGTATTGGCTTGCCAGGGTTGGCGCTGTAGCTTGAGGGTGGCGTAAAACATAGCCTGCGACTGTTGCCAGTTCTGCATATGCACGCTTAACGCGTCCGCTGGCAGCGAGAATTGCCATTGGTATTCGATATCCATGGGCATAAAGGGCGAGACATGGAAGTCTTTTTTTAATTTGAATAGCAGGGCAGTGTCATCTTTTACCGCATGCACATAGGCAAACTTTTCTTTCCATGGCGTATTAGTAATGTGGCTCACAATCGCCTGTAACTTGCCGGATTGGTCATGACAGTAGTAAAAACTCACCGGGTTAAAGCACATGCCCCAGTAGCGGCAATGCGTCAGCAGGCCGATCCGGCCCAACGGCCGCGAACCCGTCTGTTGCTCGACCAAGTCGCGCACACAGACATCCAGTGGTTGATCCGCAGGCCCCAGATAATCCTGCCGTCTGAAATAGGCAAGATTGGGTTTAAGATAAGACCATAAGCGATTGTTTTTAAATAACCTTGGCAGCTCTTCGAGATCGAGATAAAGCATGAACAAGCGGTATTTAAAGCCATGTAGTTTAGGCTGCAAGCGCTGATGACTGACCCAGCCGGTATAAATGGCGCTCTGCAATGGCGGTGGCGATATGGTCATAACATCGCCACATTGAAATGTGAGATAGCAGCCAGCGCACTGACAACGCCATCCTCATGAAAGCCGTTTCGCCAGTAAGCGCCAGCATAACCGGTGCGGTGATGGCCGCTGATGTCCGCGTGCCTGGCCTGCGCGTTAGCGCCCGCGGCCGTATAGAGGGGATGCCGGTAAGACAGTTTTTTGATGATCTTGGCTGGGTCAATCACGTCTGTGTAATTCAAGGTCACCAACAATGGCTCTGTAGAGCGGATGCCTTGCAGGATATTCATATTGTAGGTGACCTGCACTTTATCGCTGGGCTGGGCGGTGACATGGTAGTTCCAGGCCGCCCAGGCCAATTGACATTTGGGCATCAGCGTGCGATCGGTGTGCAAATACACGGTATTATCCTGATAGGGGATTGCACCCAATATTTCAGTTTCAGCTTCAGTGGCTTCGGCGCCCAGAATTTTGAGTGCTTCGTCACTATGGCAGGCAAAAAACACATAATCAAAGGTGCTGGTTGTGCCGTCTTGTGTGGTCAAGGACACGCCTTGTGCATGGCGCTTGACTGCGATGACTGAGGCGTTTAATCGAATATTGTCACGGTAGCCTGCGGTCACTTTTTGTAGATAAGCGGCAGACCCGCCAACGATAGTGCGCCATTGGGGGCGCTGATCGATAGTGAGCATGCCATGGTGGTGAAAAAATCGCACAAAAAAGCGCGCAGGAAATTGCAGCATTTGCTCGGCATCGGTAGACCAGATGGCCGCGCCCATTGGGATAATGTAATCGCGAATAAACTGTTGTGAATAGCCCTGTTGTTGCAGGTAATCGCCGAGTGGAATCTCAGCGCCTGGTGCCAACAGCGCCAGGCATTCTTTGTTAAAACGCAAAATATCACGCACCATGCGGTAAAACGCAGGCGACAGCAAATTGCGCCGTTGTGCGAACAAACTATTGAGCGAGGTGCCATTGTATTCGAGACCTGTAGCTTCGTTGCGCACGCTAAAGCTCATCTCGCTATTACGCCAGGCCACGCCTGTTTCGCGCAATATGCGTTCAAACTCAGGATAGGTTTTATCGTTGAATACAATAAAGCCGGTATCAACGGCGTGGGTTTCACCGCCTATCGTCACCTGGTGAGTATGCGTATGGCCGCCGATATAATCATTGGCTTCAAACAACGTGATCTGATGTTGGCGGTGCAGTGAGTAGGCGAGCGTATTGCCAGCGATGCCGCCGCCGATAATGGCGATATTCAACCTCATGCTTTAATGCCTTTCTTGCAGATGCTGATTGCGCACAGCGAGTGGCACTTGTTTGAGGTTCCAGATTAAGCCGGTTGCCTCTAAAAGCTTTAAGCCGTAATAAGTCACATCCAGTTCCCACCAATAAAAGCCTTGTTTAGCCGAGCCAGGGAAGTGATGGTGATTGTTATGCCAGCCTTCTCCCAAGGTCAGCAGCGCAATCAGCAAGTTATTCCGGCTGTGGTCACGTGTGGCGTAGCGACGGCTGCCCCAGACATGGGCCAGCGAGTTGACACAAAAGGTGGCGTGATACAGGGCAATGGTCGATACCGCAAAGCCCCAGACCAGCAATTGCCAACCGTTGGTATGCCATTCCGGCACTTGGATGCGCAGAAACTCGCCCAGGGCAAACAAGGCGCAGGCGAGGGCGAGCGGCACCAGGCTATCAAAACGATCCAGCCAGCAAAGCTCTTTGAACCGCGTCAACTCACGGACACGATCCACCTGCGTTTTAAAGTTGGCATGACTCAAAAACCAGCCCAGATGACTCCATAAGAAGCCGTGCTGATGTGGTGAATGGATGTCCTGCGGCTGATCTGCATGCACATGATGGGTGCGATGGTGGGCGGCCCACCACAGCGGACCCCGTTGCACTGCCGTTGCGCCAATGAAAGCGAATATAAACTGGGCAGGCCGCGAGGTTTGAAACGTTTTGTGGGCGAAATAACGGTGGTAAAAGCCAGTAATCGCAAACATGCGCAATAGATACATCAGCAATGCACAAATCACAGCCGCCGGACTCCAGCCCACCCAAAACAGGGCGACGAGTGCAACGTGCAGGGCCACAAAAGGTAACACGCGCCACCAGTCTATGGTTTCATCACTGGCATGCAGCGGTGGCTGGTAGCGCTGATTATCCAGCCAGCCAATCAATCGCCAAAACAGGCCCTGCGCTCTATGCTGCATCGTACACCCTCTCTACAAAACATTATCTGTTTATTGTGATCTGTTTATTTTGGACGCTTGTGTTCATGGGGAAACCTGCGTAACTGGCTTGTGTCATAGCCCATGGCCTTAATTTTTGACACCAGTTCGCTGTAGGTTTGTGCGTCCATCTCTGGCGTGCGCGACATTAGCCACACATAATCGCGCTTGTTTCTGGCAATAATCGTATGCTGGTAATCGTCACTCAGATATGCAATCAAATACTCAGATTTAAACGGCCACAGAAACTGCATTTTCCATTCAGCATTGCCAGTACCAGAAACCACATAACCGGTGGGGTGATATTGCTTCAATGGCCCATCAAAGCCGCCTTGGTAAAAAGTAAAAGTAGTGGCTATGCTGCCATCCGCATCCTGCTGATATTGCTCGACAGGATTATGAGGCGCTTTTTCGATGAAGGTCGGAATCGCCGCGATCACATACCACTTACCCATAAACCGTGGCAGGTCAACATGAGGCACCGTTTGTACAGGTGGAAGGTTTTGGCAGGCCGTCAGCACAGAGAACATCATCATACAAATCACTTTTAAAAAATTATTCAACATATTGATTAAATGAGTTTATAAACAATTTTGTAACCTTCTGGCGTGATGGATTCCAACGCAACCCAGTCTTGCTGCTGGTCATACCAGAGTGTGATTTTCAACTTCACCTTTCCCGCCAGGCTGCCCAACAGCTGATATTGATGTGCCGCCACCGTGTTGCCTTTAACTTCTATATTTTTCATGCCCTGATCCGTCATCGCGACATCCAGGTATTCCGCATTTTGTGGATTTAGCAGCCGCGATTGCTTGAGGATTTCAGGATTCCAATAGGCAAACGTCATCACACAGGCAGGCAGTGCTTGTGGTCGTTGGTTTTTTTCAACCACAAACTGACCCTCTTGCAAGCGACCTGCCACCTCTGTGATGACTTTATTTTCTTCGGTATGAGCAACAAGCTGTTGCAAACATTGCCCTTGCCAGACTTCATCGGCCTGATGCTGATAACGGTAAGCATTGATGAACAGCACTTTCACCTTAAAATCGGCGCGACTTTGCAAGCGGTTCTGCGTCAGACTAAAGGTGTGTGTACCAATATTTTGCTTATCCAGAAACACGGCAAACGACCAATCTTTTGCATGCGCTGCAGGGGCTAGCATAAGCAAAGCGGCCAAGCTGTAGAACAGACGTTTAGACATCATCAGTGATCTCTCTTCTTCGGCAAGCCGGGGATAAAGGCATTGGTCGTCGCAACATAATCGCGGTATGCCGGGCGGCGGCTGTGGATGGTCTTTTCCATCAAGCCCACACCACTAAATTTAAGCAGCAAAAATGTCATCAACAGTGGCGATAGCCAAATCCAAACATAACCATCTGTCGCTGCCAATAACCCAAACCCCCACCAGATCAGGGCTTCTCCAAAGTAATTAGGATGACGGCTATACCGCCACAACCCATGTTTCAATACCGCATTCTCATGCTCGGGTTGCGCTCGAAATCGCATCAATTGCCAGTCAGCGACCACCTCCCAGTAAAAGCCAATCGCCAATAGCGTCAATCCGGCATAGTCCAGCCAACCGAGCGGCGCATCACTGCTCACTGCTACATGAATCGGATAAGCAATCAACCACGCCAACACGGCTTGAAAGATGAAAATGATATAGAGACTTTTAAACCAGAAATGAGGTTCGTTATTTTGTCGGATGGTGTCATAGCGATGGTCTTCTTTGCCCCAATTCCGCCAACACAAAAAAATACTGAGTCGCAATGCCCAAATAGTCACTGCCGCCAGAACCAGCATGGCGCGTGGCGATAAATCAGTGATAAACATGGCGGTCACGTAGCCGGTGATGGCCATGAACAGACTCCACATGCTGTCAACGTGGCTGTAGTGCCTGGTCACAAAACTGAGTAACCATCCAGTCAAGGCAAATAGCAGGATGGCAATCAAGGCATAGCAATAGATCATGGTCGGGCGGCCTCCACTGGTTGATCAAATCTGCGCCGAATAAGCAGCAGCAAGGGCAGGGCAAGTCCCCACTCAATCGCGATGCAAACCAGACTTTCCAAGGGATGCGTAAGCGTCACCGCCTCCAATTGTTGTGCACCCAGGTAAGCGAGTGGACCAAACACGGCGCCAAGCGAGGCGGCCAATCGCAGCCTGTGTTGTAACCAGTGCAGGCTGATATTGAGCGTGGTGGCAAAGCCCAACCAAAGCGCAATCATCCATAGCGGTATGTAGGCAGAGATAGCGGGGTGGTGATTGAATCTAATCCAATCCATCATGAATAAATATTGATCAAACACGCAGCCGATGATGGCCGTCAATATGAACGGCCACAATTGTTGTTTGGGCTCTATCCAGCAAAAATGGACAAATATATATGCCAGCGTCACAATCAATACCAGCCAGTCCAACCCGTGCTTGGCCGATAATACGCAGGTCCACCACAACAATTGAAATGCAACAATATTAAATATAATCAGCCGATTAGAGATCATTTTTAATCTCATTTTTTGCTAAACAAATAGTGGCTTACCCACCAGGTTTGACCTTCGTCATAACCAAACAACTCAGCACAGGCCATAAAAAATATGCGCCAGCGCTGACGCCACATTTCAGCCTCTGCTTGACCGTAAATCGATTGCAACACCGGCGTCAGCGCATCGTGGTGATGGTCCATGTTGGCAAGCCATGCGTTTGCTGTTTTTTCATAATGACGGCCATCCCAGCGCCACTTATCAATCAATTTCAAATCATCCTGAAAATAAAGCGGCAAATCATCACTCGGCATCATGCCACCACTAAAGAAATACTGACTCATCCAGTCATCTTCAGCCTTGACATCAAAAGGATAGGCTGCGTTACGATGCACAAAAATATGCTTGAAGAATAAACCGCCTGGGGATAACCATTGGGCGACTTTTGCATAGAGCTGCTGATAATTGCGCATATGTTCAAACATTTCTACAGACACAATACGGTCAAAACGCTTCGTTGTATCAAACACGTTCATATCAGCCGTGATGACCTCAATATTGGTCAGCCCACGCAACATTGCTTGTTCCATAATATAGCTGCGTTGTGACGCAGAGTTAGACACTGCCGTAATCTGGGAACGGGGATAGTGGCTGGCCATCCACAATGTCAATGAGCCCCAGCCACAGCCCAATTCAAGCACCCGCTGGCCATCTTGCAATCTGGCGTGTGCAGCGGTTTGCGACAGCGCAAGGTCCTCGGCATCTTCCAGCGTATTGGTTTCGCTCATCCAGTAACAGCTGCTGTATTTACGCTGTTTACCCAGGCAATATTGATAAAACTGTGCCGGAATCTCGTAATGCTGGGCATTGGCCTTCTCAGGCAACGGCGCAATGTCTGAAACTGCCATGCTTTGTATAAAGCTTATCAGGGACAACTGTGCAAGCTCACAGTCTGCTGCGTTAATGTCACGCAAGCGCTCTGCACACAAGCGACGTATGCCGTGACGAATCATAGTGTCTGGCAACAAGGCCTTTTCTGCCAGCCCAAGTGCAAAAGTGGTGAAGGTTTTCATGATGATGTTTAGTGTGACAATTTATTGTTGCAGTATATGTCCATCTGCCCGTCTGTTTAGTTTCATCCAGAAATTATTTTTTTATCGTTTGCTCGACAAGCCTATGACAGCACTATGGTAGCGCTATGGCAGGTGATGGTTGGGATTTGGGTGTATACTCATCTGTATAGTCTTTAAAAAACCAGAGAACACTCCATGTCTACATCCTCTGTATCGCTTTTTGCATGTCTGATTGCCAGCAGTCTCGTGGCAGGCTGTACGCAGAATATCCAGCCTCTCGCTCAAGCCAGCGCAATGACAGACTGGCCAAGCTATGGTCTGAATATGGCTGCCCAGCGTTTTTCGGGGCTCACGCAAATCAATCAGCAAAATGTCGGCCAACTAGCGCCCGCCTGGACAGTTGAAACGGGCGTGAAAGCCACGTTTCAAGCAACGCCTATTGTCGTCAATGGCATTATGTATCTGAGCTTGCCGTTTAATCATGTGTTGGCGCTAGATGCGGCAACTGGCAAGCAACTGTGGAAATATACACATGAACGCAAAGCGGACTGGCCGATGTGTTGCGGCCCTGCCAACCGGGGAGTGGCTGTCGCGGAGGGCAAAGTGTTTATGGGCACCGTCGATGCCCGTTTGATTGCCCTGGATGCGCAAAGCGGGCAAAAGTTGTGGGATATTGATGTTGCAGGCAATCAGGTCAATACCGAACATCAGGATGCGCTAAGCGGCAATGATCCGAATAAAACTCGTAAAGTCACTGGCGGCACTGGCGTTGGCATTGCGATGGCACCCGTCGTCTACCAGCATAAAGTGATCATAGGCATCACGGGGGTGGGTTATGGCCTGCATATCGATAACCCGCGCAGCGATGCACCATTAGGCGCCGTGATCGGCGTGACCGGCCGTTATGGTCGCCCTGGCTTTCTGGCTGCATTTGATGTCAATGACGGACATCAGGTGTGGCAGTTTGATACCATCCCCCAACAGGGCTGGGAAGGGCGTTTTACTACCAAAACCGCCGATGGCAATGAATTTGAGCGTGACATTGCATCAGAGCAAGCAGCAATGAAAGAATACCCGGATGCTGCCCGCTTCGGCGGCGGCTCGGCCTGGAGCACGCCTGCCATTGATACCGACACCCATACCCTGTACTTTGGCACTGGCAATCCATCCCCGCAAATGAATGATGTCTCCAGACCCGGTGATAATCTGTACACCGTCTCCCTGGTGGCACTGGATACCGAGACCGGCAAATACAAATGGCACTACCAGCAAGTCCCGCACGATTTATGGGGATACGACCTGGCCAGTCCGCCGGTGCTATTTGATTATCAATATCAAGGCAAAAAAATAGCGGCCGTGGGGCAGGCCAGTAAAACAGGGTGGTTTTATATCCACAACCGCATGACAGGGGAATTCATTAAAAAGTCTGAGCCTTTTGTGCCGCAGAGCAATTTATTTAAAAAACCAAGCGAACAAGGTACGGTCATTTATCCGGGCATACTGGGCGGTGCCAACTGGTCCCCAGTCAGTCTCAATCAGGCACAGCAAATGGTCTATGTGGCGGCGATGCATAGTCCAATCAAATACACCGTGCATGAAACAGCAGTCAAAACCGGAGACAAGCCCATGCGCTATGCTGCCAGCGAACCTACGGCTGATGCGCGCTGGGGATTGTTAAGCGCCATTGACCTGTCATCCGGACAAATTGCCTGGCAACACAAAACCAGCCAACCTTTGGTCGGCGGTGTACTCGCCACCGCTGGCGGACTGCTTTTTTGTGGTGAAGGCGACGGCAAGTTCGTCGCCTACCACAGCCAGACCGGCCAATCGCTATGGCAATACCAGTCAGACTATGGTGTCAACGCACCGCCTATCAGCTATCAAGTCAATGGAGAACAATATATCGCCGTGGTGAGTGGTGGCAACTCACTGTTTGGTTTTAAACAGGGCGATCGTATTTTGACATTTAAATTACCATCCAAGCATTAATGGTTTTTTAAAGTTTGAGCAAATTATATTGATTGGCAAGCATAAACCCAACCGCTCATAAAGGTAGTTTTTTGTTAAAAAACAGATTGTTAGGTTTGCAGAGCAAGCGCTAAACCGTTAAAATGGCCGCGATTTTGAAGTTGCAGTTTGATAATCATAAAAATAAGCCATGAACTAGCCCGTTAGTACTATTGTCCGTCTAACGGTTGTCACAAATAATGATTACAGTTTTTTAGTTAGTATTCACCCTTGGAGAAGTAACAATGTTTCAAACCCTGAAAAAAATCGCAGTGGCCAGCGTATTCGGCATTGCCTCTATTTCTGCAGTACAAGCGCAAGATTTTGGTCCTTACACAACCAGCCAAAGCCTGGATTTCATTCGTGCGATTGCTGATGCAGACTTCATCAGAACGAATGGCGCATCGAATGTCAGAGGCCCGTACTTTGAAGATTCCTATGAAATCAATCTGACTCAGGTATCTGATTTCTCATACAGCGTGACTGAAATTACCACTGGTAACAACGCAGAATACGACGTGACTTTCATGAACTTCGGTTTTTACGATGCCGACGGTGAGTTAGTCACTAACTTGAACAACCTGGCTGCCGGCACTTACTTTTTGACAGCAATTGGTAAGTTGGCAGGCTCTTTGGGCGGTGACTTCAACGTTAGCTTCAACATCAATCCAGTAGCAACCGTGCCAGAAGCTGATTCCTATGCTTTGATGCTGGCAGGCTTAGGTTTGATCGGCTTGGTAAGCCGCCGCAAAGCAAAATAATTTTTTGCTTACTGTAAAAAAGGGCTCTTGGAGCCCTTTTTTTATTTCTTTTTTTGACTTATTTAAGCGCCCGCCTAACACTGGCTTAACAGGCCTATCTCAATATTCTGCGCACCATCTCTCCTTGATAAAACAAACCAAAATATTTACAAATGTATTTTTATGTTTGTATAATGTTTACAGTTGTTATTAAACATAATAAAAGCCATGGTTTAGCTGTGTTTTATTTATGTGGTTTATTTATCATTAAGGAGAAGAGAGCATGCGTATTCAATTAAGTGCTATCGCAGTAGCCATTTCATTAACATTGACACATCAAGTTGCCTCAGCAAACAGTGTTGCCAGTGCAACACTAGGCCCAATCAGCGTCACATTAATCGACCTGAATCCGGCAGATAGCCTGTTGCCCACCATCACCTGGAACAACGCGACTTATGCACCCTACAACAATTACACTTACGTGTATGCTTATGATACTGCCAACGGCAACTATCAAAGCAATGTGGCCTGGGGCGAAAATGTAGGTACCAGCAATAGCCTCAGCGCAAGCACGGCACAAAGTGCAGCCTCGGCCAGCATCAGCGGCGCTAGCGATGATACGCGGCTGGATGGTGTCAGCTTAACATCAGCCGGTTATGCGGATGGCACAACCAGTGCTGGAAACTACAGCTCTTTTAATGCCGCAGCCTATGCTCCGTATAATGGCTACGATGCATTTACCCTAGGCGCATTCACTGGCGTGATTTTTACCGCTTACGCCACCACCTCTGCACAAACCAGCGTTGGCGATGATAGCTGGGGCAATGAATATGCGTCATCCAACGCCTCCCTGAATGTCTGGGGTTCACAGCCATCAGGTAACGGCGGTTCGCAAAACAGCCACTCAAGTATTAACAGCTATGCCAGCACCTATTATGGTCTTAGCAATAGCGCTGCAGATATGCTGGGCGGCACTTATATCAATCTGACCGGCAGCGATAAGGTTGGCTATCTCCAGTTTTATACCAGCGTCTATGGTTATAGCTATGTAGCAAGTGCAGTGGCAGAGCCAGAATCATATGCTCTCGTGCTCGCAGGCCTGAGCCTGATGGGCATGATTAGCCGCCGCAAGCAAAAATAAGCGACCCTCAAGACAGTCTACAAGGGCTCATTGAGCCCTTGTAGCATTCATCATCCATGATGCCACTCCACTATATGACGTCGATTAAATAGGCATTACAGGCCATATCCCGTTCAAACCCGACCAAATAACCCGGAAGCATAGACCGCGTGCTAGCTAACAGGATTCCAGAGCAGGGCGCAGTGCGTCAACTTTTGCGCAATTGGGTGCTGAAATTGCATTAAGTCAGCGCGAATGACGAAATGCCAGTGGCTACCAAACGGAATAAAAGCCGAAAAATTCCATTGTCTGCCCGCACCATGATCAAAAGCGATGTGTATGACGCTACATAACAAGCACATCTTATAAACCGGAATTTACACGCAAGCTTAAATTTAACATAATATACATTATGCGAATGTAAATGCAGATGATCAATTACATTGCCACAAATGCACATAACAATCATTTTTCAATAACCCCTCTCATGTTATTTACATTTAAAAAACAAGTGTTAATATCCAAATGTAGTTTGTGCAAGGTTTTACGGGAGTGGCTATGCAAGATAGAAATCGCTTAAAGAAATTACATACGCAATACGCCTTAATTTGGTGCCTTAAAATTGGTGAGTATCTGGGAACACTGTCACTCAAGGAGCTCACGCACCTGGTAAATGTCAAACCAGACACGCTCGATCGATGGCTATCGGGAAAACAAGCTGCACCAGAGATCAAATTGAATATCATTAAGAGACGGGCATTTGCACCCTATCGCATTGGTCACAGCCATCACGTACTAAGAAGCTATGCCAACGAAGCGGCACTGAATGCAGAGTTAGTTGAGACCAAGTATTTATGGAAAATGATGCTGTTTGATGAGATGACGACACTCACCAAGCGCCGCTATTGCAAGCGCTTTAAAAAGGCACTGTTAGTGAACAGTAAAAAACAGGAAGCAGAGATTCAATCGACTGAAATGCTTGAGGAATAAGCATTTGTCACCAGACGTCACAGGTAATAAATTAAAGCCACCCATTAAGGGTGGCTTTTAATTTTAAAAATTAAATAACCCATTAAAAACAATCAATTAAAGGATTAATTTAATCTATTACTATTATTGGTGGGCTGGGGACAACAAAACTATTTTATTAAATAACTGATTAATATATATTTATTTTTTAAAAATAAATAGCATACCGTCATTAATACCGTCATTGGCAATATTTTTTAATTAGGAAACCTTATATTAAACGGGCTATTAAAATATATATTTGTAACATAAATTGCTTAGCCAAGCTTGACCAATTCAAGCAAGAGAAATACAATTTTTTACAACAACTGACCCATGGTATATTTTGGCTAGACCATTCTGACTTTGGGGGAGAAAGCCAGCGGAAGCTGGTTTTTTCATTTCTACATTAAAGAGTTCAAAGAACTCCCTATTTTTTACTGGATTTGTGCTGTTTATAAACTAATATTGCCAATGCTATCGCAAAGACAGTACCAATAATACTTAAGAAAATAGCTACATTTAACATGGTCAGCTTTACCTTTTAAACTCTTATTTAAATTATCAAAATTAGAATCATATTAGTGCCATTGTATTTGATAAACTAAAAGTTACTGACATAAAAAATATCAAACTACCCCACCATAACTTATTGCCCCTAATATTTTTTTGACATCTTGCATACCTGAGTCTGACTCCGCGATCGTCAACGGTGTACCGCCTAACATAAGATTGAAATCATTCGTCCACGCTTCAGCAGCTTCTTGAGAGCCGAAAGTATCAATTGCCATTTCAAGAATTTGAGCTTGATTGGCAGAATATTCTGATTTTATTTTCATAAATAATTTCGATTCAAATTTAGACATATAAAGTACCTTAGCATATATCATAGCTATTAATGACTAGAAGGTTCTACCCTCCCCCATCCCGTCATGTCTGAGGAATTTACAGCGTTTTTATCGCACTGGACGATAAGATCATCCAATTTGTAATTTTCTCTAGGCATTGAATCACTTTTAAACTTCAATTAGTTACTGAAATACATACGATAACATGCATAAGACGCTATAAATCATCACTTTACATCAATTTCTTAATAACCAGCTAATCAATTGATTTAATTGAAATAATACTGATAAATATTGTCTTGAGTTACATTGATATGAGGTAATTGTTATACTCTGGTTCATGTGTAGCAACTTTGAGCCAATTAAATCTCAGCGTTCCGGTTGGGTTAAGCAAAACTTCGACTGCGACTTACCTGCCGACGACTGGCGACCTGAGACATTTCCTACATACTCAGCGCCATTTGTTTACTTCGAAAATGGTCAGACTAAATGTGACTTTGCCAGCTTTGGTTTAGTCCCTCACTGGGCAGCAGACAAAAAGAAATTTGGTCTTAAAACCTATAATGCACGATCTGAAACCGTTGCTGAAAAACCTTCCTATCGATCAGCCTGGAAAGAGCGTAGATTTGGTTTGGTTTTGACTGAGAGGTTTTACGAGCCTTGTTATGAATCAGGTAAAGCTGTGCGGACAGGCATATACAGAAGTGATGGTGAACCTACTGCGATAGCCTCTATTTGGGAGCGTATTGTTGATAAGGAAACCGGGGAAGTCCTGATGTCTTTTTCAATGCTGACAGTGAATGCTGACCACCATGACCTCATGAAGCGCTTCCAAAAACCTACCGATGAAAAACGTTCAGTCGTTGTTGTTGAGAATAGTGACTTTATGCGCTGGCTCACTGCTGATCACCAACAAGCAAATGACTTTATCAGGTTAAGTCACGATGGTTACTTGAAAGCAGACTTTCAGATAGATAAGCAGTCCTTGTTTTAGGACTCAATCCACCTTCAACAACTCATCCCAGTTCGTGGTGTAACAAGGGCTTTTGTTTTCTTGCTTCATCTTCCAAGGACGTTTGAAACCTTCACTGGCCATCTTGATAGACTCCTTACCCATCTTACGATTGATCAAGTCCATAGCTTGCATCAAGCGCTCGCTTTTTGGGTTTGGCTGCATGGTACTAAAAAGATCTGTTTGTATCCCAGATGCAGGCACCAGCTCGCCCAGCATGATTCCAGCTTTGGCATAGTTATAGCCCGGATGATAGATTTGTTTTAAGCCCCACAAAGCAATACTCACCAACTTGGGTGTACTGTCTGTGGGGGATGGTAATTTGATCGTCATGCCGTTGCTGTATTGTGGGTCCTTATCTCTGAATGGACTGGTTCTGATATAAACATAGAGCGACCCTGCATACGATTGCTGACGCCTGAGCTTTTCTGCAGCTCGGCTCACATATAGCGAGATAGATTCACTCAGTCCGTGGATATCCGTCACGGGGGTGCCAAAGCTACGAGAGCTCAATATCTGCTGTTTGTCTGGCGTGACTTCCTCTAGCTCAATGCAAACAATGCCATTTAATTCTCGAATGGTTTTTTCCATCACGACGCTGAAGTTTTGACGCAGGATTTCTGGGTTAGCACGCTTTAAGTCCAAGACAGTATTGAAGCCCAGTTGCTTCAATTTAGGCGCAAGCTTTCTGCCTACGCCCCAAATCTCGCCTACGTCAATTTCACTTAGGAGTTGATCGAGCTGTGAGTCAGACATGCTGTTGAAATTGCACACACTGTTATATTCTGGCCGCTTCTTGGCGCAATGATTGGCGAGCTTAGCCAGCGTCTTAGTAGCGGCAATCCCGACACATACAGGTAGACCTGTTCCCTTTAGTACGCTGCTACGAATCAATTGACCGTACTTGACCAAATCTCTACGCTGAAAGCTGGTGAGGTCAAGAAATGACTCATCAATTGAATACACTTCTTGATCAGGGCTGAATTGCCGCAAGATGGACATGACTCGGTTACTCATGTCTGCATAGAGTGCGTAGTTGGATGAGTAAGCAATGATGCCGTGTTGTTTAGCCAGGTCTTTGAACTTAAACCACGGCGCACCCATAGGCACTCCGAGTGCTTTAACTTCATTGCTTCTCGCCACGGCACAGCCATCGTTGTTGCTGAGCACGACTACCGGCTTATTGCGTAGCTTAGGGTTGAATACGCGTTCACAGCTCACATAGAAGTTGTTCACATCCACCAGCGCGATTGCACGACGTGCAGTATTGCTTTTGCTTGGCTGCATGAAATTTCCTTGGTCTGATTTACGTAAAATACTTAGGGTGTCTTACACGCTTTGCGCATGCAAATGAATATGAAGTGGCGCAATATACATACATAGAAACACGACATGTTGTCGGTTCTAAATCGAAAACCCAAGGAGACGATTATGTGGACTAAATCAGCTGCTACCGAAATGCGTTTTGGCTTTGAAGTAACCATGTACGTGATGAACAAGTAATCGACTCGATTGACTTGTCGTTAATAAAACCCGGTTATAACACCGGGTTTTTTATTAACTATACGAGCTACTTAAACCGCCTGAATGATCCAATCACCACACCAAAGATTTCAAACTGCATTTCCCCAGTAATAATGATGGGCGTGTATTTCCCGCTCGAATTCGCAGGCAGCAATTTAGGATTTCCATCTTTCTGCTTGGCCAAAGTCTTAATGGTGAATTCACCATCCACCATGGCCAGTACGATGTCACCTACCTCAGCCGTCTTAGATTTATCAACCACGGCTTTATCACCAGGTAGCAGCCCAGCCTCAAGCATTGACTCACCTTGAATCGTGACAAAGAAAGTACTTTCTTCCTGATCAATCAAATATTCGTTTGGGTCCAGCCGCTTTTCAACATGGTCGTCAGCGGGAGAAGGAAAGCCAGCTGCTACTTTAGACTGATAGAGTGAAATATCTAACTTGGATAGCTCTTTAGGTAATAGCTCAAAATCACCAATCCCATCCAGATTGGCCCGGCTTGATTGAGCCCGCTGTTTTTTGGCGTAAGCTTCTAAAAAGTCGATCAATACAGGTTTCTGACTCACCGGTACACGTAATACAGTGGTTGGCTCAAGGTAGTTACCCGTTCCCAATTTGCGGCCAGAACCAGGCCGACGTCCACCGGCTTTTTTTGGGGCTTGATTATCTCGTTCATTTTCCATTTGATTATTGTAACAATAAAAAATGTTGATTGAAGAGATATAATTCTTGAATAACAAAATTTTTCGAAGACGAATTTTGCTGACGTATGCATCATAAACTGAGCTATGATTTTTAGTATAAAAATCTTAAAAGTTGAAGGGTAAGTTTCAATGAAAGATAAAAAATCTAGAATCCAATCCGTACTCTTTTGGATATTTAATCGATTAAAAGAACTTGTACGATTCCTTGTAGATGGGTTCTGGTGGCCTCCTTTGGCCTTAATTTTGGCTGCTTTGTACTGGTATTTAATTGCTAATAGCATACCGACGCCGCATGAGCCAACAGTGGAACAATATGGAGTTTACGGTGATAGTTTTGGGAGACTTACATCCATTTTCACAGCATTGGGATTTGGCGGCTTAATCATTACGTTATTGCTACAACAAAGACAAATTCGGTCTCAAGAAAAGTCGATAAACCATAGTCGTAAAAACGAAGAAAAAGGACGTTACGAAGAAATTCTATTTAAGTTGTTAGACATATACCGCCAGACTCTTTCTGAGGTACAGGTTGGAGAGACGATTGGACGGTCGGTCCTCCGTAAGGCTTTAGACAGAGTTGATGCCGGTCTGCTTGACGATGGTGTGAATTGTATGCCCAGAGACTTGCAAGGTAAGTGGGATAAAGGCAGACTCCAAGATTCCGATCGGCAACGTATTGATTACCTACACTATAGAAACTTCAAAATTGTTGCTACAGAAATACATCTCCAAGCTAGACTGGTAGACACTTTCGAAGTACTTTTAGAGCATATGTTGCGCGGTGCGCCCAATCACCTTTTGATTACAGCATACAAAGATTTAGTTTTCTCTCAAATTACCTTCATAGAATGTAGATATTTTTTCCTTGTAGCTCTCTCTCATCCTAGCAGAGTTAGACTACGAGAACTTATGGCCTCAACAGGATTTTTGGATCGCATATCTCGCTCTCAAATTCATTTACTACATCGCCAGATGTACAAAGAGTATTGGAATCAGGATTTAACATTGCGTGAAACACCCCCGAGTATTCCCATGTCAGCAGCAAAAATTAAATTAGCATTTCGTGCACAGAAAGCAGCTGGCGGAGCCCCCAAAACAACATACAAGCCCCTTTCTACTCGTTAATTGATGTGTATTAATTACCAGATAGCACCTATTACTAACTACCGGAGGCTAACCACTATCGTGAGCCAAAAGGTTACTAAATCACAGGATTAGAGGCAGGAAACGTAACTGTACTCACCAGAATGCAAATATGGACTTAAAAAACAAATAATCAACCGAATTTTGAGGGGCTGAATCAGTGGAAACCGATTCCGATGAAGAAAAATGAAGACTCCCCCGATTATGACCAGGTGATTTTTGAAAAAAATAGGAGGTTGGGTTCTTAGGATTACTTGCAGCACTGTCAATAACTGTAACTTCAACGATATATGCCAGAGAGCTGGTAAATGGTAATATTAACTCTAGTACTAAGTGGTAATTTAAAGGTCTTTCGTTAAGTGTTGAGTGATAAATAATTAAACAATGAATAATATTTCAGACTCAATCTTGCAGAAATCTGCCATATCGCCTTCACGCGAAATGGCTGCCTATGAGGCACTCTGGGTTCATGATAATGCAAGCTTTAAGACGGTTGCTGAGTGCTTCAAAAATAGTCCTGGTGCAATTCCTTCGGAATTAGTCACAGAGGATGAAATTTTAGATGCGTTTGGCAACATTATGGAGAGTTTATCAAAGTCAAATATACATGATTTTGGCATCCGTCTAAATGGCTCAAATGACTACCCTCAACGGTTAAGAGATGCAGCATATCCTGTAGAGCTTTTATATTACAGAGGCTGGTGGGATTTAATTGACGCTCCTAAACGTATTGCGGTTGTTGGTTCAAGAAAACCATCTGAAGAGGGTATTCATAGAACCAAACGGCTAGTTAAGCAATTAGTAGAAAGTGACTTTACTATTGTGTCAGGCCTTGCAGAGGGAGTTGATACTACCGCACATATGATGGCAATTAGAATGGGGGGGAAAACTATAGCTGTTATTGGTACACCAATCACAGAGTACTATCCCAAAGAGAATAAAGATCTTCAAGATTTAATAGCGAATAACTATTTACTCATAAGCCAAGTACCAATCCTTAGATATTCAAAACAAGACTATAGATACAACCGGATATTTTTCCCTGAACGAAATGCGACAATGTCCGCAGTTGCAGACGCAACTGTCATTGTGGAGGCTAGCGATACATCAGGAACACTTACACAAGCCAGAGCTGCTTTGCATCAAGGCAGAAAGCTTTTCATATTAGATAATTGCTTCCATAATAAAGATCTATCATGGCCAGCACGCTATGAAAAGCTTGGAGCAATACGTGTGCGTAGTATAGAAGATATACAGGCACACTTTGTCTAACAGAGTCCTTCAAATCGATGCTTTAACACTACCTGACCACTCTTATCTAGACGGCAGTGACATCTGTTATTACGCTGGAGATTACACAGCGGGTGAAAACCATGCTTTTAGTAAAACCAATCAGCTAATTTTCAACTTCAAAAAAAGCGTTGATAAGCGTGGTACATCTCAATGGCAATACAAAGAAAAGGCAATTATAGAATCTGCCTCGATCCTTAGGTCTGCTATTAATCCAGAATCCCACATCACATTAGTCCCGGTTCCGCCTTCTAAAACAATCGATCACCCCATGTACGACGATAGAGTTCAAAGAATGGCATATTTAATGTGTAATAGTAACAACTTAGAGGTTAGGGAGTTGGTTACGCAACGGGATTCTACGGAGCCTGCACACCTTTCAACATCGCGCCCAGCGCCCCATAATCTAATTTCAAACTATGTGATAGATGAACGTCTCACAGATCCTACACCAACAACAATAATTATTTTGGATGATGTTCTAACAACAGGTTGTCATTTTAAAGCAATGAAAGCAGTATTAAGTAGACGTTTTCCGGATGTATCTATTTATGGAATGTTTATAGCAAGGCGAGTACCGAAAGCAGTTGATTTTGATTTCAGCGATTGCTTATAAAACAAGGAAAACTTTATGCTGATTTTAATGACCTCTCCTGATGCCGTCTTAAAAAACAATAAACCGGATCCAAATATAATTAATGTTTTAAAACAACTTAGAAGTGATGGGAATCCTGTTGGTATCATTTCTAATCACGACGAGCCTGCGTGGTTTAGTGATCTCTTCTCTGACTCTAAAGTACAATTCATTAAAAATACTGGCAGACAAACAGGTGATATCGTAGCAATTAATGCAGAAAAGTTTAAATTAGAGGCATCTGATGTTTTGGTTTTGGCAACAAAGGATGTTGATGTTCAAATGGGAAAGAATGGCGGCGCCGTTCTAATTGCGGCTGGATGGTCAAATGATAAACAAGTTGCAAGCCTAGGCATACGTGTTGATGATTATATGCAGCTTTCAGAAGTCATTGAACTATCTAAATCATGGCTCGGTAAGTGGTGGTATTCTGGGAAATCAATTAATTACACCGTTAATGCATTAACTGACTTGTCTGGTATGAATCAGGCTGCCATTCAACAGGATCTTGCCCAAAGGTTGACGCAAGCAGTAAAAGGTGGTGGTGCAGACTTAAACGCGCTCCTATCCATATGCGCTCGCTCATTACTTAAAGATGGTACCCATAAAATTGAAGATTTGGTATGGGGTGTTTATCCATCATCGAGTAGTCAAAATGACGACAATGAGATACTTAGTGAATTTACTCATAGACTCAGAACTACAGTTTCTCGAGTTAGAAATGCTAAAGCAGGCGAACCTTTATTTATAAGACACTCGAAGTCACATAAACGATCCAAAGGTGAAGGCGGCGATCGCACTGATCCATCAAACCAAATTACAACCTTACATTTGAATCCATATTACGCCGAAAACAAGCGCCTAAAGGGCAAACACATTATTTTAATAGATGACTGCACAACTTATGGAGTTTCTTTTGGCGTGGCTTCTGCCTTCTTAAAGAAGGCAGGTGCTTCGCATGTAACATGTATTGCTTTGGGGAAATTCGGCAACCAAATGAGGAGTTATGAAATAGAGATCAACAGCGACCCCTACTCACCTGTTACAAAATCTGACTTCGTAATCAAGAATATTTCGCTCATGACTGGATATAACGACCAATCCGCAAAAAACAAACTTCAACAAATTATCTAGCTAATTTTTTCAACGTCTAAAAAAACAAGATGGGTCAAACAAGATTGCTGTTTGACCACAGTATCAATCACCACCCAAAAATCCGAGTAGGCCCCTACGACTTTTCCTTATAGTCCTAACTAAGTTGGATGTCTTGACAGGACTTTGTGTCTCAAGTGGTACAGGATTTTCCCTGGCCTTCTGTTCCTCCTGTTGTTTCTTCAGGTAACGGTCGTTTCCAATATAGGCAGCAGTGATCGTTGTCCTGGTATGCCCTAGTTCTTCACTCACCCTGGACTTCGCATATTGAATGATCTCCTCTGCCTCCTTTGTATTAGCTGCCTGCAATGTCTTTGCACGAACTGGTGAATCCATACCCGAAAGCTCTTCGAATCTGTTGTTAGCATACTGGTGGCGTAACCCGTGGCCAGTTACGCCCAACTCTTTTTTAGTCAACCCAAATTTACTCAGCACATAGTTGTAATGCTTGCATGACTGCTCCAATGTCATATATGGAAATCCAAGCGTAGAAGATGGCTTAGACCCGACAACCTGCCTAGCGTAGTTCAGTGCATTAATCTGGGCTTCTGTGCTGACAACGATAATTCTCTCCCTGCCCCCCTTTGTACCATCACGCACTCGGATAGCACCATACATAGTGCCCGGAACGGACTCCCAATTTCTGTTTGGCTTAAAGCTCAACACCTCCATGCGTCTTAAGCCGAACGCATTGATCATCAGTAACTGTGCTGCAGCGTGTTTCGAGTAGGCTTCAATCTCTTGCAGCTTCGCAACAATATCAAAGCCGGCAGCTGTCCAGGACATGTCTCGCTTAGCGACCTGGCTTCGCTTCACACTACTCGAGTCACTCACATATGCTGCACTCTCTTTAATCATGCCCTCCTTACCAATCCATTCCGCGAAAGTACGGAAAACAGAAATTCTGTTCTGGATAGTAGACGCACTGAGCCCCTTATTTTCCCAATACTTCGCTAAAGCATGCATATGCTTTTCATTGAAGTTTCGCGGATTTTGAATCTTGTAGCCCAATTCAATCAACTCATGAAATCCTTGATAAAGCTTCTGGATTCTTGATTGCTTTGTGAGCCTACCGACTCGACGATCTCCGTTCACAGACATGTGATTACTGCTTTCAACAATTGCCTGAATCTCGGACTGCCATCCATAACGACGTTTACTACCCGCTTTTACACGGACTGGCACTGACATGTTTTTCATTTGATGTAATTCCGACATATACCACCTCTAATTATTTAATCTTAGTTAGCGTTGATGTCCTGTGAGGACACCGATGGTTTAACCACCATCTCGGTTGGGCAATAAGCGTTTACGTAAGGATCTGGCTTGCAATCACATCTGCCATTTCTGACGCAATGCGATTCCGGATGTACCAATTACAATTCATCCAGGCACCCAACACAGCGTTGAGTGAGCTTCGCAAGTTTTTATCGACAAAACTTGGAAAACAACCATAAATTAACTTCCACACAGCTAATCGCCCTCCCGCTCTGCTACCAAGCAGGGACTAGCATTACATCTTCGTACACATGCTTAAACAACCTAGCGTTGTTGCCTAGTTTTTTATAAGGCAGTCCTGTGTAAGCCAGTCATACGCAATAAAGCGATGCCCTGGTTCGTGAGTGTGGTTTGAGATTTGAATTGCTATCAGTCGTTAGCATGGGAGTCGGCCTTTCCTGAGTACTAAGCCGAAGGTTTTTTTGGACGATTGATGTCCATGGTGGTAATCAAATGATTACGAGGTATTGCTGGATTCTTCAGACTCAGCAACTAGGAGCCAAGAATGAAAGCTGTCTTTTATGTACAAACAGCAGATTTTGAAATGCTCTTATTTATTTAGCGCATAAGCTGTGCACTAGTTCGTCAGGGTGAACTGTTCCTCTGAGATTTAAATATACACAAACTCCTCAAAAGATGTCAATTTTTAAAAGGAGCGTTACCTGGTGATTCACTTTCTAAAATCACTCTGCAATCCGCATGGAATATAAATAGTTGAAACACTCTCTTTCAATCCCTTAACGAAAAATTATTATTGGCGTCGTATAAGCGTCAAAGTATCGAGAATTTAGCTGTTTTTTTATCAATTTCCTTCATTAACGCTTATAAGCGTCATATAAGCGTTAATGCCCTGCCCTAAAAATTATTAACGCTACATTTAACGCTTATAAGCGTCGTAAAAGCGTTGTTAGAAATACATGATAGAGTTTTATGCTGTTGCATGGTGTGAAAGATACCGAGTTTGAGATTTTTCACGGCGATACGCTGGATAACGAATGGCCAATGCTCAATGAGCGCAACCCTGCCAATAAAGTAGAATTTGACGCGGTTGTGGCCAACCCGCCGTTTAGCTTGCGCTGGGACCCCACTGAGGAAATGGGCAAAGATTTCAGGTTTGCCAACTATGGTCTTGCGCCAAAGTCAGCCGCCGATTTTGCCTTTTTACTGCATGGCTTTCACTTTTTAAGTGATAGCGGCGTGATGGCGATTATTCTGCCGCACGGTGTGTTGTTCCGTGGAGGGGCTGAAGAGCGCATCCGAACCAAACTGTTAAAAGACGGGCATATTGATACGGTGATTGGTTTGCCTGCCAACCTGTTCTATTCCACTGGTATTCCGGTGTGTATTCTGGTACTCAAGCGCTGCAAAAAACCTGATGATGTGCTTTTTATCAACGCTGCCGAGCACTTTGAAAAAGGCAAACGGCAAAACCGTTTGCTGGACGAACACATCACGAAAATTGTAGATACTTATCAATACCGCAATGAGACTGAGCGTTACTCGCGCCGTGTTTCGATGGCGGAAATTGAAAAGAATGACTACAACCTGAATATCTCGCGTTACATCAGCACTTCAGTGGCGGAGCAAGAAATAGACTTGCGCCAGGTGCATGCCGAATTACACTCCGCAGAAGAAAAAATCAATCAGGCCAAACAACTCCACAATGCATTTTTACGGGAATTGGGTTTACCAGAGCTGCCATAAATTTTTATGGCAGCATTTCATGTGAGTCTTGCCAGCATTCAATATTATTGTTTAGATCTCAATTGAGAGCTTCACAAAAATATACTTTATATTGATTAGTTGATACACAATCTTTTGAAAGATCCAATAAATGTCCATCTTCTGTTTCAATAGTAATGTTTTGGCAACTTTCTTTATCACTTCTGTAAATTGCTTTTATTTCTTGCATTCGTAAGACTCTGCCGTCAATTACTTGAGGAGTCATCAAATAAATATGCTTTATTTTGCATTCGGGGTTTTGTATGAACGACAACAAGTCTTCATTCGAAATTATTATTATGTCTAATACATTGTTGTTATCAAAAGTTGAACATGTAGCATAAAACCATTTTTTACAAGCTATTATGTAACCATATCGCCAAGTCAGTGGACTTAAATCATCCTTTTTTGAATGACTGACTTGAGTTTTATCAGCAGGTAGAGTCGCAAGCATATTTATAGATCCCTTATATATATTGATCGCAGATACACCAAACATAGGAGCACTTTAGTTACTTAAGCAGTGTGACTGAATTAAATACACTCATTTGTCTGGGTTGAAGTTCTATGAATTATTAGCTTATTGAACTTAAGGTGTTTGCTTTCGGTAGGCTCTCTATCCATTGATCAATCTCATTTGATCGCCAGGCACGAGAACCAACAATCTCTACGGGGCTAGGAAATTGGCCCAATTTCACCATCCTGTAAAGTTTTGTCTTACCCATACCAGTTTTTTCAAGTACTGCTTTAATTCTCAAAAGTTTGACTTCCATTTTCGTTCCTCTGTATTAATTAGTACGCCAGGGGAATGATACAAAAATCGTTTTTTCAAAGTGTTGTTAAATAACAGCTTCTTCGAGCCTCTTTGTAACTATGGTTTCGCTTCTTTCAGTTCATCAAGATAATCAGCCCACGCCTGCATCATTATTTTTCGTTGTTCCAAGAATTTAGTGCGGTTATATGCCTTACCTAATGCATCTGGTACCTTATGTGCTAATTGGTGTTCAATTATTACAGGATCAATGTTTAGCCGCTCATGTAACAATGTGCGTGCCATAGCTCTAAACCCGTGGCCAGTTATTTGAGTTTGTGTGTCATAACCCATACGCTTTAATGCGGCATTAATAGCGGCTTCACTCATAGGTTTTTTGGGATCGTGGCCACCCATAAAAACAAATTCACCATGACCACTCAATGGATAAATCTGCTTAAGTATTTGTAGAGCTTGATTCGAAAGGGGCACTATGTGATCGGTATTTGTCTTGGACACCCGATACGCCCATATGCCACTACTCAAATCAATGTCTGACCATTTCGCACGGCGTAACTCACTTGGTCGTGTGAATACTAGAGGGGATAACCTTAAAGCACATTCAACTGTAAAGGTGCCACGAAATCCATCAATGGCCTTCAATAACTCTCCAACCTGTCTAGGCTCCACAAATGAAGCCATATGTTTCACTTGGGGGGTAGGCAGTGCACCGCGTAGATCTGCGGTCACATCGCGTTCAGCTTTTCCGTTTTGGACAGCGTATCGCATTACCTGCCCTACAGCTTGTAATGCTCTGTGAGCAGTTTCCAATTTGCTTTGATTTTGAGGTCGCTTAATAACTTGCAGTACTTCCGGTGCAGTAATGTCTGCAATCGGTCTGTTACCCAGCCATGGGAAAATATAAATCTCTAAACGCCTTAAAGTGCGTTCTTTGTGAGATGAAGATTTATTGATGAAATAGCTTTCTGCCCATTCTCGAGCTACGACCTCAAATGTGTTTTGTTGCTTTCCATAAATGTTATGCTTCAGTGATTTCTTTACAGCACCTGGGTCTACAGGTGGAGTTTGAGCTAGTAATTTTCTTGCATCGTCTCGCCTTGATCTTGCTTCAATAAGGCTTACATCAGGATAACCACCCAAAGAAAGAGTTTTTCTTTTTCCGAAGTATCTGTAATCAAACCGCCACAATTTACCCCCTGCTGGATTCACAAGTAGATACATTCCTAACCCATCGGTTAATTTATAAGCCTTATCTGTTGGTTTAGCTGTACGTATCTTGGTGTCTGTAAGGGGCATTGACGGTATCCAGATTTAATTGACGGTATTTCTATCAAATAATACCGTCAAAATATGCGGATTAAAAGGGATAGAAATGATATGGGATGGTGGAGATTAAAACAAAAAAGCCCGCATTGGCGGGCTTTGTGAGGTTTATTTAGAACAAAATCGAACAACTTTGATATATTAAATGGTGGAGCTGGGGGGAATTGAACCCCCGTCCGCAAGCCCTCCACAGACAGTTCTACATACTTAGCTGTGTTGTTTATGTTTAACCAGGCACCCACCAACGAGCAAGCAGATGACTAGCGAGTTGCCTTAGATTTAATGCCTTACCAAGCAACCCGATAAGACACGATCCTCTCTAAATGACGCTGCTGCCGGTTACCCGGCCCGACCGAGAGGCTCTTCGGTGCAGCGTCCGGCTGGATTAAGCAGCCAGAGCGTAAGTTTCGTCGTTTGCGACTATACTTGTTCAGATGGATTTACGAGGGAACCTGAATCCTCGGTATGCCCTGCACTGCTTTGCAACCCACGTCGAAACCGGGTCAGCCCCAATGCAATCTTGGGATTATACGCTTGAAAAGCTGGCTAGCCAAACTTCGAGCGCCAATATATGACATGGTACAATCCGGCTATGTTCAAAAAAATTGTGATTTTCGGAGTGGGATTGATTGGCGGCTCGGTAGCATTGGCGCTAAAAAAACACCCTCATGCGCCTCATATCACCGGCGTAGGCCGTAGCGGCCACAGTTTGCAAGAGGCATTACAGCGAGGATTAATTGATACGGCAGAAACAGACCTTGGCCTGGCCTTGTCAGGGGCTGACCTGGTGTTGATCGCGACCCCGGTGGCGCAGACGCCAGACATTTTGAAAGCCATCCGCCCTTATATCAACGAGCACATGGTTATCACTGACGCTGGTAGCACCAAGTCAGATGTGATGGCTTATGCCCGCGCAGAACTGGGCGATCACATTGGCCAGTTTGTGGGTGGTCACCCGATTGCCGGGGCTGAAAAAAGTGGCCCCTCTGCAGCATTGGCAGATTTATATGTAGGAAAAAATGTCATTTTGACGCCAGAACCAACCACGCAGCCGCAGGCATTCGAGAAAGCGACAGCATTGTGGCAGCAATGCGGAGCGGTTGTAAGCAATATGAGCCCACAAGAGCATGACAGCGTGTTTGCTGCCGTCAGTCATTTGCCACATTTGCTAGCATTTGCGCTGGTCGACGATTTAGCCAAGCGCGACAATGCAGAACTCTTGTTCAAATTTGCCGCCAGCGGTTTTCGGGACTTTACGCGCATTGCTGGCAGCCACCCTGAAATGTGGCGGGATATTGCGCTGGCCAATAAACAGGCATTATTAAACGAATTAAAAACCTACCAGCAAGCGGTGAGTCACATGACATTATTGCTGGAAAACGGCGATGGTGATGCCCTGCACACTCTGTTTGACCGTGCCAGCCGTGCCCGTAATGACTGGGCAAAATCTAAAATTCAATAATCAGCTTAACTTATGGAAGAACTGCATTTGGAACAACTGCATTTACCCGCGGCACATCAGGCACAAGGGGCAATCACCCTGCCAGGTTCAAAAAGCATCTCTAACCGCACCTTATTACTGGCTGCCCTGAGCGATGGCGTCACCGTTATTCGCGACTTACTGGCCTCAGATGATACGGCACGCATGCTAGAGGCTTTAACGGCGTTAGGCGTCAAACTGGAAAACATCGGCGAAAATGCCTGGCAAGTCACTGGCTGTGGCGGTAAGTTCCCCAACAAGCAGGCCGATTTATTTTTAGGCAATGCCGGGACGGCATTCAGGCCACTTACGGCAGCCCTGGCTTTTTCTGGCGGTGACTACCATTTGCACGGCATTGCGCGCATGCACGAACGCCCGATTGGTGACTTGGTGGACGCATTAAAGCAAGCTGGCGCCCAGGTGGCCTATCTTGCCAACGACGGCTACCCTCCCCTGCAAATCTCCCCGGCCAAACTCGATGTCAGCCAGGCGATTAAAATCCGCGGCGATGTGTCCAGCCAGTTTTTAACGGCATTGCTGATGGCACTGCCTTTAACCGGCCAGGCGGCTAGCATTGAGGTCGTTGGCGAGCTGATTTCAAAACCGTATATTGAAATCACGCTCAACCTGATGCAACGCTTTGGCGTGACCGTGCAACGTGATGGCTGGCAGCGTTTTCATATCCCGGCGGTGGCGCGTTACCAATCGCCAGGCGAGATCTATGTGGAAGGTGATGCCTCTAGCGCCTCGTATTTTATTGCAGCAGGGATTTTGGCCGGGGATGTGACGGTGAAAGGCGTTGGAGAGCACAGTATTCAGGGCGATATTCGCTTTGCCGAAGCGGCCAATCTGATGGGCGGCCGCATCAGTTATGGTGAAAATGAGGTGCGCGCCGAGAAAACACAGCCACTGCAAGCCATAGACTTGGATTGTAATCATATTCCGGATGCCGCCATGACACTCGGTGTGATGGCGATGTTTGCCCAAGGCGACTCAGAGCAGGCACGCACAACCACATTGCGCAATATCGCCAGCTGGCGCGTGAAAGAAACCGACCGCATTGCGGCGATGGCAGCAGAGTTACGCAAAGTCGGCGCGACCGTGGTTGAAGGGGCAGACTTCATACAGATTACACCGCCCGCGCAATTAACACCCAATGCTGTAATCGACACCTACGACGACCACCGCATGGCGATGTGCTTTTCACTCATCAGTCTGGCAGGCGTACCGATCACCATTAATGACCCCAAATGCGTGGGCAAAACGTTTCCAGAATACTTTAAGGTATTTGCCAGCATTGCGCATTAACCCAGCCTATGCCTGATCAGGCGGCGTAAGCCCATTCGTGCTCATCAGGCTCGGCAGGCGTTGCGCCATGCTGGTGACGCTGCCAGGCCCGCTCGTGAAAGTAAAACACAACGGTATTGCAGGCAGGCTCCACCAGTGCCATCAGACCACCTACCAGAATGCTGCCGGTGAACAGGTAGGCAATGGTAAATGCAACGCTAAAATGCAGCATGGCAAATGAGGCGGTTTTAATCATGGTGAACTCCTTGAATACGATGGCTTCATGTTACAAAAGCACAAAACAAAAATCCAATTCATTGTTTTAAAGTAATTGATAAATAAAATTTATGATAAACACCAACCTTCCACCTGTTATCGCCATTGATGGCCCCTCTGCGTCTGGTAAAGGCAGCGTGGCCGAACGAGTCGCCAAACACTTTGGCTTCCACTACCTGGATTCCGGAGCCATTTACCGCCTGCTGGCGTATGCAGCCTACCAACAGAATGTCGCCTGGTCTGACGCCAGCAAGCTGGCTGAGATTGCCGCCAAACTGGATATCAAATTCGACAACGGTGAGGCTTACCTGGATGGCGTACAAGTCAGCGCCCATATCCGCACCGAGCAAATGGGCAAAGGTGCGTCCGAAGTGGCTGTGCATCCCGACGTGCGGACGGCCTTGCTGCAGACACAACGCGACTTCAGACAAGCCCCTGGGCTGGTAGGTGATGGCCGTGACATCGGCTCGGTGATTTTTCCGGATGCAGGATTGAAAATTTTCCTGACGGCCGCAGTCGAAACCCGCGCCAAACGCCGCTACGACCAGCTCATCAACCGTGGCGAAACAGCCGATTACGACCTGATCCTGGCTGATTTGCAACAGCGAGATCTACGCGATAGCCAGCGTGCGGCCGCCCCTTTGAAACAATTACCAGATGCCATTTTGCTCGACACCACGGACAAGAATATCGAGCAAGCCGTGAACATCATTATCGAAGCCTTTAAAAAAGCCGGCCAAACCGCATAAAAAACCGCTTAAGTCATTGAACTCAATAATTTTTTTGTGTATAGTTTTGGATTCGGATTGCTCAAGTCATGCTTGGGCAATATTTTTTAACCTTTTCCATTGCTTGCGCACTTGCGTAACAGTGGCTCGCTGAAGGATGTCTGTCTTTCATGCGAGTAAAAATTGGACAATTTTTTAATGGCTTCTATTTCTAATACATCCTCTTCCATGGAATCTTTTGCAGCCCTCTTCGAAGAAAGCCTGGCACGCCAGGAAATGCGCGCAGGTGAAGTAATCACCGCCGAAGTAGTGTCTGTAGACAACGATTTCGTTATCGTGAACGCTGGCTTGAAATCCGAAAGCGTGATCAACGCTGGTGAATTCAAAAATGCACAAGGCGAACTGGAAGTTGCCGTTGGCGACTTCGTTAAAGTAGCGATCGAAAAACTGGAAGATGGTTTTGGTTCTACACAACTTTCTCGCGAAAAAGCGAAGAAAATGCAAGCATGGCTGGATCTGGAAGAAGCCATGAACGAAGGCCGCGTGGTCAAAGGTTTTGTGAGCAGCCGTGTTAAAGGCGGTCTGCGTGTTTCTGTCAGCGGCATCATGGCATTCTTGCCAGGCTCACTGGTAGACATTCGTCCGGTTAAAGACACTACTCCTTACGAAAACAAAGAGTGGGACTTCAAAGTCATCAAACTGGATCGCAAGCGTAACAACATCGTGGTTTCACGCCGCGCAGTGATGGAAGACACCCTGGGTGCCGACCGTGAAGCACTGTTGGGCAGCCTGACCGAAGGTGCTGTGATCAAAGGTATCGTTAAAAACATCACTGACTACGGCGCGTTCGTGGATCTGGGTGGTATCGATGGCCTGTTGCACATCACTGACCTGGCATGGCGCCGTGTGAAGCACCCATCAGAAGTGCTGACCGTTGGTGAAGAAGTTGAAGCCAAGATCCTGAAATTCGACCAAGAGAAAAACCGTGTTTCTCTGGGCATCAAACAATTGGGCGACGACCCATGGGTGGCATTGAGCCGCCGTTACCCAGTAGGCACACGCCTGTTCGGTAAAGTATCTAACCTGACTGACTACGGCGCGTTCGTTGAAGTAGAACCAGGCATTGAAGGTTTGGTACACGTGTCTGAAATGGACTGGACTAACAAGAACATTCACCCAGGCAAAATCGCTCAATTGGGCGACGAAGTTGAAGTGATGATCCTGGAAATCGACGAAGACCGTCGTCGTCTGTCCCTGGGCATGAAACAGTGCAAACCAAACCCATGGGATGATTTCGCTGCAACGCACGCTAAAGGCGACAAAGTATCTGGCCAAATCAAGTCTATCACTGACTTTGGCGTATTCATCGGCTTGCCAGGTGGCATCGATGGTTTGGTACACTTGTCTGACCTGTCATGGACTCAATCTGGCGAAGAAGCAATCCGCAACTTCAAAAAAGGTGACGAGCTGCAAGCCGTTATCCTGGGCATTGACGTTGAGAAAGAGCGTATCTCTCTGGGCGTTAAACAGCTGACCGAAGATCCTAGCGGCAACAGCGCCCCGATTGGTGACGACAAATCTGGCAAACCAAAAGCCAAAAAAGCAAAAGCTGACGACGTGATGATCGACGAAGCTTCTGCTGGCACAACCAACTTGGGTGCTTTGTTGAAAGCCAAGCTGGACAGCAAAAAATAAGAAGGCTTTAGATCATGACACGATCTGAACTGATAGACCTGCTTGCCCAGCGCTTTCCGCAATTAGTGCTGAAAGATGCCGAGTTATCCGTCAAAACCATCCTCGATGCAATGACGGAAAACCTGGCGACGGGTGAGCGTATCGAAATTCGCGGTTTTGGCAGCTTTAGCCTCAACTACCGCCCGCCTCGTCTGGGACGTAACCCGAAAACCGGCACCAAGGTGCAGGTGCCGGCTAAATACGTACCACACTTTAAAGCGGGTAAAGAGCTGCGTGACCGCGTGGACGCTATCGAATCTTAATTTTTTGATTAAGTAGTAAGCAAAAAACGGTATCTTCGGATACCGTTTTTTTTACCTATGATGAACGCTATACATAGCGCATCGCCAACTGCTTGGGTAAAATAAAGCCTGACCTGAAAAGAGACCCCCTATGCTGGTTGAATTTGAATATTGGTGGCTATTGATTCTGCCGCTGTTTTTTACACTGGGCTGGATTGCCGCCCGTGTCGATATCAAGCAATTGATTGCTGAATCTACCTCACTGCCAGCCACCTATTTTAAAGGCCTCAATCTGTTGATTGCAGACCAGTATCACAAAGCGGTGGATGCGTTTAGCGAAGCGCTGTACCTGAACAAAGACTCCCTCGAACTGCACTTTGTGCTTGGTAGCCTGTTCCGCCGCACCGGTGAAACCGACCGTGCTATTCACCTGCATATGAATTTGCTCGAAAATTATGAGCTGACCGAGCAACAATCTACCTCCATCAAGGTCGAGCTCGCACAGGATTACTTTAAAGCTGGTTTGTATGACCGCGCTGAAGAGATTTTTAAAACCTTGCGTCATACACGCTATGAACAAGCCGCGTTACGGCATTTGCTTGAAATCTACGTCAAAGAACGCGAATGGTCAGAAGCGATTGCGATTGCCATTGAGTTAGAACGTTCCTCCGGTATCTCTTACCGCAAAGAGGTCGCGCAATATTATTGCGAGCTGGCTGCCAATGCGATGATTCGCCAGGATTGGGCGCATGCAAAAACACAACTGGAACAAGCGCTAGATGCCAATAAGAACTGTGTGCGTGCCAACGTGTTGTTAGGTGATATCGCCGCGCAACAAGGCCATCATACAGACGCCATCGCCTTCTGGAAGCGCATTGAAATGCAGGCGCCGGAACACTTGGGGCTGGTGGCGCAAAAAATGCTCAAGAGCTACTCATTGCTTTATGGTGAAAGCGATACTGAATCTAGCAAAGTCAGCAAAGGGCTGAGCGAAGGCTTGAACCAATTACACCAGTACCTGGAAACCTATCAAATCAGTAGCATGATGTCCGTGCTTTATGAAGCAACGTTGCAAGCAGAAGGCGCTGACAAAGCAGCCAAACTGGCGCGTAATGAGCTGATACGGAAACCCAGCCTGAAATCGCTGGACCAGCTCTTACAAGCGCGCGCCATGCTCGATGACGAACAGCACGACCTGCAATTAATGCAACAGACGGTGCGCAACGCCATTGGTGACCGTGCTGCCTACTATTGTGACCAGTGCGGCTTCCGCGCCAAACAATATCACTGGCAATGCCCAGCCTGTAACGCCTGGGAGTCGCTCCCCCCAGAGCCCACTGAGGCAACCATCAGAGATATCAAGCTACTCAAACGCAAGTAGTCTTTATTAACCGAATATACGAATCACCTTTTATGACTGATAGCAAAATTATTGTCGCCCTGGACTACGCTGATGCTGCATCTGCCACCGCCCTGGTTGATCGCCTGGATCCCACACTCTGCAAGCTCAAAGTCGGCAAAGAGTTATTTACTGCGGCTGGCCCTGCATTCGTGGAGTCGCTGGTCAAACGCGAATATGATGTTTTCCTGGATTTAAAATTCCACGATATTCCTAACACCGTCGCCAAAGCCTGCCAGGCGGCAGCTAACCTTGGCGTCTGGATGTTAAACGTGCATGCCAGTGGTGGCTTGCCTATGATGCAAGCCGCACGCGAAGGGCTGGACAAAGCCTTTGGCAACCAGGCCCCTTTGCTCATTGCCGTCACCGTATTAACCAGCATGGATGAAGCCACCTTGCACAGCTTAGGGATTCAACGCTCTCTCAACGAGCACGTGTTAGCACTGGCCACCATGACGCAACAGGCCGGTTTAAATGGTGTTGTCTGCTCAGCACAAGAAGCGCGCATGCTTAAACAGGCTTTAGGTGCGGCCTTTTGCCTGGTGACGCCTGGTATCCGCCCGCGTGATGCGAGCCAGGACGACCAAACCAGAATCGTCACACCAGAGGATGCATTAAATCTAGGCGCACACTACCTGGTGATTGGGCGCCCTATTACAAAAGCGGCTGATCCACTTGTTGCACTAAACGCAATAATTAAAAATATTTAGCATAAATTAACAATATTGGGCCGCATGTGCATTCGCATCCATAGCGAGTCAGTAGAATAAAAAACAGGCAACTTCAGCCTGTTTTTTTATTTTTGACCATACGGAGGCACTATGAAACAAACCATATTGGCTTATTTACTGTATTTCATTCTGTTACCAGCCGCTTATGCAGTCGTCGATATCAACACGGCAAGCCAGGCCGAATTAGAGACCCTGAATGGCATTGGCCCAGCGAAAGCACAGGCCATCATTGAATATCGCAAAAAAAGTGGTGGCTTTAAATCTGTGGATGAACTCGATCAGGTACCGGGCATTGGTCAGGCAACATTAGCCAACCTGAAGAAAGATGTCAGCATTAGCGGTAAAAAGCCAGCACCTGCAGAAACGATCAAAGTGGATAAAAAGAAATAGTCATACTGCGGCTTAAGTCGTAAAAACAAAAAAGCACCCAATGGGTGCTTTTTATATTTGGCGGAGAGAGAGGGATTCGAACCCTCGATAGAGTTGCCCCTATGCCACCTTTCCAGGGTGGTGACTTAAACCGCTCATCCATCTCTCCGAAAGAAGGCGCGATTATAGCCCATAAAACTCTTTGCCGCCAAACAATTTAATGGATTTTTTTCAGGCGCGCATAGGTCAAAACAGGCCATAAAATCGCACTCTATAACACCACTCAGCACTCTTATAAATCATCAAAAACTTATCTAAAAAGGCTTGCTTTTGTCAGCATGAAGGTTTAATGTTTAGCACACAAACAGTCGCCTAAGCCTTGTAAAATAAGGTGTTAAGGCATGTTTATCGCGATAGCTAATTGCGATTTGATGCAAGCGGTTTGGAGAGCAGTTTTGCTACAACATTAATAGAAAAAGTACAGGAGTAACTATGAGTTTGGATCTTCTTAAGGCGATGGGCGTCAAAGTCCCATACAAAGCCAAGTATGACAACTTTATCGGTGGCAAATGGGTTGCACCGGTCAAAGGTGAATATTTTGATGTGATTTCACCCATTACCGGTAAGCCATATACCCAGGCTGCACGCTCCAGCGCTGAAGATGTCGAGCTGGCATTAGACGCGGCACATGCGGCGGCAGACAAATGGGGCAAAACTTCAGTCGTTGAACGTTCTAACCTCTTGTTGAAAATTGCTGATCGCATTGAGCAAAACCTTGAACTGATTGCCACTGCAGAAACCGTGGACAATGGCAAACCGATTCGTGAAACGCTGAATGCTGACATCCCGTTAGCCGCTGACCACTTCCGCTACTTTGCCGGTGCGTTGCGCGCGCAAGAAGGCAGCATCAGTGAGCTGGATGAAAACACCGTGGCTTATCACTTCCATGAACCGCTGGGCGTCGTTGGCCAGATTATTCCATGGAACTTCCCTATCCTGATGGCGGCCTGGAAACTGGCACCAGCGGTGGCTGCGGGTAACGTAGTGGTGATGAAACCTGCAGAGTTCACCCCGATCAGCTTGTTGATTCTGATGGAAGTGATTGCAGATTTGCTGCCACCTGGCGTCATCAACGTGGTGAATGGCTTTGGCCGTGAAGTCGGCGCGCCGTTGTCTACCAGCAAACGTATCGCCAAAATCGCTTTTACCGGCTCAACCGCCACTGGCCGTTATATCGCCCAGGCTGCGGCCAACAACCTGATTCCTGCGACGCTGGAGCTGGGCGGCAAATCACCTAACGTCTTTTTTGAAGACATCATGGACGCGGATGATGACTTTTTGGACAAAGCCGTTGAAGGCTTGGTGCTGTTTGCCTTTAACCAGGGCGAGGTCTGTACCTGCCCTTCCCGTGCATTGATCCAGGAATCCATTTACGACAAGTTTATGGAGCGTGTATTGCCACGCGTGGCCGCGATCAAGCAAGGCAACCCGCTGGATCCAAACACCATGATAGGTGCACAAGCCTCTCAAGACCAGGTGAACAAGATTCTGTCGTACATGGACATCGGCCGTCAGGAAGGCGCGCAGCAACTGTGTGGTGGCGAGCGCAATATTCTGGGCGGTGATTTGGCAGAAGGCTATTACATCAAGCCAACGCTGTTCAAAGGCCATAACAAAATGCGTATCTTCCAGGAAGAAATTTTTGGACCAGTCTTGGCTGTGACGACGTTTAAAGACGAAGCTGAAGCCTTGAGCATTGCTAACGACACTATCTTCGGCCTGGGTTCAGGCGTATGGACACGTGACGGCAGCCGTGCGTATCGCATGGGCCGTGGCATTAAGGCTGGCCGTGTCTGGACCAACTGTTACCACGCCTACCCTGCCCACGCCGCATTTGGTGGCTACAAAGAGTCTGGTATTGGCCGTGAAACCCACAAAATGATGTTGGATCACTACCAGCAAACCAAAAACATGCTGGTCAGCTACAGCCCGAAAAAATTGGGATTCTTCTAATTTCCGGGTAAACGCCAGACAAGTATGAAGGCTTAAAAAAGGAGCGAATTTTTCGCTCCTTTTTTTATCTATAATGTCATGATGGCAAGATCAACGGGGAGAGATCTATGACTGAGCGCGTTTCTGCAACACCAGCGGCCGTTGCACTGATTGAACAACTGACGGCACAACATGGCCCTATCGTTTTTTTCCAGTCTGGTGGCTGTTGCGAAGGCAGCGGTCCGATGTGTCTGCCAGCCGCAGAATTCAGGCCTAGCCCGGCAGACGTGAAGCTGGGTGACTTACCTGGCGGCGCCATTTTTTACATGAGCGATAGCCATTTCAGCTTTATGCACAGCACGCATACCATACTGGATGCGATGCCTGGTTCCAGCGGCTCATTTTCACTGGATTGTGGCAGTGGCATGGCGTTTATTACACGTGGCCGTTTATATTCAGATGAAGAGTTGACGCAGTTGCAGCCTGAGCAACGCATAGGCTTGCAGTAAATAAAAAAGGCATCCAAGGATGCCTTTTTTGATACGACCACACAAGATTAGAATCCCAGACTTTCCAGCAGATCATCTACTTGTTCTTGATTGGCAACCACATCGACCGTATTATGCGGGTCAATTTGTGGGCCATTTAACAATGACTCATCATCTTTTTTCACCTGTGGCGCAAAGTCAACCAGCACCTGCACCAGTTGTCTTTCCAGGTCTTGTGCCAGGTTGGTGACTTTCTTAATCACCTGACCAGTCAGATCCTGAAAGTCCTGCGCCATCATGATATCCATCAGCAACGACTTCGTCGTGGTAGTATGTTCGTTGGCCATGGCTAAATAGGCAAAAGTTTCTTGCACCACGGCATCGTATTCCGACTTTAACGAAGCGCGCTGCATCACTTCTTCCCAACGCTGCTTTAATGCTGCTGCACGGTCTGCCAATTCAGATTGCAATGGTGTGGCCTGGTCTGTGGCATTTAACACACGCTCTGCAGCCTGCTCTGTCATTTTAGCGACATAGCTCAAACGGTCACGTGCATCAGGGATTTCCTGGGCGACCTGTTCAAGTACTTTGTCATAGCCCAAGCCACTCAAGCTGTCATGCAGCGAGCGTGTCATGTGACCAATCCGGCTGATCATTTCTTCTTGTTGATTTCCATTCAGGTCTTGCATGATGGTGGCAGCAATGTCCACGACAATATTATCCTGATTAGGATTGACAGCTTCGGTCATGGTTACACCTCGCCTTTTTCCAATTTTTCAAAGATTTTGGATAATTTCTCTTCCAGGGTGGCTGCCGTAAATGGTTTCACGACATAACCATTTGCTTTCGCCTGTGCCGCTGCGATGATGTTTTCTTTCTTCGCTTCGGCGGTCACCATCAGTACTGGCAATTTAGAGAGCTTGTTATCCGCGCGGATATTCTGCAACATGGTTAAACCATCCATGTTCGGCATATTCCAGTCCGAAACCACAAACTCAAAATCACCATTACGCAGTTTATTCAATGCATCAGCGCCATCTTCGGCCTCTTCCACATTGTTATAACCCAACTCCTTGAGCAGGTTACGTACGATTCTACGCATGGTGGAAAAGTCGTCCACTACCAGAAATTTTGTATTAGGGTTGCCCATTTGTTACTCCACTATCATTAGTTACCTATCCCGTAGCATTGATTATCTGACAAATGACACGCAATGCTATTGTCAATAAAACCGGGATTTGCCTGTTTGTTCACCGCTACGTTACACACGCAGGGCACGTTCACTATTAGTAGCTAAATAATGTAGCACCATTCGCGGCAGGTCTTTCAAATGCCCCACCTCATGGACGCCACCATGCGCGACTGCCTCGCGCGGCATGCCATACACTACGCAGCTTTCTTCATTTTGTGAAAAATTATAGGCACCGGCATTCTTCATGCGCAGCATGCCAGCCGCGCCATCCTTGCCCATGCCAGTGAGGATAATGCCCACTGCGTTTTTACCCGCATTGATGGCTGCAGAATCAAACAATACATCGACTGAAGGTTTATGTCTATTGACCGGCTCGCTGTCTGACAGCTTGGTCACATAGTTCGCCCCGCTTCTGGCCAGCAACAAATGTTTGTCACCTGGGGCGATATACGCATGGCCTGGCAAGACACGCTCCCCATCCACTGCTTCTTTCACCGCAATTTTGCACAAACTGTTCAGGCGCTCGGCAAAAGACTTGGTAAATCCGGCTGGCATATGCTGGGTAATCAGGATACCCGGGCAATCTGATGGCATTTGCATCAATACGGCTTTAATCGCCTCGGTACCACCAGTGGAGGCGCCAATAATCAATAACTTTTCACTACTGATCAGCGGATTACGAATCGCATTTTGCTGTACCTGGGTGTTAGACGCCTTGGCAATGCTTTGCAAAGTACTGACTTTAGCCCTGGAGGCGGTGCGGATTTTGTCTGTGATTTCGTCCGCATACTGTTGCATGCCTTGTGCAATGCCCATTTTAGGCTTGGTCACAAAGTCTGTCGCGCCCAGCTCCAGCGCACGCAGTGTAATTTCAGAGCCTTTTTCGGTTAGCGTAGACACCATCAGCACCGGCATCGGGCGCAAGCGCATGAGTTTTTCCAGAAAATCCAACCCATCCATGCGTGGCATCTCCACGTCCAGGGTCAATACATCCGGGTTCAATTGCTTGATCATTTCCCGTGCCACCAATGGATCCGGCGCGGTACCGACCACTTCCAGATCCTTGGTGTCATTGATAATCTCGCTCAGCAGACTGCGGATCAGTGCCGAATCATCTATCACGAGCACTTTTGTTTTCATGGCATGCCCTCTTTTTAATTATTATTAAAACAAATCGATATCGCCACCCACATCGTTGGTCTGCAGCTTGCTGGAGTAAGCTTGTTCGCGCTTGACCAAGGTGTAGTTGTTCAGTTGTTTCAGTTTTTTAACCAGCACTTTGCCCGTTTTTGGGAAAAAGTAGACTTTGCGCGGATAGATATCCAGCAAGTCTTCGCCAGTCACTTTAATACCTTCATCTTTAAGGTATTTTTTAACGAAAGCCGCGTTGCGGTCGCCCACGTTATTGGTGGTAAAACTGCGCAACACATTGCCGCCACCAAAAATCTTCGCTTCCAAATTTTCACGTTTGGCACCATTGCGCAATAACTGGTTAATCAGCACTTCCATGGCATACGTGCCATAGCGCATAGACTCAGAAACCGGGCTGTCTTTATCCGCTGCAGCCCCATCCGGTAGCATAAAGTGGTTCATGCCACCTATGCCGGTACGGCTATCGCGGATACAGGCAGACACGCACGAGCCAAGCACCGTGACAATCAGCATGTCTTTATCTGTGTAGTAATACTCACCGGGTGAGATTTTGGCGGCGTTTGTGTTAAACGTCCGGTCAAAATACAGGGTGGTTGAAATTTCTTCTTGCATGACACTCATGTCGATTTCCGATGCGTAAACAGGCTGGAACGTGCCGCGCCACTGGTTTTTAATTTATAGACGGTTTTTCCTAACAGTTGCAGGTGATCGGACACATACAAAAAGTTTTCCGAGTGTCCGGCCAGCAACAAGCTGTCTTCATGCATTAAGGTGACAAATTTATCAATAATCTTGCCTTGCGTCGGCTTGTCAAAATAAATCATGACATTGCGACAAAAAATCACATCAAAGCCATCATGAAATGGCCATTGTGTATCCAGCAAATTGAGCTGATGAAAGTGAATCAACTCACGCAGGGCTTTTTTCATGCGCACCAGGCCATCATGCTTGCCGGTGCCGCGTTCAAAAAACTTGCGTACTCTGGCATCATCCATTTTTTTAATGCGATCCAGAGGGTAAACCCCTGCCGCGGCTGTTGCCAGCACATTGGTATCAATGTCAGTAGCAATAATTTCAACCGGCGGCTTGAGTGTATTAAAGGCTTCGCATGCGGTGATGGCAATCGAATAAGGTTCTTCCCCGGTCGATGCCGCTGAACACCAGATGCGTATCGGTTTGGCAGGCTTGCGTGCCGCGAGCTTGCTCAAATGTTCCGCTAATATCGGAAAGTGATGTTCTTCCCGAAAGAATGAGGTCAGATTCGTGGTCAGCGCATTGGTAAATGCCTGCCACTCATCTGCATTGTTATTATTTTCCAACGTGTCCAGATACTGTTTGAAGCTGAGCATATCCAGTGCGCGTAACCGCCGACCAATACGGCTGTACACCATATCGGTCTTTGCATCGGATAATGAAATGCCTGCATGGCGATAAATCAGGCTTTTAATTCTGACGAAATCATCGCGCGTAAACAAAAACTCGCGCTCTTCCTGTTCTTGTTTTTTCAATGCACTCACTTCGTTATCCTATGCAAATCCGTTGGCTAAACATTGGCTAAAGATTAAGCCTTTGTGGTATCGATACGATCTTTCATTTGTGCAATGGCCAATTCAATCTGTTTTTCTTCCTTGGCTTTGGCTTCCGCGCTAGTGCGTGCATATTTGCTGCGCTCTTGCATTTGCGAGATGGCTAATGCAGCTGCCTGGTCATCTGCGCGGCGGTTTTGCGCCTCTGGTGTTTGCGCTGCAAATGGATGCAAGGCTTCTTTATATTGTTTCACCACATCAGCGGCTTTAGGCTCACGGGCAATCGCGGCTTTAATCGCCATTTTTGTTGCACGATAGTTCCAGTCCTGAATACGGTCATCCATGTCTGCTTTGCTGTCGATAAAGACACCAACACAGATAAACACGTCATCCGCTTCTTCCAGTGGAATCGTGCCATCAGCCACGCAATCCATCACCGCCATAGCCACGCCACGTTGTGCTGGGCCAAACATTTGTGTTGCTTGGCGGCCATCTTTAATGGTCACTTTGTTAAACATCACTGTGTTTGGTTTGACCATCATGTTTGGCGCTGCAATCGCCAATAAACCGTTTACCCCTTGTTTTTGGTCGGTGAGCGTACGACAAAATGCGTCTTCTGCAGCGCTACCGCGTGGGCCCATAATTAAGTCAATGTGCGCCACATTTTTCAAATCCAAGCCACCCTCTGGGCGCTCTTCAATCACTAAACCTTCACCAATTAACACTCGATCAATCACAGCCATTTTTTTACTCCTGATTAAAGTACTACTTATTAAAGGGCAATTACTTTTGCCCTAACCGTTGCTGACCTGACGATATCCTTCGTCCCAGCCTGCATTTCCTGATTTGTGGCCAGGCACGCTTGCATGCCCATCCACAATAAATACACCTACTGCGGTTGCCAGTTCATTGGCATGATCCATCAGCGATTCTGCTGCTGCGGCTGCCTGTTCTACTAACGCAGTATTTTGTTGTGTCACATCATCCATGCGAATTACTGCATCATTGACCAAGGCAATGCCAGCGCTTTGCTCATTGGAGGCGGATGCAATTTCACCAATAATGACACTGACGCGTTTTACAGAATCCACAATTTCATGCATGGTGTTACCGGCTTCTTCTACCTGGCGACTACCCTCTGCGGTTTTGTTAACGGAGTCAGTGATTAACTCTTTAATTTCACGGGCAGCCACTGACGAACGCTGAGCCAAATTGCCCACTTCGTTAGCCACCACCGCAAAGCCTCGGCCCTGCTCACCTGCTCGCGCGGCCTCTACGGCGGCATTCAAGGCCAGAATATTGGTCTGGAAAGCGATGCTGTCGATGACAGAAATAATGTCTTCAATCTTGCGTGCGCTTTCGTTAATATCACTCATGGTGCTCACCACGGCATTGACCACTTCACCGCCTTTGACCGCGACGTCCGAGGCTTGCGCCGCCAGATGATTGGCCTGTTTGGCGTTATCGGCATTCTGTTTCACGGTCGACGCCAGTTGATCCATGCTGGAAGCGGTTTTTTCGAGGTTAGCCGCCTGGTCTTCGGTGCGTCGGCTTAAATCTGCATTGCCTTGTGCGATTTCTTTGGCAGCAATATTGATAGATTCAGCGGCGGTTTTCACGGTCAGCACTGGCTCGACGATCATGTCCAACGTCTGATTCATGCCCTCGACAATCTTGCGATAGTCGCCAGGATGTTTTGCCGCATTGGCGCGCACCGTCACACGGCCTTCACGGGCCGCTTCTGCCAGCATTTGTGCATCGGCATTCAAGGCTTTCAAATTGCTGCGCACTTGCTCAATGGTTTGATTGATTTTTGCTTTTTGGCCCGGGAACTGTTCCAGCGGTGCATCAAAATTACCATCACCAAACGCCTGCACACAGGCCATGGCTTTCTGGTTGAGTGCGATATGGCCGGCGACGATATTGTTGATGCTGGTTGCCAGCAACGAGAATTGGCCTTTGAACATATCGGCACGCAAGGTCATGTCAATATTGCCTTTTTCATGCTCGGCATTGACCCAGTTCACTGAGTCGACAATGCCTTTGAGATTACCGCGAATGCGGTCTACACTCTTGTTCATGGCCGCTTTTTGGCCAGGCATGGCTTCTAGCTGTACCGTCAGGTCGCCGCGGCCAATATTGTCCATCACCGCAATAAACTTCTCGGTATCGCTGACGTAGGCAGTCACCATCTGGTTCACGCCTTGCGCCACGGCTTTAAAATCTCCATCAAACTGGCTGATATCAAGCAATGCATCAATATCTCCTTGTGCATGCGCCGCAGAGAGCTGCGCCATATCAGAAATCAGTGTTTTGACGTTATTCTTTAAGCTGTCAAAACTGACATTTAAAGCATTTAAATCCCCAGGCAAGGTCTCCAGCTGGGCACTAAAATCGCCCTGCCCCAGCAACTGCATGGAGTCACTGGTTTTGCGCAGAATATCGGCATGCATCTTGAGCATGCGATTAATCTCCTGTGCCATATTGCAATATTCGCCGCTAAACTGGTCGACATCAATCATTGCCTTGATATTGCCTTTGGCATGCTCAGCCACGACATCCGTCATTTGCTGATCCAGCATGCGTAATGTTTTTTTAGCCTGGTTTAAGGCCTGGATCACATTATCATCGCCATACGTCACGGCACTGCTGCTAAAGTCACCATTGGCGATGCTTTTTGCGGCGTCGAGCGCTTGGTAAGTCTCGCCACCGATATTGCGTCTGATTGCCGCAATCATTAAGGCGCCTAGGGCCACACTAAACAGAATCAAGCCAATGTTGAGGCTGTAATTCATCCAGTCATTCTGGTTCATCAGTACAGGCGTTTGCTGTTCTATGCTTAAAGCACTTTCATTTGCCAGCTTGACCACTTCGTCAACGACCAGTCTATGCTTTTGATACGCTGCCTGCAATCTTTCCAGCGCCTGAGCAATTTGCTTTTGATCACCACTGCGGATCGCAGGAATCACCTCGTTGTCGCGCACGTTAAAAAATGCATTGCCGCTTTCAAACAAAGTGCCAACCACCGTGTTTTTCAAAGCAGATTCTGGCAACTGTGTTTGCCAGTAATGGCGACGGTCTTCAAAAGATTTTTTCAGGGTGTTGCCTTTATCCACCAGCGCTTGCAAAGACTGATGATTCAAAGACACCATTTCCAACACAGTGAGCCAGGATTCAATCAAATATTCGGGCGGTGGTAACACATCAGCGATCAAATCTTTATGATTCACGATTTGCTGATAATGTGCGCCTTGAATCGCTAATTCACGATCCCCTAAATTATCCAGGTAACTGGTCGTGACAATACCGCCACCAAGCACAGCCAGCATTAAGCCCAACTGTGACTTCAGTGTCATGCGAGAGAGTTTTCCCGCCAATGTATTTAACGATGGTGAGGACATGCTTGCCACTCCTTAATTGATTCCAAATCCCGGTTACTGGCCTGTTAATCTTGTTTGTTGGCCTATGTTGATGATTATTCAACATTCGGGCCCGAATTGAATTGCCTGTAAAAAGGGGAATCTCGGCTCTTTTGCTGTAATTGCAACCCTAAAGAAATTCAAATGCGCATCATGGCCAGACTGGCTTTTTACAAGGCGTGGCAGCGATGTGCGTGATCCTTAGCCAACAAAAAACCGGCTGCATCAACAGCCGGTTTTTTGTGGTTTACTTCCTGTTAAAACTCTTCCCAATCACTATCATCGGTGCCTGTTTTGGCCGATATCTTGGGCGCGGGGCTGGCCTGCGGTTTGGGTGCCGCCACAGGTCGCCCGGACGATGCACTACTGAAACTGCTAGACACCGAGGGTGTTGGCGCAGGCGCAGAATGGCTTGCTTTAAAACCGCTGGACTGGCTGCTGTGGCCGAAGCCACCGCCAACACGCCCTTCAAGCTTGAACTGGCTAACCGCATCGGCCAGTTGGTTGGCCTGATCAACCAAGGACTCAGCTGCTGCTGCTGCCTCTTCCACCAAGGCCGCGTTTTGTTGCGTGGTTTCATCCATGCTGGTCACGGCCTGGTTCACCTGGTCAATGCCGGTGGTCTGCTCGGTAGATGCAGCAGAGATCTCACTGATGATATCTGCCACGCGCTGTACAGAGGAAACCACTTCTTCCATCGTGTTACCCGCGTTCTCGACCAGTTTGGTGCCTTCTGTGGTTTTATTCACAGAATCCGTAATCAGCTCTTTAATCTCTTTCGCAGCACTGGCTGAGCGTTGCGCCAGGTTACGCACTTCACCAGCGACCACCGCAAAGCCACGGCCCTGCTCGCCTGCACGTGCAGCTTCCACCGCAGCGTTCAAGGCCAGGATGTTGGTTTGGAAGGCAATGCCATCGATGACAGAAATAATGTCTTCGATCTTCTTCGCACTTTCGTTGATTGCACTCATGGTGGCAACCACTTCGTTGACCACTTCACCGCCTTTGACTGCGACGCCTGAAGCTGTCAGTGCCAGCTGGTTCGCCTGTTTGGCATTCTCAGCATTCTGTTTCACGGTAGAGGCTAACTCTTCCATGCTCGCCGCTGTTTGCTCCAGGCTGGACGCCTGTTGCTCGGTACGGGCAGACAAGTCGGAGTTACCGCTGGAGATCTCATTCGCTGCTGTTGTGATCGTTTCGACTGCCTCGGTGACAGCAATAATCGGCTCTACAATCAGATCCAGTGTGTTGTTCACCCCTTCAATAATCTTGCGGAAATCACCATTGTGTTTATCCACGTCGGCACGCACGGTGATGCGGCCTTCTTTAGATGCTTCTGCCAGCATGCTGGTGTCAGCCACCAAGGCATTCACGGCTTCAATGCTGGTATTCAGGTTGGTAATCATCTGGCTGTAATCACCTGGATAATGCTCAGAAATCGTGGCTGGAATATGGCCTTTGGCAATATTGTCCAGATATTCTGAAGTCACTGTCAGTGGTTTGACCACTGCATCCAGCGTGCCATTCAGGCCTTCAATCACCTTACGGAAGTCACCATTATGCTGATGGGTATCGGCACGGGTAGACAACTGACCATCCTGCGCAGCTTGTGCCAGTTTATTGGCATCGGCCACCAGTGCATTCACCGCCGCAATACAAGTATTGAGGTTGTTGATAATCAGGCTGTAATCGCCTGGGTATTGGTCTTGAATGCTGGCTGGGATCACGCCTTTGGCAATGTTATCCAGGTAGCTTGAAGTCACATTCAATGGTTTGACCACCGCATCCAGCGTGCTGTTCATGCCTTCCACAATCGCGCGGAAGTCACCTTGGTGCTGGCTGGCGTTGGCACGGGTAGACAAGTTTCCTTCCACCGCGGCGTGTGCCAGTTGGTCTGCATCGCTCACCAGGCGTTTGATATTGCTGCGTACTTGCTCAATCGCCTCATTCACAAACGCTTTCTTGCCTGGGAACTGCTCCAGCGGCACATCCAGATTGCCTTCACCAAACGCTTTCACCACTTCAATCGCACTACGGTTCATCGCAATGTGGCCAGCCACCATTTTGTTGATGCCTGCGGCCATCTCGGAATAACCACCTTTAAAGCGTGTTTCGTCCACGGTGCAGTCGATATCGCCTTCATCGTGTTGCTGGCTGACATAGCCCAGGGATTGCACCAAACCATCCAGCGTACGTTGCAGCACACGAATAGAGTAAGCCACACTGGACTTGTCATCTTCTGGCAGGGTAATTTTCTGGTTCAGATTGCCTTCCACAAAGTTGCGCGCAATCACTGTTAACTCAGCAGGTTCCATGCCCAATTGCTTGAACATATTACGTTTGATATACACACCAATCGACACTACCACCGCTAATGCAGCCAGCGCAATGCCAATCAGCATAAAGAGTGCGCTTTGTTTAACAACAGCCGCTTGCGTCGCACTGTCTTTGGCCAACTTGTTGTTGAATTGTCTGTGCTCACGGATGGCTTTTTGTACCCCCTCTATCACCGCCTGGTTTGCCAACAAGGCATCTCTCGCCTCTGTTTTCTTGTTAGAGAGTGACAAGGTCAGGGTATTACTGCCCAACACGTCATAGGCTTTGATTGCCTCATAATCCTTGGCCAGCAACTGTTTATCTTGCGCATCGCTGATAAAGTTGTCATAGCGCTTCAAAGCGGCCATCAGTTTACCGTGCGTCTCAGCGACTTCTTTTTCGATAAGCTGCATTTTACCGTTATCGGTGTTCAGCATATGCTGCCAAATCAGGCTGTTGAGCTTTTCAAACTCACCCAAGGAGTCGTCGAGGATTTCAATACTCGGCGCTGCCATTTCATTGGCAAAATTGGTATATTTAAATACCCGGTCAGTTTGAAAATAACTCACTCCCGCCAGCAGGAACAACCCCAAAGCTGCGACGGCAATCAGAATGTACATTCTCTTAGCAACACTCATAATTTAGACTCCTAAATCCGTTTTTGATCTCTATAGCCATTTTGGCTTTCTTATATTTTCGGCTAATACCCTGGCAAGCTAAACCTTAATAAACACCGTTTTCGCCGCTTTGTTTTCGCTCAAGTTTTTACTTTTACTGCCGAGGACGCATGATGAAAACCCATAAAAAATCCCCCTAAAAACAGGGGGATTCTCTGTCAGAAAAAAGTCGATTATTTCTTCGCTTTTGAAGCGTCAGCAACTTCTACTTTTTTCTTGGCAGCACCGGCCTCTGCAACTGCGTCGCCTTTCATGTGTGAAGAAGTCAGTTCAGCACTGCCTTCTTCATAACAAACGCGACCCATCATCGAAACGGTACATACTTCAGCGGCGAAGATTGGTGCCGAGAAAGCGGATAACGCAACGATAGTCAGGGCTGTGTTCAAAGTTTTTTTCATAAAGTCTCCATACGATTTAACAAAAAACAACAGTGGTTATTCTTTACCACTTAGTTACTTTTACGACAGGCACAGCTTATTCTTTAGCCATAAACAGCGGGTTTAACACTTTAGTTACAATAAAAAAGCCGACTGTTTAACAGTCGGCTTTTTCTGGATCAATCCGGGTTAAAACTCTTCCCAATCGCCATCATCGGTGCCCGTTTTCTTAAAGGTACTGGCCATGGCAGGTCTCGCCGCAGGTGGGGCATGACCACCACCAGACAAGACTCTGGATAATTGATTAATCGCAGCATGTGTTTCCTTCGATCGCCTGGAGAAATCGCCGCCTAGCAAGAACTTGGCTTTATCGAGATTTTTCGCCGCCACCGACTCGACAATCTCACCGACACTCTGGTGAAAATGGGCATGCGCATCTTTCAGCTCTCTAAACTCCTTGCGATGGCCGTGCTGCTTGCCTTCGCCGTATATCCACTTACCCAGATCGCACTTATGGTCGCTGGCTGCATCGGCATGATTGATCGTTTCTTTGTGCCGTCCATTCATGTAGTCGATGAGGCGCGTCTTCCATTGGTCATGCGCCTTGCTCGCATCATCCAAAGAGAACTTTTTTGCGACGGCTCCTCCATGGGCACCGGAGAAGCTCGTAACTGTTTTGGATGGTGCCTGATAATGCTGGGTGCTGCTTCTTGCGTGGCCACCAACACTGTGCCCGTCAAGTTTAAACTGGCTGATAGCGGCAGTCAGTTGGTTGGCCTGATCCACCAGCGATTCAGCCGCAGCAGCTGCCTCTTCAACCAAGGCCGCGTTCTGTTGCGTAGTTTCATCCATGCTGGTCACAGCCTGGTTCACCTGGTCAATCCCCGTGGTCTGCTCGGTAGATGCAGCAGAGATCTCACTGATGATATCTGCCACGCGCTGTACAGAGGAAACCACTTCTTCCATGGTGTTACCCGCGTTTTCGACCAGTTTGGTGCCTTCTGTGGTTTTATTCACAGAGTCGGTGATCAGTTCTTTGATCTCTTTAGCGGCACTGGCTGAGCGTTGCGCCAGGTTACGTACTTCACCAGCGACCACCGCAAAGCCACGGCCCTGCTCACCTGCACGCGCCGCTTCTACCGCAGCGTTCAAGGCCAGGATGTTGGTCTGGAAGGCAATACCGTCAATCACCGAGATGATGTCCTCGATCTTTTTCGCACTTTCGTTAATGGCACTCATGGTGGCAACCACTTCGTTGACCACTTCACCGCCTTTGACTGCGACGCCTGAAGCTGTCAGTGCCAGCTGGTTCGCCTGTTTGGCGTTCTCAGCATTCTGTTTCACGGTAGAGGCTAACTCTTCCATGCTCGCCGCTGTTTGCTCCAGGCTGGACGCCTGTTGCTCGGTACGCGCGGACAAGTCGGAGTTACCACTGGAGATTTCATTTGCAGCCGTGGTAATCGTTTCAACCGCTTCTGAAACCGCCATAATCGGTTCGACAATCAGATCCAGCGTATTGTTAATGCCCTGGATGATATCGCTGAAACCACCCGGATGGCGGCTGGCATCAGCGCGAACAGTAATCCGACCTTCTTTCGCGGCATCCGCCAGCATCAAAGTATCGTCGTTCAAGGCCTTGAGGTTGCTACGCACCTGCTCAATGGCCACGTTAATAAAGGCTTTCTTACGTGGGAACTGCTCTAATGGCGCATCAAAATCACCTTCACCCATGCCACTCACACATGCAATGGCTTTTTTCTTGGTGTTGATATGCTCTTCAACCATTTCATTCACACCTTCAGCCATCACACGGTAGGCACCCTCGAATTTAGCGGCGTTAATGCGCACGTCGATTTCACCAATATCGTGCTCGGAGCTCATGTGTGTCATTTCTGAAATCAATGTGTTGATAGCATCAATACACTGGTTGAGGTTGTTTTTAATGGTATTGAAATCGCCATTGTAATGATCACTGATTTTGGCTGGGATCTCACCTTTTGAAATATCCGCAATATAGCGTGCGGTCACGTTTAGTGGCGTAATCAGCGCATCCAGCGTGTTATTCATGCCTTGCACAATAGTACGGAAATCACCATGGTATTTGCTGGCATCTGCACGTGCGGACAAATTGCCTTCAACTGCGCCGTGTGCCAATGCGTCAACATCCGCGACCAATGCCTTGATATTGGCTCTGACTTGCTCAATGGCCTCATTCACAAAGGCTTTTTTGCCAGGGAATTTCTGCAATGGCACATCCAGGTTACCTTCACCAAAGGCTTTTACTACCTCAATCGCACTGCGGTTCATGGCAATATGGCCAGCCACCATTTTATTGATGCCTGCGGCCATTTCAGAATAACCACCTTTAAAGCGAGATTGATCGACATTGCAGTCAATATCACCTTCATCATGTTGCTGGCTCACGTAATTCAGTGATTGCACCAGGCCATCCAATGTACGTTGCAGGCCCACAATAGAGTACGCAACACTAGACTTATCGTTAGTCGCCAGTGCAATTTTCTGGTTCAGGTTACCCTCTACCAGGTTGTGGGCAATCTGTGCCAACTCACCTGGCTCAACACCCAGTTGCGCACGCAGACGTTTGGTAATCAGCATGCCAAACGCAACAATCGCCGCTAGGCATAGCAAAGCAATGGCAGAGGATTGCCATACGGCGCTCTGTTTGATGCTGGCTGCATGTGCAGCAAGCTCCAGGCTGGTTTTCTGGTTATAGAGCATATGCTCATCCATCTTGTCAGCTACTTCCAGTGCCAGCTTGTCAGCTTGTTTCAAGGCCTCAGGCGCTTCAGGCGCACCGATGTCTGACAAACGCAACACATCCGTCATTTGCACAAAATAGCGATTCAGCATCTCTTTTTCAGCAGTCAGCAATGCCTGGTCCTGATCACTAGACACCAGGTCCTGGTAGTGCGTCAGTGACTCTTCGACAACCGTTTTACGATCCTGAATTTGCGTTGCCAATTTTTCCTTTTCGGCAGGCGTGGTCACGCTCACGTGGCGCAACACATTCAGGCGCAATCTTTGATAGTAGTTTTGCGCTTTGGACAGTTCAAGAATACTAGGGATAGTATTCACGTTGGCTTGATTGGTCGTGTCATAGACTTTAACGATTTCGTTTAAGGTGACCCCGATCAGAACCACCATCGCTAATGCGCAAGTGGCAATCAAAAGATACATGCGTTTTGCAATTGTCATCATGGATTCCTAAATTAAATTACAGCTAAAATATTGATACAAGCATTACTTTTTCACCCTCTGATTATGTCAAAAACAGTTCAAACAATATGTCGGAATAAAACAGGAAATCACGGTCTTATTCATGGTTACAGCAGACATAAAAAAACCGACTTTCGTCGGTTTGTAAACGTTACCGCGTGGGCATCATGATTGATCGCGAATGACACCCTTTATTAAGAAATATCCGTTATAAGGGATAACCAATCACTGCCGATGCCCACAACAAAAAGCCTTCAACCAGGGCAGCAAACACTTTCAGAAGAACATTTGTCATGGGCTTTTCCTCTCACAGAAACAAGCAGACAGATTAATCAGACAGGGACATTAAAACTCTTCCCAATCATTATCATCAGTGCCGGTTTTTAACGCCTTGGGCTGGCTGACTGCATGACTTTGTGCTGCCACCGGCTTGGCTTTGCTCACAGGCGCTGCCGCAGGGCGGCTGACTGTGGCCGGACGTGGGCTAGAAGCACGGCTGCTGGTTGCCGCGCCACCACGCAATTTGAATCTGTTCACCGTATCCATCAGGTTAGACGCCTGCTCAACCAGTGACTCAGCAGCGGCTGCCGCCTCTTCCACCAGGGCCGCGTTTTGCTGGGTGACTTCATCCATATGGTTCACGGCATCGTTGACCTGATTAATGCCTGAGCTTTGCTCGGCAGAAGCCGCCGTAATTTCACTCATGATATCGGTCACGCGTTGTACCGAGGTCACTACTTCGTGCATTGTTTCACCGGCACTTTCTACCAGTTTTGTGCCATCTGTGGTTTTATTCACAGAGTCAGTGATCAGTTCTTTGATCTCTTTGGCCGCACTGGCAGAGCGTTGCGCCAGGTTGCGTACTTCACCTGCCACCACCGCGAAACCTCTGCCCTGCTCACCTGCACGTGCCGCTTCTACAGCCGCGTTCAGTGCCAGGATATTGGTCTGGAAGGCAATACCGTCAATCACAGAAATAATATCTTCAATTTTGCGGGCACTTTCATTAATCGCGCTCATGGTTGTCACCACGTTACCCACCACTTCACCGCCACGAATCGCCACTTGTGAGGCGGCTTCAGCCATTTGGTTGGCCTGACGTGCGTTTTCAGCGTTCTGTTTCACGGTAGAAGCCAGTTGCTCCATGCTGGACGCTGTTTCTTCCAGGTTAGAAGCCTGCTGCTCGGTGCGGCTGGACAAATCGTTGTTACCGCTAGAGATTTCATGCGCGGCGGTATTAATGGTTTCACCGGCATCACGCACGTTGATCAGGATGTCGTTCATGATATCCAGCAACTGGTTGATGGAGTTCATGGTTTCGACTGCGGAACCTTTAGCAATTGAGGTGTCCAGTCTATAGGTCACGTCGCCATCCACCGCCAATTTCAAGGCTTCGCTGATCTGGTTTTCCACACGCTTTTCCTGCGTCTGGTCTACCCATTCAATCACCGTGCCCAGACGTTCGCCATCATTGTCGAAAATCGGGTTGGCAGTCAGGCGGAAAAACATATCACCGACGCCAATTTCTGTCTGATGCTTGCCAGTCAGGCCGCCGAGCAAATTACGCTGATGCGCTGGGTTTTTATGAAACACATCATAGTTTTGGCCGATCAGTTTTTCAGGATCAAAGTGTGGGAACAACTGTTTGAATGTTTTGCTGGATTCACGCATCAGATCAAGTGCAGCCGGGTTCATATAGGTAATAAACCCGTCTTTGTCCGCCATCATCAAGCTATTAGAAGAGGCCTCGAGTGCGTTTTTGATCATGGTCGCTTCGCGTGCCTTGGCCTTTTGCGCCTGATCCGCCAATACTGCCGGTGTAATATCTGTGGCGAATTTCACCACTTTGACTGGCTTGCCATCCAAGCCCATGATGGGGTTGTAAGACGCTTGCAGATAAATATCTTTACCCTGTTTGCCATAGCGGTGGTACACACCGACATCGGCCTGACCACGGTTTAATTTGGCCCAAAAGTCCTTGTATTCCTGGCTGGCCTTGTAACGCTCACTGACAAACATGCTGTGATGCTTGCCCAAGACTTCATCCAGGGTATACCCAGTTAATGTCAAAAAGTTCTGATTCGCGGCCAACACATTGCCATGGATATCGAACTCAGTCACTGCTTGCGATTGATTAATCGCCGCGACTTGCCCTTGAAAGTTAAGCTGTTTTTGTTTTTCTTCGGTGATACAGTAGGAGTACACCTTGACTTTAGAGACGGTGCCATCCGCGCCCATGATAGGCACATAACTGGTGCTAAACCAGAACTCACTGCCGTTTTTAGCCACGCGACAGATTTCGAGCTTGGCGTTTTCTCCTTTATTCAACCTCTGCCAAAGTTGCTTGTATTCAGCGCTTTGTGCCGTATTTTCTTTTAAAAACATCGAAATGTGTTTGCCAATCACTTCGCCGTGTTGATACCCCAGCGGCTTCAGGAACACGTCGTTGCAGGCCAGAATATTGCCTTGCAGATCACATTCCATCACGCCAAATGATTCATTCAATGCATTTTCTTCTTCTTGTAAGGCCAGATTACGTTTCTTATCTACCGTAATATCGGTCAAATAAGCCACCACTTTGCGCAACTGCGTGCCTTGCATCACAGGCGCATAGTAGCCCTGAAACCAGGTCTCAGCGCCCTCTTTGTTGATCAGCTTAAAGCTGCCGACTTGTGACTTGCCGCCTTGCAAGGCATTCCAGAATTGTTCATAGTCCGGCTTAGCAGCCTCTTCGCGTGCCACTAAGGTACGATGGTGCTGGCCAACCAACTCCTTGGCGCTATAACCTAACGACGTACACAAATTGTCATTGACGAGGCTGATGTCGCCTTTGGCACTCAGCTCAATAATGGCTCTTGCTTTGCTGATCTCAGACTTTAGCGCGCTAAATTCCGCTACCTGGTCTAAATTGTTCCGATAATCCCGAGTCCCTGCCGCCAGCTTGTTCACGATGGTAGAAAACATAATGTTTATCCTTGAATAAAGTATCTCTGTGTAAGAGGCTTCGTGCTTGGTATTTTTGTGTTGTGCACGTTTTTATAGCGTGTTGCTTGGTTAATTAATGTACTGCAGCATCCATCAGTTGCATTTCATCACTGGTCATCAATTTATCAATGTCGACCAGAATCAGCATTTCCTGCTCAATGGTTGCCAGGCCAACAATGTATTTGGTATCAATACGGGTCACCAGTGATGGCACTTCTCGCAAGTGCTCTTCACGCAACTCGCGCACATCAGACACGCCATCGACCACAATGCCGACGATACGGCCATTGAGGTTCAGAATAATCACCACAGTGAATTCGTTATACTCAACCTTGCCCAGGTTGAATTTGATACGCAGATCAACAATCGGCACGATTTTGCCGCGCAGATTAATCACGCCTTTGATAAACGAAGGCATGTTGGCGATCTGGGTGACCGCGTCGTAGCCGCGAATCTCCTGCACCTTGAGAATCTCGATGCCGTATTGCTCGCTGCCGAGAACAAAGGTCAGGTATTCACCTGCTGCGGTTTTCAAGCCATTACCTGCGTTGCCGCTCAAGGAATTGCTCATTTCTGTGCTTGTACTCATTGCATATGCTCCTTATGCATTGATGGTATTTTGTGAAGTTAAATAGTTCTGGTTGGAAAATGCCATGCCACCCGTCACATAATTTGTGGTTTGCCCCATCTGGATAATGGCTGGCACGTCCAGAATCAGTGCCACTGAGCCATCGCCCATAATGGTTGCGCCTGAGACGCCAGGAATACGCTTGAAGTTGGTTTCCAGGCTCTTGATCACCACTTGCTGCTGGCCAACCAGACGGTCGACAAACAAGGCAGATTTCTTGCCATCGGCTTCCAGGATCAATAACACACCGTCAGTTGGGTTAGTGATCTGGGTCGGATGATTAAACAAGGCATGCAGGGCGATAATCGGTAGATATTCACCACGCACATGCACCATCAGGCCTTCGCCAGTCACAGTTTTCAGGTCCTCGGCACGTGGCTGCAATGTCTCTACAATCAGGTTCAAAGGCACCACATAAACGCTCTTGCCCAGTGACACAGACATGCCATCGAGAATCGCCAGGGTGAGTGGCAATGAAATCGAAATGGTGGTGCCGTAGCCAAGCGCCGAGCGAATCTCAATATGACCGCCCATGGAGGTAATATTTCGTTTCACTACGTCCATGCCGACACCGCGACCAGACACATCGGTGACCACTTCAGCGGTAGAGAAGCCTGGTGCAAAGATCAGGCTAAACACTTCGTTGTCGGTCATGCTTTCATTGACCGGCAAACCGTTTGAAGCCGCTTTGGCCAGAATTTTGTCGCGGTTCAAACCACCGCCATCATCGGTCACTTCAATCACGATGCTGCCGCCTTTATGCGCTGCAGACAGGGTTAATGTCCCACTTTCGGGCTTACCCATCTCGCGACGGACTTCAGGCTTTTCGATGCCGTGGTCGACACTGTTACGCACCAGGTGCGTCAACGGGTCAACAATCCGTTCAATCAAGCTCTTATCGAGCTCAGTGGTCGCACCACTGGTGACAAACTCCACTTTTTTGCCCAATTTTCCCGCCAGGTCACGCACCATGCGTGGGAAGCGCGAGAACACAAAGTCCATCGGCATCATGCGGATAGACATCACGGACTCTTGCAAATCGCGGGTGTTACGGGTCAACTGACCAACACTATTAATCAAGGCTTCGTTATCCACTGGATCAAGCGCATTCACACGTTGCTCAATCATGGCTTGTGTGATCACCAGCTCGCCAACTAGGTTAATCAACTGGTCCACTTTTTCAATACCGACACGAATCGATGTGCTTTCTGCACTCTGGGCGGCAGCAGCAGGCTTGTCGGATTCACGACGACCTTGTTGCTGACGGCGCTCTTCTTGCGGTGCGGCAGCCACCGGTGTTGCGGCTGTTTCTGCCTTGGCTTTTGCCATCGCAGCGGCGGCATTCTCGTCACCAATCATTTGGGCTTTAGGCGCATCCGGATGTGGTTTGAACGGCGCAAAGAAACCGTAGCCCTCTTCCTGCTGCTCTTCACCATTGCTGGCAAACAGGCCGTAGCCCATTTCTTCAGCCACTTTTACTTTGCCATCATCAGCTTTGGCTTCTTGGGTTTTGCTGTCTGTTGTAACAACCGGCTCATCATCAAAAAAACCGTAGCCAAGATCTGCTTCTGCGGCCACCGGCGCGGCGGCGACTGGTGCCGCTTCCACGGCTGCTGGTGCTGGTGCACTCGCTGTATCGCCTGCCACCTGGATCACCAAGGCATCAGCGTCAACAATAAAGGAACAGATAGAGACAATGTCGTCAGCACTGGAATCGGTTTTCACCAGCACGGCATGTACATTCTCGCTGCGCTCATACACGGCGACTTCACCTAACAAGGCCAACTCGTCTTTGAGGTTAGCCAGGTCTTTTTCAGTCACGGTAGGCAAACCCACGTCGTACAAGGTCATGCCTTTGGCTTTTTCTTCGTCCGTAATCGTCAATGCAGGTTTTGCCATTTGAGCAGCTGGCGCTGCAGCAGGTGCAGCTTCAACACTGGCAGCAGCCTCAACCGGTGCAGCGGCCACCGCGGCTTTGCCTTCAGAAAGTGACTTCAGCATCATCGCCACATCGCTCACTTGCTCCGCATTCACGTCTGAGCCATGACGATGACCATCGACTTGCATCTTGATCACATCTTTGGCTGCCAGAAATGCATCCACGTGTTCGGTGGTCAACGCCATCTCGTTTTTACGGATTTTGTCGAGCAGGTTTTCCAGTACATGCGTAATTTCCGTCATGTCCATAAACCCAAACGTCGCAGCACCGCCTTTAATGGAGTGTGCCGCTCTAAAAATAGCGTTTAACTGCTCAACATCCGGCGATTCCACATCGATACTCAGCAACAGATGCTCTGCCTCAGCCAACAACTCCTCGGCTTCGTCAAAGAACACCTCATAAAACTGGCTCATATCCACTGTCATTGTTTACTCCAGTCCTTTACCAGCGGTGCTTAGGCACCGATTACTTTTTGTACCACTTCAATCAGGCGTTTTGGATCAAACGGCTTGACCAGCCAACCGTTGGCACCGGCGGCTTTGCCTTTGGCTTTCATCTCATCAGAGGACTCGGTGGTCAGCATCAGGATAGGCACCTTTTGATAAGAGGCGAGCGTGCGCAAATTGGTAATCAGCGTCAGGCCATCCATCACCGGCATGTTCTGGTCAGTCAGCACTAGGTCTACGGTTTTCTCTTTGGCTTTGTTGAGGCCATCCTGACCATCTACGGCCTGTACGACATCGTAGCCAGCCGCTTTCAGACTGAAAGCCACCATCTGACGCAATGATCCGGAGTCGTCTACTGTTAAAATTGTTTTCGCCATGTTTGATTCGCCTTTTTCACTAATTTTGTTAAACGCCGCTGTGATTAAAATAAATCGATATCACCGGTAGCCAAGTCCTGCTGGTTGACCGACTTGCGTAAATTGCCGGTCAGATGCTGGCTACCCTGATCAAAATTCTGGTTTAGCTGCATGATGAAACGTCTGATTTCTTCATGCTCATCATCTGCAGCCATCGGAAACTGATGACTGGACAGCTCATGTAACAAGTCTTTTAAGCCATGCACACGATTGATGGTGCGTTGCAGCAATTGGTTAGTCATGTCCTGAAACTGCATGCCAGTGACCACTTTATTGATCTCCTGGCCAATGTTGTCCTGAAACACCTGCAACTGCTGCATTTCTTCCGGCTGCAATTTGCCAGCGTCTGCCAACAGCTGCAAAGCAGCCTGCTGGTCTGTCAGCTGGGCATACACCGTCATAAAACTGGCACTGAGCTTTTCTATCGCTTCGTTGAGTAAAAAGGCGGTTTGCTGCAAATCGGTTTCGATCTCAAGCAGATGCCAGTCACCGTGACGCGAGACTGCGGCCAGTAATTCTCTTAATTCTTCTATGGGCAATGTTTTCATAGTGGTCCTATCTTGCCTGATTCCCCGGTTTTTCAATCAAGAAATAAACAATGTAAAAATGACTTATTTCTTTCACGCTTTAGGTTCAGCCTGCGTTGCCCTGTTTTAAGGTGCAGGCTTCTCCGCCTTGTTCTGCAATGCTTCGACTTGTGTTTTGTCATGCTCACTGACAGAAATCTGATCGTTATCCTTGAGTAATTCCTCTTCGGTTTCCTTGTTCATGACAATTAAACTGATGCGACGGTTAATCGGATTAAACGGATTCTCTTTATCCATCATGATGGCGGAGCCCAGGCCAACCACCCGCATCAGCTTGGTTTCATCCATACCACCCGCAATCAGCTCGCGCCTTGAAGCGTTCGCCCGGTCGGCAGACAACTCCCAGTTGCTGTAGCCGTGGTCACCATTCGCATAGCCCGCAGCATCGGTGTGCCCGGACAGACTAATTTTGTTATCCACCCCATTCAGCGTTTTGCCGATCTCACGCAAAATCGTTTTGGCATACGGCTGCAACTCTGCCTTGGCGTTCTCAAACATGGGCCGGTTTTGCTCGTCAATAATCTGCACGCGCAAGCCTTCACTGGTGATATCCAGCTTGAGTTGTGACTTGAATTGCTGCAAGGTCGGATTGTCTTCGATGGCCTGCTCAATCTTGGCCTTGAGTGCTTCCAATTTAACTTTTTCGGCCTGTTTCAAGGCTTCTTTAACGTCTTCCAGTTTGACTGTTTTGAGTTTGCCCGGATCGCCTTCTACCGGCTTGACCTGACCTTGTTTTTTGGTCACATCTTTACCGCCGGTATTTTTCAGCGCCGAATCACTTTGGCCCATGGACGGCCCCATCAACACGACGTGTAACGGTGTTTGAAAGTATTCAGCAATGCCCTCTTTTTGCGCTTTGGAGGTCGAGCCCAACAGCCACATCAACAAGAAAAACGCCATCATCGCTGTCACAAAGTCAGCATAAGCAATTTTCCAGGCGCCGCCGTGGTGGCCCCCGCCACCCTTTTTGATTTTTTTAACGATAATCGGGGCAATGTGTTCTTCTGCCATGACGCTCTCCCGGCGGCCTTAATAGTGACTTGGACTAGTTACTTGGATTTTGCCTGCTTCACGTGCTCTTCGAGCTCGGTAAAGCCAGGACGCTCGGTGGAATAAAGCACTTTACGACCGAACTCCACCGCAATTGGCGGCGCATAGCCATTCAGGCTGGCGAGCAACACAACCTTGACGGTCTGGAAGCTCTTGCTGGACTCTTCCAGCTTTTGCTCCAGCAAGCCGGACAATGGGCCAATAAAGCCATACGCCAGCAAAATCCCCAAAAAGGTCCCCACCAGCGCGTGCGCAATCAGAATCCCCAGCTCAGCAGGCGGCAAGGCGACGTTTTCCATGGTATGCACCACGCCCATCACCGCGGCCACAATCCCGAACGCTGGCAAACCATCGCCCAGTTTGGCAATACAATGGGCAGGCACATGGCCTTCCATATGGTGGGTTTCCAGTTCGTTGTCCATCAGGTTTTCGACCTGGAAGGCATCCATATTGCCGGACACCATCAAACGCAGATAATCACAAATGAATTCGACCAGATGATGGTCGTGCACGATGGAGGGATACTTGCTAAACAAGGCACTAGCCTCTGGGTCTTCAATGTCTTTTTCAATCGACATCAGACCATCCTTACGGATTTTGGTCAGGATTTCAAACAGCAGCGCCAGCAAATCCATATACAACTGTTTGTTGTATTTGGAGCCTTTAAACAATGTGGGGATCGCTTTTAAAGTGGCTTTAATCGCCTTGGTGTCGTTGCCGACAATAAAGGCACCAAAGGCACCGCCAAAAATCATCATGACTTCCAGCGGTTGCCATAACGCGCCCAAATGGCCACCAGCCAGCGCATAGCCCCCAAACACCATGCCACAAACAACAACATACCCAATGATGACAAACATGCTTTTGCTCCACTTTTAGCAGTTAACTATGGAAAGCATAGCAATGCATGGCTGGATTCATTTTTTCAAATAAAAGGGATTTAGCCAGTTAAATCACCCTGGCAGGGTGCGGAGGGCAGACCGGTTGCCTGACCAGGCTTGGGCTGAAACGATCAGGCAGGCGATAAACGCGTCATTGATTGACCTTGCAGGAGTTGCTCGAACAGGTCGTGCGTCAGCGGTTTGGAATAATAGTAGCCTTGGCCATAGTCACATCGCATGGCGCTTAACAGCTGGTGCTGCTCTTGCGTTTCAACGCCTTCTGCCACCACCTTTAATCCGAGTTTGTGTGCCATCACCACCAACGCTTCACATAAATGAAAGCTTTGGCAGTCCTGTTTCATCTCTTGCACAAACGCTTTATCAATCTTAATGTAGTCGATGTCAAACTTGTTCAAATAAGCCAATGAGGAATAGCCGGTGCCAAAATCATCAATCGCCACTTGAATGCCCAGTTCAGCAAAACTCAATAGTTTGTTTTGCGTAGATTCCTGTTGCGTCATCATGGTCGACTCGGTGATTTCGATAATCAAATGCTCGCCCGACAACCCGGTTTCCTGCAAAAAAGCGCGCCAATGTTGCGGCACGTCATTGCCGATATTAAATTGCACCGGCGATTTATTGATACTGAGCTGCAAGGGTAAGCCAAAGTCCTCCTGCCAGCGCTTAAGCTGCCTGACGGCGGTCCTGAATACCCAGTCGCCCAGGCCATGGATAATGCCGGTTTCTTCGGCAATCGGGATAAACTCCATGGGTGACAGCACGCCCAGCAAGGGATGGTTCCAGCGGATCAGGGCTTCTGCCTTCACAATCTGCTCGTTATTTAAATCGATAATCGGCTGGTAGGTCAGAAAAAACTCATTGTTTTGCAGGGCGAAGCGCAAGTCCACGCCCAGCTGGTGGTGTTTATCCAACGAGGTTTGCATGGCCGGGATAAAATACTTGGCCTGATTGCGGCCTTTTCTTTTCGCCTCATACATGGCCTGGTCGGCATGCTTGATCAACTCCTGGTCCGATTCGCCGTCCATCGGATAGACGGCAATGCCTATGCTGGCGGAGACATAGACGGTATTGGCGTCTTCCAGAGTAAAAGGGTCACTCAACACTTTTAATAATTTTGAGCACACCGTGTCTATGTCTTTGCGTTGGCTCAGGCAAGGCATCAGCGCCACAAATTCGTCGCCGCCAAACCGCGCCAGCATGTCAGACTGCCGGAAACAGTCACGAATACGGTGACTGACTTTTTGCAAGAGCTCGTCACCGATATTGTGGCCTAGTGAATCATTCACCTCTTTAAAATGGTCGAGGTCAATAAACATGATGGTCAGGCCATGCATTTCACGATGCGCCTTGCTCACCTCCATCGCTAGCCGGTCCATCAGCAATCGTCGGTTGGGCAAGTTGGTCAAGGCATCATAATTGGCCTGCCGCCAGACCAGTTTTTCGGTATTCAGTTTTTCGGTGATGTCTTTGGCAATTTTGGAGGCGCCAATAATCTCGCCCTCCGTATCGTAAATCGGTGACACCGTGACAGAAATATGGATTTGCCGCCCTGACTTATGCAAACGCATGGTTTGAAAATGATCTACTTTTTCGCCAGACTTGAGTTTGCTCAAGATATGCATCTCTTCGTCTACCCGATCAGGCGGAAAGATTTTCAGCATAGGCTGGCCGACCATTTCTTCAGCCGTGTAGCCAAAGATTTTCTCTGCAGCCTTGTTCCAGCTGGTGACAATCCCCTCCAGCGTTTTGCTGATAATCGCATCATCCGAAGACTCGACAATGGCCGCCAGGTTTTGCTTGTAGCGCGTGAGTTCATTCAGCGCCTGCTGTCTGCCCTGCGCGGACTCAGTGACCTCAATTTCAGACGAAAATCCGATCAAAATGCCATCTTGACTCAGTAGCGGCGTGACGGTCACCATGACGTCTAAGGCGGGGTTTTGGCTGCTACAACACAGGGTTTGATAGTGGTCAGGCAAATGGCCCTGGCCTTGTTTTGCCAGCAGGGTTTTGTGGGTATGAAGCTCAGGATCGGGCAATATTCTGTTGAAAAGCAGGCCTAGCAGGTCTGCAGCGGCGTAGCCGAGTAAGGCTTCTGCAGCAGGATTACAGTAGATGATCATCCCGTCCACAGACTCAGCCACAATGGCCTGGCTCACCGAGTCAAGCAACGCTGAGAAAAAGGATGTCGCGCCCTGCTTTTGCTGCGAATCTGCCAATTGCATGTCCCCCACAGACCTACGTTATTTGGATATATCGGCTTAGTTAGATATATCGACTATTTTTTGTATTTATGAACAGGTGTCTTTGCCAAGCATGCGCAAAAAGCATCAGGCACTCGCGCGCCAGTTGCCGCATGCTGTTGATATCAAAACAGAAATGCAGGGGGCATGTACATCGCCCGCCATGTAAAGTTTGATTAAACTACTTTTTGAGGTAGACGTATAACGCTGGGGAATGTGCGCTGGGGAACACAATGTGCTCGGCAACCACGTCAGGCACCGGAAACTCGGAAGTGACAAACAGGCAGCCTGGCCGCATCTCCTGTTGGACTTTTTGCCAGACATCCTGCATCACTGCCGGTGACAAATATGCAAAGACCACGTCTAGTTCGGCAAAATTGATCGAGCGGTAATCGCCCAGCGTGAAGGTGACACTGGTGCCAGAAAATAAGGCGCGCACCGCACTCACCGCCCAGGGTAAAGGCGCGATCTCAATGCCAGAGACCTGATCGTGTATGCGTTGTTTGGCCAAAAACATGGCGAGATCACCAATGCCGCTGCCGATATCGAGTACTTTCAGGGAGTGGTCGTCTGCATGCTGTTCCAGAATATGGTGCATGGCGCGCCAGGTAGACGGAAAAGACGGGTAAAACGGGACGCGTGTGTTATGCACAGACCAGTATAAAGCCAGCGTGATGACAAAACCGGCAAAATACACCGTGGCAGGCAACGCCACCTGCTGCATAAAAATCACAGCCACCGGAAAAATCACATGGATCCAGCGCCACCAGACCGGCATGCGCGCCGCTATCGCGAGCACACTGACAACGCAGATATGAGGGAATAACCAGAACCAGACCGAATCCAGCCGGATGCCCAAACTACGTAGTTCAAACGCAAATACGCTGTTGATCACGCCAGGCGCCAGGCCCGTCATCAACAGCATACTCACACATTGGATCAGCAAGGCCTGGGACCATAATCTTTTTGGCAAGAGACGCTGCACCCATGGCTGGGATGGCAACGCCTCTACCGGAAGTTCTACCGAGTGCATGCTGTATCCTTCATTTCGCAGGATGTATCACCACCTGCGCATCACCTGTTAAGCAGTCATTGAAACCAGTTTGTAGCTGAGTTCTTTGGCTTTTTTGGTTTTACCGGCACGTGAAGGCACGTGGCACAGGTTGCATACATAGTTCTGGTTCAGGTCGTAGCTGTTGACGATGTAGTTACCGCCGCAGCAATGACAGACTTTGGTTGTCAGCATTTTGCTTTCGATAAAGCGCACCAGCGTCCAGGCACGGGTCAATGACAGCACAGGCTCTTCTTGTTGCGCTGCATCAGGATTTTGTACTTGCTGCATATACAGGGTGTAGGCTTTGATAATGGCCTGGATACCGTCTACGCCAGCATAATCCACCATGAAACGATAGATATTGTAGAAAATGGAGGAATGAATGTTTGGCTGCCAGGTCAAGAACCAGTCGGTAGAAAATGGCAACATGCCTTTTGGAGGAGAAACGCCCTTCATCTCTTTGTAGAGCTTGATCAAACGCTCACGTGACAAGGTCGTTTGAGATTCCAGCAATTGCAGGCGTGCGCCCAGCGAGATCATTTGCATTGCCAGTTGAATTTGTTCTGCTTCGTTTACTACACTCTTCTTTTGCATGATAACCCTCTTTTCTATTTCTTATCGCTAGATGGAAATGTCTACACTGTTATACAGTGGACTCTGAAGCCTGAGCAGACATCAATACCGCAGTATGCAGATGTGCCTGGGCTGGATCTTTGGAGTAGCTGGTCAACATGCCCAGAATTTCGCTGTCATCAAAACGGAAGCGAGTCAGCAACATATTGGTATTACAGAGTTTGAGCAATTGCAGGTTAGTCAGGTTTTCCAGCAGGTCTGCGATTTCCTTATTAATACCGAGGCGGAAAATGGCAGTGGCTTTGTCAGCGCGGATCAGTTGTTGGGCCAACATCAGATAGTTCAGGTTGGCATCTTTGATTTCAGCGAGTAAATCGTTTTGCATGTTCATGATCTTGTCTCCGTTTTTTTAGCGTTAATTTAAGTCCGCCTGAGCGTTAGGCGTACTTTGCGCGCAATCATGAAGAGCAACAATCAGGGTTTGTCGGTTTCTTTTGTAAGACAGACGAAAACAGCCATGTAGGTGTTTGTCTGACAAACCCCTACATGGCACCCACCACAACCTTAAATATCAATAAGTTATGGCGTATATTTAATGTTACACCGCAACAACTTTCGTCTATGTTCGCAGCATTCTGATCAATCCAATTCAAAAAATAATTAAAGTTTTCCTGTTGTATTCCGTAAACAACTGTTTTTTGTCTGTTTAGTCTGCTTTTAGCGCTTTCATAAAAACTATTTGTGCTATCCCGGTTAACGACAGCACAAACTAAAACTTTAGGGCTGCGGCGCAAAAAAATTCAACAAATCACATAACACGTTGTTTTAAAAAGAATAATAATTTTATTATTTGCACCTCTTAACATCTGGCAAACCGCAACTGATAGAAAGCGGTCAATAAGCCCTTTTATTCCAGACATAAAAAAGCGTTTTTCTAGCCAATAATCACTCACAAGAAATACAACTTGTGCGTTGTATCCGTGAAACGAAAGAGTTTAGGACATGGCAGCTGAAGACAGCGATATGGAAAAAACCGAAGACGCGTCCCCCAAGCGATTGGAGAAGGCACGCGAAGACGGCGACGTTCCCCGCTCTCGCGAACTGGCTGCATGTGCGGTGCTGTTTACCAGCGGCATGGCAATCATGATGCTGAGCCGCCCGATGGGTGATGCATTGAAAAACGTGTTGAGACAAGGCCTGAGTATTGACCATGCCATGGCCTTTGAGCCACAACTGCTGATCGTGCACATGATGAAAGTGCTTGAACAGGCACTGTGGGCATTTTTGCCACTGGCCGTGATTATTGTCTCGGTGGCTGTCGCAGCGCCGATTCTGGTGGGCGGCTGGGTGATGTCACAAAAATCCCTGGTGCCTAACTTTGGCAAGCTCAACCCGATCAAAGGCCTGGCTAACCTGTTCTCCAAGAATTCTCTGGTCGAGTTATTGAAGTCGATTGCTAAAACCATCCTGGTGGCGTCTGTGGGTTACAGCATCGTCAAAAAAGATTTGCAGCCTATGCTGAGTTTGTCGCAGATGCCTTTGGCTACCGGCATCAGCACAGTGAGTGATTATATGGTGACCGGTTTTCTGACCATTGCTTCTGCGCTGGTATTGATTGCGGTGATTGATGTGCCCTACCAGCTCTATCAATACGCGCAGAAACACAAAATGACCAAGCAAGAGCTGAAGGATGAGTCCAAAGAGTCAGAAGGCAGCCCAGAGATTAAAGGCCGTATCCGTCAGCAACAACGCGAAATGGCACGCAGAAGAATGATGAGTAATGTACCGCAGGCAGATGTGGTGATCACCAACCCAACCCACTATGCGGTGGCGATTCGCTATAAAGAAGGTGAAAACGGTGCGCCGATTGTGGTGGCCAAGGGTGCAGATGTGATTGCACAAAAGATTAAGGAAATTGCCGCTGAACATGAAGTGATGACACTGGAGTCTCCAAAACTGGCACGTGCCTTATATGCACATGCAGAACTGGAGCGCGAGATTCCACAAACGCTGTATGCCGCGGTGGCCGAGATTCTGGCTTATGTGTTCCAGCTGCGTGTATTTAAACAACACGGTGGTGTGCGTCCTGCGATGCCATCCAACGTGCCAGTACCAGACGCGCTGGATCCGCATGCGCTGAATGCCGCACCAGCGACTGCGGCGGACATTGAATAATTGCAGGCTTAGGAGTTTACGATGAACAATTGGCAACAATGGATGGGGAAAATGGACGGTCGAGCAATCGCCGCACCACTCATTATTGTATTGCTGCTGGCGATGATGATCCTGCCGTTACCGGCCATCATGCTCGATGTGTTCTTCACCTTTAATATTGCGCTGTCTATCCTGGTCTTGATGATAGGCCTGCAAACGACTAAACCGCTGGACTTTATCGCCTTCCCTACCGTGTTGCTGATGACCACCATGCTGCGCCTGGCGCTCAACGTGGCGTCTACACGCGTGGTGCTGACTGAAGGTCACGCTGGCCCGGATGCCGCCGGTAAAGTGATTGAAGCCTTTGGGCACTTTTTGATTGGCGGTAACTACGCCGTCGGTATCGTGGTGTTTGTGATTCTGACCATTATTAACTTCACCGTCATCACCAAAGGTGCTGGCCGTATTGCTGAAGTGGGCGCCCGTTTCACCTTGGATGCGATGCCTGGTAAGCAAATGGCGATTGACGCTGACTTGAACGCTGGCCTGATTGGCGAAGACGAAGCCCGCCGCCGCCGTAAAGAGGTTGGCCAGGAATCCGAATTCTACGGCGCGATGGACGGTGCCAGTAAATATGTACGCGGGGATGCCATTGCCGGTATCCTGATTATCATCATCAACATTGTTGGCGGCCTGATTGTCGGCATGGTGCAACATGACCTGGCGTTTGATGAAGCGGTTAAAAACTACACCATGCTGGCGATTGGCGATGGCCTGGTGGCACAGATTCCTTCCCTGGTGATTTCTATTGCTGCCGGTGTGGTCGTTTCCCGCGTCGCCAACAACGAAGACATTGGCGGCCAGCTGATTACACAATTGTTTGAAAATCCACGCGTGCTGACCGTGACTGCTGGCATTATCGGCGGTATCGGCCTGATTCCAGGCATGCCTCACCTGGCCTTCCTCGGTCTGGGTGCGTTACTGGGTGGCATGGCTTATAGCGTGAAGCAAAAACAGGAAAAAGCCAAACAACAAGCCGTACTTGAGCCACAACCAGAAGACAAACTGGCGCCAGCCAGCGAAGCGGAAGAAGCGACCTGGAATGATGTATTGCCAGTAGACACCATAGGCCTGGAAGTCGGTTACAGATTGATTCCACTGGTGGACAAAGGCCAAGGTGGCGAACTGCTCAAACGTATCAAAGGTATTCGCAAAAAATTCGCCCAGGAAATCGGCTTTTTGGCACCGACTGTGCATATCCGCGACAACCTGACCCTGAAGCCCAATGCCTATCGCATCACCATGAAAGGTGTCGAAATGGCGACTGGTGAATCCAATTACCATCAGATGCTGGCGATTGACCCAGGTGCGGTGACTGGTGAGCTGGATGGTGCCAAAACGACTGATCCGGCATTTGGCCTGCCAGCCGTGTGGATTGAGCCAGACCGTAAAGAATATGCGCAAAGCCTGGGCTATACCGTGGTCGATGCAGGTACCGTGATTGCCACGCACCTGAACCATATTATTTCGCTGAATGCAGGCGAGCTGCTGGGCCGTCAGGAAGTACAACAATTGCTGGATCACCTGGGTAAAGAATCCAGCAAACTGATTGAAGAAATCGTGCCAAAAATGATTACGCTGTCTAGCCTGCAAAAAGTATTGCAGAACCTGCTCAACGAAGGCGTGCATATCCGTGATATGCGCTCCATTCTGGAAACACTGGCCGACCATGCGCAATATACCCAGGATACTAATGACCTGACTTCTATGGTGCGCATCAAACTCGGCCGCGCCATTGTGCAGGACCTGTTCCCTTACAGCAATGAAATTACCGCCATGACGCTGGATGGCCAACTGGAAAGACTGCTGCTGCAAGCCTTGCAAAACAACCAGTCTAACCAGAGCGTGATTGAGCCTGGTATTGCCGAAAGACTGTCACAACAGACAGAAGTGGCTGCCAGACAACAAGAGCAAATGGGCCTGACCCCGGTGTTATTGGTGGCTGCCCCGCTACGCCAGGCTTTATCCAGATTTTTAAGAAGAACCGTCCCGCATCTCAGAGTGTTGTCACATGACGAGCTGCCAGATAACAAATCCATTCGTGTCACCAGTTTAATCGGAGCGCAATAATATGAACATCAGAAGATTTTTTGGCAAAAATGCACGCGAAGCATTGGCGCAAGTCAAACAGGCATTGGGTGATGATGCCATTATTGTTGCGAACCGTAGCGTCAATGGCGGCACCGAAATCATGGCCATGCTGGAAACAGACATTGCCTCTAATGCGAATTCAGCGCCTGCCGAGATGGGGATGGAACAATCCCGCAGCTTGCTGGACTTTGTCAATGCACAAGGCCAAGTGAATGCACAAGGCCAGGCCCATGCACAAAGCCAGCTAGCGCGCCAGGCAGCACCACAAGCGGCAATGTCAGCGCCTAGCGTGCAACACAGCACGCCAGTGGCTGAAGAGCCAGCCGCCAATGAAGGCGCCATTCTGGATATGCTCAAACAGCATAGCGAGCAGCAAGAACAAGCTTACCAGGTGGCCACGCAAACGCTGGAAGACAAAATGATGGGCATGATGCAGGAAATGCGTCAGATGCGCAGCCATTTTGAAACCCAGATGAGCGCCATGACCTGGCAGCACCATTTGCAACACAGCCCAGCCAAATCCAAAGTGCTGAGCACCCTGCTCTCTGCCAACTTCAGCGCCTCACTGTCACGCCAGATTGCTGAAAAAATGCCGAACCATATTGATGTCAACAAAGCGCCGATGTGGGCCAAGGAAGTGATTAGCCGCAACCTGCACACTTTGGATGATGAAGATGCCTTGCTGGACCGTGGTGGCGTGTATGCCCTGGTTGGCCCGACTGGCGTTGGCAAAACCACCACAACGGCCAAACTGGCTGCACGTTATGTGATGAAACACGGCACCCAAAACCTGGGCCTGATCACCACAGACAGCTACCGGATTGGTGGTTACGAACAACTGCGTATTTACGGCAAAATTTTGGGCGTAATGGTGCATGCCGTCAAAGACGAAGAAGACCTGAAAATTGCGCTGAATGAATTGAAAGGCAAGCACATGATTCTGGTAGACACTGTGGGCGTGAGCCAGCGTGACCAAGCCGTGACCGAGCAGCTTTCTATGCTGAGCCGTGCAGAGACGCCGATTCAAAAATTGCTGTGCCTGAATGCAACCTCTACCGGTGATACGCTAACTGATGTGATGCGCAGCTACAAAAAACATGATATCGCCGGTTGTATCGTCACCAAACTGGACGAAGCCGCCGCGATTGGCAATGTACTGGATGTCTTGATCCGCGAGCGTATGCGCCTGTTCTACACCACCAGTGGTCAGCGTGTACCGGAAGATATTGAACTGGCCGACAAGCCGGCCCTGATCGAGCGCGTATTGACGCCGCATCAGGCCAGCTTGCCTTACCAATACCTGGATGAAGAGTTGCCGCTGGTGATTTCCAGCATGATGCAAACCGCTGGTCAGGAGCAGCAACATGTTTAACTACCGCGACCAGGCGGATGGCTTGCGCCGCATTATGGCAAAAACCTCTGCACGCATCATTAGCGTGATTGGCGCTAATGGCCAGCCAGCCACGCCATGGATGCGCAATCTGGCACTGGGCATGCTTGCCCCTGAGCAACGTTTGCTGTTGATACACGCCAACCGCCAGCCTGGGCTAGCGCACTCATTACAGTCCATCGTGACCAACAACAGTGCACTCAAACGCGCCATCCTCAACCATCCGCAAGGCTATGACCTGACCTGTTTGGCCGAAAATGACCTGTTAACCTCGCCTTTATCTCAGGATTTAAAAGGGCAGCTGGACGGTATAGTGAAACAACTTTCGTACGATTACGATACCGTCATGATTGAAGCACAGCTGGATACGCAAGACCACAGCCTGATGATGCCACTCATTGCAGAGCATGAGCTGGTGATTCAAATGGACAGATCTGACACCGCCATTAAAGCGGCCTATGTGACGATCAAGCACATCAGCCAGCAGCATGGCCAGATCCCGTTGGGCGTGGTGGTGACAGGGGCCAATCATGACCAGGGTCAACAATACTTTATGCGCTTGAACCAGGTATGCAAGCAGTTTCTGGGCGTCACGCTGGACTTTATCGGCGCCATGCCGGCAGAAGTTTTGGCCGAACAGAAGAAAGCGGGCAATGCCAAGGCTGCGGTTGCCGAAGCTGGCCAGACCGCATTGGCTTTTAAATCAGTGGCACATCGTCTCGAAAAGCAACGGATCACCACGCCATCACTGGCTGTTGCCTAAAGTAAAAAGAGGAAAAACATGTATACCGCTAAAGGCACGACTAACAATACCGACCAGATGCTGAAACAGCATAGCGGTCTGGTTAAAAAAATGGCTTATCAATTAAAAGCCAAGCTGCCCTCCTGTGTCGAACTCGATGACCTGGTGCAAGCAGGCATGATAGGCCTGATGGATGCGATTCAGCGTTATGAAGATAATCACGGCGCGCAATTTGAAACCTACGCCTCACAGCGTGTGCGTGGTGCCATGCTCGATGAGTTGCGTGGTGCCGACTGGCTGCCACGCGGTATCCGCAAAAACATGCGCGATATCGAGGTCGCGGTACAGCAACTGGAACAAAAATTTGGCCGCCCACCTACCGAGTCAGAGATTGCCAAGCACATGAACTTCACGCTGGATGATTACTATGATGTCTTGAGCGACTGCCAGGGCCACCAGCTGATTTACTACGAAGATTTTCAGGATGACGATGGCGGCGAGCACTTTCTGGACCGTTATGTGGATGACGACACCAGTGATCCGGTCAAATCCTTGCTGGAAAGTGATTTCCGCGAAGCATTGATTGACTCTATCGACCATTTGCCCGAGCGTGAAAAATTGCTCATGGGCTTGTATTACGAGCAAGAGCTCAATTTAAAAGAAATCGGCGCCATTATGAGCGTGTCCGAATCACGCGTCTGCCAGTTGCATAGCCAGGCCGTGGCCCGTTTACGTGCCTCCATGCGCGATAAATCCTGGACCGGAGTGGCCTGATGGATTGGGGCAGTATTGCCGGGCTGGTCATTGCGCTGGCTGGTCTGGTCTTTGGGCAATTAATTGATGGAGGTCGTCTCAACTCGTTGATGCAGCCCGCAGCATTTGCCGTGGTGATTTTAGGCACCACCGGTGCCGTGCTGCTGCAAACCGAATTCAAGCTGTTTATCAAAGGCATACGCATGCTGCGCCTGGTGTTTGTACACCCGCAAGACGACAGAAAAAAGCTCGCCATTAAAATCAACCAGTGGAGCCTGCAGGCACGCAAGGAAAGCGTATTGTCACTGGAAAGCTATATCAAGCGCGAACAGGATCCTTTTGTACGCAAAGGCTTGCAGTTGCTGGTTGACGGCACGCCGGCTGACCGCATTCGCGAAGTGTGTGCGATTGATATGTATTACTATGAATTGCAGGAACGTGAAGCCGCCAAAATCTGGTCAGCGGCAGGTGGTTATGCGCCCACCGTGGGTATTTTGGGTGCAGTACTGGGGTTGATTCACGTCATGGAAAACCTGTCAGACCCGGCCAAAATTGGTAGCGGCATTGCGGTGGCTTTTGTCGCCACCATTTATGGCGTCGCCCTGGCCAACCTGGTCTTCCTGCCGATTTCAAACAAATTAAAAGGCCATGTTCAGCACGAAATGTCCAGGCGCGAAATGCTGCTCAATGCCTGGGTGTCGATTGCGCGTGGTGACAATCCGAAACTGGTCACCGAGCGCCTGGAATCCTATCTGCACTTGCGGGAATCCTGATGTACAGGCGCCAAAAACTGGACGATGATGATGAGAGCCATGACCGTTGGCTGATTTCATACGCCGACTTTATCACCCTGCTGTTTGCCTTTTTTGTGGTGATGTATGCCACCTCGACCATCAACCTGAACAAGTACCGTGCACTCTCCAGTGCCGTGGTCACGGCCTTTCAAGGCAAACCTGGCCAAATGGATGCGCCTGAGTCTCAAACACAAGCCACGTTGCAAAACCAGAGCTCAGTGCTCAAGCCCCTGCCCTTGAGCTATTTGTATCAAGAGAAAAAGCAGCGCGACCAGGAAAAGGTACGCGCCATTGGTCAACAGCTAGCCCATGCACTTACGCCCTGGATAGACGAGAAACTGGTCACTGTGTACCAGTCAGAACTCGGTATTGAGGTCGATATTCAAAGCAGCCTGCTGTTTAACAACAACCAGACAAGCTATACCGCGCAAGCACCTGCTGTGTTAAACGCGCTGGGCGCACAGCTGAAAAACGAATACCGCACCATACAGATTGAAGGTCATAGCGATAAACAAGTGTTTAGTGGCCAGCCAGAGGCGGAAACCAAACGCTGGGAGCTAACGGCGGCACAAGCCGCCCATATGGCTGCCAGCCTGGTTGCACAAGGCATTGCCAGCAAACAACTGACGGCTATCGGCATGGCAGAAACCAAACCAGTTTCCAGCAGCGATAATGCCTTGGCACAAGCCATGAATACGCGCATGACCATACGCATTTTAACGGCGGAAAGCAGCGCCCAACAAACCAGCAATGTGGCTAATAGGCAAGAGATACAGGCGGGATCTGTAGATGCGGCACCAACGCCAGAAACTTCGGCAGCGCCCGCCGCACAACCAGTGCCAGGGATAACTGGCGCAACAAGTCCATAAGTGCTTAAACCAGCGCGCCCTGCAACCAGTCGTTAAACTGCTCAATCGGCATCGGCTGGCCAAACAAAAAGCCCTGGTAGCGGCGGCAACCGTTATTCAACAGCAACTCCATCTGCGCTTGTGTTTCTACGCCTTCGGCAATCACACTCAGGTACATGCTTTGCGCCATGGCAATAATCGTCCTGACAATGGTGCGATCATGGCTATCGGTGACAATATCATTCACAAACGAGCGGTCGATTTTAAGTTGATACAGCGGTAACTTCTTCAAATACTGTAGCGATGAATAGCCAGTACCAAAATCATCCAGTGAGAACTGGATGCCCAACTGGCTTAGTTCCGCCATGATACGCACGGCATCATCGACGTTTTCCAGCAAGACGCTTTCTGTCAGCTCCATGCGCAATGCATTGGGATTGATCTGGTGACGCTGAATACACGCTTTGACCATGGCCACAAAATTGGCCTGGCAAAATTGGCGCGCGCTAATATTGACCGACAAACTGAGCTCACGGGTATTTAATGTACGTTGCCACAGTGCAATTTGTGCACAAGCCTGGTCTAGCACCCACATACCGATTTCGATAATCAGGCCGCTGGTTTCTGCCACGGCAATAAATTGCAGCGGTGAAATCAAGCCGCGCTGCGGATGCAACCATCTTAACAAGACCTCTGCACCAAATGGGCGGCCGGTGTGGTCGACCTGCACCTGGTAATGCAAGCGCAACTGTTGCTGCACGATGGCTTCACGCAGCTCCGTTTCAAGCATCACCTGCGTCGCAATCTCGGTTTGCATGCCTGGCTGATAGACGCAGGCATGATTACGCCCGCCCTGCTTGGCCTTATGCATGGCGATATCCGCCGCTTTTACATAGTCGGTATCACTGGTGCTGATATCGTTAAAGTTGCATAAGCCCATGCTGGCTGTAATCGGCAACTTTTGGCTACCGACTTTAAACGGGCGCTCAAAGACCTTTTGCAGCTTACGCTGCGCGGACAAGAGCTGCTGCAAGGCTTTGTCCTCGGATGCCGCGAGGCCGGATAACAAGACCAGGAACTCATCACCGCCCATACAGGCAATAAAGTGCTGCTCAGCCACTTTTTGCAAGCGTTCTGCGACTTGCTGCAACAAGCTATTACCTGCTGCATGGCCATGCGCTTCATTAATCCATTTAAAGTGATCAAGGTCGATATACACCACGCCCCAATGTTCACCCGTCTCAGGCTGCATGCGTATTTGCTGCAACACCTCATAAGCCCTTTTGCGGTTGGGCAAGCCGGTCACAGGCTCCAGGTAAGCCAGGCTTTGAATCGACTCTTGTGACAAGTGCCTATCAATCACCAGGCTCATTAATTTGGTCGCTTGCTCAATCATGGATTGTTCAAGCGCGCTTGGGGTTTGTGGCTGGCGATAATAGATAGCAAATGCGCCCAGCACGTCCCCATCCGCAGTTAAGATCGGCTCAGACCAACCTGCTTGCACGCCAGAGGCCAATGCGGCCTCACGGTGATTCACCCAGTAGGGATGGGTCATCACATTCTCGACCATCACCCGTTGCTTGATGGCGATAGACGTGGCCAGGGAACCATTACCAGCCTCCAGCTGCAACTGGCGCAATGTTTGTAGCAATGCTTGTGGCAACGACGGGGCGATCACGGTTTGTACCAGCTTGCCCAGATTCTTGGTCAGCACCAGCGCGCAATACACACCACTGTGCATGGCCTCAATATCGCGCACCATTTTTTCTAAAATCCTGAACGCATCCTGTTCTTTTAAGATCAGTTCCAGGATAGAAAACTGGAAGCGTTCATAGGCAATCGCACGTAACTTCTCTTGTTGAAACGTCAGCGCGGCCTGTTGTTCATTTGTCGTTTCGCGCACCAGTAGCAGTCTACGCGGCTCACCTGTCTGCAGGCTAAAGTAATAGACATTGCACTCCAGCCAGCGGTTGTGGCTATCATGGCAGGCAATCTGTATGGTGCGCTGGGTGGTTTCAGGCGCAGGCTGGGCCAGGATGGCTTTAATCGGGTCATGGGTGATCAATGGTAGGCAAGCCCACAAATCACAGCCGGACTCAAGGGTATGACAGACCAGCACAGAACCACCATTACCGAGCTGATCGGTCTCTGCGGCAATATAAAAACCGGAATAATCGACCAGAGAACGCCATTGGTCAAAGGCGTTAGTTAAGTCAAAAGAAGCACTCAGGCCAATCAAAGGGCTCAAACTTGCTGAAGCCTCCGAACTGCACGCAGCGCTCAAGATCTGACCTGCCAAAGCAAGCGCATTGGGCTCGAGATTTACTATAGACATCGCATACTTTCACAACCGCAGTGCAAAATCTAACTGCCGACAACTGGGCACCCTCTGCCCGTCGGTTGTTAAGATGACACACCCCCGAAGAATTTTAGTTGGGAGTCAATCCAGCATTGGCTACTCCCTTTTGTATTTACGATGATGTGACAAAAGGCAAATGAGTGTCAAGACAAATTCACGCCTATACAGCGACATTAACAACTGTCATCGGCGACCGTCACATAGATGTGACAACAGACGGTCAAAACTCCATTTTCCGGCCCCCTGCGTGACCAGAGGCAACAGCATGAGCAAGTAAATCAGAGGCAGTTTATAGTTACCAAAACCATCGCCTTCCACATCCTCAAAACGATACCCCATCAACAAATCGGCCACACTGCCCCAATGTTCCGGCCAATGCACACTGGCAATCGCGACCACCGTCACCACCATCAGGCTGAGACTGAAAAAGCGCGTAAACAGCCCTAGCAATAAAGCCAGCGCACCAAGCAGTTCAAAGGTCATGGCCATGTTCCAGTTCACTTCTGCGGGCAATAAACTAAACGGGAAAGGAAATTGCAACTCTGCAAACCAGTTTTGGCCATGCCATTTGGCCCATCCGGCTTCGCCAAACTCCCAGGCCAGGATCAGGCGTAAGAGCAAACCGGGTAGCCAGTCATTGACGGTGTGTAGCGTTAAAATCAGGTCTTGATATTTGCGCACTAAAAAAGGAGGGGTGAAGCGTTGAAACATGATTAGCTACCTTTCTAAAATTGAAGTTGTATCACTTAGTCTTCAATCTAGAAAATACCTTACATAGTAGCGCTAACTTTTTCTATTTTTTATAAAAATAGGCAAGCGGAGTGTGATCAATAGCGCAAACAACAGGCTATACATCACTGGCTCAGTCACATCTTTTTTCACCAGCCACCAGAAATGCAACAACACCAACACGCCAATCACATACACCAGTTTGTGCAGGCTTTTCCATCGTTGTTTAAGTGCTTTTATCGCGCGCTGGTGAGACGTGGCGGCCAGCGGCAAGGTCAGCAATAAAGCAGCCGCCCCCACTAACACATAAGGATGCTTGACGATATCTTTGGCAATATCCACCCAGTCAAACTGGTAATCAAGCCAGAGATAAGTCGTGACATGCAGACAGGCATAAGCAAACATCCATAAGCCCAACAAACGACGCACGGCAATCAGCCAAGCTTGCTGGGTGAGAGAGCGTAGTGGCGTGATGCCGAGCGAGAGCAATAAAAAGACCAACGCCCAGGTGCCGGTAGAGCGTTCAATAAACTCAACCGGATTTGCACCAAGCCCATCGGTGAACCCCAGGTAAATCAAACGTGAGACAGGGATAAACGCCCCCAACCAGATCAAGACTTTCAGCCATAAAATACGGTTTTTTGCAGATAGCGCAGCTAACCATTGCAGCAGATTTTGCATCATAGGCATGTTAAAAGTTTTTCTGTAAATCCATGCCTGCATATAACTGCCCTACTTCGTCATAACCATTAAACAGCCTGGTTTTAATGCGCCCGGCAAACAAACCAGCCCCGATACGTTTTTCTGAGGATTGTGTCCAGCGCGGATGATCTACCGCTGGATTCACATTGGCATAAAAACCATACTCACGCGCGCTGGCTTTCATCCAGCTGGTATGCGGCATTTGCTCGACAAAACGGATTGTACTAATCGCCTTGGCCCCTTTAAAACCATATTTCCAAGGCACCACCAGCCTTACCGGCGCACCGTTCTGGTTAGGCAACACTTTGCCATACAAGCCCACTGCCAGAATGGTTAGCGACTGCATGGCTTCATCCATACGCAGGCCTTCAATATAGGGCCAGTCCAATACAGGAATGCGCGCACCTGGCATATGGCGTGGGTCATTGTAAGAAATAAATTCAATATACTTGGCATTGCCCGTGGGCTGGGCCCAATCAATCAGCGCCTTCAATGGCAGCCCCACCCACGGAATCACCATAGACCAGCCTTCCACACAGCGCATGCGGTAAATACGCTCCTCCAGCGGTGCCAGCTTCATCAACTGCTCAATACCAATGGTTTTGCTTTGCTTCACCGCGCCTTCAATTTTGATCGTCCACGGCGTCGGTTTAAACAACACGGCCTCACGCGCAGGGTCTTCCTTGCCGGTGCCAAACTCGTAATAATTGTTATAACTGGTCACATCCTCAAAGCTGGTCAGTTTTTCTTCTTTGCCAAAAGCGGTCTTTTGAAAGTCCAGCGTCTGCGCCGCATAGGCCTGCGCGGGCAACAACAAGCCTGCGGCTGCGGCACCAGCTGCTTTCAGCACCGTGCGACGCTGCTCAAATAAGTCTTGCGGCGTGATCTCAGATGGCAAAATACCGCTAGGATTGCGGCGATTGTTATCGAGTAGCATAGAATTTCCAGTCTGGTGATGATGTATGCGTATTTGTCGCATATGACAGGAAAACCTTACAGGGGATTCGTGAGAAAAGGTAAATCTTTTGATAGCAGGGACTGATGTTTGATCGTTGCGTGCTGCCGATATATACAATTAATAGTTCACGCAGTTAAACAACATCACTGATGCCCTGGTTCCCATTCAGGGTAAACCTTCTCAGCAGGCGCATCACAGAGCCAAGGAACTGTATGAGATGCCCAGATTTGGAACTCAGGTCTAATGAGTGGATCATCGTCTAATGTAGCCACGCGAAGCACTAAATAGTCGCGGCCATCTCGACGAGCAATCAGATGGCTTCCACAATTTGAGCAAAAAAATCGTGTTTTACCTGGCGAGGACTGGTAACCAGTAAGCAGATGTTCGCCTTTTAACCAGCGAAAGTGGCTGTACTTGACCGAAGCTGCAGTATTGAATGCAGCAGCATGTGCTTTTCTGCATGTATGACAAGCACAGTGCGCAATGGCTGAATCCAATTGACTCACTTCGTACTCAATTGATTTGCACAGGCAAGAACCTCGCATATTTGGCCTTAGGTAAATAAATACTTAGCTATTCTGCTTGCAACAGCAACGCATCCAACTCAGCATCTTTTAACTTGGCCGCCATGGTTTCAGCTTGTTTAACCAATGACGCAGCGCCCGCAGCATCGCCTTGCGCACGCTTGCTTTCTGCCCAATAAATGGCAGTTTTGGCTTCGTAGAACTCACCACCATTGTCATGCGCATACTCCATCAGGCGTTGATAGGTTTTGTCTGCGCTGGCGTAGTCTTTTTTTGCAGCAAACAGCTTGCCCAACGTCAAGCTCGCTTCTGCATACTGGTCTGGCGTGCCTGACTTGCGCAACATCATCACGCCCTTGAGTTGGTATTCAATGGCTTTATCGGCTTGTTGCAGTTGTTGGTAGACCATGGCTTCGTGGATATAGCTGTCAGCACGCTCGTCATCGTTCATGGCCAGTTTTTCGCCGGTTTCAAATGACTTTATAGATTCAGCATATTGGCCAACTTCGAAATACGCCTCGCCGATCAGATTGTGCGCAACGCGGGCATAGCGACGCATATTTTGCTGCTCGCTGAGTTTGAGGGCTTGCAGGTAGCTTTCTAGGGCAGCTTCATGTGTCTTGGCTTCAAGCTGTGCATTGCCTAGCAACATATAAGCAGAAATCAGGTCAAGGCCTGTCGGTTTCAGACTGATGGCTTGTTTAAAACTTTGTTGTGCCGCGGCATTTTGTGCCAGGGCCGACTGTGCACGGCCTTTACACAGCCAGAATTCCGCCTGGCTGACATGCTGCTCTGCGACTTGTATGGCTTGTGCATACTGCTGATTTTGAACCGCGCTATCGCATGCTTCCAGGGCAGCATCCTTAGCCATAGACTCATTAATAATCAATAAATTAAGAATTAATGTTAAAGTTAATTTTGAATTCATATTAAAACAAGTCCGATTGTGTTGGTAAGGTTTCTGACGTTAACTGGGGAATTGCTTCGGGTGCCGCAGGTGCCTCTGCAGATGATTGCAGCATCGCGAGCAAGGCCGATTCATCTAGCACCGGGATATTCAGCTGCTGTGCTTTTTCGAGCTTGCTACCAGCCTCTGCCCCGGCAACAACATAGCTGGTTTTGGCCGACACGCTACCACTGACTTTACCACCCACGGCTTCAATCATGGCCTGCGCCTGGTCGCGCTTGAGTGTCGGCAAGGTGCCGGTGAGCACAAAGGTTTTGCCAGCAAAGGTAGCTGATGCGGTGGTTTTGGCGATATCGGCCCAATGCACGCCAAGCGCACGCATCGCGGCAATCACTTCCCGGTTATGTGGCTCCTGAAAGAACTGATAAGCGGCTTCTGCCACAATCGGGCCGACGTCGTTGACTTGCATCAGCGACGCCACATCGGCAGCCATCAAGGCATCCAGATTACCGAAATGCTGCGCCAAGTCTTTGGCGGTTGCCTCACCGACATTGCGTATGCCTAATGCGTAAATAAACCGCGGCAAGGTGGCTTGTTTGCTTTTCTCAATCGCCGCCAGCACATTCTGCGCAGACTTCTCAGCCATGCGCTCTAATTCGCTTAATACAGGCAGGTTCAGGCGGTAAACATCGTCCAGGTGATGCACCAGGTCGCGCTCTACCAGTTGATCGACCAGCTTCTCGCCCAGACCCTCAATATCCATGGCACGGCGGGAGGCAAAGTGGGTAATGGCCTGTTTACGCTGCGCCGGGCAAATCAGGCCACCGGTACAGCGCGCCACGGCCTCATCTTGCGGCCGTACGACATGTGAGCCACATTCCGGGCATGCAGATGGCATGACAAATACGCGCGCATCTGCTGGTCGCAACTCAGGCTTGGCGGACACCACTTCAGGAATGACATCCCCTGCCCGCCGTACAACCACGGTGTCACCGATGTGAATATCTTTACGGCGTAACTCGTCTTCATTATGCAAAGTGGCATTGGTGACGGTGACGCCGCCGACAAAGACGGGCTTCAGGCGCGCCACAGGCGTAATCGCCCCCGTGCGGCCAACTTGCACGGCAATATCTTCCACCACCGTAATCGCCTCTTCAGCAGGAAACTTATGCGCGATTGCCCAACGCGGTGCACGCGAGACAAACCCCAGTGCATCCTGCTGGCTAAACGCATTCACCTTATAGACCACGCCATCAATATCAAATGGCAGGCTGCTACGCTTGGCACCAATCTCGGCATAATAGTCACGCAAACCTTGTGCGCCGGTTTTAACCCCGCGCAAGTCAGAGACTGGGAAACGTAAATCGGCCAGGTATTGCATGGCCTCAGCATGAGAATGCAGCTCAGGCACACCTTCGCTGGCACCCAGGCCATAGGCAAAAAAATGCAGGGGCCGCTTGGCGGTAATATTCGAGTCTAGTTGACGCAAACTGCCTGCCGCGGCATTGCGCGGGTTGGCAAATAGCTTGGCGCCAGCGGCGGCTTGTTGCTGGTTAAGCTTTTCAAAGTCTTTTTTCAGCATCAGCACTTCACCGCGCACTTCAAGCAAGGCTGGCGGCTGCGCAATATTCAAGCGACCAGGAATGGCGCGTATGGTTTTCAGGTTATGCGTCACGTTTTCGCCAGTATAGCCGTCACCACGTGTCGCACCTTGCACAAACACACCGTGTTCGTATGTCAGCGTGATCGCCAGGCCATCAAATTTGGGTTCTACGGCGTAGACTATTTGCGACTGATCTGTGCCTTCTCGCACACGACGGTCAAACGCCTCGAGCTCGTCATCACTAAAGGCATTATTGAGCGACAGCATGGCCTGCCGGTGCTGCACGCTGTCAAAAGCAGACAGCGCCAGGCCGCCTACACGCTGGCTGGGCGAGTCTGCTGTAATGAGTTCGGGATATTGCTGCTCGATAGCCAGCAATTGTCGGTAAATGCCATCGTATTCATTATCACTGACCAGCGGCGCATCCAGCACATAGTAGTGATAATCGTATTCGGCAATGCGCTGCTTAAGCTGTTGTAAAAGCAGCGCAGCTTCTTGAGCTGGCATATCAGGAGAACAGGCGTTTGGCGTGGCTGCTGCCAGGAGTGATTCCCTGTGCAGCCATGGCATTGGAAATATTTTTCAGTTGCTGGCGGATCTTATCCAGTTGCGCATCACCAATGGCCTTGCGGTTCACATCAATCATGCTGGCACTTAAACTGCTCGCCATGCTGGCAGCAATCTCCACCATATGGTCAAACACACGCAAGCTATTAGGTGTGGTAGGAATATCCAACTGAAAGGTAACACCCGTCATCACGGCCGATTTCAGCATATCAGCCGAGAACGGTTTACCTTCGTAGTTGCGCACAGAAAACTCAAGCTGACCCTCGGTGTTGAAGAGCTCAAAGCGGCCATCTACGCTGAGTTGCATGCCACATGCTTCGGCCAGGCCACGCAACTTGGTCGCATGAAACATGCCCTGATTAGCCAGCACATGAAATTCGACGGCTTTATCCACCTCAATACAAAACGCATCAATCGACTGCGACTGCACTGACGGCTCATAACCACCCTGCCAGTGCACGGTCAAGCCCAGCGCACGCGCCAAAGTTTCCATCGATTTCTGGAAGCGTTTAAGGGTTTCCTCATCGACCGGGCCACCACGATCGGCCAGTTGCAAACTACAGGCGACCTGGCTGGCCGGGGTCTGGTCTTGCAGCGCTTTCGCATCTAACACCAAGACATCTTGCCAGTCACCAGTGATGGAGTTTTGTGCCCATAAGGTGGCATGCTGGGGGAAAGTTCTAACCTCAGCTTGCATATCCTCCAGCTCGACCAGCATCACGCCCAGCGGCGCATCAATCAGCCCTACCCAATCCATCGCCGTATGCACAGCATCTGGCAGCACAGAATCCTCTATATGCGCAGGCATGGCAGGCTCATCTTCTGCTGCATCGTCAGGAAAATCTAATGCGGGTTGTTCAAAGGCTGGTGCCGGAATATCATCGAAAGATTGCGCGACCGGTGCGCTTGCCTCAGGCTTGACTGAAATCACAGGCTCAACTTTAGCCGCCTGGAAATTGGCAGGCTCAGCCTTGGCGGAAGATGGCTTGGCAGAGGCAGGGGCTGCCGGTTCAGCAGGCTGCTTGTTTAAATTCAAGCCGTTTTTATCGAAGCTGGCGGCAGTCGCCGCATTGATTTTTGCTTTGGCAGACTCACCCACCGTGAAGTCCGGCTCGACCTTGGCTGACTGGCGCACGCGTGGCTCAGACATCCAGCCTTCGACGTCCTCTGAAACGACATGTTTATCGGTATTGGCTTTTTTAAGCGGCTCTTTTTTCAGGCTATCCGCTTTAGCAGCATCACTGGTTTTCGCAGCAGCAGCGTCGCTATCCAGCACATCACCACGGGTATGGCTAAAACGATATTCAACGTCTCTGCGATATTTTTTTTCCTGCCACCAGTTAAAAACTACCACTGCCAGAACGATGCTGACCCCAAGCAACACCAATATCATCCACAAATCAGACATGTGACCTTACAATCCTTAATAACGCTTGCATAATAATACAACAAAACTGGCATTAAGCCGCATGCATGCGTATTGCCTCGTCGATATCCACATCGACAATCCGCGATACGCCAGACTCCTGCATGGTGACCCCAATCAACTGTTGTGACATCTCCATAGTAATTTTGTTGTGTGACACAAACAGGAATTGGGTTTTTTCCGACATCACGCGCACCAGTTGGCAAAAACGCTCAGTGTTACTGTCATCCAAAGGCGCATCCACTTCATCCATCAGGCAGAATGGTGCCGGATTTAATCTAAACAAGGCAAACACCAGCGCCATTGCCGTCAGTGCTTTTTCACCGCCAGATAATAATTGTATGGTGGTGTTCTTTTTGCCTGGCGGCTGCGCAAATACCTGTACGCCGGTATCCAGGATCTCGTCACCAAGCAATTCCAGCTTGGCATTGCCGCCATTGAATAAAGTCTGGAACAATTCGCCAAAATTGCGGTTAGCTTCATCATAGGTCGCACGTAATTTGCCGCGCGTTTCGCGGTCGATTTTCTGGATCGCCTCTTCCAGCGTTTCACTGGCGGTCAGCAAATCCTTTAACTGGCTATCCAGATAACCCTTGCGCTCTTTTTCCACCGCCAACTCTTCAATGGCCGCCATATTGACTGCCCCCAATTGCTGTATCTGTTGCTGTAATTTTTGGGTATTTTGCGCCAGTGCTTGCGCCTGGCTATCCAGGTCCAGACCTTGCTGAATAAGCGCCTCTTCCAGGCCGGTCTCTACCAGCGCAGACTGGCATTGCTCCACTTGCAGGCGGCACTCCTGCTGTTTAAGGCGGCGCTGTTCGACGGCATCGCGCAGAGGGTGTAACTGCTGCTCAACCTGCAGCCGGTGTCGATCTTGTGCCTGCAAGGCGCTTTCCTGCTCGGCAAACTGGTTGCGCACGAGCGCAAGCGCTTGTTCAGATGCGTTTTGCTGTGTCAGCGCGTGCGCCAGATTCGCCTTGAGCGCCTCCATATTGCTGATTGCCAGCGCCTGCTCAGTCTCAACCAGGCGGTGCTGTAAGTTGTGGCTTTCCTGCTCGTTTTGCGTCAAGCGTTGCTGCAAGTCACCGACGGCATTTTTAAGTAAGGTTTGCTCAAAGACTTGTGACTGATGCGCTTTTTCGGCCTGCTGGACGGTATCGCGCAAATTAAAATAGCTTTGCTCAGCCTGCTGTTTTTGTGCCTGTGTTTCACGCGCGGCATGTTCCAGGTCGGCCATTTGCGATTGATGCCGGGTAATAGCGGCTTGCGCCTGCGCAAGCTCTTGACTCAAGTCGCGCTGACGAGCTTCAGCCTGCGCAATGTCTTGCTGCAAAGCAGTCTGGCGACGCAAGGCATTATCGTGCGCCTGCTGCTGGCGGGAGACTTGCAGTTGTGCTTCGTGGATGCTGGTAGTGAGTTGTTTAATGCGCTGGTGACTTTGCTGTTGTTGCTGACGAGTGGCCTGCAAACTGGCCTCCAGCGATTGCACTTGCTGCTGCGCCGCCGTGACATCCACTTGCGACTGACTCAACCCAGCTTGCAACGTATCCAACTGCTGCTGGCGCTCCAGCACGCCTTGCATTTGATTTTGGCGACCATAAAATACGGCGCTATATCGCTGGTAAACATCGCCACGCTTGGTCAACAAGCTGATGCCGACGGGCAATTTGGATTGGTAATGCGCGAGTTGCTGCACATCATCCAGCACATACACCCCGGCCAGCCATTGCTGCAGGGCCGCAGAAACGGCGGGTTGCTTGATGGTCAATAAACTATAGAGACTGGGCAAGCCATGCCATTGTTCAGGTAATGCCTCTGTCGCCGTTGCCGCCTGAGCAACCGCCAACGCCGCTTGCGGATGCGGCAATTGCGACCAGTCGGTGAGCGTTTCCGGCAACAGTGCATTCAACTTATGGCCAAGAAACACTTCCAGGGCAGGCTGCCACTGGCTATCCACCTGTATCGCCTGCCACAGGCGTGGCGCTGATTGCATGCCGGTTTTCTGCAGCCACGGGCCTAATTGCTGATCCTGCTTGATACTTTGCTGTAACTTTTGTAGCGACTGAATCTCAGCTTCCAATTGGTGCAGCGTCCGCTGCGCCTGTTGCCAATAGCTACGCGCTTGCTGCAATGCCTGCTGCTGTGTATTTTCTTCTGTGCGCAACTGGGTCAATTGCTGCTCTTCGTGTTGCAAGGCGGCTTGCTGCTCAGCCAATTGTTGCTGATGCGCGCCCAGCGCCTGCATATCTGGCAACGCCCACTGCCCCAGCTCATTCTGCAACTGCTGTAAACGTTGTGCGACGTCAGCCAGGTTACGCTGGATAAAATTCACATTATTTTGTTCCAGTTGCATCTGCTGGCGGGTTTGCTGCACCGCTTGCTGCGCCTGGTTCGCAGCCTGCTGAAACGCCTGCAACTGGCTGGCCTGCTCAGGCAAACCTTGCTGCATGCCTTGCAAATCTTGCGCCTGCTGCTCAACGGCCCCTTGCGCGGTGGCCAATGCCGTGGTTTTTTCCGCCAACTGTAATTGAAGCTGTTTCTGTTGCTGCGCCCTATGCTCCATTTGCCGTAATAATTGCTGCTGCTCTTGCAACAAGCGGTCGCGCGCCTCTTCAGATTGCTTCACCTGCAAGCCAAGATTGGACACCTGTGAATTCGCCTCGTAGAAGGCGGCCTGCGCCGCATGTAACTGGTTAGCCGTTTCCTGATGCTGCTGGCGTAACTGCTCAAGTTGCAGCTCATGGTTACGCAAGCTGGCCATTTGCGCCTCCAACGCATTCACGGCCTGCTCAACCGCCTGTGAAGCGGTTTCATGCGCCAGCACGGCATCGCGTTTACGTAACCACCACCATTGTGCCTCGGCCAATTGATGCGCCTGCTGCAATGCCTGAAACTTTTGCGTGACCAAAGCCTGGGCTTCCAGCTTGATAATCTGCTTGTTCATTTCACGTGAAATATCTTCTACCCGTTCCAGGTTTTCACGCGTATCGCGCAAGCGCAGCTCGGTCTCTCGCCTGCGTTCTTTATATTTGCTGATGCCAGCGGCCTCTTCCAGAAACACGCGCAACTCTTCCGGTCTGGCTTCGACGATGCGTGAAATCGTATTTTGGCCGATGATGGCATAGGCACGGCCACCCAGGCCGGTGCCCAAGAATAAATCGGCGACATCGCGTCGGCGCACAGCAATATTATTGATGTAATAGGTAGAGCCCTTGTCGCGCTCAATCACGCGCTTGACGGCGATTTCGGCATATTGGCTCCATTCACCATTGGCGCCACCCAGACTGTTATCAAAAATCAGCTCAACACTGGCACGGGAGATCGGTTTACGGTTAGCGGATCCGTTAAAAATCACGGCATCCATGGCGTCGGCACGCATTTCTTTGGCCGAAGACTCCCCCAGCACCCAGCGTACAGACTCCATGACATTTGATTTGCCACAGCCGTTCGGCCCCACCACGCCCACACGTTGCCCATGCAAATGTATGGTGGTCGGATCGACAAAAGACTTGAACCCCGCAAGTTTTAAATGTGTCAGACGCAAAGTAAGAAAAACGCTTATAAGAATTTGAATGGTAGCTTAGGCGTTATAATACCCATTTTTATCAAGAAACAACCAAGAAACGTGAGTGCAATGAACGAACATTTACTCGGTGGCAAGCCAACTGCCCAACCAGTGAAAACACTGGAAACATTCGACAACCCGAATCCTAACCGCGATTTCCATATCCATATGGAAGTACCGGAATTCACCTGCCTTTGCCCAAAAACCGGCCAGCCCGACTTTGCGGTGATTTACCTGGACTACATCCCAAACAAATTGTGCGTGGAATTAAAAAGCCTGAAACTCTATATGTGGTCGTTCCGTGACGAAGGCTGCTTTCATGAAGCCGTCACCAACCAAATTCTCGATGACCTGGTCAGCGCCATTGATCCGAAGTTTATGCGTGTCACCGCCAAGTTTTATGTGCGTGGCGGCATTTTTACCAATGTCGTGGCAGAACATCGCGCCGCTGGTTGGCAGCCACAGCCTTATGTGGAGTTATCGCAATTTTCCGCACAAAGTAATATCCGCGGATAAGCGAATGCATAAAATAAAAAAACCGGCATGGCCGGTTTTTTATTGCGCCAACCAATCAGCTGTCCAATCAATACATGCGCAATATCAACCCTATTTTTCGATTGTGTTTAAAAAGACATTGGGGAGGTGGCTTGATTTAGCCCATCCCTAAAAACGCATAGAAACTCTGCACAGATAATAGCGAATGCTATCCGTGCAATCATTTGGATGTGTGAATTTATTGTATAAACGAAAAAACCTCATATGTGACAGTTAACTGTTACATATGAGGTTTCATATATATAAATCACACTTCTGCGATTTAACCACTTGAGTGGATTTGGCGTCCCCACGGGGATTCGAACCCCGGTCGCCTCCGTGAAAGGGAGGTGTCCTAGGCCTCTAGACGATGGGGACCTAAGAAATTTAACAACCCGTGCATTATACCAGTTTTTCAAATAATTAAAATATTTATTTTTAAAAAAATTCAATATTTTCAATCACTTGGTGGAGATAAGCGGGATCGAACCGCTGACCTCTTGCATGCCATGCAAGCGCTCTCCCAGCTGAGCTATACCCCCGAATCCCTGGTAATGCAGCTCTTTGTTTTGCAGTGCAATTCAAAGAAGGCGCCATATTAATGATGGCTAGAAGTCTTGTCAACGGCTTTCAACATAAATCTTTAAAAAAACTGTATATCGCTTTGTTTGCCGTGCTGACCTGCTGAAAAAATCAGCAAATCAGCCGGTGGTGACGAGCATTATTTGAGGTAGGGCTTGATCTTGCCCATGATGTCTTCGCTCTCAGGCCGTGTCATGCTATTAAACGAATATACTTTTTGCCCGCCAGGCAGAATCACATATTTATAGAAATTCCATTGTGGCGCCTGCCCTGTTTGCTTGATCAATTGTTGATACAAAGAGTTGGCGCTACTGCCGGTGACGCTGGACTTCTCTACCATGGGGAATTTGACGGAATATGTCAGCTTGCAAAAGTCACCAATTTGCTTGTTATTGCCCGGCTCTTGCCTGAAGTCATTAGACGGAAAACCAATCACTACCAGGCCTTTGTCCTTGTATTGGTCATATAAAGACTCCAGCGCTTCAAACTGTGGCGTGAACCCACACTTGCTGGCGGTATTCACAATCAGGATGGGTTTGTCCTGAAATTGACAAAAATCGACAGTTTGCCCCTGCAGGGTTTTAAATTGGTGTTGGTATATTGGCAGGCATTCAGCCTGTGCCAATGAATAGCCTCCCAAGCCCAACAACATGAATATCACACCTCGCATTGCATCTCTCCTGAAATTTTTGTGTATGTTATGCCTTTACAGACAGCCAGTTAGCTTGATTGTTCTGTATGAATGGCGCATATTTTACTTTTTTTAATAGTTGCCGTTAATAAAATTGTAAGGAACAAAACTGATGATTGGCATAGTCTATGCTAATGCATTATTAAGAACAGTAAGGACTGACATGTTTGAGTAAATTAACGATGTACTGGGAGACCACCATGTTACAAAAAGCAACGCCTACCGACAAATTTAAAAAAATTGATCAAATGCTGGAAGATTTTGCTGGCGATGAAGTCGATGATTTCGAATCCAGCTACGGGAGCTATGAGAAGAGCCACAAGCACTACTCTGCTGACGAAGATGCTTTAATGAATATTGACGACCTGTATTAATCTGCCCGACCCTTTGCATGCAGGCCATAGCGCCTGACAACGTCATCACGCACAGCATGAACCAATTGGCTGTGCTGCAAGGTTACTGATATATCGTTGCCTGATATAATGCAGGGATGGAAATTACTACACGCTTGGAATTCGATGCCGGACATCGTATTCCTGATCATAAAAGTCAATGCCGCAATCTGCACGGCCACCGTTACGCCATAGAGATTACGCTCTCGGGTGACATCATCAATGCTGAGCATGCCTCAGAGAATGGCATGGTGATGGATTTTGCCGACGTGAAGCGCATTGCCCGTGAAACGATTGTTGACCGCTGGGATCATGCTTTCCTGGTCTATCAGGGAGATGCTGCTGTTCTGGACTTCCTCAACAGCCTGCCCAATCATAAAACCATTATCTTCCCGACCATTCCTACAGCCGAAAACATGGCTGCGGAAGCTTTCAGGTTACTCAAGGCGCAATACACTGACACCTTTGGCAACCACCTCAAGCTGATGAAAGTCAGGCTCTACGAGACGCCCAATAGCTGGACAGATGCCTTTGACCAGGCTTAGCTAACCGCCAACTCGGCCATCACCTGATTTAACGCGATTGACCACTCAGGCAAAGTCACGCCAAACGTTTGCTCAAGTTTGGCTGTAGAAAGCCTTGAGTTTTGCGGACGCTTGGCTGGCGTTGGATATTCAGCTGCCGCAATAGGCTGTACCTCGTTCACCGCCAATGGCGGCCAACCACGCACACTTTCTAACGCGCGATACTGCGCCACGATTTCACTGGCAAAACCGAACCATGAGGTTTCGCCACTATTCACCAGATGATACACACCACTTTGTGTCACATCCTCCTGGTTCCAGCGCGTGACTAGTTCTGTCACGGCCTTGGCGATCGCCGTATCCGCAGTCGGTGCGCCGTACTGGTCTGCCACAATACGCAAGTGTTCGCGCTCCTGAGCCAGGCGGATAATTGTTTTGAGGAAGTTTTTACCATAGCTGCCATACACCCAGCTAGTGCGTAGAATCAGGTGCGGCACCCCTACACGCCGAATCGCCTCTTCACCAGCCAACTTGCTGGCACCATAGACGCTGAGGGGATTCACGGCATCGGTTTCAGTATAAAGCGCATCCTTTGCACCGTCATAGACATAATCAGTAGAAAAATGAATCAAGCCGGCATTGAGTGTTGCGGCTTCCTCGGCCAATATGCCAGGCGCTGTCGCATTAATGGCATAGGCCAGTTCACGCTCAGACTCCGCTTTATCTACCGCCGTGTAGGCCGCCGGGTGAATGATTAAATCTGGGACGATTTCACGCACTGTTCGCCTGATATGCTCAGGCTGCGTTAAATCCAGTTGCTGGCGGTCACAGGCCAGTACTTGCCATTCATTGGCTAGCTCTAAAGCCAATTGCTGCTGCAATGCGTGACCCACTTGACCGCTGACACCGGTTAAAAAAATTTTTTTCATGGTTATCTTGAGAATAGATCAGAGGGCATCAAACTTAGGTGCATCTGCCCAGAACAAGCCTTGTTGATCCTTGGCTGACAGGCTAGGCGCCTGCGTCAATGGCCAGTCCACGCCGACCGTGGCATCATCCCATTTCAGGCAGGCTTCATGCTGTGGCGCATAATAATCGGTAGTTTTATACAAGAAGTCCGCCGTCTCTGACAAGACGACAAAGCCATGGGCAAATCCAGGTGGAATCCACAACTGGCGGTGATTTTCCGCGCTCAAATGCGCGCCTGTCCACTGGCCAAAGGTCGGTGAGTTGCTACGCATATCTACCGCCACGTCAAACACCTCCCCTTGCACCACACGCACCAGCTTGCCCTGTGGTTGCTGTAGCTGGTAATGCAGACCGCGCAACACGCCTTTGCCAGAGCGTGAGTGGTTATCTTGTACAAATTGCACATCTAGCCCGGTGCAGTCTTTAAAGGTGTTGGCATTAAAGCTTTCGAGGAAAAAACCACGCGCATCGCCAAACACTTTAGGCTCCAGAATCAACACCTCTGGAATCTTGGTTGCAATCACTTGCATTAAAACACCTGCTCTTTGAGAATTTGTTTCAGATATTGCCCATAGCCGTTTTTGGCGTATTTATCGGCCAATTTATCCAGTTGCTCAGCCGTGATAAATCCCTGGCGGTAAGCAATCTCTTCCAGACAGGAGATTTTCAAACCCTGGCGTTTTTCTATGGTCTGGATAAAACCACTAGCTTCCAGCAAAGACTCATGCGTGCCGGTATCCAGCCAGGCCATACCACGCCCCATCACTTCAACATTGAGGTCACCCCAGGCCAGATACTGTTTATTCACATCGGTAATTTCCAGCTCGCCACGCGGTGAAGGCTTGAGGTTTTTGGCGATTTCGACCACACGCTGGTCGTAAAAATACAGGCCGGTCACGGCATAACGCGATTTAGGCTGTGTCGGTTTTTCTTCCAGACTGATCGCGGTGCCTTGCGCATCAAACTCGACCACGCCATAGCGCTCAGGATCATTCACCGGATAGGCAAACACTGTCGCCCCCTGCTCACGTTGCCCTGCTGCCATGGCCATTTCACCAAGCTCATGGCCGTAGAAAATATTGTCACCCAGCACCAGTGCACTGGTATCGTTACCAATAAAAGACTCGCCCAGGATAAACGCCTGCGCCAAACCATCTGGCGAGGGTTGTACCTGATATTCAATGCGCATGCCCCATTGGCTGCCATCGCCCAATAACTCTTTAAAACGCGGCGTATCCATGGGGGTAGAAATAATCAGCACTTCGCGTATGCCTGCCAGCATCAATGCTGACAAGGGATAGTAAATCATGGGTTTGTCGTAGACCGGCAACAATTGCTTGGAAACCACTTGGGTTACCGGATACAAGCGGGTGCCAGAACCACCGGCCAATACAATGCCTTTTCTTGCCATTATGCGAGCTCCTCTCCACGTTCGTGGTAATTCTTGTTGAGCCAATGCTGATATTCCCCGCTGGTGACACGTGTCACCCACTCATGATGCTCCAGATACCAGCGCACGGTTTTACGGATGCCAGTTTCAAAGGTTTCTTGCGGCTTCCAGCCAAGTTCCTGCTCAATTTTGCTAGCATCAATGGCATAGCGTGCATCATGGCCTGGACGGTCCTTAACAAACGTCATCTGGTCGCGGTAACTGCCTTGCGCTTTAGGACGTTCCTGGTCGAGGATGTCACACAAGGTATGCACCACGTCCAGGTTGGTTTTTTCATTCCAGCCGCCGATATTGTATGTTTCGCCTGGCGTGCCTTTAGCCAGCACTTCGCGAATGGCACTGCAATGGTCTTCTACATACAGCCAGTCGCGGATATTGCTGCCATTGCCGTAAATAGGCAGCGGCTTGCCAGACAAGGCATTGTGAATAACCAGCGGAATCAGTTTTTCCGGAAAGTGATATGGACCGTAATTATTGGAACAGTTGGTGGTCAGGGTGGGCAAGCCATAGGTGTGGTGATAGGCACGCACCAGATGGTCAGACGCCGCCTTGGAGGCCGAATACGGACTATTCGGCTGATAAGTATTGCTCTCTTTAAACGCCGGATCATTCGGCCCCAGTGAGCCGTACACTTCGTCGGTAGAGACATGCAGAAAGCGGAACTGCGCTTGCTCGTCTACCGGTAAGGCTTGCCAATATGCGCGCACCTCTTCCAGCAAATTAAAGGTACCCACGACATTGGTTTGAATAAAGGCATCAGGCCCATGAATAGAACGGTCAACGTGGCTCTCGGCGGCGAAGTTGAGTACTGCACGTGGCCTGTGGGTTTCCAGCAAGGATTTCACAGCTGCCCTATCACCGATATCCGCGTGCACAAAAATATGGGCAGGGTTTTGGCTAATGCCAGCCAGGTTTTCCATATTGCCAGCATACGTCAATTTATCCAGGTTAATCACTTTGCCCAGCTTATGCCGCACCCAGGCATTCACAAAGTTGCTGCCAATAAAACCGGCACCGCCGGTGACTACAATGGTTTCTGTGAGCATAAAAGACCTACATTCAAAGTGATTTTACTGATTGATACATTTCATACTAGCGCATGAACAGGCCATTCAAAGACATGATTAACACATATGACACCGCGTTAATCAGCCACTAAAGCGGCTACCAGGGGCTTGCACCCGCCTTGGCTAAGCCTGCAATATATTGTTGATGCGCACCCAACTCCTCTTCATCTGCAGTGACCAGCTTTAATGCAGAAAAGTCTACGGCCAGATTGGCATGTGTCGCTTGCTCTACCGGGCTGGACAACTCCATCAGCAGGCTCTCCTGGCCGCGCGTCATGGCGATATATACTTCCGCCAGCAACTCCGCATCCAGCAAGGCGCCGTGCAAGGTACGCTGCGAGTTATCAATGCCAAAGTGTCGGCACAAGGCGTCCAGGTTGTTACGTTGGCCTGGCCGCATTTCCTTGGCCATTTTCAAGGTGTCGATAATGCCGCTGACATAGGTTTCCAGCTTGTCCTGGCCCAGCTTGGCGAGCTCCATATTTAAAAAGCCAATATCAAACGGCGCATTATGGATAATTAACTCGGCGCCACGGATAAACGCCACAAACTCTTCGGCAATACTGGCAAATAAAGGTTTGTCTTGCAAAAACTCCAGCGAAATACCGTGCACCTCTTGCGCGCCGGGGTCGATCTCGCGCTCGGGATTAATATAAATGTGGAAATGACGCTGGGTGGGCCGGCGGTTAAAGATTTCTACCGCGGCAATTTCAATAATACGATGCCCCTGGTCAGGATATAAACCGGTGGTTTCCGTATCGAGAAAAATCTGTCTCATCAATAACCCCTCTTAACTCGCCGCAACCGTCAGCACGCCCTGGTTAGCCAGTGCATCCGCACGCTCATTGCCTTCATTACCGGCATGGCCTTTTACCCAGATCCATTCGATCTGGTGCGCGACTGCCAGTGCATCCAGTATTTGCCATAAGTCGGCATTTTTAACTGGTTTTTTATCCGCCGTACGCCACTGTTTCTTTTTCCAGCCTGCCAGCCACTCTGTCATGCCTTTTTGTACATAACTGGAGTCTGTATACACCTTGACCTGTGAAGGCTTTTTCAATGCCTGCAGGCCTTGAATCACCGCCATCATCTCCATACGGTTATTGGTGGTCAGTGCTTCACCGCCAAACAGTGACTTTTCGTGTTCACCCGCTTTGAGCCAAACGCCCCAGCCCCCAACGCCTGGGTTACCCTTGCAGGCACCATCAGCGTACATTTCTATCCATTGTTGAGTCGACATCCGCGCATTCTAACTGTTTTTGCACTTGTTTTTGTATGCTGGACTGGCCTTTTCGCACCTGTAAAGCATGGTTGAGCGGTGATTTTTTCCAGTCAGGCTTGAGCAGACGCACATTCAAGACCCTTTTTTTGGCAATCAGAAAATACACGCCTCCGGTCATGCCACAGGTGTGCCGCCCCCAGCGCTCAAGGCAAGATTGCCGCGCCAGCCACACCGGGTCATTGATTGGCAAGGCATGAATCAAACTACCACTATGCACGACTTCAAAGCCAAGCACACTTAGCCAATCACGGATGCGCCAGGCGGTAAACAGGCGCTCAAAGTGCCCGGCCTGCTTAAATTGGCCCACCCGAGCGCGCAACCCCAGGCAGCTGACTGGTGTGATGCCAGTCAGCACCACCGTGCCCTCAGGCACCAGCACGCGAAACACCTCACGCAAAGTTTGTTGCGGATCAGCACACTGCTCTAGCACGTGCGGCATGCACACCAGGTCAACTGACTGTTCGGCAAACGGCAAGAACTCGCTTTCACACAATAGTGAAGCATTCGGCGTCGCCGAGAGCTGTAAGGAGTGTTTATAAGGGATGCGGCAATGTTCAAGTAAATCGTGCGTCGGCCAGCCTATCTGCAAGGCATGGAATCCAAACACATCTGCCACCGTTTGTGCATACAGCGGAATCTCGCGCTGGGCAATATAGCGGCCCAACGCCATGGCATCAAAAGCAGTTTCATTTAAGCTGGCTGGCTGGCTGGATTGCAAGATGAAGCTCCCAAAAATGCCAGAAATAACACAAAGTGTAAAACAGGCGGCTAAACACGATTGTGCCTTGACAATCATGATCATTTTTTCAATGATGCGGGATGCACGACACTTCTGCAAGCATAGAGATCACCGCACTGCCCGCTTTTAGCGATAATTATTTATGGCTGATTCACCGCGGTCAATATGCACTGGTGGTTGACCCTGGCGATGCCGAGGTTGTTGAGCAGGCCTTGCAGGCGCGCCAGTTACAGTTGGATGGCATCTTGCTTACCCATCACCATGCTGACCATGTCGGCGGAGCCGCAGCGCTACAGAAGCACTGGCAATGCACCGTCTACGCCCCTGAGAGCGATCACCCAGCTTATCAGTCTCTGCAGGCCACACGCGTCAAACAAGGCAATCGCCTGGCATTTAAACACTTTGGCGCTCTCAATTGCGACGTACTGGCCCTGCCCGGACACACGCTGGACCATATTGCCTATTACCTCAATCATCAGCACTTGTTTAGCGGCGATGTATTGTTTGGCGCAGGTTGTGGCCGCTTGTTTGAAGGCACGCCGCCGCAAATGTACGCCTCATTGCAACAGATCGCAGCGCTGTCGGCAAACACGCTGATCTACCCTGCACATGAATACACCGCGCACAATATTGCTTTTGCGCAAACGGTAGACCCCGACAATGCAGACTTGCAGCAACGCGCGCGCCATACCGCACACTTGCGCGCGCAGAATCTGCCTACCTTGCCCACAACACTGGCGCTGGAGTTAGCCACCAACCCGTTTCTGCGTTGCGAGGCCTTGTCACAACAAGCGGCTTTTCAGCACTGGTCAGCGATTGATGTGTTTACCGAGCTGCGCGCACGGCGCAACCACTTTTAATGTATAACCTTTCTGTAGACATAAAAACTTGTCTCACTGAAAAATTAACGTAGAATGATGTCCTCCTTAAAGCGCTTGTATGCGTTACGCCAATCACGTGCTGGTTGGCATGGCCCTAACGGCCACCCGGGTTTATCAATGCATGTGCAAGTTTTTCTCAGTATTACCTTGTGCAACAGTCTCAGGATTAAGTATTACCGTCATGCGTTTTAAAAAATTACTGCTATGTGCCGCCCTTTCAGCCCTTCCATTATTGGCATTGGCTGAATACGTAGAGCCAGCCAGCATGTCGGATGACAACGGCAGTTATGATGAAAGTTATGGCGGCCCGGAATCAGAAAACTACAACTCCAGCTACCAGTTTGAAGACTCGTTAACCCTGCAAGACAGTCTGTGGGACCGCGTGCGTGACGGCTTCAACATGCCAGACATAGACTCCACCTATACCAACAAGCACGAGCAATGGTATGCCTCGCGCCCGGACTACGTGTCACGCATGCTGGAGCGCAGCAAAAAGTACCTCTACCATATTGTGGTTGAAGTCGAAAAAAGAGGCATGCCGACCGAAATTGCGCTGCTGCCCATGATTGAAAGTGGTTTTAACCCCAAAGCGCTGTCTACCAGTAAAGCCTCAGGCATCTGGCAATTTATTCCGTCTACCGGCAAAGACTTTGGCCTTAAGCAAAACTACTGGAAAGATTCGCGTAAAGACGTCACTGCGGCCACCCAGGCGGCGCTTAACTACCTGCAAAAACTCTACACCATGTTTGGTGCCTGGGACTTGGCGCTGGCAGCCTATAACGCAGGTGAAGGCACCGTAGCGCGCGCGATTGAGCGCAACCGCCAGTTAGGGCTGCCCACCGACTACCAGCATTTGTCTTTGCCTGATGAAACACGTAACTACGTGCCGAAATTGCAGGCGATTAAAAACATTATTTTCCGCCCGGAAAACTATGGGCTAACGCTCAACGAGATTCCTAACAAACCGTATTTCACCACGGTGCAAGCGCCCAACAAAATTGACGCCAAGCTGGCGGCTGAGCTGGCAGGGATTTCACTGGAAGAGTTTAATGCGCTGAACCCCAGCTTTACGCGCCCGGTGCTGATTACCGAAAACAGCTATCAAAAGCTATTGCTGCCCACCTGGGCTGCCAGCAACTTCACCAATAACCTCAGTGGTTATAACCGGCCATTATCTAACTGGCATAGCTACCAACCAAAACGTGGCGAGCGCCTGGGCGCCATTGCCAGCCAGTTTGGCATCAGCATTTATGAGCTGAGCGCCACCAACAACCTCAAGCCTAACCGTAACCTGATTGTGCGCAGGCCTTTGTTGGTACCGGCCAGTGTGCAATCTGGCCTGACCAGGCCGATTGATGTCGCCGCCATGGCACAATTGCCGATTGAGATCCCTGTAGAAAGAGAATCCAAATCTGTATCTATCTCGCATAAGGTGAAACAAGGTGATACATTGGCAAAGCTGGCTAAGCGTTATGGCATCAGCAGCAAACAAATCATGCAGCAAAATCACCTGAAGTCCAAAAACCTGGCCGTTGGTCAGGTGTTGCAGCTGGAAAAACAGGAAAGCAGCACAAGCAGTGCCAGCCAGTCACATGGCTCAAAAACCAGCGCGAGAGCGGGTCATAAGAAAACAACGGCTACCAGCAAAACGCGTAGCAGCGGGCAATCCTCTACGCACAAAAAAACCACGACAACACATAGTAAAAAAACCAAACACTGACACGGCGAGACACCATGACGAATCGATGCATGACGAATCGACGATTGACCAGGATGCATCCCATTTGCACCAAGCAATATGCGTCCATTGGTCAACAGCTCATAATCGGCATGCTATGCAGCGCATTACTGGCTTGCAGTGCAGACAGCCCGGACCAGAATACGGCAGCGTTAAACCAGCCATATCCCGCACAAACAGGCGGCACGCTGATCAGTGCCATGCCCTCAGACCCCAGTGGCATGATAGGCATGGTGGCGGGTGAATCGGCCTCATTGGCAATCGGTGCTTACCTGTTTAACTCTTTGCTGACATTTAATCAGGACCTCGATCTTGCCGGTGAACTGGCGGAATCATGGCAGGTTGCAGATGATAAAAATACCATTACGTTTAAACTCAAGCCAGGCTTGCAATGGGCAGACGGCAAGCCACTCACCAGCGCCGACGTGTTATTTACCTGGCAACTGATCATTGACGAAAAAACGCATAGCCCCTATGCATCAGACTACCAACTGGTGACCAAGGCCGAGGCGCCCGATGCCCACACATTTATCGTGCACTATGCCCAGCCCTTTGCGCCTGCGCTCGAAAGCTGGGCACACTTGCAAGTGCTGCCAAAACACAAGCTGGCCGGGCAAGATATTCATACCACCAGTTTTGCGCAAAAACCGCTAGGCAGCCACTACTACCAGTTAAAAGAATGGCGGCATGGTGAGTACTTAAAACTGGAAAGAAATCCAAAATCAGTCTTGGGTCCAGCCAACATTGATAGCGTGGTTGAACGGATTATCCCAGACCCGGCCGCGCAGTTTCTGGAGCTGATGGCCGACAACATTGATAGCATGACGCTGGACCCGATTACCTATGCGCGTATTATTCCGTCGCGTCCGGCACTGCAAGCCAAGCTTAACCAGTACAAAGAGCTCGGCAATAGTTACACCTACCTTGGCTTTAACCTCAAGCGCAAACCGTTTGACGATGTGCGTGTCCGCAAAGCAATCAATTACGCCATAGACAAACAAGAGATTATCGACGGCGTGTATCTCGGCCTGGGCATCGCCATTGCCTCGCCCTACAAACCTGGGACGCGCTGGAGCAACCCAGACTTAACGCCCTACCCGTTTGACCCGGCCAAAGCCAAACAATTGCTGGCTGAGGCAGGCTATGTGGACAGCAATGGCGATGGTATTGTGGAACGCGATGGCAAAGAACTGTCATTTGAAGTACTGACCAACCTGGGCAATAAACAACGTGAAAAAACAGCGGTGATTATCCAGCGCCGCTTGAAAGAAGTGGGCATTGAAACGCGTATCCGCACCCTGGAATGGGCCAGCCTGCTCACCAACTTTATTAAACCAGGCGACTTTGACGCCGTCGTCATGGGCTGGGGCTTGAGCCTGGACCCTGACCAATACTCGATCTGGCACTCCAGCCAACAAGGCCCGGGCCAGTTTAACTTTATTGGCTACAATAATCCGGCCGTCGATAAATTGCTGGAGCAAGGCCGCATAGAGTTTGACCCGGAAAAGCGCATGCAGATCTATCACGACTTTGCCAAGGTGTTATATGAGGATAGTCCACTGGTGTATCTGTCTGCCGGCTATGGCCTGACGGCGATTCATAAGCGTGTACAAGGCATTATGAATCCGGTGCCTCCTGCCGGTGTGGGGTATGATTCACATAAATGGTATCTTCCTGAGCCCCTCAGACGCACGCAAATACAGGCAGAATAAGCATGCTCAATTACCTGATCAGACGCATAGTGTGGATGATTCCGATGTTGATCGGCATCAGTCTGATTTCTTTCTTCATCATGCACCTGGCACCGGGGGATATCACCAGCACCGAGGCCGCGTTTGATCCCAAATCCTCTGAAGAATCGCGTCAAAAGCTGCGCGAACTCTATCATTTAGACAAACCCGTGATTGTGCAATATGGCCTGTGGCTGGAGCGCATGGTGCATCTGGACTTTGGCCACTCATTTGCCAGCCACCAAAAACCGGTGTTTTGGGCAGAAACCGATAAAGACGGCAACACCACGCCCGGCATGATCCAGGAGGCGCTACCTGTCACGCTGCTGATGAATTTAGTCGGCTTGTTTTTGACCCTGACGCTGGCAGTGCCCTTAGGCGTCATCGCGGCCAAAAAATATGGTCGCTGGCCAGACCGTAGCATTACCCTGTTTAACTTTATCGGCTTTTCTATCCCGGGCTTCTGGTTATCGTTATTGCTGATGTACTGGCTGGGCGTCATTCACCCCTGGTTTCCGATTTCTGGCCTGCATAGCCTTAATTATGCCCAACTCGATGCGTGGCAAAAATGCCAGGATCTTTTCATGCATTTGTTCTTGCCAGTGGTGATTCCAGCAATCACAGGCCTGGCCGGTGTCACCATGTTTGTCAAAAACGGCATGCTGGACGTCCTCAGCCAGGACTTCGTGATCACAGCACGTGCCAAAGGCCTCAGTGACCGTACCGTCACTTATCGCCACGCCTTGCGCAACGCCCTACTGCCACTTATTACCCTGGTCGGCCTATCTCTCCCCGGCCTGATTGGCGGCTCGGTAATCGCCGAAACCATTTTTGCCATCCCAGGCATGGGCAAACTGTTTTACGACGCCGTCATGATGCGCGATTTTCCGGTGATCATGGGCATACTCACCATCGGCTCAGCGCTGACACTCATGGGCAACTTGCTGGCAGACTTAGCCTACGCCTGGGCAGACCCGCGCCTGCGCAGAGGCGTGATGCCACAAGGTTAAGGCTCACAAATACTATGCAAAGAATCCTGCAAAATCCTATGGCCGTCACCGGGCTCTGCTTAATTGGCATCATTTTACTGCTGGCGCTGCTCGCACCGTGGATTGCGCCCTATGATCCAGATGCCGTGCAAGTCAAACAAATCCTGATTGCGCCCTCTGCGGAGCACTGGATGGGCACCGATGGACTGGGCCGGGATGTCTGGAGCCGCATGCTGTTTGGCGGCCGTGTCTCTTTATTAGTTGGCCTGGTGGCTGTCGGCATTTCTACCGTGATTGGCGTCATTTTAGGGGCGCTGGCTGGTTACTACCGCGGCTGGGTAGATACCGTCATTATGCGCCTGGTCGACATCATGCTGTCTATCCCCAGCTTTTTCCTGATTTTGGCCGTGATTGCCTTTTTAAGCCCTTCTATCACCAACGTTATGATTGTCATTGGCCTCACCTCCTGGATGGGCGTGACGCGCTTAGTCAGGGCCGAATTCTTAAGCCTGACCCAGCGCGAATTTGTGGCAGCCTCCACCGCGCTAGGCGCACAAGACTGGCGCGTGATTTTTAAACACTGCCTGCCGAATAGCCTGACACCGGTATTAGTCAGCGTGGTATTAGGCATCGCCAGTGCCGTACTGCTCGAATCAGGTCTCAGTTTTCTAGGACTCGGCGTGCAGCCACCACAAGCCTCCTGGGGCAACATTCTCACCGACGGCAAAGAGTATATCCAGTTTGCCTGGTGGCTCTCGCTCTACCCCGGACTTGCCATATTAATTACCGTGTTAGGGTATAATCTGCTCGGCGAAGGTTTGCGTGATGTGTTTGACCCGCGTTCTCACACCCGCTAACCCAATTAACTGAACTACATTACCAAACAGGAACAAGCATGGCATTTCTTGCTGGAAAAAAAATTCTGATTGCCGGTTTGCTGAGCAACCGTTCAATCGCTTATGGCATTGCAGCCGCAATGAAGCGTGAAGGCGCTGAGCTAGCCTTTACCTATCAGGTAGACAAACACGAAAAACGTGTGCGTGACCTCGCAGCTGATTTCGAGTCCGATATCGTCTTACCCTGTGACGTGGCTGAAGATGCCCAAATCGACAACCTGTTCGTAGAGCTAGCCAAAGTCTGGGACGGCCTTGATGGCTTGATACACTCTATCGCCTTCGTGCCTAAAGTCGCCCTGGATGGCGACTACCTGGACAATATCAGCCGCGAATACTTCCACATCGCGCACGATATCAGCTCCTACAGCTTCTCCGCCATGGCCAAAGCCGCCTACCCGATGATGCAAGGCCGCAACGGCAGCTTGCTCACATTAAGCTACCTGGGTGCAGAGCGCACCATGCCTAACTACAACGTCATGGGCGTCGCTAAAGCCAGCCTGGAGGCCAACGTGCGCTACCTGGCTCAAAGCCTGGGACCACGCGGCATCCGCGTCAACGCAGTCTCTGCCGGCCCGATCAAAACGCTGGCCGCTTCAGGCATTGCTGACTTCGACAAAATGATTGGCTTTAACGAAAAACACGCCGCACTGCGCCGCAACGTGACCATTGAAGAAGTCGGTAACGTCGCTGCCTTCCTATCCAGCGATTTAGCTTCTGGCGTGACTGGTGAAATCACCTATGTCGACGGCGGTATGAACATCACCGCCGCAGGTCAAATCGACTAAGACGCTAGCGAGTAGAAAAATAAAAACGCCTGTTCTGTAAAGACAGGCGTTTTTTTATATCATCAAGAAGTGGCAGTCACAATAAAAAAAACATTATTTTCAAGATTAGGTCGACATCAAATGCAATAAAAAATAGGTGTAATAAAAAATAGCATCTAATTAATTATTAATATAAAAATAGTAATTTTATTTTTTATAAAACATATTAAATAAAATACCAAATGCAATATTACCCAATTAAACAAACCATTGATTGAACATGCGCTATCAAGGCAAAATCACCTCCTGGAAAGACGAACAAGGCTTTGGCTTTATCACCCCTAACGGCGGTGGCAAACAGGTCTTTGTTCATATTTCCGCATTCTCAAATCGTCACCGTAGACCGGTTAATAATGAAGTTGTGACTTACGAAGTAAACACAGAGGCGAATGGTAAGTTAAGAGCGGAACACGTTAAATACATTGATGAGGCGGTACGATCAAATGACGGCACGCTTCTGCTCGTCTTTGCAGTTGCTTTTTTTGCCTGCATGAGCGTTTCGGTATTTGTCGGTAAACTGCCGCCACTTGTCTTTTGGCTGTATGTTGCAGCAAGCTCGTTCACATTCATGGCTTATGGACTTGATAAATCGGCTGCCAGGCGCAAGAAATATCGTACGCCGGAGAAAACGTTGCATTTACTGGCACTCATCGGCGGCTGGCCGGGCGCAACAGTGGCGCAAAGCGTGTTTCGTCACAAGTCAAAAAAGCTTTCTTTTCAAATTAGCTTTTGGGCGACGATTATTCTTAATTGCATGGCACTTGGCTGGTTCTTACTTAATCCCATGGGTTAAGTAAGTTTGCGCCGGTATTTTGAAAGTATTTGATATTGCGAGTGACGATAGTCATGCCATGAACTAGAGCCGTCGCAGCAATCAAACCATCTCTAAAAGGCCCTAGATTAGGCACGTGCAATAAAGCACTTTTTTGCGCCACCTCTAAACTCACTGGCAGAATTCTGCCAGTAAAGGCGGGAATGACGTGGTCATTTAACCATGTGCGAAGAATGAGGCCTTGTGCAGTATCGCGTCGTGCTAACTGTAGCACACCAATTTCAAGCTCTTGTATGGTGATCACCGAAATAAACAGGCTGCCAACGCTGGCCTGCTCTGCCCACTGAACAACATTTGCATCAGCCTTACCTGCTCGAATTTTACGTAACTCAGAAACAACATTGGTATCGAGCAAATACATCAAAACAAGTCCGCAGCATTGGTGAGCTCTTTAAAGACGGGCAAATCAAGCTCAATCTCATCGGCACCTGGCATTGCCAATAAATCGGCAATCTTAACGTGATGGTCCATCAGCTTGTTATAGTCGTTAATCGTCAAAAGCACATGCGCAGGCTGCCCCCTATCCGTGATAAACACCGGACCTTGGCTGGCCGCTTTTTTCGCCTCGCTCGCGCGTTGATTAAACTCTCTGCTGGATAAAGTGGTTATTGCCATCATTTGCTCCCACATGCCAAATGTAGAAACATTACTACATTTAATAACTAAAATCAAGACTCTACATTTTAAGAGTATCTCCAATAAAAAAGGAGGGCAATGCCCTCCTTTCTTTATTTCAGCTCGCTTAATTATTCGTTATTTTTGGATAACAATACTTTTGCGTTGAACTGAATATCTTTTTTGGCTTTGAGTGAACCGACATAAGCATGGGACATCTCATCACCCAATGCTGCCTGATAGGCTTTAAATGCTCTGTCAGCGACATCTGGCTGGTCTTTGAGCTTCTGGGTTACCGCAATCACTTTAATCACGGTGTAGCCCTTATTCGCTTCATTAAAGCCATAATAAGCTGGCAAGGCATGTGTATTCACCTTAAACACATTTCTCATCACACCATCACTCAAGCCTTGCGCATTTCTGCGATCAATGGTCACTGGCGTAATCCAGTCAGTGTCGGTCGCTTTACCTGCTTTAAGATCAGCCAGCAATGCTTCACCTTTTTGTTGTGCCAGTTTGCCTGCAGCTTCTGCTTTTAACAAGGCCTCAATGCCGCCTTTGACTTCATCAAAGCTACGTGGCGCCTCTGGCGTGTACTCTACCACACGTCCAGCCACCAGGTTATTTGGTGACACTTCAACGGCTTCAGTATTACGTTTTTCTTTCACGACTTCGTCAGAAAATACCAAGGTGGCAAAACGATCACTCTTAAAGAACTTGGACACTTCTTCTTTGCTCATGGCTGGAGAGATTTGTACTTGTACATTGAACTTCTTGGCCACCGGATCCAGGCTACCAGACTGTTCGTACACGGTGTTACCAAAGTCATCGGCCAGTTCCGCATATTTGGCTTGTGCCTTCTGGAACAGCAACTCTGCTTTCAATTTGAGTTTCACAGAGTCAAAGTCTGAAGACTCGCCGGTAATGCCTGTCAGCTTGATGATGTGGTAACCAAATTCAGATTCAACCAGATCACTGATATCACCAACCTTCATTGAAAACGCGGCATCTTCAAATGGCTTCACCATCGCGCCACGGCCAAAGCTGCCCAAATCGCCACCTTTACCGGCAGAACCCGTGTCTTGAGAGTTTTCAATCGCCAGTTTTTCAAAGTTCTTAGGGTTGGCTTTTGCCAGTTTAAGAATCGCTTCTGCTTTTTCTTTCGCGGCCGCTTTTTCTGCTGGCGTTGCCGTGCTGCTGAAACCAATCAGGATATGACTGGCCTGACGCTGCTCATCGCCTTGTAATTTAGCTGCGTTTTCGTCATAGAACTGCTTCACTTCTTCATCTGACGCACTCACCTGCCCCATCAAACCAGCGGCAGTCAGCAAGGCAAATTGCAACTTCACTTTAGCTGGTGCAATGAACTTGGTTTTATGCTGGTTGTAATAAGCCTGTACTTGCTCTGGCGTCACGTTTACCTGACTCACGAAGTCAGACACTTTCACGTCTGCCACGGTCACTTCACGTTGCTCAAACTCTGACATCAGTGATTGCTCAGCCACTTTTTTCGGCATAAACACCAGGTTAGTCAAGCCATCACGCACCTGTTGTACAGCCAGGTCTTTGCGCACACTCTGCTCAAACTTGGCTGGCGTCAGCTTGTTCTGGGTCAGCAACTGGTTATAAGTCTCTTCAGAAAACTTACCATTGCTTTGGAACTCTGGCATGCCCAGAATGTGCTGACTCAATTGCTCATCACTGATTCTAAAGCGGTAATCCTGCACCGCGCTGTCTACCAAACGGCGGGTAATAATGCCCTCCAGTACTGACTGCTTGAATGCCGGGCTTTCCAGCATGGCTGGATCGACTTTTTGCCCTTGTGACTGCATGTAATTACGGGCATTTTCGACTGCGTTGGAAAACTCCTGCAGTGAAATCTTTTGACCATCTACTTTAGCCACGGCAACTTGGCCACCAGCCTGATTTAAATAGGAGTCGATACCAAACAACGCAAACGGCACCACAATCAGCGCCAGAATGATTTTTGCCATCCATCCTTGTGTGTGTTTTCTTAATGCTTCCAACATTTTATAGTTTCCATTACCTGATTTTTTGCAACAGCAAACTATACCATAAACCCGCCGTTATCGCCGGATTCAGGCCCGCCGTTCGCACTTTAGCAGTGGCGTTCTAACGGTTCAGAAATGACAGAGTGTCAATCAAGCATCTTTGTACATTTAAACGCAGCATTTAAGACACAGATACCCATCTCGCAAGAGCATGCTGCCACTCAAAAAAGAATTCATTTAAATCAGGGTTTAAACCTGCAAGATGTTATTGGAATCAAAAGACAGGTAAGGAATGCAGAAAAGAAAAAAGCCCTGAATAAATCAGGGCTTTTTATTTGGCGGAGCGGACGGGACTCGAACCCGCGACCCCCGGCGTGACAGGCCGGTATTCTAACCAACTGAACTACCGCTCCCGGTAATCGTTAAGCTGAAATTATAACACTGTTTCTTATAAAATCAACAACTATTTTTTAATTATTTGCTTGCACTTAGCTTCACTTATTAAAGTAACTTCTTAAGTACAACGTCACTCAAAAAATTAAGAGCGCAGACCTCGCACTCTTAATTTTAATTGTTTGGTGGGTGCTAACGGGGTCGAACCGCTGACATTCGCCTTGTAAGGGCGACGCTCTACCAACTGAGCTAAGCACCCGTAACAACCACTTGTGTTGCTACTGCTGGCAGAGCAACTAAACGCTGCTCAACCAAAGAATGCTAGTTTACAGCATCTTTAAGACCTTTACCAGCCCTAAATTTAGGAGATTTAGCAGCTTTGATATTAATTGTTGCGCCGGTACGAGGATTACGGCCAGAACGGGCAGAACGCTCACCTACATAGAATGTACCAAAACCAATCAAGGTTACCAGATCACCTTTTTTCAATGCGCCGGAAATAGCCTCAGTTGTTGCATCCAGAGCACGAGCCGCAGCGGCTTTAGAAATACCAGCAGCACTTGCAATATGATCTATCAATTCTGATTTATTCACGTGTTTCCCCTAATAACTAGTTAAAAAGACAGGTACATCCTGTACCGTCTTTATATCAAGCCGCAAAACGAGCTGTCAAGCGCTAATCCGGCCTTTTGACAATAATTCGCATCAATTTTACTAATGCGTGACAGCTTGCTCCGGATTCGCGTCGCCAGAAGCCACAATCTCAACCGCCGGCGCATTGACGGCCAACGGTTGCGGTGCGCTTTCAAGCGCCAAATCCAGCACCTGGTCTATCCATTTGACGCAATGAATGTCCAAGTCCTTTTTGATATTGGCCGGAATTTCGACCAAATCTTTTTCATTGGCAGAAGGAATTAGCACAGTTTTAATGCCGCCTCTATGCGCTGCCAACAGTTTTTCTTTCAAGCCACCAATCGGCAAAACCTCACCACGCAGGGTAATTTCACCTGTCATGGCGACATCCGCACGCGCTGGAATGCCTGTTAACACAGACACAATCGCTGTCGTCAGACCGATACCTGCACTTGGGCCATCTTTAGGCGTCGCCCCTTCTGGCAAGTGAATATGGATATCTTTCTTCTCATAGAAGTCAGTCGGGATGCCCAAGCCTTCAGAACGGCTACGTACGACACTCATCGCGGCTGTGACAGACTCTTGCATCACATCACCCAGCTTACCGGTAGTAATGGTTTTACCTTTACCTGGTAAGGTGACCGCTTCAATCGTCAGCAATTCACCGCCCACAGAGGTCCACGCCAGGCCAGTCACCTGCCCTACCTGGTTCTCTTTGGCAGCAACACCGAAGTCGTAGCGTTTCACGCCCAGGTATTGCTCAATGTTCTTGCTGGTGATATTGATCTTTTTAACGGTTTTGCTTTTGCCTTTGGCCAGCAACTGCTCTTTAACGGCCTTGCGGCAAATCTTGGCAATTTCTTGCTCCAGACGACGCACACCTGCTTCACGCGTGTAATAACGCACGATATCGCGCAACACGCTTTCAGCTACGGCAATGTCTGTCGACTTCAGCGCGTGTGCTTTTAATTGCTTAGGCAACAGATAGCGTTGAGCAATATTGATCTTTTCATCTTCGGTATAACCAGACAAGCGAATGATTTCCATTCGATCCAGCAATGGCTCAGGAATATTCATACTGTTGGCCGTGGCCACAAACATGACGTCGCTCAAGTCATAGTCGACTTCAACATAGTGATCGGCAAAAGTATGGTTTTGTTCTGGATCCAATACCTCAAGCAATGCTGAGGATGGATCTCCACGCATGTCTTGCCCCATCTTGTCGACTTCATCCAGCAGGAATAACGGGTTTTTAACGCCAACCTTAGTCATGCTTTGCAGCACTTTACCTGGCATAGAACCAATATAGGTACGGCGATGACCGCGAATTTCGGCTTCATCACGCACACCACCCAAAGCCATACGAACAAACTTGCGGTTCACCGCTTTAGCAATGCTTTGCCCCAGCGAGGTTTTACCTACCCCTGGCGGGCCTACCAGGCACAAGATTGGGGCCTTAAGTTTACCCACGCGTTGCTGCACAGCCAGATACTCGACAATACGCTCTTTAACTTTATCCAGGCCATAATGATCGGCATCCAGAATCGCTTCTGCGGCTTGCAGGTCTTTGCTGATTTTGGTTTTCTTTTTCCAAGGCAGATTGAGCAAAGTATCAATGTAATTGCGCACCACTGAAGCTTCCGCAGACATCGGTGACATCAATTTGAGTTTTTTGAACTCGGCAGTGACTTTGGCCAGAGCCTCTTTAGGCATCGCCGCATTTTTGATGCGCTGCTCCAGCTCTTCCATCTCGGCATTTTCGTCCTGCTCGCCCAGTTCTTTCTGAATGGCTTTGACTTGCTCATTCAGGTAGTACTCACGCTGGCTTTTCTCCATTTGGCGTTTCACGCGGCCACGGATGCGCTTTTCTACCTGCAAGATGTCGATTTCAGACTCCATCAGGAACAGCAGATGCTCCAAACGCTCAATCACACTGAGCATTTCCAGCACTTTTTGTTTTTCTTCCAGCTTGAGCGTCAGATGTGCAGAAATGGTGTCCGCCAGGCGGCCAGGCTCGTTAATCGTTGCCAGTGAGGTCAGGATTTCTGGCGGAATTTTCTTGTTCAGTTTGACGTACTGGTCAAACTGGGTCATGACGGTACGCATCAAGGCCTCAGCCTCTTTGTCGTCCTGGTCGGTTTGCTCGACTTCTACACCCAATGCCATAAAGCAATCATCTGTTTCCACAAAATCGGAAACACGCACACGATGCAGGCCTTCAACCAACACCTTGACGGTGCCATCAGGCAACTTGAGCATTTGCAGCACAGTTGCCAGTGTACCAATCTCGTACAGGTCTTCTGCTGCAGGGTCGTCTTTATTGGCAGACTTTTGAGCGACCAGCAAAATCTTTTTATCGCCTTCTGAGGCGCGCTCCAGTGCTTTGACCGACTTGGTGCGGCCAACAAACAGTGGGATCACTAAATGCGGGTAGACAACGACATCGCGCAATGGCAATAACGGGATCAAGGCGTTTTCTTCGGGTATCTCGGAGTCAAGCAAAGTGTGTTCTGTCATAGCGTCTTTCAAAAAGTGTCAAAGGAACTAGTCCTTTGCATTTAGATGGGAACATTCTTTGAGAATTCAAGAGAGCAGGCATCTAATGTTGTAGATGCTATCTTGCAATAGCCGGGCGGCTATTGCAAGGGGGATTTAGCTTGCGTTTTCGACGCGTTTTTGTGCATCCTGATAAATCAGAATAGGCTCGGAAGTGTGTTCAATCACGCCAGCATCGACAATGACTTTAGCCAGGCTCTTGAGCGATGGCAACTCGTACATAAGGTCGAGCAAAGCATGTTCCATGATAGAACGCAGGCCACGGGCGCCAGTTTTACGCTCCAGGGCTTTTTTAGCGATCAAACGCAGGGCTGAATCTTCAAACTCGAGTTCCACGCCTTCCATCTTGAACAGCTTCATGTACTGCTTGGTCAACGCGTTTTTCGGCTCAACCAAAATCGTCATCAAAGCAGCTTCGTCCAATGATTCCAAGGTGGCAACCACAGGCAAACGGCCGATAAACTCTGGAATCAAGCCAAACTTGATCAAATCTTCTGGTTCAACTTCACGCAGCACCTCACCTACAGCACGCACGTCTTCTTTGCTCTTCACTTCAGCGCCAAAACCAATGCCGCCTTTTTCCGAGCGATGACGGATGACTTTTTCCAGGCCATCAAATGCGCCGCCGCAAATGAACAGGATGTTAGTCGTGTCCAGTTGCACAAATTCCTGGTTAGGATGTTTGCGGCCACCTTGTGGTGGCACGGAGGCAATGGTGCCTTCGATCAGTTTCAGCAAGGCTTGTTGTACGCCCTCGCCTGACACATCACGCGTGATAGAAGGATTGTCAGATTTACGTGAAATCTTGTCTACTTCATCGATGTAGACAATACCGCGTTGTGCTTTTTCAACGTCGTAGTCACACTTTTGCAGCAATTTCTGCATGATGTTCTCAACGTCTTCACCGACATAGCCAGCTTCGGTCAATGTCGTGGCATCAGCCATCACAAATGGCACATCCAGCAAACGTGCCAGTGTTTGTGCCAGCAATGTTTTACCTGAACCGGTTGGCCCAATCAGCAAAATATTGCTTTTTTGCACTTCAATATCATCTTTACCAGTCTGATTGCTATCAGACAGCGGATTATAACCAAGGCGTTTGTAGTGGTTATAAACCGCTACAGCCAGGTTCTTTTTCGCCTGTACCTGACCAATGACGTATTGATCCAGAATCTGGCAAATTTCTTGCGGCGTCGGCAGTTTTTTGTCTGCAGACTTAATTTCATTCAGGCTCTGGATTTCTTCGCGAATAATGTCGTTGCACAAATCAACGCATTCATCACAAATGAACACAGACGGGCCAGCAATCAGTTTTTTAACTTCGTGCTGGCTCTTGCCACAAAACGAGCAATATAAAAGCTTTTCGCTATCAGATTTGTTTGCCATGCTATTCCCCTGCGGTTTGCTCGCTGATTAAACAGCGCTACGTGCGGCAATCACCTGGTCTACCAGGCCATAAGCCTTGGCAGCGTCAGCACTCATAAAATTGTCACGATCGGTATCGTTGGCAATAGTTTCAATTTTTTGGCCAGTATGATGCGCCATAATGCCATTCAACTTGTCTTTCAAGTATAAGATTTCCTTGGCATGAATCTCGATGTCTGAAGCCTGGCCCTGGAAACCGCCCAGTGGCTGGTGAATCATGACTCGCGAGTTAGGCAGGCAGAAACGCTTGCCTTTGGCGCCTGCAGTCAGCAGAAATGCGCCCATGCTGGCAGCCTGACCAATACACAAGGTACTGACATCTGGCTTGATAAACTGCATGGTGTCGTAAATCGACATCCCGGCAGTCACAGAACCACCTGGAGAGTTGATGTACAAGGAAATATCCTTGTCCGGATTTTCTGCCTCAAGGAACAACAGCTGCGCCACCACCAGGTTGGCCGTCATGTCGTTGACAGGGCCGACCAGGAAAATGACGCGCTCTTTGAGTAGTCGTGAATAGATGTCATACGAACGCTCACCGCGGCCACTTTGCTCGATGACCATTGGGATATAGCCAAGCCCTTGCGGCTCCATTCTTTGTTGCATCATGCCCTCGTTCGCGTTCATATAATTCATGGTTTAAGCACCTGCCATCATCAATTCATCAAATTTAATTTTCTTGTTAGTGACTTTGGCTTTATCCAGCACCCAAGCCACTACGTTCTCTTCTGTTGCCAAGGCTGCAGGCTCGTCCAGACGTTTGACATCTGCATAGTACCAGCTCACCAGCTCGTCAGGCTTCTCGAAGCTTTGCGCAAAACTGTCTACCATGGCACGCACTTGATCCGCCGTTGCTTGCAAGTTATTGCTATTCACCAACTCAGTCAATATCAAACGCAATTTGGCGTTACGTTGCGCCTGTGTTTCAAACACAGAGGGCTCCATCGGCACTTGCGCTGGGTCAACCCCACGCTGGCGCAGGTTTTGTGCTGCCACTTGCATCAGGCGGTTGGTTTCAGCAGAAACAATCGCTTTTGGCAATTCGAAGCTGGTTTCATCCACCAGGGCCTGGAATACAGACTCTTTGACACGTGCTTTGATGCGCTTGTCGACTTCTTGCTCCAGGCTTTGTTTGATCTCAGACTTCATGGTGTCGAGGTTACCATCTTCCACGCCCAGGTTTTTAGCAAACTCAGCGTCGATTTCAGGGTAAACCGGTTGTGAAACAGACACGAACTTCACGTCATAAGTCACTGTTTTACCTGCCAATTGCGCAGGATTGTGATCTGCTGGATAAGTAATGTCGAAGGATTTCTCGGCACCGGCCTTACCGCCAACCAAGGCATCATCAAACTCTTTGACACGGCCAGGCTCACCAATAACCAGATCGATACCACGGTCGCCCGTGCTTTCAACCTGTTGACCATCGATAGATGCGGTCAATGTGATGTTAATGCGATCCGCTTTTTTAGAAGCGCGCTTCACAGGCTCATAGCTCACGCGCTGTTTGACCAACACGTCCAGGGTTTTCTCTACGTCAGCATCGGACAATTCCAGTGCCGGACGCTCGATCTTCACCTTGCTCAGGTCACCAACGGCCACTTCCGGGAAAATTTCGAAAGTCGCAATGTATTCAAATTCTTCCGCCGCATCTTTAAATGGCAGATGTTCAATATTCGGGAAGCCAGCCACGCGCAGCTTGTTTTGCTCAACAGCATCACCGAAGCTGGTCTCAACCGCCTTGGAGTACACTTCGTCACGCACCTGGTCACCATAGTGCTGATTCACCAGGCCGATAGGCGCTTTGCCCGGACGGAAACCAGAAAATTTGGCCGTACGAGAAATTTGCTGTAAACGTTGTCTGATTTGCCCTTCCAGCGGAGCCAAAGGGACTTTGATAGTCATGCGACGTTCCAAGTTGCTGACTGTTTCAACAGATACTGCTGCCATGCTGAACTTCCTGTAAAAATCGTTTTAAAACGATGGGTTATGTAAGTAGACGCACGCTTGTGCGCCTTAATAATTGCTTAAACACAACCTGATCACACTCTAAAGCGTTTAAATAGTGATCAAATCATGAAAAAAGAGCCTAAAAATATAACACAACTCTCAATTGAAATAAACTTCAAGACCATGCCTACGCAGCTAGCGTATCACTTACCTTCTATGAATCAATAGAAGCTGACAAAAAAGCCCGTGTTTAAAATCAATATGACGCCAGAAAGACAGACTTCAAGCGCCAGCTGTGCACATTAATTTAAAGCAACAATCGCTTCAATTTCTACCAGTACATCACGTGGCAACTTGGCCACTTGCACAGTAGAGCGTGCAGGCGTGTGCGCCACAAATGCTTCAGCGTAAATCTGGTTCATCGCCGCAAAGTCATCCAGGTTTTTAAGAAACACAGTGGTTTTGACCACTTGCTGCAAACTGCCGCCTGCGGCTTCAATAATCGCTTGCAGGTTAGCCAGCACCTGGCGGGTTTGCACCACAATGTCACCATCGTTCAGGCTACCGTCCGGGCGCAATGCAATCTGGCCTGAGGTATACAGGATATTACCAACCACAACCCCTTGTGCATAAGGGCCAATTGCAGCGGGTGCATTCGGTGTTTGTACGATATTCATATGTAATCTCTTTCTGCCAGCCATCCAGCGGCTCGCTATCCCTTGTTATCCATCGCTAAAAACAATAAAGGCCTCCTGCAACGGAAGCCTGTTATTTCGTTCATACTCCACCTGGTTATATCAGGTGGTGCGAAAGGAGAGACTCGAACTCTCACGCCTCGCGGCGCTGGAACCTAAATCCAGTGCGTCTACCAATTCCGCCACTTTCGCATCTTGCCAGCCAACACCGACAATTCGCTATTATAGCCCATTTCTGGCCTATCCCACAAACTTATGGCGTTCACATTGACAAGCCAGGCGTTCAACTGCAAGATGCTGGATTAAATATCATAGAATAAGTTGTTGATGGGACAGGATATGCATTCAGCCGAAGAAAACATGCTTAGAGCCGAGCTTGAGCTTTTAATGCGCGAGCGTGAAATTTTGCTCAAGATTACTGGCGTGGCTGCCGGTTTAATCGCAGAACTTAATACTGCCGACCTGCCTATCCGCACCGTCGAGGCAGCCGATTTGCTGGCAACGACAATCAACCAGCTACCAGAAGAACTCTTGCAAGACGCGCTGGATGCCGCCCACGCGACCATTGTCGAGTAAATGTACACCGGGCGCTGGTGTTTGACGCCAGCCCTGCAAGCGCCATGCGTCTGCTCGCTTACCTCTCACCGCTGTTATTAACAGCCTGCGGCATCGCCTTTCAGGCCAAACCTATTCCGCAGCAACAGAATATTGACACCATCCAGCAAGCAACGCCTGCTGCAGATGGCTTTAAAACCTTTGTTGCCATACAGTCACCGCAAACACCTTGGCCCATTGATGCCTGGGACCTGGATAGTCTGACACTGTCGGCACTCTATTTCCACCCTGCCCTTAAAGTGGCCAAGTCTGACTATGCCGTGGCACTGGCAGGCATTACCAGCGCCGGGTTGCGCCCCCAAGTCGGCCTGAATGGCCAGCTATCACACAGCAACCGCGCCAATGGCGACATTAATCCCTGGTCTTACGGTTTACAGGTCGATATTCCGGTGATTACCGCCAACAAGCGGCAGATTAATATCGATATTGCTCAATATCAGGCTGATATTGCAAAGATACTAGTCTCGGAAACTGCCTGGACCCTGCGCCAGCAACTTAGCCTAGACCTGATTCTGCTGGCCGAACAACAGGCAATGCAAGGCAGCCTGAGCAGGTTGCAAAAAGCCCAACAGACCTTACTCGCTGCCTACCAGAAGCGGCTTGATTATGGGGTGGCAGGCAAATCAGATGTGCTACCTATCCGACTGCAGCATGACCAATCCGCATGGCAATTACAGCAACTGACCTTGCAGATCAGGCAAACCGAGCAAAAAATCCTGCATGATGCTGGCCTGACCGAACAGCACAACTTGCCTCTGAATATCGCCCCGATTCCGTTATCACAGATATTGAAGGCGAGATTTGCACAATCACAAGCGTATGCAGATGCGCCCACCATCCAGAACACGGCATTAACCAACCGTATGGATATCCAGCGTGGCCTCGCACAATATGCCAAGGCCGAATCGCAACTCAGGCTGGAAATGGCCAAGCGTTACCCCGACTTATCGCTTAACCCGGGCATGATTTATGAGTATGGCGACAAAATCTGGTCTTTGGGCATAGGCTCCATGCTTAACCTGCTCAATAAATCTTCTGACTTATGGGCGCATGCCGAGCAAGTACGACAAAATGAAGCGGTGCGTTTTTACGCCCTGCAACATCAGGTCATCCAGCTGTCTGAGCAGTCTTTTATCAAGTATCGTGATTCTGCCAACCTGCTGGTGACGTTGACGCACGAATATGAACAGCAATCTCGCCGCAAAGCGCAGTTGGAAAACCAGTGGCATCAAGGCCTGATCGACAAAACCGAATACCTGCAAACCGAAATCCAGTTTTATAGCGCGCAGCAGCGCCTGATTACGCAACAGGCCAATGTCATGCGCGCATTGCAAGAGATTGAAAATGTGATGCAAAAGCCGATTGCACTCTCGCAGCGTGCAACGACTTTTGCCAACCAGCAGCAAGAGGCGCCAGCAAAATGAATAAAAAAGCACTCTGGATTATCGGGGCCCAGATTATTTTAATTGTGATCCTGATTTGGGCCATTGTGTTTGTTGGCCGTGATGAATATGAATCCATCCAAGATGATAGCGAAGAAGAAATTGAAGGCCCGGTACGCGTAACGGAACAAAACGGCCTGCAAGTCGTGCAACTCAACCTGGCCACACAACAAAACAGCGGTATCAGCGTACAACCGTTACAGCCATACGATTATCACGGCAATATCAAGGTGTTGGGCTCGGTCATTTCGATTCAAACCCTGGTCGACTACAACAGCCAATATCAATTGCTCAAATCACAACTGGCACTGGCTGAAAGTGTGTTGCCTAACCATCAATTGCAATACCAACGCTATAAGCACCTGAATGAGGACGATAAAAACGTCTCGGATAAGGCTGTGCAGGAAGCACAGGCATTAGTCATTAACGACCAGACCCAGATTAAAACCACGCAATCACAACTCAAAGCCCTCACGGACACCATTATTGCGCAATGGGGACAACCACTGGCCATGCTGGTCACTCAGCACCCGGCCCCCGGTCCGTTGCATGATTTGCTGATGCAAAAGCAGGTATTAGTCCAGGTCAGCTTCCCGCTCAACTTCAAGGCGCCTGAAGGTAACTCCAGTCTGTATATTTCGCCCATCCAGGATGAAATCTCGCCGATTAAGGCTGACTACGTGTCGCAGTCGATACAGACAGATATCAGCAATATTGGTAAAACTTACTTCTATAGCGCACCGGCAGACTTTTTGCGCGTGGGCATGCGTGTCAACGTCGTCCCCGCGCAATCCTCGTCAGCCACCATGAAAGGCGTCATCGTGCCTAACCAGGCGATTGCCTGGCACGGCGGCATGGCCTGGATTTACGTTAAAACCAAACCAGATACCTTTTTGCGCAAACCTGTGGCTTCTGATATTGAGCTGGATAACGGTTGGTTTGATAACAGCATCGCGCCAGGCACCGAAGTCGTGACCCGCGGCGCGCAATTATTGCTGTCAGAAGAATTCAAGTTCCAGATTAAAAACGAAAATGAGGATTAATCTGCAAACGCTGAATCATCACAGAGGGCAGCCAATATGATGTCTGCACTGGTGAGGTTTGCCATCCGTTTTTATGGGGTGATGATAGGGCTCGCCCTGCTGGTCATTGTTTATGGTGCTTACAGCCTCACCCAAAGCGATTTAAACGTCTTTCCTGAGTTTTCCCCAACCCAGGTCGTCATCCAAACCGAATCGCCCGGCCTCTCGGCCAGCCTGGTTGAAAAACTGGTCACGCAGCCGATTGAGAATGTGATTTCAGGCGCCATCGGCATTAAAAGCCTGCGCTCGCAGTCGATTCCCGGCCTGTCGATTATCACGGTGATTTTTCAGGATAAGTCAGACATTTACCGTAACCGGCAAATCGTCGCCGAACACCTGAATATGCTGGGCAGCCAATTGCCGCCTGGCATTGTGCCCAATATCACTCCGCTCACCTCCTCGGCCAGCACGGTCATGGGCATAGGCGTCACCTCGGACAAACTATCGCTGATGCAACTGCGTACCTTGGTCGACTGGCATTTAACGCCGCATTTGATGGCGATTCCTGGTGTAGCAGATATTAATGTCTATGGCGGCGAAGTGCGCCAGTTCCAGATCAAGATTGATCCGCGCAAACTGATGCTATATCAATTGAATGTGCAGGATGTGGTCAATGCGGCCAGCCGTGCCACCGGCGTGCGTGGTGCAGGCTATATTCAAAACGACAACCAGCGCATTATCGTCAATAGCCAGGGGCAGACCACAACGCCGCAACAATTAGCCAATATCACGCTTTTGCGTAAATTAGGCCGCACTATCCGCATCAGCGATGTGGCAGAAGTGGCCGAGGGTGCTGCGCCTTCTATCAGCGCAGCCGCCATCAATGGCCATCCTGCGGTGTATTTATCCGTGCAAGGCCAGTTGGGCGCCAACGTATATGCGCTGACCAAGTTGCTGGAGCGCAAACTGGCGGACATCAAACCCAGCCTGACTGCGCAAAAAGTCACCCTGCACGAAGGCTTGTTCCGTCCGGCCAACTTTATTGAAACCGCCATCCACAGTTTGCGCACGGATATTTTAATCGGCTCGTTTCTGGTGGTGCTGGTGCTGTTCGCATTCCTGTTTAACGTGCGCACGGCGGTGATTTCGGCAACGGCGATTCCCTTGTCATTGCTCACCGCTATTGTCGTGCTCTACCAATACGGCGTTGGACTCAACATTATGGTGTTGGGCGGCCTGGCGATTGCCCTGGGCGAAGTGGTCGACGATGCCATTATTGATACGGAAAACATTTTCCGCCGCCTGCGCGAAAACCGCTTACTGGCGCAACCGCTGCCCGCAGCGCAGGTTGTATTCCGCGCCTCGATGGAAGTGCGTAGCTCGGTGGTCTATGCCACTATTATTGTGGCTCTGGTATTCTTGCCGCTACTCACTTTGTCGGGCGTCGCCGGTAAACTATTTGCCCCCTTGGGATACGCGTATATTTCCGCCATCCTGGCCTCGCTAGTGGTTGCGCTCACGCTGACCCCGGCGCTTGGCTATGCCCTGCTGGCAAACGCGCCGTTACAAAATGAAGACTCGCCGGTTTTGCGCTGGCTGAAACAGCGCTACGTCAAACTGTTGTATCACATTGAGCATCGCTACCAGATGATTCTCATGACCAGCTTTATTTGCATTACCCTCGGCCTGGCCATTCTGCCGCTCTTCAGAAGCCAGTTTATCCCTGCCCTGCGCGAAGGCCATTACATCCTGCATATGACCACGGTGCCAGGTACCTCTGAAGTACAGTCACTCAAGCTGGGCAATCAGGTCACCAAAGTGCTGCTGGAGATTCCGGGGGTTAAAAGCGTGGCGCAATGGATAGGCCGCGCACCCAATGCAGCAGATACCTTTGGTACACATTACAGTGAATTTGAAGTCGAAATCGGCACAGTGTCCGGCAAAGAACAGGCACGTATTTACCATGACATTCGCGAAGAGCTCGCCGGTGAAGCCGAAGATGACGATGATGATGGTAAAGCCGAGTTAGGCTTTGTTGGTGCTAATTTTGCCATCAATACCTTTTTAACCGAGCGTATTGAGGAAACCATCTCCGGTTATGCGTCCGGCTTGGTGATTAATATTTTTGGCCAGGATCTGGATGCGCTGGACCGCGATGCGCAGAAAGTCGCCAACCTGCTTGGGAGCATACGCGGCGTGCGCGATATCATGGTGCAATCTCCACCAGAAACGCCAGAAATTGTGATCCGCCTCAAGCAGGAAAAACTGGCATTATGGGGCTTGCAACCGGTAGACGTGTTAGACACGGTCAAGGCCTGTTATGAAGGCGTACCGGTCAATCACGTGTTTATGGGCAACCGCTCTGTCGGCGTCAGCGTGCTGCTCAATGATGCCTCACGCGATGACATTGCAGACATGCGTAATATCCCGATTTTTAACCCCGAAGGCCAAATGCTAAAGCTGTCCGACGTGGCCTATGTCGCGCAAGAAGGCGGCCGCTCCAAGATTCTGCACTCGGGTGCCAAACGCATTCAAACCATCACAGCGAATATTACTGGTCGTGACCAGGCCTTGTTGCTTGAAGACATCCGTAGCACCTTGCATAAAAAACTGCAATTAAACAGCGGCAACTACCTGGAATTCTCTGGTGAAGCGGAGGCCAATGCACAATCCCGGCAAGACCTGATTATTCACTCGCTGGTGGCTGGCGTGGCGATTTTCCTGATGCTGTATATCGCTTTTGGTCGCCTGCGTAACCTGATGCTCACCTTCGCCAACCTGCCCTTTGCACTGATTGGCGGTGTCGTCGCCACTTTCTTTACCGGCGGCTGGATTTCGGTCGGCACCCTGGTAGGCTTTGTGACCCTGTTCGGTATCACACTGCGCAACTCCATCATGATGGTGTCGCATTTTCAGCACCTGGTAGATGTAGAAGGCTATGAATGGAACCTGGATACCTGCATCCGTGGCGCCTCTGAGCGCTTGCCGTCCGTACTGATGACGGCACTGGTGACCGCGCTGGGGCTGTTGCCGCTAGCGATTGGCAGCGGCGAGCCGGGGCGAGAAATTGAAGGGCCAATGGCGACCATTATTGTCGGCGGCCTGATCTCTTCTACCATCCTTAACCTGCTGATTTTGCCGACCATCATGCTGCACTTTGGCCGTTTTGAGAAAAGCGATACACCTGTGTCCTGACCGGCTGAATCAACCGCCAGTCAAACCAAGTTTATGGCTGATGTTGCAACAAATAGTCAGCTAACAGGTTCATCGTTAATGCATTGCCCGCAAAGCCCTGCTCAAACAGCGCATATTCGCTTTGGTGCACCACATAGGTCTGAAATTTAGCCCCGGCTAGCAAGCCTGATAATCCCTGGTCCACAATGCCCATGGCCTGCAACGCTGGCAAACCAAGACTGCCCTGCGTCTCTAACAATCTGTCGTCTGATTTAACCAGTAGTAAATGTTGCGCTTCCAGCTGCCAGGCCAGCCATGCAGACAGACTATCTGAGGTCACATCCCAACTTTCGGCCAGCACATGCTCATTGGCAAACGTGGTGTTTAAAGCCATTTCGCTGGGCAGCCATACCAGGCCGCGATGCTGCCAGCCGCTTTCTGCAATTTCGAGTGGATTTCGCACCAGTGCAAGTTCAGGCACCATGGCTACCAGGCTGCGCGCCATTTGATCCATGGCGTAGATGGCCAGTGCGTGGGCCTGCGAGTCATTAATATGGCCGTCCGGGTGTGCTGCCCGCATCTGCTGAAAATCGCGAACGGCATCGGCATACAAGCCGCCGCCAGGCACAATAATCACCTTACCATCGCCCCAACGGACAACCAGGCGCAACCATTGCACCAGGCTGTCGTAGTGTGTCACGCTACCCCCTAGCTTGATCACCCACATATGCATGTTCCCGAGTATTATTTTGTCATTTTAAAATGTGCTGCCAACTTGAAAAACTGCGAGGCTTTATCAAATGTTTCCTGATACTCCCTGGCACAATCCGAGTCAGCTACCACGCCGCCGCCGGCAAAAAAGGTCATTCTTTCATTACATATCACGGCGGTTCTTATCGCGATATTGGTATCCATACTACCATCAAAACCAATATAGCCAATACTGCCACAGTAAATGCCGCGCCGGTGCGGTTCGAGTTCTTCAATAATCTCCATCGCACGCAATTTGGGGGCGCCCGTAATCGAGCCGCCGGGAAAGCATCCTCGCAATAAATCCAGCGCTTGGTATGCCGGGGCAAGCAAGCCACGCACAATACTCACCAAATGATGTACATTGGTAAAGCGCTGCAATTTAAACAAGGCATCGACCTTGACCGACCCGACTTCGCAGACCTTGCCAATATCATTGCGCAATAAATCCACAATCATCAGGTTTTCGGCACGGTCTTTGATGCTGTGCGCTAATTCCTGCGCGGCTTCCGCATCGACAGCGGCATCCTGATGCCGCGGGCGCGTGCCTTTAATCGGCCGTGTTTCCACTTTGCGATCAATCACCTGCAAAAAACGCTCCGGTGACATCGACAATACCGCCAGCGGTACCCCAGCGCCATCCTCAACTTGCAGGTAAGCCATAAATGGCGCGCGACTCAATTGCCGGAAATGGTCGTAGGCAGTACAGGCATCGCCTGTCACATCCACCACAAAACGCTGTGCGAGATTGATCTGATAACAATCACCGGCGCGTATATAGTCCTTCACTTTTTGGAAAGCGCTGGCATAGGCGGCTTGATCCATATTCGGCTGAATCTCGCCAGTGACCGCAAACGCAGCCTGATGCTCACTGCGCGGTTGTAATAATTGTTGATGCAAGGCTTCCAGGGCCTGCTGGCTGGTAAAATGGGCGTGCGAGACCAACTTGCTGATGCCCAAATGATGATCGACAATAATCGCCCAATCATAGATACCCACCAATAATTCAGGCAGTGGCATATCTTCCGCAGCCAGTGTGGGCATGGTTTCGATACTGCGCCCCAGGTCATAGGCAAAATACCCCAGGGCGCCGCCTGCAAAGGGAATATCAGCGATGCGTTCAACCGTATGCGGTGTTAACCATTGCTGGATGACCTGGAAAGGATCTTGCTGCGACTTTTCTATCCCCTGGTTCGTATGTACTTCAGTCTCGGCCTGGCGATGGATGATTTTGGCCACCGGCGCAGCCACCACAATATCAAAGCGTGCGCCAAGGCTGACTTCTTCATCTACCGTCGTTTGCGCCTGTGACTGGCTGGCTTCGACGCGGCCACTTTCCAGCAACATCGGCCATGACAGATGCCTCACTTGCCGCAGCCAGTGCATGCCTTCTGCATAAGGTAAATCAAATTGAATTAATGCCATGCTTGCCATAACCTCGCCACCGCATAGGCTGGAAAACAGACCTCTGCATCTTGTTTCAATTGTACATTGCCTGCTGGCATCCAGGCCGTTGCAGGTCGATAAGCCAGGCCCAGGCGCTGCGCCAGTTCTGCGACCAGAAAGCTGCCCGCCCCCAGCCCCACCAGGGTCTTGACTGGACTCGCTGTATTTGTGATGGCCGATTGTATGGCCTGTTGTAAATAATCCAGTTGCGTGGCTTTAAACGCAAGCGCCAGCGACTGCCAGACATCGTCCGCTTTATCTTCCACATCATGCCCGATCATACGTGCCAGGCGTCGCATACTGTCCACCATCGCGCGACCTTGTCCATCGGCAGTATCAGCCAAATCATAACTGGGAGATAACTCACCAAGCACACGATAGACATCCGCCGTCGTGGCAAAATATTCTGCCGCAATATGGCGCGGCTCAGGCTGTGTCTGCCCTGCTTCTGACCAAGTGATGCATGGCCCCAATGCCATCAGCGGCGTACGCACCACACCTGTATAAAACAAGCCTTGTTTCGCCATACGTTCCGCGTCAGACCAGCCCGCGGGCAACACCTGCTGCTGGTCACACAGCGTGATATCGCTGGTGGTGCTGCCAATATCGACCACTAACATGGCGTCCCAGGCCATGCTAGTCGCCAGGCACTGCGCCGAGGCATGCCAATTCATCGAGGCGATGTACGCCTCCTGGCCCGTCACACGTTCCGTAAACCTGGCGCCTTGCGTCGCTGAGGCCAGGTAAAACTCGGCGTGTGGCAAATAACCTTGCACCGTTTCAGCAATCGCGCGCACGCCCTGCAAACGGTTATCAAACAAATCAACCAGCTCACCAGTCATGGTGACTGCATGGTCGCAAGCAGCGGCTTCAATGTGCCAGTCATGCAATACATGCTTGATCGCATCCTCAAGCAGCGGCAAGCCTTTCCACAAGGCACATGCCAGCTGCAATACACGCACAATCTCACCTTGCGCATCCAGCATCACCGCTTTCACATGCGCGCCGCCGATATCCCAACCGATGACCGCGCGTTTCATACCGGCAATAACTCCGTATGGCGCTTTGCGGCTAAGGACAGCACACACGATGCCTGCGCTTGAGCGGCACTCAATTTATTTTCCAACATAGCATCCAGAATCATGGCAGCAGGATTTTCTGTGAGTAATTGCGATAAGGCAATATAAGGCGTGGTCAGGCGAGGATTAATTTCAACCAGGACCAACTGTTTGTCAGGAGTCAAAATCATATCAGCGCCCCAGTAGCCTAGCAGGCCGGGAATGGCACGATGAATCTGCTCAGCCAGGGTTTGCATCGCAGGCAGATAGGCGGCAGCCTCATTGACCCCTGCGCCATCAAAATGGAAACACCCCTGCTGAATATTGACCTTCTGCTGATGCCCGGCAATCACGTGTACCTGCGCCTGGGTAGATAACACCGACATGCTCAATGCCAATCCTGGTACATAAGGCTGCAATAGAAGCTTGCCTAACAATCGGGGATCTTCATTTGAAACTTTTAGTTTAAAATCAAAAACTTCAGATATTTTTTTAAAGTAAAAAGTAAACTCACAGCCAGCGCCATCATCGGGCTTAACCACCCAGCCATCCGTAACAGCTGCATGGTACCAGCTCAGCTTTTCCAGCGTGTCGACTTGCGCTAAAAACACATGCGGCAACACAGCGATGCCCGCCTGCTGGCAAACTTCAGCCATGATTGATTTAGCACTGGTTTGTGCAATAGCCTCGGCACCACAGCCTATCCACACTTTACCTGCCGCTTGCACCAGTTGCTGCATGTGATGTAAAACACCGTCTGTTTCAGGGGCAATCACCCAGCAAGCATCCACGTCGTCAGACGCTAATTGCTGGCGCCAGAGCGCGTCAGCATCATCACCGGGGTGTAATGGCTGGCTACTGGCATGGATAGGAGCGGCAACGCGGCTATCGTGGCTAGTGATACAATCAACGCCCAGCGCTGACAAGTCCGCCAGCAAGGCATCACGCATCAGCAAGCCTTCTTGCAGCAAGCTGGCAGGCAATGGTTCGGAGGCCAGGCCACCAGCGCTGACATATTCACAGACCCAGATTTTCAAGCGAGATTTATTGTGCATATTATTCCCGTCATCGATTTGATGTATGGCCAGGTAGTGCAAGCCATACAAGGGCAACGCCAGCACTACCGTGCGATTCAATCGCAGTTAACAGATAGTCACGCCCTGCTCGATGTCATCACTGCTATTTTACAAGTTTATGCCTTTGACTGCCTGTATATTGCCGATTTAAATGCAATCACAGGCCAGCAAGAGATGCCTCACCACCTGCCCTTGATCAAACAGGTCATGCCTCATTTTCCGGCACTGCAATGGTGGGTAGATGCAGGACTGAATAGCACAGAAGGCCTCCAGCCCTGGCTGGACGCAGGCATCCGGCCAATCATCGCCAGTGAAACCTTGGTGGATATGGAGACCTATCAAGCCATGCGTGAAATGGCAGCACATAGCATTTTGTCGCTGGATTTCTTTCAGGATGGCTTTCATGGCCCGGATCGCTTGTTAACAGCAACAAACCTATGGAGCCAACCAACCATATTGATGAGCCTACCCAAGGTCGGCGCCAACCAAGGCCCTGACGTTGAGAAAATCAGCTTACTCAAAAAACAGCACCCACAACAGGCCATCTATGCCGCTGGCGGGGTCAGGCATGGCGCAGACATACAGGCATTGGCACACGCGGGCGCAGATGGCGTATTGATTGCCAGTGCACTACACCAGAAACAGCTCACCGCCAGTGACCTGGCAGCGTTCGCGCAATAAAAAACCGGCCACCAGGCCGGTTTTTTTAACAGCAAAGCTTCGTGAGAAACTTATTCTGTCTAGACTTACTCCAGGTTTGCGTGCAATGCGCGCATGCCTTCTTCTGTCAGGCCTTTGGCGTGGATCAATTCAGAAATTGCGCCTTCCAGGAATACCAGGGTAGACAATTCAAATTGACCGCCCATAGGCATGCCTTTCACCAATGGGAAGCTGTCGTCTTGACCAACTTGAACCACCAGGTCAGCCACATCAGCCATGGCTGAAGATTTTTTCATGGAAATGACCACCAGTTTGGCGCCCACTTCTTTGGCTTTTTTCACAAATGGCAACAAGGTGGCTGTACCGCCGGAACCTGAAACCAGAATCAGCAAATCACCTTTTTTGATCGCTGGAGTCACTACTTCACCGATCATGTAAACGCTGTAGCCAGAGTGTACCAAGCGCATTGCAAAGAAGCGTGACACCAACAGTGAACGACCTGCGCCACCGATAAATGTTGAACCAGCCTCTTCAACCAGTTTCAGCAATTCAGCCGCTTTTGACTTGTCAGTCACGTCCAGAATACGCTTTAAGTTGTCCAGAATAAATTGTTGATGATCCATGTTTTGTCCTGTATTCAAAATGTTTAATAAAAAACCCGACACATTGCTGGGTCGGGTTTTTTGTCTCGCTGATCAATAATTACTTATTGATGCTTAAATGAATTAAGCGTGAGCGATAGCAGTGATTTCTGCAGCAGCAGCAGCTGGGTCAGCAGCGCCGTAGATAGCAGCACCAGCAACGATGATAGTCGCGCCAGCGTCACGTACTTGACCTGCAGTAGCGGCTTTAACACCACCAGCAACAGAGATTTCAACGCCCAAGTTCAAACCAGCAACAGCAGCCAAGTCAGCAAAAGGAGTTTGACCAGCAGCTTGTTGGTCCAAACCAGTGTGGATACCGATGATGTGAGCACCAGCAGCAGCAACTTCTTTAGTTTTAGCAACTTTGTCTTCAACGCTGATCAGGTCAACTTGCGCTTTTTTGCCGTATTTGTTAGCAGCTTTGATTACGCCTTTGATTGTACCGATGTCGGATACGCCCAAAACTACGCAGATGTCAGCACCGGCTTTGTAGAATGGCTCAGACTCGTACTCGCCTGCATCCATCGTTTTCAGGTCAACCAGGATCTTGTTGTTTGGGAACTTAGCGCGCAAAGTTTCCAGCAATTTGATACCGTTGTGCTTGATGCATGGTGTACCGATTTCCAGAATGTCAACGTGTGGAGCAACTTTTTCTGCCAAAGCGATCGTTGCGTCGAAATCCAATGAGTCTAATGCCATTTGTGTTAATGCCATGTTTTTCTCCAAAAATTAAAATTTAAATGCTATTGCTAGCGTACTACCAATTCAAGCTGGTCGCTCATAGTAAGCTGGCAGCCAAAATAAGTCAATGTTGCAGGCCAAATTGTGCCTGACTAAAAGTGAAGAACTGGCAGGTCCTGCCAGTTCTTTCTATCATCTCACAGAGATATTACAGTTTTGCGGCTAAAGCAGCTTCCAGCTTGTTTTGGTCAGCCACGAAACCACGGATACCTTCAGCCAACTTCTCAGTCGCCATTGGGTCTTGGTTCAGCTCAAAACGGAACTGCTCTTCTGTCAATTTAGCTGGTACTTCTTTAGTTTTGCCGCCATCTTTCAGTACTTGAACCAATGTACCTTCAGTCGCTGCCAACTCTTGCAACAGGTTTGGAGATACGGTCAAACGGTCGCAACCAGCCAGAGCGATCAGCTCGCCAGTGTTACGGAAAGAAGCACCCATCACAACAGTTTTGTAACCGTGTTCTTTGTAGTATTGATAGATAGCACGTACAGAAACCACACCTGGGTCTGTTTCTTGTGTGTACTCAGTCCCTGGGTTTTTCGCTTTGTACCAGTCCAGAATACGGCCAACGAATGGAGAAATCAGGAATACGCCTGCTTCAGCACAAGCACGGGCTTGGCCAAAACCGAATAACAATGTCAGGTTACACTGGATGCCTTCTTTTTCCAGAATCTCGCCTGCCTTGATACCTTCCCAGGTAGAAGCCAGTTTGATCAGAACGCGGTCTTTGCTGATACCAGACTCTTGGTACAAGGCGATCAGTTTACGGCCTTTAGCCACCATTGCGTCGATGTTGAAAGACAGACGTGCATCTACTTCTGTAGAAATACGGCCTGGAACCTCTTTAGTGATTTCAGCGCCAATCAACACAGCCAGTTTGTCAGCTGCGTTTTCAATTTGTTGCTCTTTAGAACCACCTTGTGCTTTTGCATAAGCAATGGCAGTTTCAATCAAAGGTGCGTATTCTGGGATTTGGCTAGCCTTCAATACCAGAGATGGGTTTGTGGTTGCATCCACAGGTTTAACACTTTTGATTGCTTCAACGTCACCAGTGTCAGCCACGATGGTTGTGATTGCTTTCAACTGATCTAATAAATTTGCCATGCGATTGCTCCTATAAATTGCAATAATCGTTTACGTATAGTTATACATAGAAACCTTCAACATTATAACTGAATTTATTCGAGTTAGTTAAGCGTCCTTTGCACATTCAAGCGTGCGTGCTGCTTGCATCCAGGCCGGTGAGGATGCTGTTTTATTGATTAAAATCAAACAATTGCTGCTACAAAGCCAGCCACTTTTGCCTGTTTCGGCTTTCCAATACCCCCCTTTTCGGGCACAATTCACCTTTTTTGCAAGTGATTGATCAGTTAGGCATATGGGTTCTGTCACCTCTTTAAATAAAGAACAAAACCAGACTCGCTTCGCACAACTCCCTGTTGACTGGTATATGCATCCGGACATGTATGCGCTGGAGCAGGCGCATTTGTTCTCCCTGCTGCCCCAGTACTTGGGACATGAACGCATGATTCCTGATGCGGGGGATTACCGCGCCCTGGACTGGATGCACAACGCCACAGCGTTAGTGAACCAGCATGGCCAGCCGCAACTGATCAGCAATATCTGCCGTCACCGCCAAGCGGTGATGCTCAATGGCCAGGGCAATACGCAGCATATCGTCTGCCCGCTACACCGCTGGACCTACGACCTCAATGGCCAGCTACTCGGCGCGCCGCATTTTGAACAAAACCCGTGCCTGCACCTCGAAAAACAACCCTTAAACACCTGGCAAGGCTTGCTGTTTAAAGCAAATGACAGCACAGCCAAACAAAAAGGTCTGGAGATCGCCCAGGTGCTCAAACAGCTGGGCTGCAAGCAGGACTTCGACTTTACCGGTTACCACTTTGAGTCAGCGATTGTTGATCATTACGATTTCAACTGGAAAACATTTATCGAAGTCTATCTGGAAGACTACCACGTGGGCCCGTTCCACCCTGGTCTCAACCAGTTTGTCGACTGCGGCGAATTAAATTGGGAGTTTGGCGAGCATTACAGTGTGCAAACCGTCGGCTACAAACCGCTGCCTGATTACAGCCTGTCCCCCGTCTACAAGCAATGGCAGCAGGCCGTCACCGATTACCAGCAAGGCACGGCACCCAAGTATGGCGCCATCTGGTTTGTGCTGTATCCGTTTTTGATGATCGAATGGTATCCCAACGTGCTGGTGGTTTCACACATTATTCCAACCGGCGTTGAGTCTTGCCAAAATGTGGTCGAGTTTTACTACCCGGAAGATATCGCCTTGTTTGAGCAGGCCTACATTCAAGCGCAACAGGCAGCCTACTTTGAAACTGCCGTTGAAGACAAAGAGATTTGCCAGCGCATGCACGATGGCCGCAAAGGCTTGTTTATGCTGGGTAAAGATGAGCGCGGCCCCTACCAGCATCCGATGGAAACCGGCCTGGAGCATTTTCACCGCTGGTACCGTCAACAGATGGAGCCACATCTGCCTGACCACCTGCAGCGCTAGGCCGACTCCTTTTGCGTAAATACCGCCACGCCGTTTTACGGCATCCCAAACACTGGCAGCTGGGTAGCTACTGGATGCTGCTGGCTGGTCTGGGCTTTGCCATTATGGGCGCATTTGTGAAAGCAGGTGCAGCGCGTTTCACGACCAGCGAACTGGTATTTTACCGCTCAGCCTTTGGCTTTCTGATGATTGCCGCCCTGGTCTGCTGGCAAGGCAAACCCTTAAAAACCCCATTATTCGCCATGCAAATGCGCCGCGCTGGCGTCGGTTTCACCGCCCTGCTGCTCTTTTTCTATGCCATTGCCCATTTGCCGCTGGCCACCGCCATTACCCTCAATTACACCTCACCCATGTTTTTAGCCCTGCTTTCGCCCTGGCTGTTGCGTGGAGAACACCCGCTCAGCCGCCAGCAACGGCAAACACTCAACCTATGTGTGGTTGGCGGCTTTGTCGGCGTCTGCCTGCTATTGCAACCCGCCTTCCATAGTAACCAACTACTGGCTGGCGGCATTGGCTTGTTGTCGGGCATAGGCGCGGCCTTTGCCTATGTACACGTCAAACAGTTAGGCATCGCAGGTGAGCCAGACTGGCGTACTGTGTTTTATTTCACCCTGGTATGCACCATCGCCAGTGGTGGCTGGATGTTGATCGACCATGTAACAACATTGCAATGGCAAGACCTACCACTACTATGCGGACTAGGCGTATCAGCCACCTTAAGCCAGCTAGCGTTAACGCGCGCCTACCGCACAGGCAACACTCTGACGGTCGCCAGCCTGGCTTACAGCACTGTCGTCTTCGCCACGCTCATTGGCGTGCTGGTGTGGGGCGAAACCTTAAGTACGCATGAAATCATCGGCATGCTACTCATCGTGGCCTTTGGCATTCTCAGCTCCAGAAGTTCTAGATAAATGCCTGATTGCAATAAAAAAGCCATTCTTTGCAAGAATGGCTTTTTTCTGAATCGCAGCTACTTAGGGTTCAAGCAAACCACAGCGCATGGCAATCAGGGCAATTTCTGCCGAGTTTTGTGCATTAAGCTTTTGCTTGATATTGTATAAATGCGTGCCCACCGTGCGCGGGCTCAAAAACAAGGTTTCCGCAATCTCGTTGGTCGATTTACCGCGTGCCAGCGACATAAACACTTCAAACTCGCGTTCACTGAGCACATCCACCGGGTTTTGTTCGCCGGACAACTGCTGAATCGCCATTTGTTGCGCCACGCTGGCTTCTATGTATTTTTTACCCTGCGCCACACTGCGAATCGCTTTAATCAGCTCTTCTGCCGCGCTACGCTTGGTCACATAACCCATGGCGCCTGCATTGAGCACGCGTTTGGGATGCACGGAATCTTCATGCGCGGACAGCACCAGGATACGCGCATGGTTGTCTTTGGCCAGAATCCGCTCTATGGCTTCCATGCCACCGATGCCCGGCATGGTAATGTCCATCACCACCACTTGCGGGTGATGCTCGACATAGGCCTTGATGGCCGCCTCACCACTCTCAGCTTCAGCAATCACCTTGATTTCCTGGTCTGACTCGAGCAGCATTTTAAAGCCCATCCTGACCACTGCATGGTCATCTACCAGCATCACACTTATCACGCTTGTTTCTCCCTCTTTTTAGGCTGCCTGTATAGGCAACCGAATATCCAAGGTGGTTCCACGGCCTGCTTCAGGCTGCGACACCACTTTAAATTGCCCATGCAAGGCCTGCACACGCTCGCGCATGCCCAGCAGGCCGAAGTGACGGCTCTGATCTACGGTGTCCAGCCGCATGCCGACGCCATCATCACAAATCATCAGGCGCAATCCTTCTGCATCCGTAAGCAGATGGACATTGATGCATTGCGCATGCGCGTGTTTAATCGCGTTATTCACCGCTTCCTGCACAATACGGTAAATATTGATGTTCACATTTTCGCCCATCGGCTGGAACTGCCCCGCCAGATGCAGCTGGATTTGCAACTCAGGATGCTGCGCCTGGTAGCCAGAAACCATGTCGCTCAGCGTTTCCACCAGACCCATATTATCCATGGCGGCCGGACGCAACTGGCGGATGATGTTATGCATGCCGTCGTAAATATGATTGGCGGCAGCGACAATGGTTTGCGCATTGGCCGCGATATCCGGCGTACTTTCTTTGGTTTTATTGACAATCGCCACGGCAAACGTCTTGATTGCTGTGACGTATTGCCCTAACTCATCATGCAGTTCGCGCGCCAGACTGCGACGTTCATCTTCGATATGCTGCTGGATCAGTTGTGTCAGCTGGCGGTTTTGCTCCAGTTGCCGTTCGGCATCCAGCGACAGGGCCATCTGGTTCAAGCTCTTGCCAATCTTATCAAACTCAGGCAGCGAAAAGCGTTCCAGGCGCGTGGTTAAATCCCCTTGCTCAATGCGGTTGATCGCATGCAGGATATGCCTGACCGGACGCAAAGCGTGGCTCAGCAAACCATAGACCAACAAATTAAGCAGCACAAAAAAGCCGATGCCCATGGTCATCAATTGCAGAAACCCTGACCACGCCTCGCGGATAGAACCTTCTGCGCTGGAGCTGATAATCAGCGTGCCATAACGCACCCGCCGCGTCACTGTTTCCACTTGCGGCGCCACCAGTTTGACAAACCATTGTGGCGGATTGATCTCGGACTTGAATGTGGACGTCGGTGACAGGTACAAGGGATCATTGGAGTAGTCGTACAACTCGATGCGGCTGCTGCGCACATAGCCCAGCGAGCGCAAAAAATCTTGCAGCACATAATGTGTAGGGCCCAGACTGGGGTTCATGGCCGAGCTGACAATCACTGTATCCAGCAATTGCACCGTGACGCGTGTCGCCGCCTCCACACGCTCACGAATGCTGTCTTTGGTATCTCTCACCAACACAATACCGGCTGCGATCAAAAAGATCAGCGACAGCATGGTGACCAACAAGTTGAGTCGAAAGCGTAGGCTCATTTTTTAACCATGATTGAATTCAGCGTTATTAAACTGTAATCCGTCCGTATTGACACAGCGTAAAATCATTAAATTACAACTTTAATCCTCAATAGTGAGCTTATCCCATGCTTTGGGCTTGGCGGGATACGCCAACGGCAACTGGTTCAAGGCTTCCAACAATAGTTGGGAAACCAGTAGATTTCGATTGGTTTTGGAATCGGCCGGAATCACATACCACGGGGCGTGTTGCGTGGATGTCTCTTTCAGTGCCACTTCATAGGCATCCATGTAGCGATCCCATAAGGCGCGCTCATCCAGATCCTTGGGATTAAATTTCCAATGTTTGGTCGGATCATCCAGGCGTTCTTGTAAACGCTCCTTTTGCTCCGCCCTAGAGATATGCAAAAAGCATTTAATGATGGTGGTGCCAGTTTCACTGAGCATGCGCTCGAAGTCATTGATTTGCTGGTAACGACGCTTGCACTCTGCGTCGTCTATCCAGTCATGCACCTTCACAATCAATACATCCTCATAGTGACTGCGATTAAAAATCGCCAACTCGCCTTTGGATGGCACCTGGGCGTGCACACGCCACAAATAATCATGCGCCAGTTCGTCAGCACTCGGCGCCTTAAAACTGGCCAGGCGAATGCCTAAAGGGTCGCAGGCGCTGAACACATGCTTGATGGTACCGTCCTTACCACTGGTATCCATGCCTTGCAAAATCAGCAATACCTTATGCTTGCCCTCCGCATGCAGGATATCTTGCCGGACATTGATTTGATGCGCCAGCTCAGCAAGCAAGCTGGCATCACTTTCTTTATCGCCAGTGCGGGCAGACTTATCCTCAGGCTTAAATTGCTTTAAAGCAAACTTCTTCGGGTTGACGCGATACTGTTCTAGCGATTCCATGATGCACAGGCCTACTGATTATTTTATTGCCAAGTGTATCGCAGTTATTTTGCAAACACCAAGGCCGCAAGCAAATGAGTCATGGCCCGGAATCAGAAACAGACCACGCAGGTGACAGACATAAAAAAACAGCCCCTGACGAGGCTGTTATTAGGGGAGATTTCCGCTTTAATTATTGGCTGCGGCCGAACAACAAGCCCAAAACGCCGCCAGACAGTACGCCAGATAAAGCAGAGACCACTGCCGGGCCTGATGGGCCATTTAACACTGAACCCAAAACGGCTGTCACACCCACAATGCCACCAACCGCAGCAATTAACACATTGCCCGCAGCAATCGTTTCTTCTGGCGTGCCATAGTAGCCAATACCAGCGCCCAAACCACCAGATACCACGTCAACTTCTACAGCATTCAATTCATGCATTGCCATTACTTTTCTCCTCAATTGAAATTAAACATACATCTTTCACGGCGTTAACTTAGATGCGTCCATTGGCCACTTAAAATTAACTTTAGTTATTTTATGTTTTCAATTATATCAAAAGTTAACATTATTTAGGACTGTTGCGATAATAAAAATTAACCCATCACAAGCAAGAGACGGGCAACAAAAAAGCCAGCATTCAGCTGGCTTTTTAATACAACAACTTAAAGACTATTTACCAGCACGTTTACGCTCGTGCTCCAACAAGTAGCGTTTACGCAGACGAATTGTTTTTGGTGTGATTTCGACCAACTCGTCGTCGTCAATAAACTCAACGGCACTTTCCAGGCTTAGTGAGACTGGCGGAATCAAACGAACCGCTTCATCGGTGCCTGAAGCACGCACGTTAGTTAATTGCTTACCTTTAATCGGGTTCACAACCAGATCGTTGTCGCGGCTGTGAATACCGATAATCATGCCTTCGTACAATCTGTCACCTGGGCTGGAGAACATCTTGCCGCGATCCTGCAGCTTCCACAAGGCATAAGCCACGGCTTCGCCCTGCTCGGCTGAGATCAGCACGCCATTACGACGACCAGGCATATCGGCTTTAACAGGCGCGTATTCATCAAAAATATGCGCCATCAAGCCAGTACCGCGGGTCAATGTTAAGAACTCCCCCTGGAAGCCAATCAGTCCACGGGCTGGAATACGATACTCCAGGCGCGTGCGGCCATTACCATCAGATTCCATATTGGACATCTCACCACGGCGGCGTCCCAACTCCTCCATCACCGCACCCTGGTTCTCGTCTTCCAGATCCACGGTCAGGATTTCGTATGGTTCACATTTTTCACCATTGATTTCTCTGAATACGACGCGTGGTTTACCCACAGCAATTTCAAAGCCTTCACGACGCATGTTTTCCAGCAGAATCGTCAAGTGCAACTCGCCACGGCCAGACACGCGGAATACATCGGTGTCTTCGGTATCTTCAACACGCAAGGCCACGTTCACCAGCAACTCTTTGGTTAAACGGTCACGGATTTGACGTGAAGTAATAAACTTACCTTCTGTACCGGCTAATGGTGAGGTGTTGACCATAAAGTCCATGGTCAGTGTTGGCTCATCCACGCCCAAATGCGGCAAACCCACTGGCTTGTCGCGGTCACAGATGGTGAAACCGATACCAATTTCTTCAATACCGGAAATAATCACAATGTCACCGGCTTCAGCTTCTTCAACCGGTACGCGCTCCAAACCTTTAAAACCTAATACCTGGTTGATACGGCCTTGCGCGACTTGTTCGTCTTCACGCATCACTGCCACAACCTGGCCTGGCTTGATACGACCATTGGTCACACGGCCAACGCCCAGGCGGCCTGTGTAGGTAGAGTAATCCAGAGCAGAAATTTGCAATTGCAAAGGCGCTTCGCTGTCGCCTTTAGGTGGCTCAACATGGCTTAGAATCGTGTCAAACAAGGCACGCATATTGTCTGAAGGTTTGCTCATATCCAAGGTAGCAAAGCCATTCAACGCTGAGGCGTAGACCACGGGGAAGTCTAATTGCTCATCAGTCGCGCCCAGGTTGGCAAACAAATCAAACGTATGATTAATTACCCAATCAGGACGTGCACTTGGGCGGTCCACTTTGTTAATCACCACGATAGGCTTCAAACCGAGGGCCAATGCTTTTTTAGTCACGAAGCGTGTTTGTGGCATCGGGCCATCTACGGCATCAACCAATAACAATACGCCATCCACCATGCCTAATACACGCTCAACCTCACCACCAAAGTCCGCATGGCCCGGTGTGTCGACAATATTAATGTGCGTGCCTTCATAGGTTAAAGCCGTATTTTTAGCCAGAATAGTAATGCCACGCTCTTTTTCCAGATCGTTGCTATCCATCACGCGCTCAGTGACCGCTTGGTGTGAGGCAAAGGTACCTGATTGTTGAAGTAGTTTATCGACCATGGTTGTTTTACCGTGGTCAACGTGCGCGATAATTGCGATATTTCTAAGGTTGCGTGCCATGTGAACTGCCATCTGTTTGGAAAGGGCGCGATTTTATCACAAATCAACTTAAATATTTGACTTTTAAAATAAAGTAGCTATACTGCGAGCAACTTTAAAACACGGCTGGTACTAGACCCGCCACATTTGTTTTAAATTCATTGCCCTGACCTGTCGATAACTCGCGAAATTTTGAGGTTATCATCTTTAGATGAAGTCTTGATGACACATCTTCTTTTATCGGTTAGTGGCCATGCCCAAGCGCCGGTAAAAGCATCCATTCCCAAATGTTGCTTTGGCTTAGTTAATATTGCACCACATTACTCTTAGTGTCGTGCTGCTTAATTGGCTTTGCTTTATTGCTTTACTAGCGCCCTTTTTAATTGTTGATGAAAGGGACATTCCTTGTCTTTTGCAGATTTAAATCTCGACCCCTCCATTTTGCGCGCATTGACCGACGCAGGCTATGAAAACCCAACACCTATTCAGGCACAATCTATTCCTGAAGCTTTGCAAGGCCGTGACATCATGGCCTCTGCCCAAACCGGCACTGGTAAAACCGCTGCCTTTACCCTGCCAGCCTTAAACCTGCTGGCGACACAACATCCGGTTCGCAGCCGCGGCCCACGTATCCTGGTGCTGACACCAACGCGCGAACTGGCAGCCCAAGTAAATGACGCTGCGCGTAAATACGGTAAATTCTTGCGCGCCCGCTGCATCAGCATCGTCGGTGGCATGCCTTACCCATTGCAAAACAAATTGCTGTCACAGCCACTGGATATCCTGGTGGCAACCCCAGGCCGCTTTATAGATCACCTTGAGCGTGGTCGTATTGATTTGAGCCGTTTGCAAATGCTGGTACTGGACGAAGCCGACCGTATGCTGGACATGGGCTTTATGCCAGATGTTGAGCGTATTTGTGAAGCCCTGCCTGCCGAGCGCCAAACGCTGCTGTTCTCAGCAACGCTGGACGGCATTATGGATATTGGCAAACGTTTCTTGCGCAATCCAGTGACGATTCAAGTTGCTGGCCAGAAAGAGCGTCACGCCAACATTGAGCAGCGCCTGCACTTTGTGGACGACATGAACCACAAAAACAAATTGCTGGAGCACTTGCTGATTGCCCCAGACGTCAACCAAACCATTATTTTCACCAGCACCAAGCGTCATGCTGACTTGCTGGCAGAAGACTTGTACGCCGCTGGCCATAGCACCGCAGCGCTGCACGGCGACATGACACAAGGCGCACGTAACCGCACCTTGACCAAACTGCGCCATGGCGACGTTAAAGTGTTGGTTGCCACCGATGTGGCTGCACGCGGTATCGACGTGCAAGGCATTTCACACGTGATTAACTACGACCTGCCAAAGTTTGCCGAAGATTACGTACACCGTATTGGCCGTACTGGTCGCGCCAACAACACCGGCGTCGCGATTTCTTTCGCCTCAAACGCGGACCGTCATTTGTTGCGCAAAATTGAGCAATACACAGGCCAAAAACTGCAAGCGGAAGTGATTGCAGGCTTTGAACCGAAACGAGCTGCCCGCATGGATGATGGCGCTGATGGCAAACGTGGCGGCCGACGCAATGGCAAGCCACAAGGCAAAGGCGGTTTCCGTCGTGACGATCGCCCAGGCCAGAACAAGTCATTTGGTGAGCGCGCTGCCCGTGAAGGCAGCCGTGATGCCGGTCAACGTGAAGCATTTGGGAACAAACCACGTGCGCCACGCCAGACTGAGCAAAAACAGGACAAAGAAGTTAACGGTAACAGCAAGCACTACAACAAAGATACCGACTTCCAGTTTGCACGTGCATTGGCTGACGAGTTTGGTCAACGCCGCCCACGTCCTGCAGGCAACAACCAGGAGCGCTTTGGCAACCCTAACGGCAACCGTGGCAACAACAAACCACGTCCGGCAGGCAAGTCATTTGGCGACAATGGTGGTGCCAAACGCCCACGTTCATTTGCCTAAGACTCGCCTATGTCTGAGCAAACCACAGTAGATTTTCGTGCGCTCGGCTTGGCCGAGCCGCTGTTAAAGGCGATTGACGAGTCTGGCTACACCACGCCAACGCCCATTCAAGCACAAGCCATCCCGCTTGCGCTGCAGCGCATGGACCTGATGGCAGGTGCGCAAACTGGCACGGGCAAAACGGCAGCGTTTTCCTTGCCTATTTTGCACACCTTGTTGCCACTCTCAAGCACCAGCACCTCACCCGCCAAGCACCCTATCCGGGCCTTGGTATTGGCGCCTACGCGTGAACTGGCGATACAGGTCTATGACAACATCAAAACCTACGCCAAGCACACCGCTTTACGTAGCCTGGTAGTGTATGGTGGTGTGGACATCAAAACCCAAACGCCGCACCTAAAAGCGGGCGTGGAAATTTTGGTCGCTACGCCCGGCCGTTTGCTGGATCATGTCGAGCAGAAAACCCTGTCTCTGAGCCAGGTGCAGTTTCTGGTGCTGGACGAGGCCGATCGTATGCTGGACATGGGCTTTATGCCAGACCTGAAACGCATTCTGGCTCTGTTGCCTAAACAGCGTCAGAACCTGATGTTTTCAGCGACGTTTTCGGATGAAATCAAAAAACTGGCCGATGCCTTTTTGAACAACCCGACCTTGATCGAAGTGGCGCGCAGCAATGCCACCAATGACAATGTCGAGCAAAAAGCCTACCTGGTGAATAGCGACCAGAAACAGCGCTTCCTGGTGCAGTTACTCAAGCAATACGCCAACCAGCAAGTCATTGTGTTCACCAAAACCAAGCTCTCTGCCAGCAAACTGGCGCGTGCGCTGGAACGTGACCAGATTCCATGTAGCGCCATTCATGGTGACAAATCACAGAAAGAACGTATTGAAGCACTGGATGCGTTTAAAGCAGGCTCCATTCACGCCCTGGTTGCCACAGATGTAGCGGCACGCGGGCTGGATATCAGCGACTTGCCCCTGGTGATTAACTATGAAATCTCAACGGCACCGGAAGACTATGTGCACCGAATTGGCCGTACCGGCCGCGCAGGCGCCAAAGGCATTGCGATCTCACTCATCGACGAAGATGAAACCAAATACTTCGACGACATCGAGAAGTTGATTAAAAAGCAGATTCCAAAAGAAAAAGCCACGATCAACACAAGTAGTAGCAGACCTCGCCCGTCAAAAGCCGCAAGCGCAGAAGATGGCTGGTTCCAGCAACCTTACCAGCCTTCGGCAGCCGCCGCAGCCCCCAAACAAGTGCCAGCCAAGCCATCTAGCGCCAAGCGTAAAGTGGTTGCAGCCTTGTTAGGTGGCTTTGGTTTTAAAGCCACGCCGCAAACGCGCAACCAGGCCAAGCGTAGCGCAGGTAAGCCACGCCAGAAAGCCCAGGGCAATGAACTTGCCCAAGCTGAGGTCGTAGAAACCATCAACACGCTTTAAGACAAGGCAGCAGCCATAAAAAAGCCCCGTTTTTACGGGGCTTTTTTTATCATAACCTGAGGCTATTAGCCTTCGCGGTTACGCATAAAGTCCGCCACACCATAAAGCTGGTTGGCAATATGCTTCATCAGCGACTCTTCAAACTGTAACGTATGCATGGCTTTAATCATGCAATACATCCATTGGTCACGCGCCGACTCGTCAATCGGGAATGGCATATGCCGTGCCCGCAAACGCGGATGGCCGTAGCGCTCAATATACAACTGTGGCCCACCGGTCCAGCCCATTAAAAACATAAACAGTTTTTCCCGGGCTTCGGTTAAATCCGGCTGATGAATGGCACGCAAAGCCGCCGCTTTTGGATCGCTATCCATGGTGTCGTAAAAGGTTTCGACCAGGTTGCGTATGGTCTCTGCGCCCTTTTCTGCACCACCCAGCCATTCAAATAGCGACTGCTTGGCCGCGTTAGGCTCTTGAATCTCCACTGCCATACTGCTTAACCTGCCGCTTTTGGCGTCACCAGCGCTGCCGCCTGCTTGGCAAGTTCACGCGCGGCTTCGGTATTCTCTGCCGTCGCCAATGCAACACCCATCCGGCGGCGCACAAACGACTCTGGCTTGCCAAACAAGCGGATCTCGCTATTAGGCACAGACATGGCGGCTTCCAGTCCGTGATACTCAAGCACAGGCGCGTCTGCTCCACCATAAATCACGGCACTGGCGCCAGCTTCACGCTGCGCCACATCCACCGGCAACCCCAGAATGGCGCGTGCATGCAATTCAAATTCGTTTAGGCGCTGTGTACACATGGTGACCATGCCGGTGTCGTGTGGACGTGGGCTGACTTCGGAGAACCAGACTTGCTCGCCTTTCACAAACAACTCAACCCCAAACAGGCCCTGGCCGCCCAAAGCATCTGTCACCTTTTTGGCAATGTCTTGTGCATTTTTCAACGCTTGCGGAAGCATGGCCTGTGGTTGCCAGCTTTCTACATAATCGCCCTGCTTCTGCACATGGCCAATCGGCGCACAGAAGTGTGTTTCAATCTGGCCGGATACATTCTTGGCACGCACGGTCAGCAGGGTAATTTCATAATCAAAATCAATTTGGCCTTCGACAATCACCACGCCCTGATTAACGCGGCCGCCGCTGGCAGCGTACTCCCAGGCCGTTTTGACTTCAGATGCTTGCGTAATACGTGATTGGCCTTTGCCTGACGAAGACATGGTAGGTTTGATAAAGCAAGGATAGCCAATGCCACCATCAATCGCTGCTTGCAGCTCTGCCTCAGAGCGGGCAAACGCATAAGGGGATGTTGGCAAACTTAATTCTTCGGCAGCCAGGCGACGGATACCTTCACGGTTCATCGTCAGCTGCACTGCGCGCACGGTAGGCACGACAGTCACACCAGTGGCCTCAATCTCAGCCAGCGCCTCGGTATTCAAGGCCTCGATTTCTGGCACGATGTAATGTGGCTTGACCTGATTAACCAGGGCTTTCAACGCCGTGGCATCTGTCATATCAATCGCGTAAGCATGATGCGCCACCTGATGGCCAGGCGCATGTTCGTAGCGATCGACCGCAATGACTTCTACCCCCAAACGCTGCAAGGCAATAATCACCTCTTTACCAAGCTCACCACTGCCTAATAGCATGACTTTGGTCGCATTTGCGCTCAACGGGGTACCAATCATTTTCAGCTCCACTGTAAAAATGCAATGATACCATGCAGCCTTAGACTGACACCTGATCGTCGTTGATTTATGTCAGCAAACACCTCACTTGCAAAAGCCCGGCCAATAACAAAAAACCTCGCCAGAGCGAGGTTTTGAATGATCAAGCGCTGTTAACGTGACTTGCGTCTTGCTAACAGGCCGATGGCCGCCAAACCGGCAAACATCATGGCGGCATTTTCAGGCTCGGGTACAGTCGTCACATTGACTGCAATCTGGCCAGCGTTATCGCCAAAATTCGAATCCCAGTAATACAGCTTCAACACGCCACTTTCAGCCGCAACACCACTATAACTGGTACCTAATGCGATATACGTATTACCGATGCGGCCTACCAACTGGCCGAAGTTGGCTGTAAAACCATCCATGGTCACCGGTCCGTAGTTAATCCCGATCAAAGTACCTACAGATTGACCAGAGTCATCCGTCGCCGTGGCATACAAATCGCCATTCAAGCCATTTGCAGTAGAGAACCGAGGCAATGCCCCAGCACTCCATAAATCATCAACACTGACAGAAATATTGAACACATCGCCTGCGTTCAGCGTAATGGTATCCAGACCTGCCCCCACTCCCTGCGCAATACTATTGTCGTAAGCACTGACGTTATAGCTTGCCGCAAAGGCCTGATGGCTGACTGTTAATGCGAGTAACATGGCACTACACAATCGACTGACTGACATACTCCGCTCCTCATCATCGTTATAAGAATGTCTGATGACCTTATGCCTAATACGCATGCTTGTCAATAGTCCTCATGCAGACCACATAGACCAGCTAAGTGATTGAACTGAAAATGGTTTTGTGCCTTCTTTGTTCACCAGCCATCAGACGGAAATACCGTGTTTGTCCATGCGGTAGCGCATGGTCATGCGGGTAATCCCCAGCAGGCGTGCCGCTTTGGAAACATTATTGCGGGACTGCTCCAAAGCATTCAGCAACATCGCTTTTTCAGCGCCATCTAATGTGACCTGCGCTTCACCTTGCATAGATGTATTGGCGTTGACTGCAGCCAGCTGTGGCAAGCCCAGATCGTGTTCTGAAATCATGGCCTGCGTGCACATCAACACTGCCCGGCTGATTTGGTGACGCATTTCACGCACATTGCCAGGCCAGTGGTAGCCTTGTATGGCCATCAGTGCCGCCACGCTAAATTCATGGTTTGGCAACGCATAACGCTTTTCCGTCATCTGCCTGAAGTAATTGGCCAATAACAGCACATCCTGGCCACGGTCACGCAGCGGCGGCATCTGCATAGTGATGACGTTTAAACGGTAATACAGGTCTGAGCGGAAGCGCCCTTCACTAGACATCTGGTACAAATCACGGTTAGTCGCCGCAATAATACGTGCCTGCACCGGGCGCTCTTTGGTGGAGCCAAGGCGGCGCACCATTCTGCGCTCCAGCACATTCAGCAATTTCGCCTGCAACCCCAACGGTAACTCGCCGATTTCATCTAAAAACAATGTGCCATCTTCGGCAGACTCAATCAGGCCCGGACGGGAAGCCACTGCATTGGTAAATGCGCCCTTTTCATGGCCAAACAACTCACTTTCAATGAGCTCTGCCGGCAACGAGGCACAATCCACATGCACAAAAGGCTTGTCATGATTCGCGCAACTGGCGTGCAAATAGCGCGCGACGACATCTTTACCAGTCCCTGTTTCACCAGTGATCAGCACCGTAGGTTGCACAGCATCGCTGAGCGAGCTCAACTGAGCAATACGGGTAATTTGCTGCCGCACGCTTTGCATAGCGGCACTTTCACCGATCAACTGCACAGATTCATTGGCAATAGTATCGCGCTGCCTCGAGTAGTCCAGGCTGGTTTGCAGATCAGTGGTTTTCTCATTCTTTTGAATAATGAGCAGTAATTCTTCAAGATCAATGGGTTTTTTCAAATAATCAATGGCACCCAGTTTGATGGCATTGACGGCATCCGTTACATCGCCAAATGCGGTCATAACGATGGTATTGATATTCTTGGCCACAAAGTCGGACAATAAGTCCAGGCCGTTTCCATCCGGCAGGCGCATATCCAGCAGCGCCATATCCGGTTCAAACTGTTTCACCAGCAACCTGGCGTCATGCAAAGATTCTGCGTGCTCACACTCAAACCCGGCTTTCTGAAGGCGTTTAACCACCGCCTTGGCAAACAGCACTTCGTCTTCTACCAACAAGATTTTTTTCTTAAAGGGTAAAAAAACCGATTTATCCGTGGATGATGAAATTTGTGAAAGCACGCGTCGTCCTTAATGATTGCTATTTAGTCACGGTCGTAACTGGCTAATGATGGTTTGGCACCGAACTCGTAACGGAAGCCCAACCAGCCCGCGCGAGGCGCGCCTATCATCAGCAATTTGGAAGGTTCTTCATTACCAGAGAACTGACCGCCTTCAATCCAGTTTTCGCCCAGCAAGCCACCTGTTGCATATTCTTTGTCAAAAATATTGATAGCTTTAGCAAAGAACTGCCAACCACTGCTGCCGAAACGGTAACGGGTATCGATATTAACGATGGTGAAACCACCCACTTTGCCAGAATCCTGTACGTGCTCATCATCACCATCATTGGCACGATGCCTGTTGTTCTCGTTACCACGCACATATACGTCTGAATAGGTGTTGATATTGCTACCCACAGACCATTGCGACGTCACTTGGTATTGGAAACGCAGTTTCAGGGCATGCTCAGGCAGGTTAGGCAAGCGATCGCCTTTGCTAACCTGAATAGCCGTGCCGTCAGAAGACGAGTTCACCTGATTGGTGATTTCAAAAGGTGTTTGGTAAGTCGCACGCACAAAGCTATAGCCCACGTTCCATGACAAATCGCCAGTCACCCCATTCAAACCAGCATCCAGACCTACGCGACGGGTTTTACCAACATTGTCAAAATAGCCCATGCCATTGGTCGCGTTGGTGGCAATGAACTGAATATCGTCATGGTTTTCAGTGCGATATACCGCTGTAGACCAACGAATGTTATCGGTTAACTGGCCTCGGGCACCCACTTCAAAGGTTTTCGCCACCACTTTTTTCAACGGCGGATCCCCTGCCATCGCATTTGGCAGTTTGCAAGGCACAGCCGGGTTTGCACAACCTAACTCCATAGAGGTTGGTGCACGCATGCCTTCGTTATAGCTACCGTACATGGTCAATGCTTGTGTAGGCGTAAAGTTCAGGCCAACGGAAGGATTGAGGCGGTTAAAGCTATGGTTACCAGACAATGACTCAGGATCAGTAACGTCCGGAATCAGGCGGTCACGGTTTTCAACCTTGATATGGTTGTAGCGGCCAGACATGGTTAAATGCCATTGGTCAGTCAATGACAAAGTATCCGTCACAAATGCACCCCAGCTAGTGGTTCTGCCATTCAGTTTCACAGCAGCTTCATCGCTCAGCTCCCCCAATGCATCCACACCACGCGAGGCATTAATGAGGCCAAATTCAGTAGATTGCGAAAACTTGATTTTGGAAAAGTCATAGCCAGCGCCCACAATGAACTGGTTTTTCTTCTCAAACAGTGGCTGGTTAAAGGTCAACTGGGTATTAAAGCCATGTCCTCTTTGACGCGTATTGCTGCGGTTCAATGCCCCTGAACAAGTCTCCTCAGAGTTAGTGCCAGCCTGGCAAGCTGCAAGCGCAGCGGCCAACTCAGTACTATCAATTTCACCATTCGCGTCTAAATCCAGCGCACCCGAGCCGTTGAAATCATCATTCACATCACCGTTCAAGGTTTTGCGGTTAGATTGGCGGAAATACACATTACCGGTTAACTGCACATCGTCGTTAAACCAGTGGCTACCATTCAAATTCAGAAAGTTCATGCTGTTTTTGGTTTGGTCAGGGCGCGTATTGATGCTGCTGCGGCCAAAATCCTGGATCAGCTCTTTTTGCACCAAGCCGTTACCAATCATATTGTTGTCGGCACCGGTATAGCTTAACTCCAGGCGTGTCGTTTCATTTTGCCAGCCCACTTTGCCAAACAGTTGCTTGACCGTGCTTGGCGAATAATCACGCCAGCCATCTTCGTCAAAGTAGTTGCCAGAAATAAAGTAATCGACTGAGTTATCTTCTGATACACCGCCAAATTCAGCAGAAGTGTTTTTACGACCCCATGAACCAAAGCTCGTTTCAATCGCGCCACCTTTGTGGGTACGGCCATTTTTTGTCGTGACAGACAAAGCGCCCCCCAGCGTGTTTAAGCCAAAAACAGGGTTAGAGCCAGGAATCAAGTTCATGTTAGCAATCGCATTCACCGGAATTAAATCCCAGTTGACCACATCGCCGAAAGGCTCATTCACACGAACACCATCCACAAACACAGACAGGCCTTGTGGAGTCCCGAGCAATGGCGATGCAGTAAAGCCACGGAACAAGACATCTGGCTGAAACGGGTTGTTCTGGGTTTCATTGACACTCACCCCCACCAGGTTGTTATTCATAAAATCAGCGATGGTATTGCTATGCTGATTCACAATCTGCTTGCCCTTGGCGGACTGCACGTTGGCAGGCACTTTTTCCAGTGGCAGACCGACACCTGGCAGCGGTGTGGTGCCCACAACCTCAACCTTTTCCAATTTAACGTCCTCAGCCTGCACAGTCATTGCCTGCGCTGCATAAGCAGACACAATGGCAAGCAGCAATGGCTTGATGGTATTTTTATTCATAACGTATGATCCTTTTATTTCCCGAGAATACTTTTGTAAAAATATTTTATTAAAAAGCACTCCTTTAACAGCAAAAACTGTTCCGTTTATGTCTGCAATAAAAAGATCATTGAAATCAATTAAATAGAATTATCTTGGTGGATATCAACCATAAAATTGGCTATATACAACCAATTTTATGGTTTTTGGTGGTTATTTACAACCAATATGTCAATTAACGAAGGGGGGTGAGGAAAACTTCAAGGCCGTAAGCATTACGGCCTGGACGCCAAGCTTCATCGACTGCAAGCGCAGCTAAAGCTACCAGCGTTTGTGAGGCGGTAGGTTGAGTTGTGGCGACTTGAACCACTGGATAAAAAGCACGCTGCCAGGGTGGAATCCCCAGCATTTGGAAAATGACTTTTAATTCGCGTCTGGGGCGCTTGGCATCAGGCTGCAATACCTCACCGCCCGTCCTCGGCGTAATCAACAATGACAAGCCTTCAGGCAACGGAATCGGCTGGCCATAGCGCTTATTCAGAGTAATGGCAGCAGGCGAAATACCTAGCCTGGCCAGGGCGATACCACGTCCTTTACTGACTTTGAACTGCACTTGCCAGTCGCCCCAGGTCTGCGTTTGATGGCCTTGCCAGACCAATGGCGTTTGCGGCAATGCGGCTGGTTTAGCAACGCAGTACAGACGCTGCTGATAATGATGCAGATAAGCGCGGCGGTCTGCCGCCTGCCCTTGCAATGGTAAATGCAGATAGCGGTGTGGCTTCACCGAGGACAGTTGTTTCCAGTAATCCTGTAATTGCTCGGTATTCGGCATGCGTAATTGGCGCTGCTGGAACCAGAAGCGTAACAGGTTTTTTGCACGCACGTCGCCCAGCGAGTGCAGATGCGGGATATCAATTGACTGCCCTAACCACTCCTCCCGCACATCGCATTGCAGCAAGTCCTGCTGCGCTAGTGTGTCCAGCAAAAGCTGGGCATCAGCAAGATGGCTGGCACTTCGTAGCAAGGCACTGTCCAGTTGCGGATAACGCTCGCGCAACACAGGCATGGCTTTTTGGCGCATGAAGTTGCGGTCATAACTGATGTCAGTATTACTCTCGTCCTCTACCCATTTTAATTGCTGGGTAGTGGCATATTGCAGCAACTCAGCCTTAGGCACCGCCAATAACGGCCTAAGCAGGTAACGTTCCGCATCCCAATGGCTCATGGCGCTCAGGCCTTTTACCCCTGCACCACGCACTAGCTGCAGCAATAATGTTTCGGCCTGATCCTGCATGTGATGTGCCGTGACAATGGCATCCGCGGCCAATTGCTGGCGCACTCGTTCTAATGCCTGGTAACGCGCATCGCGTGCGGTAGCTTCAACGCCCAGGCCGCTTTGCAAATCGACATGCACTTTTTCACTATAAAAAGGGATGTTGTGCTCACCACAAAGCTGTTCACACATCTGCAACCAGGCATCCGCATGCGGACTCAGGCCATGGTGCACGTGCATGGCGGATAAGCTAAAAGATAGCGAGGAGGATAGCTGCGACAAGGTGTGCAGCAGCACAATAGAATCCACACCACCGCTGAGCGCAAGCAGCAGATGCGGTGGCTGGGAATGCGGCGTGGCATTCTCGGCCCCAGCCAGAAAGGTCTTAATGACATTTTCCAACTGAGGCAGAAGGGACATGCTATTTTTCACCGCTGGCTTTGAACTTACCGTAACTCATCAAGCGCTGGTAGCGTGACTCCAGCAGTTGCGGCATTTTTTTGGCTTGCAAAGTTTTAAGTTGCTGGGCGATGGCTTGGCCAATACGCTCCATCACCTCTTCGTAGTTACGGTGTGCGCCACCCAATGGCTCGCTAATAATGTTATCAACCAAACCCAGGGTTTTCAGGCGGTCTGCGGTGATACCCAGTGTTTCAGCTGCATCGGGCGCCCGGCTTGCACTCTTCCACAAAATAGAAGCACAACCTTCAGGCGAAATGACGGAGTAAGTCGAATATTGCAGCATGTTCAAATGGTCTACCACGCCCAATGCCAGCGCGCCGCCTGAACCACCCTCACCGATCACTACACCAATAATTGGGGTTTTCAGTTCGGCCATCACATACAGGTTACGCGCAATCGCTTCTGATTGGCCACGCTCTTCTGCTCCAATCCCAGGATAAGCCCCTGGGGTATCGATAAAGGTAATGAGTGGCAGGTGGAATTTTTCAGCCAGGCGGAATAAGCGCAAGGCTTTACGATAACCCTCCGGGCGCGGCATGCCAAAGTTACGGTACTGGCGCTCTTTGATATCACGGCCTTTTTGATGGCCCATGACCATCACCGGAATGCCTTTGAAACGCGCGATACCGCCGACAATCGCCGGGTCATCCGCAAATGCACGGTCACCGTGCAACTCTTGGAAGTCGGTAAACAAGGCATTGATGTAATCAATGGTGTAAGGACGTTGCGGATGGCGGGCTACCTGGGAAATTTGCCAGGCACTCAGGTTTTGATAAGTATCTTGCAACAGCTTGGTATTTTTCTTTTGCAGCAAGTCCAGCTCTTTGGAAATATCCAGCGAGTCATGTTCATCGTGTGAAACTTGCAAAGCTTCAATACGCTTTTCGAGGGCCGCAATCGGCTGCTCAAAATCGAGATAAGTCAGTTTACTAGGCGTGAGACGTTTTGCACTCATAATGAATTCCAGTGTGAATTCTTAGAAAAAAAGTTCAGGCATTATAAAGGATTTTGACGTTTTCTTTTGACAACCAGCCCTGCAAATTCTGCAACAGGTCGTCATGCAGGACGACTTGCCAGTCATCGCCCAACATCAGGCTCACTTGCGCCGACTGGTTATGGTAGTCGACCTTGATCGGGCAACGCTTTTGCTCTTCGCCCGCATAACGGTAAGGTGTCAGCACATTCATCAACCGTTGCACATCAGAACTGCCATTGCAGCTCAACGTGAGCATTTGCGCAAAGCGGTTGCGCACCGCCGCCAGGTCATAGAGCTTTCTGGCACTGACACGAATGCCGCCAGAGAACTCGTCATTGCTGATACGGCCTTCCACGACCAGCAATTGGTCGTCTTTAATCCACTGCGCATGCTGCGTCAGCAACTCAGCGCCGACCACAACATCCACGCGGCCAACGGCGTCATCCAGTGTCACAATCGCCATCTTGCCACGCTGGGTCATACGCACGCGCACGCCCATCACCACGCCGGCCAGCAATTTAGGCTGCTCTTGCGGAGCGAGCTCGCTGAGATTACCTTTAATAAACGGTCCCAACTGTGGCTTGTAGCTTAAATACGGGTGGCCACTCAGGTAAAAACCAAGTGCCACTTTCTCCTCGACCAATGCTTGCTCCGGGCTCCACGGCGCAATGCCAGGCAAGGCATGGGTGGTTTCAACCACGCCGCCAAACAGGCAATCCTGCCCTGCATGCGCGGCACTCTGCTCGGCGACACTAATCGCCATATCCAGCCCGGCCAGCAAGGCGGCGCGGTTTTGCTCCAGCTTGTCAAACGCCCCGGCACGGATCAGAGACTCAATCACGCGGCGGTTCACCTTGCGCAGGTCCAGACGCTGGCAAAAATCAAAGATATCCTTAAACGGCCCTTGTGCCTGGCGCGACGCCATGATCAACTCAATCGCGGCCAGGCCGGTGCCTTTAATCGCCCCCAGCCCATATAACACCTGCTGCGCATTTAGCGGTTTAAACTGGTAGATACTGGCGTTGATATCCGGCGGCAACACCTCAACATGATTGGCGCCGCAATCATCGAAAAACGTATGCACGTTGTCGGTGTTGTTCATGTCGGCGGACATGGTTGCGGCAAGGAACGCCGCCGGGTAATGTGCCTTGAGATACGCGGTGTGATAGGCAACCAGCGCATAAGCTGCGGCGTGCGACTTGTTAAAGCCATAGCCCGCAAACTTTTCCAGCAAGTCAAACAGGTCATTAGACTGCTGCAACGTTAAGCCATTTTTTTGTGCGCCTTCGTTGAAAATTTCGCGCTGCTGCACCATTTCCTCAGGCTTTTTCTTACCCATGGCACGCCGCAGCAAGTCAGCGCCACCCAGGCTATACCCGGCCACCACCTGCGCGATCTGCATCACCTGCTCCTGATACACGGCAATGCCGTAGGTTTCTTTCAGGATAGACTCAGTGGAGGCATGCGGATACTCCACCCGTTGTGTACCGTGTTTGCGACGGCAGAAGTCAGGAATCAGGTCCATTGGGCCCGGACGATACAAGGCCACCAGCGCAATAATATCTTCAAACAAGTCTGGCTTGGCTTGCTTGAGCATGTCCTTCATGCCGCGCGATTCTAGCTGGAACACCGCCGTGGTATTAGCGGTTTTAAGCAAGTGGTAACTGCGTTTATCATCCAGCGGAATGGTTTCAAAACTCAGCGGCGGCAACTCTTCCTGCGCGCGCTGGGCATTGGCATTTTCCAACGCCATATTGAGGATGGTCAGCGTCCGCAGGCCCAAGAAGTCGAACTTGACCAGGCCGACCGCTTCCACGTCGTCTTTATCGTACTGGCTGACCAGGCTTTCGCCATTAGGTTGGCAATATACCGGCGAAAAGTCAGAAATCTTGCCTGGGGCAATCAACACGCCACCAGCGTGCATGCCGATGTTACGCACCAAGCCTTCCAGGCGCAGCGCTAAAGAAAGTAATTCTGCGACCTCTTCTTCTTTTTCACGGCGCTCCTGGAGTTGCGGCTCTTTTTCCAGCGCGCCTTCCAAGGTGATGCCTAACTCCATGGGGATGAGCTTGGCAATGCCATCAACAAAGTTAAATGGCAAATCGAGCACGCGGCCCACGTCACGAATCACCGCCTTCGCGGCCATGGTACCGAAGGTGGCGATCTGTGACACCGATGCCAAGCCATATTTATGCTTGACGTAATCGATGACGCGATCTCGCCCTTCCATACAGAAGTCAATATCGAAGTCGGGCATGGAAACCCGCTCAGGGTTGAGGAAACGCTCAAACAGCAGGTTGTATTTAAGCGGATCCAGGTCGGTAATGCCCAAGCTGTAAGCGACCAGCGAACCCGCACCAGAGCCCCGCCCCGGCCCCACTGGCACACCGTTATTTTTGGCCCAGTTAATAAAGTCCGCCACGATCAGGAAGTAACCCGGGAACCCCATCTGCACGATGATATTGCACTCGAACTGCAAGCGCTCTTCATATTCCTGGCGTTTGGCTTCGCGCTGTTGCTCGTCTGGATATAAATAGGCCAGGCGGTGTTCCAAGCCAAGTTTGGACTGGTCAATAAGGTATTGGTCCAGGCTTTCGCCGTTCGGTGTCGGGAAGTCCGGCAGGTAGTTTTTGCCTAAGGTCAGCGTCAAGTTGCAGCGTTTGGCAATCTCTACCGAGTTCTGCAAGGCCAGCGGCATATCGGCAAATAGGGCCTGCATCTCCGCCTGGGTTTTCACATATTGTGTGGCAACAAACTTGCGGGGACGGCGGTTATCCGCCAGCACATAGCCTTCTGCAATACAGGTGCGGGCTTCATGTGCCATAAAGTCGTCTGGCGTCTGGAACTGCACTGGATGCGTAGCGACCACGGGTAAATCAAGCTGCTGCGCGACTAATACGGTTTGCTGTATCAGCTGTTCCTGCGCATAAGCTTCAGGCGTGCCAGCCTCATGCACACGTTGCACTTCGAGATAATAGCGGCCAGCAAATACCTGCGCCCATTGCTGTGCATATTGCAAGGCGAGCGCATGATTGCCAGCCTGCAAAGCCTGGCCAACATCGCCTGCTGCAAAACCTGAAAGTACTAACAGTCCGGCATTCTTTTCCAGCAGCCACTCAGCTTTTATTTCTGCCCGTTCGCGGTACTGGTTTTCTAGATAAGCACTGGATAACAACTCACACAAATGACGATAGCCTTGCTGGTTCTGCACCAGCAACAGCAAGCGGTGCGGTTGATCACGCTGCACCGTATTTTCGATCCAGACATCGCAACCCAGCAGCGGTTTCAGGCCCTTACCACGGGCAGCCTTATAGAATTTGACTGCCCCAAACAGATTGGCAAGGTCGGTGAGCGCAATGGCAGGCATTGCATCGTTTTTGGCGGCTTTGACATAGTCGTCAATGCGCACTGTGCCGTCCACAATGGAGTACTCACTGTGACAGCGCAGATGAATAAATGCTGGTTGAATGATGGGAATTTCAGACGCTTCCATGGCTTTATTTTAACCGCCAACCTGCTTTTTTGTACCTATAACGCGTGCAAATAATCTGGTTGACAGCGTTAAAAACCCGGATTCATCCATGCCAGCCATACTGGTTAACATATGATAAAAAACTTAACCTATCGGCGTTATGCTCTATGATGTCTGACGTTTTTGTGAATAGATAACAGATATGCCGAATGCCACTGCTTTACTGGACGACCCGATACTGGTTGAAGACGATTTACCGAGCCTGGGGCAAACACTACCCTTCTTTCAACTGGTTAACCATGACCTGGAAGACGTGTCATTGGAGGCGTTTAGTGGCCAGCGCAAAATCCTGCATTTTTTTCCTGGCATAGACACCTCAACCAGTGCCAACAGTGTGCGTACGCTAGACAGTCTGGCGACAAACTTACCGAACACGGTCATGCTGCATATCTCCCCTGACCTGCCCTTCACCATGACGCGTTTCTGCGCCGCAGAAAACCTGTCCACCACCATTCATCTCTCAACCATGCGCGGCCGCGACATGCTTAAAAACTATGGCGTATTGATGATGACCAGCAAACTGGCGGGCTTGCCAGCGCGCGCACTCATTGTTGCCGACGAACAAGACCGTGTGCTGCATGTGGAACTGGTCAAAGAATTAACCAGCGAGCCTGACTACGCTGCCGCCCTGGCTGTCCTGCAAAAGTGATTCCCTTACTTTTTATGTGGTTGATTGACATCGACTGACACGTTAAAGTGCTCGTTTAACACTCATTCATCAATGTTTTGGAGACAATTATGGCAAGCGTAACGCTTAAAGGTAACCCGGTCGCCGTTGGCGGTAAATTTTTGGCTGCAGGCGATGCTGCCCCGGCTTTTCAACTGGCAGATGCCAAGCGCAACCTGGTTGGTCTGGATGCTTATGCAGGCAAGCGCAAAGTTCTCAACATTTTCCCTAGCATTGATACACCAACTTGCGCGACTTCTGTACGCACGTTCAACAAAGAAGCCAGCAGCGTGAACAACACCGTTGTATTGTGTGTGTCTGCTGACCTGCCGTTTGCACAAAGCCGTTTCTGCGGCGCAGAAGGCCTGGAAAACGTAGTGACCCTGTCAACTTTCCGTGACACTGCCAAGTTTGCTACCGACTACGGTGTATTTATCACTGACAGCAGCCTGGCGGGCTTAACAGCACGTGCAGTGGTTGTACTGGATGAAAACAACCAAGTATTGCATAGCGAACTGGTAGGCGAGATTGCTGATGAGCCTAACTACGCTGCTGCGCTGGCTGTATTGAAATAAGCGATTAGCACGCAATAAAAAAGCCAGCATATGCTGGCTTTTTTATTTGGCATCAAATGAACTAAACGCGCTTGAACAACAGGCTACCGTTAGTACCACCAAAGCCGAAGTTGTTTTTCAGGGCATATTCAATCTGCAAATCACGTGCGGTATTGGCACAGTAATCCAGATCGCATTCAGGATCCTGATTAAACAAGTTAATCGTCGGTGGTGAAATCTGGTTGTAGATAGATAACACCGTAAAGACAGACTCCAAACCACCGGCGCCGCCCAGCAAGTGACCCGTCATAGACTTGGTGGAGTTCACCACCAGTTTATAAGCGTGATCGCCAAACGTGGCTTTAATCGCATTAGTTTCGTTGGTATCACCCAACGGTGTTGAAGTGCCGTGCGCATTCATAAACTGCACCTGGTCAGGATTGACGCCTGCATTTTTCAGAGCGTTTACCATAGAGCGACGTGGGCCGTCCATATTTGGCGCGGTCATGTGATAGGCATCGGCACTTAAACCATAGCCAGCCACTTCAGCGTAGATTTTCGCACCACGTGCTTTGGCGTGCTCATATTCTTCGAGCACCATCACCCCAGCACCTTCGCCGATGACAAAGCCATCACGGTCTTTATCCCAGGGACGGCTGGCCGTTGCCGGATCATCATTGCGATTAGACAAGGCTCTCGCAGAGGCAAAGCCACCCACACTCAGCTCGGTGATCGCAGCTTCAGCGCCACCAGCGACCATGACATCAGCATCACCGTACTCAATCATACGTGCGGCTTCGCCAATGCTGTGTGTGCCTGTGGTACAGGCCGTCACCACGGCGATATTCGGGCCTTTTAAGCCCAGCATGATCGACAGGTTGCCTGAAATCATATTGATAATGGTGCCAGGAATAAAGAATGGCGAGATCTTGCGTGGGCCACCTTCATCATAACTGTCGTTTGTGGACTCGATCAGACCCAAACCACCAATGCCAGAACCGATGGTTACGCCGATGCGCTCGGCATTGGCATCCGTCACTTCCAGGCCAGAGTCGCGGAAAGCTTCCAGACCAGCTGCGAGGCCATACTGGATAAACGTATCCATACGGCGGGCATCTTTGGCTGGAATAAAGTCTTCAGCGTTAAAGCCTTTGACCTCGCCCGCAATTTGCGAAGCGAATGGTGTGGGATCAAATTTGGTGATGCGGGTAATGCCTGATTGACCAGCAACCAGATTGTCCCAAGCGGTTTGGGTACCAATCCCTACTGGAGACACCACGCCCAAGCCAGTTACTACTACTCTGCGTTTCGTCATAATAGAAAATCAGCCCTCTTGCGAGGGCTGATTGAAGAATGAAGTCAATGAATTACTTGAGGTTTGCGTTGACGTAGTCAATCGCTTGCTGCACTGTTGTGATTTTTTCTGCTTCGTCGTCAGGAATTTCGCAATCGAATTCTTCTTCCAAAGCCATCACCAATTCTACGGTGTCCAGAGAATCTGCACCCAGATCATCTACGAAAGATGATGTGTTTTTAACGTCAGCTTCGTTTGCACCTAATTGTTCACAAACGATTTTCTTTACGCGTTGTTCGATGTCGGACATCTAAAATACCCCTTTGTTGATAAGTGTCGTGTTCAGTAAACCGATATTCTAGCAAAACTTGCCCAGAATACCAAAGAAACTATATATTAAGCGCAGTACATACCGCCATTGACATGAATGGTTTCACCAGTAATGTAAGCCGCTGCTGGCGATGCCAGGAAAGCCACCGTGGCCGCAATTTCATCCACCTGGCCTAAACGGCCTACCGCAATGCGCTCCAGCATTTTGGCTTTAATCTCTTCTGGCAACTCGGCAGTCATGTCTGTTTCGATAAAGCCAGGCGCCACACAGTTAACCGTAATACCACGGCTACCAACCTCTTGCGCCATCGATTTGGTAAAACCGGTCATGCCCGCTTTAGCCGCCGCATAATTGGTCTGGCCTGCGTTGCCCATATGGCCAACCACGCTGGAAATATTGATAATGCGGCCCTGACGTGCTTTCATCATCGGGCGCAGCACAGCCTGGCTCATACGGAAAACCGACTTCAGATTGGTATTTAATACCGCATCCCAATCTTCATCCTTCATGCGCATCAACAAGGTATCTTTAGTAATACCGGCATTGTTCACCAGAATAGAAACTTCGCCGTGCTGTTCAGCAATCTGCTTTAACACTGCTTCGATTTGCTCAGGCTGCGTGACGTCCAGCGCCAGGCCAATACCATTCACGCCAGCGGCTTTCAAATGCGCAGTGATTGCCTCTGCGCCACTGGCCGAGGTCGCCGTACCCACCACAAAAGCACCTTGTTTACCCAAGGCTTGCGCAATCGCAGCCCCAATACCACGGCTGGCACCGGTCACCAATGCTACTTGTTGATTTGACATATTCATCCCCCTTATTGCGCAGCAAATGCCTGCACAGATTCATCATTCACGAGCGCAACGCAAGTCATGTCCGCCACAATGCGTTTGGCTAAACCAGCCAGCACCTTGCCTGGTCCACATTCCGCAGCGCTCAATACTTCTTGTGAGGCCAATTGTTGTACGGTCTCTACCCAGCGTACCGGGCTATGCAATTGGCGCACCAGCGCGTCTTTAATTTGGGCAGCATCGCTATACGCAGCCACATCAGCATTGTGCAGTACTGGTACCACCGGGGCTTGCACAGCCACATTTTGCAGATATTCACGCAATTTATCTGCCGCAGGCTTCATCAAGTCACAGTGCGACGGCACGCTCACAGGCAACGGCAAGGCACGTTTGGCACCTTTCGCTTTGGCCAGCTCCATGCCACGCTCTACGGCAGCCTTGTCACCGGCAATCACCACCTGGCCTGGCGAGTTAAAGTTCACAGCCTGCACCACCTGGCCTTGCGCAGCTTCGGTGCACACGGCACGTACCGTATCATCATCCAGACCTAAAATAGCGGCCATGGCGCCCTGACCTTCTGGCACGGCTTGCTGCATAACCTGCGCACGAAACTTGACCAGTGGCAACGCATCTGCGAATGAAATGGCACCGGCTGCAACCAGCGCGGTATATTCGCCCAGGCTGTGACCAGCCATGGCGGTTGGCAACTTGCCGCCCAATGCCTGGTAGACGCGCCAGGTGGCGACACCAGCTGTCAACATGATAGGCTGAGTATTTTCGGTCAGGTTAATTTCGTCATTGGCTTCTGTCGCCATTTTCCAAAAATCGACGCCCAATACCGTAGAAGCCTCATCAAAAGTTTGTTTAACGATGGCATGGGCTTCTAAGCCTTGCATCATGCCAACAGACTGCGAGCCCTGGCCTGGAAAGAAGAAAGCAAATTTAGACATAATTTTTTCGCGTAAAGACTAAAACAAAATGCAGGCTATGCTATGCATCGCCTGTAGGTAAACGATATGGTCGATTAATACTTAACCAGCGCTGAACCCCAGGTAAATCCACCACCAAAGGCTTCCATGAGCAAAATCTGCCCGCGCTGGATACGGCCGTCGCGCACCGCAGTGTCTAGTGCTAACGGGATGGATGCTGCTGAAGTGTTACCGTGTCTATCCACCGTAATCACCACTTTTTCCATCGGCAGATCCAGTTTTTTGGCGGTCGCTTGCAAAATGCGGATATTGGCCTGATGCGGCACCAGCCAGTCGATGTCAGACTTTTGCATATGATTCGCTTCCAGCGTCTCATCCACAATCTGGTCCAGCGTATTCACCGCCATTTTAAACACGGCATTGCCTTCCATCACCACAGTGTCCGGGCCATCGGCATTGCGCGGCACATGCAGGTAGGTTTCGTAATTGCCATCGGCATGGATATGCGTAGAGAGCACGCCAGGCGCTTCGCTGGCTTGCAGAATGACTGCACCGGCGCCATCGCCCCACAAGATGCAGTTGCTACGGTCTGTGTAGTCGGTGATACGCGTAAAGGTATCTGCGCCAATCACCAGCACATTGCGGGATTGGCCGGACTTGATAAATTGATGGGCGGTGGTCAGCGCATAGACAAAGCCACTACACACAGCCTGCACATCAAAGGCAGGACAGCCGCTGATACCCAGCTTGCGCTGCACCATGGTGGCAACACTCGGGAAAATCTTGTCCGGCGTGGTGGTGGCCACAATGATCAGGTCAATGTCTTGCGCCTGAATGCCTGCCGCCTCAATGGCATTGCGGGCGGCATGCGTGGCCAGGTCGCTGGTGCGCTCATCGGTGACCCGGTGACGCTGTTTGATACCGGTCCTGGCAAAGATCCACTCATCGGTGGTATCAACCATCTTTTCCAGGTCGGCGTTGGTTAAAATATTGGCTGGCAGATAGCTGCCAGTGCCTGCGATGCGTGCGTTAATCATCCGTACGATTATGCCTTAATTGGGTCAAATTACCTAGCTGAATGCAGTTCAAGACTGCTCGGAAGTCGTCAGGTGCTCAATCTCAAGCTGTGCCTGAATACGCTTTAAAATACCGCTCTGCGCCTCTTCCATGGCCACGTGAATCGCATGGTAAAAGCCGACACTATCCGCCCCGCCATGGCTTTTCACAACAATGCCGCGCAGGCCCAAAAAGCTGGCGCCATTGTAACGACGCGGATCCAGCCGTCTTTTAAATGCTTTCAATACTGGGAAAGCCCCCAGCGCCATCAATTTGGTCAACCAGTTACGCTTGAATTCCTGCGTCAGGAACTTGCCCATCATATGCGCCAGGCCTTCTGTGGTTTTCAATGCCACATTACCGACGAAACCATCACAGACCACCACATCGGTCGTGCCTTTGAAAATATCATCGCCTTCGACGTTGCCGTAAAAATTCAAATGGCTGCCACGCAGCAATTCGGCCGCCTGCTTGGCGACTTCATTGCCTTTAATATCTTCGGAACCAATATTGAGCAAGCCAACGGTAGGATTGGGTTTATTGCTGATACAGCTCACCACCATCGCGCCCATAATGGCAAACTGGTACAGGTGTTCAGGCGTACAGTCCGCATTGGCACCGAGGTCGAGCATAAACGTGCTACCCTTCTCAGAAGGCAAGGTAGACGCAATGGCTGGCCTGTCGATGCCAGGTAAGGTTTTGAGCACAAAACGAGCAGTCGCCATCAAGGCACCCGTGTTACCAGCGCTCACACAGGCTTGCGCCTCGCCAGTTTTCACCATATTGATTGCCACGCGCATGGAAGAATCTTTTTTATTCTTCATCGCGCTTTGCGGTGATTCATCCATCAGCACCACTTCACTGGCATGATGCACGCGCAAACGCGGGCCAGGTGACACATGCAAAGCCTTCAATTCAGCTTCTACAGCATCTTGCAGGCCCACCAGAATGATATTGAGATTAGGATTTTCGTTCAAAATACGCACTGCCGCGGGCACAGTCACATGCGGACCGTGATCTCCTCCCATGGCATCAATGGCAATCACTACTTCTTGTGAATGCGCGTGTTGACCAGTTGTCATGTTATTTCCCAAATTTACTTTTTGACACTGCATTGCTATCAAACAGCTCAGCTTGCGCCAGAAAAGTAGAGGCTTACGCCAGATACACAAACGCCGCGCATTTTACTGCGCGGCGTGTTTTAAAGCTTGACGCTTTAATGCAGCGATTATTCGCCTTTAGCTGGCATCACTTTACGGCCACGGTAGAAACCGTTTGGGCTCACGTGATGACGCAAATGTACTTCGCCAGTCGTTGGCTCAATTGCCAATGGTGGGTTTGTCAAAAAGTCGTGGGAACGGTGCATGCCACGCTTGGACGGTGTCTTTTTGTTTTGCTGAACTGCCATTTATATACTCCAAAATCAAACCGCCACACCTCAGAGATTGAAGTTAAAGGGCAGTTATAAATAAACTTAAAATGCTACCTAATCCGTAATTATAAAATATTCCAGAGACAACTGCAAATAAATCCTGCAAATATCGCTTTTCATTTACTTTTTAACGCTTTTAAACACCACAACCATGCTGCCAGCGATCACTTATCCAGCTTTAACTGCTTGAGGGCAGCAAACGGATTAGGCTTCTCTCCGGCCGATTGCTGCAAACTCACACACGACTCTTCATGCATCACCGCAATCGGCAAAGCCATCAGCAACTCGTCTTCGACCAGGGATTCTATCGTTGTTTCAGCCTCTTCCTCCAGCCAATCCACCTGCTCATCTTCAAGCAACGCCTCTGGCGGTTCATCGCACAAGGCAAACTCAAATTCTAAATCAAGCACCTGCGGCAACGGCGCAAAACAACGCTGGCACACCAAAGGCAATTCAGCCTGCACCCCTAAGGACAACATAGGCAAGGCAGTCTCGCTAAAAAAACGTGGTGGCAAACCCTGTAACTGATAACGCACACGCAACGCACTCAACGCCGCCACATCGGCAACACCTAATGCCTGCAAGGCTTCTTGCAAACGCGGCAAAGCGGACAATCCCAACTCACCTTCAGTACTTTTTTGCTGTCGGGCCAGCTCTTGAAATCGCGCCATAACCAAAGAAAACTCTAAATATAAACAAGCATGACACTATAGCAAATTCGACCTATTTTGACGACCAGCCACCCGACTAACCGGGGCAAAAATGACGTTCTACTTTTTAAGACCCGGGTTTGTTGTTATAATGACGTCGCATCACGCGGCGCTCTTTATCAGGGGCGCACTCATGGTGCCGGTTTGCATAATCGGCCATCCGCCCAGGCGGTCTTGCTAATGCAAAACCACAACCAAACCAACTCAAAGCGCTTTAAATACAAGCAGTTGCTAACTAAATAAACGATTGAGTTGCTACAAGACTCTGTCCTTTTTTCTTGCTTTAAGGGTAATGTGTGTTTAAGAAAATTTTAGTCGCGAATCGCGGTGAAATTGCGGTACGTATTGTGCGCGCCTGCTCGGAAATGGGCATTAAATCGGTAGCCATTTACTCCGATGCCGACCGTCATGCCTTGCACGTCAAAAAAGCCGATGAAGCCTATAACATTGGCTCCGACCCGGTTGCAGGCTATCTGAACGCACATAATATAGTGAATATTGCCGTGGCTGCTGGCTGTGATGCCTTGCACCCAGGCTATGGTTTCCTGTCTGAAAATCCTGAACTGGCCGAAGTCTGTGCCCGCCGCGGCATCAAGTTTATTGGCCCTGAGGCAGACGTCATTCGCCAGATGGGCGACAAAATCCAGGCCCGTAACGCCATGATAGGTGCAGGCATCCCCTGCGTACCGGGCAGTGATGGCAATCTGGAGTCCGTCGAAGCCGCCGTGGTCCTGGCCAACAAGATTGGCTATCCAGTCATGCTAAAAGCCACCAATGGTGGTGGTGGCCGTGGTATCCGCCGTTGCGACAGCGAAAAAGAATTATTGAGCAATTATGACCGCGTGATTTCCGAGGCTAGCAAAGCTTTTGGCAAACCAGAAGTGTTCCTGGAAAAATGCGTGGTGCATCCGCGCCATATTGAAGTGCAGGTATTGGCAGACGCCCACGGCAACGTCATCCACTTGTTTGAGCGCGACTGCTCCATCCAGCGCCGTAACCAGAAGCTGATTGAAATTGCTCCCTCCCCGCAACTCACACAAGCACAACGTGAGTATATCGGCGGCCTGGGCGTCAAAGCAGCCAAGGCGGTTGGTTACGAGAATGCGGGTACTGTCGAGTTCCTGCTCGACTCCGACAACAACTTCTACTTCATGGAAATGAACACCCGTTTGCAGGTGGAACATACCGTGACAGAAACCATCACCGGTGTGGATATTGTGCAAGAACAAATCCGCGTCGCTGCTGGCTTGCCTTTGCAATATAAGCAAAGTGAGATCGCCTTCCGTGGCTTTGCCATGGAATACCGGATCAATGCCGAAGACCCGAAAAAAGACTTTTTGCCCAGCTTTGGTAAAATCACGCGTTACTACGCGCCGGGTGGTCCTGGCGTACGTATGGATGCCGCGATTTACAGTGGCTATGTGATTCCACCTTATTATGACTCCATGTGTGCCAAACTGACGGTTTGGGCGCTGGACTGGGAAAGTGTGATTGAGCGTGGCCGCCGCGCCCTCAACGACATGGTGGTTTATGGCGTTAAAACGACGATCCCATATTACCAGCAAATCATGCTACACCCGGATTTTCGGGCGGCTGACTTCAACACCAGTTTTGTGGAACAACACCCGGAGCTGACTGAATATGATGTTGGACTGCCAAAAGAACTGATGGCCGCAGCGATCGCTGCCGCGATTGCTGCCCACGAAGGCATTTGATTAACCCGCATTGCAGATATTTATTTAGATCGACAAGATTATGAGCAAAATACATGTCACCGAACTCGTTTTAAGAGATGGTCACCAATCCCTGATCGCAACGCGCATGCGTACCGAAGATATGCTGCCGATTGCCAGCAAACTGGATGACATTGGTTTCTGGTCTCTGGAAGCATGGGGCGGTGCCACCTTTGACGCCTGCGTTCGCTTTCTGAAAGAAGATCCATGGGAGCGTTTGCGCAGCCTGCGTAAGGCATTGCCTAATACCCCAATCAACATGCTGTTGCGTGGCCAGAACTTGCTGGGCTATCGTCATTACTCTGACGATGTCGTGCATGCCTTCGTGAAACAGGCTGCTGACACCGGTGTTGATGTGTTCCGTATTTTTGATGCGATGAACGACATCCGCAACCTGAAAACAGCTATCGAAGCCGTCAAATCAGCCAAGAAGCATGCGATTGGTACGCTGTCCTTCACCACCAGCCCGGTGCATGACATCGCTTACTTCGTCAACATGGCGAAAGAACTCGAAGCCCTGGGTTGCGACAGCATAGGCGTGAAAGACATGGCCGGTTTGCTTACGCCAACCTTGGCAGGTGATCTGGTCAAAGCCTTAAAAGCGGCCGTCAGCGTACCCGTGCATATGCATAGCCACGCCACCTCAGGCCTGGCCAGCATGGTCATGCTCAAAAGTGTTGAAAACGGTGTCGATATTATCGACACCTGTAACTCCTCATTCTCCGAAGGTGCCAGCCACCCGACGACAGAGAGTTTGGTTGCTGCATTAAAAGGCACCGAGTACGACACCGGCCTGGATTTGGGCAAGTTGCAGGAAATCACCGCCTACTTTAAAGAAGTACGTAAAAAATACTGGCAGTTTGAGAGTGAGTTCACCGGCGTGGATACCCGCGTGTTGGTCAACCAGGTACCAGGCGGCATGATCTCCAACCTGTCTAACCAGTTAAAAGAACAAGGCGCGCTCAACCGTATGGACGAAGTGCTGGCCGAAATCCCACGTGTACGTGAAGATTTGGGCTTCCCTCCATTGGTCACGCCGACCTCACAAATTGTAGGTACGCAGGCAGTATTAAACGTATTGACCGGTGGCCGTTACAAGTCCATCACCAACGAAGTGAAAAACTATCTGTTGGGCCAATATGGTAAAGCCCCGGCAGCCGTGAATGCAGATGTACGCAAACAGGCCGTAGGCGATGCTCAAGTGATCACTTGCCGCCCTGCTGACCTGCTGCAACCAGAAATGGCCAGATTGCAATCCGAAGCCGAGCGTTTTGCCAACAACGAACAAGACGTACTCACCTACGCCATGTTCCCTGATATCGGCCAGACCTTCTTGCAAGAGCGCAATGCCGGTTCGCTGAATCCTGAACCATTGCTGAGCAAAGAAGCCGTGACGCAGCAAACCGCTGCCGCACGCTATGCGCCTAACGAATTCAACATCACCCTGCACGGTGAAACCTACCATATCAAACTGACTGGTAGCGGCCATGCCGGTGAAGAGCGCAAACCTTACTACGTCAAGGTCGATGGCATTTCAGAAGAGGTGTTTGTCGAAACCCTGAGCGAGATGGAAGTCAGCGGTGGTGGCTCAAATGGCGGCAAGAAAAAAGCAGCAGCCGTTGCGGCCAGTGGTCGTCCACGCCCTAACCATCCTGGTTGCGTCACTACCGCGATGCCAGGCACTATCGTCACCGTAAAAGTGAATGTCGGTGACAAGGTTAATGCAGGCGATGGCGTACTGGTGATTGAAGCCATGAAAATGGAAAACGAAATCCAGGCCAGCAAATCAGGCACGGTGGTGGCGATTCATGTCGCCAAAGGGGATAGCGTCACCCCGGACGAAACACTGATTGAAATTCAACCTGAATAATCGATGAAACAGAAATCCCTGAAGCAATTCAGGGATTTTTGCTTTTAACCATGACCAAACCACTTATCCTCGCCTCTTCTTCACGTTACCGCCGCGAAGTGCTGCAAAAGCTGCATTTGCCGTTTGAATGCATTTCACCAGAGATAGACGAAACCCCTTTGCCCAATGAAAGCCCTGAGCAAACCTCATTACGGTTAGCCGAAGGCAAAGCACGCAAAGTAGCCGAAAGCCAGCCCAATGCCCTGATTATTGGCTGCGACCAGGTGGCCACGGTAGATGGCTTACAAATAGGCAAACCTGGTAACCACGAAAATGCCGTCAAGCAATTGACCATGCTCAGCGGCAAAGAGGTCATTTTTCATAGTGCCCTGTGCTTGTACGACAGTCATCGCCAGCACATGCAATCAACCATCGCGCCTTACTTTGTTAAATTTAAAACACTGACTGCAGCGCAGATTGAAACCTATTTACGCCTAGAGCAACCTTACGACTGCGCAGGCAGTGCCAAATCTGAAGGCATGGGCATTGCCCTGCTCGACTATATGCGTGGCGACGACCCCAACGCCTTGATTGGTTTGCCATTGATCGCACTGGTCAATATGCTGCAACAGGCCGGTGTCGATGTATTATCAATGCCACGAGCATAACGTGTTAACTTTTTGAACGGCTGTTGCGTTATGTGGGTCTCAAGCGTACGCGCTTAATAACAACGAGAGGATCACCATGCGACTCAGCTCCCTGCTGCTGTTTTCTTTAGGTAGTGTTTCACTGTGCAGTACATCCATCGCCCAGGCAGAAACCGCTACCGTCAGCCCACAATCCGACCAAACCAGTGTCGCTGTCACTATCTATAACGAAGACCTGGCACTGGTCAAAGACAACCGCAAACTGAACCTGAGCAATGGTTTATCTGCCTTGTCATTTAGGGACGTGAGTGCACAAATCAAGCCAGAAACCGCGTTGCTGCGTAGCCTGCAGCCCAATAGCAGCCTGCAAGTGCTGGAGCAGAACTTTGACTTTGACCTGCTCACACCGCAAAAATTGCTGGAGAAAAATGTAGGCCAGCAAGTCACCATTATCCGCACCAATCCAAGCACCGGCGCCGAGACCCAGGAAACCGCCACCGTGCTGTCAGCACAAGATGGCGTGGTGCTTAAAATCGGCAACCGTATTGAAACCGGCATACCTGGCCGCATTGTTTACCCTAACGTGCCCGGCCAGCTCAAAGATCGCCCCACGCTGACTACGCAAGTACAATACAAGGGAGCAGAACAATCCAACCTGGAGCTCAGCTACCTCACTGGCGGCCTGCAATGGAAAGCCGACTACGTGGCCGAACTCAGCAGCAAAGAAGACGCCATTGACCTCTCAGGCTGGGTCACGCTCACCAACACCAGTGGCAGTGCCTACCCTAATGCCAAGGTGCAACTGGTCGCAGGCGATGTTAACCGTGTACGCGAAGCGATTCGCCCCAAAACCATGATGATGCGCAGCGAAGCCATGGTAGCCGATGCTGCCATGCCTAGCGAGCAAGGCCTGCTCGAATACCACCTATACACGCTGCCACGCACCACCACCATTGCCGAGAACCAAACCAAACAGGTTGCCCTGCTCTCTGCACAGCATATCCCAGCGCGTAAAGAGTTGGTGCTCAGTGGCGCGGACTACTATTACCAAGGCCAATATCGCGACATAGAGAAAAAGCAAAAGGTGCAGGTATTTGTGGAGTTTGAAAACAAGGAAAGCAGCAAGCTGGGCATTCCGCTGCCCAAAGGCACTATGCGCGTATATAAAAAAGACAGCGACGGCACCGCCCAATTTGTCGGTGAAGACCAGATCGACCATACGCCTAAAAACGATACCGTACGCCTCAAACTCGGGAATGCATTTGATGTGACGGCCGATCGCGTACAAACCGACTTTAAAAACCTGAGCAAAACCAACAACCTGGTGCCTTTATACGAAAGTGCCTACGCCATCACCTTGCACAACGCTAAAAAAGAAGCCGTCACTGTCACAGTGCAAGAGCCAATTAATGGCGACTGGAAAATTCTCAATGAATCACAACCGCACAAGAAAACCAATGCGCACCAGGCGAGCTGGCAAATCAATGTGCCTGCCGAGAGTGATGTGACACTCAAATATCGTGTGCAAGTGAAATATTAACCTTAGCTGGCACCCGTCCGCATGGATGCCACAACGTAACATCATCTTCAAAAGCATTCTTGCACAAGAATGCTTTTTTCTTGCCGGTCATGGGATAATCCGGCTTTCACAATTCGTTGATATTGCTATGGCTGCCGGTACTTTATATTTCATCCCCGTTCCTCTCGCTGAAGGCACTACGCCACAACAAGTACTACCAGCAGAAGTGGTGCAACGCATGCACAGCTTGCGGCATTTTATTGTCGAAAACGAGAAAACAGCCCGCCAGTTTTTAGCCGCCAGTGGCCACCCGGTACCTATCCGTGATTTGTCGTTGTCTGTCTTAACCAAAGACACGCCCAGCAAGGACTTGCCCCAGCTATTAAAAGTCATACAGCAAGGCACAGATGTTGGCTTGATGAGCGAAGCTGGCTGCCCTGGCATTGCTGACCCCGGCGCCGCATTAGCCGCCGTCGCCCATCACAAAGGTATACGTTTAGTGCCTTTAATCGGCCCCAGCAGTTTGTTACTGAGTTTGATGGCGAGCGGCCTCAACGGTCAACGCTTCACGTTCTTAGGCTATCTACCCAGCGATAAAACTGAACGCATCAAAACGATCAAAGGCATAGAGTTTGATTCTAGAAAACAGCAGGCCACGCAGTTATTTATCGAAACGCCCTACCGCAACCAACACGTGCTTGAAGACCTGGTTGCCAACCTGCAACCGCTGACCCGCCTATGTGTGGCTTGCAATATCACCGCAGCGGATGAATTGATTGTGACTAAAACGATTGCCGACTGGAAAAAAACAAGCTTGCCGGATGTGCACAAAAAACCCACAGTATTTTTGCTACTCGCATAATCAATATATAAAAAAGCCCCGCACAAAGCGGGGCTTCTCACAACAAGCGAGCGATCAGGCTGAACGGCGACGCACAACCGCTGCCATCAAACCAAAACCTGCCAGCAACATGCTATAGGTATCTGCCTCAGGCACTGGCATGGTTGGCCCCATGGTCACCCAGTACACACCCAACCCGTTGTTCTGGTAGGACTGAAAAAACGGGAAAGTGACTAACACCTTGCCGTAATTACCTTCATTAGTTTTCACTGCAAATACGGAGTTGGCCGTTAACAAACTGCCCACATCGCCACCGCTAATGCCGCTAGAAGAATAAGTCAGCGCCTCGAGGTCATGCACAGTCAAGTCATTAAAACTCAAACCACCCACGCCTACTTGGCCCACATAAGCAAGTTGTGCCGTTGAATATGGCATCAATACACGGCTAGTAGCGGTAATTTGCTCCCACCAAACATCAGCACCAGGGCCAGACGTTAATGAGCCCGCATCAAAATCAAACAGATACGTGCCCGGAATCACCGTAACGCCTTCTGACACAGTTGCCGCCTGTGCGCTGGTCGCAATTCCGCCCAGCATAGCCAAGCCCAATAATGCAGCCATGCCTTGCTTGTATGAATGTTTAAACAATTTCATCTTCACTCTCCAAATTAACAATAAAAGCCCACTATTATTAACTTATATTAACAATATTTGCAATGAGTTAATTTGAAAGAAGTCGCGCACGTAACTTGAGCGTGGCTTAAATGCTAAAAAGCCTTGTCATCAACAAGGCTTTTTAGAGTAGACCATCTATACGATGCACTATCGGTTTAGTCCCACGGTCAGAATCGAACTCTTCTGATGCCACTCATCTCCTGATTAAGCGCCTCTTGCGAAAGTTGATCATAATGGCTTTGCGCTAGCAGTACCTGTTCAATATTCGCTTCTGACCATACGCGCAATGAAGCCAGTAAACCTACCAGTGTGTTACCCAATGGCGTAATCGTATATTCCACTTTTGGTGGCACAGAAGGGTAAATTTTACGCGCTACCAAGCCGTCACGCTCTAATCCTCGCAATGTTTGCGTCAACATCTTTTGTGAAATACCGCCGATCTCACGCTGCAAAGTACTAAAGCGTTTGGTTTCATTCTCAAGCAGGCCTAACACCAGCACCGTCCATTTATCCGCAATGCGGTTCAACATCAAGCGCGTCGGGCACTCTGCCTGATAGGCATTCCAGCTAGGCGCAATCTGCAATGGTTGTTCAATCTCTTCAAGCATAGCCACTCCCTGTGTATCCAAGGCCAATTCAGTGAATATCAATTACATAAGTTACTTTAAGGTGCATACTTACTAAAAGTAACTATAGAAATTATCATGCGCAACACCTCTTCCACGCAAGCATTTTTTAACCATAAAAGGAAACGCAATGAAGCTATTTAAACCCCTGCTTACCGCTTTGCTATTCACCACCCTGATAACGAAAGGAAACCTCACCATGGCACAAGACCAAACGCAACAAAATAAACAACTGCTAGCAGATTTTGCCCAGGCCGTTTTTGTAAAAAAAGACCTGGGCCAACTGCCTAACTACATGCAGCCAGGCTATATTCAACACAACCCGCTCGTGCCACAAGGTTTAAGTGGATTTCAACAGTTTTTTGCCGACTGGTTTAAAGCCGTCCCTGACTGGCACTATCAACTAGAAAAACTGGTCGCTGAAGGTGACACAGTCTGGGCCTATGGCGTCTATTCTGGCACCCAACAAGGTGAATGGTTAGGCATCCCTGCCACTGGCAAGCATTACCGTATTTATGCCGTAGATATTTTCAGAATAGAGAACGGAAAGCTGGCCGAGCACTGGGATGTGCTGGATGCGTATGGCTTGTTTAAACAGCTAGGGGTAATTCAGTAACGTTAAGACAATAAAAAGGCCTATTTTGCATAGGCCTTTTTATTGCGACTCTGAATGATGTCTATCGGGCAATCCAACAAAAATGCAGAGAGATCATGCTTTGATTTACTGATCTAACTTAAAAGTAATGGGCACCAGAATCCAGGCAGCAAAAGGTTCTCCTGCTTTTCTTGCTGGAATAAAACAAAAAGATTTGACTGACTCCATAGCCACTTCGTCTAATCGACTAAATCCGCTAGATTCATGTACTTTGACCTCAACTAGATGACCCGTTTTATCAACCAATACCTTCAAAATCGTTTTCCCCTCCTCCCTTAATCTTCGGGACTCCAGAGGGTACTCTAATCTATCCTTTACCGAGGCAGCCCCATTTTCCTCTCCGCAAGACGCATAGACATGAGAAGCAAATGAAACGAAAGTGAAAAATATACCCAGTAATAACTTATTCATTAAAGTTATTGCCCCCGCATAAACATCTTATCCAGATCATTCAAACTCACCTGAAACCAGGTCGGTCTGCCGTGGTTGCATTGCCCGCTACGCTCAGTCGCTTCCATATCCCGCAGCAACGCATTCATTTCTGTGACGGTGAGTTGTCTATTCGCGCGTACGGCTGAATGGCAGGCCATGGTGCCTAACACTTCATTTTGCCGCTCAAGCAATACCCGGCTCGCGCCATACTCATGCAAGTCACGCAACACGGCGCGTGCCAAAGCAACAGCATCTGCGTCTTGCAGCATGGTTGGTACGGCGCGGATGGCAATGGTGGTGGGGGATAAAGTCGCGAGATCAAACCCTAGCTGTTGCAAGGTATCGCTGCCTTGCAGACTTTGCAGTGTGGCGACTTCGACCTTTTCGGCGTAGAAGCTAATCGGGATAAGCAACGGCTGCGTGGCAATCGCCTGTTCGCTCAGGGCGTTTTTCAGGCGCTCATACATAATGCGCTCATGCGCGGCGTGCATATCCACCACCACCATGCCTTGTGTATTCTGAGCCAGGATATAAATACCGTGCAACTGGCCTAGCGCGAAGCCTAAGGGATATTGCTGCGGCGCTTCTGGTGCGACAGAGGTTGCCATCACAGATGCGACTTCCTGCAAACTGACTGAAGAATCACTTTCTTCAATATTTCCAGCAGTCGCCGTGGGGGTTAAATCGCCATAAAGCTGACCGTAAAACTGCTGCGCCAATGCCGCGCCATTATTCACAGCCGGTTGATAGTTGCCACCAAATGCCGGGCGGCTTTGTAGTGGCATTTCTACCTGCTCGCGCGGCATAGTGAAAGCAGGCACATTTGCGGGCCGGAACGGGTTAAATGGTGCTTGCACAGGCTGGCTGGCCTGAATCTCGACTGAGGTTTTGCCTAGAGCTTTGTGCAAGCTGTGGAAGATAAATCGATGCACGGCTTGCGATTCGCGAAAGCGCACTTCGGTTTTGGCCGGGTGTACGTTGACATCGACCAATGACGGATCGAGCTCCAAAAACAGCACAAAAGCGGGATGTTTGTCGCCGTGCAACACATCTTGATAGGCTTGTTTAATCGCGTGAGCAATCAATTTGTCACGCACAAATCGGCCATTCACAAATACATATTGGCTATCGCGGCTATGGCGTTGATACGTCGGCGAGGCGGTCATGCCCCACAGCCGCAAACCGCCGCTCTCTTCTTCCAGCCACACGCTTTGTGCGGCAAATTCGCTGCCCAGCACATCAGTAATACGCTGTTGTGGTGTATTGGCCGCAAGACGTGTAATAGCTTTGCCATTATGCTGCAACAAAAACCCTACATTGGGCTGCGACAAAGCAACGCGTGTAAACGCATCTTCGCAATGACCAAACTCGGTGTTTTCAGTTTTAAGAAACTTGCGCCGCGCCGGGGTATTAAAGTACAAATCATGCACTTCAACGATGGTGCCCGCATCCAGCGCGGCCGGACTGATTGCTTGGCCATGTGTGCCCTCGGCAGCAATTTGCCAGGCATGGCTGGCGGCCTGCTGGCGGCTGGTCAGCACCGTACGTGAAATTGAGGCGATACTCGCCAACGCCTCGCCCCTAAAGCCCAGGCTACCGACTTGCTCCAGGTCTTCCAGGCTTTGAATCTTGCTGGTGGCGTGGCGTGTCAGCGCCAGTTCCAGGTCGTCTTTGGCAATGCCATGCCCATCATCACTGACTTTAAGCAGCTTCATACCGCCCTGCTGCAACGCAACTTGAATTTGCGTACTACCTGCATCCACACTGTTTTCCAGTAACTCTTTAAGCGCAGAGGCTGGGCGCTCAACTACTTCTCCGGCAGCAATTTGTGAAATCAGTTGGTCGGGTAATAGATGGATTTTCATCACGTCATTTTACCTGTTTTGCTAGAATGGCTGCTATGTCTCTCGCCGCATTCCAGGATTATTTGTCGCGCTTTAACCTTGCGCGCCAGATGCAACGCCAACTCCACTTCTACGTCGGCCCCACCAACTCCGGCAAAACGTACCAGGCACTGGAAACCCTGCGCCAGGCTGAATCTGGCGTCTACCTGGCGCCATTGCGTTTACTGGCGATGGAAGTGCGTGACCGATTAATGCAGGCAGGTGTGCCGTGTAACTTGGTCACCGGCGAAGAACGCGTGATGGTGCCAGGCGCCAAGCACACAGCCTCTACCATTGAAATGTTACGGCCAGACATGGCGGTAGAGATTGCCGTGATTGATGAAATTCAGATGCTGATGGACCCCGACCGTGGCAGCGCCTGGACGGCTGCCCTGATTGGCGTGCCCGCCAAACAAGTGTTTATCTGCGGCGCCAACAGCGTAACTGCCAGCTGCACCCGCGTGCTGGATGTGCTGGGCGAGCCTTACACCCTCACCCACCTGCAACGTATGACGCCACTGCTGATTGAAGACCACAGCATTTGCGGCGCCCGCTACCACGCAGCTAAATTACATAAAGCCTTGCAGCCGGGCGATGCGATTATTGCCTTTAGCCGCAAAGATGTACTCACCTTAGCGGCACGTATTCGTCAATGGGGCTTGAGTGTGGCCACTATTTACGGTGCGCTGTCACCTGAAGTCCGGCGTGGTGAATCCGCTCGCTTTGCTGGCGGCGAGGCACAAATATTAGTCGCAACGGATGCCATTGGCATGGGGCTCAATCTGCCAATACGGCGGGTTATTTTTGCCAATATCCATAAGTTTGATGGCATCGCCCCGCGTCCGCTCAATGCCACCGAAATGCGCCAGATTGCAGGCCGCGCCGGGCGGCATGGCTTATACGACACCGGCTATGTCACCGTGCTAGAAGATGACGAGCAATGGCATTTGCAAGCCATGTTGCAAGTGGACGATACTGCACCGCTATTCGCACTGCCGATAGCCATTGGCGGCGGCGATATTGAAGCCTTGAGCCAGAAAATACCGACCTGGCGACTGGCCGAATGTGTGGAGTATTTACAAACGCAATATCAACGGCAACCTGGCGCAAGCAGCCTGCAATGGCAAATCACGCCACTGCAACACCAACAGGCCTTACTCATAGACGACGTCGCACCCAAACTCAGCATGCGCGACAAATACCGCCTGATGTGCGCGCCACTGGCGATTCAAGTGCCAACAGCGCGGGATTATTTTGTGCAATGTGTAGAAGCCGTTGCTACACAACAACCACGGGCGTTACCGAAGATGCCGGACTGGCTTAATGGGCAGCAGGCGCAATACCTGGAGCAGGCGGAGCTGATTTGCCAGCATTTGAGTTTATATAGCTGGTTGTCGTATCAATATCCGCAAATTTTTTTGGATAGTGCATTGATTGATGATTCGAGGAAAAGGCTCAATGCTTATATTAGCCGGGCATTGAGGGTGCAGGCGGGGTATGGGAAGACGCAGAGAGAAGCTGAATTGGCTCAGTATCGCTAAATATGCGTTTATTATTAGCTCGAACCATTTATTTCGCCTCTAGGCGAGTCACTTTCTGGTGCTTGTCCCCCAGAAAGTAACCAAAGAGGACGACACCCAGCCATCACGGCCTGACGGCTCCCTTGCGTTGCTCAACAAAATAAGCCGGTCACGAAACTCGCCCTAGCAGCTTGCACACTTCGCAAGCTGCCGCGGAACTCACACAGTCGCTCCCTCTACTCTTATTTTGTTTCCGCTACTCAGCGTGATGGAATGGGATTATTCTCGCCAAACTGGCACTTCCTAAATTGGGACGGTTTAAAAAAATCACTTCTTAAAATCACAAACCGTTGCGCTCAGTAGGTGTTCGGGGTCCCCATCTGCCGCGCCGAGTAGCGGAAACAAAATAAGGAAGAAGGGAGCGACTGTTCGAATCCCGCAGTAGCTCACGTTATGTGTGAGCTACCAGGTTGAGTTTCGTGACCGCTTATTTTGACGAGCAACGCAGGGAAAAAGCGGAAGCTGGGGTGCATTTCTTTTGGTTACTTATTCTTTGTGCAAGCAAAGAAAAGTAACTCGCCGTAAGGGCGAAAAACACTCTATCAATAATCGAATTACCTTTCCAAACGATCCCTACAACTTATTTCTTAGCAAACGAAGGATTCGTCGCCACATACGACTTCACGCCCGTCAAAATTGCATTCACCAACTTATCCTGATAACCGTCATCATTCAACCTAGCTTCTTCATCCGGATTACTGATAAACGCAGTCTCCACCAAAATCGATGGAATATCCGGCGATTTGAGTACCGCGAACGCCGCCTGTTCGACGTATTTGGAATGCAGGGTATTGATTTTGGCAATACGTCCCAACACTGCCTTACCCATGCGGATACTGTCATGGATGGTTGCGGTTTGCGATAAGTCGAGCAGCGTGCGCGCCAAATCCATATCGCGCGTATCCAGTGATACACCACCGATCAAGTCCACCGCGTTTTCCTTTTTCGCCAGGTAGCGCGCGCCAGCACTGGTGGCGCCGCGTTCGGAGAGCGCAAACACTGAGGAGCCTTTGGCGGTGCTATTCACAAACGAATCGGCGTGGATAGAAATAAACAGGTCGGCTTTGGCGGCACGGGCTTTTTTGACGCGATCGCCTAGTGGTACGAAATAGTCACCGTCACGAATCAGGATGGCTTGCATATTATCTTCGGCGTCAATCTGTTGCTTAAGCTTACGCGCAATCGCCAACGTGATATTTTTCTCATGGCTACCGTTGGCGCCTCTTGCACCCGGGTCTTCACCACCGTGACCGGCATCGACAGCAATGGTAATCAGTTTTTGGCCGGGCTTGGCTTGTTTCGGTTTATCGGCGACGGTCGGCTTATCCGTATTTGCCGCAGGTGCTTCACTGGCAGGCTCTTTGATGGTCGCTGGCGGTGTTGCCGGTTCGGCTGGTTTGTCATCACTATTGGCTGGCGGGACGTCCTGCAATTGCTTGGATGGCGTTAATACCGGCGTCGCGACAGCAGGCTCTGCACTGTTGGTTGAGGTAGCGGTGGCGGTGGCGGGCGCAATGCTGATTGCCAGGCGCTGTTGCGAGCTCCCTGCATTCATATCAGTCACCAGCGGTTTGATGTCTGACTTGATATCGAATACCAAACGCGTGGTATGTTCAGTAAAGGGTGCGATGCGGATTTTGGACAGGTAAGGATGTTGCGCATCGAGTTGAAATGGCAAGGCTTTAAGCGTCGGGCTAATCGCCACCGCATCCATATCAATCACCACGCGGAACGGGTTATCTAGCGTGAATACACGGTATTTCACCTGCTGGTCTAACAGCAACTCAACCTGCACCTGGCTGCCATGTTGTTGCAGATTAGCCAGAATCACTTCGGCAGCTTGCACCACACTGCTAACGACTGAGAGCAAGGCTGTGAGCAGCCATAAGGGTAAAGTATTGCGGATTACTGGCATAGTCCTTCCAACGCCAGCGCGTGCTGACTGGTGATATGCAGCACGCGTCCGTGCGGCAAAATATCAAATCGAATTTCTATATCGGCTTGCGGCAGCACCTGCTCGGCGCGTTCCGGCCACTCCACCAGGCAAATACTGCTGGCATTGAAATAGTCCCTGAATCCGGCGGCTTCCCACTCTTCGGGGTCCTGAAAGCGATACAGGTCAAAATGGTAACATGAAGCGATAGCCAGATTGTATGGCTCAACAATAGTATAGGTCGGGCTTTTGACCTTGCCGACATGGCCTAGCGCGTGCAAAATGCCGCGTATCAAGGTGGTTTTGCCCGCGCCCAAATCACCATGCAGGTAAATCACCTGCCCCGGTCTCAATTGCGTCGCCAACACTTCTGCGGCATGCACAGTCGCTGCTTCGTCTTTTAAAATCTGTGTAGAATACGTTTCTGTCATGTCACATCAATCACATCCCGCCCCCATTCAGTTGCCTGATGACCAAGCCGCCGCACACATGGCTGCGACCATCAAAGGCTGGGCGCGAGAACTGGGGTTTGGCAATATCGGCATCACAGATACCGACCTCTCTGCCGCTGAACCGGAGTTTTTAAACTGGCTTGCCAAACAATACCATGGCGACATGGATTATATGGCAAAACATGGCACCAAGCGAAGCCGACCGGCAGAATTGGTGCCTGGGACGCTGCGCGTGATCTCGGTCAACCTGAATTACCTGCCTGAAGAAGCTGCCGATGGCTGGCAGATACTGGAAAGCCCGGACAAAGCCTATGTGGCCCGCTATGCCATGGGACGCGATTACCACAAGGTGATGCGGCAAAAGTTACAGCAACTATGTACGCGTATCACCGACACCTATGGCAGTTTTGAATACCGCGTGTTTGCCGACAGCGCGCCAGTGCTGGAGGTCGCCCTGGCGACCAAGGCAGGCGTGGGTTGGCGTGGCAAGCATACCCTGCTGCTGAATCGCCAGCAGGGCTCATGGTTTTTCCTCGGCGAGATTTATACCAACCTGCCGTTACCTATAGACCCACCTACCACTGCACATTGTGGCAGTTGCTCAGCCTGCATCGACATTTGTCCTACCCGCGCCATTGTCGCGCCTTATGAGCTGGATGCCAGACGTTGTATTTCATACCTGACCATTGAACACAAAGGCAGCATCCCACTGGAGTTACGGCCACTGATAGGCAACCGTGTGTATGGCTGTGACGATTGCCAGCTGATTTGCCCGTGGAACAAGTTTGCCGTCAACAGCCAGGAAAGTGATTTTGCCGTGCGCAACGGACTGGATAGTAATGACCTTGTGGATTGTTTTGCCTGGACAGAGGCTGAATTTCAAGAGCGCATGGCCGGGAGTGCGATTTACCGCATAGGCTATACCCAATGGTTACGTAATGTTGCTGTTGGGCTAGGTAATGCCCCTAGCTCCACAACCGTGATTGCCGCCTTAGAGGCACGGCAACATGATAGTCACGAGCTGGTACGCGAGCATGTTGCCTGGGCACTGGCGCAACATGTGCACAAAGCGGCCTAAGCGGCCAACAAGGCGGCACCCAGCATGCCAGCCACATCACCAGAACGGGTGATATGCACCTTGATTTTACCGCGCAACACCGGAATCAAGTCGTGCTCCAGCCGCTGATGAAACGCCGCTGACATCAATGACCAAGCTGCCGCCACACCGCCGCCAATCAGCACATTTTCTACGTCCACCACTTTAAGCACACTGGCCAACATTTGTGCCAGTTTACTGCCAGCATCGGCATAAACAGTCTGTGCATCAATATCGCCACTATCCGCAGCCTGAGCGATGTCACGCGCTGTGCGTGTTTGCCCGGTCAGATCCGCATAGGCCTGACTGATGCCCGTGGCAGACGCATATTGCTCAACGCAACCATGATTGCCACAGCCGCATAAGCGGCCTTCTGGGACGACGATAATATGGCCCGCCTCCAAGGCGTAACCATGGTGTCCGGCCCACACTTGACCGTTCACCACCAGCCCGGCACCGACGCCAGTGCCCAAACCGACATAGAGTAAACCACCGGCTGGCTGGCCTAGTTGACAATACTCACCATAAGCGGCGGCGTTAGCGTCGTTTTCAACCCGTACGTTCACGCCCAGCAAGCCCGAAAGATCGTGGCCAAGATTCACCTCTCTCAGCCCAGGCAAATTAGGCGATTGCGCCAGCACGCCTGTGTTGGGGTCAATAAATCCGGGGAAACCAATCCCTATGGCGGCAATACCAGTATATTTATCTAGTAAAGGCTGAATAGCCTCTGCCGTTACCTGCAAAATGGTTTGCCAGGCTTGTGTAGGCGGATATTGTTTGCAAATGGCAGAATAATTGGCCTGAAAACGCGTCTCTTCAACCAGCGCCAGATCAGAAAACACACCCAGACGTAAATTCGTCCCGCCGACATCCAACCCCAAACGGTACACAGCACTTGCTTCAGGCATGCACGCGATCACTTTCTTCTACTAATTGTCTGAAAGACTGCAGTTTATCATCGCTTAACTGTGCCCATTGCATGCGCCAGGCCCAATTGCCTTCTATGGTGCCGGGGGTGTTCATGCGCGACTGGCTGTCTAGTGCCAGAATATCCTGCATGGGCACAATCGCCAGGCTGGCAACGCTATGAAAAGTGAGTTGCATCAATGCCATAGGCATGTCTGCCGATGCATGATCAGAATGCTGGTTTAAATAATGCTGCACATGGTTGCGCACATGCTCTGGCGCGCTTTGATACCAGCCTAGCGTGGTGTCGTTATCGTGGGTGCCGGTATAAGCGACACTGTTTTCTTCAATATTTTCAGGCAAATAAGGATTATCCTCACCGCCCCCAAACGCGAATTGCAGGATTTTCATGCCGGGTAAATCAAATGCATGGCGTAAGGCATCGACTTCATCCGTGATGATGCCCAAATCTTCAGCCACCAGGCTCAGGTGTGGAAATGTCTCGGTCATCGCTTGCAGCAAGGCATGCCCAGGGGCTTCCTGCCAAGTGCCGTTGATGGCAGTGGGTTCGAGTGCCGGAATCTCCCAGGCGGCCTGTAAACCGCGGAAATGGTCGATACGCAATACATCAAACAATTGCGCCTGGGTATCAATCCGCCCCAGCCACCAGGCAAAACCATCCTCTTGCATCACCTGCCAGTCATAGTGCGGGTTGCCCCAGCGCTGGCCGGTTTCAGAGAAATAATCGGGCGGCACCCCGGCCACGACGGTCATATTGAGCTCAGCATCCAGCTTAAACCACTCGGGATGCGCCCACACATCTACACTATCGTAAGCAACAAAAATCGGGATATCGCCAAACAGCTTGATGCCACGCTGGTTGGCATAGGATTTAAGTTGCGCCCATTGCTGAAAAAACACGTATTGGGTGAATTTAATCAATGTCAGCTGTTCCTGGTGCGCAGCGGTAAAGGCCTGCAAAGCCAGCACATCATGTAACCGATACGCCTCCGGCCATTGCTGCCAGCTTTGCTGATTATGCTGCTCGCGCAAACTTAAAAACAAGGCAAAATCTTCTAACCAGTAATGCTGTGTCTGGCAAAACCGGGCGAAGCCTGGCCAGCTAAAACTGCGGCCATCGGTTTTAGATGCGTTGCTGCCAGACTGCACACGTGACATGATTTTGGCCATTAACGACGGCAATGGCAGATCAACTTCATCAGGCTGGCACCAGCCCTCTTGCAGCAATTGCCTGGGGCTGATCATGCCAGTATGACCTGCATGTGCCGACACGCTTTGGTAAGGAGACTGGTCTCCATGTGGCTGGTTGACTGGCAAGGTTTGCCAGATGCTGACGCCCATTTCCACCAGTTTATCGACGAAACGATAAGCATCCGGGCCAAGGTTGCCTTCAGGTAACGAGGTGATATGCAGCAGCACACCTGCTTGTCTAGCTTGTGTCATGAGATTGGCATTCAGAAAATAAAATCGGTCAGGACTGCCCGCGACGCATGGTGCCTGCATTTTCGGCGTCACCGCCACCCAGGCTGATGGGTTGCGACAAATGCGCGGGCGGCGCCAGGCCCAGCAACTGATAGAGGTTGCTCAGGTTGCGGCGGTATAGCTGGTCAAAACTTTGTACGCTCTGCGCATTGTTATAGTCGCCGAACCACCAGAACCAGTCCGAGCCTTCACACAGCGCCAGTTGTTGCTGGCATTTCTCTTTGGCAGTGGCAGACAATTCATGCACATGCTGGTCATATTGCCGTTTGGCTTCACACAGCAAATCCCAGGCGCGGTTTTTCGCCACTTCACCTATCCAGGTACTAAATGTGCCATACACCCAACTCCCGGCACAAATATCATTGAGCAACCTGGGCTCTGGCAATTGCTTCGCTTGCTGCATGACCAGCACATCACTAAACGTGGTCATCTGGATAGCATCATGCGTCGCCAGGGCCTGGTAAAGCTCCTGCAAAAAGTAAAAACCGTTGTAAGGATAATATTCCCAGGCATTTTCGCCATCCAGAATCACACTCACCACCGGCGTCTGATCTTCGCTGTTGGCAAGAATATGCTCCAGCGACTGCACAAAATCATGCACGGCTTCACTGGCATATTGCTTGGAATACTCAAAACCGATTTTGTCTGACAGATGGTCATCGCGGAAAAAGCACACAATGTCTTGCTGACCATTAGTCACCTTATAGGGCTGATAGAGATAGTCTTGAGCCTGCTCATGTGCCAAGCCTAATTTGCGCAGGCTATTGGCCAGTACGCCTTGCCCAGTGGCGGCCCAAGCCACCCCCTCCTCGGCGAGCAACGATAGTGCAGCATGTGAAACAGCCCCTTCGGCAGGCCACATGCCAGCTGCTTTTTGACCAAAGATTTCTTCATGATAACGCTGGGCGGCCTCCACATGCGCAATCGCCCGTGTATAGCCATCCGGGTAATTCGACGAATGCGGCAAAGGCGCCTCTGGCATGGCATCACGTGTACTTTTCAAGTCAATCAGCAAAGGCAAAATCGGATGGTAATAAGGCGTGGTAGACATCTCGATCTGGCCTTTTGCCAACAAGGCCTGGTAGCGCGGCAAAATCCCTTGCAGGGTTTCGCTAATCACACCTAGCAATGCCTGGCGGTCCTGTAGCGTAAACAGCAAGCCTTTTTGCATGAGTGCCTGCACAGTCTTGTTTTTGCGCCGCAAACCCTCGCCCGTCCAGGCCAGGTGGTACCAGACCAGCAAATCGGCCTTGTATTGCGCAGACAGGTAATGGAACTGGCCATTTTGCATAATCGGCGCCACCAGTTCATATAACTTCAGCAGGCGCTGGTAATGCGGAAACGGGCTCAGCATTTTTTCATGGTGCGCTTTAAAGCAGCTATCCACGATGAGCTGGCATTCAGCATCGGTAATATTGTCGAGGTCGGGATTGGCCAGTAAGCGCAACAAGGGGTCGCGCCATTCACCAGCACGCGACTGCTCGGCATAATCCTGTAATTGCTCGACCAAAATAGGCACAAAATTGAAACTCACCCTGGCCGCCTTGTTCTGCTCCAGGTGATAAGCCATATCGCTATAGTCTTTGAGTGCGTGCAGGTAGGTCCACGGCAGCACATATTCGCCGGTGACCAAGTCGCGATAGTCAGGTTGATGCATGTGCCAATACAGATTCAACAACAATTTTTTATCGGACATCCCTCAACCTCTTTTCCATCGTTACCTCACTCTAAGATTGACACTACTTCACACGGTACAAATCCTGTCCCAACATGTCTGGCGTCACCAACACGATGCCTTTTTCCGACACATAAAAGCGTTTTCTGTCGCGTTCCAGGTCCACACCAATATGCATGCCAGCCGGGATCTCGCAACCACGGTCAATCACCGCATTGCGCATGACGACACCTTCATTAATCTTCACTTTGGGCAACACAACCGCGCCATCCAGGTCAGAATAATCAGCGACATGCACACCCGAGAACAACACCGAGTTTGAAACACATGAGCCGCTGATCAGGCAACCGCCAGACACCAGTGAATCCGTCGCCTTGCCGGTACGGCCTTCGTCTTTAAACACAAATTTAGCCGGTGGTAATTGCTCCTGGTAAGTCCAGATAGGCCAATCACTGTCATACAGGTTAAGCTCAGGAATCACCTTGGTCAGCTCCATATTGGCTTCCCAGTAAGCATCGATGGTACCGACATCGCGCCAATAATAATTATCACTTTGCGCGCCCACGCAGCTATCGACAAAACGGTGCGCCTGCACTTTATATTTTTTGATGATGTAAGGGATAATATCCTGGCCGAAATCATGGTTAGATTTACGGTCATAAGCATCCCTGATTAATTGCTCATAGAGAAACTTGGCGTTAAACACATAAATACCCATACTGGCAAAGGCCACGTCAGGGTTATTCGGCGTCGGCTTGGGATTGGCCGGTTTTTCGTCAAACGCCACCACGCGGTCTGTGCTATCTACCTCCAGCACGCCAAAGCCTTTGGCATCTTCTAGTGGCACATTAATGCAGGCAATGGTCATATCCGCATTGCTGCGCGCGTGGGTTGCCAACATTTTGCCGTAGTCCATTTTATAAATATGGTCACCTGCGAGCACCAAAATGTATTCGCCACCATTCTCGCGCAACAAATCGATGTTTTGGTATACGGCATCTGCCGTACCTTTGTACCACTCTTCTCCTAAGCGTTGCTGCGCCGGGATGATGTTGACGTACTCATTAAACTCACCGCGCAAGAAGCCCCAGCCACGCTGTACGTGCTGAATCAGGCTTTGTGCCTTGTATTGCGTGGCAACATTGATGCGGCGGATGCCAGAGTTAATGCAATTAGAAAGCGGGAAATCGATAATGCGGAACTTGCCGCCAAACTGCACTGCAGGCTTCGCTCGCCAATCAGTCAGGTTTTTCAAGCGGCTACCGCGGCCACCGGCCAGGATAATCGCGACGGTATTTTTGGTCAGGTTACTGATAAAGCGGTCAGAAGGACGTTCTTGCCGCCGGTTGCTTTTACGACGTTCGATAAACTCTGCTGCTTGAGACATGATGCTGTTCCTGTTTTTCTGATCCTGAAAATCAGCCCGAAGTCATGCGCAGCGATGTGAGTTTCGGTAGAGACGACACAACGCTTGGTAACCGCAGGTCCGACACCCACAGTCTGCATGATAATTCGGGTAAAGACAACGATATTTTCAGTGATAAATGACGTAAATCTTAACTTTTTTTGATAGGATTGAGGCTAGTCAAATGGACATTGCTAGCATGACAGTCAAACCTTCAGCCACCCACCATCCAGACACCTTGCACCTGCAGCGTATTCTAGACGCGACGCATCACAACCCTTTTGAATACCTGGGTGTGCACGCAGATAGCCAGCAAAATACATGGCATGTGCGCGTTTTTCTACCGAATGCCGAAAAGGTGTGGGTCAGGATTAATGATGCCTGGCAGGCCATGACACTCAAGCATCCACAAGGCCTGTTTCTTTACACATCAACCACAGCTGTCAACACGCCTGCCCATCTCAAAATACAGCCGCATAAACACACTGACAGTTATGAAACTGTCGACACCTACAGCTTAGGCAGCACGCTATCTGCAGATGACCTGCACCTGTTTGCCGAAGGCAGGTTATTTGAGGCTTACAATACGCTGGGGGCCATCCCCATGACGGTCAACGATGTGCCTGGCGTCAGGTTTGCAGTCTGGGCCCCCAATGCCGAGCGTGTCAGCGTCGTTGGCAGCTTTAACCAGTGGGATGGCCGCGTACATGCCATGCGTGTACTCGGTAGTAGCGGCGTGTGGGAACTGTTTATTCCGCATCTGACCGAGCACGATTTATACAAATTTGAAATCCGCAATCGCGAACATGGCTATGTCATGGTCAAAGCGGACCCGTATGGCAAGGCCTTTGAAGCCAGGCCAGGTACCGCCAACCGCATTTGCCAGAGCCATTACACCTGGCAGGATGACACGTGGCAGCAACAACGCCAGCAGCGGGACTGGCTGCATGCGCCTTTTAACTGTTACGAAGTACACTTGGGGAGCTGGCAACGTGACCGCAATGGCCATTTCCTGAGCTACCGCGCCATGGCAGATGCATTGATTCCGCACCTGACCGACATGGGCTACACCCATATCGAACTACTGCCCATTGCCGAGCATCCACTCAACGAATCCTGGGGCTACCAGGTCACCGGATATTTTGCACCCACCCAGCGCTACGGCAGCCCGGATGATTTAAAGTATTTTATTGATCGCTGTCATGCGGCTAATATCGGCGTGATTCTTGACTGGGTGCCCGGGCACTTCCCTAAAGATGACTGGGCGCTGGCGCGTTTTGACGGTACGGCCTTGTATGAACATGCTGACCCCAGACTGGGCGAACACATGGACTGGGGCACCTATATTTTCAATTACGGCCGCAATGAAGTGCGTAGCTTTTTGCTGAGTAACGCCTATTACTGGCTGCAAGAGTTTCATATTGACGGCTTGCGCGTGGATGCAGTGGCGTCCATGCTCTATCTGGACTACTCGCGCAAAGACGGCGAATGGCTACCTAATGCTTATGGCGGCCGCGAAAACCTGGATGTGATCGAGTTCTTGAAACAGCTCAACATGATGGTAGGTGAACGTTTCCCGGGAGTGCTCACCATTGCGGAAGAGTCGACTGCCTGGCCGGCAGTGTCGCGCCCGGTCTATGCTGGCGGGCTGGGATTCAGCATGAAATGGAACATGGGCTGGATGAACGATGTCTTGACCTATATGCAACTGGATCCAGTCTATCGCCAATATCATCACAACCGCCTGACTTTTGGCCAGATGTACGCTTATTCTGAGAACTTTGTACTACCCTTCTCGCATGATGAAGTGGTGCACGGCAAAAAGTCCCTGCTGGAGAAAATGCCCGGCGATACCTGGCAAAAATTCTCTAACCTGCGCCTGCTGCAAACCATGCAAATGACCATGCCAGGCAAAAAACTTAACTTTATGGGTAACGAGTTTGGTCAAAGCCGTGAATGGAGCGTCAACCAGAGCCTGGACTGGCACTTGCTTGAAGCATCCACCCCTGACCATGCCTTGCACAGGGGCATACAGGCATTAAGCCGTGACCTCAACCAGCTTTATCGCCAGCATCCGGCGCTACACGCGCATGATTTTGACGTGCAAGGCTTTCAATGGATAGATTGCGAGGATGCAGCCCAATCAATATTGAGCTACATCAGACGCGGCAATGACCATAGTTTTGTTATAATAGTGTTAAATTTCACACCAGTACCGCGCCATCAATATCGTTTGGGCGTACCACAATCGGGTTACTATCAGGAAGTGTTAAACAGTGATGCCGCTTGTTATGGTGGTAGCAATTTCGGTAATGGTCATGGCTGTCAAAGCGATCCCGTCCCATGGATGGAACATCCGGCCTCTATTAGCCTTAACTTGCCGCCACTGGCTGGTGTCATACTTCAGTTACAATAGCTGGTTAAACTGGTTGCAAATGCAACCTTGCAGTACAGATTTTGGCAGCGCATGGCACATTTAATGTTTGCGCGCCCTATAAAATTAATTGACTTGAAAACGATAGCAACAACATAACATGGCAAAACTAACCACACACCCGAGCTGGCACGCGCTGAACCAGCATCAAATTGAAATGCGCGATGTTCAAATGCGCGACCTGTTCAAACAAAATCCAAAACGCTTTGAAGAATTTAGCTTAACCGTCGAAGACATCCTGCTCGACTACTCCAAGCACCGTATTACCAAAGAAACTTTGGCCCAGCTGTTCCAGTTGGCGCGTGACTCCAATATCGAACAATGGCGCAGCCGCATGTTTAGCGGCGAAAAAATCAACATCACTGAAAACCGTGCCGTCTTGCACACTGCCCTGCGCAACCGCAGCAACACGCCAGTCCTGGTGGATGGCAAAGATGTGATGCCTGACGTGAATGCCGTTCTGGCACAGATGCGCAGCTTTACCGAGCAGGTGCGTGGTGGCCAATGGACAGGCTTTACCGGCAAACGCATTACTGACATCGTGAATATTGGTATTGGCGGCTCCGACCTTGGCCCGGTGATGGCTTGTGATGCATTAAAGCCTTATGCCAGCCCAGATTTGAAAGCACATTTCGTCTCCAACATTGATGGCGCCCATCTGATGCGCGTGCTGGAGAGCTGCAATCCTGAGACTACGCTGTTTATTGTGGCCTCCAAAACGTTCACCACCCAGGAAACCATGACCAATGCACATTCTGCACGTCGCTGGTTCCTCAATGCGGCCAAACAAGACCAACACGTCGCCAAGCACTTTGTAGCCCTGTCTACCAATGCCACAGCCGTACAAGCGTTCGGTATTGATACCAATAACATGTTCGCCTTCTGGGACTGGGTTGGCGGTCGCTACTCCCTGTGGTCTGCGATTGGCCTGTCTATCGCCCTTTATGTGGGCATGGATAACTTCGAGCAGTTACTGGCCGGTGGTCACGCCATGGACCAGCACTTCCAGACAGCCCCGCTGGAGCAAAACATGCCAGTCATCATGGCCTTGCTCGGTGTCTGGTATAACAACTTCTTCCATGTCGACACCCATGCCATCCTGCCTTACGATCAAGGCATGTCACGCTTTGCCGCTTATTTGCAACAGGCGGATATGGAAAGTAACGGCAAATTTATCTGCCGTGACGGCAGCCGTGTCAGCTATAAAACCGGCCCGGTGATCTGGGGCGAAGCAGGCACCAATGGCCAGCACGCGTTTTACCAGTTGATCCACCAGGGCACCCAAATGGTACCAGCCGACTTCCTGATGCCAGCCAACAGCCACTATAAAGTCGGCAGTCCGGATGACCAGCACCACAAAATTCTGCTGGCGAACTTCCTGGCCCAGACCCAAGCGCTGATGCTGGGTAAAACCCGCGAAGAAGCTCGTGCTGAACTGGAAAAACAAGGCATGAGCGGTGCAGCACTGGAAGACCTGCTGCCACACAAAGTATTTGAAGGTAATCGCCCGACCACCTCTATCGTGTTCAAGCAATTGACGCCTTACACCTTGGGTAAGCTGATCGCGCTGTATGAACATAAAATCTTCGTACAAGGCATCATCTGGGACATCAACAGCTACGACCAGTGGGGCGTGGAATACGGTAAACAAATTGCCAGCCAGATTCTGCCACAGCTGACCACGCCTGATGCCGTCACCAGCTTCGACAGCTCAACCAATGGCTTAATCAATTACGCGAAGAAAATCTCCTAGTAAATTGATTAATAAATAAAAAGGCCTCTTATAGAGGCCTTTTTATTGTGTTTTCAATGATTATACCAACTGGTTTTTAATCGCATAATGCGTGATATCCGCATTGTGTTTCAATTGCATTTTTTCCAGCAAGCGTGCGCGATACATGCTGACAGTCTTCACCGACAAGGCCAGTTTATCGGCAATTTCACTCACCGAATTTCCTGAAGCAATTAACCGCATGACCTGGAACTCGCGATCAGACAACGCCTCGTGTGGCGCCACAGCATGGTCGTTACCGACCTGCTCGGCCAGAATCTCTGCCACATTAGGCGTAATGTATTTTTTGCCTTTGGCCAGTGTGTGAATCGCCGTGAGCAACTCTTCTGACGCCGTATGCTTGCACAGATAGCCAGAGGCACCAGAACGGATGGAACGTACGGCATATTGCTCTTCCATATACATGGACAGCATGAGGATGTTCAACGCCGCATTTTCACGTTTAATCAATTTAAGCGCTTCAATACCGGTTTTGTCCGGCAAGGAAATATCCAGCAGCATGACGTCGGCAGGTGTCTCACGCACGCATTTAATGGCCTGCGCCACATTTTCCGCCTCCCCTACCACTTCAATATCACCACTGGCGATCAATATCTGCTTGATGCCAGAGCGTAAAATGGCGTGGTCATCGACAATAATGACTTTAATTTTTGTATCCAAGCTATTCCCTCAACGTTGCCAATGTGACATTGGTCATTTTATGACTGCGATTGTAAAACGCATCTGCATTTCTGTCACGACGCGATCGCCATGAATGGCGCACGCACATGTATACAAGTACCAGGTCCACTTGATGAGGCCTCTATATGACATTCACCACCCAACGCAGCCGCACGCTCCTGCATGCCGCGCAAACCAAACGAATTAGGTTTGATCTTATCCGCAGGGGCGATGCCCACGCCATTATCAGAAATCGTCATGAACAAGGCTTGGTCCACCAGTGACAACTCGACAGACACCTGGTCCGCCTGCGCATATTTGGCAATATTGGATAGTGCTTCCTGGCAGATACGGAACAGCGCCATAGACTGGTCTGGATCACACTCCAGATCGTGGCAATTGGTCACAAACCTGGCAGTAATGCCTAATTGCTTTTTGAACTGGCTCACCTGCCATTCCAACGCATCCACTAATCCCAGGTCGAGGATATTGGGGCGCAGGTTGCCAGAGATACGATGTACAGCATCAAACGTTTGATTGATGATGGCTTGCAGCATGGTAGCCTGCTCCATGTTGACCTGCTGGCTATCTTCGATTTGCTGAATAATGGTCGACAAACCCAGCTTCATGGCGGTGAGGTTACCGCCCAGGTCATCATGAATCTCACGCGCAATACTGACACGCTCCTGCTCTTTGACCTGGTGAATATGGGCGGTTAGCGCCTGCAAGTCACGCCTGGCCTGCTCGATTTCCTGCTTTTCTTGCTTGCTCTGGCTGATGTTGAGCATAATGCCATCCCACTGCACAGCACCTTGTCCTAAATCCTGCACAGTGGCACGGATATTGACCCATTTCATGTCCTGCCAGTCAGCAATCCAGATTTTACCTTCCCAATCCAGCCGCTTATGCTGCCGGGCCGATTTTTGCAAATTGTGCCTGAACTGGCTGGCGGAGTGCTCCTCCATCGCATTGAACAGCGTTTGCGCATCCTTGAGCAAGGCCGCGGCTGGAATCCCCAATAACGCTTCACAGCCTTCGCTCAAGTAGGTAAAGACTACTTGCGCATCTGCCGTCATATGCATCTGGAACACCAGGCCGGGAATACTGGAAACAATGGCGGAAAACCGGCGTTCGCTTTCGTGTAACGCGTCTTTGACGCTATCCGCCGGCGAGCCCGCAGTGGGAGGAGTATGGAGAACAGGAGTGGTCACATGGCACCTCGATCAAGATGCCGCTTAGCATATCATGACCAGGCGCGACTGGGTATGCCTGCCAGCGCCCGGGTTGACACCTCTTGCCTAACCTAAGGGTTGGCCTGCAGGTCAACCTCAGTCATGACACGGTTTTTACCACGTTTTTTGGCCAGGTACATGGCCTGGTCAGCGCGTGACAGAATGGAATTGACGTCATCTTCAGTCTTGAACAAGGCCACCCCGGCGCTAAAGGTAATCAGCAGCTTCTGGTTATTGCCGAGAAAATACTCCTTGGTCAGCGCACGTTGTAAACGGCTCATCGTCACCACAGCTTCTTCAAGGTTAGTATTCGGCAAGATGACCACAAACTCTTCCCCGCCCATCCTGGTGACGATATCGGTCGGCCGGACAGCACGTTTCACCACACCAGCCAGGTGTTTAAGTGCAGAGTCGCCAGCCGCATGCCCATGCTGGTCATTCAGCATTTTAAAATTATCGATATCCAACAAAGCAATACTCAACAATTCACCACTGCGGCGATAACGGGCAATCTCCGTGCTAAACGCTTCGTCCATGCCTCGGCGGTTGAGCACGCCCGTCAACTGGTCGATACGTACCACTTCACTCAACTGCTGCAACTCTTCCTGCAGTTTTTCCATGCGTTGCTGAGTATCCACTGCCACGCGTTGCTGATTGAGCAAATCATCATGTGAGCGCATGATATCGGTCTGCATCACCGAGGTATCACGCATCAAATGATTGACCAGTTCGTTGATTTTAATCAGGTCATCTGTCTGCGACAGCTCCTGGGCATAGCTCTCAATCTTGCCGCTGTAGAGCTCACTCGCTTCACCCATGTATTTCAGCTTATCAATAAAGGTACTGATCAAGGTTTTAAACGAGTTTCTGGCCTCAACCAGGCTATGTTTGACCAGGCCCTGCTTGTAAACCACTTCTTTCAGGCTTTTTTCCGCCTGTTTGAGTTTGGCGCGATCAAGCGGGCCGCTGATAATCGATTGCACAGCATAGACCTGGCCACTCAACCAACTGTCTTCAGCCACCAGTTCGCCAATATTCGATAGCAGCAAATGCAGCAAATCAATAATGTCCCCACGGACATCGTCTTCTTTGGCACCAATCACTTCCACGCGCATCAACAAAGCCTTGAGTGCTTTGGCCAAGGCCTCCCACTCTTTCAACTTTTTGGCGCGCTCAGTACTTTCCTGCAGAGCGACGGCCTCTGTTTGCAAGTCAGGGTAGCCCTCCAGGCGTGGGATTAACCCCAACTGCAAGGTCTGTTTGAGCAAGGTTTGTAAAATGGTAAACGCACCATGAAACTGCTGCACATCCGCCGGCAATGTCTCTGTATTGGTCGATTCAACGGCTGCGGCTGGTGTGGCGGCATCAGAAATATCTGTTAACTGAATGCCATCACCACCTCCGCCACCCGGCAACCAGTGATTGGCCATGCCGATCAGCTTGTCAGACAAAGATTCATCATTACCAAAATTAATCAGCACGCGCTCCAGCGTTTCGCGCTTTCTGGCAACATCGACACCACTGCGTTTGTCATCCCAGGCCTGTAACAAGGTGCGGATCGCTTTGGGCCATTTGGTAGAATGACTTAACTGCTGCTGCATGGATTCCGTCAGCAACTCACCCAAGCCCTGCCAGTTATCCTGTTTGAGCAGTTTTTCCCAGCGGTTAATCCAGTTGGTCTGCTCCAGCGTATCATGTGGTAGTTGCTTGAGTGCTTTGCGTAATGCGCTGGCCGCATCTTCTTTGGCCGGTTTACCCGCAATCTCAAAATAAATTTGCGTGTAATTATCCGGCGTCGGCTCTACACGGCGAACAGCCATTTGTTTAATGGTTTCACGTGCAATTTCCGAAGCGGTCATCGAAGGTTTATTCGCTGCCATAGTCAGTCAAGTCATTCACAGTTGGAAAATATGGCTTATTATGCAGCGAAAAATAGAGGCCTGATGCCACTATAAGAAGGTAGATTATTGGTCATTTCCGGCACTTGAAAGTAGCGGCTTGCTACGCCAGCCAGATTGCAAAAAGAAAGCGATAGAAAATGCTTTTTGCGTTACAATATCGACCGCGGGCCTCCCCGCATTGTAAGGTAGCCAACCTGGTCAGGTGCGGAAGCAAGCAGCCACAACTATCAAGCAAGTGCCGGGGGTTGGGCTCGCCCCTCCCCATTCCTGCCCTCTCGGTTGACAAGCTGCCACACACGTCTCAATTAAGTTGGCATTGAGTCAAGCATGAGCAGGTAATTTAAGCTAAAGTACGGGTTTGCCTTATAGCATTTAATCAGTAGAGTGCGCGATGTCTTACCAAGTATTGGCGCGTAAATGGCGCCCAAAATCCTTTAGTAGCCTGGTCGGACAAGACCATGTGGTTCAAGCATTAAGCAATGCGCTGAGCCAGCAACGGCTGCACCATGCCTATTTATTTACGGGTACGCGCGGTGTCGGTAAAACCACCCTGTCGCGTATTCTGGCCAAATCACTCAACTGTGCCACCGGCATTACCGCCACCCCTTGTGGTGAATGCGAAGCCTGCCGTGCCATTGATATTGGCCGCTATGTCGACTATGTAGAAATGGATGCGGCCTCTAACCGCGGTATTGCCGATATGGTCAGCCTGCTCGAGCAGGCGATTTATGCACCGTCTTCCGGCCGTTTCAAGGTCTACATGATTGACGAAGTGCATATGCTGACCAAGGAAGCGTTTAACGCCATGCTGAAAACGCTGGAAGAACCGCCTGCACACGTCAAATTCATTCTGGCCACGACTGACCCACAAAAAGTACCGGTTACTATCCTCTCGCGCTGCCTGCAATTTAACTTACGCCAAATGGCTAGTAGTACGATCACGGCGCATTTGCAGGATATCCTCGGGCAGGAACGGATCGCATTCGAACCGCCCGCGTTGCAATTGATCGCCCGTGCCGCCAGCGGCAGTATGCGCGATGCCTTGTCACTCACAGACCAGGCGATTGCCTATGGCAACCAGTCTGTGCGCGAAAGCGATGTACGCAGCATGCTGGGCGCGATTGACCAGAGTTATCTATACGAATTATTGCGTGCACTGATTGCCAATGATGCGGCCACCCTGCTCAATATTGCGCAGCAAATGGAATCTCGCAGCATAGGCTTTGAAAGCGCATTGAATGACCTGGCAGCCTTGCTGCATTTGCTGGCCGTGGCGCAATATAGCCCGCAAGCCATTGCTGATGATCACCCGGAGCGCCAGACACTGCTGGACTTGGCCTCGCAACTCACTGCTGAAATGCTGCAACTGTATTACCAGATCTGTATTTTAGGTCACCGTGACATTGGCCTGGCACCCGATGCTTATGCAGGCTTCACCATGACCCTGTTGCGCCTGCTGGCATTTAAAGCAGATGCCATGACACCATCCGCAGCGCCAGCGACTGGCGGTAGTAGCCCCACAGAAGGCACGCCGCGTGGCAATGCTGGTGGCAACGCCCGTGCAGCGCTGGCACAAAGCCGCCAGATGAGTGCTGCGAGCGAGCCTATCCCGGCAATGCCTACGCCACCAGACACGCCTGCCACACCGAATGTAACCGCATCACTGAAAACAACATCATTCACACCTTCAGCGCCTGTGGCTGAATCAGCACCAATGGCGGCGCCTATCGTTAACCCAGCTAATCCAGCGGTCATGGCTGATCAAGGTTCAGACCGGGCGATAGCAGACCAAGCAATGCCCGCCCTTGAACACATTCCACAACAGGCCTTTTCACAGCCGGTGGTGAGCAGTGGTGAGTCAGCCCCGTTGGTTTGGGACGGCAACTGGCGTGCACTGGTTGAAAACCACCTGAGCAAGCTGGGGTTGGTGCGCGCACTGGCACAAAACTGCGAATTGGTCAGCTACGATGACGATACCATGACCTTGCGTATCAGCGAGGCACATAAACACTTAGCCAGTGCCAATTACCTGGAAAAACTGAACGGTGCATTGAGCAGCCATTTTGGCCGCCGCTTAAAACTGAATATTGTCACTGGGCAAGAAGCCAACACGCCTGCCAGGCAGTTAGCGGTTGAGCGCGCTGAATTACAAGATCAGGCAACACAAGCGATTATGGATGACCGTTTTGTGCAAGGCCTGATGCAGGAAATGGGTGCAACCATTGTGCCCAACTCGATTAAACCCTTACATTAACCACAATAATTTTAGGAGCAGACGATGATGAAAGGTGGCATGGGCAATATGATGAAGCAGGCCCAGATGATGCAGGCCAATATGCAGAAAGCACAAGCCGAACTCGCAAACACTGAGGTCGAAGGTGTTGCCAGCAATGGCATGGTTAAAATCACCATGACCTGTAACAATGATGTCAAACGCGTACAGATTGACGATGCCGCCATGGACGACAAAGAAACCCTGGAAGACCTGCTACTGATTGCGCTTAAAGATGCCAGAGCCAAGGCCGAAGCAACCAGCGCAGCCAAAATGGGCAACGTGATGCCCGCTGGCTTCAAACTGCCGTTCTAATTTCAGGAAATCGCTTGAGCAATCCCGCCGTCCTCGAACAGTTGATTAGCGCCCTACGCTGCTTGCCGGGCGTTGGCCCCAAGTCGTCTACGCGCATGGCTTATCACCTGTTACAGCGCGATCGGGAAGGCGCGCAAAAACTGGCCGCCAGTTTGCAGCAAGCCCTGGACAAACTGGCCCATTGCGACTACTGCAACAACTTTAGCGAACACAGCGTGTGCGGCCTGTGCCAGGATACTGGCCGCGACAAATCCATCTTGTGCGTGGTAGAAATGCCGACCGACCTCATGATGCTGGAAAACACACGCAGCTACCAAGGCCAGTATTTTGTATTAATGGGCAAACTATCGCCCATGGATGGCATAGGCCCCAAAGACATTCACCTCGACACCTTGCTCAAACGCGCACAAGACCGCGCGATTCACGAAGTCATCGTCGCCACCAACTTCACCTCAGAAGGCGAAGCCACTGCCCACTACATTGGCCAGATGCTCAAGTCGCGTGGCATCCGCGTCAGCCGTATCGCCCGCGGCTTGCCCATGGGGGGTGAAATCGAGTATGTAGACAGCGGCACGTTATCCACGGCATTGCTGGAACGTAAGTCAGTCACTTAAGCATCCGGGCCGCTGTTTTTCACCCCCGAAAGATCACCCTCTCAGCGTCGTGCTCGATGGACGTGCTCTTTCCGCACCAAATTGATGCAGACAATTAGCTTGTTTCATGGCTTTTATGCCCGCTCTTCGCATAAACAAACACCTTCCTTAGTCGTTATAGTAGTCATGCGATCGGTCACAGAACCAGCGCAGCAGTTGCCAGGTTCTGTGAGCTAGCGCCATAAGCAAGCCTGCACTCAACCTCACAAGCAAAGTGATTTCTCATGGAACTATTTCTGCATATTTTCGATGCCAACAGCCATGCCAATATGGAAAGCCCGCGCTTTTCAGGGCTGAATCAGACATCATTACGCTACCAGACTGAAGCCGAACTACTGCAGATATTAGACCAGATGATTGCCGAAGAGTCCGCGCATACGCTTAAGGATACCTGGGTACTGGTTTCTGAGGATCAGCAGCCCATGAATCCCCTGGCGGCTCTACAGGCGACCATGCCTTTTAATACCTTTTACGCACGTCACAAATATCCCTGGCTATTGTCTGAGCTTGAACCGCATGTACAAATGCATTACCAGCCGATTGTCGATTTTGGCCAAGGCGGCAAGGTGTTTGGTTTTGAGGCCTTGTGCCGCTTAAAAACGCCTGAAGGCAAATGGCTGAACGGCATGGAGGCATTTGCACTGGCAGCCGAAGTCAAACGCACCCACGAATTGGATTTGGCCTGCCAGCACCTGGCCTTGATCGGTAAATCGCAATCGATTTCTGCGGATAAACCCATCTTTATCAACGTCTTGCCACAAACCATCATGAGTCCTGGCTGGCTGGATTTTATTTTAAAAATCCTGCTCCAGCACAACATTGATAAACGCGACGTTGTGATAGAAATCGTGGAAAGCGAGAAAACTAATCCGGAAGTCCTGGCACGCTACTGCGACGAAATCCGCATGCATGGCTTACGTATTGCGCTCGATGATATGGGATCTGGTTTTAACGGGCTGCGTATTCTGGCCGAGGTGCGTGCAGACTTTATCAAAATTGACCGCGCAATTGTGCATGAAGCACAAGGTAGCCGCGTCAGAACCGTGCTGCTGGAAGCGATTATCTCCATGGCGCAGCGCCTGGGCTGCACCATTATTGCCGAAGGCCTGGAGCGGGTGGAAGATATTACCTACTGTCAGGACTTAGGCTTGCATTATGCACAAGGCCATTATTTTGCCCATCCGCAAAGCAGCCCCAGCGACCAGGTTACTGCGCTACCTGCGCGTGATGAGTCCCACCGCTCACATGTGCCGGATGACTTTCATATCGGCGAATTTATCAGCCACGGCCTGACCATTGATGTCAGCAGCTCCATCGCAGAAGCCAGAAGCTTATTTAATACACATATTGATGTCGCCATCGCCGTTGTTCTCGATGGTAAAACGCCGCTGGGCGTGTTGCGACGTGGCAAGGCGTTTTCGAAAAAAGTCACCGGCCTGGGCGCATGCTGCGACCCATTGCCCAAGGTGATCAATCACCTGATGCCCTCCTCTGTGCTGGCACGTTTATTTTACCTGGACCGTGCGAATACCGATATCTGGATTACCGTCAATGAAGAAGGCGCTTATGTCGGCATTCTGCAACCGATGGAAATCATGGCACAGTTGATCAGCCGTAAAGCCTCTACAGGCAATTTACATCCGCTAAGCCATCTCACCACCGGGCCAACCTTAAGGCAGACGTTGGACAACAGTTTGCGTAACAACCCGAATACGCAACTGGTGTATATCGACCTCGATCACTTTAAGGCCTACAACGACCGCTACGGTTTTATCCGTGGCGATGCCATGATCAGGCTATTGTCTGAAATCATCCGCCAGGAGTTTCAGGACAAAACCGGCGTGATGGTCGGCCATATTGGCGGCGATGACTTTGTGCTGATTTACGACCACAATGCCCCAACGCTCACCGACATACTGCTACACATTATTAGCCAGTTCCAGGCGCTGGCAGTTCACCTGTATGACGCGACTGATCTGGAACGCGGCTTCTTCACGACCGAAGATGGTAAAGACCACCCTGTCGCCAGCGTCTCTATCGCGGTAGTGAATGGTAAACAAGGCTTGCTGGAGAATAGTGTCATGGCAGCTGAACGGGCGGCCGTGCTTAAGAAAATTGGCAAAGCCAATATCGGCAGTATCGTGGTGGTAGAAGATACGCCACCACAAACCATCTTACCTAAAAAAGAATTCTACTCTGACTGGCAACACAGGGCGTTATCTGCCCTGCAATCATTGCTGAAAATCCAGCGTTCAACAGGGTCGCATGACCTGGATAGCTGCTTTGCAGAATTCCCTTATTTTGAAGTCATCTTCGAGCTTGAACCCAATGGCGTACAGCGCTACGCTAACTGGATCAACCCGAACATGTATGGAAAAATCAAGGCAGGTGGCGCTGGTATAGACCGCAGCCAGCAAGCCTATTACCAACGGGTGGCAGAATCACATGCGCCGTATATTTCCACCATCTACCTGTCTACGGCGACCGAGGATTTCTGCCTCACCGTGTCCTTGCCGATTCTGAATGAACAAGGTGCACTGGAAAGCATCCTCGTTGCAGACATTAATATTGCAGCCATGGCTGTACTCAGTAGTGCACGCAAGTAATGCGCTGACCAGCGGTTATAAATACGCGAGCAATTCCTGAGGCTGCTGGATGCAGCCATCAGCGCCCCATGCCTGAGGGTTGTCTGTGGCAGACAAATAGCCGAACAAAGCCACCAGCGTTTTCATACCAGCGGCTTTGCCCGCCTGTATATCACGCTCGGCATCCCCAATATAAAGCACGGTTTGCGGGTCTATCGCCATACGCTCGCAAGCGAGTAGCAAGGTTTGTGGCGAGGGCTTGGGCTGTGGTGCATCATCGCCACTGATCACGGCACCGGCACGTACATCCAGGCCCATATGCTCCACCATCGGCATGGTAAAGCGGCGCGGTTTGTTAGTGACGATGCCCCAACGCAAACCGCGTTGCTCAATCGACTGCAAGGCCTCTGCCATCCCGTGAAACAAGACAGGTTGGCGCGTCATCACCTGTGTGTACAAGTCCAGATATTCGGTGCGCATGGCTTCAAAACTGGCATCGGTCGGCAACAAGCCAAACCCGATTTCCAGCAAGCCGCGTGAGCCATGTGACGCATATGGACGGATAGTCTCTTCTGGCAAAAATGCCAGGCCATGACGCTCGCGTTGCAAATTAAGGGCATAGCCTAAATCGGGGGCAGTATCGACCAGCGTTCCGTCTAAATCAAACAATACAGCTTGCATTTCACTTCCTGTTAGACTTCTTTAATCGCATGCAACATGTAATTCACGCTGGTATCTACCGTCAGCGCATACTGTTTACTGAAGGGATGATAGGTCAAGCCAGTTTGATGCTGCAACTCCAGCCCCGATTGACGCATCCATGCTGCCAGTTCAGAAGGCTTGATAAACTTGCTGTAATCATGCGTGCCTTTAGGCAGCAAATTCAGCACATACTCCGCGCCCACCACCGCCATCAGATAAGCCTTGGCATTACGATTTAACGTGGAAAAGAAAACATGGCCACCCGGTTTCACCAGGGCGGCACAAGCGCGCACGACACTGGCCGGGTCAGGCACATGCTCCAGCATTTCCATGCAGGTCACCACATCAAAGGCCTGTGGTTTTTCTTGCGCCAAGGCCTCGACAGCCACACAACGATAATCTACTTGTACATTGGCTTCCAGTGCGTGTAATTGTGCGACCTGCAAAGACTTTTCTGCCAGGTCTATGCCCGTCACCTGCGCGCCACGTTGCGCCATGGACTCACTCAAAATTCCGCCGCCACAACCCACATCCAACACCTGCTTGCCCGCGAGTGATGCTCGGCTGTCAATATAGTTGAGGCGCAAAGGATTCAACTGATGCAAAGGTTTAAACACCCCCTGTTGATCCCACCACTGGTGCGCCAACTCAGCAAACTTGTTCACCTCTGCGACTTCCACATTCGCCATGATCGCTCCTTTTACTTGATCTTTAATTGCTCACGCATTAGCTATTGGCAGATTGCAGTTTAAGTTGCCACTGCAACGCAATAGAGCGTAATTCTTCTGTTTCCATGCCTGCAAACTGGCTTTGTCCATCAACAGTGCGCTGATAACGTAACTCACCATCCACCCAGGTATGGGTGACCTGCTCGCGCCCGGCAACGTAAACCAGATGCGAAACAGGGTCAAAGCAAGGCAAACTGTTTAAATCATCCAGTTTTACTGCCACCATGTCAGCCTGCTTGCCGACTTCAAGGCTACCGACTTTGTCTTGCAATCCCAAAGCACGTGCGCCATGTAGCGTGGCCATTTCCAATGCCTGATAGGCAGGCAATGCTTCCGCATTCTGGTCGGCCACTTTAGCCAGCAATGCCGCAGTGCGCATTTCTTGCCACATATCGACACGGTTATTACTAGCAGCGCCGTCTGTGCCCAGCCCCACATTAACGCCTGCCCTTAACGCAGCGGCCACTGGCGCAATACCACTGGCCAGTTTTAAATTTGAAGACGGACAATGCGCGAGATGCGCGCCCTGGGTTGATAACGTTTCCAATTCCTGCGCGTCCAGATGCACGCCATGCGCCAATACGGTGGCGGGGCCAATGATGCCCAGCGCGAGTAAACGCTGCAAGGGGCGAACGCCGTATTGTTCCAGGCTTTGCGAAATTTCGGCCTGTGTCTCGTGCAAATGGGTATGAATGCCCAAATTCAACTGTTCAGATAAGGTAGAAATTTGCTCAAAAGTCTGGTCACTGACGGTATAAGGCGCATGTGGCGCAAATGAAAAACTGATCTGTGGATCAGATTTATATTGGTCCCGCACCTCAGTACCTAGCCGGATGTAATCATTGGCCGTAGCTGCATAATTGGTCGGGAAATCCAATACCGTCAGGCCGATATGCGCGCGCATACCAGCACGTTTCACCGCCTCAATCGTGGCTTGCGGAAAAAAATACATATCATTGAAAGTGGTCACGCCACCACTCAACATTTCTGCACTGGCCAGCAAACTGCCATCATGCACAAACGCTCTGGACACCCAGCGTTTTTCTGCTGGCCATATATGGTCATTCAACCACGGCATCAATGCATAATCGTCCGCATAACCTTTCAACAGGTTCATGCTGCTATGTGCATGCAGATTAATCATGCCTGGAATCAAGGCATGTTGAGAACAATCTACCACAGGCCAATCGGCCGCCCATGCCGGAATGTCGGCTTTGGGCACTATGGCTTTAATTTGACCCGCTTCCACCAACACTGCATGTTGCTCTAACAGGGTATGGTTCGCATCTACGGGAATCACCCAGCGCGCTTTAATAATAAATTGTGTGTCAACCATAGCTGAATTATAACTGAGCCAGGCAGACAAAATGCTGACGCAACACAACAGGTATAAAAAAAGCCACGCTGACGCGTGGCTTTTTTATTCAGACTTAAATCTGATTATTGGCAACCAACTTGTTTAGTGCCTTCAGCGCGGATATCAACGCGGCGGTTAGGTTGCAAGCAAGAAATCAGTTTTTTGCTTACTTTTTTACCTTCGCATTGAACCACTGGCTCAGTTTTACCTTTACCTTCAGAAGTGATGATATTGCTATCAACACCTTGAGCAATCAGGTAGTCAGCAACCATTTTAGCGCGACGCTCAGACAACTTCTGGTTGTAAGCATCAGAACCAATACGGTCTGTGTGGCCGGTTACGATCACAGCAGTAATTTCTGGGTTAGCTTTGATCTTAGCAGCTGTTTCTTCCAGAACTTTACGGCCTTCTTCACGCAGGTTAGCTTTGTCGAAACCAAACAGTTTTTCAGCACTTACTGTCACTGTTTCGTTTTGTGGCTTACACACTGGTGCTGGTGCTACTGGAGCAGGTGCTGGTGCCGGTGCTGGCTCAGCCGCTGCCAATGGTGCTGGTGTTGGCTCTGGTGTTGGCTCTTCAACCACTGGTGCTGGTGCACCAAAGCGGAAGATACCGCCGATGTTGAACAGTGTGTTGCCAATTGTTTCGTCAGCATCTACTGTACGAGCAGCGTTACGTGCATCCGCACGGCTCCATTGGTGACGCAAATCAGCCTGAACACCGAACTTGTCGCTAAACAAGTATTGTGCACCCAGACCTACGTTAGCCATCCAGGAAGTATTTGATTTGTCTGACAGACCAACGTTGCTGTAGTCAACGTTGTTACGCGCTGCGCCAATACCTGCCAACAGGAATGGACGGAATTTTTCGCGGCTGAACATATACAATGCATCCAGACCTAAAGCAGTTTGCTTGTATTTGCCACTTGCGCCAGCAATGCCAGTGTCTTCGTCAGCACGGTTGTAACCCAAACGGCCTTGAATGTCCCAGTGCTCGCTCAGCTCTTTACCAATAGACAGAAAACCGCCACGGCCATTGTCAGCTTCGAGATCATTGTCAGTGTTCATGTAGGTTGCACCTGGAACAACATACCAAGCGCCACGGTACATGTCTTCAGCCTGCGCAACTTGCGATGCAAATACAAATGCAGAAGCAATTGCCAAGCCTAAAAAACTTTTTTTCATTCATTGACTCCTTTGTTATTGGGCATTTTCGCCACATCTTTGAAAATACTTACAAGTTGAACTATACGCAAAGCGTTGGGCTGGTGCAACCCTAACGGGCATTTCATTCACGTATTTATTAGCTTGGAGACCAATTATTCAACAAATTTCAGACACTCGCGCAACGAGCTGTTGCACCTTGCTTGTTAACAATCCTTGTGCTCTTTGCCCATCAATACACAAACCACTGCGGTAGCCGACATAATCAGCGCCCAGTGCAGCCAATGGCTCCACATGTGATAATGAGAGACCTCCAGCAAGGCCGACAAACAATTGCGCTGCTTTTGCCGCCTGTACAAAATGAGCGAGCACTAAGGGAGATACCATTTCTGTTAAAGGGCTGGATTTCAGCGTGGTGTCTACCATTGCCCCCCAATAACCCTGTTGCGCCAGAAACTGCACTCGCCCAGCCATACGCGCCTCAGACAGACTGGCTGGCGTCAGAACGGCAATAAGCCTAATACCCTGCTCAAGAAATGCCGCTATCGTAGGTTGATAGGAAGGATCGTCCCAAATAGTTTCTGGCAGCTTAATCACCTCGACACCAAGATTGAGGCGGCTTTCAATGCGTTGAATTAAATCCGCCACAGAAGTACAGTGATCACCGACGGTAGCACTGATAATAATCCCGGTTGCAGCGAACTGCTGGCGATACGCATTTACGGTATCCACAATGGCTTTTGAAACATCCAGGTCTAACGCGGCCAGCGCGCCGTGACTGGTGTCCTTCAAATCAATTAATGACACGCCTGCAGAGAGCACCAGTTGCGCCTCTGGCACTGAGTTGACACTGACTAATACTTGCATAGCCTGACTCACGCTTGCTGCAGGCCGCTTTGTTGCGCCAGGTGATTATTAACGCAATCCACCAGCCATTGCCAGGCCTCTTGTTCGCGTGGCCCGGCTGTTTTATCGATGGCGATTTGCAGGTATTGCATTTCCTGGGTGATTTTTTCAGCAGGCAACATATGCAAACGACTGACCAGTACTGCCAACTCAATCACCGCCGCCTGCGCACGGTTAAAGCCCATAAATGGCGCGTGCGATGCACTTTCGACCACTTGCATCCATAACCTGGGACGCATTTCATCTTCCTCGACCTGCTGCAAACGTAATACATGATGCGCCAAGCAATCTTTCAGCCTGACGCCTTGCCCGGTGGCGATAGGCTCAGTGGCAAACGCCGCCTTCTTGGCAATCGCCGCGGCAAATACGCGAACATCATCCGTGAGGTTTAATACCGCAAAACCGGTTTGCAAAATATTCTGCAAGGTCGTCGATGGTTTGAAAGGCATGATCAGCACCCTGCCCTCGTGCCATTGAATACCAAATGGCGCGACATGCACATCCCCATCCGTCGAACTGGTCGTCACTATCGTTTCGTAAATCATGAAAATTATTCCGTGCCTGGTGAAGAACTACCAGGCATTGTGTTGTCATTAGATTTGGTGCGTGCGTTTTCCAAACGCTCCTGAATAGAAGCCTCGCGATGGGCTACTTTAGCCTGTTTGTTTTGCTGCACCGAAGCCACACCCCACTCCAGCAACTCGTCTTGTACATAGCGTTTTTTCAGTTGCCAGGCAATTTGCGCACGCGCCAGCTCCACACCGAGGTAAAACGCATGCGATGCGTCATCTTGTACATTAAGTGTTGGATAAAAACGGTAAGGATCCGTGTCGTGCTGGATACCATCCCGATTATAAACATGCACACCTTGCTCGCTGACCATGATCCTAAAACTCGGGTCTTTAATCTGGCTGGCCATGGTCATGATTTCTTCGGCGCTATAAGGGAAAGGCTTACGATCATGCAAGCCTAACAGCCCATTAGAATACCCGCGTGGCAGGCGCTTATCCTGGCTGGCGCGATACATCACACGTCGCGCGATATCTGCCTCAGCCACAGCTTCACTGGCGTGTGGGCTGACAGACGTTGCCAGCACGGCATTGATATTCAACTCACTGATCATGCCAAACAGCATGGCATTGACACCAGTGGTATCCGCATCGGTCAATTCAGTCAGGTTGCCTACCCCCATCATAATGGCAATATCAGGATACTTTTTGCGCAACTTGTGATAACGCACAATGGAGTCGGTCAGACCAAAATGAATAGGATCCAGAATCGGGTCGGCGATAAAACGACGCCCCCGCTTTAAACAATGCTCAATGGCGCGTTGCAAGCTGGCAAAACTCCCCGGTTTGGCTGGAATCAAAATAGGCGTAGATGCCACTTCATCGGCAATCCACAGGCTTTTTTCATGCAGGCTCAGCAAATAATCTGCTCCCGCCTTACCCGCAGCCAGCAAATCCTCTTCGCGCATGGAGTCTACGCTGACCTGAAAGCCTTCGGCTTTAAGCGCCTGCACGGCGTCTGTCATATGCGCAAAGGCTTTGCTTGGCAGGCAACCTAGGTCGATGACATCAGCCCCCTGCTGCCGGAAATGCTCAGCTCTGGCAACAATTTGTGGGATGGTCAGATCAGGCGCATCGACAATTTCGGCAAAAATAGTGACGCTATGTTGGGTCAGGTCAGGTGCTTTACCTTGTTGACCAAAATATTGCGGCAAATCTTTCAAGTCTTTTGGCCCCCGCTCCACTGGCACGCCCCACTGCGCCTCCAGGGGCGCCAGATCCCCTTGGCATAAACCGGGCAAAATCACCTTATCTATATTTTCCACCTTTGCCAGACGGCGCGCAATTAAAGGCGGTGTCATCAAAGCGGCAACAGAGACGCCGATTTGCTTGACCTCATATTCAAACGGAGACTGTTTACTGTCAGCCTGGATAGACTGCAATATCTGACGCAGACTGTGCTCTGCCAGTTTTCCGGTGAGAAACAGCAGCCGAGTCATCGCGTTAGTCGGTGACTTGATCTAACACCTGTACGCCATCGTGCAAATGCAGGTCATGCAATGCAGCCAGACGCTGCATGATGGCATCTTGCAAGGCAGCCATGTCTTCTACGACGCTAGTGTCGGCAAACTGCTTCAGCCTGGCCACGTTTTCAAGGTCAATCTGGCGCGGGAATACTTTAACAACATTATCCCGTGGCGCTTCCGACTCTAACTCTGGCGCCGTATCACAAGCGAATAAAATGCTGTGCACGCGCGTTTTACCGGCTTGTGCAAACAGGTTAGTCACCAGGCTATCAGAAAAACCATAAGCCATTTTGGCAATTGTATTAGACGTGGCAGGCGAAATGACCAGCGTATGGTAGACGCCTTCATAAAAGCGTTCAACTGGCACACTACTGGCGGTCTTATCCTGGTACACCTTGTGGCCTGTGGCTTCGAGGGCTGCCTGAAAACCATATTGCTGGATAATTTCGGCCGCTGCGCGGCTCAGGTAGATATCGACATCCTGCAAGGTTTGCAGGATAGCCAAAGACTCACGCAGATAATGCCCGGAACCAGTAATTGCCCAGGCTAGCCGTTGTGCACGCATGTCAAACTACTCTGACGATTAAGCAAAAGGATGTTGCAAGACGATGGTTTCGTCACGCTCTGGGCCGGTAGACACAATCGCAATTGGCACACCGCACACTGCCTCCAGGCGCTTGAGATAGTGCTGCGCATTTTTAGGCAGCGCGTCCCAGGTTTTGACACCAAAAGTGGTTTCAGTCCAGCCAGGTACGGTTTCGTAAATAGGCTCACAACGCGCCACATCATCCGCGCCCACTGGCAACATATCAACGATTTTGCCATCCAGCTTGTAACCGGTACAAATATCCAGCGACTCAATGCCGTCCAGCACATCCAGTTTGGTGATGCACAGACCGGTTAAGCCATTGATACGCGCGGAACGACGCAAAGCAGCCGCATCAAACCAGCCACAACGACGCTTACGGCGTGTCACGGTACCGATTTCCTGGCCTTTGTTAGACATCTGGTGACCAGGTGCGCCTTCGGTGTCGATATCCAGTTCGCTCGGGAACGGCCCGCCACCCACACGTGTGGTGTAAGCCTTGGTGATACCCAATACATAGTGCAGCATATTGGCGCCGACACCGGTACCCGCAGAAGCCTGGCCTGCGATACAGTTACTGGAAGTCACGTAAGGATAAGTACCGTGATCGACATCCAGCAAAGTGCCTTGTGCACCTTCAAATAACAGGTGTTCGCCACGCGCATTCGCTTCATACAGGGCAGCAGAAATATCGGCCACCATAGGTTTCAAGGCCACTGCGTGCTGCATGCTGGCATCGTATTGCTGCTGGAAATCCACTGCAGCCGCGCCCAAGTAGTTGGTCAGCACAAAGTTGTGGTAATCCATGACTTCGCGCAGTTTTTCAGCAAAGCGCTCAGGGTGGAACAAGTCATAGACACGCAAAGCACGTCTGGCCACTTTGTCTTCATAAGCAGGGCCGATGCCCTTGCCTGTGGTGCCGATTTTTTTCTCGGCGCTACGCTTGGCTTCACGCGCCAAATCCACAGCCACGTGATGGGACAGAATCAATGGACAGCCTGGGCTGACTTTCAGGCGGTTTTTAACATCCAGGCCGCCTTGTTCCAAGGTGGAAATCTCATGCAGCAAATGCGTGGTATCCAGCACAACGCCGTTACCGATGTAACAGTTAACGCCATCACGCACGATGCCCGAAGGCACCAGGTTCAGCTTGTACACTTTTTGTGCCGCACCCTGACCAACCACCAAGGTATGACCAGCGTTATGGCCGCCCTGAAAGCGCACCACGCCCTGGGCGTGATCCGTCAGCCAGTCTACAATTTTACCTTTACCTTCGTCGCCCCATTGGGTGCCAATCACAACGACGTTTTTTGCTTGCTTAGATTGTGTCATGTTCAATTAATATCTTGTAAAAACAAAAATAGCGGGCTGACTTATACAGCCACCACTTGCCAGCGACCATCGATCTTTTGCAGAGTGCGGTCACAAGCCAATTCAGAATAGTTCACAGGCATATCTGGCAATGCTTCCACCACAATCTGCCCTTGTGAACGCAAGGTGTCGATCAAAGACAATAGTTCTGGTTCTGCCGCCACCGGCGCCAGAATCCCTTTATTCAGTGTTGCCGGACCCAATGCCTGCAACGCGCCACGCAAATCCAGGCTAAAGCCGGTTGCCGGACGTGCACGGCCAAACGCTGCACCGACTTCATCGTAACGTCCGCCCAATGCAATCGGGCCTGCATAGCCTTTGGCATAAGCGGCAAACACCATGCCACTGTGATAGTGATAACCGCGCAGCTCGCTCAAATCAATAGTCACGGTGACATCATCCGTGGTCAGTGTATTTGCCACGGTTTCCAGTTCTCGTAACGCCTGTGCTATCTCTTCAGATTCCGGCAAAATATCATGCGCTTGATCCAACACTTCTACGCCACCATTCAGCTGGGTGAGTGCGACAAAGGCCTGGCGGGATTTTTCCGGCAGATTCGCTACCAGTTGCTCTACCAGCGTAATGTCTTTTGCCTGCAACGCAGCTTGCAGTGCCTGCTCCTGCTGTACGCCCAACTGCGCCATATGTGACAAGCTGGCAAAAATAGTCGCGTGGCTCAGGTCAACGAACAATGTGCGCATACCTAATAACTGCAATGCTTTGACCATCAGGCGCTGCACTTCGATATCACTCTCAATGCCCGCGTGGCCATACAATTCAGCGCCCAGTTGCAAAGGCTCGCGCGTACGCGCTAATCCATCCGGCTTGGTGCGCAACACCGTGCCTGCATAACACAGGCGTGAAACACCCTGGTGGTTCAACATGTGTGCATCAATGCGTGCTGCTTGTGGCGTCGTATCTGCGCGCAAACCCATCAGGCGCCCGGTCAACTGATCTACCACTTTAAACGTCGCAATATCCAGGTCATGCCCGGTGCCAGTCAACAATGACTCCACATACTCCATCATGGGTGGCATCACATATTGATAGCCATGCACGCGGAACAGGTCCAGCAGTTGTCGGCGGTAAGATTCAAGACGCGCCGCATCTGCGGGCAATACATCTTCAATATATTCAGGAAGTAACCAATTATGCATCCTGCCATTATACCCGCAAACCCCTACCTAAGGCACGGCTTTAGCAGTCGTGATGACACGGCATGGTGAGTGACAATAAAAAAGCACGCAGGGTTGCGTGCTTTTTTAACTCCAACCAGTGGCTCAACGGTTCAGCCACAACACCAGCAATCCGGCGACCACTGAAGCAAATCCCACAAAACGGATCTGCCCATCGCGCAATTGCAGCAGTTTTTCAAAGGTCTGACGCCATGCCCGGGTAAACAGCAGTGGCATCAAACCTTCAACCAACAGCACACCACCGATCAGCCACCACCAGTTCATACGGCATCAGGCAAAATTACTTCTTGCCACTGCTACGCATGTATTTAAAGAACTCCGAGCTTTGGTCAAGCACCATCACGTCAGATTTACTTTTGAAGCTGTTTTTATAAGCTTCCTGGCTGCGGTAAAACGCATAAAATTCCGGGTTTTTACCAAACGCCTGTGCAGAAACCTCAGCCGCTTTGGCATCGCCCTCACCCTTTACCTTTTGTGCATCACGGTAAGCTTCGGCAATAATCACTTCGCGTTGCTTATCCGCATCGGCGCGAATTTTTTCCGCGGCCGCTGCACCTTGTGAGCGCAGTTCGTTCGCCACAGATTTACGCTCAGCTTCCATACGCTGATACACCGATTCGCTGACTTCTTTTGGCAAATCGACACGACGCAGACGCACATCCAGAATCTGGATACCCATCTGACGGCTTTCCTTATCGGCACGCTGGCGCAGGATTTCCATGATCTCGGAACGCTCGCCTGACACCACATCATGAATCGTGCGTTTACCAAACTCGGCGCGCAAACCATCGTTCACCATTTGCGACAAACGTCGCTCAGCCTGTACCTCGTCACCACGGACTGATACATAGTACTTGGACGGGTCAACAATACGCCATTTTACAAAAGAATCCACCAGCACGTTTTTCTTTTCACTGGTGATAAAACGGTCTGGCTCTTCCCAGTTCAGGGTCAGGATACGCTTATCGTAATAGCGGATGTTTTCCACCATAGGCATCTTGAAATACAGCCCAGGCTCGCTCTTAACCGACACAATTTCACCCAGACGGAACACCAGTGCGTATTCGCGCTGGTCTACGGTATAGGCCGAAGAGGTAATGATCACCAGTAGAACAAACACCCCGATTAACAGACTTCCAATATTTCTCATAATGTATTTTCCTTCAGGGCAATCTAGCGGTATTCGCGATCACGGTTACGCATCGCATCACGCGAGCGATCCGAGGTGCTTGAGTCGGCTTGCGTCTCCTGCACAGGCTTGTCAGCCACTGCCGCAGGGGCAGATGCCGCATTACCGGCTGCACCGCTCATGCTCATGAGTTTATCCAGTGGTAAATACAGCAGGCTGTTACCGCCCTTTTGGTCCACCAGCACTTTGCTGGTATTCGCCAGCACATGTTCTTGCGCATCCAGATACAGGCGTTGACGGGTCACTTCTGGTGCCTTGTTATATTGCGCCAGAATCTGCTCGAAACGGTCAGCGTTACCCTTGGCTTCGTTTTCTACACGCAACTTATAACCTGCAGCCTCTTCAGACAAGCGGGCGGCGGTACCGCGCGCCTTAGGAATCACGTCATTCGCGTAAGCCTGGCCTTCATTTTTCTGGCGTTCCAGATCCTGCTTGGCTTTGACTGCATCGTCAAACGCCGCTTGCACCTGTTCTGGCGGCTGCGCATTCTGCATGGTCACGTTGACAATATTGATACCGGACTTATACCTGTCCAGCATTTCCTGCATGAGTTTTTTCGCTTTGGCAGCCACGTCATCACGGCCTTCATACAGCACAAAGTCCATTTTGCTCTTACCGACGATTTCGCGAATCGCAGTTTCTGCCACGCCACGCACACTCTCTTCGGTAGAACGATTGCTAAACTGGTAATCCTCCACCGACTTCAGGTTGTATTGCACCGCCACCTGCAAGTCGATGATGTTTTCATCATCTGTCAACATGAGTGATTCCCTGAGCTCTTTGCTGCGGCCAGACTCACTGTCAAACGAACGGTAGCCCATTTCTATGGTACGCACCTGCTCCAGGTTGACGTTTTCTATGGTTTCAATCGGGAACGGCAAATGCCAGCGCGGACCAGGCATGGTGGTTTCCACATGCTGGCCAAAGCGCAATACCACGCCACGTGAACCCTGGTCGACAATATAGAAGCCTGAACCTAACCAGATCAAGGCGACTAAACCAAGAATCGGCGCTACTGGCAATGGTTGTGGTGCAGGCGAACTGCCTCTAGGGCCGCCACCCTGGCCGCCTTTGTTGCCAAACAAACGATTCAGCTTTTGATTCAAATCCTTGAATACCTCATCCAGGTCAGGCGGGCCTTCGTTATTCTTATTCCAAAAGCCGGGGAATTTTCTCATGCTAGTACTCCGTGTTTTTTGATTTTTTAAACATAAGCACTTTCTTCCGTGCTCAGTTTTTTCAAATATTGCTGATGTTGTAACAGCGCCTGGCGCAAATCCTCAATACCAGTACCCTCTCGTGCCGAGACACGCACCGTACGGATGTTACCATATTCGTCCAGGTCGACTCCGGGCGCCATGCCCATGCGGTCAATCTGGTTCAACACCAGAATCTGTGGGACATTAGCAGCGCCAATCTCGTTCAGCACAATATTGACCTGCTCAATCTGATTGTCGCGATTCGGGCTGGCCACATCGACAATATGCAGCAACAAGTCGGCCTGCGCCGCTTCTTCCAGCGTAGCACCAAAGGCTTCAATCAAGGTGGTAGGCAAATGCTTGATAAATCCAACGGTGTCAGACAACACCACAGGGTAGCCATCAGGCAAGTGCATTTTTCGCGAGGTGGTATCCAGCGTGGCGAACAGCTGATCCGCCGCATAGACGCCAGAGTGCGTCAATCGGTTAAACAAGGTAGATTTTCCGGCGTTGGTGTAGCCAACCAGCGACACCGTCATTAGGTTAGAGCGCTTGCGCGCACGCCGCTGCATACCGCGCTGCTGTTTAAGCTTATCCAGCTTTTCACGCAACTGCTTGACGCGTACGCGCAGCATACGTCTATCCAGCTCCAGCTGTGTTTCACCTGGGCCGCCACGCACACCGATACCACCTTTTTGCCGCTCAAGGTGGGTCCAGCCACGCACCAGCCGTGTTGACAAGTGCTCCAGTTGCGCCAGCTCGACCTGCAATTTACCTTCGTGCGACTGCGCGCGCTGGGCAAAAATATCCAGAATCAGGCCGGTGCGGTCAACCACACGCGCTTCGAGCAGTTTTTCGAGGTTGCGTTGTTGCGACGGGCTCAAGTCATGATTAAAGGCAGCCACCTTGCTATCATGTGCTGCCAATAAGGCCTTGAGCTCATCAGCCTTACCAGAACCGATGAAGTATTTGGGATCGGGAGCCTGACGCTTGCCTTCCAGCGTCGCTGAGATATTCAATCCGGCAGTGCCGGCGAGGTGGCGGAGTTCTTGCAAACTTTCTTCGTAGTCAGCATCACCAAAGTTGACGCTGACCAGAACGACGGCATCTCCGCCGCTTGGTCTATCAAACATGCATTAAGATTCTTGTGCTGTTTCGTGTGGCGCCAGACTCACTGGACGCGCTGGAACAATGGTTGAAATCGCGTGTTTGTATACCATCTGGGTCACTGTATTTTTTAACAAAATCACATACTGGTCGAAAGAGTCGACTTGACCTTGCAGCTTGATACCATTAACCAGATAAATAGACACTTGCACGTGTTCTTTTCTTAAGGCGTTCAGAAAAGGGTCTTGTAACATTTGGCCTTTATTATTCATAGAATTGCTCCTTGTTTGTTTTAATCGTATTGGAGTTTTTATTATCTTGAACACCAATCCATCATAATGACTATGATTGTACTAATTTGTTCCAATTTCAATCCCCGCACCTTATTTTTTTGGAAATAATGCGCGAATACGCTGCAAACAGGCCTCTTTACCCAGAATAGACATCACCTGATCAATACTGGGTGACTGCGCGATACCGATTAAAGCGACCCGCAATGGCATGGCCAGTTTGGGGAACTTGATCTGTTGCTCAGCCACGACCTGATTTAGCGCATCGTGTAATTTATCGGCAGCCCAGTCGGAATCTTGAGTCTTCTCCAAGAAACTTTCTATATATGCAGCCGTTTCTTCCTGGATATGCTTGGCGGCATCAGCCTCATTGATGGTAGGCGCCTGGTAGAAGAACGCAATTTCTTTCGCCAGTTGATTGAGGTTATTGGCGCGCTCACGGTATAAATTCAGCACCGCCAGCAAGTCTGGGGACTGCGTCTCCGTCACGCCCAGGGCAGCCAGGCGTGGCTTCACTTCATCCGCGATGCGCTCTAATGGCAACGTTTTAATATAGTGTGCATTGAGCCAGTTGAGTTTTTCGGTATTAAACTGCGCAGCAGAAGGCGTGATATGGTCGAGGTCAAACCAGGCACAGAACTGCTCCATGCTGAATACCTCATCATCACCATGTGACCAGCCCAGACGCGCCAGGTAATTGAGCACCGCTTCACGCAAGTAACCGTCTTCGTGATACTGCATCACACTCACGGCACCATGGCGTTTGGAGAGTTTTTGGCCGTCATCGCCCAGAATCATGGACAAATGCGCATATTGCGGCACTTGCGCCCCCAGGGCTTGCAACATATTGATCTGGCGCGGCGTATTATTCACATGGTCATCACCACGAATCACCTGCGTCACGCCCATTTCCCAGTCATCAACAACAACACAGAAGTTATAGGTTGGCGTGCCATCGGCGCGCGCAATAATCAGGTCATCCAGCTCGGCATTGGCAATTTCAATGCGGCCTTTGACCATATCATCCCAGGCCACCACACCAGTGGTTGGGTTTTTGAAACGCACGACTGGCGGGATATCTTTGGGCGCGTCAGGCAAGGTCTTGCCTGTTTCCGGGCGCCAGCGGCCATCATAGCGTGGCTTGATCCCCTGCTGCATTTGCGTTTCACGCAAGGCGTCCAGCTCTTCTTTGCTGCAATAGCAATAGTAGGCATGGCCGTCATCCAGCATTTTCTGAATGATTTTTTTGTATGTATCCATACGCTGCATCTGGTAAAACGGGCCTTCGTCATGGTCCAGTTGCAACCATGCCATGCCATCCAGAATCGCCTGTACCGCCTCTGGCGTTGAACGTGCGACATCGGTATCTTCAATCCGCAAGATAAACTGTCCGCCATGGCGCTTGGCATACGCCCATGAGAACAAAGCAGTACGTGCGCCGCCAATATGAAGATAACCGGTTGGACTAGGGGCAAAACGGGTTTTAACAGGGTGTGACATGAATAACTTTCTGAACGCTCAAGCCCGCCATTTTAACATGGCAGCCGCACTCCTGCCTGCATCCACCTTTGCGGCAAAATGGCGGCGGCCAGATTGAAGCCAGCGCGCAAACGCGATATGATGCAGCCATGACGCAACTCCCCTCTTCCAACAGCGATATTCATGTCGGCGAGCTTTATGGCAAACCGGCTGCACCAGGCCAAACCAGCGCGATTTACCATGTGGTTGCCGTGCACAAGCTAGGCATTACCTTGCAAAATATGGATAACCCGCTGAGTCAGTTTGAGACCACCGCCAGCAAATTGCTGCAATCAGGGTATGTGCGTTTAAGCCAAACCCCTTATGTCAACCTGCAACAAACAGGCAAACGCAAATCAGCGCAACAAAAACTCAAACGCTGTCCGTTTACGCTGGATGTGTTTGCCGAGCGCGCCGACTGTGAACGACCGGCAGTGACCGCCTAAGCGAAATGAGCAATAAAAAATGCCGCGATTGCGGCATTTTTTACGTGTTTTATATCCAGCTGGCTTAAAACTCAGGCGGCGCGCCAATCAAGTCGTGACCTTGCGAGTCAACGATTTGCACATCGACAAAATCACCCGGATTTAAGCCATCTGCATCTTGCAGGTAGACGATACCGTCAATTTCCGGCGCATCGCTTTTGGTCCGCGCAATGGCGATCACGTTGCCGTCATCATCTTCAGTCAGTTCATCCACCAGCACGGTTTGCAGGCTACCAATCTTGGCCGCCACTTTAGCCGCACTGATGCGCTCCTGCACCTCCATAAAGCGGCTTAAACGCTCTTGCTTGATTTCTTCTGCCACTGGGTCAGGCAAGGCATTGGCCGCTGCACCATCGACTGCTGAATAAGCAAAACAGCCTACGCGGTCCAACTGTGCTTCTTCCATAAAGTCGAGCAACATTTTAAAGTCATCTTCGGTTTCACCCGGGAAGCCAACAATAAAAGTACTGCGGATCGCAATCTCAGGGCAGATATCACGCCAGGCCTTGATACGCGCCAGGTTGTTTTCACTGCTGGCCGGGCGTTTCATGGACTTGAGGATACGTGGGCTGGCGTGCTGCAATGGCACATCCAGATAAGGCAAAATCGCCCCCTCTGCCATCAGCGGAATCACATCATCCACATGCGGGTAAGGATACACATAATGCAAACGCACCCACACACCTAACTCACCCAGCGATTTACTGAGTTCCGTCATATGTGTTTTCACCGGACGGCCATTCCAGAAACCTTTGCGGAACTTCATGTCCACGCCATAAGCAGACGTATCTTGTGAAATCACCAGGATTTCTGACACACCGGCATTGACCAGACTTTCGGCCTCATTAAGCACATCACCAATCGGGCGGCTGACCAGGTCGCCGCGCATGCTAGGGATAATGCAGAAGCTGCAACGGTGGTTACAGCCCTCTGAAATTTTGAGGTAAGCATAATGCTTGGGCGTCAGACGAATCCCTTGTGGCGGAACCAGGTCTGCAAATGGATCATGCGGCTTGGGCAAATGCGTATGCACATGGCCCATCACCTCTTCCAGCGCATGCGGGCCGGTCACGGCCAATACGCTAGGGTGCGCGCCAGTCACTACGTCTTTTTTGGCCCCCAGGCAGCCAGTGACAATTACTTTGCCGTTTTTATTAAGCGCTTCACCAATCGCATCCAGCGATTCCTGCACGGCCGAGTCAATAAAGCCGCAGGTATTAACGACCACCAGGTCTGACTGCTCGTAGCTGTTGCTGATTTCATAGCCCTCAGCACGCAGCTGGGTCAAAATACGCTCGGAATCCGACCCCGCTTTGGGGCAACCCAAGGAAACAAACCCGACTTTAGGCGAACTTTGCATAGTGATTCTCTCTTAACCTTCTACCAACCATTTGGTCAGGGCGACCGATGCCACGCCCAACACAATTAACAATATCTGACTCAGGGTATCGCGCAGTGCCGTGCGTTTATGCAAGCCAGGAATCAAATCAGCCACCGCCACATACAGCATGCTCGCCGCTGCCAGGCTTAAAATGTACGGCACCCACTGCTCAACCAGATTCAACGCCAGATAGGCAATCAGCCCACCCGCCAGCGTCGCCAGGCTGGACGCAATATTAAACAAGAATGCTTTTTTCTTGCTGTAGCCGGAGTGCAGCAAAATCAGGAAATCACCCACTTCTTGTGGGATTTCGTGCGCAATAATCGCTAATGCCGTGACCAAGCCAACTTGCATATCGACCATAAAGGCTGCACAAATCAGGATGCCATCGACAAAGTTATGGAAAGTATCACCGACCATAATCATCAAGCCACTACGGCCACCATCGTGTGCATGCGCATGATGATGCCCCACCACCTGCGCTGGCGCAGCCTGCGGCAATTTGAACTTGATCGCGCCTTGCGGCTTTTTAGTTGCCTGCTGTTCCGGATGTAACTCAGGGCAATGCGCCTCATCATGCATGGCATGCATTTCACAATGCTCACCGTGGCAATGCCGCCACAACACCAGTTTTTCCAGGGTAAAAAACAGCAACACGCCGAACAGCATGGTGGCGGTCATGGCCTCGATATTGGGGCTGGTTTCAATCGCATGCGGCAAGATTTCGAGAAACACCGCGGCCAGCAAGGCGCCAATGGCATAGCTCACCAACAAAGGTACCCAATGCTTTTTGGCATTGAGCGCAAACACCGCCGCCACACAGACGCTTAAGACACCGCCCAGCAAACAAGCCAGCACCATGCCGGTAAGCGGTGAAATCGTTGAAAATAATAAAGACAAATGAGCCATGCCGTGTTTATTGCGGGAAGCCGCGCATTATACGTGAGTTATCAAAAAAACAAAGCATAAACAAACAGTTATGCTTTATCAGTCGCCAGGGACTATCAGGCGATTAAGCCTTAAATAAACTGTGCCACAATATAACCGATGACAATGCCGATCAACAAAGCCATGGTCAGCCCGCGATACGTCAGCACATCACGCGAATAACCGCGGCGGATGGCGATATAGGACACCAGGTAGCCCATAGCATTGAGCAACCAGATAAAACCGAAACTGAGCACTTTAACGATAATGGGACCGATGAGTGGCACCAGGCCGATAATGCCGACCAGCCAGACAAATAGTCCTGTCACCAAACCAACCAGCACGGTCACACCTGCTAATACGCGGGCATCCCAATCCAGATACATGCCTGCAGCGATTAATGCCGTCAAGCCTACTACCAGCAAGATATTCGGCCAGACCCGTTGACCACTCAACAAAGGGTCGACACCTGTACTAAAGCTTGCCGGATGGCGTCGAACACGTAATCGCTTGAGCATAATAAAAGAATCTATAAAGTTGAGATTAAACCAGCAAGGTCCTGCACCTTGGTGCAGCTATGCCAATGCGGTTTGCGCATGGCAACATCACCGGCATAGCCCCAACTGACCAGGGCAAAATCCATCTGGTTGGCATCGGCCGACATCCCGTCTTCCAGGCGATCACCAATATACAAACAATCCTGTACGGTTAGCGCGTTATCAGCCACCACGCGACCTATCATCTCGGCTTTGGATTTGAGTGGCGGATTAAAATAATCCAACGCATAGACCCCGGTAAAAAACGCCTGCCAGCCCAAATGCGTCATGATTCTTTCAGTCGGGTAAAAACGCTTGTTGGTCGCAATATACAACTGGTAGCCTAGGTCTTTGAGTTGCTGCAGCATGGCTGACACGCCATCAAAGACGACAGACTGCAGGCAACCTGTACTGTCATAATGCTGTTTGAATGCCGCGGCCAGCGTGTTCAATACCGTGGTATCTTCGCTCCCGGAAAGCCGTTTCAGCGTTTCCATCAACGGCGGGCCAATGACATCCTGCGTCAGCGGTGCCGCCAATGGCGTATTGGTGGTGCTAAATGCCAGACCAAAACAATGCAAAATGCTGGGTGCAGAATCGATTAATGTGCCGTCTAAATCAAAAATTAAATGCTGTTTCATAAGAGTGTTTAGGTTTGTTTTTATTTAACCGCCGATAAACGCCGATGCACGCCGATAAAAAATCCGTTAGCAGTATCGGCGTGCATCTGCGTTTATCGGCGGTCAATTAGAATTTGTTTATTCCAGCCAGATAAAACACCCCATGCGGCCTGTATCGCCATCGCGCCTGAAGCTGAAAAAGGTCTCAGGTTCATTAAATGTGCAGCGGCCGCCACCATACACCTGCGTGATACCGAGTGTTTGCAGGCGCTGGCTGGCAATCGCATATAAATCACCTAGCCATTTGTCACCCTTGGCTTTAAAGGCGAGCTCAGCCTGAGCGTCTTGCGCGATAAACTGCGCCCTCACCTCGCCACCAACTTCAAACGCCTCAGGGCCAATGGCAGGCCCCAGCCAGGCCATCAATTGATCAGCCTGCACAGGCATAGCGTTGACAGTCGCTTCAATGACGCCGTCACACAAACTGCGCCAACCAGCATGAATCGCCGCCACAGCCGTGCCAGCCTGATTACACAACAACACGGGCAAACAATCCGCGGTCATGGTCACGCACACCACCTGCTTACGCGTAGCAAAACTGGCATCTGCACTTTCCAGGCAAGACGACAAAGCCGCGTCGATCACACGCACGCCATGCACCTGGTTGAGCCATATCGGCTCACTGGGCATGTAGCCGCTCAGTAATTGCCGATTAGCAGCGACGTGCTGCGGATGGTCTTTGACATGATCACCCAAGTTCAAGCTGGCATACACGCCCGTACTCACGCCACCATTGCGCGTGGTCTGCATGGCTTTCACATTGGCAGGCGCAGGCCAGTCAGGGGTGATGAATGTCAGGCCTGCCATCACTCGTCCTCATCGCCCCAATCTTCGTCCAGATCGTCCTCGGACTCATCAAAGTCGTCGTCGCCCCAGTCTTCGTCATCATCACCGATAAACAGGCCATTTTCATCGACATTAAAATCAGGTGGCGGCAATTCCTCTACCGGCTTGACCACGCGCATGGCTTCCAGCAGCTCACGCATATCGTCGGCCAATTCAATCTGCCATTCCATAGGCTCATTGGTCACCGGGTGGATCAAGCCCAATTTAATAGCGTGTAACGCCTGGCGTTTAAAGTTACCAATCACCTCACGCAGCTCTGGCGTCATCATCTTGTGCGGAATAATATTGCCGATGCCATACATCGGGTCACCGACCATAGGCGCTTTTAAATGCTGCAAATGCACGCGGATCTGGTGTGTACGGCCAGTTTCGAGGTTACAGCGCAGGTAAGTATTGGTGCCAAAGCGCTCCAGAATCTCATAATGCGTGATGGCCGGGCGACCACGGCGAATCACTGCCATCTTGGTGCGGTGATGCGGGTGGCGGCCAACAGGCTGGTCGACCTTGCCGTTACGCCACAACTGGCCCCACACAATCGCGCGGTACTCACGTTTCACCGTACGTGCCTGTAACTGGCGCACTAGGCTGGTTTGCGCCTCCAGCGTTTTGGCCACCACCAGCAAACCGCTGGTATCTTTGTCCAACCGATGCACAATACCCGCACGCGGCACTTCTTTTAAAGCAGGCCAATGGAACAGCAAAGCGTTGAGCAAGGTGCCGCTCCAGTTACCAGCGGCCGGATGCACCACCAGCCCGGCAGGCTTATTAATAATGATCAGGGCGTCGTCTTCGTAAACAACGTCCAAAGGGATATCTTCAGGTTCAAACGCGTTTTCCTGCGCATTTTTAGGCGGCGTGATGTCCAGTTTTTCACCGCCCCAAACCTTGGTTTTGGCGGTGGTAGCCTTGCCATCCAGCAAGACAAGTTCCTCTTTGATCCATGCCTGCAATCGGCTACGGGAATGGTCGGGCAACATTTGCTGCAAAGCCAGATCGAGACGCTGCCCGCCGAGATTGCCAGGAACGACCAGATGTAAGGAGGCGCTTTCTTTCATATTTTCAAACGGCATCAGTTATAATGCCCTGAGTTTCCTTTGATAAAACAACATTAAACAACATGCTTCGCATTTTACCGCTTAACACCCTGTTCACGCGTGCTTTTATTTTAATCACCGCGCTGGCTTTGAGTGCTTGTGCCATTTTCGGCAACCCGAATCCACCGGATGAGACCAAAGGCTGGGCAGAACAACGCCTCTACGCTGCAGGCCAGGAAAAGATGGCCGACAAGAACTACGACAAGGCGATTGAGTATTTCCAGAAGCTTGAAGCGCGTTATCCGCATGGGGCTTATGCCACGCAAGCGCAGCTCGAAGTCGCCTATGCCTACTATAAAAAAACTGAACCGGTGTTGTGTTTATCTGCCGTTGACCGTTTTATCAAGCTGCATCCTAACCACCCTAACCTCGATTACGCCTACTATCTCAAAGGCCTAGCCACCTTTAACGAGCGTGGCATCATGGAGAAATATACCAAGCAGGAAATCAACGACCGCGACCCAAAAACCTTACGCGTGTCATTTAACGCATTCAAAGAGTTGGTCGAGCGCTTTCCTACCAGCCGTTATGCCAAAGACTCGACCCAACGCATGGTCTACCTGGTCAATACGCTGGCCATGCACGAAATGCACGTTGCGCGTTACTACATGCAACGTAAAGCCTATGTCGCAGCCCTTAACCGCACCAGATACGTGTTGGAAACTTACCCGAACTCCAGTTCTGTTGAGGATGCGTTAGTCACGATGATCAGCGCCTATGACGCCATGGATATGGCTGACCTGAAAGCCGATACATTGCGCATCCTGAAAACCAACTACCCTGAAAATCCAATGATTACCGGCAAGATCAATGAAGATGAAAAGGTTTGGTGGAAGTTCTGGGAAAGCCTGTACTAAGCCTAGCATTACAACAAAAACGCCAGCATTGCTGGCGTTTTTTATTGCCTCTGTTTAAGGCCGAGTATCACACTCCTTGGCCGACTGCGCCTCAGCGGCAAACGCCTCTCGCTCAAACGGATTGTCATAATACGCATGTCGTCCACAAATGGCTTGCCAGGCACCCGCCAACAGATAGGCCGGAATAAACAATATCCCCCAGCGCTCAGCCTGACGGACATGCACATGTTCATGCGCACGCAACTGTTGCAAGCAATCAACAGAATGCCCGAGTACCACATGCCCCAAGGTTAACGCAGAAAAGCTGCTGAGATGCGTCAGTTTGCTTGCCAGCCAACCGCCAGATACCTCCAGCACACCATCCACTGTACGCGCACCAGCACCGGTGACCAATAACAAGCTAGCGCATAACAGCCCCAACAAACTGGTGGGCGATGCCCAGGCATAACGCAAGTAACGTTTCAGCAAACTACGACCTTGCCTGGCACTGAATAGGCAGCATACGGCCAATTTCCACCGTCAAGGCATCGCCTTTACCACGGATGGTATTCGGCCCGTTGCTGTAGATAAATCCAGAGCCACTAGGCTGCTGTGGCAAGCTGATTTCACTTTGTGCGCGCATCAGCACCGCGCTGGCAGGTTCGGCCACAAAGCGTACGCGCAAGACTTCCCCATTCTGGCAATCAAACACCACGGCCTCTGGTCTTGCCAGCGGCGGCTTGGCAACACAGCCTGCAAGCATCACAGCCAAACACGCATGGATACCAACAACCATCGCCCTACTCATGCTGGCCTCGGTGCACACATAATAATGGCCATGCCCAACATGGCCACTGCCACCCCCAGCATATCCCAGCCAGTCGGTTTAATGCCGTCTACCAGCCATAACCAGATGATGGCCACGCCGATATACACGCCTCCATAAGCAGCATAGACACGGCCAGCCGCCGTCGGGTGCAAAGTCAGCAACCAGGCGAACAATGCCAAGCTCAGCGCGGCAGGCACCAATAGCCAGGCACTTTTACCGGCTTTGAGCCATAGATAAGGCAGGTAGCAACCGACAATCTCGGCCACGGCTGTCAGTGCAAATAAAAACAGTGTTTTAAGCAAAAGAATCCCTTTTATAAAGTAGCAAGCAATGGTGGATGCCACGGACGAGCAAAGCTGGTGATATGCGAAATTGGCAGCGAAATCTGCTTAAGGCTGTTGCTTTAATCGATGCTGCAACCAATACAATACGACCCCCACTACCAGGTTCAGGCTGGACTGTAACAAGGGCAGAAACAGAAAAATCAGGCTTCCCTGCGCATCTGGATACATGACCAGGGTTTGCATATAAATCCACGCCACCACACATACCTGGAAGAGGCTGAAGTTGCGCCATCGTTTCTGGATTTCACTGCGGTCAAAGAAATAGCGGCCTGCGAACATAATCACATAGGGCATCACTGTCCATAATGTCATCAGCAACCCAGTACGGTAGCTGAGAAACTGCAAGCCACTGGCGGCATAGATCTCAAAACCAATGGCGGCTAATGCCCCAGCCAGGGCGGTCAGGGTGATGGACAGGTTAATACGCATCATGACTCAAGAAAGTTGTACCCAACGATAGTTTTTTATTTTACCTGGCGGCAAATCAAACGAGCGTGCGCCAGACAAGGTAAATGAGGCCCCGGTTGCGACCGACGTTGGCGCATCAATCACCGCGGTCGGTTTGGATTGATCTACCACAATCACATCCACCGTCGCCGGGTCAGACTGATTGCCAGCATCATCTTCTACAATCAGCTGAAAACGATGCCTGCCAGGCGGTAAGGGGTTCGCCGCATCAATAGTGACTTCAATGGTAGAGGTATTGGTCCTGATTTCCTGCCCGGTCGTAAACTTTGCCATGCCAGCCGCTCCTTTTTGATTCAACAAACGTAGAAATTACATGCCTGACAATGTATGCCAGATTGCCTTCGCGGGCAAGCAAGGCCCGCAAAAACAAACGCTTGCAGATTATTCCTGTTCTGAAATCAGCAGTTGATTATGGTCGGTTTTGAGGTAAAACGTACCATTCTGGTCGATCTGGATGGCACGTATGCGATAGCCACTCAACACCGGCTCGGCATACACCAGCGCACTACCCTCTTTACGCACACGGTACAAAGTAGTGTTGCCCATGCCTGCAACAAACAAATCGTTATCCCAAAAGTCATTGCGGCCGGTAGAAGGATATTTCACCAGCGGGCCGATGCCGATAGAAGGCACGAAGGTCATCGCCGGTTTTTCGTAGCCCTCATGGCTATTGAATTTGTTGCCGTAATAGCCGCTCATGCCATCGCGCTCATAAATGGTGCCATAACTGACAATCGGCCAGCCGTAGTTTTTGCCGCGTTTGATCAGGTTAATTTCATCGCCGCCGCGCGGGCCGTGGTCGGTGAGCCACAACTCATTGCTTTCACGGTCAAAATACAGGCCGCCAGAAGGCGAGCGAAAGCCTGAGGCATAGACTTCGGCATTCAGGCGTTGCAAATCAATGCGCACCACTTTACCCAGCGAGGTTGTTTTGTCTTGCACGCGGTCAGGCTTGGAGAAATCCCCCAGGCTAAGGTATAGCGTGCGCTCATTTTCACCCAGCGCCAATTTGCCACCCACCTGGTGGCCCAAAATCGGCTCTTTAATCGCCGGGCGGCTGATATAAATCTCGCGATTAAAACTGACTTCGCTATTTTCAACATCGACCTCAAACTCGCTCACCGCTAGCCGCACGCCATTACTCGCCTCGTCCCAGGCGGTATAAGCCACATACAACGTTTTGCCCACCAGCAAAGAGTCTTTCACGCCAGACAATTCGCGGCAATACACCAGTTGCTTGCTGCTGCTTTCGTCAGAGGATGTTTCGCCGCCAGGGATAAACTTGGCCAAGGGTTTGCCAGGTTTCACCAACTCCATGCTGTCGTTTTGGCGGACGAAAAAAACTTCGCCGCACTTGCTGATAAACAGGAATAATTTTTTATCCAGCCGCTCAAAGGGGCCGGAGGGATACTGGTCTTCAAACGGTAATTTGTACTCTTTAAGGGTTTGCGTACCAAACACCGAACTGATTCTTGGAGGCTCGGGGGCTTTATTGGCTTCTTTGTCAGCCTCAGCCGCCTCGCTGCCAGACAGCAATAACCTGGGTACGACATCGTCACCCGCCAGCGCGGTAACTGGCATGACACAACTGAGACAAAAGACAACAACACTGAATGCCCTAAGGGCAGAGGTCGCGATTGAACATCGCTGATTAGAATAATGCAAAACAAGACTCTCCGTTAGCTAGCTTCTTTTCGAGTCCCCCATCCCAAAAAAGTTTATACAGCCTTAAAAATTTGAATTTAAAACAATATAAATCAATATTTTATTTATTTTTATTAATGTAATTTGTGACTATAATTTTTAATACCAAGGCAGAAATCATCACGCCCCAGGCGGCTAATGTCAACTTGATAAACGCTGCAAAGGCATCCTGCTGGCAAACTGCTTGCAAGAAAGAAAATGTATCCTCACAGCCAAAGGCCACCACTGCAAACGCAAAACCTGGCCCCAGGTGCAAAATACTCAATCCATAAATCAAACCACGTAACAACTCAGACTCCAAACATCCAACAATAAAATACCTTTAATGCCACCGAACGATGCCATCCCTGCCTGCAAGGCTTACTGCATGCCTTTAAATATCTGGTAACTACCGCCGGTGTAATTCCCTTGAAAGGAAGTGGCCCTCACGCCAGCAGCGACTTCCATTTCGAACGGCATCCGCTCATAAGCATAAAAGTAGCGCCCTTTTTGCACGCAACGATCACAAGGGCTATTGTCATAACTATACACGTCAACCTGCGCATCGCCGACCCCTTGAATGCGCTGTTGATGATAGCCCGCCAGAATGACTTTCTCTATCACCACGCCAGGCGTGGTTTTAATCTGCCAAGTCACTGCTTCATAGGACATCAGGCCTAAAATAATCGGCGTTGTCTCATCACTGATATTCACGGTAACGGTGCGCTGATCCCTGCCAGGGCTCAATAATGTCCGACACGCACTCACGGTAGAAGGCTCTGGTTTATCTGCAGACTCACTCATCGCCTGGCATTGTGCCCACCATGGCCGTTTATCAGCCGTTTCCGGCAATTGCCCCTGATAAACGCCTATCACGTGCAAAGCCGCTTTCGAGGCAGACTGTGGCTTCACAACAGGCACTTGAGTGATCGTGCTAGGGACAGTACTGCAACAAGCCGCTACCAGCAGTGGCACAACTAACAGATAGCCCAATAATCGACGCTGATTCGTCATCCTTACTCTTTCTGGTCTGCGAACACATATCACTTTCTTACTGCCAGTAAGCTCAGCGATATCATAAAAAAGGCCCCTATCGGGGCCACAAGGTTTGAAATAGCCAACCCTGTTTATAAATGAATCACCCAGCTTTGCAATAGCCAGTTTGAGCTATGCCAGATATCCTTAACGCTTGATCGCCAGCACCAGCACAGCCAATCGCGTTAGAGAGATGACCGTTACATAGAAATAAAAAAGACCGGCCGCAGCCAGTCTTTTTTAATTAAAACAATTATTTGTCGTCGCTACCGATAAAGCGATAAATCACCGCACCTAACACGGCGCCTATAATGGGTGCCAGCCAGAACAACCAGAGTTGCGAAATTGCCCAGCCATCGACAAACACCGCGACACCCGTGCTACGCGCAGGATTCACCGACGTATTGGTGACCGGGATAGAAATCAGGTGGATCAAGGTTAAACACAAACCAATCGCGATCGGGGCAAACCCTTGCGGTGCGCGCTTATCAGTGGCGCCCATGATCACCAGCAGGAACATCATGGTCATCACCACTTCGCTCACAAACGCAGCCAGCAGGCTGTAGCCGCCTGGTGAATGCGCATCATAGCCATTAGACGCAAAGCCTGCGGCCACATCAAAGCCTGCTTTGCCACTGGCAATCACATACAACACGCCACCGGCCACAATCGCGCCCAACACTTGCGAAACGATATACGGCAGCAACTCTTTGGCCTGAAAACGGCCACCTGCCCATAGCCCGATAGACACGGCCGGGTTGAGGTGGCAACCAGAAATGTGGCCGATGGCAAAGGCCATGGTCAGTACAGTTAAACCAAACGCGAGCGATACCCCTAGCAAGCCGATCCCCACATCCGGAAAAGCCGCCGCGAGCACCGCACTGCCACAGCCGCCTAGTACCAACCAAAACGTGCCAAAAAATTCCGCTACATATTTTTTCATTGCGCCCTCTCCTTTTTTGAATAGCCCATGGTTTGCTCAACGCGTCACAGCCTGTCACTACGCCCGGTGGCAGGACGTTGAGCGCTCAATATAGCAAACTATCGTCACTTAAAATGCAGTTTGTTAAAAAATATTAAATAAACCAATTTCAATACAATATGGCATGCATCACACACCCAAAATAAAAAAGGCTGAATACGGTTAGGTAAGTCACGCAAAGTTAACGCTATCCGGGTTCTAAACCATTATAAAAGTAAAGTTTACTTTACACTTTAAAGAAAGTATTGCACAATAAAAACATGAACATTATGACGATTGGCATGTTGGTCAAAAGAGAGAGGAAGGCTACCGGCCTAAGCCAGAAGGCGCTTGCTGCGGCTTCTCACGTCTCCAGAGTCACCATCGTCAATTTAGAAAAGGGGAATGTTGGAGATATTGGGATAGTAAAACTCTCAGCCATTGCTAACGTGATTGATTTACCGATTTTCTCCAGCAAACATCAGAAAGACTATGCCAAGATCGCCCTTGGTAATATCAATACGAGTTATGCGCGCGCCATGGATATACACTCGTTAGAAGAAGTCATGCTAAAGGGCATCATTGCCCCGGGATTTGAAGCGCAAGTGGTGCATCTGATAGATGAAACGCCGACCGCGATTGTTGCCGGAGCAGTCAAGCAGATTGCCAATAAAAACAATGTAAAGCCGCAATTGATTTGGCGTCACTTATCATCCATTGCACGTGAGATTCACTCCCCCAATCAGTTCTGGAGCAACATTGAATAATTTACCTTTAAGTTTTCCAGCAGGCCCATGGCAGACATTGCTTGCAAAAGCATATTCCCTCTTAGATGCAGTTGCCGCGGAAAACCCCGGCATGCATACGCCGGAATGGACACTTGGCGGCGGCACTGTGCTGATGTTTTACTATGCACATCGCATCAGTAAAGACATTGATATTTTTGTCTCAGAAGCGCAATTTTTGGGCTATTTGAATCCTAGACTAGGTGGCCCTGCAGAGGCGCTTACAAGGGAGTACGCAGAGGGGGCTGAATTTCTGAAGCTAAACTTCGCAGAAGGTGAAATAGATTTTGTTGCCTCAACGCCGCTCACTCAACAGCCCTTCAATCACTACGTCGTGCTCGGCAGAGAGGTCAAATTACAAACCCCGGTTGAAATCGTTGCAAAAAAGATCTGGCATCGCGGCAATACTGCCACCGCACGTGATTTACTTGATCTCGCATTAGTCATCGAAAAACACTATGACGACATTTTAAACAATAAAGAGATATTTCAAAAAAACATCATCGAATTTACCAAGCAATGCCAACATCGAAAACAATTCTTGCTGCCTATTTTCAACGCCATAGAAAAAATAAACTTCAGCCTGAATTATGAACAATGCCTGGATCTTGTGAATAAGCTTAAAGATGATGTTACCTGATGAATCTTTAAAAGCCTGGCTAGAATGTAGTCACACGCGCCGCGGCTGAAGCGCTCTTCATGTTCGAATGCTGCAGCCTCTCACACCGGGGATTAATCCACATTCTGCCCAATGCGCCACAACACTCCTGAGGGGTCGGTGATACAAAAATCACGCATGCCCCAGCTTTGTAGCTGAATTGGCCATACCTTAACGCCATAAGTCTGAATAATGCCGCTATGGTGTATGTTGTCCCACCAGGCATCCACATCCTGCACCAGCAGATGCATCATAAAATTCTCGGCCAGGTTTTCAGCACAAAAATCCTGCAACAGAAAACTCGCGTGCGCGTAATGAAAATAAGCCACACCGCCACCTTCTGACGCCATGGTAAAGCCCATGTCTTTATAAAACTGCTTGGAAAGCTCAAAGTTTTTGGCGGGCACAAAGGCTTTGATTTCTGTGACGGTGAGATTAGACATGGTTGAAAGCTCCATTTCATCATTTGCAACTAGCGCAATAACAAATAAATACAAAGCAGCGCTGACGTCATCGACAAGCCAAACGAAACAAACAGCATCGTCTTATAAGCCGCCACCTGTTTTTTTGCCGCCTGCCCTGCCTCATCCAACGCCTGAATCGCCAGCTGCATTTTTTCTGCCAGCAAATGAATAGACTCTGCATTCTGAATCGTCGCCGCCTGCAACTCCTCGATCTGGCTGGTCAATACAGGATCCACCTTGGCGGCCTCAGGCTTGGCAGTAAACGCAGGGATTGCCGCCGTCGCCACCTGCGCAATATAAGGCGCCACTGCCTTAAGAATCGGTAAAAACTGAATAGCCACGCAACACCTCACTCATTGGCATAAATGCAAGAGCCACCAATAGTAAAGCCTATGCTTTCAGGCGTCCACTCTGGTGTGCTTAACATGATGGAGGTGCCATATCCTCAAGCGGTGGGTCGGTATGGATGGTTTGCCCAGCATTGCCAATTAAAACAACCATGAGTGCAACAACCGCCCGGGCAAAAATGCAAAAGCCCCCGCAATTAAAAGGCCACCCACATAAACACCAATTAAATTGGCTTTATGTTTGGCTAAATTCCCTTGCCTTATTGCAAAATAAGCCGACGGCACTGCATAAAAAATCAACAAACAAAACAAATGGATAAAACCAAAATGCCCTAAAAGAGTTGGGCCAATCTGCGCAGGCATGCATAAGGCAATCAGCGCAGTTAACAACATCAGCACCATAAAAAACTTGCCAACTAAACGGTGCAGCACAGTGCCCTTTTTCTGCAATAACAAAAGCGTGCCAAGCACAAAGGCTAGCATCACAGTTGCGAGATGAATGTAGGCTAAAGTTAAATATGTCACGTGGAGGCTAAGGTTTGACACAAGGGGTATGGGTTAGCACATATACACATCATTTGTTTTTAATCTCTGTGGCAGTTACTACTTTATTGAATGAATAACCACCCTCAATATAACCCTCGTTATCTTTTAAAACTGTGCCATTTTCAAGCTCTGTTTCGATTGTAAAGCTACCTTCACCGGCTTGATAGAATCGAATAGTTATCATTTTTTCAGACGTCTCAGGTTCGACTTTAATTGTGCCTTTTGTTTTATATCCAGAATAAGAAATAGCTATAGATTTCAAGGGTTGCTCCGACTCGTTCGTGATGTGAACAACCACAGGTTTTTGCCAAAAGTTTGATAGCTCATCATAGAACCTTCCAGCTATGAAGCTAACCCCAACAAGTAGTGTAACTCCTACAATCCGAACTGGTGATTTCATAAGCTCTAACGTTTGCCATAACGGGCACGCTTTAACACTCCCCGCTTGATAGAAGTGTTAGGGTTTGGAAGCGTGACCACAAATGCCCCCTGAGATTACGCCGATTAAAGCAATAACAATCAATAGCATTAAAGATTTAGTAATACCGAATATAACAATTATTGGTAAAACCGCTAGTAGACCAGACAATGCGCCAATGTGTATTTCTTGATGTCGTTTTGATTGAGCGTAACTTGGCATTAATGAGTTAAATACCAATCCAGCCAAAAAGGCTGGGATTATTCCGATTAAGTAGGCAAAGATAATAACTATGAAGCCTTCTTTATATGCACTAGGTGTAATTAGTAAAAAGGGAACGGCACCAACAAGCGGCCCCAAAAAAGTAAAGGTTATAAAAGCACGGTGCTTTGTATGCGCAAAAAACATAGTGCTTTTTGTTTTAGCTGTACTCGGTATGCTAGCAAAATGACTTAGAGTATTTTTACAGTTTGGACAGATATTGAATTGATTCGCTAAATCCCAAGACTTATCCGATTCAGGGATGCTGAGATGGCATTTCTCACATGTGACTATTCTCACATTTAACCCTAACGTTTGAATTAATGGGCTGGCTTTAGCCAGTCCCGCTTGAATGATGGGTTAACCATTAACTTTGGCCATTGCATAACTGCATGCACCCTCTTGGTTTTGAAATGGGTATTTGATCTCGTCCAGGTAAGTATCGTGAAGTAATCTACGGCTTATGCCAAAACCTAAATACCGATAAATACTTACACTTAGACCACCTTGGCTACCAGCAACGCCAAATTGATTCACCTCACAGTAAAAAGTGGGCGTTAATTTTATCTGGTTTGTTTTTCCATCAATGGCAAAAGACAAAATACTGCCTAGAGCTATTAATAATGACAACACCAGAACTGCAAGACCAAGTAATAAGCCGAGTGAGCGAGGCTTAATAGTAAAAACAAAACCTGCTAAATTTAAGTAAGAGCCAAGAGCAATGAATTGTAAAACGATATTTGCGGCATTGGATTGAAACCGAAGCCCAACAAAATAAGCAGCAGCAATGAAAATAACAAAGGTTGAAATAAGTACGTACCTTTGCACTATGTCTCGCGCAACACCAAAATACTTAAATCTTTCAATCGACGCCACAAATGGAGCAAATACAGGAATGCTTAAAAGCACCGATAGACTAAGCAAAACTGAAGCGTTTGATTGCATATATGGCTAACGTTTGAAGTAAGGGGCTGGCTGAAAGCCAGTCCCGCTTGACTGAGGGGTTAGGGCCTTTAGTAAATAAACAATTATTCATCAGATGGTGCCCAATCAGTAACGATAGACCACTTTTCTCCATCATTTGATTTCTCAAATGCACTTCCGATAGGTGCTTCAAGAACTGGAATGATGCTTGGGTCGTAGTTCGCAATAGTGTTTACACCATAAATGCCTATATTGCTTGGGGTGTTGGCGAACTCATCACTTTCATAACCGGAAAAAAATCGCCACCCACTGTCAACATCGCGCTCCGGTGTTTCTCTATACATGAAACGAACAGGATGCCCATCAACCGTAATCATGTCGGATGCGAAGCATGCCCCGAAGCCGCTAACCAAAGGTTTTATTTCATCGGCTGAAAGTTTAAATTTTTTGGTCATATGGCCCTAACGTTTACATAAGGGGCGCGCTTTAGCGCGTCCCGCTTGATGGATGGGTTAGAGCGCATTTTGCAGCATGCCTTCAAAAGCTGACCAAGATGGCGCTATAGTTAAAGCCACTGCTGGATCCATACCAATGAAAGGTAAACATACTATTGAACCCGTGGGCGAAATAGCGAACATCTCACCGCCACCGTTTGTGGCAAAGCCAAAAAACCCCTGGCGCGTACTGTGGCACTTCATACTCTAAATTATATTGATTTAACTCTGCTTTCGGCCAGAACTCGCAAAGGTATGGATTTATATCTAGCTCGCAAACCATTGGCTTACCAGATAAGTAATATGCGATCAGTTCTGATGAAGCTAACGACATAGTTGCGCTCTAACGTTTGACATAAGGGGCGCGCTTTAGCGCGTCCCGCTTGATGGATGGGTTGGGCATTACCAAAACCGCCACCAAGGTTTGGTAGATTGTGAATCTGTAATATCACTTTCGATATTGTTTGTTGAAGCAGCAGACGCTTTGGCTTGGCTTGACCGTTCCATGACCGCAAATGGATTACTATCCTCATCTTCTCTAACATCGTCATGACGGAACCCAGTGATGCTTTTACAGACCTCGGCGGGCACATCAAATAAGTAATCACATGGCTCTTCATCCGCATTCAGTTGAGCTAGCAATCGATTTTTAATTTCCTCGTAGCAATCAGGAAGATCTCCACTTACATCTAGATGCGTAAGTCCCTGTTCTGAGTCATGGACGATAGACCATTTCTCTTTACCGTTGGAGAGATAGCTTGCCATTGAGACCATAGAGGTTTCTTCAATAACACACTTTACAACTTCAGCTCCCATTGATAGTGGGCCTAGAATCGCAAGCTCTAGCTCTGGCGGTAATGGGTCGTTGAAATGTAAAAGGTACCATCCAGAATTGAGCTTGAGTGCATCTACATCAGTTTCTGGGTAAGGGCTTTGCTCATCGGTGTCTTGTAAATTTAATTCCGAGCAAACCTGTGCAGGTGATTTTCCATTTACAGCTACCCAAGATATATGAAAGCCCACTTAATTCTCCTTTTAATATGCCCAACGTTTGAGATAAGGGGCTGGCGATAATGGTGACACAGCCATTGTTATTAAAATTGTTTCCATAGATGCTTGTTTTCGCCAGTCCCGCTTGATGGATGGGTTAGAACATATTACTGATAAATTTAGCATTATTTTCAATACCTACTTGGTTAGTAGCAAACTTGTGCCCAATAAAGCCTATGTTTTTTATTGATAGAAATGCTGCCACTTGTGATGCCAAAAGAGCAGCTTCTGGATTTTCAGTTTCAATTTCAAGTGACCAGAAATTTTTACCACCACATGGTAAAAAACTGGATAAAAACAGACCTCGATTACCATCTGAAGTAACAAGCTCAACTATGTTTCTTGCACCTTTACCATGCGTGATGTATGACCGGATTGAGCTGAAGTTGCCTAAGGGGTAGTTTTTGTATTTTTGAGTACCAAAAATAGAAAACTCAGTAATTTCGATTTGCTCGGTTGATTTGTTAATTAGAACTTGCCGTTTAGAGTGTATATGTAGAAACCATAATGCAAAAACTGTAAAAAATATTGTAAACGCTAGCATTGCTTGAGTTTGAGCAGAAAATCCAGAACCCAGATAACTTGAAATAGTGAAAAAAGTAAAAACCAATAAAAACATGACAGGCAGTGTTTTTAAGGCACCTTTATTTTGCTTTATCAATAGTTCGTTCATAAAGTTCTAACGTTTGACATAAGGGGCGCGCTTTAGCGCGTCCCGCTTGATGGATGGGTTAGGCATTTTGTTCCTTACGAAAACTATAACGCCATAGTGCATAAGCGACTGGCACCTGAAAAGCGGAGCCAACTAGCCCCCAAAGTGAAACCATCTGTTCAAACATTGAGAGCCATGGATATATATTGGGTATGAGGATATACCAAACAAATAAAAGCCTAGCTGTAAAGAAGGAGGCAATGATTACCCATATGAATGAAAAGCTGACGGTATTTGTGCGAGCAAACTTATAAAGCCCAATTAGAGCCAACACATCTAAACTTAAAGAAATAATTGATAAATCTTGGCCTTTATAAATTGTGAATATTGATAGCGATATGAATAACAACAAATATACAAAGAAGTAGAGATACCAACCACGATTGCTTATATTTTGCATTTGTTCTGTTTGCCTAACGTTTGAAGTAAGGGGCTGGCTGAAAGCCAGTCCCGCTTGACTGATAGGTTAGGGATAAAAAGCCACAATAGACTACACACATACCGCACCTCAACCATAAAAAAGCTCTGCAAAGACCGCAAAGCAACCAATTAAACACAGAACCAAAAAACTCGCTCAAGCCCCAACAACAAACCATCAGACCGCGGCTTGCCACGCCAGAGGTGGGGCAAACGCATTACGGCAGACTGCCAAAACCCCTACCCTAACATTACGCGCCAAACCAGAACGTTACCTAAAACAATTGCACTCACAAACTGCAAAAACCTACCAGGCACACAAACTTAACCACGGCGAAATAACAAGACCCCTAACGTAAAGGTAACCGGCCTTGCGCGGCTTTATGCGCAAGGTCTGCGTTGACCGCAGGGTTAGCCCACATGCTGTTCGTATAGCGCATTTGCGATTGCGTCAAACCAAAGGTTGGGTTTCTTGCCAGCCGTAACACTCTGTTGCTCTGCTTCGCTACTACCGAGAGCAGTAAGCGCTACAACGCTACTGCCCATCTCGTGATATATGGCCTTCCAAATCTGGTACGCCATTTTTGAGTCTTGGTCATCGACTCGGTATAGCCGTAGCGCTTCATCGGCGACGGCATAATCAAAATCGTACTTGAGGAGCAAATGCGCCCAAACGGTGCGCGTGTTTGCGACCCAGAATGTTGAAGGCTTCAACATCATCGCCATTTCAGAACCCACGCTCACCTTCAGCCACGGTATAGCCGCCGCATAAATTGTGTCGAGCATTCCGGTTGCCGTATTGCAGGACGCAAGCTCGGCTGCAAGGGAAAACACGGGCTCTGGTGTTCTTTGACTAAGAATGCGAGAGCCTAGGTTGTGTTCCCACGCGCTGTAGTTTCCTTCTGGTGCTGTGATTCCAAGTGCAAGCAAAACATAGGTGTCAATTGAGCCAGCATTGAGCAGCCGCCGAAGTTCCTTTCCCACAGCAATTCGCTGGAGATAGTGCTTTCGCACATCTTGCATGACTAAGCTGCGGAGAGGTCTGGTTTTCATGTGGGCTAACGTTTGAAGTAAGGGGCTGGCGACAATGATTGCTCAACCCTCGTTATTAATAAACACTTCATAAAATAACCTTTTCGCCAGTCCCGCTTGACTGATGAGTTAGGCTTTTACTTACTAGCTTTAAATACATAGCTAACAATAACCAACACTATACCCAGCACAATAAGAATATAAATGAATGAACTATCATTCTCAGTAGGGACCACTCTCATAAAATGCGAACTATTACCCTGAAAATGATTTTTCAACGAAGCCCAAAAGCCAACAGGCAATAAGTCAGCAATTGGCGATAATAAAATCGCCCCCAAGGCTGCAATTGCTACGCCAATCCAAAACAATATGTTTGCCACGATTGAATGCCTAACGTTAATTAGACCCCAAAATCGACAATAATATTTTATTTAGTCTGGGGGCTATAAAATTTATAAATTTATTTATCATAATAAAATCAATGAGGAGTATCTTTATATTACACCTGATTTTAGGAGTTGCGCTATGGAAAACACACCTGAGGTTAAGCCAGCACCAAAGTTGTTTCCTTCTATTGTAGAGCGCTTGCGAGTGAAGCACTACAGCAAGCGTACTGAAGAGGCTTATGTTCAATGGATTAAACGATATATTTTGCACCATGGCAAGCGACATCCGCGTGATATGGGCGTGGCTGAGGTAGAGGACTTTTTAACGCATTTGGCGGTGGCACGCAATGTGTCTGCTAGCACGCAAAATCAGGCGAAAAGCGCTCTGCTGTTTTTGTATGACGAGGTGTTGGAGCAACGATTGCCTGCGCTTGAAAACGTCACCAAAGTGGTGGCGAAAAAGCAGTTGCCGGTGGTGCTGAGCACACAAGAGGTGCAGGCAATCCTTTCACGGCTGGATGGTCATCTGTGGTTGTTGGTGAGCTTGCTCTATGGCAGCGGCTTGCGGGTCATGGAGTGCTTGCGTTTACGGGTAGCGGATATCGATTTTGCCAGGCTGGAAATTTTGGTACGTGATGACCAAGGGCATAAAAATCGCATCACGTTGTTGCCTGTGAGTTTGGTTAACCCATTAAAGACGCACTTACAATCTGTGGCGGCGTTGCACGCCGAGGATTTAGCCAAGGGCTTTGGTGAGGTACGCATGCCCGCTAGCTTGTCAATCAAACATCCTGACTCAGGCAAGGACTGGCTATGGCAATATGTGTTTCCATCCAGCAGGTTGTCGGTCGAACAACAGTCCGGCCTGGTATATCGCCATCACGCTGATGAGAAGCCGATACAGCGTGTGGTGAAAAAGGTGGCTGCAGAGGCAGGTATTAAAAAGCAGGTGACGCCTAATACACTGCGGCATAGCTTTGCCGCACATTTGCTTGCAGGCGGCCAGGATATTAAAACCGTGCAGCGACTCATGGGACACGCTGATGAAAGTACAACCATGCTATATACCAAAGTGGTGAATGTTGGCGGGCGTGGCGTGGCCAGCCCGCTGGATGTGATTTAAATCGTATGGATTAAGCCGCAGATGAGTATTGGTTCATCCCAATCAAATGTGCGAACTGCTCTGCAGGCATGGGCTTGCCAAACAATTCCCCCTGCCCTTCTTCACAGCCTTTGGCGCGTAAATACTCATATTGCGGCTGGGTCTCTATGCCTTCTGCAATAGCTTGCAGATCAAAAGCATGCGCAATATCCAAGGTCGCACTGACGACGGAATCGTCTTTCTTTTGCTCCAGCATGCCTTGCACAAAGCTGCGGTCAATTTTAATGCGCGTTAGTGGGTAGGTTTTGAGCAAACTGAGTGATGCGTATCCGGTACCAAAATCATCAAACGCAATCCCAACGCCGTATTCCTTAAGTCGGCGCAGGATATTCAGCACCACTTCGTCGCCATCGAGTGCGATATTTTCTGTGACTTCCAGCTCCAGTGCTGAAGGCGGCAGACCATGTCTTGCCAGGGTGGAAACAACCTCGGCATATAAGTCTCCCGCCTGAAACTGTGCCCCAAACAGGTTGACGCCAATACGCAGCTCAGCGCCAGTATGCCTGCGCCAATATGCCACTTGCGCACAGGCCTCATCCATCACCCAGGCGCCGACGGTAGCGGCCAGCGTGCCATTTTCAAGCGCAGGCAAAAACGAAATCGGCGCCAGGATGCCGCGCTTGGGGTGACGCCAGCGGATTAAGGCCTCAGCACCGGTCACTGTGCCAGTGGTCAGGTTAACCTGTGGCTGGTAATAGAGCAAAAACTCGCCTTCATTTACTGCACGATACAACTCCATGGCATACAAGCGTCTGGCGACGGCCTCGAGGCGTAATACCGGGCTGAATACACAGGCGCGCCCTCGCCCCATGGCTTTGGCTTTAAACAAGGCCAAATCGGCATCGCTAACCAGTTCTAGGGTTTCGTGTGCGTGTATCGGTGCCAGCGCCACACCGCAGCTCGCAATCACACGCACTTCGTCTTCATGTATCACAATCGGCTGTGCAATCAGGTTAATGGCCTGCTCAGCCAGTGCTAAGGCATACTCTGGGCTGGCGACATCCAGCAGCACAATCGCAAATTCGTCGCCGCCTATGCGTGCCACGACACCGGCCGTGCCGACCATCTGGCTCAGGCGGTGTGCCATTTCTTTAAGGATGTGATCGCCGCAGGCATGCCCCAAGGTGTCATTGATATCTTTAAAGCTATCCAAATCAATCATGAGCACTGCGATGGGGATATTGGCGATAATCGCGTCCTCGACCACCCGGTAATATCTGGCACGGTTGGCCATGCCAGTGAGTGGGTCCAGCGTGTTCTGCTGATCAATCTCTGACTCGGCCAATCGCTGCGCAGTAATGTCTTTCAGGATGACCTCAAAGCGCATTTCACCGTCGGCTTTCCAGCCAAACAAAGAGAAGCCTAATTGAAACTCGCCGCCCCCTTTGCGCAAACCACGTGCTTCAAAAGACACATCAAGGTCGTCCAGCGACCCGGCGACCACTGCGCGCGAGATCATATCGCGGAAAGTTGCGCGGTCACGCTCAACCAGCAGCATTTCAACCGGCTGGCCTATACCCTCAGCCAGGCTGTAACCATGAGATTGGGCGGCGGCTGTGTTCCAGGCGGTGATTTGTCCGTGGTCATTAAACCAGACCACAGGCGTGGAAGAGTGCCCGGCATAAGAAGCAAAATCCGGGCGGGAACGATTGGTCTGGGTTTCAATACGCTTGAGCTCCAGCCGGTCGGAAACCATTTGCGCAAGCTCTTGCAAGCGCCGCTGGTCATCGGAAGAGAAATCGAACCGTGGCCGACTATCGACCACACACAAGGCGCCCAGTGCGAGGCCATCGGGCGAAAGCAAACGGACGCCGGCATAAAACCGCAACTGAGTATCGCCAGTGACGAGTGGATTATCATGGAAACGCTCATCCTGCCTGGCGTCGGGCACCACCATCACCTCAACCTGATTAATGGCATGGGCACAAAAAGAAACGTCGCGCCGCATATCTACTTCACCGACCCCAGTCACCGCGGCAAAAAAGACATGATCGCTACCTATCATATTGACGGCAGCCACCGGCATATCAAACATACGCGCAGCAATCTGGACGACGGGATCCAGGCTTTTTACTAAACCTTCACTATTCAATCCATGGTCATACAAGGCTTGCAACCTTGATTGTTCATTGGCCAGTATTGCAGGGCACTTCATCACAATCTCCTTATTTGAGAGCTTTTGACTGATGTCTTGGTGGTCTAATGTAGCGGTTTAATTTAGCATAAATATAATTATTTTAAATAGTTCCTCACAAAAAATGCGTATGCCGACTGACTTGAATAGCGTTAGTCTTGAGATTTCTGACTATCCCCAATATGGCTCTGGCCACGCAACCTGGCCAGTTTGACTTGCTTCTGGCGCTCACGTAGCGACTCTTTTTTATCGGCAGAGAGTTTGTCGAAGCAATACGGGCAAGAGATACCCGCTTCGTATCGCTCGCTTTGCATTTCTTCCTGGGTGAGCGGCATACGGCAGGCATAGCATTGGTCATGGTCGCCCACTTCCAGGCCGTGTTTCACGGCCACGCGCTGGTCAAACACAAAGCAGTCGCCCTCCCACAGGCTTTGTTCTTTAGGGATGGTTTCAAGGTATTTGAGGATACCGCCTTGCAAGTGATAAACCTCTTCGAAACCCTGTTGCTTCATATAAGAAGAGGCTTTTTCACAGCGGATGCCACCGGTGCAGAACATGGCCACTTTTTTGTGCTTGGTTTTGTCCAGGTTGTCTGCCACGTATTTGGGAAACTCACGGAAGGTAGTCGTTTTCGGGTCTACTGCATTTTTAAAGGTACCAATATGCACTTCGTAGTCATTGCGTGTATCCAGCACAATCACGTCCGGGTCAGAAATAATCGCATTCCAGTCTTCTGGTTTCACATAAGTGCCGACGACCAGATTCGGGTCTACCTCGGGCACGCCCATGGTGACGATTTCTTTTTTCAGCTTGACCTTCATGCGGTAAAACGGATGTCTGTCGGCCCAGGACTCTTTATGTTCGAGGTCAGCCAGACGCGGATCCTGGCGTAAATGTGCCAGAATGGCGCGGATGTCATCCGGCGCACCGGCGATGGTGCCGTTAATGCCCTCTTTTGCCAGTAACAAGGTGCCTTTGATATGCAGCTTCTGGCAAGCCTCTAAAATCGGTTGTTGCAGGGCTTGGTAATCATCCAGCGTGACAAATTTGTAGAGGGCGGCAGTAAGAAATTGACTCATTTGAGAACAGGCTTTATTTCAAAAACGCGATTTTACCACTGTAACCCCCTGATGCAAAAAGAAAAACGGGCACTAGGCCCGTTCATCTCACATCGTTAAAACAGCCCATCAGGACTGAATCACCAGAATTTCCGCTTTGCCCAGGCCGCCCATATCGCCCATCCAGCGTTGCACACGCTGGCTGCTGATCTGCGCAAAACGGCTATCGAGGCGCTTGAATGACTTATACAGAATATTGAGGAAAGGTAATTTATGGAACCCGCAGTCTACCCAGGTCGCTTGCGCGGCGGGTGTGTGGGCCAATAACAAAGTACCGCGCTTCATGCCATAACCCAGGTGCGCGCCCGTGGTGCCCAGCACGCCCAGCGTGCCCGCCATCATGTCAGAGCCACAATAATCCCCGGCATTACCTTCAATCAGCAACATGCCGCGGCGCATACGGTCACCCGCCCGAGCCCCCGCGTTGCCTGTGCAAATCAATACACCATTTTGCAGTTGTGCGCCTAAAAAGTCACCGGCGTCGCCAACCACGTTGATTTGGCCGGTGGTCATGCCAAAGCCTATGTATTGATGGGCAGACGTGGTGTTTTTAAAAGTCACCGCCGCCGCTTCTGAAGCTGTGTCTACGCTAACTTCAAACACATCGGCCACGCTTAGGTTAGCGGCCAGTTTGATACTTGCGATCTCAGCCACTGTTTTGCCTTGCAAGGCTTCTGGCAACAACGCTCGGCAATCAACGCTACGTGCAACGGCTTTTGCCGTTAAAGTGATATGGCTCATGCGCTGACCTCCCCGCTTAAAATTGGGCGTAACTTAAAGTGATGCTGGCCTAGCTTGCCGCCATAGTTACCGGCAGAAATACGCAAAATGCCATTGTCTTTGCCCAGGCTGCAAGCCGCCTCAATCCCGGCTTTCATGGAAACCGCAATATCCTCAAACGTCAGGCCGTTGACCACGATTTCCATCACGCTTTCTACACGTGGATCGAGCTCGCTCTTGACCACGCCTTTGAGGGTCGGGCAAAAAGCATCATTGGTACTGGCAAACATTTTCGGGTATTTACTACCGACCTTGGAGCCGGAACGCACCACGCCACCTGGGAAAGGCATAATCACGTTGGGTAATTGACGCATGGCATCGATCGCCGCTTCACAGGCGGTGAGCACTTGCGCCTGGCTGGCGCCCAATACCAAAAAGTTGCCGCCACCAATGGCGCGCACCATACCGGTGGTTTCTTCGGTCAAAAATTCGCCATCCATGACGGGGATACGCCAGTAGCGTTTGAGTTTGCCGTTGGCATCCGGAATTTGCTTGGAGACCTGGTAACCATCGCCAAAAAAGCGCAAATGCTTGCCCAGGCTAATCATGTCTTCAGACTCAATACCAGCAAATGCCGCCGCCGTTGGACATGTGAGAATACATTGCCCCATACGCGTTTCCAGCTGTTGCATCAGCACTTTGCTGCCCATGGCAAACATGAGTACGCTGAGGCCAGGACGGCCATCAGGCGTTTCGTCCTCAGTCAATTCGCGCTCTATGCCCGCCTCTACGCCACAACCAATCACGCTGGTGGCAAAGCCGGTCATGGCATTGGCAGCGTTATAAGCCCAGCGCAGGTTTTGCGCGGTAATCAGGATACGCGTGCCGCGCATATTGAATGCTTCGGCAAAGGTATCGTCTATCTCTACTCCGTTAATCACCATAATTACCCCTGCGCATGGTTAATGACATGGTTGCGGCCATCTTCCGCAATATGGTCATTCGAAATTTTAAAGTTGTTCATTTGCATGGTGTGGTAGCGGTCAAAATACTGTTTGATGTCTTTTTCCACGCCCACATCAAATGCTGGTTTGGCAGTATGCGTTGCACCCCACACCACCTTCACCACTTTGCCCTCTTTCACCACCAGCTCGCCGTCTTTAAACACCAGGTCTGGCTTGGCAAACATGGCTTCTTTGTCGGCCTGGTCGGTATACACCGTAATATCAGCCGCCGCACCTACGCCCAAATGCCCACGGTCTTGCAGGCCGATCAACTTGGCTGGCGCTGAACGTGTCATGGTGGCGATTTCATACAAGCTATATTCACGGTCCAGCGACTTCAGGTTGCTCATGGCTTGCGCATCCAGGTTGAGCTTGTCAAACGCATCGTTACGGAAGGTTTTGTCCATAAGCAAGCGAATCAGGTGCGGATAGCTGGTAAACGGTGCGCCGTTCGGGTGGTCAGTGGTTAAAAACACGCGCCAAGGGTCATCTACACTTAAAAACACCTCGAGGCCAATCGCCCACTGCAAGGCATTCACATAGTTCTGGTCGCGATATTTAAACGGTACCACGCCACAACCGGCATCACATTCAATGTCCATAATCACTGACTTTTTCGGGTTGGCGACTTTGGCATTTAAATGCTGCATCATGTTATCGCCAGAAGCCGTCACGGTTTGCCCGAACAGGATCTGGCCAACATCGGCAGTGATATGTTTATTGCTATTGATCGCCTCAGCAATATTGGCCGCGGCAGAAGAAAACTTTTTATCGCCCTCTGTGCCGTAGCTGTGAAACTGGATATGCGTGAGATGCATGGGTAAGCCATCGCTTGCGCCCATGGTGTCTAAAGTGGTCTGGAAGTTACCCGCCACGCCCAGGTTATTACAGTGCACATGCAAAGGCTTGGCAATGCCAATCTCGTTCACCGCACGGCTTAAGGCCTGCAAAATACGGCGCGGCGTGATGTGGTAATGGCTGTGCTGCTGGTCTAAATCCTGGCGACGCTCATTGAATTTAAAGGCAGAAATACCGCCCGGATTGACCACTTTAATGCCTATGGTTTGTGTCGCATGCAGCGTCCAGGCCACGTAATCGTTAATGGTTTTCTGGTCAGCATTCTGGCTGAGCAAACGTAAAAAGTAATCGTCATTGCCCAACATGGCGTAGCCGCCTTTGTCGATCATGGGCGTATCACCCATTTCCATATGTGCCTGACGCGCATTCACGGCCAAAATGGCAGGCTCAAATGCGGCGGTGTAACCCATTTCGATATAGCGCATGCCAGTATCGGTGGTATTCGGTGTCGCATGATGACTACAGTTGGCGCCGCAGATATGTGCTTCCGGCTCTTCCAGGCGACGCATGGCCTGATATTCTGGCAGCAGCATACGCGCAATATTCACTTTGCCGCCACCAATATGGCTGTGCATGTCTATGGCACCAGCCATGACGATCTTGCCATTCAGGTCATGCACCTGGCCGATTTTTTCACTGTCAGCCGGTTTGGCAATAATACGGCCATCGCGAATATAAATATCCTGCACCACGCCATCTTTGTGGTTGGCAGGGTCTATCACTTTGGCATTTTTGAGTAGCGTAATCATGCCAAATCTCCTTGTAATTGGGCTTCTATCAGAGCCACCACTTGCGATAAAGTCGGCAAATCGGAAGGTTTGGCAGCAGTCAGCGGCAAGGTCACAGAACCATCGACGCGGAACTGCTGGCCATTACAATCCAGCCCTGGCGTCGCCACTGGAATAAATACAGCAGGCGTGGCATCAAACTGGCTGTCAGGCGCGCCCAGTACAATGACCGGGCCCGTGCCAGCCGGTGGCATGGCGTCCGGGCTGTAACTATTCACCCACACGACCGCATCATGGCTCTCCCACTCAGGTGCATCAATAATGACGCCGTTGAGCCAGGTATGCGCATAATTGACGCTGGTGTCGCCATCGCTACCACCTAACGACAAGCCCATGGCGCGGCTCTTCTGGTTGAGCGCGACCACGGTTTCGGTAATATTTTCAATGGTGAGTTCAGCATGGTCGTAATGCAGGTCTTTAGACACCCAGACCAGCGTGGCATATTTAGCTGCCTTCAAGGTATCAGCCAATGTTTTTAAGGTGCTGACGGCAATACCGGCCACTGAGGCCGCCGTCACTGGTTTATCCATCACCAATGCTCGCAAAGTCGCTACTACCTCGGGTAAATGCTCAGCAGCACACGCGATCACTTCCGGCGCACGACCATCGGGTGACACACCCGGTTTGGTACTCAACTTATCGCCACCCAGGTAAATAATCTTGCGCGCAGCAGGGTCGGTAAACATGGCGTCATCCACCCAAACGATGCGATCAAAGAAACGCGTATTGTGGGTCACCACATCGGTGCCTATCATCAGGATGACATCTGCACGGTTACGTACCTCGGTCAGCGTGGTGGTTTGCCAGCCGCGGTGCTGCAACACTTTCATATTGCGCAGCGTGCTGCTGGCGTTCATGTGTGTCATCGCTGAACCAGTCTGCTGGGCCAGGCGCACCAAGGCGCGCGCGCCATGCACATCGGTACTACTACCAGCCACCAGTGGTGTGTTTGCCTGCTTGAGCACGGCAACCGCGGCAGCAACCGCGTCTGTCAGCGACGCAGCGCGTCCGGCAATCTGTGGTTGTGCGCCCGTGCTGACCCGCGCATAGAATTTTGCTGCCTTGCCACACGAAAATTGCTGCCTGGCAATGGCATCCCCCGAAATATCGTCACATAGCAAGCCACAGGCCGGGCATGCATGCATACTGTCTTGTTGATTTGTCATGGCTTATGAGGTCTCTCGTTTTGATCGTCCATTTATTGAAAACGAATATACACGTGATCGTTGGAAACCAACACATCATAAAACATCTATGTTGGATAGATAAAAAAAATAAAGCAATGAATGCCTGCTATTTAAAGCAATAAACTGACAAAAGTCATCACTTAGATATATCAATGCGGTTTATCAATCACGTTAAAAATAGTAGAATGCTCGTTTGTTTTCTTGTTAATTAACTTATTGGAGTTCTCATGGCTTTAGAGCGCACACTCAGCATTATCAAACCAGACGCAGTTGCAAAAAACGTGATTGGTCAAATCTACACCCGTTTTGAAAACGCCGGTTTGAAAATCGTGGCTGCTAAATTCACGCAATTGACACAAGCTGAAGCTGAAGGCTTTTACGCTGTGCACAAAGAGCGTCCTTTCTTCAACGACCTGGTGAAGTTCATGATTTCCGGTCCAGTGATGATTCAAGCACTGGAAGGCGAAAACGCTGTGTTGAAACACCGCGAACTGATGGGTGCAACCAACCCTAAAGATGCAGCGCCAGGCACGATTCGTGCTGACTTCGCTGAAAGCATTGATGCGAACGCTGTGCACGGTTCCGACTCACTGGAAAATGCAGCGATCGAAATCAAATACTTCTTCGGTTAATCAACTAATCTTCGTCATGATACGGCGTTGCTTGCAAAAAATGATTTCCTTGCATACGCATATGTATGTGGCGTCATCATTTTTTACGCGCGCCTTGTCTCATTTAGAAGCTTAATTGATTTTGGTATAAGAAATGAATCCGGTTAATTTACTCAATCTTAACCAACCGCAACTCGCCGAGTACTTTGCAAGTCTCGGCGAGAAGCCTTTTCGCGCCAAGCAATTAATGCGCTGGATGCATCATTTCGGGGTACTAGACCTCGACCAGATGACCGATATTGCCAAAACCCTGCGCGAAAAACTGCGTCAGGAAACCGAATTCAAATTGCCTGACATTCAGCTGGAGCAAGTGTCTGATGATGGCACACGCAAATGGCTGGTCGGCACCAACAACCTTAAAGACGGCACTGCCAATAGCGTAGAAACCGTCTTTATCCCTGAAGATGACCGTGGCACGTTGTGCATTTCCAGCCAGGTGGGCTGTGCTCTGGAATGTACGTTTTGCAGTACCGGCCGCCAGGGTTTTAACCGTAACTTAAACGTCTCCGAAATCATTGGCCAGTTGTGGATCGCTAATCACGCCTTGCGCCAGGCGCCCGGCTACGATTTGCTGCCGCCCGGCGAACGTATTATCTCCAACGTGGTGATGATGGGTATGGGCGAGCCACTGGCCAACTACGACAATGTCGTCACCGCCATGCAAATCATGCTCGATGACAGCGCCTACGGTCTCAGCCGCCGCCGCGTCACCTTATCGACCAGCGGCATGGTGCCAGCCATGGACCGTTTGAAAGAAGACTGTCCGGTAGCCCTGGCGGTGTCATTGCATGCGCCTAACGACGCCCTGCGCGACGAAATCGTGCCGATCAACAAGAAATACCCGATCAAAGACCTGATGGCTGCGTGCGAGCGCTATCTGGTCAAGGCACCGCGCGACTTTGTGACGTTTGAATATGTGATGCTGGACGGTGTGAACGACACGCTGGAACACGCCAAGCAACTGATTAATATTGTGCGCAATGTGCCGTGCAAATTTAACCTGATTCCTTTTAACCCGTTCCCGAACAGCGGCTACGGCACTTCCAAACCGATGCAGGTACGCGCGTTTCGTGATATGTTAATGCAGGCTGGGTTTGTCGTCACCGTCCGTAAAACGCGTGGCGATGATATTGATGCGGCCTGCGGACAACTCGCAGGCAAAGTATTGGACAAAACCAAACGGTCAGAAAAAACCATCGCGATTCATCCGGAACAGTAAGCCATGAAAACAACCTTCTTCACGCCATCCGCGGTCATGCTTACCTTGGCCTCTGCGCTGTGGCTGGCGGGTTGTGCACAAAACCCGTCGTCTAGTAGCAATAACTCTCCGTATGACCAGCAACCCATAGGCCGCGAAACTGGCGATGTGGAATCTGCTCGCGTTCATACCGAGTTAGGGGCTGAGTATTTCCGCCTCAGACGTTACGAAGTGGCGCTGGAAGAATTTAACACCGCGATTGAGCGTAGCCCAAACTATGCGCTGGCTTACAATGGCCTGGGCCTGGTGTATGCGGCGATTGGCGAACAAGGCCGCGCTGAAGAAGCGTTTAAACGCGCTATCCAGTTACAACCAGCTAACTCCGAATCGCATAACAACTATGGCCGCTTCTTGTGCGACCAGGGTAAATATGACGCCTCACAAAAAGAGTTTATGCAGGCGGTGAAAAACCCGCTCTACAAAACTCCGCAAGTGGCGCTTTACAACGCAGGCGTGTGTGCGTTGCGCGCACAGCAAAAAACACAGGCAGAAAACTATTTCTTCCAGGCTTTGCAAGTTGATCCATTGGCACACGCCAGTGCTTATCAACTGGCCAACCTGCAATTTTCACGTGGCGAACCAGCGCTGGCACTGAATACCTTGCAAAATAGTGTGAACGTTGCCCCCACACCAGAGTCATTATTTTTGGCAGTACGCATTTGCCGTGCATTACACATGCCGGATGATGCCAGCTACTACAGTGTGCAATTGCATAAATTGTTCCCGAATGCCAACGAAACCAAACAATTGCTGAAAATGGAGTAAATGCGCGTGACGTCAGAAGACAAAACCAACGTCAACCCTGTACCGGCAGAGGCAGCAGACAAACCTAAACGTGGTCGCAAACGCAAAACGGTGACCGAGCCTGCCCCTGAGCAGGCCTATCAGGTCGCCATGGAAAGCCAGGGCATAGAGAGCCAGCAAATGGATAGCCAACAGGCGCAAGCCAGCAGTGATGTAACGCAGGCCACCGCTGCCGAACACCTGGACGCCCCCGAAGAATATGGCGCAGCCATGGCCTTGGAAAGCGCACCACAACCCGCCAGTGCCACGCTGGCCTATGGCTCTGGTTGCGGCAACGTGCTGAAAGCAGCGCGCGAGGCGCAAGGCCTGAGTATTCATGAGGTGTGTAGCCAGTTGAGACTAGGCCTCAAACAGATCCAGGCCATTGAACAGGATGACTTTGACAAGCTGCCACAGCCAAGTATTGTGCGTGGCTTTATTCGCAACTACGCCCGCTTGCTCAATATTGACGTCAACCCGATTCTTGAGGCCTATCAACGCATTGTGCCCAATAAAGCACCGCTGCCACTGAGCGTGCGCTCCAACGCCAGCCGGTCAGTGATAGATCAGCCAGCGCCAGGATTCCGTCCGCAACGATTGCTGACATTCCTGATTTTTCTGGTATTGGCAGGCATTGCAGCGTATTTTTATATTAACCATATTAAGCCACAAGCCTTAAAAGATGCGGCTTTGGCCTTGGATGTGGATGAGATTGCTGAGACCACTGGGCAGGAAATCCCGATTCCTGTGCCTGAAGCAACGCCCGCGCCAACTGACATTGCCCCTGTAGCACCGGCGGCGCAAAATGTAGATGCCAGCGCAGCAGCCGTGGATAATTCTGCAGTTGCTCCAGCAACGACTGGCAATGATGCAAGCGCAAATGCAACAACGGCATTCCCTGCGAACAACTCGGTGACAAATAACACCATTGTCAGCACACCGACACCAGCCACCACGCAGGCAGCAGAAGGCACGACATTACAGGCAAGCGAGCCGCAAAAAGCCAGCCTGGTATTTAAAGTCAATGAAGACTCCTGGGTGCGTATTGAAGACCTGCAAGGTAAAAAAGTCTTTAGCGAAGTCATGCCCGCAGGTTCCGAGCGCCAGGTCACGACTGAAAAACCAGTCAACATTACTGTAGGCCATGCCAGCGGCACCCAATTGACCATTGATAACCAGCCTTATGATTTAACCCAGGCTACCCGTGGCCGCGTGGCACGCATTCAATTGAAATAACCATGATATCCCGTAGAAACACCCGTCAGGTAATGGTCGGCCATGTGGCAGTCGGTGGCGGCCTGGATGGCACGATCGTCTCCCCGGTCGTCGTGCAGAGTATGACCAATACTGATACCGCCGATGCTGCGGGCACCATTGCTCAGGTATACGAGCTGTGGCAAGCCGGTTCAGAAGTGGTGCGCATTACCGTAAACAGCGCCGAAGCTGCCGCCCAGGTCTCCACCATTCGCAAAGGCCTGGATGCCTTGGGTTGCCATGTACCATTGGTGGGTGACTTTCACTTTAACGGCCACAAGTTGCTGCAAGCTTATCCTGACTGCGCTGAGGCACTGGCTAAATACCGTATCAACCCTGGCAACGTCGGCAAAGGCAGCAAGCGTGACGAACAGTTTGCCGCCATGATTGAAGCCGCCATCCACTACAAAAAAGCTGTGCGCATCGGCGTGAACTGGGGCAGCCTGGACCAGGCAAAAATGGCACAAATGATGGATGACAACGGCAAAGCCGCCAATCCTTTATCTGCCGATGCCTTGATGCGTGAAGCCTTGATTCAGTCTGCGCTTGAAAGCGCACAACAAGCAGTAGACCTGGGTTTAAATCCCAATCAAATCATTATTTCTTGCAAAGTGAGCAATGTGCAAGACTTGGTCCTGGTATATCAGGAGCTGGGCAAACGTTGCGACTACCCTTTGCATCTGGGCCTGACCGAAGCAGGCATGGGCTCCAAAGGCGTAGTCGCCTCCACCGCTGCCCTGGCCATTTTGCTGCAACAAGGCATAGGCGACACCATACGCGTGTCACTCACGCCTGAGCCTGGAGAATCCCGCACCAAGGAAGTCGTGGTTGCTCAAGAGATTTTGCAAACCATGGGCATACGCTCGTTTACCCCCTTGGTGACCGCTTGCCCAGGTTGTGGCCGCACCACCAGCACCTATTTTCAAGAGCTGGCGTTGCAAATCCAAACCTGGCTACGCACCCAGATGCCGGTCTGGCGCGCGCAATACCCTGGTGTGGAAACCCTCAATGTGGCCGTGATGGGCTGCGTGGTCAATGGTCCCGGTGAGTCCAAATTGGCCAATATCGGCATCAGCTTGCCAGGCACAGGCGAAACCCCAGTCGCACCCGTCTTTGTCGATGGCGAGAAAACCGTCACTCTCAAGGGCGACCATATTGCCGAAGAATTTCAAGACATTGTGGACGAATATGTCCGCACGCACTACGCCGAAGGTGGCAAGCTACGCGCTGCCAAAGCCAGCGTGATTCCTATCGTTGCTATTTAGTTTATGACGCAAAAATTTCAATCTATCAAAGGCTTCTACGACATCTTGCCGGAAGCCACCCCACTCTGGTTTAAACTCGAAGATACTGCCCGCCGCATTTTGGGTCAGTATGGTTACAACAATATCCGTATGCCACTGGTCGAACCGACTGAACTGTTTGTGCGCAGTGTCGGCGAACATACTGATATTGTTGAAAAAGAAATGTATGCCTGGGAAGACAAGCTCAATGGCGACAAATTGACCCTGCGCCCAGAAGGCACCGCCGGTTGCGTGCGTGCCGTGGTTGAGCATAACCTCACCTACAATGGCCCACAGCGCCTGTGGTATATGGGCCCGATGTTCCGCCACGAAAACGTGCAAAAAGGCCGCCAGCGTCAGTTCCACCAGATTGGCGTCGAGGCTTTTGGCTTTGATGGCCCGGATGTCGATGCCGAACAAATCGTGTTATTGGCACGCTTGTGGCAAGCCCTGGGCATAACCGACGTTGAATTACAGTTAAACAGCATCGGTGATGCGGACGAGCGGGCGCAATATCGCCAAACACTGATTGCCTATTTTGAGCAGCATGCAGACTTGCTGGATGAAGATGCCAAGCGCCGTTTGCATAGCAATCCTTTGCGCATTCTGGATACCAAGAACCCGCGCATGCAAGCCATGTGCGAAGCCGCGCCTAAACTAATGGATTGCCTGGGAGAGACTTCCAAGCAGCACTTTGCGCAATTACGCGCCCTGCTCGACCATGCGGGGATTGCGTATACCATTAACCATAGATTGGTGCGCGGCCTTGATTACTACAACCGCACCGTGTTTGAATGGGTGACGACCAAGCTGGGTGCCCAGGGTACGATTGCTGGCGGTGGCCGTTACGACACCCTGGTAGAGCGCATCGGCGGTAATGCGACTCCGGCCTGCGGCTTTGGCATTGGCCTGGAACGTGTGTTCCTGCTCATGCAAGAATACGGCGTGACCGCCGCCAACCAGGCGGATATTTACCTGGTCAATGTCGGTGAACTGGCCGAACAAAAAGCCTTTACCATCGCCGAAAGCCTGCGTAGCATGGGCTTAAGTGTGGTGCTGCACGCCGGTGGTGGCAGCTTTAAATCACAAATGAAAAAAGCCGACCGCAGCGGTGCCAAATTTGCCGCCATTCTGGGCGATGACGAAGCCGCCGCGAACGAGCTCAGCCTGAAGCCCATGCTGGGACAGGGCGAACAAGCACGCGTTAAACTTGATCAGGTGTTGAGCATCGTTCAATCCAGTTAATCGCTTCACGCCACAGGAGGCCAGATGTCAGAGCAAAAACACTTTTTTAATGCCATGACGGCATTGGGCCTGCTTCTGGCAGTGGGCATGGCATCGGCAGCCTTTATTCTGGGCGTGCAGGCAAAACATGCCGTTTCCAGCCAGCAATCCATTACCGTGAAGGGCCTGGCAGAAAAACCAGTCAAGGCAGATCGAGCGCAATGGACGATTAACATCGGTGTGGTCGCGCCCACGCAGGCAGAAACCCTGCAAGCCATAGACCGTGAGCGTGCCGTTCTGGCAAACTTTCTCGACCTGCAAGGCCTGGATGCCAGCATGCGCACGGTAGATGTGCAAACACTGGGGCCGCATTACGAAGAAGAATATATCCACGACAGCCCACGCCAGGTACAACGCGGTTTTGAGGGCTATCAAAGCGTGCATATCAGCAGCAAAGACCTCAAGAAAATCGCGGCAGCCAATCAGGCCATTTTAACCTTGCGCGCCGATAACCATCCAGTCACCTCCCAACCACCCGAATACCTGGTCAGCAATCTGGAAACCGTCAAAATGTCACTGATTGCTGATGCGACTAAAAATGCCCGTACGCGCGCGACCGAATTCGTGAAGCAGGATGGCGTGAAAGTAGGCGTTATGAAATCAGCCAGCCAGGGCGCGTTTTATATCTTGCCTGCGACAGGTGGTGAAGACAGCGACAAGAGCTACGGTGGCATTTATGACAAATCCACCGTGGATAAAATTGCCCGTGTGGTAGTCACCGTGGTGTATAACATCGAATGACTGAAATTTTACGCATCGATCAACTCAGCATCTCGCCAGCCCATGCGCCTGAGCGCACACTGGTCAAGCAGGTGTCTTTCGCGCTGCAAAGAGGCAAAACCACTTGCATCGTCGGCGAATCCGGCAGTGGCAAAAGCCTGACTGCGCTGAGTGTGATGAAACTGCTTTCACCGCAACTGCGCATGCAAGGACAAGTGTTCTTTCAGGGCCAGGACATCAGCCAGTTGAGTGAAACCGCCATGCAACGTCTGCGTGGTCGGCAAATGGCCATGATTTTCCAGGAGCCGATGACGTCACTCAACCCAGTGCTGACCATAGGCTTTCAAATCGGCGAGCCATTGCAAACACATCTGGGACTCAAAGGCCAGGCGCTTAAACAAAAAGTCGCTGCCTTGCTGGAACAAGTCGGCATAGACCCAGCGCGCGCAGACAGCTATCCCGACGAGCTCTCTGGTGGCCAGCGCCAGCGCGTGATGATTGCCATGAGCATTGCCTGCGAACCTGCCTTACTCATTGCAGACGAACCCACCACGGCACTGGATGTCACGGTACAGGCGCAGGTATTACGCCTGCTGGACGATTTAAAAACCCGCCTGCACATGGCCATGCTGTTTATCACCCATGATTTTGGCGTAGTCGCTGACATTGCAGACGAAGTCATCGTCATGTTCCGCGGTGAAATCGTCGAATCCGGCAGCGTGGCGCAAGTATTACAATCGCCGCAACATCCTTACACCCGCGCCCTGCTGGCCTGCGTGCCCGATGCCGAAGGCAAAAAAGTACTACAGCCCATGACTTACGACTGGCTTGCGCCCGCCTGATGGAGTCACCATGACGGATATATTGCTGCAAGCACGCCACCTCAATAAAACCTACAGCCAACGCACAGGCACGCTGGGGCTCAATAGCCATACCATACATGCCTTGGCTGATGTCAACCTGCAACTCAAACGCGGTACGACGCTGGCCGTGGTTGGGGAATCCGGCAGTGGCAAATCGACGCTGGCACGCGGTATTTTGCGCTTGCTGCCATTAGATAGTGGCGAAGTGATTTTTGACGGCCAGGATTTTTTGGCGCTGGATAAGAGCGCCCTGCGCACCGCACGCCGCCATATCCAAATGGTATTTCAGGATCCGTTTGCCTCGCTGAACCCGAGAATGCGCATTGGCGACATTATTGCGGAAGGCCTGGTCATCCATCGTATCGGCAATGCGCAGCAACAACATGACAGCGTCGTACAGATGCTGGAAAAGGTTGGGCTGCACGCGGATGATGCGCGCAAGTATCCGCATCAGTTTTCCGGCGGCCAGCGCCAGCGTATTGGTATAGCCCGTGCGCTTATTTTGCAACCAAAATTGCTGGTTTGTGACGAACCGGTATCCGCACTGGATGTGTCAGTACAAGCGCAGATATTGCTTTTGCTCAAGCAACTACAGCAGGAAATGGGACTCAGTTATTTGTTTATCACCCACGATTTACGCGTGGTCAGGCACATTGCCGACGACGTACTGGTGATGCAAAAAGGCAAAGTAATTGAGCAAGGAAGCGTAGAAACCATTTATAATGCTCCCCAGCAAAAATATACACAACAGTTACTTAGCGCGATTCCCGGCCATGGGCTACGCGCTATAACCGCTTAATCTCACCCTCATTCAATAAGAATACGCAGGAACATTGCAATGGCATACGATTTGGAAGAACAGGAACAACTGGACGAGTTTAGAGCCTGGTGGAACAAAAATGGAAAACTGGTCACCCGCCTGGTGATCGCCGCGGCTGTGGCTTATGGTGGCTGGCAAGGTTACCAATCCTGGATGAACAGCAAGGCAACTGCCGCCTCAACCGCCTACCAAACGCTGGTCAGCACCCCATTGCTGGACGTAGATAGCAAAAAAGCCGAACAGATCAGCAAAGACGCTGAAGCCATTGAAGCAGATTACAGCATGACACCGTATGCTGGCCGTGCTGCCCTGTTTGCTGCGCGTGCATTGCATGAAGCCAACCAATCCGAAGCCGCCGAAAAGCAATTACGCTGGGCCATGGCAGAAGCCAAAGAGCCTGCCATCAAACACATGGCAGCCGTTGAAGTTGCCGGCTTGCAAATTGAACGTAACGCGTTGGATGACGCCAAGAAAACCTTGTCGGCGATTGATGACAAAGGCTTTGATGGCATTAAAAACGCATTGCTTGGTGACATTTACATTGCCAACAAGCAAGAGAAAGAAGCCAAAGACGCTTATAACAAAGCATTGCAAGGCCTGGACCCTGAAGGCAAACTGTTTTACCTGACCCAGCAAAAGCTGGATGCCTTGGGGTAATTGCCAATGAGGTCTCTCTTTCCTGCTCTGCGCCACCAGCCGCAATCCCTTAAACATGCGACGCTAGCCGCCTTGTTCCTGCTTGGCAGCGGACTGTCTGCGTGCACGGCATTCAATGATGTTAAAACCAACCTCAGTGAAAGCATTTTTGGTGCAGAACCGGCCAATCCGCCTGTCGAGCTGGAAGAGATCAAGTCCTCTTATGAAACCCGTATCCAATGGTCTGTGGATGTAGGGAACCCTGGCCGCTTTACCTATGCGCCAGTGCTAGCAGACAACCTGATTTATGCGGTCAACGCTGAAGGCAGCGTCATGCAACTGTCAGCTGAAACCGGCAAAACCATCTGGGAAACCGAACTCGGTGAGCCTATTAGCAGTGGCGCAGGCCTGGGTGGCGGCCTGGTATTGGTCGGCACCAGCAAAGGTCATTTGTTTGCGTTAAATGTCAACGGTAAAAAATTATGGAGTGCCGTCCTCAGTAGCGAAGTACAAGGACAGCCACGTTATTACGATGGCACGGTGATTGTCCGCACCAGCGACCATCATATTTACGGCATTGATGCCGCCGATGGCCGCCGCAAATGGTCCTATGAACGCGCAACCCCTTCACTGTCACTTAAAACGCAAGCTGGCATTGTCGTCGATAGCGGCGCCGTGTATGCCGGGTTTCCAGGCGGAAAACTGGTCGCGATTCGTGCTGACAATGGCAAACTGGTCTGGGAAGCCACCGTGGCCCAACCCAAAGGCGTGACAGAAATCGAGCGTATTGCTGATATCACCAGCCTGCCGTTTGTCGATGGGCCGGTCGTGTATGTTGTCGCTTATCAGGGTAAAGTGGCCGCCGTTGACCGCCAGCGCGGCCAGGTGGTATGGAACCGCGATATTTCCAGCTATGTCGGCCTGACCGAAGATAATAATAAAGTGTATTTAAGCCATACCATGGGCTCTGTCTACTCACTGGACAGCACCAATGGCAAAACCTTCTGGCGCCAGGGGAACCTCGGCTACCGCAACCTGACCGTCCCGCTGCCATTGAGCAATGTGGTCGCTGTCGGCGATCTCGAAGGGTATATCCATTTACTTAGCCAGGATGATGGCAGCTTTGTTGGCCGCCTGCAGTTGGGTTCCAAACCCATTATGTCACTGATTGCGGGCAGCAATGCCAATCAATTCTTTGCGCAATCGCGTGACGGCCACCTTTACGCAGTCACATACAAATAATGCTACCTACCATCGTACTTGTTGGCCGACCCAATGTCGGCAAATCTACTTTATTCAATCGCTTGACCCGGTCACGCGATGCGCTCGTGGCTGACCTGCCTGGATTAACCAGAGACCGTCACTATGGCCGCGGCCTGGGCGCCAGCCAACCCTACCTGGTGATTGATACCGGCGGCTTTGAGCCAACGGCAGACACCGGCATTCTCAAAGAAATGGCCAAGCAAACTCTGCTGGCAATCGACGAAGCCGATGTGATTATCTTTTTGGTCGATGCACGCGCGGGTCTGACGCCACAAGAATTTACCATTGCGCAAACCTTGCGTAAGGCACAGCGCCCTATCCTGCTCGCCGTGAACAAAACCGAAGGCATGCGCAAAGCCATTGTCAGCGCAGACTTTCATGAGCTGGGCATGGGTGATCCGTTGTCTATTTCCTCTGCGCACGGTGAAGGCGTACGCGACCTGATCGAGCTGGCACTGGAAACTATCAGCGAAAAAGAGCCTGAAGCCGCCGAACCGGTGAATCATGACACGCCAAGAATCGCCATTGTCGGCCGCCCCAACGTTGGTAAATCAACGCTGGTGAACGCCTTGCTGGGCGAAGATCGCGTGATTGCTTTTGACCAGCCCGGCACCACACGCGACTCCATCGAAATCGCGCTTGAAAAGAACGGCAAGCAATACACGATTATTGATACGGCCGGTGTGCGCAAACGCGGCAAAGTGTTCGAAGCCATTGAAAAATTCTCCGTCATCAAAACCATGCAGGCGATTGAAGATGCCAATGTGGCTATTCTGGTCGTCGATGCCAAGGATGGCATTACCGAGCAAGATGCGCACGTCGCAGCTTACATTGTCGATGCCGGTCGCGCACTGGTGGTTGCCATTAACAAATGGGATGGCCTGCAGGATGATGAGCGCGAGTGGATCAAGCGTGAAATCGACCGTAAATTACAGTTCCTCGACTTTGCCAAGTTCCACTATATTTCAGCCCTGCGTAAAAAAGGCCTGAATGAATTACTGGGCTCAGTAGATGTGGCCTTCAAGGCCGCCATGGCTAAACTGGCAACCCCTCAGCTGACACGCGTGCTGGGAGAAGCGACAACGCAACACCAGCCGCCCATTAGCAAAGGCATCCGCCCAAAACTGCGTTACGCCCACCAGGGTGGCAGCAATCCGCCGATTGTGGTGGTGCACGGTAATCACGTCGATGGCGTCAAAGCCAGCTATACCCGCTACCTGGAAGGCATTTTCCGCAAAGCCTTCCAACTGGTAGGTACGCCGTTACGTGTGCAATATCACCAAGGCGAAAACCCGTTCGACAAACAGGAAGATGAACGCAAAAAAGGCGAAGGCCTGGTCACCATGCGCCGTCGCAAGAACGAAATGCGCGCCAAATTGAAACAGCGCAACGAGCAGAATAAAACTAAAAAATAATACTGACATGGTGGGCAACGCCTTGCTCACCACAGTTTTTGCTGTTTATTGAGACAATTAGTTTCTGTAAATTTAATTTCACCGGCAATTTAATTTCACAATTTAATCTCATAGGTTTGCCAATACGTGTGTTCAGCCAGTTTGTCATAACAGGCTCGTGCACGCAGGTTATCTGACGCAGTCATCCAGCGAATCACTGACCACTTATTTTCCCGCCCAATATGGGCAACCGCCTGAATTAACTGCTGCGCAACCCCTTGCCCCCTGGCCTCCGGCACCACAAACAAATCATCCACATACGCGCCGATTGATGCCGCTAATGGCCGCGCAAATAGCCGATAATGTAAAAAACCCAATATCTCGCCTTCTGCATTCACGGCCACCAAAGCATAGATGACGGGCGGGGATTGCTGCAACCATTGCCAAACGTGCTCGCGCATGGCTTGCGTCTGGCTGAACGCATAAAACGCGGCATAAGCGCCATATAACAGGCACCAGCAATCATAATCTTGTAAAGTGATCGGCCGCACTGTGACCAGTGATTGTGTAAGCATCTCATTTCGCCTGAGTGAGTTAAATATACTGACAATAAAAAAGGGACCATGCGGTCCCTTTTTATATATTGCCCAGGTTATCGCAGTGTCGGTAACAGTTGCTTGGCGCTGACGCCCAGCTCCTGCGCCATGCTGGCACCCAATTTTTTGGCAAAACGATCCACCACAGTTTCCTGATAAGTAAAATCAACAATATCAGATTCCTTGATTACTTCGCGTGCGACATACTCAGCACTACCTTGTGCATCTGCCAGGCCCAACTTGATACTTTCCTCACCATTCCAGAACAAACCACTAAAGGTGTCTTCATTTTCCTTCAGGCGACTGCCTCGACCCTCACGCACGACCGTAATAAACTGCTGGTGAATCTGATCCAGCATGCTTTGCGCAAGGGCTTGTTGCTTTGGATTCACCGGTGAAAATGGGTCCAGCATGCCTTTATTAGATCCGGCGGTCATCAGGCGGCGCTCAACGCCGACTTTTTTCATGACTTCGGTAAAGCCATAGCCATCCATGAGGACGCCGATAGAACCAACGATACTGGCCTTATCGACAAAAATCTTGTCAGCGGCCACCGCAATATAATAGCCACCGGACGCACAAATGTCTTCCACCACCGCATACACCGGGATTTCCGGATGCAATTTGCGCTGACGATGAATTTCGTCATTAATAATGCCAGCCTGTACCGGACTACCACCTGGGCTGTTAATGCGCAAAATAATGCCTTTGGTGCCTTTGTTGTCATAGGCGTCGTTCAGGCTGCTGATCACGGCATCGGCATTCACCGCCCCGCCCGCTTCAATCACTCCGGAGAGGTCAATCAGGGCCGTGTGTGCGGTAGAGGCATTTTTGTTTTGACCCACCCAACCCAGAAACGTCATGAGCAAGAAAAACAGGTAAATAAAAGTCAGTGACTTGAACAACACTGACCAACGTCTGGCGGACTTCTGCTCTTGCAGACCGGCCAGTGCAATCTTTTCTACCGTACGAATGGCCCAGTCTGGCGATTGATTCGCTTGTTTCGGGTCAGATGACTGCTGATTCTCTTCTTGCATAACTCAACTTTCGTCAATAAATTTTAGCTATTCTAACAACTTTTAGCGGCTTGCCAGGATTCTATTTTTAATCCGTGTACAACCGCCTAGAACTGGTCCAGGTGTACGGTAATCACACCCGCCTCCTCTGTCACCGGAATCGCGGATAAACGCTTGCCCTGACAAGGTCCCACCACGCAGTGACCGGTTTGCGGCGCATACATGGCGCCATGCGTGGCACAGATAATCCACTCTTGCGTCATATTAAAAAACTTGCCATGTTCCCAGTCCAGTTCCACCGGCACATGCGCGCAGCGATTCACATAGGCATAGGCCTTACCCTCAAATCGCACCAAAAAACCAGTCGCATGCGGCCCCAGCACTGGCATGGCAAACCGCAGGCCATCGCCTTTTTCCTGCAACTCAGTGCTATTAAATGTTAATACGTGATCACTCATATTTGTTCCAGCAACCAGGCGCTTAATGTTGCCACATCGTGAAACAGGTAATCCGGCGAATACTGCTGTAAATGGCTGGCTGTTTGCGAGCCATAACTGACCGCCGCTGTGATGACCCCGGCATTTTTACCCATTTGCATGTCATATTGCGAGTCGCCTATCATCAGCGTACGCTCGGGCATCACCACCAGTTCGTCCATGAGTTCATCCAGCATTTGCGGATGTGGCTTGGAAAAGCATTCATCCACGGTTTTGCTGGCATTAAAAAACTTGGATAATCCAGATAGCTGCAACGCCGCATTTAATCCACGCCGCCCTTTACCCGTGGCTACCGCCTGTTTGCAGCCTTTGCGGTCTAGCGTTGCAATGGTTTCCGCGATGCCTGCAAACAATAACATTTTGTTTTCATTGGCATAATAAAGACGCTGGTAGTTGCTTGCCAGCGCCTGCGCCTGAAACTCGGGGATGTCGCCATACAACACCTCAATTGACTCTCGCAAACCAAGGCCAATAATGCTGCGGGCACGTGCTTCACTCAGTTCAGGCAACCCGGCCTCTTCAGCCGCTTTAATCAATGCCTGCGTAATCATGCCGGTAGAGTCGGCAATGGTGCCGTCCCAGTCCCATACGACCAAATCAAACTGTTTCACTGACGCTTTCCTAAATAGAGTGCTTAAAAAATTACTTTATCGGCTTAAGTTGACGCTGTTGTTGCAGAAAGTGCTCTAATTCCGCAGGCAAAGGCGCCACCAAATGCAAAGGTTCGCCAGTCAAAGGGTGTGCAATCCGTGTTTCGCTGGAATGCAAAAACATCCGCTTTAAGCCTTGTTTGCTGAGCAACTTGTTCAAGGCGAAGTCACCATATTTGTCATCACCTAATATAGGGAAACCCAAATGCGATAATTGCACACGCAGTTGGTGCGTGCGGCCCGTAATTAACTTGGCTTGCAAAAAGCTGCATTGCCCCAAGACTTCCTGCAGGTAAAACCAGGTTTCAGACACTTGCGTTTCTACTTCAAACTTGCCTTTGGCGGCATGCCGCTTGGCGACCAGGCCACTGGCTTTGAGTGATTTCCTGCCACCGGGTTCAGCATTGAGCAAAGGCTCATCGACCACCTGCACGCGGCGCTCGCCGCTTTCCGTCACGTATTTTTGCAAATCCAGCGTGACTTTCTTTTTTGCTTCCTGCCATTGCCCTTGCACCAGTATCAGGTAGCGTTTGTCCATATGATGATGACGCATGGCCTCATGCAGTGCCGTCAACGCCGAGCGTTTTTTCGCAATCATTAATACGCCCGAGGTTTCACGGTCCAGCCTGTGCACCAACTCCAGGAACTTGGCTTGTGGCCGTTCCAAACGTAGTTGCTCAATCACACCCAAACTGATGCCGCTGCCGCCATGCACGGCCATGCCAGCAGGCTTATTCAGCGCCAGCATGGCATCATCTTCATAAATCACCTGGTCAGCCAGCCTGGCTTTCATCGTCGTTACTGCGGGCTTGGCAGCAGCTTCTGCAATGCGGATAGGCGGCACCCTAACCTCATCTCCCAGTTGCAAACGGTATTCAGCGTCGACGCGTTTTTTATTCACGCGCACTTCGCCACTACGCAAAATACGGTAGATATGGCTCTTGGGGACGCCTTTGAGCATCTTGGCTAAAAAGTTATCGACACGCTGCGTTTCTGAGGCCTCATCCACCTGCAAATAAGTGACACGATCACTGGCTGGCCGCCCTTCAGGCGCAAGGCTGGAGGCCGTTGCCGCAGGGGGTAATGACGAGGATTGAAATTGTGAGCTCATAGTTGCAGGTCGTGCTTTGCTTTATCAGGACTTATAGATATACTGTCGAGATTCTGAATCATCGCTCTTTCAGTCGATAGCGGTCACATGTACACAGGCTATCGTCATCGCTGACATCCAATCCCAGATTTTTCAGGGCCCAGATTTTAAAAGCCCGGTTTGCCTGGCTAGTCAGTGCATTCAGAATCAAAAAAATTTTGGTGAATACCGCTCGCCATCAAGTAGCGATAATTAATTAGAAATGATTTAACGCGAAGCTCACGCAGAATAAACAAAGAAATGAGCTCGGCGTTTGCCAAACCCGAATTTTAACGAAATTACCCTCTGTTTAGGGTTTTATTTTTGCAGTCAACCGCGATGGAAAATACAGGTGACCACTTACCTGCCACGCACTCACTGCACCCTTGCAGAAATCGAGTATCCAGCGGGCAGTCACACACTGCGCTTTGACACTCAAACGTGTGCATATTGATGCCTGCCATGCTGCGCTGACATTCAGCCGTTAGCATCGCAAAAGCCATTGCACATACCCCCCTCGTTAAGTTCTGGTGGTTAACTCACAACCACGGCCCGCCCTGCGCTCATGTCTATTCTGTGGCTTCGATTAGGAGCCTTACATGAAAAGAATGTTGTTTAACGCAACGCAATCAGAAGAATTGCGCGTTGCGATTGTTGATGGACAAAAACTCATCGACCTGGATATTGAACACGCTGGTAAAGAACAGCGCAAAAGTAATATCTACAAAGGCGTCATTACACGCATTGAACCTTCGCTGGAAGCCGCGTTTGTCGACTACGGTACTGACAGACACGGCTTTTTGCCTTTTAAGGAAATCGCTCGCAGCTATTTCCAGGACAAACCTGAAGGCCGCGCCCGTATTCAGGATGTGATCAAAGAAGGCCAGGAAGTCATTGTTCAGGTAGACAAAGACGAGCGCGGCAGCAAAGGCGCCGCCCTGACTACCTTTATCTCACTGGCTGGCCGTTACCTGGTGCTGATGCCGAACAACCCACGCGGAGGTGGTGTTTCACGCCGTGTGGAAGGTGAAGAGCGCAACGAATTGCGTGACACCATGGCACAACTGGAAGTGCCTAACGGCATGAGTATTATTGCGCGTACAGCCGGTATTGGCCGTAACGCAGAAGAGCTGCAATGGGATTTAAACTACTTGTCCCAACTATGGCAGGCGATTGAAGATGCTTCTAACTTCCAGCCTGGCGCCTACCTGATCTACCAGGAAAGCAGCCTGGTGATTCGTGCCATTCGCGATTACTTTAGCGCTGACATTGGTGAAATCCTGATCGATACCGCTGACGTCCACGAGCAAGCATTGCAGTTTATGAACCACGTGATGCCGGGCAATGTGACCCGCGTCAAACTGTATCAGGACGAAATCCCGCTGTTCTCACGCTTCCAGATCGAGCATCAGATCGAATCTGCATTTGCGCGTGAAGTCCGCCTGCCATCCGGCGGCGCGATTGTGATTGACCATACCGAAGCGCTGGTCTCTATCGACGTCAACTCCGGCCGCTCGATCAAAGGCGCGGACATTGAACAAACTGCGTTCAACACTAACCTCGAAGCCGCTGAAGAAGTGGCACGCCAGATGCGCCTGCGCGATCTGGGCGGCCTGGTGGTGATCGACTTTATTGACATGGAAAACCAGCGCAACCAGCGTGAAGTGGAAAATGCATTGCGTGACGCCCTGCACCACGACCGCGCCCGCGTTCAAATGGGTAAGATCTCACGTTTTGGCTTGCTTGAAATGTCTCGCCAGCGTTTGCGCCCAAGCCTGGGTGAAACCAACCACATGACCTGCCCACGTTGTAACGGCACGGGTCATATCCGCGGCATTGAATCGACAGCATTGCATATTCTGCGTATCACGCAAGAAGAAGCCATGAAAGAAAACAGCGCGATTATTCAAGTGCAGTTGCCAGTAGAAGCTGCGACGTTCCTGCTGAATGAAAAACGCGCAGACATCCACAAAATCGAGCAGCGTACTGGCGTTGAAGTCGTGCTGATTCCAAACATTCATCTGGAAACGCCTAATTACAACATCTTGCGCATTCGCCTCGATGATGTGAATGAAGACACCATGCAGGCCAGCTACAAAATGGTAGACCTGCCTAGCGAGTCTGATTACCAGCACAGCCAGCAACAAGCCGCTGCGCCAGCCAAGGCTGAAGCCGTGGTGAAAGGCATTACGCCAGCGACTGCTGCGCCGATTGTGGAAGAAAAACCTGTTGCGGCACCCGTGGCTGAGCAGAAAAAATCATTCTTTGGCGTGATTAAATCCTGGTTGGGCCTGGAAGAAAAAGAGGCCGTGCAGGAAGTTGCAAAACCAGCCCGCGAAACCAAAGAGCAAGGCCGTGACCGTAACAAGAATCGTAACCGCCAACGTGATCGTCAGCGCGAACGCCAACAGGACCGCAATGAGCGTCCAACAGGTGAACGCCAGCCTAAAGAACAGAAAGATCAACAGGAAAACGCGCACAAGCCTCGCCAAGAGCGTCAACAACAAGACCGTCAACAACAGGACCGTCAGCAACAAGACAGACCAGCGCAGAAAGAAAGACAGGACCGTCAACAGCAGCAATCACAAGAGGTGAAAGCAGATGCCAATCAACCGGCATTGACCTCACAAAGCGGTGACAACAAACAGGAGCGTGGTGAACGCGGCAATCGTCGCAACCGTCATGGCCGCCGTGATCGCCGTCAGCGTGATGATGCGCCCAACCAGGCCAATGCTGAAGCAACAATCAACGCCGTAGCGACCGAAACAGTTGCAGCAGCGCCAGTGGTTGTCGCTGAAACGGCACCAGCCGTTGCGCCAGCAGCCCCTGTTGCCAAAGCAGAAGCAGCAGCGACTGAGCCTGTAGCAAAAACACCTGAAGTGAAAAAACCAGCAGTGAAAGCGGAAGCTGCCGCGGCAAACACCGAGGTAGTAGAGACGACTGGCCAGGCTACGGCTGAAGATGCAGTTGCGGAGAAGTCACCGCGTAGCCGTTCACGTGGTGGTAAAACCAGCAAAGCACGTGGAAAACGCGTGGCAGACAGCGCCGATGCGCCAGCGATTGAGTTAGTGGAAACAGCGGCAGCAACCGTTGCGAATACTGAGGCAGCATCAGAAGCGCCGCAGAAAAAACCGGCGCGCAAACGCAAAACCACCACCAAAGCAAACGCCACGACTGAAGGCGCCGCAGATGCAGGTATTCAATTGGTAGAAACCAAGTCTGAGCCTGTCGCTGCGCCAGCAGAAACGGTAGCCAAAGCGAAAAAACCGCGTAACGCTGCCAAGTGGAAGAAAGACGAAAAAGCGGCAGAAGAGCCAAGCCTGGTCATGGTTGAAACCCAGAAATAATCAGTGCTTCGCAGATCACTGCCATAAAAAAGAGGGCCTCACGGCCCTCTTTTTTTACATCCCTTCTGTTTATATCCTTTAGTGGCTTATGCCCCTTGCCAGCGAATCACGCACCAATAACCGATGATGGTCAGCAGTATTGAAACCACCACATGGGTGAAAATATGCAGCCCTACCCACATATAGGCTTGCTTTTGCAGCAACACAAACGCTTGTGCCGAAAAAGTGGAAAACGTAGTCAACCCGCCTAAAAAACCCATGGCAATAAACAGGCGCCACTCATGGGACAGTTGTGGCATAGTTTGAAATAAAGCCAACGCAATCCCCATTAAAAAACCACCAATCGCATTGGCCATCAGGGTGCCTAATGGAATCATGCCTATCGAATTGAGCCAGGCAGACAGCCCCCAACGCGCCCACGCGCCCAATGCCGACCCTAATCCGACCATCAACCAAGATTTCATTTTATTGTCCTTCTAAAACGTTAGCAGGCAATGTATCATAAGTTTTAAACCATTCAGCTCCCACCGCCTGTTGATTTAAAGAGATTGCCTTGCGTTTACTATTTGCTACCTCAGAAATTTTCCCATTAATCAAAACAGGAGGCTTGGCAGATGTCAGTGGTGCGTTACCCGCCGCCCTGGCGACAGCAGGCGTAGATGTCCAGATTCTGCTACCTGCGTACCGCGGCATTCTGGCGCAATGTGATGCCCCCCAGCGGCTAGGCAGCCTGCAAGCCTTTCATGACGTACGTTGTGACATCTATCAGACCACCCTGCCCGGCACCCGTATCCCGCTGCTTCTGATTGATTATCCGGCCCTGTATGACCGTTATGGTGGTCCTTACCATCATCCGCAATATGGCGACTGGCAGGATAACCCGCTGCGTTTTGGCCTGCTATCCAAAGTCGCCGCCATGCTGGCAGTCCCTAACATGCTGCAATCGTGGCAACCCGATATTGTGCATTGCAACGATTGGCAAACCGGCCTGACGCCTTACTATATGCAACAAATGGGCAGCCTGGCAAAGTCTGTGTTCAGTATTCACAACCTGGCATTTCAGGGCAACTTTCATGCGGACTGGCGTCATCGTCTCACCCTGGACGATCAGGACTTTCAACCTGCCGGTTACGAGTTTTATGGTCACCTGTCATTTATGAAAGCAGGCTTGTATTACGCCACAGCGCTCTCCACTGTCAGCCCGACCTATGCCAAAGAAATTCAAACCGAACAATTTGGTTTTGGCTTTCAGGGATTATTGCAGCATCGCGTAGACGATCTCACTGGCATACTGAACGGCATAGATACTCAGGTCTGGGATCCGGCAACTGACCCTTACCTGCCTGCCAACTATGATGCCAGCACACTGCAAGCCAAAAGCACCGTGAAACAGGCACTGCAGGCAGAATTGGGATTGCAGCCATTGCCCAATGCACCATTACTCGGGGTGGTCAGCCGGTTAACGCACCAGAAAGGCCTGGATATACTGGTCGAAATTGCACACGAACTGCTTGCCAGCGGTTGCCAGTTGGCGGTTTTAGGCAGTGGTGAACCTGTGCTCGAGCAGCAATACCTAGCGCTGATGCAGCAATATCCAGGTCAGGTTGCCGTCACCATCGGCTATAACGAACCCTTGTCCCACCGCATCATGGCCGGGACCGATATTTTTGTCATGCCATCCCGCTTTGAACCATGTGGTTTAAACCAGATGTATGGCCTGCGTTATGGCACTATCCCGGTGGTCGCCAATACAGGTGGGCTGGCAGACTCGGTGCAAGGGGGAGCGCTTGCCGCGGACGGCACACTACCAGACACCATGACAGGATTGGTACTAGCGGAAAATAATCCATCGACACTTTTGGTCACATTAAAGCAAGCGATACAGATTTATGCCAATAATGGTCAGTGGAAACAGCTGCAAAAACAGGCCATGCAACAGGATGTGAGCTGGGAAACCAGTGCAAAACACTACTTGGATTTATACCAGGACTTGTTAGATATTTAAAAACAATTACTTACAGAGTTTCACGAAAAAGTGAAGGAAAGTTGGCACAGAAGGTGCTTATTACTAATCAAGCTTCTCCAAAGCTAACTTCTCCTCCCTCAAGACGCCAAATAGGCGTCTTTTTTTTCGCTTGAATCTCTTGAAACCTTATTCCGCTTTGGCAGGCGGCGTCATATTCAAAAAGTGTTCGCGGTAATACTTGAGTTCATCAATCGACTCATAGATATCGGCCAATGCTTCATGACGGCTGGCCTTTTTAAAGCCAGCATAGATATCCGGACGCCAACGGCGGGATAACTCTTTAAACACACTCACATCCAGGTTACGGTAGTGGAAAAACGCTTCCAGGCGCGGCATATAACGCGCCATAAAACGGCGGTCCTGACAGATGGAGTTACCACACATCGGTGACTTGCCTGCTGGCACATGTTCTTTTAAAAACGCCAGCATGGCATCGGTCGCGGCTTCCTCGTCCAAAGTAGAAGCTTTGACTTTATCGATCAAGCCGCTGCGGCCATGCGTGCCTTTGTTCCAGGCATCCATACCATCCAGCACAGCATCCGACTGATGTACAACCAATACGGGTGACTCCGCAATCACATTCAATTGCGCATCGGTGACGACGGCAGCCAGTTCCAGAATGCGGTCTGTGTCAGGCAGCAAACCACTCATTTCCATATCCAGCCAGATTAAATTGTCCTGATTACTTGCCAATTGAGTGCCTCTCGTCATGATTTCCATTAAAATGAAACATTATATTCAGTTCAGTGAACAAGGTGGAGTTAAATCCATCAAAATAGCTAACTGTCACCACTTACAAACCATCCTTTGCTATGTCCGCACTCTTTACTCAAATTTTTGTCGCCGTGATTATCGTCAGCCTCGCTATCCGTGTCTGGCTGGGCTTGCGCCATGTGCGTCATATCCAGCAACACCGCCAGCAAGTGCCTGCCGCATTTAGCCAGACCATTAGCCTGGAAGCGCATCAGCGCGCCGCCGATTACACCACGGCCAAGGTCAAATTGCGTTTGAGCGAAACTGTGATCGAAGCCGTGGTTTTGCTGGCGTTGACACTGGGTGGCGTCTTGCAGGTGCTGGACCAGGCCTGGCAACAATGGTTACCCGCACACGATATTATTCGCGGCGCACTGGTGATTTGCTCCGCCATGCTGATTTCTGGCGCAGCTACCCTGCCGTTTGATTACATCCAGACCTTTAATGTCGACGAAAAATTCGGCTTTAACAAAATGTCGCGCGGCATGTTTTTTGGTGACCTGGTCAAGCATACGATTGTTGGCCTGCTGCTTGGCGGCCCTATTCTGTTCATTGCGCTGTGGCTGATGCAAGGCGCTGGCGACTGGTGGTGGCTCTACCTGTGGCTGATCTGGAGCGCCTTTAACCTGTTTATGCTAGCGGTTTATCCAATCTGGATTGCACCGTTATTTAACAAATTTACGCCCATGCAAGACCAGACGCTGAAATCACGTATTGAAGCGCTGTTACAGAAATGCGGCTTTGCCAGCCAGGGCCTGTTTGTGATGGATGGCTCGACACGTTCTGGCCACGGCAACGCCTACTTTACCGGTTTTGGCAAAAATAAACGCGTGGTGTTTTTTGATACCCTGCTGGAGAAACTCAGCGCCGACGAAATCGAAGCCGTGCTGGCGCATGAACTGGGCCACTTCAAGCATCAGCATGTGATCAAACGTATCGTCATGATGTTTGGCCTGAGCCTGCTGGGCCTGGCCCTGCTGGGTTACCTGATCAAACAAGAGTGGTTTTTTACCGGTCTGGGCGTAGCAGAAGCTAGCAATCATATGGCTTTGTTGTTGTTTGTGCTGGTATCCCCGGTATTCATGTTTATTCTGCGTCCATTGCTGGCGGCCTACTCTCGCACCAACGAGTTTGAGGCCGACCACTATGCAGCACAGCAATCCAGGCCTCAGTTTTTGATCGATGCGCTGGTCAAGCTCTATCGCGACAACGCCTCTACGCTGACACCTGATCCGCTACATTCAGCGTTTTACGACTCGCACCCACCTGCCAGTCTGCGCATTGCCAAATTGCAAACCTACGCATGAAACGCCTCCTGCTGATCAGCTTATTGCCGGCGCTTGCAAGTCTCAGCGCAAGCGCGGCAGATAACACGCTGCAAGCAGGACAAAAACTGGTCAACACGCATTGCATCAGCTGCCATGCCAGCAGTTATGGCGGCGATGGTAGCGGCATTTATACCCGCGATTACCGCAAAGTACGTTCACTTAATGGGCTCAAAGCCCAGGTCACCAATTGCAACACCATGTTGAACCTGAAATGGTTTGATGATGAAGAGCAGCAAGTGGTACAGTATTTAAATCACACCTACTATCATTTCTAGCATGTCTCAAGAAGGTCTTATCGTCGCTGCCTATGGCAAGCGTTATAACGTTGAATTACCAGATGGCCGCATTCTCAGCTGCGTCACCCGCGGCAAGAAAGTCGATAACGCAGCAGGCGACAAGGTCACGGTCACGCTCACCTCAGAAAATGAAGGCGTCATCGAGAAAACCGCCGCCCGCAACACCCTGCTCTACCGCAGCAATGCGTTCAAAAGCAAAATCCTGGCGGCGAACGTCACGCAAATCCTGATTGTGCTGGCCACACAACCAAGCTTCTATGAAGACCTGTTGAATCGTTGCCTGGTCGCGGCTGAAGCCGCAGGCATACGCGCGGTGATTATCCTCAACAAATGTGATTTACCTAACCCGCAAGCGATGCAAAAGCTGGAGCAATATGCCGCGCTGGGTTACCTGACGCTGCAACTCAATGCCAAAGCGTCTGTAGATAGCCTGAAACCCTTGTTGAGCGGTCACACCAGCGTGCTGGTCGGCCAGTCCGGCATGGGAAAATCCACCATTATTAACAGCCTGTTACCAGAAGCTCGCAGTAAAACGCAAGAAATCAGTGCTACCCTCGATAGCGGTAAACACACCACCACGGCGACGCATTTGTATCACCTGGACAGCGATAGCGCCATTATCGACTCGCCCGGCTTGCAGGAGTTTGGCCTTTACCACATCGAAGAAGCAGATCTGGAATATGCATTTGTCGAGTTCAGGCCCTTGATTGGCCATTGCAAATTCAACAATTGCACACATACACATGAACCAGAGTGCGCTATCTTAGACGCCTTTAAAAACGGCCAGATTGCGCCAGAACGCCTGCAGATTTTCCAGCAAATCCGCACTGAAAACACCGTACAAATCTACGGTTAAACGCACATTTTTCAAGTTTAAAAAACAAAAAAACACCCTGCCTAAGCAGGGTGTTTTGTGTGACTAACGTATTACTACGTGTAACTTAAGACAAACTCAAATTACAGTGAGAAAACGTTCAGTGCACCGCCGCCAGGCGCAGCGTTGTACTTGGTCAACTCTTTGTAACCACCAGCAGCACCCAGTGCGTCTGTGTCACTTGTCATACCCAAGTTCATCGCAACACCAGCCCAACCACCGATACCTGAGAAGATACCAACGTATTGTTTGCCTTTGTTACCGTAGGTGAATGCGTTACCAATCGCACCGGAACCCACTTGGAACTTCCACAGTTCTTTACCGCTTTGCGCATCAACCGCTTTGAACCAACGATCCAAAGTACCGTAGAACACGATGTTAGAAGCGGTCGTCAAGGCACCACTCCAGGCAGAGAATTTCTCTTTGTTGTACCACACTTTTTTGTTGGTCATTGGATCATAAGCGCCGAAGCCACCCATTACGCCGTCAGGACCAGCAAACATAGTCAATGTCGCACCAACCCATGGTTGACCAGCAACGTATTTAGACTCAACTGGCTCGTATGTCATACATACGTGGTTCAGTGGAGAATACATCAAACCAGTTTTTGGTGAGTAAGCCGCAGGCTGTTGGTCTTTAGTACCCAACGCAGCCGGGCAGATACCCTTGGCGTTGTAGTCCTGGTGAGTAGAATAACGACCATCTTTGCTTGGCACACCTGTTTTCAGGTCAACATCAGCCGCCCAGTTAACAAATGGATGTACTTTTTCAGCAGCAATCAGCGTACCAGTCACAGCATTCCATGTGTATGCGAAACCGTTACGGTCATGGTGCCATGCGTATGTTTTGCCACCTTTGTCGAACAGGATCACTTCGTTCACGCCGTCGTAGTCCCACTCATCGTGTGGTGTCATTTGCATCGCCCATTTAGCCACGCCAGTGTCCAGATCACGTGCAGTCACTGTCATAGACCATTTGTTGTCGCCTGGACGTACGTCCGGGTTCCAAACGGATGGGTTACCCGCACCGTAGTAAACCAGGTTTGTACGTGCATCATATGGCCACCAGCCCCATACGGAACCGCCACCATGCTGCCAGCCGTCTTTAATCGCTTGTGGTTTCAACCAGGTACGTGTACCCAATTCTTTTTCGCCACCTTTGATCTGGTCAGCAGACAGACGCTTGAAAGAACCGCCTTCTTTGTTACCACCGTTCACGTCTTGATAAACAGACAGTGCGTTGTACAGTGGGTTGTCTTTGTTGGTGTTTGCGTCATGCAATGTTTCGCTGTCTGGGCCTGTTGAGTAGGCTTTCCATGCAGTAGAACCATCTTTGATGTTGTAAGCCTGGATAAAGCAACGTACGCCGAACTCAGCACCTGAGCAACCGGTCAATACTTTGTCTTTGATCACGTGTGGCGCGTTAGTGTTGGTTGCACCGACTTTTGGATCAGTGTTTTTAACATCCCACAGTTTTTTGCCGTCTTTGGCATCCAATGCCACCAGCATACCGTCGTTTTGTTGCAGGAAGATTTTGCCATCGCCAAAGCCCAGGCCGCGTGTCACGTTGTCACAGCACAGCACCGCTTGAACGCTTGGGTCTTGTTTAGGGAAGTAAGACCAAACGATTTTCTGGTTGTCGTTCAGATCCAGCGCGTAAACGTTGTTTGGGAAAGCAGACACCAGATACATCATGTTGCCGACGACCACTGGAGAACCTTCGTGACCACGGTTTACACCGGTTGCGAATGTCCAAGCCATTTTCAGGTTTTTGATATTGCCTTTGTTGATCTGTGCCAGGCTGCTGTAACCCTGGTTATTGTGTTGACCACGTGGATGCACCCAGTTGTTTGGGTCTTTCATCGCTGTTTCTTGATCAGCGGCGGCTGACGCCAGTACTGGCATGGCAAGCGCTACGCTGGCAGCAATACCAAAAGCAGTTTTGATTTTCATCATAGTTATATCTCCGGAAGAAACATCCTGAATAAGGATAAATCACAAATTGCAATTCAAAAAATTGCGCTGTGCTTAAATTGCCACTGGCACTAGGATTTCCAGAGCGGTCGATTATCCTGTTAAGGATAGCTGTCACTTTATTAAGCGACTGTAACTGTAATATAAATAGCCCGAGGTGGCAGCCAGCCAGTTTTGGGTTTTATTCATGGGCCAGATGGGGAATTTTTCCGAAAACTTTATTCAATTGCTTTTTTTTTGTATCATTTTGGTTTCGAAGGCCATGTCCTAGTGTGCCCTTCAGGTAATGATCGCGCCAAGCGTTATGGCGACGTCATTTTACTTGATTTTAAAGGTAGACACAGACTGTGCTGAGACCCTGGCATTACTCACTGGTATTGGATAAAGACTCTCCAAACACCATACACCAGCAACTGATTCAACATTTCCGCGAGATGATACAAGGTGGCTCCTGGCTAGGTGGTAGCGCCCTGCCAAGCTCGCGCGACATTGCACAACGCCTGGGGATTAACCGTAAAACAGTTTCCCGCGTGTATGAAGAGTTATCGGCACAGGGCCTGATTTACACCCAACCCAAACGCGGCACTTTTGTTTCTGACGCCCCTCGTGCAGCCAGCACAGCCACGCAACAAACCCACTCCCTGGCCCAGCGCCCGGAGAGAGACCATACGACCGTGAGCGTGGACCAGTTGATCCAGAAAAGCAGCGTACACCATATCCGCCGCGCCGCACTGCATATGCACAAACTACGCCCGCACGACTACGATGCTACCGGTTTGTTTAACCTGAAACATATGCTGGCCAACTTACTGGCCCACGAGAGACGTTACCTGGTCTCCCCTGATCATATCGCCTGCGGTGCAAGCACCACCCTGCAGAACGCGTTGATACACAGCCTGCACCTGGGTAATGGACACCTGCTACTGGGGCACACCATGAGCCGCACCCTAGAAAAAAGCCTGCAAAGGCACGATGTCGCCGTGCTAAGGCTACCGGCGATTGCCGCTGGCGAAGCAAACGTGTTTATTGAGCAGGTGGAAAAATATTGCATTAACTATCCGGTTTCTGCCGTGTGGTGCGACACCTCTACCCTGTTTCAGGCAGACGATATGGAGGCCGGGCAAGCGCTGGTGGCACAAAAACTGTCTGATTACAATCTACTACTCATAGATGACCAGCGTACACAACTTCCCTTTGTGCAAGAAAGCCTGCTGCTACCGACCAGATATGCCAGGAGCATGCTGCTTGGCAGCCTGTATGGCGAATACTGCGACATGTTCAATCTTTGCTATGTCGCCAGCAACCTGGGCTTTTCAGCAGATTTCACCGACGAACTCAATCTGCAACAGCAACAGCCTGCCTTATTAAACATGCTGGCACAAAGCGAGCTCATCAAACGCGGTGAATATAAAAAACTGCTGACCACCATACAACGCGCCTTCAATAACGACCTTGCAGCCTTATGACGCTAACCGCACTACCGGCTTAAAAAAGACATACGGCTCAGGCCACCCAATCACAACCAATATGGCTGCAAGCAGCCACCGAAAATACGGGAAAAATTCCCATTTACATAAAAAATTGATAATTAAATCAGTTATTTAAAACAAATCCTGGAGATGGCATGCTAAATGCTACTAACTAACAGGGGGTGAGCTATCACTAGGACCGATACCAGCAGACTGCATATCCGCCGGTATCGGGGTAGACACTCCCTCACTTGCAGATTGATCTCATGCAAAAAAGGCACCGCAATGCGGTGCCTTTTGCTTGGTCGCTACTTAAATGAGCGAGCCAATAATTACTCTTGGCCGATTTGATACACTTCGTAGCTGGTTTCTACGATTTTACCGGTCGTTGCGTCAACTTCGATTTTCACTTCTTCGTTGTCAGCTTCCAGAATGTCAAACTCGTATGACGCTTTGCCATCCGGCTCTAACTCATACTCAACTTCAACCACTTTGCCTGGATGTGCAGCCAATGCGGTGGCTTTGGCGTCTTCTTCAGACACTTTAGCTAAGGCCTTGAATCTTTCATCATCGGCGGTCACTTCTTCTTCTACTTCAGTGATTTTGCCAGTTTTGGCGCTGCACTCGATATCCCAGGCTTTACCGTCGTTAGACTGCACGTCAAACTCGTATACCAATTGCTTGCGCTCAGACTTGGCTTCCAGCTTAACGATTTTGCCGTCGTGCTTTGATAATGCTGCTTTGACGCACTTGCCCAGGCTGTCGTAAGCCTTTGGTTTGATGGTTTCGTGGTCGGCGAATGCTTGACCAGATAACACACCGCATAATGCGGCTGCCAGTAATGACGCTTTCATTTGCATAATGATCTCCTTGTTTAAAGTCATGAACAAAAAAACACGAAACACCCGCTAGGGACGCATGCTTCGTGAATTCATAACGCGAAAAGGATAACAAAAACGCCGTAAGCTTTTGAAAATATTACACCTTATTAACAAAATGGCTACAGTCAGCCATTTAATCAACCGTCAAACTGCTGGACTACACGGCGACTGGCGCCTTGATGGCTGGATGCGGGTCGTAATTTTCCAAGGTGAAGTCTTCAAATTTGAACGCGAACAGGTCTTTCACATCTGGGTTAATGCGCATATGCGGCAATGCACGTGGCGTACGCGACAATTGCTCTTTGACCTGCTCCATATGGTTGCTGTAAATATGCGCGTCGCCCAGCGTGTGCACAAAGTCACCCAGTTGCAAATCACATACCTGTGCCACCATCATGGTCAATAAAGCATAAGACGCGATATTGAATGGCACGCCGAGAAAATTCTAACCACCATGAATGTGTTCATTACATACACATATCAATACCAACTCATCAGACTATCATTGTACAAAATATATAAAAATTGTACAAAACATAGACTCTTATAATTCCTATTCAAATTTGAAATAATGATTCTATAATTTCTGCCGTAAATGTTGAGAATTCCAGAGTTGGTATAATGATCAACCTGGCGATAGGCCTCTTAATTTAAATCAGCAACTTCCCCTTAAGGTTTTCAAATGAAGCAATATTTAGACTTGGCAAAAAATATTATTGACAATGGGGTTTGGGTGCAAAATGAACGTACAGGCAAAAGATGCCTTACATTAATTAATGCGGACTTAACTTATGACGTTGATGAAGGAAAGTTTCCTTTAATAACCACTCGAAAAAGCTATTACAAATCCGCAATTGCTGAAATGCTCGGCTATATTCGCGGCTATGACAATGCTGCGCAGTTTAGAGCCATCGGTACGAAAACATGGGATGCAAACGCTAATGAGAATAGTGCTTGGCTTTCCTCACCTTTCAGAAAAGGAGAGGATGATTGTGGATTTATTTACGGAAAAATAGGACGGAATTTCCCTAAACCAGACGGCGGTAGCATAGACCTCCTTAGAAAGATATACAACGACTTAAGAGCTGGTTTAGATGATCGCGGTGAAATCTATACTTTTTATCATCCAGGAGCTTTTCATATGGGTTGTTTGCGCCCATGTATGTATAGTCATCACTTCTCGTTACTTGGAGACACACTGTACCTCAATAGCACTCAAAGAAGCTGCGATGTTCCATTAGGACTGAATTTCAACATGGTTCAGGTATATTTTTTCTTAGCAATTATGGCTCAAATCACTGGCCACAAGCCCGGTAAGGCCTATCATAAAATCGTTAATGCACACATATATGAAGATCAATTAGATCTAATGCAAAATGTACAATTAAAACGTGAACCATTTGACTCCCCAACACTAAAAATAAATCCAAATATAAAAACTTTAGAAGACCTGGAAACATGGGTAACAGTAGATGATTTCGAAGTTATTGGATACCAATACCATGACCCAATTTCGTATCCTTTCTCTGTCTAAGACTTGTGGTTAAACACAAAGTCGAAACTAGGTTAAATCAGCCCCCTCGATAAACCCGTGATTTTCTGTGAGTTATAACATTTTAGAGAATAATAAAGCCCTCAATGAGGGTTTTAAAAACAACAACTCCTACACGCTCGTGGCATTGAAGGTGAATTCAGAAGCGAATTAACCGGCTTGTAGATTCTGCAGAATACCCACAAAAACAGCTACCGGTTATCCTCAGTTTGGTCATTCTGCCCATTGCTCGTTAGCAAAAAGTTAAGCGTGAACTTGATATTCATAAATAGCCAATAGTGAGGTTATTGAGCATCGCATAAAGCTTCTTACCTCACGTTGTTGTTGAAGCCATAGTGATTTTGTTAAACCATCCTGTCGGCTTATTGCTCTACTACCCACCCTTTTTCAATTAAAGCACTCAAGGTTTGTGGGGCTATACGTGTCTCATTCACTGCAAGACAGAGAAAGTGCGTTGGGCGAGACATTGCAACATACAAATTCCTGAGTTGACCTCGCTGCAATTTACTAAGGCTAGCTGGATTTTTCTTAATCCCTGCAACATATGGAAGTGCCATTTCCAAATCAAACTTCTTACTATTACCACCATAAGATTCCATTACTAACGAGGCAATGTGGGTTTCACCCTTCATGCTTGCCACTGTCCCTATTGTGTAATTTATATCTCGACCCATATGAGAAACTGCACAAAGATTTGGAAGTTGTGCTGGGTTTAACAAGAAAAAGGCCTGATCAAATGTGGACAGATTTTTGAAGGATTGAAGCAGAGTTCCCGTTGGAAGATAAGATTTTAAACGCGTATAAATGTAATCTATCAAAACATCGCGCGCTGCAGGAGTGGCATATAAATCAGGTTTTAGTATAAGATCTTGAACTAATAGATGTATGGGTAATGCAGTTCCAGTTTGCTCAGTGACTGCCTTTATTAAAGCATTACTATCTCTGATGCTCTCAACGATTGGAGAGCCGGCTTCCCGCATGATTAGCAATATTGCTCGTCGAACTTGAGCTACCCTTCCGAAAAGAATAGATTCATTATTGTGGTTAGGTGGGGGCAAGAGAGCCTGCCAGAAATTATCATTTGAATTAGTTGCCCCCGTCTGAGTTTGCGCAAACGCGGGCCAGTAATCACCTAAGTGTCGTCCAGGAACCACGTCTCCACTTCCGACTTTACGCGTGCACATGCCACGGACTGATTTTTTCTCCAACTCTAGGTCAGTAAAACGATCAATTACTAACTGACCAAATTTGGTTAGCACTTTCTCAACGTCAGCAGTCTTATATAGCAATAATACTGGCGGCATTTCTTGATTTGCTTCTCCAATCACAGGAAGCTGGGATAAGCGAACACTGGCTACTGCTTCAGCAATTTTGTTGCCAAATCGTTTACTAGTACTAATTACTTTATGACCTGCCCGGGGGAATGTGCAATTAACAATGCCTTCATCGTCCGTGAGGATTTTCTGATCAATATCTCCAAATCGTTGAACAGTGGATTTGTTTTCAAAGATGCTATTTAGAATACTTTCCTGTGCCCAGGAGGTATCTTGCATCTCATCAATAAATACTAGTGGAAAACGTCGGAAAATTACGTCCAGAAGATTCGGGTTACTTTTTAAAGCGCTCTCAGCAAAGGCAAACATATCTCGGTGCCGAAAGATTCCTGCGTCTAAAAGTGAATATTTCAGTTCTCGTACTTGTTTCCCAGATGGAGTGGTAGCGTTGGTCAGAGTTCCACTTTCGGTCGATATTTCCAATTCACTACCTTTAAAGTAGAGTGTATTGATTAATTCGTCTGCATTTTCCTGGTATTTTAGCCAACCCCGTAGTGTCTTAAATTTGTATTGCTGAAGAAGTTTCTGCGCTTTTTTTGCAAATGCATCGTCATCAATAATCTCAACTTTGATGCCCGCACTTCGGAGTGCCGGTAAAGCTATATATTGGTTCACAAAGCCGTGAATCGTCCCGATATAATGTGGGTAGGTTAAAAGTTTTTGGCCGTCGGCATTTAATTTTAAACGCCTAGTGATTTCTTCTCGAGCAACGTTTGTATGACTGAGTACGCAGAGCCCCTTCTTCTGCTGATTCCATTTTCTTGCAATTAGTAAAAGTTTTGCTGCAAGCAGTGATGTTTTACCACTTCCTGGGACGGCATTGAAGTCCCGTGAAGTTGTTTCTAGAATAGCTTCTTGTCTCTCAGTATCGCTAAAGTCCAAATCTGGACTGACTTCCTTTAACCACAAAAGATCAGCAGTGTTTAAATCAATAACTGACATAATTTAATTCACCGCCGTTGTCTCGGTTTTTGTTGCTGGTTTACTTTTATCCCCGGTTAGATGTATGAATGCCTTTTTTAGATACGGCGGAAGGCGATTGAAAAGTTCATCACCAGAACCAAACTCACCAGACAACAAAAGCTCTGCAGCATATTGGGCTACGATTGCCTTCGAAGCTTCTTTATTGTACAGAGGCTTGAAGATTTGATTTGCCAACTCCTCCTCAGTCAAACCTTTGGTTTCTAATTCCTCCCAAGATTCTTTTGCTGCTTCCTTGGCTTTAGTTTCATCAGCATCCTCTAACCTTTCACCTTTAGTTTTAGCTTTCCTTCCGAGCTGGATGGCGTAATACATGAGTTTTGCGCACCCAAAATAAGCGAGATCATATTCAAGCGTCCATTTGTCGGAAATACACACGATAGTGCTGCCTCCCTGCGCCCGATTACTCTTGTCTAGTAAAAACTTTGCAAGCTCTTCTTCGTTATAATCAGAAGTGAAACGTTTCTTTCCTTCCCCGGGGGCAGAAACAAATGTTTTAGCCGATTCAGGAACAATATCTCGATCAGTTAAGCAGACCACAGGAATTTTTAGCTCTGGTCCAGCACCTTCAACCTGCAAAATTCGAGCATAGTGAAAAAGCCCCGTATGACCTACATTTACCAGTGAAACACCATGTTTGGACAATGAGCGATCACAGACTTCTGCTAAGGTTGGAAGTAGGATAGCTTCAGCCGGACCTTCCACCATCATGACCCCTCTTGCAAAGAAGAGATTGGCTTTCGTCGCTTCTATAAATCTACGTAAGAATGAGTAGTCAGTTTTTTTCAGTTTAGTATTGCCAGCGGATAACGGGAAGGTCTGAGCCTTATGCACTAAGGTCATGTTCTCTATGTCTGTATGGGAAACTAATGATGGGCTGTGAGTAGTCATCACTACTTGTACTTGTCTTTCATCAGTTTCTTTGGTTTTAGAGTGATTTTCAAGCAAGTCCATTACTCTATATTGCAATTGCGGGTGCAAATGAGCTTCAGGCTCTTCAATTAATAACAGCGCAAGATCATCACCTTCTCTCAGCAAAACTAGTTCAGTTGCCATGAATAACGCATTGTTATATCCCAACCCGCGAGCACATCTGGCATTTGGATCCACATCACCTCCTGGCAACAAAGCTAATTCAAATTTTTCCAAGATTGGTGTCAGTGATAAATCTGGAGTGATACGAATCCGAGACTGCAACTTTTCACTCTCAAATGAAAACTCTTCTAAATAGTTTTGGTTGATGTCCTGTTCAACGCTTTTGATCACTGTATGCTCACCAATATGGTGCTGAGAAAATGCCATTAAACCTACAATATTCTTTGGAACGTCATTAGGATTGGCTGTTTGGAAGTCGTTGACTTCCTGTCCATCAATATTTTTGTGTGCTGCAAGTATTTGCGACAAGCGGGATTGTCTGCCGGGGCGCAGCTCCGCTTCAGCATCCCTTAATGGTCGCAGATAGGTTGCACGGATTAGCTCACGAACTGTGCTGCCTATTTCTTGGCCAATTCCCTCTTTCCCTGCACGTACAGAAAACTCAACTCGCGCGCGTTTGTTTGGCTGTGGAGGAATCCACCTTGCACTGAGGTGGATAATTAGTGAACAAGATCCATCGCTCTCATGAGTTAACCATTCAAGAACACTAGCTTGTTGTTCGCTCGATAGATCACATAAAGTAGCCTCAATCCAAAGGCTAGTCGCACGTTCTGTTCCATGTATATGAAAATCATGTTCATAGAGCCGGATGTTTTCGTAACTGGTAGTAAGAAGTATTTGCCTTATAGCATCGACTATTGTTGTTTTGCCAGCATCGTTTTCACCCACCAAAATATTAAGACCAGGCCTTAAAGCCCAATCCAGTGCAGGAGCCTTTTTACCATCTCCAAATGCTCGAAAATTATTGGCTCGAATGTGCTTTAGATACATATCTCTCTCTTATTTTGTTATTAATTTTTTATTTAAGCTATGGACAAAAAATAGCCATTTTTTAATAATAAATCATAGTCAATGCAAATTATCTTCAAACGGTCTAAACATTCAGGGAAAAACTCGACTTAGGATTATTTTGGCATTTCATAACTAATATCCGAACATTACTAAATCACATCAAGATGTCACTCCCAATAGTCAATACTTGTATTACTCTGCTTCAATTATTTTCAGCGCTGTTTCTGATTTCTGATGCTTATCTACCAGAACAGAAAAGTGCTGATTAAGATAAACATGTTCTAAAGTTATTTGGTAATTTTCGGGACTCTTAAAAAACCATCTCAGCCTCATCAATATATTCTTGCGATTCCCATTCTGCTATGGTTTGGCTAAGGCATCGAAGGGACCAATCTATGCATTTGGATTTCTTCTTTTAGTTTTTTCTCATCTGATAAAACTGCTTATGGAGTATTTCAAATAGGCAGCCCTAATTTAACGTTGAGAGTGATATGAGTGACATTAGAAAGTTAGCATCTAAAATTGATTTAGCTTGTGATAGAAATGATCACGAGACTCTCAACGAAACACTTGATGAGATTGGCAAAATTAATCTAAAGCCTCTCTCTCCAGTGGAATGCGCTACCCTAAACTACTTTATCGCCAATGCCCACTCCGGGATAAGACGATCTGTAAAACAAAAACAAAACTGGTTAGGCGATCAACACCACCGAGAAAAGGAAATTCTACATTTAAGATTAGCGCTTTCTGACTTAGGCGAACTTACTGATGAAGAAATTCGAACAGACCTCAAATCTCGGATAACCACCAATCTTGCAAATGCTTTAAACAATATTGGCAGATTCGTAGAAGCCATTCAGCTTTGGGATCAAACATTAATAAGCTATCCATATTTCCCAATGGCAATGGGAAATAAAGCTTCAACAATGTTCGAATATGCAAGATATGCCAGCAAAGGTTACGTTCAAGCCATATTTCTCCAAGAAAGCTATAAATTGCTCAAATCAGCTTTGGAAATTGGTGTAGAGAAACAGGCGAGAAATGAGATGTCTGCTTTAGCTGACCACATAAACACCTTTGGAGACTGGGATTGGAACAAAGTTGAAATTCCCCTGCCAGCCTATCGTAAAGGGCGTACCAAGAAAGAAAAAACATATAGAAAGTGGTGCGTTGAGAATCAACTCTATCTTGATTTCTTGAATGACGTTTCTAGAGACTGGACCTCATTAGAAGATACTCTAACCTTGCCCAATATGGTTCAAGACATCTTGGAAGAGGATGTTTATTTACCTGCCCCATATGCTATTTTCAATCAGCTCAAGCAAGAGTACGTTTCTGCAAGGTTTTTAATTTTCGAAGCAATACAAGAAAAAGATAAACCGCTACATTTTTCAGATAGATGTGTAAAACTGTATGACGCTCTTGATTACAGGTATTACAGATTATGGGTTGAAAGACTAAAAATGTCGTTCCTTTCAATCTTTGCTATTTTCGACAAAATTGCATACTTGGTGAATGATTACTGGAAACTTGAGATACCCGTTAGAAACTTAAGCTTTCAGTCAGTATGGTTTGAGGACAGAGGTTTAACTAAAATCCGGGAGCAATTTTTGATTTCAGAAAATAAGCCTCTGCAGGGCTTATTTTGGTTGAGCAAAGATTTATATTACCGATCAAAAGATGTGCAATTGATTAGCCCTGAAGCCAAGACTCTAACTGATATCCGCAATCATATTGCTCATAAGTACTTGCGGGTCCATGATCACTATTTAAACAATCCCGCTCAAGAACGTAAAACTAAAGGAAAGGAATTAAGTTTCCCTGTCAGTGATATAGAGTTGGTTGAAGAAAGTATTAGATTATTAAAGCTTGCTAGGAGCGCGTTAATCTACTTAACCACTGCGATTACCTATGAAGAAAGTAAAAAGAGTGCGGACTCAAACTCAGAATACACTTTTCCAATGACAATACACTCAGTAAATGACAATAGTCGATTATGACCTTACAGGTTTAAATCAAGCCTTACTATAATATTTGATTGGATTAAGTCGACTTGCCAAAAGGGCCAATGGATTTAGTTATATCTCATTTATGCCCTGCTGTGGCCAGCATACTGTTTTGGCTGAAAAAAACCACACCGGAATAGCAATATCAGCAAGAGTAATTGACGCCAAAAGTGACAACACAATGACTATCTGGCAAGCAATCATCCGATACCTTGCATATTACTTGTCTGGAGCTGCACTAGGATTAGGGTTGTTTTGGATTGAATTTGATAGGCGCAAAACAAGGCTAGCAGGATAAGTTGGCTGGCACAGTTGTAGTTATAGCTAAAACCAGTGGATCGGGCTAGCTTACGTTTAAAAGTAACAATTACTGACTTTAGAGTTGGCTACAAAAACGGCAAATGCTGCCATTAGCAGAAAACTCTAGTTGCAGGTGACTTTCTTATGGCGTCCAATAAAAATCAACATTTTGTACCTCGTTGCTACCTTCGGCCATTTTCCCAGAATGAGGGTAAAACAATAAGCTTATATAACATTGACCGAGACAAAGCGATATTTGATTCCGCTTTGAAAAACCAATGTTCAAGAGATTATTTCTATGGAAAAGATGACAACCTAGAAAGAGCCATTCAGCAAGTCGAACGCCTTTACGCCAGTCTACTGCCGCACCTACTTCAACCTGGCTTCGTTTTGAATACGGACGCATCCAGCATTCTTTTCAGATTCTGGCTGCTACAACATCATAGGACGGAAGCTGCATCAATTCGTATGGCTCAAATGACTAATGAGGCAAATGGATTGCTTGGGGATCCAGGAATGTCTGTTGCTATAGAAATTAAGCAGGCAGTACAAATCTCAATGCAGACCTTTGCAGATTATATGTATTCGCTTGATGATCTAAAAATAGTGCTAATAGAGAACAAGACTGATACACCATTTATTACATCTGATGATCCAGCTGTGATGGTCAACCGTTTTGCTGACAGTAGGCGATTTGATGAGCGAAGTTATGGCTTGAATGCAGCTGGACTGATTTGTTTACTCCCACTGTCCCCTAAAGTCTGTTGTATGTTTTACGATGACTCTGTTTATAGCATTAAAAGTAAAAACAACTGGACATCGATAAAATCAACTATGGATGTAGACTCGCTTAATGCAACCCAATACTTAAATTGTTTTGCAAATCTATATTTCAAAGAAAAAGATGATTCCGGTATTTTCTCTAATTTACGAAATACAAATCGAAATATTAGGCCAGTCGAACGTTACCGAATTCATTATGCTATTAAAACCAAGACTGAAAATGACCACGAAGTTTTCACTGTAGTTGATAAAAAGAACATCCCAGCTCACACGCATGCATTACTACATCTGCTAGCTGTTCATATCAAACCACGTAATTGGCCAGGTTTCCTAAGATGGAGACCAGGTGGATATTATTATTCAAACAAGTTTGGGAGGGTATGTGTACGTAAAGCGCATGTTGTCAGTAGAGACTCGTATCCTTATATGAAAGTCAAAACTGGCCAATAAACTCCACATTGTGTATTGCATTCATTTTGAGCAGTCGTTCCAGTTCTAATGATCAGCCCATATAACTCCTGCTAAATATGTTTTATTGCAGTTAAAGACTCAAATCTTTATTATGCTGCAAGGTTCTATAGAACCTACTTAAGTAACTAGCTGTTCATGCTTCTTCAACTTGAAACACATTAAACATGTTCAAAAAGGGAGTTTTGCTATGAAGGGGATTATTGCTGTACTCATTATTGTTTGCTCAAGCCTTGCCCATGCTCACTCTGGCGGTACAGATAAAAATGGCTGTCATCATGATCGCCAAACGGGTACATATCACTGTCATTAATTTGGAGGGTATATGGCTACTTTTAAAATTAAGGCACCCAAACCTCCTAAGCCACCAAAACCACCGGATCGATTACAAAATTTACAAACGGTACGCCCGCTCGGTAAAACAAAATGGGTTAAAGCACATTGGCGTTGGAATTATGGAACGCACCAATGGGAATGGGTACTAGGCCATTGGAGTAAATAACAAAAACGACTTGCAAATGTGCAAGCCGTTTTTGTTTTAGTTAAGGCCAGAGGCCGATCACTTCACTAATGACCAGAATGGTTAATCGGCTTCCTGACATTGACCTCCAACTCACCGTCAACGTGAGGCTTTTGACGTTCAATCTTAGTTAGATCCACTTCAACTATATGTGCTACCGTGCCGCTTGGATGTTTATAATCACCAGGATTTTTATAGTCATTTCGGGCAAGTCCGTCTCTCACTTTCACTGTCGTGAACATTCCACCCATCTCAAGTGATCCAAATTGTCCGTTGCCCATCATCATTGGCAATGTATTTTTAGGTAATGGCATATCCATCATCTCAGACATATCAGTCATTTCAGACATGCCCGTTTCACCCATAGGCATGTAGTCAGGGACGAGGTTGGTGATCTTTTTCATCAGATCACCCTGTTTCACACCTATCATGGTGGGGAAACTGTGCCCCATGGCATTCATGGTGTGATGGCTTTTGTGACAGTGAAATGCCCAATCGCCAGGCTCGTTTGCAACAAACTCAATGGCACGCATTTGACCAACGGCAACATCAGTCGTTACTTCTGGCCAACGTGCGGTTTTTGGCACCCAACCACCATCTGTCCCTGTGACTTCGAACTCATGCCCATGTAAATGGATGGGATGATTCGTCATGGTCAGGTTCCCTACGCGGATGCGTACACGATCACTTTTACGAACAACGAGAGGATCAATGCCTGGGAATGCGCGACTGTTCCAAGTCCATAAGTTGAAATCGAGCATGGTGTTCACTTTAGGGGTGAAGCTGCCAGGCTCGATGTCATAGGCATTAAGCAGAAATACAAAATCACGATCCACAGGCATAAATTTCGGGTTCTTGGGGTGGGTAATCCAACTGCCCATCATGCCCATGGCCATTTGCAGCATTTCGTCCGCATGAGGGTGATACATAAACGTGCCTGGCCGTTTGGCCTCGAACTCATAAACAAATGTTTTGCCAGGTTCAATGGCCGGTTGCGTTAAACCACTGACACCATCCATACCATTAGGCAAGCGCTGGCCATGCCAGTGAACACTGGTTTTCTCGGGCAAGCGGTTTGTCACAAAGATGCGGACGCGATCACCTTCAACGACTTCAATGGTTGGGCCAGGGCTTTGACCATTGTAGCCCCAGAGATTTGCTTTCATCCCTGGTGCAATCTCTCTTACGACAGGTTCCGCAACAAGGTGGAATTCTTTGACACCGTTGTTCATCTTCCATGGAAGGCTCCAGCCATTCAAAGTGACTACCGGCTGATATGGGCGTCCTGTATCTGGGTAAAGTGGCTCTTGTGTATTAGCCACCTCAGAGGTGATGATTTCCGGAATAGCAGCTAATGCAACCTTGCTGACCGCACTGACGGCAACGCCAGCCATGCCAAGTCCAGCATATTTAAAAAAGTTTCTTCTATCCATTGTTGTCATCTTATTGACCTTCCATCAAACGAGGACTGGCGACTAAAGTAGCTTGCAATTCAGCATCAGCTAACCAAAAGTCACGTAATGATTCGATATAGCCTTTGACGCTTTGCACTTGCGCCCTGGCATCGCCAAATAATTCAAATGGGCTTGTGAGCATGCCGTTATAGCGCAATTGATCTTCGTACAATATACGTTTACGTAATGGCACAATCTCATCGCGAATGTGGCGTGTAACATCATGTTTGGTGCGATAGGTGTTATACCGCTCGCGTATCTCAGATTGCGCATTAGTCACCAACTGTGCAGTTTCCTGTACGGACTGCATATAAATAGACTCTGCCCGTGGCACCTTGGCTTGGCCCCAGTCAAACAACGGGATCTCGAAAGCGATATCGATACCTTTCTTGTAAGGCTCACTTCTTCTGCCTTCCAGTACTCTTGCCGGGCCTAACTCGATCACATTGATGAACCGCGTGGTTTTGGTCAGTCCTAGCTGCTTAGCCAAAGCATCCATTTCAGAGCGCTTAACCAGCAGGTCTAATCGTTGTTCATAGGCATTCTGTTCAAAGGCTTGTAACTCTGAAAGTGACTTAGGCAGATCAGGTAACCGAGATTGGATTTTGAGTTGTGCAGCTTTCACACCTAATTGCCTTGCCAAAGCCTCATATGCCCGAATTTCAGCATTTTTCGCATTAGCATATTCTAGTGCGGCATCTGCATAGAAACTTTGCTCACGTGACTGCTCTAAACGATTCCAGTTGCCGGTCTCATGCAATCGTTTAGCCAACTCAGCACTGGCCTCTGCAGACTCTTTCACTTGTGCGCTATATCTCGCCAATTCAGTCGCGGCAACCGCATTGAAATAAGCTATACGTGTCTGATAGGCAAGCTTCAGGACCTCAATAGCGGTAGAGGCTTGTGTCTGGGCAAAACGTCTTTTCTCAACCTCTACAGCTTTAGGCATAGTGATCAATGAGAAGACGTTGAACGTGAATGCCTGCTCAATCTTATACTCACCACCATTCCGCGCATAAAGCATAGAGAAGCGCGGATTAGGCAAACGGCCTGCCTGGACAAGATCTGCTTCTGAGATACCCAGCTCGTAGAATGAAGCCTGTAGTCCCTTGTTGTTATAAAGCGCGACCTGTACGGCACCTTCCACATCCAAGGGCTGTGCAAGCAATGCCTGCGTCTTGTCCTGCAGGGACTTTTTAGACTCTTCTGTCTTAGCCCATTCATACGCTTGCTTCAGGTGCGGCTGAGTTTGTTTTTGTACCTCATCCATACCGCCATCTTTTGAGAAGGTCGCGCACCCACCTAATAACAAGCTTACGGCAACAAGAATGGCACTGCGTGCTCTGAGATTTACAATATTAGTGCTCATGTGCACTCCCTTCAGATGATTCATGCTGATGGCCTGAATGGCTGTCTTGAGACGGTATTGCTGATTCACTTGCCTCACCATGGCGGTGTCCACCATGCTGATGGCCACCAGATGCAGGTAAAGATAGGACACCAATGCCATGGCGATAGACCACTTCACCACCCAGCCACGCCGTTGTCGCTACAGACATGGACAAACCCGCCAGGCAAACTAATACAGGAATAGACATCGGGCTGTCCTGATGCGATTTAACCGAGTGCCAGATTGCAAGGAGCACCAATCCAACAGCAGTAGGGATTGCCCAGGCTCGATGCAACAACATGGCAGCATGGCCAGCGTCATCGTGATTCATGGTTGAGTTGAATGCCAGCCAACCAAAACCAACGGCAGCCACAGCACTTACACCGGCTAGCATCAATGCGTAATATCCTGCGGCGGCCAATGCCGTGGATGATGCAGATTGGCGGAACAGGCGGGCAGCAAGGCCTAAAATGAAAGCCACCATAGTCAATGCAATTGGGAAATGCACCACTGCCGGATGCAGGTTTGGAATAATTTGGAAGCCGGTGTGTTCTGAGGGCGCTACTGGTTTAGCAGCTTCTGAAGGCTCATGGATATGGCTTGAGTGATCTTCTTCCGCAAGTTCACCCACCGCATTTCCATGCTCATGGGGCGTTGATACAACCTCTTCACTATCACCTTCTGAATGATTCATATTTTGCATGGCGTGATGATCCATACCCGCATGGTTCATCATTGCATGGTCGTGTATGTGTCCCGACATTTCAGGGGAAGATGATTTGTGATCCATGCTCGCCATACTGCCGCCCATATCCTCAGCCTGACTATTCATGTCATGCATTTTGCTATGGTCCATTCCCGGCATGCTGTGATGGTCCATGCCTTTCATATTGCCGTGATCCATGGGGGGGATCTGAGACTTTGAGTCATGTGAAGCATGCGTATCGCCATGAGAGATGCTATGTCCCATCGCTTCATGATTCATTGGTTGATCAGAGGAGTGCTGCATCCCCGACATTTGATGTCCTTGGTCTGCAATCGAAGAGTCTAGTGATGTCCAATCTGTTTGATTGTCACTATTTGTCGCCTTGTAATCTTCAAACGTGGACTGGTAAGGCGCGGAGCTTTCTTCCGCAAATGATGCGCTAATACCCAATGCTAATGTCATTGCAAGACACAATAAGTATTGATAGAGGGAGGCAAGCCTGACTCTCTTTAAGGTAGGAAATTTCATATAAACCTCTCATTTAGAATTCCCAACATCTATTGGAAACTCATTCTTTTGCTTGCCGCAAGCAGGCAAAAGCATAAGTGTGGTGGCTAAAGACCTGATAGGACTTTAGCCAATAACATACTAAATGAGGGTAAAGCGCGGAGGTCGCTCAGGACCGGAGGATATGTGGCTACTGAAATCTGGAACGATAAAACCGATGGCTGTACCGGCAACAATCAAATGATGCTTCAGCCCATCACTCGAAGTTGCAAAGGCGAAACCAGAGCAACAAACTGAACATTTGGAGCAATGGTTACAAGCGTGTTTAGTATCATCTTGATGTTTGTGAGCATGACTCTCCGCAGCACCTTCGTGATGTTCATGGCTATGACCACTTACACCTTCATGGTTGTGCTGGCTTTGTGGCTTCTCGCAATTCATCATGCTGACCGCTGCAATTCCCTGCACCGGTAGAATGATTGCGATGAGCCAAATAGCGAAGATTTGAATGAGTTTTCTCACGATGAGATTATGATACCCCTAAATTAAAAATGATTCAGTGCCAAATTGAAATTTTCCTGTTCTGAAATATCCTATATTTGATTAAGCGCAAGTTGCTCCAGGATGGGGCACTCTGGGCGATCATCTCCATGACAGCAATGTACAAGCTTTTGTAGCTCTGACTTAATCGACATCAGGCTTTGAATCTTTTGGTCTAAGGCCTCAACATGGGCATTTGCCAATTCTTTCACTTTACTGCTTGGCCGATGCGGGTCTTGCCATAAGCTTAATAATTCCTCAATTTGCTTGATAGAAAAGCCTAAGTCGCGGGAGTGTCGAATAAAACTCAGCGTATGGATCTCTTTTTCAGAATATTGACGATATCCAGCAAAAGTTCTTGAAGCAGCAGGCAATAAACCAACGCTTTCATAATGCCGGATCATTTTGGTCGATATGCCTGACGCCTTAGCCGCTTGCCCAATGTTAAATAAACTCATCTTTCATACCCAAGTAATAGATAAAAATGCCTGCTGAGCTAAATCAGCAGGCAGAAGAGCGTTATTCACTCGCAGGTGGAAACCCAGCATCTACAAGCGCTGAAACGATCTCGCTTTTTGCGATGCTGGTTTCAACCTTGACTGTCCTGGTTGGCGGATCCGTTGTAATGCTTGCTTCTGGATCGATTGCTTTGATTGCGCTTGTGACACCTCTTGCACATCCACCGCAGGTCATATTTTCAATATGAAATTGCATATCAGCTCCTTAGTCAGTAATGGGTAGTGATGTAAGCTTAAAGCTTCCAACAATGGTAAGGTCAAGCATTATTTATGCTATTGATTTTAACGGCTGTTTAATTCGACTAAAGGTGGTTTGAAAGTCCGTAAGCGCAAGGCATTCCCTAAAACGAACACGCTCGACAAGGCCATTGCTCCTGCAGCAAATACTGGTGAAAGTAATAAGCCCCAGGCAGGATAAAGTGCCCCAGCCGCTACCGGAATCAAAGCCGTGTTATAGGCAAATGCCCAGAACAGGTTTTGATGAATATTGCCTATGGTCGCTTTGGATAAAGCAATCGCATTTGGCACTCCTTGCAGATTGCCAGACATTAAGACGACATCTGCTGATTCTACAGCGATATCTGTACCGGTCCCGATTGCCAGGCCCACATCTGCTTCAGCCAGCGCGGGTGCATCATTAATGCCATCCCCGACAAAAGCGATCTGTCCGTAAGTAGCTTTCAAGCGGCGTATAGTGTCAACTTTCCCCTCTGGCATGACCTCAGCAATGACTTCATCAATGCCAAGCTGGCGGGCGATTGCATGCGCGGTCTTGGCATTATCCCCAGTAATCATAGCCACTTTGAGCCCCAGCTGATGCAGTGCGGCAATCGCTCCTGGTGTAGAGGTTTTTATAGGGTCGGCGACTGCAATAATGCCAGCCAACTGACCATTAATAGCGGCGTATAAGGGTGACTTACCTTCTTGACCTAATCGCTCAGCAGTTAGCCCAAAGACGTTCAAATCTAACCCCAGTTGTCGCATGAATCGATCAGCGCCCACTTCAACGAGACTCCCCTCCACAAGTGCCCTTACGCCCATGCCGGTCACAGACTCAAAGTCTGTTAAAGACGGTAGCGATTGTCCATTTTCAGTAGCAGCGGCCACAATAGCGCGGGCAATCGGATGCTCAGATTTAGATTCCACTGCCCCGACTTTTGCTAAAAGGCTGTCACGCTCAAAGCCCTCAGCAACTTCAAGGTCGGTCAGCACTGGCCGTCCCTCTGTTAGCGTACCGGTCTTGTCAACTGCAACCACTTTGGCATCCTTGAGTAACTGTAATGCTTCGCCTTTTCTGAACAATACGCCTAGCTCGGCACCTCGCCCCGTTCCAACCATGATTGAAGTCGGTGTGGCCAAACCCATGGCACATGGACAAGCAATGATCAACACGGAAACTGCATTCACTAATGCGAAGGTCAACGCAGGGGATGGACCAAAGATCATCCAGCTGATAAATGTGAGCAAAGCAGCGCCCATGACAGCAGGTACAAACCACATAGTCACTTTATCTACGAGCGCCTGTATTGGTAGCTTAGACCCTTGTGCCTGTTCCACCATACGTATGATCTGAGCCAGCATGGTTTGATGACCTACGGCTGTCGCACGCATCTCCAAAATCCCTTTCTGATTGACGGTGCCGCCGACTACAGAACTACCCATGGTCTTCTCGACAGGAATAGGTTCTCCAGTGATCATGGATTCATCAACGAAGCTTCTACCATTGGTGACTACACCATCTACCGGCACTCTTTCACCGGGGTGAACTTCGAGCACATCATTGAGCACCACTTCATTGATAGGGACATCCAAAAAGCGATGATTGCGCATCACATGCGCTTCTTTGACCTGCATTTTAGCCAGTCGCTTGATTGCTTCGGAAGTACGCCCCTTGGCACGTGCCTCCAAAAATCGGCCAAGTAATATCAAAACGACGATGACTGCAGCCGCTTCATAATAGACATTGACAGCTCCTTCCGGTAACAGTCCGGAGGCGAAGGTCGCGACGATGGAATATCCAAAGGCCGCAGCAGTACCTACCGCGACGAGTGAGTTCATGTCAGGGGCAAGCCTAAGTAGCGCAGGAAAGCCTTTCTGGTAAAAGCGTCTACCAGGGAAAGCCAGTACCAGAGCAGTCAACACAAACTGCATGTACCAACTAGGTTTCATGCCGATAGTGTCCATAATTAACTCGTGCACACCTGGTATCAAATGCGCACCCATTTCCATGAGAAATACTGGTAACGACAGTGCTGCTGCCAGTATGAGGTCTCGCTTCAATTTAAGCAGTTCAACTTCTTTTTGACTCTCGGCTACACCTTGTAAGGAGGATAGAGAGTCAATGATCTTAGCTTCGTAACCAATACGCTCAATCGCGGAAATCAATTCTGCGGGGCCGACAGAACCAATAACTGATGCACGCTCAGTGGCCAAGTTAACTGTTGCTTCAAAAACTCCCGGTACAGATCTGAGGGCTTTCTCAACACGACCAACACATGACGCACAGGTCATGCCAATCACATTGAGTTCTATCTTGGATGTTGGAACTTCATAACCAGTTTTATGAACAGCTTCGATCAAGGCAGTGGGATCAACACCTTCGGTAGCTTGAATCGTCGCTCGCTCGGTTGTGAGGTTAACTGAGACATTTTTTACCCCAGGGACTTTTGTTAAGGCGGCTTCAACACGACCAACGCAGCTGGCACATGTCATCCCTTCAATGGGGAGGGAAATATCTTGAATGGCATCACTTAAAGTCTTTTTAGACATGCTCATAATCCGAAACTTGTATTAGATGCAAATCAGTCTAAAGCTTCCTACAATTGGAAGGTCAACTGATTTTATTCTAAATTAAAGAATCAGGTCAGTTTAGGCTTTAAGCTAGATCAAACAACGCCTCCGTTGTGGGCCGCATGGTGACAAGAAGTGCACAATGGAATGAGATCTCCTATTTGAAAAATTATAATCTTAGCCAAGGCAGGCAGCTAAAAATGAAAAAACTAGCGTTCGCTGGCTTTCCCCCAAAGGTCAGAGTGGTCAAGCCACTATATACTATGGGTCAGTTGTTATCAGAAAAATATTGGGTTTACTTCGTTCAGTCAAGTTGGCTTGAAATTGAATATCATAATCGCCTATTAAAGCGGTGAAGTCCAATATTTGGATTGAGTTCAGGGTAGCATTTCACATTATCGTACTATTTGATCTAGAAATTAGTGCTTATGTTGATGATGCATATCTGGAAAATGCGGGTGACTATGACTTAAGTTCTTATGCTCATGTGGGTGCACATGTGGTTCGCCTCCATCCCAATCGAACTCATGAGTGTGATGATGGTGTTCATCGTGAAAATGACTATGTTGATGTAGTAATTCTTCGTGATGATGCAGATGAGCATGATGCTCGGTTAAATGGAGCCAAACTCCAATCAGCATTAAACAGGTAGCCAACCAGAACAAGGTATCAGGTTGCTCATGAAGCAATAGAAAAGAGCAAGCTACACCAACAAATGGAGCAACAGAAAAATATGCTCCTGTTCTGGCAGTGCCAATGAGCCGCAAAGACATAACAAATAATACGAGACTAACCCCATAGCTGAGAAAGCCTATCGCGGCGGCACTCATACCTACGGTAAAGACAGGTAAAGCATTACCAAGGCTTAATGCAATTCCCAGATTAATCAAACCAGCCACTAACCCTTTGATACAAGCAATTAGAAGGGCATCATTTGCTGCAATCTTCCTGGTAAGGTTATTATCAATCGCCCAGCAAGCGCAGGCACCCACGATGGCCAAGGTGTCAAATGGAAAAGCTGAACTGAGCTGTTTAGGCCATGATAACAATAGGCTGCCCACCAAAATGCAAGTCATCCCAATCAAAATTCGCCGATCAAAGTGCTCCTTGAATATGAGCCAGGCCATCAGCGCAGTGAAAACACTTTCCAGATTAAGTAATAGTGACGCCATAGAGGCGGGTGTAGCGCGCAAACCCTGCATAAGCAACAAAGGTGCAAGTACGCCACCAAATAAAATACCCCCTGATAGCCAGGATAGATCTGATGCCTGTATAGAGAGGTGTTCACTATTATTTTGTTTAAACAAGCGAATTAGCGCATATAGGAGTAATAGGCCAATCCCACTCCCTGAATACAATAATCCAGCCAACATTTGTGGTGAAACATCACCAATTAGAAGCTTGGCGACAGGCGTCGCCAAACCAAATAAAATGGCAGCTAGTATGGCAAATATTGCTTCCGGATGTATTTTGAGAGAGGGCACATTAGCCATTTATGTTATCCCTTTATCTTATGGTTAGCGGCAAACTTACGAGCCATTGCCATTAATTGCAGCCATCACTTCTTTAAGTTTGTCCGTCACAAAAGTTAACCCGGCTTCATAGCGAATTCCATTGTCCACATAGGCATTTCGTTCAACATCCATGTCTACCGTATTACCATCTACAGAGCCTTGTACTAAAGAACGGTATAGGGTATCTCCCGAATTGGTTTTCACCGCGTTTAAATGTGATTCATTAGTCTGCTGCAACAGGCCTGCATGTTGGCCTGTTGGATTTTTACCTGACATTTGCTGCATCGCAGATTGCATTGCCGCTTTAAAATCTATGTCTTTCGCTTTATATTGTGGTGTATCGGCATTTGCAATGTTAGAAGCAAGTAACTCTTGGCGCTGACTACGTATCCGTAAAGCAGCCTGCTGCAAATTCAATTCTTCATCCAACTTTTTGAGCAACATCTTTTCTCTCCCTAAAATGCTTCGACAAATGATTAGCTGTGAATATCATTAGCAATTATTTCCGAAATCAGCTTTTTGACTTAGGTTTGAAAGTAATCAGTCGCAAGCCATTAAACACCACTATCAAACTTGCTCCCATATCCGCAAATACGGCCATCCACATGGATGCATTTTCAAATAAAGCTAAAAACAAAAATACAAACTTGATGCCTAAGGCGAGTACGATGTTCTGCCAAAGAATGGCGTGCGTTTGTTTTGAGAGTCGAATAGTTTCAGGTAGCCTACGTAAATCATCATTCATAACTAAAATATCCGCTGCTTCCATCGCGGTGTGCGTGCCAGCAGCGCCCATTGCAAAACCGATGTCTGCCCTTGCTAAAGATGGGGCGTCATTGATTCCATCACCGGTCATGGCGGTCACACCGAATTGTTTCTGAAGAGATTCAATTTCCTTCAATTTATCTTCTGGTAAAAGATTACCTTTTACCTCAGTAATACCCGCCTGGACACCGACCGTTTTTGCTGTGGCCGCATTATCCCCGGTCAACATAATTGGCGTGACACCAAGTAATATTAGTTCTGAAACTGCTGCTTTGGAGGAGGCTTTGATCGTATCGGCAACCGCACAAACTGCCAGCACCTTTTCGGTAGTAGCTAACAAACTGACTGTACGACCAGTGTTTTCCAATATTGATAATTGAGCTTCAATTTCTGGAGTGCAGAGTTCAAGCTCTTCAATCCATCGATGATTACCCAGGAAGTAAGTAGTATCTGCTATTCGGCCTTGGACGCCGCGTCCTGCAATAGCTTTGAAGTTTTTTACCTCCTTTGCCTGCGCAGATAAACCTTCTGCAATCGCTTTGGAGACCGGATGGTCAGACCTGCTTGCCAAGCTTTTTGCAATGCCCTTCAATTCGGCTGAGTCAGCCTGCAAATCGAATACTTCGAAATTAGATAACTTAGGCTTCCCTTCGGTAATTGTGCCGGTCTTGTCCAGTGCGACTGCTTTGATCTTGCGTGCCTCTTCAAGATACACGCCACCTTTGATGAGTATTCCTCTCCTCGCTGCCGCAGCAAGGCCACTCACTACAGTCACTGGGGTGGATATCACTAATGCACATGGGCAAGCGATCACCAGTAAGACCAAGGCTTTGTAGATTGACTTCATCCATGTCCATTCCAGCAAGAATGGCATCCAGAGGGCTACGATGAGTGCAAGCACAAAGACCGCCGGGGTATAGAATGCCGCGAATGCATCTACAAATCTTTGTGTAGGTGCACGGGCCCCTTGGGCTTCCTCGACCGCATTGATGATTCTGGAGATTGTGCTATTCGAAGCAAGTGAAGTGATTCGAATCTCTAGTTCTGCGGCCTGGTTGATTGTCCCTGCAAATACCTCGTCATTGGGAGATTTATCAACCGGTAAGCTTTCACCGGTAACAGGCGACTGATCTATTGCACTTTGACCAGAGATAACGATGCCATCCAGTGGAATACGCTCCCCCGGTCGAATGCGTACCTTTGCATCGATAGGGATGTCTTTGACTAATTCACGCTTCCAAGCCCCATCCGGTTGCAAAACTTCGGCATCCTCTGGCGTTAATTCCATCAAACTCTTAATCGCATTCCTGGCTCTATCCACGGCCTTGGCTTCAATTGCTTCTGCAATGGCATATAGCGCCATGACCATTGCGGCCTCTGGCCATTGACCAATGAGGAAGGCGCCTGTGACAGCAACTGTCATTAATGCATTGATGTTTAAGCGGCCATCACCGAAGGCTTTTAGGCCTTTTACGTAGACATCCAGTCCAGCGAGTATGATGGATATGCTGGCTAAAGCCATTCCAAGATATTTAATTTCTTGAATATCCGGATATGCAAACTCAAGGACTTCAGCAATCACAGCCAAGATTAGACCGCTGATTGGCCTGCCCCATGTATTCCAGAATCCTTTTGATAGCTCTGAACCGCTTTCAAAACTCTCTGCATCAGAAATTAACTCTGAATTGAAACCTGCCTTTTTGATTGCCTCGACGGCAAGTTGGATGCTGTCAGCGTCGGCATTAATGATTAACTCCCGCGCCCCCAGATTAAATCTTAAGCTTTTAATTCCATCAATCTTAGCGAGTGCACGCCTGATTTCAGACTCCTCTGAGGCACAGTCCATGGAAGGTATACGAAATCTTGCGGCATTATCGTCTGCAGAAACTGAGTGGAGTGATGAGTCCTCTGAGATTCCAGCTACCTTTGTTGATCCTTTATCCATGCAGTCCGGGCACGGCACATTTTCATTTTTATGATTTTTAGAACTATTCACGATGTTCTCCTAGATGGAATCATGAAACATGTGTTTAAGATGACCAGGCTGCCCAAACGGCAACCTGGCACAAGCGATTGATTAACCAAAACTCCAAATCAATTGGTGATTTTGGCTTCGTTGAGCTCCCTTCTTGTTTCCATCCAGTCGTATGCAACTGGCAGGAAAACCAGAGTTAATGCAGTGGCTGTTAACAGACCTCCGATGACTACAACAGCAAGTGGTCTGAGGATTTCTGAGCCCACACCGGTTGCCAGTAGGAATGGAATTAGACCGAAAATCTCAACCATCGCTGTCATCATCACCGGCCTTAGTCGGAGGGTTGTACCTTCCAGTACAGCTTCATCTACGGTTTTACCTTCTTCACGCAACCCGTTGATAAACTCCACCAAAACAATACCGTTCAGCATGGCAACCCCGAATACGGCGATGAATCCAATCGCCGCAGGCACTGAAAGGTACTGCCCGGCAATCGCCAGCGAGAAAATTCCGCCGATAGCTGCAAAAGGTACGTTGGCAATAATCAGCCCGGCATAACGGAGTGAATGGAAGGCTGTATATAGCAGCACGAATATCAAGCCAATCGTGAGCGGCACAATAATTGCCAGCTTAGTCATTGCTCTTTGCTGGTTCTCAAATGCACCACCCCATTGAATCCAGTATCCACTTGGGAGTTTTACTTGCTGTTCGATCGCGGCCTGGGCCTCTTTAACAAAACCATCAATGTCACGGCTTTGAACATCCATTTGGATGACGGCGTAACGTTGCAATTGCTCACGTCTGACAAATGAGTAGCCTTCCTCCACATCGACACTTGCAACTTGCGACAGCGGAATCAATGCACCTTGAGCTGTAGAGATAGGAATATCGTTAATCGCTCTGATATCGCTGCGATACTCAGGCTGCAGCCATACTTGTATGGCAAATCGTTTAACACCATCAATCAAGGTAGAGACTGGCTTGCCACCAATCCCGGATTGCACGACCTGGAGTACGTCATCAGCATTGATGCCATAACGAGCAATGGCCTCACGATCAACATTAATAATGAGTTGAGGTTTGCCTATATTGGCCTCCAAAGCCAAATCAGTGACGCCGTTAACCTTGGAGACCACTGCTCTTACTTGGTTAGCGATGCGATCAATGGTTGCAAGATCTTCGCCATAGACTTTAGCTGATAATGTCGCCCTTACACCTGAAATCAGCTCTTCTACACGCGACTGGATAGGTTGTGATGCTGAAATGACAGCTTCAGGTACATCTTTCTCAACTTGCTCCTGGAGCTGCTGTGCGAGATCGCCATAAGTGATTTGTTCTGGCCATGCGTCTACAGGTTTTAAATGCACCAGAATTTCCATGTAGTTCACATCAGCGGTTTCACCTTTCTCGGCACGCCCAATCATCGCCAGGCTGCTTTGCACCTGAGGCATTTTCTTCAGGCTTTTGGCCACACGGTCAGAGACCGAAATAGACTGCTCAAGCGATGTGGAAGGAATACCTGTCACTCTAAAAAGGATGTCTTGCTCCTGTAGGTTAGGCATAAACTCTTTACCCAAGAATGGAAACATCGCTAACGCGGCTATGAAGGCAATACCAGTTGAGCCGACGACTAATTTTTTATGTGACAAACACCACTTTAACAGTGAGACATACTTCGGCTTTATCAAGCGTATCAGCCAAGGGTCTCTCTCCTCTTTTGGTTTCAATGCCAGAGAGCACAACACCGGGATCAGTGTAAGCGTCAGAATCATTGAGCCAATCATGGCGAAAGTCATATTGATGGCGAGCGGCTTAAACAGCTTCCCTTCCAAGCCAGTCAAGGAAAAGATAGGCAGGAAAACCACAGTGATGATCAGTACACCGAAAGTGATGGGATTGATCACCTCACGTGAAGCATCCAGTACGATTCTGGATCTATCCACCTTCTGACCAGCGAAGTGCGCCAGGCGCCTGAAGCAATTCTCAACAAGTACTAACGGCCCATCAATGGTCATACCCAAGCCAATGATGAGGCCGCCTAATGACATCAAATTTGCTGAGATGCCATATTTCTCCATAAAGATAAAAGCAATCAGACGACCCATAGGAATGGCGACAACCACGACCAGAGCGGAGCGGACTTCGCCAAGCAGCATGAATAACACGGCAATCACTAGTAATGCGCCTTCAATCATGGCGCGGTCTGCCATACGAATGGCTTTGTCGATAATCGCGGTGCGATCATAAACCGTTTCCAGCGTCACGCCTTTAGGCAAAGTGGCCTTAACCAGATTCAGCTTCTCTTTAGCGGCGTCAACAACTTGCTGAGCATTCTCCCCGATTCTGGCAAGCACCATTCCCATCACGACCTCTTTGCCATCTTGCGTGACAGCACCGAAACGAGGGCCTGCGCCTTCAACGACTTTGGCAATGTTTTCTACATAGACTGGGGTACCTTGATTTTCAGAGACAACAATACGCTGAATGTCACGACTATTCTTCACTAGTCCTAAGCCACGGACCAAGAACTGTTCTTGACCTATGTTGACATACTGTCCTCCGACTTGATGGTTATTAGCGACTAAGCGCTCAATGACTTCAGAAAATGTCAGGCCATATTTGAATAACTTTTGCGGATCAATTTGCACCTGAAATTGTTTTTCGTTACCACCCCAGGAGGTGATGTCATCTACGCCAGGGACGGTCCGCATCACCATACGCACATTCCAGTCATGCAATGTGCGCAGATCCATGGTGGATTGCTTGTCAGACTTCAAGGTGTACCAAAGTACCTGGCCTAGCCCAGAAGTGTTAGGTCCTAGCGTTGGTTCGCCATATCCTGCCGGCATTCTGGAGCGGGCGTCAGCAAGTTTCTCACCCACCAAGAAACGTGCCTGTTGGATATCTGTGGTGTCAGAAAAATACACACTGACATACGACAATCCAAACAATGACACTGAACGAATTTCCTCAATGCCTTTGAGGCCTGCCAGTGAACTCTCTACCGGGAAGGTAATGAGTTTTTCAACATCTTCAGAAGCAAGACCGGGAGATTCTGTATATACGTTTACCTGTACAGGGGTCACATCCGGGAAAGCATCTAAAGGGACTTCCTGCCATGCCTTTGCACCGAAAAAAACCACGACCACAAATGCCAGAATGACCAGCAGCTTGTATTTAAGAGCAGCATCTAATATCCAATTCAACATGCTGTTCTCCTAGTGCTCATCACTGATTTGTGATTTGAGTTGCCGAGCTTTAAGTGCGTATACACCGGTCTGAACGATACTTTCATCCTCAGTCAGCCCTGTCTTAATTTCGACGTACTCGTTATATCGAGCACCAAGTTCGACCGCCCTTGCTTTGAAACCACCTTCCACGCTAACGTAAACATTGGGTATGCCCTGGACCATCACAACGGAAGTATTAGGCGCGACCAGAACTTCCTTGGTACCAGAATGATTCAGAACAACTTTGGCGAACATATCAATGCGGAGTTTTTGATCTGCATTTGGGAGCTCGATACGTGCCTTCACCGTACGCGTGGTTTTGTCTACGACACTGGATAGATAACTTACTTTACCGGTAAAGACCTCATCAGGATAAGCGGTCACGGTTACACTCGCTGTTTTGCCAACCTCAAGATATTGCAAGTCTCGCTCGGGGACATCAGCATCAATCCAGACAGTGGACATATCGGCAATCGTGAAGATAGTATCTGCTGGATTAGCCAACTCACCAATGACCGCATTTTTCTCAATCACAATGCCGTTGAATGGTGCTTTCAAGACGTAAGTAGAACCACTCGGCTGCCCCAGCCCGCCATACATTCTCAATCTTTCGGAATCTGCATAAAGTGCCGATTTAGCTCGCTCCAATGCTGACTGTGATTCGATAAATTGCTTTTGTGGAACAACCTTATCCTCATACAGCTTGGATATACGGTCGAAGTTTGCTTGGGCGAGCGCTAGATCAGTTTTAGAGCTTCTGAATTGGGCACGCGCTTCACCCATCTGGATACTGTCAATTTCAGCCAGAGTCTGGCCTGTTTTGACATGATCCCCAAGATTGGCAATGACTTTAGACAGCTTGCCTTCAATACGGGGCGTCACGTGCGCCAGCTTGTTCTGATTGGCCAGAATATTAGCCGTAAAACTGAGTTGATCCTGTATGGGTTGTTTGGTGACTTTAGCAATAGTGACACCGCTTTGCTGAATCTCTGAGTTGCTCAGTTTGATTAAGTCTTCGTCAGTCTTGGCCTCTGTGGCAACTGTTGAAGGTTCTGTTTTTGCTCCTTCAGCTTGGTTGCTTTTCGAGCTGCACCCGCTTAAAAGTATAAAGAAAATGATGACTGAGCATGCCAGCGCTACGACGTATAAATTTTTGAAGAACTTTAGCATTTTTATTTCCTAGTTTTGATTGGCCGCAGCGATAGGGGATAACCAGCCAGAGATATATTCCAGTTCAATCTGCACAAGACGAAGCTCCCTCTGAGCGTCAATAATGTCCCGCTGTGCATCAACAACTTGTCTTTGAACAATTAACAACTGAGGCAGACCAATTTCACCGTTTTCAAACGCTAATTTAGATAGATTCAGATTCTCTTCGAGCTTTGGATATACCTCGCTATCCAAACGTCTGACACGGTCTTTGATGTTTTCACGCCGCAGCCATGCCGCCTCTACAGTCGCTTTTGCATTACGAGTGCCAGAGGCACGATTGATTTCAGATTGAGTGAGTTCAGCCGACGCCCGACCAATACCTGCTGCATTTCGGCGGAAAATAGGCAAAGGCATAGATACACCAATGGAAGAGATATTGTCGCTACCTGCCAGGCTGGCCTCGGTCGTATTGATCAGACTGACTGTTAAGTCTGGGTAACGCATGCTCTTTTGCAGTTCTAAACGAGAACGTGCAGAAGCCTCTTTACTGGTAAGTGCCTGGATGCCTGGCCGTGTATCTAGCTTATTGAAAAGATCTTGCAGCGTATATTGCGTTTGATTTGGCGTTAACTCGCCCATGACTTCAGGAAAGTCATTTGCATTAAGCTGTAGTGTTGCAGCCAGTTGAGTTCTGGCACGCAATAGTTGCTCATTGAGGGAGATTAGCTGATTTCTTGCACGTTCTGCGTCCACGATGGCCAGATTGCCATCAAGCAAACTATCCTCGCCGGCACTAACTCGCTTACGTGAGAGTGAGGTGTTCTGCTCGATGAGTTTGAGAATGCGCTTTTCAACGTCTATACGCTTTTGTACGGCAAGCACGTTAATGAACTGCTCTTCTAATTGTGCATGCAAGAGCCGGTACTCTTCAGCGATATCCTGACTAATGGCCGTTTTGCTTTCTTCGGCCGCTTGTCTACGGAAGCCTTGTTGGCCTGCAATCTCAAAGGTTTGTGAAACACCAATACCATACTCGCCGCGATATGGGTCTGAACCACCTGTTTGCGCAATTCGGCGCGTTCTGGCTTCCAAACTCAGTGTTGGGTTGTAATAAAGTGGACCGGATGCGTCCTGGAATTCGCCGGCAGGAATACTCTGGTTGGCGATCAAGCGCTTCAGATCTGGGTTGTTCTGGGCAGCGATATTCCAAGCTGCGTCCAGTGTTAATGGTTCAGCCTGTATAGATGGGGCTGACAAGAAAGCTATTGAAACCAATAGCCATCTTCTAAAAGATGATTCAAACACGGTAAGACCTCTCTCGTTAGATCAATGATCAAGACGCCGAATAAATCGGCATCTTAGAAAAATTGATTAAGCGAGCGCAGGAGGTCGGTAGAGACTTTTCAGGACAGGATTAGTGAATTGATCTTTAGATTCGATTTTGAAAATCGTTGTATTTAATTCTGGTAGTGAATTAATAATTTCACTGGTTTCAATGGCCGTCATATGTGCAGAGATATGGCAAGCATGATTACAGAACTGCTCCGGCATTGGCACATTCTCATTATCCGAAATGGAATTAACATGCGACTTATTAATCAAGTGCACATCTTGCATCACGGCTTGAGACGTCGTTGCATCATCAAACAAAACTTCTGGCGAAAAAGCCCACACTGATGAACTCATCACTGAGATCAGCGCAAGAAAAACCATAAATTTTCTGAAAATTTGATACATGCTTTTTTAAATCTAACAATAACTTATTGATTAGTCAATTTTTTCAGTGTAACCAAATGTACGAGAATCCAATTGAGGGGTAATGCGTGGAGTCTCTACCTCAATGTCTATGAATTAATCAGTTACCGCAATGATGTTAAATCTGCAGAGTTTGCAGTCTCAGGATCGTCCTTCTGCAAAAAATGCATAATATGCAATATAAAAAATGGAATAAATACTTAAAATCAATGGGTTAAAAAATGGCATCCGAATTGCTTATTGGGAACGATAATCATTAGAAGATACATACAATGCTCATAAGTACTTTCAAAACAGGGATTGGAAAATACTTTTCTGTACCAGAAACACAAACCAGGTGGATAGATGATAAGGGCGCTTCAAGCTAAAAACAGTTTGAGTTATTGGTCCCAGTTAATTAGGGCCAACACCCACTCCATTCAAGTTTGGTTTGCCGTTTTCCTAAACAGTAACCTCAATTTTCTCGCGGAAAACGAAGTGCCAAACAATCCAGCTGATGTGTATGGTGTGTAACCAAGGTTGAGGCTTAATATTAAAGAGTGTCAGATTTACTAATTGAACCCAAAGATGGCTTTGAGAAGTTGCCAGCAAAAGGTAGATCTACATGCACCTTGCCCCATGAGCATACGAATACTGTTTATATCGGGCTAGGATATAATAGAACGGCCACGTAGTTCTTTTCAAGCATTTTATAAGTTTGCTTATTCTCTTCTAATAGAACACTTCAAGCACACCAAAAAATGCTCCCCAGTTATCTCGATGAGCCACACTGCAAATATGCAAAAGGAAATCTAATTTTGGCTCTCCTATTAGATAACTCTCTATAAGATAATACGATCCTGATGCCGTCAGAACTGCATTATTTTGCTTATCGAAATACTTTATCGGAGAGGTATGATAAGCATTTTTACCTTCATCATTTTGAATAAATCCTACTAAAAAAACGTGTTCAATTGGATGTGCCGATATCACTCGTTTGTAAAAAAAGGCATCTTGGATAACGCCATTAATACAGGTAAATTTCAGATTTGAGTTTAAGTGTACCAAATCATTTAGTGACACTCTCTCCAATTTAAGCTGATCTCGATTTCTTCTGATTACGTCATCTAAACTCTTAGGGATTAAATCAATTCCAAAACTCTCTTCATTCAAATTCGTCATCTTCATACCTCGAAAATTTATTTTATTTGTTGACACTATATATAGTGTAATGCTACTCTTGAGAAACTCGCAATATCCTATACTCCCAGCATCAGCCTGGAGTACATATGGATACCAAAATTGCGTTCGGAATTACTTTGAAGGGATTTAGAAAGTCAAACGGGATTACACATAGAGACTTTGGTACTAGTCGTACATATATAGGTTCTATTGAGAAAGGTCATGTTTCTCCAACTTTAGAGAAAATTGATGATATAGCCAAAGTTGTAGGTGTCCATCCTATCAGTTTGATTGTCCAGACTTATCTAAACATGGATGTGAATCATTCGTTTGAATATCTGATTTCCATAGTTAAAGAGGACCTAGCTAAATACCATTCAGATCTATGACTTACTATTTGGATAGCATTTATGTTTTTTTCTTTTTATCAAAAAAACAGTATTGAACTTGTTGACTATTCCCCTTGGTTTCTTTGTGAGGTGAGAGAGGAGGAAGGTGTTTCTGGAGATATCAGTTTTTCTAAAACTCATTTAATCGCAGATTTTATAAAGCTAACTGACTTTGCTTCAGGAAATGAGATAAACAAAGCATACGTCGTTATTCCTTACTGTTTGAATAATACAAGCGATTGGAGTTTGGCAAGATTAAGAGGAGTATCACTTGCACAATATTTTCATGAAGGAATTGAAAATATAGTATATCGCTATGAATTAGCTAACGAAGATACTTTTTTAGTTGACTCTTTAGGATTCAAAGTTGAAAGCGAATTAACTTTTAAACCGATTATAAAATTCAAGTAATCTAAATTGGTTTTATTGTATTAAACTCAATTACATTCTTTAAAAGAGGATCGTTTGAATTCTCTAGGTTAGACTGCAATAAGTTGACTCTTCTAGTCTGAACTTCAAGAAGATGTCTTAAGTGCTCATTGTCTTTGGCATACTGATCTGCTTTTGTTTTCCAAACGCGAACTTCCTCACGGCTACAATTCAGGCGCTCTTCTAAGCTTAGGCTCGGCAGAGGTGGGATTGTACTTTCTTTCTCACTCTCAACGAGTTTTACTAAATCTTTTCTTTGGCTTTTGATCTCTTCAAGCTTTTCTAAAGGCCAAACTCTATTATTTAGAGTACCTCTGCTAACCTTGGACAATCTAGCAAGCACTGACTGTGTAGGTTTGAGTTTAGGATTAGAGGATATTTTCTGTAAAGCATCAGAAATCCTATTTGTAACCGTAATAAAGTCAGCTTGATTTTTTTCTTCAAGAGCCTGAGGAAGACTTGATTTGTTAACTATTTTCAACTTTTTCTCCGAGACTTTCTAGAACCATCTTAGCTTCTAAAGCAGCAGTTAAATGAACGTCTTTAGCGTGAGCGAAAGCATCATCATGAGCCATCTGTATATTTTGCTCATAAATTCGCTTCCACTGAGGCACATGCGTTGATGTAATAATTGCTTGGCTACACTTTCCTGGATTACATTGAAGCGAACCAATGCAGGGACTTGTCTCTTTTGTCCCGTCTTTCAGTAAACGATCCCTACGACCTCCGCAATAGCCAGTGCCGACACTAGCAAAAGGAATACCTTGTTTTGAAAGCTGAGCCATTAGCATTTCTTTGGACCAGCCTTGAGCGGCCATGCCTTGAAAATATACCCTTCTTCTTTGTTTGAATTCCTCAGCCCCACCTCCAGCAACTGGCGTATCGGGATCATAAAGGCTTGAAGCAATCTCGGTGTATGCGTTAGTCGTCTGCCTCGCTCTTTGAGCAGAAATATCAGCAATATTCCCATACATCAAAGTAACTGACGGGGGTATTGCATTCAATGCAGAATATAAATGTTTCAATTGATGGGCAATAAACATTAAACCCAAATCAGCTCTAGCAAGTTGGTTCGCAAGACTATGACGAAGTTGGTGAGAACTGATAACCCAACTTCGCCATCTTTCTGTGGTATCGATTTCCCGCAAATATGAATCGACCCGGCTAGCCTAGATATTTTCGAGCCTCTCGAAATACCGCCGTTCAAACTCTGCGGGAGCGAGTTGAT
>NZ_JADKYS010000002.1 GCF_015354345.1 Methylophilus sp. 14 | reverse complement strand
TTTTAAAGAACATCAGCTTTTTCGCTGTTTTCGTTACCGTTATTTCGTAACGAGGTGCGCATTATACAGAGGTTTTTCGATCGGTCAAGCATCAAATTCATTTAATTTTTAAACGATTTTTTGCTTGGTTGCGGGAACAGGATTTGAACCTGTGACCTTCGGGTTATGAGCCCGACGAGCTGCCAGACTGCTCCATCCCGCGTCCGAATCGACCAGTAAAACTTGCGTTGCGTCGAGAGGTGAGACTATAGCAAAGATTCAAAAACAGTGTCAACAGTTATTTGCTAATTTCATGCATATTGTAGAGTGCGGCGTATTTGCCACCAGCCTGCATGAGTTGCTCGTGTTGGCCCTCTTCCACGATTTGACCTTGATCCATCACAATAATTCGACTGGCATGTTGTATGGTCGTTAAGCGGTGGGCGATCATGATGGTAGTTTTGCCTTGCATTAACTGATTTAAAGCCGCTTGTACTTTATGCTCGGACTCGTTGTCCAGTGCTGAGGTCGCTTCGTCCAGAATTAATATGGGTGCATTTTTGAGCATGGCACGCGCAATGGAAAGCCGCTGGCGCTGGCCGCCTGACAGGCGCAGGCCGCGGTCACCAATATGAGTATCCAATTGTTGCGGTAGCTTTTCGATAAACTCCCAGGCATACGCTGCCTTGGCCGCAGCAATCACCGCCTCTTTCGTGACTCCACGCAAACTACCGTAAGCAATATTGTTATATATGGTGTCGTTAAACAGCACAGTGTCCTGACTGACCAGTGCAAACTGCTGCCGCAAATGTGGCAATGGCAGTTGTTGGATGTCGATGCCATTGATCGTGATCTTGCCTTGCTGACTCTCGTGAAAGCGTGGCAACAGATTGACCAGCGTGGACTTCCCCCCGCCCGACATGCCCACCAGTGCAATACTTTCTCCCGCCTGAATCGTCAGGTTAAGCTGCTTCAATGCCGCATGTTGCCCATAAGGATATTTAAAAGCCACATTCTGCAATTGAATCTCTTTAATGGGCGCCCCAAGCAGCAACTGCCCCTGATTGCTTTCTGCCGGGGTATCCAGCACGGCAAATACACTCTGGCAGGCGGTCACCGCAATTTGTACATCTTCATTGACAGAAGCAATGGCTTTGACCGGGCCAATCAACATCAACAATGCACCGATAAAAGCGGCGAACTCGCCAGCGGTGAACTCGCCGGCGGCATAGTAAATGACTGTCCCCAACGCAATCGCTGCCAACACTTCGACAAACATGCTATTCAGGCCTGAAATACGCCCCAACCTCACCATCATCTGCCGATTTGTAGCGGCAATATTACTGAAACGCTGATATTCATAGGCCTGCCCATTAAACACCTTGACCACACGCTGGCCGCTGGCGGCTTCTTCAATGACTTGCGTCATATCAGTCATACTGGCTTGCACCTGTTTGCCGGAGTTGCGCAGCTTGGGCGTCATTTTCTTCAGGTAGCGGGTAATCAGCGGCGCCAGCATTAAAAATACCATGGTCAGCTTCCAGTCCAGGTATAACATATAGGCCACAATGCCGATAATGGTCAGGCTGTCGCGGATGGAGGAAATAATGACTTTGGTGACTGCACTATATAGTTGCTCACAATCAAAGGTCATTTTGGTGGTGATATTGGCGATGGCATGCTGGTCAAAAAAACTGGCGGGCAGCGTGAGCATATGGCCAAACACATGATTGCGTACATCTTCAATCACGCGCCGCCCGACGATACGCATCAGGTAATTGGAGCCAAACCCGGCCAGCGCCCGCACAAATAACAGGCCACACAGCATGGCAGCCAGATAAATACGTGAATTGTTTTCTGCGTGACCGGCGAAACCTTCATCTGTCACATGCTTGATCGTACTCAAAAAGCCAGTATTACTGGCGGAGAGCACCACCAGGCAGACCAAGGCCATGGCAAATGTCAGCCAATAGCGCTTGATATAGGCCATCAGCCTGGCCAATTGTGTGTAAGCGCTCTGCGTATGATTCATGAGAATTATTTATACCTGTTGTAACTCTGTGTAGATGTTTGCCATGTACTTACCTGTCCGTTTGCAGCAGTAATGTGTGCAATCTATCCACTACTTCTTGCACGGTGATGCCCAAAATATTCTGTTGCGGATCCTGGATAAAATGCGCCTGCGTGGACCACGGCAAGTAGCGCACAGGGGAGCCTGGCCCGAACAGGGTGAAGGTAGGCAGCCCAGCGGCAGCAGCCATATGGCCCAGACCAGAATCATTACCCAGATACACATGGCATTGTTTAAGCAGTGCGTAGGATTGCGGCAGGCTCAAACGGCCACACGCATCGTAGACCGGCAGGGTAGCCTGCGCAGTAAACTGCTTTGCCAGTGAGCGATCAGCCGCACTACCCAGCAAAACGACGCCATCAATGTGCGCAGCCAAGGCGTTGGCGACGGCCACATAACGTTCAACCGGCCAGATTTTTCCGGCAAAATTCGCCCCGGGCCCAAGCGCCAGCCAGCGACCTGGTGTTGGAAACTGTGCGGCCACGGTTTGCTGATCTTGCTCGCTGGCCCATAACTGTGCAGGCGACGTGCGATGGCCAACCAAGCTGTGTATGGCGGCCAGGTGTTTTTCTACCGAATGTACATGCAGGGTATTTTGATTGGATAGCTTTTTGAATTTCCGCTTTCCGCGTAGCAAATACAGCAGAAAGTCGGTGCGTAAATCTACAATGACGTCGTAGTGCGTTCGCCTTAACGCAGCGATCAGTTGCCAATAGCCTTTCCAGCCACTCTTTTTGTCCCGTTTAAACAATCGGCCCATATAAGGGCATGGCTCAAACAAGGCGGATGAGCGGACATCACAGACCAGATCTATGCGCGCATCAGGATATTGGGCATGCAAACAGGCCAGCACTGGCGTAGTCATGATGGCATCGCCGATATTCGACAATGTCACAACAAGGATGCGTGCGCAGGTCATAAAGGGACGTCCAACATCAGGCAACCGGCAAACCGATGGCGTTAAGCGCCGACGTAAGCTGCTGCCGTAGGCGTGTTTCTGAAAAATGCGTTTGATACCAACCATGCGCAGCCTGCCCCTGGTCACGAGCACAACGCGACCACTGCACCACAGCCTCGGCCAGCGCAACCGGATTAGCGGCTTCAATTTGCCACAACCCTCGCGGCCTGCCATGACTTAACTCAACCGGATAAGCCGCGCTGGCACGCGTAATCACCGGTTTTGCGCAGGCCAATGCTTGGAATACTTTGTTAGGAATCACTTGTGCAGCTTTCTCCGAATCCCCAAACACGCCCAACACAATATCCGCTTGCGCGATGCGGTGTGGCAGTTGCGTATAAGGAATGCCCGCCTCAAACCGCACATTGGCCACGCCCGCCGCCTGTTGTTGTGCACTGGCTTTTTCCGGCCCATCTCCCAGCAGCACCCATTGAATATGGGACTGGCCAACGGTCATTTTGGCGGCATTGATCACGGTTGCGATCCCATGCAAGGCAATAAAACTGCCATAAAACAATACTTCAATCGCCGCCGGACATGGCTCAACTTCCACCGGGGTAAACAAGGGCTGCTCAGCACCCACATACACACAGGCCGTTTTTGTCGGTGACAACATAAAGCGCTGCGTAAACATGTGCTGTTGTGGCTCGGTATCCAGCAATACCATATCCACCGCTTGCAGCCATTGTGACTCGCGGCGCAATAATTGTTGGGCCTGCCTGCTATCAACCGCAAACTTCCGCCGCTCATAGACCTGTTTTTGCCAGGCGCTAATCAGAGGGTCAAACAACACAGGAATGTTTTTCTTGCGCGCCCATCGCGTCGCGGCCGCCACATCGCGGTGCCGGAAACAGGGCACCCACACCAGGTCTGCGCGCAGGCCTTTTAACTGTGCTTCAATATCGGCCAGGGCACTGATGCGCGGTGAAAAATCAATCAGCTCATAGCCCATAGATTGCAGCAACTGCCGACAAATCCGGTTGCGCGAATAATTGCGGTCGGACCGCCCCCACCAAATCACCTTAAGCATGGCTAGCCTCAGCCACATAAGGCAGGATGCGTTGCGGGGTGAGTTGTTGCATGCAGCTGTGATGGCTGCACTGCTTGGCATAACAGTTCTTGCACGGGAGGTCCAGTTGTACGGCCTGCACCTGCGGGCCTGGCGGTTTTACCCGCAAGGGATTGGTCGGGCCACAGATCACTGTCATGGGCGTGTGCGTCGCCGCGGCCAGATGCGCCGTACCTGTATCATTGGCCACAATCGCGCTGGCATGCGCGCAGATCGCGGGCACCTCGAGCAAACGGGTCTGCCCGCATAAGTTCACCACTTGCTGCGGATATGGGCGGGCAATCGCCAGGCACTCCTCTGCCTCATCACGTCCGCCAAGCAAAACCACTCGTTGGCCCTGCTGCAGATAATACTCAACTAAGGCGCCATAATTGGCTGTCCCCCAACGCTTGGTCAGGCCACTGGCATGGCTACCACACAAAAAAACCACAAACGATTTGGATTGCAAACCATGTTGCGACAACAACTGCTCAGCAGCCGTCACTGCAGATGGCGCAATATGTAACTTGGGACCATGCGTGTGCAAAGGAATACCCACCGCCAGCAAGGTTTGCTGCATGATTTGGAAACTGTGTGCCTGTGGCAGGCGCTGCGGCTGGCGAATGGTGTAAGGGAAACGCGGGTGATTACCCAATAACCAAGTTGGTGCCTTGCCCATCAAACGCAGCATCGCCAGCAAACCACGACTTTTATCGTTGGTTTGCAGGTCAATCATCAAATCGTATTGCATAGACACTACTTCTGCCAGCCACTCTTTGTAAGCGCGCCAGCGGCCTGGCTTTTGCTGCAAGTTCACGCACCACACCCGCTGAAACCTGGGGTCATCAGCAAATAGCGATTGCCAGGTCGGCATGGTGTTCAGGTGCAATTCGGCCTGTGGAAACGCCTGACGGATATCCTCCATGATGGCGGTACTGATGACGATATCGCCCATACCACCCCACTTCATGATGAGGATGCGCCTAATGGCCGGGTCGCGTGGCAAGTCGCGCACGACGGTGTAATCCAGCGTAGCGCTCAAACAATCGGCATCCTGGTATGACATCAGCCTAGGTTGCGTGGTCATCTTGGCTCCGCTCCAGGCTGGCAATCAATGCGCAGGCCAGTAACAGTAATACTGGAAACCACCACGGCACCAGCATCGGCTGGGTGGTATTGATCGGGAAGTAAATCACCATTAATGGCAAGGCATAAGGCCATGCCTGATGCTGGCTGAGCACATTTGCCTGCCTGAACCAGCGCACACACAACACGATGATACAGACCAAGCCCAAGCCACCCACCAGCCCGGTTTCCGCCAGCCATTCAACGTAGATATTGTGGCTATGCGTACGGTTAGCCACAAAACGGTCATCCGCGCGGCTAGCATACTGCGCATAAGCACGTTTATAGTTATTACTGCCTATGCCGGTCACAGGCTCTGCCTGCCACATATGCAGGCCGGTTTCCCACAAATTGAGGCGATAGCTGAGCGCATGATTGACACGTTCAAATACCGTTTGTCCGCTTGCCGCAATGGCTTGGGTATTGTGCAACTTGTATTTGGCCAATTGAGGATTTAACACACTGGCAAGGAAGGCGATCAAAAGTGGCAACGCCAACACCGCCAGCCATGCTTTCCAGCCAGGCTGGCGACGCCATAATCCCAATAACAACAGCAACATATAAATATAGAGATAGCCGCGGGCACCCGATAACACCACCACCACACCGGCACCCAGCAACATCGCCCAGGCCAGCCAGCCATAGTTAGTCTGCCAGTGATAAAAAACAAGTGGCAACACGGCCAACATCAGAATGCCTTGGTGCAAATCGCTGAACATGCCGGTAATGCGGCCCTCAGACGTTTTGGGCATGCCCAGCATATCCACCCCAAACAGGTATTGAATCGCGCTATCTAATATCCACAGGGCAATGACCCAACCTAGCCAGCGCGCGAGTAACTGCCTGACCTGCGCCTGCTGCAACAACACAACCAGGGTCACGCCTGCCAGGTACATCAGGCTAAACCAGGCGATAGCGGCAAATGTGGCCTTGACATCAAACGCATGCAGCAATGACAACCACATCGGTAGCCATAACAGCAGAAACACCACGGTCCAGCGGCGCACTGCACGCTGCTCGCGTAATGCTGAAAGCTTTGCCAGTAACAGTCCAGCACCCACTATCGCCAGCAACAAGGCGGGTAATCTTGCGCCGCCAGAAAACGGGCTCCAGGCAATGATCATCACGGCAAATAGCAAGCAGGCATTGATCAATATGCGCGGCATGGCGAGGGCGGTATTTGCGTGATCACGCATGGTCAATCTCCTCGCCCGGCATCAGCCATCACATCCTGGTACACAGCCAGCGTTTTCTGTTGCATCACCTGCAATGAGAATTGCGTATTAGGTAACACGGTGGGCGCTTGTGCCAGCCAGCTCAGTGTCAGCATGGCGACCTCCGCCACGTTACCCACTGGCACTGCGCCTTCCGGCAACAGTGCCGCCAATTGCTCGGCCACCCCGCCGTGCGCATAACCAATCACCGGTACGCCCAAACTCAAGGCTTCCAGCGTGGTGCGGCCAAACGCCTCAGGCTCGGTTGATAAGGAATACACAATATTGGCTATCGCCATGATCTGTTTCACGTCCTGGCGATAGCCAGTCAGCGTGATGTGTTCAGCCAAACCGGCCGCATGAATCTTTTGCTGCAAACTCGCTGCAAAACACTGTTTATCAATCGCCACTTCCCCCACCAGCAAGGCATGCACGTCTTGATGCTGCTGGCAGACGATGCGCAACATCTCGACAAAATCTGTTGCGCCTTTCCAGCGCGAAATTCTGGCGGGCAACACCAGCAGGCGCTTGCCGCGCGTATGTGGGTATTCAGCAAACCAATCCTGCCTCCAGCCATCGTCCGGCTGATAGCCGGGCCGGTATTGAGTAGTATCCACGCCGCGGTAGATGAGCTGCATTTTTTGTGGATCTACCTGATAGGCGTGTTGCGCATAAGCCTGTATCGTTTTTGAAATCACAATCACGCGCTCACCACAGGTCATGATGCGGCTATACCAACCCGGCCGGTAATAACCATGCACCGTGGTCACCAGACGCGGACGTTGTGCCGCAGGCATGCCTTTCCAGGCCAAATAAACCACCCATGCCGGAAAACGCGAACGCACATGCACAATATCGACTTGTTCGCGCCGCCATAGCGCACGCAGCTTGGGGATCATTAACAAGGTCAGCAGAGACTTGCGCCCGATGGCGTCAGTGAAATGGCTGCTGCCTGCCGCCTCTAGTGCGGCCACCATCCGGCCACCCGCAGACATCACCAAAGAACGGTGCCCTTGCGCCACGAGGTGCGATGCAATCTCTAAGGTGCCCCGCTCTACCCCGCCCGATTGCAAGGCAGGTAATATTTGTAACACGGTCAGTTTACGCAAAACAAGAATTCAACAATTAAGTGAGTCGTGACACCAAGCGACGGCCTGCAGAAGATTCGCTAAAATGGGCCAGCAACGCGTCGCAGCAGCGCCCGGCTTCATTAAACCCCAGCACAGGCCGCATAAACTGGCGGTATACCCCGTAAGGGTCGTAACGCGTGACCAGTTGGCGGTCGATTAACTTTTCGATACCGCGGCTGACCCGGCTCTTGCCCTTGGCGGAGAGACTAATCAGGCCGACCGCCACTTGCGCCGTGAGTGCTTCATAGACCATAGAAACAGAGTCCTCAGTCACCCAGGCGCTAGACACACGTGCCAATGTCGTTTGCACCCAGTCTTTATGCGTATCGGCAATCGGGATAATCGTCAGGTTAGCTAGTTTGACGCGCTGCATGGCCGACACAAAACTGGCAGGCGTGCGTCTGGAAGTGGTTAATATAAAATTGACGTCAACATGCTTGCGCACCAGGTCATAGACTTGCGCAATCACGCCTAACTCGTCCCACTCAAAATGCTTGCTGGGGCCACCAACCATAATCAGCACCTGATTGCTGTCTTTTTTCTCGGCGCTTGCAGGCTGGATATGGTTAATCACACCACGTGTTTCGATAAAACTGGAAAAGCCACGGTATTGGTCGTGCTCAGGAATCAGGCAAACATCGAATAGTTCGGCAGGCAGGCTCGGCTGCATCATGCACACGGTTTGTCCACCGTAAGCACGCTTGGCCGCCAGCATATGGCCGTGTGTGGCATGACCGGCACCCACAATTAAATCCGGCTTTGGCAGCGATTTGCCAGCAGGCCAGACACCTGCCGCCAGGTATAACCAGCCAGCGCCGCTACGGCCCACAGGAATATCCACCACTTGCATCGCCAAACGCTGCTGCATGGCATTGACCAGGCCTAAGGACTGATGCTCATGGCCCGGTTTGCCGTCCAGCAGACGCCAAACCACGAAAGAATTGTTTGAAGAGTTTTGACTGCTCATTTGCACCACCTGCACATGCCGTGCAGATTAGAGGCGCATCATGACAAAAGGATTAAAGTAAAAAGAAGGAATTATGTCGACACACCCGCGCCGTCGCGCGGGTGCAATATAGAAGCTGATCAGAATCAGCTACTTGGCAGCACCAAATACTTTTTTGAGCAGATTACTGGCCTGGCCCATTGGGTCCTGGCGAATGGCGGCTTCTTCTTTGGCAATCATCAGATACACACCATCCAGTGCTTTCTGCGTCACATACTGGTTAATATTGGCATCTTCTTTTTTAATCACGCCAAACTTGCTACCCATCTCGGCATATTTATTATAAGTGTCTGCCAGTTGCACATTGGCCGTGGCTTTTTGCACGATAGGCAGGAACTTGGCCGCCATATCGGTAGAAGTCGTTTTCTTGAAATATTGCGTGGCAGCATCTTGCGGGCCGGTGAGGATATTTTTAGCATCGGTCACACTCATTTGTTTAACCGAGTTCACCAACAGCGTTTTGGCTTCAGGCACAGCTTGTTCGGCGGCGCGGTTCATTTTGAGGATCAACTCATCGGCCTGGCTGCCCATCCCAACCATGCGCATGCCTTTTTCAATTTTCTTTAATGAATCTGGCAACGGGATTTTGACGTCTTTATTGCCCATAAAGCCATCAGTGGCGCCCAGCAGGCCAACCGCCTTGCTCACGCCCTGGTTAAGTGCCTGCTTGAGGCCGTCGCTGGTTTCCTGTTCGCTCAAGTTGCTCACGGCACTGTTACTGCCACCGCTGCTGCTGGTCGTGCTGCCGCCGACCTTTTCAACCATCTCACCCAAGCCTTTGAGGTCCAATGCTTGTGCGTCTGTGATTAACAAACCGGCCAACAATACCCATGCTGTATTTTTCATGATAACGCTCTTTAACAAGTTAAATGCAGTGTACCCATAAAGCACAAAGCAAGTCCAGATGGACTTGCTTTGTTTACGCTACCAGATACAAAATCAGGCTTTAAATGGTGAAACCTGCCAGATGCGTTGTGCGTATTCTGCAATGGTGCGGTCACTGGAGAATTTCGCCATCCGCGCCACATTTAAAATCGCCATGCGTGACCAGGCTTCTTCATCCTGATACAAGGCGGCGACCTTTTCTTGCGCGGTGACATACGCGGCATAATCGGCCAGCAACAGGTATTGATCGCCTTTGTGCAACAAGGTGTCAACAATGGCCTGGTAACGGCTAGGCTCTTCTACCGAGAAGAAACCGTTACCTATCATATCGATCACCTGCTTGAGCTCGCTGTTGCCATGGTAATAATCCCACGGGTTGTAGTTGCTGGCTTTGAGTTGCGCGACCTCAGGCGTGGTCAGGCCAAAAATAAAGATATTCTCATCGCCGACTTCTTCTTTAATCTCAACGTTAGCACCATCCAGCGTACCTATGGTCAGCGCGCCATTGAGCGCCATTTTCATATTACCGGTGCCGCTGGCCTCGGTGCCTGCGGTAGAAATCTGCTCGGACAAATCTGCCCCCGGAAACAGTATTTCTGCCGCGCTCACCTCATAGTTAGGGTAGAACACCACCTTTAACTGGTCATTGACAGCCGGATCGTTATTAATCATGGTCGCCACATCGTTAATCAGGCGGATAATCTGCTTGGCAAGCCAGTAACCAGGCGCGGCTTTACCGGCAAAAATCACTACACGCGGCGTATGCTGGCTCACTTGTCCGCTACGGATACGGTTATACAAAGTGATCACGTGCAACACATTTAACAACTGGCGCTTGTATTCGTGTATACGCTTAATCTGCACATCGAACAAAGCATTGGTATTAATGGCGATGCCTGTTTTTTGCAGAATCTTGTCGGCCAGGCGTTGCTTGTTGGCTTTTTTCACCTCACGGAACGCTTTTCTGAACGCCGCATTATCAGCAAGCGGCTCAACCTTTTTGATCAAACTCAGGTCTTTCTGAAAACCAGCGCCAATATGTTTGGTTAACAACTCTGTCAGCAAAGGATTGGCCTGGTTTAACCAGCGGCGCGGCGTAATACCATTGGTGACATTGGTAAATTTGCCCGGGTAGATTTTAGTAAAGTCAGCAAACAAAGTGGTTTTTAACAACTCACTATGCAGCTCGGCCACGCCGTTGACGGTATGGCTACCGACAATCGCCAGATGCGCCATGCGTACCCGGCGGCCATGGGTTTCATCAATAATCGACACACGTTGCAACAAAGCCGTATCGCCCGGAAAACGACGGTTGACCATCTGCAAGAACTGGTGGTTGATTTCGTAAATAATCTCCAAATGACGCGGCAACAACTGGCCAAATAAATCCACCGACCAGGTTTCCAGCGCCTCTGGCATCAGGGTGTGGTTGGTGTAGGCAAACATTTTGGTGACCAGCTTCCAGGCGTTATCCCATGGCAAGTGATAGTGATCAACCAGTTGATGCATCATTTCCGCCACCGCAATGGACGGATGCGTATCGTTGAGCTGGATCGCCACTTTTTCCGGCAGCGTGTTCCAGTCAGCGTTGTAGTTGGTAAAGCGGTGCAGAATATCCTGGGTTGAGGCAGACACAAAAAAGTATTGCTGTTTCAGGCGCAAGGCTTTGCCAGACTCAGAAGTATCGTTGGGATACAGCACTTGTGAAATGGTCTCTGCGCTGTGACGGCCTTCAACTGATTTTTCGTAATTACCTTCATTAAAGTGCGCCAGGTCAAACTCGTTGGTCGCCTTGGCTGACCATAACCGCAGGTTGTTCACGGTTTGTGTGCCATAGCCAGGCACCGGCACATCATAAGGCATGGCCACCACGGTTTCGTGGTCTACCCAATGGTGCTCAATACCGTGCTCGGTATGCACATGCAACACGCGGCCATAAAACTTCACTTCACAGGTATGCTCAGGGCGCTGCACTTCCCAAATATTTTGGTAGCGCAACCAGTTATCCGGGTTTTCTTTCTGCTGGCCATTCTCAATCGTTTGTCTGAACATGCCATAGTCATAACGAATGCCATAGCCGGTCGCCGGAATATCCATGGTCGCCATCGAGTCAACAAAGCACGCGGCCAGTCGGCCCAGGCCACCGTTACCTAAAGCAGCATCCGGCTCCAGCTCGGCCACGCCTTCCAACTTCTGGCCGATCTCCTGCAAGCCCTCGCTTAGTTCCGGTGCAATGCCCAAATTAAGTGCGGCGTTAGACAGCATGCGACCAATCAAAAACTCCAGTGAGAGGTAATAGACGCGCTTGGTATTGGCATCACGATAAGCATCGCGCGTATTCACCCAGCGGCTCATCAAATGGTCGCGCACCGTAAAGGCAGCGGTTTGATACCAATCGCGCGTGGTGGCCCAAGAGTTTGATTTACCAATAGAAAAAGTCAGGTGATTGCGCAACGCCTGTGGAATCGGCAGTTGCTCGAGCAAGAATTCATCGACGGCCTGCGCAGTGTCTGCTTTATCCGTCTTTTTGGGTGTTTTTTTCACATTGGCAGCCATACATCTTCCCCTGAGGTGTTGATTACAAATTTGCTTTACATGAGCCAAAAGCAAAAAACAAGCCTACAGCAAGAATATGTCAGACATAAAAAAAGCCACCAACTTCATGCTGTGGCTTTTAATTATAACGCCCGAAGATGACGAAAATAAAAGAGTTTTACAATTTCCAGGTATAGGCCACGCCCAAAGCATCCTGATACATCTTGAGGTTTGCCTCGCCACCACCAAACGCCGCCGGAATCGAGTTGCTACCATTGACGCTATTTTCAAACGCATGCGTATAAGAGAATGACAACTCAGATTGCGGGCTTAACACCCAGGTTGCGCCCAGCGAGAGATGATCTTTCACTACGCCTGGCGCCAAAATATTCAGCAAGGTATCACCACGACGAATCGGCTGATCGACATGGTTAAACCCCGCCCGCAAGGTCAAGCTCGGGCTATATTGATACAAAGCACCAATCTTATACACTTTGGCGTCTTGCCAGTTAAACCCGGCGCCATTGTCATTGCCCAGGCCATTAAACAAATTGGCCTGCGATGCATTACCCACTGCATCTACTTCACCGTAATTAATGCGTTGAAAATCCGCCGCCAACGTCAATGCCGGGGTCACCTTCACCGCCACGCCCACACCATAGGTCGATGGAATATCAAAGTCACCCTGCTCAGCAAACAGGCCTTTGTATTTATCAAACTTGCTCATATACGTGCGGCTCTGATAAGTCGCGCCCAAGGTCACCGTATCGGTAATCTCACCCAGCCAGCCGATATGCACACCGGCACCATACGAGTTGTCGTGGCCATTATTCGTGACGCTACCGGGTGCGGCACTGAATGTCGAATTATCAAATCCTTGCAAGCCCTTAGCCTCAAAGCGCTGGTAAGCCAGGTTTAACGAGGCACCAATAATATGCTTTTCAGAAACTTTCCAGGTCGCCGTCGGCGCCACGAATACCTGAATCAAATCTACCCCGGCGCTGCCCTGGCTACTAAATGCTCTCACACCGTTTTTATAATCGGTATTCATGCCGCCATTGCCATACACACTCACGCCCAGTGTCACATCTTCGGAATATTGTTTGTTATAGCCAAATTCAGGGATAAAGAAATCCTGCGTATCGTTGCCTTTGTAAGTGCCGTTGAAACCAAAGCCATTACCTTCAATTTCAGACTCACGCACCGGCCTAAACCAAGTGAGCCCGGCATCAATACGGTCGCCCACCTTGCCCAAACCCGCCGGGTTGGCCGCAGCAGCCAACGCGTCTTGCGGCAAGGCAATGCCTACGCCACCCACACCCTGTGAGCGCACACCATAGCCATGCGCAAAATAGCCGTCAGTCGCCCAGGCGCTACCAAAAGAAAATGAAACTAGCAGCGGAATGATTTTTGATAAGTGTCGCATAATGACTTCCATACAAATGTGATGAAATCACTATAGCAAGCCACTTAAATACCAATAAATAATAAAATTGAATATCTTTATAACTATAAAATATATAAAGCCCGCCAAATCAGTAGGATGGGCAACTCCGCTTAATTTTCAGAGAACGAATTAACGACAAAATTCGTATCAGCCTCTTCATATTGAGAGTATCTGGGCCTACTAGCGAGCGATGGACGCCAAGGACCTATATTTGGCGATGCATAACCACAACTGAGAAATTTGTAGTCTTGATCACCGCCGATAACACGTAGAAGAGCTCCAACCAAACCACCGCCAATGACGAGATCAGTTGCACTTGCGATTACTTGTCCACTTGATAAGTCCTTCACTTGAATAACTAATTCATAGATAGGAGGGTGCCACCAATAATTAGATGCTCTTTCTGGAAGAATGGTGACAATGGTCTTAGCATTCGGAATAGCTTTGAATGGGCCACATGAACGAGAGTTATTAATTTCTACTATTCTGGGTTTCACGGAGATGACTTTTCCACCACATGCCCGTCGGAAACTGAAATCGTCATATTTTGAATAGTCAAAATCGGCAGCGCGGTCTTTTTTTATGAAAAGCTTGGGCTCCGCGAAATCTATATATTTAAAGTATCCACGCGCTAGCGCAGGCTCCCATCTATAACCGGCAGCAGGCTGAAAGCTGCTGTTGTTGTAAAAAGAAAAGCCATCAGGTCGCTGAGGCTTCGTTATGGAAACAATTGGCTTTGGCATAAGATCACAGTCACGCTTAAACACAGCATAAGTTGCGTATCCCCAAGTTACAGCAACTAGTAACAATAGAGTGGGAAATAGTCGGTTGAAACCAAAGTTCCTAATTCGTGTGTCAATCAGGCTGCCAAGCTTGTTGGATAGATAAAAAGGTAGCACCCACAAAGCTAAAAAAATACAAAGATGAATGATGCTCGCTAATCCAAATATCGCCTGTTCCAAGTGACTCCTCCAACAATCTAACGACTGAGCTGTGATTTATAGTGTAAGGCATAACGTGGAAGTGAGGGGCGCGAAACGGATTTATCACAGCGGGCCCGCTCGAAAGCCGAACTATGCATTTGTCGATAGGGCTACATTAATAGATTTCAGCACGTCATCGTCCTTTCCGAGAGCTATGGGAAAACCTTTGACATTGAGAATCTTACTTTCAATCGAAATGACAAGTTTTTCACCTTCAACAACCAGACCAAATATTCTTGATCGCTCACCTAGGATTGATCGGGCTAATACATTGAAGTTTGGCGACGAGTCGCCACTCTTGAATCTGGCGTGTGCAGGTGCAACCACCGAAAGTAGTAGGTCTCTTAACGCATCAGCCTCACAAATGACTTCAGCATTGGAGGCGTATTGGATACAGCGCACCACGTCAGAATATGCAGCATGAATATCTTGAGGTAAAAGTTGATTGAGGTAGTCGATTTCACTTACAGCGGCACTTGGTTTTCCAACCGAAGTGAATTGATCTGAACTTAGGTAGTAGGACTCAATTGACCCCTTACGCAAAATGAACAGACCGCACTCTTCAAGTAAGGCAAGCAAGGCAATCAATCGAGCCTTGATGTTCGTCCAAGCGCCATCCTTCGCCAGTTTCGATAACTCAACGTCATCGGTTGTAAACAACGCACAGAAAGCAGATCTGCGCCTTGCTTGCGTCTCCTCATCGGCCTTCCGGTTAACCCAATATGGATGGACTTCGGCGCGAGGGGAAACTTCACTCCATCGATTATCTACCAACGCGCAATAATCAGCGTATATCGCGCCAGCCATTTGGATCGCAGATGAGAAGCCTAATGAGCTTGCACGTTTATCTGCGAAAGAGTTGTCGTTCAGGTAGGAGTTGATAAGCTCAACCCCATCAGATATACCATCTGCGTCTGCCAATGCCACTGGTGTCTTTCCGAGAAGTCGCAGCAACTTACCAACAGTTGGCATCTGCCCTTTGCCGATAACGGGAAGCAGCTGTGATCCGGCAGCTTCAAGGTGCATATCTAGCTTGCCACCGAGTGCGCTGCAGATGATTACATCAGATGGCCCTTCAACTAGCAGAGGTCGTTTGGAAAATAGCGACAATTTATGCTCTTGGCCAAGTCGGGCGATTAGGCTTTGTACCTTCTTATTTTTCAGTTCACCTGCATCATGGGGGATCTGAACTGGATCAGCCATGAGGTCATAACAAAAGACGAGGGATAACAAGTCTTCTGGGCTTTTAATTTGGAGCATTTCTGTTGAGTGCGTAGCGATTATTACAATCTTCTTATTTGTCCCGGCTCCGGGGTGCCCAGAAACGCTAAGAATTTCATTCAGAAGAAAGGCCTGCAACTGGGGGTGTAAGGACACCTCGGGTTCGTCGAGAAGAAGCGCCCCCACCTCATCGTCATAAAGCGCGGCAAGTATTCCAACCAGTTGCATTAAGCCTGATGCTTCCCGGCCAGAGGAATATGGCTTTGCTTCAATATCTAATCGCGAGAAAGAAATCTTTAGGTCCCCTCCATCCCAATCAATAAGAACGTCACGTTTAAATAACTTCCGCAATCTTTCCTGAATTTTTATCAGGATGTCGGCCCGCTCTCCGAGCGTCTGGAAGTCCCCATTCAAGGTTTCCATCCGATGCCTGCGAGCAGCATCACTTTTACTACCATAGGTCGCATCGTCGTATCTCGGTGAGCCTCCACGATGGCCGTCATAATCTGACCTGAACTGCTCCAACAACCCCATTCGACCAGCTGAGAGAAAACGCACATGTTTACCATTCATGTGCTGGTTAAGGCTTTGCTTTAGCCCTCTCAGTAGGTGCGTCTTGCCAGATCCATTTGGCCCAAGCAGAACTGTGAGTCCGCGGTTTAAGGTAAACTTTCGAGTGAAGTTACCATTGTGGCTATTGATCTGAGCTGTTAGTTCTAAAGGGAAACTCATCGGAGATGGACCTTATGTATAACGTTTAAATTAAGGGGCTGGCTTTAGCTAGCGTTTTTTGCATATTTAATAGTTTCAATAATGCCACATGTACTACAAAAGAAATAAAAAGCCACCTTACTTTAGGTGGCTTTTTATTACTACAAAATCAAGCTGTTCATACGCTTCACAAAGCTAGCCGGGTCTTCCAACTGGCCGCCTTCGGCCAGCAAGGCTTGATCAAACAACACATGCGCATAATCGGCAAACTTGGCATCGTCAGTTTCCGCGCCCAGCTTTTCCACCAGCCTATGCGTCGGGTTAATTTCCAGCACAGGTTTGCTATCAGGCGCTTTTTGCCCGGCCGCTTTTAAAATACGCGCTAGGTTACCGGACAAATCGTGCTCACCGGCCACCAAGCAGGCTGGTGAGTCGGTCAGACGATGCGTCACTTTCACTTCTTTCACGGTGTCGCCCAAGGCTGCCTTCAATCGCTCAACCAGGTCTTTGGCATTCTCTTCGACCTGCTTTTGCGCTTCTTTGTCAGCTTCGTCTTCCAGTTTACCCAAGTCCAAATCACCTTTGGCGATGGACTGCAACTTCTTGCCTTCAAACTCGGTCAAGCCACCCAGCAACCATTCATCTACCTTGTCAGACATCAGCAATACTTCAATACCTTTTTTGCGGAAGATTTCCAGGTGCGGGGAGTTTTTCGCCGCGGCAAAGGTATCGGCAGTGATGTAGTAAATAGCTTCTTGCTCAGGTTTCATGCGCTCGATATAGGCCTTGAGCGACACATTTTGCTCTTCGGTATCGGCGTGGGTAGAGGCAAAGCGCAGCAAGCCGGCAATTTTGTCTTTATTGGCAAAGTCTTCGCCCGGGCCTTCTTTGAGCACGCGGCCAAACTCGTTCCAGAACTTGGCGTAGTCTTCTGGTTTGTTTTCAGCCACGTCTTCGAGCAAGCTCAATACTTTTTTCACTGAGCCATTTTTAATCGCTTCAACATCGCGGCTGTCTTGCAGAATCTCGCGCGACACGTTCAATGGCAAATCGGCTGAGTCAATCACACCACGCACAAAGCGCAGGTATTGCGGCATGAGCTTTTCTGCATCTTCCAGAATAAACACGCGCTTCACATACAACTTGATGCCCTGACGGCGATCGCGGTCATATAAATCAAACGGTGCTTTGCCCGGAACGTAGAGTAACGAAATGTACTCTTGCTTGCCCTCTACGCGGCTATGCGTATAGGCCAGCGGATTTTCGTAATCGTGCGAAACGTGTTTGTAAAACTCGTTGTATTCTTCTTCAGTGATGTCGCTCTTGCTGCGCGCCCACAAGGCTGAGGCCTTGTTGATGGTTTCGTCTTCGTCAGTAGCCACCATCTGGCCGCCTTCGCCGTTTTCGCCATCTTTCCATTCGGATTTTTTCATGACGATAGGCAAGGTGATATGGTCAGAATACTTACGGATGATGGTTTTCAGTTTCCAATCGTTGAGGAACTCATCTTCAGCTTCGCGCAGATGCAGAATGACTTCAGTCCCGCGACCGGCTTTTTCTGTCGTTTCAATGGTGAAATCACCTTCACCGCCAGATTCCCATTTAATCGCTTCGGTTTCACCGGCACGGCGCGTGATCAGCGTCACTTTGTCGGCAATGATAAAGCTGGAGTAAAAACCCACGCCAAACTGGCCAATCAGGTTGGCATCTTTGGCTTGGTCACCAGTCAGGTTCTGGAAGAACTCTTTGGTACCAGACTTGGCAATGGTGCCGATGTTGTTAATCACCTCTTCGCGGCGCATGCCGATGCCGTTATCGGCAATGGTCAAGGTGCGTGCGTTTTTATCAAACGCGATATTGATCTTTAACTCGCTGTCATTTTCATACAGGCTGCCGTTAGAAATCGCTTCGAAACGCAGCTTATCAGCCGCATCTGATGCGTTGGAAATCAACTCGCGCAACACAATCTCTTTGTTGCTATAGAGCGAGTGAATCATCAATTGCAGTAATTGTTTGACCTCGGCCTGAAAGCCCATGGTCTGTTTAGATTGCGATTCTGCTGTCGCTGTCGTCATGACAATTTCTCCAAAAAACGGGTTGAACACAAAAATTTACGTTTAGATGGGGAAATAAAAACCGTTTTTCAAGAGGGGGATTTGAAGAGATTGCTTGGATGCAGCCTAATCTGTGATTCAAACATACCGCCACTGCATGCATAGAGGCCGCAACACATGCCATTGGCTGTTTGTTCACCCATTCAAACTGGTGGATTCAGCACACTTTTTGCTAGCTATTTGGTAAAGCAGCATTCTTTGTTCAGATGTCAGGTTAGGAGAGTAGGTATGAATCTCTTTCACACGTTAATCGAGCAAATGCAGGTCATGAAACTGCCACTTTACGCAGTCACGCTGACCGCCGTCCCGCGCGCAGATACGCCTTTGCTACTCATGTTGCATTGGCACGGCTTCCGCAAACAACCCACTCCCGCCCTGCCCATGCTCAAACCAATCTTACAACCAGTGCCAGGCTCGGCTCTGCAAATCAATGACCGCTGGCGGCAACCAGAAGTGGTCGAAGAAGCCGTGCTGGATGCCGCCTGGCAATTGGGTGCGTGGGACGTGCAACGCGAAGAACACCGCGCCTGCACCTACGTGGGTGCCAGCGAACACGAAGCGCTCGCCTGCAAACAGGCGTTTGGCAAATATGACGAAGAACTCGAAAGTGAACTGCTGGTCAGCGAAGCCCCAGACCGTGACGAAATGTTGCAATTGGGTGCCAAAGTTGGGTATATCCGCTGGCAGTTTAGGCCGGTGAATGGTGGCGTTTGGCAATCGACAGCAGAAGATGACACCCTGCTGGAAGATGGGCGGCGTATCCCGCCCTGCCCGATTCGGCCATTGGCACTAAAAGGGGGCAAATTGAGTAAGACGGCGTTTAGGTTGGGGCAGATTAATCGGATTATTTTGTTGAAGTAGATTTTGGATGGCTAGATTGGAATATTGGGGATTTTTAGGAAATGTTTTTTCGCCCTTACGGCGAGTTACTTTTCTTTGCTTGCACAAAGAATAAGTAACCAAAAGAAAGTGCACCCCAGCTTCCGCTTGTTCCCTGCGTTGCTCGTCAAAATAAGCGGTCACGAAACTCAACCTGGTAGCTCACACAGAACGTGAGCTACTGCGGGATTCGAACAGTCGCTCCCTTTCTCCTTATTTTGCCTGCGCTACTCGGCGCGGCAGATGGGGACCCCGAACACCATGCGACTGCAACCGCTAGCTAATTCAATAAAACAGAATATGGTTTTTAAACAGTCCACATTTCCACGCTGCTACTTAAATGAGATAAATCCCATTCCATCACGCTGAGTAGCGGAAACAAAATAAGAGTAGAGGGAACGACTGTCTGAGCTCCGCAACAAGCCACGAAGTGTGTGGCTTGTCAGGGCGAGTTTCGTGACCGGCTTATTTTGTTGAGCAACGCAAGGGAGCCGAAGGCCGTGATGGCTGGGTGTCGTCCTCTTTGGTTACTTTCTGGGGGACAAGCACCAGAAAGTGACTCGCCTAAAGGCGAAAAAATATTATTTGAGAAAACCAACCCCTACGGTGTCCACCTCACCCCAATCGACAACCACTGCATCTGACTATCCCCATTCACCTGCTGCCCCACTGTGCCATCGATCTGGAACACCTCCGGCACCAGCGAATAACGTAAGCCAAATTGATAAAAAGGATTTTGCGTGTGGTCACCAAACACCTCCGCCACGCCTTTAAAGTTGCCGCCAAGTTTAAATTCTGAGCCTACGCCCATATTGACCTTGTTGCGGTCTTCTTGCCGGTCGCGCAGCATGCCAACGTTGACATGCACAATCACGTCGTCATCACGCAGCGAGAAAGAAATCGGCACATAAAAATAGGTATTCCCCAACTGGTTGGGCCCAGGCTGAATATCCGGATGCATGACGCGCCCGGCGGCAAAGCCTATGCCCCAGCCGTTGGTTTCCAGCGGTTTAAACAGGGTCTTAAATTGGGCCACCCAATCTTCAGTGTGATAGTTGTCATCGCTATTACGATAGCTGCCGCCACCCAGGGTAATTTCAAAATTCTCACCCAAATTGCACGCAGGCAGTGCCCATAGCTCCTGGCCGCCTTTATAGCTGCGCATCCAGCTTTCCAATTGGCAGCCATGGGCATTGGTCAAACGCGCATCATCGGTGACCAATGGGCGTGCAGCATTGGCATTGTGGGCAATGCAAAGTAAGCATACGAGGTAAAATAAGTGACGCATAAATAGTATCTTAGAGTTTTTTTGATGTTATTTTTTTGACATGACGGTTTGATGAAATCAAGCCTGCCTATGCAGTTTCATTTTCATATTAGTTTCACTGGCCTCTGCCAACATAACGATTTATACTGTTTGCAGCATTTGTCTGGGGAGGCAAGCATGGCGACTATTGAAGTGACTGAAACCAGTCCGAACTCGTTTTCTGTCACGGTACATGGGTCGCACATCACTACGCATCAAGTCAGTGTCAAACCTGATTATGCGGATCCGTTGCTCGATGCCAAGCACAACGTTGCCGAGCTGGTGGCGGCTTCTTTCCAGTTTTTGCTCGACCGCGAATCTAACACCAGTATTTTGAGAAGCTTTGATTTAAGCGTGATTGAACGCTATTTTCCAGAATACCCCAAGGCCATTAACCGCTACCTTAAGTAACCTACCCGTATTATCGCATGCTAAATATTACTCATGACACCCAACTCGCTGCCGTAGACTTGGGTTCCAACAGTTTTCGCCTCGAAATCGGGCGCGTTGTGGACGGCCAGATTCTACGTGTCGACTATTTAAAAGAAGCTGTGCGACAAGGCGGCGACCTGGATGAAGAACGCAACCTGAAACCGCAGGCGTTTGAGCGCGGCCTGAAATGCCTGGCCCGTTTTGGCGAGCGCCTGAAAGGGTTTGCACCTGAGCATGTACGCGCGGTTGCCACGCAAACCTTGCGTGAAGCCGCCAATAGCGACGAATTCATCAAACAGGCACAAAAAGTACTCGGCTATCCGATTGAGATTATCTCCGGCGTGGAGGAAGCGCGCCTGATTTACCAAGGCGTGAGCCGCATGCTGCCGCAATCAGACGAAAAACGCTTGGTAGTAGATATCGGCGGGCGCTCTACCGAGTTTATCCTCGGCCAGCATTTCAAGGCCAACGTCACCGAATCCTTGCGTTTGGGCTCTGTGGGCTGGTCACAAAAATATTTTGCCGATGGCCAGTTTAGCGAGCGCAACTTTGAGCGTGCTGAAATTGCTGCCGAATCTATCATCGACATGATTGCCAATCGTTATGTCGGCCAGTCCGAAGTAGCGTATGGCGCCTCGGGCACAGTGGGCGCCGTGGCGGATGTCTTGGCCGGTGCAGGGTTTGCGACCGATCGCATTGAGCGCACACAACTGGAGTGGCTGAAACAAATTTTAATTAAGGCCAAAACGGCCGACCGCCTGAATATGGAAGGCCTCAAAGATGACAGGCGCGCCGTGATTGGTGGCGGCCTAGCCGTACTGACGGCGGTATTCGACACGCTCAAACTAGACACCCTGCTGGTCGCCAACGGTGCGCTGCGCCACGGCGTACTGTATGACATGCTGAGCTCTGACCATGCGACCGAAGATTTGCGCAAGGCATCGATTGCGCGGCTATGTAAACGCTTTGGCGTCGAAATGGACCACGCCAACAATGTGAGCAAGCTCGCCTTGTATTTTTATGACGCCATGCAAGCTTGCGATAGCCAGAAACCACTGTTGCACTGGGCGGCGCTGTGTCATGAAATTGGCTGGGCCATTTCCCACACTGACTGCAATAAACACGGCGCCTACATCCTGGATAACACAGAACTGATGGGCTTTGCACAAAGTGAGTTGCATACCATCAGCCTGCTGGTGCTTGGCCATCAGGGCAAATTACGCAAACTGGCGGCAGACTTCGATAACCAGGACCTGGTCTGCCAGCTTATGGCCTTGCGTTTGGCAGTAATTTTCTGCCATTCGCGCCGCCTGCCAGCGCTCAAACACTTGCAGTTGGAGCGCCATAAACAGCAATTTATCCTGGCACTGTCGTCACAATGGGCCAGCCAGCATCCGCAAACCCATTACCTGCTGGAAGAAGAATGCCTGTTATGGCAAAAACTGGGCTGGCAGCTGGAAATCCGGCACAGTTAACAAAACAGTTAAATAAAAAACGGGCCTTGATGCCCGTTTTTTATTTAGTTAATTTTGACTCAGTCTTTTTTCTTCTTGTCGCGCTTTTCGTCTTCTTCGCGCAGCTTGACCACCTTATCGCGCCACTCCTGCAATTGTTCATCCTCAATCTCAAGCTGCAAGGCCAGCGCTTCTTCCTGGCTTAGCTTTTCCTTGATAAAACGCTTAGGCAATTTGCCACCCATACGTGACAAAATACGCTCGGCCTCGTCTGCGCTCAATTGTTTTACCTTATCCAGATACACCGGATTCACTTTGTCTTTCATAGCACTCCCTTTGATTCCCTGTTTGTCACAGGCTCGCTTTAACTGTTTTGCAGAATCCAGTCTGTAACCGGATTCCACTGCGCAATGTCGACCTCTTTCAAGCTGTTCGACAATTCAAAAATACTTAAGCCTTCCTCCGCTGCCGTCACATAAATCTGCGATGAACGCAGCATGGAAAGCACGGCAAAGCCTGACTCATCCATAAATGCCAGCAGGCGCTCTGCTGAGCGCGTACGAGGCATCACACGCATGCCGACCAGGCCAACAAACGTCTTGTGCTTGCGCACGGCTTTTTCTTCGGCCAGCAACTCTAAAAAGTCCTGCGTGGCCCCAATATCAAATGCAGATGGCGCAATCGGCACCAATACCAGGTCAGCCTCGGTCACCGCATCAGAAATCTTTTTGTCCCGCAGCCCGCCCGGTGAGTCAGTAATCACCCAATCCGCTTTCTGTAAGGCAGATTTACCAAGGTCTTCGGCATTAAACACTGTGGCAACATGCGATGGGCGGCGCGCCAGCCAGTCAGCTGAAGACTGCTGGCGGTCAATATCTTCCAGCACGATTTTGTGCCCCAGTTGCGCCAGATAGCCAGCAAGATTAGTGGCCAGAGTGGTTTTACCGCAGCCTCCTTTGGTATTTGCCACCAATACCCTGCGCATCTCATACTCCCTGATTAAAGGTGCTGCATTTTGTCATGAAAAACAGCCTCTATAACACCATACAAATATGAAATATTTATGACAATTGACGTTAGAAAAAAACGGTATAAACTGTTTTCACAATATCAATTCAGGAGAACCACATGGCCAGCAAACCAGTCGCCAAACCCTTGAGCGCCAATAAACCAGCCACTGCAAAAACTAGCAGCCCAGCCAAACCAGTCGCAACTAAACCAGTTGCTGCTACGCCTGCCAGCGCGAAACCTGTTGCTGCAAAGCCCTCTACTGTTAAACCAGCCACGGCCAAACCTGCGATCAAGCCGATTGCCAAAGCCGTTGCAAAAACAGCAGTTGCTGCGAAAAAAGTGGCCCCTGCCAGCTCAGCCATTAAAGTGGTGAACAAAACAGCGACAACGACTGAAAAAGACAAACCCAAAGCCAGCAAGGTAAAAATGGAGCGCGACAGCTTCACCATGCCAAAAGAAGAGTATGCGCAAATCGCCACCTTGAAAAAACGCCTCGAAGGCCTGGCCAAACCAGCCAAGAAGAGCGAACTGTTGAGAGCAGGCTTGAAGCTGCTATCAGCAATGGATGACGCTTCGTTGAAAGCAGCGATGGCGGCCGTGCCAACGATTAAAACCGGCAGACCAAAGAAATAAGCCTGCATGCACCTGACTTAAAGTAGCCAGGTCATAGTCACCGCTTACTCAATCAGATCGGGGCTTTGCACACTATATAATTTATAGGGTGGCCCCGATTTTGGTAGCCGCAACCACCACACTGCACCTTTCTTAATACTGATCTGCCCGTCTGGCATGCCCAGGCTTTGCGCTGCCAGTTCTCCTATCCAGGGCTGGTGGCCGACCAGCATCACGGTCTCAAACGGACTTTGCGCCAGCAACTGTAATAAAGGCTCCAATGGCCTTTCAGGCGCCAGCCGACTATCCTCTTGCCAATCATCGCCCCAATAAGCCACCGTTTCACGCGTACGCACCGCAGGACTCACCAGCACATACGTCTGTTTTGGCAGGTATTTCTTGAGCCAGCTAGCCATTTGCTTGGCCTGCTTATGCCCTTTTTTGGTCAGCGCGCGCTCAAGGTCAGAGGCGCCGTGCAATAACACTTCGGCTTCGGCATGACGCCATAAAATCAAATTTTTAACTGACATCGCGCGGCACTACATGGAATGATATTGTTGCAATAACAGGTTCTGGCAAGACAGCGGCTCGGCATCCTGCGCCAATTGTGCCACAGGCACATACCGGCCTTTTTCTGCCAATTGCCAGGCATCTTTATTATCTTGCAGGTAAAGCTGCAGGCTTTCCTGGTAAATGCGGCTTTGCATGGCAGGATCTTTAATAGGCCAGGCGAGCTCAACCCGCCGCATCATATTGCGACTCATCCAATCGGCGCTGGATAGCCACATCTGCACTTGTCCATCCAGTTCAAAATAAAACACGCGTGAATGTTCCAGCAAGCGCCCGACGATAGAACGCACGCGGATACGGCCTTTGACTGCGGGTGAGTCGACTGGCAAGATGCAGGCACCACGCACAATCAAGTCAATCTCCACACCTGCGCTAGCAGCCTTCATCAAGGCCGCCACCAAGGGCACATCCGTCAAGGCGTTCATTTTGGCAATCACCCTGGCCGGTTTGCCCTGTTTCGCCAGGCGCTGGGCTTTCTCCAGTTGCTTGATCATGCTGTTTTGCAGGGTAAATGGTGCCACCAGCAAATGTCTCAGGGCCGGAATCGGCAACTCGCTGGTCAGGTGGCGGAACACCGTTTCCATTTCGCGTGTCAGGTTGGCATCCGCAGTCAGCATGCTCCAGTCTGTATATAGGCGTGTGGTTTTGGGGTTATAGTTACCAGTAGAAAGATGGCCATAACGGTGTATCACTTTGCCTTCTCTACGCATGATGAGCAACATTTTGGCATGTGTTTTTAAACCAACCACACCATACACCACTTGCGCACCAACCGACTCCAAGGCCTCCGCCCAGTTAATGTTTGCCTCTTCGTCAAAGCGCGCTTTGAGCTCCACCACCACCAGCACTTCTTTGCCACGGCGCACGGCCTCTTGCAGCAAGCGCAACATGCGAGGATCGGCACCGGTACGGTAAATCGTCATGCGGATGGCCAACACCTGATCGTCTTTGACCGCTTCTTCCAGTAACTGGATCACCACCTCAAAACTCTCGTAAGGCTGGTGAATCAACAGGTCTTTTTCACGCATCTGTGCCAGCAAGGAGGTATTACGTTTGATATGTCGCGGCCAATGCGGTTGGAAAGGCACAAACTTGAGGTGGTCGCCCTTGGCCATGTCTGGCAACTGGATCAAACGCCCCAAATTGACCGGCCCGTTAACACGGTAAAGCGCGAGCGGCGGCAAGTTAAACTGCTTGAGCAGAAACTCGGCCAGCGTATCATCACATTCCTGTGTGACTTCCAGGCGCACGGCTTCACCATATTGGCGATGCGCCAGTTCTTCACGCAAGGCTGTACGCAAGTTGATGACATCATCTTCATCCACCTCGAGATCGCTGTTACGCGTGACGCGGAACTGGGAGAAATGCAGGATGCTGGCGCCCTGGAATAGCACTTCCAGATTGGCGCGGATAATACTGGTCAATGACACAAAGCATTGCTCGCCTTTGCTGATAGACGGCGGCAACTGCACCAGCCGCGGCACCACTCGCGGCACACGCACAATGGCAATTTTTTCTTCGTCATCAACAGCAATACGCACAATAAAATTGAGCGACTTATTGGCCACCTGCGGGAACGGATGCGATGGATCCAGCGAGACCGGCATTAAAAATGGCAACACTTCGCGCTTGAAGTAGTTAGAAACCCAGGTGGTTTGCTCCGGTGTACGCACACCGCCAGACACCAGGTGCACGCTTTGTTTAGCCAGGGCGGGCATCAGCGCATCATTAAACAACTGGTATTGTTGCGCTACTAGCGCTTGCGCCATCTCGGCCACTTGCTCACAAGTGCTGGCCGACACCGGGCCACTGGTCACCCCTTGCTGGTAAGCCTCCATCTGCAAGGGCATGCGTACCTCAAAAAACTCATCGAGGTTGTTAGAAACGATACATAAAAAACGTAAACGCTCGAGTAAGGGATAGTCCTCTCGCTGCGCTAAAGACAGTACACGGGCATTAAAACTGAGAATGCTAAGGTCTCTGTCAAGCAGAGCAGGCGTGGTATTTTTCATGGCGGTTATTGTATCGACTCAACCTGTGTCAAATGTGACAGTTTTATGAAATTAAACAAACGTGTGATTACAAATAGGCCAGTTGCTGCAAGCGTTGCTCCGCAAATGCGCCAAGCGCATCCCGCTCATCTGCAGTCATCTTGGCCACATGTTTAACCATGAGCCGCGTACGTGGATTGCTCGCCAGCCAAGCCTCATGTTTGATTAAAAAGGCCCAATACAAGGTCGTCAACGGACAGGCACGCTCGCCTGTTTTTTGCTTGGGGTCGTATTTGCAACCCGCACAATAATTGCTCATGCGCTGAATATAAGCGCCACTTGCCACATACGGCTTGCTGGTAAAACGGCCACCATTGGCAAACAAAGCCATGCCGACCACATTTGGCAGCTCGACCCACTCGACGGCATCCACATACACCGCCAAAAACCAGTCAGAGACCTGCTGTGGCGACAGTTGCGCCAGGGTCGAAAACAACCCAATCACCATCAGCCGCTGAATATGGTGCGCATAGCCCGTTTGCAGGGTTTGACTGATGCACTGCGACAAACATTGCATCTGCGTCTCACCAGTCCAAAACCAGTCTGGCAAATCCCGCGTATGCTGAAAATAATTGGCGGACTTTAGCCCCGGCATCTCCAGCCAATAAACCCCACGCACAAACTCGCGCCAACCCAATATCTGGCGAATAAAGCCTTCAACACTGCCCAATGGCGCCTGACCGCTCACATACGCCTGCTCGGCAGCGGCGATCACTTCGCGCGGATTGAGCAATTTAAGGTTAAGCGCTGAGGCCAGCAGTGAATGCCATAAATATGGCGTGTTTTGCCACATGGCGTCTTGATATGGGCCAAATTGAGGTAATTTCTCGGTGATAAAGTGCGCAAGCAAGGTGAGCGCTTGCTCGCGCGTGACTGGCCAGGCAAAAGCCTCCATCTGGCCCGGGTGATCTGCAAACCGCGCCTTGACCAGTGCGAGTACTTCCAGGGTAATTGCATCTGGCGTAAACCCAGGCGGCGGCACCAGCGCTTGCGGGCCTTGCCTGCCTAGTGGTTGTCGATTGTCATGGTCGTAATTCCAGTCACCGCCCGCAGGCGCATCGCCAGTCATTAAAATATTGTATTTTTTACGCATGCCGCGATAAAAAAACTCCATGCGCAAAGAAGTATTTTTTTCGCCATATTTCGCGGCCCAGCGCTTGAACTGGTCTATGCTGCACATAAAATGCGTGTCTTGCAGCACTTGCAAAGGCGTTGCATGTTGCTTAGCCACTGCCTGCAGGCTTTGCCAGACACGCCAGTCACCGGGTTCACATACTTTGATTGCCTGTGGTTGATGCTGCTGTAACATGACCTGCCAAATCGCAGGCAAATCCAGGTAGTCATGCGACGCGAGGCTAAAATAAGTAAGCGGGAATTGTAGTGCGCGCAACTGGTTGGCGAAGTGACGCATGGCAGATAAAAATAGCGTAATGCGCTGCCGGTGCGACCACACATGCTGAGACTCGTGAGCAACCTCTGCCATGACGATATGATCTTGCGTTGGGTCAAACCCGTGTAATGCAGGGTTATCTAGCGTTAGCTGGTCGCCCAGAATAATGACAAGGTTTCTCATTTGACGTGTTTTGATGGTGTGCGGCGACAACGCTCAGAACAATATTTGACTTGATCCCAATTGTTAGCCCAGGCTTTACGCCAAGTCATGGGTCTGCCGCATTGCTGGCAAAGCTTGGTGGGTAGATGGCTTTTATTCCCTTTATAGCTGACAGTCATGCCTCAAACACGGGGATGGCTCGCGATGACTCACGCACCGCTGTTTTTTGCTGGTAGCAACGGCTGGCGATTTTGCAGATATCGACAAAATCTTCCGCGACCAGCGCGGCACGGCCCAATAAGCCACCGTCGATATCTGGCATGCTGAGTAAACTGTAGGCATTTTTAGGCGCCATACTGCCGCCATAGACAATACGAATCTGCTCGGCAAACTCGCGGTCGCGCTCGGCAATCATCATACGGATAAATGCATGCATGCGCTGCGCCTGCTCAGGCGTGGCGTGCTCGCCGGTGCCAATCGCCCACACAGGCTCATAGGCAATCACCATATTGAATTTTTTGGCCAGCGCAAAAGCTTCATCATCCAGGCCATACACCACGTTCAGCATCTGGTTGCGCACGATCAATTCGGCCATATTGCCATCCCGCTCATCTTGGGTCTCGCCGACACAAAAAATTGGCGTCAGCCCGGCATGCAAGGCATTAAGCAGGCGCTTGGTGGCGACCTGGTTACTTTCGAGTTTGAGGGCACGGCGTTCAGAATGGCCAATAATGGTATAGCTACAACCAAACTCGGCCACCATTTTGGCAGAAATGCAGGAGGTAAACGCGCCTTCGGTAAACTGGCTGACGTTTTGCGCACCCCAGGCAATCGTCGAGTCTTGCAGCAGGTCTTGCGCCTGATACAAGTACACATAAGGCAAGCACACGGCTGTCGCTACGCCCTCCAGGTCGTGCAGCTCCTGCTTGAGCCTGTTCAGCAAGCCTTGATTTTCAAGCAAGCCGCCGTGCAGCTTCCAGTTACCAATGACTAGTTTTTCTCGCATGATGGGATTCCTTTGCTCATGCCCCCTCAATTTATCATTGTTTTTTTAGGCTGTTTATCTCATGGTCATGCAGAGCTAGTAAATAGCCGCCATTTTTTCCAGAGAGATTACCTTTATCTTACTCGCTTGTCCGGCACTACCAAAGGCCTCAAAGCGTTCTTTACACAAATGCTGCGCCGCCGTGGTGGCTTCCTTGAAATATTTGCGTGGATCAAACTCTTCCGGATGCTCCGCCATATGGCACCGAATCGCTGCTGTCATCGCCAGGCGGATATCGGTATCAATATTGACTTTGCGCACGCCATTTTTAATGCCTTCTACAATTTGCGACACCGGCACACCATAGGTTTCCTTGATATTGCCGCCATAATGCCGGATTTGCTCCAGCAAGGATTGCGGCACGCTAGAAGAACCGTGCATGACCAAATGCGTGTTAGGGATTTTGGCATGGATTTCACGAATACGTTCAATCGAAAGCGTATCGTCTGAAGGTGGCCGTGTGAATTTATACGCGCCGTGGCTGGTGCCAATGGCGATGGCCAGCGCATCAACCTTGGTGGCTTCCACAAATGCGGCGGCCTCATCCGGATCGGTCAACAATTGTGACTCATCCAGCTTACCTTCCGCCCCGACGCCATCTTCTTCGCCTGCCATACCGGTTTCCAGCGAGCCCAGCACGCCAAGCTCCCCCTCAACCGACACGCCCACCGCATGCGCGAATTCGACGACACGACGCGTCACTTCAACGTTGTACTCATAACTGGCGGGGGTTTTGCCATCTTCACGCAGCGAGCCATCCATCATCACACTGGAGAATCCGCTGCGAATCGCCATCTGGCAAACCTTGGGCGAAGCACCATGATCCTGGTGCATGCAAATCGGAATATGCGGATATTGCTCAATCGCCGCTTCGACCATTTTGCGCAAAAACGACTCCCCGGCATAGCCACGTGCGCCTGCTGAGGCCTGCAAAATCACCGGGCTGTCGACTTCGTCGGCTGCCTTCATAATGGAGAGAATCTGCTCCATGTTGTTGATATTAAACGCAGGCAAGCCATAGCTGTGTTCTGCGGCGTGGTCGAGTAATTGCCTGAGCGAAATCAATGCCATGTCATACTCCTTTATTATTTTGAAACCTGCTGATGATAATCACGCAAGCGCTGGATTTCCTGTTTAGCGCCTAACAAGACCGGCACACGCTGATGACATGCCGTCGGCTGAATCGCCAGCACATCCTCAAGCCCGTCTATACTGGCCCCGCCAGCCTGCGTCACCAGCAAACTCATGGGGTTAGCCTCATATAACAATCTCAAGCGCCCAGCCTTGACTGGCTGCTTGCTATCGCGCGGATACAGAAACACGCCGCCGCGCGTCAAAATACGATGCACATCCATCACCATACTGGCGCACCAGCGCATATTAAAATCGCGCCCACGCGGTCCTTCGCTGCCTTGCAGGCATTCATCAATATAGCGCTGAACGGCAGGTTGCCAATAGCGCTGATTGCTGGCGTTAATGGCAAACTCAGACGTTTCCTCGCTCATTTGCACGGTTTGTTGCGTTAATACAAATGATTGCGTCGTTTGGTCCAGCGTAAATACATGCGTGCCCTGGCCAATGGTGAGCACCAGCAAGGTGGCCGGGCCATACATGATATAAGCCGCGGCACGTTGGTCCTGCCCCGGTTGCAAAAAGGCCTGATCACCCAGCGTCGCGACGCCAGTGTTAGGTAATACAGAAAAAATACTACCGACGACCCCGTTAATCGCCAGGTTAGAAGACCCATCCAGAGGATCCATGCTGACCAGGAATGGTGCATCCAGCGTCTCAAACAAGACTGGCGCATCCACTTCTTCTGACAACACGCCAGCCACCACTGCCGAAGCACGCAGGTGAGCCACAGCCACCTCGTGACTGCGAATGTCCAGTTGCATCTGCGTTTCGCCCTGCACATTGGTACTGGTCATTTTTTCAGTGACGCCTTCCAATGCACCCTGCTTGATCAGCCCAGCAATTTCAATCCCCGCCTCGGCAATATGCCAGACCAGCACATTCAAGGCATGGTTGATAGAAACCTTCTTTAAAAACACATCCAATTGCATGGCAATCACCTTTAATGGATTAAGCGTACTTGGCCCATATGACACTGTAACGGATAGCACTGTCGCTTGAAGTCATGATGACAAGCTGAAAACCAGCGCATTTAAAAGTTAAGTATGGATGGTTTCCGCGTGGTTGATGCACGAAAACATGCAGTGTTTATGCCCGGCTTTTTAAAATAGACGCCACCATACCCACATTGTTCAACCTGATTGGCCGATGGCGTGCCGCGAGCACTGAATAGACTTAAATGCGTGAAAGCGCAATCAATTGCTGAATCGCTTGTTGTGCCGCGACAAACCCGGCACTGGCCGTCACGCAAATACTGGAGCCATAGCCCGCACAGTTGAGGCCAGTCAGCCCTGCCGATGACGTTTCACAAGCCTCTTCAGGCCGCTCTACCGGCTCATCCGAATACACAGCCGCAATGCCAAACTTGGCTGATTTTTTGTGATCTGACGCTTTAGGAAAACCATGGTCTCGTCGCAACTGGTTGCGGACCTTGGCCAGCATACGGTCGCCCTGTACATGCGCCAGATCAGCCAGGCGTATGCGCGTCGCATCCAGCTTGCCGCCTGCGCTGCCTACCATGATCAACGGCAATTGCTGCTGCTTGCAGTAAGCCGCCAGCGCAATCTTGGCCTTGGTGTCATCCATGCAATCCACCACCACATCCGGCTGTCCGGCCAACATTGAGGCCAGATTTTCAGGGGTGACAAAATCCTCAACTTCAGCCACCTTACACAGTGGATTAATCGCAGCGATCCTCTCGCGCATGGCAGTCACCTTGGCCTTGCCCAACGTTTCATCCAGCGCATGAATCTGGCGATTCATGTTCGACTCGGCAATATTATCTAAATCGACCAGGGTTAACTTGCCAATCGCATTGCGCGCCAGCGCTTCAACCGCCCACGAGCCGACACCACCAATGCCAATGACCAGCACATGCGCTTGCTGCAAACCAGCCAACCCTTGCTCGCCATATAAACGGCGCACGCCACTAAAGCGGCGCTGAATATCCACTAACTGATCTGCTGTCATGCTGCTTGGGTCGTTTCCAGCACGACATAGGCCAGTGCCAGATTTTTTTCATCACTGATGCTGATATGCGATTGGTAAATATGATGTTGTTTGAGAAAGGCTTGTAGTGTAGATGACAACTGCAACAAAGGACGCCCTAACGCATCATGGGTGACCGCAATATTCTGAAAACTGACATCGCCACGAATGCCGGTGCCAATGGCCTTGGCAAACGCTTCTTTTGCGGCAAAGCGTTTGGCCAGAAAACGCGCCTTAAGTTTGCTCGCCTCGTAATCTGCCCACTCACTGCTGGCCAGAATCCGTTTGGCAAAGCTATCACCGAACTGATCCAGTGAGGCCTCGATCCGCTCAACTTCGACAATATCTGTGCCTATGCCGTAAATCATTGATGTTCTCCACAATGATTGTGTAATTGCATCATTTAGGTGAAAACTCTTTCATCAGCGCCTTCATCTCACGCACAGCGCTATCCCAGCCCACAAACAAAGCATGCGCTACAATGGCGTGGCCGATATTGAGCTCTTCAAAACCTGGCAAGCGCGCAATATGGTGCACATTATGATAATGCAGGCCGTGGCCAGCATTCACGACCAGGCCCGCCGCTTTTGCATGTTTGAGTGCAGCGTCAATTTTCTCCAGTTCATCCAACTGGTCTTTTTCTGTTTCAGCATCGGCAAAAGTACCCGTATGCAGTTCAATCACCGGCGCGCCCATTTTGGCGGCTGCATCAATCTGTGCCAAATCTGGTGCGATAAACAGTGACACACGGATGCCTTGGTCAGACAGTTTCTTCACCGCATGCTCCACTTTGGCATAGTGTGTGAGCACATCCAAACCACCCTCCGTCGTACGCTCTTCACGGCGCTCAGGCACCAGGCAGACGTCCTGCGGGTTTACCTGAATCGCAATATCAATCATCTCACTGGTGACAGCGCACTCAAGGTTCATTTTGGTTTGCAGCAAAGGCCTTAACGCAAAAATATCCGCATCCTGCATGTGGCGACGGTCTTCGCGCAAGTGCAAGGTAATGCTGTCTGCACCAGACTGCTCAGCACGCAGAGCTGCTTGTACCACGCTGGGATATTTGGTGCCACGCGCCTGACGAATGGTTGCGACGTGATCAATATTAACGCCTAGTTTTAACATAGCTCTCTTTGTAATTGGGTGAATGACGATATTTTAACTGTTGATGATGGTAAACCAAATTAATCATGTGAAAAATAGAAAGATATTCCTGTTTAGACTTAAAGGTTTCCAGGCAAACAGACATGCCCATCCCAAATCCAAGTTTGTCTACCAGTTGATTGAAAGTATCTTCGCATTTAAAGGTAGATTTTCTTTCGCCTTGTTGGCGAGTTACTTTTTTTGCTTGCCCCAAAAAAGTAACCAAAAAGAGGGCACCCAGCCATCACGGCCTTACGGCTCCCTTGCGTTGCTCAACAAAGTGGGCGTCCATCGAAACTCGCCCTAGCGGCTTGCAAAAGACGCAAGCCACCGCGGAACTCGAACAGACGATGGCCGACTACTCCCACTTCGTCTCCGCTACTCAGCGTGATGGAATGGGATTCTTCTCATTTAAGTAGCTGCACCACAGTTTGGACGGTTAAAAAACAAACTCTTTTCTTATAACCACCGACGGTTGCAGTCGCATGGTGTTCGGGGTCCCCATCTGCCGCGCCGAGTAGCGCAGGCAAAATAAGGAAGAAGGGAGCGACTGTTCGAATCCCGCAGTAGCTCACGTTCTGTGTGAGCTACAAGGTTGAGTTTCGTGACCGCTTATTTTGACGAGCAACGCAGGATACAAGCGGAAGCTGGGGTGCACTTTCTTTTGGTTACTTGTTCTTTGTGCAAGCAAAGAAAAGTAACTCGCCGAAAAGGCGAAATCAACCACTCACAAAGAAGAACAACATTTTATTACAATCGCGTTTAAAAATCCTGCAAGTCCACAAGCAACTGTCGCGTATATAACGGTTTCTCGCCCAAATAATGCTGCAATAAATATCGCATCAACTGCTTGCTTTGTGATTGCGTAGTCACGCTAGTGTAATTCCCACGCGCCATCTCCAATAACGTCGCACCTTGAATCAACATGCCATTCCTGGTCGCTGAAGGTGAGCAGGCACCATAATCTGCTTCAAAACGATAGGTTTCGTCCGCATGGATAATTTCACCGTTTTCGTCATGTGTAAGGGGGACGGCATAGCCTAGCTCTTGCAGCATTTTGAGTTCAAACCGACGCAGAATTTCGGCGAGCTGGCCACTCCCTACATCCTGTTGCAAGGTCGACAGTAATTGTATGGTTTGCGCGTAATATTCGAATAGTTGCGCGTGGGCGTCATCGCGCGGCAACAAGCGCAGCAGCAACTCGTTCATGTAAAAGCCGCACATCAGGGCGTCGCCGCGCAGCAGCGTGAGGCCTGTCATCCACTCTAGTTCGTGCAAGGTTTTGAGTTCGTTTTTGCCTGACCAGGTGCCTGCCAGTTGCTGAAAAGATTGCAACATGCCACGCATGGCAGACAGTGGCCGCCGTGCACCTTTGGCCACCGCGGCAATGCGCCCCAGGTCGCGGCTGAACATCTCAACCACGAGGCTGGTTTCTTTAAAAGGATAGGTGTGGAGGATAAAAACCGGTTGCTGCGATTGCTTGTGGCTACCGGAATCGGGGGATTTTACTGCCATAAAATGCCAGTAGTGAATCTGCTGTTAGAAGCCCAGACTTTTCAGTGCACGCGCATCGTCTGCCCAGCCGCCTTTTACCTTAACCCAGGTTTCCAGGTAGACTTTAGAACCAAACAGCTTTTCCATGTCTTGGCGGGCTTCGGTGGAAATTTGCTTGAGCTTTTCGCCACCTTTGCCAATGATCATCGGCTTTTGGCTATCTTTGTCGACAATAATCGCGGCAAAAATACGGCGCAGGTTTTTAACCGTTTCAAACTTCTCGATCTCTACCGTCACAGAGTATGGCACTTCGTCACCCAGCAAGCGGAAGACTTTTTCGCGCACCAGCTCGGCGGCCAGGAAGCGTTCATTCTTGTCAGTCAACTCATCTTCGGCATAGATGGCTGGTTGTTGTGGCAAGTGCTCGCGCACGGCTGACAGCAACTCATCGAGGTACAAACTCTTTTTGGCGCTGACCGGGACAATGCCAGCAAAATCAAACAGCAAATCAAAGTCCTGGATTAAAGGCAGCAAATTACCTTTGTCGCCCATAAGGTCAGCCTTATTCACGACCAGCAATACCGGTTTATTCTTAGGCAGCAGTTTGAGGACGATTTCGTCCGCTTCACCCAGTTTCATCGGCTCAATCACAAACAGCACGACGTCTACTTCAGTGAGTACCTGAGTGACGGTTTTGTTGAGTGTTTTATTCAGCGCATTAATATGTTTTTGCTGGAAACCCGGCGTATCCACAAACAGGAACTGGGTATCGTCTGTGGTATGAATGCCCAGCAGGCGATGGCGCGTGGTCTGCGCTTTGCGTGAGGTAATCGCCAGCTTCATGCCTAAAATATGATTCAGCAGTGTGGACTTGCCAACATTGGGGCGACCAACGATGGCAACGGTACCACAACGAAAATCGTCTGTAGCGGGGGTAATTTCTTCTGTCATGATTGAATCTCGTCCATGGCCAATTTGGCCGCTTGTTGCTCCGCCACACGGCGACTGGTGCCCACGCCAGTGGTGGTCAGCTTGAGCTTTTTAATAAAACACTGCACGGTGAAGGTTTGCGCATGCGCCTCACCTTCAATAGAAACGACCTGATACTCCGGCAGATCCATTTTCTTGCTTTGCAGATATTCTTGTAATTGTGATTTGGCGTCTTTGTCGATCGCTTTGGGATCTATAGTTTGCAGCTTGTCGCGATACAACAATGCTACCACTTGCTGGGCAGCGTCAAAGCCGCCATCCAGGTAGACCGCACCGACAATCGCTTCCAGCGCATCCGCCAGGATCGAAGGGCGGCGCCAACCTGCACTTTTAAGCTCGCCTTCACCCAGTTTGAGCGCATCGCCCAGATTAAGGTCGGTCGCGATTTCAGCCAGGCTGGCTTCACGCACCAGCTTGGCGCGCAAACGGCTTAAATCGCCTTCTGGCAAATGCGGAAACAAATTAAACAGCTGGTGCGCAATAATAAAGTTGAGCACGCTATCGCCCAAAAACTCCAGGCGCTCGTTATTGGTGGCAGAAAAGCTGCGGTGGGTGAGCGCTTGTTGCAGCAAGGCAGGCTGCGTAAAGCTGTAACTAATTCTGGTTTGTAATACCGGGAGTGCGTTCATTTAGGTACGATCAAGCCAGCCATCAAGGTTTGCTGGTAGCATCAAAGTCGATCAACAGTGTCATGGTGTCTGTGAGTGCAATTTTCTTCTGGTAGCGCATGGCCACCGTACCGCCACTGATGTCCAAATCACGACCAGTCACCTCGCGGATGCTGTCAACTTGCATCTGATGATCAAACGCGGTGCGCATATCACTGTCGCTTTGCAGCAAAGGATCATGTGCAATACGATTCACGGTCGCCTGGATGGAATAATACTCCATATAAGATGGCAAGGCCTTCAAGGCGACGGTGCCAAGGATGCCAAATGCGGTTAATACCAGCAAAAAGCCGATCAAGCCGATACCGTGTTGGTGAGCGCTCTTTGAGTCATTCATAATACGATCCCTCAAGAAGATGTCTGTTTCCACACGGTTCACCGTGCGCTTAACCAATACTTTGCCCGATACGGCGCCATTGGTCAAAATTAAACCAGATAAAGAATGCGCGACCAACCAGGTGCTTTTCTGCGACAAAGCCCCAGACACGGCTGTCTGAACTGTTATCACGGTTGTCGCCCATGGCAAAGTACTCACCTTCTGGTACGGTGATGGTTTCGCCCTGCATCAGGCGGTCACCCGCGCTGCCAGGGCTATACTGGTTCATGATGTCATGAATCAATACATCGTGTTTCACGTCGCCCAATTGCTCACTCAAGCGGGACGCAGTCACATCCACTGCACGTGCATTACCGCTTTCATCATTCACATTCAGGGCATATTGATACGGCTGCACAAAATCCAGGTTGATCACTTTGCCGTTAATGGTTAACTGCTTGTCTTTATACTGAATCTTGTCGCCAGGCAGGCCAATGACGCGCTTGATATAGTCAATCGAGGTGTCAGGTGGATAATGAAACACGAACACATCGCCACGTTTAGGCAAGCTCACCGGGTAAAACACGTTATTCAGGATAGGCACGCGCAAGCCATAGGTGAATTTGTTCACCAGGATGTAATCACCCGCCAGCAGGGTTGGCATCATGGAGCCGGAAGGAATCTTGAATGGCTCGACCACAAAAGAACGCACCATAAATACCAGCAAAATAACGGGGAAAAAGCTTTTACTGTATTCCACGTACCATGGGTCGGCAACATCGCCCAAGGCACCTGCCTGGCGTTGTTTGCGCAAGACCAGAATATCCAGCAGCCAGATCACGCCTGAGACCAGCAAAATCACCAACATAAAAATTGCAAAATACATGCTTGTTTCCTGAGTAAGCTATTCCACTAAAAAGGATTATTTATCTTCTACACGCAAGATGGCAAGGAAGGCCTCTTGTGGAATTTCCACGTTACCCACCTGCTTCATACGCTTTTTACCTTCTTTTTGTTTTTCCAGCAACTTGCGCTTACGCGTAATATCACCGCCATAACATTTGGCCAGCACGTTTTTACGCATGGCCTTGACGGTTTCGCGCGCCACAATGTTGGCACCAATAGACGCCTGGATCGCGATATCAAACATCTGACGCGGGATCAGTTCGCGCATTTTAGCCACCAGCTCGCGGCCACGGTAAATGCTGTTGGCACGGTGCACAATCAGGCTTAATGCGTCGACGCGTTCGCCGTTCACCATGATATCCAGCTTGACCAGGTCTGCGGCGCGGAACTCGAGGAACTCGTAGTCCATAGACGCATAACCACGCGACACTGACTTCAACTTGTCAAAGAAATCGAGCACTACTTCATTCAATGGCATTTCGTAGCTCAACATCACCTGGCGGCCCATGTATTGCATATTGCGCTGAACACCACGCTTGTTATTACATAGCGTCATCACCGGGCCCACGTAATCTTGTGGCATCAACAGATTGACCACAATCATGGGCTCACGGATTTCTTCAATACGTGAAGGTTCAGGCAGGCGTGACGGGTTTTCAATCTGTACCACCTCACCGCTTTTGAGCAACAGCTCATAAATCACGGTTGGCGCAGTGGTGATCAGGTCCATGTCGTACTCGCGCTCCAGGCGCTCCTGTACGATCTCCATATGCAGCAACCCTAGGAAGCCACAACGGAAGCCAAAGCCCAGCGCCGTCGAGTTTTCTGGCTCGAACTGCAGGCTGGAGTCGTTCAGGCTCAGTTTTTCCAGCGCAGTACGCAATGCTTCAAACTGGTTGGACTCCACCGGATACAAGCCAGCAAACACCTGTGGCTTCACCTCTTTAAAACCAGGCAGTGGCGCCGCAGCAGGTTTGCCCGCCAGCGTGACCGTGTCACCTACCTTGGCGGCGGCCAGCTCTTTAATGCCAGCAATCACAAACCCTACTTCACCCGCGCTTAACTGTGTACGCTGCAATGATTTAGGCGTAAACACACCGACTTGCTCACACAGGTATTCAGCACCTGTCGCCATCAAGCGGATTTTTTCTTTGGCTTTCAACGCGCCATCCACCACGCGTACCAGCATGACTACACCTACGTAGTTGTCAAACCAGGCGTCGATCACCAGGGCTTTCAACGGCGCGTCAATATCACCCACTGGTGGTGGCACTTTGGCAACCACCTCTTCCAGCACATCGCGCACGCCTTCACCGGTTTTGGCCGAACAACGTACGGCATCGGTCGCATCCACGCCGATGACGTCTTCAATTTCTTGCGAAACGCGCGCCGGGTCGGCAGATGGCAAATCAATCTTGTTGAGCACAGGCGTCACTTCAACACCGAGGTCAATCGCCGTGTAGCAGTTGGCCACACTTTGTGCTTCTACGCCTTGCGAGGCATCCACTACCAGCAAAGCGCCTTCACAAGCAGACAGCGAGCGGCTCACTTCGTAGCTAAAGTCGACGTGACCGGGGGTATCAATCAGGTTGAGGTGATAAATTTCACCGTTGTTGGCCTTGTATTGCAGGGCCGCCGTTTGCGCCTTGATGGTGATGCCGCGCTCACGCTCGATATCCATGCTGTCCAGCACTTGTGCTTCCATTTCACGGTCGGCCAAACCACCGCACAATTGAATAATGCGGTCTGCCAGTGTCGATTTGCCGTGGTCAATGTGAGCAATAATCGAAAAATTACGAATATTTTTCATGTTCAGTTATGCGTTATTTACAAGCAAGAAAGGCGCTTGACGCGCCTCTCAAATCGGTGGCATTTTACAGCAAATGCATGCATATCAGTGATTTATTTTCCGCTCGAGCCCGTGCCGCCAGCGATACTGACAGCCCCAAAAACAAAAAGACAGGCAAGCCTGTCTTTTTGTCATATCACAACCACCATTACTTGATTTTAATCGGTACGTACAAGGTATTTTCACCTCGTTGTACCAGCACGGCCACGGTTTTACCTGCAGCCACAGCATTGATCTGTTTGTTAAACGCATCCACGCTCTGGCTTTCATTGTTATTCAAACCAAGAATGACATCACCACGGCGGATACCGGCTTGTGCCGCTGCACCGCTACTTTCAATCACCAGTAGGCCATTTTTACCATTGAGCTTCTTCTTCTGCAACGCAGTCAGCTCACGCAACGTCAGGCCAATCTTATTCGCCTCTGGCTTCACCGGCTCTTTACTGGATGCGGCCACTTCTGGTTGCTCGCTAGGCATTTCACCCACCCCCAGTTGCAGGGTTTTATTGGCTCCTTTACGCACAATCTCCACCGGCACGACTTTACCCGGTTTAGTGGTCGCCACCACGCGCGGCAAATCACTCGAAGTCGTAATTGGCTTGCCATCAAACTTGAGGATAATATCGCCAGCTTCCAAGCCACCCTTGTCTGCTGGACTGTTTTTCTCGATACCAGCGATCAATGCGCCATTGGTTTGCTTGAGGCCAAACGAATCAGCCAGGTCTTTGGTAACCTCCTGAATGCCAATACCCAACCAGCCACGCGCAATGCGGCCAGTCGCCTTGAGCTGATTGGAAATATCAATCGCAACATCAATTGGGATGCTGAAAGACAAGCCCATGGAGCCGCCACTCTTGCTGTATATCTGCGAGTTCACGCCCACCACTTCGCCACGCAGGTTAAACAACGGGCCACCTGAGTTACCAGGGTTAATCGCCACGTCCGTTTGAATAAACGGCACATAGTTTTCTTGCGGCAGCGCACGACCTTTGGCGCTGACAATACCGGCGGTCATGGTGTTTTCAAGGCCGAAAGGCGAGCCAATCGCCGCCACCCACTCACCAACTTTCAAGGCATTCGGATCGCCAACAGTCACCTTAGGCAAACCAGTGGCTTCAATCTTGATCAAAGCGACGTCGGTACGCTTATCTGCACCAATGATTTTTGCCTTGAATTCACGCTTGTCATACAGCTTGACCAACACTTCATCCGCTTCATTCACCACATGTGCGTTAGTGAGAATGTAGCCGTCAGCACTGATAATAAAACCAGACCCCAATGACTGCGTTTTATAGTCCTGACCACCGTCCTGGCCTTGGCCGCCAGGCATGCCGGGGATACCAAAGCGACGCAGAAATTCTTGCAGGTTTTCGTCATTTGGCATGCCAGGAAAGCCAATATTGCCACCATGCACGACAGAGGTAATGCTGATATTGACCACCGCAGGCCCTTGTTTTTCTGCCAGCTCGGTGAAGTCCGGCAAGTCTTTGGCCTCTACGGCCACCACTGGCATGGCGATGGTGATTGCACACGCCAACATCACGCCAGAAATCCATTGTTTCATCATGATTATCCTACCATTTAATGATTAAAAAAATCGTTCACGCCATCCTGCTAAATGCAGCACGGGAATATTGACACTTGAAAGCGTCACCATCATTACATGGCGACGCTGCGGAGAAATACAAGTTGCGGAGAGATTGGATGCGCACCATGTCATTGAACTGGCTGAATGATTGTTCACCAGGCATGAACATTATTTTTTAAACGTCACCTGCTGTGCGATTTGTTCAACCGTTTGCGCAGGCACTTCGCCGACCACGACCAACTGGTAGCCATTCAATACATGCGCATAAACATTGGTTGACCCCATGGTTTTCTTACCAACGCGGGGCTGCATGCCTTTGACCATGGGTTCCACAAATAGCGACACGGATGCCAGGCCATCAGAGAAAATCAACTGTTGCACCGGCGCTGTCCTGCCGGGCACTCGCAACTGGATTTGATCGACTTTTTTGTAGCCCGTGGGCAAGTTTGCCACCACTAGGTTATCCACGGTATGCGTCAAATCAGTGGTGTCATCCATGACATATGGTTTGGTCGCATCAATCTTGGGCTGAAACCAGTCCAAATCCTTGGTGTGCAGCATCGCCACCTGGTTAAAACCTATCTGTTCCAGCGTGTGGCCCTGCATATCAAGCATGCTCATCTTGAGCAACAAGCCATATTCGGCATCCGACCAGATGCGATACTGATAACGCAGATTGTCATTCGGCACCATGTCTATGACTTGCGCCAGCCGTCCGGCAATGCGCTCCTGGCCGACAAATTTCAGCTTGTAATTTTGCTTGAGGGGGTATAACTGTGTGGGCAACATGGCCGGAAACAGATTTTGGCCACGGCGTTTCTCGATCACGACCTTGTCATTTTTGGCATTGAAGATGACGATATCATCGCCTTCACTGAAGACTTCGCGTGGCCTGCCATCCAGCACCACATTGCGGGTAAACTCGCGCCCGCCTTCATAAATATGGGTAATCTGCACCGAGCGTATCATCGCCCCATTGTGATACACAAACAGGCCCTGGTAATTTAACTCGCGGGCAGCAGAAGCGGTTTTCTGCATAGTTGCCCAGAGGTCTTCTTCGGCAAATGCTGGCTGGCTGATCGCAGCCAGACACAAGACAGGCAGAAGCGCCCGCAGGAAATCATTCTTAGGAGACATACAGTAACGACAGTAAGGTTATTCGCCAGCGTTGTAAGCTACATTGTGCATGTAATAAGTGGCACTATTGGGCGCATAGTTGTGATGCGCAACGACATACTGGTCGGTGTCGTTATCCGCAATTTGGGTTGGTGCTGCGACTTCAGGCTGATTGAGCACGAACATCCCGACAAAGAAAGCGGCAGCCACGGAAGCGGCAATGGACCAGCTATATTTACTGAAACGCGGGCGGATATGGGTCACTTTGTCAGAGACGGTGACTGCTTGCGGCACCAACATGGTTGGCTCATCATCCAGCTGCGCCATAATGCGGCTGGTCATATCAGACTCTACCCAGCACTCTTCACGAAGCACATCACGAATCACATGATAGTCACGCCAGGCCTGGGCAACTTCGCCCGTAGATTTGGCTGCGAGAAAAATATGTTCGCAGCGTTCAACATCGACTTCACCGTCGACCAATGCAGATAATTGCTGCTTCATAATAACCCCAAGTCAATCAATGTTTTTATGTTAGCATTTAACAAAAAATTTGTCATAACACCTACACACCCGCTACCGTTTAGTAGCCTACGTTTTATAGCAATTATCGCGCGATTACCAACGTTTATGCTGAGGCGTATCCAGCAATGGTCTCAGCTTTGCTGCAATCGTTTCGCGCGCCCTAAAAATACGTGAACGTACGGTACCAATCGGACACTGCATCACGTTTGCAATGTCTTCATAACTCAAGCCTTCCAACTCGCGCAAGGTAATGGCAGTACGCAATTCCTCAGGCAATGCGGCAATCGCATCGTTCACCGTTTGCGCAATTTCTTTTGTCATCAGCGAGGTCTCAGGCGTCTCCATCGTACGCATGTCATCGCCTTCATCGAAGTTTTCTACATCTTCGATTTCCACATCCTGCATCACCTGTGGCTTGCGCCCCAAAGACACCAGGTAATTTTTGGCCGTGTTAATACCAATCCGGTACAACCAGGTATAAAACGCGCTATCACCACGAAAGCTGTGCAATGCACGATAAGCCTTGATAAACGACTCCTGCACCACATCTTCGACCTCTGCCTGGTCACGAATCATGCGCGACAACAAGCGGCCAAGCTTACGATGGTATTTTTCTACCAACAATCCAAAGGCGCGTTTATCGCCTTGCTGAGCGCGCTCAACCAGCATCTGGTCAAACTCTTTATTCTCTTGCTGTTTGGCGTTCGCCGCCTGAACAGTCATATCGCGATGACTCCCTTGGGTAATTTTATGATTGGGAGTAGTATACGCTTTTGTGTTATTTTCGACGAACCCGGTGCGCGTTAACGCCTCTAAATTTGCTGTGTGTAACATCGTCTCATCCCTTATTTTTGCCTGCCACTGCAACACGCAATACAGACAATTATGTGACCCTGCATTCCCTTCAAAGTTCCATTGATCTCAAAACAATATGAATAAAGTGTTTGATGTCCTGATTATTGGCAGCGGGCTGGCGGGTCAATCGCTGGCGTTACGTTTAGCCGATCAACACCGGGTATGCATCTTAAGCAAGCGCGAACTCACCTTGAGTGCCAGCAACTGGGCGCAAGGCGGCATTGCCGCTGTACACAACAGTGAAGACTCGATAGAAGCACATATTAAAGACACTTTAGATGCAGGCGCCGGGCTATGCGATAGCGAAGTGACGCGCATGGTGGTCACCAATGGCCGCGCCAGTATTGAGTGGTTATTAGAGCAAGGCGTCAATTTCACACGTGAAGCCGACGATGATCGCCTGCACCTGACCCGCGAAGGTGGCCATAGCCACAGGCGCGTGGTGCATGTGGCCGACGCCACTGGCCAAGCCGTGCAAACCACTTTAACTGATCTCGTGCGCGAGCATCCAAACATTACCATCCTTGAACACCATATCGCGGTTGACTTGATCACCACGCACAAACTGTTCAAGCAAACTGCCAGTGACGGTCCCAACCGCTGCCTGGGCGCCTACGTGCTCAACAACCAGACCGGCAAAGTAATCACACTGTCTGCACAATACACGGTCACGGCTACCGGTGGCGCGGGCAAAGTTTACTTATACACCACCAACCCGGACATCAGCACCGGTGATGGCATCGCCATGGCCTGGCGGGCAGGTTGCCGCGTGGCAAATATGGAGTTTGTGCAGTTTCACCCGACCTGCCTCTACCACCCACATGCCAAATCGTTTTTAATCTCTGAAGTGTTGCGTGGCGAAGGCGGCCTGCTATTACTGCCTGATGGCACGCGCTTTATGCCGTGGCATGACGAACGCGCTGAACTGGCGCCACGGGATGTCGTCGCACGCGCGATCGACTTCGAAATGAAAAAACGCGGCCTGGATTGCGTTTACCTGGATATCAGCCACAAACCCGCCGAATTTATTCAATCGCATTTCCCCAATATTTATCAACGCTGCCTGCAATTGGGCATTGATATCACCAAGCAGCCGATTCCCGTGGTGCCTGCCGCGCACTATACCTGTGGCGGCGTGATGACGGACATGCATGGCCGCACCGACATTGATTGCTTGTATGCGATTGGCGAAACAGCTTGCACCGGCCTGCACGGGGCGAACCGCCTGGCGAGCAACTCATTGCTGGAATGCCTGGCCTTTAGCCAAAGCTGCGCGCTGGATATAGAGGCGCAAGGCTTGCAGCCAACCATTTCATTGCCTGACTGGGATGAAAGCCGCGTCACTGACGCCGACGAAGAAGTACTCATTACCCACACCTGGGATGAGTTACGCCGTTTTATGTGGAACTATGTCGGCATTGTGCGCACCACCAAACGCCTGAGCCGCGCCTTGCATCGCATCCACATGTTGCGCGACGAAGTGGGTGAGTTTTACAGCAACTTCAAAGTGAGCCACGACCTCATCGAGCTACGTAACCTGTTACAAGTAGCCGAGCTGATTGTACGATGCGCCATTGAGCGCCATGAGAGTCGCGGCTTGCATTTCAGCAAAGACTACCCCGACTTGTTGCCAGAGGCGATCCCCAGCGTGCTCACGCCAGACAACTACACCAGCTTGCTGGATTAGTGTGCCATGATCAAAACCTGGCTGCCAGTTAGCCTGCTGCTGGCAAGCGTTTATGCCCATGCAGCACCTGCGCTGGTCAACGTGATTGATGGTGACACGGTCATTATTCGTGACAACGGCCTCACCTACCACCTACGTCTGCTGGATATAGACGCCCCCGAGCGGCAACAGGCCTTCGGCATCCAGTCCAGGCGCAGCCTGAAACAACTCTGCGAACACGCCAATATCTCCGTCCAACTGCAAGGCCGTGACCTTTACGGCAGAACACTAGGTCATTTGTATTGCAACAACACTGACGCCAGCCAAGCACAAATTGCGCTAGGCATGGCCTGGTTTAACGCACGTTATTCAAAACGTTTTGAGCTGGATGCGCTACAACACCAGGCGCAGCAACAGGGCCTAGGCCTATGGCAAGACGCCCAGCCACTGCCGCCCTGGCAATGGCGAAAGATTTACGGACAATATTATCGTCGGCAAGAATGACACATGCTGACAATATCCTTTAGAATACTGGTTTATCAAAGAACTTTAGGACTTTAGACATGCAAGTAGCGATGAACACCGTGGTCACCATGACCTATAAACTGCAAAATAGCGATGGCGACACCTTGGAAGAAAGCAAGGATCCGGTTGCCTATCTGCATGGCGGTTATGACAACATTTTCCCTAAAGTGGAAGAAGCCATGCACGGCAAAAACGTGGGTGACGTGGTAGAAGTCAGCCTGGACCCGGAAGATGCCTTTGGCGAATATGATGATGCATTGGTGCAAATTGAACCAGCCAGCGCATTCCCAAGCAAAGACCTCAAAGTAGGCATGCAGTTTGAAGGTGAAGACGAAACCGGCGACGTGATTTTGTACACCATTACTGACATTGCAGACGGCAAAGTCGTGGTTGACGGCAACCATCCTTGGGCAGGTCAACGTTTGCTGTTTACAGCAACGATCGCCAGCGTACGCTCAGCAAACCAGGAAGAAATCTCTCACCAGCACGTGCATGGTGCAGGTGGTCATCACCACTAAGTAGTAAGCTGCTTACCTAACAAGCAGCTTTACTTGGCCTGGCGCAGTTGTCCTTGCGCCAGCGTTAATACCTCATCGGCAACCTCTGCCACCTCATCCCCTACATGGCTGACGTACAACGTTGGCAAACCAAACGTTGCGATCACCTGCTTGATATAAGGCAATACCTGTTGCTTGAGCTGATCGTCCAGACCACTCAATGGCTCATCCATCAACAGCACCGATGGCTGGCGCAATAAAGCACGGCCGATAGCCACCCGTTGTTTCTCCCCCCCAGACAATTGGCTGGGTTTACGTTTGAGCAAGGACTGAATGGCAAGGATATCCACCACCTCGGGCAGCACTATTCTGGCCAGGTCTGCGGGCATGCCATAGCGTAAATTCTGCTCTACACTCATATGTGGAAACAGGCGGCCATCCTGGAACACCAAACCAACTGGGCGCTGCCATGGCGGTAATTGAATCGCCTGCTTATGATCAAACCATAGGCTATCCCCACTGCGGATGACGCCAGCAGACGGCATCAACAACCCGGCAATACTATGCAACAAGGTTGTTTTTCCGCAACCTGAAGCGCCCATGATGCCTAAGCAACGCCCAGCGGGTAAATCAAAGCGCGCCTGCAAATCAAACGGGCTGGTTGCCGCATAAGGCTGATGAATCTGGATATCGACACTAAACATCAGCGCTGACTCCTGATTAGGCGGCGCTCCAGCCACTGGCTGGCCAGCAAGGCCACCACAGAGACCAGCACGCTCAATATCACCAGCCGCAAGGCAGCAGCATCGCCTTCGGGCGACTGGGTCAGGCTATAAATCGCCAATGGCAAGGTGCGCGTTTCACCTTCGAGGTTACCGGCAAAGGTGATGGTGGCACCAAACTCACCCAGGCTACGGCTAAACGCCAAAATGCCGCCGGTGAGCACGCCGTGATAAGAAAGTGGCAAGGTAATGGTAAAAAATGTTTTGACGGGCGTAGCACCTAAGGTCTGCGCTGCTTGCTCAAACATTGGGTTGACCTGCATCAGCGCCTGGCGGATCGCGCGTACCATCAGCGGAAACGCCATCACCGCAGAGGCGATCACCGCGCCCCACCAGTGAAAAGTCAGCTGAATGTGGAACTGCTCATACAGCCAACTGCCAATCCAGCCGCGCCGCCCCAGCAACACCAGCAACATATAGCCCAACACAACTGGCGGCAGCACCATAGGTAGATGCACCAGCGCATCAAGCAACGCATGCCCCCAGAAGCGTTTTCTGGCCAGCAACCAAGCCATGGCTATGGCTGGTAGCAATAACACCAGCACGCAGCAGGCAGCCACCTTCAGTGACAACAAGACAATGTCGAGTTCAGCGGGAGACAACGTCCACATAACCGTTCACAGCAATAGGCAGATTAATCGTTAAACAAGGGTTTGAAGCCGTAGGAGAATAACAGCTTTTTAGCTTCTGCGGATTGCAGGTAACGATAAAACGCCCCCGTCTCTGCCGCCGCCTGCGGCAACAACGCCATCGGGTAAATAATCGGCACATGACTATTTTCAGCAAACTCGCCAGCAACTTTAACCTTGCTGGACGATTGCGCATCGCTGGCATACACAATGCCGACATCGCACTCATCGCGCTCGACCAGGCTCAGCGTGGCTCGCACGTCCTGTGTGCTGACCAGGCGGGTTTTCAACTTGTCCCACCAGCCCAGAGCGGTCAGTGACTGTTTGGCATAAATCCCCACCGGCACCGACAGGGTATCGCCCGTGCACCAATAGCCTGGGGCTTGCTGATTCACATCTACATTAGCGTCAGCCTTGATCGTTAACGGTTTGTTTTGTGGCGTAATCATCACCAGGCGGTTACCCAGCCATGGCTTGATCGTTGACACCTGTACCAGTTGTTTATCCTTCAGGTATTGCATCCACTTTTCATCAGCTGAAATAAACAAATCGCCCGGCGCCCCCTGCTCCAACTGCTTGGCCAAGGTGCCCGAGCCGCCATACACTGGCACCACCTGCACACCCGTTTGCTGGCCATACTGTTTGACCAGTACGTTCATCACATCGGTCAAACTGGCCGCTGCAAATACCTTGATTTTCTTGTCTTCTGCTTGCGCCAATACGCTGATCAGGCACAAACACAGCCACATCCATTTTTTCATTACGATCACCCAGTTATCCATTCATGACACATCTGCGATGCTACCATCGTTATACCCATATATACATTACGATGGTTAAAAAAATCAGTCTTTCTTCAAATGCCGTGTAATTAAATGCAATTCGTCCGCAGCCGCTTGCGCCGATTTTTGTAAAATCTGCTGATAAGCGTCTATCAGCGCCTGGCCGAACTCGGTCACTTGCGCGCCGCCACCATGCGAACCGCCCGCCGTACTCACCACCACCGCCTGGTCAAAACAGCGATTCATCACATCAACCAACTCCCAGGCACGGCGATAAGACATGCGCATCTGCTTGGCGGCCGCAGAGATTGAACCCTGCTGTGCAATATGTTGCAGCAGCTCGATCTTGCCTGGCCCAAGTGCGGTGTTACCTGCATGATTGATTCTGATTCTAAGCAGTGAGGCTTGCATGATGTGTCTTACTCCAGCGGGATTTCTGTTTGCGCAAATGCCTCAAACGGCGGCAACTCTGCCAGTGAGCGCAAATTCAAGTCATCCAAAAAATGTTTAGTAGTGGCATATAGTGACGGCCGACCCGGCACTTCACGTTGCCCGACCACGTCTATCCAGTCACGCTCCTGCAACTGGCGGATCACATTCGGATTCACCGCCACGCCGCGAATTTGCTCAATATCCCCGCGCGTGACTGGCTGCCTGTAAGCAATAATCGCCAGCGTCTCCATCACCGCCCGCGAATACTTGGGCTGCCGCTCAGGGTTTAAACGCGACAAATACTCACTATACTCAGCCTTGGCCTGAAAGCGGTAACCACTAGCCACCTGCACCAGATCCAGTGTTTTTTCCACCCAGTCCGCTTTTAACTCATCCAGCAGCATACGCAGTGTCGCGCGCTCCATGCGCCCGGCAAATAACTTGAGCAAATCATCAAGCGCCAGCGGCTGTGGCGATGTCAGCAACGCGGCCTCCAGAATACGCTTCATTTCTCCAATACTGTCCGGTTCACGCATGCGTCTGCCTCTTAACCCGCACTATTGGCTTGCACATAAATAGTACCAAAGGCCTCTTGCTGCGTAATCCTCACCAGACCTTCCTTAGCTAGTTCCAGCATGGCCAGAAAATTGACTACCAGCTTGGGCACGCCTTCGGTTTCAAGGTCGAACAACTCATCAAACCGCAGCACCTGCACGGCACTCAGCCTGCGCAACAGCAAACTCATATGCTCGCGCACAGACAACTCGGCACGCCCCAGTTTGTGATGCTGATTCAATTTGGCGCGTTTGAGCACATTGCGCCAGGCCTCCACCAGGTCGTCCAGGCTCACTTCCGGCGGCTTCACCAGGCTGATCTGCTGATAATACGCCGCCGCCACATCAATCTCTTCGCCCACTTTCGGCATGGCATCCAGCCGCTGGGCAGCCAGTTTGATCGCCTCGTACTCCATCAGGCGCCTGACCAGTTCCGCACGCGGATCCTCTTCCTCCTCCACCTCGGTTGGCTTGGGCAGCAACATGCGCGACTTGATCTCAATCAGCATGGCAGACATCAATAAATACTCGGCTGCCAACTCTAAGTTGACCGCCTTCATCTTATCGACATAAGCCATGTACTGCACCGTCAGGTCGGCCATGGGAATATCCAGGATATCCAGATTGTGCTTGCGAATCAGGTATAACAACAAGTCCAGCGGGCCTTCAAAGGTCTCCAGGTAGACTTCCAGTGCGTCCGGTGGAATATACAAATCCTGCGGCAACGCCGACAGCGGCTCGCCTTTGATTTTGACAGGACTGTGAGTGGTAAACTCCATGCAAGGATTGTAACGATTTGCCGCCTGGGGTTAAAGGTTATTCTGCATAAGGATTCACAAAACCCAGCTTTTGCATGACGGCGATTTCCATCGCCTCCATCAACTCAGCCTGCGCATCGACTTCATGGTCATAGCCATGCAGATGCAGCACGCCATGCACGGTCATGTGTGCATAATGCGCAAGCAGCGGCTTGTCCTGCTCAACAGCTTCTTTGGCGACCACGGGCGCACAAATCACAATATCGCCCATGAGCACAGGCTCTTCAGTTAAGGGAAAAGTCAGCACATTGGTTGCATAATCTCGGCCGCGATATGCGGCGTTTAACTGCCGCCCCTCTTCTTCATCCACTATCCGGATGGTCAGGCTGGTTTCTACGCGTAACGCGCTGCGCACCCAGCGCTTAAATTGCGCAGCCGCAGGAATATCGGCGGCGTCCGAAGCCAGTTGTAAGGAAAAATCTAATGCGGGCATAAGGTCAAGTTTTCTGTAGAATATCCGTCATTATAGAAAGAAAACCCTCAAAGGAAACGGTGTGATGACAAATCGCCCCAAGCTGGTGGTTGCCAACCGCAAAATGCACGGCAACTTGCCAGACAATCAGCAATTCATGCAAAGCCTGTTGCAACAGACACGGCATCACCGCGCCCGTTATGCGGTGTGTCCGCCACACCCTTATTTGTACCAAGCACAGCAAGTGCTGCAAAACAGCCATATCAGCTGGGGCGGACAAAATATGAGTCGCTACGAAAAAGGCGCTTACACCGGCTCGGTGTCACCCCTGATGCTGAAAGAGTTTGGCTGCACGTATGTGATTATTGGCCATTCTGAGCGTAGACAGCGCGGCCATGATAGCGATGAAACCTGTGGCGAACGTTTTGAGGCTGCCTTAAAAGCCGGGCTGACACCTATATTGTGTATTGGTGAAACGCTGGATGAATATGAACAGGGCGAAACTGATCTGGTGGTGGTGCGGCAACTAAACCCGGTCATTGCACATGTGGGAATACAAGCCTTATCAAAAGGCGTGATCGCCTACGAGCCGGTATGGGCCATCGGCACGGGCAAGGCCGCCACGCCGCAACATGCACAAGCTATTCTGTCTTTTATCCGCGGCCATATTGAATTGCTGGATGCACAGGCTGCGGAAGAGATTTCCTTGTTATATGGCGGCAGCATGAACCCTGGCAATGCTGCGCAATTACTCAGCATGCCGGATGTCGATGGCGGATTGATTGGCGGAGCGGCATTGGTCGCAGAAGACTTTATCCGTATTTGCCAGATTGCAAATGAGTTAACCCCCCTCAAAAGCGCCGCCTGACAGGCCACCATTTTTAGCTGTGATTACAGCACAAATAAAAAAGCCGACTTTCGTCGGCTTTTCTACATCTAAGCAAGCTTGGATTTTAAGTGAATCTTTTAAGTAAACCAGATCTAATTAAAACCAGATTACTCAAGTCTGAATTACTTAGCTTCTTCAGCTGGAGCAGCTTCAGCAGGTGCAGCTTCAGCTGGAGCAGCTTCAGCAGGAGCGGCTTCAGCAGCAGGTGCCTCAGCTGGAGCTTCAGCAGCTGGAGCTTCAGCAGCAGGTGCCTCAGCAGCAGGCGCTTCTTCAGCTGGTTTTTCACCACAAGCAGTCAAAGCCAAAGCCAACAATGCAGCCAACAATGCAGAACGTGTCATCTTTATTTCCTTAGTATGTATGAGCAAAAAATTATGTACGGTCAATCCCCTAAACGCAGAACCAGCCGAGTAAAAAAATTGTATCAGTAATTTATTAAAAAAAGAACGTAAATCCAGTGAAAAACAAAGGATTTTTTTGTGCAAGAACAACATCCCTGTGTTTTTTTGACAAAAAACCAGCCTGAATCATTTGTGACCAATGCAATTAAGCCGCATTTTCCGCCAAATGCACATAACCTGAGAGGTACATGTCATGCAGCCACGGCAACAGGCAAGTGACCGTCGGGACCTGGCACAAAGTGGCTGCCAACTGACGCTGATTGGCCAATACATTGAGCAAGGACGCGGCTTCGACAGGCGCAGCCACTGCCTCACCATTGATAAAATATTGCCCTTGCCAATGCAGCATCTGCGTTTGCAAGTCCATCACCACCCCATGCTGTGCCACTCGCTGCGTAAACTTGTCCAGGCTAAGTTTACGATTAGGCGAAAAAACCACATATGCCTTGGGTTCAGAAAAATACTTGGCCAAAAAAGGCCCTAATTGTTCAGTTTGCCACGGTAAACGGCGCAACATGGCGGCCACATTGTCAACCATGTCAGCATCTACCGCGGCAGCATCTGCCACAGGCTGCAATTGAGGGTCGCGATATAACTCGTCCGGCAGGCTATCCTGGCGGCATGCCTCGAGAAACTCGACCGCCAGTTCCCGGGCAGCTGGCGCGCGGAAACCTATCGAATACGTCATGCAATCATCATCTTCGGCGATGCCCCAGTGTGCCACGTTGGGCGGCAGATAAAGCATGTCACCAGGCTCCAGCACCCACTCCTGCTCACTGACAAAATGCGACAGGATGCGTAAGGGTGCATCAGGAATCAAGCGTAAGTCGGTTTGCTGGCTGATGCGCCAGCGACGCTTACCCGCCCCTTGCAGCAAGAACACATCATAGCTATCAATATGTGGCCCAACGCCACCGCCAGTCGGCGCGTAACTGACCATGACGTCATCCAGCCTGGCGGTCGGGATAAAGTTAAACTGCGACAACAAGGCTTGTGCCTCAGGCAATATATGGTTCATGCCCTGCACCAGCAAGGTCCAATGCTGTGCGGGCAAGGCGGTAAAATCTTCGTCGTCAAAAGGGCCTTGCCTGACCTGCCAACCATCGCCATGTTGCGCACGTGCAGGATCGAACTGTATCAACCTGGCGGGCACCTCGCTATCGCAGGCAATCCCAGCTAACGTTTCAGGATCGAGTAACCCCTCAAAACCCGGCATTGCGCCACGAATTAACAATGGCTTTTTTTGCCAGTATTCCGCCATAAATTCGGCGGGCGTTAAGCCATTAAGTAAGGTCAGTGCTTGTTGCATGATTCAATTTATCTAAAAGGGAGAAAAGGCGCCGTGGTAATACTTTGTGTCAGGCGCGAAATAAAGCGTTGCGATTTTTCAGCCAGGGTCAGCGCCAGTAAATCGGTGCGGGCAATCAACTTGCTGAACTCGCGCTCAAAACTAAGATTTTGCACCTCGCCGGGCTGGCTGTTGGTGAGCAGCAATAACTCACCTTGCGCATTTCTGGCATTGGTCAGCTTCCATACCGCAATTTCAATATTCCTGGCCGCATTATACAAACTTTGCGGCTCTATGCTGTCGGTCAGGAAAAAAGCTGATTTATTGCCGTGGGCGCGGAACAGCATGGACTGAATGCCAACCACCAGCGCCAACACGCGATCGCCACTATATTGCGCATTGAGTGCGAGTTTAATCGCCGCAGTGTCTTGCGCACCACCTAAGGCATCTAACTGCCAGTGATGCACGCCTGTTTGCTCAAACACATAGCTGGCAATTTGCTCTGGCGACCCCAGCCCTGATTTTTGCGCTTCGGCCGGGTTGCGCTTGTACATTTTGAGCATCAGCAAGCGCAAGGTGCTGATATTTTCACTATATTCAATATCGGCCAGGCGGTCGAGGTCAGTCTTGGCCAGTTGATGCAAGGTATTGCGATCTTGCCGCACCGGCACCGGCCGCCCGTTAGGTGAATCTACATAACCGCCATCCGGTGTCGTGCTGCATCCGGCCAGCAATAAAATGATCACCCACCAGCCGGAACATCTCATGCAGGCAATACCCGCTGGGCCGGAAACACAATCTGGAAGCGACTACCTTGCCCTGGCTCACTTTCAACCTGCAAGCTGGCCTGGTGGTGGTGCAAAATATGCTTGACGATAGACAAGCCCAAACCGGTGCCACCAGTATCACGACTGCGGCCACTGTCGACACGGTAAAAGCGTTCAGTTAAGCGCGGCAAATGATGTGACTCGATACCAATGCCGGTATCCTGCACGCTGAATACGGCATCTTCACCGCGCATTTGCCAGTAAATATCGATACGGCCTTGCGCCGGGGTGTAGCGTACCGCGTTGCTGGTCAGGTTACTCAAGGCACTTAATAGCTCATTGTAGCTGCCACGAATATTGACCTCGGTTTCCATATGCAGGGTCACCGTATGCTGGCCCTGACTCAGCGCCTGCGCATCTTTCTGCAACTGATTGAGCAAGGCAGGCATGGCAATATCGGTTTCGTCTTTGAGCGTGACGTTATTTTCCAGGCGCGACAAGGTCAGCAAGTCTTCAATAATGCGGCGCATGCGCGTCGTTTGTGACTGCATCATGTCGAAATAAGGCTGGATATCCGGCGAGACCTCACCTTGCATGTCGCTAATGGTTTCGAGGAAGCCGCCAATGACCGTCAGCGGCGTGCGCAACTCATGCGACACATTGGCAATAAAATCGCGGCGCATGACCTCAGTTTTTTCAATGGCAGACACATCGCGGCAGATCAGCAAACGCTGCTTGCTGGCAAACGGAATAATCTGTAATTCCAGCGTCACGTCCGGGCTGCGCCAGGACTTGAGTTTCAGCGGCTCGCTGTAATCTTCTGCCTGCAAATAGGTGACAAACTCGGCTTGCCGCAGCAAGTAATAAATTGGCTGATTTTCATCATGATGGCGCTTTAAGCCTAATCGTTGAATCGCGGGTTCGTTAAACCATTCAATTTCGTTACGGTTGTTGAGCACCACCACACCATCCGGCAATGCACTGGTGGCATGACGCAGCCGCTCCAGCGTGCTACTCAGTTGGCTTTGGCTGCGCGAATGACGGCGCATTTCATGATAGAGATTGGCAAAAATGTCTTCCCAGATGCCTTTGCCGTTAGGCATAAAATTAAGGCTGGGTTTAAGTGCCCACTGATACAGACGGTGAATCCAGTAAATATGCGCAGCCAGATAGGCCAATGCACCAACTGTAAATAATAGCCAGGCTGTTTCCGCACCGCAGAACCAGCCAACCATCAGGCAGCAAAACGCCCAAAACAGCAGGCTCCAGAACGCTTTCCAACGAATATCTTGCACAAGCCATTCTCAACACATCAATGTCGGCGATTATACGACACATCTGCGCGCAGGCAATGACAGGATGATGACAGCCGCCCAGAGGCCTTCATACCAGTTACTCAGCCATGACCGGGGCACTTCTGGCATAGGGCTTGGCCAGCGGCTCGCCGACAAATACACCTTGCATCGGCCATTTCACGCTTTTCCAATAGGCCTCAATCAAGGTTTCACCTGACAGGTAATGCGCCATCACAATTTGCGGGTTAGGAAATTTTTGCCAGTAATTACAGGGTTCGGAAACCGTACCATAACTGCCCGTGACGCCAGCATCCAGCCAGCGCGACGCTGGCATCTGGCCGTTGTAACTCGCCAGCACACCACCGCTTGAGGTCAGGTGATCAGCAATCGCACCAGGCAAATATGTATTGGTGAGCATAAAATCCACCTGCTTCTGCCCGGTGAAATAAAACATCACCGAACCCTGGTTTTCAATCGACTCCTGGCTCAAGGTATGCAGGGTGAGTTTTTTGGATTTAATGGTCATGCCATCTTGCGGGAAAAATGGCTCACGCGGCTTGGAACGCGCAGCATCGCGCGTTTTGAGGAAGTAACCATCGGCGTCATTTAAGCTAAATTCGCTCAGCACACCACGGTCAATCAAGGCCTTGGCGGCATCTACGCTGCTAATCGGCAACAGCATGGATAAGCGGAGATGATGATCTGCCCAGGGCCGCAATGACAGGCTATTGAAATAAGGGCTATCACGGCCGGGGTCACAGGTTTTGCGGCACTGGTTTAAATCCAGCCCCAAGGTCAGCGCGCTGGTGATGCTGTTGCACTGCACCGCAAACGGCGTGCGCCACACCAGCAACAATACTTGCTGATTGCCCAGCTTGGCATCCAGTTGCGCCTTTAACGACTCAAACTCCGGCACGGTCAATGCATCCTTGGCATGCCTGGGCAGCTCCACGCCAATCAGGTTTTCTGCAGGTACTTGCCTTGCTTGCAAATAATAGCGGGCAATTTCTTCACTCTGCGCATCATTAATGTTGTAAACCACCGCAACATCTTCTGGCTTTAATAAAGAAGGCCTGAGCGGAATTCTTTTACTGACATCAACAGCGCCCGCCATCGCCTGTGTGACCAGCAACATGCAACACAACCCAATCCAGACACGCACCTGACTCAAACGATGACTCACACCCATCCACTCAACACTCCGTTGCAATTGCAAAAATACCACCCCGGCAAATAAACCAGCGTAAAATTCAATCATATCCCAGATTCAATGGATTCAAGAAAACGAGGCAAATAATGACGACACAAACGATTTTAATCACAGGTGCCAACCGTGGTATTGGGTTGGAATATGTCAAACAATATGCCGAAAGCGGTCAACAGGTATATGCCACCGTGCGCGACCCGGCCAAGGCAACCGCGCTGCAACAATTGGCGGCCAAACACACGAACATCCAGGTATTGGCGCTGGACGTAAGCGATGTGAGCGCCATTCGTGATCTGGCGGGGCAGTTATCGGCACTCACAATCGATATTCTCATCAGCAATGCGGGCACTTACCCTGACAGCGCATTCGGTAAAACCGACCCACAGGCCTGGTTACACGCATTTCAGGTCAATACACTCACCACTTACTATCTTGCAGAAGCCTTTTTACCGCAACTACGCCGTGCCAACCAGGCGAAATTGATCGCCATGACCAGCAAAATGGGCAGCATAGAAGACAATGGCAGCGGAGGGGAATATATTTACCGCAGCAGCAAAACTGCCTTGAATATGGTGGTAAAAAGCCTGGCGCTAGACCTGCGCGAATTCAATATCAAGGTGGCAGCTTTGCACCCGGGCTGGGTGCGTACGGATATGGGTGGGCCGAATGGATTGATTGATACGGGAACCAGTGTGCGTGGGTTACGGCTGGTGATTGAGGGGTTAAACAGTGCGCAATCGGGGGAGTTTATTGCTTATGATGGGAAAAGGATTCCTTGGTGATTTGTTGTGAGTGATATTGCCTTTCGCCTGTAGGCGAGTTACTTTTCTTTGCTTGCACAAAGAATAAGTAACCAAAAGAAATGCACCCCAGCTTCCGCTTGATTCCTGCGTTGCTCGTCAAAGCGGGCGTCCATCGAAACTCGCCCTGACAAGCCACACAAAGCATGGCTTGTTGCGGAACTCGGACAGCCGATGGCCGAATACACCCACTTCGCCTGCGCTACTCGGCGCGGCAGATGGGGCCCATAAGCAGTGCCAACGTCATTGCTCTTAAGCAGCTTGCCAAAATTGCCCTCCCTGTTTACCTACTTATCTGCGGCTAAAACCAATGCGCCTTTATCGGCGTGCATCTGCGTTCATCGGCGGCCAATTAAGCTTTATAAGGACTACGCTCCTCCAGCTCATCCACATAGTCCTGCATGGTGCTCGCTTCGCGAGCCAAAAAGCGTGCCACGCTCTGGTGAAAATCGGGGTGGCTTAGCCAGTGATAAGAGCAGGTCGTGTAAGGGGTGAAACCGCGTGCCAGTTTGTGTATGCCTTGTGCGCCACCTTCAAAATAGCGGATGCCGTGGCTGATACAGAACAGTTGCGGCTGGTAGTAACATAACTCGAAATGCAGGCACGAAATATCGCGCAGGCTGCCCCAATAACGGCCATACAAGGTGTCATCACCCCAAATACAGACACTGGCTGCGACATCTTCACCATCTTGTGCAGCAATAAACAGCCTGAACTGTTCAGGCATGTCACGGCTGATTTGCTCAAAGAATGCCAATGATAAATAAGGGCTGCTGCCATGCCGGTGATAGGTATTGCAATAGCATTGATACAACAACGCGAGCTCTGCCGGGCTGACGTCATGCCCGCTCAGTACGCGGCAATGCACGCCTTGCTGGGCGACCTTGTTGCGCTCCTGACGTATTTTTTTACGTTTGTCGCGGCTGAGCGCGGCTAAAAAAGCCTCCCAATCGGCGTAACAAGGATTCTCCCAGCGAAACTGCACGCCATGCCGACGCAAGCCATCTGCTTCGGCGCATGCATGTGCCGAAGTCGTATCCGGGAACAACACATGCAGCCCCGACCAGGCCTGTGCCTGACAGACGTCACGCATTTGCGACAACATCGCCGTTGCCAAAACCTGCGGCTCAGCGCAATCAGGGTGGATTAACAGCCTGGGCCCGGTGACCGGCGAGAAAGGAATGGCTGAAATCAGCTTGGGATAATATTGGCCGCCCGCCTGTTCATAAGCATCGGCCCATGACCAGTCAAACACATATTCGCCATAGGAGTGAGTTTTAATATAACAAGGCGCCACAGCAAGCAGTTGCTCGCCATTAAACACGGCTAAATGATAGGGAATCCAGCCCGTTTGATGATCCACGGCTGCCGACAACTCGAATGCCCGCAAAAACCGGTAATCCAGCATAGGGTGAGATCCGGCCAATGCCTGCCAGGCCACGGCGGGGATATCCTTTAAGCCGCGATACCAGACAAACGATAATTGGCTGATATCCATATGGCGTTAAGCACCGATGAGACGCAGATAAGAAAAAAGACACGCCGGGGCTGAGGTTGGCATGTAGATAGACATAGAACAGCGGCTTAGCCAGAATATTGTTAGCTAGGGCGTTTGCGTATGACCGAAACGTCTTTGCCGGTGGAGTTCACCGTACTGTTGGCAGGAATCACTGCAGAAGCAGGTTTTGATTTATTTTTTGATTTATCGTTATCGGAATCAGACACGATGGCTTGCTGTGCCTGAGTTTTCGCCTCAGCTTCGCGCTGCCGCTCCACCATCTGCGCATATGCATTTTCCAGCTCATCCAGAGTGATGACGCCATTGCCATCAAGATCAACGTAAGAGAAGTGTCGCGCGACCTGCGGCAAACAGAGCGTGGCTTCTTCGCGATCCAGCGAGTCATCGTTGTCGCGGTTACACTCATTAAATCGCTGGGAAATACTGTCGTGCATCACCTTGCGCTTTTGCAGCATGAGTTGGTGATCAGGGTCGGTGTTACGGGCATAATCAGACAGTGCCTTGCGCAAACGCGCACGGTCTTCAGGACTGAAATTATGTTCCAGGGTTTTGGAGAGGCCCGCATCATCATTATCGACCATGCGATTATCCGTCAGCCGAATAGGTAACTTAAGGTCGGCAGACACAGGCGATGCCAGCAACATGGTCGTTGTTAGCAAAAAAACCTCTTTCAAATGTTTGTTCGCTTTACACATCCACATCCAAACGTAATACCTTCATTCTTGTTTCACTAATTCTTGCTTCACTTAAAGCTTTTTGAAACACAAGCTTTTGAAAAACACTTTTTTCAAGTAGAACCAAGCACGATTAACATGACAGATATTGCCTGACTTTAAAATCAGGCTGCCTAACATAACGCAACTCTGGTCGCGGCATCAACTGATTTAACAAAAAATAGCGATTCTTTCATCGCCATTACTGTCAATTTCAGGCAGTCATCTTGCAACAGGATTGTAAATGCAATATTTCATCCCCCGCGCTATTTGTAACCAAGTTGTAACCACCCCACTTCATGCAAGATACTGCTTGGAGTATAATAATAAAGATAAGTTTTATGGCTGAGCCGTTTTAGCATTTGCTGTCAGGTCATCCTGATCACGGCCAGACGCGTTAACAAAACGCACGCTTCTGTGTAAAAAGGTACGTATGGCAGAACAGTTAAAAAAAATATTGATGGTTGATGATGATTTGCGTATGCGCGAACTTTTACAGCGCTACCTGACTGAACAGGGATTCAATATCAAATCCGTTTCCGATGGCAAAGAGCTGGACAAAGCCATGTCTGCCGAAAGCTTTGACCTGCTGATTCTAGACCTGATGTTGCCTGGCGAAGATGGCCTGGCCATTTGCCGCCGCCTGCGGGGTGCCAACCATATGACGCCGATTATCATGCTGACCGCACGTGGCGATGAAGTTGACCGCATCGTTGGCCTGGAAATGGGGGCTGACGACTACCTGCCTAAACCGTTTAATCCACGTGAATTACTGGCCAGGATTAATGCCGTATTGCGTCGCCATGAAATCACCCCTAAACAGGCGGTTGAAGAAAAAAGTGCTGCGTTCCAGTTTGGTGAATTTGTGTTTGACATCAACACACGCAGCCTGACTAAGAATGGCGCACCGATCACCATTACCAGTGGCGAATTCACCTTATTAAAAGTATTTACCGAGCATCCGCGCCAGCCCTTGTCGCGTGACCGCCTGATGCAACTGGCACGTGGCCGCGAACTGGATGTATTCGACCGCAGTATTGATGTGCAAGTATCACGCTTGCGCCGCATTATCGAGCCAGATCCGGCACATCCACGCTACCTGCAAACCATGTGGGGCTTTGGTTATGTGTTTATTCCAGATGGCGAAGCGCCGCAATAAGCGCCTTGCCTAAGCCTCATTCACGTGCGCTTACTGCCTCGCCGACTGCTGTCCCGCATCATGTTACTGATTGCCATTTTGTTGGCCGTCAGTATCTATGCCTCGCTCAAAATCTTTGATTATTTTGACCGCGAACCACGCGCAACAGCGGCTGCCTTGCAGGCAGTCACCATCGTCAACTACACCCGCGCCTCGCTCATTGCCTCCCATGAAAATCGGCGCCTGGCCTTGCTATCAGAACTGTCCGGCCGTGAAGGCGTGCGCGTTTATGCGGCAGACTTCCTCGAAGACATTGAGCCGCTGCCGCTAGACCCGTTTATCAACCTGGTCGCGCAAAAAATCCGTGAGCGCCTGGGTGAAGAAACCATTATCACCGTCAATCATTACGACATTCCCGGCCTCTGGATCAGCTTTAATGTCGGCCAGGATGACTTCTGGGTGGTGATTCCCAAAATCCAGGTTGACCGCCCTTTCCCCTGGCATTGGCTGGGCTGGGCTGCCGTGGTGGGCTTGCTGTCACTGGTCGGCGCCTACCTGCTGACTGCGCGCATTAATCGCCCACTCACTATGCTGGTGCATGCAGCCCAGCGTTTGCGCAATGGCGAACCAGCGCCCAAACTGCCGGAAGACAGCGTGGAGGAGTTGCGCGAAGTGACGCATACTTTTAACGAAATGGCCGAATCACTGGCGCGACTAGATGCCGAGCGCACCTTGTTATTGGCGGGGGTGTCGCATGATATCCGTACGCCTTTGGCACGCTTGCGGCTGGCGGTAGAAATGTTGCCGCCTGATGCTGACTATATGAAACACGGCATGATTGAAGATATTTCCGACATGGACAATATCATTCACCAGTTCCTGGATTTTGTGCGAGGCGTGGAAGGTGAGCCCACCCGTATGATGGACATCAACGACTTGTTACATGCGCTGGCTGAGCGTCAACGCCGTGCAGGACGTGAGTTAAAAGTATCCCTGGGGCCTAAATATTTTATTCCTATCCGGCCGCTGGCCATGCAGCGCTTGCTCGACAACCTGGTCGGCAATGCCTACAACTACGGCAAAGGCAAAGTGGAAGTACGCAGCCAAGTCATGGCAGACAAGATCGTCATCAGTGTGCTCGACAACGGCCCCGGCATCCCGCCCGAGCACGCGGAGCGTTTGTTGCGCCCGTTTGAACGCATGGACAGCGCCCGCAACAAATATGAAGGCGGCAGCGGCTTGGGGCTGGCGATTTGCAACCGCATTGCTACCCTGCATGGCGGCCAGTTGGCGCTCCTTAACCGTAGCGAAGGCGGCCTGGAAGCCAGATTATCACTCCCAATCTTACCTAACGCCTGATTTATTCGCCGTCTGGCGTAAACCAGTTCAAACGTGAGCGTAGCTGCACAACTTCACCAATAATGGTCAGGCTCGGTGGCTTCAACCCGGCTGCAGCCACATCAGCTGCCAGGTTTTTCAAGGTCGATTCCACCACACGTTGCTTCTGCGTCGTGCCTTGCTGAATCACCGCTGCAGGCATCTCAGGCGGCACGCCTTGCGCAATCAGTTTGGCACAGATCTGCTCCAGCCCCACCAAGCCCATGTAAATCACCACCGTCTGCCTCGGGCGTGCCATGGCTTGCCAATCCAGGTCTATGGTGCCGTCTTTGAGGTGGCCGGTAATAAACAAACAGGCTTGCGCATAATCCCTGTGTGTGAGCGGAATACCCGCATAACTCGACACGCCATTGGCGGCTGTGATGCCGGGCACCACTTGGAACGGCACACCGCGCTGCATCAGGGTTTCAATCTCTTCGCCACCGCGGCCAAAAATAAACGGGTCACCGCCTTTGAGGCGCAATACACGCTTGCCCTCCAGCGCCAACCTGGCCAGCAACTGGTTAATTTCCTCTTGCGGCAACGTATGCTGGTCGCGTGATTTACCGACATAAATCAGCTCCGCATCACGGCGCACCAACTCCATCACCTCTTTGCTGACGAGTTTGTCATAGACACAAACATCGCATTGCTGCATCAGGCGTAAGGCCCTGAACGTTAACAAATCAGGATCCCCAGGGCCGCCGCCCACCAGATACACTTCGCCGCGTGTGGGCGCATCTTCGCTTTGGCTCAACAACTCGCCCAACAACTCACGCGCCGCCTGCTCCTGACCAGACAATACGCGCTCAACCAAGGGCCCGTTAAGCACATCCTCCCAAAAACGGCGGCGGGCAGGCATATTGCTGAATTTGGCTTTGACCTGCTCGCGAAACTCACCTGCAATCGCCGCAATCCGGCCGTAGGCCGCAGGTAACATGGTTTCAATCTTGCTGCGGATATGCCGCGCCAATACCGGCGCATTGCCTTCACTGGAGACCGCAATCACTACCGGGCTACGGTCTATGATAGAGCCCATGGTAAACGTACATAATGCAGGCGCATCGACCACATTGACCGGGATATTCAAGCGTTTGGCGGCAACAGACACAGCTTCATTCACAGCCTCATCATCGGTGGCTGCAATCACCAGGCAAGCACTGGTCAGTTGCTCAGGCTGAAACTCAGCCTGCACATACTGAATCTCGCCCTGCTCAAACAACACGCGCAATTCATCACACAAAACAGGTGAAATCACCGTCACCTGACCTTGCGCCTTGCGCAGCATCAGCACCTTGCGTGTCGCCACATCACCGCCGCCAATGACGATACACAGGCGTTGCGCAATATTGAAAAAAATCGGTAAGGCTTGCATGAAACAACGCTCAATTGAAAGATGCCTATTTTACCGCAGTCGCCAAGCGCGCTGGGGTTTCATCTGCAAATACGCTAAAATACTGTTTTTGTGAGAAATTTAGCGTGCAATGAAGCAGGACAGCGGTAAAAAGATATTCATTAAATCGTTTGGTTGCCAGATGAACGAATACGATGCGTCACGCATGGTGGACTTGATGCGTGAGCATGACGGCATGACCCAGACCGACAATATGGAAGAAGCCGATGTCATCCTGCTCAACACCTGCTCGGTACGCGAAAAAGCTGAAGAAAAAGTATTCAGTCATCTGGGCCGCATGATTCCGCTCAAAGAGAAAAACCCCAACCTGGTGATTGGCGTCGGTGGTTGCGTGGCCAGCCAGGAAGGCGACGCCATTATCAAACGCGCACCTTATGTGGACGTGGTTTTCGGCCCGCAAACCCTGCATCGCCTGCCAGACCTGATTAAAGCCAAACAGACCGAAAACAAGCCGCAAGTCGACATCACTTTCCCCGAGATTGAAAAGTTTGACCACTTGCCGCCACCACGCATCGAAGGCGCGACTGCTTTTTTAAGCATCATGGAAGGCTGCAGCAAATATTGCAGCTTTTGCGTGGTGCCTTACACCCGTGGCGAGGAGTTCTCGCGCCCATTTGAAGACATCCTGACCGAAGCCATCCAACTGGCTGAACAAGGCGTCAAAGAAATCACGCTGCTGGGACAAAACGTCAACGCCTACCGCGTGCAGTATCAAGGCATAGAGGCCGACCTGGCCATGCTGATTGAAACGGTGGCCGAGATTCCGCAAATCGAGCGCATCCGCTATACCACTAGCCATCCCAACGAGATGAACGAGCGCCTGATTGCCTGCCATGCCAATGTGCCCAAACTGGCGAATCAATTACATTTACCAGTCCAAGCTGGCAGCGACCGTATTTTGATGGCGATGAAACGCAACTACACGGCATTGCAATACAAAGGCCTGATCCGAAAACTCAAAGCCGCCAACCCGCAATTAACGATTACCAGCGACATCATTGTCGGTTTCCCGGGCGAAACCGAAAAGGACTTTCAGGCGACGCTCAAACTCATGCGCGACGTGGGCTTTGATTACAGCTTTAGCTTTTTGTATAGCCCGCGCCCGGGCACGCCAGCCAGCTACCTGCCTGACGAAACCCCGCAAGCCGACAAAGCGGCCTGGCTCAAGCAACTGCAAACTGAAAACGAAACCAATGGCGATGCCATTAGTCGCGCCATGTTAGGCACGGTGCAACGTGTGCTGATTGACGGCCCGTCATGGAAAGATCCTAGCCTGCTGGCCGGGAAAACCGACAACGGCCGTGTCGTGGATATTGCCGCCGATGCGCGTTTTATCCACCAGATGGTGCAGGTCAAAATCACCGACGTCTACAACCCCCATCGCCTGGTTGGCGAAATTGTGAATTAAGCATGGAAATTACATTAAGCCCTGAAGACAACCTGATGCTGGCCAACTTATGTGGCCCGCTGGACGAGAACATCCGCCAGTTAGCGAACGGCCTGGACATTGATATCAACCGTCGCGGCAGCACGTTTTACCTGAGCGGTACGCAAACCAATATGCGTTTGGCCGCACAAATGCTGGAAAACTTTTACGCACGCGCCAAAAAACCCATCGAGCTCGAAGATATTCAACTGGGCCTGGTAGAAATCGACAAACTCAAACCCGAAGAAGTCGCCAGCAGTAACATGCCGACACTCATGACGCGGCGCGGCGACTTGCATGGCCGTACGCCGCGCCAAGTCAGTTATTTGCAACAGATTCAAGACCACGACATCACGTTTGGTATCGGCCCTGCCGGTACTGGTAAAACTTACCTGGCCGTCGCCAGCGCTGTGGATGCCATGACGCGCGACCGCGTGAAAAGAATCGTGTTAGTCCGCCCAGCGGTCGAAGCCGGTGAGCGCCTAGGCTTTTTGCCGGGCGACTTGAACCAAAAAGTCGACCCCTACCTGCGCCCGTTGTATGACGCGCTGTATGACCTGGCAGGCTATGACACCGTGAACAAAATGTTTGAACGCGGTGCGATTGAAGTCGCCCCGCTCGCTTATATGCGTGGCCGCACCTTGAACCAGAGCTTTATTATTCTGGACGAAGCGCAAAACACTACGCCAGAGCAGATGAAGATGTTTTTAACCCGCATTGGCTTTGGCACCAAAGCCGTCATTACCGGCGACGTGACGCAGATCGACTTGCAGCGTCACCAGAAAAGCGGCTTGGTAGAAGCGCAGAAGATTCTCAAGGATGTGAAGGGGATTGCCTTTACCCAGTTTATGTCGCAGGACGTGGTGAGACATCCGTTAGTGCAGAAGATTATTAATGCCTATGAGAAATTTGAGCAAACGGCGCAGAAAAGTGACTGATCACTTTTAAGGCTGGTGCGCCAGCCAACTCAAAACCTCTGGATGATGTTGGAAAAACAACTCTTCTAATCTTTAGGTGTCGTGCGTTTAAGCATCATTTTGTTTCGCCTGTTGGCGAGTCACTTTCTGGTGCTTGTCCCCCAGAAAGTAACCAAAGAGGACGACACCCAGCCATCACGGCCTTCGGCTCCCTTGCGTTGCTCAGCCTAGGACTTTCGTCCGATGCTTTGCTGGACTTAGGCATAAGCCGTTCACGAAACTCGCCCTAGCAGCTTGCACAATACGCAAGCTGCCGCGGAGCTCAAACAGTCGCTCCCTCTTCTCTTATTTTGTCTCCGCTACTCAGCGTGATGGAATGGGATTCTTCTCATTTAAGCAGCACAACTACAGTTTGGACGGTTAAAAACCAGATTCATTTTTTCTTCAATTCGCTAATGATTGCAGTCGTATGGTGTTCGGGGTCCCCATCTGCCGCGCCGAGCAACGCAGGATTGGCGGGAGCAGTCGGCCATCGGCTGTTCGAGTTCCGCGGTGGCTTGCGCAGTGTGCAAGCCGCTAGGGCGAGTTTCGATGGCCGCCCGGCAAGCCGAGTAGCACAGGAAATAAGCGGAAGCTGGGGTGCATTTCTTTTGGTTACTTGTTCTTTGGGCAAGCAAAGAAAAGTAACTCGCTGAAAAAGCGAAAAGCAATCTCCCAACCAACCACAAAATCCGCGTGGGCATCCATGCCCACCCTACGACGGGACTCCGGCCGACGCCGGAATGACGAGAGTCGCCCAAAAAGCGGAAGGAGACCTCACAAAAAAGAATAACCTTTTATTGCAATCAACCAAGCCTGAATCTTGGCCTACGCAGTCATCTCGGTATAAGTAGGAAATTTCTGCATAATCTCTGCAAACAAAGGGCTTTCCAACCACCCCTCCAACCAAGCCCGCAATCGTGGATAAGCACTCCCCGAAAACCACTCTCCATTCACCGCTGCAAACTGGCGGATAAACGGAAAAATCGCCACATCGGCCACACTGGCAGAATCACCCAACAAAAAACGATGTTGCTGCAAAGCAGTTTCTAGCACTTGCAAAAACTGCTCGCCTTGCTGGCGGTAAACCAATTGCGCTTGCTCCGGGTAACGCTCTGGGTATTTATAGCGGTCGAGGGCTTTTTTAAACTCACCATCATTGATACTAATGAAGTGATTAACGGCTTCACCGTCAGCATGCAACCAGCCTTGTGGATCACGCTGCGCTAATGCCCATTGCATAATATCCAGGCTTTGCTCCAGCACCGTGCCATCTGGCAGTTGCAAGACTGGCACCGTGCCTTTAGGGGAAATTTGCAATAAATGCGCAGGTTTGTCACGCAATGACACTTCACGCACTTCAAGCTGGACTTGCGCTACCCATAGGGCCATACGGGCACGCATGGCATATGGGCAACGGCGGTAGGAGTAAAGAATAGGCAATGCCATTAGAGCAGTGCTTTGCGGCAATCCTTGATCAGTTGTGGACCTTTATAAATCAGGCCACTGTAAAGCTGCACCAGGCTGGCCCCTGCGGCTATTTTTTCTTTGGCATCGTCGCCATTTAAAATGCCACCTACACCAATAATCGGCAAACTGCCTTGCAGTGACGCCGCCAGGGTTTGAATCACGCGTGTAGAGCCTGCTTTCACTGGCGCGCCAGATAAGCCACCCGTCTCTTCCGCATTTTTTAAACCTGCCACAGCGTCACGTGCCAGCGTGGTGTTGGTAGCGATAACGCCATCTAGGCGGTGTTGCATGAGTAGCTCAGCAATCTCCTGCACTTGCTCAACGGTCAAATCTGGTGCAATTTTGAGCGCGACAGGCACATATTTGCCATGCACTTGCGACAGGATTTTTTGTTCGGATTTAAGCGTAGCCAGCAATTGGCCAAGTGCATCTTTTTCTTGCAAGGCGCGCAGGTTCTTGGTGTTGGGTGAAGAGATATTCACCGTGATATAGCTGGCATGGCTATACACTTTGCGCATACAGGTCAGGTAATCCTCAGCGGCTCGGTCGTTGGGCGTATCAAAGTTTTTACCAATATTAATGCCGAGAATGCCTTTAAACTTGCTGGCTTTTACGTTCTGGATCAGTTGATCCACCCCCAGGTTATTAAAGCCAAAGCGGTTAATAATGGCCTGCGCTTCTGGTAAACGAAACAGGCGCGGCTTTGGGTTGCCTGGTTGCGCGCGTGGCGTGACGGTGCCGACCTCAATAAACCCGAAGCCTAGCGCTGCCATACCATCAATCACGGCGGCATTTTTGTCCAGGCCTGCGGCCAAACCGACCGGATTAGGAAAAGTCAGCCCCATCACTTGCGTCGGTTGCTCAGGCAAACGGCCTGCAGCCAATGCCAGCAGCCCCAATTTTTCAGCACGCTTGAGTGATTGCAAAGTCAGGTCGTGCGCCTGTTCTGCATCCAGTTGAAATAGCAGCGGTTTAAGCAGCGGGTAAATATTCATACGTCACTTTTCCTGAATCTTTTTTTAATGCCTGGCAACGGTCGCTTATTTCAGCGCTTGTTGCCTGCATCACTTTTGCGTTACATCAAAAACCATGTTGATCATAGGGTTCAAAATATTCCTCAGATGCATTGCTTGCCAGATAACTAGCTTACAGGAGGAAACCCCATGAAAATTTTGATTGATTTGTTATCTACTGACTATGGTTTGATGAGTTTTATCGTGATTGCCATTATTTTTGTGGTCATGACCTGGGCAGGCATTTATGTCTACCTAAAGGCACGCCAGCAATAAGTAGCCGACACGGCACGACCACTAACACAAACCCCGCTTGCGCGGGGTTTGTGTTGTTTACAGCAGCACTTTTTCAATGCCGCCGTTATTGGCTTGCTGGATATAATTTTCCATCCAGTTTTCACCCAGCACATGCTTGGCCATTTCCACCACAATGTAGTCGGCTTCAATACCAGTGTCATCACCGTAGCGTGACAAGCCTTGCAGGCAGCTTGGGCAAGAGGTCAGGATTTTGACTGGCTGCTCAGGGGCACCCACGGTCAGGCCCATTTTCTCCATGCCTTTTTCCAGCTCTTCCTGCTTGCGGAATTTGACCTGGGTGGCAATGTCAGGACGCGCTGCGGCAAAAGTACCGGACTCACCGCAGCAACGGTCATTCAGCGCCACGTCCGTGCCCATGAGCTTGTTAGTGACTTCCATCGGCTTGTAGGTCTTCATCGGCGAATGGCAAGGGTCGTGGTACATATACCGTGTGCCGGTGACGCCTTGCAGACGCATGTCTTTTTCCATCAGGTATTCGTGGATATCGAGCAAGCGGCAGCCCGGGAAGATCTTCTCGAACTCGTATTTCTGCAACTGATCCATACAAGTCCCGCAAGACACAATCACCGTTTTAATATCCAGGTAATTGAGTGTATTGGCGACACGGTGGAACAGCACGCGGTTATCCGCCGTAATCTCTTGGCCTTTGTCGTGGTTGCCAGACGCGGTTTGCGGGTAACCGCAGCACAGATAGCCTGGTGGCAATACGGTGATCGCGCCGACTTCGTACAGCATGGCTTGCGTGGCCAGGCCGACGTTAGAGAACAAGCGCTCGGAACCGCAGCCTGGGAAATAGAACACGGCTTCCGAATCCTCGGTCACCTTTTGCGGATTCCGAATGACCGGAATCATGGTGTCATCTTCCACGCCCAGCATCGCACGCGAGGTCCTGGACTGCATCTTCTTCGGCATCGGGCGATTAATAAAGTGAATCACCTGCGCCTTGATTTCAGGCTTGCCTACGGTCGCTGGCGGCGCTTTCTTGTCCTTGAGCAGACCAAACTTTTTGGCCAGGCTATTGGCTACGTTAATGGCCTTGTAGCCCATGCCTATCATGGTGCCGCGCAGCAATTTAATCGTCGCCGGATCTTTGGCGTTGAGGTACAGCATCCCTGCCGCAGTACCAGGGTTGAATTTCTTTTTACCCTGTTCGCGCAGGAAGTTGCGCATCTTCACTGACACATCACCAAAGTCGATATTGACCGGGCATGGCTTCTCGCAGCGATGGCAGACCGTGCAATGGTCAGCGACATCGTTGAACTCATCAAAATGCTTGAGTGAAATGCCGCGACGCGTCTGCTCTTCGTATAAGAAGGCTTCGATTAGCAGCGAAGTACCCAGAATCTTGTTACGTGGTGAGTAAAGCAGGTTCGCACGTGGCACATGGGTAGAGCACACAGGCTTACATTTACCGCAACGCAAGCAGTCAGAAATATCATCCGCAATCTCGCCGATGGCAGATTGCTCCATGATGATGGACTCTTGTTCCAGCAAGCCAAAGCTCGGCGTGTAGGCATTTTCCAGCCCGGAACCAGCCATCAGCTTGCCCTTGTTAAAGCGACCTTCCGGGTCTACTTTGGCTTTGTATTTGGCAAACGTATCAATGGTCGCCTGATCCAAAAACTCCATTTTGGTGATACCAATGCCGTGCTCACCTGAGATCACGCCATTGAGGCTACGTGCCAGATCCATCACCCGTGCCACCGCGGCGTGCGCATCTTGCATCATGCCGTAGTCGTCAGAGTTGACCGGGATATTGGTATGCACGTTACCGTCACCGGCGTGCATGTGCAGCGCGATAAATACGCGGCTCTTCAATACGGTTTTTTGGATTTCGTCCAGTTTATCCAGAATCTTCTGGAATTCGCGACCCGCAAAAATATCGGCCATCGGGCGCTTGAGTTCACGCTTCCAGGACACGCGCAAATCGTAAGACTGCACGGCGCGGAACACATTGTCGTATTGCGTAAACGCTTTGCCCAACTCGCCCAACACCGCTACAGGCTCATCAAGCGTGTTTAACAACAAACGCCATTTGGCACGTACATCGCGCAATAATTGCAGCGCAATATTCTGCTTGGATTTCACACCTTCAGGGTCGGCGTTACCGTCTTCGTCCGGCTGCAATGGCAGGTCGCCAGACACAAACGCTTCCAGTTCATCGACCAGGCGCAGTTTGTTATTGATGGAGAGCTCGATGTTAATGCGCTCAATGCCATCAGAGTATTCGCCCAGGCGTGGCAACGGAATCACCACGTCTTCGTTGATTTTAAAGGCGTTAGTGTGACGCGCAATCGCCGCCGTGCGTGAACGGTCTAACCAGAATTTTTTACGCGCCTCAGCCGAGACGGCAATAAAGCCTTCACCGTTACGCGCGTTACACATACGCACCACGGCAGACGCCACTTCACCGACAGCGTTTTCGTCATCAGAAGCGATATCGCACAACAACACCATTTTCGGGCGTTGCTGACGTGCAGCCTTGGTCGCGTAACCCACGGCCTTCACATAGCGCTCATCCATGTGCTCCAGGCCAGCCATGATCACGGCCGGATCTTGTTTGGCCGTGGCATCCAGGTAGTCTTTGATTTCAACAATGGCAGGTACGGCATGCGACACATTGCCGAAAAATTCCAGCGCAATGGTACGCACATGCTTGGGCATGCGATGCAGAATAAAGGTGGCTGACGTAATCAGGCCATCACAACCTTCTTTTTGCACGCCAGGCAAACCAGACAAAAACTTGTCAGTCACGTCTTTACCCAGGCCGACTTTACGGAAGCTAGGACCAGGAATTTCGAGAATCTCTGGCTCGGACAGCAGGTTCTTGAAATCAATGTCGTAGCGGCTGATTTTAAAGCGCGCCAGGTCGATGTCGTGAATCTTGCCCAGGTTATGGTCCAGGCGCTCCACTTCCAGCCAGGTCGCATCTGGCGTCACCATGCGCCATGAGGCGAGGTTATCCAGCGCGGTGCCCCACAGCACAGCTTTTTTACCACCGGCGTTCATGGCGACGTTACCGCCAATGCAACAGGCATCCGCAGAGGTTGGGTCGCAGGCAAATTCCAATCCGGCCGCAGTGGCGGCGTCCATGGCGCGGCGTGTCACCACCCCGGCGCCACACTCAATGGTGGCCACCTGGCGTGAGACGCCAGGCAAGGTGCGCATTTGCACGCCGGTGTGCTGATCCAGTTTTTCGGTATTGATGACGGCAGACAAAGGCGTCAACGGCACGGCGCCACCGGTATAACCAGTACCGCCGCCACGCGGGATAATAGTTAAGCCTAATTCGATACACGCACGCACCAGGTAGGAAATTTCGGCTTCTGTATCCGGGTTAATCACCACAAACGGATACTCGACACGCCAGTCGGTCGCGTCGGTCACATGTGATACACGTGCCAGACCATCAAACTGCACATTATCTTTGCGCGTAAACTTGGTCAGTTTGGCCAGGGCTTTTTTACGCAAATCGGCGGTTTGCTTGAAGTCTTCAGCAAATTTCTCTACCGCTTTGGTCGCCGCAGTCACCAGCTTCTGCACTTTGTCGTTACCGCTACTGCGTTCATCAATCGCAGAAATTCGGTGATACAAGGCCTCGATCAGGGCTTTGCGGCGCTTGGGATTCTCCAGCAAGTCATCTTGCAGGTAGGGGTTGCGGGAAACCACCCACAGATCGCCCAGCACCTCAAACAGCATGCGTGCACTACGTCCCGTTTTGCGCTCAGCGCGCAAGGCATTCAAAATGCCCCAAATTTCTTCCCCCAGAAACCGAATGACAATTTCGCGGTCTGAGAATGAAGTATAGTTGTACGGAATTTCGCGTAAACGCGTGAGAGGAGTAGAATTGTGCTTTAACAAATCTGCGTTAACAGGTGCGTTCATTGATAATTTATCAAAAACAAAAGCTAATTATACCACGCCACATTCGGCACAAACACGGTACAACGGCTAGGGTTTTTGAGTAATCAGGTTTTAAGATGTCTACATTCAAATCCAAATGTAAAAAATGGGTAGTTCCACTGGTCGCATTAGCCTTGTTTGCGGGCCTGGCAGTCGCGGTGATGCAAAAGCCACAAGCCCCCGAAGTCACATTCACCACTTTAAATGGTGAAAAAATCAGCATGCAATCCCTGCGTGGCAAAACTGTACTGGTCAATTTCTGGGCCACAGACTGCCCTGGCTGCATCAAGGAAATGCCAGAATTGATCGACACTTACCAGCAATACAAAGACAAAAACCTGGTCGTCATTGCCGTCGCCATGCCTTACGATCCACCCGCACAAGTTGCCAACTACACCAAAGAAAAAGCACTGCCTTTTAACGTCATGCACGACGGTTACGGCGAAATGGTGAAGGCGTTTGGCGAGGTCAACCTCACCCCGACGACCTTTATTTTTGACGCCCAGGGCAACCGCGTGCAAAAAACCATAGGCGAACTCAACTTCCCCGAGCTGCGTAAACTACTCAACCAGAAAGCCAGCTAAATGTTGTGGGTGAAAGCGTTTCATCTCATTTTTGTCACCAGCTGGTTTGCCGGGCTGTTTTACCTGCCGCGCATTTACGTCAACCTGGCGATGGAGCAAGACCCGCAAGCCCAGGCACGCCTGCTACTGATGGCGCACAAACTCTACCGGTTTATGCAGCCACTGATGTTGCTAGCCTTGGCATTTGGGATTTGGTTATGGCTAGGTTACGGCTTCAAGGGCGGCTGGCTGCATGCAAAACTGACCCTGGTGGCGTTACTGATAGGCTACCACCACGCCTGCGGCAGCCTGTTGAAAAAATTCAGCGCGCAGCAAAACCGCCGCAGCCATGTCTGGTTCCGCTGGTTTAACGAAGTCCCGGTACTGATTCTATTTGCCGTCGTCATCCTGGTTGTGACCAAACCGTTCTAAGCACATGCTGGACGCATTGCTGCAATCCGAATGGCTGATCCGCATGCTGGACAAATCCGGCAAGCAGGCCGCACACAGGTTGCTGGCAGTGTTCAGCATTCTCGACGACCTGCTGTCCAGCCCGATAGTGCAAGCGCCACCCGAGACGACAGTCCCCCTCAATCCGCCAGACAGACTACAACATTACCTGAGCACCCAGGCACAACTTGCAGGGGCAAGACTGCCGGACATGCTGGCTAACCAGTTGTATTTCATGGCACTCAGTGCCTGCCAGGAAAAACTGCGACATCCGCAATCCAGCGCCCTGCAACACGCCAGGCAAGCCGCGCAGGCACTAGTGGATGTACAAACCAGGCGCGAGATCAACTGGCTAGCTATCCGCAATTATGGCTTGGTGATGGCGACATTATTTTTTGGCCTCATAGGTGGCTATTACTGGCATATGCAATTTGCAGAGTCGCCTGCAATACAAACGGTGGAAATCTCGCCGCCGCCCAACCCGCTATCTCTCGAAGCCAGCCCGTCCGAAACCGCTGCCATTTACAGTCGCCTGGAAACCATGAAACACGGTGACTGCCGCTTGCTGGAGGCTATTCAACTGCCAGAACGACTGAAAAGCATCTATATCGAAAACATCATCAACGGCCACGTCACCACCAATCGCGACGAACAAGTACTCGTCAACCAGTTGCTCGACCAGGTGAAATGCAATTACACGCCCAAGCTGATGGTGAACTCCAAATAAAAAAGCCGTCGCAATCACGACGGCTTGATGAGCACAACTTACAATGACTGGATATTACTGGAACACTGTTTTCAGCTGGTTCAAACCACCATCGTAAACACCCTTGATGGCATCAGAAGCAGCCTTTTCATCGGCCGGTGCTTTAGGCAAGAAATGGCTTTCCCACACTACCACAGACTTGCCATCGCCATTGCTATGCACACTCACGGTAGAGGCATACTCATTCACTGGCAAGACGCCATCGGTGATTTTGTAAGAATAGCTTTTGGCTTTGGCGTTATAGGCGGTCAATGTTTCGTTGATTTTTCCGCCATCTTTCAAGGTTAATACGCGCTTGGCACCTGCTTTGTTGTTTTTACCGGACACAATCTCGGTTTTTGCCACCGCCGGATGCCAAGCACCCAAGTCACCAAAGTCAGCGACCTTTTTCCAGACGACATCTACCGGCTGATTCAACTCAACCGACTTGACCACAAATAACGGCTCTGCCGCAAATACACTGCCTGCCGCAGCCAATAATGTTGCTAATACCAATGATTGTAGTTGACGCATGATGCTCTCCTGTTGTGATTGATTGACGATAAAACTATACTATACGGTATAGTATATTTAACATGATAATAAAAAGGAAATCAATAGGATTTATTCCTTGCGCCGCGGCTTATCTCTATACAAGACTGTATAGAGTGCTATAATCAAAACATGAATACTTTAAAGCAAAAGATTCTTCAGGTTTCCACTGACCTGTTTCAGACGCGTGGCATCAACTCCACCGGCGTGGATACGATTGTGGCCGTGGCCGGCACCACCAAAATGACGCTTTACAAGTATTTTGAAACCAAGGAAGAACTGATTCTGGCCGTGTTGCAGCAAAGCCATCAGGACTTTCAAAACTGGATGAATGAAAAACTGGGCGGCCTGGGTGGCAGCCCGAATGAAAAAATCCAGAAACTGTTTGAATTCATTGAGGAATGGGTGACTTCACCCTCCTTCACCGGCATTGCCTTCATTAAGGCCTCAGCAGAATTCCCTAACGAAGAAAACCGCATACACCAGCTGTCTTCACAGCAATCACGCGAGTTTCGCCAATTTATTACCAAGCTGGCGCAAGATGCGAATATTAAAGATGCCGAAGGCCTGGCGCTGCAACTATCCATCCTGTTTGAAGGCGCCGTGCAAGCCGAGCAAATCAAGCGAGGCTCCGGTGCCATCAAATCGGCTAAAAAAGCCGCCAAAACCTTAATCGACATTGCCATTAAACAATCTTGAGCCTAATCAGGCCGCAATCACTTGCCAGCAGCCAGTCTGGCGGCAATAATAGCCTCACTTTCAATTAAAGACTTTAAGCTGATTCATGAACATTCTTATTTGCGGTTCACTGGCCTACGATACCATCATGGTGTTTCCTGACCAATTTAAAAACCATATCCTGGCAGACAAAATTCACAAGCTCAGTGTGGCCTTCTTAGTGCCTGAAATGCGCCGTGAATTTGGTGGCACCGCAGGCAATATTGGCTACAACCTGCAATTGCTGGAAGGCCAGCCACACATCATGGCCACTGTGGGGGATGACTTTGCACCCTACCAGGCCTGGCTGGAGCAAAACAATATTGATCCACGACATATCACCACCGTGGCAGGCACTTACACCGCGCAAGCGTTTATCACCACCGATATGGACGACAACCAGATCACCGCCTTTCACCCAGGCGCCATGCAGCATGCGCACGCCAACAGCGTGAATGATGCGCGGGATATCAGGCTGGCGATCATTGCGCCCGATGGCCGCGATGCCATGTTCCAGCATGCCAAAGAATGCCACGATGCCGGTATTCCATTTATGTTTGACCCCGGCCAGGGCTTGCCGATGTTTAATGGCGAAGAGCTGCTGCACTTTATTGACATGGCCGACTACCTGGCGGTGAACGATTACGAGTCACAAGTCATCCAAGACAAAACAGGACTATCATTAGAGCAACTGGCGGGCAAAGTGAAAGCACTGATCGTGACCCTGGGTAGCGAAGGTTCACATATTTATGCCGATGGTCAACGCCATGATATTCCGTGCGTTAAAGCAGAGGCTTTGGTAGACCCGACTGGCTGTGGTGATGCTTACCGCGCTGGCTTGTTATATGGCATTGTACGTGGTTGGGACTGGAAGGCCTGTGGCCGCTTGGCATCCACCATGGGGGCCATCAAGATTGCCAGCCGCGGCGGCCAGAACCACCAGCCAAGCAGAGCAGAAATTGAAAATATTTATAGCCATGCACTGGTGCAGGATGCGCTCAAAGAAGACCCATCCCTGCGCCAGCCTGCAAGCTAAATGATGTGCGTTAAACACTAGGAGAGAAAAATGACAACACGCGTATTAAAATGGATTGCAGTTGCAGTGATCACCGGGGTATTGGGTGCATGCGCCAGTTCAAACTCTGGCAATGTGTATTCACGGGACGAGGCACGCAAAGCACAAACCGTCAAAACCGGTGTCGTGGAAAGCGTACGCTCCGTGAAGCTGGAAGGCACAAAATCCCCCGTCGGTACGATTGCTGGTGGCGCTATTGGCGGGATCGCTGGTAGTTCTGTCGGTGGCGGCAAAGGCAGCGCGATTGCCGCAGTCATTGGCGCAGTGGCAGGCGGCCTGGCAGGTTCTGCCGCAGAGGAAGCGGTGACACGTAAAAATGCCTACGAAATCACTGTGAAGCTGGATGGTGGTGGTTTGGTCGCCATTGTGCAGGAAGCGGACGAGCAATTTAATGCGGGCGACCGTGTGCGTATTGTTGAAAACGGCGGCACTTCACGCGTTTCACACTAAGCATCAGTTGTTTCATTTAAAAGAGCGGCCAGGTGCCGCTCTTTTTATTTGTTCAATCTAGATTTGCTTGCCAGTATGCATCTCCCTGTCGCCGTCACACAACTGTCACACCAACGTCACCAATCATTCATGTGACACTCCTAATATCACGCTAAACCTCAACCAAGGAGTTGCGTGATGTTAGAACGCCAGCTGCAAGAACACGGCACATACCAGGCAGAGATTCAATCGCCAGCCAATCCCTCCCGTCAACCAGCCTCATCGCTGAGTGTGGCACTGGCCACCAGCGCAGAAGAAATCATGGAGGCGCAACGCCTGCGCTACCAAGTGTTTGCTGAAGAAATGGGCGCACAAATCAAAGGCCAGCAAGGGCTGGATGTGGATGGCTTTGATGCATTTTGCGACCATTTGCTGGTACGCGACGATACCACCCAGCAAGTGGTCGGCACTTATCGTATCTTAAACCCGATGCAAGCCATGCTGGCCGGGGGATATTACTCTGCTGGGGAGTTTGACTTAAGTCGCCTGGCGCCATTAAGCGACCGCACGGTAGAAGTCGGTCGCGCCTGTGTACACGCTGACTACCGCAGTGGCGGCACCATTACCATGCTGTGGGCTGGCCTGGCCAAGTACATGATGGCGCGCCAGTATGAATATATGATCGGTTGCGCCAGCATCTCCATGCATGACGGCGGCCACACCGCGGCATCATTGTTTAACAGCCTGCGTGACGACTATTTGTCGCCAGCAGAATACCGCGTCTTCCCACACAATCCATTGCCAATTGACGCACTGGACCAATCACTGACCGTCACCTGCCCACCACTGGTCAAAGGGTATTTGCGACTGGGCGCTTATATTTGTGGCGAACCAGCCTGGGACCCGGCTTTTAATACCGCAGATATGCTGGTATTGTTACCCTTGTCTCGAATGAATCCCAGATATGCTGCGCATTTCTTGAAATAACTTGCCACACACTTCAATGATCGTTCGCGGGTGGCGCATCACCCGCATTCTCATCCATGTACTGACTGGTGTTACATTAGCCGCCCTTGTGTTGCCGGTATGCAATCGCTGGATGCGGCTCGGGCTGATTCAATGGTGGTGCAAACGCCTGTTGCATTGCTTTAACCTGCGCGTCACCACCAGCGGCGAGTTGCCTGATATCCGCACCCACGGCGTGCTGTTTGTCGCCAACCACATTTCCTGGTCAGATATTCATGCGATTAACAGCATTATCCCAGTACGCTTTGTTGCCAAAATGGAGATTAAAGACTGGCCCATATTTGGTTACCTGGTCAGAAAGTCGGGCACCATTTTTATCAACCGCACGCGCAACCGCGATGCCGCGCGCGTGGTGAATATTTGCAGCCATGCGCTCAAGTTAAATGACAATCTGTGCGTGTTTCCGGAAGGCACCACCACCGAGGGCCTGAGTGTGCTGCCGTTTAAAAGCAGCCTGATTCAGGCGGCCATTGAAGCGAATACGGCAATTGTGCCGGTAGCAATTCACTACCCCCTGCCTGACGGCCAACCCAACCTGGAGGCCGCCTACGCAGGCGATACCACGCTCATAGACTCGATGAGCACCTACCTGAATATGCAGCAACCCACCGTGCACTTGCACTTTGGCACGCCCATTGCGGCCAGTGGCCAAACACGGCAACAACTGGCGCAACAGGCCCATGCCCAGATTACGGCCAGCCTAGCCAGCCATCAACCGCGACAATGATGGCAGCCTAGCGCAACCATTGCACCAGCATACCAATCACCGCATACGCCGCGATCACTGCAATTACATTCAACTTAAACCGCGCCAGGGCTAACCATGCAGCGACGGCCAACCCTATCGCCAGCCAGTCCACGCCGGGGAACCACGGGCTTTGCAGAAACACATGGTAAGCAAAAAACAGCGCCAGGTTGAGGATGACACCGACCACCGCAGCAGTAATGGCACTCAGCGGCGCCGTCAGCCGCACATTATCACGCGTATTTTCAATCAATGGCGCGCCGCTAAAAATAAACACGAAACTGGGCAAAAAGGTAAAGAAAGTCACCACTGTCGCCGCTAAAAAGCCCGCCAGCAACTGCCCGTGTGCAGCCAGCGCCTGGTTCAGCCAGCCACCGACAAATCCAACAAAAGTCACCACCATAATCAGCGGACCGGGGGTCGTTTCACCCAAGGCCAGGCCGTCCATCATCTGTGCCGCACTGAGCCAGTGATAATGATCCACCGCGCCCTGATACACATAAGGCAAAACTGCATAAGCACCACCAAAAGTCAGCAAAGCCGCTTTACTGAAAAACCAGCCCATTTGCGTCAACGCGCCTTGCCAGCCAAAGTGCCAATACAATCCGGCCATGACCAACAACCAGAGTGCCACTCCGGTCAAGGCAATCCGCACCATGCCCTGCCAGCTAAACCTGGCGTGTGCAGGGGTCTGTGTGTCATCGTCTATCAGTGCTCGCCCAAAATGCTGGCTGGCGGCGCCATGCCCGCCAATAGTAAAATGGTTTGGCGCCAGGCGTGCCCCGAGAAACCCCAGGCCTGCGGCCGTGAGTACGATGAAAGGAAAAGGTAATTTGAACAAGAAAATCGCCACGAACGCCAAGGCCGAAATCGCCCACATGACTTTGTTTTTAAGTGCACGCATGCCTATGCGGTAAGCTGCAAACAACACAATGGCCACCACCGCCGGTTTAATCCCGTACAGCGCGCCCGCCACAGTCGGCACATGACCATAAGCCATATACACCCAGGCCAGCAACACCAGCATAAAGAATGAAGGCAAGACAAACAGCACGCCAGCAATCAACCCACCCCAGGTGCGATGCATCAGCCAGCCGATATAGGTCGCCAATTGCTGCGCCTCTGGTCCCGGCAACACCATGCAGTAATTCAGCGCATGTAAAAAACGTTTTTCCGAGATCCAGCGTTTTTGCTCCACCAGGTCGTGATGCATGATGGCAATTTGCCCGGCCGGGCCGCCAAAGCTAATCAATCCGAGTTTAAGCCAATACCAGAAAGCTTGCCAGAGCGACACAGGCGCAGGCGGCGTCTCCATTAACACGGTACGCGCAGAATCATCATGTACCTGCATAGGCATCCACTCCCGTTTTCAAGATCAGTAACGAAACCACCAGCATAAAGACGAGACGCACCAACCCGGCGCCATGTTTGAGCGCCAGAGACGTTCCTAGCACACTGCCAGCAATATTCGCCACAGCCATCGCCAGCCCTACCTGCCACCATACATGGCCAGTCGCTGCCAACATGAGAAGTGCTGCAAGATTCGTAGTCGCATTCAATACTTTGGCCGAGGCCGAGGCGTGTAAGAAATCCTGCCCCAAGCAGCGCACCAGCAAGAAAATAAAAAAACTGCCCGTACCCGGTCCAAAAAAACCATCATACCAACCGATGAATGCGCCTATAGCAAGTGCCAGCCACAAACGTGCTCTAGGGCTGTGTTGCGGCTTGCCATGTTGCAGGCCAAATTGGGGATATTTGAACGTATAAATCAGCACCAGCAGCAACACCCAGGGCAACAGTTTGCGCAAGCACTGCGGATCCATCCAGGTCAGCGTCCACGCCCCCAGGCCAGACCCGGCAAACGCGAGCAGTGCTGCCGGGGCCAGCCAAGTCCATTCCAGTTGTACACGGCGACCGTAACGCCAGGCGGCGACCGTGGTGCCAAACACACTGGAACATTTATTCGTGCCCAGTAACAATGATGGCGACGAGGCAGGATAAGTCGATAACAGTGCAGGCACCGACAGCAGGCCACCACCGCCGACCATCGCATCCATGACCCCGGCCACGAATGCTGCCGCCATCACTAACCACACTTCCATGACAGACGCGCCGACTACTCGCCGACCGTGCCAGCTGGCTGGTCACGTGGATCTAATGGCACCTGCGTAAACGCTCCGGTTTCCAACGCATAAGCCGTGAGCTGCCGCCCCCACAAGCAACCGGTATCCAGGGCAACCACGCCCTCGCCTTGATACAACCCCAGGGCAGACCAATGCCCGAACAGAATGGTTTGGCGGGCTTGCGCAGATTGCCGTGCAGCCACTTTGAACCAGGGCTGATAGCCTGCCGGAATATCCTGCACCTCGCCTTTAAAGGCAAACTCCATAGTGCCTGCGTCATCCAGCAAGCGCATACGCGTCAGACCATTGGTAATAGCGCGCAGACGGTCAATGCCGATCAAACGATCATCCCAGGCGGCGGGTTGGTTACCATACATCTGCTGCAAAAAGCTTAAATAATCTGCTGACTGCAACACCGCTTCTACTTCAGCCGCCAGCGCTCTCGCCTGCGGCAAGGTCCATTGCGGATAGAGCCCGGCATGCAGCATGGCAAAATCGTCGTCCAGCACCATGAGCGGTTGCTGGCGTAACCAGGTGAGCAACTGGCTGCCATCTTCCGCCGCAAACAATGCGGTGAGGGTGTCAAAGCGATGCGGCGGCCGGATGTCATGCGCCACCGCAATCGCATGCAGATCATGATTACCTAGCACCACTCGCACATGGTCGCGATGCGTATACACCCAACGCAGCACCTCGAGCGAACCAGTGCCGCGGTTAATCAAATCACCCACCAGCCACAGGCTGTCACGGCCAGGCTGAAAATCCAGCTGTGCCAGTAAATGCATCAGGGAGTGGTAGCAGCCCTGAATATCACCAATTGCATATCTCGCCATGGCGTCAACTTTGCAAAAAAATCAATTCACCAATAAAAAAGCCGCTTGAATCAAGCGGCTTCTCACAATCACTACAATTACTTCTTCAAGCTGGCAGGGTCAAATTTTGCACCCGCCTGATTTGCCATATAAGCCACGGCATCAGCCACTTCATGATCGCTCAGGTCAGCCGCACCGCCGCGTGGAGGCATGCTGCGGATACCTTCTGTGGCGTGTTTCACCAAGGTTTCATAGCCTTGTGCAATACGTGGGCCCCAGTCACCGGCGTTACCAATTTTTGGTGCACCCAGTGCGCCTACACCGTGACAGGCGACACAAGTGCCTTTCACGATTTCTTCACCACTTTTTTCAACGTGGGCACCTGCGGCTTCAGCCACTTCAATGGTCGCCACCGGTTTGATGTTTGCCACCACTTTTTGCTCGACAGCGTCAGCTTCTTCTTTGGAAGGCGCTGCTTTTTCACTGCCAAACACGCCAAACAGGTAAGCCAGCAGCGAGACCAGCAAAGTGAAACCGATAATGGCACCTGGAATCGCAATAATTAACTCTTTAATGCTTGAACCTTGTTTGTAATCCGACATATCCGTATCCCGTTGCGTTAGAAAAAATATCCCTGCGATTATAACGCAGAACGACTACGCAGCAAACGCGCATACGGGCTTTTCCATGCGCCAAAAGCAAACAGCCGCGCATGTTGCCATGCCCGGCTGTTTATTGACAGAAGGATGGTTTACTTCTGACGGCGACGCATCGCTGCCATTGCCACCAGCCCCAAGCCCAGCATCGCCGCAGAGCCTGGCTCAGGCACGGCACTGATACGGAACAATGATGTGGTGTTAGAGCCTTCGTTGGCAAATGCCAGGAAGATAGACCCATCTTTTTCAAAGGCAACCAGGCCTTCTGGCGCCAAATCACCATCAGACACGATCATGTCGATAAAGCTGGCCTTGGTCGGGTCAGTGATATCAAACAAAGCAATCGCGCCTTTCAGCGTTCTCTCCAAACCGACAGCAGCAATCGTGCGGCCACCCAGCGTGAACAGGTCTACGCCTTCTGGCTCTACACCTTTGTCGCGGCTACGGCCGTCATCGTAAATACCACGTGCAAACGCTTCTTTATCGAGGATGTCGCCACTGTCATACACCAGGTTGCCATCCGCATCACGGATGCTGAAAGAACGTGCACCGGCAGCGTACAGATCGCCTGGGGAGGAATCCGTATTTGAGACACGGATATTGGCCAAGTCGCCGGTCGCACCCAATGAGCTGGCCGCAGAACGGTCGCCGTCGTCTTCACGGAAGTCGCCTTCGTTGGCTGTCACCAGGTAGGTTTTACCAGCCACGTCGTAGGTCGCGATACCGTCAGGCATGTACAAGCCCTTCACGTTAGCGCTAATAAAGTTAACGCTGCCGTTATTCAACGGATCAATGCTGTTACCCGGCTGGCTGAAGTCTTTTGCGCCCAAACCCACCACTTTTGTGAAAGAGTTGGTATTCAAGTCCAGGATACCAATCGCATTCGCTTCTTGCAGCGTCACATAGGCTTTGCTGCCATCGGCGCTCACCGCAATATACTCAGGCTCAAAATCCATACCGGTGTTGGTGCGGATATGGCTACCGGAAGTTGGCACACCGGCCAACGTGGCAGTCGCAGCTACAGTACGGTTGGTCACATCAATAATCGTCACACTGCCGACTGGGTCATTGGCAGCCGGGTTGTACACGCGTGGCACAGTGCCGCCTTTGCGTGTGCCATACACGTCTGGTGTGCCTTCGTTAGCCACCAGAATCTTGCTGCCGTCCGGGGTAAATGTCAGCATGTCTGGCAATGCACCCACTGTAAAAGTGTTGGTGCCTGCGGCCAGGCTTCTGCTGGAAGTGTTATACAACTGAACGATACCGGCATTCGTGCGTGCGGTGTTCTCAATGGCAAAAGCGGCCATGCCATTGCTAATGCTCACGCTGTTGATATTGCCGTAAGCACTGGTATCAATGCGTTGCAGCAAGCTACCGCTAGATGCATCTAAAACATCCACGCCTTTAACACCAGCCACCCACAAGGTGTTGGTCGTTGCATCAAAAGCTGGGATTTCAGACAAATAGCCACCACCGGTGTGGGAAAATGTCCATTCTTTGCTAATCTGGTACGTGGTTGCCGCTTGTGCCATGCTCATGCTACCGAGCAACAGGCCGATCATTAAAGTCATTTTTTTCATGTGTTTATCCTCTCCTCAAAACAGCAAAGAGCATAGCCAGCAAACATGACAAATCCTTGACGTCCGCGTGTCAAAAAGATGGCAGCGGACTACGTTTAAGGTTGCTTAAAGCCGGGCGTAAGCGTAGTTTTGCGGATAGACCACCTTCTCGCGCGCATCGGTCCAGATAATGTCGCAAGTCTCATCATCAATGTGTATCATGCGGCCATTGCGGTCCACACAATACTCAGCGCACACAATGCGCTCCTCAATTTCATAGCCCTGCGCAATGCGCGTGTAATCAAACAAAATCGAGCGGATGACTGTACTGTCGCGCTGAATATGGCAACCCGAGTTAATCCAGGTCGGGCCGACAATGCGGGTATTTTTATCAATACGCGAACCAGAGCCAATATACACTGGCCCCTCAATCTGCGTGTGCTCCCAATCAATATGCACATTCAACCCCACCCACACACCGGGTTTGACCTGCTTGCCGGGGATAGGCATAGACGGGAAAAAGCCCTGCATCATTTGCTGCATCACCAGCCAGTAATCCGTCACTACACCAATATCAATCCAGTTAAACGGATGCTGAATGGCATAAAACGGCAAACCGCGCTCGACTAACAAAGGGAACAAATCCGAACCAATATCAAACTCGCTACCTGATGGAATCAGGTCCAGCACCGCGGGTTCAAAAATATAAATGCCCGTGCTCGCCCAATTAGAGCGCGCCTCCACCTGGCTAGGCTTTTCCTGAAAAGAAATAATGCGGCCATCATTGTTCGTGACCACAATGCCATAGCCAGATACCTTATCCATAGGCACCTGCATGGTCACCAGACTCGCCAACGCGCCCTTCTCTTTGTGCTCTTTCACCGCACGCGTAATGTCGAGATCAATAATCGCATCGCCGCACAATACAATGGTCGTGTCGTCAAAAAAGCCACTAAAGTCCTGAATCTTGCGCATGCCACCTGCGGATCCCACCGCATGCGGCACAATCTTGCCATCGACAATATCGCCCTCAAACGAGTAGCCAATATTCACCCCTAAACGATGGCCATCCTCAAAGTAATCCTGAATCTTCTGATGCAAATAACTCACATTGATCATGATATCGGCCACGCCATGCATGGCCAGATGCTCAATCAGATACGCCATCACCGGCTTACCCAACACAGGAATCATCGGCTTAGGCAACTCATAAGTCAGCGGACGGACACGTGTCCCCTTACCCGCGGCCAGAATCATGGCTTTCATAGTGCAACACCCTTAAATAACTTAACGTTTATCGGCTAAGCATAGCCACGCACTATGACAACATTATTTCAGCAGCGTAGTTGCCAGGTGGGCAAGAAGAGAAAATAGCCAGCACGCGCGCCAAGCCTGCGCGACTTATTTGCTATAATGGCAGGATTGCGCCCGTAGCTCAGCTGGATAGAGTATTGGTTTCCGAAGCCAAGGGTCGTGGGTTCGACTCCCGCCGGGCGCACCATATTTATTGGTAAGCATGTAGAAGTAAATGCTAACTTTAATATCGCATGGCCCAGTCATAGCCCTCTAATGGCCCACTCATAGCCCATCAAGAACTCACATTTACATCTAATTCAAATTCTGACCATTGGTTGATTGCCCTTTAGCTTAAGACAATCCGTATAAATTCGTCTTTATAAACACTTTCCTTATTTTTTTAACGAAAGTACCGAGAGTACAAGAGAAGTGTCACCTGGATTAGACTCTTTTAGGACCCTCAAAAAGGATCTCAAAGCAGGCTTCCATAAATGTGCGGCCCACTTATCAGTAACGACATCCTCTTCAAACTCCTCCATTTTTGTAATTGCGTCATCCTCTCGAATAAATTCTGGCTTGTTATCTAAATCTAGGTGCACCGCAATAGAATCTATTTCCCTAGACAAAGGTAAACTTGCCACTCCTTCCGTTAAGGACATCAAAACCCAAGGGAATTCCGTACCTGTTGGTTTTATTAGTTTATGCTGAATATTTTCAATTAAGGACCTTGCATAAACATCGATTGGTGATAGGTTCGCATCCTTAATCACAATAGCTCGATTATCCTCACTCAAGCTTTGTTTAATCAATGGCAAGTTTTGCATTAATCCCACAGTACAATTAAATACTTTGCATCCAGAAGCATTTCTGCGGCCAATAGCCTCAGCAACTAAATTAGCCGCGTTTCCTTCTATGATAAGTATTAAGCCAGATCTAAGCACAATATCTATTGTCAGCTCGATAGCGCGAGAATGCTTGACCGATAAACCAACATCTTTTAGATGGGTGAGAATCGGCTCGGAAATGGAGCTTAGCTCTTGTGTTGTAACATTTGGAATATTACTTGAAGCCGAAGTCTGATTCATGCCGAGTCCCTCAAGCAACTCCTTATAAACAACAACTTCAGCTAAAGTATTGAACAAATCACCCTTTGTCCTCTTAATAGTTTCCTTGATGGCTTTAGAGATCGCTGGCGGCAATGCTCGATACTCTTTTTCTTGGTTTGCTATTTGTTCTTTTTGAATATTTCGTTGTATCTCTAATTGAGAAATCTCTTTAACAAGCTCACTCTTTAGCTCGGTTTGCTCCAATACTTTTTCCTGAATGAGAGCATTAATACGAGTTGCTATTCTTTCATCTTTAATAGCCTCATCAAGTAAAATATCCAAAGCCTCACTATCAGTTCCTATATATTCCAACTCTTTGATTAAGCGCTGCCCGCGTTTTGAATTTAGGCTTGCCTCGCCAGAATTAATAGAATCTATCAAATACCGCTGTTGAGCTTTTGTCAGCTTATCAATACCTATTTTCTGAGTTGCCAAAAATTTTTTTAAAGTTGAAGCAAGTGTTCCACATTCATAAACTTCAGGCACAGGCAGAGGTCCTGGTACTAAAAGCCGCCCTTCAAAACGAAACCCAGTCAAAGATCTCCAACTCATGAGGCCATCATCAAATGCCTCATCACGAGTAAAATCACGACCAGACGGACATTTAAGGAACAAATCATCTGTTAGCAAGAAAAGAAATGGTTCTGTTAATGCCTTATCTTTGACTTGTAATAGTGTGTGCTTGATAAACCCTCTTACAGACTCAGGGGCCGATGAAGAGAATGGAACGAGTTGCACTTCATAAACATCTGTTTTAGCGCTCTTCAGATGATAGTTATTGTTCCGGGCCACTCCGCTTCCATTAAGGTCATTTGGGCATACTCTCCAAATGCCAATTTCATTTCGTTTTGGTTGTTTGGGATATACACGCCCCAAAAATGCCTGTATGTCTCCGCTATTCGGAAACAGGGACACTCGCCTCTCTCTTAAATGTAAATCGAATAGACGGCCATCAGGCTTTCTTATGGCAATTGGCTGTATAAAAACTGCGTTTTCTGGAAAGTCCCTAGTACATTTGCCTATAACTTCATCTAAATCAATGTCAAAGTCCTGTTGATCATCGTCCTCAAAGCGAATTAATTGAAAGCCAACTGCTAGAGGTTCTGTGGAAAGATTTCTTGAACGGGCTGTAAATTCAGTTAATAGCTGCAAGAGATTGGGATTATCTTTTAAATCTTCAAATGTATTGTTAAGCTCTGCATCATCATGACTTTTAACCGCATACAGTCCCGTAATAAAACTTGCTACTAATGGTGGTAAATTTACTAAGTATTTTTCTGGATTCGTGCTTTCAAGCAAAGAAACCATAGCTGGCGCTAGACCATTTTGCAAAAAAGAAAGATCCACTTCTGCCTGTTTTATGGAAGTTAATATATCCATTTCTAGAGCGGAGTCTCGCTCCTCCCCTAACCCATTTATAGACGAACTTAGAAACTCAATAAGTTTCTGAGGTGGAGATGGAGAAAATAAATGGATTAAACATGAACGACAAAGTTTCTTAGCCTCAGCATCTGAATGCCCTTCCCCATCTCCTTGATAAAGCTCATACAAATGAAAAGTATCAATTACCTCATCAACATCAATTGGATTGATCATTGTGATATTTGAATGAAACCACTTCTGAACAATCGAGTCGGTGGCACGTGGGAAATTGATCATTGTCGCTACGGCCACACTCGGACCTCGTGGTAAATTTTGAACTTTCGCTCCCGCTAATATTAATGGTTTGCGATTTTCAAGAAAGAATTTTCTCAGCTCATCTGAATCCGCACCAAAATTTAGTAAATATTTATATCGTTTTTTATCAATATTCAAGAAAGCCATAAATTAAATACCTTTTTGATTATGTAGCAATGCTTTAGCTGCACGTATATATGGCATTAAAGTACTTTGTAAAATTGGTCCCAACATACTTAAGCATTTACTTTCAGGACTTTCAATGTAGTCGCGAACTAATTGTGATGCTCTGATACCAAACTTTTCTCGTGTCAAGCTGTATAGCCAAACCTCATTCCCTAATAAATGTCTCGCATCATTTGGATTATTGCTCACGGACTTAAGAAAATTAGATGACTCGGGCAGAATCCGCCCGAAACCATTCGCAAAAAAGAGCTTCTCGGTATTACTTTCTAAAACTATTTCAACTCCATTAATTAGCGACTTGCTGTTAATCGCGGCAATTCTTGTTGCTAACTTCAAATTGGAGAATTTGATCTTAACTTCCAACGCATTGATTTGATCTCGATTTAACGGAGGTGCTTGTAAGATGTTCCATGTATCAGTTTCGGTATGCGCATATATTCCGGTTGGCTGAATCAGCTCACACTTTTCGCTCCTAATCAAAAATTGCTCAACCCCATCAATTGAGATAATCACATCCTCTTTTCCAAGATTTAAGCCATCTATTTTGACTGTGTCATCAGAGAGCTCTTTTACTCGAGCGTATCCAATCAAATTTGGCGGCCCTTCAATACTAATAACTTTCCGGCTGCTCCTTTTAAGAAAAATCACATCTGGACTTTGTGGATATATATATGCCCCATCCTGATCAATATGATGGGGATATGGGTGCAGTAAGAAAGCTCGTGCTTTGCGTACCTTAATTAATCTATTAAAAAAATCTGATAAAACGGCTTGATGCTGACTGAATTTGTGCTCGGCGAATATAGTAGGCAATGTTGTTTCATAAACGTACCACTTTGAAACCATACCCTTGAGTGTCCAATCTACTAACTCCAAAACCTCAGACGGAGGAGTTAATACCGCACTCCCAACAACCCAATAGGTTGTACCACACTCTAAAGCCTCATCTTTAAGAACAGCTCGCCCTCCTGATTCAACCGCTCTAAATATATTGAATTCATCATTGAATTCATCTGCTTGCAATAGCAGATTATGAGCAAATTCAATTAAGTCACCTGAGCCATAGCATTTGAATAATGGTGTTTGGGGAGATAACGAAACAATACTTACATTTGTTAGTTGATTGGAAGTTAACGTTTTCTCTCCCAGTCGATGCTGTATTACTACTTGGCCATCCCATCCATTTTGGCCATTATAAAGAGATGGAAGTCGTAAAAAAATTTCAAATCCAACGGGTGTTGAACGTTTTGCTAAGAACAATCCAACCTGTAGTGAGTTTTTCTTAAATAAAGGAATTGGATTATGTGCTGCCTGAGAGTAAACACCTAAAGACAACTCGTGGGAGGGAGAGTAGTTCTCGCAGTCAGGTTTTGCCCGATTACTAAAGTGAGCGAAATGTGGACGTCTATCATGCCCAGATCGTAAATAGACGGGCTCTTTGCAATATGGGCATTCAAGTCCGTAAGCGTAATTCCCACGCTGAGCCTCGACTATTTCACCTCGATAGTTTTTAGCCCAACGCATTCCTAACTCACCTCTTTATTGAGAAAACTTACTCTATTTTCTTGTAGCAGTATCTCGCTTAAAAAATCATGACTCTTCCAGTTTCTAAACTCTAAGTTACGAAAAGATCGAGGAATTACCCATCTAGTTAACGATGCCCGGCTACGCTCTTCAACTGAAACGAGATTTATGTAATTTGGCTCCAACTCATCTCCGCGCAACACTTGTAGAAAGTTACTCGCTAAGGATGAGAAAAAAATTTCACGAGCTAAGCCGTGTTTTGCTAAATCCTGACTCATACCGAGTTTAGTGAAGGCTTGTTTTACAACTCTCAATCGATAATTAGGACCTTGACCATATTTATGTGAGTCTGAATAAGAATCTTCAAAAGTATTTAAGTAGCTTTTCAAATCATTAAATAGTTCATCAGAAATGTGGAAATGCCCCCAACCAGAACTATATCCGATGCTTTCGAATATTGAGTCATTTCCTATTTTTAGGCGATTATATAAAGAAGACCTACCTAATGCTGATGTGGTGGTTACTGCGACTAATCTAGGATTTTTTGACTCCCCCGATATAATTCCCTTGGAGTCTTTATATTTACGTTGAAATTCATCAACTACCTCCTTCGTCTGAATCAGACTAGCAATGAGCTTTCCTCCCAATAACTTATTGTAGGGAGGAACTGCTCCTAGGGCATAAGCATCCATTAAGTTTACCAAGCCCTTTGCTCTTCTATGGTGATCCCAGCCTATATATTCATCCCTAGCCTTAAGATTAAATACAGCATCACCAAGTGCAAAAATACCAATAAGTTTGTTGTGGTAATCATCCCATACCAGAAACCGCATTCGTCGCCCATATCCATCTGATATAGGAATTCTCCAATAATAAGTCGCTAGCCGAAATAGCTCTGATTGCCAAGTGTTAGCCTTAACGATCTCCAGCCTAGGAGAAATTCTCTCAACATTTAGCTCATCGCCAGATGCGAAGTAATTTATCAATTTGCTTGCATGAGCATCAATCCAAACTCTATTCTCAGCTAGTTTTGCGGCTCTTTGATGTGAGTGCATTTCGCGATACGTTTCTTTATCAAGGCCAGGAGGTACCAGAGCTCCATCTGGGCCTTTCGTAAATCCTAAATCTTTAAAATGCCTCCTAATTTTTCGAATTAGACGAGCCTCTCTACCGGGAATGTTAACTACCGCATTCTTTTTCATACAATGTTCTCGTAGGCGCCAGGCAAATCTCTTGATAACTCATATTCTGAAAATGCAAAATTTAGATTTGCTTTCAAGAATCCATAATGCTCTGGTCTAACCAGTGAAGGATAAGAATAGATGATAGTGGACTTTTTATCTTTAGATGCTTGTACAGGATACTCATCAGAATAAGTCACCTCCCAGCCAGCCAGTTCTAGAATGTTAATGAGTGGCTCAAGGATTTTTCTTTGTTCGTTAGTTGAAGGCAATGGAGGTAATTGCCCATCTTTAATAAATTTCAATAGATCTAAAGCTAGAAACCTATCTAGGCTTGTGTGATGAAATCTATTTCCATAATGACGTAAGCACTTATCACATGAAGTTGCGCAATCACAATTAACCAATAATTGCTCAACCTTCGCCATTACCTCATTTATTTCATCTCCCGCTTGAGTCGCATATCCAGCCCCACCGGAAAGGGTGTCGTAGATAAAAATATCAGCATAGTTCTTATCTTCTACAGGGAGATAGCGATATCCAGCATTGATTTCCCGAATATCAATATCCAAACTTCGACTGATTCCTAACACAATGGCCTCTGCTAAAGACTGCATCGCATCAGAAATTGGATTTCGCATGCTAGTGTCTAAAGGGTCAAATCTTAGAGACCCTCCTAATGGTAAGCGCAACAAAAGAATATCTGAATTAAAGCCATAACCTAGGTATACCCTTTCAAATGCCCCATGACAGCGCATGGATGATGATCGTCCAGCAATATAATAATCTCGTTCATGCGAATTAATATTATTGTCTAATGATGCTTTACCGCATTGATTACATATATTAAAACCCTCAAATGCCCCATCTTTATTTTCCCCTCTATTCACCATCACCAACTGCTGGTCTCTTGTAAATGAAATTAATCCATTAACCCCAAAAGTTTCAAAACTAATATTTTCATCCTCAGGTATAGATAGCTGTGCACTAGTAACAGTAGTAAAAAGCTGATCATCATCATACTCATCCACCTCTTGCCGTCCCGAAGGATAAACAACCTGAGGAACGATGACACTCATCCCATCAATTATTCCACTTATGCAAAGTGGACACTTTTCATTTAATGGCTTAGTTTTTCTGAAGCCTGGCGTGTATCCGCACTGGGTGCAAGATAAATAATAGCGTCGATCAGAAAACAGTTTCAAGGCTCTATTTTCGACTGAGCCTGACCCATTAGCTGCCACCGACCCGATCCGATATGTTTTTTTATCTACCACGACAAATCGACCAGGCGCATATTCTGAAAGCGCCACATTCAGCCCCTGCTGAGGTCGTTGAAGAATGTTTAATTTGACATACCCTTTGGTTTTATCAGGAGGCCCTTCAATTTGAAGAGCGCAAATGTCTCTGGGAAATGCATATGATGGTAAAAAGCCTCTAGCAAATAGAAACTCGATCAAATTTAACTCGGAAGCTTCGAGTTCATCGTCGTTATCAGGACATACTTTACGTAGTTGATGAATGAATTCGTTTGATACCGCTTTAGGAGAACGTTTATATGAAACTGGCAACCATTTTTGGATAGAGGCGTAAATGAGTTCAGATGCGTCAGACTCATCTAACCACTTCTCGAATGAAGTAAGGCTAAATTCGTCCGATCCATTAAAGAATGACATTGTTTTACCTAAAACAGAAAATATATCTGACCCTACCGGTATTGGCCATTCCGCGTGGAAAAATGATTGAATTAATTGGGCCCGAATATGCCTTTCGATAATTTTTGGATTGTTAATATCAATACCTGGCAAAGTTGGCTCACCGCTTATAATAGGCTCTGGATTTTCAAAATAATGATTGTCATGCGGGCTATTTTGAGCATATGTAACAACTGTCGAAATGGCGGATCCTCGCCTACCAGTACGTCCAGCACGTTGTTGATAGTTTTGTCTAAGAGGAGGAATATTTCTTAATCCGACTGCTACAAGCGACCCAATATCGATACCAACCTCCATAGTTGTAGTACTACTTAGAACATCTATTGAAGTATCAGATTCTGAGACTAAAATATCCCTGAATCTACGTTCAAAATCTTCAGTTGTAGTACTAGGATCATCAACATCACGATAAGAAAGCTGAGCAGTATGTTCTTCAACTGATAAATTGAAAGGGCGCTTACTTCCTTCGAGAACCTCAATGACTGGGTCTCTAAAGAAAGCTTTTCTAGCCCTTAAATAATCAGACTTTCCAGGATTGACAGAAACCATTCCGCTAGCCAAACATGATGGGCAATGCCCCCACCACTCGACGGGAGAAACTGTTGCGCAATATGAGCATTGATACCAGCTCTGCTCCTCATTAGCTAGTATCAAAGTAAGTTTATTGGGGTCTAAGAAAAATCCTGAACTACTGGGGTTTGTTTGACAGAGAGCATCTGAAAAAGCTTTAAATGCCTCATCCAGATTTGGATAATAACTTCTCAAAAAATGTTGAACGGGTTGGCTAAGACCAGCAGAAATATCTAACCCCCCAGGTAAAGGATGTCCCGCAGCATTCATCCTTATGCCATAAGCAAGGCTACCGTCGACAGCGAATGCATTAGCATAGGATTGAATCCAAATAATTAATATTTTATCCAAGTCATCGCTCTTCGTAACTTTGAGAGCTTTCAAAATCGCCTTATGAGCCTGTCTCGAAACGAATAAATATGCCAATGTCAACGCACTCACAGAGTAAAATGGTGACCCAAGATTTCTTAATAAGAGAGCGTTAAAACTTGGCGATGCACTGTGCTGGTCCTGTAGTGCGCTTTCCAAATCTTTATCGTAGTACGCTATATAATTCCTGACTTCTTGCTGCAGTTGATGACGATCATTTCCATCAAACAAAAGTATTGAGCTTTTAGCCAACGAATGAATCATTGCAATATAAATTCGTTTTAAACGAGGTTCCTGGCCAATTGCAGTGAGCTCTTTTACCGCAAGCAAAAGCAATTGGCGAAAAACATCGTTTTCAATTTCACGTGGGATATCACGTGCTAACCTTGCTGCTTTTTGGCGCCCATCAGAAAACAATAATGACTTTCTTCCTCCGTTAGGTGATTGATTACTTGTGAATATAGTCGGAGGCTGGAGCTCAACTTGAGTGCGAACTAGCTGAGCAAAAGGTGCCTCTCCTTTTGTAGCTAAATCCATAATTTTTGTTGTCCCTGGCTGCCATCTCTTCATGCATATAGGGCATCGATTTGTAAAGGTTAAAATTGACTTACCTGATATTAAAACTGCATTATCTGGTCGAAGTACTTCAAGATATTGTTGTAACTGATCCTCGCTAGGCCTATGGTTTAATAATTTTCCAGTTGCTTTATGCAACCAATTACTTGAACCCTGATGCTTACCATGAATATCTGATGCACGTCTCTTCAGTTCAACTAATAAATGCGTCTCAAAAAGACCACTTGCCCCCCATAACCCATTTGAAGGCTGATGCCATAGAAAGTCCCCATCAGAGTCACGCATATATCCTCGTATAAAGGCCGCTCCACAATCACGATGAGTCAGAACCTCATAAATACGACTCCCACAATCACACTTTAATTTTGGAGAGGAGTAAAGCCTTCCTAAAACTGATGGTTTTGAGCCTTTACGGGAATCACACTCAGGATTTATACATGCATAAATTCCTGAAAGACCTCTGAAAAAGAGATGTGACCGAACGGGTGAAAACACCCTCCCTGTACCTTCTTGCTTAGCAAAAGACATTAATGCTAGCAACCCTTCAAGCGACTTCTCAGCTTGACTTGTTTGCGGGAAAACAGCCTCGGCAATTTCATGAAGCCTTTGAGGTTTTGAAGTTATTTTATTTGCCACTAAAGCTGCAGGACCAAACGATTGTATCCAGTCGAACACTACATTTTGGAATGAAGATTTATCCGTAAACTTATGTGTAGGCTTGTATTTTAATTTAGAACAAAGTTTAAGAAACTCACCCTCAGCATTGTCATGCATCTCATTAACTGTATGCAATGTAGTAAAGTCATAATCTGATAAAGCATTTGCCTCTTCTGATGTAGCAGGTCGCTGTCCAGCTTTTACTTGTTGTTTACCAGTGATTAGAACAAACTCTCTACAAGGCTCTCGCAATCCACTTAAATCAGCTGCGAACGCTTTCATGCGAGCATGAGCCTCTTCCGTACTTCCAAGGCTTGCACTTGTTAATATAAATTTGATTCTATTTCGCGGTATGCCAAGCCGTGCTTGCAATCTCATTAATAAAAATGCCACTTCAGCTCCACCAGCTCCCCTATACATGTGAGCCTCATCAAGAACCACGGTGAACTTATTTTTAGGATCAGAAGCCAACCATGCAGCTGTTTGATCAAAAATTGATGCTTCTATTGGCCTTAGAAGCATATACTCAAGCATGGAATAGTTTGTTACGAGCAAATCTGGGCAACGAGACTGCATTTCTTGTCGAGATAGCATCTCAGTATCTGATGAACCTGTCGAGAATTCTGTTGCAATAAATTGACTTAAGTCTTTTGCTGGCCACTTCCCTTCTTTTTTTAATTTAGCTTGAGCTTCTTCAGGCAACTCTATAAATGCTTTTTGTATAAATGACTCTAAGCGCGTTTCATTTTTAGAGTGACTTTCCTCCCCTGGATATGGTGTTCTACTTGTGTACATGCCGAATGTCACACAATGCTCTCTCGCTCCCCTTAATTTATCTGCTACCAGAGTATTACCAAGAACTTTACGCAGTCTCGCAACCTGATCATTGACAAGTGCATTCATGGGGTATAAAAGTAAGGCTCTGCATCCGGGTCTGATCCATGACTCTGGGCGATTTTCTGCCTCAATAGCCATTGAGGCGAGAATGGGCATCAGGAAACTTTCCGTTTTTCCAGAACCGGTACCAGTTGCCACAATAATTTCTCGATCATTTCCAATAAAGCATTCCAATGCTTCCACCTGATGCTGATAAGGGGTTGCAGGTATGCCTGTACTTGCGAGACTGGAAGAAATAGTTAGAAGAGATTTTGCTGCCTCGGGTATGTTGAGCTCTGAATATAGCTTCCCAGGCATATAGAAAGGTGTAGCTTCAAGCATTGGAGCCCTGAATGTAACACCCTCACTTTCAAACATTTCAATGCGATCATTGATGAGGCCCTCATCCCAAATATGGTACTGAGCTTCTAAATACTGATGGAATCTTTTCTTCATTCCATCAAATACAGTTTTAGCAGAATATGTGGAAACATTAGCCATAATTGATAATCTCGCATCCAATTTTCTTAAATACTGAGCTTATTAACTCCCAGCATTCAACATTGCTACAAAACCAAACGAATCCATATCTATCTTCATCAATTTTGCACATTGAGGTAAGTATTTGTTTTAAAGAGTCCGAAGGGAATAGAGGTAAGGTTATTACGATAGCATTGCCAGAGCGCCTAACTAAGACACTTAAGGGCTTTTCTAATATTGCTGAAAAACCAAATTGAAAACCTCTGTAGTCAAGAATGGGCACGCCCTCAAGAAAGTTTCCATTATGGTCAATTTGACCAATAAAGTAGCGATAGTATTTTTTTGTAACTTTAGTTCGGAATAAGCTGACTTTAGCGTAAGACAATACTCGAGAGTCATTATATGAAAGCCAAGTCGGTTCCTGAATGACTGTATGTTCTTTAAGTGAAGTTTCTTTGATACTGAACGCCTCTAAATTTAAAGGCATTATTGACGATTTGAAGTTTTCTTTATTATGCTCAATAAATTCTCGAGTTAAATCTGCATTACTCCGTTCATCTAGCCCCCTCCATGACAGTATGGATTGGGTCGGTAAATTCAGAACTTCAGATGTTGGCACTATACGGCCAATTCCTGCTCGTACAATACTAGGAAAATGTCGCTTTAGCTCGTCTGTTGGTGCAATACTTACTAGAAGTGAAAAATGATCATTGATTGGAACAGACCTTGTTGGTGTAGCAACCCAATAGCCGTAGCCCAACCCTTCTATTTCCTTTAATAATCTCAGTTCTCTAAGCGAGCTGACCTGAACATCTGATACCACTCCTAAGTTCGAAAGGATCTCTTGGATTCGGCGAGAATGAATGTCTCCATTATGGCTTAATAAGGCCAACACCCCTCTGACAAGTTCTATCGGGTCAAATGAAGATATTGCATGAGGTAACACACTTATTGCTCCAGCAAATCTGTACCAACGTGGTTCATATCACATTTTCTGCAATCTTTTTTAACCACATTGAACACCCCCTTATCGAATCAATTTCACACCTGCGTAACTTTAGAATCGATAAAGAATTTGGTTGTAATATTTATACTAATATACATCGTACCTGATTAGAAAGCAGGTATGCAACATGCACTCATACTAATCTTGATGTCGTTTTTAATTAGAGTTTCTATATATTAGACAGTAGATAAGGCAGCGTTGAAGATCAGTAATCTACTCGTAATCGGTAACTAAATTACTCGCATTGGATGAGTTCTTAACTATCAGCAATAAACTCTAGCAGATCTTCAATATTGCAATTTAGATAATTACACAGCCTATTTAGCACCTCCAAATCTACTCGCGTCGCAGTTTCATCATAAAGAAGTGTAATAGAGTTGCGATGCACATCTATTGCCCGAGCTACATCAGCAACCTTTAATTTTTTCTCTCCCATAATTCGGGATAAGTGACACTTAATCACACAGACCTCTCTTTTTTCATTCTAAATGAAAATAATTGTTGCAAAGTGAAATAATTACACCTAAAATATCATTTAGAATGAAATTTATATGTTTTGAACGATATATATTCATTCTACATTGACTATTTATTTTTAGGAAGGAATCACTATGTCACAAACGTTTCTCACCACAGATCAATTAGCAGAGCGGATCAACTACAACGCCAGAACCATTCGAAATCAATTGAAAGATAGCGTTTTAATTGAAGGCAAACACTACATTCGCCCATTTGGGCGTAGAAAAATTTTATACATCTGGGAAGCCATTGAGAACGAAATATTAACTCGCTCAGTTAGCCCTGCTGCAATCCCTATGGCAAATGGTGGTTATTGCCATGGCTAGTGTCCGCGATTACAACGGCAAACTTTTCTGCGACTTCCGCTACCAAGGAAAAAGATGTAGAGAATACACAGCGCTTAACGATACTAAAGCTAATCGGCAGAAACTCGGAAAGCTTCTTGAAAAGATCGAAGCTGAAATTAAGGAGAACATCTTTGACTATGCTAGATACTTCCCAAACAGCAAATTAGTAAAGACTTTTGCAGTTAGTCACCGCATTGCTAACAACTCAAATACCTATTCAGCAATTGGACTTGCACATCTTGACTCGACGCATCAGCCAACTCTCAGTGGTCCGCTATTTAAAGCTTTCGCTGAAAAATGGTTTGATGAGTGCAAGATTGGCTGGCGCAAAAGCTACGTGCAGACCATGCGAGACACTATCGATAAACATCTGGTGCCGTATTTCGGAGAGAAGGTAGTCAGCAGCATCCGTCGTGAAGACATTCTTGATTTTCGTTCGCAACTCGCCAAAGTCCCTGGACGAAAAGGTCAAACACTCTCCGCACGCCGCATCAATGCCATTGTATTGGGATTAAGACAAATTCTTAATGAGGCCGCTGACCGCTATAACTTTACCTCACCAGGTCAAAGAATCAAACCCCTCAAGATTAAGCGTCTGGATATCAAGCCATTTACGCTCGACGAAGTGAACCTGATTCTTAAAACTGTGAGGCCTGACTATCGCGATTACTTCATTGTTCGCTTCTTTACCGGCATGCGCACGGGGGAGATCCATGGCTTGAAATGGAAGTATGTCGACTTTAAGAGTCGTCAGATCCTGATTCGTGAAACCTTGGTTGGTGATGAGATGGAGGATGAGGGTAAAACCGACTTATCCATCCGCGAGATTTTCATGTCAGATGTGGTGTTTGATGCGCTCAAGCGTCAACTTGAGGTCACGGCCAAACAATCAGAGTTTGTGTTCTGTAATGCTGAAGGCAAACCACTCAATCTGAACAATCTCACCAATCGTGTGTGGTATCCCCTACTCCGCTACTTGGGCTTTGAATTACGTAGGCCTTATACCTCACGTCATACCGCGGCAACGCTTTGGTTAGCTGCAGGGGAAAACCCAGAGTGGATTGCCAGGCAGATGGGGCATTCAACGACTGAGATGTTGTTCCGGGTATATAGCCGCTATGTTCCTAACCTCACCAGAAATGATGGCTCGGCATTCAACCGTTTGCTCTCGGGGAATTTAATTGTGCCGGCAGGCAACGCGGCCCCCAACAACGGTCAGTAATCAGCGTTTAATGAAAAGGATAAAACAATGAAATTTTTGAAGGCAATTGAAAATACACAGTTACTGGCAGTGTGCAGTATCTACAACCTGTTCAGAATCCAGCATCTGTCTCGCGAGAAGAATTCTGACTCGACTTATATCTACAAAGCAACACTGTATAGAGACTTCCGCACCCTACGCGTCACCTGGTTATCTAAACATGAGCGTAAGGACTTAGGCTATGGCGTATTGGTCCGTGCTGAGTGGATGACTAAGAAAATTTTCACAGAGGGTACCAATATTATTGAGACGCTGACCTCGGTTGGCACGCTCTTGAATGATGAAAACCTGGACACGACATTACTACCCGCTTGGAAGAAAGACCCCTATGCTGTTCATGCGCTTTTGAACCAAATTGACGGCCTGCCGACGGAATACAACAAGCTGATCAACCAGGTGCTGGTAAATCACTATGTGTTTTATCACTTCCTCAAAACCCCAGGAGCTTTGAACGGGGAGTTTGAGTGGCTGGGAGGCTTGATTGAGAAAACATTACTCAACCTCACACACCTGGAATCTGATCTGACCTATCAGCGATTACAGCGCCCCAAAGAGCAACTCATGGCAGCGGTCATTTTGCTTGGGATCAGTCGCTACAATCAGTTTGACTATGACACCCGCAGTCATTGTTATAAAAAGCGCTCGGCCAAAGTTACGCACGATCCAAGGCAGGTCGCGCTTGATTTAATCAGCAAGGCCAGAAAAGCACTCAATATGGAAAATCATTTAATTTTTGATCGCCTGATCAGTGTGATCCTGCATGAGGACTTCGAGTACTTACCCTAGCAAAACCAATCTGGATTAGGCAATGCTGAGTTCGTCGGATACAAGATCCTGCATTTTGCACTGCAAGATTTCCGCTATCCGACAAAGGATGGAAATGGATGGGTTAGCAATCCCCCGCTCCAACTGACTGACATATGTTCTATCCACACCTGCCTGCAGTGCCAGTTTTTCCTGAGACATGTTCAAAGCTTTTCTGCGCGCGATGATATTGCGCGCCAGATCGGCTTGAATAGTTTCCAGCATTGAGGACATGCCTCATTCTTTTACGAATGAGATTAACAGTCCACGGAATATAATCTACAATAGTTAACATTCGAATAAGGATAACTATGCCCATCAAATTTGTATTACTTGCTTTTATTGCACTATGCATGAGTGGTTGCAACTCCGCTCCCACCAAGAATGACACAGCAAAAAAGGATCTGATTCAGCAATACGACGCCTTCTACAAAGCGACTATCGGCGAGATCTTTGATCCAGAAAAGGTTAAAAAGTGGATGACCTTTGATACCGAGTTCGGCAAGACCAAGATCAAGGGCGTCAACGAATATCGTCGCTATTGGTGCTCTTCATTTGATGTGACCGAAATGAAAAGACGCACCAAGAATATCGCCAGCAACTACTGCTATGAATTAGGAGGAAAGCTTAATGACAGATGGTGCCGTTCACCAGAGGACAAGCCTTTATTCTTCATCGCAACAGGGGATATGCGTTTCTTTGGCCCATCGAACATTGCAGGGTATTGCCAGCCTGACCATATTTTCGCATTAGTGGTTTCTACCTCCGAGGGCGCGGCACCAGAAGACTGGAATAACAGAGCGGCGAATACCTATCACTACATCCCATTGTCAGATGTGCTCCAACAGGAAAAGCAGGCGAATCAATATAAAGAAAGAGAATTGGTCAATCGCCGTATCCTGGCAGAAACCAACGGGACCATGGTTTTAGCTAGAGGCGTAGGTCGTAGAGCTTGCAAGGAGTCTGGCATTTGGACTTACTCAGGCATAGTGAACAAAATCGAGAATGAAAGAATTCAGGTTCTGGTAGACACAAAGTCCTCGAACGGGGTAAGGGACAGGTTTTTCACATCGACTGTAGCAGTAGACGCTGCAAGTAAATGGTTTCCCTGCGACACCGTCGACGAACTCAATCTGCATAAATAAGACTTTTAATGATTCACTTAAATAATAGGAAACTCACATATGAAACACCTTTTGCTGTTACTCATGTTCTTGTGCAATACAGCCAATGCCACCTCATACAACCTCGTTGACTACGGTACTTATACGTTGGATCAAAACTCCGGATTAGAGTGGTTGGATACCAGCTTTACCCAGGGGAAATCCTATAATCAAGTATTAGCCTTGCTTGGTCATGGCCAGACATTAGAAGGCTGGCGCTATGCAAGCTATGATGAATTCAAGCAGATATTTACTGGTCGCGGATATAGCTTAAATGGTACATCTGACATCACAGCTGTTACCGGGAAAATAGATAACGATCATTTCTTTATCACGTTGATCGACTTACTTGGTGCAACAGATACCGGTACTGACAAAAAAGACCTATTAGGACTGACTGCTGAGGACTACAAAAACCGTGATGAAGACTCCCAACTCTACGGCCTCATCACAAGCACTTATGACAAGCCCACTATTTATAGCTCCGTGAGTTTTGGTCGCTACAACGATGATAGATCAGCAGCCAATCTAGCCTCTTTCCTGGTGAGAGTCGCAACGCCTGTCCCGGAGCCTGAATCAATCACCCTGCTATTTGCAGGTCTAATGTTTGCAGGCTGGCGAGCACGCAAATACAGATCAAATCGAGCTCAATAACGTGATTCTATAAAACAAGCGCCATATGGATCAGGGCTTCAGATTCATTTGGATGCGAAAACCATCACGCCCGTTTGGTCAGTGACTGGAGATTCGGGCGACCAGAGAAAGTGACTAAATGTATGTCGGCACACCACTGGAAAAACTTCATCACAAAAATGAAACTCAGGTTTAGCCGTCAAAGCTGTGATGAAGTTGAGCTTGAGGTGTTGATGTCAAAAGTGACCGAGAACAACAAACACGGTTTAGTGTTTTGCGAGAAACCAACCTCTTTAAAGCCCTCTACATCAATTGACGAAAATGCGAGCTTTACCATTCAAATTCACGTGGAGCCTTTTGAAGAAACGCAAAAGCGATGGCATAGACAAACGCAGGCCATAAGAGAAGGCAATATTCCAGAAGTCACTCGCCATCTTAGTTTTGAAATCTGGGATGACTTTCTAAACATTCTCACCGACGAAGGCAAAGCCATGATTGAGGACATGAAAGGAGATTCAGAAAAATGTTAGCACTGATGATTGCTTTATTAATTATTACCATTATTGCCACAATAGCAGCGTTTACTGGCGTATATATTCTAAGAAAAAAGAACATTGCCAGACGGAAGCTGCGTCAGCAACCTAGCAGCCAAACTAAAATTTAATATCTAGCCTGAAAAGCATTTATTTGTACAAGATTTATACTCTGAACAAGGTGTCTAAGTCTCGGCAAACACGTTGAACTGCACTAAATAAATCATATTAAATAGATTGCGTGAACGTAACAATCTGTTAGAAAATTCGCTTCAAGAAAAACAACCTGTTGAATTTACTGCTATGGGCCTCGAACAACTCGCCGAACTCAAGAAGCAACTTGCTGAAGAAAAGAAATCTAAGCAGACTGCAAAACCAACACAAAAGAAGAACCCGAACCCAGTCGATCCTGTGGTGTTGATCATAGGCAAGCTCCAGAGGCTTTACCCCAAAGCATTCCCTAAGAATCCAACACCCAAAGTACCATTGAAAATTGGAATTCTGGAAGACCTTCAAGCACGATCTGAAGAAATTGGCATCTCAACGGAAGACTTACAGTTGGCAATTAAAACCTGGTGCAAAAGCTCACGTTACTGGCAAGCATGCAAAGAAGGGGCTGATCGTTTAGATTTAGACGGGAACCCAGATGGTGTAGTCGAGGCGACCGGAGCAGCCCATGCAAAAGGGATGGTGCGAAAACAGGCCAAGGCTAAACAATCACCGACTGAGTAACTCGTGCTTGAGAATCTATTAATTCCAATAGGAAAATCTCTCATATCCCCTTTCATGAGTTTGATTTCTTGGACATATGGCAAATTTAAGCGGCCATCTATAGAACTGAAGAAAGCCCCTGCAAATTTCTTCTTCCACATCAAACCTGGTGTTACAGTTGAAAGAATGCGAGAAATACTTGGGGCTCCACACAAGAATATCGGTGAAGACTATCTATACTCATTTAGAGATCTTCGTGTACAGATTTCGATAGACAATGAGAATAGCATTAGGTCCATCTCAGCCGCATTGACAAACATATCTCGACTTTCAAGATCCCTCCTTTGTCGTACATCTTAGGTAAAACAACATTTCTAGACGTGCTGGAGGATGAAAACCCAATACACTCAGATCTTTCCTCCAAGTTTTATCACTACTGGACTGAGGCCTATTATGGATCATGGGGTGGATATTTTTACTATTCCTTTGGTGTTTTAGAAGCACCTGGAATCGCCTCTCCCCCTGGCAAATTTTGGTCCCCCAATACCCAGACTAGATCTGAGATCCCTAAAGATAAGAGAATAAACTGGGTCAGTATTTCCATCTCAGAGGGTATACCAGCATTTAACTATTTAAGCTTCATGTAAATGTTACGCACAAAAGAAAATTTAAAACAAAAGAATTCGCGATCATCTGAGATGAACAATAAGCTCAAAAGACCATAAAAGTCACTACAAACCATTTACAATTGAACCAAATACCACAGAGTTCCAGGTTTGGAGTTTGTGACTATTTATATAAGCCTCAACTTGTGGGTTATCCCTTTCGGCGGGTAAATGAGCCACTTTTTCTGGCTTTGTGCCATAGAAAACAAAGCAAGCAACTAAGACCAATGCTATGCCAAGCATTCCCAACGCGACAAACCATTTGTCAAAGGGAGGTGAACGACGTGCAGTAAGTGATGCTGACACGAAACCGGAGACAATCAGACCGTCGAACAAAACAATAAGCAATGCTAATAAACCTCCTTTAGCACTGACTGTGAAGAACGCATGAGCAACAGAACAGCAAGACAACCCAATAGTGAAGGATATTATTGAGCTGGCTAACTGTGTCAAGCGCACCTCTAGATGAGCAACCATGCTTTCAAGTTTTGGAAAACGACAGCCACATGCATTAATACATGTAACAAATGACGCAATGCCGAGAAGACCGACAAAGACCAAACCAAAAGCATTGAAAGAAACAAAGTCTGAAAACAATGCATCAGCCCAGGAGTCTTTCGGAGCCACTCCAGTTTCCTTGAGTCGAAACTGCACAATCATTAACCATCCCACCAAGAATCCACATATGCCGAAAAATGGGAGATCTTTTTTGATTTCTTTCCCTAAGGAAAGGACTACGGATTTGATTTCTTGATTCATAAGACTACGGTTAGAGGTAATGCTTGCATATTAAAACTCGTTCACTCAATACAAGTAACAACTACAAGCTAAGTTAAAGTGCAAAGAAATAACTTTCATATCTTTTTCCCCCATGAATAAGTCAATACATGATTGTCACAGCCACATTGGCGGACCTTCCCATGCCAGGTACATTTACGCCCCATGGAAGGATACCAGATGTCATTGAAAAACCCTGCCCAAGATATGCCCCACCCAGTGGCGAGTAGTAAAGCTTATTTAGTACATTTTCAAGACTCAAATCCACTCTCATAAACTTATTACCGTAACTAGTGCGCAAATTAAACAGACCATAGCCATCTGTTTCTGTCTCATTACGGACTTGTGCAACATGTTCTTTGGCAGCAACCAACTGCACCTCCGCAGTAGATGTCCAGCCTCCCAACCTATGCTCCAGGGAGAAGCGACCATTCAGTGGCATGATGTGATATAGATTATTACCCGTCGTCGTATTCTCACCTCTGACATATGAAATACTGGCTTTCGTAGTCCACAGCCCAGATGCACCATCTTTATCTAACACTCTGACACCCGACAAATCCCAGCCATAAAGTCTTGCGGATTGATTCTCATATTGCAGAGTAACGAAAGCATTGCTACGAGTTATGTTATTAGCGCCACAAGAAGCTAAGCGACATCTTACCGCATCAATGTAATCATCTATATAAGTCACATATGCGTTGAGTTTAGTTGACCAAACAGAGCGCTCATCATCATGCCAGTCTGCAGTAAAGTTGGCAGTATGCGCAACCTCAGAATCCAGATTCAAATTTCCAATATAGGCATTACCATCTCCAGCGAAATTATTCATCAGAGCAGCCATGGTAAAAGACGACCATGGATATAGTTCGTAGACACTTGGAGCACGGCTCTTTCTAGCAAATCCGAACTCATAGCTTTGCTTTCTATCTGGTGTGAATCTGGTTAATGCCGTCCAATCATAGTTCTGATAATGCCGACCTTGGCTTTGCGCGTTAAACGCATTGGCATCAGTGCGGTAAATAGAGGTGCTGCTATATCCATGTACCTTACCAGCATCCGCAGTGACGACATCTGTACGCAAACCAAAAGATGTTTGCCACGCATCACTCCAACTACTTTCCACTTCGCTAAATAGACCAATCCGATCGCGACGCCCATTACGCACATTCTGGAAATTGTCGCAGCACATAGATCCGGCACCCATCCCTAGCAATGGAGGCCACCAATCATCCAGATCGTATAATTTAAAATCTCCGCCGACCTTAAGCACATGCTCATTAATTGGGACGGAAACATTTAAACTTCCTCCCTTAGTTTCAGCATTAGATAGCATAGGCATCGCAGGCATATAAAGGCTCCGCTCATAAGACATATCCATAGCATGCTGTACCCGTTGTCGGAACAGTTTGAAATGCACATCACCCCAATCATATAGTCCGCTATATCGCATATTAAAAGAGGTATTCTGGTTATCTGTCATATCCATGCGCTGATTTGGGAAACCCTCAAACCCGACGCTTTGCTGACTAATACCCAATTGCAAAAGATGAACATCATGCCTTAATGCAATATCAAGAGACTTGTTCGCGGAGTTTGAAATTGCGCTTGACCCAACCTCATCTAAATCAGTTTTATACAAACCATTTCTCAAAATCGGCGCCCAGGTATTCGCATCTTTGAAATTTCTGGCTGCCCTGTAATTTGAAGAACTCAAATGAGACTCTGAATACTGCATGCTCAATTGATTCGTAGCAAAGCTGGCAGAAGCATTCCAGCCATTTGCATATCCATTACTCCTGTAAAAGCCTCCCAAGCTACCATTGATTAACTGTTTGCCCGCTTCAGCAAATACTGGATTGGCAGAAGATACCTGGATTGCCCCACCCACACTATCCCCACCCTCGCTCACAGGTGTGATGCCAGTAAATACTTTGATATTACCAACCTTCACTGGGTTGATATATGACAACACTGAATTCATGTGATTGGGACAGGCTGCAGACATGTCCATACCATCCACTTCAAGCTTGAGCCGTTCATCTGCCAAACCATGAATAACAGGTAAGCTAGATATAGCACCTGCACCATAGACGTTGACTCCGGGAATATCCTCCAATAGCCGAGCAGAATCCATAGCGGTGGTGCTACGTTGTTTTATAGCTTTTTCATTCACCTCTGTTCCTGATAGTGGAACTGCTTGAGGTCGCTCCATCACAATTTCAACTGATTGGATGTTTAGCGTACCATCCTCTACTTCCTGACTAGAGGCTTCGGCAAAAGCAAGTCCCGAATAACTCGATAGCAGTAAAAAGCTGGCAAGCCAATAAGGTTGATGGCTCAAAATAGATGAAGATTTTATTGATTTCATAAAGGGCTGCGCCCGGAAACCAAGCGCAGCTCTCCTTTCTGGATTAGCCGATTTGACGTTTTTGTCTTATTGCCAAACCAAGCAACCCCACTCCTACCATAAACATTGCGTAGGATTCTGGCTCTGGCACAGGTACGGTCACAGCACTGATTGTCTGCGCCAGTGGATACCCACTCATAGTACCCACTGCACCATATCCGCTTACCGATGTGCCCGTCATACAAGTAGCTCCCATCATGCCGCCAGCAGCACAATCCGCATAAGCAAGCTTATTGATCTGCGTCTGCGTCAAAGCAGTCAGCGGATTGTCAGGCACAAAAATCAAAGCATAAGCATTGCCTGGATTCCCCTTAGCGGATGGAAAACCATAGTAGATACCACCTGCGGCAACACCAGAGGCAGGGCTCCAACCATTACCACCCAGGCCTGTCCAGAATGTATTAGTACTGGTATTTTTAAAAGTAGCGGCGAATGTGCCCCCGAGTGATGCGTCATACCATGACACAAGCTGATGATTTAAAGATAGCCAAGTCATGTCATCTGCGCCATTCACACCAGTACCAGGGTTGTAATTCGTAGATCCAGTCATCGCTTCGCTCAACTGCCCTGCAAGGCCAGTAATTGTTTTCGTTGCACTATCATAGGTAAAAGAGCCCACAAAATATGTGTTCTTTGGTTGAGTATCTGGCTCGAACCAAGTTGTTGTCACGTTGTAAGTGGACACAGTAGCCATTGCCGGTGTAGTTACTAACGCCATTAATCCCACTACTACTGATTTTTTCAAAATACTCATTGTCTTCTCCAATTAAAAGAAGTGAAGTTCTGACTCCACTCAATAAAATTAACTTCAAACCTTGTTTGTACGTCGCATTTGCCAACCAATGAATGACAAGCCCGCTAACATCAGAGCGACACTCTCAGGCTCAGGTATTGCTGACACACTTAGCAATGCGGTGTAACTAAAAGGACCTGCAACAATATTGCTGTTATTGCCTCCCACCATGATGGTGTAATCACCGGCATCGAGCAGAAACTTACCCGAGACTCTGTTGGTGTGAGTAGTTGCAGAGCCTGCATAGATGAAGTGACTCAAAGCGGTATCTACTCCAGCGGCATCTCCATCGCCCCCCATTTGCCAATCACCTAGCGAGTTCCATACGCCATCAGTATCAACAGCCGTTTTACTTACTCCTAAATTTGCCTGTGCCCAGCTATCACGCCAGGCTATCGAAGCTAGAGAACTGTCGTAATCTGCACTGGTTTGAGTGCCAGGCCACACACCATCTACACGGACCGCGCCTAAACCAGAATAAATAGAAAATGCTGGTAACAAATCCGCAGAAACGGCATCGACACTGAAGTCAACCCATGCTTCGTTTTGTAATGTGAAGCGGAATGCACGAGCGCCATGACTGTCACCCAAGTTGCCGCTTGCCGCATCGGTCCAGGCATAGTTATTAGTAGCTGTAGTTGTAATGCTGTTATTGGCGTCAACTAAGCCAGAAAACGTACCAAAATCCCGCCCGGTATAACTAAGATGTGCCCAAGCACTTTGCGTTGCTAAGAGCATAGCTAGTACTAATAATGATTTTTTCATTCGAAATTTTTCCTAAAAACTAGACCAATACCGGTATCTGTCCTAACTACGTGTCAGAAAAGTACATACAGCCATGGCCCTGTCGAGCAAGATAATTGCTCAACCATTTGATTGATTTGATCAGTACAAAGAATGGATGAGATGCGTGAATGCACCTGAAATGCAGCCGAAGGATTTACTCATGACAAACATGCTCGCCACTGACGAGTCAATGACGTCTAACATATCAGTATGATGCTTTCACTCGACGCAAAGCTGGATCCAGACGAGCTGATCTTTTAGCTTTGGAGTGGCGCTTGAGGTGGGGCACGAGAGGTGTGTGCCGTGGGTTTGAAATTGGATATAACTGGAGATTTATAGTCGCTCAGTGAGATACGTATCTGTGCTTGCTGGTAGAGTACAAATGCAGGGCTGTGTGAGGGTATGACAACCTTGTCCATGGCGATATGGCAGAATGGACAATGATTCAGATGATGGCTGAGCGAGATTGGTTTCTCAGAAGGCTTGTAGCTAATCAACATGGATAGCTGCTTACCTTGAGTTGTAGATACTATGACAAGTTTATTTCCTTGTGTGGTACAAACCTGTTGAATAAAACCGTGATCCTCATGCATTGGGAAAGCAATTGTTAATGTTGGGACGAGACTAATCATCAGCATGGCCATTATGGCGAACTGAGCAACGAATCTCTGTAACTTAACGTTTCCCATATTGCTTATATGATCTAATTTTCCATTTTTAAATTTAGCATTGCTGGATATCTTTTACAATCTTGATATCCAGCGCCTCTTGAGCTTGGTCAAGTTTATTCAACGTTTTTTACAGCATCTAAAGCTCTTGCTGAGTAAACCAATGCTGCACCAGCATTCATCGCAACAGCAACGCCAAGTGCTTCGGCGATCTCGGCTTCAGTTGCGCCATGCTTTACTGCTGCTGCGGCATGAACAGTGATACATCCATCACAGCGCGTAGTGACTGCAACGGCCAATGAAATTAATTCCCGGGTTTTAGCATCCAAATGATTCGTCTTTGCCCCAGCACCACTGGCAACCATATACCCATTAACTGTATCTGGACTTAACTTACCCAAATCACCAATGCGGCCAATTAACTCAGCACGATAACCATTCCAGTCCATCATGATTTCTCTCCTATTTTCATTATTAAAACCTCTGTATTACAGAGCCATTTAACAGATACTATAAGTACCCATTGAAGTTGATTGGTTAATTAATCACAGCTAGTAAGCCCACACGTAGGGGCATCCTCAACTATTGTTGCATCGATGCCTGGCTTTAATGAGTTAAGCATCTCTAAAAGTGCAGCAGCTGATTGAGCCCCAGAAAGAACCTGGTTTGAATTAAAAACAAATAGGGGCACGCTACTACCGTATTGCAATGCCATCAGCTCATCTCTCAGCACCTCAGCAGTCAGTCTTTGATTTCTCCAGGCATCATCAATAACAATCTCTGAAATGCCAACATCCAGTGCAATTTCTTTAAGTGACTCCCTTGTAAACAAGGACTTACCATAGGTTGTAGAGTCAAGATAGAGCCTCTCCATCAATGCACTGCGCCTGGCAGGATCGATAATTGACTTAACTAAACAATGTGCTTGTAAGGTGTCGCCAAACTGCATACTCTCGAAGTCATAGGTCAGGCCCTCTAATTGCCCCTGAGATTCAACCATAGCGACTAACTTACTGGCCCGCTCCTCACTCAGAAATTTGATAGTCACGGCTTGTTTGAATGGAGAAGGATCTGCTTCAGCAGCAATACGAAAACTTCTATAACTTACCTCTACCAGAGAGCGATGCTCAAAATGCTTTAGTGCTTTTTCAAAACGATGTTTAGCAATCCAACACCATGGGCAGACAAAGTCGGACCAGATATCCACAGTAATCACTTTGTTAGTAACCATAAAACTCTCACATCACTCGTATTAATATTCTCTTTTTAAAAACATACCATCCAGTCGGTATTTATGCAAATAGATTTTATTTACTCATTAAGAACCAACAATATTCATACCTACCCCATGCAACCGCCCACGAGGATCAAGTTGATAAATCAAGGTCTCCCCAGTCATTGCAAGCGAGGTGAATTCTAGCTGCAGCATCTCAGCTGCAAGGGATAGATAACCTTGAATGATATGAGTATCCCTCCACAACTGTTGCTCTCGATCTTTGATATAGTTAGGCGCTTTTCCAGGCTCAGCCACCAACATAATCAATTCGCCCTGTTGAATGTCAACTGCTCGATACGCAGCTCTCAAGCTTTTAGGATTCAGAGATTGAATCACTTCCATAGAATGGTTGTATGGGTTATATCTTTTCAACATCAAATCCTGTTGGTTCCAGGTCAGTAAATGAATCGGCTGAACACTTCTCTCTGAAAAACATGGTCGCAATCGTTGGTAATAACGCATTGTGTGTTTTTCAGAAAACTGCTGCCTGGATGTCAGCCATAAAAGCGCACCAAGAGTTTCAAGTGAAACCGCTCTAAACTTCTTTTTTGCAGAAACACCAAAAGGAATATGGTCGATAGTGAACGCTTTATAATCCTCTGGTATTGGTAAATTGATCACATCTGAATATTCCCATCGGAAAGGTTTATAACTCTCCTCTGATGCAATCGAATTTTCTAACGTTACAACTGTTCTCTGGTTTCTCATTTGATGATGTAAATTTAAAAAGACGTCTAATAACTGTCGACTGTTAGCAAACGCTCTATACTTTCAAGAATTAGGCTGCCTTGGTTTGCTTCTTCATGTATAAATCAGTGATGGTCCCAAGATTCATTTCTGCTGCAAAACAAATGGTTTCTGAGAGTGTTGGATGCGGATGAATTACCTGCCCAAGTGCCTCGGCTTTAGTGGCCGTTTCAATAGCAAGTACGGCCTCCGTAATCAACTCTCCTGCATTAGCCCCCACAATAGCCGCGCCTATAAGCTGATTTGTGTATTTATCAAAAATCAGTTTAGTCACACCTTCAGTTCGATTGATAGACATAGCGCGACCACTTGCCGCCCAAGGGAAAGATGAAACCTCGATGGCAATACCGTGTTCTTTTGCTTCGTTTTCTGTCACTCCTGCCCAAGCAATTTCTGGATCGGTATAAGCCACCGATGGAATAACAGTAGTCACGAACGCTGCCGCATGTCCTGCAATCACCTCTGCAGCCACTTTGCCCTGGTGAGTCGCTTTGTGCGCTAACATTGGATTACCAATGACATCTCCAATAGCGAAGATATGTGGCACATTAGTACGCATACACTTGTCGACAGGGATGTACCCTTTATCGTCGACAAAAACTCCTGCATGTTCCGCTCCGATGAGATGGCCATTAGGTTTGCGTCCAATCGCGACTAGGACACGATCAAAGACAGCATCTTGAATGGTATTTTCGCCAGAAAAATCGACATGCACGCCATCTTCCATGGCTATCATTTTATCGACCACGGTGTTCACCATGATCCTCTCAAAGCGTTTAGCCATGCGGCGATGCAATGGCCTAATAACATCTTTGTCACTACCTTTCATCAAGGTCGGAGAGCGCTCAGCAACAGTCACACGTGAACCAAATGCATCGTAAACTGTACCCAGCTCCAAACCAATAATTCCGCCCCCAATGACTAACAAGCGCTCAGAAATATCCTTCATGGCCAATGCATCTGTGGAATTCATAATGCGCGAATCCACTGGGGCATTTGGAAAAGTAGCTGGCGATGAGCCAACTGCAATAATCGCATGATCAAATCTAACAATTTGACTTGGCATATCATGCAACTGAACACGCATTTCGTGAGATGAGATAAACGTGCCCTTGCCTTGAATCACATGAACGCTACGTTGCTTCGCCAGCTGATTTAGTCCTCCCGTAAGTTGGTCAACGACATTATCGGACTTCCACTTTCTTAACTCATTTAAGTCAATTTCTGGTTTTACAAACTTGATGCCGTGCGGCGTCATTTCTTCTGCCTCGGTAATTACCTTGGCGGCATGAAGCAATGCTTTAGATGGAATACAACCAACATTCAAACATGTGCCACCGAGTGCATCACCTTTATCGACCAATACGACTTTCAAGCCAAGATCCGCTGCACGAAATGCTGCGGTATAACCTCCTGGCCCTGCTCCGACGACGAGTACATCTGCCTCAATTGCTGGTGTGGTATGCGTTGTTTCTACCGTATGCATTTTTTAATTTCCTCCAATTTTTTATTGATGATCACGTAGTACGTTATTAGCCTATTAAAGGTGAGGCCTGTTTATCTGCGTGATACGATGAACGAACCATAGGTCCGCACGCTGCATGTAAAAAACCTAGCTCCTGAGCCTTGGCAGCGTAAAACTCAAACCTCGCGGGCGCGACATATTCTTTTACTGGCAAGTGATATTCCGTTGGCTGTAAATACTGACCAATAGTCAACATATCAACATTGTGACGACGCAAATCCTGCATTACGTCTAGAATCTCCTGCTCGGTTTCACCCAATCCCACCATCAACCCAGATTTAGTCAACACGTGCGGATTCTCCGCTTTAAACACCTCTAGAAGCTGCAACGAATGCATGTAATCAGCACCTGGCCGCACCTGCTTATAAAGCCTAGGCACAGTTTCAAGGTTGTGATTGAGTACCTCCGGTGCGTGTTGGCTAAGTAGAGAAATTGCAGAGTCAAGACGCCCTCTGAAATCCGGAACCAACAACTCAATACGTGTTGCAGGACTCCTCATCCTTATGGCTTGCACACAATCCGCAAAATGTTTAGCACCTCCATCCAGCAGGTCATCCCGATCCACACTAGTAATCACCACGTAATTCAGACTCAAAACCTCAATGGCTTCGGCAAGATGCAAGGGTTCCAAAGTGTCCGGTGGCTTAGGGCGACCGTGGGGCACGTCGCAGAATGGACAGCGGCGCGTGCACAAGTCCCCGAGAATCATGAATGTGGCTGTCCCCTTACTAAAACACTCTGCGATGTTCGGGCAGGATGCTTCTTCACATACTGTGACTAGTTTCTGCTCACGAAGAAGATTCTTTACCTCCATAAATCTTGGGCTAGAAACTGGCTGCATCTTTATCCAAGACGGTTTCTTTAAGCGGGGTTCGGGGACAATTTTGATGGGAATTCGGGCTGTCTTGGACTGACCAACTTCTCTTATCTCTGTTATAGAACTCATGATTATTCAACCGTTAAAAGCCCACTACTTCGCGAAGAAACAATAAGCTTCATTTTAGTTAAGCACCAACAGCGTCCTTATAACTGTCGACATCCATTAAAAGCTCCAACTCATCAGGATTAGATATCTTGATACGGACAATCCAACCTTTTCCATGTGGGTCATCATTCACTAATGTTGGCTCACTCATAAGGGCATTATTTACCTCAATAACTACCCCGCTAATTGGAGCGATCAGATCAGATACTGTTTTGCGTGACTCCAAAGTGCCAAACGGCGCGCCGATAGTTATCGTGCTTCCAACAAAGGGAAGCGATACATCAACAATATCCCCCAAGGTGTCTTGTGCAAAATCAGAAACGCCGACAATTACCTCATCGCCCTCTGCCTTTTTTACCCAAGCGTGCTCACCGTGATACAAGCAATCATTTGCTAGACTCATAAGAATTCCTGAATGTTTTTTGTAATTTGACTGATTAATTTGTCCAAGGTAAACCAGATTGCTTCCATTGCTCCATGCCACCTACCATCGAGTAAGCGTTGCTAAAACCCAGCATACGAATTGACTGTACTGCTAGAGCACTACGAGAACCCGAGCGGCAGTAAACGACCATCTGCTTGGTTCTATTTTGCAAGTCTGGGTAATCACTTGAACTATCTGGATCCAATTTAAACTCCAGAACACCACGCGGGATATTAGTAGCGCCAGCAATATGGCCTTCGGCGAACTCCGAGGGCTCACGTACATCTATGATTAAGGTATTAGGATCCTTAATCATATCGCTCACTGCGTGTACATCAGCTTCATTGATATTTTGCTTTGCCTTAGCCACTAACTGTTTTGCGGTTAGGAATTCCATCATCGACTCCAATAAAAAGAAGCCCACTGTTGTGTGAGCTTAATTAAGTACTATTAATTTAAAGAAAGATTATGAACAGGCTCACCATTCAGTGTGGTCTGACCCGTAACCTTTTGGGCACGAGCCAGAATATCCATCACTGGGCAATGGCCTTCAACCACTTCAATCAGCTGAAGGATGGCTTTCTCATCAGCAGAGCTACGTAGCGTGGTTTGATAAGAAATTTGCTGATATCCAGCGCTAACCTCTGGATCAATGCTGAGCAAGCCACGCAAATCTAGGTACCCCTTCACATCGACCTTACACTCATCAAGTTTGATACCCATAAATGCAGCGTAAGCCGAATACATGATTTCCTGACATGTACCCAACGCGACCAACACCAACTCCACGGGATTCATACCTTGATCACCGCCACCCAAATCCGCAGGCTCGTCTATGATTAATGGAGGAAAGTTACGCACTGTTGCGGAACAGCGTACATCTTCCTCCAACTTAGTAGATGCGCGAAAAACTACGCGTGATGCAGATGGATTAACGTTGATTGCGTCAATCAAATTGCCTAGGGCATGTTTTACTGACTCCTGGGACATCCTATTACCCTCCTAATCGCTATTTAGATATTTATGATTTGAACTGCATTACTAACTTGCGGAATTTTCTTTTTCCGGCTAAATCAGCGTTACATTTTCAGCAAGACTAATGCCAGCACACATAAGCGATTGTTTTATTGGAGAAATACGAAAAACTCAGAAACTCTCTCTACAGAGTTTCACGTAGAACTATGTCAAAAAAGACTGCGATATGTCTTATTTGGCGTGAGATTTGTCAAATATGACAATTGCTTAGATTTTGTATATAAGCGCGATTGGTTCCATGACTCAGAAAAACCACAACAAGACACATACCATTTGGTTGGTATGTTTTTAGATTATGGTATGATTTATCAACAACATATTGAATCTTTGGAGATCCAGCCATGGGCACGTCAAAAGCTGAAGCCGCTGCAGCATCTAAAGCGCGCATTTTAGAAGGCGCGCAGAGTTTAATACTAAAACGCGGCTACACTGCCATGACAGTAGATGCAATCTGCCAATATGCTGGAATTACTAAGGGTGGCTTCTTCCATCATTTCGCCAATAAGGAAATATTAGGAGAAGCTGTACTCACTCAATTCTGGGAGGATGTTGAGAGTCGCAATGCAAAAGCCCCCTATAAAAACGCGGCCACCCCGTTAGAATACCTTGAGGGCTATTTGGACTTTGCAATCCAGTCATATCAGGATCCCGCGTTGCGCCAAGGCTGTATGCTAGCCATTTTTACTATGGAACTAGCTGAAAGTAATGAAACGCTGTTCAAGATTGCCTCATCACACTTTAGTAGTTGGAGAACGGAGCTCGTGGAAATGCTTGAAAAAGTGAAAGAATATACAGGTTCTCAATTGGATCCAACCCACTGGAGCGACTTCTACATCTCAACATTAGAAGGAGCATTATTGCTAGCAAAGGCAAACGATGATCCAGGCGTCATTACGCGATCACTAACTTTATACAAGACAATACTACTTAATTGCGCAACACAAGTTAAAGCCAAGTAACAACTCTATAACATCAAATTTCCGCCAATAACGGATGGGACAATTTTGTCCCATCCTGCCAGATCTCCTCAAAATTGACTGTCACTTTTGACATTCCGCACATCAAAAACTCTTTCTGAATTTCCGCAAAAAATCCAACTTTAACTTTCATTTCAACAGCTTGCACCTGCTGGCCCATCTGTTGCTATGTACCTTCAGCTGATTTCAGCTAGTTACAAATTTGTAATGTAATTTTAACAACCAACTAAATACCTTAAATCAAATGAGATTTGAGCGATTTACAGGAGGGAAGAAAGTATGTGTACGAAACGTACCAATGTTATAAAAAGCTCTACAAAAACCTCATCTATCACAGTGATGGTTTCGGCATTATTTGCCTCAGCCTCAGCGTTTGCAGCAAACTATGGCACTGACTTGAACAACACAATGCTTCCTGCCGCTGGCGGTATGGCTGGTGTGAGTATTGCGCACTCAATTGAACCATCAGCTGCTGTTTTTGGTAACCCTGCCACGCTGACGCAATTCAACGAAGGGACCAAGTTTAGCTTTGGTGCAACATTCTACAAACCAGAAGTAAAAGCAAACCATAACGGTCTCAATACTGGAACAGCATGGTCAGGAAAGTCAAAAGCGACTAACTACTTAGTGCCAACAGTTGCAGTTACTCAAGCATTTAGCGACAAACTGGTTGCAGGGCTTGGGTTAACGGCTCAATCAGGTATTGGATCGGACTTTCGTGACAAAGCTGGCAGTCTGAACCCAGACTCAGAACTGCTTGTGTTCATGGCTAACGTTGGCTTAGGTTACAAAATTACAGACAAACTGTCTGTTGGTGGTACGGCAACTGTAGGCAATGGTTATCTGCAAATGGGCTTATCATCCAATACAGCCTCCTCTCACGGCTTTGGGGTTCGCGGCACCTTAGGCGCAAAATATGACATGACTGAGTCTACTAGCCTTGGCGCCTACTATCGTAGCCCATTGAAAATCAAATATGACAATGTCGTTGATAATGGTGCACCTATTGCTCCAGGCAAAGGCAACTTCTGGGATGTCAATGTAGAACAACCACAAGAATTTGCAGTGGGTATCTCAAATAACTCCTTGTTAGACGGCAACCTTCGCCTTGGTGCAGATATCATCTACAAAGACTGGTCTTCTGCTGACCTATACAAAGATATTTTCCGTGATCAAACAGTGTTCGCATTGGGCGGCGAATTGAAAACCGGTGCGGCCAAATGGCGCTTAGGTTATAGCCATGCACGCAGCCCAATTAAAAGAAATGTTGGCAGCACAATTGCCGGCGTATCCTCTATGGGCTCACCTGTGGGGACCTTAACGTTGAACCCGTCTCTGGTGCAATATTTCCAAGCAACGAATGCTGAGCCTATTTGGGAAGATCAAGTTTCTGCTGGCTTCGGCTATGCCTTAACTGAAGCGCTCTCCCTCGACTCTCATGTTGCATTTGCACTTAATAATCGCGAAACTATTGGTAATACAAAAGTTTCAGCCAGTACATGGCAAGCTGGTGTTGGTTTGACTTGGTCGTTCAAATAATTTTGAGAAGATAAAAAAGGGGAAAGCAAACCTCCCCTTTTTGACCAAACTCGCTTTTAGCCATCTTTTGCAACTTAACGCTATGTGGTTGCAGTTGCATAAAACTTGTTTGGTAATGACTTTATGATTAAACATGCCATTACTAAAAAAGCCTGCTTAAAGCAGGCTTTTCTTATTTATTTTAGTGATTAATCAAAACTACTTATCACATTATTACTCGACCTTTATCACCAAACCCTTTTGGCACTGCGCTTAATCCGGCTAAGTAATCAAGTAAGCTGTTTCTACAACTGAGCGTATTTGAAGTTTGCAGCCATGCTCCTTTTCGTCTTTCCAGCCAACTATATGCAAAAGCGTCTCCAGCATCAAATTTCGCGTTGAATGCTTTCAGTATATTTCCCCTTGGATTAACTGCAACGTGAATGGCTAACTCATCAAAGCCAATGTCTTTAACGTAACATCTTCCGGGTAAATCATTGGGCAAATGGAAATCAAAGATATGACCAGAATTATGATCGGTATGACTAAATTTGCCATTTATCCAACGGTTATCTTCTGGTCTCAAGGAAAATATCTTCTGATTAATGCCTTCATTAATCGCTACCACCATCAAATTGCGCCAGGCAAGTTGACGCTTAGACTTATACTCAATTTCGAATGCTGTCATTGGTATTGTCGAGATGACTTCAGGAATATCAACCCCTTCAAAACTGAACTCTGGATCGTCTTGATAACCGAGGTGAACTAACCTATTGAAGAAAGCTTCTTCATTCAATAATTCAATAGGCGGATCAATAGCGAATTTATTGATATCGTTTATTAGTGAAGCATGCGTTTTGCGATCTAACGCTACTGCAATTGCTTCGGATAAATGCGATGATTTAATTTCTGGGAAAAAGAAGCGAAGCTCTTTTTTTAAAGCGGAAACAGAATCTGCTGTAATAGCGATAGACGCCATAAGGATATCTCCAATCACATTGGATGAAGTCCATCGATTACACATCATCCACCAATGATTAGAGGCAGAAAATACAGCAAAATACTTGTTTAACCCGATGGCAGGTTCGGTTCAAGCAACCTTGGATTAATTTACTATAAGTAAATTGATACTTCAATACACAAAATTACCATTGTCAGAATAAAATCAAAATAGGGAACGATAATGAATTACTCAGACTATTCGAAGAATGGATAAACGCAATGGACGGTTAAAAACATTCACTCTAATGGCTGACTCTTAATCTCTTTAAGCTTCCGATACAAAGTCCTCGGTGTTAGTCCCAGCTTCTCTGCTAAATCTCGTTTCGAATCATTGCTCTCACTAACTGCCCACTGCAAATACATAGACTCAAGCTCATCCAAGGGCAATATATCCCCCCTGAAATACTTATTAGTCGAGATAGACTCAGTTTCGTCTGGGAACGCTTGATCTGGGATCAAATGATGCTTTGTGATCACTTGAGAGTCGCAAAGCAAGATAGCCCGATCAATCATGTTGCGTAACTCTCGAATATTGCCTGGAAAAGAGTAACTTTGAAGAAATTGCTTTGCACTATCCTCAAAAATCATCTCTTTAGTTGGGGAGAGTTTCTTCTGAAAATACTCAGCTAACATCAAAATATCTTCAGATCGTTCTCTCAGAGAAGGAATATGTATTGGAAATGCATTAATGCGATAATAAAGGTCCTGCCTGAAAGTACCTTCCTGGACCATCTTTTTAAGATCTCGATGCGTAGCAGATATTAATCTGAAATTAGTTCGTTTGACATCTAGACCGCCAACTTTACGGTACGTGTTTGACTCCAGTAAGCGCAACAACTTTACCTGCTGACTCAATGGAATATCACCAACCTCATCCAAAAACAGAGTTCCACCATTGGCCATTTCAACCAAGCCCTTCTTATCATTGTAAGCCCCGGTAAAAGAGCCCTTCTCATGACCAAACATTTCACTCTCAAAAAGAGTCTCAGTTAAGCCAGAACAGTCAACAATAATAAAACTCCCTGCGTTCCTCTTGCTTTTTTTATGGAGAAGATGTGCCATTACCTCTTTACCAGTACCAGACTCACCGAGGAGGGCCACGGGTGTATCACTAGCAGAGGAGCGCTCAACCAATCCCAAAACCCTTGTAAACCATGGGCTTTTACCAGCTACGCAATCTGGACTATGTTCTTTTAGATGATGATTTTGATTCCGCAAGGTCTCAATATAAAAAGCAGGCTGCCCCTCTTCATTGAGAATAGGAGTCAACTCCACATCTACATGCTCACGGCCACGCGGAGTATGGTGAATGTGAAATACTCGATGCGTGGATTTAGTTTCTTTTGCAACCTTTAAAGGACAAGACTCCCCTTGCTGGTCACATGGCTTAAGGTAATGATGTGAAACCTCATAACAGTGCTTGCCTTTCAGCGGTTTACCTTCGCCAAAAATCTTTTGGTACGCAGTGTTGGACGCGATGATTTTGTAATCAGTCCCTAACACAAGCCTTGGTTCAGGCAAGGAGTTTAAGAAATCAATTAAATCCTTGCTCACAGTAATTTCAGAGCCCATCATCTTCCCCTTGGCCTGATCGAATCAAGCCAATTAATTATTTTATGGATACAAAACTTATAACGTCTTTTTTACAAAATACACAACTCTAGAAATGAATGTCAATTGTTATTATTTTTAGTGGCATTTTTGACCCTCAAGTTATATAACTAACTTAATACATCAATATCACATTGAATTATATGACTTTTGTCACCTACCAAATTTGATACACCATATGCCATTTTTGGCGCAAATAGGTAAAATCCACCTAGCACTGTGACACCACTGTCCATATTTTCAGGGCACCGCCGAAACAATTCATTTACATCTTGAAATATCTACTTACAAAACAGCTAATTAGAGGAACTGGCACAGGAGTTGCCTTAGTAAGGCACGCAAGTAACTCTTGCTATAAGTTTTTTAATTCAATTTTTGAGAGTTTAATTCTAAAAAATTCGTAAAGATCTAGGAGAATAGAATGTATCTTACCGATAAGTTTCCAAAGCTTAAGGCACTTACAAAAGCTGTTGCTATGGCAGTCGTTGTTGGTGCAGCCACTCAAATGCCAAGCGCAATTGCGGACGAAACCAGCTGCTCACCTTTTACTCCTTTGGTAAAAGGTCAAGAAGACTTCGTTTATGTTTGGACATTGGGTGTCAAAGGCTTGGGCGATGAGTCTGACAAGTTGGTAACAGTTGACGCAAATCCAGCATCTAAAACCTACGGCAAAGTAATTAACAAGCTTTCTGTTGGCGGCCGTGGTGAAGCACATCACATGGGTTTCACTGATGATCGCAAATTCATGTGGGCAGGTGCATTGGACAGCAACAAGATTTTCATCTTCGACGTTGCGACTGACCCATCCAAACCAAAGCTGGTTAAAACTTTGAATAACTTTGTAGCCAAATCCGGCTTAGTTGGTCCACACACTTTCTACGCAATTCCAGGCCGCATGATCGTTGCTGCCTTGTCTAATGCCAAAGATCACGGCGGACAAACAGGTATGGCAATCTACACGAATGCTGGTGAGTATGTGTCCACCACCATGATGCCGACTACCAACGGTGGCGATGGCTTCGGTTACGATGCAGCAATTAACCCAAACAAAAATGCAATGTTGACGACAGCTTTCACTGGCTGGAACAACTACATGATGGACTTGGGCAAGTTGATTAAAGACAAGGACGCCATGAAGCAGTTTGGTAATACCACCGTTATGTGGGATTACAAAACTATGAAACCAACAAAAATCTTCAATACTCCTGGTGCTGCGTTGGAAGCACGCTGGTCATATGCCCCTGGTGACAACTGGGCAGTTACTACAACTGCCCTGACATCAGAAATTTATGTGTACAAACAAGATGACCATGGTGAGTGGCAACAGCACAAAGTTGGCACAATCGGCGATCCAGCCAAGATCCCACTGCCAGTGGATATCAGCTTAGTGTCTAGCGGTAAAGGCCTGTGGATCAACACATTCATGGATGGCACAGCCCGCTATTGGGATATGACAGACCCATTGCACCCAAGCGAAGTTTACACCAAGAAAATTGGTGAGCAGGTAAATATGGTTTCACCTAGCTACGATGGCAAGCGTGTTTATTTCACAACATCTCTGCTGTCAAACTGGGATATGAAGGGTAAATCCGACGACCAATTCCTGAAAGCGTACAACTGGGATGGTAAAGATCTGAAGCTAGCATTCGAGATTGACTTCTACAAAGAAAAACTCGGCCGTGCTCACCACATGAAATTCCAGGCACGTGATCTGAAAACATTACAACCATTGCAAGCTTCTACTGCTAATAAGTTGAACTTTGCTTCAAATCCATAATTATTGTTTCACACTAGGACCCCCAATCCTGCTTTAGATAGTTAAATATGATCCAAAACTTGCAGTATAAATATCTAGTAGCAGGGTTGATCTTTATAGCATCTACTTTGCTTGGATATATTGCTCTTTCCCAATATATTCCAAGTAGCGGTAAGGTAGATGCTTTTTCTGCTTTATCTAGCTCCAAACCTATTGAGAAAGAATTCAATAAAGAATTACAGACAAGAATTGCTGAACAAAAACTAGCGGCTGCCGGCACTTACGAATTACAAAAAATTTTCAATGCTCCAGATGGTGACGTCCTGGACAGTAAAGGCAACGCCGTCAAGCTTAGCCAATACACCTCTGGTAAATACACATTACTCACATTCTTCTACGACATGTGCGCAGATGCAAAAGGCTGCCCTTATGCCTTTACTACAATGCATACAGTCAAAAACTATCTTGAAAAAACCCCCGCGCTTTCGAAGCAAGTCCGCTTTGTGAATATCAGTTTTGATCCTGAACGAGACACTCCGATGATGATGGCAGGTCTCGAAAAGCGTGCGAACAGAAATAACAAAGACTTCAGCATTGACTGGAGATATTTAACTACTAAGAACGTAGACGTATTGATTCCATTGATTGACGCTTACGGCCAGAACGTTGATATCGCTCTGGATAAGGACTCTGGTAAACGAACTATGGAATATCCACATGTCTTAAAAATATATCTTATTGACCCTAAGGGGGTTATACGCGAAATCTATTCAACAACCTATCTCAGTCCGGAAATGTTGTTGAATGATATTGAAACCTTAATGATAGAAACAGAAAAAGGAGTTTAAATTGAGCGGGGTCACTAAATATGCAATTGGAGCGGCGATTTTATTATCTGTAGCCATTGCTACTGTGCTTGGTATCACCAAGGACATTCATCCACCAGACGTCTTAGGGTTACCAAAAGTACCTGTCCCCGATGACAATCCCATCACAAACGCAAAAGTCGAATTAGGCAGGAAACTGTTTATGGATCGACGTCTTTCTCATAACAACACAATCTCTTGTGCAATGTGTCATGTGCCTGAGCAGGCATTTACCTCTAATGAATTAGCGATGGCAGTAGGTATTGAAGGCAGAACAAATAAACGTAACGCCCCTACCATTCTTAATGCTGTCTTCTACAATAGATTCTTCCACGATGGGAGAGAGCACAGCCTTGAGAATCAGGTCATTGGCCCTATCGTTGCCTTCAATGAAATGGGCAACCCTTCTGTCGGTTACGTTATCGATAAAATCAAGAACACACGTGATTACGATGGCATGTTCGAAAAGGCTTTCGGAACACCGGTAAATCTAGATCATATTAACAAGGCAATTGCCGCCTACGAGAGAACTCTAGTTTCCGGAAATTCCAAGTTCGATCGCTATCAATACGGTAATGATAAGGAGGCAATGAACGCCTCTGAGATAAATGGATTCAAAATATTCATGGGTAAAGGTCGTTGCGTGTCGTGCCATACCGTAGAAGCAAAAGTAGCAATATTTACAGATCAGGGGTTCCACAACACAGGTATCGGATACACCAGAAATAATACGGTCTATCATCGAGAACCAACCATGCCAATTACGCTAGCACCAGGTATAACGGTTCAAACACCATCGGATCACTTTGACCACGCAAGCGAGCGCCCACCCAATGATGTAGGTAGATTTGAGGTGACTGAGAATCCCAAAGACAGATGGGCTTATAAAACGCCCTCCCTGCGCAATATCGCCTTAACAGCTCCCTACATGCATGATGGCTCTTTGCTTACTCTGGAGTCTGTTGTCGACTTCTACAATAAAGGTGGGGAAGATAACCCCCTTAAAGACCCACTGCTTAAGCCACTCAAGCTAACCGCACAAGAGAAAGTAGATTTGGTGGCTTTCATGAAAGCGCTCACGGGAGACAATGTGTCCAAACTTGAGAAAGAAGCAAGGGATGCTTATTTCGTAACACCAGTAGAAATGCCGGCAGCATCAGTCAAGGAGAACTAGATTGAAATACAAAAAACTATTATTTGGCTTGCTAGCCATAGCTTTGCAGGTAAATGCTGGCGTGAGCATTAAGGATCCATGGATACGAGAAACTGTTCCTGGCCAGTCAGTTGCTGCTGGCTACATGACAATTACTTCTGATTCTGAAACAGAGCTTACGGGCGGGACCACAGCGATTGCTGAAAGTATTGAGGTTCATGAAATGCGCATGCAAGGAGATATTATGAAAATGCGTAAGCTCGAAAAGTTGGTGATTAAGCCAGGTCACCCTGTGACATTAAGCCCAAGTGGGTATCACCTCATGCTGGGAAACATTAAGCAACCAATGAAAGCTGGAGACACTATACCTGTTACGCTTTCTTTTAGAAACTTGGACGGCACAGTTAATCAATTAACTCTAGCTATTCCAGTAAAAACTGCAGCAAATCACGATAGCTCAACGCATAAACACTAAGCTATCCAATTAAATAGCCCATCCCATCAGTGGATGGGCTTATTTTTCCCTGTATCAGAACTTGCCAAGGTTTCGCCCATTCTTACCAAGGCAATCAGCCCAGACAAACAGGTGATACCCGCAACAATCCACACAGCCCAATATAATCCTATGATATCTGCCATCACGCCAGCCAACACAGCACCAACTGCATAACCTATATCTCGCCAAAACCTATAAACACCAACAGTAGATGAGCGCAATGCAGGATGAGCCACATCCCCGATTGCTGCTAAAAGTACAGGATAGACCATTGCGGTACCTATCCCAAGAAGCGAAGCACCAAAGGCAAATCCGAGAAAATCGGCACTTGATACTGTTATTGCAAGAGCAATGGCTTGAATCCACATCCCCCAGACTATAAAAAACTTTCGTCCGAGATGATCAGAGAGGTAGCCTGTAATCAACTGAAAAACGCCCCAAAGAGCAGGATATATTGCAACCAACACACCAATCTTTGGCAGCCCAATACCAGCACTAGCGTAAATTAAAGGGAATAATCCCCAAGCCATGCCATCATTGAGATTATTGACTAAACCAGCTTGGCTAATGCTAGATAAATTTCTATCTCCAATTGAAGTCCTTGAAAAAATATCTTTGAGCGATGTCTTCTGGGCAGTTTTTTGGTATTGAGCCAGGGTAGACTCATAAGCTGCATATTGTCGGGTCTCCCGTATTGTGAAAATAGAGAGAAGCAGGCCAATCACTGCATAGCCAGCACCTAAAATAAATGGAGCTGGCCGCAAGCCATAGATCGATGCAACATAACCGCTTATAAAAGCACTTCCAGAGACAGCAAAATAACCAGCAAACTCATTTAACCCCATCCCTAAGCCACGTTGCTTCACCCCAACGAGGTCAATCTTCATAATTACGGTTGTAGACCAGGTAAGCCCCTGACTGATGCCAAGCAAAACATTTGCGCCCAGTATCCAACCCCAACTGGGCGCGAACATCAGGAGAAAAGGTACGGGTAGTACGATAATCCAACCTGCCACCAAGACTACTTTCCTACCCAATAGATCGGCAGAAAATCCTGCGATGAGATTAGTACATGCCTTACTAATACCAAAGACAGCGATGAACGATAGGATTGCAGAATGTGCTGTTAATGAGAAGTCATGCTCTGCAATAATCGGCAAGATACTTCGCTCCTGCCCAACCATTGCCCCGACAAACGCGTTAACCAGCACTAGAAGGGAGAATTGACCAAAGTTTTCCCTTAGGCCGAGCTTTAGGGGAGCAGTTTGCATTAGTTAGTTAAACACTCGACTAAAGAACACAACTACCCCCATAAAAAAACTCTATGATTAAGAATATCTATTTAATCTGGTTTGTCAGGCGAGCACTTAGTCATCCACTCACATCCCTTTAGCATCCCTGACCAGTAGAATCTGGGCAGGAAAGTAGCCTTCAAGAACCAGGCTGATCTTCTTGCTACTGTTGCTTTCAGCGGGAATGTAGGAAGCAATTTGCCACCATAACCGAACTCAGCCAGGATGATTTTTCCTTTCTGTACAGTTAGTGGGCAAGAGCCATATCCATCATAGCTGGATTCCAAAGGCTGCTTCTTACGCAATGACAATAGATTCTTCGCAACAACAACTACCTGCTTGCGTATGGCTGCAGCAGTTTTAGCATTTGGCGTGGAAGCAATATCTCCCAAGGAAAATACGTTCGGGTATTTTGGAGACTGCAAGGTTTTGTTGTCTACGAGACACCAGCCGGCTTGGTCAGCTAATGGACTGTTTTTTACAAAATCATGAGGGACCTGTGGAGGCACGACATGAATCATGCTGAAGTTACGTTCGATTCGATTAACCTTGCCCTCAGCATCCTTCACATCAAACCATGCTCTCTTGTTAAACCCATCTACCTTCACCAGAGTTGAGTTGAAGTTTAATTTGGCATTGTATTTTTTAACGTACTCCATCAAAGGTGCTACGAACTCAGACACGCCAAACAATACAGCACCGGCGTTATGAAATTCAACCTTAATAGAATTAAGTCTCTTATGGCGAAGCCAATAATCACATGACAAGTACATAGCCTTCTGTGGTGCCCCAGCACATTTGATTGGCATAGGTGGCTGAGTAAAAATTGCAGTACCACTGCTAGTTTTCTCGATCATATGCTGAGTATATGGAGCAAGCTCAAACTGATAGTTAGAGGTGACCCCATTGCGCCCCAAGGTTTCTTGCAATCCCTCAATCTTCTCCCAAGCTAATCGCAAACCTGGACAAACAATTAATTGTGAATAATAAACGATTACATTATTAGAGAGTTTTACCCCATTTTGTTCAGGTAATAACTCCTCCACCTTCTCCTTAATCCAAGTCGCCTGAGATGGGATCACATCCCCCATTGGCCTTCTGGTCTTTTCAATGGGATATTCACCGCCACCAACCAATGTCCAAGCTGGCTGGTAGTAATGAAAATTACTCGGTTCGATAATGGCGACTCTTAAACTCGAATCTCTCTTTAATAAACTTGCGGTAACACTAATACCTGCTGAACCTCCCCCGACTACAACGACGTCAAACTTCTGGTTTGTGACTACATTCTGGCCTAAATTCGCCATGCCAATTTCTCCGTTTTTGGTTTGATATTGATACTTGGTCGTAAGCTGAAAGCAAGACTTTTGCCATCACCATCAAACATTTGATTTATATCAAGTAATTAACCTACATAAGGTCTAAGGAAGATTTAGCACGCTGATTGATTGCAAGATATGTCGCATTATTTAGAGAAAAAATAGAGTTTGCGCCATACATGACACAAGCAACTTAAAACAAAAAATAAATGATCAATTTTCTTGAAAAATGCCATGTACTCAATATTCAACTGCCTATAATAATTTTTCAATCAATGAAAATTTAATGTTTTTTTGGTATTTAGTATGGTTTCAAAAGAAAATATTCAAACTAGTTTGTATAGAAAACTGGCTCCGGAATGGCTCCAGTCTTACAAGAGAGCATATCTGCAAGGTGATATGTCAGCTGGCCTTATTGTCACAATAATGCTCATTCCACAGAGTCTGGCATATGCACTTCTTGCTGGACTACCTCCGCAAATTGGACTTTACGCAAGCATTTTGCCCTTACTAGCTTATGCCGTTTTTGGCACAAGTATGACATTAGCGGTCGGTCCAGTAGCAGTCGCTTCCCTAATGACAGCTACTGCACTTGCACCATTAGCTACCTCGGGTTCTGCAGAATACACATTTCTAGCAATGCAATTGGCAATGTTTACAGGGGTGATTTATTTACTCTGTGGCATTTTCAGACTTGGATTCCTATCGCACCTCCTAAGCCACCCGGTCATTAATGGATTCATTACCGGTTCTGCGATCTTAATTGCGGTAGGTCAGTTGAAAGGCATTCTGGGGGTGAGCATTCCCAATGGAAGCGTTGTAGACACTCTTACAAATATCTACACCTCCAGACAACACATTAATTATCCGACCTTATACATTGGCCTCGCATCTATTGCATTTCTTTTTTATGCAAGAACTGGACTTGCTCACTTACTCAGTAAGTTCGGCATCCCCAAAGAACAAGCAGGGTTGCTGACCAAACTGGCTCCCATGGTTGTAGTTATCGTCTCCACAATGCTGGTGGCTCAGCATGACTTTGCTAGCAAACTGGGAGTCAAAATTGTAGGTAGCATCCCTGAGGGAGTACCTAATTTAAGTTATACCTTCCCAACCTTTGCGCAAAGTAAATCTCTACTCATGCCAGCTCTTTTGATTTTCATTGTCGGATTTATTGAAAGCGTCTCTGTTGCTCAATCACTAGCGCTGAAGAAGCAACAGAAAATCAAGCCGAATAAGGAGCTTTACGGACTTGGCGCGGCCAATGTGGCAAGCGCATTCTCGGGCGGTTATGTAGTAGTTGGTGGATTTGCACGATCAGTAGTGAATTATGCTGCTGGTGCCAACACTCCTTTCGCAAGTGTCTTATCCGCTATTTTAATGACGTTAGTGCTATTTGGTTTTACAGGCTATTTTTACTTTCTTCCGCATGCAGTCTTATCTGCCACCATCATAGTGGCAGTCTTAGGGATGGTGGACTTCAATACAGTCAGCCATACATGGAAATACTCTAGAGCTGACGCTCTCTCATTACTTGGCACAACGCTGACAGTTATCATCATCGGGGTGGAGCCAGGCATCCTTGTCGGTGTATCAATTTCGATCCTGACTTATCTATGGAACGCCAGCAACCCTCATATCGCAATTGTTGGTCGCGTAGAGGGAACTGAGCATTTCCGTAATATTGAACGTTACCATGTCCAGACAGCACCCAATATAGTATTCATCCGCATTGATGAGAATCTTTTTTTTGGGAACATCCAAGCTGTTGAAGAGACGGTACACACCATCCTCCAACAGCGCCCAGAGGTTAAAAACGTTGTTCTATTGGGGGCAGCAATCAATAGCATTGACTCTACAGCACTTGAAGTCCTCTGCACGCTAAACACCCAAATTAAGGGAATGAGGAAGAAACTGCACCTTGCAGAAATTAAAGGACCTGTCATGGATCGCTTAAAAAACAGTGATCTGATTTCAAATTTAACTGGTAGCACCTACCTGCATGCATATGAGGCCTTTGAATGCTTAGCAGACAAGAGAACAATTATTTAAGGAGAAACCTTCATGAGTCCTAAAGTGACATCTTTTTTTGATGAAATTACGTACACCATTACACACGTCATTAGTGACCAAGCCACTAAAGCTTGTGCAATTGTTGATGCAGTTCTGGACTACGACGCGAAATCAGGTAGAACATCAACAAAGATGGCAGATCAAGTTATTGATTACATTCTTAATAATGATTTGCGTCTCGAATGGATTTTAGAAACTCATGCACATGCAGATCACGTGACTGCAGCCCCTTATCTTCAAAAGAAACTAGGGGGCAGAATCGGGATTGGTGAACATATATTGAAAGTCCAAACTGTATTTAATGTTGTTTTTAATTACGACAAACTCGAAGCATCTGATGGCTCTGCCTTCGACCATTTGTTTGCAGATGGTGAAGAGTTCAACATTGGAAACCTAAATGTACAGGCAATCAATGTACCAGGCCATACTCCAGCCGATATGGCTTATATCGTAGAAGGTAAGATGGTATTTGTTGGAGACACGTTATTCATGCCGGATGTAGGAACTGCCCGCTGTGACTTCCCGGGAGGCGATGCTCATATCTTATTTAAATCAATTAAACGGATATTCTCATTACCCCCTGATACACAACTCTTCATGTGTCACGACTACCCACCTGATTCAAGACCACCTCAATATGTAACTACGGTAGCAGAGCAACGGAATAAAAACATTCATGTTAAGGACTCAATTACCGAGGAAGAGTTTGTAAAAATGCGGACAGATCGCGATAAAACTTTAGCCTTTCCGACATTAATCCTGCCTTCAATCCAACTGAACATTCGAGCAGGAAAAATGCCTGGGGCCGAGGAAAATGGCGTTAGTTACTTGAAAATACCGATTAACGGCATCTAGGAAAACCTCATGAGTAAAACAATACGCACTGCGATCATGATCCTACTTGTATCTTTCATCGCAAGCCTGGTCTATTTAAAAATGTCACAGAATCCGATAACTGATAAATCGGCAAAGACCATATACGACCTGACCTTTGTTGACAGCCAAGATAGGCAATTTCGTTTGAGTGAATTGAAGGGAAAGATTGCAGTAATAAACTTCTGGGCAACCTACTGTGGCCCCTGTCGTGATGAAATGCCCGACCTATCAAATATCAGTGACTCGTATAAAGATAACAACGTAGTGATTCTGGGAATCGCCTCCGATGAAATGAACAACGTTAAGGAGTTCCTTGAAACAACCAAGGTATCGTATAGAAACGTGGCAGCTGAATTTGAAGCGATTGATATTAGTAACTCATTAGGAAATGAATCAAACGTGCTTCCATTCACTGTCATTCTTGCCCCTGAAGGAAATGTTTTATTCCGTCACGCAGGTCGTATAATTCCTGAAAAGATTCGGGAGGTTGTAGATCTTGCGCTGTCAAAAAAGGAATAAATTTTAGTTACTCAATTGAATGACCACTAATTTTGGATCCTTTCCATAAACTTTGGCTTTTTCAAATACTTACTAACTCTGAAGTTCCAATTATTCACTTTTGCCTTTATTGATCATTGTGAATTGTGATGGCATACCCATCCGGATCCCTTAAGATAAATACTCTTCCGAACGGTCCATCCTCGATAGGCTTAATGATGGGTACATCCTCATCAACTAAACGATTGTAGAGCTCATCCGCATCAGAAACCCTGAACCAAAGTGCTATACCAGCACCCCGAACCTCGGCATGCTCAAATCCCGGCATCGGTGTACGGATTGCAAATATTGATCCCGCACCCGTTTCAAAAACAATCGCATGGGGATTAGGAGAAATTCCCTTCTTAAAACCAAGAGCTTTACTGTAGAAATCTTCTGATTTCTGCATATCTACAACCTGAATTGATACAAAGTCTAGATTTGTCGGTTGTTGCATACAAATTCCTTATAATTTAACCAAATGAATAAATTGAACTGACCAACAATATTAGCATGCTAATAACAATTAGCATAATTTACAATTAATCAAAGACAAAAGATGACCATTGATAATTTTCAAAGTGACAGATTGAATCAAGTAGGCTTTCTCATTAAACGAGTTCAGCAAGCATTTAGGGCGCAGATGGATGCAGCTTTAGCAACTCATGGTCTAACAACTTCTCAATACGCAGTTTTAGCTCACCTACGTAAATCACCAGGCCTATCAAATGCAGAATTGGCCAGACGTAGCTTTGTCACCGCACCAACAATGATTCGGATTGTTCAAGACTTAGAAAAGCTGGAATACATTGCAAGATCAAAAAATATCAACCATCTTAGAGTGGTTGATATGTCACTCACGGATGCAGGAAAGAAAGTGATAGACCTTTGCGACTCGAAAGTTAACGCAATTCAAGAGCAAATGCTCACTGGGATGAGTGAAGAAGATGTATCAAGCTTTACAAAGCTTCTAATCCAATGCGCTACACAGTTAGAAAATATATCGTAAAGCGTGTGAACTTCAACATGCCTCAGAATCTAGAAAGCCAAATCTTATTATGTAAACCTGATTATTTATTAATTTACCCTTGGAGCTAAATCAATAATTAGAAAATCGATATTAATATATAGGAATTAACGCAAAACCTGCTGATTGAAATTGTATAAGAGACAAGAAAGTATTGGTCACTGGCACAAAATTAGCCCATAACTCGCTTTTATCTACCTGATAAATACGAGCTGCGATTAAACAAGCTTCAAGTCGAACTCCTTTGAGATTGGATAGTCTTTTTGTGAGAGCTGAAATGTCCAAGAGCTCTGGAAATGCATCAGTAGAAGCCTTTTCCATTCTTGACGATATCACTCTTACGCTTTCCCCCCTAAATGCTAAAACCATCTCGGGACTCTTACCTTCAGCTTGCAATTGATAGTATGTTTCCTCAATAATTTCCAGATAAGTTTTTAATTTAGTGAGATTGGCCGTATTAATATCCCAGATAACACTAGATGTTCCTTTATCTAGTAAATAGGATGCTCCGGATATCTCTTCAGAAAGTGCAATATGCGATAAGAAACAGATAAACGCAGCCATGCAAATAGTAATAATCTTTCTCATTTCCCTCACCTAACTATTAAATTTTCATCCAGCCTTTGTGGCAAACTCTTGACTTTGACGGCACCTCAGACTTCTAAGGCTTGATGATCACCCATCCATCCCCGCCCCTAATCACAAGCTCACCATTTGCGGAGGGTACAAAACCAACAAAGTCAAAGAATTGAGACCTCTCTAACTTTCTCTCTTTCAATGTATTCAAGCATTGGACGATGACAACACCTTTAGTGATGAGTTCTCTTAAAGCCGCCTCATATTCACTTGTTTTCAACAGCAATTCTGTACCTCCTGAAAATGCAACAAGCTCCACTTCCACCTTACCTTTTAGTCTTGGGTCTTCAATCAAGTTTTTGATATTGCGAATCGCCTTCTTAATTACATCAGGATTGTTGGAATCTATCTGATAGATAGCTTTATAGCTCCCCTTCGTCGCCTCCGCACCAACGTACAATCTATTCCGCTCGAAAGGGTCCTCTAGTGCGATTGAAGTTTGAGCAAAAAGCAACGCAAAAACCATCGTAAGTAAACTTCTTTTCATGAGACTCCTTGAATAATCTACCGGGTGAAATTAAAAGGGCCGAACTTATGTTGAGATTGCGGAATGGCGTCTGCATAAGGTGGATATGGGCAATCCTTGGGCTTTTTTGAAAGATCGGGATAGTCATTCTCTTTGTTAGCTTTTACTGGCCTAGCATGACTATTAATATACGCTGCAACATCGTAAGCCTCTTCATCGGATAGTATTGGTGCACTCGCTTTTGTGCCCAAAGGCATATTAGCTTTTATGTACCTCGCAGCCGTTAATACACGCGCCATCCCAGCCCCATCGTTATATGAGCTATCACCCCACAAAGGTGGAAAAGACTTACCAGCAATCCTCATTTCGGCCGTGACAGAACCTCCCTGTCCATCCACTCCATGACATGAAACACAGTGTCTTTCAAACACTCGCTGACCGCTTAGCGGATTGGCAGCACGGTTTGGCAATTCCAATGTTAAAAACCCATGCCCCTTAACTCTACGATTACTGTAATACTCAGAGCTGAGATGTTGGATATATGACACGATTGCACGCATCTCATAACTATCGTGATCTATCGTTCGTCCATTCAAACTTCGCTCAATACAACCATTGATTCGCTCCTCCAAACTCACAACCCTATCCTCCCTAGCGATGTAAATAGGAAAAATATTAGAAAGCCCAATATAGGGTGCTGCAAATGGTTTAGTCCCGCCCTTGAGGTGACAACTGGTGCAAGAAAGCTTGTTCCCGATAATTGGCTGATTTGAATTTGGACCGATTAATTTGTAGGTATTAACAACTAAGCTCCTCCCATAAGCCGCCAGTTGTCCGCTTTCGCTATTTGAAAAGGGTGTTATTTGAAAGTCCTCTGGTATTGCATTTACCTCTTCCACAGGCTTAGTTTCCGCATAGGCGTGCATGCAGAAAATGATGAGTATTACCCAGCCGTTAAATACTCCTCGTAGCGCAGCATTAAGAGCGCACACGCAATGTAACCTTATCCATTGTTAATACAATTCGAAAATTTACATTCCCAGACCTTAACTTTACGAGTGCCTGATTAGCCAGATAAAGTGGCATCGTTTCAACCCTAGGTAATACCTCAAAGAGCGCGCTAAAATTCAACGCTTTCTCGCTATCACAGGCCGATCCCGTCATCGATCCCTTAATCTCTTTTTCACTAGCCACCAAATTACCAGTCGAAACAGATAGCGGAGACTTACCAGCCCCCAAAACAATCATCGTTCCTTGAGGGGCAATGGCATTAAGATAAGGCGAAACCTCATCAGCATTTGTGATTGTTGTCACTAAAGCCTGAACTCCACCTATGCTCTTAAGTGTTGCAATAGTGTCCTTATTGTTCGAGTCCAAATAAAAATGAGCCCCTAAATGCCTGACATCTTTTGAAATGGCCTCTCCTCGCCCGATTGCCACAACCCTAAAGCCCATTTTGCGGGCATATTGAACAGCCATATGACCAAGTCCGCCTATACCCAATATCGCCACGGTGTCACCAGCCTCTGCTCCACTTTTCTTCAGTGCATTGAATGTTGCAAGTCCAGCACACAAAATGGGCGCAGCCTCCTCAGAAGTTAGCTCATCTGGTATCGCTACAAGACCGGTGTATCTAGCCAACATCAACTCTGCGTAGCCTCCATCACAAGTGGAGCCTACAAAATGCTGACTCTGGCAGAGTTGAAACTGGCCTCTCCGACATTGTGCACACTCATTACACTGCCCTCCCAAACGACCAACACCAACACGTTGACCTAAACGCCAATGCATTGGCACATCCGTTCCACGTGCAATGATTCGACCAATGACCTCATGTCCAGGAACTCTAGGCTGCTCTAACGTGACATCTGGATGATCAATATCATTGATATCAGCACCACAAATACCACAGGCCTCTACCTCTATCAGGACCTGGTCTACATGAGGCACTAGAAACTCCCTCTCAACCAACTCTAGCTCCCCTGGTTTTGCAATTTGCATCGCACGGTAAGTGGGACTCATATCTTTTCCTCAACATTTGTAATATCAGAATGCTTTTGCAGCATTTCTTTTTGTAGCTTTTGTACCCCATTGGTGGCAGCATCAATAGCGCCTGCAATATAGCCAGGCAGTAGCATTGACCACTCACTAGAGATGCCGAATAATTTTCTACGCCAGACACCCGATGAGATAGTGGGTGATGGAGCTAGCGAATGCCCGTGATTACTGGTGATATCTGCACTAGTTGATGTGTATTTATCTGTCGCCCAGTCTTTTAAATAGTCATACTTTATGTTCTCTGCCTCTGGCCCGAACATGCGTACCAGCTGTGCACGGCACATTGCCTTAAGCTTACGCTCAGTCATTGTGCTTCTACTCAATGCAGGCAGTTGCAGAAATCCAAATAGGGCAGCAGCTTCATTAGGAATTGAAGCATCATGAATTTCGCCTAGTGGGCCATTATCACTGCGCGCCTCTCCAGATAATCCAGCGCTCCGCCAGAATGGCTTGTCATAAACAGCCAAATATTTGGCATTTGGTGCCATCCAAGTATTTACGTCCTGCCAACTCTCAAATATATGATCAGGTAAATTCGGACTGTATTTGATTGTGCAAGTGGCTATTCTTGGAGGAGTGGCAATCAAAACATGATTGACCGTAATGGATAATTGCTTGCCCCTCGGAGTTTTGATCTTTAGCTCGACCTGAGACTTATTGAGCGTGATTTCGTGCACCGCGTGTCCAGTCAAGATGCGCTGAGACTGGAGACTATTAGCAACTGCCAAAATCAATGAGTTCATTCCTCCTGCAAGCCTCATCATAGGAGGAGAAGATATATATCCATTAACTCTCATGGGTTTTGCAAAATTGGCTCGATCTATGATCATTTCACCAACCTCATTTTGAGGATAAGTTTTCAATCCGAATTGCTTAATCACTCTATCAAGCCTTGGTTGAATATCGGGCCAATACCAGGTACCTCCAAGATCAAAATGACTAAACTCCGTTGGAAGCTTATCTGCGTTACTTTCAGACAACGGAGAGCTCAACCTACCGCCAAGATAAGGCTTAGCCTCCAACAGCACATAATCTGTCACTCCCATTTGCTCTAGAAGATGAGCTGCATATAGGCCACTCAGCCCACCACCAACAATACCAATTTGGGCAGACTTCATATAACCCCCTGTAGGTGGCCCGTCTTAATATAGATAGTTGTATTCGCTTGAGTAGCAGTTATGGCTGTGATATGTCCTACAGGCACTCGTATCCAACTACCTGCTGGATAGGCTAAGCCATCCATATCAACCTCACCTTTCATTACCAACAACTCCAAACCCATCATCTTTGTAGTATTAAGTATTGCCCCTATGCGCAACCTCTCTAACCAGACTGTCTCTGTTGAACTAACGAACAGTGGGCACTTTCCCTCTCTCCCCTCCAACGTCCACAGAGATTGATCATTTGTATTGAGACGCAGTGGTAAACTTTCACTAGGATGCATTTGGCGCAACTTTACAAAGATGGTAGCTCCATCAGGACTAAATGGTTGGTGCTTCGAACCGGGAGGATTTCTTAGATACCAACCTGCAGAATAGTGATTAGAGCCCTCACTAAAAGTCCCCTCTAAGACCAAAATCTCTTCACCACCTGGATGATAGTGATGAGGGAAATGGGCTCCTTTTGCATACTTAACAAGACTAGTTGCCCGAGCTTGCTCGCCTCCCATACGATCCAACATCATGCGTATAACACCGGGTTGATTTGAATTAACCCAGTCATACTGATCAGGAGTGATTACCACCTGTTGCAAAAAATTTGAATTAACCAACATATTTAAAACGAAAAACTACTCCATAAATTTTATGAATCAATCTACGACTTAATTCTTAAATTTCTAGCCAGCCAAATCAAATGAGATAATCTGTGCATTCATTAAAGAAAAACTATCCCACATGAAACTACCCTCCTATCTGAATGCTTTGCGTGCATTTGAAGCTAGCGCAAGAAATAAAAGCTTTTCTGCTGCAGCCAATGAATTAAACGTAACGCCCGCTGCAGTAGGTCAACTTGTGCGCGGCTTAGAGGATTGGCTAGGTGTTGCATTGTTTCATCGCAGCACAAGCGGAAAAGAGAGGCTAATCACAACGGCTCCAGCTAAGCGCGCCCTACCTATTATTCAGGAGGGATTTGAGAAGTTGAGTTTAGGTATCGAAACACTTAAAGAAGATGCATTGGCTGGCGCGTTAACTGTCACGGTCAGCCCAGCATTCGCCACTAAGTGGTTAATGCCTCGTATTGATAGATTCCAATCGAGGAATCCTGGCACCGATGTTCGACTGGATATAAGCTTAAAATTACTGGATTTTATTTCGCACAATATTGATATAGGCGTGCGCTATGGAAGTGGATCATGGCTTGGTTTGAATGCCGAATTATTGATGCATGAGGAATTATTTCCGGTGTGCTCTCCAGCATTGATATTACGAGACACTAAACCTATCTCCGACACCTCGTTTTTTGAATATCACACTCTCATTCACGACCTATCACTGGGAGACAATCTTGAATTCGTCACCTGGAATAAATGGTTTGCTAAAGCAGGCATTCCTATCCCCATCAAGAATCGAAGTATGCAAATCAACAATTCTGCAGCTGTATTGCAAGCAGCAATTGATGGACACGGAATTGCTTTAGCTCGTAGCGCCATGGTAGCGGACGATATAGCAAGCGGAAGACTCATTCGCCTGGTACCAGACATCTCCTACACATCTGAGCTATCTTATTTTGTCGTCTACCGCGCGGACCACATATCGATACCAAGAATCCGAGCCTTTAGAGATTGGTTGATCCAAGAGGCCCGATGAATACCATTAAAGCCTATTGCGTGAAAATGCAAACGAGTTTGGTTTTTATATGTCCTACCCACCAAATAACCCAAACATGCTCCAATATGAACCATGGCACTAGTGCTTTCCCAAAGAACCAACACCACAGACATCATCAGAGTAACGCCTGCTTTGACAGTTGGATTATGAATATTTATACTAAATAAGCATCCATCACTTCCCCGAGGAAAGTGATGGTTTAAGCCTAGCATTCCTCCGAGTGTTAGGCTTTTTCTTTATCAGTCATTGCCTCCACTTGAATGAGTCCTATCACCTGGACCAAGCCAGCGATTGCCAACGGGGAGTCACCAGAAGCTCGAGCCATTCAAGCGTGCCCGGGCGATTCTCAAACGTCTAAATATTGTTTTTTAAGAATCCATTTATTGATCTATCGCAAGCTCAAAGAGGGACATATTTTATAGTCTAGACTTGCATCATCGTCACGGTCACATTAATAATGCACTGTGCAAATTGTATTTATTTTGTACAGCAGCCTCTATATAAGAAAGAGAGCGTTTCATGGGTATATATAAAAAGCTTTGGCTCATCCTCATTGCAGTACTCATCGTTACATTTACTATTCTGGGCTATATGGGCGCCGAGGTTTATCGTTCAGCACCACCGATTCCCAACAGCGTGATGAGCAATGACCATCAACTTGAATTTAAAGAAGCTGACATTCTGACGGGGCAATCACACTGGCAATCAATTGGTGGAATGCAAATGGGCTCAATATGGGGACATGGCGCTTACCAGGCGCCAGACTGGACTGCCGATTGGTTACATCGTGAATTGATCGCTTGGCTGAATTTAGCAGCTCAGGAAACCTATAGTTCAAGTTATGACATGCTGGATCCGGTTAAACAAGCAGGCCTGCGTGAGATGCTCAAGCAAGAATATCGCAGCAATCGACTGGATGACCAAGGCATCTTGTCACTGACACCACGTCGCGCTAAAGCGGTGCAACAAACCGCCGCATATTACGGAGCATTGTTTTCTGATGCACCAGAGCTTAAGAAAACCCGTATCGCATATGCCATGAAAGACAATACATTGCCCGATGCGAAGGCCAGGCAAAAGATGGCATATTTCTTTTTCTGGACATCGTGGGCAGCAGCAACCGAGCGTGCCGAGGGAGCGGTAACATACACCAATAACTGGCCTCATGAGCCCTTGATCGCCAACAAACCGAGCAGCGAGAATATCCTTTGGTCCATGGGCAGTATTGTATTTTTGTTGGCTGGCATAGGGCTGCTAATTTTAGGCTGGACAGCATTACGCAAAGAAGATGATGTACCTCCCAAAGCAGGCAAGCTTGATCCTATTACCAGTTTCGCATTAACACCCTCGCAGCAAGCCCTAGGAAAATACCTGTTTATTGTGGTTGCCTTGCTGATATTCCAAGTGTTTATTGGTGGGTTTACTGCACATTACACGGTAGAAGGCCAAGAGTTTTATGGCGTTGACGTATCACAATGGTTTCCCTATTCACTCACCCGTACCTGGCACATCCAGAGTGCTTTATTCTGGATCGCCACCGGCTTTCTGGCCGCTGGATTATTTTTGGCACCGATCATTAATGGCGGCAAAGATCCTGCATATCAAAAACTAGGGGTGAATATTCTGTTTATCGCTTTACTGATTGTGGTCACAGGTTCTTTCCTTGGCCAATATTCAGCGATCGCTCACCTAATACCAACTGCATTTAATTTCTGGTTTGGGCATCAGGGCTATGAATATATAGACCTTGGCCGTTTCTGGCAGATTGCATTATTTGTTGGCCTGTTATTGTGGCTAGGTTTAATGCTTCGCTGCATGATCCCCGCGCTTAAGGCAAAAGATAGCGATAAAAATCTACTGGCATTATTGACCGCTTCGGTGATTGCGATTGGTTTATTTTATGGCAGTGGCCTGTTCTATGGTGAACATAGCAATCTCTCGGTGATGGAATACTGGCGTTGGTGGGTTGTGCACCTGTGGGTGGAAGGTATTTTCGAGGTATTTGCCACTGCAGCGTTGGCCTACATTTTTATGTCACTTGGCCTGGTATCTAGGTCTGTTGCAACAACCACTAGCTTGGCATCAGCATCGTTGTTTATGGTTGGTGGCATTCCGGGTACGTTCCATCACCTTTATTTCTCTGGAACGACTACGCCAGTTATGGCAATCGGCGCCAGTTTCAGTGCGCTAGAAGTTGTTCCTTTACTTGTGCTCGGTCATGAAGCGTGGCATCACTGGCACTTGCATAAACGAGCAATATGGCTTGAGAACTTACGTTGGCCTTTATGTTGCTTTGCAGCGGTCGCTTTCTGGAATATGCTGGGCGCAGGCGTATTTGGTTTTCTAATCAATCCACCTATTTCTCTATATTACATTCAAGGGCTCAACACGACAGCGGTACACGCTCATGCTGCACTGTTTGGTGTATATGGCTTCCTTGCTATCGGCTTCTGCCTGCTAGTGTTACGATATATCCGCCCGCACGTAATCTTTAACGAAAAGCTAATGAGAACAGGCTTTTGGGCGCTCAATATCGGATTATTGTTAATGATATTTACCAGCCTCTTGCCGATTGGTTTTATGCAATTCCAAGCCAGCTTTAACGAAGGCCTCTGGTACGCACGTAGTGAGGAGTTCATGCAACAACCATTATTGCAAACCCTAAGATGGGTAAGAACCTTTGGGGATGTTGTCTTCATTATTGGGGCCTTATCCATTGCAAGCCAAGTTACACTGAGTCTTTTGGATAGGAAGCCGTACCATCATATAAGTACTGTTTAATTACAATTGAGCAGAAGGGTTTCCATATGAGCATTCAACACTACGCGCCAGGTGAAGTGATCAACATTAGTCCTGATGGCGCCAAATTTGAGTCTGCCAAATCGGAAACCTTAATACGCGAAAGCCATATTGAGGTTTTCAGGTTTATTTTAAACGCAGGCAAAACCACACCAGAGCATACAGCAGCCGGTGCTGTCACTATTCAGTGTATTGAAGGTGAGGTTGAATTGAATCTGGCAGGACAAATCAGAGTCTTGAAAGCAAATAATCTAATTTATTTGAGTGCGGGAGCCGCCCATACAGTTAAAGCTCTTTTGGACAGTACGCTACTGATTACCATCTTACTTCAACGCGAATAATACAAAGCAGGCTATGATGTAGGAAGCATCGTAAAGAGCAAAACTGAAACAAGGACTCAAATTGTCATGATCACAAACGTGGAGCTAAGGGGTCGCGCTCTTTTTGCGCAGTCTCGCGTGAGCGCAGAGTTAGGCTGCAACACGAGAAAGACCCGCATTAATGGCAGCCGCGATCCCAAGTAGCACAAATGGAAATAGTAAGGAAGACAAGCCTAATAGCCTGGTACTCCCTCGAAGCCTGATGTATTGAATTAGCTGCCACCCCAATATACCTAACCACCACCACACAAGCAGAGACTCCAGACTCAGAGCAGGACGTTCAATCATTCCCCCAATTGAAAGGAAAACGACTAAAAGAAAAGCGAGTTGGAACTCTCTGCGTAAACGAAGACTTGGTGGTTCATTTTGCTCTACGGAAACGACTACTTGGGCCAGTGAAGATACTGTGGCAAGCAGTAGAGCATCAGCCATCGCTGGGCCAATGTGAGGGTTTTGTACATGGATACATTGTGCGAGCGGCTCGGAAAGAAATGATCGATAGAACACTACTGCATCTAACAGAAAGCCCTTCCACTTGAACACAGTCTCGCTCAATGATGCAATTGCTCCAGATGCCGTAAACGCGGAGATGATCAGCCAAAAACGAAGTATCCAAGGATACTTTGGCCAAGCCTCTAGCACCTCATCAAAATCAGATTTGAGTCCCATATTTCCCTTTGCTGCTTAACGTAAAAGTGAGAGGCTGCCGGGGTACGAAGCACGAAGGAAACCAACAAGCTCAGCTTGTTGCCTGTCCCTCTCGACTGCAGCTTTAACGGTCTGGCGGCCAATCATCTGTTGTTCAGCTCTTCCAGAAACTCGGGATCAATCCACGCGGACACAACTTTGCCTGAATGAATGGGCACAACCGCGGGCAATACAAGACACGATTGGAACTCATTCTCTGAGCTAGCCAATGACATCAGATGCAAATTCATTAGTTGCAACTTTGATAGACACATCTAAAGTGTCTCCAACTTTGATGTTAGCAATTCTGCAGAAAGGTAAAGTCAACTCAACAAACCAGTCAGATTGATCAGAGCTACCAATCTTTTTAAGAGTTTTCCGCCCTGTTTCATAACCATCAATTATGACCTCCACAATATTGGAACCAGTTTGATTCCAAGCCTCTACGATATAGAACGGAATAACAACAAAGACAGGCAACCGTGGATCGGTTAATTGCAATACAGCCTGAATGGTAATAGGAAAGTGAATTGTCATAAATTAAATTATGATTAAAAATATTTAAATTAGCCAGAGATTAATTAGAATATAAAAATTAGTTCCACTGCTAATCACTGAATCCTTACCACGACGGTATTTAGCGTATCGATTGGCAGTTTTTAAAGTAATGGAGGGATACATAACGCATGAAGACTGGTAATACAACGAAAACTTGTGATTGAGACTTAAGATGATTAAAGCCGGTAAAACAAGACCATCCTAAAACAGCTTGTATCCCCTTGATTCATATAGCCGACCACTTGAGGTTGCCATCATTAAATGAGGGTAGCAACCTACCGTCATTTGAATAAGAAAAACTAGAGTTATCATGATCTACACTATCAACACGTTAAACCAATTATTTAAATCAATCACAGAACAAGCCATTAATCTGACCAAAGATCATCATGGCCATCTTATCCAGGTGGAGGGTGAAATAGGTGATGTCACCGTCAAGAACTATGCAACCCTGTTCGGCGTTAAGTTATCGCAAGGTACTGATTACGTCAGTCTGGATATCCCAAAGACACTCATAGAAGGCAATAGTATTTATACGAAACAGTATGTGAAGGTCACCGGAACCATCAAACCCGATATTTCTAGTTACACACACAATAAGCTTCAATTCAAAATAGATGTGACTGCGATTCAGGCAACTGAATCCCCTGTACAGAGTGAAAAGCACAGGGAGAATCAAGAGAGAGTTCAGAAACTACTAAACCTCAATCCTGGCAGCAGATCATTTCCACTTAAAGAACGTCTGTCGATTACTTATATCACTGGCATTCATTCAAAAGTTGAAGATGATTTCAATAACGCGCTATTACCTATAAATGATTTTATTCAAGTTAAGCCAGTGTATGTGAGCATGCTGGATAAGGACGCAATTACAAAAACGATTACAGAGGCCAAGGGAGACATTCTCGCAATCATTCGTGGCGGTGGCAGCGCTTCGGAATTTCAAGTCTTCAATGAACCAGAAGTAATGACTGCCCTTGCTGAATTTAAGGGGTACAGGACTGTGGGCCTGGGGCACGCATCAGACGCGACATATTGCGATCTTATTGCTGATTTTTCTGGCGATACCCCCACGCAGCTTGCGGTAGATATCCGGGAAAAATATGAACAATACCTTAAATTGCTGAAAGACCGCATGCAGCAAAATCAACAAATTCAAAATCTTAATCAGCAAGTTTATGGATTTAAAGCTGAGATCGAGCGAATGAAAAAAGAAACCCCAATCCTTGCTCCAACAAGAGAAATTCCAATTCAGAAAAATACAAACAGCAAAGCAGGTATGGTGATAAACGCTGTCTTGGTGATTGTGGTGATTTATCTGGCGTACACGTATATTTTTAATCACCATGCGATAAATCAATTAATTCAGTGAATTAACTAATCTATTTACACAAACCTAGTGATTTATCTACAGAAACTGTGAAAGCAAAAAAGCGCCTGCAATGATAGTTCTGAGCTTATCGTCTCAAAAGTAAACGTTATGCGACTCTCGCTTACCCCCACCAGGGCAAATCCCCACACGCTAAACCAACATAATGGCCAACGATTACCACCAGATCGTTTATCGGCCAGCTCCGGTTTGCATACCTTCGGCTCAAGACGTGCGACTATGGGCAGAGTTTCGGGCGCAAGTGGTAAGTATCATGCACATGGGCGATTCCAATCTAAAAAAATAGATTTGAACCTCGCCCCTGGTATCTTACTGCTCAATATCTATTAAATCGGCGTTTCTTGACTATTAAAGCCATGAATCCACCAATTAACATCATCGCCCAAGTATCTATTTCTGGTACAGGAGATGGGACATTTCGAACCAACCAACTTCCCATTGGGCCCCCACCAAGCTTAATAGCCCCGTTCGAAGACATTGCCGTATAGATTGAAGAGTTGATATAGCTCGTAATTTGGTAATTGATAACTAAATATGAGTAGCGGAAATATTCATCTGGTTGATCTAATCCATACATACCAAGTGTCCACTCCTGCTGTATAACCCCTGCATTATCAGTGGTCATAAGTACACCGAACTTATGGATGACATCGATAATGGAACTTGTAGCTTCGATCGAATAAATTGTGCTGCTATCAGCATAATATGGAGCAGTTGTATAGTTCTTGCCAATCTCCAAACCTAAGGAATTAAACAATTTTGTTAAATCAGACAAGGTGGCATATCTAAACCCCAAATCTAACAAACCTCCCCAGTTGCTTTGAATTTCATAAACTGTTCGCCCATTTGTATAGGTTAAATCTAACCACTCAAGGTTATTAACGGTGTCGTATGAAATAAGCCCGTCATCTGAGTTAGGTATTAAATCGCGCTCTTGAATTGCGGCAGAGACATGCGTACAAAAGACTGAGATGGCTAGACTGACAATTAACTTGAACATTGGTGATAGGCCATATAACGAAAGCCTGCAAGTATACGTAGGCTCTATCCCGTTAAAGTAGTAGCTAGTGCTGAGTTCATTAAAACTTAACTACGGTAATCGCAATTCTTGTAGGCTAGCTACACAAAAAAAAGACCCAAAGCGTTAACCTTGAGTCTCTCATGAAGCATTGCCAGCTAACAATCGAATCTGATTACAATACCAAGTCACTTCCGCATGTTCAAGTCGCAACTCCAACGCTAAGCCAACACAAGAGCTATTCTAGAATTACGCACAACTCCTCCGAATTAACAACGGCCTCGTAAGCTTTTCGAAGAGTAATTGATACCCGCTCTGCATAATCAGCATTATAAATACGAGCAGGGTGTTGGAGTGACTTTAAAAATACAGTTCCGCTTAGCTCGCCATGACCCACTATTAAATGGGCCTTTACCTCTCGATGGAAGCTATTAGAGCTTGCTGTCCGAACCCGTACATTTTGTTTTTTTAAATCAACCAAACAATAATCTTTCTCAATCACCTGAACCAAAGCCTGATATGCTCTTGCATCAAGGGCGACGATTATTTTAGGGTTAACTTCCTTCAATACGCTTAAAACTATCTCTTTCCCTTCATTAATCCTTACCGAAGGTACCTTTGATGAGTCTGGATTTTGAATCCAATCAAAATTAATAAATGCAAATAGCTTATTTGCACCCTCAGCTAACGGAATTTGCAGCATTGTCTCGACAATTGGCTTCAATGAAGTTCTAAAACCATTACTCCATTCTTCAAACGGCTCCTTAAATTCAAAATTCCAATAAGCACCATCACCGTCAGAGGCCCGTTCAGAATATGCCGTATCAGTGTTACCACCACCTGGACTTGGTCCTACGAACACGAGTGGCGCGTTGGATGCTCCATAGCAACCTTCAGGAAAAATAGTATTAGGTTTTCCTTTTGCCTTTTGATGCTGTAATCGATCACGGAATACCTGAAGACTCACGTAGACTCCCTTATGACATAACGTTTGAGTAAGGGCCCCATTAGGTGTCCCCGTTGAGGCGTGTGGACTACCCCACACCTCAATACAAATCCAAAATTGCTCACCAAGTCAACAAACGGACAACGACTTCTATCGGGATTACCGTCGCCATCCAGAAAACCCTGTAGAGCATCGAAAGGCGACGAGTCTTCGAGTACGTCGGGTGATTTTGAGTACTTAATTAAATCTTAACTCGGGCATTATGTCTTGATAGCTTAACTGTAAATTCTTGACAAAACTCACGTCATCTTGACTCTGTTCGATTCTTGCCAAGACCATCGCTGTCATCAAATTAAGAGCGTTTGAATTTCTGACAATTTGAATTACCAACTTCTCCGGGTAGCTATTCACATGACGTGAGAGAGCTAAATAACCATTATGGATATGATTATTCATACCCCTCCACGCAACCTCTTTGAACTCTTCAAGAGTTTCCCCTGGACCTTTAACACCAGACCTTTTTATTTTCTCTAACATTTTGGTGATTGTTGGAAAGTCTTTAGGTGGATTATCAACAGAAATGCTTCCTGAGTAGCTTTGAATGAAGCTATCCGGTGCCGAAAAATGAAGCCACATCAACCTTACGACTGACTCAAACTGCATCCGCAGTATTGCTGTAGCAGTGCCATCCAGTTCTAAATCATACAATACGCGTAATGATTTGGCATGCTGAAAGGAAAGGTCACTACAGATTTGTGTGATTTGATCTTTATTATTTGTAGACTTATATGGTGTGAATCTAGAAATAATCTCACTATCAAGTTGCTCAGATCGTTCTAAAATAAGGTGCACATGGCTATCTGACATTATCAGCTTCTTCTGAATTTTTCCTAACAATGCACTAAATCAAAGCCATCAGCAAGTCAATGCGAAATCCAAAAGTCGTTTAAAGCATATGTGCTAACTTCTTAGCGTAGGATCGACCGACACGCAATTCAGTACCATCACTCAGAACGACTATTAATGTTGAAAAAGGTGCTTTCTTTAGCCGTGCAATAGCATCTCTTCTGATCATCCAGCTCCTGTGAATTCGGAGAAACTCATCAGGATCTAGTCGTTGCTCGAGCGAAGTCAGTGTCTCGTGGTGAAGATAGCTGCTACCAGACACATGAATGCGCACATAGTCGCGCTCAGCTTGAAGTCGAATAATATCATCCTGAGAGAGGCGAACGTACTCTCCCAATGACTTCACCCATAACTCATGCTTGTGACGCGTATGCGGCTTGAGGGCGGCTTTTAGCGAGGCAATCACTTCCTGTAGCTCAGCAATCTTATCCGTCTGGAAGCGGCAACCAACGGCAGACCTGGCCTTTTGCATGGCAGCAAAAAAACGGCCTGCATCAATAGGCTTGGTTAAATAATCAATCGCACTGGCTTCAAATGCACGCAAGGCATACTGGTCAAATGCAGTCACAAACAAGGTAACCGGTGGGGAAGCTTTCAGCTCAGCCAGCATGTCGAAACCACTTCCGCCAGGCATTTGTATATCCAGCAGAAGAATATCAGGAGTCTCTTGCTCTATTTTAAACTTAGCCTCGGCGGCATGTTTTGCCTCATCGATGCGATCCACCCACTCAAGCTTACGAAGCAATCTGATAAGGCGTCGTCTAGCCAAAGGCTCATCATCTACAACCAGTACATGCAACCCCGTCATTGTATTCTCCAGGGCAGATATATTTCTGCTTGATAATGCCCAAGCGTCGTCTCACCGGAGGAAAACTGGCTATTGCCGTCAAAGCGTAAACGCAGTCGCTCTGCCACATTTTTCAGGCCTACCCCCATACCCAAAGGAGCCTTGTAAGAGCCTTGCAACTGAGGCATATCGTTTTCTATCAAGAGGTGCAAACGGTCAGACTCGCGTCGCGCGGAAAGGGAGATGTTGACATGCCCTGTGGAAGCACCAACCCCATGTTTAATCGCATTTTCAATGAGCGGCTGCAGAATCAGGCTTGGCATCAATGCCTGCTTCGCCTCCTCAGAAATATGAATTTCAAAGGTCATTCGATCCTGAAAGCGTTCACGCTCGATTTCCAGATACTCTTGCTGCAAGGCTATTTCATCCGCCAAGGTCACATCACTCATAGGGTCCATGGAAAGCGTTGTTCGCATGAATGTTGAGAGTGAGAGAACCATACGCTCGGCACGCGTGGCGGCGCCCTCCTCGATAAGCCCGGCTATTGAATTCAAGGTATTGAAAAGAAAATGAGGATTGATTTGATAGCGAAGCGCCTGCATCTGCGCGTTTAAGGATTCTTCGCGCATAGCAGCAAGCTGACGCTCTCTGTCCACGATTTCAAAATTATCGATGACGGCCACAAAAAGACAGTTCCAGCCAAACAATATAGATGCGCCTTCGATCAGGGTATAACCGGAATACATTGGATCAAAAGTAACCGCTTTGGGATACTGACAAATTGTGTAGTTAATAAAGTCAATTCCAGTATAAACGGGTGCTGCCAGCATGGTCATACCAAAGCAAAGCAAGGCTTTTTGCGGAAACGAGAGTTTTCGCAGGTGTATCAGTAACCTGGCCATGCCATAAGTCATCACCCCGCTAACTCCGAATAACACAAGCTTTAGTGGAGCCGAATCAATCGGGTCAATTTTGATGAAATAGCCAAGTACGCTATCAGCAAAAAACATGCATATCCAATAGAGTATGTTGAGACGAAATGCGGCCTGTATGACGCCACATGTATCGTCTGATTGGCTTGCTACGCCATCTTTAACTGCTGTATCCATGTCAGTATTATCACTTACCACCAGCGTTAACCTCATGTCGTTGATCGGCATTTTTGAGCCATTCGTCGATTATCTTGTCATTGGTACCGGCCCTACGCACGACTATCGAACATACAAAAAAATTCGCGACCCTCCTGAATATAATCCATCTTCAACAGTTAACACAATCAGCACAAGGGGTGGTTATGAAGAGTACTTTACTACGTTTGACGGTCATTTTTGCCGTGGCTTCACTATTGACCGGATGCATTGCTGCTTTGGCACCAGCAGCCGTGGTTGGCGGACAAAAGTCAGGCGCATTTTCTGAAAACGAAGACGACTTGTATAAACTGATTGCAAGACAATATGGTGTTGACCGTGCGAGTTTCAAGATCAGCGATATTGACCAGCAAAAGCACTGGAACACCACCGAGACATACTTTAATGTCAGCTTTCAAAGCGGAAAAAAACTGCGGTGCAATGTCTCAAGCGCTCTAGGCTCTAATGGTGACATGGCGTTATGCGACGATCTAAACGCATCAGGCGCAAAAAAGTGTGACGCCTTGTCCAAAGCCGCACATCAGTGCAAATAATAAGGAAAACGTCATGCGCACCTTAGCTTGTGTATTGTTGCTGATGCTTTACTCTGAATCCCGTGCTGACCTTGCCTCTGATTTGCGTCAGTTAAGAAGCACCATATCCGAAACAGCCAAAACCAGTAAAGAATTGGGTAGCTTTGCCGGGAGCACCGAGGACTCTAGGAACAGTGATGCCAACGAGAGCGCAGGCACCACTAGGCAAGGAGTCAAAGAGGGCGACATTCTGGTAGCAAAAATTTCCAATATCAAGCTATTCAAAGAGCCTTCAAAGAAATCCGTGTCCATCGGGACCTTGAGTAAACAAGATGAAATGATCTACACCGGCAATCAAGTAGATGGATTTTATTCTGTAACAACTAGTAACAAAGATGATGCCTGGGTAGAAAAAATACTGGTAAAGAAACGCTAGCCATATAGAGAAATTCTCAAACTACTATTTTTACATCCATAGATAATCGGAGACTGTGTGTGAAGATATCCAGTATAACTCTGCCACCCATTGAATCTCGTCATGGGGGGGCTCGTCAACCAGTTGGTCAGGACTCACCGAAAGTTCCAGCAGCAACTACCAGTCTGCCCGCACCTGCAAGAACGCTGAATATGCATAGTGTCTCTTTGCAAGAAATCAACACGCTGATTCAAGCTGGAGTAGATGGATTGCTGGACATTCTGCCTGCCATACCTGGTGCCCTTGTTGACGCTAAGGAGCCATCATCTGACGTCAATGCTAAGGTCGATTTTATCGGGCAGATTGAAGCGCATATTGCCTTCAAACAAAGCAGAGGCGAGAACGTGGATTTTTTAAATCAGGTCCTTAGCAATATCAAACATTTGGATGGGATGGTCATGCCCGTCAGAATCGATACACAGGCTTAAGCATATGCCTTGGCTCCATATCTGTCAGCTGCGCTTGCATCCAACATTCAGGCACTTTGCCCAGTCTGTATTGCCCTTATGGCTTGCCAGATGCTGGTGCCTAATCACTCTGGCTTGCCATACCGCTAGCGCGCACGCGTTTGGAGTTTTGCTGCACTATCAAGGTGAGCCAGGGGATAGAGAGGCTTATTTTGCAGACGTGCGCACCATTTCAAATCGCACCTCGGCTGAACAAATGAAGGAAAAGACAGAGATAAGGGAAATAGTGATTACCGCGGTATATGAACATCCCAGCAAACCGGAATTTGTACATATGAAATTGCAGTTTGCGTGTCCCATTGCTTTTTCTATGGATATGCAATCCTACAAACTCACAGAGAATCCCAGAAAAATCAAAGCAGGTGATACAGTGACATTCAAGCTGGGTGAGGGGAGTTATACCCTGCGCCGCGCAGATTTAAACTCAGAGCCAGTTCCTGTCAGTAACTGGAAAACATCTACCTCGAGCATGCTCTCAAAAGCAGGAACTATTGCCTGCAATCATATTGAATTCGACCAGGCCTTACATGCCGCCATCCACGACACCGAATTTAATATGGAGGCTTTTTACACACGCATCAGCAAACTCGGATTGTCATCAGAAATGCCTTTACTCGGCCAATCCCTCTCTACTGAATTTCTAGATTTTGCCTGGAGCCAATTATGGCATGACGCAGTTACTGCAGGCAGGCGCCCAGATCCAAGTGGCAAATGGGCAAAGAAAGTGACTCCAGCCGAGAAACTGGCTGCCCTCAAAAAGCTAGACGAAACACAAAAGAGAATGCAACCAGAGATTGAAGCCGCCAAGCAAAGTCTAAGTAACGAGATACAGAAGAGCCAAGCGGAGAGATCCGCCAGAGCCACGCTTGCCACCCGTCCAGATGGTAAGAAAATGACCCCTATAGAATCCAATCTACTGACTTTATGGCGAGGAAGGTCCGAAACCGAGGTAATTCAAGTCATGGGCAATCCTGAATTCAACCAGGTTGGGGAAAGTCGATTCTTGCGATACACCAAATATTGGGAGAAATCCGGTCTCACAGCATACAACGTACGAGGTGAGGTGATTGGTGGCGAGGTGGGCGGGTATGCTGAGTGCTTTGTGGAATTTCAAACCCGACAGAATATGCAAGGGGGATGGAGTGTCGCCGATATCTTGGTCAGATCCGATTATGAAGATGCGGGTTTAGGAAGAACTAAAGACTTATGCCAGGACCTGGCCAGCACAGCCAGCCGCACACTCCATCTAAACACAGGGAAACCCTCATGATTAAAAATCTACTGACAGGCGCTGGATTAGTCAGCACCTTGTTGACCATGCCCGTACACGCGGGATCAAATGTGCAAAAAGACACATTCGATGTACTTGGCTCAGTCATGGATCAAACAAAAAAAGAGATCAATGCTAAAGCGATCCTCAAAGGCAACAAAGAAGATGCAGAGCAATTTAGGGAAAAGCTCGTCGCGGGATGGTGGGAGTTCATGCAGGCAAATTCAACGGCAAAACCAGGCGAGTACTGTACCGCAACCTTTATGCGTGCCAAACGTGAAGTGCGCGATCACGGTGTAGATGGATTCAAGGAAGGCGTCGCCATCACCTTGTTTGGGCCGGGCGGAGATTATCGTGGTGCCCTGCTTGCTTTTACCCCGTTATCAGAAGATCACGTCTTTCCTAGGTTAAATGCCGGGCAAAAAGTACTCATTACGCTCAAGCAGGGTAACGAAATGCCCACCACACTCAACGCCTTCTATATGACTGTAGGTAAAACAGCATTACCTATGATTGCCTTTGCAGTACCCAGTATGGATGATTTGATGACAGTCATGGAGGACAAATGGAGCTTTGAACTGATTTATCAGAATAAATCTATTGCAGATATTGCTTGGCATTCTGGAACCAAAGCTCGCGAAGAACTAAAAAAATGTCTTTTAGGCAAACCCTTTGACGATAAAAGCCGTTTGAAAGACGCTATATGATCATAGTCAAAATGTATATGGTGGAAGCTAGTCATGAGAAGAGTGCCTGGCTTCCAGAAGTAAAAAATTCACGCAAACAGTTTACGCGCACAGCAATATTTATTAACCACTAAATCAGGAGTTCTCCATGATAAACCTCAAGCAGCTTGCTTTCACAAGTACTCTATCTCTGGCAATGGCCACCCCGGCATTTGCGACTGTACTCACGTTTGAAGATGTAGACGTCCAACAAACAGACTCCCCTTTGTATGGCACCGCTCAGTTGAGCGACGGGTATGGCGGTATTTCAGGCTGGCAGTCAGCAGGTGCCGTCTATGGATATGCCGATGGCCTGAATGAAGGGATAGGCGCCAACCTATTTTATGGGAATGGTGGCGAGTTAACCTTCGACAATGCTCCTGTCGTTTTTCAAGGCACATATTATAAATCCTACGGTGCAAGTGACCCGATTGTTAGTATCGAACTTTTCTACAAAGGTATTTCAGTACACTCCATTCAAGACCCCCAATCGGGCAACGGGCTCGTATGGCTAAACTCTGACTATCATGGCCTAGTGGACAGGATTGTACTTAGAGGAGGCGCTGAGGGCATGGCTATAGACAACCTCACCTATGAAGTAAGTGCCGTCCCAGAGCCATCGACATATGGGTTAATTGTGATGGGCCTAATGACTCTTGCGCTGAGAGGTCGGAAATGTAGGAATTAACCAAAGTACTTAATAATACTAAAGACTAGGTGCGTAGCTCTATAAAGGGATTGAATGAAGCAGCATCTATAAGGTGCTATCAAGACTATGAGCTACAGCCATGTAAGTTTTTATATCTAAGAAAAGTCCCCCTATGCTTTGGAACCAAAGTGCATAGTGAACTCACAAGGTATTTAGCTAGCAGGCCGTTTTATAACAGAGCACATTTAAGAGCTTATCTTCATCATTTAGTGTGGTTGAGTTAACACAATTTTCACAACGAGATACAAAAATGAATGTACGGTCATTTTCAACACTCCTAGGGATTTTATTAGCGACTTTAGTATCAGGATGCGCATCCTTACCCAATACTACGACTGAAAAAATACGAGATCGAAACGTCGAGTTCGCCTTGACTAAGCATGACACGATACCTATCGTTTTTGAGAATGGCTTGGGCGGTAGGATGGAATATTGGAATAAGGTAATCCCAAAGATATCAAGTGATACCACGACATTCTTATATAACCGACCAGGCTACGGTAGGAGCGATGAGGTTTCAACACCTCGGGATGGTACTCATGTGGTTGATGAGTTGCGGTCATTACTCCAAAGCAAAGGTTTAAATCCCCCTTATTTGCTGGTTGGGCACTCACTTGGCGGGCTTTATATGCAGCTTTTCGCTCGGCGATACCCCAATCAAGTCAGTGCACTAATACTTGTCGACTCCACCCATCCGGAACAATTCAAAGGTAAAGGAGCGCCAGATAATTGGCCTTCATGGTTCAAGGTGGCATTTAGCCTATGGACATCGAAAGTGGAGAAAGACGAAATGGAATATATCAATCAAACAGGAGAGGCTGTTTTAAGCCTGCCTTCTTTCACCGAAAAGCCAGTCATCATATTGAGTGCATCACAACCAATGAAAAATAAGTCTGAATTGGCAGATTATGCGAACGATAAGCGTAAGGATTTTATGAGGCTTTATCCTGGAAGCAAGCAAGTTTGGGTTGATAGCGGTCATGCGATTCCTTTAGAAGAACCTGAATCTGTTGCCTCAGCCATTCGTGAAGTCTTAATGTCTATAGAGCCCAATAAATGAAATTGTCTTGGTTACGAAAATCTTATATATATTTGATTTCACCCGCGGCTACTATGCGGTTACTAGACATAAAAGGGTTGCGAATTTACGTAACCCTTTTATTTTATTGGTTGCCCATCTGTGAGTAGAACACAGCACCAACGAATTATGAGTCCGGCACTCTGACTGATCGATAGTTGGTAAAAATGAATCGCTCAATTGTAATCAACCAGTAGATATTCTTTGATATCGTTAGTAGCTGCATTCCGAATTGGCTTTACCTCAAGCTGAATTATGGATGCAAAGCGCATGTAGGGTCCAATATGAATGTGAAAAGCATCGTTAATCATAAAGTCTTCAACATTCAATTTAAAAGCTTTATTAGGCTTTATTGGAGTTAGCTCACTCGGATCGCGTACTTGAGTAATTACTGCATGAAACCGAAGCTTATCTCTTATGACGCATTGAATTTTTCTAGGAGGGTCATTTGATTTATTCTCCTTAGACTCCGGATTAAAAACTAATTGCCTTTGCCCATCAAACTCGTATAGATCTTCTTTACCTGATTTTTTCTTCAGATAGGCTCTCAACTCATCTTCTGGAGTAAGAGTCATTTTTACAGAAGCCTCAAATACGTCCTCAGTAAGCTCTTGTAGAACTATGAAATTTAGTCGAGTTTGAAGACTTGCAATTTCAGATCTGACATTTCTTTTGAATTCAGTCAATGTTGGTTTCGAATCACCTAGCTCTAAATTGATTTGTACATCAATGGCTTTTACCACGATTGCTAACCACTCTTTTGAGATTTTAAAATCATATACAAGTTGAAAATATCGTTGTGTTAAACAAGGAACCTTCGCTCTTAACTCTTTCATAGCTTGATTACTGCGGAGGAGCATTTTTTCTATTGAAAACTCTGAATCAACTGGAAGAATAGGACAAGTCACTAATATTATGGATTGCATGTCACACATCCGATCCATATTAAGGCCGCAAGAAAAATTGCGTTAAATCCTGCCATACTCGTTGCGCTGCCGTATGCCACTTTGTCTGGCATCAATTCTTTATTGCATAACGACATGTAAATTTTTGGATGACTTCGGTGATTCTTTACCTCAAAGAAATACGGCCTTCTTCCAAAAGATGAAATGAATACCTCACCAACACGTAAATGTAGCTCTTCTTGATACGCTTTGGGCCCATATAAAATAGCTATGTTTGAGATGTTCAGTCGGGCAGACTTCAATAATCTAAAAAACTGGTCTAGATATTTGATTTTTTCAAGACTTAAATATGGGGTTTTCCGTTCACCTTTAAGAATAGCCCATGCCTTGCAACCATCCAATTGCTCCCATGCTTGATTAGGCTTTAGTTTTAGAAAATACTGATAGATTGGTAGGTACTTATTTTGTCGAACCTGTTCGAAATCAAAGCCAAACAATTTCAGTTCTTTCAAATCAACCATCGTTAAGTTGTCGTGGTAATCAATTTCCAACTCACTAGCAAATTTGTATTTACTCAGGGTGTTTGCAAGACTTATCTGAATCAGTTGAAAAGCCTCCATGGTTAATCCATTTTTCAGTAAAATGTCTTGAGTTGATATATCCGAAACCATATCGTGTAGCACATCGAATACACATTGAAAGCCAAGAGAAAAATTAGCACTTAAAAATCCAGGAAGTTGTGCTACTGAGGTCGCAATCAAAGCGCCTTGATGAGGGAAAGAAGAGTCACCTTTGTACGGTGTGAACATGAGTTTCCAATAATATGCCTGAGGGCCCAACTCATGATTACTTACATGCTTTCTAATCGTATTAGCCTTTATCCCTAGCCATTTCTCTAATACCTGGGAGGTTAATTTAATCTTAGACAATCCTAAATCCAACATTTTTCTGAGTGGTATATTGAATCGCCCCGGCTGCATTAGATACTTTTTAGCCTCATAATTGAGGTTAACAGGAGTATTAAATGAGCAATAAAAGATTCACTGAGGAATTCAAACAAGAAGTGGTCAGATTGATCAACGAACGGCAGTACTCTGTTGCAGAGGTTTCCTCCCGTTTGGGCGTTTCAACACATAGCCTGTACGCATGGCTAAAAGCCTACGGCCCCAATTCGGACGCTTCCCAAGCGAAGACTGCGGATCACGCAGAGATACTCCGTCTTCGCAAAGAACTTAAACGCGTCACTGAAGAGCGTGACATATTAAAAAAGGCCGCCGCGTACTTTGCAAAAGTGTCGCAGTAAAGTACGCATTCATTCGCGAACATCATCGGCAGTCTGATTCTAAATTTTAACTGAACAGAACAGGGATTAGATGCGGGGCTCGGCCCTGCTGACCCTGCACCAATATCGAGCTGTGCCTTAACATTTACTACTTAAATAACTTTTACCTGAATCGTCATCTTGAAATGTCGACTCCCATATAGGCAGGAAAAAATTCCCATATACACAATAAATACATCCTGCAATATGGATTCAGGGCTTGATTTACCACTAGGACCATCAGAAATGATGCAACTCGTTTTTGGCGGGGTAAACCAAACCCTAACCGCATACGGTTAACTGCATATTGACCATTTCTAAAAAGCACCCAATTGGGTGCTTTTTACTTTTGAGGGTAGTTTTAAAGCCGCATCTTAAGAATGAATGTCGGTGCTCTGGGGTTTCCATTGGTTAGAGAGCAGTCTTGCTGAGGCAATGTCTTCTGCCTTCATGGTTTTTGCTAACTGCTCCCGTGCTTGTTGTGCACCTACGTGATCCTGTTTCGCTGCCAGGTCGAACCACATATAAGCGAGCTTGGCATTCTTTTGCAATGCAATACCATCACGATATAACTGCCCTAATTCGAATTGCGCTTTGTGATGTCCCTGCTCTGCAGACTTCCTTATCCATTGCTCTGCCTGAATAATATCTTTCTTAATTCCATTCCCGTCCAGATAATTTTTACCCAGCGCTAATTGCGCTTTATAGTGTCCCTGCAATGCCGCTTTCTTAAACCATGCATTGGCTTTCTCACCATCTGCCTTGACTCCGCGCCCCAGAATATAAAGCCTACCCAAAGCAAACTGTGACATGACATGTCCTTTTTCTGCTGCTTTTTCAAACCACTGAGCAGATTTGACGTCATCATTAGGAACCCCTTGGCCTTGGGCATACATAACACCAAGATTGTACATACTATCCTGATCACCTTGACTGGCAGCTTTCAGGTACCACTCCGCTGCCGTGGCATAGTTTTGCGTCACGCCCTGGCCTTCATCATACATCATGCCAAGGATATGCTGCGCCTGAGCGTTGCCCTCCTTTGCCAATGGCTCAAATTCTTTTAGGGCTTTGGCATAATCTCTTGCAACAAACGCCGCTTTACCTTGTTGAAAATCTGCCCATGCATTGCCAGCCAAAAACAAACTTAATAATCCAATTAAAATCTTGTTCACTCATCCCCCCACTTCTATTCTGTATCAATCAAACCGTGTTTCATGGCTAGCCTTACCATTTCTACGGGACTATTTACCGATAATTTCTGTTTGATCATCGTGTAGTAGTTTGCGACTGTTTTCTGGCTAATTTTCAGCATATCCGACACTTCCTCAACCCGCTTACCTTCAGCGAGCAGACGAAAAACCTCAAACTCGCGTGATGTCAATTGGTGCAAGGGATTACTCTCCCCTATCAATGTTTGCAATGCTACTTTTTGGGCCACATCCTGACTGATAAAAGTATGGCCATTAGAAACATCGAGGACAGCCTGGAGTAAGTCTTCTGCCACACCTGTTTTAGTGATGTATCCCTTGACCCCAGCCTTCAGGGCTTGGGCTGCAAATGAGACCGCTTCATGCATAGAAAAAATGATGATCTTGGCTTTGGGGTAGCGCTGCAAAATGCGTTTTGCCGCCTCCAGCCCACCCATGCCTGGCATTGAAATATCCATTAGCACAATATCTGGCAAAATTTCCCCATAGGCCTGATAGGCTGCCTCACCCGTGCCGGCTTCAGCGACAATCTCTATGGATTTATGTGTTTCCAGCAACCGTCTCAAGCCTGAACGGACCACGGTATGATCATCTACCAGTATGACCCTCACTGCCACGATGCTTGCCCTTTCCAAGACTCATCTGTTCTGAAATTAACTTCTATCCTCGCACCTTGATCAGGGAAGCTGATAATTTTCATGGTACCCATTAAGCCCTCTACTCTTTCCAGCATGCCTGCTAACCCATAACCACGTCGCTGAATAGTGGTATCAAAACCGCGGCCATTGTCTTCCACGAACATAGAAAGGCTACCTTCTGCCTCTTCTATGCCAATCTTTACTTGGGTAGCAGAGGCGTGCTTACTGATGTTAGTGAGACACTCTTGCAAGATGCGATAAATCGTCACATTGACTGATTCATCAGCCTGAATGGTATGGTTTGGAATATTGCTTGCTACCAGAATATTACGGTTGCGATCACGCCAATGATGAATCAACTCTGCCAAGGCAAGGTTTAGTCCTAACTCATCTAATACCGTCGGGCGCAGGCGGGCAAGCAAATCCTGGATAGTAAACATCATCTGCCGGGTGATTTGAGAAATCGCCTGAGCACTTTCCCGCGCAGCGGTTAATTTATTTGCTGCCACTATTGCGCTGGCATCTATGTGTACAGCCGTCAAATACTGGCCAATTTCATCATGAAGATCACGTGCTAACTTTTTACGCTCTTCTTCCTGCAAATGAATAATTTGCTGAGTGAGATGGTGATTATTACGAATACTTGATTCCAGTGTTGTCGCCATTTTGTTGAATTTTTCACTGATTTCACTCAACTCAATTTGTTCGAAACTGGGAAGGCGGCTCTTATAGTCTCCACGCTCAATTTGATTCAAGCCGTGAATAATCTGCTTCACAGGCTTAAAGGTGAATCGCACAGCGTAGTTCACGAAAAAAAGGACGCTTATTCCAAACACTCCAGCAATCGTCAGCAGGCCGGACGTATCCTCCCATATTTCCTTCAACTCATAACTAGGGTCTGGCGTAATCACTAACTCGCCAACAAACCGTCCACTTAAAATAATACTTTTACGTTTCGGCTCACTTAACACACTTGATATATCAAGTAGTTGCACGAACCATTTGGGCGGCTGATCCTCATCAGACTGTAATCTCGCAGCATGATTTGACTCGCGCAAATGACCGTTAACATCAAAAAAGTCCACTTGCAAATGTCGGATATCCGTCAGTTCTTCCAACCGGAAGATATTCGTCTTACCATCTGCACCACGATTCAACCAGCCATAGTCAGTCATATAATGAACAACTTCCGCGTCTAGTAAATGGATCACTAAATTGGTCGTTGACTCCACTTCTGCGAGGACATCCTCACGCGCATTCTTAATCACAGACCCAGCCCAAGACAGCAAGAGCCCAATCAGCAACAGGCTTATAATGAGATGCAGTTTAATCTGTAAACTAAGTGATTTCATGGTCAATGCAGATACTAGCGGGCTTCAATCAAAAGCTATCGGGAATTTTTCCCTCGTTTTCATGGGAGATAGCCTTACAGTAAAACTTGCCGCTGTGGGCCCTGCCGCTTGATTTCATGCATGCGTTTCAAATCAAACGGCTACCCTCAAAAAACTAGTTATTAGCGGCTTTTAATCACTCTGCCTCCTTCACGTTAAGTGCTAAACGGTTAGTGAATAGGTAGGCTTACCGAGACAAGAAATATCTCCGCAAAAAACATAGGAATATTTCCCTTTGTGGGCGTTCTGAATTTCTGTCATATTTCAATAACACATTGATAGGGAGCACCTCGTCATGAAACTGGCCCATTCGCTAACATTTGCAGTTGTGTCACTTACGTTGTGTCCTGCCTTGGCTTTGGGCAATCCTTTACAGGGCACCTGGGAATGGGTGAATATCAAAAACAGTTGCCGCGAGGAATATATTTTTGGGGTTGATGGCACCGGCTTCATTACCAGTGGGGATGAACGCTCTGTGGCCAGTTATACCATCAGCGAGAAACCAGACGCCAATGGTTACTATGCTGTGACGCTTAAAATCGTGGAAGATAAAGGTGGCCAAGATTGTGGCGAAAGCGTGGAAAATAATACCGGGGAAAGTTACCAGAAATATGTCATGTTTCACCCCTCTGGCAAACTCTATGTCTCCTGTGACACCCCCGACACCAGCAGCTGCGTAGGCCCCTTCAAGCGTATTTAACCAATCCCAAAGGCGTGAAAGCGTACGTTCGTTCATTTAATATTCTTGTGTTATGCATGGCATGTGCATGCTTCATCTGCGGCATCATGTCCGTACTATCCAGGGCAGAAACAGTATTCTCCATCATCCAGCCTGGTAGTCCTCCTACTGAAAATCAACGCTTATTCGCCCGGTTAGCGCCGGGCATACAGGTCGAAGCAGAACCAGAACAACATGCCTTAACTGACTTTGAGTGGGTAGCGCATGGAGAATATCAGCTAGGCTTGACGGACACCTTCCTGATTCAAGGCGTGGTCCTGTCCATACATCGTTACGATATAACTCATCACGATGACATCTCTGACATTTCACCCATGGATATCGTGATCGGCTGGCAGAAAATGTCCAATCCCGAGGTCCTAAGCCAGATACATATTGAACAGGACAATCGTTTCTACTTCTGGCATGTGGATGAGTTCCCAATCCCGCGTCACGAGATTGAGTTGTATAGTACCAATCTACATCTGATTCCCCATGACACCGTGATCCGGGAAAAACTATTCACATTGAAACCAGGGGATGTCATCAGCCTGCAAGGCCATTTAACCGATGTCAAAAAACCGGATGGATTTATCTGGAGTACTTCGCGGGTGAGAAATGATGACGGGGATGGGGCATGCGAAATATTATTGGTCCGCCATCTAAGCCTGATTAAATCGCTTACTGAAAATATTGATCATACCCAGATTAACCCTCAGCATTGATGCTACGCATGCCGCAAGTTTAATTTGCGCATCCACATCGGCCAGAACCAGCCAACAAGAATCATCACTACCGCAAAAAAACCTAGTATCCAACGGGCATCTTGCGGGGTTTCAGATTGTTGAGTCATGTCCAGCTGGTGTAGTGTGGACAATGCAGTTTGTGTCTCTCCTGCACGCAAGTAGGTCAGTTCAAGCGCTGAGGCAATCTGCTGCAACAGCGCCTCATTCAACTGACTTAAGTGCTCTTTGACTTCGGCCGCCATATCGGCCGGCATCGCCTCTCCTGGCGGCAACTCTTTGACCAAGGCCAGTAAATTCGGGTAGTGTCCCTGGATCACCGCCTCTTCGGGGGTCCAGTAGCCAGTGATTTCCTTTTTTACATCAAGATGCGGAACCGGTGACAGGTTGGTATTCCCTACCCCGATTAATATCCCCTTCACTTGTTTTCTATAGGTCAAAAGCTCTGCCACCCGCGGATGTTCATGGTGCGGCATTTCATCTGCATCTGTGACAAAGACCAGATGCAATTGATTTTTTTTGGCGATATCAAGGGCAGATTTCACGCCACGCACGACATAGGAATCACCGATCCAGCGCATGCGCGTGTCTAATTGACTGACTACTTTTTCCATGGCTGGATAATGTGCACAGACTTCCAGGGGTTCAAACAGGAGGACGGTGTCATCCCCGGCGAACAACCCTACAGCGGTACGTGAACCGCAAGGCAGGTCTGCCATCATCGCGCCTATGAGCGTCTTGGCATGCTGTAAGCGAAGGCTGCCTGTATGCGGGTGGGAGGCATCAGGGACATTCATACTCTCCGAAATATCGAGTACAAACAATACGTCCTTCACCAGACTGGGTTGCTGCATGGTCGGATAAGTGAAAGTGCTTAGTAGTAATATGCCGGCGATAAAAAAAGCAATATTACCCCGGTAATATTGATGTTTCAGCCATACACGCCATTGCCATGGATGCGGGATCCGTTTCAATTGACCGCGCAAACTCATGGCAGGCCCCGGCGCTGGTTATCCCGCATCATTGCCGTCCCGTTGCGCTTGAAGGGTTTCAAGGTAGAGCCATCGGTACCAGACTCCCACCCCTGCGTTCTTTTTTCAGGGCTACGTCTATCCAGCAGCTCCAAATTGAAGCGGGCATCTGCAAAATCAGGATCTATCCGTAACGCATCCTTGTAAGACTCCCGTGCCAGCATAATCATTGCTACCTGTTGCTGATGCGCCCCCCCTTTTTCCACGTCATGATGCGCCATCGCCCAGTCGAAATACAAATTACCAATTGCAAACTTGGTGTTCGCCCGCAAGCGGCCATGCTGACTGTTTTCTGGCTGATAAAACAGCTTGAGTGATTGCTCAGGGTGCGATTCTGAGGCGTATGCTTTGGCATATGCCCAGATTTCATCACCCGGTTGAGGTTTCAGTGCCAGAATTGCCTGAGGTTGTGACATGCGTGCATTGCGGCTGGAAAGCACTGACCAATGCCAGGCACTGGCAACCGCCACTATCATGGCAGTAATGCTCACCAGCCAAAGCATGCGCTCTATCATGGTCAGGTGCCTCAGGCACCAGATCTGGACCTGCTCAGGATTTAGCCAGTGCACTACGTCCTCCTTTTACAACTGATTCCGCTTGCCTGGCGGATACGAATGGAACCCATGCAGTCAGCATCTTTTGCCTGACCCAGGCCAATGCCATGACCATGATCAAAGTCATCAGGTAACCCGCCCCTGCCAGGTCTTGCCTGGGCAAGCGGTACTCATAGCGACTGGGCTGGTTGGTGGCCTTAGAGACCGCCTGCAAAGCCTGCCGGAAGCCAATCTCACTATTCACTTCGAAGGCCTGGTAAGGCATACCCAGCTCAGAAAAGACCTGATGCATATTGGCAGACTGTTTGCTCTGGGCAAATGCCTTATCTTCCTGGGTAATCATTTCGTTATCTCCGGCAAGGACCGTATCAAGTATCGAATGCTCCCGCTCCCCTTGCACATAAATCCACATCAACTGGACACCATAATGCTGGAAAGCATCGCGCAAAATTGCCTGGTCTTCTGCTTCGATGATGGCATCGCCATCAGACACCAGCAAGATGACACGCGTCGCGGTTTTTGGGCGCCCCTCAAAATACTCCAGCGCCATTCCCAGAGCCCGGCTCAATGCGGTAAAGCCTGTACTTTGGCTTTGTGCGCTCAATAATGCAGCTTCCGCCAGCTCGCGATCTGCACTTAACGGCGCCACATTGATCGGTGATGAATTAAATGCCACCACGCCAAAAGTATCGCCACTGCGTTGTTGCATGAACTTCAGCAACACGGCCCTGGCTGCTTCGATTTTGCTTAAAAAATGGTCGTCCGAAACCCCCGCCTCTGCATCCTGGCGGTTGACGTCGCGCCCTTTGAGGCCTTCCGACATACTGCCGCTCCTATCCAGCACGATCACAATCTCAGCGCCTTTGCCAATCCGCGTCTCTATTCCGCCTTCGCTATAGGGCCCTGCCATAGATAGCACCAGGCAGGCCATTGTGGCTGAAGCAAGCATACGCAATAGCCAAGGCATCACACGGGCATGCCATGGCAGTTTCCAGCCTTGTGTATTCGGGAACTCAAATGACCTCACCCCTAAATACATTAAAGGCAATAACGCCAGGGGCATTGCCCATAACATCGCCGGTTGTGCAAAATGCAAAGAAGTCATTTTCTGGATGTGTTCCGGGCGATGCGCTCAAGCAATACGGCCTTGGGTAACCAGGTGCGTAGTTGTTCTAACATTTCGGCAGGGTTTTTAGAGGAATAGTCAGCGGATTGCTGCCCATCAATTGGCCGGTATCCAAATGCCTGACGGCTATATGAAACGACGAACTCGGAAATTTGCGGCTGAAGCACCAACAAGTAACTTGCCCGTTCAAACAGGCGATTGATATTGGTGTTATGCAATGTTTGCCCGGCACACTCGCAAAGTGCCTGATACACCATTTTCAGTGCTGCCTCATCTGCGGAAGAATCCGCACGCAACATTTTACGTTTAACGCGTAGCAAAGGCCCTGGACGGAAAGGTAATCCAGGAATCCGGTCTCTTAGCCAAAGTGCAGTCACTGCGGCAAATGCACTGACTATCAAACAAGCAATCGTTAACCATTGCCATTGCGTCAAGGCATACATTAAGGGTGGCCTGCTTGGTTTGCGTACGATCTGATTCACCGAATGACCAAACACGGGGGACTGAAATAGTGTGAGCGACGGCACTTTCACTGTCACCGCTGGCTGCCCAATCATATTTACTGAGAATGCTGGCATCGGCAATTCCTGCGCAGTTTCCACCGTCGCAAAAATCTGCCAACGCAGCTCAATCACAGTCATCGTTTTGGCTGGGGTCACCTTGATTGCCTTCAAATCCAGCCAAGGCGTCACGGGCCCAGGGAGCGGCAGGCTTTTGCTATCCAGCACCTGCGTTGCGCTATGCTGTATCTGCACTTTCTGCTCGATCATATCGCCCAGATGATATCCATGCTGGCGCATGTCGACTTTGACTATCGGTGACATATCAACGTTTTGGTTGATCGCGGCCTGCAAGGGGAGGCCGCATAACCAAAACAAAAGCATGATCCATTTCAGAGTGTGATTCATTGGCGTTTTAAAAAATATTGCGTCAAAGCTTGGGGATTGAAATCATCAGCAATCACATGAGGCACAATACCAAATCGTTTGCTACGTTCGGTCAGCCACGCCAGATGATCATTGGCACGATGCTGCATCTGCTGTTGAACGCGATGATTCATCCAGACAAACACCCTGTCACCGCGTTCTACATCCTGTAATTGCGCAAACCCGGACGACGGCAATTTTTCTGACTCTGCCGGATCGCGCAACATCAGGGGGACGACATCATGGTGCGAGAGGCTTTTATAGAGGCCAAGCAGCAACGGCTCCGGCCAGTGAAAGTCCGAGATTAAAAATAACAGCGATTTGCGCTTGGGCAAGGTGGGTATGCATCGATACAAGCCTTGCGCAGTATTTCCTTCAGGATGAAACAGCGGCCAATGTTTGGCGATCCATAAAGGGGCTGAACGGTGTATTTTGGGAGGCAATCTCAATTTAGGGTGGATATCTGCATTGGCGACAACCATGCCAAAGGCATCCCCCGCTGCATAAGCAGACCGGGCTAACACAGTCAGGATACGTGCGATCACCTGCTTTCTGTCGTAAACCCCTTGATAGCCCATCGAAGCTGAGCTATCCACCAATGCAATCACCGGAATCGCTGTGTCCAGTTTAAAATCCCTCACCCATAACTTTTCAAAAGGGTCGCGTAAAGTGGCCCTCACATCCAGGCGACGTGGGTCAGGATATTCCAGCCATGGCACTACTGCCCGTAGCGTATCTCCCATGCCCGCGCTGCTACCACTCACCAGCCCGGCCTGATTCCCCCTTGGTTTCCAGCCTAGCCGATAATGCACCAGGCCTGATGGCAAATGCATGTGGGTTGCAGGACTGCCCTTGAACAAGCCTGGCGCTGACTCTTTATGCCACCAGCGCATACAATCAGGCAGGCACCTGTGCTAGCAAGGCACGGGTGAATGCTTTCGACACTTGAGCACGCTGTAACTCATACATGGGTGAGAAAAACAGCCTGTGCCCAACCACGGCTGGAAACACCTGTGCAATATCTTCAGGCATCAAGTTCAATCGGCCATCTAACCAGGCAGCCACACGTGCAGCCCGCACCAGCATACTGCTGCCACGCGGACCGATTCCAGCCATGACCAATTCATGCACATCAATATCATCCATCTGGATATTGAAATCCTGCGGTTTATGACTGGCCTGGCGTAAACGCTCGACATAATCCTGCATGGCCGTATTGGCTTGCACGCCAGACTGAATCTCATGAGCCACTTCATTCAAGGCACGATAGTCCAGTTGCTGAGGTTGTACCTGTGTGATTAAGAGGTCAGTGTCATGAAAACGAGTATCAAAACTCAGTTGTTTATGGATATCGGAAGAGGAATCAGGCGCAATTTCAATTTCCATCAAGAAACGGTCTCTGGATGCACCGGGGAGCTCATAAGTCTCATCCTTTTCGACCGCATTCCTGTCAGCAAACACCTGTAAATGCGGGAACTGGAAATCGCGATTGAAGGCCGTCACACTACGTTCTGCCATGACCCGCAACAGCAGTGAATGCACTTGTGGGCGGGCACGGTTTATTTCATTAAAGAAAAACACCGAGAGATCTTCGCCATTGGTCAGGATAGGGCCGGGATCTACCTGCGGCTTGCCATCCTGATTGATGTAAGTGTAGTAGATCAAATCCTGCGGCATGAGATCTATCGTGCCTTCTATGCGCTGATAGCCACCACCGATCCCACGCGCAGCAGCTTTCAGCAAGGTGGTTTTACCCACCCCGACATTACCTTCCAGCAGTACATGCCCGCGTGAAAAAATGCTGATCAATAACAGACGGATTGCAGGTGCCAAGCCCAGGACGATATCATTTAATTCAGTTTCAAATGCCAGTGCCCGACTACGCCAATCGCTGAGGAGTTGTTCTGTTTGTTGCATCCTGTAACCCACAATATAAATGCCGAAATGTGATCAATCGGCCAATTTTGATTTTTTTGCGAATTCATTTTCGAGAATTCATTTGTCGATAGTGAAACAGAAATGACAACCCGGTTTCTAGGGAAAATATCCCTACAAACACTGTGAAAGATTGAAGCAGCGAAAATTTTTACAAAGGATAGCGAAACGTCTGGTTTTCGTTATCAGAGGCCCGCACAGAAAGCGTTGAAATATCGAGAGGAAGCTCAATCCTGAAATAAGGATTTGCACTGATGCCAGGACCCAGCTGCAAATCGAGCACAGGCTCACCGGCCGATAACAGCGCGATCTTGTCTACATACCATGCCTTGGCATAATAGCCATACACCGTACGTTCAAATCCGGTGCGCATAGGGTGCTGAATTTGTAATACCACAGCCTCCCCATCATCCGCCTGGCGTAATTTCATTTTACCGGCGCTGGCTCGCAAGGCCGCTTCATCCTGGCTCACCGCCCCGCCACACCCGCCTCCAGGCGTTTTAATCGCCACCACTGCCATGTTCAGTTGACCATCAGGCCTCTCACCAATGACACGCACCTGGCTATTGGCATCCAGGCGAATGCGAGTAGACAGTGACAACGCACGTTTTAAATCGGGCATCCGGGTTGTCAGCGTTAACATGATGGGATTGGCATCCACGAACAGATACCATTTAACAAAGCCGTGAGATTCAGCAAAATGAATGCTAATAGGTACTAAAGCAGAATCTTCGGCTTGGAGGGGCGCTGTGATTGAAATTGTGTCAGGCTTTTCAATCACAGCCCGGTCTTTGAAAAAAGATTCAGCAATGACTGACCAATGATCTACGACAGGTGCTGAAATCGCTGGAATTGCTTGAAAAAGCAATAAGCAGCCAACCAGAGCTCGCTTAAACATGGACAGCCTTCCCGGTTAACGCATTCAGCTACTGGATGACGACACCCCAGGGCAGTTGACCTACTGCAATATCTTTTTGCTTGGTGTTAGTTTGGGTGTCAATCACCGAGACACTGTTACTGCGCCCATTCGCAACATACAGCTTTTTTCCATCCGGTGTGAGCGCCATATTCCAGGGTCGCTGGCCCACCGCTACCGTCGCCACAATGTTACGCGCGGCAGGATCAATCACGCTGATATTATGGTCACCGCCATTGCTGACATACACTCGACTACCATCCGCATTCACTAATACACCGTTAGAACGCAGCCCGACTTTGATATTACCGACCACCTTCCAGTCGGCCACAGAGACGATTTCCAGCAGGCTTGCAGCTTCGTTAGCCACATATGCCCATTGGCCATCAGGGCTGAAACCAATCCCGCGGGGATGCTTTGTTGCAGCAATCAAATGCTCGGATTTAAACGTTTTAAGATTGATTACATCCACATTATTACTTTTCTCATTGCTGGCCAGCAGCCATTGCTGGTCAGGTGAAAAAACGCAATGTTCAGGATTCTGGCCTTGGGTAGGGATGGTTCTCTGCAACTTGTTTGTTTGCAGATCGACCAGTGAAACCGCGTTTTCTTCCTCCAGACAGGCAGCCAGTAGCTTGCCATCCGGAGAGATACTGATGCCTTCAGGCTCATCGCCTACTTTGACTAACGCCGTCTGCTTGCCCGAATCAACGTCGACCACTGCAACCGCGTTCTTATCCCTGACAACCACATATAGCTGATGATTAGTTGGATGAATTGCGGCTGCTTGAATCTTCTTACCTAGTTTATTCTTGGATGGAAGCACTTTCACCACTTCATCCGTCACCGTATCAATCACTGAAACGGTTCCATCTTTTTCATTTGGCACATAGGCCAGGGGCTGAGCGATTGCAGTCATAGCCAGGGCGGATAAAACACAAGTGACCACTACATTTAAAACTTTTCTTTGCATTACCATTCCTTCAAAAAAACGGCCAGTTGCTGCAACAACTGGCCTGTACAGAGATATACTTTATGCAAGTCAGTTAAATCCGAAATTTAATTGACGCCTCATAATAAACACGCAATTGTTTGTTGACAGCGGCAACTATCCCGCAATCAATCATGAAAAAATCCCGACCCTATTTCTTTTCCAAATAGGCCTTCAGGCCTTCGGCACCTGTATTGTAAAAACCGTTAATGGCTGCATTCGCCGCAGGGTTATCCTGCCCGGCAGGCGCTTCCATCGTATTGGCCTTATTATAGAAACGGGCTGTCCATGTCACTGTAGACTCGCCCGCGCCTGGACCCGCTTTCACCTGCATCACTGAGCGATAATTACTGACTGCAATCGAGCTCTCGGCACCATCTACCAGTTTGTAATCAATTTTCATCTCTTCATCGCTGGCCTCACGCAACTTCTCCAGCAAGGTCACGCCATCTTTCATTTTGATCGCACGAAACGGCAGCGTATTACCCGTTTCCGCATCCTTACGATCCTCTAATTTCAACTCGGCAATATTAGGATGCCATTGCTTGATGGCATCAAATTGCTTGATGGCCTGCCAAACTTTTTCGGGTGCCGCTTTAATCACCATTTCTTTCACAACCTTCTGACCACTGGGTCCATGTGCATGCGCGGTAAACGCGACAAAAGCCAGAGCCATTAACATCCAACGTTTCATAGTGTTATCCTTCAATCATTATTTAATTTGGCAAACCTTCGATATAGGCTTTGAGTGCCGGCATGCCACTGTCATATACACCTTCAATGGCTTTCACAGCCGTCTCGTTATCCTCTCCCGGTTTTGCATGCACATCATTTGCCTTGTTGTAAAAGCGGCCAGTCCAGGTGATGGTAGATTCATTGGCACCAGGCCCTGCTTTCACTTGCATGATTGAACGATAGCCACTCACTGGCAGCACCCCTTCCACAATGCGGTATTCCAGCTTCATTTCTTCATCGGAGTTGATTGTTTGCTTCTCAAGAATCGTGCCGCCACCTTTAAGAGTGAGCATGCGGTGCAGAAGCTCAGTCCCTGTTTCATCCTGCTTGGTTTCCGTTTTGGTTTCTGCAACGGCAGGGTGCCATTTATCAATCCCGCCAAAATTTTTCACGACTGACCAGGCTTTTGCCGGACTGGCTTTCAAGACCACTTCTCGGATGACTTTCTGCTGTGAAGGTGCATTTGCGGCCTGTGTGACTGTCGGCAACAAGACCAACGGCGCGCAAGCAACAAATAAGGTGAGATGTTTAAAGAACTTCATTAATTTTCCTTTGTTTGAGGTGTGTGATATGAATATTGATCAGGGCTTGTTTCCAGGTAGTGTTTTAACCCCTGCAACCCCTTTAGATAAAACGCTGTCACTGCTGCTATCGCGGTCGCGTTATCCTGCCCGGCTGGTGCATCCAGCAGATTGGCCTGATTATTGAATCGCGCCGACCAGACCAGGGTCACGACGTCCCCCTTATCAGAAGGGCGAACTTCCAGAACACCCCGATACTGGCTCATGGGGAAATTACCTCCAGCCATCAGACTGTCTTCAACCACTGTAGGCTTGCCGGGCTGGCGCAGGCGTTCGTGCAAGGTCTGGCCATTGCGCAACATGAGTTCCCTGCGTTGCTCGGGAAAAGCCCCTTCACTGAGACTCAAGGCGGGTGTCGTGGCCACTTTCTCCACCATGGGATGCCAGCGTGGCATTAATTCTGGATGTGTTAATACCTCTACAACCGCATTCACCGGTGCATGTATTTCTATGGTTTCAACCACCTTTTGTGGCGTAGGCCCACAGGCAAATACCGATGGCTGTATGAACAAAGACAATAAGCCGAATGTGCAACGCAGGTTCAATGTATGCTCCCAATGAAGTTGCCAAATGCGCGCGGTTGGGAGCCAACAGTCACCGAGGGTAATAACTTCAGGCTGCTGCTATCAATGACCACCAGCACATTGTCCATCCAGCTAGCCACCAGCACTTGCCGATGTTCGGCATCATAAGCAACACCTTCTGGTGTGCCCGGCACGCGCAACTTCTGGATTTCTTTTTTTGTGGCCAGATCAATCACCGAGACAGAGTCTTCGCCAGTATTGGTCACAAACAGTCGGCGCCCATCGCTATCTGCGGTAACGCAGTAAGGGTGATCACCCACAGCAATCGAATCAACCACTTTATCGTTACGGGTATCCATCACACTGACTGAATTTGAGTACACATTCACCACATAAAGCTGTCTGCCATCCGGGCTTAAATTCAAGCCGAAAGGATGTTGCCCGACTGCAACCCGATGAATTTCCTGATATGAGCGGGTATCAATCACGCTGATATCGTTACTGTCCCGGTTGGCGACATACAGCGTGGTGCCATCCCGGCTCAACTGCAATCCACCCGGCGCTTTACCAACCTGCACCTGCGCCAGCGTGTGACCGTTAGTCGCATCCAGCACCACCAGTGCATCGTGGTACCAGTCTGCTGCAAATAAACGGTCACCGCTCTTACTGAGCGCAATGCCTACCGGTGCAATCGGCAAATTAAACGTTTGCTCTACCCGTTGCTGCAAGGTATTGATCACACTAATGGATCGGCCCTCAACATTGCTGATATACGCCTTGTGGTTGAGGCTATCGACAGCGACACCGACAGGTGCCTGGCCAACCTTTAAGGTAGACACTACCTGCCTATCTTTAAGGTTGACCACCGACACGGTATGCTCACCCTGATTGGTGATGTATGCAAAATCACTCGCTGACAACAGGCCCGGGTATAAACACCCAAGTAGAAGCAGTCGACTTAACAACTGTTGCATAAAAAACTGATTAACTTTGCTGACTACCAGGTTTTTTTGGCTGGATCGCCCCGGTAATTAGAGCGGATAAAGGTAATAATTTTCCACAAATCTTCCTCGGTTTTCACAATCGTGCCATGTGGCGGCATGGGGCCAACCACATTTTCACGGCCCTTGCGGCTGAGCCCGGTCTGAGCAGTCAACTCAACAGAGCCCAACGAAACCAACCGGAACAAAGTGTCATCATCGCTACCATACACCCAGACCTCATTCGATAATGGCGGGCACATACCCCCACCACCGCTTCCACCATGACATCCGTTACAACTGGCGCCCAAATAACGCTTACGGCCCAGCTCAACCAGTTCCTTATTATCGGCATTAAACGGGTTTTTAAGTTGCCCTACGGGCGTATCTTTGACGGCATCCAGGGGCGGTCTTTGCATGATGGTAATTTTAGCCTGATCCACACCTGTGATTTCAGCGGTTGTGCGAACGACAGGTGCCGGTGCCTCGGCTGACGTCTCAGGCTCACTAAAGGCTTGATTACCCATGATGGCAAAAGCCACTGCTACTCCCAGCAGCAGAGAAAAAGGTTTAATGATGTTCACAGAAGTTCCTTACTATTATGTGTTTGATGACAGGCTGAATAAAATGCCAAGAGCGTATTTAACGCTTTTGGCTGGGCTTTTGATGAAGGACATCATCCCACCTACAGTGGGAATTCTTCCTTTAAGATTTAGGGATCGAATGAATGTTAGTTAAGACAGCCTGCGTCTTCTCAGCCTGATTCTCGGTTGCAAGGTTCAATGCCGTTTTACCATCGACATCTTTCAAATCAGGATTTGCCCCTGACTTAAGCAATAGCGTGGCAATCATCTCCTGGTTATCAAACGCTGCAATCATCAATGGCGTAAGACCCGCCGCATTTTTTGCATTAGGATTGGCTTTATATTGCAGCAAGGTCTGCACCAGTTGCAGATTTCCTTTTTTCACTGCCAGCATCATGGCGTTATATTTCGCCTCACCCATAGCGACATCCGGGTTCGCCTGATTATCGAGCATGGCCACAGCAGCATTCGCTTTGTTATCAATCACAGCGAGCGCCAAGGCCGTTAATCCATCTTTATTGATCTTGTTAAAATCGGCTTTAAATTTGCCTAACAAACGGAAAATTTTGGGTTCATTGCTTCGAACACCATACATGGCCGCTGTCCAGCCATCATGATCCTGTAAGTTGGGATTCGCCTGATAGGCCAGTAGTCCATTAATGATGCTCAAATCACCACTTTTTACCGCCGTCATCAAAGGTGTTTGACCATCCTGATCGCGCGTATCAATCTTGGCCCCTCGTTTGAGCAAATATTCAATGCGGGGATTGTCGCGTGCGATGACCGCACTAAACAGCTCTTGCTCAAGCGTAGACCCCTGTTTTAAGGCCTCATCAATTCTTGCAGGCAAGGTTGCAACATCAGATTGGGGGGGGATCTCGGCATGGCGCACGACTGGCTGATAGGCCCCGTGTGAGGGGATGTCCCCAGAGACTACGCATTCATCACATTGAACCAGCGGGACACCATAATCAACAAAAACCTGTTTAATCCGGTCCTTCTCTTTAAGCATCACTGCTTCAATTTTAGCCTTCAGGTCTTTGGCGCCACGCTTCATACCAATCGCCAGCGGGAATTCCATGGGGGTTCTGTCATCCATACGATGGACCGGCACAATTTCAATAGGCGCATGCTTCATGGTTTTATACCAGCCAGCCATAGGCCCCCACAAAGCGGCCACATCCAGCTTGCCATCCAGCATATTTTGCACATCCATGTGTGGCTGGCGCTCAGGTCTCAAATCGGCATCATGTGCAATCGTGCGTACATGGGTGTTTTCCCGTTTGAGTCCGTGCTCTTGCAACACGGTGCGAATCGCAGAATGCTGGAAGACGCCAACCTGATAATCATTGAGTAATTTAGGATCATCCAGCGAGGCAATCTTGATGTCTCTGTCACTACGGTAAGCCAGTACAAAGGTACTTTTGAATACGGGGATTGTCGTAATCATGCGCTCATCATCCGGCGTCATATCCATCAGAATATCGCACTCATTATTATCAAATGTTTGACGCGTCAGGCCACGATTCAAATATGGGCGATAGAAGTAACTGACCGTGGTGCCCATTCCTTCCGCAATAATGCTTGCAATCTTATTGGAATAACCTTCACCCTTATCATTCGACATGGGCATATTGCCGGGATCCGCACAGACCCTGAGGGGCTCAGCTCGTTTAGGCAATACTGACTCTTCAGCTTGAGCGCTGGCCATTTGGACAGCGATTGTTAAGCCAGCACATAAGGCAGAAATTATTTTGTTCATACGCACTTGCATTTCTCTTCTCCAAAAACTGCTTTAGATAACAGACTGCGATCTATTCAGCCTGATGAATGCTCTCTTTAGAAACGCATTCATCAGAATGTTTAAAGACAAATACCGCTCACATTTCTGTGAGCGGTATACGTTTCAATCTATCCGAATGTCATGCATTAACCCGCACGATCATTAGTCAACACGGAAAGTGAACAAAGTACCGCCTTGTGGGATCTTGTCCAATCCTGCCGCTTTAGCCATGGCCGTTGCACCAATCGCGCCGTACTTGTCATCCATGTCCAGCCCTGCTGTCACTGGTAAACCGATCCAGCCACCAATACCTGTCCAAACAGACACGTATTGCTTACCTTTCACTTTGTAAGTGATTGGGTTACCAATGATGCCGGAGGCCAATTTACGTTGCCACAGCACTTTACCGGACTTGCGATCTACCGCACGGAAATCACCGCCCAGGGAGCCGTAGAAAGCCAGGCCGCCATCGGTCACCAAAGCACCACCCCAGTTTGGATATGGATCAGGAATTTCCCAAACGGTCTTGCCAGAAACCACGTCAAACTTCTTGAACTTACCGGTCACGCCTGGTTTTTCGGGATACATGTAAACGTTAGCAAACACGTAAACAGTGCCTTGCTGGGTGTGAGTACGCTCTTGTGGTTCGTCTTCCATGCACCAGTTGTTGGTGGGTACGTAGAATAAGTTAGGTTCTTTTGGATCCACTGCAGCAGGTTGCTGATCTTTACCACCCATCGCAGAAGGACAAGCTTGTGTATTCACATCACGCGCAAATGGTGAGTGCTCTTTCACCTTCACTGGACGACCTGATTTCAGGTCAACTTTCTCAGCCCAGTTTACAGTCACAAACTTGTTGGCACGCAGCAATGTACCGTCTTTACGGTCCAGTACATACGCAAAACCGTTACGGTCAAAGTTCACCAAGGCGTCATGTTTTTTACCGTCCACTTCCAGGTTATCCACCAGGATGTTTTCGTTCACGCCGTCATAGTCCCACTGATCGTAAGGGGTTTTTTGATACGCCCAAACCAGTTCACCGGTATCAACCTTACGCGCCATAATGGTCATAGACCATTTGTTATCGTAAGGGCCAACGTTTGTTTTAGCATCAGGCGTGTTGCACTTCTCGTGTGTCAAGTCTTTACCTGTGAAGCCGCAACGGTAGGCTGGAGACCAGTGGCCCGGGTTACCAGTACCCATGTATGCAATGCGCAGTTTTGGATCAAAGCTGAACCAAGCCCATGGAGAGCCGCCGCCAATTTTCCACTCATCGCCTGGATAAGTTTTACCAACATTGATGCCAGCCACGCCGTAATGTGGGTTAGCCTTGTTGGTATCTTTAGTCATACACATGTCTTCGTCTGAACCAGTACTGTGGCATTTCCATACCTCTTTACCGGTTTTCAGATCATAAGCAACGACACGGCCACGCGCTGCAAATTCGTCACCACCGAAGCCTGCCAGAACGAGGTTCTCAGCAACCATGGCGGGGCCTGAATGGGTTTCGCCTTTATCTGGGAACGCATGCTTGGTGACCCAGATTTCTTTACCGGTAGTAGCGTCTAATGCTATCAGGAAGCCATCCAGTGTATGAAACACAACTTTGCCATCTGCGTAGTTCAAACCACGGTTGATCGTATCGCAACAGGCACGCGGCACTGCAGATTCATCACGGTCAGACTTTTTGGTGTAGTTCCAGATTTGTTTAGGATGATCAGGATCGGACAAGTCCAGCGCCTGCACAATGTTCGGCCAGCCGGAGACCATGTACATCATCGGCTTGCCATTGTGCTCAACCACAACTGGCTGACCTTCATGACCACGCAATGTACCGGATGACTGGGACCAGATCATTTGCAGATTTTTTACGTTACCAGTGTTGATGTCTTTCAACTCACTGTGCCGTTGTAGTGCAAAGTTTTGCCCAGGTGCTGCCCACATATTATGGTTTTGACTGCGCTTGATAATCTCCTCGTTGGCCCAGGTTTGTGTCCCCATGCCAAACAAGGTGATGGCGCCGACAGCCGCCATAACGGCTTTCATTGTCCATTGTTGCTTCATGCAACCCTCCTAATCTTAGTGTGTTTATGAACCCCGGCATTACTTCTGATCCGAGTGTGGGAACTATAATTTTTTGTTTTCAGTTAGGATTGAGATGAGTTCCCGCAAGGAGTTGGGAATTATTCACTGACATACCGGGAATGAATGCGTAATGACAACTGCGCTTAAAAGACTCGCAGAAGTGAACATTACCCCTCGTTTAAGAGCGCCGGCGTTGAGAGACAAGGCAGCTATTATTATTTTTGCAGATGATTAATAACGGGAATTTTTCACATCACACGGATGATTGTTGTGGTCTATAGTTTCAATGCCTAAATGGATGCATCCGTGCATTCCGCTGCCTAAACTATTAGATATCAATATGCGAACTCCATTGATTCATGCTTTCAGGAAATATGAAAACTTAAGCCATTCTGGCAAAGATAGCCTAGCTGTTGTTTTAGGTGTCATATTGGCATATAGCATTTCTTTATATTTCAACCTATCCGAAGAACTCAATCATTGGTTTGCTGGATATGAAAGTGTGCAGCTAGATGAAATTCCATTTCCCCTCTTTGTGTATGCATTGCTGAGCGTTTGGTTTAGCCGAAGACGCATGCAGGAAATTCGGGCCGAGATCCAACGACGCAAACAAACCGAAGCGCAACTGAGCAACAGCCAGCAGTTGTACAAAACACTTTTTGATGGTGACCTGACAGGAAATGTTGTTCTTGATATAAACGGCAATATCGGCATGCACAATCGTGCATTTCATCGGATCTGCGGTCCGGTTCATCAAGACCTGAGTGCGTGCCATTTGTTTTCTTTTGACTGGCCGACTTTTGTTTTACAGCTTATCCAGCATAAAGAAATCAATTTTAATAAACTCAAGGTTCAGCGCCCCGACCATCGGCCTTGCTTCGTAGAGGCCCGCTTTGTCTATGTTCTGGGTGCAACGGAAACTGATCAGGCCCAAATTCATGCTTACTTAGTCGATATGACCGAGCAATACACCATTGAGCTTGATCTGGAACGCACGCTAAAAGAGAACCGCGTGCTTGCTCGCCATGCAATTCTGGTTCAGGAGCAGGAGCGCAAATATATCGCCAGCGAAATTCATGATGAAACTGGGCAATACCTGACTGCTATTCGTATGGACGTCATGGCGTTACAAAAAAGCAGCCCCGAACAGGCAAACGCGATTGCGGCCAGAATTGCATCCAACACGCAGCATGTCCAACAATCAATTAGGGCGTTAATCAAGCATTTACGTCCACCATCCCTTGACTCACTTGGCTTGATAGGCGCAGTAGAGCTATTGATCAATGACTGGAGGAAGTTGAATCCCTTTGTAATCTGCCATGCAGAAATGCACGCCGATAAAGAGAGATTAAATGATGATATCAATATCGTCGCTTATCGGATCATTCAAGAAGGATTAACGAATATTACAAAGCATGCCGAGGCAAGCGAGATTTCTATTGCCATCACAGTCATTAGCCAAAGCGCCCCTGCCCTGCAAATCGAGATTCGTGACGATGGTAAAGGGATGGATACCTCGCAATCATTCGATGGCATAGGGTTAGTCGGCATGCGAGAACGCATTCAATCATTAAAAGGTGACTTCAAGCTTGCGAGCAGTGCCGAGGTTGGCACTGTCATCACAGCATCGATCCCCCTCGAAACGTCAGTAAAATCGCCAACTGAACAAGCGCATTCTGATGAACAACAACTCTCAATTGTTGATAACCCCTAACCATTTAACGCCAATATAGAGATACGCACGGTACCCCATAAAACGTTGAGAAACTTATGCCCAAAATTATGATCGCAGATGACCATGCCATGCTTAGACAAGGTTTACGTACCCTGCTTGAGCAAGCGAATTACCAGGTCACGCCAGACGCAACCAATGGCGAGGAAGCATGCTCCTTAGTAGAGAAAAATAAACCCGACATGCTGATTCTGGACCTCGATATGCCAGGTATCGGCGGCCTGGAAACGTTAAAGCGCCTTCTCACGCGCAAACCTCAAATGCGTATTTTAGTTTTTAGCATGCACGATGATTGCATTTATGCCACTAGAGCCATTCAAGCAGGTGCTCGTGGCTATGTCACTAAAACTGAACCGCCTGAAACCGTACTTGAGGCTGTTGAAAAGGTTTTAAATGGCGGTAGATATCTCAATAATGATATTGCGCAAAGTATCTCTATGAGCCATTTTGAGAAGCAAGAAAATCCCATCCAAAAACTTTCACCGAGGGAGTTTGAGATTTTTCGTCGCGTAGCTAACGGAGAGAAATTACCAGCCGTTGCCAAAGCAATGCATATTGGATACAAAACCGCAGCCAACATTCAGACGACTGTACGACAGAAATTAGATGTTGAAACTACAGGTCAGTTGGTACATATTGCCGTTCGCCATGGCATTATCAAAGGCCTTTAGTTTTCACGTGCATGTCATAGAGCGATGCAAAATCTTAAGAAGATTTGAAATAAAACTGCTTCGTCAGCACAAGGACATAATTGCCGGAGATTTTCTAAAACTTGAACAAATAAGGGAAAACAATTCTTCATCATAACTCATCCAACCCTAATAGGCGCGTGCCACGTGGGCAGAAAATCTGCTTGGTGTTTCCATATGTCGTGGCGTAGTTGATTTAGGCTTTAAGAACGCATCAATCGCCGCCGCCAAACGTTCAGGTTCATCATATGGCAGCCCGTGTCCAACATCAGGAATGAGCTTGTATTGCAGGTCTGGGTTGAGGGCATGCAGCTCACGGGCAGTTTCGGCAGAGACGATACCTTCGCTGCCCAGTACCAGTAACGTTGGCACGTAAATATTACGTACCAACTCATCAAACTCCGGGTGCGGCGGGATCAGCACATCGAAAGCACGCGGATTGGTGCGGAATCTGGCTTGAACAATATGCTCCAGCATCTCAGATGAACGATACCGATATTTGGCTTTAGCTTCTTTAAACAACTCTGATTTGCTGGAGCGTAATATATGGCGGTGCTGTTTAACCGCTTCACGCTCATCCAGTTGGCCCTGCCACTCAGGGCTGATGAATGTCGGGTCGGCCAGCACGATGCCTTCAATCGCAAAGCCTAAGCGGCTGGCAACCATGGCGGCGGTCATGCCGCCCATTGAGTGGCCGAGCAGGTAAGGTGATTGAATATCTAGCGTTCTGATCAGTTCGATCACGTCATTGGCGTGGTCTTGATAGGTGTATCCATGCAGTGGGGCACTCGACTGACCATGGCCGCGTGCATCTGGCATGATGATGTCGTAGTGGTCTTCAAGCTCACGCGCCAGTTGCGACCAGCAGGCGCCACTGCCAGTGAGGCCATGCAGCGCGATCAGGGTGGGCTTGTTGCCACCGGTTCTTAAATAATGAATATTGATGCCGTTGGCGCGGCACACGGTATCAGTCCAGTTGGCAGAAATAATGTTTTTACGTGTCATGATTAAAACTTTCTGAAAGATCCGGTGACGACGCCCCAGATGGCAAACTGCATCTGGCCTTGAATGAGGATGGGGGCGTATTTGCCTGAGGAGTTGGCGGGTAATAGTTTGGGTTTACCGTCTTTTTGTTTGGCCAGGGTTTTGACCGTAAACTCGCCATCAATCATGGCGAGCACAATATCGCCTACCGCGGCGACCTTGTCTTTTTCTACAATGGCTTTGTCGCCTGGCATGAGGCCCACTTCAATCATGGACTCACCCTGTATGGTGACAAAAAAGGTTTTGTCGGCCTTGTTGATCAGGTATTCGTTGGGATCCATCGCTGAGCCAATATGGTCATCGGCGGGTGATGGCAAGCCAGCGGGGACTTTAGACTCAAACAGTGGAAAACTCAGGTTGATGAGGTCTTCTGATAGCTGTATGAACTCGTCTACACTATCCAGGCTCTCTTTTAACTCACTCAGCCTTTGCTTTCTGGCATAGGCTTCGAGAAAGCTGGCAATCACCGGCTTTTGACTATCTGGCACGCGGATGACACTGGTATTTTCTTTATACGTGCCTGTGCCAGCCTTGCGTCCTGAGCCGGGTTTTCTAGCGGATTTTATGGGGTCATCGTTTTGCATGGTTTTTATTGTAACATTAAAATTATTTTATTGTTACAATAAAAACCGCATCATGCTACGGTGTGGTTAATGCAGGCTTTTCGCCATCCTGTATACATTTTTTGGTATGGTGCACCATGGTGCCATCCATTAATTGCGTAGTTTCTTTGCCCACACGGCAGTTTTTCTCAGCGTCCCACGTCCACACATTTGCGTAGATTTCTGTATAACTGTTACGGTCCCAACCGTACATGGCTTCATGACCATTTGCAGCGGCACTGCCAGACTCTTTAAGCTTTAAATAGCCATTCAGCTTCTTATCCATCACCTCTACCATGCTGGCACCATTGGTATGCCAAATGGGCTTGGTCACTTTGCTTTTTGCTTTAAACAGCCACAGTGGACACTCATCTCCACCACACAGACACATACGTGCAGGCTTAACCAGGTAGGCTTTGGTTGAGGCATTCAAACTCACCAATTGCGCTTCAAATAGATCCAGCGCTTTGATCTCATGACAGGCAGCTAGCTGATTGCCACCCAGTTCATTCGACACGTAGGCGATGATAGGCCCAGGCACAGGCACAGGCGCCCTGAATGCTTCTTTGGCATTGAACTCTTCAGCCATCGCCATGGTGGCAAATAGCCATGACGAAAGTATCAAAATGGAACGCAGGACAGTCATCGTTTTAGTAGTCATCAGTGTTTAATCTCTCGCTTTTACCCGCCGCGATAATAACAGCATAAGCATTAAAGGTTTAGTGAAAAGGTGACGTTAATGCTATGATGCGCGCCCCTTTGCGGGATTAAGCATACATAAAAACAGAAGGGATAATATAGATGCTAAAAAAAATGATTCCACTTGCAGGCCTGGTAGCCTCACTTGGCGCCCACGCGACATCAACCACGGTTGCAGTACCAGAACCTGAAAGCGTCAGCTTGGTATTATTAGGTTTGGGCCTAATCGGCTGGATTGTGATTCGCAGAAAATAACCCTGTGCCAACCGCACCAAACTACGCCTGAAGCCCCACTCCATGTGGGGCTTTTTGCTCTTACAAACGGCTCATTGAGCGTGGATTGACCGTACCAGCCAATTTAAATTGACGGCGACATAAATCACGTCAATTTAAACAATCAATTGCTTGCAGATTGGTTATTATCATGTCTTAACGTTTAAAAAAGAAAAATAATATGAACAAACTGATTGGATTAGCGCTGCTCGTCATCGGTATTGCCATCGGATGGCAGCTCGACATGCATCTCAGTACCGTCGAAAAAGTGAATATTGCTTTTCCGCCCAGGCCTGAAGTCAGGATTCAGCTCGAAACCATGACAGCGTTGATTCCGTCTGATGACCCATCACTGGCATCATTCAAAAGCGCGTATGAATCCAAGCTAACGCTCAGGGCACTGACTTGTACCCAAGCCACGCCTATCGGCCGCTTTGACTCTGTCAACGACATCAAAAAACAAGCCATAGACCGTGATTGCCTGAAAGAACAAGATGACCAGCTACTGGCGCTGATTGGGATCAAGATCGTCGGTCTCCGGCTGGCACAGCCGCCATTACGGCCGCTGGTCAAACTCGGTCCACCAACAGTGATTCATGGCACGGAGAATGCTGAAACTTACACGGGGAAATCCGCCTCACAGGCAGGCGTGGTCGTGCTGAGAGGCACTCGTAGTGAGTTTACTTCTGTCGAAATTCCAAGTGGCAAAAAAATTGCGAGTTTGCCGACCATCCCCGAAGCCTCTCACACCAATTACGCCGTCTCGCCCAATGGCAGAGTGCTTGCCATTGCCGTTAACAATAGAGACCTGCGGTTTATCGATAACGAAACCGGACAGGATCTATGGTTAGCGAGAGACGTCGGACAACTGTATGCCTGGCTACCAGAAATGCAAGCGGTCCTGGTGCAAGACAATAAAAGTGGCCCCGGCAATGGCGGCGTCTTGCTGATCGACTTTAAAACAGGGACCAGCAAACCCTATGCAGTCCCCCTGAGAAATCAGTCCTGGGCATTACACTTAAGTGCGTCGCCGTCTCGACTGCTGATTGGCTCTTATAAGGAGTTTTCACTCATTGAAAACACGCGCACCGCTGAAGGGGTCAATGCCTCTGTTGTCAAAGAGTTTAGAATCAAGTCGCCATTCGCCAGTGTCAGCTCACTGACGCCAACGGCGATGCTGGATGGCCAGGCGATTGTATTTGTGACAGGCCGCGATTTCATGTTGTTTAACCTGGAAACCCGGGAAGAAAGGCTATGGGAGTCTCATGAAGTCATTGGAAACAATTATGCCAAATGGAGTGAGGAGTCTATTTTAGTGGATGGTTATAGCCAGCCAAACACCGGCACCACCAAACCATTTATTTTCAATGTCAAAGACGCCACCTTGTCACCCGTTGAAACGGCAGAGGGTAATCAGGGGATTATCTATGAATTAAACGGACGGACCGGATTTATGCGCAGGTCTCACCAAAAGGTCTGGGTAGGTGACGAGCTGCAAGCAGGCACGCCTGAGTCACTGGACGACATGATTATCGGACGCAAACTTGAACGACAATTGCAGGCATTGGAACAAGAGGAACGGTTATCCAAGGCCAGGCTGGAAGCATTGAAAATGGGGCAAGACATGAATCGTGCACCCCGTCCTATGTACCCATACAACGCCACAACTATGTCACAAGACATATTAATCAGAAGGCAGCTAGAACGAGGCTATTATCCCAATACCGTGCGCATGTCGCCAGCGATGTCACCTGCGGCAGAAGCACCGGCAGCAGAGGCACCTGCCATGGCGCCTGCGCCAATGCCTAGCCCTCTGATACAAAGTGCGCCAATACAAAACCCTCCAAGCTATAGCGCGGCGGCAAATGAGCTGCGCAAGCAAGCAATCACCAATACCACATCCCGTATGTTAGGGGCTATTCCGAGTAACGCGAGAGTAGAGGCTGTCGGCGTCTATGAAGCAAAAGATCGCTCTTCAAGCGGGGTCAATATCATGATCAAAAAATCGGACCAGCCGATTGTATTAATGCTGAGTGCTTATGAACCGGTGCGCTGGAATTTAATGAAAGAACCAGGGGCTAACTTGGTGGCGGTCATTGCCAGTGGATATCACCTGCCAGAGGTCACTGGTGCGGGAGCGACCAAGACAGTCATTAAACGCGGGGAGTATGCTTACCAGCAAAATAGCGCTGGCTATGCGGCCCTCAATAACGAAGCCATGCTGTGGACAGGCAAACCCATTAGCAAATTTCAAGGTATTTACGGCGGCACCGTGTTTATTGTGGGCAACTGAAAACACCTCGCCCCCATTGAAAGCGCCTTTACCCGGGGCTTACAGCGATAGATTAAGCTTCGTCAACGTTGTGGCTAGCAACACTACCGTGGCTGCTAGCCACAACGAAGTACCAGATCAAAAACTGAACACGCTATAACCACCGCTGGATAACTGGGCAATGCTTGGCAAACCAGACGTGCCCGGAACACTGTTATCGGTGACCAGATGAAAGCCATTCAGCTCCGCATCTTCACGCGCGCCAAATACATCCGCACATCCACATGAAACGCCGACGACCACATCGGAGACTGCCGCGTAAAGTTGGTATAGCGGATGACCAACTTTGGTGACATGGCTGACCCAGCGCGTGCCCGTGCCTTGAAAATAAATCGCGACGTCTATGTTTTTCTGCTTGAAGTCGTAAGCGGCGGCTAGGCCATTAAATGCGCGGCCTAGCGCTTCTTCACCGCCGTATGTTGGGTCTGAAAAAATGATGATGGCTGCTTTCATGTGGTTCTCCTTTGATCAGGTAATGTCGTGATTGACACCTGAATTTTAGGAGCGGAAAGCAGCTGGAAAAACGACCCAGAGAGAAATGGATTGTTTCGCTGGGCGTAATATCATTTGGGATTTAAAGTTGGCTGAAGACGTAAATACTCCACCATCTCATCGATAAAACGACGGACTTTGGAAGAACCTAATTTGTCTTCCCGGTGCACCACATGCACGGGCCATGGCGCTTCTTCAAATGGCTCAAGGATCAGTCGCAAGGCATCCCGATCTACCTCGTTCCATATTTGATATGACAGCAGGCGCGCGATGCCTAGCCCACCTGTGGCAGCAGCTAAAGCCGCATCATTGCTGGTGACAGTCAGGCGCGGATCCATCTTGACCAATAAAGGTTCGCCATCGGATTGAAAGCGCCATTCGGTATGCGGTGAAACGGCACTTGAGGCGATAATGGCATGCTTGGACAAGTCAGCAGGCAATTGCGGCGTACCAAATTTTTCGAGATAAGCCGGCGATGCGCATAGCACGCGTCTGACCTGCCCTACTTTAATGGCCCGCAACCCGGAGTCAGGCAAGTGCCCGATACGGATGGCCACATCCATGCCTTCATCTACAAGATTGGTGACGCGGTCGACTAAATGCGCAATCATTTTGACCTGCGGATAACGTTGCATGTAATCAATCATGCAGGGCATGACAAACAGACGCCCGAACATCACTGGCGCGGTGATGGAAAGCGTGCCGCGTGGTGAGGCGTTACTGTCTGCGACCGCTTCATTGGCCTCTGCAATACTGGCCAAAATAGCCCGCACATTGTCGTAATACTGGCGGCCCGCATCGGTGAAACGCACATTACGTGTCGTTCTTTGTAATAACCTGGCGCCTAATTGTTCTTCCAGCGCCACAATCGCACGCGTCACTGCGGCCGGGGAAATATCCAGTTTGCGTGAGGCAGCGGCAAACCCGCCCTCTTCGGCAACACTCGCAAATACCCTCATTAAGTGAAACTGGTCGATGGTCTTTCTCCCATTACATTCTCCTGGCGAAATAATGTATTGCGGCTAGCCCTGATTTTCTCCTCTGCATTATTGACTAAAATTTGGCCATGAGTAAACAGCGCCATGAGTAAACAGCGCAAGGAGAAAATCATGACTGTTCATTTAGCCTCAACCTTAGTATCCCCTAGCGACATCGTGTTCACCCCTGCAGTCAAAGCCAGGCAGGAAGCATATGGCTCAAGAGCAGGTTATGCGAAATTCGAGAGCACACGTGGCTGGGAATCTCGCGTGACACCTGTCCTGGCCGAGTTTATTGCCGAACAGACCAGCATGTATATGGCCACAGCCAATGCCCAGGGCCAGCCTTATATGCAACACCGCGGCGGCCCGCAGGGGTTTTTGCATGTGCTCGACGAGCAAACGCTGGCCTTTGCCGATTATGCGGGTAACAAGCAATACATCACCGCGGGCAACCTGGATGAAAACCCGAAAGCGCAGTTGTTTTTGATGGATTATGCCCATGCGCAGCGTGTCAAAATCTGGGGTGAAGCCAAGATTGTGACGGGCGACCAGGACTTAATTGCACGTGTTTCTTCGCCGGATTATGCTGCCAGGGTAGAACGTGTGATTGTGTTTACGATCAAGGCCTGGGATGCAAATTGCCCTAAACATATCCCGAGGCTGGTTAAAGTGGAGGATGTACTACCAGCAATTCAGGAGCGTGATCAAAAAATTGCAGACTTGGAAGCGCGACTGAAAGAGCTAGAGAGAAAGCTTTTGAGGTAAAAAAAGGGGAACCGACACAAGCTGGAGTGCATGGTTGAATGGCGGTCGCAGCCATTCAACCACTGCAAACAGGCACATGCGCTTACCTGCTATCACCTCGTAAAGCAATCGCCACATTCAAAGCCGTCAGCACATTCTCTGCATCCAGGCTGCTTTCGCTGATGAGAGCCTGATGTTCGCCTGCTGGCGTATGAATCACAATGGAATATCTGGGGGACGCCAGGAACCACAGCACGCCGCCATAGATGATGGAAAACACCCCAATCAGCGGCAAACTGCCACTGCCAAACAACAGCGCCAGCCCGCCCAAAATACACACACGGGCAAAGCCTAGCTGCGGTTTGAGCACTCTGCGCTCTATTGTGGTGACATTATGTATGGCAATGGTTTTACCGTTAACAATAAAGCGACTATTGCTGACGCTCACGCCCTGATGGCTGAAATAAATGGCTTCTTCCATCGCGCATCTCCATTGTGATCAACGGATTAAATGCTAACACAATACACTCAATAATTAACCATTAATAACAATTAATAGTTAGAGGTCTGACGAGATATGTATCACTAAACAACAGCCAAGCACAGATTACGTTGTCTCCACCATAAATACGCCATTCTTGCCGTTCTTTTTGGCGGTATACATGGCTTTGTCCGCTTGTCGGATCAGCTCGTTGGGTTGCGTCTCCGGTGAGTGTTCACTCGTATAATAGGCAATGCCGATGCTGACGGTGATGTTTAAGGTGATCTGATTAAAATGAAACGGCTCAGAAATCGCACGCAGCACTTTTTCTGCAATCCTGTTCGCGTCGGCAACCTGGCCTACCCCCTCCAGCACAATGATGAACTCATCACCGGCATAACGGGCAACCATGTCAGACTGGCGCGTGGACTTGTCTATCCTGTTGGCCACTTCGCGCAACAGCATGTCGCCCACATTGTGGCCATAGGTATCATTCACCCCTTTGAAACCATCCAGGTCAACAAACAAAATAGACAGCGTGGTTTGATTGGCTTTGGCACGCTGCACGGCAATCGGCAAAATCTCCTCCAGTTTGCGTCGGTTAGGCAGGCCGGTTAACGGGTCATTGCGGGCTTCGTTTTTCAGTAGGCTTTCGAGTTGTTTTCTGTCGGTAATATCGCGCAAAAACGAGGTGAACAGGATTTGCTCATTGATCTCCAGCACGTTCACTTGCAGCTCAATCGGGATACGCACGCCATCCTTCCTGATCGCCTCCAGCTCTATGCGCTTGCCCATCATGTCAGATTTCTTTTCCAGTGCGAACCGCCGCATGCCAGCCCGATGCGCCTGCTGCAACTCATTCGGGATAATCAGTTTATCCAGCTTGCGGCCGATCGCCTCTTCATCGCCCCAGCCAAAAATACGCTCAGCCTGCTTGTTCCAGGCTTTGACGATACCGTCAGCATCCATGCATACATAAGCATCGTTGGCATTATCCAGAATGGTGCGCAGCTCTAGCTCTGCGTTTTGCAACAACTGTTCCGAAGCCGTTTTTTCCTGATAGGCTGCCAGCATGGCCTTGTTTGCCTGCTTGAGCTCTTCGGTACGCTGGCTCACTTTATCCTCCAGCGTTTTACGCAGCAATGTCAGCGCGATTTCTGTCTCTTTGGCGCTTTGAATATCTTTAACAATCGCCACAAAGTAATCCAGCCCACCTGTAGCGGTGAGTTGCTTGGTCACGGTCAGCTCCACCCAAACCACGGTGCCGTCTTGTTTAATATATCTTTTTTCGAGCTGATAGCGGTCTAACTTGCCAGCGACTAATTGATCCAGCAGGTTTAAATCGGTGTTTAAATCCTCAGGCAAGGTAATATCCTGAAACGTCAGCGTCAATAAATCCGCCCTGGAATAACCAACAATGCGGCACAACTCTTCGTTCACTTCTAGCCAGCTGCCGTTTGGCTTGACCATGGCAATGCCGATGGCCGCATTTTCAAACAGGGTTTTAAACTTGCTTTCGGAGCTTTGAATCGATTGCTTAGCTTCCAGCATGCGCTCACGGAACTGCAGTTCCCGTGTGGCAAGATGCGCCAGGTCATTCAGTGCCGCCAACTCCCTGTCAGTGAGTTTTTTGGGCTTTTCATCAATCACGCATAGTGTGCCGAGTGCATAACCTTCCAGGCTTTTGATCGGGATCCCGGCATAAAAACGGATATTGGGCGCATTCAATACCAGTGGATTATTGGCAAAGCGTTCGTCAGTCAGCGCGTTTTCTACTATTAGCTGCTCACCGCTTTCAACGGCATGCGTGCAAAAAGAAATGTCGCGCGCGGTTTCTGACACCTCAAGCCCATGCTTGGATTTAAACCATTGCCGATGTTCATCCACCAGTGAAATCAGGGAGATCGACGTCTCAAGAATCGTTGAGGCAACGCGGGTAATGGTGTCGAAAAAATCTTCAGGCTCAGAGTCGAGCAACCCTAACGCGTAGAGTTTTTCCAATCGTCGCTGTTCATCATTCAACATTTTTTGCGCCTATATATTGTTCGGTATTCAATATCAAAAATAACGTCATACAAACAAAAAAATTAACGCTTCTTAGCTAAAAATCATGGTTTATTGGCTGAAAAACAGACTCGCGTCAGCCACAGGCATAAAAAAACGGGGCAAAAGCCCCGTCAGGATGGAGATCAACCATTTTCTTATAAAGAAGTAATCCACTGCACCACTTCTTTGAATTCGTCATCGCTCAACTTGCCCGCATTGGGCGGCATAGGCAACACACCCCAGTTACCGCGGCCGCCGGTTTTAATCTTTTCGATTAGTGTTGCTTGCACATCCTGGCCTTTATATTTGGCAGACACATCCTTAAATGCCGGGCCGACCTTGCGGCTATCGACGTTATGACAAGCCAGACAGCCACCTTTGTCGGCCAGTGCTGCGCCATCCGCCCATGCGGCTTGTGAGGTCAAACCCAGCGCGGCAATAAACAGCAAGCTGGTCAGGCTAGACATGGGTAACCATGCATATTTTGATTGAGTGTTCATCATGAAATCCAGTGTATTTGGTAAGAGAATTCTAATAGTCAACGTGAGTGTTTGATGGCAAAAATCGGCATCACCTAACAGCCTTGTCATGCGCCTGAAACGGGCTGTTAGTCACTGCTGACGACGGGGATGCCTTTAAAGGCACTTGGTTTTTTAAAACTCAGGCTCATGGCGAGTGCGCCGGTGGAACACTGATCCAGGCAAGCCCCGCAGCGGGTGCAATCGCCATGCGTGACATACGCTGCTTTTTTAGAAACCACTGGTGCCAGCACATGCGGCTCAGGGCAGACTTTGATACATTCGGCACAGCCGTGACACGCGCCAGCCTGCGTGGCTTTGATGCGTAAACGGCCAACCCGCCCCAACTCGGAGTAAAACGCACCTACCGGGCAAATATGGCTGCACCAGCCACGCCGCGTGACAAAAATATCGAACAGGAAAATACTGGCCAACACGGTGGCACCGGCGACGGAACCCCACATCAGTTCACGCTGGAACAAGGTGATTGGGTTAATCGTCTCCCAGGCCAGGGTGCCGGAAAGCAACGACAGCAGTAGCGATAACACTAAAATCGCCACCCGCAGGTTCTTCGACAAGGTGTAATTGCTTTTGATATTGAGCTTTTGCCGCAGCCAATAAGAAAGGTCAGTCACCAGATTAATCGGGCACACCCAGCTGCAATAAATACGGCCGCCCAACAACAGGTAAAACCCGGCCACAATGACCACACCAATCAGGGCGGCCTTGCCCAACGGCGCCCCGGCAAACAACGATTGCAGCCAGATGTAAGGGTCAGTGAGGCCTATGCCAAACCAGACACTGGAAGACAGATTGCCTTGCGCAAAATAACCGCCTGCAGGCAGCTCGATAGCAAAAGCGGCAATAATCAGACACTGGACGATACGTCGGCTGAACAGCCAGCGATTGCGGTAAAACGTGGCTTGCAGGCTTCGCATAGCCTTACCAGCGACCTACCGATTGCGCGCCTTCAACACCTAAGCCCAACTCGCGCGGCAACACGCGGATAGCCGCTTCTGACAGCACACAGTGTTTTTCGCAGGTGCCACAGCCGGTGCATTTGCTGCTATCGACGGTAGGAATCTGCAATACGCCGCGTTCGTTTTTAATCGGCTTGAGCGAAATCGCCTCACCAATAATGGGGCAGACGCGTACGCAAATGCTGCAGGTCAGGCCTTTGTAATTGAGGCATGTCTCATGCCCAACCAATACCGCCACACCCATATCGGCTTTTTTAATATCAGTCAGCAGCGGGCTCAACGCCCCTGTCGGGCAGGCGCGCGCGCATGGGATATCCGGGCACATGCGGCAAGGGTCCGTGCGGCCAACAAAATAAGGCGTACCGGTCGGCGCCGGGTCACTCCAGCTCGCCAGGTGCAAAATATCATAGGGGCAAGCTTCTACGCACAAGCCACAGCGGATACAGGCGGCATTGAACTCTGGCTCAGGCAAGGCGCCTGGCGGCCTGAGCACGCTGGCCGCGCGCGCCGGACTGGAATCGAGCACCGCTTTACCAAACATGGTAATGACGGTAGCCGCCCCTAACTGGCGGAACATCTTGCGAAAAACTTTACGCCGCTCAGGCTCGGCGATTTCTGCTGCTACAGATGTTTTGTCGACCATCGAGAATCTCCTGACGCGTGAATTTTGGCAAAGCAGACTTTGCAGCTGAAGACGACGTGTTCGCTTCATTTATAAGCAGATTGGCGCGAATAATCGGATGTATCCAGCATTGCAGCACAAACTCACCTTTGGCATCGGCAGGCACCTGCCAATGCACCGTCGTACCCGGCGTTTGCACCCCCAGATTCACCATGGTGCCGTCCGGGTAAGTCACATAAATGCTGTGCGAAATATCCGAACGGTTGCGGATGGTGATGGTGTCGCCCGGTTGCGGTTCAAAATCCACAGGTGCAAACTCATGGTCAGACAGCGTCATGCGATGACTATGCGCAGGATCACTAGCAGACTGTTTCAATGGCGCGTGACTCGCCGCGCTACAGCTGGCGAGATAGAGTGCCAGCAATACCAGCAAGGCATACAGGCCTATCCAGGCGGACAGTTTGCGCGACGCGCTCATTAATCCAGGCAAAAACGTTTTCATCTACTTTGCTACCTTCACGACCACTCAACAACTGCTATTCAGGCATCATCGGTGCCTGAATTTTCAAGGCACCACCGTCCAGGCTTTGGATAAACGCAATCAGGTCACTTTCTTCCAGGTCTGACAGTTCAAACTTTTGCATATCCTTGGAAAGGCTCTCGCGCTGGATGGCCTCACTTTTGTAATGCTTGATCACTGTTTTCAGACCACGGATGGAGCCATCATGCATATAGGGCCCGTCAATCGACAGGTCGCGCAACGAGGGGGTTTTAAACGCATGCTGCATCAAGGTCACTTGCGCAGGTACTTTGGCGCCTCGGCCCAGATCTTTGCTCGGCAGGCCAATATCATGAAAGCTATCGTCGGTAAACCGCCATGAGCTATGGCAAGCCACACAATTGGCTTTATTTTTATCGTTAAACACAGCAAAGCCACGCTTGGCGGATTCGCTGATAGCCTCTTCATCGCCTGCTACCCAGCGGTCAAACGGGGCAATATTGGACACCAGCGTACGCTGGAAACTGGCCAGCGCCTGCGTGATCCGCTGCTGGCTAATACTGTCATCGCCAAAGGCCTGGGTAAACAAGGGGCGATAGCCCTCAATTTGCTGTAAACGCCCCACCAGGCTGGCGAGGTCAAAATTCATTTCGTGTGCCGTGGTAATCGGTAACACGGCCTGTGCTTCGAGGGTAGTGGCACGGCCATCCCACATGAGTGCACTTAACCAGGCACTGTTTAATACTGTCGGCGTGCGACGGGCATTGCTGACGCCTTCTGCCTGCAATGGCAACGTGCGGCCATCACTCCAGCGCTGGTCTGGGGAGTGACAAGTGGCACAAGCCATCCCACCTGACCTGGAAAGGCGCTGGTCGAAAAACAGGGTTTTTCCCAGCGTTGCTTTTTCCAGGGTCAGGGGGTTAGACAGGGGTGCCGGAATACTGTCTGGCCGCTTGAACTTTTCCCTCGGAGGAAGATTTGCGGACCAGGCAGCATTCGCCACCATCAGCGTGCTTATGATTAGAACCAAATGTCTAAACAACATACTGACTTTTCTTTAACAACAAGCGTTAGCTTGCTTTACCGACGATAGGTGAAATGGTGCAGTGGTAAGTCATTGCATCATTGTCAGCACCGAAGCACCAGACGATATCGTTGTTGAACTCTGGACGGTACACTGGCAGTTCACCTTGCGTGTTGACGCAGTTACAACGGCCGCAAGTCTGTTTACCACAGCAGTCACGGTAGGCAATCAGGTAAGTCTGCTGATCACCCGGGTTGTAACAACTGGCCACCCATGAACTTGGTGACAGGCTGCTGCCTGGCGGGCAAGAGGTCAAGGTACCGCCACAGCAGTCACACAGGTTGCCGTCAATCGTACAATGGCGCCAGTAGTCACAGGCTTTAGGATCCTTGTCTTGTGGCTTGAAGCCGCTTCTGGTCAGGTTACCCGTGGTAGCCGCCTGCACTTCGCCACCCAGGCGCGAGCGACGGTCTACCGGCAACAGGGGTAACAAGGCAGAACCGACCAGGAAGCCACCCAGGCGGCCGATAAAACCACGGCGGCCGGTTTTGCTGGCGGTGGTGCGTGCCAACTTCTCAATTTTTGAGTCAAACCCAGTATCTTTTTTCATTTCGTTTACTCTCTCCGTAATCAATACGTGAACCGGCGGTTAATGCACTTTGTTCGCGGTCACTTGTTTAAATTTAGGGGCTGTGTTTTCATCCTTGAGGTAGTTCTGCAAGGTTGAGTGACCTTCGCGAATGGTCTCAAACAGGCTTTCTACATGCTCACGGGTATTGCACAGGCCTTTAGCCAGGATTTTGCCGTCTTGATCCAGCAGCACGCCGTAAGGTACTTTGGATACCTGGTAGCGCATGCCGATCTCGGCAGAAACCACATACAACTCGCCATCCAACGGGTGATCCTTAAGGAACTGGCGATGCTCAGCCTGGGTACCATCACTGATCAGAATCACGTCTGTCTCTTCAATCGCTGCGACTGAGCGAATGATAGGCAACAGTTTCTGGCAGATCGGGCAGGATGGGCCGGTAAACATCAGCAAGCTTGGACGACCCGGGGTGATGGAGCGGCCAACCAGCACTGGCTCGCCGTCGAAGGTGTTCACGTTGAAAATCGGTGAACGTTCGCCGACATCCGGGCCGTGGTCTATCATCATGGCGCCCAGCGGTGCTGAACGTTCATGTAACAAACCAATTTGACGGATCACGCCCAGCATTAACGCTGCCAATGCCAAAAATGCTCCCCACAACAGCACATTTGATGCAATCAAGATTCCACTAGTCATTTGAATTTCCTTTATAGATTTCTAATTTATGTTTGGTCGCTGGAAAGCCCACCATCAGGTCTGCCGCCATGTAAATCAGTGACAACATCACTGCCGAAGCCAATGCAGTCAGGGCTGATTCGATGCTGATGCCAGATATCTCCAACGGCACAGCAGCGACATACAAGCTCATGCCAGCCAGCGCCAAAGCTCTCAGCACATGAAACATGCCAATACGGCTCATGCTGGTTGGGCGGCGTACGCATCCACAATCAATGTGGGTGCGGCCGCGGCCGACATTCACCGCAATGGCGAAAGAGAACAGCATGAACAGCGCGGCAGCCACACAGGCGGCCACCACACGCAGTGATGGCACCAGCAAAGCAGCGGCACAACCCAGTTCCAGCCATGGCAGCAATTTGGCAAACGGTGCCACCAGAAAACCTGGCAGCAGTTTGTAATTGGCGACCACGCCCAAGAACTCATCCTGATTTCTCAGCTTTGGAATCGCTGCCGCGGCCAGGACCAGCGCCACGAACAGCGAGGCAAACATCGCTACCGTAGGATCATTTACCATCGAGTCCATATCGATCTCACTTATCCGCAATGAAAATCATGGAAGGTGCACGGCCCAGCTCATCAATGCTGGATAAGGCCTTGCCGTTCACTGCATCAAATGTGAACAGTGTTTTCGCTTCTTCAGACACGGCGTACAAGTACGGCTTGTCGTCCTGGCTCACGGCGATAGAGTTGATTTCATGCTTCAACTCGATACGACGCAGGCGTTTGCCGGAGGTCGCGTCCACCACGAACACATAGCGGCTAGGCAATTTGTGTGTCCATTTTTCACGTTGGTCTGCTAGCAAATAGAGCTCGTTACGCGCTTTGTGGAAGGCGATGGTCTGCCAGCCACCCGGACGCCATTTGTCGGCTTTTTCCTTGTCGGTGAACACTTCGATTGGCTTGAGGAACTCGGCGCCGCTCTCAGATAATTTCGCCTGAAAAATCTTGCCTTCATAAGTCGGCCAGGCCAGGTGGTTATTAGAGTTTGAGTAATAAGGGTTATTCAGCAGATACTCTTTCTCGGCATGGAATACCTTGGTGGGTTTCTGCTTGGTATTGCCCTTGCTGTCATAGGTGAACTGCATCAAAGAACCGTCTCTACAGTGCATAAAGAAGTTCTGATTGGCCGTGGGGAAAATATGGTAACAGTCAGGCACGTTCATGATTTTCACGAAAGCCTTTTGTTGCAGATCGACCAAGCCTACGCCTGGTGACGGTGAGAACTGCTGGAACAACAAGTGCTTGTCATCCACACTCAAGCCAGCCGTACGCTCAAACACACCGGTCAAAAAACGACCTTCAGGAATATCGATATCAGCGATAGGTTGATGCGTTTTGGTGTCGATCAATTCCAGGTAGTCATCACGCTTGCCACGCGCCACGCGGGAGTACATGGTGTTAGCGATAGCCAAAAACTTGCCATCTGAAGCCATCATGACGTTAGGCAATTTACCGGCATCGGTCATGCCCAGTAATTTGCTGGATTTGCCATCTATCGTATACACGGTAGAGGTCATATGAAAGTTACCTGGATCCAACACATACACGCGCTTGGAATCGCTTGCGGGTGCAATCGCGATAGAAGTCTCGTCCTGCAACTTGGCCGTAATTTCTGAACCGAGCTGGTTAGGCGTTGCATCCGCCATGGCCAGGCTGCTGGATAGCATGAGTGCTGCCAAAACCAGCCCCCCCGCCAAGCTTGTCGGCTTGGCTTGACGAATCATCGATGGATGATCGAATGTTGTCATAAATCCTCCTAATATTTTTAAATGGATAGAACTTGCTATTGCGTCTGGTGTTGCTACTGGCTTACAACATCACCAGCATTAAAGCTGCTGAAGCAATCGCCAATAACAGGAAACCATCAACTTCAACTGCACTTTCCTGCCAACGGGCCAACCAGGCTTGAACTGACTGATCCTTAACAGGTAAGAAGTTAACTGCCACTGGCAAACAGCGGCCGATATTAAATAAGGCAATCACGGCAATACCTGCCTTGACGCCACCACTAAGCAAAGCCACACCGGTGACGATGTACAGCATCGGTGTTTGCACGTAGGTGAGATAGTTCATGCCCAGTGAAAAGCCATACAAAAGACCAATCACGGATGAACGAAAGCGGAAGCGTGCGTCATGCGGCACTTGCGCACGGCGTTGCGGATAAGGCATTTTCAAAAAGCCAAACTGGTGCAAACCGTAACCAATCGCCAGCGTTGCCAGGCCGATCACCGAATACTGCAATGGCACTTCGGCAAACAGCAGCCAGCTGATGCCACCGAGCGCACCACCCAACACAACGGCACCGATGGCATACCCCACGGCATGGGTGAAGAAGGTAGGTGCCCAACGGGTGACAGCGCCTAATGAATAACGGCCAGCCGGTCTGAGCAAACTCAGGCTGGAATAGCCACAAGGCGACCAGGTAGACAGCAATCCGCCCACAAAGGCCAACAGCACAAACAAACCAGTAAGCGCCATCTCTACCGACATTGCGCTATGCATGACGCGGCCAGCAAACACACCGCTGGCAACTGCGGTCAGCATCATGATGAAGCGCGTACCAGTCGATTGCGCTTTTGAAAAATGATACGCATCAGGGACACAGGTCTCGGCCGCGTAAGGTTGGGACGAACGGCTGATAGCAGTTGCCCCCATGTTCATACTCATATTTCCTCCTTGGCCTGCTGGCCTAAGCTTTGTTTTGAATGAAGCATGAATATAGCGGCCTTGATTAGCGGGCTTTAGCAAAAATCGGCATATCCCTTTTATGCACGTTTTATGAAGGCCAAGTCATGCCAGTTTTTACTATTGAAAAAAAGCCCCTTCTTTGTGAAGGACATGTTGGAGATATCTGGAAGGGGCTATAAACCGGGAGCAGCTGGCCCGGCGAGCCAGCTGGCAGGTGCAAAATCCGCGACTACATACTCAGGCGGATATAGCCAAAGAACTTGTTTTGGGCGGTTTTATAGCCATCTGCAGCCGTGTACCAGTCATCATTGGCGTCAATGGCGACATAACTTATCCCGGCGTTCCAGCCTTTCAAGCTGCCAATGCTGAAGTCTTTATTGAGGCCCACCGAGTAATCGGTGTAATTGCCGATGTAATAGTTTTTCACCACCTGGTGGCCGACATGGAACACACAGTTGATGCCAGTATTCGCTAATGGCGTGGTGTAACTGGCCTCGACATAATGGCTGCCTTTGGAGCCGCCCTCACCCATCTCGTGATTGCCTACCATGGCATGCCCCATAGACACCGTATTGACGCCAAACCAGTCTGTGAGTGAATGTGAATATTTGAGATTGAACTGATGGTAATCCACCGCGATATTGGCCTCTGCCACATGTGGATGCTGGCCCACATAGTGCCGGTTTTGCGGGTAGTAATATTCGATAAACCCAGCCGTCACGGTGGCATCGTTCGCAAAGGTCTTTTTTAATCCGCCATACAAGTCGACCTCATAGGTATTGCCATAAATCGCATCTTTATTAACATTGGTATACCCCAGCCCTAAAAACCAGCCACTCTCATGTGAATAATCAATGGCCGCCTGGAAAGCACCGCGGCCACGTCCATACGAAATGCCCCTGAACAGATAATCACTATAGATGCCGACATTGCCATTGATGTGGTGCGGAGACCCAACGGGCTCAGACTGCACGCCCTTATCAAGGCCTACTTCCTCTGCCTGAGCCTGGCTGGCAAGCAGGGCAAATAACAACCATGCGCCAAACAGGCGCTTTCTTTCCTCGTGCATAGATTTCCTCTCTCATCGCTCTTTCATTTTTTAGTGTTGATGCATCAACCAGGCTAGAAAGAAAGGCAAGGAAATTCAGGCGTAAAACCGCCTGTCATGACTGGTGTTTTGCAACATTGTTTGTCATGATGCAAACACCGCGGTCCCCCATGATTACCCCCTGCCTGGCACTAGCAGCCAGTTGATTCATTTCAATTTGAAGCGATGTGACAATAGCGACGATGCAGAAAGCGATGTAGCAAGAATTGGCAAAGCTGCGGAAAAATGCAGAAAAAGCCTGCGTGTTTTGCCGTTTATTGCTATCCATCTGGAGATTTCCACTCTAAAGTGGCATTCATAGGCAGTTTTTCTGCCATAAAAAATAATAAAACCGGGTGTTTAAGGCCTAAAAAGCAATAAAAATAATAAAAAACAATGAATTTAGTCCGAATATTTATATAAATGGACTTTCATGGATATCCCAACCGCACTCTCTAAAGCGGTGAATATCAGGAGCGATTAAAATGGGGTTTAGAGAAACGATACTGGGGCTGGACCAGCTGGTCAGCCCTGACTTTCACCTAGTCAAACGCAACACCGGCGATGTGCTGGAACAGGCAGATGCTTTGCCGTTTTGGTCACAGGACTATACGCAGTTGAGTAAAGGTGTGTTTTCTGGCACCGTGAACAGTGTGAGCTGTAACGGCATCCAAATCTTCACTGAAACCATGAACCGGGCGGTGGACCAAATTGCCAGTGCGCCGCAAGACTCTTATGTCATCGGCCTCACCACGGTGGTCGAAGGCGAAGCCAGTTGGGGATTGTTGCCGGTGCGCGTCAACTCGCTGATCACCCTGGATAAAAATGCCGAGCTGTACTTCAGGACATCGACCATTTCAGAAATCACCGTGGCAGTCATCCCGGCCAAACGACTCGAAGCCTATGCAGAGAAAATAGACTGGATGAACTTCAGCCAAGTGATGGGGGCGATCAAACCGGTAGAGTTACTGCCTGCGAATGTCGCCAGGCTATTACTCAGCGCACTGCAATATGGTTTGCAATTTGGCGCTGAGCAGGAGCAACAGCTGGATAACAGGCAAAAATGGGAAAGCTTTGAAGAGGACCTGATGTCGGCCTGTCTGCATGCGCTGTTCCATGCCAGTGAAAACACGCATCCGCACTTTGATCACCGCATTCCGCGCTATATTGTGAATCGCGTCAGGAGCTCAACCTTAACCAACCCGAGCTTCCCGCTCACCATTGAAGAGCTGTGCAAGGCTTTAAAAGTCAGCCGTAGAACCCTGAACCATGCGTTTATCCGAGTGCTGGGCATTACTCCCGTCACCTATATGCGCAATGTGCGCCTGCAACGCATCCGCATTGAATTGCTCAATGCGTCCAAAGATGTTTCCAGCATTGCGCACGTGGCCAGCAAGTGGGGTTTCTGGCATATGAGCCTGTTCTCGCGCTATTACCGTGAACTGTTTGGGGAATGCCCGATAGACACCCTGCAAAGAGCAAGAGGCCTGAAGTAGGCCTCTTTTTTACACTATCCATCATTTCATTCTTAATGGTTTGGCAGCAGCGCCATTTCTGCGCGATTGCGGCGGTAAATTAATACACGCGCCACCAGCAAGCCAAGCTCATATAACAACCACAGCGGAATGGCCAGCATGCATTGCGAAATGATGTCCGGCGGGGTAAAGATCGCCCCCACGACAAATGCGCCGACAATCACATAGCCACGGCTTTCTTTCAAAGTCTGTAATTCGACCAGTCCCATGTAGGCAATCGCCACCACGATGATCGGCGTTTGAAAAGACACCCCAAACGCCAGTGTGATAGAAATGAGAAAATCCAGGTAATTACCGATCTCGGTCATCACTGCCACCCCGGCCGGTGCGCTGCCGATAATAAATTTGAACACCACCGGGATTACCACATAAAAGGCAAAACAGGCGCCCAGCATAAAGAGCGATAAACTGGCCAATACGCCCAGCACGCTCATGAATTTTTCTTTTGGATACAGCCCTGGCTGCACAAATTTCCACAGTTGGTACAAAGTGTGCGGCAGGCTTAATACAAATGCCACATACAAGGCAATCTTGAGTGGAATCATGAAAGGAGACGTGACAGAAGTGGCAATCATCTTACCCCCTGCTGGCAACTGGCTCAGCAAAGGCGCCACAAAAAACTGATGCAACTCATTGGCGAATGGCACGGTCACGCATGCGGCCAGCAACAGGCCAAGCAAGATGCGGATAAAACGCGTGCGTAACTCGTAAAAATGGCTGAGGGTATCGGTGTGTTCCATCTTGGTTTTACTTTAAAGCGACTGGCTCGGCAACTGGCACCGGTGGTGCCGGTTTCGCAGCAGCTGGTGGCAGTACCATATCCTCAATTTCTGTATGCACATCAATCAAGGTAGATTGCATGGACAACAACTTCTGCTGCGCATCTGCCGTGGCTTTCTTCATGGTATCCAGCGCCACCTGGCGGTCAATATCCTGCTTCACGCCAGAGATATAGCGTTGCGCCCTACCATAAAGCAGGCCATAGGTTCTGGCCAGCTTTGGCAGTTTGTCGGGGCCGATCACAATCAACGCCACCACGACGATGACGATGATTTCAGAAAACCCGACCTCAAACATGCTTGGATTGATCCTCGATGGCAGCGGGTTGCTCGTTCATGGCTTCTTTAAAACTTTTCACCGCGCCACCCACATCGCCCCCCAGGTTACGCAACCGCTTGGTGCCAAACACCATGGTCACCACTGCCAACACAATGACCCAATGCCAAATACTAAAACTGCCCATGTCAAATCCCCTGTTATATGTTCATAGATGGTTGCTGCAATCATCCGCCATAACAAGCGCTTGAGTTAGTAAAAACTGGCATAACCTTCACCCGCGCTTCTGCCTGGCGCATAAAACCAAGCGCAACTTGGCAATGCAACACATCAGGCCTGCGCGGCACAGGTGACTAGGTTTTAATTTTGCGCGAGGGGCGCGCAGGTGTCATGTGTTCAGCGTACATATTAATCAGGCTACGCTGGCCACTACCGTCACCACACGACTGAAAATGAATCAGGTAGCGTTTGCCGATCTTGATAAACTGGTGCGCGGCCTGGATTTCCTCCAGCGACAGCACCGGGTTCTCGCCGACGTTGGTCGCAATATCGAGCTGACGCCCCCGCCAGTCAACGCCAATTTTCTCCGGCGTCATGCCACTCTCGCTGTAAGCCACGGTTTTCACGGTCGTCACCGTGACTTGCTGCTGGCAATCAGGTAACACTTCATCCATGCTGACGAGCGCAACAACTGCCGGTTTGGCCGCGGCTTTGCTGCCAGGCAGCGGTGCATGTATCACTTTGGCACTGTCACTGGCGGCCAACACCAACGCTGGCAACAGACATGGCAGCATCATGAGCGAGCAAGCCAGGCGAACGCTGGCAGGGATGATGGTCGAACGCATGGCACGCTCCCTTCATTGAGGATGCTTTTTATTTAAATGGGCAGATGACATCTGACCTCTGCCAATATAGCGCATTTGGTGAACAGGCGAAGAGGATTAACCTTTGTAAAACGCGAGGCCGTAGGTAAATTCTGACCAGCAATTTAGCGAAGCACCGATAGGGCAAGCCTGCCTGGCCTTTTAAGATGCCAACATCTTCCCTGTCTAAAACGAAAGGTCAGACCTATGCTTTATTATGCATTGCTGTTTCTTGTGATCTCTTTTGTGGCTGGTTTACTGGGTTTCAGGGGCATTGAGTCTGGTGCCGCCACGATCTCAAAAGTGTTCTTCTTTATTTTCCTGCTGCTGGCGATTGGTATTGCCCTGGCTGCAGTGTTGGGTATCAGCCTGTTTGCATAACCGCTGATCCAGATCACGCGCCCTGACCATGGTCATGGCGCGTTTTAGCTTTACGCTCATGCGCAATCGCGGCGATAATACTTCATGGTTTCAGTCAGTCGCCCCGCACACACTCCTATTGCCAACGATCCTCAGGCGCTCACCGCATGGATTGCGTCTTTACCGTCCCGTTTTAGCCCGCATGAATTAGCGCAGATTCGCCAGGCAGGTGAGCTGGCAGCCACGCTATATCGTGAAAAATGCGCCATAAACAGCAGCCCCTTGCTGCAACATGCGCTGGAAACTGCCGCCATCCTGGCTGAGATGAATATGGATGCAGATAGCCTGGTGGCTGCGATCTTACAGGCAACGCCTGACTGCTTAAGCGACTGGCCAGCTGAGTTATCCAGCCAGTTCGGTCCAACGGTGGTGAATTTGGTCGAGGGCATCGCCCGGATGTCACAGATCCAGGCCTTGAGTGAGGTCGATAGCGCACAGCATGACCGTGCACAACAGCTGGAAGCGCTGCGCAAAATGCTGCTGGCCATGGTGCAGGATATCCGCGTGGTCCTGATCAAGCTGGCAGAACGCACGCAATTGCTGCGACACCTCGCTGGGGCCAGTCCCGAGGTACAGGCGCAGGTGGCCCGCGAGAACCAGAGTATTTTTGCCCCGCTGGCCAACAGGCTGGGCGTATGGCAATTGAAATGGGAGCTGGAAGATTTATCGCTGCGCTACCTGGAGCCACAGTTGTATAAAGAAGTGGCGAAGATGCTGGACGAGCGGCGCGTGGATCGCGAACAATATATTGCAGACGTGGTCGCCCAACTGCAACACGAACTCACGCTGGCGGGCGTCAAGGCGGAAGTCAGCGGTCGGCCCAAGCATATCTCCAGCATCGTCAAAAAAATGAAGAGCAAGCATTTGCAGTTTAACCAGCTGTATGACGTGCGTGCCGTGCGCATTATGGTCGATGATATCAAGGACTGCTATACCGCACTCGGCCTGGTGCATCATCTGTGGCAGCCGATTCCGGGTGAGTTTGACGACTATATCGCACGCCCGAAAAGCAACAATTACCGTTCATTGCATACGGCAGTGAGTGGCCCGCGCGGCCTGGCGCTGGAAGTGCAAATCCGCACCTTTGAAATGCACCAGCATTCGGAGTTGGGCGTGGCGGCACACTGGCGTTACAAAGAAGGCGCCAAGTCCGATGCCAGGTTTGATGAAAAAATTGCCTGGTTACGCCAGATTCTTTCCTGGAAAGACGACGTGGCCGACCATGGCGATTTGCTGGAACAATTTAATAGCGAACTGTTCCAGGACAAAGTGTATGTGTTAACCCCGCAAGGCAAGGTGATTGATTTGCCGCATGGCGCCACGCCGATTGATTTTGCCTATGCCTTGCACACCGACCTCGGCCATAGAACCAAGGGCGCCAAAATCAATGGTCAAATCGTGCCACTGCACACACGGCTGGAGAACGGGCAACGCGTAGAGATTCTCACCGCAAAACAGGGCGCCCCTAGCCGCGACTGGCTGAATGCATCATTGGGCTTTTTGCAAAGCCCGAGTGCGCGCGCCAAGGTCAGGCACTGGTTTAAATACCAGCACTTTGACGAGAATGTCGCACAGGGCCGCGCCAAGCTAGATAAAGAATTGCATAGAGCTGGCGCCAGCAGCCTGCCGCTGGAGCGCATTGCACAAAAATTGCAATTTCAGAAACTGGAAGACTGCCTGGCGGCGATTGGGCGCGGTGACATTAGCGAGCACCAGATTGCCATTACCATCCAGGGCGAAATCGCCCCTGCCGAACCGGCACCCGCACCGCCACTGGTCAAACGTCCAACCGCCTCGCAGGTCAACCATGCGGGCGTCACCATTGAAGGCATAGGCAACGTGCAAACCACCATGGCCAGATGCTGCAAACCGGTGTCGCCCGAGCCCATCGTTGGCTACCTGACACGCAACCACAGCGTCACCATCCACCGCCAGGCCTGCACCTTTATTAGCCGTCTGGCCGAGGTTCGCCAAAACCGGTTGCTGGCGGCACAATGGGGCAACAGCCAATCAGGCTTATCAGAAGTGGATATTGTGCTGGAAGCCAACGACAGGCAGGGCTTGCTGCGTGACATCAGCGAGTTGTTTGCACGTGAAAAAATCAATACCACCAAGGCCAACACACTGAGCCGCAACCATGTGGCCTTGATGCAGTTTACGGTAGAGCTCACCGATATTGACCAGTTGCAGCACTTGCTGCTGCGGCTGCAGCAGGTGCCAGGCGTGATTTCGGCACAACGAAAAACCTAAAAGAGGAAATAAACCCTATGTCTTACCTTGATGACCCCCGTGTTTATTTCGCTGCTGAACGCACCATGCTGGCTTGGCAACGCTCAGCGATTGCCCTGATGGGGCTGGGTTTTGTGATTGAGCGCTTTGGCCTGTTTATGCAGCTGGTGGCACACGACCACCCGCTGCCGCATGCGCAAAGTGCATTGTCGCTGTATATCGGGGTCGGCTTTATTCTGATGGGTGCCTGTACGGCCTTATTGTCTGCGGTGCAGTTCCTGGTCTTTTGCCAGTCGCTGAACATCCAGGAAAAACCGCGCGGCCATGTGCTGTGGTTGCCGCCTGCGGTCAACCTGTTTCTGGCCGCCACTGCGGTGGCCTTAAGCGGCTGGCTGATACTCACCCGCTAACGAAACGCCCCCATTTCCTTACTTGGGTGCATCTGCGCCTGCGGCGATATTCACCAGCACACCATCCGTCACACCATCTGGCGGATTCTCAATCACCTGATCCTGACTGGTCAGACCAGACTGCACTTCCAGCGTTTTGCCGAGGTCACGGGCAATGGTAATCGTCTTTAATACCACTTTGTGATCCTGGCCGACGGTGGCGACTTTCAGCCCATTCTGGTCAAAAATCAGTGCACTGGCGGGGATACTCAAGCGGCCAGCGGCATCATTGAGCACCAGGTTTACATTGGCAAAACCACCTGGCAGGAAACGACCAGCTGCATTATCCACCAGCAACTGTACCAAGGTCGTTCCAGATGACGCATTGATGGCGCCCGAGGTCGACTGTATGGTGGCCTCAAACACGGCATCTGGCGAATCTGGTACCGTAAACTGGGCTTTGCCGCCGGGTTTGATCTGGCCGACATAGTTTTGCGGCACATTGATATACAAACGCAATTTGCGCGTATTGGACACTTCAAACAATGGCTGCGCCGTGGTGCCACTATTGCCTGCATTAATCAGGGCACCGGTATCCGTATTACGCGCAGTCACCGAACCATCAAAAGGCGCCAAGATTTTGGCAAAGCTCTTGAGTGCAAGCAAGCGGTTCACATTGGCCTCAGCTGCTTTGACAATCGCCTGTTTGCTCTGGTAATCACCGACCTTCTCATCCACTTCCTGCCGGGCAATCGACTGCGTTTTCAGCATCTCCTGCCAGCGTTTGGCAGTGGTCTCGGCCAGCGCGACATTAGCTTGGGCACTGGCTAGGTCTGCCTTGGCCTGCAACAACTCCTGGTCGAGGTCCGGCGTTTCGATTTCTGCCAGCAGTTGGCCGCTTTTAACACTGCCGCCGATATCCACTTTCCAGTGTTTTAAATAGCCACTGACGCGCGCGTAAATGGGCGCGCGAGCATAGGCCTCAAAGCGGCCAGGCAGGTTGAGGCTGCCCGCTTCTGCACCCTGGTCAGGCTGGCTGACGCTCACAGTAGCCACTGCCTGCTTGTCGGTCCACGCTTTGAGTTTTTCGTGGTTGCCAGCACGGCTGGTGACGCCAATGACCACGATCCCAATCGCGGCCAGGGCGAGCAGCAAGCCGCCCAGTTTGAGTCCACGGGCAGTCCCCGTTGTCGCATTATGCATTTAAATCTCCGCTAGAATCACTGACAGGGCCTGGGTAGTGCTTTTTGTGGATAGCGTTAAACACCACCGGCACAAACAGCAGCGTCGCCACCGTCGCAAATAACAAGCCCCCAATCACGGCACGGCCCAAGGGGGCGTTCTGCTCACCGCCCTCCCCCAGGCCCAAGGCCATCGGCGTCATGCCGATCACCATTGCCAGCGCCGTCATCAACACCGGACGGAACCGCACAAACCCGGCATCAATCGCCGCCGCGGTGGCATCTTGCAACTCGGCCAGGCGTTCACGGGCAAAGCTGATCACCAGCACACTGTTGGCCGTCGCCACGCCCATACACATAATCGCACCCGTCAGGGCAGGCACTGATAAGGGGGTGTAAGTCACAAATAGCATCCAGACGATGCCTGCCAGTGCCGCAGGCAAGGCAGAGATAATCACAAACGGGTCACTCCAGGATTGCAGGTTGACTACAATCAGCAGGTAAATCAGCACAATCGCCCCCAGCAAGCCAAAAAACAGGCCAGTGAACGCATGGTCCATGGTGTAAGCCTGGCCCAGCATCACCACAGTCGCCGCTTTGGGTACCTGGTCCTTGGTCTCGTCCAGTATCTTGCGGATATCGGCCGCCACGGCACCGAGGTCTCGGTCCTGCGTGCTGGCATGTACTTGCACCATAGGCTGGATATCATACTGACTGACCACCGCATTACCGACACTGCGCTTAAAGGTGGCAATTCCACCCAGGGTCTGCAACGGGCCATCGCTACCGCTGATCGGCAAATTGGCCAGTGCACTCAGGCTATCCAGTTGGTATTGCGGCGTTTGCAACACAATAGGATAAGTGACGCCATTGGCCGGATTGAGCCAATAGGTGGGTGACACCTGCGAGCTACCCGCCATATTAATCACCATGCTATTGGTCACATCGCGCGTACTAATGCCAATCTCTTGCGCGCGGGTTTTATCAATGGCGATATCAAATGACGGCCGGCTGCGTGACTGCTGGATACGGGCATCGACCACGCCAGGCACGGTGCGTACTTTGGCCAGCAACTGGTTGGCGTAAGCAAAGTCATCCGCCAGTTTACCGCCACGAATCTGGATATCAATCGGCGCAGGCGAACCAAAATTCAGGATCTGGCTAACAATATCGGCTGGGGGGAACGAAAAGGTCGTATCCGGAAACTGCTTGGGCAATACTTCGCGCAGGGTGCGAATATAGCTGGCAGTCGGTGCATGATGTGCTTTAAGCGCAATCTGGATATCGCCATCATGCGCACCGGTCAGGCCAGTATTGTTATAGGTCATGTTGATGCTGCTGATCGGCATGCCGATGTTGTCGACAATCGTCAGGATTTCATCTGCCGGAATCACTTGTTTAATCGCTGCCTGGATATGGGCAAAACGGTTGGCGGTATCTTCAATACGCGTCCCCACCGGCACGCGTGCATGCATGAGAATTTGCCCGCTATCGACACTGGGGAAGAAGTTACTGCCCAACATGGGCAATAATAAAAACGACAGCATGACCACGGCCATAAAGCCAAGCATAAACACGCGGCCATGGCCGACAGCCAGGATCAGCACGGCTTTATAGCCATGACGGATGCGCTCAAATCCAGCCTCAAACCATTGTTGAAAGCGCACCAGCGGATTGCGGCTGACTGGCTTGTGCTCGTCGCTAGGCAAGTGCGGTTTAAGCAGGTAATTGGCCATGGTGGGCACCAGCGTACGCGACAAAATAAACGAGCTGACCATGGCAAACATCACGGCTTCGGCCATCGGCACAAACAGGTAACGCGACACACCTTCGAGGAAAAACATCGGCACAAACACGATACAAATACACAGCAGCGACACAAACGCGGGCGTGACGATTTGTGCTGCGCCATCGAGGATAGACTGCTCAACCGGCTTGCCCTGCTCCAGGTGCCAGTTGATGTTTTCGATGGTGACGGTCGCCTCATCCACCAGCAAACCTACCGCCAGCGCCAGGCCACCCAAGGTCATAATATTCAGCGTTTCGCCGATGGCTGATAACCCAATAATCGCGCCCAAAATAGACAGCGGAATCGAGGTGGCGATAATCAGCGACGAGCGCCAGCTACCCAAAAACAGCAAAATCATCAGACTGGTTAAAATTGCCGCCAACACGCCTTCAAACACCACACCATCAATCGCAGCGCGCACAAAAATAGACTGGTCATTGATCGGTGTAGCCACCAGTGTATCTGGCAATCCAGGTTTGATTTCCTCCAGCTTGGCTTTAATGCCGTCGACAATGGCCAGCGTCGAAATCGCACCATTCTTGAGGATGGTCATGAGCACAGAACGGTTACCATCCACATGCACGATGTTGGTTTGCGGCGGGTTGCCGTCGCGTACCTGGCCGACATCACGCATATAGACGGTGGCGCCGTTGACTACCTTCACCGGAATATTGGCCAGGTCTTCAATCGCCGCCGCGGCATTATTGAGGTTTAAGGTGTATTCAATGCTGCCGATTTTTTGCGTGCCGATTGGCACCACCATATTATGGGCCGCCAGCGCATTGGCAATATCCTGTGCCGACAAGCCGCGGGCCTGCAAGGCGGCCGGATTGAGGTCGATCTGGATTTGACGGCTTTTACCGCCATAAGGGAAAGGCACGCCTGCCCCGGGCACCGTCACCAGGCGGATACGCACAGCGTTCAGGCCGAGGTCGGCCAGGTTTTGCTCAGTCAGACCTTTGCCGGACAGGGCAATCTGCAAAATAGGCACCGTAGAAGCGTTGTAATTCAGGATCAGCGGCGGCGTGGTGCCAGGCGGCATTTGCCGCGTCACCGTTTGCGAGATGGCCGACACCTGCGCATTGGCCGTAGCGATATTGACCCCGGCATGGAAAAAGATCTTCACGATGGCGAAGCCGTTATAAGAATTAGCTTCAATATGTTCAATATCGTTGACGGTCGTGGTTAAGCTGCGCTGGTACAGCGTGGTGATGCGCCCCGCCATATCATCAGGCGGCAGGCCGGTATATTGCCAGGCCACGGCCACCACCGGGATACGGATTTCAGGAAAAATATCGACCGGACTGCGTATGGCAGACAGCGTGCCGAAAATTAAAATCAGCAAGGCCATCACCACAAAGGTATAAGGCCGCTTGAGCGCAATACCGACCACGTTAAACATCTAACGTTTTCTCCACGGCTGTCATGCTGACCTCAAAACCAGCATCCCGCCAGGCATCGATGCCGCCCGTCAGCGGACGGATATTTCGGTAGCCGCGGCCGATAAGTTTTTTGGCGACTTTGGCCGCCGTCACCTCATTCGGGCAAGAGCAATACAGTACCACCGGCGCATCCTCATCGATGTCCAACACCAACTGATCCACTTCATCCAGAGTGACAAACTGCGCACCCGGAATCCAGCCATCGTCGACCAGGTGTTTGGCACGCGTATCGAGAATCACTGGTGCCGCGCCGCTAGTCAACAAGGTGTTTAATTCATCTACGCTGATACGTGCCATGCGCAGGCTTTTGATAAAGCGCTGCCTGTCCCACCATTTGGCGGCAATAAATACCGTGATCAGGACCAGCACCAGCAAGGTGCCCCACTTGCCCATTTCAACCAGGGTGAGCATGAGTTCATCAATCGCAGAGCTGAACAAATTGCCCAGCCACAATGCAGACCCAGCCCACAACAAGGCCCCCAGGCCATCCATGAGTGCAAACAGCCAGTAGCGCGTGCCGGAAGAGCCTGCCAGCGCACTGGAGATAGAAGCAAAACCGGGAATAAACTTGCACACCAGCAAGGCAGGCGGGCCGAATTTTAAGTACAGGGCTTCGGTTTGGCGCACACAGGTATCAGGCGACAAGGATATCTTGCACAATTTGCCCATGACACGCTTGCCATATTTGCGTCCGGCGCGGTACCAGATCGAGTCGGCAAGCAAGGCAGCGACCATCGCCACCAGCAACATTGCGGCCCAGGAATACTGGCCATTGCCAATCAACACGCCTGCCAGTAACAGGGTCGGGTAAGCTGGCAGCGGCAAGCCCATTTGCTCGAGGAACACACTGGCAAACACAATCAGCAAGCCATAGTGCTGTATCAATTCAAGAACGGTATTCATAAAGGCAGACTATTTCGCGACAAACACTCAAAAAAACAACCCTACATCCCCAACGCGGCCAACATGGCAAAAGCCATAAACAAGACAAAATGTGTCATGCCTTCAATCGCATTGGTTTCACCATCATGCAGATTAATCGTCGCGACAATCAAGGTGAGGAAGGTCATCACCATCTGCGTCGGCGACAAACCAACTATCAGCGGCCTGTCTTCGATCAGGGCAATGGCTTCAATCACCGGCACGGTCAGGATCACAGTCGACAAAGTGGCCCCCAGTGAAATATTCACTACCGTTTGCATGCGGTCATTCACCGCCGCCTTTAACGCTGTGAGTACTTCCGGGCTGGCGGCAATAATCGCCACTACAATCGCAGCCACAATCGGGGGCACGCCGCTGCCAGTTAAACCGGCATCCATATGCATGCTCATCTCCTCAGACAGGAAACCGATGGTAATGATGCCTGCCAACATGTAAAGAATGGAAAATCTGACATCCGCGTTCATCACGCCCGCTGGCTGCCCGCTTTGCGCCTGATGCTGGTCGCGGTAACTGAAGTAGTTACGGTGGCGCCCGGTTTGCATTTTGAGGAACAAGGCATAAAACACGCTCATGGTGACGATGGTAAACATCGAATACAAACGCCAGTGCTCGGGCGGCAAAAACGCGGGCAAGGCCATGGAGATGCCCAGTGCGGTCATGATCATGACAATATATGTATTGCCGGAGTTGACGTTGTATTCGACCTCGCCATATTTGATGCCACCGACAATGGCACACAAGCCAAGAATGCCGTTGATATCCAGCATCACCGCCGAATAAATCGCATCCCTGGCCAGCGTGGTCGAAGACGTATGGCTAAGCATCATGACAATAATCACCACCTCAATAATGACAGCACTGATGGTCAGTATCATGGTGCCATAAGGCTCTTTGAGCTGCTCGGCCACGTATTCGACCTGAAACGACAACTGGAAAGCCAGGTTAATAATCAGCAGCACAAACAGGATAGAGATGGCCAGTGATTCGGGCTGGCCGATATGCATGACTTTGTCGGCTTGCGCCAATGCCAGGTAGGCGATAATTGAAATAATCAGGGACAGCAGTCCCGCGGGCGGTTTTTCGGTAAGCATGCGCTTAGATTGTGATCAATGAATAACCATCTTAACAGAGACAGCCTGATTCTGCTGCATAGGCCACCTGCTTAGCCGTGGCTGATCACCACCGAACAGGTCATGCCCGCCACCAACGGCAGCTCGGTCGGCATCTGGTCCAAATGGATACGCACCGGAATACGCTGCGCCAGGCGCACCCAGTTAAACGTCGGGTTCACATTGGCCAGCAGGCGGATATCGGTCGGGTTATCTCGGTCGGTAATGCCATGCGCTATGCTTTCGACATGGCCTTTGAGCGTGGTGTGGCTGCCCAGCAACTGTACTTCAGCGGCATCCCCCACCTTGATCATGCCCAGTTTGTGCTCTTCAAAATAGCCATACACCCAGAATGAATGCTGGTCGATCACCGCCAGCTTGGCGGCACCCACCTGGGCAAAATCCCCGGGACGTACCAACAGGTTGGATACCCAACCATCGACTGGCGAGCGCACCACCGTACGCTCCAGGTCGAGTTTGATTTTTTCGACCTGTGCCACAGCCGCCTCGTATTCGGCTTTGGCTGCCACCGCAGAAAGATCGGTATCTTCCCGGTTTTCGCGCGAAATGACTTCATCGTCCAGATGCGCGCGGCGCGCAGATTGCTGTTTTTTCATCTCCCAGACTGACTTTCTTTGCTGGGCCACCGCCGTCGCTTCCGCCAGTGCATGCTGGTAATGCATGGTGTCTATGCGAAACAGTACGTCACCTTGATGCACATACTGGTTATCGCGCACGGGCACCGCCGTCACCAGGCCCGCCACATCCGGCGCAATATTCACCACATCGGCACGCACGCGGCCATCGCGCGTCCACGGGTAATCGGTATAGCGCACCCATAACTTGTATGCCAATAGCCCGGCGGCGACGGCAATCGCCAGCGTAATGCCTACTCTAAGGATGCCTTTTGTGGCCCTAAACCAGAGGTGTTGCGTTTGCATAAGCAGCCTTTCAATACACCATTAAACCAAACACGGAAAACAAGCTAAAAAACAGCGCGACGCGCAGCAGCGCCGGGTACCAGACCAGGTCGTAGAGATTCCACGCGGCCAGCCATTTATCCAGCAACCATATCGCCCCCGCGGCCAATAAAAACGCCAGAAACAAAGTCGGCACATGCGCATCCAGAAACGCCAACTCACGCGGAATCCACTCATGCAACATGACTCACCTCCCTATTCAAAGGCGGATGCTGGCCCTCCGGTGTTTCCGCCGCGATCACCAGCCGAATAAAATGCAATTGGGTGGTGAGCTTTTGCGCCTGCAACGGTGCCAATGCCTGACCATACTCACCGCCCTGCAACCAGGCCAGGAAATGGTCCAGCCACTGCAAAGCCTGCTGCTGATTGCTGTGCACAGGCTGTTTGTAATAGTGCGCCACCTGCGCAATGGTATGTTGCAGCAATGGCTGCGTCGACAACTCTGCCGCGGCAGTGCGCAAGGCAATCACGGCATGGCCGATTTCCAGCGTGGCACACAAAGCCTCCACCATGCGTACACTGTCGGCATCCTGTGGCCGGTGTACATTGCCAGAACGCTGGATCAGGTCGCGCGCGCGCATTTCAAAGGCGGTGGCGGTCATGTCGGGGTTGCGGCAAGCATCGACCACCAGTTGACGCAACTGGGCAAACACGCGCGCTTTGGCCCACGGGCTGGCGGCATAGTCAGTCAGGCTGAACATGATGCCGGACACCACCAGCGCAATCATGAGGGCAATCGAGTCGTTGAAGTATTTCACCGGGTTATCCCCCAGTGCCTGGTTAAAGCCAACCATTAAAAAGTAGGCAATGCCCAACCCCGCACCCACCAAGGCCGTTGTGGGTCTGCCACTTAACCAGGCGGTGAGCAAAATGGCCGGGGCAATCACAATACAGAGCATCACATAGTCGTGCGCCGCCGTGAGCCAGAACACATTGCTCACATACACCAGCGCAATGCCCAACAACACGCCCACCGCAAACTGACGAATTGTCGCCATCGGCGCCGGACTGGCCGCAAACAGCGTGCTGGTAATCACCCCCAGGGTCATGGCCAGGATGCCTGAAGGCCAGTCTATGGTCATCCAGATGGCCGCCAGGATTAGTAAGGTGAGCGCCCCACGGATCGCTGCAATGGACACCGGCAGCCAATCGATGTGCATATGCAATTGGTCAGCGGTAAATTCACGGCGATCGACCTGGCGCGCGCGTGGATGCGCCACCAGCAACACATAGGTTTGCAGATACGATGCCAACTCAGTGGCCAGACGTTGTAACAGTTCGGCCCCGGTTTCCACCTCCAGGCGATTCACATCAGGTAGCGAGGCCAACGCCTGCAACTGTCGGCTGAATAAGGCAGTAAAGCCGAGCTGAAAATCAGTCACTGCCTGCTGCAAACCCGCCAGCCCCTGGGCATCGCTGGCCGGACGCCCATCAATTAAAACCGCCTCAGCCAACGGCTGCATCAAGGCCAGCAAAGCCTCTGCTTCTGCGCTGCGGCCGCGCGCCTGCAATCGCTGCACAAGGCGCTGAAACACCACATACGTGGTAGACACCGCTGTAAACCGCACATTGAGCTGATTGATCGTCGTGCTGTGCACGCGTGCATCATCGGTTTCAAACTGCACCGATGCGCGGAAAGACTCCAGTTGATACAGGTCCTGCATAAACTTGAGAAAAGGCTGGTTGAGGCCCGCGGGTGCGCCGGTACCGAGCAATTGACTGAAATCGCGGAACTTGCTGCGCACCACCGCCTGGATGTTTTCCCACAGGCGCTGTGGCAAAACCAGCTCACTGACCAAAGTCGCGCTTAACAGCCCCACGCCAATTTCAGACAAGCGGGTCGACGCAATTTGAAAGGTGTGCCAAGGCGTGAGCGTGGCCGGCAGACCGACGATGCACAAGGTATAGCCAGCCAGCACAAAGCCATATGACTGGAAATTGCGCGTCACCAGCGAACCCGCCGTGCACAAGCCTATCCAGAGTGCTGCAGCGATAAAAAAGGGAAAGCGGTCCTGAGCGAACCAAGCTACCAGCAGCATGGAAAACAAAATACCGATCACGGTGCCGATCAGGCGGTAATAACTTTTGGTCATCACCATGCCGGAACGGAAATGCATCACAATCACCACCGTCAGCAGCGCTGTGGCCGGTTGGTCCATCTCCATTTTCAAGGCCACCCACAACGCCAGCCATGCCGCCAACAGGTATTTAAACAAATAGCCAATCAGCGGAAAGTCCTGTCGATACCAGTCAGCACCCGCTTGCTGCATGCACGCAACAGCCAGCCGCACGCCATGATTAATGCGCGGCATGTTCAGCATCCATCACGCCTCCGCCTAGCGCCAGCATCAGCGTCGCATAAGCCTCCAGCCGTACGGCTTCGTGCTCCACCAGTATGCTTTTTTGTTGCAACACCAGCGCATTGGTTTGCAGGCTTTCAATCAGGTTACTCAGGCCTGCGCGGTAGTTCTTGACCGCCAGTCTATGTGCCTGTTCGCTTTTTTGCAGCGCCTGTTGCGTATGGTTGGTTTCAGTGGCCACGGTATTCAATACGGACAACTGGTTGGAAATCCCCTCCAGCGCCTTGAGGATGGTAGCGTTGTAATCTTCCACCGCCATATCATAAAGGGCGGTTTCTGCTGACAGGTTAGCCCGGCGTTTGCCGCCATCAAACATCGGCAGTGACATGGCCGGACCCAGGTTGCCCACCAGACCGGCACTCGAAAACAAGCCAGAAAATGCCAACGCCTGAAAGCCGATATAGCCGAGCAAATTGATATTCGGGTAAAACGCAGCCTTGGCACTTTGGATATGTTTCTGCGAGGCCTCGACGCGCCATCTGGCGGCCACAATATCCGGGCGACGGCCGACCAGATTAGCAGGTAGCTGATCAGGCAGGCCAATACTGGCCGACAAATGCAAGCCTGGGCGTGTAATGCCCTCACCTGCGCCCGGCCCTTCACCACTGAGTGCCGCCATCTGGTTTTTGAGTAAAGTGAGGTGTAATTCAATTTGCACCAGTTTGTTTTGTGCCGCTGGCAATTTTGCTTCGAGGCGGCTCAGGTTGAGTTGGGTATTCAGCCCGGCTGCCAGCGCTTTTTTAGCGATGGCAATCTCATGGCGCAGATCATCCAGCTCCTCTTCTGCCAGGTCACGCCATTGGTACTCGGCCGCCAGGCGGATATAACTTTTCACCATCGCCGCAGTCAGTTCAATTTTTACTTGTTGCATTTCCGCTTCGGCCACATGTGTCTCATCCAGCGCCGCCAGCCAGGCCGACTTTTGCTGTTTCCACAAATCCAGGTTGTAAGACATATCTACCGTTGCCTGGTTATTCCAGTTAAAACGGCCTGCCCAGGGTTTGGGGATAAAACTCAACTCAGTAAAACGCTCGCGGGAAGAACTCACTTTGCCGCCGATATTGGGCAAGGTAGACGCATGCGCCTGCTCGGCCATGGCGGTCGATAATGCAATCCGTGCAGTGGCTTTTTTCAGGTCAGGATGATCATGCAGGCTTTTCTCTACCAGGCGGTCCAACTGCGCATCCTGATACGCCTGCCACCAATGCTCGGTCGGCCAGGCGATGGCAGCAGCATCCGCTATCGCCTTCCCCAGTGCCAGCTTGTCCTGCGCCAGCGGTTGCGACGTCGGGGCGATGCCTTTAGAGCTGATACAGCCATTTAACAGCAAGGCTAACACCCAGACCGCCCAAGGTGTGCGGTGAGAACCCCGGTGCAAACGCAGGCTAGTCAGACTTAAAATCAATGGCATCAACATAAAGTATGGTTATTGATAGTATGGGATCAAACTAAATGAATAAAAAATTTTAAAGCATCGTGTTACTTAATTAAATCCACCCGACTGGCCAAGGTCGTCAAATCTGCAATCAGGGTATTTCTTTGCGGCTTGGCCAACACATCCATAAACTGTGTGACACATTGAATATAAACCGGCATCACTGCATCCAGCTTTTGCTGCCCGGCCATCGATAAACGGATCAGGAATTTGCGTCTGTCATTGGTATCCATAAAGCGTGACACCAACCCTTCCCGCTCCAACCCATCAATAAAGCCCGTCATGGTTGCCTTGGTGACGCCCGCCTTTTCGGCCAGATCCGAAGGCGACGAAGTCAGGTCTTCCTGGCGCATCAGCAACACCAGCACCCACCAGCGGCCTTGCAATAAGCCATGCTGAGCCAACAAGGCATCCAACGCCGACGAAATATCCGAGGCCGCGCGCAAAATGCTCACAAAGTCAGAGATGGCGGAAATGTCTGTGCCGGGATAGCGCGTCACAAACTTTTCCAGGCTTTTAGAGGTGGGTAATTCTTTAAGTAGCAACATAGTACGGATCAATATAGTATGGAATCAAACCAAATGCAAGTAAAAAATCATCGTCAGCAAAAGAACGTTCACGTCATGGCTGTGATTTTTCTGGTTTAATTCACCTGTGCCCCTCAACTTTAATACTGCCCCACCCTCGCTTGTGAACGTGAAAAACCACCCTCTCCCGCAGAAAGCTTTCTCTTTTCTGTGTTTATATATCCAGCGCCGCCCCTGGTTGTTCGGCTCTGTATTTCTCATCATTATCGGCGCCGCCAGCGCAGCGGTGGGCGTGCAATATGCCATGAAGCTGCTGGTAGATGCCATGGACAATACCGTACGATCAAGCGCCAATGTCTGGTGGCCTTTAGCCCTGTTTCTGGCACTGATCACGGTCGAGAACCTATTGTGGCGGCTAGGCGGCTGGCAAGGTTCTCGCGCGATTGTGGCCAGCGGGGTAGATCTCCGGCTAGATCTGTTCGAGCATCTGACCGGCCATTCGATGCGTTATTTCAACCAGCACTTTTCAGGGGCGCTAGGCAACCGCATCACGTCTACCGCCTCCGCCACGGGTGAGATATTTGCCACCATGTTCTGGCGCATCCTGCCGCCGATCACCGACTTTCTTGGCGCCATCATCGTGTTGACCACTATCCGTTGGCAAATGAGTCTAGGCTTGATGTGCTCTGTGATATTTGTCGCGGGCTTGCTGATCCTCTTCGGCATTCGTGGCCGCAGGGTGCATGATCACTACGCCAGGCTCTCCTCCGATGCCAGCGGCAAAATGATTGATGTGGTGAGTAATGTATGGACGGTGAAAGCCTTCTCTGCCCGCTATCGCGAAAAAAGCCGCTTGTCGCGCGAGTTGAACCGCGAGGCCAAAGCGCACCGCCGTAGCTGGATGTATGTAGAACTGGCGCGTGTGATTCATGACCTGTGCCTGGTCGCCACTGGCGCAGGCATGTTGATCTGGTCCATCTTACTATGGCGTGCCAGCAGCATTAGCACCGGCGATGTGGTCATCGTTAGCACCCTCACCTTCAGGATATTGCATGGTTCAAGAGACTTGGCGCTGGCCTTGGTCGGCACGGCCCAACAATTCGGCATCATCAACGAAACGCTCAAGGTGATTGCCCAGCCCCACTCAGTCAAAGATCCAGATGCGCCATCGGCGCTGGCCGCGAAAAGTGGCCATATCGTGTTTGAACAAGTGTCTTATACCTATCCGGATGGCCACAAGGTGTTTGATCAGCTGTCATTTGAGATCAAAGCGGGAGAGAGAGTCGGGCTGGTAGGCGCTTCAGGCGCCGGAAAATCAACCTTGATCGGCCTGATTCAACGCCTGGATGATCTTCAGGATGGCCGCATCCTGATTGATGGCCAGCCGATTGACCAGGTCTCGCAAGACAGCTTGCGGGCAAATATCTCCGTGGTCCCGCAAGATATTGCGCTGTTCCACCGCTCGGTGTTTGAGAACATCCGCTACGGCAGGCCAGACGCTTCAAACGAGGAGGTGTATACCGCGGCGCGCAATGCCTATTGTGATGCGTTTATTCGCAGCCTGCCCAAAGGCTATCGCACCATCGTTGGTGAAAAAGGCGTCCGCTTGTCTGGCGGCCAACGGCAACGCCTGGGGATTGCCAGGGCCTTTGTAAAAGATGCGCCGATTTTGATACTGGATGAAGCGACCTCGGCCCTGGACTCTGAGTCGGAACAGGAAATCCAATCTGCACTCGCCTCGCTGATGCAAGGCCGTACTGTGTTGGCGATCGCGCACCGGCTGTCTACCCTGGCCACCTTCGATAGAATTATCGTGTTGAAACATGGGAAGATTATTGAAGATGGCCCGCCAGAAGTGTTGCGTGCGAATGGGGGGCCGTTCGCTGAGGCCTGGAATTTACAGGCCAATAGTCTTGATCAATGAGTCACAATCGCCCCCAATAAGCACGCAAAATAAAAAAGCCCTGCTCAACCGAACAGGGCTTTTGGTAAGCGCTTGCTTACGCTTTCATTGAGTTGATATCAATCACAAAGCGATATTTCACATCACTCTTGAGCATGCGCTCGTAAGCATCATTAATGTAGTTGGCATCGATCATTTCCACATCGCTGACAATATTATGTTTGCCACAGAAATCCAGCATTTCCTGCGTTTCGGCAATGCCGCCGATCAATGAACCAGCCACCTGACGGCGGTTGGTGATCAGGTTAGCGCCATGCACCTCAACTGGATCCAGCGGGCCGACCAGCACAATGGTTTTATCGCGTTTGAGCAGGCCGATGTAGGGGTTGAGGTCATGCGCCACCGGCACAGTATCAATAATCAGGTCAAAACTGGCGGCATGCTTGGCCATATTATCGGCGTCTTTTGAGATTAGCACTTCATGCGCACCCAAGCGGGTGGCATCGGCAGCCTTGCCCGCTGATGTGGTAATCATCACCACATGCGCGCCCATGGCGGCAGCCAGTTTGACGCCCATATGGCCCAAGCCACCGAGGCCGATGATGCCAACTTTCTGGCCAGGCTGCACATTCCAGTGCTTGAGTGGCGAATACAAGGTAATGCCCGCACACAATAATGGCGCCACGGCTTTGGTATCCAGGTTTTCCGGTACGCTGACAACGAAGTTCTCATCGACAGTAATGCGCTCGGCATAACCACCAAAAGTCAGGCCGCCATGTTTGGGATCTTTGGCGTTGTAGGTAAACACCGAATGATCGCAATATTGTTCTTCACCGGCGTGACAGTCTTCGCAGTGGCGGCAGGAGTCGACCATACAGCCGACTCCAACCAGTTGCCCCAGCTTGAACTTGGTGACATGACTGCCGACACTTTTTACGCGGCCAACAATTTCGTGGCCGGGCACCATGGGATACAGGGAACCGCCGCCCCACTCGTTGCGGGCCTGGTGAATATCCGAGTGGCAAATACCACAGTATTCGATGTCGATCAGGACGTCGTGCGGGCCCGTTTCACGGCGATCAATACGCATGGGCGCGACCGGTGAGGTCGCATTTTGTACACCATAGGCGGCAGTTTTCATAGCATCTCCATCATCTGTTGTTACGTGTTAACCAGTGGCAAAACCGCGCCACTGTATCGTCAGACAGTCTAAACAAGCTCACTCAAAAGTGCTTGCCTGCTTTTATCAAATGCTTGCCTAATTCTCTTTGATACAGACCTGCCACCTATTGCTGACTTGCCATCATGACGCGCTTACTGTTGCACAGTCACATACTGGTCAACCCGCTGACTGGCCGCAAACTCACCGGGCGAGGTAATCAACGCACTACGCACGGCACTCACCTCTTCCATCGGGCTTTTGCCAAACATGCGCTTGAACTCACGACTGAATTGCGAGGCACTCTCGTAGCCCACTTTGGTGGCGGCCAAGGTGGCATTAATGCCGTCTTGTACCATGAGCAAGCGCGCCTTATGCAAACGGGTTTTCTTCAAATATTGAATCGGCGAGGTGGCCGTCACATCTCTGAAGGCGGCATGAAAAGACGGCACGCTCATAGCAGACACCGCCGCCAGCGTATCGACATTGAGTTCATTGGCATATTCAGCGTGAATCAAGCGTAACGCTTTGCTGATTTTGCCCATATTGTTGTGCGTGCTATGGGCGGCCAAAATCGCTGACGCCTGCGAAGACTGCAGGATGCGGTAATGAATCTCGCGAATAATCGACTGACCGAGCACAGAAGCCTCGACCTTGGATTGCAGACATTCCAGCAACCGCACCACGGCATTCGAAAGTTGCTTATCCAAAGGCGTAGAACTGATGCCGCTTCTGCCATTGATATTCATGGGCGCATCATGCGCCACACTTAATAACAGCTCAGACACCATGGACAGGTTGATGCGGATGGAAATGGCCAGCAAGGGCTCTTCGGCCGAGGCAATGGTTTCACTTTCAAATGGCAACGGCACCGACAAAATGAGGAACTGCTGCGGATTATATTGATAGACCTCACCGCCCAGATAGCCCACTTTGCGACCCTGGCAAACAAAGACAATACTGGGCTCATAAAACACCGGGCTACGCGGAATGGCGCGGTTCCAGCGCATGAGTTTGACGCCATCCAGCGCAGTCAGCGTAAAGCCCTCAGTCGGCGTCAAGGCTGAAAGCAGCGCAATCGTGCGGTCTTTGTCGTGCGCATGCCAGCATTCGTTATTATTCATAATATAAGTGCGAATAAAATAATTAGGCATTTATATTACGCCAAATGAGCAATAAGCATCACCACCACCATAGAATTAGGCAATCATTTCATATTTTTTAACTTTTCACGATGGATGCAACTGCTTACACTGGACTTATTGCAATTGGATTGATTGCAATACTTTTGGAGAAAGGGATACCAATGAAAAAGAATCCACTGATCACAGGCCTGGTCAGCGCCATGTTCGCCACACTGGCCACCGCTGCCTGGGCAGATATTAACGATGTACGCGCCAATTTAAGCAAACTGCATGTACCTGAAGGCTTTCATGTAGAGGTCTACGCAGAAGTGCCCGGTGCGCGCCAAATGGCGTTGGGCACCAATGGTAATGTGTACGTTGGCACGCGCGGCAGCAAAGTGTATGCCGTGGTTGATAAAAACAAAGACCATAAAGCCGACCAGGTCGTCACCATTCTGGATGACCTGAACGTAGGCAATGGCGTGGCCATGGTAGATGGTCATTTATATGTGGCAGAGCAGCATCGCATCACGCGTTATGCCGCCCCCGATTTCGATTTAACCCTGCCGTTCAAGGCCATGCGTGAAGTCATTTACGACAAATTGCCAGACAAGGCGCACCACGGCTGGCGCTACCTGGCCGCAGGTCCGGACAACAAGCTTTACGTCACCCTGGGTGCACCGTGCAATATTTGTGACCCGGTCGGGATTGAAGCCTCCATTATCCGCATGAATACAGATGGCAGTCAGGTAGAAACCTTTGCCAAAGGCGTGCGTAACTCCGTCGGCATGGACTTTCAGCCAGGTACCAACACCCTGTTTTTCACTGACAACGGTGTAGACCTGCTGGGCGCCGATGTACCTCATGACGAACTCAATGCGGCGCCTAAAGCCGGTTTGCATTTTGGCTTTCCTTATTATGCCGGTGGCGATGCGCGCGACCCGAACTGGAAAAACAAAACGCCGCCTGCAGAAGTCACCAAGCCTGTCGCTGAGTTTCAGGCGCATAGCGCCAACCTGGGCTTTAAGTTTTATACTGGCAAACAGTTCCCGGCCGAATATCAGGGCAATGCCGTGATTGCCCAACATGGTTCATGGAACCGCAAAGTCCCTGTCGGCTACCAGTTGGTACGCGTGACGTTTGACGCGCAACATCAGGTCAAGGAAACCAAACCGTTTATTGATGGCTGGCTGAGCGCCGAAGGCGAAGTCTGGGGCCGACCGAATGATGTCCTGCAATTGCCGGACGGCTCCCTGCTGGTCTCAGATGACTACAATGGTGTGATTTACCGTGTCAGCTATGATGGCAAAACCCATAGCGCAGCAGCGACCACTGCCAGCGAAGCCAACACCTTGAGCGGTTTTGTGATGCCGGAATCTGTGTTTGCGACTCCGCAAGGCGTGACTTACATGTCTGAAATTGGCGAATTTGGCAAACTGGGCGATGGCAAAATCACCCGTATTGCCGCCGACGGCACACGCACCTCCTTGGCCGATGGCCTGAATGACCCAAAAGGCCTGGATCTGTTTGATGGCCAGTTGTATGTCGCCGATATGGACCGCGTCGTGCGCATTGATGCCAGTAGCGGTGCACAAACCGTGATTGCTGCGGCCAGTGCTTTCCCGCAAAAACCAGTGTTTTTAAATGACATTGAAATCGACGGCCTGGGCAATGTGTATGTGTCTGACAGCGGCGACGAGCAAGGCAATGGCGCAGGTATTTTCAAAATTGCAGCGGATGGCAAAGTCACGCAAGTGCTCAAAGCCAAAGCAGGCATCAAGCGCCCGAATGGTTTGCTGATGGATGGCCCTGACCGTTTGCTGGTAGCTGACTTTGGCACAGGCAAATTGTTCAGTGTGCAAATCGGTGGCAAGAAAACCAGTGTCACCTTGCTGAACCAGGGCTTTGGCGGCGCCGACGGCCTGGTACGGGATGCCAATGGCATGCTGTATGTCAGCGACTGGGCAGGCGGTAACGTCTGGCAACTGACAGAACCTAAAGCCACACCGCAACGCATTATCCAGGGCTACCAGTCTGCCGCAGATATCAGCCTGTCCGCAGACGGTAAATCCCTGTTGGTTCCTGATATGAAAGCGGGCACTTTACATATCGTACCGATTCATTAATCACAGCGCTATCATTGGCAATAAAGCCCGGTCCAGCACCGGGCTTTTTTATTCACCCAACGGCGTATCTCTATGTCACAATGCCAGGCACAGGCCTGCCAAGTGGCAGCCTGCACTCGAAAAATACTTATCTTTTTTGTTTGGAGACTTTCATGAATAAACTGGTGATTGCCTTGTTGTTGTCTTGCGTCTGTATCTCTGTCAATGCGGGCCCGCAGCAGGAAAAAATGAAGACCTGTAATGCCGATGCGAAAACCAAAGCGCTGGCAGGCGATGAGCGCAAAGCCTTTATGAAAGAATGCCTGTCTGCGGACGGTGCCAGCGCTGGCCTGACCGCACAGCAAAACAAAATGAAGACCTGTAATGCCGATGCAAAAACCAAAGCACTCGCCGGTGATGAACGCAAAGCCTTTATGAAGTCCTGCTTGTCAGCCAAGTAACCTCAGCAACCCCTCACACCATGCATCGCCTGCTGTCCCGCAACAGGCGATTTTTTATTATTTTTTCAAAACCGCTCTAAAGTTTCTTTATATTCGGCCGTTAATTGAGTTAGCCCTTGTTGTCGCCGCCAATATCGTCATCGCTGGCGTGCACATACCAGGCCACAAACGATGTGCTCCAAATACTGGGACAGAACGGTATGAACACCACAATCAATCCACTGGCTCGCAAAAAACTGGCAGGCAAACTGATTCCCGCCGTTGCGGCGCTGATGCTCCAGACTGCGGTCGCCGTGCCAGTCCATGCGGCATCCACGCACAACAGCTCGTTTAACCATATGATGGTGACCACCAGCATCACGGCATTTTCTATCGTGTGCGTATTACTGCTGTATCAATTCTGGCGCTTCTATCAACGCGCGCAGCGCAGGGAAGCCGATATTCGCCAGCAACTTTGGCGGCAGGCGAACTATGACTATCTGACGCAACTCCCCAACCGCTATCTGCTGCAAAAAAGTCTGGAAGAAGCGATTATCGAGTGCCAGCAATCGCAGCAACAGCTGGGCTTGTTACTGATTGACCTCGATGGGTTTAAGGATGTGAATGACATTGCCGGTCATGCCGTGGGTGATCGCCTGCTGCAAAATGCCGCGTTACGCATACAGTCTTGCGCACGCAGTGGCAACACAACAGCCAAACTGGGCGGAGATGAGTTTGTGGTGGTGATTCCCAAACTGCGGGATATACAGGTATTGCACGAAATTGGCGCCAAGATTGTAGATACCATACGCTCACCGTTTTACATTGAAGACAACCAATACTTTGTCACTGCCAGTATCGGCATCGCCGTGTTCCCTGAACACAGCAAATCCGGCGAAGAATTAATGATGTTCGCCGATCAGGCACTCTATGCCGCCAAACGTGCAGGCAAAAATCAATATCAGTTTTTCACGCAAACCATGCAACGAGAAATACGTGACCGTATTTCGCTGACCCATGATTTGCGCTCGGCCGTTGCCAACGGTGAACTGCACCTGGTTTATCAACCCATTTATCGCCTGAGTGATTTATGCCTGATTAAAGCTGAGGCGCTGATCCGCTGGCTACATCCCACACGCGGCGCCATCCCGCCTGATGTATTTATTCCGCTAGCAGAAGAGTCCGGCGTGATTATTGAGATAGGCAAATGGATTTTTGATGAGGTGCTACACGATTTGTCAGCCATCGACCTGCTGCGCCTGCGAGGCACGCAAATCAGCCTTAATATTTCGCCGGTACAATTTGCGCATCCGCAGCACCTGATGGCCTTTATCAAGCGCCTGCAACACTCCAACATCCCTTGTGAACGCTTCTGTTTCGAGATCACAGAGGGCCTGTTACTCGAACCATCCAGAGTCACGCAAGACACTTTAAAGAACGTGAAGCAGGCAGGCATCAAGCTCTCGATAGATGACTTCGGCACCGGCTACTCCGCGCTTGGTTACCTGAAAAAATACCAGATTGATTACGTCAAAATTGATAAGTCATTCATTAAAAATCTGGAGGTCGATAATTATGACTTTATTCTTTGCCGGTCCATCATTCAGATGGCGCATGAATTGAATATCAAACTGATTGCAGAGGGCGTAGAAAATGCGCGTCAGGAGAGCATTCTCAAGGTAATCAACTGCGACTTTATCCAGGGCTTTTTACATGGCAAACCTGCGCTGTTCAGCTCACTGCTAGAGCAGGTGTATCAGCAGACCGCCCACCAACGCGTGCATAGCCTGATGAGCAGTGAAACCAAACACTAGGGCAGAAAAAAAGGTAGCGCAGATGCGCTACCTGGTTCTCATTATTCAGCAGACCACGACTCGACTATACCAGGTAATGATCCAGCAACAGGGCGGCAAAGATCAGGCTTAAGTAAAGAATAGAATATTTGAAGGTAGTTTTGGCCAGCGCATCTGAATAGTGGCGATACAAACTGACCACATAATACATAAACACAAGATTCAACACGGCGGCCGATGCCAGGTACAGCCAGCCACTCATGCCCAGGCCATAAGGCATCATGGAGACGACCACCAGAATCACGGTGTACAGTACGATGTGCAGCAAGGTGAATTGCTCGCCATGCGTGACCGGCAACATCGGCATGCCGACTTTGGCATATTCTTCGCGGCGGTATAAGGCCAGCGCCCAGAAGTGTGGCGGCGTCCAGGCGAAAATAACCAGGAACATCACCAGCGACTCTGGTGACACCGTATTATTGACTGCCGCCCAGCCCAAAATCGGCGGCATGGCACCAGAAGCCCCACCAATCACAATATTCATCGGCGTGGCAGGCTTTAAAAATACGGTATAAATCACCGCATAGCCGACAAATGTGCCCAGCGTGAGCCACATGGTCAGCGGATTCACCCAGTAATACAGAATGCTCAAACCAATGCCACCGAGCACGCTGGCAAACAGCAGCGTTTCCATCTGCGACAACTGACCAGTGGGCAACGGGCGCGCACGCGTACGCGCCATCATGGCATCAATCTTATGCTCGATGAGGCAGTTAAACGCCGCCGCCGCTCCAGACGCAAAGGCAATCCCTACCGTCGCGGCCAGCAATATCGAAAGCGGCACCATACCAGGCGTGGCCATCAACATGCCAATGATGGCGGTAAACACGATCAATGCCGTGACGCGCGGCTTGCAAAGCGCATAAAAACTGCGCATCCCCATGCTGGCTGAAGCCAACTGTGTCATCCATGCTGCTTGCATACTGTCCCCCTATTTTTTATATGATGATGTATTCAACACGCGGGCATTCATGGCGACCAGCCATACACCCAGTAACGCCGCCCCTGCGTTATGCAGCACCGCCAGCACCAACGGCAGCTGCAACAGCAGGTTACCAACCCCAATCGCCACCTGGCACAATACAATTACCAGCAGCCCCCATGCCAAGCCGCGCGCAACTGGTCTTTGCAGCAACAACCTCACGCTCACCAGCATCCAGGCCAGCACCACAAAAGCACCCAGACGATGTATCCATTGAATGGCTGTCAGTGCATTCAAATGCAACTGTCCGCCATCACGGCTTTCGCCCAGGGCGCGCGTCAAATGAAATGCCTCGCCAATATCCATGTCCGGCCACCACAAGCCATGACAGGTCGGAAAATCCGTACAGGCCAAGGCCGCATAGTTACTACTGGTCCAGCCACCCAACAACACCTGTGCAATCCAGACTAACAGCGCAACACGCAGCCACCATTGTTGACCGGCTGGCAAGGCAATATCCTGCGCGCTGCTATGACGAAACGCAATCCAGCTAAGCAAGGCTAAAGTCGTCATGCCGCCCAGTAAATGCAAAGTCACGATCACCGGCTTCAATAACAAGGTCACCGTCCACATCCCCAGCAAGGCTTGCAGAATAATCAGTACGACGAGCCCGGCCGACAACTGCCAGGCAGTTTTAAGCGCATGACGTTGACGATAAGCCAGCACAGCCAATGCGACCACCAGCAACCCCAGGCTGCCCGCCAGATAGCGGTGCGCCATTTCTTTCCAGGCTTTGGCATGCACAACTGGCTTATCAGGATAAGCCTGCTGCGCCGACAGGATCGCCGACTCACTCTGTGGCACGGTCAGGGCACCATAACAACCCGGCCAATCCGGGCAACCCAAACCAGCGTCCGACAATCGCACATAGGAGCCCAGCACGACCACACAAAAAGCTACCATTGCAGCCAAAACACTTAACGCTTTAAACATGGTTTACCCTGCCCAGGAGGCCTTTAACAATTTCACCAAGTCCTTGCGTATCCACTTGGCTTCCATCTCGGGGCCATACTGCATCATGATGTTGCCTAGCGGATCGATGAAATAAACGCGTTGCGCATCCAGTGTATTCTGGCCACCACCACTCAACATGCTGCCTAATGTTGCCACCTGCTCAGACTCGCCATTAATAATCAGCAAATCTGGGTAGCGGGCACGAATGGCAGTCGTGTCGGCCTGCTGGGTAATCAACACGCGCTGCACGCGTATCATGTCTTTATATAACGAGACATAAATCTGCCGCATGTCATACAAACGCTGCATACAAGCGGGATCACACTCGCGCGCGATCAGGGCGATGTTCCATTTATCCTGCCAGAATGCGGGCAATGCCTGCTGCTGATCGCTCACCCAATGTGTCATATGCGCCATAGACGCGGGTGGTTGAATCAATTGACCATAGCTTTTGCCAGTCGGGCGCCAGTCAAACTTGATCATCGCCACCACCACCAACAAAGGCACAGTAAAAAAGATCGCCAGCAATAAAAAGATCATGCGCCCTTTGCGCTGCTGCACCGGATCCAGCGGCACCAAAGGATTTAGTTCTTCATGGGTCATATTCAAGCCCGTTTCTCCACCATTTGAGTCAATCCAAGCACCAGGCTTGCCACCGCAAACCCAAACCATTGATAAGCATAACTAAGATGTTTCTCCACCTGCCCGGCAGGGACATCCCAATGCCGCACATAGCCGTCACCCACCGCAGGGGCGAGCTTGAGAATCACATTCGGGAAAGTATAAGGAACATGCTGACGTAAATAAGCAAAATCGAGTACGGGCTGCACCAGCTGCCAGGCTTTGCCAGGTTTATCCAGCCTGAAACCTACTTTTGTTTGCTGCCAGAACAAGCCCTGTATCACTTGCTCAGTCTGAGTTGTGGTAATTTTGGGAGTTTGTTGATGGTCGGCAAACCCGGCCACCCAGCCACGATTCACCCAGATCACGTGCAGTTGGTCACTGAGTAAAAAAGGGGTGATCACATGAAATCCGGCTTGCCCTTGTTCGACCTGATTATCAAGAAAAAAAGCGTATTGAGGCAGGTAATGGCCTTTGAATTCAACGGTCTGCAAATGCAATGCTTCCACCTTAGCAAAACTATCCAGATCCTGCGGTTGCGGCTGAATCGCCTCGCCATGATGTGCCAAGGCGCGCGTAATCTCCTGCTTCTGTTCCGCTTTGTGCCATTGCCACAAACCAAGCCGGACACAACCCCAGATTGCGACTACCATGACACACACCACCAGCCAGCGCACACGAACGACATAATTTCCCAAGGGTATTTGCATTTTCCAGCTTACAGCCCATAATGTGACCAACTTAACGCGAGATCACATCATGTTCATTAAAATTGTCACCATTTTGATACTGATTGTCATTGTTGGCAGCCTGTTTTCTGCCCTGCTGTTTCTGCTCAAAGACAAAAGTGGTTCCGATCGCACCGTGAAAGCCCTGACCATGCGTATCGGCTTATCCATTTTCCTGTTTTTGGCTTTGATCCTTGCAGCCCATTTCGGCTATATCGGCCACACACTGTAACAAAGACATTTCTGCTAAAAAGGGCGCTCAATGCGCCCTTTTTTTGTTGATCAGAGCATGTAGACAAAAATGTACAGGCCCAACCACACCACATCCACAAAGTGCCAGTACCAGGCCACGCCTTCAAAGCCAAAGTGATGCTCGGGCGTAAAGTGACCTTTGATACTACGCAACCAGATTACAATCAGCATCAGCGTACCAATCGTCACATGAAAACCGTGAAAACCGGTCAACATAAAGAAGGTGGCACCATAAGCCCCAGATTTCAGGGTCAGGCCCATTTCTGTATACGCATGATGGTACTCAGCGGCTTGGCAGCAGAGGAAAGTCACGCCAAGGGCAATGGTCAAAAACAGGCCAATAATCAATTGCTTGCGGTTATTTTTAATCAAGCCCCAATGCGCCCAGGTAATGGTTGCGCCGGAACTCAGCAACAGCAAGGTGTTAATTAGCGGCAAACCGCTCCAGGACATCGGATGGAAATCGGGGTTGGGTTTGTAAGCCTCGCCGAGCACCGTACCGCCCGGCCCTTGTGACGGCCACGCACTCAAAAAGTCTTTATACGGGGTAATATCCGGCGCATACGAAGCCAGGTCAGGCACCGACAGCACGCGCATGTAGAACAACGCGCCAAAGAACGCCGCAAAAAAAGCCACCTCAGAACAGATGAACACGATCATGCCAATGCGGAAAGATTTATCTTCCCATTTTTTATATTGGCCAGTGATGCTTTCTGTCACCACCGTGCTTAACCATTTGAACATCATGGTCAGGATAATCGCCAGGCCCAGATACATCATGTACTTGCCTGGGGTTGCCAGGTAGGACAACGCCGGGTTCTTGATAGAGCCATCCAGACGCGTATCCGAACCGGTCACATTAAAAACAAAACCACTGGCCATAGACAGCAATCCGACAGAAATCAGCGCCGGATAAATACTGCCATGCGGGACAAAATAGTGATTCTCTGAATGACTAGCCATGCATTAACTCCCTATCCTTTAACTTATTGCTCGTAATTATTGTGTTTACTGACTTGCCGGAAAAAACGAATACGACAAGGTCATTTCTTGTACATCTTTAGGCAACTCGGCACTGACAAAAAACCGCAGTGGCAAGGCCTTTACTTCCCCAGGTTTGAGTGTCTGCCTGACAAAACAGAAGCACTCGATTTTCTTCAAATGCGCAGAGGCTTTACCCGGCGTCACGCTTGGAATCGCCTGCCCGGCCACCTCCACACTGGTGATGTTTTTTGCTTCAAACATCACCGTCGTAACCTGGCCCGGATGCACCACCATGCTTGCCTGCTTGGGATAAAAGTTCCAACCCAAGCCCGGCATCACCGACGACACAAACTGCACCGTGACTTCGCGCTGCAAATCGACAACAGCTTTGCTCGCACTCTCGGCAGTATTCTTGGTTTTGCCATTCAAGCCGGTGACCGAGCAAATCACGTCATATAAAGGCACCAGCGCAAATGCAAACAGCAACGCCCCTGCGATAATCCACACTAATTTCAACGCCAACTTCTTATTGGCCGCTGCCTGCGTTTGTTCTAATGCCATAACCGTCGCAAACGCCGCTTACTTCCAAATCGTAAACATCGAAATCAGGTACCAGATAATGGCCACTGCAGCTAACAGCCAGGCAATTTTCCTATTATTTGACTGCTTGGGATCACTCAAAATACGTCAACCTTTAAACAAGCCAATCAATCACCGACTGATTGGCTTTTGCTTCAAATTTACTTCAGCCTGTATAGACTTAAGTCTCAGCACTTACTTAACAACAGGCTGCTCAGTAAAGCTGTGGTATGGAGGCGGTGAGGACAATGTCCACTCAAGTCCTTGCGCACCTTCCCACACTTTGTCAGTGGCTTTTTTACCGCCTTTGACACAGCTGATAATGATGTACACAAACAGCAGTTGTGACAGACCCAGTACAAACGCGCCCACCGTCGAAATCATGTTGAACTCGGCAAACTGTAAGGCGTAGTCTGGAATACGACGCGGCATCCCGGCCAGGCCGACAAAGAACTGTGGAATAAAGGTCACGTTAAATGAGATGGCAGTGAGCCAGAAGTGTGTTTTACCCAACTTCTCGTTATACATATGGCCAGTCATTTTTGGCAGCCAATAGTACACGCCCGCCATAATGCCCATGATGCCACCCGCGAACAGGGTGTAGTGGAAGTGCGCCACCACGAAGTAGCTGTTGTGGTATTGCGCATCCGCCGCCACGTCAGCCAGCACCAAGCCGGTCAAACCGCCGATACCGAACAAAATAATCCAGCCAACAGTAAACAGCATCGGAGTTTCAAAGCTCATGGAGCCTTTCCACATGGTGCGGATCCAGCAGTAGAACAGCACGGCCAATGGCAAGGAAATCGCCATGGTGCTATACATAAAGTATAGCAATGCAGGCACCGGCATACCCGCCGTAAAGAAATGGTGCGCCCAAACAACCACAGCTAAAGCGCCAATCGCCCACAGTGAATAGACTTGCGCTTTGTAGCCATACATCGGTTTACGGCTGAATGTTTGCAAAATCTGAGGAATGAAACCCCACACCGGCAGCAACAGAATATAAACCTCAGGGTGACCAAAGAACCAGAACAAGTGCTGGAACATAATCGGGTCACCGCCACCAGCTGCGTCAAAAAAGTGGGTACCAAAGTGACGGTCAGTCAGCAACATGGTGACCGCACCAGCCAGCACTGGAATCGTTGCAATCAACAAGAATGCAGTAATCAACCAGCCCCAGGCAAACATTGGCATTTTCATCAAGGTCATGCCAGGTGCGCGCATATTGTAAATCGTCACAATAATATTGATAGAACCCAATACTGACGAGATACCCAGCAAGTGCACGGCAAAAATAGCAAAGTCAACGCCGATACCACCTTGCACAGAGAGCGGCGGATAGAATGTCCAGCCCGTGGCCAGTGCACCATCACCGACACCGAACAGTGCCAGCGTGAACGGCAGCGTTAACAGGATTGCTGAAGGTGGCAGAATCCAGAACCCCCAGTTATTCAAACGCGGCAAAGCCATATCAGGCGCGCCGATTTGCAATGGCAGCATCCAGTTGGCAAAACCCGTCGCGGCAGGCATCAAGGCAGCAAAAATCATAATCAGCGCATGCACGCCGATCAACTGGTTAAAAAACTCAGGATTCATTAACTGCAAGCCTGGTTTGAATAGTTCGGCACGGATGCCCAGAATCATCGAGCCACCGACCAAAAACATCACCAGTGAAAACGTTAAATACATGGTGCCGATATCTTTATGGTTGGTCGTCGTTAACCAACGCATAATCCCGGTCGGATGGTCGTCGTGATGCTCATCATGATGTGCTACGGTTGTAGTACTCATAGTGCTCTCCTAAAATCGCTCAAATATTATTCGCGTGCAGCTTTAACTTGCGCTGGCTGCACGACTGCATCGACTGCTGCAGTATTACCCAGCGCATTGCGCTCATAGGTGATCACTGCGGCAATTTCCGTATCGTTCAATGTCGCTTTCCAAGCCGGCATTACGCCTTTACCATTCAGCACACGGTCCAGATGACTGTCTTTTTGATATTTACCATCGGCGCCAAAAATCGGGCCAGTGGCAATTTTGCTGCCAGTGAGTGCAGGGAAAGCCGGCGGCAAGCCAGCACCAGTGACCTGATGGCACACAGCACAGTTTTTCTCATAAACCACCTTACCTTGCGCCAGCAACTCGTCTTTGGTCATTTCTTTCACATCGTTAGCGGCTTGTTGCTCACCTTGTTTTTTGGTTGCCCATTGTGCGAACTCTTCTTTAGACACGGCGTTCACCACCACCGGCATATAACCATGGCCTTTACCGCAAAGCTCTTTACATTGGCCACGATACACACCGGCCTTCTCCACCTGCACCCAGGTTTCACGGATAAAGCCAGGCACCGCCACGCGTGAGGAGCCAAACTGCGGCACCCACCAGTTGTGTAATACGTCAGAAGCTGTCATCAGAATGCGTACCTTTTCACCGACAGGCAGCACCAGCGGATTATCAACTTCCAGCAAGTAGTGCTCGCCTTTATCTGCTTCGTTATGCATCTGGTCATTGGTGGTCGCCAGGTTGCTGACGAACTTGATGCCTTTGGCATCACCGTCCAAGTATTCATACTGCCAGCGCCACTGTGAACCCGTGATCTTGATCACCATGGTCGACTGGTCACGTGTATCCTCCATCATCACCACACTGTGGTAAGCCGGAATGCCCATGATGACAAAGTCGATCAGCAGCAAAATCGCAAACGGAATCAGCGTCCAGAAAATTTCAACCGCGGTTGAAGGCGCTTTATCGGCCACAGGTTTGTAGCCCTTGCTGTGACGGTGAGTCACAATGGAGTAAATCATGATTGCCAGCACTGCCACAAAAATCACGGCAGTAATCAGCATAAATTTGTTATGTACGTGGAGGGTATCCAAAGCCATTGGTGTGACCGGCTCTGGAAAATTCCAGGTGAAATCAGCACGTGCACTTAAAGACAAGAACAATGCAAACGCACCAACCCCGAGTTTCTTCATCCCTTGCATCTAATCGCTCCAAAATCCAGTTATTTAGTTTTTAGAAGTACCCGCTTGAGATGAGATGCCACTTGTTCGCGTTGCGCGTTATCCATGGTATCTCGACCAAACTCAACTTCTTGATCATGGGACCCAATCCACAGTGATGTTTTACCGTTCTCACCTTCCCTGAGCGTTATCCGGGTCCAATAGCATTGAAAGCGAACGTGTTTTATTTTTCCCAGCACACTTTGTTCGATTTCAACATGATTCTCAACGAAAGTGATTTTTTCGTAATCACCGCTGTGACGTAATACCACCACAAACGCCAGAACCACCAACACCAACTCCAGGCCAGCAAACGGCAACACCATCCAGGCACCGACATGCAAAAAAGCCATGGCAATCAGTCCTGAAAACACCCCCAGACTTAACAGCAGCTTAAACACACTTTGTTTAGAAGCAGATGCATTTGGCCTGGTGATGCACTGTGTTTCACAAATCGCTAACATATTTGCCAACCCAGAATTCAACCTGTAGCAACTAAATGACGCTTAGTTACAAATTTGTTACATGTTGTAAATTAGCACAAGACAATCCTAGTGACAAGACAAAAAGTTGGGATTGATCCTGTCATTAATGTAAATTTATGGTGACCTGAAGTAAAAATGCATGGCGTGATTTGTGTCATCAAATATGGCCTGACACACACATGCCAACCCAGCAAAACAGCCCAGTCCGGCCGTTTTATTGCGGACAAAAAAGCGCAAAATCAAGCGCGAAAACAGACGTCTGCCAGCGCAGATTTTTTGTGGTAGATTTTAAAAAAGCCATGCAAATGACATGCGAGACATCACTCGTAAGCATGAAATTTAGGTGGTATGCTAGTTGAAAAGTGTTTGTGTAGATCGATGTAAAAAAGACAGTAGTCACGATTGGCCCTGTTAAAAAAGCACACGATTCGCGTGCCCAGGCCGGTTAATCGCGCTACTTGAAGTCATTACTGGCAAGTAATTAATCGTGGCCGTAATTTAACCGGGGGCTAACCACATGAGCATTCACAACCTACGCGCAACAAAAATCAGCGCTGACGATGACATCTCCATCCGCCATGTCAACGCCAATATCATTCTCGACTGGCTACACGCAGGCGTGACTGACATCCACCTCGGCGGCCGCGCCAGCCTTTTTTACGGCATCATCTTTGCCGCCACGGGTGTCATCATCCATGCAATATTTGCCGAAAACTACTGGCTACTGGCCGGGTCAACCACTGGCTTCTTTCTGCTTGGCCCCTTTTTGGCAATGGGCCTGTACGACCTAAGCAGACGCCTGGAAGCCGGTGAGCCACCCGCCTTACGCCCGACGCTAACAGCCTGGATGCCCAACCTGCTTAACGTGATGCTATTCACGGTGTTATTGGTGTTCGTGTTTTTAGCCTGGGCACGCCTGTCCATGAGCATCTTTGCGCATTATTTCAGCGGTGCATTGCCAACCTTTGCCGACGTAGTCATTAACGTATTCACGTTTAAACAACCTACATTTCTATTCGTTTATTTTTCTGCTGGCGCCGTGTTTGCCGCATTTATTTTCAGCATCAGCGTCATCGCCATGCCCCTCATGCTAGACCGCAACGCCAGTGCCTGGACAGCCGCCATCACCAGCCTGCGCACCTGCGCCCATAACCCGGCACCCATGCTGCTATGGGCATTCTGTATTGTCGTCCTGGTGGGTTTTGGCCTGGCGACCAACTTCTTGGGATTGATCTTAACCATGCCAGTGGTTGGGCATGCTAGTTGGCATGTCTATCGAGATCTCATCGCTATTAAGAATTAGCTCGGGCCTAGTAATAGGCAACTCAAGCTCAACCGCGGAATCATATAAAAAAGCCTAGATGGAAATCTAGGCCTTTGAATTACTTATACTTTGAGTCTTTTCCGCATTGTCTTGAGAGCACTACAATTGCTCTAACAATACTCCTCTCAACACACTCACTTTACTGGATAACAGCCTTAGCTTTTAAACGAGCCTGCGCCCTCGCACATTTCTTAATTAGTTCGATAGCTGCCGTAGCTTGCTCCCCTTCGATCAACTCTCTTTTAATCACATCCGTCAGCAAGAGGTTCTTTAAGAAATCATCTTCAATTTTTGAAGTCGGACTTAATTTCTTGAGTTCTTTTTTGATGGTTAATAGCACAGCCTCTGTAGTAAGTAATGCGCCGATTGAATATTTGCTTGTTGCTTGCTGTTGTTGATAGAAGGCGGTCATGCTGGACTGAGTAAAACCTTCACGGCTTAGGTTACCAAAGCACTCAATTAACTGTGTATTTTTTGCTGTGGTTTGAAGAAGATCAACTTCAAAGATTAATGATTTATCAATCGGCTTATCAAAGTGAATCTTGTAAAACTGCCAGACGGCGCCATTGGTTAATACCACCCACTCAATGCCGTGGTTCGCTCCGTAATCAATAGCTTGTTTAACATGGTTTTCTTTTAGATCAATGTTGATAGCTTTGACTTCAACTAAAAACCTAACATCATCCCCAACCTTAACAGCCAAATCAACATAGGTACCGCGTATTGCGAACTCAGTTGTAATTTCCAGATATTTTTTATAACCAAGCAACTCAGCAAGCATGTCAGCAAGGATCACGACGGTATCTGATTCGCTGATGTCGCGATTTTTGGCATCGGCCAGAATAGTTTGGTAACGCTTCAGGTTTAGTGTTAAACGCTCAACTACTTTCTTTGGTAGTGCCATACCTCTCCCCTTGCTGAAACTAATTATGAATAGTGAGTCCTGCCTTTTTTAAATACCTTATGTCACAAGTGAACAGATACCGGCTAATTAGCGGGTATCTAGAAAGCTATATAAGTTGTTTAGTGGCAGTGATAACCGCCGATTTTCCTGTCGTGGTGACAACCGTTCTTGTCGGCACCACCCGAGTGAGCGTAGCAATCTATAGAAGAAATAAAGATGGCAGCTAACAAAAGATATCGCATTCGCCTCCCCCTATAACCTAAATAAAACTATATTTCTAATAAAATATATTGATTTTCATGTAGCTTACTTTGCAAATACAAGTTTATCAATACTGATAGAAGAGGGTAAGTTTTGTTATCGCCTAAGCACTCCTTGTAAATCGGGGGACATCAAGCGACCGTACGATATGAAAAAAGGCCTAGATTTTCATCTAAGCCTTTAAAATTTATTCTGTTTTGAGTCTTTTCGGTACTATTTAAAGTACTTTTTGGTGCCGGGAGCCGGAATCGAACCGGCACGCCTTGCGGCGCTGGATTTTGAGTCCAGTGCGTCTACCAGTTCCGCCATCCCGGCATGGGATATAATGTTGGACATCTCAAAGACAGCTATTATAACCATAATTTTGATTTATGAAAACTCTAGATTTCGATTTTTATCTTCCACAACACCTGATTGCACAACATCCACTGCCGAATCGCTCAGAAAGTCGCCTGCTCGAGGTCAATGCGATAGGGCAAAGCATACAGGATAATTATTTCCGCCAGATTGCCGATCACTTTGAAGCAGGCGATGTATTGGTGCTTAATGACACTAAAGTGATCAAAGCCAGGCTGTTTGGGCAAAAGGCGACCGGCGGCCAGATTGAGGTGATGATAGACCGCGTGCTGTCTGAGCATGAGGCTTATGCGCAAATCAAGTCTTCACGTTCGCCCAAAGCGGGTAGCTTGCTGCACTTATCGGGCGATTATCAGTCCGAGGTGTTAGGCAGGCATGCTGACATGTTCCATATCCGCCTGTTGGGCAATGAGTCCTGGTATGACTTTTTGGAACAATATGGTCAGTTGCCATTGCCGCCTTATATTGAGCACAAGGCGGATGCCGCAGATGATACGCGTTATCAAACCGTGTTTGCCAAGCACGCGGGCGCGGTGGCGGCACCAACGGCAGGCCTGCATTTTGATGAAGCCTTGTTACAGGCGCTTATCAACAAGGGCGTGCATGTACGCTACGTGACATTGCATGTGGGCGCTGGGACGTTTCAACCGGTGAAAGTCGACAATATTGCCGAGCATCATATGCATAGCGAGGTTTACCATTTGCCTGAAGAAACCATTAGCACGATTTTGCATGCGCGCGCCAACGGCAAGCGCGTGACGGCTGTGGGGACCACTTCGCTACGTACGCTGGAAAGTGCGGCGCATGTGGGCAAACTGTTTGCGCATCATGGCGATACCAATATCTTCATCACCCCAGGATTTGAGTTCAAATTGGTCGACAGGCTGATCACGAACTTTCACCTGCCGAAAAGCACTTTGATGATGCTGGTGTCTGCCTTTGGCGGCTATGATTTGATGCGTAAGGCTTATGCACATGCGATTGATCAGTCTTACCGCTTTTTCAGTTATGGCGATGCCATGCTGATTACGCGTTTGCCGTCAGCAAAATCTTAAACTTGCACGTTAAAATAGAATCTATCAATCACCAATAAAAAACAGGATGACGGAGATATGCAATTCACCCCAAAAACGCTGAGCGCACTGGCACTCTCTTGCCTGACGCTCATCGCCCATGCTGAGATTCTGCCTGAGGCAGAAGTCGGCGTGAAAATACCCCTGGTAAAGAAACCGACCACACGCCCAATGTCAGTGGCCTACCTGCCCAGCAATCAACACTATTACATTGCCGATGGTGGTCTGGCCCCCATGGGCAGCGAGTTCGAGGCGCCAATTTCAAAGTCTGAGGTGCATGCGTTTGCGGCAGACGGCAGTTACGTCAACTCGGCCAAACCGGGTTACGACAACCGCTCGCTGTACTACAACCCCAACTCCGGCAAGCTGGAAACCATTACCTATAACATTTCCAGCGCCGTAGGCTTTTCACCTAACACCGGCATTTACAGTCTGGATGTGGGTGACAAAGGCGAGCTGCTGGGGACCTCGGGCGAGGTGGCGCAGTTTAACCCTGCGTTTGGCGATGCAGGCACCATGCCTAGCTACGACCCGGCCAGCAAGCATTATTATGCCAAACAGGACAGAGGCAACCTGGTATTTGTCGTCGATGCCAAACAGCGTGAAAAACTGCAAGAAATCAAACTCGACTTTGCCAAGGCCCAAGTGGCACATGACGACGTGAGTGATCATTACATTGCGTTTACTGGTGTGGCGGGCAATGAGTTAGCCCTGCTCGATGTTGACCATAAAGCCGTGCTGATTTTTGACCTGAATGGCCAGTTTGTTGGCAAAAGTGCACTGCCTGCGACCATAAAGCTACGCTCGCAAAACCACTTCAATGGCTTGGGCTATACCAACGGCATGCTGTTTATCTACCATGAGCCAGAAGGTGAGTTTGGCACCTATTACGGCTTTAAAGTCGTCAAATAAGCAAAGTCCCAACAGGCCATAAAAAACCGCGCGATTGCGCGGTTTTTTATTTTGGCTGATACATCACTGGCTCGCCACATTCAGCTTAAGCGTTTCTGGCGCTGACACATAATGCCAGTGATTGCGCCAGGCCCCAACCACCAGATTCGGATATTCAGGTTTGCCCAGGCTGCCGTTATAACGCCCAAGCGCGCGGTAATAATCGCCACGCTCAATGTCCAGATAATGCCGCAAAATCGTGCAGCCATAGCGCAGGTTTAAACGCATATCAAACAGGTTATGTTCATTGGTGCCGATCGACTTTACCCAGAACGGCATCACTTGCATATAGCCACGTGCACCCACACTGGACACCGCATATTTTTTGAAGCCACTTTCGACCTGGATCAGGCCCAGTACCATCTGCGGATCCAGACCTGCACGCGTAGCTTCGTAATGAACCGATTTCAGGAAGTCCTCGCGGTATTGTGCGTCGGGAATGCGCTTGGTCAGGCGTGCGGACATCTCTTGCAACCAAAGTTGCGCCGCTTGCTCGGAATCGAACAATAGGCGCGGCGCCGCCAGGTCGCTGACAGACTTTTGCATCAGCGCCTTGACACTATTGGCCAGCGGCTCCTCTTTCTGGTTGCCAGCCATGGTGGGGGCTGACCAAGCACACAGGCCAATCAGCACACACACAAAAGAGAAAAAGAATACTTTTTTCATCCCATCTATTCTAAGAAAAATGCACGCGCCAGAAGCGCAAAACAGAGGGATTAACGCCCTCTAATTACTGACCAAGTTTGTCACGTAAAAACGCTACGCATTCAGACACTTGCAAGTTTTGTGCCTCAGCGTCAGTACGGCCTTTGTATTCGACTTTACCCTCAGCCAAACCACGGTCACCGATCACCACCCGGTGCGGGATGCCCATGAGATCGCTTTCGGCAAACATCACACCCGGGCGCTCGCCACGATCATCCAGTAACACGTCTACGCCTGCTTGCTGCAATTGGCCGTAAAGGTCAAACGCCGCCTGTTTCACGGCTTCACTCTTATCGAGGCCAATCGGGCAGATGACCACAGAGAATGGCGCCATGCTCAATGGGAACACAATGCCTTTTTCATCATTGCCCTGCTCAATGGCCGCGCCGACAATCCGTGACACGCCAATGCCATAACAGCCCATTTCCATCACTTGCGTCTGACCATTTTCGTCCAGATACGTCGCCTGCATGGCTTCAGAATATTTGGTGCGCAATTGGAAAATATGGCCCACTTCAATCCCGCGGCATAAATCCAAAGTGCCTTTGCCGTCCGGGCTGGCATCCCCAGTCACCACATTGCGGATATCAGCGACCACGGCTGGCTCTGGCAAGTCGCGGCCAAAATTGACCCCGGCCAGGTGAAACTTAGGTTTATTGGCGCCACAAACAAAGTCACTCATCAGGGCAACGGTTCTATCTGCCACCACGCGCACATTGGCGTTGACGCCGACCGGGCCAATAAACCCTGGTGGGCAGCTTAATTTGGCGCGGATTTCTTCTTCGGTTGCCAGACGGAAATCTTGTACGCCATCCACCTTGCCAAATTTCACTTCGTTGAGTTGATGATCGCCACGCAACAATGCCAGTGTGAACACATCATCCACCATCAGTGCGACGGATTTCACGGTTTTGCTCACTGGCACCTCCAGCAACTTGGCGACGTCTTCACAGGTGGTTTGTTTAGGCGTATCGACCTCACGCATGGTTTCAGTCGCTGCCGCACGGCTACCCGTAGCAACCGCCTCAGCCAACTCAACGTTAGCCGCGTAATCAGATTGCTCGCAATAAGCCAGCGCGTCTTCGCCGCTGTCTGCCAGCACATGAAATTCTTGCGAACCGTCACCACCAATCGCGCCAGAGTCAGCCTTCACTGCGCGAAACTTCAAACCCAAACGCGTAAACACATTGCTGTAAGCCGTGTGCATGGTGTTGTAGGTATTCACCAGACAATCCGCGCTAGTGTGGAAAGAGTAGGCATCTTTCATCAAGAACTCACGCGCGCGCATGACGCCAAAACGCGGACGAATCTCGTCACGAAACTTGGTCTGGATCTGGTAGAAATTAAGCGGTAACTGCTTGTAGCTGCTGATTTCCTTGCGCGCGATGTCAGTAATCACTTCTTCATGCGTGGGGCCAAAACAGAAATCACGCTCGTGACGGTCTTGAATCTTGAGCATTTGCGGACCAAACACCGCCCAGCGGCCAGTTTCTTCCCACAACTCTTTTGGCTGTACGGCTGGCATCAGCAATTCCAGCGCGCCCGCTTTGTTCATTTCATCCCGCACAATGTTTTCAACCTTGCGCAACACACGCAAGCCCAGCGGCATCCAGCTATACAAGCCACTACCGAGCTTTTTGATCAGCCCGGCACGCACCATGAGTTTATGACTGATGAGTTCAGCGTCCGATGGAGCTTCTTTCTGGGTGGCAATGAAAAATTGTGAGGCGCGCATAAAAGTAAATTGAATTGAAATCTAAAGGCAGGATTTTAGCCTTAAACCAGCACTTAGTCAGTAACAAACCACCGCTACACAGCTCACTGATAAGCAAGTTCAATATTTTACATTTATACAAAACTAATATACATTAACTATCGGCCGCTTAGCCGCTTGCGGGCGTGGCCTGCAACATGTCATAGAAGTCCTTGAATTAACGACTCAAACAACAGAAAGGCATTAACTATGTTGGCACTCACTCATCGTACATCTTCAATCCTCTTTTCAGCCAGCCTTCTAACTGTGCTGTCTTTTAGCACTCAGGCCAATGCAGCACTGGTCAGCTACACCTCAGAGGACACCGAGCTTTTTTACAGTAGCATTAGTGACGTCACCTGGACAAAAGATGCTAACTTGCTCTCCACCATGATTTCCAATAGCGGCTATAGCACAGTGGTGGATGCAATTCTTACGGCAAATACGGGCGTCACTTTTGGTAGTACACCTTATACGCTTTCAAACGCTGACTTTAGCAATGTGGGCGAGACCTCATGGTGGGGCGCCATGGCCTTTGTTCACTACCTAAACACCATCAACTATGCAGGCAGTGATGAATGGCGCTTACCTACGGTGACTGATATTGGCAATGATGGCTGCAACTGGAGTTTGGGTGGCACCGACTGCGGATACAGCTCTGCGACTAACGGAACAACACCTAACGATGAATTTGCAGAGCTTTATTATAAGGAGCTAGGACTAGAGCCATTTGGTGGCGTACACAGCTCAGGCTATGGTATAGGTAGCCCATTCAACAACGTACAATCATTTTACTGGACTGGTACGGAGCTAATCACAGACACCAGTGGCGCATTCGAGTTTTTCGCCACTTATGGCTATCAGGAGGTATATATGAAAAATGCTACCACCTGGTTCGCCTGGGCAGTGAGTCCTGGATCGATTATTCCTGTTGATGTGCCTAGCGCGGTGCCAGAGCCTGATAGTGTCGCTTTGTTACTGGCAGGGATAAGCTTGTTGCTGGCGCGGTCACGCCGCTAGGTTTTAAGGCTTGCTCGCCGCCCACTTGTTCAGCTTTTATTTGCGCTCAAGGATGGGACTGTCGGTCGGGATATAGCCCTCTTTCCATGTTGCCATGGGTAAGACTGTGGCTGGAAAGCCGTTATCGTAGAACCAGCTATCAACGGCATATTCAGCCTTGGTGGCTTGCTCACGGATGGCGGCCGTACTGTGTGGCCAGCCGGTAAAGAAGAACTTGCGGGTGCGGGTATCCAGAATCTCGTGAAAGCGGATCAAACCGGCCTGTTGCATCAGGCGCATATAGGTCGTGCTATTGATGGCTTCGTCGTTGCAGTCTTGCTGATGCAGGTAGTCACTATTGTTGAAGGTGCCTGCACGGTCGGCGGTGGTCCCAATCTTGGTGCCCACCATGTCTTCGAGCACACCGATGGCCTTTGAAATCGCCTCACGTTCGGCGTCTGCATTGGCTGGCAGCGGCGAAAATATCTGCACCACATTGTCCCACTCTGCCTCGGTCAGTTGCAGGATGTCGGACTGTACACAACCTCCGCCCTGGCAAATCTCAAAGGCAGTCAGCGCAGGCTTGGTGTGGTAAATACGGTAGATATCATTCAGGTCAGCGTGTGCTGGCGCGCCCATGAACAGGCACACGAACAAGCTGAGTATGCGAGCGCTAGAGAATGAGGACGCGGTTGGAAAGTTCGTTACGAGGTACGGCTTCGGGCGGAAAGTGCGCAGCCAGTTGTTCGCCAATCGCTTGTATGCCATGCACCACACCTGCTTCAAACTGCCCACTTCTGAATATCCCTTCCATTTGCTGGCAGATTTGTTGCCAGCCTGCGTCTCCGACGTGCCGGTGTATGCCACGGTCGGCCACAATTTCAACATCGTGGTCAGCCAGCAACAAATAAATCAGCACGCCATTATTGTGTTCGGTATCCCAGATATTGAAATGGCCAAACAAATTGATTGCGCGTTGCCGCGGTTTTAAGCCTCGAAGAATAGCATACGCAGGTAAACCAGATTCAATCACGACGCGAATTTCACCTGCGTGGTGACGCTCGCTTTGCGCAATCGCTTGCTCTATGTGCCCGAGTGCCTGGTGAGAGAACAACGCGTTCACATGTCTTGGATGACTCCAGGCATGCTTTAACCAGCGTTTTAAAGGATGTGTCGGTTTCATAATAATGTGTTACCAATCCCCGGAGGCACCGCCACCACCAAAGCCACCGCCGCCGCCACTGAAAATATCCGGGCCGCGGCTGCCGCCGGAATAGCCGCCAAAACCACCGGGATAAGCACCGTAGCCTGAACCACCCCCACGCCCGCCCATGGCCAACGTGAACACAAAGGCCGCCAAGCCAATCAGACCCATGATCAATGCTGTCGCACCCAGCCAACCAGCGAGGCCGCCAAGTAAGCCGCCGGTGACCAGGCTCCCCGGAAAATCGCCCAGCATCCCCTTAAAGATCGCCCCGCCGATAATCGCCGCAAACATTAAAATAGGCAGCATGCTCATCCAGTCATCAGCATGTGCCTGACGCGCTTGTTTGGTGGGGGCTGGCAACTGCTCGCCTTGAATCAATTTAATCAAGGTATCTGTCGCCAGATTCAAGCCCTGGTAGAACTGACCTTGTTTAAACGCGGGCGTCATTTGCTCACTGATAATACGCTTGGCAATGGCATCGGGGATCGCGCCTTCCAACCCATAACCCACTTCGATGCGCATTTTTCTGTCGTTTTTAGCGACGATAATAATGACGCCATCATCCTCTTTGTCACGGCCAATTTTCCAGGCGTCGGCCAACCGGATACCAAACTGTGCGATTTCTTCTGGCTGAGTACTCGGCAACAATAATACGGCCACTTGCGAGCCAGCCTGTTGCGAAAACTGGCTGAGCTTTTGGTTGAGCGCCGCTTGCTCCCCGGCAGACAAGGTCTGCGTCAAATCCGTCACCGCAGTTTGCAGTGGCGGAATATCGACCAGGCCATCGGCTGCCTGGCTGGATGCAATGCCAAACAGCAAGCACCCGGCAAGCAATAAAGATTTCCAGCGAACAGCCATGGTTAGCGATTACTTGCTATCACCAAAATCCACTTTAGGCGCAGTTGAAATCGCTTTTTCGTTTTCAACCGAGAATGAAGGCTTGGGCTGGTAACCAAACATCATGGCAGTTAAATTGTTCGGGAAACTACGCACAGCCACGTTGTATTGCTTCACAGATTCAATATAACGGTTACGTGCAACAGTCACACGGTTTTCAGTGCCTTCGAGCTGCGCCTGCAAATCACGGAAGCTGGCATCGGCCTTCAGGTTAGGGTAGTTTTCGGACACCACCATCAAACGTGACAAGGCACTGGTCAGTTGGCCTTGTGCCGCCTGAAACTTGGCAAACGCATCCGGGTCATTGAGTAACTCAGGTGTCACTTGCATGCTGCCCACTTTGGCACGCGCCTCGGTTACTTCGGTCAGCACTTTTTCTTCGTGGCTGGCATAGCCTTTCACCGTAGACACCAGGTTAGGCACCAAATCTGCACGGCGCTGATACTGGTTTAACACTTCAGACCAGTTGGCCTTGGTTTCTTCATCTAGACTTTGAAACTGGTTATAGCCGCAGCCAGAAAGGCTTAAAGTCGCTACCAGCAACAACATGTTTAATAATCGACGCATGTCAGACTCCAGTCAAAAAACATTAAATTCAAACAAAAACCTTATTCATCTGCTAGATGCGGGCTAGGCCAGATTTCTTCAAGCCGCCACTTCCGCATATTTCGCCAGCAACAAACACAGATCCTGCCAGACTTCCCGTTTTAACAAAGGATTTTCCAGCATGGCCTGCGGATGATGGGTCACCACCACCTGCCGATCGCCATCAGTCAGTATTTTTCCGCGAACGGCAGCGATTTCAAGATGATCTGCTACCAAAAACCGGTTAGCTGCATCCAATCCAAACAGCACACAAAAACGGCTGCTTACCTGCGCCGAGACTAATTGTTGCTGATACAACGTCACCACTTCCAGTGGCAGTTGCAAGGCACGCAAAATATTGTGCAGCAACTGCTGGCCCTGCGCATCCTCGGCCTGCGGGCAATAGAGCAGCCATGGCGTTTGCACCAGCAGCTCGACGGCGACTTCAGTCAGAGGCTCATTCACCTCAGGCAAAGGTGCCTGTGGTGCCTGTTCAAATTCAATAGAGACTGGCACTTCCAGCTCAACCACTACGGGCACCGCAGCCTCGACAACCGGCTCAGCAACCACCTCTACAGCGACCTCAGCCACCAACGGCGTCGCCACTGATTCAACAACGGTTGCCGCCTGCAAGCTTGCAGGCACAGGCAAGCGCGCACGCCAAACTGGCAGCAACTCTAATTCACGCAACATATCTTCGCGGTTAAGACTCACCTGGCACTCCCGTTCACAAGGCCAACCCCATTAAGACCGCATCTTCGCGACCACTGTTGGTTGGATAATAATTGCGGCGAATACCCATCTCACAAAACCCCATAGACTCATACAAGGCAATCGCTTTGGTATTACTGATGCGCACTTCAAGGAACATATTGGCCGCCTGATGGCGTTGTGAAACCGTGATCATATGCGCCAGCAATATACGCCCCAGGCCCTGCCCCTGAAACGGCTTGGCCACACTTACATTCAGCAGGTGCGCTTCGTCTAGCACCATCATCACCAGGCCGTAACCCACAATTTCCCCGGCAATCTCCATCACCCAGGCGCTGTAGCCTGCATTCAGCGAATCATTGAAATTCCCCAGCGTCCAGGGGTGACTATAAATCGTCGGCTCAATGCGGCTAATCGCGGCCAGATCGTCATAAGACATCGGGCGGAATGTCACGTGATGTTGGGGCAAGGCGCTCATATCGCTTACAGCGTTTGTCCTTGCGCACGCTCGGCCGCAGTCAACGCCACACGGTTACGCACATACAATGGTGCAGCTTGCTGCGCAGTTTGCGCGTGTCCTGCAGTAAACACAGGCTGAGCCAACGCCAACATAGCGCTGGCCATCGGCATCACCTCGGGTAACATGCTGACAAGTTGCCCGGCATATTTTTCAGACAAGGCCTGCTCAAAGACGCGCCAGCCAGACCCGGCACCTACCCAGCCGGCTCCCTCAACCACAGGGACATCGTGCGGCTTGCACACCGCGGGAGGCAATACCTCCAGCCAGCCATTCGCCTGCCGAACAAGTGCGGCGTGATAGACCTCTCCCATGCGTGCATCCAGGCAAACCAGCACTTTCTCCGCCTGCGATGCCTGCCAGGCAGTCTCGGCCACCGCCTGCACTGAGCTAATGCCCACCACGGGTAAGTTGGCGCCAAAGGCCAAGCCCTGCGCCACACCCACGGCGACACGCACCCCGGTAAAAGCGCCCGGGCCAGTACCATAAACGAGACCATCCAACGTAGATAACTTCACACCTGCAGCAGCCAGCAGACGCTGGATTTCCGGCAAGATGCGCTGTGACGCCGCCGGGCCGGTGACTTCATCAAACGTGCTGAGCCCGGCCTCGGTTTGCAAGGCAAGCGATAGTGTTTCGGTGGAAGATTCGAGTGCGAGTAATTTCATCATAGAGGGCGCCAAGCCGCTATTTTGCCATAAGGAGGGTCCCTCATGCAGCGATTACTTGCGATCGCCCAACCTTGAACCAACACCCTCACTGTGATAATATTAATAATAATCAATCTCATTATCAAATTGATTGTTATTATTTAATAAAAATATTCTATGGAGAGGTTCATGTATCGTCATTTATTCGCCACACTGGCATTTATCGCAACCATGGGGTTTGCCGGGCAAGCTGCCGCGCTGACCACCCCTTACACAGAAACATTCACCGATGGTCTTTCTGGCTGGACCACCGGCGCCAACCCTAACCAGATCGTCGCAAGCGGCGGTGCTGATGGCGGCGCCTACCTGAGCACCACTGCCAGCCCCACCGCCAGCGCATTTGGCGCAGTCTCCGTACTGTTCCGTTGCGAGAGCGCAGCGTGCAGCGATGGCGCCTTTCAGGGAGACTGGCGCGATGATGTGGTCTTAAGCTGGTATTTCCGTCACGATGCCGATATCGCACTGCAAGCCTATGCCCGCATTGCCGCCCCAAGCAACAACCCTGGCGCGAGTGCCATCGTCTCCACCTGGGTACAACCAAACACCTGGACACGCATCGACCTGGTCATCGATCCATCCAACCCGGCATTCACCAGCTTCTCTGGCCAATCGTTTGATGCCGTGTTTGATGAAGTTGGCCGCGTACAACTAGGCCTCAGCTTGCCAGCAGGCTTTAGTGGCAGCAACCTGCGTTTTGACCTGGACTCAGTGAGTATTTCTACAGTACCAGAGCCAGAGTCTTATGCATTGATGGCTGCTGGTTTATTGTTGATGGGTGTTGTGAGCCGTCGCAAGCAAAAATAATCATTAGCAAGACTGAAAAGGCGTTGCCTCCGGTGAATATACTGAGAGGTGACGCCTTTTTTGTTGCCTGATGCGTGAGTAAGGTTATTCTTTGAGTGTGACGCTAGTGGTTTGTCGAGATTCGTTTCGCCTCTCGGCGAGTCACTTTCTGGTGCTTGTCCCCCAGAAAGTAACCAAAGAGGACGACACCCAGCCATCACGGCCTTCGGCTCCCTTGCGTTGCTCAACAAAATAAGCCGGTCACGAAACTCGCCCTGACAAGCCACACACTTCGTGGCTTGTTGCGGAGCTCAAACAGTCGCTCCCTCTACTCTTATTTTGTTTCCGCTACTCAGCGTGATGGAATGGGATTATTCTCATTTAAGTAGCGACACCAAAGTTTGGACGGTTAAAAACCAGATTCTTTTTTTCTTTGTTTAATTTAGGAGCGGTGGCAGTCGTATGGTGTTCGGGGTCCCCATCTGACGCGCCGAGTAGCGCAGGCAAAATAAGGAGAAAGGGAGCGACTGTTCGAATCCCGCAGTAGCTCACGTTCTGTGTGAGCTACCAGGTTGAGTTTCGTGACCGCTTATTTTGACGAGCAACGCAGGAATCAAGCGGAAGCTGGGGTGCACTTTCTTTTGTTTACTTATTCTTTGTGCAAGCAAAGAAAAGTAACTCGCCGAAAAAGCGAAAAGAAACCTAACAAACAACAACAAAACCCGCGTGGGCATCAATGCCCACCCTACGACTGCCTAGACTCCCGCCGACGCCGAAATGACGAAGATAGATTGAGTATACGAAATAAATAGAGAAAAGAATGACCTTCTAAAACGCCCCAGCATCATGGCGCTAACAACTCAACTAATAGCTATGCTTAGCCTCCGGAAAGCGCCCTTCCTTGACCGCTTTCACATATTCAACCACCGCCTGCTGCACGCTCCCCGATTGCTGCAAAAAGTTTTGCGCAAACCTGGGCGCTTTATAATCTTGCGGCGTTTTATCCGCCGGGCCGCTATAAATCCCCAGCAAGTCCTGTAACACCAGCACCTGGCCACTACAACCCGCCCCTGCGCCTATGCCTATGGTCGGCACATTGATCGCAAGCGTAATTTGCTCAGCCAGTGCCGCAGGTACCATTTCAAACAGCACCATGCTCGCGCCAGCTTGCGCCATGGCTTGCGCATCTGCCAGCATGGCGTGGGCACCTTCTTCCGTTTTACCCTGGATTTTATAGCCACCGAGCTTTTCAACCGATTGTGGCGTAAAACCCAAATGCGCACAGACTGGCACACCGTTATTAACCAGGTATTGTGCTGTAGCGACCATGTCGCCGCCGCCTTCGATTTTCACGATATGTGCACCAGCGTCTATCAGTGCCCGTGCATTGGTCAGCGCTACAGCTTTATCGTACTCGTAACTGCCTGCGGGCATATCGCTCATAATGATGGTATGCGGTGCACCGTTGGCGACGATACGCGTGTGGTAAAGCATGTCTTGCATGGTCACACCCAACGTCGTCGTCGCACCTTGCATGACCATGCCCAGCGAATCCCCCACCAGTAATACATCGACACCAGACAATGCCAGCAACTTGGCAAACGTGGCGTCATAGCAGGTGAGCATGGCGATTTTTTCGCCTGATTTCGCTTTGGAAATAAGGTTATTTAGCATGTAAGGCAACCGTTTTAATCAAACAGCCGACGTCCGTGTTAGAAATTGGGGTTAAAGTACTCGCGGCTACTCTTAATCTGGCCAATACGCTCAATCAGCAAGTTAAACGCTTCTGGGTCTTTAATAATATTGAGCTTTTCGTTATTCACGATCAGCAACGGTGAGGCATCGTAGCCGTGAAAAAATTCACTATAAGCCTCAGCCAGGCGCGCAATATACTCACGCGGCATGTCTTGCTCGTAGCTGATATTGCGCTCTTCAATGCGGTCCATGAGCGCATCGACCGGCGTTTGCAGATACACGACCAGATCCGGCTTGGGCGCTTTGAGTTGCAAGTGATGGTAGATCTGGTGATACAAAGAATACTCTTCTTCATCCAGATTCAGGCGCGCAAATAGTGGATCTTTCTCGAGAAAGAAATCTGACACGGTGGGCTGGCCAAACATATCGCGCTGGGCCATATCTTCAATCTGGCGTGAACGCTGAAACAGGAAGAACAACTGCGTAGGCAAGGCATACCGTTGTGCATCCTGGTAAAAGCGGGTCAGAAACGGATTAGCCTCAGCTTTTTCGGATAACAACTCGACCGAAAACTTATCTGCCAGCATGCGTGCTAGCGTGGTTTTGCCACTGCCAATAGGACCTTCAATGACGACATAAGGAAAGCGGGTAAACATGGTGCACTCGTTCAGCTAATTCAATTCGAATCCAGTTTGCGCACGTCATCGTGCGGGTGTTCTGCTATCCATTCTACAACAGTCTTTCGCTGTGGCAGCATAAAGTCAGGCACAATTTCAGCCAGCGGCAAAATCACAAAGCCCCGCTCATGCATACGCGGATGTGGCAATTTCAATAGCTCGGTATCCAGTTGCATGCCGTCATAATCCAGCAAGTCGAGATCCAGAATGCGGGGCGCATTGGGAAACGGGCGTTCGCGACCAAAAGTCTGTTCAATCTCCAGCAACAACTGCATCAATTGCGGTGCCGGTATCTCGGTCGCCACCTGCACCACGGCATTGATAAAGTCAGGCTGGTTGTCATATCCCACTGGCGCCGTCGCATACAGGCTGGAGGCTTTTATCAGGCTTAAGCCCGGCGTGCTGGCTAATACCGCAATGGCGTTGCTGACCTGCGTTTCCGGTTGCTGCAAATTGCTGCCCAGTGCAATCAGGGCAGTCGCCATCAAGCAGACTCCCCGCCCGCAGGCTTTTTCTTGCGTGGTTTGCGGCGACGTTTTTTCGGCCCGCTTTCTGGCAGTAACATTTCTGTACGCTCATCGGTACCTGCATCGGCAAAACGTGTCCACCAGTCGCCCAGCTCTTGCGGCAATTCGCCAGAAGCACAGCGCAATAGCAGGAAGTCATAGCCCGCACGGTATTTCGGGTTGGTGAGTAAGGCATAAGGACGCTTGCCAGAACGCTGTTCAAAGCGCGGCTGCATCACCCAGATTTCCTTCATGGTCGCCGTATAGCGATTATGAATCGCCATTTTTTCGGCCTGCTTATCGATCACTTCATTCATCGCCTCATGCAAGGCAGGAATGATATGCTCGCCACGCTTCTGGTTTTCTTGCCAGGCTTGCAACACCTCATGCCACAGCAAGGTGGCGAACAGGAAGCTAGGATTGGAAGACTTGCCGGACAAAATACGCTCGTCGGTATTCTTCAGCGCCAGCATCACAAATTTCTCACCCAACGGCTGCTCGAGCACGACGTCCAGCAAGGGCAGTAAGCCATGATGTAACTGCTGCGCACGCAAAGCATTGATGCTCTCAATCGCATGGCCGGACAAGAACAGCTTGAGCATCTCATCAAACAGGCGGCTAGGCGGCACATCTTCGAGCAGGTCGGCCAGTTTGCGTATCGGTGCCTCTGTAGAGCGCTCCAGCTTCAGGCCCAACTTGGCAGACAAACGTACCGCGCGCAGCATACGCACCGGGTCTTCCTGGTAACGCGTGACCGGATCGCCAATCATACGCAAGGTTTTGGCGCGGATATCGGCGACGCCGTGATGAAAATCCAGCACTTCCTGGCGCTTGGGGTCGTAATACAAGGCGTTGGCAGTGAAGTCACGACGTACCGAGTCTTCTTCAATACTGCCGAACACGTTGTCGCGAATGATGCGGCCACTGTCGTTGGTCTCAGCATCGCCATCACTCAGGTGATGGCCGCGAAACGTCGAGACTTCTATCGTCTCATGCCCCCACAACACATGCACCAGCCTAAAGCGGCGGCCAATAATGCGCGAGCGTCTGAATACCTTGTGCACCTGCTCAGGCGTGGCATTGGTCGCCACGTCGAAGTCCTTGGGCGGATGATTAAGCAACAAATCTCGCACCGCACCTCCGACAATATAGGCCTGAAAACCGGCCTTTTGCAGTTGGTCGCAGGTCTTGAGTGCCGCCTGGCTAATATGCTTCTGGTTGATTTTGTGTTTGCCCACCGGGATGATTTGTGCCGCGGGCAGTTGGGTGTGGGTATTCGCGTTGGCACGACGACGGAATACTTTTTGCAGTAATTGTTTAATCATTCGTTTTTTGCATTTCGAGCGCCAGCCTGGGCTGCGCTACAGTTTATGTTGGTTATTCCACAATACATCCGGCACACCAGCCTGCCGGTTAAGCGTGCGACAGAGGACAAACAGTAAATCAGACAAGCGGTTCAGGTATTGCAACGACACCGGCGTCACCGGCGATTGCGTATGCAAGGCATGCAACACCCGCTCGGCGCGACGGCAAACCGTACGCGCCAAATGACAGACGGAGGCTGCGCGGCTGCCGCCCGGTAAAATAAATTCTTTTAACGGGCTAAGGTCCTCATTCCAGGCATCCAACGTCAGCTCTAAAAACGTCACCCGCCCGGCCTGGATAAAATGATGTCCTGGCATGCACAACTCACCACCCAGGTCGAACAAATCATGCTGAATCGCCAGCACAGTGTCACGCACATCATCCGTAACATCCTCGACCAGCAACATGCCGAGCACCGCATTCAGCTCGTCCACATCGCCCATGGCCTCCACACGCAAGTCAGACTTTGCCACGCGCGAGCCATCGCCCAACCCGGTGGTACCGCTATCACCAGTACGCGTGTAAATCTTGCTCAGCCTGTTGGCCATGCCTGACACCTGTCTAAAATCCGATATAATCCGGTCATTATAAATCATACCGTGCCATTTCGATGTGCTCAGCGATTGCAGTCAATGCCCCCATCGGGGTGATGGATTCCGGGGTCGGCGGCCTCAGCGTGCTCAAGCACCTCACGCGCCAACTGCCACACGAGCATTTCATCTACTTTGCTGACAGTGCACACGCCCCTTACGGCAACAAAACCGCCACAGAAATCCAGCAACGCTGCGAAATCATCGCCGACACCCTGATCGCCCAAGGCGCCAAAGCCTTGGTCGTCGCCTGCAACACCGCCACGGCTGCCGCCATCAGCAGCATGCGCCAACACTACACACAGCCGATTATCGGCATGGAACCCGCAGTCAAACCCGCGGCAGCCGCCAGCAAAAACGGCATCATCGGCGTACTCGCCACCACAGGCACCTTGCAAAGCGCGCAATTTGCCGCCCTGCTTGAGCATTACGGCCAAAACGTGCAAGTCGTCACCCAAGCCTGCGTGGGCCTCGTGGAATGCATAGAACAAGGCCAACTGGATGCGCCGCAGACACAAGCCTTGCTGCAACAATACTGCCAACCGCTGATGGCGGCAGGCGCGGATACCATCGTACTCGGCTGCACGCACTACCCGTTTGTGCGGCAATATATTCAGGATATTGTAGGGCCGAATGTCACCTTGATCGATACTGGTGCGGCGGTGGCGAAGCGTTTGCAGCAAGTGCTGGAGCAACAAAAAATGCTGAATGCAGCCACAGAGGCTGGGGATTATGTGTTTTTGACGAGTGGGTCGAAAGAGACTGAGCTAGTCATGCAGCAATTGTGGGGACTGACTGGCTAGACCTTTTATACGACGATAGAGTATTAAAAAAACTCTTCGGTATTTTGCAGCTTTAGCAGATTTCTGTCGCTTTTTCTTTCGCCTTTAGGCGAGTCACTTTCTGATGCTTGCCCCTCAGAAAGTAACCAAAGAAGAGGGCACCCAGCCATCACGGCCTTCGGCTTCCTTGCGTTACTCAACAAAATAAGCGGTCACGAAACTCGCCCTAGCAGCTTGCACACTACGCAAGCTGCCGCGGAGCTCAGACAGTCGCTCCCTCTACTCTTATTTTGTCTCCGCTACTCAGCGTGATGGAATGGGATTATTCTCGCCAAACTCACATTTCATAAATGCGGACGTTCTAAAAACCAGATTCTTTTTCTTCAGTTCGCTTACGGTGGCAGTCGCATGGTGTTCGGGGTCCCCATCTGCCGCGCCGAGCAACGCAGGATTGGCGGGAGATTTCGGCAATCAACTGTTTGAGTCCCGCAACAAGCCACGTTCTGTGTGGCTTGTCAGGACGAGTTTTTGATTGACGCCCGGCAAGCCGAGTAGCGCAGGAAACAAGCGGAAGCTGGGGTGCATTTCTTTTGGTTACTTATTCTTTGGGCAAGCAAAGAAAAGTAACTCGCCCAAAAGGCGAAAAGCAACCTAACAAACATCCTCAACCGCGTGGGCAAAAATGACCACCCTACAACGAACAATCCAAAGAATGACCTTTTACTGCTATCTCACCACGCCTGGATTCCGGCCGATGCCGGAATGACGAAGTAGATAATCGAAAGAATAACTTTCTCAAGCTATCCAAACCCACGCATCTCAAATCCACTAACAAAAAACCCACGCATTGCGTGGGTTTTCTACTTAATGATGATGCACCTGCGTCCCGGGTTTCAATCTATATTTCGTCCCGCAGTACGGGCATAACACCTCACCCGTTTTTGCGACATCCAAAAACACGCGTGGATGCGATGCCCACAACGCCACTTCTTTGGTTGGGCAGTGCAAAGGCAAGTCTTTGCCGTCTACTTCAAACTCTTTGACATCAGACATTCAAACTCTCCAGCAAACAGGCAGTTACCAATCAGTTAAACGCTAGCGATTAAACCAGTGTCAGCCAATGTGCGTACTTGGCATTTCTGCCTTTCACCACATCAAAGTACAGGCTTTGCAGTTTTTCGGTGATCGGGCCACGCGTGCCAGCACCAATCGCACGGTTATCCAGTTCACGGATAGGCGTCACTTCGGCCGCGGTGCCAGTGAAGAACGCCTCATCAGCGCTATACACTTCATCACGCGTAATACGTTTTTCAATCACTTCCAGGCCGAACTCTTCTTTCGCCAAGTGAATGATGGTGTCGCGGGTGATGCCTTCCAGTGCAGAGGTCAGGTCTGGCGTATACAGTTTGCCGTTACGGATGATGAAAATGTTTTCACCGGAACCTTCAGCCACGAAACCATCTACGTCCAGCAACAAGGCTTCCTGGTAACCGTCTTGTGCGGCTTCCTGGTGCGCGAGAATGCTGTTCATGTAGTTGCCGTTGGCTTTGGCTTTACACATGGTGATATTGACGTGGTGACGTGCAAATGAAGACGTTTTCACGCGGATACCTTTGGTAATCGCTTCTTCGCCCATGTAAGCGCCCCAGCTCCATGCGCCGACAATCACGTGCGTAGACAAGGTTTTGGCAGAAATACCCATGGCTTCTGCACCGTAAAACGCCATCGGGCGCAGGTAGGCAGATTCCAGGTTGTTTTCACGTACCGCGGCTTTTTGCGCTTCTGAGATAGTCTCTTTATCAAACGGCATTTTCATGCCCAGGATGTGCGCGCTGCGGAACAAGCGGTCGGTATGCTCTTTGAGGCGGAAAATAGCAGTGCCTTTGTCGGTTTTGTAGGCACGCACCCCTTCAAACACGCCCATGCCGTAATGCAGGGTATGGGTTAATACATGGGTGGTGGCGTCACGCCAGTTGACCATTTTGCCGTCGTACCAGATAACGCCGTCACGGTCTGCCATCGAACTCGGTATTGCCATTTAAACTCGCCTTTAATCCGTCAATCATCAAAAACCAGTATTGTAAACTAATCTGGTGCCTTTTCGCCTATGCTAGAATCCATTTCAGTGATGATTTACAAGGATTTTTTGCATGCGTTTGCGTTTAATGTGGGTTTATCTGGCATTCCTGGTCATGACTGGGCTATTGGCGAGTTGTCAGCAAGGCAGTTCTGCCAGTTTTATCGGCACTGATTTAACTGGCACCCAGTTTGGCAAACCGCTGTCACTGACTGACCACACGGGCAAATTGCGTAACATGAATGACTTTAAAGGTAAGGTCGTGGTGCTATTTTTTGGCTACACGCATTGCCCGGATGTCTGCCCGACCACCATGAGTGACCTCAAGCAAACCATGAAACTGCTGGGCGACAAAGCCAATGACGTGCAAGTATTGTTTGTGACGGTAGACCCTGAACGCGATACGCAGGAAGTGCTGGCGCAATTTGTGCCAGGCTTTGACGCGCGCTTTATTGGCTTGCGCGGCACCGAAGCCGAAGTCGCAGCCAATCTCAGCGAGTACAAGGTGTACGCGGCCAAGGTCAGCGAACCAGGCAAGTCGGGCTACACCATGGACCATAGCGCCGGTTTATATGTGTTTGATAAAACCGGGGCGCCGCGCATTTATCTAGGCTACGGCGAAAAACCGGAAAATATCGCGCATGATTTGCAGCTTTTGCTGTAACGCCGACATCACATCATCGCTGCTTTAAAGCGCGCATCAAGAACGATTTTCATTTATATTTTTATTTAAAATACCATTTAAAATCAAACACTTACATTTATATTTTTAATTGCATCATTTCTATTTTGCTGTATGATGGCTGCATCAAAAATGCAAACAGGAGCCGGAAATGAAAGGCGATAAAAAAATCATAGACATTTTGAATGACCTGCTGGCGGGCGAGTTGTCCGCTACCGACCAATACCTCATTCACGGTGAAATGTATGCGGACATGGGTCTGGGTGTGATCTCGGAGCGCATTCTGCACGAATCTTTGCATGAACGTGAACATGCCCGCGCACTGATTCAGCGCATCTTGTTCCTTGAAGGCAAACCGAATGTAGCCAAGCGCGACCCACTCAATATTGGCAAAGATGTGAAGTCCATGCTGGAATCTGATCTGGCACTCGAATATACCGTGGTCAAACACCTGAAAAAAGCCATTGAAGCCTGTGAACAAGCGCAGGACTTTGTCAGCCGTGAAATGTTGCTGGTGCAACTGGATGACACCGAAATGGACCATGCCTACTGGCTGGAAAAACAACTCAGCCTGATCAAACTGGTCGGCATGGAAAACTATTGCCAAAGCCAAATGAACAACAGCCCGGCGGCAGGATAAGGAGCAGCCATGAAAGGCGACAAACAAATCATCATCACCTTGAACAAGGTGCTTAAAAACCAGCTGACCTCGATTAACCAGTATTTTTTACATGCCCGCATGTTTAAAAAATGGGGCCTGGAAAAACTCAACGATTACCAGTACAAGCAATCTATCCGCGTGATGAAAGAAGCGGATGAGGTGATTGAGCGCATTCTGTTTCTGGATGGCCTTCCTAATTTGCAAAACCTGGGCAAATTGCTGATTGGCGAAGACGTGGTGGAATGCCTGCAAGGCGACCTCAGCTTTGAAAAAGAAGTACAACATCCACAATTGGTAGAAGCGATTGCCGAAGCAGAAAAACTGCAAGACTACGTCACCCGCGATTTGCTGACTGAGCTACTGGAAGCCTGCGAAGAAGCCGTAGACTGGCTGGAAACCCAGCAACGCCTGATCACAGACGTGACCTTGCCTAACTACCTGCAATCGCAGATTGAATCCGAATAAACTCGGCATTCATACTAAGCCGTTGAATTAAGCCGCGAAAGCGGCTTTTTTCTTGGCTGTCAGGAACCATTTTCACCTTGACAAACTCTCAATAAATGATAATAATTATCATTAGTAATCTTATGAGAGGCAATATGTACGTTTGCGTGTGTAATGCAGTCACTGAGCGTCAAGTTCACCAAGCGGTGAGAAATGGTGCAAAAACCGTGAAACATTTGAAAGAACAGTTAGGCGTTGGAGCGGAATGCGGCAAATGTGCCAGCTGCGCGAAAGCCTGCCTGAAAGAAGCGCACGCAGAACAGCATCCCAGCCTGGTGAAAAAACTGATTCAGTTAACCCCCGTACAATTAGGCGCGGCCTGAGTATATCCAGTTGCAAAAAAGGGGCGATCAGCCCCTTTTTTATTGTAGAAAACATGCTTGGCGGCTAGCCGAATTGCCTACTACAATCTGGGCTGACCCATCATTCATCCATAGGCATGGCAAACACCTCAAGCACCACGCTAAACTGGCGCATATTAATATTATTGCTGCTGCCGCCCCTGTTCTGGGCCGGTAACTTTATCGCCGGACGTGCCGTGAGTAGCGATGTGCCGCCCGTCGCGTTATCGCTGATCCGCTGGGGGCTAGCCACGCTCTGCCTGCTGCCATTTGCGCTTAAACCCTTTTTGCGAGACCGCGCCCATTACCTGACTTATCGCTGGCATGTGCTGGGCACGGCGATCACCGGCGTCACCGCATTTAACTTGCTGGTGTACTGGGGCTTACACACCACCAGCGCCACCAATGGCATTATTCTGAATTCGTTTATCCCTTTTTTAGTGGCGATTTTTGGCTTTTTATTTTACCGCCAGCAGTTGCCGTCCAATCAATTGCTCGGGCTATTGGTATCGCTCGCCGGTGTCTTCACCGTCGTGTCTCATGGCGATTGGCAGGTGCTACTCACACTTGCCTTTGCCCCCGGCGACATCATTATCTTTTTAGCCATGATTTGCTGGGCACTGTTCACCTTATGGCTGAAACAGATTCCGGCCACGATAGACCGTACCGGGTTGATGTTATGCCAGGTGCTCATCGCTTTAGCATTGCTGCTACCGCTCTACGTTTGGGAAAGCCACACGACCCAGGTACATATTGAACACACAAAGACCTTATGGGCACTGCTCTATATCGGCATCTTTCCCTCAGTGATTGCCTTCCTCGCCTATGCAAAGGCAGTGACCCTGGTGGGCTCGGTACGCGCCAGCGTGTTTATTCACGCTATGCCGATTTTTGGCTCGCTGCTTTCCAGCCTGTTGTTAAAAGAACCTTTTCACGGCTATCAACTCATGGGCATGCTGACCATTTTTTCCGGAATCTGGGTAGCAAACAGACCGGGAAACATAGCGCCGGCCAAACTTTAAACCTGATACAAGATCTGCGCTTGATAGACCGATGATGACGCTTCTTTACGCACAAGGAGAGATGCAATGTCGATAACACTGAATCCAGCACTAGACCTAGTTCTGGAAAGAGAAGTGGATGTCTCACCTGCGGAGATCTGGCAGGCATGGACAACGCCTGAACACCTCAAAACCTGGTTCTGTCCACGCCCGTGGAAAACCGTAGCCTGTGACATTGACCTGCGGCCAGGCGGCGCTTTCCGCACCACGATGCAGTCGCCGGAGGGGCAGAACTTCCCTAACAACGGCTGCTACCTGGAAATCATCCCCGACCAAAAGCTGAGTTGGACCAATGCCCTGCAAACGGATTTCAGGCCGGTAAAAACGCCCGAGCAATCGCCAGGACACGAGTGTGCCGAACTACTGATGACGGCCAGCATGGTATTAACGCCGACAGCGCGCGGGACCTTATATACAGCGTACGCCTTGCATGCCGATGCGGCGTCTAAACAACGGCACGAGGCCATGGGATTTCAGGAAGGTTGGAGTATCGTACTGGATCAGCTGGTCGCAGAGATCAAAAAAAACCGTTAAGCCATACGATGTAAGATCGACGACAACGCCTTTAACTCTTTTTCGGCCTGGACGTGGTTGGGAAACAAACTTTCCTGCACGGCATAAAACCTGGCCGAATGATTCATTTCTTTCAAGTGCGCCATTTCATGGCAGACCACATATTGAATGACATGTGGCGGCGCCTGAATCAAGCGCCAGTTGAGGCGAATCTGTTTGCGGCTGTTACAACTGCCCCAGCGTGACTTGGCATTGGAAAGACCCACGGCACTGACTTTTTCACCCATTTGCGCGGCAATGAGCTCCACCCGGCGAGTGAAATCAGGCAGCGCTTGCTGCGCGTACCATTGCAGCACTTTGCGTGCAACCAAGGCTGTCTGGTCGATCTGCGGCGACCTGACCAGCAACTGGTTACCTTGCAGGGTTACCGCTTTATTGGTGGCATGATGCTGCAAGGTCAACACAATATCCTGCCCCATAAACAACAGCGGCTCACCATCCTGCCATTGCATGGGCGCGACCTGATTGGCTTCTCGCAAGGCGAGTTTTTGCTGTATCCAGCCGGACTTTTCTAATAAGACTTGCTGTAGTTGCGTGGCAGAAATGCGTTTGGGCGCGTGCACCACCAGGCCATTCGTCGTGATTTTCAGGCCTATGGTTCTGCGGGCACGCAGGTCGAGCAGGTATTGGATGCTTTGCCCATTAGGCAATTGCAAGCGCTGCTCAATCACAGGTTTAACATCTCGGCTTCAACCCAGTCTTCAACCTGTTTATTGACCGCATCTGGCTTGAGGCCTGTGGTATCAATGGGTGGGCCAATGACCACCTGGATGACCCCTGGATATTTAAGGATGGAGTTTTTGCGCCAGAAGCGCCCGGCATTATGCGCCACCGGCACGACGGTGGTGGCGGTGTGTGAGGCCAGCCAAGCCCCTCCAATATGATACTTGCCACGCTGACCAGGCGCCGTGCGGGTACCTTCCGGGAAAATCACCACACTCAAGCCTTGCTGCAAGCGGTCTTTGCCATTGTTGACCAGCTTTTTCAACGCCTCGCGACCAGCACTGCGGTCAATCGGGATCGCATCCAGCGCCCAAAATGCCCAGCCCAGGAAAGGAATCATCAGTAATTCTTTTTTCATCACCCAGATTTGCGGCGGAAAAATGCACTGCAAGCCTATGGTCTCCCAGGCAGACTGGTGTTTGGACAGGATAATATGCGCGCTGGCAGGAATATGCTCGCGCCCGGTCACCTCATAACGTAAATTGCACGTGACTTTGAGCCACCACAACACGCCATACGCCCAACCACTGACCCAACGCGAACGCGTCACTGCCGGGAGTGGCCTCAGCACAATCGCCAGCAAGGAAAAAGGAATCGTCAGTGCTACCAACCCGGCATAAAACAGCAATGCACGCACATACAACACGCTTTTTTGCATTATCTGTCACCTGCAATAATGTCTTTCACCGCCGCAGCCAGATCGGCAACGACAATGGTATTTTCGGGGACGTCAGACAAGTTGTAGGTTTCTTCACCCTTACCTGTGCGCACCAGGTAGGGCTGGCAACCGGCTTTGGCAAACGCCTGCAAGTCACGCAAAGCATCACCTACCCCGGGCACCCTGGCCAGCTCGACATTAAAACGGCGACTGATCTCCTCCAGCATGCCGGTATTGGGCTTGCGGCAGTCACAATGGTCATCCGCCGCATGCGGACAGTAAAACACCGCATCAATGCGGCCACCGACTTGCGCCAGCGATTTGTGCATTTTGTCGTGAATGGCATTCAACGTGGCCATATCAAAATAGCCACGTGCGATGCCAGATTGGTTGGTCGCCACGGCCACGCGGTAACCATGCTGGTTGAGTAGCGCAATCGCTTCCAGACTGCCAGGAATCGGAATCCACTCGTTGGGATTTTTGATAAAGGTCGCGCTGTCGCGGTTAATCACGCCGTCACGGTCAAGAATGACTAATTTCATGCATAAACTCCTGACGGCAACGGGATTAACTGGCCAACTTGGACAAATCTGCGACGCGGTTCATGGCTTGATGCAAAGTCGCCAGCAACCCCAGGCGGTTGGCCTTGAGTGCTGGGTCATCCGCATTCACCATCACGGCATCAAAGAAGGTATCCACCGGCGCCTTGAGGATCGCCAGCGCCTGCAATGAAGCGGTGTAATCACCGGTTTCAAACAGCTGGTCAGCTTTAGGCTTGGTTTCCGCCAGTGCCTGATGCAAGGCTTTTTCAGCAGCCTCTTGCAGCAGTTCTGCCTTCACTTCGGCTTTCACTTCGCCTTCCACCTTTTTCAGGATATTAGACACACGTTTGTTGGCAGCCGCCAGCGCAGGCGCTTCGGCCAGGTTGGCAAACGCTTGCACGGCACTTAAACGGCGTGGCACTTCGGCTAACTGATTCGGTGACAATGACAATACCGCATCCACCTCTTGCGCACTCGCGCCCTGGTCACGCAGGTTCACGGCCAAGCGGTCAAAACAGAAGGCTTTGATCGCTTCGGCCACCTCTTGGCTACCATTAAAGACACTCAGGGTTTGTGCGATCAGCTGATCAAAAGCTAATGGCAAATCGGTTTCCATCAGCATGCGCAAAATCCCCAGTGCCTGGCGACGCAAGGCAAACGGATCTTTATCGCCGGTTGGTTTCTCACCAATACTGAAGAGGCCAACCAGCGTTTCCAGCTTATCGGCCAACGCCACCACCACACCGACCTGGCTACGGGGCAATTCATCCCCGGCAAAACGTGGACGGTAATGGTCTTCAATCGCGTAAGCCACATCATCCGCCAAGCCTTCGTGCTGGGCGTAGTAACGGCCCATGATGCCTTGTAGCTCAGGAAATTCGCCGACCATATCGGTCAGCAAGTCAATTTTGGACAAACGCGCGGCTTGCGCCACTTTGGCGACAAAACCGTCACCCCCAATCTGCTGGGCAATGGCAGATGCAATCATCACCACACGCTCATTGCGCTCACCTTGCGAACCCAGCTTGTTGTGGTAGACCACTTTACCCAGGCCAGGCAAACGGCTTTCCAGCGTCTTTTTGCGGTCCTGGTCAAAGAAGAACTTGGCATCAGCCAGACGTGGGCGCACCACGCGCTCGTTGCCGCCAATCACCTTGCTGGCATCAGCCGGATTAATGTTGGAGACGATTAAAAATTTGTTGGTTAGCTTGCCGCTTGCATCCAGTAACGGGAAGTATTTCTGGTTGGCCTTCATGGTCAAGATCAGACACTCTTGCGGCACAGCCAGAAACTCTTGTTCAAACTGGCCCAGCAAGACGTTAGGGCGCTCCACCAGCGCAGTCACCTCATCCAGCAAGGCATCATCCTCAATCGGCTTCAAGCCTTGCTTCTCGGCGGCGGCCTGCAATTGCTTCACGATCTCGGCACGGCGCGCATCAAACCCGGCAATCACCGCACCTTCATCGGTCAATTGCTGCGCGTAAGTATCCGAAGAAGTGAGCGTAACCACTGGCTGCTTGGCCTCAAAGCGGTGCCCCTGGGTCGTATTACCCGCAGACAATCCCAACACAGACACAGGCACAACGACATCACCATGCAATGCCACCAAGCCATGCGCAGGACGCACAAAGTTCACACTCTGCCAGCCATCATTAATCTGGTAAGTCATCACTTTGGGGATAGGCAGCTTGGCCAGCGTCTCATCCAGTGCTTTTTGCAGCCCTTCCTGTAAAGTCGCGCCAGCTTGCGTCGCATCCAGGAACAACACATCCGCTTTGCCATCGTTTTCTTTGCGCAGCTTGGCAACGGCACTTTCGCCCTCGCCCAAGGCCTGCAATTTTTTCAATAATGCTGGGGTAGCGTTGCCGTTGGCATCCAGGCCCACCGTCGCTGGCATCAATTTTTGCGCGACTTGTTTATCAGCGGCTTTGGCAGACACCTGCGTGATATGCGCAGCCAGACGGCGCGGGGAGGCAAATGTAGTCACCGCGCTGCCTTCCACCAATAAGCCTGAAGCTTTCAGGCTGTCAGCCAGCACGCCACTGAAAGACTCACCCAGTTTTTTTAATACTTTGGGCGGCAGTTCTTCTACAAATAATTCAACTAACAGGTTGCGGGTACTCATGCGGCGGCTTTCTTGTTTTGTTCGGCTTGTTCGCTATCCAGTTTGGCGATGACTTCATCAGCCCATGCTTTTGGGGCCATCGGGAAGCCCAGGCGGGCGCGGCTATCTAGGTAGCTGGCCGCCACGGCGCGCGCCAGGTTACGGATACGGCCAATGTAGGCCGCACGCTCGGTGACAGAAATCGCACCGCGCGCATCGAGCAGGTTAAACGTATGTGCGGCTTTCAGCACTTGCTCGTAAGCAGGCAAGGCTAGCTTTACGTCCATTAAGTGCTTGGCCTGTTTTTCATAGGCGTTAAACGCCGTAAACAGGAAGTCAGCATCGGAATGCTCAAAGTTATAAGTCGATTGCTCCACTTCATTCTGGTGGAACACATCGCCGTATTTCACGCCGGGTGAATATTCGAGGTCATAGACGTTTTCCACGCCTTGCAGGTACATGGCCAAACGCTCCAGGCCGTAGGTGATTTCACCAGTAATCGGCTTGCAGTTAATGCCGCCGACTTGCTGGAAGTAAGTGAACTGCGTCACTTCCATGCCATTGAGCCAGACTTCCCAGCCCAGCCCCCAGGCGCCCAGCGTCGGGTTTTCCCAGTCATCTTCCACAAAGCGGATGTCGTTCTCTTGTAGATTAAAGCCCAGTGCTTCGAGTGAGCCCAGGTAGAGCTCGAGGATATTGGCCGGAGCCGGTTTCAGCACTACCTGGTATTGGTAGTAATGTTGCAAACGGTTAGGGTTTTCACCATAGCGGCCGTCTTTGGGGCGGCGGCTAGGCTGCACATAAGCAGCTTTCCAGGGCTCAGGGCCCAGTGCGCGTAAAAAAGTCGCGGTGTGGCTGGTGCCCGCGCCGACTTCCATATCGTAAGGTTGCAACAAAGTGCAGCCTTGTTTGTCCCAGTATTCCTGCAGCTTTAAAATGATTTGTTGAAAGGTCAGCACCATCGCGCCTGATCCGTTTGATTGTAAAACGAATATTTTACCTGATTCAGACTAGGTTAAGAAATCGCATTGCTGGCCCGTTATAAGAGTTAGATGGTTTTTTTACGGTTTTTTGCGATTGTGGCATCACATAAAATTTGGTAGATTGAGCACATGAAATCTTATCGCACATGGGTATTGTTGCTGACGTTATGGTTTGCCTTGCTGCAAACCATCGCGCCGCTCATGCATGCCCATGCGGCAGGCGATACGGCGGCTGACGACGGCCCGCACATGCATATGGTGGATATTCCTGCGCTGCATGATCAGGCTGAAGCTTCCAAACACCCATTTCACTGGCATATGCACTCGGATAAATCGCATGGTCAAATTATCGGCCTGGGGCAAGCCATCAGTGAAAGCAATACCTTATTGTCATTGATTGATGCGTTTGCGAACCTTTGGCTGCCCGCACTGATACCTACCCTCCTGTTATTGTCCTTAGTGCTAGCGCTGCCACGTCGCCAATTTGAACGACAGCAACACGACAGTGCACTTCATCCGTCCCCGCTCACACGCCATCACCCTCGCGGCCCTCCTCACGCCTGAACAAACACCTAACGCATCGGTTGGCAGTTGCCATCCGTTTGCCTGTTTTGTTCAGGAGAATCTATGTTTCATTTATCTCGGGGAGTGCTTCACTCCCGGTTAATCGCATGCGGCATCTGGCTGATGATAAGCCATGTCACGCCTGCCATGGCCGAAGGCATGGCCAATCTGGCCAGCGACCACGAAGACACGGTCGCCGCCAATCCGCGCTTGAGCCTGCATGAGGTCTTGCAGCAGGTCGTTGCGATTCACCCACAGCAATCGTTGTTAGCCGCGCACCAGCAAATGGTGCAGGCACGCCGCACCATGGCCAATAGCTGGTTGCCGCAAGCGCCGTCAGTCGGCTTCTCGCATCAAAACGATGCCTTGATGAGCAACCGCGACGAGCGTGAATGGCAAGCGCAAGTACAAATCCCGATCTGGTTACCCGGCCAGCGCCAGGCACGCAGCCAGGTGGCCAGCCTGGCCGACGACAGCCTGTCACAAGACCGTGCGGGTTTGCAGCAACTGGCCGCAGACCTGCTCCGCAATGCGGTCTGGGATATTGCCATGCGCCGCAACGACGTCGGCCTGGCTGACGCCCGTCGCAACACCATGCGCAGCCTGAGCGAAGATGTACAAAAACGCTTTAAGGCGGGCGAAGTGGCTAAGCTGGAGGTGATGCAGGTAGACCAGGAAACCCTGCAAGCCGAGCGCCTGCGCGTGACCGCCCATGCCGAGCTCATGCATGCACAATTCCGCTACCAGCAACTCACCGGGCTCAACGAAATTCCGGCAAAACTGGAAGAATCACTATCGACCCGTGAGGACTATGCCGACTCGCCTTACTGGCAGGCCGCGCAAGCCAAGGTCAAGCTGGCAGAAGGCCAGCGCGACCTGACCATGATAGAGCAGCGGCAAAACCCGCAGCTTACCCTGAGCACGCGCACCATCCAGGGCGGCTTTGATTATGCCTACAACTCCAGCATGGGCGTGGCGATCAATATTCCGCTACAAAGCGAAGTGCAACGCGCGCCCCTATTGGCTAATGCCGAGCAGAACATCGGCGATGCGCGTACCCAGCTGGAAACATTGCGCCGCCAACTGGAAAACAACCTGCACGAAGCCGAGCATAACCTGCACGTCAGCCGCCAGGAACTCACGCTCATCCAGCAACAACAAGCCATCGCCACTGAAAACGCCAGCCTGGCGCGTAAAGCCTATCGCTTGGGCGAACTCGATCTCAACCAATTATTACGCCTGCAATTACTGGCCTTTGAAGCGGAACGCAGCTTGAGCAGCCAGCAGCTACAAGTGCAATGGAACATTGCCAAATACAACCAGGCCGTAGGAGTCCTGCCATGAAAAGAATTCTGTTTTTAATCAGCGCAATTTGCCTGTCGTTGCACACCTTGGCAGCGACCCTGTTACCGCTCTCACCCGCACAGCTCAAACAAATGCAGGTGCAATGGGGTCATTTGCAAGCCCAGCAAGAAGGGCTATCCGCCAGTTATCCGGCAGAAGTGGTGTTACCGCCGACACAAACCCGCGTCGTCACGGCACCACAAGGCGGCTTGATTACGCGACTCAGCGTCAGCGTGGGGGATAGCGTCAAACAAGGCCAAGTCATCGGCCAACTCAGCAGCCCGGATTTAGTGGCCTTGCAAAGCAATTATTTGCAGAGCGACACCCAGGCCAGGCTGCACGAACAGGCGCTCAAACGCGATCAGGAATTGTTTAAAGATGGCATTATTGCTCAGCGCCGCATGCAGGAAACACAAAGCGCTTATGAAACCAGCCAGGCACTCATGCACGAGCGCAAACAGACCTTGAAACTGGCGGGCATGAGTGACGGCCAAATCCAGCAACTGGCGCAAAAGCGCAGCATGCAAAATGGCATGGCGATTATCGCGCCGATCAGCGGGCAGATTATGGAGCAGCAACAGCAGGTAGGCGCACGCGTAGACATGGCGATGCCGATCTATACCATCAGCAATCCAAGTCCATTATGGCTGATGATACAAGTGCCGATTGCGCAAGCCCAGCAACTGCGCCCCGGTACCTTAGTGCGCTTGCCTAAGCACAACTTGACGGCCAAGGTCGAAACCGTATTACGGCAGTTGAATAAAAACAACCAGACCACACAAGTGCGGGCCACCATCAGTCAGGGGGCAGAACAGCTCTCGGTAGGGCAAGTGGTCGATGTGGCACTGGTGGAACAAACCGCACCAGGCAGTTTTGCCTTGCCCAGAAGCGCGGTGGCCAGACAAGGCGAGCAGGCGGTGATCTTTGTGCAGCAGGCCAAGGGCGTGGCGGTGACGCCGGTGAAAGTCATGCTGGAGCAAGACCAGCAGTTAACCGTACAAGCCGATTTGCGTGGCAACGAGACCATCGCCGTGCAAGGCGTGGCCGCGCTGAAAGGCCACTGGCTTGGCCTGGGTGGGGAGTAGACCATGCTCAATTGGCTCATAGAAACCTCGCTCAAGCAAAGGTTGCTCATCTGCGTCTTTGCCATCGGCTTGCTCTTCGCTGGCTGGACCGCGTATCAAACCATCCCGATTGATGCGTTCCCGGACGTGTCCTCGACCCAGGTCAAAATCATCATCAAATCGCCCGGCATGACGCCGGAAGAAGTCGAGGCAAGGATAACCGCGCCGATTGAAGTCGAGATGCTGGGCATCCCCAAGCAGACCAGTTTGCGCGCAGTAGCCAAATACGCACTGACCGACATCACCATCGACTTTGAAGACGGCACCGATATTTACTGGGCGCGCCAGCAGGTCACCGAGCGGCTCAACAATGCCTGGCCTAACCTACCCAGCCAAGTCTCCGGCGGCATCGCGCCGATGACCACGCCGCTGGGCGAGATGTTTATGTTCACCATTGAGTCAGACACGCTAAGCCTGCAGGAAAAACGCTCCCTGCTCGACTGGGTGATTCGCCCGCGTTTGCGCACGGTGCCTGGTGTCGCTGACGTCAACGCGCTGGGCGGCTTAGTGCGCAGTTTTGAGATCGTGCCCGACAATGCGAAATTGCAGGCGCGTGGCATTGCCCTCAGTGAATTGCAGCTAGCGATCAGCGACAACAACCACAACGATGGCGCAGGTCGCCTGCAAGACGGTGAAGAGTCCTTGCTGGTGCGTGCCGAAGGCGCCTTCAAAACACTGGATGATGTACGCAACACTGTCCTCAAAGGCCATCAAGGTAGCCCGGTACGCATAGGCGATGTGGCTGAGGTGCGCATCGGCGCCTTGACGCGTTATGGCGCCGTTAGCCGCAATGGCAAAGGTGAAGCCGTCGAAGGTCTGGTGTTGGGCCTGCGTGGCGCCAACGCGCGGCAAGTGGTGGAAGGCGTACGCGCCAAACTGGCCGAAATGGCGCCCGCATTGCCCAAGGGTGTGAAGATAGAAGTCTTTTACGACCGCGGCAACCTGGTAGAACAGGCCGTGCACACCGTCAACAAAGCGCTGATGGAAGCGGTCGTGCTGGTGCTGGTGTTACTGGTATTGTTTCTGGGCAACCTGCGTGCCGCGCTCACCGTCGCCTGCGCGCTGCCACTGTCCATGCTGGCAACGTTCTGGCTGATGCAGCGCTACGGCATGTCAGCTAACCTGATGTCATTAGGCGGGCTGGCAATTGCCATCGGCATGCTGGTCGACTCTGCCGTGGTGGTGGTAGAAAACATCGTCGACCATCTGGCGCATGCGCAAAAAACGCCTGAGCAAAGCAAACTCAGCATTATCCTCGCCGCCATGCGTGAAGTCAGCGTGCCGGTCAGTGCCGGTATCGTGATTATTATTACAGTGTTTTTACCCTTGCTCACGCTGCAAGGGCTGGAAGGCAAACTGTTTGCCCCAGTGGCGCTCAGCATCATGTTTGCACTCGGTTCCTCATTGCTGCTGTCGCTGACTATCATCCCAGTGCTGGCATCGTTCCTGATCCAGGACCATGCCGCTGAAGACCCATGGTTAATCCGCCACCTCAATCGCTGGTACGCCCGCAGCCTGAGCGCCACCATGCAACACAAACGCCCGGTGTTACTGGTGGCCGCCACTCTGCTGGCGCTCACAGTGGTCGTCTATCCACTCATCGGCAAAACCTTTATGCCAACCATGGATGAAGGCGATGTCATTATCGGTACCGAAAAACTGCCATCCATCGCACTGGCGCAAAGCGTGGCCACCGATAGCCATTTACAGCAAACCCTGTTGCAACAAGTGCCTGAGATTAAGGGTGTGTATTCGCGAGCAGGTTCGGATGAACTGGGGCTGGACCCGATGGGCGTCAACCAGACAGATAATTTTCTGGTGCTCAAGCCGCGCGCGCAATGGCTGGTGCCGGACAAAGCCGCGCTGATCGAAAAACTGCGGCACGTCATGCAAAGCGTGCCTGGCTTGGATTACAACTTTACGCAACCGATCGAAATGCGCGTCAATGAAATGATCCTCGGTGTGCGGGGTGACCTGGCGCTGAAAATCTTTGGCACCGACCTCAACGTACTTAACCAGAAGGCGCATGAGATTATCAAGGTGCTGGAATCGGTGCCCGGTAATCAGGATGTTTACACCCCGCAAAACAGTGGCGTGCAATACCTGCAAATCCGCATAGACCGTGTCGCCGCCGGCAGGCTGGGCCTCAGTGTGGCCGACATCAATGCCTTGCTACAAAGCCAGCTTGAAGGCAAATTGTTAGGCATCGTGCTCGAAGGGACCCGCCGCACGCCCATCTTGCTTCGCGGCAGTCAGGTCGTACGCGAATCCGCCTCCGACTTCAGCCAACTCATGCTGGCGCTCCCGCAAGGCGGCACCGTGCCGCTTTCCAGCGTCGCCCATGTTGTGCGAGAAGAAGGCCCGGTCAAAATAGACCGCGAACGTGGCAACCGCATGGTCGTCGTCACCGCCAACGTCAAAGGCCGTGACCTGGTGAGTTTTGTCGAAGAAGCCAAGCAAAAAGTCGAGCAACAAGTCAAACTACCCGAAGGCTACTGGCTCAAATGGGGCGGTCAGTTTGAAAATCAGCAACGCGCCGCGGCACGCCTGAGCATCGTCATCCCGATCGCCATTGCCCTCATCGCCCTGCTGCTATTTATGACTTTTGGCTCGCTGCCTAAAGCGCTGCTGATACTGGCTAATATTCCGTTTGCCATGATAGGCGGCGTCTTTGCACTGTGGCTGTCAGGGGAATATTTATCTGTACCCGCCTCGGTTGGTTTTATTGCCTTGCTAGGCATCGCCGTGCTCAATGGCGTGGTGATGGTGAGTCATTTTCAGCAGTTGGCAGCACAAGGCATGGCGGCGAGCAAGATTGCTTATGAAGGCGCCAAACGACGCCTGCGGCCCGTGCTGATGACGGCTAGCATCACCGCGTTTGGGTTGATTCCGTTGCTGTTTGCTACGGGACCAGGGGCGGAGATTCAACGGCCATTGGCGATTGTGGTGATTGGTGGGTTGATTACGGCAACGTTCTTGACACTGTTTGTATTGCCGATTTTATATCAGCATTTTTTTGGTAAAGAGAGAGTGGATTAAATGAGAAAGTAATTCTTTGGAGCTTTAGAATGGTGCGCTAAACAAATACCTTTTTCGCCTGTTGGCGAGTCACTTTCTGGTGCTTGTCCCCCAGAAAGTAACCAAAGAGGACGACACCCAGCCATCACGGCCTTCGGCTCCCTTGCGTTGCTCAACAAAATAAGCCGGTCACGAAACTCGCCCTGACAAGCCACACACTTCGTGGCTTGTTGCGGAGCTCACACAGTCGCTCCCTCTACTCTTATTTTGTTTCCGCTACTCAGCGTGATGAATGGGATTTATCTCATTTAAGTAGCAGCGTGGAAATTTGGACGGTTAAAAAACCATATTCTGTTTTATTGAATTAGCTAGCGGTTGCAGTCGCATGGTGTTCGGGGTCCCCATCTGACGCGCCGAGTAGCGCAGGCAAAATAAGGAAGAAGGGAGCGACTGTTCGAATCCCGCAGTAGCTCACGTTTTGTGTGAGCTACCAGGATGAGTTTCGTGACCGCTTATTTTGACGAGCAACGCAGGAATCAAGCGGAAGCTGGGGTGTCTTGTTCTTTGCCTTCTTTCTTATGGACAAGCATAAGAAAGAATGGTCGCCGAAAAGGCGAAAGGCAACCTAACAAACAACCACAACCGCGTGGGCATCGATGCCCACCCTACAATAACTTACAACCACAAACCTAAAGAATTACCTTCTCAGCCAAATCCAAAACAACCCACCAACACTCAACACCAGAAACGCCCAGTTCCCCCACCACACATAAGGCGTCTGCCCACGATAACTCTGCGCATTCCCGGTCAAGACCACCGCCTCATCATGTGGCGCATGTTGAATTACCTGCCCGTTTTTATCAATAATGGCCGTCGCCCCGGTATTGGTGCTACGCAACACCATGCGTCCGGTTTCTATCGCACGCACCTGGCTAAACTGCATATGCTGATCCGCCGCAAACGATTGGCCATACCAGGCATCGTTGCTGATATTCACCAGCAACTCTGCTTGCGGCAGTTGTTGTGCAATTTCTTCGCCAAATACGTCTTCGTAACAGATGTTGACGCCGACTTTTTGCCCGGCGATGAGCAGTGGTTTTTTAGAGGTACCGCGCGATAAATCACTCAGCGGCATATGCAGCCAGTCGCGGTAAATCCAGCCGAACACGCTTTTGAGTGGAATAAATTCGCCGAAAGGCACCAGGTGGCTTTTGGAATAGGATTGGTTGGGTGACGCGCCGAGACTGATAGCGCTATTAAAGTATTCACCCTGCTTACTTTCTACGACACCGACCAGCAAATCGCCTTGCTGTTTTTGTGCGTGTTGTTTCAGTGCATCGAGGTACACAGGGGCAAGCTGTTCAAGCAATACGGGTAACGCGGTTTCCGGCAGGACGATTAACTGCGCGTTGGCTTGCTGCACCATGTCGAAATATTGACGTAATGTCTGTTCGGCATGCTCGGGCGACCATTTGATGGTTTGGCTGATATTGCCTTGCAACAAGGCCACACTGACTGACTTGCCGACAGGCTTGGTCCACGGCACCTGGGTAAGCGCACTGCCACTGATGAGCAAAATCAACAGGACAACTGCGACGCGCAAACGCTGACCAGAGCTAGCCACTGCGACCAAACAGGCCGCAAACAGCATCACCAGCGCAGAGACGCCATAGACACCCAGCACGGGTAAGAACCCTGCCAATGGGCTGTCTGGTGCCTGCGTATAGCCTAGCGTTAACCAGGGGAAGCCGGTGAAAATCCAGCTACGCACCCAGTCTGACAACGCCCACAACAGCGGTGCGGCCCACAACAAATACCGCAATCGCTTGGCCAGGTAACCGGCAAGTGCCGGAAACAGCGCCATAAATGCACACAGGCACAAGGTGGCAAACCCGGCAAACCACCAGGGCATGCCGCCAAAGATATGCAGACTGATGTAAATCCAATAGATGCCAAATCCATACAGGCCGAGACCGAAGGCCAGGCCCAGTTTAAAGACCTGTGCAGGTGTGGCCGCCTGTTGCCATAAGTAAAGCAGCACCGCCAAGGTGAGCCAGGGCAGCCAGAACAAACCATAGGGCGCAAAACCAAATACGCTAAGCGCGCCTATCAATAGTGCCACTGTGGCGCGTTGCCACATGGGGGCATGACTTGCCCAGGCCTGAACAAAACTCAATGCGACCCTTTCACGATGCGCCTTTAACAGCTTGTATATCCGCCATGGTCAGCCAGGCAGAAAAGTCGGCCGACTGCATGACTTGCCATTCAATCATCCTGGCGATGGCGATTGGGTCATGCGGGTCGATGACTTGTGTCGGGCGTGCCGGATGGCACATCAGGACGGGGGGCAGGTCTTTTTCAGGGATGTCCAGTTGCTTGAGTTGTCTGGCCCAGTGTAACCAACGCGCCTGATAGGCTGCGGCATCCCCCTGGAAATCATATACGCCCAATAATATGGGTGACACACGGAACCCGGCCGCCGCAGCCAGTTGCTTCAGCTTTTCTGCCCCCAGCCAATGGATGATACGCGCCTTGAGACCACTGCCAACCGGGGGACTGGATATGCGCAACCATGGCCGCTTAGCCGGGGCCAAGTGGCTGTATCGATGTTGCAAAATGGTGAGCAGTGCCTCACGGATGATGGGCAGCTGATGGACGTGTAAATGGCCATCAATATAATCTGGCGGCGTATGTAACGCATCTTCAAACGCATCCAGCTGTTGCTTGATATTGGCCATCACGGTTTGTGTGCTGAGCAAGCCAGTTAAGCTACGTACCACCAGCACGGGATGAGAGACTCGCATGCTACGCGAAAACTGGGTGAAATCGAGATGCAGGCCAAGGTCTGCCTTGATGCGCAATTGCGGGGTGAGCTGCCGCGCACTCTCTGGCCAGCGTGGACTCAGCGTCATGCAAGAGGTGGCGGTTAATATCCCGCGCTCAATCAGCGTCAGGATAGCGGCATCAATCGCGGCCGACTGGGCATAGTCATCTGCACAAATAATCACCTTAGCCATACAACGCCTTAATCATGCTGAAAAGCCCAGAAACGGCTCAGCAACCAGGTGCTGACCGCAATCAACACCATCACCACACCAAGCACAAACCAAAAAGGCAATGGCGTATAAGTTAACGCCAGCCACAACAAGGCCTGGTTGCCAAAAAAGCCAAGCAAGGCCACGGCCAGAAATTTGAAAAAGGCAGCCACATGGCTGGCCTGTGTGCCACGAAACGACCAGCGGCGATGCCCAATATAACTCACGGGAAAGGCGCATAAAAAGCCTAGCCAATTCGCCCCTGCAGGCTGCCAGCCCCAGGCGTGTGCCAGCAATGCCACAACATAATGCACGGCCGCCGCCAGTGCACCGACGCTGACAAACCCTAAGACCGAGGCGCGCATATCAACACTCAGGGCTGGCGCCTCGTTGCGACAGGCGCAACGACTTCAGCCACAATATAAGGCGGACGGCCTTTGACTTCGTCATAGACGCGGGCGAGGTATTCGCCAAGCACACCAATAAACAGCAGTTGCACACCAGCGAAGAACATCATGCTGGCCACCACCGTCGGCCAACCAGGCACAGATTCATGGAAAAACAAGGCATCAATCACCACCACGGCGCCATAGGCAAATGCCAACAAGGCAAGTGTGGCACCGGTTAAACTGGCCAGGCGCAATGGCAAGACCGAGAAACTGGTAATGCCCGTCCACGCCAGGGCAATCAATTTGAGTTTTGAATAAGCACTCTCGCCATGCAAACGTGGCAAAGGCGTATAAGGAATGCCGATGGACTTGTAGCCGACCCAGGCATAAATGCCTTTCATAAAACGGTTACGCTCAGGCAAAGCGCACAAAGCATCCACCACCGCGCGGTTCATCAGGCGGAAATCACCCGCATCACGCGGGATTTCAACATGGGTACTGGCGCTCATCATGCGGTAAAACAGGCGCGAACCCCATAATTTAAAGGAAGACTCCTGCTCACGGTCCTGGCGCACGGCATACACCATGTCATAGCCTTCACGCCACTTTTCCAGCATGGTAAACATGAGCTCTGAAGCATGTTGGCCATCCGCATCCATGCAGATAACCACGTCACCTTTGGCATAACTCAGGCCAGCGCTAATGGCGTTTTCTTTGCCAAAGTTACGCGAAAACCTGACCAAAGTGACATGGCACTCTTCCACCAGTGACTGCACCACCTGTGAGGTCTGGTCACGGCTGCCATCATCGACCACTACCATATCCCAATGCGGTGACATCTGCTGCAACACGCTACGGATATTTTGCAGCGTATGTGCAATGTTTTTTTCTTCATTGTAAGCAGGCACCATCACCGTGATATGCGGCTGGGCGGTAGGGCGGTGAGCGTCAACAGTAGTCATGGTCATCAGGTTAGCAGGTTCGGTGCGGTTATTGTAGTGGATTGGCGCTAGTTTTTAGCCGGGGTGGCCAGACGGTCAGCCCCTTGTAATTGGCGACGATCTTTAATCACGGCCAGCCACATGCCCTGCCGCTGCACCCCCCCAACCAGCTTGCCCTTCATGACCTCATGGCAATGCATATTGGTGGTGGACAGGAAAAAGTCGGCCTCTTCCCAACGGCGGGTGACGCTAAAACGGCCATCCAGGTAAGGTTCGATTTGCGGGGTATCCACACAAGCGGCCACCCAGTAGGGTTTGTCACGCGCAGGCAAAGGCATCTCGGTGAGTTGATCGGTGGCGGCACGTAAGGCGCTCGACCAGTAATCGCCCTCCCACTTAAACTGGGCCTGCGTTTGATCCCCTGCCAGGCGGTTGAGTCTGGTGTATTGGTATGGATGCAGTTGCACAATATCGACCAGCGTCACCAGCATCAGGCCAGCCATCACGCCCGTCCAAATCGCTTGATAAGCCACTCGCGCCTGTAATTTGCTAGTGGCCAATGCCTGCCACACGGCCACAATAGTCCAAGCGGAGAAAATCGCCAGCAAAGGCAACAAAAAGGTAAAGTGGCGCACGCCGTTATAGAGTGCTGGCCGGTCATCCATCACAAAAACGAGCGGGAATAAGATGCCCATCAACAAAGTGTACATGACCATACGTGTAGACTGATCAGCCAGGCGCAGAGCTGGTCGGCACGCTAACCACATCACGGGCAGGCTGACAATGCCCAACAAAGCCGCCTCTGGCAATTTGACTGCCAGGTATTGGAACAGGTAGCTGCGAGGCACTTCGCTGATGTTGTAGACCACGCCATTGGCAATGGTCTGCATATTAAAGTCAAAATGCGAGAAGGACTTGGCTGCTTCCAGCAGGTTGTCCGGCTCAATCACACTCCACGGCCAGCACATTGCCATAAAGACAAACGCCAGCACGGCGGCAGGCAGCAAAACAACCACCATACGCAGTAAGCGCGACCAGATCGGGGTGCGTTCAGATCTATGGTCGAGCAAGACCCGAGTAAGCACCAGCAACACCAGATAAATCACGGCAAAAGCGCCGCCGACGCGCAAGCCCAAGGCGCCGCCGACCGCGAACCCCAGCAACACAATGGCTTTACCACTGACGTTTTCCATATCACGCACCACCAGCGCGGTGGCATACAGTGCCCATAACATGCAGGTGGCAAACGGCACATCTTTGGTATGCGTAAACATGGTGCCAGACCATGACACGGTGAGGAACAGCAGCGTCATCGCCAGCAACGCCAGACGCTCACCGCCCAGCAAATGCGCAAACCTGGAGACGCCGTAAAAACCCAGCAGGCCAAACAAAGCCGAAAGCAAATGGCGAATATCCCAGATCATGATCGGGATATAGGGGTCCAGCGCAGCGGCAATGATGTCAAACAGACCGCCGTAAAGGTAGAGATTGCGGTAGTGAAAAGCGTCCTGGTCTTTAAAGCCGGACTGATACCAGTCGAGCAGCATCTGGCCGTAAGTATGCTGCACATACTCGTCGTTGCTGATGCCATGCTGGCGGAACGTGAGGGCTACCCAAAGGATGAGCGCCAGCCAAAAGAAACGTATCAACCAGCGATACGTGGCAGCTGAGCAAGCTTGGGTAAAAAGGTGTTTCATGGGCTATTTAATCGTGAAAAATCAACACGCGCAAGCGTATCACGACACCCTGCCTGAGGATAGAGCGCGACCCCTGTCACGCTCAAATAAATCTGGGCAAAACTGCCAGATTAATTACCGGGATCGGTATGTACCGAGAAGCGATAACCGGAACCACGCACGGTCTGGATCATTTCTTCATGCTTGGAAGCCACTAGTGCATTGCGCAAGCGGCGAATATGCACGTCCACCGTACGGTCTTCGACGAACACACGGTCACCCCAGACTTTATCCAGCAATTGCGTACGGCTATGTACGCGCTCAGGATTGGTCATAAAGAAGTGCAGCAACTTAAACTCGGTTGGGCCCAGTGGAATATGCACATTATGGCCAGTCACGCGGTGGGTGGTCGGGTCTAGGTGCAACCCGGCAATTTCAATCGGATCATCCGTCATTTGCGGTGCACGTCTGCGCAACACCGCCTTGATACGCGCATTCAACTCGCGAGGACTGAACGGCTTGGTCACATAATCATCGGCGCCGACTTCCAGGCCGCGTACTTTATCAAACTCGTCGCCACGGGCGGTCAGCATGATAATCGGCACTTCTTTGGTCAGGCTGTCTGATTTCAGGCGACGCGCAAACTCAATGCCGCTCATGCCTGGCAACATCCAGTCCAGCAAGATCAGGTCTGGCATGGTTTCACGTAATAGCATTTGCGCATGTTCAACGCTGGTGGCACGGATCGCATGATGCCCCGCTTGTTTGATATTCAACGCCAGCAATTCCTGGATCGCCGGTTCGTCTTCTACCACCAAAATGTTCGCTGCAGCCATGACACTCCCTTTAAGCAATTTGAGATCAAAGTATTGATTGAATGCTCGCCAGTTTATGAATGAATTATGACATTTTAATGACAACATCACATAAATTTAATTTTGCTGTTATTGCCTTTTAAAGCAAATTGTAACAAGATGTAACGCACAAAAATGAAGGGGTTTTTAATCTTGCTTAATCTTTCCAAAGAACATATCACCGCCGGCAACCATTTCAATCGCTGGCTGGTACCACCGGCAGCACTGGCAGTCCATCTTTCTATCGGCATGGCTTATGGCTTCAGCGTCTTCTGGAAACCGCTGGGCAACGCGCTCACTGGGCCAGATGGCAAACCAGTCGCCGCCTGCGCCGCAGGGGCCAGTACCTTTGCCGACAAACTGGCAGGCACCGCCAAAGCGCTGACCGCTACGGATTGCAACTGGACCCAGTTTGACCTCGGCTGGATGTATACCTTATTTTTTGTGCTGCTGGGCTGCTCAGCCGCCGTCTGGGGTGGCTGGCTGGAACGTGCTGGCCCACGCAAAGCAGGCCTGGTGGCCATGCTTTGCTGGTGCGGCGGCCTGCTGATTTCGGCGCTCGGCGTCTATCAACACCAACTGTGGATGATGTGGCTGGGGAGTGGCGTCATTGGCGGCATCGGCCTCGGGCTGGGCTATATTTCACCCGTGTCTACCCTGATCAAATGGTTTCCTGATCGTCGCGGCATGGCCACAGGCTTGGCGATCATGGGCTTTGGCGGTGGCGCCATGATAGGCTCACCACTGGCCACCAAACTCATGAGCATCTTCGCCACACCAACCGCCCCCGGCGTATGGCAAACCTTCGTCGTACTGGCCCTGATTTATGCCGTGTTTATGACCTGCGGCTCATTGGGTTATCGCGTGCCAGCCGCCAACTGGAAACCGGCTGGCTGGACACCGCCTGATACCCAGCACAACCGCCTGGTCGCCACGCGCCATGTGCACCTGAAAAATGCGCACAAAACACCGCAATTCTGGTTACTGTGGCTGATTCTGTGCATGAACGTATCTGCGGCGATTGGCATTATCGGTGCGGCAGCCCCCATGTTGCAGGAAACATTTGGTGGCGTATTGATTGGCCAGCCCACGCTTGGCTTTGCCGACATCAAGGCTGACGAAGCCCTCACAGCCGCTGCCGCAGCGGTAGGCGCCGGATTTGTCGGGCTGATTTCACTGTTTAATATTTTTGGCCGTATTGGCTGGGCCACTTCGTCAGACAAACTGGGCCGTCAAACAACTTACTTCATCTTTTTTGTCCTCGGCATCATGATGTATGTTTGCGGTACTTACGCAGCAAATCATCATCAACTGGCCTTGTTCCTGCTGGTGTTCTGCATCATCGCCTCGATGTACGGCGGCGGCTTTGCCACGATTCCGGCTTATCTGGCTGACTTGTTCGGCACGCAGTTTGTGGGGGCCATCCACGGCCGCCTGCTCACTGCCTGGTCAACCGCAGGCATCCTGGGGCCAGTGATTGTGAACTACCTGCACGATGTACGACTGGAAGCCAATGTTCCCTATGCCGATATTTATGCGCCTATCTTTATGACGCTGGCGGCCTTGCTGGGTGTCGGCTTTGTAGCCAACCTGCTGGTACGGCCGGTCGCTGACAAATACTTTATGTCAGATAGCGAATTGGCAGCAGAACAAAGTGGCGGCAAAAAAACCGCCAGCGAGACCACTAGCGCCGCTCAAAATGACCAGAAAACGCCTGGCATCTTGGTGAAACTGGCATGGCTGGCAGTGCTGATTCCCATCAGCTACGGCATCTGGATGACAGTACAAAAAGCCTGGTCACTATTCGCATAATCCGTAACGTAGCCGTTTGGGTTAAAATAGCGGTTTATGTTTTAACCCACGGACGCACAAGTGAACAAAATTGCTAAAAACCTGGACGGTAACGGTAAAAAAATCGGTATCGTCCTCTCCCGTTTTAATGAAAATATTGGCGCTGGCTTGCTACAGGCCTGCGAACAAGAACTGCTCAAACTGGGCGTAAACGCTGAAGACATCACTCTCGCTACCGTGCCTGGCGCACTGGAAACCCCCTTGATCCTGTTGCATATGGCGATGACTGAAAAATACGATGCCTTGATCGCGCTGGGTGCCATCATCCGCGGCGAGACCTACCATTTCGAAGTGGTTTCCAATGAGTCTGCGCGCGGCATTTCAGAAGTACAACGCGACACCGGCGTGCCAGTTGCCAATGCGATTCTCACCACAGAAAATGATGAGCAAGCTGAAGTGCGCGTCGCGGTAAAAGGCGCTGAAGCCGCCCAGGCCGCGATTGAAATGGCGAATTTAGTGAGCGCACTATGAGTGAGGATAAATCAGCGGGGAGTGAAGATAAAGCAGCGGTGAGCCAGGAAAAATCGGCGCCAGCCAAAAGCAAAGGCAGCAAAAACCGCCGCAAATCACGCGAATTGGCGCTGAAAGCGCTGTACCGCAACCGCATGAATGCGGGCGATGTGAAACAACTGCGCCTGGATAGCCTGGACGACCCTGATTACTTCAAGGCCGATGAAACCTACTTCAAGCAATTACTGACTGGTGTGTTGGATCACACCGCCGATATTGACGCCATGATCAGCCAGTTTATTGACCGCCAGCTAGAAGAGTTGAGCCCGATTGAGCATGCCATCTTGCGCATTTCCGGCTACGAGCTCATGTTTGATGTCAGCATCCCTTACCGCGTGGCGATCAACGAAGGGGTTGAATTGGCCAAAGCGTATGGCGGCATTGATGGCCACAAATACATCAACGGTGTGCTGGATAAAATTGCCGCACAAGCACGGCCTCATGAGTTTGGCCAGCAAACCAAAAGATAATCATGTGCTTGTGCTAGGGCATGTCATTTGCCTGGCTGCAAAAAACCCCGTGCTCAATGTACGGGGTTTTTTACTTCATTCGCAAATGCTACTTTTGTGAGCTTTTATACTGCCTGAGCAAACCGACCATCAACAAACCGGAGAGAAGCATCGCATAAGTCTGCGGTTCGGGCACCATCGTAGGTGACGTAACAACGGTGTTTCCAGCACCATCCAGATAATCGTAAGACCAACTAATGATGTCCGTTTTAGAGATACCAATCACAAATTTTAGGTCTCCATAATAGCTATCCCCTTGAAAAAAACCGATCCAGCATTGCTACCAGTAGTCCAGCTGGCTGGTGTGACTGACATCAGTGTCAGGGCGGTAGGATCTGTTTTGACTTGCACATGAAAGCTGGTAATAGGATCACTGTCTGGCACGTCAAGGTTAAAGATACAATTACCCGCGCTGTTGCAAGAAAACGTCGTGTGAACGTTTTTCTGTTCAAAAGCCTGCGCATTAACACTGGCGACGAGCAGGCTCAGAGGGATGGCAATGTGTTTAAGGTTGAAGTGACGCATGGAGTGCTCCTCATTCTCAAAAGGGTGATTGTGATGGATGCGTCTTAAAGTGGCCAACGCAAGCCAAACCCCACTTTAATTAAAATAAATTTACAATTCAAATAAAACCAACATGCGTAGTTAGGCGACTATCCAATTGTTGTTTATCTGCAGCAGAGGTTTGCAAGCCATGCGCTGTCACCAATACAGCGCTGCAATACTTATGTATCTTGATGGGATGGTATTAGCTTAAGGTGAGTGTTTGTAGCTCGCAGGATGCATGATTGATGTTTGCAACGACTGCGGTGTCGTGCCAGTCTCCAAGCACCACCCGCTCGCACTGATAACCGTCCACAGTCAGCGGGTGACGGCCTGGCCGGTGAGTGTGTCCATGCAACAGCACATCCGGGTAGTCATATGCGCGCAACTGGGCGACCACGGCCTCCGCGTTGACATCCATAATATCCATGGTTTGTACGGCTTTGTTCTGCGCGCTGGTGCTACGTGCCTGCGCGGCAAATGCCAGCCTGGCGGCCAGCGGCTGGCTAAGAAAAGCCTGTTGCCATTGCGGGCTGCGCACTTGTGCCCGAAACTGCTGGTAGGCAACATCGTCAGTGCATAACGCATCGCCATGGCTCAACAAAATGCGTTGACCGCCCAACTCCAGCAACGCCGGGTCAGGCAGCAATTGCAAACCGCAGGCTTGCGCAAAGCCCTCACCGATTAAAAAGTCGCGATTACCATGCATCAAGTACAGTCGCACGCCTTGTGCCGACAAGGCACGTAGCGCCTGAACGATAGGCACAAACTCGGCGCCATGTTGCGGGTCAGCGAGAATATCATCCCCTACCCATACTTCAACAAAATCACCAAGGATATACAGCGCCTCTGCCTTGGCCACCTCGGTGCGTAACCAATGCAAAAAAGCCTGCGTTACCGCAGGCCTTTGCGCACATAAGTGCAGATCAGAAATGATCCAGGTGGTCATGCCTTAGGCAACCACCACAGCTTTTTCGATGATCACAGGTTCTACTGGCACGTCTTGGTGACCAGCACGGCTGGTAGTCGGTACGGCTTTGATTTTATCAACGATATCCATGCCTTCAACCACTTTACCGAACACACAGTAGCCCCAGCCCTGAGTCGTTGGTGCAGAGAAGTTGAGGAAATCGTTATCTTTCACATTGATAAAGAATTGTGCAGAAGCAGAGTCAGGCACCATGGTACGCGCCATGGCCAAGGTGTATTTGTCGTTGGACAAACCGTTATCAGCCTCATTTTTGATGGTAGCATCCGTTGCTTTTTGCTTCATGTTGGTGTCAAAACCACCACCTTGAATCATAAAGTCATTGATCACGCGATGAAAAATTACGCCATCATAAAAGCCTTTTTCAACGTAGCTTAAAAAGTTTGCCACGGTAATCGGGGCTTTTTCTGCGTTCAGTTCGATCGTAATATCGCCAAAGTTGGTAGTCAGTTTGACCAAAATATTCTCCGTTTATTGAGGATGATGATAGTGATTTGCTAACAGTTACTTGCTAGTCACTATCGATGCACGTTTAATGATGACCGTCCGAATCGGCACATCCGAAAAGCCGCGTTGGTTGCCTGTTGGCAAATTACTGATTTTAAACACGACGTCCATACCAGACACCACTTTACCAAAGACACAGTAACCAATCCGGTCTGGTTCCGGGCCACCGTAATCAAGAAACTGGTTGTCGGCCACATTGACAAAAAACTGGGCCGTAGCCGAGTTGGGGTCCGGGGTACGCGCCATGGCAATGGTGCCGGTCTGGTTCACCAGGCCATTACCAGCCTCGTTCACCACGGGTGCACGCGTTGGTTTCTCTGTCAGCTCGCGATCAAAGCCACCGCCCTGAATCATGAAACGGCCGATCACGCGATGAAAAATGGTATTGGTATAAAAACCATCTTTCACATACTGCAAAAAGTTTTCAACCGTTTTAGGCGCTTTATCAGCATATACCTCAACGGCAAAATTACCCTGATTGGTTTCAAACAGCACTTGCGTTGCCGCATTGGCCATACCCACAGCGGCCAACAGGCAACACCCTAACATCCAAGACAACACTCGCATCAAGCTGATCCTTCGTACAAAATTTTCCATTCACCGTTTTCCTGCACCCAGTACTGTCGTTTTTTCATGACATTACGCAAGGCAGCGCTCACATATTCCTGCTCAAAATCTACGACCACCATGTTGCGCTTGGAGTTCGGATAAGTGAACATACTCACTTCAGACAAGTTGACACTCACCTTGGGCTTCGCCGCCTGAATCTGTCGCTTGTAGCTAGACCATCTGGACAAATCGCCTTCAGAATAGAAGAAATCGCTGGTGTAATGAGACAGGTAAGCATCGGTCTTTTGCGCGGCCCAATCTTTACGCCATTGCTCAATCGCCGATTTCAACGCTGCTTTATCACGGTCCTGATTGCGCACAGAATCAGGATTCACCCACTGAAAGTTAACGCCAATTACGACTGGCGTATTGCCTGCCTGCAACACTTCCTGCAAGGCTTTCATGTCCGGGTTAGACAGCACCACACAACCATCACTGGCACGCGGTGGGCGGCTGTAGGTATCGCGAGGCGTGCCATGAATCCAGATGCCAGAGCCGGTTTTACGCTCGTAGCTATCAATTTCATTAGGATAATTCAGTGGATAGGCAGCATCGCCATACAAGTCAGGCAAAGGGCGATTGAGTTTGCGCGAGGCAAAATAGACACCGATAGGCGTGCGTTTGTCACCCTGGTCTTTTTTACCAATCCCGTTTTTACCGATGGTGACATAGTAGTCGGCAATATAGCGCAACACATCGCCCTCGCCTTTTTCATACACATACAGGCGGGAACGCGCGGTATCTACAAACAAGACGTGGCTTTGCTTTTCAGACAGTTCAACCAGCATATTCGGCTGGGTCAGGCCGCGATTACGGTCAAAGTAATTGCGGATACGGATTTCAGCTTCTTCTTTGAAATCCTGGATACGGGTGACATCTGCCGTATTCGCATCACCAAAATTGTTTAAGATCCTGGCTTTGGCAGAGAGTAAATCACCGTGAATCAGGTGCGCGAGGGCAAAGTTGGGAGAGATCGTCAGCAACTGGTCTACGTAATCCAGCGCCTGTTGCAAACGGCCTTCTTTAATCGATTGCAGAGTTTGCACCAGCATGCGTTCAACCGCATTGGTGTTTTTGTTTTGGACGAACAAACGCGCGGTCAACGCTTCATGGTTAACCGCGGTTGCATTCCAAGGCAATAGCGCAGCACTGACAAACGCAATATAGCAGTACTTTCTTAAACTCCTCATACCGATATTATACATTTGTTTAATTAAAATCTTGCGTGCTTAACCTGCCAAATTCGCCCCTAATTGAGCGTTTTTGACAGGCATACCGCCGGTCAGGGCGGTGATTAAAACGTAGCTTAGAACTTACCGACGCGCTCTTGTTGAATCAACCAGCGACCACCTTCTTTGACCAGATTCAGCGTCTTGTTCGAGTTTGCATCCAGACCTGTTGCTTTATACATCTGGCGGAATGTCACTTTGGCTGCGCTATCACTCTCCATCTTGACTGACAGATTGCTCAGCTTGACCGAAATCTTGCTTGGGCGGCTCACACGGTCACGGCGGGTAGACTCCCACTGTTTGCGCGATTCGCCACCAGGCGTTTTAAACTCTTTGGCGTAGCTATCCAGATACTTGTCTACATTTTGCGCAGCCCAAGCATCCGCCCATGCATTCACTGCATCAAGCACTGCACGTTCCTGATGGTTAGCAGCCGACTTCTCTTCTACTGGCTTAGATTCAACCACCGCAGGCTTTTTGGTCTCTACTACCGGCGGCACAACAGCAGCGGACGGCGTTGGTGTCACAGCAGCTTGTGTCGCTGGCGGATTCACTGGTGCAGGATTGGCTGGTGTAGTCACCGCTGGCGTCGTAGCTGCTGGCGCAGGCGGCACCGTCGTTGTCGTACGCGCCACAGTGCGCTTACCGCCAAACAAATCGGTAATCATCGCCAGCTTGCTTTGCGCCCGGCTATTGGAAGTGTCTAATTTCAGCGCCTTGTCATATGCTTCTGATGCCAGGCGCGCATAAATATCGCCCAGATTTTCATGCGCAGTGGCGTAGCTTGGATGCGTCTTGATCGCAGACTCCAGCGCCTTTCTGGCTTTGTCATACTGGCCCTGGTCTGCGTACAACACAGCCAGGTTGTTATATGGCTCAGGCAAGTTAGGATATTTTTCAGTGAGCTCGGTAAAGGATTTGATCGCATCATCACGCTTGCCCAATTCCACCAGAATGACGCCGCGCATAAACATGGCCTCAGCGTTTTTAGGGTTGGCAGACAAGTAAGTATTCACACGCTCCAGCGCGGCAGCCTGATTGCCCTGTTCGGACAGCTGGTTAATTTCTCGCAGCTCCACATTGGTTTGGCCCGCCAAAACAGAATGAGACAAGGTGACCTGGCTTAAAAGGACACCCAACACCAGCAAAGATTTTTTTAATGTTGCGTTCATGAGTTTATTACCTGAGCAATCGTTGATTTTAGCAGTATGTTATACTTGGATTGTACAAGAGACAGTGCGCGTTTAGGTGATTATTACGCGATGATTCAGCACCAATTTGTGTCCTGCGGGCTTACCTGACAACAAACGATCAAGCAATGGCAACCCTCGCCGACACCAAAAGAACAAGCACCATGCGTGTTAACATAAATTAAACACTACAATATTTCTGCTAATTTTATCACGCCTTCATCCTTTTTACATTTCGTTAGCATGTTAAAACTACACAACACCCTTTCCCGCAGCAAGCAAGTCTTCCAGCCCATCACAGAAAAAACAGTCAGTATGTACGTCTGCGGCATGACCGTCTATGACTTCTGCCACCTGGGCCACGCGCGCGTTATGGTCGTGTTTGATATGGTTGCCCGCTGGTTTCGCGCCAGCGGCTACAAAGTGACTTATGTACGCAACATCACCGATATTGACGACAAAATCATCAAACGTGCTAACGAAAACAACGAAAGCATCCAAAGCCTGACCCAGCGCTTTATTACTGCGATGGACGAAGACTCGGCCAAACTCGGCATTATCCGCCCGGACCTTGAGCCGCGCGCCACCGAACACGTGCAAGGTATGCTCGACATGATCAGCCAGCTCATCGAAAAAGGCTTTGCCTACCAGGCCAGCAATGGCGATGTGTTTTACAAAGTGCGCAGTTTTAGCGACTACGGCAAACTGTCCGGCAAGTCACTGGAAGACCTGCGCGCCGGTGAGCGCGTGGATGTCGATAACCACAAACAGGATCCGCTGGACTTTGTATTGTGGAAATCGGTCAAGCCTGGCGAACCTTACTGGGAATCGCCCTGGGGCAATGGCCGCCCGGGCTGGCACATTGAATGTTCAGTCATGAGCGCCGCGCACCTGGGGCAGCATTTTGACATCCACGGCGGCGGCCAGGATTTGCAGTTTCCGCACCACGAAAACGAAATCGCCCAATCCGAAGCCACGCACGGCTGCACCATGGCCAACTATTGGATGCACAACGGTTTTATCCGTGTCGATGACGAAAAAATGTCCAAGTCGCTGGGTAACTTCTTTACTATTCGTGAAGTGCTGGAGCAATACGACCCAGAGGTCGTGCGCTTCTTTATTCTACGCGCACATTACCGCAGCCCGCTCAACTACTCAGACAAACACCTGGACGATGCCAAAGCCTCTTTGACACGCCTGTATACGGCATTGCGTGGCATTGAAATCACCGACAGCGCCATAGACTGGGCCTTGCCACAAGCAGCCAAATTCAAGGCCGCCATGGATGACGACTTCAATACACCTGAAGCGATTGCCGTATTATTTGAACTCGCCAACGATTTAAACAAAGATAAATCCGCTGCCACTGCCGCATTATTGAAACAATTGGCTGCGATTATCGGCTTGCTACAACGCGACCCAGAAAGCTTTATGCAAGGTGAAACCAGCAGCGAGCTGGATATTGAAGGCCTGATCGCAGCACGTATTGCCGCCAAAACTGCTAAAAACTATGCCGAAGCAGACCGTATCCGCAAAACACTGGCCGATGCAGGCATCGTATTAGAGGATACTGCGCAAGGCACCACCTGGCGCCGCGCCTGATTTATAAAAACACCATTCTTTTGAAAAACTGAAGGAAAACGGATGCCCGTTAAACTGTCTGCTCCCACCGCCGAAGCACTGCTGCCTGTCAAAGGCGTACAACTAGGTTTTGCCCAGGCACATATCCGCAAACCCAACCGCAAAGACGTACTGGTGATCACCGTGCCTGAGGGCAGTAGCGTGTCTGGCGTATTCACACTCAACCGTTTTTGCGCAGCACCAGTGACGGCCTGCAAAGAGCATTTGCAACTGAATAAAGGCATCCGCGCCCTGTTGGTGAATACCGGTTGCGCTAACGCAGGCACGGGCCAGCAAGGCCTGGACGATGCACGCGCCAGCTGTATCGGGGTCGCACAGGCGTTGAACATTAGCCCAGAGCAAGTGTTGCCATTTTCTACCGGCGTGATTCTGGAAACGCTGCCGATGGAAAGATTGCTGGCAGGCATCGCCCCGGCAGTAGCCAACCTGCAGGAAAACAACTGGCTGAATGCCGCTGAGGCGATTATGACCACCGATATTGTGGCCAAAGGCACGTCACGCACGCTGACGATTGATGGCAAGCAAGTCACCATCACGGGCATCAGTAAAGGCTCAGGCATGATCCACCCAAACATGGCCACCATGCTGGGTTATATTGCCACCGACGCCGCCATCAGCCAGGCCGCGCTAGACAGCATCATCCAGCACGCCGTGAATAAATCATTTAACTGTATTACAGTCGACGGCGACACCAGCACTAACGACAGCCTGATCTTGATGGCCACCGGCCAGGCGGGCAATTCGACAATTAACGAACAAAGCGCGGACTTTGCCACTTTGCGCGACGCCTTAACCGATGTCGCCACCGAGCTGGCACAAGCCATCGTACGCGACGGCGAAGGCGCCACCAAGTTCATGACCATTCAGGTTGAAGCCGGCAAAGATGCAGAAGAATGCCGCAAAGTGGCCTATGCCATCGCCCACTCCCCGCTGATCAAAACAGCCTTCTTCGCCTCTGACCCTAACCTAGGCCGCATTCTGGCCGCGATTGGTTATGCAGGCATTGACGATTTAGACGTTACCACCATGCAGTTGTATTTGGGCAATGTGTTGGTGGCTGAAAAAGGTGGCCGCGCAGAGAGCTATGTTGAAGAACAAGGCGCAGCGGTGATGAAGGAAAGTGACATTTTAGTACGCGTGGTGCTGAACCGCGGCAATGCGGATGCCACAGTATGGACCTGCGATTTTTCTTATGATTATGTGAAGATTAATGCGGATTACAGATCGTAATGCGCAAGTAACCAGCCTACTTTAAATCACTGAAAAGCCACTTTGACGCCTAGTCGTTTGAGTGGCTTTTTTATTTCGCCTTGTTGGCGAGTTACTTTTTTTGCTTGCCCCAAAAAAGTAACCAAAAAGAGGGCACCCAGCCATCACGGCCTGCGGCTCCCTTGCGTTGCTCAACAAAGTGGGCGTCCATCGAAACTCGCCCTAGCAGCTTGCAAAAGACGCAAGCCACCGCGGGATTCAGACAGTCGCTCCCTCTACTCTTATTTTTGTCTCCGCTACTCAGCGTGATGGAATGGGATTATTCGCGCCAAACTTGCACCGTAGCAATTTGGACGGTTAAAAACCAGATTCTTTTATTAAAGTTATCGATGGTTGCAGTCGTATGGTGTTCGGGGTCCCCATCTGACGCGCCGAGTAGCGCAGACAAAATAAGGAAGAAGGGAGCGACTGTTCGAATCCCGCAGTAGCTCACGTTCTGTGTGAGCTACTAGGTTGAGTTTCGTGACCGCTTATTTTGACGAGCAACGCAGGAATCAAGCGGAAGCTGGGGTGCACTTTCTTTTGGTTACTTGTTCTTTGGGCAAGCAAAGAAAAGTAACTCGCCTAAGGGCGAAACGTAACCTAACAAACAACAAAATCCGCGCGAGCATCAATCCCCACCAGATAATTCTGACGATGAATATAGCCAAGAAATCGAAGAATTACCTTCTCAATCATCCCCAACCACTCTCCCCCGCCCCTGCTTCACCACCCCACGTTGCAACTTCCCCGCCACCCGACGTTTTTTAGACGCCAGCGTCGGCCTGGTCGCATAACGCACCGCATGCACATGACTGGCGGCATCTACAATCGCATGCAACCGCGCAATCGCATCGCGCTTATTAGCTTCTTGTGTGCGGTATTGCTGCGCTTTAATCACCAGCACACCTTCTGCGGTGATACGCTGGTCTTTGCTATGCAACAACCGGGCCTTGACCACGTCACTCAAGCTAGAGCTGTGAATATCAAAGCGCAGATGGATGGCTGAAGAGACTTTATTGACGTTTTGCCCACCCGCCCCTTGCGCACGGATGGCCGTGAGTGTGTATTCGTGGGCGGCGATCGTGATCATGCTTGCAGGGCGTTATTGATGTAAGTAAAAAAGTCATCCACCTCTTGCTGCACGCGGGTGCGCCTGAAGGGTGGCAGGCTTTGCCAGATACGTCGCCCGTAAGGTTTATCGACCAGACGTGGATCACAAATCATCAGCACGCCAAAATCCTGCTCGTCGCGAATCAGGCGCCCGGCACCTTGTTTGAGCGTGATCACAGCATAAGGTAGTTGATAGTCCATAAAGGCATTTTTGCCTTCGGCGTTCATTTTTTCGATGCGCGCAGAAAGCACCGGGTCGTCTGGCGGCGCAAATGGCAACTTGTCGATAATCACGCAGGACAAAGCCTCGCCGCGCACGTCCACCCCTTCCCAGAAGCTCTGCGAGCCCACCAGCACGGCGTTGCCGTGGGCACGGAATCTATCCAGCAACTCTGTCCGATTACTCTCGCCTTGCATGAGCAGCGGATAGTCCATGCCTTGCTCCTCAAATGCCTGCTTAAGTAGCGCATGCACTTCGCGCATGGCTTTGAGCGAGGTACATAACACAAAGGCCCGGCCGCGGCTGGCTTGCAACACCGGCAAACTCATGGCCGCCACTGCCGCCGTGTAGGCACTGCTATTCGGCTCGGGCATGCCGGAGGGCACGTAGAGCAAAGCCTGCTGGCCATAGTCAAAAGGGCTTTGCCAATGCTTGGTCTGTGCGGCCAACAAGCCCATCTGGCCTTGGTAGTGAGTAAAGTCACTTTTAACGGCCAGCGTGGCCGAGGTAAAAATCCAGGCGCGTGGCTGGGCATTGAGCTGTTTACCAAAGCCATCAGCAACACTAAGCGGCGTGGCGTGCAGTTGCACGCTTTGGCTGAACACCTCCACCCAGCGCACCAGGTTGGCATGGTTGCCTTTTAACCAGGCCTCCAGCAACGCCAGCAAGGCTTCGCCACGCTGCCAGCATTTTTCCAGCAAGGGGTCGCGGCCGGCTTGTGTTTCGAGCACCGCAGTCAGGGCGCTCAAGGTTTCCAGCAGGTGCTGATAGGCAGAATCAAAATTTTTTAATGCCTGCGCCTTTTGCACCGGCATGCGCGACCCTTCAAACTGGAAGACCAACCTGAAATCACGGCAGGCTTTCTCCAGCGGCGGCACGGCTTCACCCAGCGGCACGCAATCTTTGGCCAGCGTCAAGTAAGCCATCTGGCTATCGCGTGCCAGGTCCATCAATTGTGAGGTAGAAATATCTTCGCCAAAAAACAGCCCCGCCACTTCCGGCAGTTGGTGCGCTTCGTCAAACACCACGGTATTGGCACTCGGCAACAGCTCGGCCACGCCTTCGTCGCGCAGCATCACGTCGGCAAAAAATAGGTGATGGTTGACCACCACCACATCGGCAGCCAAGGCCTGCTTACGTGCCTCCATCACAAAACATTGCTTATAAAACTGGCAATCCTGGCCCACGCAGTTATCACGCGTGGAGGTCACTTGCTGCCACACGGTGGCTTGCTCTGGCACCTCGACCAGCTCGGCTTTATCGCCTGTCAGGCTGTGTTCGGCAAAGGTTTGCAAAATAGGAATATATTGCGCATCTTCGCGCGACTGAAAGCGGCCTTCCTGGCTGGCACGTTGCAAATGATAGTGGCAAATGTAGTTGGCGCGGCCTTTGAGCATAGCCACAGACACTGGCACTTTTAACGCTGCCCGGATCGCAGGCAGGTCGCGCTGGTAGAGCTGGTCTTGCAGCGTTTTGGTGCCGGTAGAAATAATCACCTTACCGCCAGACAATAAGGCAGGCACCAGGTAAGCATAGGTTTTACCGGTGCCGGTGCCCGCCTCAGCCACTAATTGCTGCTGCTGTTCGATGGCCTCTGCAATCGCCTGCGCCATTTCCTGCTGTTGCGGACGGCTACGGAAAGCAGGCATGGCCTGAGCGAGAGGCCCATTTTCTGAAAATACGGAACTGACTTGCTGCGATAAAGACATGCATGAATTATCCCACGAGCCACCATAAATCAGACAGGCTTTTTCAATAAATGCGTGGGTGCATGGCGGCAGAAACGGATTAAAAAAGCCCAAAAAACTTGCGCATGTTGTTAAAGTATGGCAAGGTTTAGGCCGTAGTCACTTCTGTGTCATCAAAAACCCTTTTCTCCAAGCCCTTGATTGTGATGAATAAATCGTTTATTCGGCTGGCTGCTTTACTAGTCAGCGCGTTGTTATGCCAATGTAAAAGCGTCGCCGCACCCGGCGATGATAAGCGCTGGCAAAACGCCTACAGTTACTCACAAGAGCAAGTGATGGAAAGCCAGTCCGGCATTGCGGGCTCTTGGTCAGAAAAAGTCGAAGAAATCATGATTCGCGCCTTGAGCCTGACCGGCGTCGACTATAAATACGGTGGCCGCAGCCCGGAAACCGGCTTTGATTGCAGCGGCTTTGTGCAATACGTGTTTAAACACGCCGCTCAAATTTCGCTGCCACCTTCTGCTCGCACCATTAGCGAAATGGGCAATACGGTTAAACGTGAAGAACTACAACCCGGCGACCTGGTATTTTTCAATACCTTAAAATCAGCGTTTTCGCATGTGGGCATTTATGTCGGCAACAATCAGTTTATCCACGCCCCCAGGGCAGGCGCTAAAGTCCGCATCGAAAACATGGACGAACGCTACTGGAGCACACGCTACAACGGCGCCAAACGGCTGGAAGTCGAAGCGTCAAAATAACGTCGCCACGTCACACAAACACTTACTCCCCTGCGCCTTTGACTGGCGTATCACTATGGCCCAGAGAACGTTCTGGATCAATCAGGTCACGAATCAACTGCTTTAACTCTTTGGACTCAGGAAACCGCCCTGCTTCTTTACGTGAGAAAATCACGGCACCATCGCACCGCACTTCAAGAATCCCGCCAGTGCCAGGCACCAGATTGACCGACTTTAAATCGCCATCAAACGTCGTCAGCAACTCCTGCGCCAGCCAGGCGGCGCGCAACAACCAACGGCACTGTGTACAAAACTCAATTTCTACGATAGGCTTTTGCATATTTCACTCTAAACATTTATTTGCGTGAAGAGTATAGTCAATTTTATTGAAATAGCGGAAAATGAACTTAACAGCGTTCTGTCCACTCTCTGCAAACAGGCTGTCATCAACAGATGCAACTTGACTCTTATTAAAGTAATATTCTTCGCTTAAATTGATCACACAAGGCATGGTATGCGTTCCAAATTAGAAAAATTCAGCTTGCTGGGTGCAGGCGTATTTGTAGGTATCCTGGTGAGCATCAACATTTCCGCCTGGGCAGACAGAACCTCCGTGTCGCAACTGCCCATAGACGAACTGCGCGTGTTTGCCGAAGTGTTCGCTAAAGTCAAATCTGACTACGTTGAGCCGGTTGAAGACAAAAAACTGATTAACGAAGCCTTGTCCGGCATGTTGCAAGGCCTGGATCCACACTCCACCTTTATGGACGCCGACGCTTACAAAGAGCTGCAGGCTGGCACACAAGGTGAATTTGGCGGCTTAGGCATTGAAGTCGCAATGGAAGACGGCCTGGTCAAAGTGGTCACCCCGATTGAAGACAGCCCAGCCTACAAAGCAGGCCTCAAATCTGGCGACCTGATCATGAAACTGGACGACACCCAGGTACGCGGCCTGACCTTGAATGATGCCGTAAAACGCATGCGTGGCACACCGGACACCAAAATCGTATTGACGGTGATTCGTAAAGGTGAGGACAAACCACTCACATTCACACTGACCCGCGCCATTATCAAATCACAAAGCGTAAAAAACAAATGGATTGAACAGGATTACGGCTATGTCCGTATTACCCAGTTCCAGGAACGTACGGGTGAAGACCTGGCCAAAGCCCTGAAATCGCTGCTGGCTGAAAACAAAAAACCACTCAAAGGTTTGGTACTGGACCTGCGCAACAACCCAGGTGGCTTGCTCGATGCGGCTGTGGGCGTGTCTGCGGCTTTCCTGCCTAAAGATGACCTGGTCGTTTATACAGAAGGCCGTGTGGTGGATTCAAAAATGCGTTTAAATGCAACACCGATGGATTACGCACGCCGCGGCAAATCAGACTACCTGAAAGACCTGCCTGAAGAGTACAAGTCTGTGCCTATTGTGGTGTTGATCAACGCAGGCTCAGCTTCAGCATCCGAAATTGTGGCCGGTGCATTGCAAGATCACAAACGCGCGACCATCATGGGCATCCAGAGCTTTGGTAAAGGCTCAGTGCAAACCATCTTGCCGATGAACAACGGCAGTGCGATCAAGCTGACTACTGCGCGTTACTTTACGCCAAATGGGCGCTCTATCCAGGCCAAAGGGATCGTGCCGGATGTGACCGTAGATGACGGCTCTGACCCAAGCCTGAGCTTGCACGAAGCCGACCTGAAACGTCACCTGTCTAACCCGACCGATGCTAAAGGCAATGCAGACAGTAAAGCAGCGGATGAAGCAAAAGCACGTGCTGCGGCTGAAAAACTGAAAGAAGAGAAGCATGCTGAAACACGCGGCCCGATTGAGCCTGCCAGCAAAGATGACTTCCAGTTTACGCAAGCCATGAACTTGCTTAAAGGCCTGCCAGTGCAAAAAGCACAAGAACCGGCTAAAGTAAGCACCGCCAAGCCATAACACCGCCCCGGTTTGCGCAGCCGACCAGCTGCCGCCGGGATACACAGGGAGCGAATGATGTTGACACGACCGCCACTAAGCCTGGACAAAGCCATACACGTGCTGGATATGGGCTTGCGTACAGTGTTTAGTCCGGCCATTGCCAGCCGCCCCTACCCTGCGGCTGACACGCTTAGTGACGCTAATACCAAACATGAAGCCACACTAACCGACAGCGAGCGCAAACATGCTGCCGCCCTCATGCGCATCAATCATGTGGGCGAAGTCTGTGCGCAGGCCTTGTATAGCGGGCAGGCCTTGGTGTCGCGCGACCCTGCCAATGTAGAGGCGCTTAAACAGGCCTCGCGTGAAGAAGTAGACCATCTGGCCTGGTGCGAACAGCGCATTCACGAACTCGGCGGCCGCAAGAGCCTGTTGAACCCGCTGTGGTTTGGCGCCAGCTTTGGCCTGGGTGTCACCGCAGGCTTGCTGGGCGACAAATGGAACCTGGGATTTTTGGCAGAAACCGAACATCAGGTTGCTGCGCACTTGCATAGCCACTTGCAAGAATTGCCCGCACAAGACCACGCTTCGCGTGCCATTGTGTCGCAGATGAAAATAGACGAGGAACATCACGCAGAGACGGCCGAACATTTGGGTGGCGCAACACTGCCAACCCCGGTAAAACTGGCGATGCGACTGGCCTCAAAAGTGATGACGCGTACAGCGTATCGCTTGTAAGATTTGTAGTAACCTAGAGTCAACCATGCAAAAATTTAGTGACAACCTTCTCGCACTGGACAATGCCGATCACGTGAAACGCATTGAACTGTATGATGAAAACAATCAGCCTGCTGGTGTGCTTGAAAACAAGCCAGGCACCCAAGGCTCTATCAAGGTCTATCATCACCTGTTTAAAGTATTTGGTGAAATTAATACCGATGCGGCGGTAGAAGGCTTAGCCCTTTACGCTGAACATACCGAGGATGCCGAAGACCATCCGGGTAAACACCCCAATATTGACCGCTTGCTGAATGTGCTGGATAAAGAGCAAACGCTTTCAATCAAATTAATTACTGAGTAAGCAAACGTCAGCAATAAAAAAGCCTCCATAAACTGGAGGCTTTTTCTTTTTTTATGATTCAACCACATCACTCACTTTGCAAATGGCGGGCAATCGGCGGGTGATAAATAAACTCCAGCAAATGGCCTACGCTGTCCAGGCAATAAAATCCACGCGAACCATCGCGGTGACTTTTCGGCGCCTCGGTAATGCGCACATCATGGGCAACCATGTGTGCATACCAGTCATCCACGGCCTGTGCATCGGTCAGCACAAAGCCAATATGGTCCAGCCGCTGCAACGGATCTGCTTTGTAATCCACGCGATGCAGGGCAAATACATCGCCATGATTAGTTAAATACACATTATCTGGATCAGGCTGCCATTCAATCTGCATGCCGACAATCCGCGTATAAAAATCAACCGCAGATTCTAGCTCTTTGATAAACAACGCCACATGGCGGATACCTATCATGCCCTTAGGAATACTCATGCGTGTCTCCGTTAATCAAAGCTTGGCGCTTTGATTTCATAGCCGTGCGTAATCTCGCACGCCTTTTGCAGCATGATGCTGGCCGAGCAATATTTCTCAGCGGAAAGCTTAACCGCGCGCTCTACCTGCGTCTCATTCAAACCCTCTCCCGTGACGACAAAATGCACATGGATCTTGGTAAACACTTTAGGCACAGTATCTGCACGCTCGGCGCTGATTTCGGCCACGCAATCGACAATCGGCTGACGGGACTTTTTAAGGATAGTGACCACGTCAAACGAAGTACACGCCCCCATACCTATGAGCAGCATTTCCATCGGGCGCATGCCAATATTGCGGCCACCATTTTCAGGTGCGCCATCAAGCACTACAGCATGGCCAGTTTCTGACTCACCGACAAAACTGACACCATCTATCCATTTCACTTGGACTTGCATTTAGTCTCTCATTTCACAAGTATAAAAACGTACCCGCCAACGACGGGCAAAATTTTCAGTTTCTAAGCCAGACTAGGCGCAAGTTCAAAAAGATCGCGCGGCATACATTGAGTATGTAAGCGATATTTTTGAATCTTGTAACAACGTATGGCGACGAAACTGGGAATTTTTATTTCACGCCCAGCAATTCAACATCAAACACCAAGGCCGCATTTGGCGGAATCACGCCACCCGCCCCACGCGCGCCGTAGCCCATGTCAGAAGGAATAATCAGCGTACGCTTGCCGCCAACTTTCATGCCTTGCACACCGACATCCCAGCCCTCGATGACCTGGCTACCACCTAAGAAGAAATTGAATGGTGAATTACGGTCCAGACTGCTGTCAAACTTCTGGCCTTTGTGGTCTTCTTTGCTGGCGTCATACAGCCAGCCAGTGTAGTGCACCGTCACGTTAAAACCCACTTCGGCTTCACGGCCAGATCCGACCACCGTATCAATTTTTTGTAACTCAGTCACATTGGCAGACATTTGTGCAGATTCCTTGGTTTTTGAAGAATTGGATTGCGCCTGGCAACCCGTGATGGTCAACAGCAGCAATGCGCTGAGACCGATTAATTTAATGCCTGATTTCATTGATTGACTCCCGGAAAACGACCGTTATTTTACGCGCTTTTAGCCACAAATTCTTATGCCGAGGTTAACGGCCTTCTATCAATTGCTTTAATAATGCATCCTGCACCGCACGCACCGCCGACGCCCGCGCATGATTCGCCATCACCACCAGCACATAGCGCTTGCCAGCCTGATCCTGCACATACCCGGCAATGCTGCTCACGCCTTCGAGCGAGCCGGTTTTCAGGTAGGCCATGCCTTTGCTTGCGCTCTCTGCCAGACGTTTTTTGGTGGTGCCATCCAGGCCTAATATAGGCATGGATGCCATGAGCACCGGCATCACCGGACGTTGCCAGGCTGTGACGAGCAATTGTGCCAAATGTTCCGCACTCACACGTTCTATGCGAGACAAACCAGCCCCGTTTTCAAGTACCAGCTCAGGGAACTGCAATCCACGTTGACGCAGCACCTGTTTAAGCGTCAACGCAGCCCCGGCCTCATCAGCAGGAGTAAATCCGGCCTCCAGCGCGATCGTCAACAACAGCTGGCGCGCCATCACATTATTGCTCCACTTGTTAATATCGCGTACCACGCTATCCAACGGCGGCGATAACCAGGTCGTCACTAGTGTATTGGCGTCCGTCGCTGGTGCCAGCACTAACTGGCCGTTAAACTGCCCGCCCAATTGCGCCCACAATTTTTTAAAGCTGAAAAATACATATTGGGTGTCGCTCAGCACGCTTAGCTCCAGGTAGCGCTCATCGCACTGGTCAGGCAAGGTGCCGCTAAACGCCACCGTGACGCCATCCGCTTGCGGCGTGATGCTGTAACGCAAGTCGCTCCGCCAATCGCTACAAGCCCCTTTGCGCGTCTGCATGGTGTTAATCACACGGATTTGCGGTAATTCGAATTCTTGCGAGAGTTGCACTGCGGGCTTATTGCCAGTATTTGCCATAGCAAAACGGAAACTGGTGTTGCGGCCATTGAGTAACAAGGCACTCGGATTCGCGTTATAGGCACGCCAGGGCTCGTCGTCCAGCACGGGCCGCTGACTGACTTCTGGCGCATACACGGACAAATCCAGAATGAGATTGCCTTTGACCTGACGGATGCCTTGCTGCTGCACTTGTTGCAACAGGCGCCAGAACTCAGTGATATTCAATGCAGGGTCGCCATAGCCCTTGATGATCAAATCACCATCGAGCACGCCCTGATTCAGCGGGCCATTGCGATACACCTGTGTTTTCCAGCGATAAGCGGGCGTGAGTGCTTCGAGCGCTGCGTAGGTGGTGACCAGCTTCATCACGCTGGCCGGATTCATTGCTTTGGCGGCATTATGGCTGATGATAGGCGCGCCGCCATCCACTGGCTGCACCACAATTGCCACGCTATCAGCAGGCAATTGTGCTTTGCTTAACGCCTCTTGCACATTGAACGGCAACGCGGCTTGCGCCAGCGTCACCCAGCAACCCCACAATACCAGCAGCCAGCGCATTACAAGCTCTCCACGATGGCGGCTCGCGTTGTTTGTACCAGATGCGCAATATCGTCTGCGATCAGGCAATAAGGCGGCATCCAGTAGACCGTGTTGCCTATCGGCCGCAACAGCAAGCCATGCTTCAAGGCTGCGGCATAGCAGTCACGGGCAAATTGCGGGTTCTGGGTATCCACTTCAAAGGCGGTAATCATGCCGCGTTGCCGCACATGGCTAAGCGGCAAATCATATTCTGCGGCCGCAGACCATAATTGCTGCGCAGTGCGCTGGTTATCACCAAGTACATCACGCGATTCAAACAGTTTCAAGGTGGCCAGTGCGGCGGCACATGCCAAAGGATTGCCGGTGTAGCTGTGACTATGCAAAAAACCTTTAACCGTCTGATCATGGTAAAACGCCTGATAAACCTCATCCGTCGTCAGCACCACCGACAACGGCAAATACCCACCGGTAATACCTTTGGATAAACAAATAAAATCAGCAATATCACTGACTTTTCCGCCAGCCTGCTCACAGGCGAACAAGGTGCCCGTGCGGCCAAAGCCCACAGCGATTTCGTCCGCAATTAAATGCACATGGTAGCGACTGCAGATTTCACGCGCGCGCTTTAAATAAACAGCGTGATACATCGCCATACCTGCCGCACCCTGCACCAGCGGCTCGATAATAAACGCAGCCAACTCAGCATGATGTTGCGCCACATAGTGCTCCAGCGCTTCTGCACAACGCAACGCGTAAGCCTCTTCCGACTCACCACTCTCAGCCAAACGGCTATCCGGGCTAGGCATTTGCGCGGACTGCAGAATCAGTGGCGCATAAGTGTCTTTAAAAATCGCCACATCAGTGACACTGAGCGCACCCAGCGTTTCGCCGTGGTAACTGTTTTGCAAACTGATAAATTTGGTCTTTTGCGGCTGCCCGATATTGCGCCAGTAATGAAAACTCATTTTGAGCGCGATCTCGGTCGCACTGGCACCGTCTGAGCCATAAAACGCATGCCCCAGGCCGGTGAGCGCAGACAGTTTCTCTGATAACGCGACCACAGGTTCATGCGTAAATCCGGCCAGCATCACGTGCTCTAGCTGATCGAGTTGCGCTTTAATGGCCTCTTTAATCACAGGCTGATTATGCCCAAACAAATTGACCCACCAACTGCTGACGGCATCCAGATAGCCTTTGCCTTCGGTATCAAACAGCCAGGCAGCTTCGCCTCGCGCAATAGGCACCAAAGGATAGCGCTCGTGATGTTTCATTTGCGTGCAAGGATGCCAGACGGCTTGCAGTGAGCGTTGTAGTAAGTGATGATTATTCAATGATAGTCAACTTCACGTTGGTGGCGAATCGCCAAAATAGTGACAATGTCGCGAAAAACTTCGTATTTGTATAATGCAATATAGCCTGATTTACCTTGGGAAATAATCAGCTCTCTTGCGTCTTCTTGGCGTAAAAATCTCCCGATGTAGGGATGATGTTGCAAAACCAGTATGCCGCTTTCAATCACGTCGGTCACTTGTTCGGCGTAGGCTGGTTCAGTTTCTAAAACGAATAACACCAAACGCAATATATCGTCTATTGCCTTGGGCGTATATTGTATCGCGGTCATCGATCACGCTTTACTGGCACCAACTCTGGCAATGTATCCCCGCGCAATTTGGCGCGTACGTAAGCATGCACATCCTCTGCAGCATAGGCAATGCCTGTTTTTTGATACTCCTGCCACGAAGCCTCTGCCTCGGCCAGAAACGCCTGATATTTTTCACCGCGACTGGCTTCCTGTTCAATCGCCTCCACCATGTAAGCATGCGGCGTTTTACCAGCAGCTTCGGCTAACTTTGCAATACGCTCTTTTAGACTATCGGGTAATTTTAAGCTCGTGGTAGCCATCATGTATTCCATCGATTCAAAAAGTGTTACCAAGGTAACACCTAATACCTGAACAGTCAAACCGGGTTTGTGTTATAGTGCGCATCTTATTGATTTATATGCATAATCCATGCAAAAAAACCGCAAACACCTCGAACTGCTCGCCCCGGCCAAAAATGCCGATTACGGTATTGAAGCCATCAACCACGGTGCTGATGCCGTGTATATCGGTGGCCCGGCCTTTGGCGCGCGCGCCAAAGCACCGAATACGGTGCAGGATATTGCACGCCTGGTACAGCATGCGCATAAATTCCATGCCGAAGTGTTTGTGGCGCTGAATACCATTTTTCACGATAACGAGCTTGAAGGTGTGCGTCAGTTGGTGCATCAATTGTATGACAGCGGCGTCGATGCCCTGATTGTGCAGGACATGGGTTTGCTGGAACTGGATTTACCGCCTATCCAGCTGCACGCCAGTACACAAACCGATATCCGCACCGTTGAAAAAGCGCAGTTTTTAGACCAGGTCGGCTTTAGCCAGATTGTGCTGGCACGCGAGTTGGATATTGCCACGGTGCGAAAAATTGCCGACGCGACAACTGCCAATCTGGAGTATTTTATTCATGGTGCTTTATGTGTCGCGTTTAGCGGCCAGTGCTTTATCAGCCATGCACATACGGGCCGTAGCGCCAACCGTGGCGAGTGCTCGCAAGAATGCCGCTTGCCTTATACGCTGGAAGACCAGAAAGGCCGCATCATCGGCAAAGACAAACATTATTTGTCGATGAAAGATAATGACCAGAGTGCCAATCTGCGTGCCTTGATCGCTGCGGGCGTGAGCAGCTTTAAAATCGAAGGCCGCTACAAAGACCTACCCTATGTCAAAAACGCCACGGCGCATTACCGCCAGTTGCTGGATGAGATTCTGCAAGACATGCCGCAATATGCGAAATCGTCTGCCGGGCATGCCACTTACACGTTTACGCCACAGCCGGAAAAAACCTTTAACCGCAGCGCGACCGACTACTTTGCCAATGGCCGCCAGGCGGATATCGGGGCATTTGATACGCCAAAATTTTCAGGCGAAGAGTTGGGAAAAGTACGCAAGGTGGGCAAAGATTTTATCGATGTTGCCACGGACGTTGAATTGCACAATGGCGATGGCGTGTGCTTTTTTGATGTGCACAAAGAGTTGGTGGGCTTGCGTGTCAACACCGTACAAGCGCTGGATAAATATACCCAGCGGCTGTTCCCCAATGAAATGCCAGCGGATATCCGCAACAACACGCAGCTCTATCGCAACCGTGACCATGCCTTTATGCGCCTGTTGGAAAAAGACTCCGCCACGCGCAAAATCGCGGTGGATGCCGTGCTTTATGAAACCCGCGACGGTTTTGCACTGACCCTTACCGACGAGCAAGGGTTGATTGCCACCGCGCAAGTAGCGGCTGAAAAACAGCCCGCCAACGACACCCAAAAGGCTGAAGCCTCCCTGCGCGAAAATCTGGCCAAACTGGGCAATACGGATTTTGTGGCAACAGAAATCAGCCTGGAGCTCACCCAATGCTGGTTTTTACCAGCATCAGTGGTCAATCAACTACGTCGCGATGCAGTAGAGCAACTGATTGACATCAGAACACTTGCCTACGAGCGCCCGCCATTGCGAGCCGCGGCCGAGCCACCAGCTATTTATCCGCAAGACTCCTTAAGTTACCTGGCCAACGTCTACAACCAGAAAGCACGCGACTTTTACCACAAGCACGGCGTCAAACTGATAGACAGCGCCTATGAAGCCAATGAAACACTGGATGAAGTGCCAGTCATGATCACCAAGCATTGCCTGCGCTTTAGCCACGGCCTGTGCCCCAAAGAGGCCAAAGGTGTGATTGGCGTACAAGGCACGGTGACCGCTGAGCCAATGACACTGATTAGCGGCAACGACCGCTATACGCTCAAATTTGACTGCAAACCGTGCGAAATGCACGTGATGGGCAAAGTGCGCAAACACATCTTGCAGATTGCGCCACCGCAACCGATTACGTTTTTTGATAAACGCCCGCAGTTTTAAAGCATTTTTTGAGAGGGGAGTTCTTACTTCCATCGCGATAGTAGCCCACATGGGTAATAGCCTGTTAGCTAGCTGCCAAATATAATTGCCAGCAACAATTATCACAATAACTAACAGGAAACCTCTCGTGAAAGCCATCCACCAATCCTTTATCGCCCTCAGCCTACTATGCTCAGCCACCGCAGCCCAAGCACAGCTAGTCACCTGGACATTTGATAACTTAAAAATTACAGAACGAGGCGCAACTAGAGGGTCACAATTTGTCGACACGCTCACAGGGACCATTGATTATGATGCAGATACGGGTGTGAGCTCGAACGTCAACCTGAACTTCACAGGATTCCTGGGGACTGCGACAAGCACTTCATTTTCCAATTTTTGGAATGTGGTTTCCGTCAGCCCCAATTACAGCGTCTTTAACCTTCAAGCCACCTTCGCAGGCGGCAAATATATCAGCTACTCCATTGATTTCGGTGGTGCGCTGCTCACAAACGCAGGCGGCACACTCAATGCCAGCAGAATTCAAACGGCAGGTGGATCCAGCAATTTAGCAACCAGCGTCACTGGCAGCATCACCGGCGTGGCAGTGCCTACGGCCAGCCCTGTGCCCGAGCCTGAAATGGCATGGTTGTTCGGCGCAGGTCTGCTGGGCATCGCTGCTTTAAGCAAACGTCGCCAGCCTTAGTCGCTGCGGCCTTGGTGATTTGCCAAGGCCATTTTTTTCAGGCAAGCTGAAGTTTGTTGCTACGGACTTCACCATGACTGAATACGCCTACCTGCTCAAAGTGGCGATCGCCCTGATTGCCATCGTCAACCCCATCGGTTGCTTGCCTATTTTTATCAGCGCCACCAGCGGCTGGAGCAAAGCCGAGCGCGCAAAAACAGCAAGTACGGTCGCCATCACCGTCATGATCGTCTTAGGCGTCTCAGCCTTTTTTGGCGACCTGATTCTCGACTTTTTCGGCATCACCATCCCCTCGTTTCAAGTGGGTGGTGGCATCTTGCTCCTGCTAATTTCAATCTCTATGATGCATGGCAAACAGAGCGCCACACGACAAACGCCTGAAGAAGCACAAGACCTAAGCGAACGCGAAGTGATTGCAATTGTGCCGCTCAGCATCCCATTACTAGCAGGACCAGGCGCTATCTCAAGCATGATCCTAACTGCACAACAGCACCCCGGTTTTTGGGGTCATGTCAGCCTGATGCTACCCATTGCGCTGATTGCATTATTTATTTGGGGCCTGCTACAACTCGCAGATGGAATTACCCACTACCTGGGTAGGATCGGGATTAATATCGTGACACGATTAATGGGATTGATTCTGGCAGCCATGTCGGTGGAATTTATTGCGCATGGGCTGGAAGGGTTGTTTCCAAAACTATTTGGATAGCCCTAAGGATATCTTTGTCGATATGCGTTATTAAAGCGATAGCGATAAGGCATCCACTCTGATGGCATAATTATTTTTATAATTGAGACAAAATAATAATGGCTGCAACAAAATTAGACTATGTATTCTTCCCCTATCATATGTGTCAAGTTGATAGAGTCATAAATGATGAGTTGTGCTTTAGCCATTACACTCAAGCGGCAACGGCATTAAAAATTATTCAGAACCAAGAAATCTGGCTTAGAAATGTGATGGTAATGAATGATGTTAAAGAGTTCGAACATGGTAAAGATCTTCTTTGTAACTTGATAGAAAACTCAATTGAAGGCAAAGCATTAAAGGATGCATTTAATATATTAGCCCCTAATTTATTCGATGAAGTTTTTGGCAACTTCAAGGACTGGGGATTTTTCATTAAAAATGATCAATTTATATCCTGCTTCTCAGAACATCTGCCAAAAGATGAATTGGGCACACTTTCTATGTGGCGTGCTTATGGAGGAAGATCTGGGGGTCTCTATCGTTTTTGATCAAGAATTATTTTTTAATAGTCCTCCGGTAGCATGCGCTTTTAGCTCTGTAGCGTACTTATCAGACCAACATTTAAAAGAAGAGATAGCTAATTTAGCAACCTCAATAACAAAAAATTTAGACCTTATAAAGACCGTGGAGATTAAAAACATTGGTCATATGTTATTTGACATTCTGCGACTAACTGCACTTTGTAATAAACATCAAGGCTTTCAAGAGGAAAAAGAATGGAGACTAATAATGAATCCAAGCATTCTTCCAGAAAAGAAAAGGCATAATACAGAGCATATTGCGTTTGATATTGAAACAATTAATGGCACACCGCAGAAAATTCTAAAGTTAAAATTTTCCTCTATGAATTGGGGTAACAAGCAATTCAAAGATATGATTAAGAAGGTGATTATTGGCCCATGCGAACATCCATGGATTACTTACGAGTCTTTTGTATTACTGTTAAGAGATCTAGATGTTGAACATCCTGAAAAAATCGTCCAAATATCAGAAATACCATTACGTGTTTAATAATCTACTGTCATTTGAATCGCAGCTTTAATTCAACCTTCAAAATGGCTCGCCCAATCAATCACATAGCGGTAAAATAACGCTTTTAACGAAGCCTGCACATCTTGAATTCCACCGTTTCAAATCCATCGAAATCCTCCCAGCAATGGAAGCCTAATGTCACTGTGGCGGCCATCATCGAGCAGGATGGCAAGTTTTTGCTGGTTGAAGAAACCACAGACCGCGGCAATCGCTTTAACCAGCCTGCAGGGCATCTCGAAGAAAACGAGACGATTATCGCTGCAGCCATCCGCGAAACGCTGGAAGAAACCGCCTACGATTTCACGCCAGAGGCGCTGGTCGGCATTTACCACTGGCAGCATCCACTCAATGGCATTACCTATTTACGCTTTGCGTTTTGCGGCATGCTGGGCGCGCACTACTCTGAGCAGGCATTAGATGATGGCATTATTCGTACCGTATGGAAAACAGAAGCAGAAATTGCCGCCGAAGGCGAGTTGATGCGTAGCCCACAAGTATTGTTGTGCGTGCAGGATTACCTGGCAGGCAAGCGTTATTCTTTAGACATTTTGAAGCATTTGGGCCAAGCACTATGAGTAAGCCACATGTCATCGTCGGGTTGTCCGGCGGTGTTGATTCTTCCGTCACTGCCTTGTTGCTGAAACAACAAGGCTATCAAGTCACCGGTTTGTTTATGAAAAACTGGGAGGACGATGATAATGATGAATATTGTTCTTCGCGCCAAGACTTAATCGACGCCGTTTCTGCAGCCGATAGGATCGGTATTGACATTGAAACCGTGAATTTTAGCGCCGAGTATAAAGAGCGAGTGTTCGCTAACTTTTTGCAGGAATACCAGGCGGGCCGTACGCCCAACCCGGATATTTTGTGTAACGCAGAAATCAAGTTTAAAGCGTTTTTGGACCACGCCATGGGCATGGGGGCTGACCTGATTGCGACTGGCCATTATGCACAAGTGCGTGAAAACCCGATTCAACCTGGCAACTTTCAGCTGCTCAAAGCCGATGACGGCAGCAAAGACCAGAGCTACTTTTTGTCACGTCTGAACCAGGCACAACTGTCAAAAACGCTGTTCCCTCTCGGCAAATATCTCAAACGTGAAGTGCGCGAAATCGCGCGTGAACACGGCCTGGCCAATGCCGAGAAAAAGGATTCCACCGGCATTTGCTTTATTGGCGAACGTCCGTTTCAGGAATTTTTGCAACGCTACCTGCCACGCCACCCTGGCGTGATGCGTACACCAGAAGGCAAAGTGGTGGGCGAACACGAGGGCCTGATGTATTACACCATTGGTCAGCGCCAAGGGCTTAAAATTGGTGGTAGCCGTGACAGCAATGGCGAACCCTGGTTTGTCGTGGCCAAGCATATGGCGGATAACGAGCTGATTGTGGTGCAAGGTCATGACCATCCACTGTTGCAAAGCGATGGCTTGAAAGCGGGCCAGTTGCACTGGATTAGTGGTGAAGAGCCTCGCACCAATTGGGTCTATGCCGCCAAAACGCGCTACCGCCAGCCAGATGCGCCATGTGAAGTGGATGCGGTGAATGCCGAAGAAGCGACTATCCGTTTTGGTCAACACCAATGGGCGATCACACCTGGTCAAAGCGTGGTGGTGTATGAAAGCAATGTCTGTCTGGGCGGTGGGATTATCACTGGCGCCATTTAACCCATTCGCGAGGCATGGTTATTGCTTCTGCTTGCATAATATAATCATAATGAACGCCAAGTGACGAGGAATGACACCTGATGGCCTACGTACTCAAAAATAATGAAGGTGCAATTATTGCTGCCAGCCCAGACACGAAAGTGAACGCAGACTGGGTTGAAATTGATAATTCGGATACCGAGTATCTGTGTTTTCTGGATGACGAACTCAAAAAACATCACACTTTCCGCGAGAGTGATATTCAGCTGGCGCGGGTACTGGAAGATTTAATCAGTATCTTGATTGATCGCAGCCTGATCAGCTTTACCGACTTCCCTAGCCCAGCCCAAAAACGTCTGAACGAGCGCCAGTCATTGCGTCATAAAAACAACCTGCAACTGCTGGCAGATGACGATATGCCACCGCTGTAAGGCGGCAGTTAATACGTCATCTCCACCAAAAACTTCACATTGCGGCCGGGACCGTAGATACCCAAGCCGCCCATGCTGCCATCAAGGCGGTACTGTTCGTTTTTCAGGTTTTCACCAATCAGCCTCAATGTCAGCTGTTCATTCACTTTTAACCGTATGCCGGCATTCCACATTTCATAACCATCCTGCTGGCCGAACACATAACGACTGTTTTGTGTGCCATCCCCGCTGATCAGGATGTCACGCTCTGAGACTTTTCTATAAGTCACATTCACATCCAGGCTTTTGGTCAATTCTGCACCGAGATTAATATTCAATGCGTTACCGGGCGCTGTAAACAATGGTGCGAAAGCCAAGCCATTAAATATTTCACCATTAATCCGTGAGTAACCGCTGCGCATATACCAACCGTGATACTGCATAAAACTTTCGACCTCTACACCGTTACGGCGCTCCCAGCCATTTTGAGTGATATTGCCATCGTCATCCTCTCGTAATGAGAGCAACAAATGTGACGTGTAGGTATGGTAAAAGTTAAGTTTGCCGGAGAACCAGACATCAGTATTAAACAGATGGGGTGTTTGGTAACTCACGCCAACCTCCGTCGTCTCTGAACGCTGTGGTTGATATAACTCACCGCAAATCAGCGATGCAGGGCCATTGATGGGCATCAACCCATTACGGCAACGGCTAAAAGGGCCTTGCGTAAAGTATTCATCAACCAGCGGTGGCCGAAAACCTTGGCCATAGTTGCTGTAAAAGGTCAGCTTGTCCGGGTTAGTTTTGGCAAACGCATCATAAGCCAGGCCCAAGCTCCAGGTTTCTTCTTTAAATCGAATCGTGCTTTTCTGATCATACGGCTCCAGTAAAGCAAGCGTCCCACCAGCGGCCTCTACTTTATAACGGTCTTGCCGATAGCCTGGGGTCACCGTGAATTGACCAATCTCCAGCTTGGGCTGTAGATACATCGCCTCAAACGACTTACGTCCGGGTGGTGCTGAGGCATTGAATCCATTAGGATATAAGGATTGCATGAACGTATTGAGGTTATCATAAAGCCTTGAAATTTCCCGTTCACTTGAGTTGTATTGATAACCTGCCAACAATGAAGCCGTGAATGAATCTGACTCGAACAGTACAGCGCGGTTGCTAATATCTACCGTCTTGGTCTTATACTCGTAAGTATCATTCAGATTGCCGCGACAAGTCGTTGTATCAGCAGGATTTGAGGTATTAACAACCCCATTACACTGAGGTTGTCGCGGATTAAATGTAGAACCAAATGACGGCCCCTGTCCGATTAAATCATGCAGATTAGTGTGTCCAGCACCTACGGTCGCTTTCAAATTAACCAATCGACTTTCCGGGTCATAATTCACAGTTTCAGACCAGGTCAAATCGTCGACTGTACGAATCACGTTACCAAAAAACCCAGGCTGACCACCAGTCGCATCGTACGGCTGTAAGCCAGTATCATCGAATTTGACGATAGAAGTGACTAGTTGCAGATCTTCAGTAGGGAATAAGCTCAACTTGAGCAAATGCGAAACGGACTCAATGGCCGAACTCTCAAGCTTGGTGCCATCGCCCAACGTCATGTTATTTGCCTGGCGATTAGAGTAGTTATACAAAATATCCACCCGCTCATCTGGGCGTGCGTACAACAGGTAAGAGCGCGAATACTCATCACTGTTATTGCCATAGCCAAACTTGACCTTGCCGCCATATTTCTGGCCGGGCTTCAAAAAATCTTCGGCGTTTTTGGTGGTCGCATTAATGGTGCCCCCTAATGACCCTGAACCACTGGTGATTTGCGGGCCACGCTGCACCTCGATACTTTTCAATAACTCAGGCTCGATAAACGTGCCACCCATGCGGTACTTTTCAAATCCTTTGGGCACGCCATCTACTTTCACCATGACATCTTCGTTATCGCCGTAACCGCGAATATTGAATGTCATGCCGCTAGGTCGTGGACCACCCGAAATAGACACACCAGGCACAGACCGCACGGCATCAAAAATATTGCTGGGCTGGGCGCGCTGCAATTGTTCGCTAGTAATTGTGGTCATCGGCAACGTCCGATTGATCCCCGTCTCCGGTTCTTTTATTTTGGCTCCTGTCACAGACACTTCAGGCAAGGTTTCTACCTGCTCTGAGTCTGCCTTTTTCGGCGGTTTGTTTGCTGGGGTCTGCGCATTTTCACTCACGACATCTTCAACCAATTGTTCCTCTGCCTGTACTAACAAAGACCATGAAGCGGTCGCTAGCCAACTGCAAATAACGATCACACCGGCAGATCGTCGCAATAAATCAGGCTTTTTAAAAAGTTGTTGCCAGGAGGAATCAGAGCTTGCCATGAGGGAGCACTTTTTATTCTAGAGTTGGATAGAAACAAAGGGGCCGAACGCCCCTTTGTAGTCGTCGCACTAATTAAAATTAGGCATTGTTTTTAGCAGAACGACGTGCAGCGAAAGCCATCAAGCCCAGGCCCAATGCCATCATGCTGTAAGCCTCTGGTTCTGGTACTGGTGTCACAGTTGGAACAGACACAGCAGCCAGTGCCAATTGATCTAGGCTCATGCTTGATGAAGTAGAGTTGAATTTGAAGGTGTACAGGCTGGCTGCACTCACGCTGCTCCACTTCCAGTAGAGTTCTTGCTCAGCAGTTGCGCCGCCCATGACTGTGCCTTGATCTTCATTGAATTGCAGCACAGACGTGGCAGACACGCCATTCAATGTGGCAGTCGTGCTGGCCAGAGTGCCCAAGGTACCGATACGCAGGTAAACGTCAAACAAACCGCTGGTTGCGCCACTCAATGTTGCGGTGAAAGACGTTGCGCCAGAAAAGCTGTAAATGTTGCCGCCACCAGTGATGAAAGAAGCACCAGTCGTTTCTTGTACAGAAGCAGTCGTGCCCGCTGTCAAAGCCACTTCTGGTGTCGTATCGGTCGTGCCATTAAAAATATTCCACTCAGCGTAGCTGGTTGGTGTCGCTGTACCCCATGGGGTAGTTGAATTCCAAACTGCTTGTGTAGCAAAAGCAGAACCACTAAATGCCATGCCCAAAGCGATAATTAATGCTGAAACTTTCATGATTTTAAATCTCCTCAACAAGCGCTTGTTCCCCTTCCTCTCGAAGGCCATTGCGCTACCTCTAAAATAAGTCTCACGGACCCACACCGTTGAGTATTTCAATCTCCATGCTGTCAACGCATGGTTAAAAACTGAAATTGAGAGAATAAATTTATTTTTCTATGGCGGTTGCCGTTTCAAAATCGACGACAAAGCGGTACTGCTTGCCACAGTCGATAATGACTTCTTTTTGTCCGCGTTTTAACAAGCGGATATCCACCTTGATACTGCCAAAACCATCATGCGCAATCAGCTCATCGAGCAGTTCGAGCAATCTCTTTTTGACGGGGGCATTCATTGCTTGCATAGAATTTATTCATCATTTGTTTTGTTTATTCCTAAATGATAACAATTATCATTTGCTTTATCAATAAAAAATAGGCAAAACGCATGCGTAAAGAATAGTTAATGGCAGAAATCGCTATTTCAGAGAAAAAACAAAACAGAACAATAGCTTGGATGAATACAGGCGTGCCTTGCGCATACCATCGGCTTAAGAGCGGAGAGAGATGAGAGTAAGCAGAATGCTCGCACGGATGCGCGAGATTCTGCAAAAGCCTCAAATTAGGGCTGCGGCATGGTTTGTTTAAAGCTGGGGCGCTTGACTAACACACCATAGTGTTTGGCCAGGTTGGGAAACTTCTCTTGCCAATATTTACCTTCCCACTGCACGCTTTTAAAACGTAAATCCAGGTAACCCAGCGCAGTGCCCAGCGCAATATCGGCCAAGCTAAAGGTTTCGTTCACACACCACTTTTTCTTCAGCAAATCATCATCCAATGTGGTCAATCCGGCAGTCACTTTGGCAAATTGCTTTTCAATCCAGGCCGCAGATTGCTGCGCTTCTGGCTTGCGCTGCTCCAGCATCACGGCCACAGCAGCATCACAAACGCCATCGGCCAATGCTTCCCAGCGGCGTACTTTAATTTTGGCAGAGTGATCTTGCGGAATCAGATGCGCCACCGGCGTACGGTGATCTAGGTACTCAACAATCACCCGCGAGTCATACAAGGCATCACCATCATCGAGTACCAGTACAGGTACTTTCCCTAACGGGTTATGTTGGCTCACCGGACAGTCTGGTGCCGACAGCACCACCTCAGTCAGCGTTAAATCAACATGTTTTTCAATGGCCACAATACGCACCTTGCGTGCATAAGGACTGTTTACCGTATATAAAAGCTGCATAGTGTGATGTGAGCCAAAAGGTTAGATACTTTTACCGAAAAAATACCCCATGACAAAAAGCGCATGTCCAAACATCGCGTGTCTTGGGGTAGTTTTATTATAATAGCTTTTGGCATGGGCTTAGAATGGTCACATGCATAATTTTTAACCTTGCTGGCAACCTAATGACCACCTCTGCACTTTACCAACACTTACCCGCTTATTTGAACGCCGCCATCATCAGCCAACAGGTAAGCCTGGCCTTGTCAGAAGACATGGGCAACGGCGACCTGACAGCGGCGCTGATCCCGGCAGGCACGCAAGCCAGCGCCACCATTATCAGCCGCGAAGCCGCCGTGATTTGTGGCTGCGCCTGGTTCGCCCAATGCTTTGCGCAACTGGATGCGGACATACAACTGGAATGGCTGGTCAAAGATGGCGACCAGGTGACGCCTAACCAGCCACTGGTCCACATTCAAGGCGATGCCCGCGCCATGCTTAGCGCAGAGCGCCCGGCACTCAACTTTCTGCAAACCCTGTCTGCCGTGGCGACGCATACCCGCCGCTATGTCGATGCGATTGCCGGGTTGCCAACACAGATTCTCGATACCCGCAAAACCCTGCCAGGGCTGCGTTTGGCGCAAAAATATGCCGTACTTACCGGTGGTGGCGCCAACCAGAGGCTCGCCTTATACGATGGCATCCTGATTAAGGAAAACCATATTGCGGCCGCAGGCTCAATTGCCGCAGTACTCGCGGCGGCATTTGCCTTAAAACAAACCAATAATATTCAGATTGAAGTAGAAAACCTGGATGAACTGCAACAAGCATTAACCGCTGGCGCGACCAGTATTTTGCTGGATAACTTTACACTAACAGACCTGCGCGAAGCTGTGGCGATTAACCAGAAACGCGCCTTGCTGGAAGCTTCAGGCAATGTCGATTTAACCACTGTGCGAGCGATTGCAGACACTGGCGTGGATAGAATTTCGATTGGCGCGCTGACTAAAAATATACAGGCAGTGGATTTGAGTATGCGGATTGAGATGAAGCTATAGATCAGCTTCAAAGTAATTCTGTAGTGAGCCTAGTCCAGATACTCTAACACTGACTGATCTCTCTGGCGCTTCGTTTCGCCTTGTTGGCGAGTCACTTTCTGATGCTTGCCCCTCAGAAAGTAACCAAAGAAGAGGGCACCCAGCCATCACGGCCTAAAGGCTCCCTTGCATTGCTCAGCTTAGGACTTTCGTCCGATGCTTTGCTGGACTTAGGCATAAGCCGGTCACGAAATTCAACCTAGCGGGCTACAAACCCCGCAGCCCACCGCGGGATTCGGACAGTCGCTCCCTCTACTCTTATTTTGTTTCCGCTACTCAGCGTGATGAATGGGATTTATCTCATTTAAGTAGCAGCGTGGAAATTTGGACGGTTAAAAAACCAGATTCTTTTTATTGAACTCACGGACGATTGCAGTCGCATGGTGTTCGGGGTCCCCATCTGACGCGCCGAGTAGCGCAGGATTGACGGGGGCCTTCGGCAATCAACTGTTTGAGTCCCGCAACAAGCCACGTTGTTTGTGGCTTGTCAGGACGAGTTTTTGATTGACGCCCGGCAAGCCGAGTAGCACAGGATAAAAGCGGAAGCTGGGGTGCATTTCTTTTGGTTACTTATTCTTTGTGCAAGCAAAGAAAAGTAACTCGCTGACAAAGCGAAAAGCAACCGTCCAACGAATAATCAGTTGCGAGAAATCACCCTGCCTGGATTCCGGCCTGCGCCGGAATGACGAGAGATGAGCAACACAAAACACACAAACCATCCGCGCGGGCATTCACGCCCACCATACAACGACTACGATGATGAAGACTAACAATCAAAGAACAACCTTTTATTACAATCTCACCACGCATAGACTCAAACCTACACAAGAATAACGAAAATATCAGCGCCGTATAGGCACTTAAATTGCAACAAAAAGTGACCATTCCTGCCACATTCCAATGGCATGATTCTTGCACCATATGCTGGTACTCCTGCCCAGATATGACATGAATAGCCCGATCCCATTTTCACTGCCTAAAACCCTAGAAAGCCTGCGTCTGGGCGATTTGCTGCGCATGCTGGTTTCCGATGGGCGTATCGAAAAAGCATGGGCAGAAAAACTGCATCAGGACCGCAAGCGCGACAGCTCGAAAATCCACCCGATTGTGATCGTGGCCGAACAGAAATGGACCGACCAGCGGCAGCCGTCACAATTGCTGACGGTGGACAGCCTGAGCCGTTATGTCGCGGAAAAAGCAGATGTGCCTTATTACCAGATTGACCCGCTGAAACTTGATTTCAGCGCGGCGGCGCAAATTGTGTCTCAAGCCTATGCCGAGCGCTTGCGCATCATGCCGATCACGGTCAAGGATGGCATCGCCTCGATTGCGACGGCCGATCCGTTTCACCAGGAGTGGCTGCATGACCTGGAGCGCTTGCTCAAGCTAAAAATTCAAGTGGTGATGGTCAACCCGCTGGATTTACAGCGCTATTTACCTGAGGTGTATCAGCTGTCTGCCGCGATTCAATCGGCCAATGCGGCCAAGGCCGGGCAGATTGTTGGCGTACAAAACTTTGAACAATTGATTGAGCTGGGTAAAGACCGCCAGCTCGATGCGAATGAACAGCATGTGGTGAACATTGTTGACTGGCTGTTTAAATATGCATTTGAACAGCGTGCCAGTGATATCCATCTGGAGCCTCGCCGCAATATGGGCTTGATGCGCTTCCGCATTGATGGGGTGTTGCACCAGGTTTACCAGTTGCCTAGCAATATCATGAACGCGATTACCAGCCGCATTAAGCTGCTGGGCCGTATGGATATGGTAGAAAAGCGTCGTCCGCAGGATGGTCGTGTCAAAACCGTAGGCACAGACGGCAAAGAAATCGAGTTACGCTTATCGACCATGCCAACCGCATTTGGCGAGAAGCTGGTGATGCGGATTTTCAAGCCGGATATCCTGGTGCAGGACTTTCAGCTACTGGGTTTCTCCAAACGCCAGAGCGAACAATGGGCGCAATGGACGCACCAACCAAATGGCATTATTTTAGTCACAGGGCCTACCGGCTCCGGTAAAACCACCACTTTGTATACCACGCTCAAGCAACTGGCGACAGATGAGGTGAATGTGTGTACGGTGGAAGACCCGATTGAAATGATAGAACCTGCGTTTAACCAGATGCAGGTAACGCAGAATATCGGCCTTGGCTTTGCCGAAGGTATACGCACCCTGATGCGGCAAGACCCGGACATTATCATGGTCGGCGAAATTCGCGACCAGGAAACCGCAGACATGGCCATTCAGGCCGCATTGACGGGCCACCTGGTGCTGTCTACCTTGCATACCAATGATGCGCCTTCCGCCGTCACGCGCTTGCTGGACCTGGGCGTGCCTGCTTACCTGATCCACTCCAGTTTGCTCGGCATTATGGCGCAGCGTCTGGTGCGTACACTATGCCCGCATTGCAAAACCGAGTCAGAGATTTCAGACGATGAATGGGCCAGCGTCACGCATCCATTCAAGGCCAAGAAACCGGCCAAAGTCATGGCAGCGGTCGGTTGCCAGGAATGCCGCCAGACGGGTTATCGTGGCCGTACCGGCATTTATGAAATGCTGACTTTGACCCCCGCCTTGCGCAAATTAATTACCCCGGAAACCGACTTGCTACAGTTACGTCAAGCCGCGACCAAAGCGGGCATGCAACCCTTGATGCTCAATGGCGCAGAAAAAATTGCCGCGGGCCTGACCACCGTGGCAGAAGTACTCAAAGTTGCCCCGCCGATTGAAATGGACTAGCCATCACGCGCTGCGCTTTTGCAAAGCCTATTGATAACGCAGCGCCTCAATCGGGTTTAACCTGGCGGCTTTTCTGGCCGGATAAAAACCAAAGAAGACGCCGATACTGGCGGCCACACTAAAAGCAATCAACACAGAAGCACTGGAAACAATCACCTCCGCCTGCGTAAACACACTCACCAGCACCGCACCCGTCACGCCGATGGCAATGCCGATCAGGCAACCGACAATGGAGATCATGATCGCCTCCAGCAAAAACTGCATGAGGATATCGCGTTCACGCGCACCGATCGCCATGCGGATACCAATTTCGCGTGTACGTTCCGTCACCGACACCAGCATGATATTCATAATGCCGATACCGCCTACCAGCAAAGAGACTGAGGCAATCGCCCCTAGCAGCAAAGACATGGTACGCGCAGTTTCAGCTGCCGAGTTGGCAATCGCCGTCAGGTTACGCACCGAGAAATCACTGTCAGCGCCTTCGCGGATATTGTGGCGCTGGTTGAGCAAGCTATTCAACGCATCTTCTACCATGCTCATCACATTATCCGACTCGGCCTGCACCATAATTTGCCGCACGGTGCCCGGTAATTGGTTACCAAATAGCTTACGCTGTGCGGTGGTCAGCGGCACGATAATGGTGTCATCCTGGTCACGCCCATCCAGCGTTTGACCTTTGCTATCCAGCACGCCCAGCACCACAAACGGCCGCTGGTTGATGCGGATAGTTTTGCCAATCGGGTCCACGTCATCCTCTTCACCAAACAGGTTTTGCACTACGGTTTTACCTAACAATGCCACACGGGTGGCAGAACGGGTATCCGAGGTTGAGAACGGATAACCAGCTGACAAGCCCCAGCCACGGATATCCATATACTCTGCTGTCGTGCCAATAATATCGGTATTCCAGTTGTTGCTGGCGTAGACCACCTGCCCTTTGCCCATGGTCACCGGCGCGACGCCCACCACGCCATACAGCTCCACAATGGCATTGGCATCACGCACATTGAGTGAAGGCGCGTTGCCGGTCGCCGTGCGGGCGCCACCCATCCGTGGCGGGCCAGAAAGCACGACAAACAAATGGCTACCCATGGCGCTGATAGAGCGCTTGACCGAAGCCTCAGCCCCCTGGCCGATGGCCATCATCAGCACTACTGCACCGACACCGATCACCATGCCTAACATGGTCAGGAAGGTACGCAAACGGTTAGCGCCCATGGCATGCCAGGCTTCGCCTAACATGGCGCTAAACATGGTCATGTCCTATTTCAGTTGATGCAACCGCACCAGTGTCCTGCACAATACGCCCATCCAGGAATCTCACCTGCCGCTTGGCGTGCTCGGCAATATCCGTTTCATGCGTCACCAGCACAATGGTGATGCCTTCCTGGTTCAAGCCATCAAAAATAGCCATGATCTCTTCACTGGTGGTGCTGTCCAGGTTACCGGTGGGTTCATCTGCCAGAATCAAGCGTGGCTGATTCACCAGCGCCCGGGCGATGGCGACACGCTGTTGCTGGCCGCCGGAAATCTGGTTTGGGTGGGAATGCATATGCTTGCTCAAGCCCACCTTTTCCAGCAATAGGCTGGCACGGGCATGACGCGCTTCTTTGCTCACCCCAGCATACACCAGCGGCAAGGCCACGTTATCCAGCAAGCTGGCGCGTGCCAGCAGGTTAAAGCCCTGGAACACAAAGCCTATAGTCTGGTTACGCACTTTAGCCACCTGGTCCGCCGCCATGGTGGCCACGGCGTAACCATCCAGCACATAACTGCCAGCGGTGGGCATATCCAGGCAGCCCAGAATATTCATAAAGGTCGATTTTCCAGAACCGGAAGGCCCCATGATGGCGACATAATCCCCGGACAATACCTGCAAATTGACGTCTTTTAATACCGGAAAATCTCCCGCTGCCGTTTGATAGGCTTTGTACAGATGATTCACCTCTATGACGGACTGTTGCATGGGTTTAGAACATTCTCGGGCCGCGCGGGCCGTTATTATTGCCCTGCCCTTTATTGGGCGCACTGCCACTTTGCAACTCGCTCACAATGACTTTATCACCCGCCACCAGGCCATCACCGGAGATCACGGTGGAACGGCCATCTGTAATCCCGGTATGCACGCGCACCATGACCGGTTTACCGGCCCTGAGCACATAAATTTTACCCATGACACTGCTGACAGCAGGGCCTTGGCCTTCACCTTTCGCGCCATGCTTGCGCCAACCACGCTGACCTTCCCCACCACCGGCTTCTGGTTTTGAGCTATCAGGTGTTGCAGCGCTGTCCAGTTTGGGTTTATAGCGCAAAGCAGCATTGGGGACGAGCAAAGCATGGCTGACTCTATCGACGATAATATTGACGTAGGCAGTCATGCCGGGCAGCAAGGTTAAATCCTGGTTATCGACGGACACCACCACGTTATAGGTCACCACATTAGAGGTATTGGTCGAATTTAAACGTAGCTGCTTTACCACGCCTTCAAAACTGCGGTCGGGGAAGGCATCCACATTAAAATTCACTTTCTGCCCTTCTTTGATTTTGCCGATATCCGCCTCGGCAAAACTGGTATCTATCTGCATTTTCGAGAGGTCTTGCGCAATCTGAATCAGGGTCGGCGTCTGAAAACTGGCAGCCACGGTCTGGCCAACGTCGACCACTCGGTTAACCACCACGCCCGAGACCGGCGAACGAATAATACTGAAATTCAGGTTAGTCACATCACGCGCCAATAAGCCGCGCGCCGTTTCCAGTTGCGCCCTGGCTGACTTTAATACCTGCACGGCCGTATCCAGCTCCTGTTTAGAAACGTACTCCTGCGCATACAACTGGCGCATGCGTTTTTCATTGGCAATCGCGAGCTCTACCGCCGCCTCGTTATTCCTAACACTGCCTTGTGATTGTGCAATCTGCGCGTTAAACAAACGGCTATCCAGCTCCAGCAACACCTGGTCCTTTTTAACCACATCATTAAAGTCGACATACATTTTGCGCACAATGCCCGATACCTGGGTACCAACACTAATCAGGCTGACCGGATTCAGTGTGCCATTCGCCGACACCGTCTGCTCCACATGCCCTTGTGTCACTTCATCCAGCCGGTACAAGTCTTCCGGCTTGGGTTGATGGGTATGTTTGTAGTACCAATACGCCGCGGCGGCAATCGCCACTAACAGCAACAACACCAGAATGTTTTTGATGCGCTTCATCAATGTGTGTCCATTTATTTTATTGACCAGGTGTTTTCACACCGGGCAAATGATCAAGAGGTGCCTGGGCACCGGGTAATGATTGAATCATGGCATGGTCGAGCACGCCTATCGCTTGCGCCAACGTCGCGCGCGAGATATTAGCGTTAAGCCCCGCCTGGATATTTTGCTGGCGGGCCGCGGCCAAGGCACTTTGTGCATTCAAAGTGTCGATGATATTGCCAACGCCAGACGTATAACGGCCGAAAGCCACCCGGTAAGATTGCTCCGCACTTTCAAGCAAAACCTTGCTAGCCGTGACTGACTGCAAGGCCGTGCGCAGGTTCTGGTAGGCACTCCACACATCCAGTGAAATCTGCAATCGCAGACGGTCACGCTGGGCGAGGCGTAAATCAGCCGTGGCCTCAGCCGCGCGGATACGGTAGGTAGGCGCATAACCGGCAAACAAGGGGATGGAAACCGTGACGCCCAATGTGGTAGCGCTGTTGGCGGCATATTGTGAGCCATCCTGCAGATTATTGGAGACGCCCATGCTAATGGTCGGTTTGCTCGCCGCTTTACTGGCAGCAATGCCGGCCTCGGCGGCGCGCACCTGTGCCTCGCTAGCCAGTAAGTCCGGGCGGCGCTGCCTAGCCTGTTCAATTAATGTGCCTACATCGTCCACAATGCCTGGTGGCACATCAGTGCTGCTGCTCGCCAGCCTCACGCTACGGTTAGCCGGCCACCCCATCAGATTCACCAGGCTGCCGTAAGCCACACGCAATGTGCCTTCAATGGTAATACGTTGCAAGGTCAGTTGCGCATACGCGGTCTGCGCCTGTAATTTGTCTGCCGGGGTTGCCACGCCAGCCTGATAGCGTGAATTCGCCGCCTTGAAACTCTCTTCTGCCGCGCGCTCAGCTTGCTGGGCGGCCGTGAGTGCTGCCATATTGGCTTGCACCTGGTAATAGGCAACAATGGTATTCAGCAACACCGCTTGCACGGTACTGCTTTGTGTTGCTCCGGCTGCCAGCAGTAGCTGGCGCGCACTCTCGACATTGGCCTTACGGTTACCGAAGTCATATAACAGGTAACTCGCAACTAGGCTATTGGAAAGATTGAGGTTAGGGTTGCCACGCGTGGCCGACTCAGGATTGAGCACGCCCATATTGCTGGAGACCGTATCGGTCACGCTTGGGAGATAGGCAGACTTGGCCACGCCTAGTTGCGCCGCTTGCACGCGGGCACTGGCCCACATTTCACTGGTTTGCGGGTTATGGCATAAACTGATTTCTGCCACCTCTGCCAGCGTCAATGCTTGTTGCCAGTCCACTTCGCCGCAAGCAGCTGCACTCCCCCAATACGCACCCGGGACTTTAGGCAGGGTTTGTACTTGCGTGTCTAAAGGATCACCATCACTGTAAAACAGCGACTCCTGCGCGTGCACGCAGGAGAGGGGGAACAGCATGATGATCCATAACAATATGCGCATGTCATTCCACATTTAATCAACCAGACAGCACAATAAAACCAGGGTCATACACATCATTCCAATCAGCAGATGTGCCATCTTAAATGAACCCTGCGCGAGACTAAAGAGAGCGATACATTTTGATACTTTTAAGCGCAGAAAAAGTAGATAAGACTCAGGAGGAAAATAGGGGTAAATGCCAGCGACTGCCAGCACTTAGTGTGACTTGCTTTTTATTGGCGCCGAACGCCCATGTATCATTTGTGCTAACAAATGCTGGCCAGACAGCCGCGACACCACAATCACCGCCATCACATGTACCGCAATCAGGCCAAGCAAAGTCAAGCTAAGGGCGGCATGGAGGTCAACCGGCCAATCTTCGCCCCATAAGGCATCGGTGCGACTGAGCCAGCCAGTCAAGGCCAGGGCGGCAATGCACAGCCAAATCAGGTAAACCGACCACTGGCCGAACGGATTATGGCCACGATGCGCGGTGATATGGCCCTGCCGCAATTCGGCAATATGTACGCGCAATGCACGCCAGCCGGGCAGGTAAAAACGTGCACTGCTGACTTTGCTCAGGCAGCCCAGCAAAATACGCACAACCACCATGGTAAGTACCGCATAACCAACTGCACGATGCAGCCAGTCTGTTTCATACCAGACATAACTCATGAGCCACAGCGAGATCACCCCGGCCGCGACCAGCCAATGGCTCAGCCGCACCCACCACGGCCACAGCATCTCAGCACGTGCTTGCATCCGTGTGACTAGTCTTTCAGGCCAATCGCTTTCACAATCGCCAGCGTTTTCATATCGAAATAAATTTCGACCTTTTTGCCTTCTTTGCTACGGCCATAAATCTCATAACAATTACCGTCAATTTTGAACTTCTTGATGGTATAGCCTTCCGCTTCCAGCGCTTCTTTCAGCGTGTCTTCAGAAGCCCACTCCTCTTTCGGGTAAGACTTGCAGTCAGCTGCGGCAAACGCTGCCTGAGAACCCAACAGGCCCATGGCCAATAAAAGTGAAAAACCAATTTTTTTCATGTTTGCTTCCTTTCTGTTACGCATATAATTCGACCTGGCGAATCTCAGCAAGATTCGATACACCTGTGAGTGCCATGGTCATTTCCAATTCATCGCGCAGGGTACGGATGACCTTGGCCACCCCCATCGCGCCTTCTGCCGCCAGGCCCCACACATAAGGGCGGCCGATACACACGGCATCTGCCCCCATGGCCAGCGCTTTAAACACATCCTGCCCGGAGCGAATGCCGCTATCGACCAGGATTTTACATTGCCCGCCCACGGCCGCCACAATTTCCGGCAACACCGCAGCGGCTGACGGCGTCCCATCCAGCACACGCCCACCGTGATTAGAGACGACGATACCCTCGCAGCCCAACTCAACGGCGCGCTTGGCATCCGCGACATGCATCAGGCCCTTAATCAGCAGCGGAATCTTGACCTGCTGCCGCAGCCAGGCCACATCGTCCCAGGTCGGTGCCTGCGTCATCCAGCCATCAAACACCTGGCTCTGGCCAGGCTGTATGGGCTGCATGGCCAATGGCTGCGCTAGATTCACGGCCGAAATCCCTGCTGGTAAATCAATCAACGCCTGCTTGACTGGCGCATCGACGGTAAACACGATGGCACTGACGCCTGCTGCCAACGCTTTTTGCAACAGCACCGCGGTACGTGCACGATCACCCTGCCAATAGAGTTGAAACCATAACGGCTGCTGCGCCTGTTTCACAATCTCGTCGACCGGCTGGCTGGCGAGACTGCTCACCATCATTTGCCCCTGCTGGGCATTGCACGCGATCGCCGTGCCAATTTCACCATCGGCATGAAACAGTTTTTGATAAGCCACCGGCGCCAGCATCACAGGATGTGCCCATTGCTCACCGAATAACGTGCAGTGTGTATTGGGGGTTTGCAAAGCCTGTAACGGGCGAGGCATCAGCTTGTTAGCCTGCCATCCGGCTTCATTGACTTGCAATTGTGCGCCACTACCCGCATCAGATTGCAGATAATGCCAGATATTGGCAGGCAGCTTGGTTTGCGCCTGCTGCGCAAAATAAGGTAACAACGGTAAGGATTGCATGTGTATTACAGCGCCCACTGGCGCAACAGGTTATGGTAGACCCCCGTCAATTGAACCACCTCTGGCGTTTCCCCATGCTGCTGGCGCAATCTGACCAGTGCCATATCCATATCAAATAACATACGCCTGTGTGCGGCATCGCGCACCATGCTCTGGATAAACATAAAGCTGGCCAGGCGCTCGCCACCCGTCACCGGGGTGACGGCATGCACCGAGCTGGAAGGGTAAATGACGATTGACCCCGCTTTAAGCTTGATACGCTGGTCGCCAAACACGTCCTGCACCACCAGCTCACCGCCTTCATACTCATCGGGGTCATTTAAAAACAATGTGGCAGACACATCTGCCCGCACCCGCGCACTGCCATCCGGCATGCTACGCATGGCACTATCCACATGAAAACCATAATGGTTTGTTTCACCGGAATAACGGTTCACAAACGGCGGCAAAATCTTGTCTGGCAACGCCGCAGAAAAAAATAAAGGATCGCGCTGCAATGCCTGCAACACGATCCTGCGAATTTGATCCAGCAACGGGTCTTGTTCAGCCAGTTGCTGGTTATTTTTGACTTGTGCTGCCTGCGCCCCGGCGGTATTGCGACCATCGATCCATTGCGCCTGTTTAAGCAGGCCCCGAATCGTCGTTAACTCGTCTTTGAGCAATACATCCGGCAACGTCAGCAGCAAATCAACTCCTAGAATTTATACTCGGTGGTAATAATGGCTTGGCGACCATTACCCGGCGTCACCAAACCACCATTGTCATACACTGCGTCATAATACACTTTGTTGAGCAAATTCTTGACATTCAAACGTACAGCCCATTTCGGTTGTTCGTAAGTTGCCATCAAGTCAACACGGGCGTAACCGGGTGCAGCGTTTGGATCAAAGCGGCCATTGGTAAAGCTTGCGCTAGCATCAGTCGCACTTGGCTGATAAGCATAACGCTCACCCTTGGCTTCTACACCGCCACCCACTTTCCAGGCATCGTTCAATGCATAGGTTGTCCACAAATTGAACGTACCAATTGGGGTGTTACGTGCACGCTGACCTTCAAGTCTGGGGTCAGCAGAAGTAATCACACCAGTGGTGGCATTCACGTTATCTGCCACATTGATAATTCTGGCATCCAGCAAGGCAACACCAGCAAACATATCCCAGCGATCTGTAATCTTACCAGTCACTTCAAACTCAACCCCGTTAGTGCGACGGCGTTTAGTCAGAATAGCCGCGGTAGATTCCAGATCAGTGTTGCGTTCCCAATCTTTTGTGGTGGTGAACACCGCGGTGCGCACGGCCAGATCACCATCCATAAATAACCACTTGGTGCCTAACTCCAGCGTACGTGCACGCTCAGGTGGCAACTTCTGCACAGACAACTGATACAAATCAGCGGTTGGGCTAAAGGAGTCACTAAACGTTAAATAGTAATGACGGTCAGCATTCGGCTGCCATGACAACCCTGTGCGATAACTGTTCTCATAGTATTTGAGTTTCGGCGAGGTTGCACTGGAGTAGTCTGCATCCATTTTGTCACGTCGAATCCCTGCCAACACGGTCCAGTTTTTAACAACTTCGACACTGTCTTGAACATACAAAGCGTAATTGTCAGCATTAAATTCGGTCGGCGTCCCGATATACGCACTAGCGATATGACGGTTGAATGTCACACCATTTGGATTTGCTGCGATCGCCGCATTCAATGCCGCATTGGTAGTTTGGGTATAAGGCAACCCTGTGACTGGATCAAATGCTTGCAAAGTGTGACGATACGAGTCTTCTTTTAAATATTCCACACCCGTCAACAAAGAATGCTTCATGCCAGCAAGCTCAAATTTGGTACTGAAGTCAGATTGCAAATTAAGCGTTTTGTAATCCATTTTTCGCGTCACGTTACCGCCAACTGCATCATTAGCTGTTGGTAATGTATTTGCAGGCGTTTTTGCCCAATAGCCACGTTGATACTCGGCTTGTCTCAACTGTGTTCTTAACTGCGTATCATCACTAAATTTGTGGGTGAAGATACCCGTAGTAACTCGCGTGTCACTATCGTCGAAGTTGTTATTGCTGCCCCAGAAAGTACGATCTGAACGGCCATCACTGCTACTACTGAGAGGGCGTTTATTCAAGAAGCGAATACCAAAGTCAGGCACATCACGTGTTTGTGTGTAGATATGATTCAAGAAGAACTCATTTTCAGTTCCGATACCCGCACCAAAGCTTACAGCGATCCCTTGACGGTCAAATGATGGGCGGTCACCCGTCGTTGGGTTTTTACGATAAGTTTCATCATGTCTGTCCATGACATTGACACGAATCGCAGCAGTTTCAGTCAGTTGCTTGTTAAAATCGCCAGTGAACTGATGATAATCGTAATTACCCGCACTGCCTGTAATCGTATTTTTATCACGCAATTCAGCCATCTTGCTGACCTGGTTAATCACACCACCGGCCTGGCCACGACCAAACAGCATCGCTGCAGAACCACGCAATACATCCACCTGCTCGAGGTTAAATGTTTCACGGTTATATTGCGCGGTATCACGCATGTTATCCAGATAAATGTCGCCAAAAGTATAGAACCCACGCAGGTTGAAGTTATCACCAGCACGACCACCTTCGGCAGCATTCACAGACAAACCCACCACGTTACGCAAAGCTTCACGTAATGAACCAACTTGCTGGTCGTGCAGCAACTCTCTAGTTAATGTAGTCACTGCTTGCGGTACATCTTGCGGATCCTGATAGGTTTTACCTACACGGGTTTTTGTCGCTTGGTAGCCTTTGTTTGGCGCATCTTGAATGCGTTGCGACTTCACCTTGACCTCGGTCATCGTTTGCGCTGCATCTACTGTTTTCTCTTCATCAGCAGCCATTGCAACTGCTGGCAGCGCCATCATCAGCGCTAATGTCATCGTTTTTTTATTAAAGCCGGATGGCATAATCTTTCCCTAATTCACTCTTTGTTTATTAAATTGCTGGCTACTGGAAACAACAGTCGTTGGCTTGCAAACAGTTAATCGTTAATGATAACAATTCTCATTTTTGAAATCAATTGTAAGTAGTGCGTTAATCTATTGATATAAAAATAAAAAACCTGCTTTAGCAGGTTTTTTGTGTGTCTTGCATTAAGGTGCCGAACGCTTTAGCCGGGGTGAAGAAATAGAAACTTCATTCACAATCTTCTGAGAGGCTTGCCTGGCCTTGTGTTTTTTCCACCAAAGGTAGACACCGGTGAGCGAGAGCATGGCGACGATCAAGCCCATGACTGAAATCAAAACGCGCCCAGGCATGCCTAAAATGCGGCCGGAATGCAACGGAAATTGTGCTTGTACAATCAGATCGCCAGCCGTGCCTTGCCAAGGGATGCGCTTACCGACGTAACGGCCATCCAGACCATCGTAATATAAGCGCTTATGGCCTGCACCTGCTACGCCATGATCGGCATCGGGATGGTAAAAGTCGACATTAAAAAGCTGGTAAGCAGCGCTATATGAAATACGCCCGGCAGGCTCTTGCCAGCCCTGGGTTCGCGCATCGCTTACTGCAACCTCAAGCACTTGGGCAAAATCCAGTTTGGGCGGCAATTGCTGCGATACGGGCAAGCGTGGACGCAAGTCCGCAGGAGTAGGCGTCAGCGTAAATGCAGACTGCATCACTGGCATAAACACCTCGCGACGTAGATTAAGTGCCATGGCTGAAAATGCCAGAATAATCAGCAATATCCAGGTCCATAGCCCAAACGCACGGTGCATATCAAAATAACGTTTGTGCTTGCTGCTGTTCCAGCGCATTTTCCATGCTGGCCACCATCGCTGCCACACTGAAGCTTGATTGGCAGCGCGCATGGACTGCGCTTTATGCAACTTTGTGTGTGGTCTGCTGACCGATTTAGGGAGTGTCAGGTAAAAACCCACAAAGCTATCGATCAGCCAGATAATCGCCACCACGCCCATCAACCAAATGCCCCAGCGGTCTATGCCCCACATTTCTGGCAGATGCAAGCTATAGTGCAGCTTGTAGAGGAAAGAAACCGCATTGGTGCGATCTATTGGCCAAACAGCGCCCCATTCGCGCTTGCCAAGTTCATGGCCTGTGACAGGGTCAACAAATACCTGATTAAATGTAACGGGCCTGGTGCCCTCTGGTGGGTTTGGCAATGGCCTGACACCAATCGCTAGCGTATGGCCTTCTTCCACATACAGCGGAATCGAACTGACCTGAACTTGCGGATAGCGCTCAGCGACCTGCTTTGCAAGCACCAATGTCGATTGATGCAAACCTTCAGAGTCACTATGCATCCATGCTGGGTTCAGCAGCTCGTCTAACTCGTGATCCCAGGAAATAATGGCGCCAGTCAGCCCAGTGAGCAATAGGAACGCAGCACTTGCCAGGCCGAGCCAGCGATGAATCAATAATAGTGAAGAGCGCAAATTGAAATCCCTTGCCTTTAAAAATCAAGCTGAGCGCTGACGGTGACCGTACGCGGGGCGCCCAAGACTAGATAGCCATTATTGGGGAAGCCGCCACTGGAGGCCCAGTAATCTCGATCAGCCACGTTATCAATCCGGCCGCGGAAGGTGAGCAGTTTACCTTTAATGTCTGTGACATATCTCGCACCAAGATCAAACCTTGTCCAGCCTGGAACCTGAAGCGAGTTGCTAGCGTTTGCGTACATGCTGTCTGTAGATATGACACGCGCATCCAGCGTCAGTCCAGAAAGTCCGATCACATCCCACTCAACCCCAAAGTTGGCTTGCTTATCAGGTACACCAATCGTTTGTTTACCTTCGGTGACTGGATTGTTTGTGTTTTTTTGCTCGGTGTGCAGCCAGGTAATACCACCTAGTACACGCAGGCCGGGCATGACCTCACCATAGGTCATCAACTCTATCCCCTGATGATCTTCGCTGCCTGAGCTTGTAAATTGCTGTGCCGCATTGGTGATTCCTCGTGGCTTCTCGGTAGTGAAGTAAGCTGTTGTCAGCCTTACCTTGCCAAAGTCAAACTTGGCACCTACCTCTTTTTGCTTTGAAACAAATGGTGCAAGTACCTGCCCAGCATTTGCTACAGGCGATCCATTTGCGGTCGCCGGGGCAGTGTCACCTTGTGCCAGAGCTTCGATGTAATTGGCATACAATGAAACGCCTTCCCACGGTTTGACCACCACGCCAAAGATCGGACTGACTTTGCTTTCATCATACTGGCTGGTGACAATCCCGGTTGCCCCTTTATTGAGGTATTTCAAATTCTGGTGACGCAGACCTGCAGTCACCAGAATCTTTTTATCCATCAATGAGAGCGTGTCGCCAATTGCCGTGCTTTGCAGGTTTGCCTCATAGTTGACATAAAGATCAAATGGGGCAGCATTAGCGCCTGTAAATGCAGGTTTCGCATAATAAATTGGCGCATACAGATTCGTGTTCAAACTATTCTGAAAAGCGAAATCAATCTTCCGCACGGTTGAATAGCTAGTGGTAGAAAGTACCCAATCATGCTCCACCGAACCCGTTTGGAGAGTGCCTTTCAAACCAGCTTCGCCGGTGAGTACCGACTCTTCTCGAATGTTATCGAATCTGGATTGAGTACCCGCACCCGTCGTGGAGTTAGTCAGTGTCAGATTAGCGAGCGAGTTTGCCTCATTGGTATGTCGCGCACCCAGTGCCGCAAAAGCTGTCACTTTACGATTGATATCCCACTCACCTCGCATGGTGCCAAAAACATCACGTTCATTCGAGTATGACCATGGCTGTGCCCAGTTTTTGTCGCTGGATGGCGCCCTGGGAACAGCGGTGATATTTGCGCTGGAAGCACTCAGTGTCACATTGGTTCTTGTTTGCTTGAGCTTGTTGTCCTGATAACCCGCGTCAGCAGAGAAGCGTACGTCATCACCACGCCAGTCAAATCCCAGAGACACCAGATCAAGCTCCGCACCTTCCTTATCAATCGCAGTCCCTCCATCACGCCGGGAAACATTTAACCTGACGCCCGCACGATCATCAGGACCGAAACGCCTGGCGACATCTACCGAGAAGAACTGCTGATTACCAGAGCTCCATCCTGCTGAAACAAGGTTTAATGGATCATTGGGTGCACGCTTGGGTAAAAGCGAAATAGAACCACCAATACCATCTCCGTTTGGGCTGGCTCCATTTAAAAATGCGGATGCCCCCCGCAAAACTTCCACGCGCTCAAACAGTTCAGCAGCAATATACTGTCGTGGCAGAATGCCATATAGCCCGTTATAGGCAACACTATCCGAGTTCAAAATGTACCCACGAATAAAATAAGACTCCTGGAAGTTACCAAAGCCACGTGCAACGCGCACAGAGGGGTCGTTCAGTAAAACATCGCCCACACTGCGCGCTTGCTGATTCTGTATCAGCTCATTGGTATAAGCATTGATTGAAAATGGCGTATCCATGGCATCTTTGTTGCCGAGCACACCCAGACGTCCGCCTTTGGCTACCTGCCCACCGGCATAAGGTTTCATCAACCCTTTGGCATTGGCATCTGCCGACGCTTTTACCTTTACCTCTTCCAGCGTTTCAACGCCAGACTCTGCGGCCTTGCTCTCCTCTGCAACCGCGTGGTTGATGGAAAGAGCACACAGTACGGCAAAAGAGAGTCTTCTAGGGGTGAATTTCATTGTTGATCCTGTTGTGATTAAACCGGGCGATAGCAGCATGTCATCCATGATTGCGTGATGCGGCTAAAACTTGTAATTGGCAGAAAGGACAGCATTTTGACGCTCGCCGTATCCACAATCCTGGCCAACGCCACGGCACCAGGAAACAAACTCTTTATCGGCAATGTTTCTAATGGTGGCCCGCACATCCCAGGGGCCATGAGAATAACCGACCATCGCGTCGAACAAAGTCACCGCATCAATGCTAGGCGCCCCGCCTCCACCGACAATGTCGCCGATATAACGCGTACCTGCTCCGACACGCCAATGCTCGTTAATACGGTATTGCGCCCAGGCTGAGCCAAACTTTTCGGCGACGGCAGACAGGCGGATTTTTGTGGTGTCGTTGAATGCATTCATATGGGTGTAATTACCCAGTAACTCCCAATCCCCAATACGATGTTTAGCTTCAAGCTCCCAGCCTCGGCTCAGGGCACCCGCTTGCTGCAGACCACCAGGCGTATTGCCTTGTATCACGCGGTTCTGCTGCTCGATCTCAAACCAGGCAAAGGCCATAGAAGTATTGCTGTCAGGAGACAGAAACTTCACCCCGGCCTCACGCTGCTCGCCTTCCGTCGGCTTCAACACACCGCCAGAACCATCGGTGCCCAAGTTGGGAACAAAGGCCTCGGAATAATTCACATAAGGTGAAATGCCGTTATCAAAACGATACATCAGGCCTAAACGTCCGGTAGTAGCCGAATTGCGAGCGTCAACATCTGGCGTAGCCCCCACCTTGAGTAAAGTATTGGTGGCATGGTCGCGACGGATGGCGCCGGAGACCACCCATGGCCCCCATTCCATATGATCAGTCAGATAAAAGCCAGTCTGCACAATTTTGTTGTTGTCGCGCTCTGCGCCTACCAGAGCACCGTAGTCAACATTACCGTATACAGGGTTATACACATTGATACCAAATGCAGAAGTTGTGGAAGTGTAATTACTTTCAGTCCACAAAGCGTCCTGATAGTCCATCCCCAAAGACACTAAATGCTTGGTCTGCCCTAAAAAAAAATCACCTTGCAAACGGGTATCGCTTGCAAAGACGTTGGTGCTGCGATCTGCCGCATGAATGGTGCGCTGTATATTGCCAGCGCTATCTGGGGTAGCCCCGACGCGGGTCCAGTGTTCTCGAGTGATGGTGTCTGAGTTCACTTTTCGCAGATTTGCGATGAACTTGATCTGATTGGTAATCGCTTGATCGACAAACAGCGAGAATTCATCCTTTTTGGTGTCATAGCGGTCCCAACCAGGCTCACCCACAAACGTTTTGCTGGATATTTGACCCAAAGGTCCTGGGAGTATGGTTCCGCGTGATGGCAAGAATTGCGCTGACACCGTGCTATCAATTTCCTGATGCACGTATTGCATGGTAATACTGGTTTTATCACTTGGCTGCCATGTGACCGAGGGCATAAACACCACAGCATCATCACTCACATGATCAACCTGAGTACCACTGTCGCGCTTTAAAGCGACCAGCCGATAAAGCCACTCACCGTCCTCAGTGAGCGGGCCTGTAAAATCAATACCAATTTGCTTACGGTCATACATACCATATTGCAAATTAACTTCACGTGCAGCGACTTTTTTGGGGCGTTTGGAAACACTATTCACAATCCCACCCAAGTCTGATTGACCAAATACCGATGACGATGGCCCCTTCAGCACTTCAATACGTTCCAGCATGTAGATATCAGTTCTCGTATTATTGTATGAGCCATACAAATTACGTAAACCGTCTTGAAACATAGAGGGATTCAGTCCGCGCACAGAAGCCGAGTCACCCCTGGTATCAAATCCAAAATTACCCGCATAGACACCGGCACTATATGTCAGGGCATCCTGAATATTTAAAGCCCCCATTTCACGCGCCTGCTCCACATCCACCACCGTCACAGACTGCGGCATGTCTTGAACTGCAACCGGGCTCTTACCCACGGATGTTGCACGGTCTTGCGTAATGAATTTGTCTTTTTTGTTATTTTTTTTGGCGCTCACAGCAACCTCGGGCAAGGTATCAGCCTCGCCTTTGGAAGCCTCTTCTGCGCCTGTATAAATGGAAGGGAAAGCCAACGCCAACGCTAGCGGTATCACATGGATACGGGATGCAGACATACAAAAACTCCAGTAAATTGATTGCTGGCTACTGGAAGGCTTCGTTGGCTTGCAATTTGATCAATCAATAATAATAACAATTCTCATTTTTAAAAACAATAGACTGGCACGTTAATTTATTTATACCAATAAAAAATAAAGCCCTGCCGACGGGGCAGGGCTTTCAAGAATATACAGCTCTCAGCTAGTTTGACTCAGTACTTCCATGTCAGTGTCGCATAGCCATTCATGCCAGGCGCATAATAACTTTGACCATAGTTAGCCCACATCATGCTGGCCAAATATTTTTGATTAGTGACATTATTAACATTTACAGCAGCCTGCCAATGCGCATTAATATCATAGGTCGACATTAAATTCAGCACAGCATAATCTTTCTGGGTATATTTAACGGTACCAATATTGACATAAATCTCATCTTGCCAATTGACGCTAGCCCCCACCTTTAAACCCTGCACTGAAGCAACTTTATAAGTCGTTGCAATATGTGCCATATTACGCGGGATATAGGTTCTGGCAGTTTGCCCATCATCATTTTTAAGACTCATAAGGCGGGTAAAACCGGCATTTGCACTCCAGCCATCAGCCACTTCTCCCGACACATCGAACTCAAACCCTTTTGTGCGGATATCAATCGCTTCAGAAAACTCTTGCCGACCCTGATAAACACCCGTGCCTTGCGCAAAATTTTCTTGCTTGTTATCGAAATAGGCAACAGATGTATTCAACTTGTCATTAAACCATGTACTCTTTAAGCCAACCTCACGATTTGAGCCTTGCAGTGGCGCCAAAATCTGTTTTGTATTTACATCCACGGCAACCTGAGGGTTGTAGATCTCAGTGTAGCTAGCATAAACCGAGTGCTGCTCATCCAGCGCATACACGGCACCGATATATGGCGTCACTTTATCTTTGGCATCGCCATCTTGCGACGCACCATAACTTTCCCCACTATATTTATAGGTCAGCATATTGGCACCAACTGTCAACTTCAGCGCATCAGTCAGATTAAACTTACCTGCTGCATATGTATTCAGTCGCAAATTCCGCATCGCAGCAAAATTACCTGAACGAACGAAAGCAGGCTCTGCGACACTGCTTATAGTATCGAAACTACTTAAAGCAACATCTAATGCACTTGCCTCAGTTTCAGCCAACCGCGTTCTTGACCATGTCGTTCCAACCACCATCTCGTGTGTCCGACCACCTAAATCAAACGGACCACTCAAGTAAATATCCGCAACATATTCTTTAATAGTGTCACGATATAAGCCTGGCGACCCGGTCAACCCAGTCCCATTAGTTCTATCTTGAGTACCTGAAATATAGAACAACTCAGAGACCGCATTGGTTTCTCGCCTAGTGGCTTGCGCCTTGAGCTTCCACTCATTATCAAAGGCATGTTGCAACTCAACAAAAGTGACATTGTTTTTGGTATGCCAAAAGGTCCAATCCGGTGCCGTTGATGCGGAACGTGAGTATTGGCGCTTTGATCCATCAGAATATAACAATGGCAAACTGCCCCACATGACGCCATCAGCGTTATGCTGTTGGAAGGTATGCCCAACCGTTAACATAGTTTGCTCAGACAAATCCATTTCAACAATACCGCTGAGCACATTCCGCTCAGTAGAATAACGATCCAGATAAGAGTTACCTTCCTGGCTAGCAGCGATTAAACGACCGCGCACGGAGCCTGATTCATTTAAACGGCCTGAAACATCGGCATCCAATCTACGATAATCCCAACTCCCTACGCCAGCCGATATTTTGGCTTGTGTATCGACTGTTGGGCGCTTACGAATAAAGTTAATTGTTGCTGAAGGATTACCTGCCCCGGTCATCAAACCATTCGCACCACGCAACACTTCAATCCTGTCATAAACGGCCGTATCAATATCCCCAAATACCAGCCCGTAAGCAAATGGAACACCGATACCATCAATCTGAAAGTTAGTAATATCAGAGCCACGTGCAGTGTAATAATTTCTGCTTGGCTCCACTCTTTCAACTTTGATGCCGGTGGCGTAATCCAACACATCGTTGATGTTATTCAAGTGAAAATCATCCATCAGCGTTCTGGTCACAACAGAAACAGACTGCGGCGTATCTTTGAGCGACTGGTTCATTTTGGTCGCAGTCGTTGATGCAGGGATGGTGTAGGACTTTGTTTTTTCTGAAGGAATATCAGCGGTTTTTTGTGCTTTTACCTTGACCTCCGTCATGGTTTGCGCCTGATCCGCCTGTGCAGATTCTTCTGCCTGCACAGCAGCAAATGGGAAAGCCAGCATTAAGGCCAGCGAAATCGCATTAATACAAAACGAGTACATTCAAAGCTCCAGTAAATTGATTGCTGGCTACAGGAGTCATACTCGTTGGCTTGCACTAAGCCTTAAATGATAACAATTATCATTTAACTCATCAACAAAATGCTGGATATTTAATTGTATCCGGTTGGAAACAAATCAAATTAGCGTTTCACCTTAAGCAGAAATTCGCTGTTTCAGACTAGGTGCGACAATCATTTCGCCCGCTTCGGTCACGGCACAGGCCAGGTTAACGTCGTACAATGCCTCTAGCAATGGCAAAGTGACGTGTGGGGTTTGATAGTCACCCACCATGGCGCCATGTTTGATAAAGAGCAGCCGTTCAAAACCTTGCAAGGCCTGATTAATATCATGCAAGATAGCCAGGATGGCGTGACCGCGCTTGGCGGCAAACGTATAAATCGCCTCCATCAAACTGAACTGCAAGCCGGGATCCAGCGCGGCCAACGGTTCATCGACCAGCAACAAGCCCTGCTCTACGTCCCATAGCTGGGCAAACACGCGCGCCATTTGTACGCGCGCTTTTTCACCGCCTGACAAGGTATCAAACCGGCGACCCAGTAGATGCGCGGCGCAGGCCTGCTCGGCCGCTTGCTGCACAATGGAGGCCAGGGATGGATCATGCATGCGCGCCACACGGCCCAATCCAATGACCAGGTCTACCGGCAACCCGAATGCGACTTCATGCGACTGCGGCAAAATGGCACGACGGCGGCTTAAATCCGGCAGTGACCAGCCTTGGAGTGGTTGCTGGCAAAAATCGGCGTGGCCACTCGCCGGACTTAACTCTCGCGCAAGCAGTTTAAGCAAGGTCGACTTGCCCGCCCCGCTGGGGCCCAATACGGCGACACGCTCGCCGGGTTGAATGGCAAGTGAAAAGGGGCCAAATGTGCGTTGACCGAGATTCACCGTGACACGGTCTAGCGATAGCATGGGCGTGTCTTGTTGTGCGTGAGGCATGTCTAACCGCCCTTTCTAACGCTGGTTAACAAGGCCAGAAAGAAAGGTGCACCAAGCAAGGCGGTAAAGATACCCACCGGGATTTCTGCCGGGATCGCGACGATTCTGGCAGTGGTATCAGCGACCAGTAAAATGATGGCACCGACCAGCATGGCCAATGGCACTAGACGGCGCTGGTCGGGCCCTACGACCAGCCGCACAATATGCGGTGCCACCAGGCCAATAAAGCCGATCACACCGCACCAGGCAACTGAGAAGCCACATAACAGCGCGACCAGAATAATCACGCAGCGGCGCAGATGGCGGACATGAATGCCCACGTGCGCGGCAGCGGCTTCGCCTAGCGCTAGGGCATTCATGGCGCCTACCAGTCGCCGCGCATACCAGATCGCGGCCAGCAATAACAACGACAATGCCGCCACTAACGACCAGCTACCACCTGCCAGCGAGCCCAGCGTCCAAAAGGTCAGGCTGCGTAATTGTTCGTCAGTCGCCAGGTAAGTACACAAACCAATGATGGCCGCAGCCAGCGCATTGAGCGCAATGCCGGTCAGCAATAATCCGGCGATCGAATCTGCTGTCAGCCAACGGGCGACCGTATCCAGCAGCAAACACACACCCACAGCACCCGCAAACGCCGTCAGCGGTAGCACCCAAAAACGCCAGGCAATTGGGATATCAATGCCGCTGCCCGCGAGCACCACAATGGTCAAAGCCGCCGCACAGGCGGCGCCACTGGTGACACCCAACAAGCCAGGATCAGCCAGCGGGTTACGAAACAGGCCTTGCGTTAATGCACCAGACAAGCCAAGCACCGCGCCCACCAAAGCCGCAAACAAAATACGCGGCAAACGCAGGTTCCACAGCACATAGGCACCACTGGTGAGCGGCTCTTCGTGACGCCACAACACCCGCCAGTCATCAGCAGTGACAGGCACTGCACCCGCCCAGGCCGCCACCCAAAAACAGAGCAGCAACACTATCCATAAAAACCAGACCGGCCTGTTGAGCAGGCCGGTGGTGAAACGCGAAGTCAAGGATATCGCTCCTGCCGTTGCACTCATGTACTCATCACTTTCAGCAATGCGTTGTCCAGCGCAGTCAGTGCTTGTGGCATGCGCGGGCCAAAGCCCAGCATAAACATGGCTTCTAACGAAGCGACGCGACGCTTTTGCCCCGCAGGGGTTTGCGCCACGCCCGGCAGTTTCAATACGCCATCAATCCCGCCGACAATGCTCAAGCCCTGGTCAGTAAATAACACCACATCCGGCTGGGCCGCAATCACGGCTTCCGGCGTCAATGGCTTGAAGCCATCAAAACCCTGCACGGCATTTTGTGCACCCACATAATGCAGCATGGCTTCCGCGCTGCTGCCCTTGCCGCCCACCATGACCTGACCCGGGCTATGCGAGAGAATAAAGAGCACACGTGGCGCAGGCGATTTACGGGCCAGGATAGGCTCACGTGCACGCTGCCAGTCCGCTTTCATTTTCTCGACCAGTTGTGTTGCCTGTGTTGGGCGGTCAATTAAAGTGCCTAGTCGAGCCACGCGATCCAGCACGCCTTCAAATTTATCATTCGCGGCCAAAATAGTGACCGGCACGCCCGCAGCACTGATCTGACGCAGCACCGCAGGCGGTCCGGCATCTTCAGTCGCGATGACATGATTGGGCGCCAATGCCAGAATGCCTTCACTGGACAAAGTGCGCGCATAGCCCACACTCGGTAGCTTGGTTGCCGCCTCCGGATACAGCGAAGTGGTATCTACCCCCGCCAGCTCCTGACTGGCACCCAAGGCATAAATAATCTCCGTCAGTGCACCACCGATACTGACGATACGGCGTGCAGACTTTTTATCCGCTGCCCACAGGCTTTGCGGCAGGCAAACACTGGCAGCCAGCGCGCCCGCCTGCAACAAAAATTGACGGCGAGCGGGTATGATTGCCAGATCGTCTTGGGACATATTTAAAAATGACATATTTAACTCAGACATAACGCATTATCATTGAGCAGACCTTCAACCAAGATCCGCCATGTAGCAAGCTCTGGTTTGCCAGGTTTGCGCTCACCAAAAAACATGGCAATCACCTCGCCATGCTGGTCAAACAGCTCCAGTGAAGTCACCAAGCCATCGACGGTTGGCTTACGCACAATCCACGCACTGGCAATATGGTCTTCACGCAAATGCAGGTTAAAACCGGGATCCAGCACATTGAGCCACGGGCCCATCACCGCAATCTTTTTCACTGGGCCAGAGTGAATCTGGATCATGCCCGGATTACCGACAAAGATCATGATGGCGACGTTGTCACTGGCAGCCGTTTCCAGCAACTGACGGGCGCTGGCGGGATTGATTTGCTGCACAAAACGCGCTTCGCCGAGGCGCATGCTCTGCAGGCGTGACACACCAAACTTTTTTAACAAGGCAAAAAAATCATGCGTATCCTGCAACGCTGCCCATGCCGCCTGAAAACCATCGACATCAATACTGTCATCAGCTTGCTCGGCAACTGGCGTGGCGGCTGGCAGGGGCACCAATCCGGGCTGCTGGTCTGCATCCGCAAACTGCGCCACAAAAGCCTCATAGGCTGCCACATGACTTTGCGGTTTGATAAAGACTTTATGAATCGCGGTGCCAGTGGCATCAAAAAACTGCAAACTCTGTTGAATGCTGTTTTCGCCGCTTTCTGACACGGCAAAACCATGTGCCCATTGCCCATAAAACGCACGCAAATCAATCTCTGCGCCCAGCACCAGCCCTACGTGATTGCTATCACTCACATTGGTATAGACGCCGGTTTTTTCATGCACACATGAAAGATTACGCGTTAAAGCCATCACCTCGCCCAATGGCTCCAGCGACTTGATTAACGTTGGCCACACAGGCTGCAGGCGGGTCGCACGCATCAAGGGCTCCTCATGTCCGGCACCCACATGCGCAGCAATCAGCTCGCCTTCAGAAATCTGCAGCTTTTCTGCAATATCGCGATGGCGCGCCTTGCCCGACTGGCGCTCAATGACAAATTGCTGACGGATAAACGCACTCGTGTGACTCATGACGGCATCTCTCAGGCTTAAGCCAATTCGTCCAGTTTTTGCTGGCTGGCCTGGTCTGGCGCAGCATGGCCTTGGTCATTACGGTGTGTGATTTGCAGCAAATCCTGGCCATTGAGATGGTAGGCCTTAGCAAACCCAGCCACATAACTACCATGGGTAGGCGTTAATTCCACCATATGAAAATCGGTCAGTTTGCCAATCGCATCCATGAACTTGCCAAACTTGTCATAGAACAAAGCCATCACTTCATCAAACTTGGGCGTGTTTCTAGCCACTTCTTGCGTGTCACATTTGAACACCAGGCGTTTTCTGGCAAACAGGTGGCCAGCGTCTTTTTCACTCTCGATAAACATGGCTGAACAACGGCCAGTTTCACGCAGATTAGCGCAATGCGTCGCCAACTCACTCACGTAGATATAAAACTTGTTATCGCGCTCAACAAATGCGGCATAACTCGCCTCAGGGATGCCCTGGGCATTGGTCGTCGCCAACTGCACAGATTTAAACAACCCTTTAAAAGCAATGGCTTCCTCGCCCACGGATTGCAACTTTTCGTTCTCGTTCATGCAACTTCTCCTATTGTTCATGAAGCAATACACTGCGTATTGTTTTTATTCACACAGCGCTTGCAGACACTGCGACAGACCATCACAGCAATTAATGATATTCTATATGATAATCATTATTATTTACAATAATGATTTGATGCTTGCCGACAGCAGGTTCAAGAGGTCTTTATGAAAAGTCAGGGCGTCATGACAGCGCTTGCGCAAAAGCAAGCCGCCAGCCATTTAACGACGGATGATGAGTGGCTGTAGCCAATAGAAAAAGATAGCGACCAGCACAGGGATGCCAATGGCGGCATTCGCCAGCCACTCACGCGCATCGTCATAGACCAGGGCAAAAATCAGCCCGGCCAATGAAATCACGGCGATGAGCAAGGGCCAGAAAAAAATTTGGGAGAGTTGTTTATTAGGCATAAATAAGTGCGTCACCATATTGCTCAACCTCCACAGAAAAACTGCGTTTCATAGGCTTCACTCGTTTGATCAGTGTCGCTTTAGTAGGCTTTGTTTTTCAATAAGCCTCGCTTAGCGTAATTCTTGAACGGATATCCGGCACATACTGGTGCCGTTTTTTCCACCACAGCATCAAACCGGTCCACAATACAATAATCGTAATCACATCCAGCACCGCCCATAACCATTTCAAAGTGGTGCCACCATAATCCCCAAAATGCAGTGGCTGCGAAATCAGCAAGGCCACCAGGTACCAAGGTAAGTCACGGCTATCGGTCAAGGTGGCCGTACGTGCATCAACCAGCACAGGTTTAAACAGGCGCTTGGTGATGGGTGAATCGCCACGCATAAAAATACCGAAATGATGTGGGCTGGCATAAGCCGTGCCGGGGAAGGCAATAAAGCCCAATTGCATGTCGGGTTCGGTTTGTTGCGCGACCTGTACAGAAGCCTGCAATGAGGCAAATTTCTCCGGCGGCGGCAGATTTTTGTAAGGCGCAATCATTTGCGACATCTGGTCAAACTGCCAATATTTCACCAGCAAATCAGACCAGGCGTTAATCACCCCCGTCGCAGCGACCACCAGCGCCCAGCTTAAGGTCACAATACCGAGGAAGTTATGAATATCCAGCCGCTTGAGTTTTTTGCCACGCTGACGGCGAATCTCGCCAAATGCCAGCTTGCGCATAAACGGCGCATACAGCACCACACCCGACACAATCGCGATCACCAGCAAAAAGCCCATCAAGCCCAGAAACAACATGCCCGGCAAACCGGCAAACAAATCCACATGCAGCTTGAACATGATGTACATAAAGCCTTCTTCTACCGGCGGCTCACCCAGCACTTGTGCCGTGCGTGCGTCCAGCACCACTTGCCTGAACCCGCTCTCGGCATCTACCGTTTTAGCCATGCTGATGACCCATTGCAGCGGCTCATCCTCTTCACGGTACATATACAAAGGCACCATGCCGGGCTGTTTGGTTTTGGCCGCAGCAAGCATGGCATCCATACTGGCCATCGGCCCTTGATGCGCAATCTCGGGCGTTGCGATATGGTTGCCTAACCAGTCACCAATTTCATGGTGAAAGATCAATGGCAGCCCGGTCAGGCACAGCAACAGCATAAATACCGTGCATACCAGGCTGGACCATTTATGCACCCATGCCCAGGTTCGGATAGAGGACTGCGTCATATAAAAACTCTAGCGGTGTGCTTACGGTTGCGGCTGGCTAACAAAACCCACTTTTTTCATGCCAGCCGTCTGTGCTTTCGCCAACACTTCGGCCAACACCTGATAACGTGTATTTTTGTCAGCACGAATCTGCAGTTCTGGCTGCTGTTGTTTGCCAGCCTCTTCGGACATGCGGGTAGCCAGGTCAGCAGACTGGATTTCAGTGTCATTCCAGAAAATCTTGCCATCCACATCGACCGCGAGGTCAATGACTTCCGGCTTTTCTTCCAATGGTTGCGAGGTCGCTTGCGGCAGGTCAATCTTCACCGCATGCGTGAGCAAAGGTGCCGTGATAATAAAAATCACCAGCAACACCAGCATCACATCCACCAATGGCGTGGTGTTGATTTCACTCATGGGCTGGGTGTGCTCACCCGCACTGAATGGATTTTGGCCCATCATACATTGCCACCTTTGGTTGCCACTTTGGCGTGCAGCTCTGTGACATTGGCTGGTTTGCCACCGGCTTTAATCACCAGCGGTGCACCTGTCGTCAACAAGGTATGCAGATCTTGGGCAAAACTTTCCAGCTCAGCCATCACACTGCGGTTAGCCTTGATAAACGCGTTATACGCCAGCACGGCAGGAATCGCCACCGCCAGGCCAATCGCCGTCATGATCAACGCTTCACCGACAGGGCCGGCCACTTTATCAATGGTCGCAACGCCTGATTGGCCAATGGCTGTCAGCGCATGGTAAATGCCCCACACCGTACCGAACAAACCAACAAATGGCGCTACGCTACCGACAGAGGCCAACACGGACAAACCACTCTCCAACGCGGCCTGCTCTTGCGACAGTGTGCGGCGCAATTGACGCGCAATAAACTCATCCTGGCTGCAAGCCGCGCCTAATGACTGGCTGGCATATTGCTGATGGTGCTGAGTAGATTCAACCGCAGTCAGCGCCAGACGGAACGCTGGTGACTGCAACTGCGCCTCTTGCAATGCCTCCTGCAAGGTGGCCTTACGCCAGAACTGGCGCACATAGGCAGACACATCGCGCTTGCGCTTAAACACTTGCCAGGATTTCACCAGGATAAAGTACCAGCTCAATACTGACATGGTCAGTAAAATCAGCGCCACCAAAACCGACACCACACCGCCTTCGGTGATAAAAGCCAAACCACTTGTTGATTGCATCAAAAATTCCCTTTCACTTTAAACTTACTTATCCCGCAAACTGACTATTCTTGCGTCAGCGAGAATGACAATGGTACATGCACATAAGCACTGATGGCTTTTTGACCTTTGCGTGCGGGCACAAAACGCCACTGTTTCACCGCCGCCACCGCCGCTTTATCCAAGCGCTCAAAACCACTGCTATTAATCACTTCTACGGATTCCGGACGACCCTCAACAGAAACCAGTACATTCATCAGCACTTTACCCTCTTCGCCCGCACGCTGAGACAATCTAGGATACTCTGGTCGCGGATTATTCAGGTAAGCCACCCCGAATTTTGGCGGCTCCTCTTTTTCCTCAACCTCTTGTTTAGGCGGCGCGGCGGCGACTGGCGCAGCCTTGCTCGGCGCAGCAGCCACAGGCGCCTCTAATGGCGGCGCCGATGGCTGTGTGCTGGCTTCAAACCGCGGCTGGTCCGGCGTGGTTTCTACAATACGCTCCACCACCGGGGCCGGACGCTCTATAGGCTTGGGGGTGTCCTTGGGCTTCGCCACTGGCTTGACCACGGGTTGCTGTTTGATGATAGGCACCAGCTCCGGCGCAGGCGCTTCTTCTTTCTTAGCCGGCAAGGTGATCAGGGAGACTGTCATTGGCTCAGGTTTAGGCTCAATAATCTGCGGCTCTTCATGTAACACCAACCAGGCAATCACTGCGGCATGCAACGCCACCACAGCCAGCATACCGAGACCATGCCAACCCTGACGCTGCTCTCGCAATAACCAGTCTTCAGCAGCCAGCACAGACCAGCGAAAAATACCGGCCAACTCGCCCAACTGCCGACGATGCAGGCTAAGCTCAGGCATCTGCGACACCTGGCTGCGCTCAGGCTTTAACGATATCCCACGCAAGGACTCACGTTGCACCATTAGCACACTCCTCTGATAAAACCACAAAAGGCAACACGATGGTTGCCTGCATTACACATACATCTCACGCAAAAACCTCTATTGATCTTGCTGAACACATTCTGACACCGAATATCCTGGGCACTTGGTCAGCAGTAATTTATTTTGCTTGGTGCGGGTCAACCTGTAAGTCTCACCACCATGCACAATCGCCAATACGCCGGCTTCGCCCAACAATTGCCCGGCTTCTATCGTCGGCACCCGCTGCGATGTGATACCGGTCGCATTCTGCGCCTCACCTAACGATGATTGCAAGCGATTCGTCATGCTTTATAATCCAGTCAAAAAAAGGCCGACTTATATGCAAAAGCATCGCGGCATAGGATTTCAAGGAACACCCTTACCAGGGGTAATTTGGCGCATGAATAATCACGCCTAATTTGAGCAATGACATGTTGGGGTTAGGAGCATTGCTCAAATGCTTTACCAACAGCCCTGATGCATCAGGACCGCCAGTGAAATTAAACACGGTTAGAGTAATACTCAACCACTTGCTGCACATCAATCGGGAACGGCACATCTTCAATAGACGGCAAATGACCGATTTTTGCGCTTGCAGACGCTGTTTCTACCGACAACCACTCAGGAATCGTCAGGCTAGGCGTTGCCATGGCATCGACCACCATTGGGATTTTGCGGCTCTTTTCTTTCACCGTCACCACATCCCCAATTTGCAAACGAATAGAGGCAATGTTGGCTGATTTACCGTTGAGCAGCACATGGCCATGGTTCACCAGTTGACGCGCGGCAATGCCTGTAGGCGCAAAACCCGCACGAAACACCACGTTATCCAAACGGCGCTCCAGCAAAGACATCAACTTTTCACCCGTTGGCTCGCTGCCTTTACGCGCTTCCAAGATCAGGCGACGCATCTGCTTTTCGCTCACACCGTAGTTAAAACGAATCTTCTGCTTTTCAACCAGCTTGACCGCAAAGTCAGAACGGCGGCGGCGTGACGCCTGCTGCCCATGCTGACCTGGTGGATTAGGGCGATTTTCAATCGACTTACGTGACAATCCGGGCAGCTCAACGCCCAATGCACGCATAATCTTCAGTCTGGGTCCTGTGGTTCTTGCCATGAATCTATAGCCTTTCTTGATTTATCTTTTATTACTATCTTTTAAATGTATCGTCAGCCGCTTGTTACTGCAGGGTGGCTGGCTGCGGCACAAAATCTGTCACCGCCTGCTGCATCGCAAACTCCTGGTGTGCCTGCAGCAAAGCCTGCCAATCCTGCAACAACTGTTTGGCTGCGGATTGAATCAACCCGCTTTCCGCATATTCAGGCGCGGTCAGCGTCTGCGCCAGACTACAACCCAACAAAGCCAGGTCCTCAGAAGGATTCACCGCATAGCGCGTGGCCACACAACTCAGTGAAACCAACACCGCACTAGCCGTTGGCAAATCTGGATCAAACAAATGACTGGCTGGCGCTGCGTAATCAACTTGCATTGCAATGACTTTCATTTAATCGTTTATGCAAATGATAATGTTTCTCATTTATGATGTCAACTATTGTTTGCAATCACCAGCAAAGCCTTTCCTGCTATTAGGCATACACCCAACATCCCAGAGATATCAACCCGCCCGATTGATCGACAATCTTGACCAAATTAGTAAAGCAAGCTAATGTATAGGGTTCAACAATTATTAGCCGAAAAATCAAGGTTTTATGGACGCTTCAGCCCACTCCGCGACAGACACCCACGCCAAATCCATGACAGGTGCGGACATCGTTGTCTCCTGCCTGAATGAGGAAAAAGTCAAATTCGTCTTTGGCTATCCAGGCGGTGCGGTCTTGCACATTTACGACGCACTCTACAAACAGAATGGCTTCAAGCACATTCTGGTGCGCCACGAACAGGCAGCCGTACACGCGGCAGATGCTTATTCACGTGCAACAGGTGATGTGGGCGTCGCCTTGGTCACCAGCGGCCCAGGCGCCACCAATGCGGTGACTGGGATTGCCACGGCTTATATGGACTCCATCCCTATGGTGGTCATCAGTGGTCAGGTACCTGTACCGGCCATTGGCATGGACGCCTTCCAGGAAGTGGACATGGTGGGTGTCACTCGCCCCTGTGTAAAACACAACTTCCTGGTCAAGCATGTCAAAGACATTGCGCCTACCATCAAGAAAGCATTCTTCATTGCCAAAACCGGCCGTCCAGGCCCAGTCGTGGTCGACATTCCTAAAGACATCACGGCGCACGTGGCAGACTTTATCTACCCAAAAACGGTAGAAATGCGTTCTTACAACCCAATTTTGAAAGGCCATAGCGGCCAGATCAAAAAAGCAGTCAAGTTACTGCTGGGTGCCAAACGCCCGATGATTTACACCGGCGGCGGCTTGGTATTGGGTAATGGCGCAGCTGAGCTGGTTAAACTGGCCAAGGCACTCAACTTCCCGGTGACCAACACCCTGATGGGCTTGGGTGGTTATCCAGCCACTGACCGACAGTTTGTCGGCATGCTGGGCATGCACGGCACCTATGAAGCCAACATGGCCATGCAGCACTGTGACGTGTTGCTGGCGGTAGGCGCACGCTTTGACGACCGCGTGATTGGCAACCCAAAACACTTCTCCGGCCAGAAACGTACCATTATTCATATCGACGTCGATCCTTCCAGCATTTCCAAACGCGTGAAGGTTGATGTGCCGATTGTGGGCGATGTGCAGTCTGTATTAGCTGACATGAATGAAATCCTGTCACAGGAAGAAAACCAGACCACGGATACCGCTGACTGGTGGACGCAGATTAACGAATGGCGTGGCATCCAGTCACTGGATTACGCCTATTCAGACACCGTGATCAAACCACAATACGTGGTGCAAAAACTGTGGGAAGTGACCAAAGGCGAAGCCTATGTAACTTCTGACGTGGGCCAGCACCAGATGTGGGCTGCGCAATACTACAAATTCGACAAACCACGTCGCTGGATTAACTCTGGCGGCCTGGGCACCATGGGCGTGGGCTTGCCCTACGCCATGGGCTGCCAGTTTGCGGATAAAAATGCGCAAGTGGCCTGTATCACCGGTGAAGGCAGCATCCAGATGAATATCCAGGAGCTGTCAACCTGTGCGCAATACGGCTTGCCGATCAAAGTCATCCTGCTCAATAACCGTTACCTGGGCATGGTGCGTCAGTGGCAAGAGTTCTTCTATGAGAACCGCTACTCCGAGTCTTACATGGACAGCCTGCCAGACTTCGTCAAACTGGCCGAGTCTTATGGCCATGTGGGCATGAACATTACCAACCCTGCCGATGTAGAAGGCGCGCTCAAAGAAGCATTTGATAAAAAAGACAAGTTTGTGTTTATGAACTTCTTAACTGACCAAGCCGAAAACGTCTTCCCGATGGTTGAAAACGGCAAGGGCCTCTCCGAAATGGTATTGAGCCCACGCACCGCCAGCCGTCTGAAAGGGGAAGAATAATGCGCCATATTATTTCACTGCTGATGGAAAACGAAGCAGGCGCCCTGTCACGCGTGGCAGGCCTGTTTTCTGCGCGCGGTTACAACATTGAATCACTCACCGTGGCGGTCACCGAAGACCCTACCCTGTCACGCATGACTATTGTAACGACTGGCTCCGATGATGTGATTGAACAAATTATCAAGCAACTCAACAAGTTGATTGACGTGGTCAAAGTGCTGGACCTCAACGATGGCAAGCACATTGAGCGCGAACTGATGCTGGTCAAGGTCAAAGCCACCGGCGTCCATAAAGACGAAATGAAGCGTATGTGCGACATTTTCCGCGGCCGTATTATCGATGTGGCCGACAATAGTTACACCATTGAGCTTACCGGCTCTTGCAGCAAACTGGATGCATTTATTGAAGCCATAGACCGCAGCGCGATTCTGGAAACCGTGCGTACCGGCGCGTCCGGCATTGGTCGTGGCGACCGCATCCTCAAAGTTTAATCGACAGTATTTCCACCTATTACCTAAGCATTTGTATTGAAAGGCAAAAGCAGACATGAACGTTTATTACGACAAAGACGCCGACTTAAGCATCATTAAAGGCAAAAAAGTGACTATCGTGGGCTACGGTTCACAAGGCCATGCACACGCAGCCAACCTGCGTGACAGCGGTGTGAACGTCACTATCGGTTTGCGTAAAGGCGGCGGCTCATGGGCAAAAGCCGAAGGCGCTGGCCACACGACTTTAGAAATCGCAGCCGCAGTGAAAGAAGCTGACGTTGTGATGGTATTGCTGCCAGACGAAACCATGGCAGAAATCTTCAATGCCGAAATCGCACCTAACCTGAAAAAAGGCGCAGCGTTGGCATTTGCCCACGGCTTTAACATTCACTACAACCAAATCGTGCCACGCGCCGATCTGGACGTGATCATGATCGCGCCTAAAGGCCCAGGCCACACCGTGCGCTCCGAATACCTCAAAGGCGGCGGCGTACCTTCACTGATCGCTGTTTACCAAAACGTTTCTGGCAAAGCGAAAGACATCGCATTGTCATACGCAGCAGCTAACGGCGGCACCAAAGGTGGCGTGATCGAGACTGACTTCCGTGAAGAAACAGAAACTGACTTGTTCGGTGAACAAGCTGTGCTGTGTGGTGGCGCGGTTGAGTTGGTTAAAGCTGGTTTCGAAACATTGGTTGAAGCTGGTTACGCGCCAGAAATGGCCTACTTCGAGTGCTTGCACGAACTGAAACTGATTGTTGACCTGATGTACGAAGGCGGCATTGCCAACATGAACTACTCCATCTCCAACAACGCGGAGTACGGTGAGTACGTGACAGGCCCACAAGTGATCAACAGCCAGTCTAAAGACGCAATGCGTCAGTGCCTGGCTAACATCCAGAACGGTAACTACGCTAAACAGTTCATCCTGGAAGGCCGTACAAACTACCCAGAAATGACTGCACGCCGTCGTTTGAACGCTGCTCACCCAATCGAGCAAGTCGGTAACAAATTGCGCGCCATGATGCCTTGGATTGCGAAAAACAAACTGGTTGATCAATCTAAGAACTAATTTTTGGAATTCAACCAAGCTGAACTCTGTTTAATTAAACAACGGTAGGCAAAAAGCACAGGCTGATATATCGCCTGTGCTTTTTTATTTGTAAAATCACACTAATAAAGACATGATAAAAACGGATTCTTGCAACAAAGTGAGAGCCGCCCAATAAGGGATACAAGAGAAGAAGGACAAAAGTGAAACTCGCCATTCTGCTGCAATACATCGCCCCCAAACAATTACTGACGGCCGCCGCCGGCAAACTGGCGCACTGGCAAGCTGGACGCCTGACCACGGCGTTTATCGGCTGGTTTGTCAACAAATACCACGTCAATATGGAAGAAGCGCTCAATGGCGATATTGGCAGCTACGCGACCTTCAACCTGTTCTTCACCCGCCCACTCAAACCAGGCGCAAGACCTTTAGCGAATAATGCGTTTGTCTGCCCGGTCGATGGTGCCATCAGCCAGTTTGGCAAGATTGAAAACGGCCAGATCTTCCAGGCCAAAGGGCATCATTACACAGCGCAGACACTCGTCGGCGGCGATACGACACTAGCGGCTAATTTCGATAGCGGCAGCTTTGCCTGCTTGTATCTGAGCCCCAAAGACTATCACCGCATTCATATGCCTTGCGATGGCAAGCTACTGAGTATGACTTATGTGCCAGGCGACTTATTCTCAGTGAATCCACTCACCGCGACCAATGTGCCCGGCCTGTTTGCGCGCAACGAGCGTGTCGTGTGTACCTTTGAATCTGCCCAGCATGGCAAGTTTGTATTAGTACTGGTTGGCGCAACGATTGTTGGGAGCATGGCCACTGTTTGGCACGATGCTAAAGACCGCATTATCAACCCGCCACGCCCAGGCAAAGTGGTGCATTGGGACTACAGCGACCGCAACATCAGCCTGAAGCAAGGCGAAGAAATGGGCCGCTTCCTGCTAGGCTCTACGGTGGTGATGCTGTTTGAAAAAGACGTGCTCGCCTTTAATGATAGCTGGCATGCGGGCAAACCGATTCGCCTCGGTGAAGCGATGGGGAAATAACGTCATCTCTGTGGTTTAGACAAGATCAATACGCAGCAGCCCATCTCACTCTGCAAATCAGTTTAGCCTTTCAAACCTCGCACAAAATCAAGAAATACACTTGTTTTCAAGGGCATATGCGCCCTACTTGGATAGAGCGCATACAGAGGAAATTGCTCTTCTGACCAATCCGGAAACAAGTTAACCAACCGCCCCTCGGCCAACAATTCGCTGATTCCAAAACTCATCGTTTGGGCGATCGCAACGCCTGCCAGGCAAACGCTATGAAGCGTCCCTGCATCATTTACAGTAATCGGTCCACTGACTGGAATCACCACTTTCTCTTTTGCTGTATGAAACTCCCACTCGAATGGCCTACCAGTTTCAGGATCTCTGAATTGAATGCAGGCGTGAGCAACCAAATCCTGCGGCGTTTGCGGTCGCCCATGGCGCTGAATGTAAGCGGGCGAAGCAACGGTAAGGATGTTGGTATCGAACAACTTGCTGGCAATTAAGCTGGATGTACGGGGATTACCAAAGCGTAACGCCAGATCAAAACCATCAGCCACCATGTCACCAAGCTGATGTCTTGTCATGATTTCTAGATGTAGTCCGGGATGCTGTGCAATGAATGCACCTAATTGCGGACCCAATACAAGTCTAGAGAAAAAGGGGTCAACCGTTACTCGCAAACGCCCTCGCACTTCGACCTTGTCTGTAGCGAGAGATGTTGTGACCTCTTCCATTTTTGTCAGTAACGGCAGGATTTGCTCGTAAAATCGGCGCCCTTCATCCGTCAGACTCACAGAGCGCGTAGTACGATCAAACATACGCACGCCTAACCGAGCCTCAAGTCTTGCCACGGCCCTACTGACGCCAGATTGTGACATATCCAATATATCACCTGCGCCAGCAAAAGAGCCGCTATCAATAATGGCTGAAAGGACGCTTATACCATTTAGCAGTTTCTCATCAAACGCCACAATTAATGCCTTTTTGTCATATATAAAATGACACTCATGCTATCGCATAACTTAGTTAAAGAGTAGAGAATTTCACACATGACGACAAACGTCGCAATTATTAAGGAGAATGTTATGTTCGCGATTACTGGAATTACGGGGCAAGTGGGTGGGGAAGTAGCCCGAAACCTAATGGCAAACGAAAAACAAATACGTGCGGTTGTGCGTAATGCTGATAAGGCAAAACACTGGGAAAAGCCGGGGAGCCACATTTTCATTGCAGATATGAATGATGCTACCGCACTAACCAAAGCCTTTACTGGCACTGAAGGCGTTTTCATTATGCTCCCCCCAACATTTGACCCGTCTGCGGGATTTACTGAAGCCAGACAGACAATCAAAGTCATCCGGGAGGCGCTTGCGAGAGCCAACCCACCTAAAGTGGTATGTTTATCGACCATAGGTGCCGACAGTAAGAATCCAAACCTGCTCAATCAGCTTGGTATGCTTGAACATGAATTGAGTACACTCGACATGCCAATCGCATTCTTGCGTGCGGCCTGGTTTATGGAGAATTCAAACTGGGATATTGCATCAGCTCTTGAGAAGGGGGTGATCTATTCCTTCCTGCAACCACTGGACAAACCTTTCCCCATGATTGCCACAGCAGATGTAGGTCAGACCGCAGCGGAATTGCTACAGGAAGATTGGCAAGGTATTCGCATTATCAATCTAGAAACGGAAGTCCGTATAAGCCCCAATGATATCGCGGCCGCCTTTACGAAAACACTAGGAAAAACGGTCAATGCTGAATCTGTACCCCAAGATATCTGGTTCATTTTGTTCACCTCTCAAGGAATGAAGAATCCTCTGCCTCGAATTCAAATGCTTAATGGGTTTAACCAAGGTTGGATTGAGTTTAGCCCACATGGAACAGAAATCAGGAAAGGTAAAGTGAAAATGGAACGTGTATTGGAGAAACTGATAGCCAACGCCAACAATTAAGATGATTTGTTTTTCAATTACACTAAATTTCTAGTAGATAGAAATCGATCAACTCGAAAACGAAGGCGCCGCTTCACTGACGCCTTCGTCTCATATAACTACAGCCGAATCATCCGGCTTAGCACTCACGGACAAACGGATAACACGTAATCAACACAAGCCAAGCACATTAATATCCAATTAGGCATTTAAACTCTTGCTCACGATCTCAAACACATCTCCAGACAAACTCGGCGTGGCGAGAATGGCTTCCAGTGCGGCTTTCATATGCGCCTGCAATTGAGGGGTGTAGCGCTTCCACTCACGCAACGGCGTCACCATGCGTGCGGCGATTTGTGGGTTGATGGTATTCAGCTCAATAATCACATCGCGCAAGAACGCATAGCCTTTGCCGCTAACATCATGGAACTTCACCGGGTTATTAATCGCAAATGCCGAATATAAAGAACGTACGCGGTTAGGGTTTTTGATATTGAAATCAGGATAGCTACGCAACATAGCGAGATCGTCAAAAATCTGTTCACGGTTAGCAATCGCCTGCAGCGAGAACCACTTATCGACCACTAGTGGATAGTTCTTGAAGCGCGCATAAAAGTCAGCAAATACCTCGGCACGTTGCGGCTGGCTGCTATCTGACAAGCATGCCAATGCGGTCACGCGATCGGTCATATTATCTGCGGCATCGTAATGCGCTTTTGAGCGTGCTGCGCAGCCGGTGCCATTGGTCACAGTGAGAATCTCCAGCACAGCATGCTGCAAGGCTCTGCGGCCCATGGTTTCTGGCGTAATGGAGAAAGCGCCGGTGTTCGCGTTGGCATCATACAAAGCTGCGAGCGCTTCTTTATGTGTGCTTTTGATTTGCTTGAGCACAGCCGTGCGCGCTGCATCAATCGCGGCAGGATCAATCACCGGCAAATGCTGACCAATCACGCCTATCATAGGCAAACTCAATGCACGCGCCAACAAGGCTTTATCACCCTTGCCTGCCAGGCCTTGTTCAATCAAGGTGCCTACATCCGCCACAAACTGTGAAATGTCTGCTGCCGGATCAGCCATCACACGCTGGATAGTACGCAAAGCCAAGGTCTGGCCCGCTTCCCATTTATTAAAGCCATCGGTGTCATGCACTTGCAGCAAACGCAGGTCATCGTCGCTTAAATCGGTTTCGAGCTTCACTGGCGCAGAGAAGCCACGCAAAATAGAAGGCACAGGTTTAGCGCTAATGCCATTGAAAGTGAATGTTTGCTCACGTGCGGTCACTTCCAGCACCCGGGTTGGCAGAATTTCTTTACCATCGGCATCCAGCAAGCCTAGCGCCACTGGAATATGCAGCGGCTGCTTGTCGGTTTGCCCTGGTGTATCCGGTTGTGACTGCTTGAAGGTCAGCGTATAACTTTGCTGTACGGCGTCATACTGACTGCTGACTTGCAGTGTCGGTGTGCCTGCCTGTTTGTACCAGCGGAAGAACTGCGACATGTCACGGCCAGACGCATCGGCCATACATTGCACAAAGTCATCGCAAGTCACGGCATGGCCGTCATAGCGGTCAAAATACAAATCGGTGGCTTTACGGAAAGTCTCCGCGCCCAGCAAAGTATGCTGCATGCGAATTAACTCGGCACCTTTGTCGTAAATGGTCTTGGTGTAAAAGTTGCTGATCTCGATAAACTGGTCAGGCTGTACCGAATGCGCCAGCGGGCTGCCATCTTCGGGGAACTGCAAGCGGCGCAAGCCGTTCACATCGTCAATGCGCAACACCGCGCGCGAGTTCAAGTCAGCACTAAACTCCTGGTCGCGGAACACAGTAAAGCCTTCTTTAAGCGAGAGTTGAAACCAGTCACGGCAAGTCACGCGGTTACCGGTCCAGTTGTGGAAATACTCGTGGCCGATCACGCCTTCCACGCTCATAAAATCGCTATCAGTCGCGGTTTCCTGATGCGCCAGCACCAGCGCGGTATTAAACACATTGAGCGAGGTGTTTTCCATCGCCCCCATATTAAAATCGCTCACTGCGACAATATTAAACAGTTCCAGCTGATATTCGCGGCCATACACTTCTTCATCCCACTTCATGGACTTTTTCAGTGATTCCATGGCATGGCTACATTGACTTTCATCGCCTGATCGCACATAAATATGCAAATCCACCTTGCGGCCAGTCATTGTCGTAAACGTATCCGCCACGCGCTCCAAATCGCCCGCCACCAGCGCAAACAAATAACATGGTTTAGGGAAAGGGTCATGCCAGACCGTGTAATGACGGCCATCCGTCAACTTACCCGCATCCTGTAAATTGCCGTTTGAAAGCAATACCGGATAAGCCTTGGCATCCGCCTCAATGCGCACTGTAAACACACTCAACACATCCGGGCGGTCCTGGTAATAGGTAATGCGTCTGAAACCTTCCGCCTCGCACTGCGTGCAATACGTGCCTTGCGATTGATACAACCCTTCCAGCGCCGTATTCGCTGCCGGATCAATCTCGCTGACGATGGTGAGCGTGAATGCATCACCCGGATTGGCTATGGTCATTTGCCCATCAGCCACGGTGTAATCGCTTAATGGCTGACCATTTTTTGTGACTGACAAAATGGTCTGATCTTCACCATCCAGCACCAAATCATGAGAAGCACCCGCTGAGTTTTTCACATATTTAACGATAGACGTGACAATGGTTTTGCCCGGCAACAGGTTAAAACTCAAATTCACCTGCGTCGCCAGATATGGCGCTGGGGTGTAGTCTTTGAGGTAAATGGTTTTGGGTGCAACAGCGTTTTCGGTTCGCATGAAAAAATGACCTATATAAGTATTGGCTTGATTATATTTGAGAGTTAAAACTGAGGAATAGGTTTAATCATTAAACCAGTCAACAACAACCAAATTAGGGATGCGATTAAACTCCCTGACATTATTAGTCACCATCGTGAGGTTTTGACTAAGCGCGTGCGCACCGATCATCAAATCCATCGCCCCGATGGGCGTGCCTTTTCTTTCGAGGCTTGCGCGTAAAGCACCATAATAGTTTGCCGCAGACTCATCAAATACCGTAATTTCTAAAGGCAAAATAAAGTCATCTAAAGCAGCCTGATTTTTTTCCTGAAACTGACTTTTAGCAACGCCGTAACGTAACTCGGCCAAGGTGACGCTTGAAATACAAATATCACCCACCTGAAAATCATTAAATCTTTTAAGTACACCAGCAGGCTTTTGCTTAATCAAAGCAATGCAGATATTCGTGTCCAGCATGAGCCTCATTAAAACAAGTCCTCACGCTCTTGTGGCACGGGTTGTGCACGATCATCCATAAAATCGTCGCTAAACTTATCCAGGCTGCTCAATAACACATCCCACGAATGGTTAGCAGGCAACAAAATCACCGCATTACCTGAACGCTTGATAATGACTTCATCGCCTTCGAAACGAAACTCCTTGGGTAATCGAACCGCTTGGCTTTGGCCGTTTTGAAATAATTTGGCAGTTTTCATGACCAGCCCTCAAAAATATATATTTTAAGTATATCTCTTAAAGGGCAACTGTCAACACATTAGCCTCTCAAGCGCACATGGCGATATGATTTTGCAAACTCAAGAAAGGAAGGGGCTGACGTTTTGCTTGTGCTAGATTGCAAGACCTGACCCCGATGATTTAACGAAGTAAAGAGCGTGCAATTAAAAGCAATTCTTTTTTTCAGCCACCTGCTTTAAACTTCAGCTATGTTTTATTTAGACCTGTTTGACGCGCTGAAAAAATTTGATGTCGATTATCTGTTAATCGGTGGATTAGCTGTTTCATTGCATGGCGTTGAGCGAGCAACCATGGATGTGGATATCACAGTCGCCATGCAGCCAGAGAACCTTGAAGGCTTGCTGCAATGTGCAAAATCGCTGCAATTAACGCCTGTTGCTCCTGTGCCTTTAGAAAGCCTGACAAATCTCGCGTTATTGCGTCAATGGCACACTGAAAAAAACATGCTGGCATTTGCATTACGCACACCAGACCTGGCGGGGGTGACGATTGATATTCTGTTGTTTCCACCTTTAGACTTTCACGAGATGCATACTCGCGCTGTGCAATTTAACTTGGGTGAGGTAACAGTCGCGGTCGCTTGCGTGGATGATTTAATTGCTATGAAACGTGCTGCCGCCCGCCCGATAGACCTCAGTGATATTGAACATTTAGAGAAAATAAAATCACTATGAATGCGCCCTTTAATCCAGCCGACAGAACTTACCATGTCAGTGAAGAACGCTTGCGGGCTTTTATGGCTTTAACGCCGTTGCAGCGGTTGCAATGGGTGGAGCAGGTAGCTTATTTTTTGCGTTTGGCTAAATCATCAAAAGAGCATGAGCTGACACAGGTTGACTGATAAAGTTGGACTCTCTTATCACCCACAATAAAAATAGCCTAGTCCAATTTAAATTACACTTGCCCAATTGACTCAGTTAGCTTTGGTCGCAACTTCAAGCTCATCCACAACGCCATCATTGACTACAAACTCAGAAACAGGATGGCCGCTCTCGTACATTAATGCTGCATTCGCTTCAGTCGCTGGCACCGTGATGCGGGAGTTATTAATCATAAAAACGGTAAAGTACTTATTCGCGTTTTTATCAAAATGCTCCCACACCGAAAACACATCTTCAAGATACAGGCCATTAATCTCTAGCCCGTCTAACTTCAAATCAGTTTTATTAAAATTGTTCATTGCATCTACTTCGGAAGTTTATCAACAGTATCCAGATTGAATACCTACTAGTCTGCTTAGTTCCGGGAAATATCCTTGGCTCTGGTATGTGACACCGCTTTTAATATGCCGACACCTGTGAGAATCACAGAAGCAATCACGATGTACAAATGCGGCACGCCTGCCTCAACCAACGCCCATGCGATGCCACCAATCAAAATAGCAAAACCGATAAGATATAAAACGAACGATGACATACAGCCTCCTCATTAATTTAAATTTTTAGCATTTAAATCATAGTTTCTGAGAAGGATAGTGGTATCAGACAGATGCTGAAAAAAATGTAGGAAAATGGGAAATCACTTAAAACTTGAATGGTGCCAATTTAAAGTGCTGGTGTAGTTTTTGACGTAAATGGTTACCGTAGGAGGAAGTGAATTGCGCAACCTGAGATCGCTTGTTAACATAAGTAAGCTTTTAATTCTTTGTTCGAGTTTTCCTAATTTAATACAAGAGAAATTCAATGGCTAATTATATTGTGAAACTGCTAGAGGCTTTGCCAAAAAAGGTCGCAGCAATGAGTAAAGAATACAGGGAAATAGGCGATGCTGCTCTAAAGGCGGTAAATGAAGCTCTTAATGAAACACAACTTTACTACTCGAGACTTGAAAAAGGTGTAGGTACTCAACGTAATGATGAAGAAAAGCTCGTAAAACTGTGGGCTGCTGCAGCAATCCCAATGCGTCATATTGACGAAGAATTTGCTGAAATCTGCCAATATAAATCTCAATTCTGGCTAGAGCCTTCTAGTTGGTCAATTGATAAGGTGCGTGAGTTTAGGATCGAACTTAATAGTGTCCAAGAAAGATATATACGCAAGTTAAGAAAAGAGTCATTTATCAATAAAAAATGACTAATTTATCTAGCCATCCATGCATTCAACAATAAAGGGGCCTGAACGTGTTAACTAATCGCTACATGACCAGTGTTAAAAACCTTGCACCAATTTTTCAAAAAATTGTTGAGGGTGCGGCACCAGATAAATTTACAATCGCACATTTAAAGGGACTTGGTTTCTCTAGTAGCAATGACTTCGGTGTATTAGCTCTATTAAAAGACCTAAACTTCCTTAGTGGAGATGGAACTCCAACAAGTAGATACCATGCATACCGTGACAGAACACAATCACGACGCGTTTTAGGAGAAGCTTTGAAAGAAGTTTATAGTGATTTATTCTTAATCAACGAAACTCTTTCGGAAAAAGATCGATCAGCTATCGAAGGCAAATTCAAACAAACTCATAATGTCACAGATAGAATTGCATCAGAACAAGCAAGAACTTTTTTCGCACTCCTGCAGCTAGCAGACATCTCAGCCCCTCAAGTAAAAATAACTCCGAAAGCTGAGATAAAAAACGACAACACTCATGAAACACCAATACCATCTAAGGCCATTAATTCAATAGTTGATACTACTCCATCTATCGGACTCGGTGGACTTCGTTACAATATTGAAATTCACCTTCCTGCCACCAAAGATACTGAAGTCTACAATGCAATATTCAAATCGCTGAAGGAGCATCTACTTGAGCACTAGCAAAAAGGATGTTCGTGACTGGCTATTTAGAGGACTTATGTTTGAAGCGGACGCTGAACAGTTTAGAAAAGCTGGCATAAGAGTCGGAGCTGATCAACGCGAGGTTGAACAATCACTATTTGAAGAGGTATTAAGCCCTTTTAGTGTGGATACACGAAACGAGGCGCTTAGCATGTCTAGGCTTTACGCGCTTCTATACTGTTTTGAAAACTCTGTTCGAGCACTCATCTTAGAACGTCTTAGTGAACGATATGGTGCAACTTGGTGGGGTACTAAAGTTCCTCGTAAAATACGCGATTTTGCAGAACAAAGAATTAAAGATGCTTTAGATAACTCATGGCTTGAGGGGCAAAGTAGAGACCCATTAGGGTTTATTCAATTTGGTCACTTAGCTGACATAATTTGTGAGAATTGGGTAGATTTTTCTGATTTAATTCCAAGTCAGCATTGGCTCAAGCAACGCATGGATGAATTAGAAAAAGCTCGGAATTTTCTAGCTCACAACAGGTTGCTCCTATCGTCTGAATTTCAGAGAATTGAAATGTACGTCAATGATTGGAACCGCCAAGTAGGCTTATAAACGAAGCATAAAACATGCTCAAGCCTTCTTAACAAACTCCGACTTCAACTTCATCGCACCAAAGCCATCAATTTTGCAGTCGATATCATGGTCACCATCGACCAGGCGGATGTTTTTCACTTTAGTGCCGACCTTCACCACTGACGAAGAGCCTTTCACTTTAAGGTCTTTAATCACCGTAATGGTATCGCCATCTTGCAATACGTTGCCGTTGGCATCGCGCACCACTTTTACTTCGTCTGTATCCGCTGCGGCAACCTTGCTCCACTCGTGCGCACATTCCGGGCAGACATAGTTTTCACCGTCTTCATAGGTGTATTCGGATTGGCATTGTGGGCAGGCGGGTAATGTGGACATGCGAACTTTCTAGAGGCTAATCAATAAAACCATATATTTTACAGGGTTATTATTGATTACCCTAGTTCGTTTGTCGCGCTAAGCAATTGGCTAAACAGTAGGCGTAAAAAAACCGCCCCACAAGGAGGCGGTTTTTTATGCAGCGACTGTTCTAAATTACAGAACAGATTTCACTGTGTTCACAACGTTTTCAGCTGTGAAGCCGAAGTGTTTGAACAGTGCGCCGCCTGGTGCGGATTCGCCGAAGGTATCGATACCAACAACGGCACCTTCAATACCTACATACTTACGCCAGAAGTCTGGGTGAGCAGCTTCAACAGCCACGCGTTTAACGCCTGGAGTCAATACACTGTCTTTGTAAGCTTGGTCTTGACGGTCGAATACATTGGTGGATGGCATGGAAACCACACGCACTTTAGTACCCGCAGCGTTCAATTCAGCAGCTGCTTGAATCGCCAGATCCAACTCGGAACCGTTAGCAATGATGATCACATCCGCTTTACCAGCAGCGTCAGAGAATACATAGCCACCTTTACGGATCAGGTCGAAGTCTTTAGCATCGTGCTTGATGCCTGGAACAGCTTGACGGCTTAATACCAAGCTGGTTGGGCCTTCAGTACGCTCTACTGCAGCAACCCATGCTACGGTTGTTTCTGTAGAGTCAGCTGGACGCCATACATCCATACGAGGAATCATACGCAAACCAGAGGTGTTTTCAACTGGTTGGTGTGTAGGACCATCTTCACCTTGACCGATAGAGTCATGGGTCAGCACGTAAATCACACGTTGATGCATCAACGCAGACATACGCATGCCGTTTTTCATGTAGTCAGAGAACATGTGGAAAGTACCGCCGTATGGCAACAAGCCACCGTGCAATGCCATACCGTTCATGATCGCAGCCATACCGAACTCACGTACACCGTAAGAGATGTAGTTGCCTGGCTCTTTACCGCTCACGTGTTTGAACTCTTTCGCTGCTGTCAGGTTAGAACCTGTCAAGTCAGCTGAACCGCCCAGGAACTCTGGCAAGATTGGTGCCAAAGCAGTGATCGCTTTTTGTGAAGCTTGACGAGTCGCCAATTTCTCAGCTTTTTCGTTCGTTTCAGCGATGATTGCGTCAGTCAATGCTTTCCAGTTAGCTGGCAATTCGCCTGCCATACGGCGTTTGAATTCTGCAGCTTCTGCTGGGTAAGCTTTAGCGTAAGCGTCAAACTTGGCATTCCAGTCAGCTTCGCGTTTTGCGCCTTTGTCTTTCTGGTTCCAGCCTTCGTATACGTCAGCAGGAATTTCGAATGGAGCGTGTGGCCAGCCGATAGCTTCACGAGTTGCGGCAACTTCAGCTTCGCCCAATGCAGAACCGTGGCAGTCGTGTGAACCGCACTTGTTTGGTGAACCTTTACCAATGATGGTTTTGCAGCAGATCAGTGATGGTTTGTCAGTCACTGATTTAGCTTCGTCGATGGCTTTTTGAATCGCAGCCTGGTCGTGACCATCTACTGAAACAACGTGCCAGCCGTAAGCCTTGAAGCGGCCTGCGGTGTCGTCTGTGTACCAGCCTTCGATGTGACCGTCGATAGAAATACCGTTGTCATCCCAGAAAGCAACCAGTTTGCCCAGGCCCCATGTACCAGCCAAAGCACAAGCTTCGTGAGAAACGCCTTCCATCATACAGCCGTCGCCCAGGAACACGTATGTGTAGTGGTCAACGATGTTGTGGCCTGGCTTGTTGAATTGGTCAGCCAGCAGTTTTTCTGCCATCGCGAAACCAACGCCGTTAGCGATACCTTGGCCCAATGGACCTGTAGTGGTTTCAACGCCTGGTGCGTAACCGTATTCTGGGTGACCAGCGCAGCGGGAGTGCAATTGACGGAAAGACTTGATGTCGTCCATGGTCACATCGTAACCAGTCAGGTGCAACAAGGAGTAGATCAACATAGAGCCGTGGCCGTTAGACAACACGAAGCGGTCACGGTTAGCCCATTGTGGGTTAGTTGGATTGTGGCTCAGATTGTGGTTCCACAATACTTCAGCAATTTCAGCCATGCCCATAGGTGCGCCTGGGTGACCGGAGTTTGCTTTTTGTACAGCGTCCATGCTCAGAGCACGGATGGCGTTGCACAAGTCGACACGAGTTGCCATTGTTTTCTCCCTAGAGTGAAAGTGAGCGGTCTTACACAAAATGCTGCAAAACCTTGATTGAATTCTTTAAAAAGGCCGAAAAACCCGCCTTTTACGGAAAGGCTAGATTATTCACTAGAACCCGTTTTACTTCAAGCGTTAATCACCTTTTTCTGGTGATGGTTTTGCTATGGCTGACCTATGAAAAAGGGCATTCTGTTGCCTGCAAGGGTAGCTTTCGGCGAGGGTTTCCCCTACCATGACAAAACATTGATAGCAAAGGAAGTAATGATGTCTGACGAACGAATTATCATGCGTGTGGGTGAAGCACTGGTCGCTGGCGGCCCACCCGGCACAGCCGCAGAACCGGAAGTCGCCATTGGCGAAATGAACGGCCCCATGGGCACGGCCTTTGCCAACCTGCTGGGCGACCAGGTCAAAGGCCACACGCGCGTGCTGGCGATTATGAATACCGATATCATGGTACGCCCGGCGACACTAATGGTGAGCAAGGTGACGGTGAAAGACCCGCGCTATACCAATATATTAATGGGCACCGTGCAAGGTGCGATTGCCAATGGCGTGCTCGACGCGGTACGCAGTGGCGACATTCCTAAAGAAAAAGCCAACGATCTGGGTATTATTGTCTCAGTGTGGCTGAGCCCGGCGATTCTGGAACAAGAGAAAATCGACCATAAAGCCCTGTTTGATATTCACCGCGAAGCCACTTTCAAGGCGATTCAGAAAGCGCTGCGCAACGAGCCTAGCATTGACTGGTTGTTAGAAAACCAGGAGAAAATCGTGCATAAGTACTATCAGATGGGCCTGGATGGCAAGATCTAATCATCAATGGCTGCGCGGGCAAATTGCAGCGTTGCGCAGTTTTTTAGTTACGGCATAACCTTAAGGTTAGCCTACACTGAAACTACGTTTTCGAAATCCTCATGTACTCAATGTACATTGGCTTCGGCCACTTCGTTTAACATCGCTACGCGAGTTAGCCTACGCCGCAACACTCCGTTTATTGTCCGGTTTCTGTGTGCCGTGCGCCTTGCACTTTATCCTGCTCGCACATTGATCACTGTAATGAATAAATAAAGGATGCTTAAAGCATCCTTTATTTATTGCACAAATCCTAATTTCTTTAGCGCTTCAAGGCCGCAATCACAGCCTCAATCGCCTTGCAGTTACCGCGCGCATCGTCAAAAGTCAGCAAGGGTGTTTTGCCGTAACGCACGCAATCAGCAAAATGCTCAATCTCCAAGTTGAAGTGGTTAGCTTTGGGCAATACGATGGTTTCTGATTTGCCACCCGCCTCCCAGCTAATCACCGGGTCATCGCCTGGGTAGGCCCACATATTGTGGCATTTGATCCAGCCTTTATCGCCAATAAGCTCATACTCAGCCTTGCGGCCACGCTCAAAGCTCACATCAAAGTGGCCTAAACGGGCACGGCCTTGTGCATCCGGCCCAAAGTCGAGCACGCCGCTGGCGACGACATCCGCCCCATGTTCATTGAGTTTGCCGTAAGCGACGGCATTGACTGGCTCTGCTGGCGCATCGCCGCCACCAAAGCACCAGCGCAGCGCATGAATCGCGTACGGCCCGATATCCCACATGGCTCCGCCACCATTGGCCATATCGCGATTGATACGGTACATACGCGCTGGCGCCATGAGGAAAGAAAAGCTGGCGCGACAGGACAGCACATCGCCGATCAGGCCGCTGTCGACCAGCGCTTTGACTTTGGCATGCTGCGGGTGAAAGCGGTACATAAAGCCTTCCATCACCGTCACGCCTTTGGCCTTGGCGGCTGATTCAATCGTATCGATATCGGCCAGCTTGGTCGTCATCGGCTTTTCGATTAACACATGCTTGCCCGCCGCAATCGCTTTCAGCGCCCATTCGGCGTGCTCTTCGTTGGCCATTGGGCAATACACGGCCTCCACATTGCTGTCCGCCAGCAAGCTATCCATGTCGTCATAGCAAGTGACGCCACCCAGGTCGGGCGCATATTTATCGAGCGTGGCTTTAGCTGCCCCGGCGCGGCGGCTGGCAATGGCCACCAATTGCGAGTTACTGGCCTCTATAATCGCAGGCAGCAGACGCTCATTGACACGGGCTGCGCCTAAAATACCCCACTTCAGCCTTTGTTTGCCCATCTTTCCACCTCATTCATTAAACGAGCTTTATTATACCGTGCGCACACATAAAAAAAGGCTGGTTACCCAGCCTTTCAATCACACTTGCAAACGGAATATTAAACCGGGCGTGTACGACGACGCACCACCGCACCTAACACAGGCAGACCTGTTGCAAACAACCAAACGGCAGTGGGCGCAGGCACTGGGCTAATCACGCTCGGCGCCATCCCGTTCACGCTGACGCTCAAGTTATCTACAGCGACTTTGGCGTTGAACCCATCACAGGAAACATAGCATTGGTTGTACGCCACATAACCAACGCCAAAGCGCAACATGCCGCTACTGAAGTCAGGTTGCTCAGTGCTATAAAACCCCTGAGTCACAAAATCAGCATTTAAACTCAACCACTTGCTACCGTCTACACTACTAAAACTAAAACTAAAACTTTGCCACTGACTATTGGTGATGGATATCATGCTATCCCACAAATAATAGATGCGACCGTTTTGCTCCACTGCCGCGGTTAACAAGCCGCCGCTGTTGTTAGTGTAGCTAGACTCCAGACTCGTTGCGTCAAAACTGATATCGAGGCTGGTCAGCACACCATCGGTGGCGGGGTTCCAGGCTGCGGCTTGATAGATCATCGCCAGTCCTGCACCTGGAGAGTATCTATTACCGTCGGACTCAATAGGACTGTCGTAACCCGATTTTGACACGCCCAGTTGCAAGTGACTGCCAGCATTTCCGCCATTGGCAACTACCGTTCTGACTTCTGTGACTGAATTTGTATTGTTGACTAAAATGACCGCCCAATCCGCCTCCGTCATGTCCCCGACGACCAGAGAGGTCGCCTGAGCTGCGCCAGTCAGGTAAAAAAAGCTGAGTGCGAGTGCAGGCTTTTGATATTGAACAGCGTAACGAAATACTCCAAGCATAGAATCAACCTTCCCATAAAGTGAATTTCAAACAGAGCAAACACGATGATGAGAAGATGATAGTGCATCAGAATAAACGGAAACACCCCGCAAACAGGGGGGAGATGGCTGTAAGGGACAAGCCACGCCTGTTTCTTATCGCCTGTTAAACGTGTTGATGCAGGTTAAATCAAGCCCATCTTCTGCGCTGTAATGGCAGCCTCGGCGCGTGAAGAAACGTTTAATTTGCGGTAGATTTCTTTGACGTATCCAGCCACGGTATTGCGCTTGAGGCCGAGCATATTGGCGGTTTCAACCATGGTCATGCCTTTGGCGATAATCGATAACACTTCTTTCTCACGTTCGGTCAGCAAGGCGGGAGAGTTTGCCTGGTCAAACGGCTCATGAAAATGGCGTAATAATTTACGCGCAATGGCAGGCGACAAGGGTGGCTGGCCGGTCAAAATGCCATTGAGCGCCTGCACAATGGCAGCCTGTGGCTGATCTTTGAGCAAATAGCCGTGCGCGCCCGCGCGCAATGCCGGGAAAATATGGTGATCGTCGTCAAAAATGCTTGCAACCACACAGATTGTTTGCGGAGAATGCCGATTCAACCATTCAATCACCGAAACGCCGCTGCCGTCTGGTAGACTTAAATCTATGAGCGCAATATCGACGGCGGGCAGCGCAGACAACATAGACACTGCTTGAGCAATATGGCTGGCAGATTGGATTTGAATCTCCGGAAAACTCTGTCGCAACACCTCAGACAGCCACACTTGTGACTCGGGCGTATCCTCAAGAATAAAAGCAGTTTTCATGGTAGTCAGGGGTGCCAGGATGCATCAATGTCGTTAAAGGGACTATATACGAAATTTCGGGCGCGACACCCCCGTAAACAGGGGGATCACATTTAAAAATAATTCGAATACACTCATGCACCACATACGCTGCCGCTGGCTCATCTTGTCACCCACACCCTACTTGATTGCACTGGGCTTATGCTATGCCCAAACGGCATCCGCCACAGAGCCCTTACCCACTGCCTCTTATTTCGGCCTGGACACCATGGCACCAGAAGGCGGCTGGGGTATCCGTCTTGAGCAACGCAACAACTCGTTTAACCAGCGATATGATGACAACGGGCGCTTGCGTGACCTTGGCGCACACTTTAATCAACTGGACCTAAATGCCAGCATCTTTCCGGCACTATCACCTCTGGGGGCAGGTGCCTCATTGGGCACCACGCGTTTTAAAAGTGAAACCAACATACAGGCCAGCATCCTCACCATTGGTTACGGCCTCGCGCCTAACCTCACCATCGGTGCGATCATCCCCTATGCAACCTCACATACCCGCGCCGCATTCGGGGTAAATGGCGGCACGGTGGGCGCCAATCCGGCATTTGATGCCAGCCAGCCGGTAAGTGCAGGCAACTTTCCGTTTGCACCTGTCGGCGGCCCGGTGACCGCACTGGGCAGCGCAGGGGTGCAAAATGTGTTAACCAACCCGGCCTTTGGATATCAATATAAAGCGATCCAGAATCATCGTAGTGAAGGCCTTGGCGACCCAACGCTGGGCGTATTGTGGCGTGCGCTCAAGTCCCCGGGAGAAAGCCTGATCATCGGCCTGGGGCTGAGACTAGGCCTGGCCAAAAAAGATGACCCGGACAATCTGCTGGACACGCCGCTGGGCGATGGCAGCAACGATATTCGCAGCCGTTTCGAGTATTTTCGCGACCTGGGCGCAAATTTCGATCTGCGCCTGCTTGCCGATTACAACTGGCAAACGGCAGACAAAGCCAGCATGCGCATCCCGGCGCCGGGCCAGTTAATTGCACCGGCGAGCAGCAAACAGCGCTTGCGACGTGATTTGGGTGACTACTATGAAACAGACATCGAGCTAGGTTATCGTTGGTCTAACTGGCGCTTCGCCACCACCTGGCATCATTATGAAAAGCAAGCAGATGACTACCGCTCCAGCATAGGCACAGATACCAGCAGCCTGGAAACAAACACCTTCACCAAGGCAGAGCAATACCGCATCAGCGCTGCATGGAGCGGCATCCAAGCCTGGCAACAAGGCAAACTGCCTTTGCCACTCATTGTGAAACTCGAAATACAGGATACGGTTGCCGGACGCAATTTTGTCGATGTGCGCGATATTTCCCTGCAGGTGATCACCCTCTTTAAATAGAAGATCGTCCCAAATGCCTGCCATTAAAACCCTTTTATGCCTCATTGTCAGTATTTGGCTACTTAGCCCAAGCACCACTTTTGGTTCGGCAGCCGTGCCCGAATCAGCCAGCACCGCGATCACCATCGAACAGGGCTGGTTTGCCCTCAACGCCCAGGCCACGCCTCCGTCACAAGCCAACTGGCAACCTGTGAGGCTGCCAGACCTGTGGAAAATCAACCACCCGCAGGCCGTGGGCAATGGCTGGTATCGCTTTCAATTTGATTATCCGGCGCTGAACCACCAGCAGCTTTATGCGCTTTACCTGTCGCGGCTTAGCCTCAATGGTGAGGCTTATTTAAACGGCACGCTGATCGGCTCCGGTGGCGCGTTCACTGAACCGGTTGCCCGCTACTGGAACCGACCAATGCTGTTGACGATTGCCCCCGGCGTGCTCAAAGCCAAAGGCAATCTGTTATATATCAGGATCATGGCGCCACGTAATTCACAGGGCATGCTGTATGCGCCGGAAATTAATACACTGAGCAGTCTGCAACCACGCTATGATCAGGCAAAGTTTATACGCATCACCCTCAATCAAACTTCCAGCCTGTTGATCATAGGCATAGGCTTGCTGATGCTGAGCTTGTGGTGGCGCCGCAAGCAGGATACGGCGTATGGCCTGTTTGGCCTAGCGGCGTTTGTGTGGGCGCTACAATCGCTCAATTTCTATGTGATCACTGCTCCTCTACCGACGCCTTTGTGGGAGCTGCTGGTCAACGCCAGTTTTCAGGCCATTGCCGCGTTATGGCTGATTTCTTTGCTCGAATTTGTCGGTATTCGCCTCAAACGCTTTAACCAATTACTGTGGGCCATGCTCATCTTCTCGCCACTCAGCTTACTCTGCACTCCCGCCGCCTATTTTACCGATGTCACCGATTTCTGGCATCTGGTCACCATGGCCGTGGTCATCGTTGGCCTGGGCTTGCTAGCCAAAGCCGGCGTTGTGCACCGCAACAAAGATGCCCGATTGCTGTTGCTGACCTTGAGTGTGATTCTGCTGTTTGCATTTCATGACTGGCTGATCCATACCAACATTGCTGTGCTTAGCAAATGGATGAGCAACGAGGAGTATCTGATGCAATTTTCAGCGCCGGTGCTGTTTTTGATTGTCGGGCTGATGATGACGTCACGCTACGTTGGGGCCCTCAATGATTACGAGCAACTGAATCAGCAACTCGAACAACGCGTGGTTTCCAAACATGAAGAACTCAATCAAAACTTTCAGCAGTTGCAGTCCATCCTCAAAGAGCAGGCGACGCTAGCGGAGCGCGAGCGGATTTATCAGGACCTGCATGACGACCTGGGTGCCAAGTTACTCACATTGGTGTATCGCGCACAAAACCCTAACAATGCCGAACTGGCCAGGTCGGCGCTGCAGGATTTGCGCGATGTGGTCTCGCGCGCCGGGGCTGAGCGCATGCCACTGACCGACGCCATGGCCGACTATCGCATTGAGTGCGAAAAACGCCTTAGCGATGTCAACATCCAACTGATTTGGGATCTGCAGACAACGGCTCATGAGCGATTGCTGACGCAACCGCAGGTACTCAACCTGGGCCGCATTATCCGCGAAGCGGTATCTAACATTATCCGCCACGCCCAGGCCAGCGAAGTCACAATCCGCCTGAGCTGTGATGGCACTCACCTGTTACTCACCATCAGTGACAATGGCATTGGCCTCAATGATGAGGCGCAAAAAAGCAAAGGGCGAGGCTTAAACAATATCCAGAAACGGGCCGCCTTGCTAGGCGGCGAGGTTCATTTTGCCACCTCAACGACTGGCGGACTCAAACTCTGCCTGCAACTACCACTGCAGGCATTTGCACTTGCGTCTGATTAAACTGCCCCCCCCTGTTCAGGGGATGCAAGCGGCTGATTTAATCCTCTAAGATAAGGCTCCTATTATCTGGAGGAGAGAAAGATGAACACATTAAAAATCACGATCGCACTTGCCGCTGGCTTGCTCGGCACGACCAATATGGCACATGCCATCAGCACCAGCACAGCCACCTTCTGGGGACCAGCACCGTATTTATCCTCGCATGACATTCCTACCGGCTTTTATCAGGGTGGACTGCCAGTATTGTTAGAAACTCTCGAAGACAACACGCTAGACAGCACACTCAGCGCGAGTAGCGGCAGCATTATTGATGCATCAACCTGGGGCAGTTTAGTGGACTCTGTAGATGCAGATGATGGTGATATTGACGGCGTAGGCAATGGCGGTCACAGCTGGTTTTCCAGCGACGTCACTTTCACCTTTGTCGGCAGTGGCCCTTTGCCTACAGCCTTTGGCCTGGTGTGGACCGATGGCTCGGGGACGATTACATTCAGCGCAACCGATGCGCTGGGCCAATCACTGGGCTCACAGTCATTTACGGGCATTCCAGATGGCTCCTTTGGCGGCACGACAGGCGATGATCACTTTTTCGGCGTTCAGTTTGCCGGCGGTATCCGGTCTATCACCATAGGCACGGGCGGCGGGATTGAAGTCGATCATATCCAGTATGGGCAGATGGTGAGCAGCGTGCCTGAACCGACCTCGGCACTCATGCTCAGCCTGGGCTTGCTGGGCCTGGCTGGCTACATGCGCACACACAGGTCTGCCAGGGGCGGTTTGGCGACGCTCAGCAGAAAAGCGCTATTCTCTTGAGCGACGCCGGTAAGTTGCTACCTGACGTTCAAACCAAACCGCGCCTAGACAGCCTGATTCAGGCTTTCCGGGCCGAACACTTCGCGGTGGATGTGTTGCGGTGGAATCCCTAATGCCAGCAAGGCTTGCCACTGCGCTATCATGAACGGCAGCGGGCCACACAGGTAATATTGCGCATGCAGGTCAGCATTGAATGGCCACTCGTTCACACGCATGCGGCCCTCATGCACCAGGCGCTCGGTTGCAAAACCGGGTTTCTCTTCAATGTATAAACCCAAGTGTAGTGATGCCATTTGCTCGGAACTGGCAATCAGTTCATCTAGGTGTGGCACATGCTGCATGGTGCGAGCCGCATGCAAAAACCACACCTCGCGCTTAGCCTGCGCTTGCTGTAGTGTTTTTAACATGGACAGCATGGGCGTAATGCCCACGCCTGCGGAGATCAGCACCAGTGGTGTGCTGGCTTGCAAAGCTGGCGTAAATTCGCCATAAGGATGGCTGATCAGAAACTGCCCGCCAACCTTGGCGTATTGATGCAACCAGTTGGACACCGTGCCTTGCGGTGTTTGCGTATCCCCAGCCTCGCGTTTCACACTGATGCGGTAAGTGTCTTTTTGCTCGGCATCTGACAGGCTGTATTGACGGATCTGGCGCGCACCATCCGGCAAGGTGACGGCGACACTAATGTATTGCCCGGCCTTGAACGCAGGCAGTGCCTGATCTTCTGCCTCCAGCACAATCGACAGGATACCGTCTGCGGCTGTCGTCACCTCTGTGATACGCGCCTCTATCCATTGGTCTGCAGCATAACCGGTGCTTTGATATAAGCGGGCTTCTGCGGCGATAAATTCCCCTGCCAGCAACCAGTAGGCCTCATCCCAGGCAGCAATCAGGGGGGGCGTGGCCGCGTCACCCAACACCTCAGCAATCGCGCCCAGCAAATGGCGGCCCACAATCGGGTAATGCGCTGGCTTGATGCCAACCGCAGCATGCTTGTGCACGATACGGTCAATCACCGGTTGCAAAGCCGACGCATTATCAATATTGGCAGCATAGGCAAACACGGCAGCGGCCAGCGACTGCTGTTGGCTACCATTGGCCTGGTTACCCATATTGAACAGGTTCTTCAACTCAGGATGCGCGTTAAACATATTGCTGTAAAACGTGGTGGTAATCGCCACGCCATGCGCCTGCAACACGGGGACACTGGCCTGGATATACGGACGGGCAGTACTGGATAACATAAACACTCCTTTTAAATAGCATCTAAAATGCAACTTTTAACATCAAAAAATGGCCTGCTTTCACAGGCCGCACCCCACTTAGGCCGTGTGACTCAGGCCGCGTGGGTTTTATGCATGGAAATAATTTTTTCCCTGGTGTTGTGATTGACGATATCGAACAGCCGGTGCTGGTTCATATGCGCATAAAATGACTCCAGCCCAGTTTGCAAAGCCCCTTTGAGCAGGCAGTCTCCATGAAACCGGCACATGGGTTTTTCGCAATTAATCAGTTCAGTCGTATTTTCCAGCTCGCGCAAAATATCACCTATGCGCAACTGCAGTGACTCCGGGTTCAACTCCAAGCCACCATTGCGGCCGCGCGTTGCCTTGATCCAGCCCAGCTTGTTCAAGCGCGTAATCACTTTAATCAAATGGTTACGCGGCAAATCAAACGTGGTCGCGATCTCGTCTATGGTCACTTGCTGGTCAAAGCGCGACTGTGACAAATACATCAAGACGCGCAAACCAATATCGGTAAATTTGTTTAGCTGCATGCTGTGCATTCTAATATATGTTTCATTTACAATGCAACTTTAAATTGCTATGCTGAGATTTATTATCAGATTGACAGGAGTTTCCCTATGCAGCCGCTGATTCAAATCTCTCCGCCCAGCCGCAAACTGCCCACGCAAGGCTTTGCTTTATTCAATCTAGGTTTCCGGCCTTTCTTCTTATTGGCAGCAATCTTTGCGACCTTGTCTATGGCGGTTTGGATGGCGCGTTATTTTCAATATAACGCACAATCTTTCACGACCATTTCAGCCTCACAATGGCATGCCCATCAAATGCTGTATGGCTTTGCTTTTGCCGTGATTGCGGGATTTCTGCTCACCGCAGTGAAAAACTGGACTGGCATACAAACGCTGCATGGCCGCCCGCTGATGGGACTGGTGGCATGTTGGACTATTGCCCGCGGTGTAATGTTGATTGCCCCGGCGAATATCATCGTCGCCGCGACCTTCGACCTGCTATTTAATGTCTGGCTGATTGCCGCAGTCGCGCAGCCGATCATCAAGGTCAAACAATGGCGGCAACTCGGCGTGCTGTCAAAAGTGGTATTTCTCACCATGGGCAATATGGCGTTTTACACCCAGGCACTGGGCTGGACAAGCCATGGTGCACACGCGGCGCTATGGATAGGCCTGCTGTTGAATGTGAGCCTGATTATGGTCATCAGCCGCCGTATTTTGCCGATGTTTATTGAGCGAGGTGTGAAAGAGGAAGTGACACTAAAAAACAACGCTTGGATAGACCGACTGCTGATGGTTAGCCTGGCGGCGCTGCTGATCAACATACTGACCATCAACGTTGAAATAATCAATGTAGTGTTAGGACTCACTATCACCATCAGTGCTGGATTCAGGTTATGGCGCTGGCATACGCCAGGCATCTGGCAGGTGCCGTTGCTATGGAGTTTTTACTGTGGCTTGTGGCTGATTAACCTGGGGTTTTTACTCTATGCGCTTAGTTTTATCCTCGCTGCTACACCGGTGATTTTTGCCATCCACTGCTGGGCGATTGGCGGTATTGGTGTGATTACCTTAGCCATGATGGCACGCGTTTCGCTGGGTCACACCGGCCGCAATATCCACACCCCGCCACGCAGCGTGGTCTGGGTATTTGGCCTGGTGATTTTTGCCACCCTGAGCCGCGTGTTACTGCCTATCGTACTGCCTGAATATTACCGCTTATCCGTGATGCTGGCTGCCAGCGGCTGGATAGTCGCGTTCGGGCTATTTTGCGTCACCTACTGGCCGATACTCAGCAAACCACGGATAGACGGCACGCCAGGTTAAGCGTTACTCTTTCCACTTAATCGAGCAACCGATACTCGGTATTTGTTGCTCGGGCCCTTGCCCGCTCTCAGCCACCAACTTCATGGCCTTAAACAAATCGCGCGTGCTGTCAGGCGCCGTTTCTTTACGGCTTTCGTCAAAACGGCCACGGTATTGCAACTCAAACTGGTTATTAAAACCAAAAAAATCCGGCGTACATACCGCATCATAGGCTTTGGCCACTTGCTGTGTTTCGTCCAGCAGATAAGGAAAAGGCAACGCCATGTCTGTTGCCAGTTTTTTCATGTTTTCCGGGCTGTCTTCAGGATAATCAGACGGGTCATTAGACATAATCGCCACGGTGTTCACGCCCAGCACTTGCAGTGCTTTCACATCGGCAATCAGGCGCGGCAAAATCGCTTTGACATAAGGGCAATGGTTACAGATAAACATCACCAACATGCCATTACGGCCCATGCTGTTTTCCAGGTTAACCAGTTTGCCATCAACATCTGGCAAGTTGAATGCCGGGGCTTTCCAGCCAAAGTCACATACGGGTGGGCTTATGCTTGCCATCAGAGTTGCTCCTGCGATTGAATTCAAACCATGATGGTACGTGATTAAAGCGCTCAGGTGAATCTCCTGCGCACAGGCATTTTGGTTACAATGCCAGTCATGAGTAATTTACGATTTCATAGCCCGACGGCATTAACGGTCGGCCAGCAAACAGCACTGAGCGACAATGCCATGGCGCATGCAGTGAGGGTGATGCGGCTCAAAGTCGGCGATACGTTGACCCTGTTTTGTGGCGATGGCTTTGACTACCAATGCGCACTGACCAACATAGAGAAAAAATCCGCCCAGGTGGAAGTGCTGAGCCGCGTGCAAATCAGCAACGAATCACCACTTGCGATTCGATTGCTGCAAGGGATTTCCAGCGGTGACCGTATGGATTACACCATCCAGAAAGCCGTCGAACTCGGCGTGACCGAGATTTATCCACTCAGCACCGAGCGTTGCGTGACCAAGTTAACGGGCGACCGTGCCGAAAAACGCACGGAACACTGGCAAGGCGTCGCCATTGCCGCCTGTGAACAAAGCGGCCGCGCGGTGGTGCCCACCGTGTATGCGCCACTCACGCTGGCGCAATGGTTCAGCCAGCACGCAACGCCAGAGACGCTAAACTTGTTGCTGAACCCGGTTGGCGCCAAACGGCTGGCCGCTTTAAGCAAACCAGCGAGTACCATTCAACTGCTGATAGGCCCTGAAGGCGGCCTAAGCCCGGCTGAAATCGAACTCGCCACACAACACCACTTTCAATCGATTGTCCTCGGCCCCAGAATTTTGCGCACCGAAACCGCCGCGCTCACCGCCATCGCCAGCATGCAGTCGCTGTGGGGCGATTTTTAGATGAAAAAAGACATAAAAGCAATTAAAAGCGAGCTAATCTCAAAAATAGAGCATGGCATTAAAAAGTCATGGTCAGAAGCTCAAGAAATGTTTGGGGAGATTGAGGATATTCTAGTAAAAAACAAACTAATAGATGCAGAGTATCTTATCACTGTAAATATTGCGCAGTCGTTGAAAGCATTAAATCTATATTTGGGATCACCCTATCAAATCCTACTTGAACATCCAACCAAAGAGTTCGCTACAAATTGCACTCCATTAATACTAAAAAATAAGCCATATACCTTTAATACAACCAGCCAAATTAGAAGTGGAACCTACGACAGTAACAAAAGAAGCGGAAAAATTGATATTGCAATTTACGACAATTGCACACCTGCTTATGGTCAACTTCCATTATGTGCTATTGAGGTCAAAGGATTTAACCCGAGCAAATCTAGCATAATTAAAGACTTGGAGAGAAATTTAAGCTTTTTTGAGATTACATCTAACACAGGAAACTCAACACTACCCCTTGCGGCCTTTGCCACAATTAAACTCTACTTCAACTCTGCAAAGCAAAATAAACGAGTTAATAATTTAAATAAAGTTAAAACACTATATGAAAGCTACCTAACTGCTCTAGCAATTCCAGCGTCCATAGAGTAAACTATATCCGTTTTTGATGTTGACTATGGCCAACCGTTTGCCCAAGAGGATCTTTGTTACGAAGTTGAAGGGTACTCTAAACAAAACCATTTTCATTCCTTGGGCGTAGTAGTTACTTTTTCCAGGGTTTCTACTTATAAACCTCTTTCCGATGTGCAACCCTAATCACCAAAATAACCAATTGTGCATCCTGCACTTCATACACAATTCGATAATTGCCCACCCGTATTCTGCGCAAACCAGAAAACTCGCCCTTTAGCACGCTTCCTGCTGTGGGTGTGATTTTGAGTTTTTCAATCGCGTCAAATAATCGTTGCCGTTGCGGCTGGTCAATTTTTGCAAGCGCCTTGAACGCGCTTTGTTTGATGCTAACCGAGTAGTTCATTTTTTACGGCATCCCAATCCAGCACTGGGTCAGCAGGGTCGCGTAATACCTGAATCGCCTGATTAATATCCTCAAAGTCTTCCAGATAATATTCAATGGCCTGACGCACCACTTCGGCACGCGTCCGTCGTAATTGGCTAGCCGCACTATCGAGTGAATCTACCAGCGCATCAGGTAGTCTTGCAGTAATTTGGCTCATTATTAGCTCCGCGACATTTAATGACTTTCAATGAAAGTCATTATAAGCTCAGTATAGTCAATGTCAATTTTTGCGATTGCTTTATACAACAGCCTTTTGTAGCATCAGGTAACTTTAAACAAAAAAGGTAAAACCATGGAAACCCGTCCACCGTTACCGCCATTCACTTTAGAAACTGCCATCCAGAAAGTACGTTTGGCAGAAGATGCCTGGAACAGCCGCGACCCGGACCGCGTGATCCAGGTCTATACCGAAGACACTATTTGGCGTAACCGCGCCGAGTTTCCCGTGGGCCGCCAAGCCGTGCATGGGTTTTTATCGCGCAAATGGGCGCGTGAACTGGATTACCGTTTAATTAAAGAAATCTGGGCGTTTTTAGATAATAAAATTGCCGTGCGTTTTGCCTACGAATGGCACGATGACTCCGGCCAGTGGTATCGCAGTTATGGCAATGAGAATTGGCTGTTTAATGAGGCCGGACTCATGATGCAGCGCCATGCCAGCATTAACGATTTGCCAATCCAGGCCAGTGATCGCAAGTTTTTCTGGCCGCTGGGCAGACGCCCGGACGATCACGCAGGCCTCACTGAATTAGGACTATAAGCCTCCACATGTTTGAAGTCATGCTGCAAATGGCGCTATTGATCGCCGCCGGAATGCTCTGGCAGCGCATGGCGCCTGACCATATGTCGGCGTTGTCACACCGGCGAGCACTCACAGACCTGGTGTTTTATATATTGCTGCCCGCGCTGGTACTGGATATTTTATGGCAAGCGCCGTTTGACGCCAGCACCCTCGCCTTTGCTGTGACTGCGCTTAGCCGCCTATCAGTCGCGGCTTTATGCATGTGGCTGACACTGCAACTGCTACAGCGCGTGATGACCATTTCGCGCGCCCAGCAAGGCGCATTGATGCTGGCCGCCACTTTCCCTAACGCCACCTATCTTGGCCTGCCGGTCACCAGCGAAGTGCTGGGCGACTGGACCCACGAAATCGTGCTCAAGTTTGACCTGTTTGCCTGCACGCCAGTGTTGCTGACACTGGGCATGCTGATGGCACAAAGCTATGGCCAGTCCGAGCATAAAACACATCCAGTAAAAGAATTATTAAAAGTGCCGCCGTTGTGGGCGCTGCTGCTAGCCACCCTGCTCAACCTGAGCCACCTCCCGCAACCTGTCATGGTCGGCCACGCGCTACATACCCTGGCTGGCGGTGTCGTCCCGTTAATGCTGATTGCCCTCGGCATGAGCATCCGCTGGGATACGTTTAAACTCAAATTGATTCCTTTATTGCTGCCCGTGTGCCTCATCGGCCTATGCATTGCACCCTTCGCTGCCTTATGGGTTGCCCGCGCACTGGGCCTGCACGACAACCAACTCACTGCCTGCGTCCTGCTCGCCGCCATGCCCACCATGGTGTTTGGCATTGTGATTTGCGAGCGCTACCGGCTGGATGGCGCCCTATATGCTGCCGCTGTATTTTTGAGCACCTTGCTCAGCATAGGCAGCCTGTCCCTCTGGTTTGTCCTGCTGCAAGGTTTTTAATCCTTTTTCTGCCTTAAACCCATGAAATCACGCATGTTGTGTGAATTTTTATGCGGCATGCTGTCATACGTCATATGACGAGTAGTCAAGCGTCACGACTGTTTTTAAGATAGCGATAAACAGTCACTCTTAATCGTTTGGTGTTATTTGGGATTATCAGAAGATCATGCCGAAAACCACGACCAACCAATATATACCTCCGCAACCCACGCCTCCCGAGACGCTAGTCAGCCTGCTCGCTGAAACCGGCGTTACCATCAATGGCCATGCCCCTTGGGATATCCAGGTGTATGAAGAAAGCGTCTACCGCGATGTGTTAACCAAGGGAACGCTGGGGCTGGGCCAGGCATTTATTGAAGGCCGTTGGGACTGCAAACGGCTGGATGAGTTTTTTCACCGCGTGATGCGCGCCGACATTGATGAAAAAATGGGCGGCATGGCCAAGCTGAAACTGCTGGGCGAAGTCATCCGCCACACGCTGTTTAACTTGCAGGCGCCACATCGCGCCTACCAGGTGGCACAGCAGCATTACGACATTGGTAACGACGTGTTTGAAGCCATGCTGGACAGCAGCATGAGCTACTCCTGCGCCTACTGGCAACATGCCAACACGCTGGAAGAGGCCCAATTCAACAAGCTGGACATGATATGCCGCAAGCTGGATTTGCAGCCAGGTGACACCGTCCTGGAAATCGGCTGTGGCTGGGGCGGCCTGGCCAAACACATGGCACAACACTATGGTGCACAGGTGGTCGGTATTACCGTCTCGGTCGAACAACAAGCCTTCGCCCGGGCACGCTGTGCGGGCTTGCCTGTCGATATACAGCTCAAAGACTACCGTGAGCTGCACGGGCAGTTCGACAAAATCGTGTCTGTGGGCATGTTTGAGCATGTCGGCCCCAAAAACTACGAGACTTATTTTGCCACCGCACACCGCCTGCTCAAAGACAACGGCTTGTTTTTACTGCACACCATAGGCAACCACAAAACTGCGCTGCACACCGATGCCTGGATTGATCGCTACATCTTCCCGAATGGCAAGCTGCCTTCAGTCAGCGAAATCAGCAAAGGCATAGAACAAAAGTTTTTAATTGAAGACTGGCACAACTTTGGCCACGATTACGACCGCACCCTGATGGCATGGTGGGATAAATTTAATCGCGCCTGGCCAGAATTACAGTTTAAGTATGATGAAAGTTTTTACCGGATGTGGAAATACTACCTGATGTGTTGTGCAGGCTATTTCCGCTCCCGGCAAGGGCAACTCTGGCAACTGGTATTGAGCAAACGGCAGAGCACCCGTATTTACCGCTCAATGCGCCCGGCGCCAGCAAGTTGATGTAAACGTAGTCCTCTCTGTCCTTCCTTATTGACGGCGCAAGCCGTCATTTTTTTGTGCTGAATATCCGTGCCAAAACGGCAAAACCCTTCTGAGCCGCCGATACACGCCGATGAATGCAGATAAAATCGTTAAAAGCAAAGCGCCTTACGAACTGCTTACCTTACATCTACTCAATATCTGTGATCACTAGAGTTGGTTTTATCGGCGTGCATCTGCGTTCACCGGCGGCCAACAAGGTTTTTATTTCCTTATTATTTGCAATAAAAACCATTTTTAATTATTATTTTGCAAAATAAATGCGAAAAATCATATTATGATCGGTTCAAATATTAGAGATTTGCGCAAATCGCAAAATCTAACTTTACAGCAATTAGCTTCTCGCATGGGGACTGACGCCAGCAATTTGTCGCGCATTGAGCGCGGAGAGGTGGGCATTTCCGAGACTCTGCTGCGCGCCGCCGCCCAAGCACTGAGCACCACACCGGGGCGGTTATATGATGCCAACCTGACACCGATCTCGCTGACGAATACTCCACCAGCGATCCTCTCCAGCGCCAACAGCAAAGACTTTGTGCACTGGTTCCGCTCCGCCGCGCCGTATATCCACGCCTTTGGCGGCAGCACTTTTGTTATTGCGTTTGGCGGCGAAGTCGTGAGCGAGCAACAATTTGTGGCACTTTCGCACGACCTCAACCTGCTCGCCAGCCTGGAAGTACGACTGGTGCTGGTCCACGGCGCCCGTCCGCAAATTGAACAACGCCTCAAACGCGACAACCTCACGCCCAAATTGCACAACGGCCTGCGGATTACCGACGATGCCGCCATGGAGGCAGTGAAAGAAGCTAATGGTGCTATCCGCGTAGAAATTGAATCTCTGCTCTCGATGGGGATTGCCAACTCGCCGATGGCAGGCAGCGATATCCGTGTCGCCAGCGGCAACTTTGTCACTGCTAAGCCGTTAGGCGTGCGCGATGGCGTCGACCTGCAACATACAGGAGAAGTGCGCAAGATTGATGCTATTGGCATTCAGAAACGCTTAGATGACGGCGAATTAGTGCTTTTATCCCCGATGGGCTACTCCCCCACTGGCGAAACCTTCAACTTAACCCTGGAAGACGTAGCCGTGAGTGCGGCGAGTGCACTGGACGCCGAAAAACTGATCTTCCTCATGGACTCAGAAGGCGTACACAACCTGCGCGGCGAGTTGTTACGTGAAATGACCTCTGCCAAAGCGCGCAACCTGCTGCGCAATGTGCAGGAGAGTGATGTGCCCATTCACTACTCCGAAGACGTCAATTACTACCTGCCCGCCGCCGTGCGCGCCTGCGAGCATGGTGTGACCCGGACGCATCTGATCTCGCGCCATATTGACGGCGCGATTATCCAGGAGCTGTTTACCCGGCAGGGCATAGGCACCATGATTACCGAACTGCCACTGGAAACCATGCGCCAGGCCAATATTGACGATGTTGGCGGCATTTTGATGCTGATTGAACCACTGGAAAACGAAGGTATTCTGGTGCGGCGTGGCCGCGAGCGCATAGAGATGGAAATCAACTATTTCTATGTCATGGAGCACGACAACCGCGTGATTGGCTGCGCCGCACTCTATCCATTTGCTCAGGAAAAAATGGTGGAGTTTGCCTGCCTGGCCATAGACCCGTCCTATCGCGGCGGTGGCCGTGGCGACAAACTGTTTAACTATTGTCAGGAAGTCGCCAGCCAAAAAGGCTATCAACAGCTGTTTTGCCTGACTACGCGCACCGAGCACTGGTTCCTCGAACGTGGATTTACCGAGCAGAATGTCGACCAATTGCCTGACGAAAAGCAAAAACTCTACAATTTTCAGAGAAAATCCAAAGTTTTCATCAAACCGTTATGAGTTTTTGGCTAAAATTCAGCCTGTACCCGATTGACTGCAATCGCCCGATGATTGAATGAAAGTTTGACCTATGCAAACCTCTACCGCCAGCCAAAAAGCGCAAACCCTGTCTGAAGCGCTTCCTTATATCAAACGCTTTTTTGATAAAACCATCGTCATCAAATACGGCGGCAACGCCATGACTGACGAGCGCCTTAAAGAATGCTTTGCGCAAGACGTGGTGTTGCTCAAACTGGTGGGCATGAACCCGGTGGTGGTGCACGGCGGCGGTCCGCAAATTAATGAGATGCTGGATAAGCTGGGCAAAAAAGGCGAGTTTATTCAGGGCATGCGCGTAACTGATGAAGAAACCATGGACGTGGTAGAAATGGTGCTGGGCGGCCAGGTAAACAAAGAGATTGTGAACCTGATCAACCGTCATGGCGGCAAAGCCGTCGGCCTGACCGGACAGGACGGTAACTTTATCCACGCGCACAAACTGCTGATGGAAGACCTCAAAGACCCAAGCAAGATGATTGATGTTGGCCAGGTGGGTGAGATTACCGCCATTGATCCGAGCATCATCAACTTTTTGGACAGCGGCGATTTTATTCCAGTCGTGGCGCCGATTGGCGTTGGCCGCGATGGCGAAACGTACAACATCAACGCCGATGTGGTGGCAGGCAAACTGGCAGAAATCCTCAATGCCGAAAAACTGATTCTGCTCACCAACACGCCTGGCGTGCTGGATAAAAGCGGCCAACTCTTAACCGGCCTGACACCGAAGCAAATTGACGACCTGGTGGAAGATGGTACTTTAAGTGGTGGCATGTTGCCAAAAATCAGTTCCGCCTTAGATGCTGCGCGTAGTGGCGTGAAGTCTGTGCATATTATTGATGGCCGCGTTGAGCACGCCCTGTTGCTGGAAGTGCTCACCGACGAAGGCGTGGGTACTTTAATTAAAGCTAAATAAGTAAGCAGTTACTTACTTTTAATATCATGTCGCGCAGGGTGTGGATTTTCGATCTCGATGACACCCTGCATAATGCTTCTGCGCATATCTTCCCGGTCATGAATCAAGCCATGACGCGTTACATCATGCAATCGCTAAACATGGAAGAAGCCGCCGCTCATCAGTTACGCCAGCATTACTGGCGCATTTATGGCGCCACCCTCAAAGGCCTGATGCGGCATCACGGTGTGGACCCGCATCATTTCCTGGCCGAGACCCATGCCTTTTTGACAGATGACATGGTGCAAACCACCAAGCAATTACGGCAACTACTGCAACGCCTGCCCGGGCGAAAATGTATTTTCACCAACGCCCCGCGTGCCTACGCCATGCGCGTGCTCAACGTGCTAGGCATCGCCGATTGTTTTTCACTGGTCTTCAGTGTCGAATCCAGCCGTTTTCATGCCAAACCCAGCGTGCGTGGTTTTCAATTGCTGTTGCGGCAACTGCAATGCCGGGCAGCCGATTGCACGATGTTTGAAGACAGCCTGCCCGCCCTGATGACGGCCAAGCGCTTAGGCATGCGTACCGTGTGGATCAGCCGCCGCCTGCACAAGCCAAACTTTGTGCAATATAGGTTATCGCATGTGTTGGCACTCACTCACAGTCCGTTAAAAAAAGCCGCACATGCATTTCCGTGCTGAGCGAATGCGGTTAAAATAGCCGTCAAAATAACAACACTCACTTGGGTTCGGTTCTGGAAATCACAATGGCAACCATCAATAAAGAAGCACGCGCAAACCGCAAACAGCAAATTTTGGAAACCCTGGCAGGCATGCTGCAAACACCGCGTGGCGAGAAAATCACCACTGCCGCACTGGCCGCCAAACTGGATGTTTCAGAAGCGGCGTTATACCGTCACTTTGCCAATAAGGCCAAAATGTTCGAAGGCCTGATTGAGTTTATTGAAGGCGCGCTGTTTGGCGTCATGAATAAAATCACCACCGATGAAACCGACGGTCTCAAGCAAGTACAACTGATGCTGCAAACCATGCTCAAATTTGCCGAGCGCAACCCGGGTATGTCGCGCGTGCTGATAGGGGATGCACTGGTCAACGAAGACGAGGCCCTGCAAGCACGCATCAACCAGTTACTGGACCGCCTGGAAGCTAGCCTGAAACAATCATTGCGTATTGCCGAAGCACAAGGCAATAAAATCACCGATGCTGGCATCGCCGCCAACACCATGATTAGCTTCGTGCTTGGTCGCTGGCATGCATTTGCCAAAAGCGGCTTTAAACGCAAACCTAGCGACAACCTTGAACAGCATGTGACGCAACTGATTACCGGCTGTTTGCAATAAAAAAGATGTAGAAAGTTTTAATCGATGGAAACCACCGTTTTTGGCATGAATGAGGCCCAACTCACCGAGTTTGGCATGAGCTGGGGCCTTGCCGGGCTGATCCTGTTCATTGTATTTATTGTCGGCAACCTGGCCTGGAAATCCAAAGCAGGCAAAACCGGGACATTCGCGCTGTTTCTCGCCCTCACCTTAGGCATGGTGGGTTTTCTGGCCAAACTCGCTATTCAGCATTACCTGAATATTCAGTAAAACCTGAACGATTGAATCGAAAACACGCGCATCGTCCATGAACGTCATCAAAATATTTGGCATCGTGACATTATCTTGTGCTGGTTATATCGTTTTGGATAACTTAATCCTACCTGCACTCACATCTCAACATCCAGAGACACAATCGACGCAGCCTATTAGATACAACTCGCCAAAGATTGATACACCTACCCCGAAGGCTGAACCAATGATGCATGAAAACTTCAGTGCAGGCTGCGACGGACACACGCATTGCTCACAAATGCGCTCATGTGAGGAAGCCAAACAATGGTTGTCGCGCTGCCCGAATGCCGAAATGGACGGAGATGGCGATGGAGTTCCGTGCGAACGGCAATGGTGTAAATCCATTTTTAATTAATACTGACTGACAAAGACACAGAGGTAACAGACTCTTGTTTCTTCGACTTGACCCAGTGCAATCGCCACAACACGCGGCAGCCGCTGCCACGTCCATCTCTTACTGCTCTGCCAAGGTTAACGCTTTATTACGTTTATGACACCCATGGGCTATTGCGGTGCCTGCCGCAGTCCGCTAACCTAAGCCATACATAGTGATAAATACTTGCCTGATATGGACAAATCCCCTCCCAACGACAGTGATGTCTACAAAACCTTGCTGGAGTCGACCAAGGCCATCCCGTGGAAGATTGACTGGGCGTCCAAGCAATTTTCCTACATCGGCCCACAAATTGAACCCCTGCTAGGCTGGTCGCCAGAAAGCTGGCACTCGGTGGAAGACTGGGTCAACCGCATCCATGAAGAAGACCGTGAACGCGTGTTCAATTTTTGCGTACAACAATCGCTACAAGGGCTGGACCATGAAGCGGACTATCGTGCACTGGCGGCAGATGGCAGCTTTGTCTGGATCCGCGACGTCGTGCATGTGATGCGCACGCTGACTGGCGAGCCTGAAGCATTGATCGGCTTTATGTTCGACATCAGCGAACGCAAAAAAACCGAAGAACAATTACTGATTCTGCAAAAGCAACTGGAAGAGCTTTCTTATAAAGATGGCTTGACCGGCGTGGCCAACCGCCGCATGTTCGACACCGTGCTGGAACGGGAATGGCTGGAAGCCAGGCAACATCAGCACCCGTTGTCACTGATCATGATTGATATCGACTACTTCAAGCAATTTAATGACTTTTACGGGCATTTGCAGGGCGATGAAATACTCAAGCAAGTGGCCAAGACACTGGCGCAGGCCGGGGTGCGTACCAAAGACTTTTTTGCCCGCTTTGGCGGTGAAGAGTTTGCGCTGATTTTGCCAGAGACCAATGAAGTGTCGGCCGGCAAAATTGCCGAGCGTTGCCGCAACCTGATCTTCAAGGAGCAAATTCCACATGCCAAGTCGGAAATCAGCCAGATACTGACCATAAGTGTCGGCGCTGGCAGCATCACGCCTAGCCAGGCGGACGACCTCAAAACCTTTGTTGAATCGGTAGATGCGCTGATGTACCAGGCCAAACGCAATGGCCGCAACCGTATTGTGGTGAACGGCGCCTGAAGCTAGCGCACGATTAAGGCAGTATCGCCTGTATGGCGTGGATACGTGCCTCAGCCACGGACTGTTTGATGTGTGCCGGAGAGCTGCATTGCTTGGCAATGGCCCCGGCATCCACAGTGAGTGCAGCCTGCAACGCCATGGCTAAATGCTCGGCATCGGCCAACGGGCAATCCTCCAGCCCTAAACGGCCGCGGCTGTCGCATTCACAAGCCAGCAAAAAGTCTTCGAAGCGCATACGCTGACGGAACGCATCCAGCTCCTCCAAAAACTGCAATAAGGTGCTGGCCTTCATCTGCCGGGCCGCGTGCAATTTGCCATGATACTTAGCCACCACCTGCGCTAGGTCCTTGCAATCATTGGGCACACGCAGGCGGGCCACCACTTCTCGAATCAAATCCACGCTGCGCAATTCATGGCCAATATGACGCGGCAAGACGTCAGCAGGCGTTGTGCCCTTGCCTAAATCGTGGGTCAAGGCAGCAAACCTGACCGGCAAGCTGTAGCCTTGTTTGGCCGAGTAATCAATTACCATCATGACGTGAATACCGGTATCGACCTCAGGGTGGTATGTGGCAGTTTGCGGCACGCCCCACAGGCGGTCCAGCTCAGGCAAGATGACTTTTAACGCGCCACACTCGCGCAGCATTTCAAACATGCGGCTGGGTTGCTTTTCCATCAGGCCCTTGGCAATTTCCTGCCAGACACGCTCAGCGACCAGTGCGTCGACCTCTCCGGCATCTACCATCTCCCGCATCAGCAACATCGTTTCCGGTGCCACGGTGAACTCGGTAAAACGTGCCAGGAAGCGCGCAGCGCGCAGGATACGCACCGGATCTTCACTAAAAGCATCCGTCACATGCCTAAGCAGTTTTTTCTGGATATCCAACTGGCCGTTAAAAGGATCGATCAGGCTGCCATCATCGGCTTCTGCAATAGCATTCATGGTGAAATCACGACGAGCAAGATCTTCTTGCAGTGTCACTTCAGGCGCCGCATAAACGCTAAAACCTTTGTAGCCTTTGCCTGTTTTTCGTTCGGTGCGCGCCAGTGCGTGCTCCTGCTGGGTATCTGGATGCAGGAATACCGGAAAGTCTTTGCCAACCGCACGGTAGCCCGCTGCCAGCATCTGCTCGGGCGTGGCGCCAACCACGACATAATCCCTATCCTTGACCGGCAGGCCAAGCAGGCGATCGCGGACCGCGCCTCCTACCTGATAAATCTGCATGGCGGAATATTCACAGCCAGGCATTAACGCCTGGCGTTGATGACGCGACCCGCGGCAGCACGAAACTGGTCGTAAGCGCCACGCGGGTTGTTTTTGACCAGATAGCCAGAAATGACGGCAAACATATCGGTCGGCACCACACCCAGTTCATTAGCCATGGGTTGCTGACAGACATTATCGACCTGCATGGATTTGACGTTGTCACGTGAGAGGAGCTTGATCGGCAACAACTGCATAAAGCTGCCTTGCAACAAGGACATATTGAGGCTGAGGCCCATGATGGGACGTTGCACATGAATGGTTTTCATCACCGCTTCCATGATTTGCTGCAAGGTCATGATGGCCGGGCCACCCAGTTCATAGGTTCTGCCATAGGTGGCAGGTTCATTCACGGCATTGACCATGGCTGCGGCAACATCCTCTACCCAGATGGGCTGGAATTTGGCTTGCGGCATCGCCAGCGCCAAGACGGGAATCCATTGAATCAGTTTGGCAAACAGGTTAATAAAGCGGTCGCGCGTACCAAAAATGACCGATGGCCGGAAAATCGTGACGTGCAGTTTTTTGCTAAACGCCATGACTGCCTGATCACCCGCCGCTTTCGTGCGCAGGTATTCGCTAGGGGCATTGGCCGAGGCTTGCAAGGCACTCATATGCAACAGGCGCGGAATAGCCAACTGTTCGCATAACTGTGCAATCTGGCGCGGAAACTGATGATGCATTTGTTCAAAGGTGTTGGTGCGTGTCTGATGCAAAACACCCACCAGGTTAATCACGGCATCACTCCCCTGCAGATGGGTTTTTAAGGCCGCTTCGTCATGAATATCACACTCGACCACTTGCACATTCGGCAACAAAATAAGGTGCTTGGCCTGCTCGCGGCGGCGCGTCAGCACTTTCACCTGATAGCCAGCCTGGTCCAGCCTGGCAACCACACTACTGCCTACAAAACCGCTACCACCTAATACAGTCACTGTCTTCATCATGCTTTATTCCTGAGTACGTCTTGCGTTGAACCGTATTGTACCGAAAAATGGCGACGACACTTCAATCTTGCTTAAACCAAGGGTTTACTCTTGCTCTGAAATGCTGATTGTCGTCGAGACATTCTCGGCATCTGCTGTGCTGCGGGCCGGGATCGTGCCCAGGCGCTTTTTAAGCGTCAACATGGGCAAACCCAGCCTGGGCGCGTACATATGCGCATTGGCCAATACTTTTTTGACATAATTGCGCGTTTCGCTAAACGGGATGGTTTCGGCATAAATAGCCCCTTCCAGCGGCGCATTGGCGGCCCAGCGCCTGGCGCGGCTAGGGCCTGCATTATAGGCCGCAGTCGCCATCACTTCCTGGCCGTTAAACGTATCCAGGGTATAGCGCATGTAATAGGTACCCAGGTTCACGTTGGTATCAATATCATGCAACATGCCATCATGATAGCCGTTCAGCCCCAGTTTCTTTGCGATCCACTTGGCCGTCGCAGGCATCACCTGCATCAAGCCACCCGCGCCTACCGACGACTTGGCATAATGCATAAAGCGGCTTTCCTGGCGGATAATGCCATACACCCAGGCCTCATCAATCGCGCGGCTACGTGAGGCTTTTTGCAAATAATCCCGATAAGGTGTCGGGTAACGTAATTCAAAATTGTGCGTGCGGCTGGTTTTATCTGCCGCCAGCACCGCCAGGTCATACCAGCCCTTGAGTAAGGCATATTGTGCGGCGACGATGCGGGTCGGGTCATCCAGCGCCTCCAGCAGATACATCCACTCCAGCCTGGCTTCGTAGCGGGCCTCCACATCAAACAAGGCCTCCATACGTTTCACTGCCGGTTGTTTGGCAAACTGGCGTACTTCATCATCACCCGGCTGGTAAGTCGCCATGGGCTCACCGGCCACCGGGCCTAAGTCTTCTGCCGCCAGCCAGCCATAAAAATGACGCTCCTGCGAGAGTTTCGCCAGAATCTGGTTCGCCTCGGCCACCTGGCCTTTGGCGATGAGCGCCCGCGCCTTCCAGTAACGCCAGGCAGACTCTTCCGCCAATGCTGCGGGCATCTCGTTAATCACTTTAAGCACCTGATGCCAGTCCTGCTGGCGCAAGGCGCTGCGTGCATACCACTCCCATTGCTCGCTGCTTAACAAGGCAGTGTTGACCTTGGCAAAGCCCTGCATGGCTTCCGGTTCATGTTTGCGTGCTGCCTCCAGGGCCATATAAGCTTGTACCAGTTGTTTTTCATCGTTATCGAGATAGCCGCTGTATTTCTGGTAGCTGGTTTTGGCCACGGCCAGGTCTGCCTTGGCTTGCCGGTGTATCGCATACATATACAGCGCACGGCCATAGCCTGAACGCTCCTGTATGCTGCCTTTTTTCAAAGCCAGCGCCGGGTTCTGGGCCACATCGTCAATCTGCCTGGACAGGCTGTTATCGGTTTTGCTGCTACGCTTGGCCAGCACTTTTGCCAGGCCGGTTTTATTGCTAAACAAGGCATCACGATACAAAGTCAGCAGCAGCTTTTCATCCAGCACGCCGACTTGCTGCAAGGCTTCCATCATGCCCTGGCAATCAGTTGGCAGATCCTTACCCGCCAGCAATAATTTCTTGCCATCCTCATAGGCATTGGGGTCATCCAGCGCAATGCCTGCCTGCACCTGGTAACACTGATTACCCGTATCACTGATGCTGTAATACATGGGCATTTGCGCCCTCATTTCAACAAACTGGTCCCAGAACTGCACACGGCCCAGTCGTTTGAGCCATAGCTCGCGTACGCGCTGCGACAACAGGGATTCGTTGTTTTCCTGCAAGAACGCCTGTACCTGATAGTAAGACAATTGATCCATGGTCAGGATCATTTGCCAGTATTGCAGGTAAGGGAGTAACGGTGAGCGGCGCTGTTTTAAGGTTTCGGTCGCCTCCGCCAATTGCGGCAAGTTACGCGTCTGGTAGGCCTGCTTGGCCTGCAGATACACTTCAGCATCCCCCGCAAAAACTGACGTGGATGTGCCCAGCAGACAGGCAGCAAAAAAGAGGAGGGAAAGGAATCTAGTCTTCATGCGTCAACAATCACGTGCATCACGTGATGACAATCAAATTCTGGCCAAGCGACTCAGAAAGAAAAACAGCAACAGCAGCAGTAATACAATAAAGCCACCACGCCAGACCGTTTTCAGCCAGCGCCAGTAACGTGCTTGCCCGGTTTGCCAGCCTAACAGCACCAATACCAGGGTGCTGATCACCAGCACAGTAAATAAAATACGTATCCACCACATATTAATCTGCCTGGCGCATTATGCGGGCAACAAAGGGGCGGGGCTAAAGTAGTCGCGCTGCTTGAGAAAGCCTACCGGTGCCTGCGCATCGTTATCAAACGTGCAATATTCCCAAGCGCTTTCATCTGCCAACAAGGCACGCAACAACTGGTTATTCAGGGCATGGCCAGACTTAAAGGCCGTAAACTGGCCAATAATCGGGTAACCCAGGATATACAGGTCGCCAATCGCATCCAGCACCTTGTGTTTGGCGAACTCGTCGTCATAGCGCAAACCACCGCCATTGAGGACCTTATATTCATCCAGCACAATGGCGTTATCCAGGCTGCCGCCTTTAGCTAAACCGTTGGCGCGCAAGTATTCCACCTCGTGCATAAACCCAAACGTGCGCGCACGGCTGATTTCGTCAACATAACTCTGGCTATCGTAATCAATGGTCACGGTTTTGCCGGAGAACTCGAATACGGGGTGCGCAAAATCAATGGTAAATTCGGCTTTAAAGCCATGGTGCGGCGTAAATTTTGCCCATTTATCGCCATCAATCACTTCTACCGGTTTCAGGATGCGCACAAACTTCTTGGGCACTTCCAGTTCTTGCAGACCGGCAGTCTGCAGCAAATAGATAAACGGCCCTGAACTGCCATCCATGATGGGCACTTCAGCGGCCGTCAGTTCTATCAGCACATTATCTACCCCCAAACCGGCGAGGGCAGACATCAAATGCTCCACGGTAGCAACGCGCGCACCTGAAAACTCTAGGGCGGAGCTCAGGCGAGTGTCATTCACTGCCGTCGGGGCGACCCGCATGGCAGGCGTATCGGGCAAATCGACACGCTGGAACACCACTCCGTGATCAGCGGGCGCAGGCTTGAGCGTTAGCGTGACTTTTTCACCGCTGTGCAGCCCAACGCCCGTGGCGCTGATCGATTGTTTAAGCGTGCGTTGCTTTAACATGGTTTTCTCTGTGTTAATGAATCACTATTATTATAAGCCAATCCGTTACCAGCCATTTAATCGCATGGCGAGATTGCACCAGCCTTTGCTGGTCTGGCAATCCAACCGCAACGATTAGTCAGCCTGTTTACGCAAAAACGCTGGGATATCGTATTCTTCAATCCCGGAATTTTTCATGGCTTCCACCTGGGCACGACGGCTATTGCTGGTAAATACGGCTGGCTCATCTTCTTCAACTGCAGTGAAGATAGGCTGGTTAGTCGTACCATCACGTAATGTCGTCATGACTTTCAGCTCAGGTTTGGCCTGGCGTTTACCCAGTGAACCGTTCAAACCGGTCGCCACCATGGTGACGCGCAGGTTGTCACCCATGCTTTCGTCCATCACATTACCCACGATCACCGTCGCATCTTCTGCGGTGAATTCTTTGATGGTGTTCATCACATCATAGTATTCACGCATTTTGAAGCTACCACTGGCGCTGATATTGACCAACACACCACGTGCATTCGCCAGGTTAACGTCTTCCAGCAACGGGCTGGCAACCGCTTGTTCAGCCGCGATACGTGCACGGTTAGGGCCGCTGGCTTCAGCAGAACCCATCATCGCCATGCCCATTTCAGACATCACGGTGCGTACGTCAGCAAAGTCGACGTTGACCATACCTGGGCAATTGATGATTTCAGCAATCCCAGACACGGCGTTATGCAACACATCGTTGGCCGCACGGTAAGCTTCTACCACGGTCACGTCTTCGCCCAATACATCCATCAATTTTTCGTTAGGGATAACGATAAGAGAGTCGACATACTGTGAAAGTTCTTCCAGGCCCTCTTGCGCCACTTTGGCACGTTTGCCTTCAAACGCGAATGGCTTGGTCACGACCGCCACGGTCAGGATACCCATTTCACGCGCGACCTCAGCAATAATCGGTGCAGCACCAGTACCCGTACCACCGCCCATACCGGCAGTAATAAACAGCATGTCAGCACCATCAATGGTTTCTGCAATGCTGTCGCGGTCTTCCAGCGCAGCTTCGCGGCCGATTTCTGGTTTAGCGCCAGCACCCAGGCCTTTAGTGATGTCAGAACCAATTTGCAGCACCACTTTGGCATGGCTCTTTTTCAGTGCCTGCATATCCGTGTTGGCGCAAATAAACTCAACGCCAGTCACGCTCTTGGTCATCATGTGTTCCACGGCGTTACCACCGCAACCACCGACACCAATTACCTTGATTACGGCGCCGTCATTCTCTTTGTCAAAAATCTCAATCATACTAACCCTCCATTGCCTATTATTTGAGTGCTTGGTTTGCCCCGCACACTCGCCCTAAAACAGTTTAAAAAACAACAAAAACCTAGAAATTACCGGTAAACCAACTCTTCATTCGCTCTAGCAATCTGCCCACTGACCCAGATTGCAAGTTACCCACCATTTGTTTTTCTACCTGCTGCTTGGCCATCAGCAACAAGCCTATGCCGGTGGCATAACGTGGATTGCCTACGACTTCAGACAACCCTTCCACACCCCTGGGCACGCCCAGGCGCACCGGGGTGTGGAAAATTTCTTCGCCCAACTCAACCATGCCGCGCATCTGTGCCGCGCCGCCGGTAATCACGATGCCGGAGGCAATCATCGATTCCATGCCACTGCGGCGCAGCTCTTGCTGCACAAACTCATAAATCTCTTCCACGCGGTCTTCAATCACTTCAGTCAAGGCCTGGCAAGATAACTGACGCGGCTCACGACCATCGACCGCAGGCACTTCCACCACTTCACGCGGGTCCGCCAACTGGCGCAAGGCACAGCCATGCTTCACTTTAATTTCCTCAGCCGACTGCGTCGGCGTACGCAACGCCACCGCAATATCATTGGTGATCTGGTCACCGGCAATCGGGATCACGGCCGTATGACGAATGGCGCCATTTTTGAATACCGCCAGATCAGTCGTGCCACCACCGATATCCACCAGGCACACGCCCAGTTCTTTCTCGTCATCGGTCAGCACAGACTCACTGGAAGCCAACGGTTGTAAAATCAGGTCACTCACCTCCAGGCCGCAGCGCTTGATGCACTTGACGATGTTTTGCGCCGCCGCAATCGCACCAGTCACAATATGCACGCGCACCTCAAGACGGATGCCGCTCATGCCCAATGGCTCGCGCACATCTTCCTGACCGTCGATAATGAATTCCTGGGTCAGAATATGCAGAATCTGCTGGTCGGCCGGCAAGGCAATCGCACGCGCGGTTTCCACCACACGGTCGATGTCCATTTGTGAGACTTCGCTCTCTTTAATCTTCACCATGCCATGCGAATTCAGGCTCTTGATATGGCTACCGGCAATGCCTGAATACACAGTATTAATTTTGCAATCCGCCATGAGCTCGACTTCTTCAATCGCGCGCTGAATCGCCTGCATGGTGGAGTCGATATTCACCACCACGCCCTTTTTCAAGCCACGGGAAGCATGTTGGCCGACACCAATCACCTTCAATGTACCTTCCGGCAATATTTCAGCCGCAATGGCAACAATTTTGGAGGTGCCGATATCCAGGCCCACAATTAAATTTTTATCTTCTCTGACTCTACTCATGTCTCTTCCTTGACCTTTTTTCTGGCAGTCTTATTCTTAGGCGCTACCGCACGTTCTCAAGCACCGCCGCGCGGCATGCGCAAGGCAAAACCGTTGGGGTAACGCAAATCGGCATAACGCCAGTCACTTTCCGCGATACTTGCCTGCTGGCGATACGCCGCCACAAACTGTTGTAATCGCTGCTTGGCCGCTTCGCGCCCCAGCATCATTTGTCGGCCATCCACGGTCTTGATCTCCCAGGCGCGACGGGAAGACAGGCTTAGCTGCTGAATTTGCAGTGGCGTGTCGGCCAGCATCTGGGCAAAACTGGCATAGCCTTGTGCCACTTCTTTAATCGCATCGCCCGGGCCGTAAAAAGTCGGTAATTGTTCGTCAGAGGCGGCCTGGAACAACTCGCCATGACGATTTACCAGTGCCACGCCGCCCCAGCGACCCAAGGCCTGATGCTCTTCAATCTGTACCACAATGGTGTCTGGCCATTGGCGGCGCACACTGACCTTGCGCGCCCAGGGCAACTTTTCAAACGCCGCCCGCGTACGCTGCAAATCCAGCGTGTAAAAATTACCTTTGAGGTACTTGCTCACGATCAACTGAATCTGCTCGTGATTGACGTGATCCAGATTGCCTTCGACCTGTACCTGCTTGACCGGGAAGATAGGCAAATGCAGCACCACAAACAACATGGCGTAAAGCAGCATCACCACTGCCAGTGAAAACAGCAGGTTGGCGATCCAGTTCAGCAATGTTGGTCTATCCCACATCGAGTCCGTTTTCCTCTTTATGCGTCACGCAAGGTTTGTTGCAAAATACGAATCACCAGCGCCTCAAAATCCAGGCCAGCGGCTTTGGCGGCCATTGGCACCAGGCTGTGATCAGTCATGCCCGGGCTGGTATTCACCTCTAAAAAGTAATGTTTACCAGCGTCATCCATCAAAAAGTCGACCCGGCCCCAGCCACGGCAACCCAGCACCTTAAACGCCTGCAAGGCTTCTGCCTGAATCTGCTTTTCCTGCTCGGTAGACAAGCCGCTCGGGCAGCGATATTCGGTGTCGTCACGCAGGTACTTGGCTTCGTAATCGTAATATTCGTTTTTCGGCACAATGCGTACGATAGGCAGTGCGGTGTCGCCCAAAATACCCACGGTGTATTCGCCACCACCGACAAACTGCTCGGCAATCACCAGCGGGTCTGACTGTTTGGCCAGGCTGTAAGCCGCCATTAAATCGCCCGCCTGCTTGACCTTGCTCACGCCGATGCTGGAGCCTTCATTGGCCGGTTTCACAAACAGCGGCAAACCAAGTGCGGTGACCACATTCTCGGCATGCGTGCTGTCATCCATGAGCACATAGTTAGGCGTGGTGACACCAGCGGCAGTCCACAACAATTTGGTACGCCATTTATCCATGCCCAGCGCAGAAGCCATCACGCCGCTACCGGTATAAGGGATATCCATCAGTTCCAGCGCACCTTGAATGGTGCCGTCTTCGCCGTAGCGGCCATGCAAGGCAATAAAGGCACGGTCAAACGCTTTTAATGCAGACAAATCCTGGGTCGCAGGGTCAAACGCATGCGCATCCACGCCCTGACGCTGCAACGCGGCCAACACAGCCGAACCACTCTTGAGCGACACTTCGCGCTCGCCAGAACGGCCACCGAACAATACCGCGACCTTGCCAAATGAGAGTTGACCTGCACTCATACCTTTAAAACACCTTCCCCAATGACTTTCACTTCCTGTATTAATGCCACGCCCTGCTTGGTGCGCACCGTCGTTTTCACATGCTCAATCAAGGCTTCAATATCGGCAGCGCTGGCGTTGCCCAAATTCACAATAAAGTTGGCATGCTTTTCAGACACCTGTGCACCACCAATGGTGGTGCCTTTCAAGCCAGACGCTTCAATCAAACGCGCCGCAAAATCACCTTCGGGATTCCTGAACGTCGACCCTGCGCTCGGCATATTCAGTGGCTGACTCGCCAGGCGTTTTGCCAGCAACTGTTTAATCTGTTCGGCAGATGCCTTGCCATCACCAGCAGGTACCGTAAACCAGCCGCCCAAAAACCACTCATCGGCCGCCGGATGTTCCACATGGCGATAAGTCGGCTGGTACTCGGCCCGTGCACGCACTTGCACGTCACCGGAGCGATTAATCGTTTTCACCTCATCAACCCATTGCCAGGTTTCGCCACCGTAGCAGCCTGCATTCATGGCCAGCGCACCACCGACCGTGCCTGGAATGCCTGCCATAAACTCGGCACCTGCACGATTGTGGCTGGCGGCAAAACGTGCCAGCTTGGCGCAGGTGACACCAGCATCGGCATACACACGCTCACCTTGCATTTCCAGCGCTTGCAGTGCCTGATGCATGACCACCACCGTGCCGCGCACACCGCCATCACGCACCAGCAAGTTGCTACCCAGGCCTATAAATGTCAGCGGTTCACTAGTTGGCAATTGCTGCAAAAACTGCTGCAAATGCGCGACGCTATCCGCCAGCACCAGACGATCAGCCGGACCACCGACGCGCCAGCTGGTATAGCGGGCCAATGGCTCGTTGTTCAGCACTTGCAGGCCCGTCGCTTTTAATCCTGAGGCGCTCATATGCTGGCCAACTCCCTGGTTTTGGCGGCGACGCTACCGATACTGCCTGCGCCCATCACCACGACGACATCACCTGGCTGTACGCTTTCCAGTATGGTTGCTGGCAATTCATCGGTCGTTTCCACAAAACGTGGTTCCACCTTGCCATTGACGCGAATGGCACGAATCAGGCTACGTGTATCGGCGGCCACAATCGGCGCTTCGCCTGCGCTATACACTTCGGTTAGCAGCAATGCATCGACGGTAGATAACACTTTGACGAAGTCTTCAAAGCAGTCACGCGTACGGGTATAGCGGTGTGGCTGAAACGCTAGCACCAGCCTGCGATCAGGGAAAGCGCCACGCGCGGCAGCAATCACCGCCTGCATTTCAATCGGGTGATGGCCGTAATCATCCACCAGCGTGAAGTAGCCACCGTTGACCGGGATTTCGCCATAACGCTCGAAGCGGCGTCCCACACCCCTGAACTCAGCGAGCGCTTTCAGGATGGCTGCATCCGGTACATTCAACTCAGTCGCAATCGCAATCGCCGCCAGCGCATTCAGCACATAGTGATGACCTGGCAGGTTCAGCGTCACTTCGTTGCGCACGGTGGTACCGTTTTTGCGCACCAGCGTGAAATGCATCTTGCCGTTGTCAGCCACAATATTCTCGGCGCGAATCGCGGCCTCTTCATGGGTGCCATAGGTCGTCACAGGACGCGTCACGCGCGGCAAGATTTCACGCACATTGGCATCATCAATGCACAACACCGCCATGCCCCAGAATGGAATTTGCTGCAAAAATTCAACGAACGCAGTTTTGAGCTTTTCAAAACTGTGTTCATAGGTATCCATGTGGTCCTGGTCGATATTGGTCACCACCGCCATGATCGGCGTCAGGTGCAAAAAGGACGCATCTGACTCATCGGCTTCCACCACAATCCACTCGCCGGTGCCCAGACGTGCATTGGCGCTGGCAGCTTCCAGCTTGCCACCAATGACAAAAGTCGGGTCCATGTCTGCTTCGGCCAAAATGCTGGCGATCAGGCTGGTGGTGGTGGTTTTGCCATGGGTACCCGCTACGGCAATGCCCTGCTTGAAACGCATCAACTCGGCCAGCATCACTGCCCGTGGAATCACTGGCACTTTGCGCGCACGCGCAGCAATGATTTCCGGGTTTTCTTCGTTAATCGCGCTGGAGACCACCACCACGTCGGCATCATTCAGATGCTCGGTGGCGTGGCCTTGAAACACGGTGGCACCAAAGCCTTGCAAACGCTTGGTGGTGGCATTGCTGGCCAGGTCAGACCCACTGACTTCAAAGTCCAGGTTCAGCAACACCTCAGCAATGCCGCTCATGCCTGAGCCGCCGATGCCGATAAAGTGAATTTTTTTAACTTTATGTTTCATACTGAACCCGTTGTTCCTTTTTTATTGCCTGCCGCCAGTTGCTGGCAAATATCTGCGACTTGTTGAGTCGCTTGCGGTTTGGCCAGTGCCCGCGCTTTTTGCGCCATCATCAAACAAGTTGGTCTATCCAGTGTTTGCAACGTCGCGGCCAATTGGGCAACCTCCATGTCGCGCTGCTGTATCAGCAAGGCAGCACCCGCCTGCTGCAAGTAAGCGGCATTCGTTGTCTGGTGGTCATCCACCGCAAACGGAAACGGCACTAAAATACTGGCAGCGCCCACGTTAGCCAGTTCAGCCACGGTCAAAGCACCAGAACGGCAAATCACTAAATCAGCCCAGGCATAGACTTCTGCCATATCGTGTATAAAGGCACGGCAATCTGCGGCCACGCCAGCATCGGCATAGGCTTTTTTCAGCGCCTCAAACTGTTTTTCACCGGCCTGGTGAATGATCTGCGGACGAGCATTGACCGGTAACTGGGCAAAAGCCTGTGGCAACAAGGTATTCAAGGCTACCGCGCCCAGACTGCCACCCACCACTAACACGCGCAGCACGCCGTGATGCTCGGCAAAACGTTGTTCTGGTGTGGGCAAGGTCGTAATGCCTTCACGCACAGGATTCCCGACCATCTCGCCTTTTGCGCCCAAAGCACCTGGGAAACCGGTTAATACACGGCTAGCGATTTTGGCCAGCACTTTATTGGTCAGGCCAGCAATGGAGTTTTGCTCGTGTATCACCAGCGGAATACCTGCCAGTTTGGCCATCACACCGCCCGGGAACGCGGCAAAGCCGCCCATGCCCAACACCACATCCGGCTGATGTTGACGAATCGCCTGCCTGGCTTGTGCAAAGGCGCGTGCCAGCTTCACAGGCAACGTCAGCCAACCGAGCAGGCCTTTGCCACGCACACCGCGCATGGTCATCATTGTTTTGTCATAAGGCTTGTCAGCAATTAAACGGTTTTCCATACCGCCTTCAGTGGCCAGCCAGACAATTTTCCAGCCTTGCGCCTGTAGCGCGTCGGCCACCGCCATGGCTGGATATACATGCCCGCCGGTACCACCTGCCATCACCATTAATGTGTATGATCGGCTCATCAGTTCAAGCCTTTCTGCAGACGGCGATTCTCAAAATCGATACGCAGCAACACAGACAATGCAATGCAATTCGCCAAAATGCCGCTACCACCGTAAGACAGCAAGGGCAGGGTCAGGCCTTTGGTTGGCAACAGACCCATATTCACACCCATATTGATAAACCCCTGCACGCCCATCCAGACACCAATGCCTTGTGCCAGCAAGGCAGAGTAGTAACGTTCATTGGCCACCGCCTCTTTGGCGATACTGAAGGCGCGAATCACCAGCCAGGCAAACAGCAACACCACGACTAGCACGCCGACATAGCCCAACTCTTCTGCCACCACTGCCAGCAGGAAGTCGGTATGCGCTTCTGGCAAGTACAATAATTTTTCGACGCTGCCACCCAGGCCTACCCCCCAGAACTCACCACGGCCAAAGGCGATCAGTGCATGCGACAACTGGTAACCAGTATCAAACGGGTCATCAAACGGGTTCAAAAAGCCTTTCATACGTTCAAGACGATATGGCTCCATCACCACCAGGCCGATCACGGCCAATGGCAATGCGCCCAGCAGACCCAGGAAGATTTTCAGGTCTACGCCGCCCAGCCACATAATCGCAAACGCAATAGATGCCGTCACGGCAAAGGCGCCAAAATCTGGCTCGCGCAACAAGAGCACACCCACAAACGCCATCACGCCCAGCATGGGCAAGAATCCTTTTTGAAAACTGTGCATATTGCTGGCCTTGCGCACCACATAGTCGGAGGCGTACATGGCAATAAACAACTTCATGAGCTCTGAAGGTTGCAGGTTCATCACCAGCAGAGAAATCCAGCGGCGGCTACCGTTCACCACTTTGCCGATGCCTGGAATCAGCACCATGATGAGCAGCACAATGCCCATAATGAACAGGTAAGGCGACATTTTTTGCCACCAGGCCATGGGGATCTGGAACACAATCACGGCTGCCACCAGGCCGACCACGATATACAGAGCCTGACGCACCAGGAAATAGGTGCTGTTATGGCCAAACATCTTGCTCGAATCGGCATAGGCAATTGAAGCGGAATAGACCATGACCATGCCAAACGCCAGCAAGGACAACACCACCCACAACAGCGACACATCGTAGTTTGGGGAGTTGTAACGCTCGCGGTTCATCATTAACGGCCCAAGCATACGGCCTCCATGGCTTTGACAGCCTCAACAAAAACCTCGGCCCTGTGTTCGTAATTACGGAACATATCAAAGCTGGCGCACGCCGGTGACAGCAGGACGGCATCGCCTTCTTCAGCCAGCGTTTTGGCAATATGGACGGCAGCCGTTAAATCGACTGCATCGACCACCGGCAATTGCAGGTTATGAAGGACTTGCTGAATTTTTGGCGCATCGCGACCGATAAGCACCACAGCCCTGGCGTGATGCAGAATGGCTTCACGCAGCGGGCTGAAATCCTGGCCCTTGCCATCACCACCAGCAATCAATACCACTTTTTGCGGCTTGCCCTGCTTGAGCATGCCACTGATGGCCGCGCAGGTCGCACCCACATTGGTGCCTTTGGAATCATCGTAAAAATCCACGTCATCGATATTCGCTACCCACTCCACGCGGTGCGGCAAACCGGCAAACGCCTGTACGGTGTGCAGGATAGACACTTTGTCGATACCAATCGCTTGCGTCAGTGCAATGGCCGCCAGGGCGTTGGCAATGTTATGTTTGCCGCGAATCTGCAAGCTGTCCGCTTCAATGTAATGACGGTTGCCTGCACATAACCAGCCCGCATCATTGAGGCCGTAATCATTGATGGAGGGTGCCGGATTCACACCGAACGACACCTGTGGTAGCTGACCTGCCAGGGCTGCACTGGCAGGATCGTCACGATTCACCACGGCAATGCGGGCGTGCTGGTAAATACGTGCTTTGGCCTGTGCATAGCCTTCCATGCCATCGTAGCGATCCATATGATCTTCAGACAGATTCAGGACCGTGGCCGCATCCACTTGCAGTTGATGCAGGGCTTCCAATTGAAAACTGGATAACTCCAACACATAGACATCTGGTGCTGTCATCTGCAAGGTATCCAGCACCGGCAAGCCGATATTGCCTGCCACAATGGTGTTCAACCCGGCCTGTTTGCAGATTTCACCCACCAACGAGGTCACCGTCGTTTTACCATTAGACCCCGTAATCGCAATCACCTTGGCATAAGGGGCGCGAAAGCGTGCAAACAGCTCAACATCGCCGACCACCGCTTTGCCTTCCGCCATGAGTTGCGCGATGACTGGCTCGTTTAATGAGACGCCAGGGCTGGCCACAATTAAATCCATGCCAGCTAACAATGCATGATTAAACGGACCCAGGTGGCACTCCACCTCAGGAAACTCTGTATGCAAACGATCTTGCCCCGCCGGGTGCAGGCGTGAGTCGAACATCACGACGTCTGCGCCCATATGGCGCAGCCAGCGCAAGGCTGAGAAGCCGGTATCACCCAGTCCCAGTACTGCAATCCGCTGTTGTTCAAACTGTTTTTTCATGTTCACGCCCGACGACTGTTCCGTGCCTTATCGCAATTTCAGGGTAGATAAACCGACCAGCACCAGCATCATGGTGATAATCCAGAAACGCACCACCACCTGTGTCTCTTTCCAGCCTTTTTGCTCATAGTGATGATGCAAAGGCGCCATGAGGAAAATACGTTTACCGGTCCCGGTCATTTTTTTGGTGTATTTGAAATACAGGACTTGTGCAGCCACCGAGAAGGTTTCCACCACAAACACGCCGCCCATGATGAACAGCACGATTTCCTGGCGCACAATCACTGCCACCACTCCCAGTGCAGCTCCCAGCGCCAACGCACCAACATCGCCCATAAATACTTCTGCCGGATAAGCGTTAAACCACAGGAAACCCAGGCCAGCACCAGCCATCGCCGCACAAAACACCATCAGCTCGCTGGCCCCTGCCACATATGGAATGCCCAGGTATTTAGAAAACACCGCATGCCCGGCCACATAAGAAAAAATCGCCAGCGCGCTGCCTACCATCACCGTAGGCAAGGTCGCCAGGCCATCCAGGCCATCAGTCAGATTGACGGCATTGCTGCTACCCACAATCACCAAGTAGGTCAGCACAATGAAACCCACCGCGCCCAGCGGGAATACCAGGTGCTTAAAGAAAGGCACGATCAACGTCGTTTCAACCGGTGTGGTCGACGTGGCATATAAAAACCCTGCCACTCCCAAACCAACCAGGCTTTGCCAGAAATATTTAGCTTTGGCTGACAAGCCTTTAGGATTTTTGTAGACCACTTTGCGGTAATCATCGACCCAGCCCACCGCGCCGAAACCCAGTGTTGTAATCAATACCACCCAGATAAAGCGGTTATGCAGGTTGCCCCACAGCAAGGTAGAAATCGCAATCGCGACCAGGATCAGGGCGCCACCCATGGTTGGCGTCCCGGCCTTGACCAGATGTGTTTGCGGACCATCATCACGCACCGCCTGGCCAACTTTGTATTCAGTCAGTTTGCGGATCATGGCTGGCCCGACCAGGAACGAGATAGCCAGCGCTGTCAGCGTCGCCAGGACGGCACGGAAGGTGATGTAATTGAATACATGAAATCCGTGTACATCTGATGCCAGCCATTTGGTCAGTTCTAATAACATATGCTTCCCTATTTCCCCACTAATTCAGTGGCTTGCGATTCAACTAACGCATTGACCACGCGTTCCATTTGCATAAAGCGCGAGCCTTTGACCAACACCACGTTGTTGGCCGTTGTGTCTGCCTGCAAAGCGGCCACCAAAGCCTCCACCGAAGCAAAATGCTGTGCCTGAGTACCAAACGCCTGCACCGCTGCCTGCGTGAAATTACCCAACGCATACAGTTTGCTAATGCCGTGTTCTTTGGCATAACGGCCGATTTGCATATGCATGGCCTCGGCATCTGCGCCCAGCTCACCCATATCACCCATCACAAACACCGTGTTTGTACCGGCATGCTGCAACACATCCAGCGCCGCCTTCATCGAATCCGGGTTGGCGTTATAGGTGTCATCAATCACCTTGGCGCCATTGGCCGCTTGTTTCACCTGCAAGCGCCCTTTAACACCGGCGAAACCTTGCAGCCCCTGGGCCACATCGGCCAGGCTGGCACCTGCGGCTAAACTCGCAGCGGCTGCCGCCAATGCATTCATCACGTTGTGCGCACCAGGCACCGCCAGCGTTAACGTCACCGCCTCGCCCTGATAATGCAGCGTGAAACTGGACGCATCGCCCAACACTTCACCGCGAATATCAGCGGCCGGATGCAAGCCAAACGTCAGCACCTGACGACCGGCGTTCAACCCGCGCCAGTAGTCGGCAAACTCACTGTCAGCATTGATGACGGCGATGCCATCCTGGCTTAATCCAGCGAAGATTTCGCCTTTGGCTTTAGCAATGTTTTCGCGTGAGCCTAGTTCACCAATATGCGCTGTGCCCGCGTTGTTAATCACCGCCACATTCGGGCGCGCAAGGCGGGTCAGGTAATCAATCTCGCCCAGGTGATTCATGCCCATCTCGATCACGGCGCAGCGATGTGTGGCACGCAAACGCAGCAAGGTGAGCGGCATGCCAATATCGTTGTTAAAGTTACCAGCGGTGGCTAACACCTTGTCTGCGCCACCGACATGCGCCTGCATGATGGCCGCGATCATTTCCTTGGTGGTGGTCTTGCCATTGCTACCGGTGACGGCAATCAGTGGCAACGCCAGTTGCTGGCGCCACCAGCTCGCCAATTGCCCCAAAGCCAGCCGCGTATCTTTCACCAGCACTGTGGGCAAGCGACTCGTTACCGGTTTGCTCACCAGCGCCGCGACGGCACCTTGATCAGCCACTTGCGGCAGGAAGTCATGGCCGTCAAACTTTTCGCCCGGCAACGCCACGAATAACTGACCTGGCAACACACGGCGGCTATCGGTATCTACCGAAGTCACAGTCACGTCTGCGCCCTGCTGCAAAGTGCCTTGTAAAACGTCAGCGATGATTTTGAGCGCGATCATGCCTGCGCCTTCCGATTCGAAGCATCTTGATTCAATGCGCTTTTTTTCAACGCGTTTTGTACCCAATCGGCATCGCTGAATGGATAACGGATACCATGTATTTCCTGGTAATCTTCATGGCCTTTGCCTGCCACCAGCACCACATCGCCCTTACCGGCCTGACTCACAGCGAGCGCAATCGCCTTGGCGCGGTCTGTTTCCACCGTCGCCTCACGCGCCATGCCTTCAGCAATCGCCGCGATAATGGCGTAAGGGTTTTCACTGCGTGGATTGTCATTGGTGATGATGACGCTATCGGCCAACTCGTCAGCAATACGGCCCATTTCGCTACGCTTGCCACTGTCGCGGTCACCGCCACAGCCAAAGACGCACGCCAGTTTGCCGCGTGCCTGGCTACGCAGGGTATGCAAGGCCTTTTCCAGCGCATCTGGCGTATGGGCATAATCCACCACCACCAGCGGCAAGTCACCGCCGCCAAACATCTGCATACGACCAGCCACCGGCACTAGCCCAGACACAGCTTGCAGGGCAGCAGGTAGCGCCACTTCGTTCACCAGCAGGCAAGTCAGCACCGCCAGGGCGTTATACACATTGAACTGCCCCAGGGCGTGTAATTGGATATCGCCAGTGCCTTGCGCGGTGCGCACCTGAATTTCAAAACCGGTAGCATGCATGGTCACCGCCGTTGCACACACATCGGCCTGCGCATGCAAGCCATAGCTCAATACTTTTTTACCTTGCTTGCGCAAGTCTTCAATCAACGCCAGGCCAAACGGATCATCCGCATTGACGACTGCTGCTGACAGGGTTTGCCAGTCAAACAGTTTGCGTTTGGCTGCCTGGTAGGCTTCCATGGTCAGGTGGTAATCAAGATGATCGCGCGTGATGTTGGTCAGCACGGCAACATCAAAAGCCACGCCATTGACACGGCCTTGGTCCAGGCCGTGGGAAGAAACCTCCATGGCCACCATGCGTACGTCATCTAGCACAAATGTCGCCAGCATTTTTTGCAGCTCTACCGGGCCAGGCGTGGTGTTTTGTGTCGCTTGCAAATCTTCCAGCGCACCATTACCCAAGGTGCCGATGACGGCAGATTTTTGCTGCAAAAAGCGATACGCCTGGGCCAGCCAATGCGTCACCGTGGTTTTCCCGTTGGTACCAGTCACACCCACGCACCACATCTGCTCGGAAGGGTCCTTGTAAAACTGGCTGGCGATATGGCCGACCTGGGACTTCAAGTCAGCAATGGCGATGTTATGCACCTGCCATTCAGGTTTCCAGTCAAAGCCCTGGCTATCCCAGATCACCGTATTGGCGCCCTTGGCAATCGCATCTTCAATGTAATCGCGGCCATCGCTGTGCTGACCTGGATAGGCCAGGAACAAGCCATGCTTTTCGACCTGGCGGCTATCAGCAGTAATGCCGTGTACCGGCGCTGGAATAATGTATTTACTCACATCGCCTCCTTCACTTCAGCCGCGTCTGCTGGGGCCGCCACTGGCAATGCATTTCCATCTTGCGGAATCACCAGCATACGCAGCACATCATTCATCACGGCGCTAAAGACCGGCGCAGCGACGCTGCCACCGTAGTATTCGCCATTGCTCGGCTCATCAATCATCACCGCCATAATCAGGCGTGGATTGGATGCAGGCACCATGCCAACAAAAGAACCGACGTATTTGTCATGCTCGTAACCATGATCGCCCAGCTTGTGCGCGGTGCCGGTTTTGCCCGCAACGCGATAGCCGGTGACTTGAGCCTTCAAAGCGGTGCCGCCTGGTTGAACAACCAGTTCCAGCATGTCTTTGACTGAATTAGCCACTTTGGCCGAAAACACCTGGCGACCAACTGGTGGTTCAGACAACTTGGTCAGCGTGACAGGGAGCAACTCACCTTCATTGGCAAACACAGTGTAGGCGCGCGCCAATTGCAATAAGGTCACGCTAATGCCGTGACCGTAGGACATGGTGGCCTGCTCAATCGGGCGCCAGGTTTTGTAATCGCGCACCTTGCCAGAGGCCTCACCAGGGAATCCAATTTTGGTGGCTGAACCAAACCCCAGTTGCACATAGGTATTCCATAGTTGCTCGCGGTTTAAATCGAGCGCCATCTTGGCCGAGCCAACGTTGGAGGATTTCTGGATTACTTGCGACACCGTCAGCACCTGGTTCGGGTGTGCGTCATGAATGGTGGCCGTGCCTATACGTAAGTAGCCCGGTGCGGTCTGGATTTTGGTATCAGGCTGGTAAGGGCCAAACTCCATGGCTGCTGCCGCAGTCACCGGTTTCATGGTCGAGCCTGGTTCAAAAATATTCACAATCGCCGAGTTGCGTAACTTGCTGGCCACATTGACCGGATTGTTCGGGTTATAGGTTGGGATATTCACCAGCGCCAGCACTTCGCCGGTTTTAGCATCCAGCACCACTGCTGCCGCTGCTTTGGCCTTGTGTTTTTCAACGGCACGCGAAAGTTCGCGGTGCACCACATATTGCACCGTGCGGTCTATGCTCAATACCAGGTCCTGGCCATCGTGTGGCAACTTCACCGCCACCAGATCTTCCACCACATGGCCTTTGCGGTCACGCACAAAGTCACGCTTGCCCGCACTGCCGGACAATACGTTGTTACGGTAAAGCTCCATGCCTTCAACACCGGTATCATCCACGCCAGTGAAACCGACGATATGCGCCGTCACTTCTGCCGCCGGGTAGAAGCGTTTGTATTCCTTTTGACTGAATACGCCGGGCACTTTCATCGCCATCACCTGTTTTGCCACATCGGGCGCCACTCTCCGTTTGATATACACAAATTCTTTTTTCTTTTTTTGCAGCTTTTGCTGCAATTCCTTGGCTGGCATTTCCAGCAACTTGGACATTTGCTTTAACTGCGCAGCCGTCACCTGCACGTCAGTCGGGTTTGCCCACACTGACTCCACCGGCAAACTGATCGCCAATGGCTTGAAATTACGGTCATAAATCTTGCCGCGATGCGGCATCAACACCACTTTGCGCCGCGAAAATGCTTCACCCTTTTTAATCAGGTAATCTTTATGCAAGGTTTGCAGGTAAAACCCGCGCCCCAGCAGCAAGACAAAACTCAACAGCAGCAACACCAGCAGCGTTCTTCTGCGCCAGGCCGGCAATTTCACCAGCTTGTGTTGACTCTCCTTAAGCAGCATAACCATTCACTCGCAACGATTCCGGTTATGGCGCTGGCGGCACATCAACCATGATCACTTGCGTCTGTTGCATGCTTGGGCTGTGCATATGCAAACGCGTGGTGGCAAAATCTTCCAGCCGTGAATGCATGGCCCAGGTGCTCTGCTCAATCTGCAACTGGTCATATTCCGTCATATACTGCTTGGTCAACACTTCTTGCCTATCCAGCTCAAAATACAATTTGCGCGCCTTGTATTGCGCCGTCACCACACCCAGAGCCATGGCAATCGTCAACGCAAACAAAATCAAATTCAGCCGAATCATCTTGCAATCAATTACTGCACACTGGTACGTTCAGCCACGCGCAACACCGCACTGCGTGAACGCACATTTGCCTTCACTTCGGCCGCACTTGGCTTGATCGCACGCCCGACAGACAACATGCGCGGCTGTGGCAATTCACTGGCACGCACCGGCAACCCGGCTGGCAAGTTGTCTCTATCCACTTCTGACTGGATAAAGCGTTTTACGATGCGGTCTTCCAGCGAGTGGAAACTAATCACCGACAACCGGCCTTGCGGACGCAGCAACTGCAAACAATCTGGCAGCACTAGCGAGAGTTCCTCAAGCTCTTGATTGACGAAAATCCGTAAAGCTTGAAATGTGCGCGTTGCAGGGTTCTGGCCCGGCTCATTCTTGGGGATGGCGCCTGCCACGATCTTGGCAAGTTGCCCTGTAGTGGTGATGGCATGCCCATCTTCGCGCTCTTTAACAATCGCCCTTGCAACCTGCTTAGCAAACCGTTCTTCACCATAATCCCTAATCACCTCACCCAATTGTTTTTCAGACATCGCCGCCAACCACTCTGCGGCGGTCTTGCCCCGACTTTGATCCATGCGCATATCCAGCGGCCCGTCAAAACGGAAACTGAACCCGCGCACACCCTCATCAATTTGCGGCGACGAAATACCCAAATCGAGCAATATCCCGTCTACCGCCTGCACGCCCAGCTCAGCCAACACTGTTGCCATGGCTGAAAAATGCGCATGCACCATCGTAAAACGCGCATCGGCAATCGTTTGCCCATGCGCCACTGCCGCCAGATCGCGATCCAAGCCGATCAAACGCCCTTTGCTACCTAATTTGGAAAGAATGAGTCGACTGTGTCCACCACGCCCAAAGGTGCCATCGACATACACCCCATCGGCCTGCACGTTCAAAGCATCCACCGCTTCATGTAACAACACGGTGATATGACTGGCGGCGACTGGTGACACTGACGTTTCCGTCAAGGACGCGGGCGCTGACTTCGCGCCCCGCGTCATAGCGAGAATCCTTCTAGCTCTTGCGGTATCTGCAACTGGTCGGTCGCCATCAGGCTCTCCAGCTGCTGATCCCATGCCGCCAGATCCCACAACTCAAAATGACTACCTTGCCCGACCATCATCACGTCTTTATCGAGCTTGGCAAACTTGCGCAGTACGGCATTCACCAGCAAACGACCGGCAGAATCCAGATGCATCACATCCGCCTGACCGACGATCATGCGTTGAATACCACTGGTTTGAGGATTAAAACTGGACAAACTGGTCAGCTTGGACTCAATCGGCTCCCAAGCTGCTTGTGGATACAAAATCAGGCAGCGGTGCGGATGGGCCGTGAGCACGACTTCGCCCTGCCCGCCAGCCGTCAGGGCGTCACGATGCTTGGCCGGCACACTGAGCCGTCCTTTAGCATCCAAACTTAACTGTACCGCCCCGCGAAACATCAATATTGACCTTTACCCATTCATTTTGTTTAAAAGCGGGATAAATTTCCCACAATTCAACACAAAATTACCCTTTTGCACACTATAGATAAAAAAAAAGTGCTTGGCAAGCACTTTGGGAGAAAAAATCCCTTTTAAAGACAACGACTTAGAGCATTTTAACAAAGCAATTCAAATCAACATATTGGCGCAATAAACACATAAAGTTGTTTAATAAAAATAGCTATCTCATTGAAAATATTGAATAATTAAAAAATGTTATTTTTTGATGATTCTTTGTGCAAAAAATAGGTCAACTTCAACATCCCCCTCACGCTTCATAGACGATTAAGATGCAGCTTTCTCCACGATTGAAATTCCTGATCATAGGCACCGTGATTTTGCTGGCCATGGAATGGCGCACCTGGTGGCTCTACCTGAGTCCACCGCCAGACTTTAGCCACGGGCAAGTGGTGCTCTACGCCACCGACTGGTGCCCGTATTGCGAAAAAACACGGGCGCTGCTGGCAGCCAAAGGGATTCCATATCAGGAAATGAATATCGAAACCTCAGCAGAAGCGCGCAGCCAATACCAACGGCTGGCCGCGAACGGGATCCCGGTATTACTGGTGGCAGGGGAAGCAGTGCGAGGTTATCAGCAGAAAAAGATGGAAACTGTACTGGATCACTGGCAACGACAAGCAGCCAGCCCAGCTAAATAGCGAGTAAACATCACAGTCAGGCCGTCACAGCTGACTGGCGCGACCGCTTATTTTCATACATGCGCTCATCTGCCAACTGCATGAGTTCGGTGATGTTCTCAGCCTCATAGTAATAGGCAGACCCTGCGCTGGCACCAGAAAACTCAAACCCCTCCAGGCGTACGCTTTCAATGGTTTTTTGCAGCGCCTGCTCAACCACCCGCACCTCGCCTTTGTGTGCCAACACGGCAAACTCATCCCCTCCCAGTCGATATAAGACGAGATGGCTGCCCAAATAGTGTTGATAGTGTTTTGCGAAACTTACCAGTAACGCGTCACCACGCGCATGACCATAATGATCGTTGTAAAACTTGAGTCCATCCAGATCAATAAAGGTCATACTGCCATGCATGGGCATCTGCTCCAGCGCTTTGACAAAAGCATAGCGATTCGGCAGGCTGGTTAAGGCATCCGAATTCGCCACCTTCTCTGTCATACCCAGCGCCTCCAGGGCCTCTTCTTTTTCTTTACGCAATTGGGAGAACTGAAAGGAAAGCACCAATGCCAGCAACACCACCTCAATGGCAACACTCAGCAGCCCCAGATGTTCGATATACAAATCAAATTGCTCATGCAGCTTGCTGAGGCTAATGGTAACAATGCCACAGACAAAAAACAGGCTAATCGCGATGAAATAGCGTTTGGCGGTTGGATTGTTGCGTTGGCTGAGCCGGATTGCCGCGGCCAGTCCGAAACATAAAAACAGTCCAACCTCATAGCGGCAAAGCTGCAATGCCCAATTGGGGTAGGCCATTGCCAGCAACAGAAACACCCCCATTACCACTAGAATGGCCACGCCGGTGTAATAAAGCCGCCTGTGCTGATAACGATTGATTTCCAGCAGATGTATCACAAACAACATGTAAGCCATGCTGGACACCAGCACAGGCATCGACACCCAATAGATGGCGTGCAAATTGAACAAGTCCGAGAGGACAAGCAGCGCCGCACTGTTGTAAATAAAATTACCGGCAATAAAAATGGCATACATGGCTTCCACACTACGATTACGACTCGTCGCGAGCACCGCATAATAGATGCCCAGCCCACAAAAGATGCCCAGGGCAAACAGCGTCAGGGCATTGCCACGCTTGATCGCTTGCATATAACTTGCCTGGTCTTGCAGATAAGGCTCAGGAATTGCCAGGTAATTGGTAGAAATCACTTGCGTGGCCAGGACGTATTTGCCTGGCGCCAAACTGACACTGCGGCCATGCCGCAAGAAAAAAGGATTCTCTATGTGACGACCAATGCCGCCCTCGAGGCGCGCCACTTCACGCCCTTGCTGGTCATACACCTGATGCCGGAAATATTCTATGGTGCTGGTATTCTTGAAATCAAAAACGTACGCCTGCTGCTTGTTGATGTCAAAAGAGGCACTATAAAGATAATGGCCGCCTGTCAGGCTGACCGCGTCAACGGGGGAGTATTTTTTATGCAGCGGATCAGCAAGAAATTGCTGGTGGCTTTGCGCGCCGTCATACGGGTGCACAAGAGACCAATCACCCTCTATAGACTGAGGGGAGGCTTGCACCAAGCCAACGGACAGCAAAGCGATCATGACCGCCACCAACACCCTGCCCAAGCTACTCAACATCCCCATGATAAAGTCACCGCTTATTTAGCTATTAAACGCAGCAACTATACAAGAAAGTCACGCCATCGCCCAGCGCAACTGCCCGCCAACCCGAACCACGCAAATGTTCGAGGCAACATGCGCCAGCTGATTCAAGTTTGGCAAGCAGCCTCTGGCAAAGACTTTGAGGTGAGAGAAAGTAAAGCCAACCGGTAAGCCGGGTTCTGTATCCACTTGCGTGGCGACAGTCATTCATCTAGGCGTGCAATTGCTCACACGCTCAAGCTATCTACCCGCTGGCAGCGCGAGCCACGCCTTATTACTTGCGTAAAGTGCCAGCCTATTTGATATTGCTGCAGATGGAGGTTACCGCGTTTCACCCGTTTCGACGCAAGTTCGCAACAAGTTGCTCACTGGTCGAACCGACTCGTCTCTGTGGCCCTATTCCTCACCTTATACTGTTACCAGCTTTCAGCGTACGGCCGTTAGCCGTCATCCCGCTCTGTGCAGCCCGGACTTTCCTCCCCCCGTTTACACAGGCGGCGACTGTCTGGTTGGCTTCAATGCCATTTTACCACGTCGACCGTAACACCCTATAATGTGCAACGTCTTTATTGATTGACCCACCATGACCACACAAGAAAAACCTGGCCAATTAGACCCTTCCTGGCAAGCCGTGCTTGGCGCAGAGTTTGACAAGCCTTATATGCATTCGCTCAAAGCATTCTTGCAACAGGAAAAAAGCGCAGGCAAAACCATTTTTCCGCCAGGCCACCTGATTTTCAATGCGTTTAATCACACCCCTTTCGACAAAGTGCGCGTAGTGATTATCGGCCAGGACCCTTACCACGGCCCCGGACAGGCGCATGGCTTGAGTTTCTCGGTGCAGGCTGGCGTGGCATTGCCACCATCACTGATGAATATTTTTAAAGAGATTCAAGCGGACCTCAACATCCGCATGAGCGGCAGTGGTGATTTAACGCCCTGGGCAGACCAGGGCGTATTGCTATTGAACGCCACCCTGACCGTGCAAATGGCAAATGCAGGCTCGCACCAGAACCGCGGCTGGGAAACCTTCACCGACGCCGCCATTGCCGCACTCAACGCGCAGCGCGAAGGCCTGGTGTTTGTGCTGTGGGGAAGTTATGCGCAAAAAAAAGGGGCCGTGATCGACCCCAATAAACATCTTGTTCTTAAATCCGTACACCCGTCGCCATTGTCAGCGCACCGTGGTTTTTTTGGTACTCGCCAGTTTTCGCAGATTAATGACTACCTGGCTTCACGCGGGCAGGCGCCCATTCACTGGCAGCTTTAATTAAGGTTTAACCACCAGGGCGTTTTTGACCGACTTCACACCATCCACACTGGTGGCAATCTTTTCAGCGCGCGCCTTTTGTTCGGCACTATCGACAAAACCGCTCAGAATCACCGTATTGTCTTTGGTTTCCACACTGATTTTGAAACTGCTGAGATTCTTCTCCACCAGGTATTTGGATTTGATTTTGGCGGTGATGGCACTATCCGCCGCGGCCTGTTTATTTTCCGCACCATCCACCTTGGATTTATAAGCGGCAAACTCGTCTTGATCCAGGCTGCCATTATGGTTTTTGTCCGCCTTGGAAAAAGCATTTTTGATGTCTTTATCTTTAGTGGCCTCCTTTTTGGACAGCTTGCCATTGCCATCACTATCAAGTGCTTTAAACGCTTGCGCATACGGCGCTTGCTCACCATGCATCTCATCAATCGTGACCGCAAAAGCCTGAGTACTTAACATGACACCGAATACTGCAACCAACCATGTGTTGTTCATCGCTTATTCTCCAATGCTTTAAAGTGTTACACCAACTTCCATGCAATCGTTTGACCGGCGCGCAATGGCACCAGCACATCATCGGCAAACGGAATGCTCTCCGGCACCAGCCAGCTTTCTTTGCGCAAGGTCACTGTATCAGTGTTGCGCGGCAAACCGTAAAAGTCTGCGCCATAAAAGCTGGCAAAGCCTTCCAGTTTATCCAGCGCACCCGCCTCTTCAAAGGCTTCAGCATACAACTCAATCGCCGCGTGGGCGGTATACATGCCCGCGCAACCACAACTGGCTTCTTTAGCCGATTTTGGATGCGGCGCACTGTCCGTGCCCAGGAAAAACTTGCTGGATCCGGAAATCGCCGCTTTCACCAAGGCCTCACGATGTGTTTCGCGCTTGAGCACCGGCAAACAATAATGATGTGGGCGGATACCGCCAGTGAACATGGCATTACGGTTCATCAGCAAATGGTGCGCAGTAATCGTTGCCGCCAGATTGGCCGGGCCAGCGGCCACAAACTCCGCCGCATCTTTGGTCGTGATATGTTCGAACACCACTTTAAGTCCAGGAAAATCTTTTAACAGCGGCTGCAAATGACGCTCGATAAACACTTTCTCACGGTCGAACACATCTACATCGCCATCTGTCACTTCACCGTGAATCAGCAAAGGCATGCCTTGTTTTTCCATCTCGGCCAATGCAACAGCACATTTATGCAAACTGGTCACACCAGAGTCACTGTTGGTGGTCGCGCCAGCGGGATACAACTTCACCGCCTGCACCACACCACTGGCGCGGGCGGCTGCAATTTCCTGCGCGGGCGTATTGTCGGTTAAATACAAGGTCATCAACGGCTCAAAGCTGAGCCCGGCGGGCAAGGCTTGCTTGATACGTTGGTAATACGCCATCGCCAGTTCCGCGGTAGTCACCGGTGGCCGTAAATTCGGCATGACGATTGCACGCGCAAATTGTTTGGCGGTGTCCGGTAACACCGACTGCAGACCTGCACCATCTCTGAGGTGCAAATGCCAGTCGTCAGGACGGGTCAGGGTGATTTCAGTACTCATTATCGCTACCTTTATGTTTCACTGGAATGCGCAGCCTTGAGTGCAAGCGCTGCATCATATAATTCGTTTTTCTTGTGGCCGGTAATATCGGTCGCCAATGCCACAGCCTGCTTGAGCGGCAACTCTTGCAACAATCGTTGCAAGACTCTTAATGTTTCCTCATCCAGGCCTTCGGCTTTTTCCTGCGTGTCTGGATGCACCAGCACCACAAACTCACCACGCTGCTGATTTAAATCAGCTTTTAACCAGTCTACCGCGCCTGTCAAGGGGCAGGTATGGATGGTCTCAAAGGTTTTGGTCAGCTCGCGTGCCAACGTCAGTTGTCGACCACCGCCCAACACATCATGCAAGTCTTGCACGCATTCAACAATACGGTGCGGTGCCTCGTAAAACACCAGCGTAGACGGGATCGCTTTAAGCACTTGCAAACGCTTGCGGCGCTGTGAGCCACTGGCAGGCAAAAACCCCTCAAAATAAAAGCCTGACTGGGTGATACCCGCCGCCGACAACGCGGTAATCACCGCACTCACCCCAGGCACCGGCACGATTTTGATGCCTGCCTGTCGCACCGCCTGCACCACCACGGCACCGGGGTCACTGACTGCTGGCGTACCGGCATCCGTAATCAACGCAATCGACTCACCCGCCAATAAACGCTTAATCAAGCCCTGTGCAGACTGCTGCTCATTATGCTCATGCACTGCCAGCAATGGCTTGCTAATGCCAAAATGCCGCAGCAAACCAACGCTATGCCGCGTATCTTCAGCGGCAATGGCATCGACCTGTTGCAAAGTGTCCAGGGCGCGCTGGGTAATATCCTCCAGGTTACCGATAGGAGTCGCCACCACATATAATGTACCGATTTCGTTCATGCTGGCATTTTATGTCATCACACTGGTTTCGCTAAGTATTATTGCGTAGAGTATTATTTCGCAGACTGGCGAGAGCGAGTAGCCGACAACGCATCATGAAACTGAATCAAAACAATCAGGGTTTGGCTGCAGAAAGTGCCGCTGTGCGCTTTCTGCAACAGCAAGGCTTGTCACTGGTGGCACAAAACTACAGTTGTCGCCATGGCGAAATCGACCTTATCATGCGCGATGGCGTCACATTGGTGTTTATCGAAGTGCGTTTACGCAGCAACCAGGCATTCGCCAGCGCAGCTGACAGCATAGACCAGCGCAAGCAACAAAAACTGATACGTGCCGCCCAGTATTACCTGCAACACCACGACCTCAATTGCCCCTGTCGCTTCGATGCCATCCTGTTCGACAACACTCATTACCAGTCACCCAACTGGATTCGTAATGCAATCGACACATAAAAAGCGTAGAATTTTATTTATCATCCGCTGTCACACCCAACATCTTTAGTTTTTCTCGTAGATCAAGGAAGTTTCATGACTCAACACATTTTCACCAGAAAAGCCTCGGCTATTGCTTTGTTATTAATCAGCACCCAATTGAGTGGCTGCTTTCCAGCAGTGGTGGGCGGCGCAGCCGCTGGTGGCGCGATGGCAGCAGATCGCCGTACTTCAGGCATTTATGTCGAAGATGAAAATATCGAACTGAAAACACTGAAACGCCTGTCTCAATATATGGATAAGGCCTCACACATCAATGTCACCAGCTACAACCGTATTGTGCTGCTGTCTGGCGAAGTGCCCAACGCAGGCCAACTGACACAAGCAGAAACACTCACACGTGAAATCTCCAATGTGCGCAACATCCACAACGGGTTGACGGTAGGTCCCGCTTCATCGATTGGCGACCGCAGCAATGACACTTATTTAACCACCAAAGTAAAAGCACGCTTTGTCAGTGAAAACCTGTTCCCGGCCAACGTGGTAAAAGTTGTCACCGAAGCAAGCGTGGTTTACCTGATGGGCATCGTCTCTGAAAAAGAAGCCAATGACGCCGTGGAAATCGCCAGAACCACAGAAGGCGTGACTAAAGTCGTCAAGGTTTTCGAATACACCAACTAAATTATTAACTTCGTTCTCAAGGAATTTGAATGGAAAATCAGGAAATCATTATTCAGGGCATTACATTGGCTGGAAAGCCTTTTCGCCCCAGCGACTGGGTGGACCGTATGTGCAGCACCTACGCCACGTTTGGCGATGACAAAAAATTGCGCTACTCGCCCTATCTGAAGCCAAAGCTGGTGAATAACGTGCGCAGCCTGTCTGTGGACATGAAACTGAAAGACGTCAATCCAGCCGGTTTTGAGCAACTGATTCAATTTGCCAAAGAGAACCAGCTCAGCGTGATCAATCCAGCTGGCGAAGCGGTCACTATTTAATTTTAAACCTTATTTAGGCGCAGACGCGGCCTCCTTAAGCAGGTTTTCCAACCACTGCCTGCTTAAGGCGCCGCGTTTTACTTTATAAAGCGAGCCATCCGGCGCATAAATATAGGTCGTCGGCAACACCTCCGGGGGTGGTATCGCAATTTTTTGCGCCTCCCCCAGCACGATCGGATAAGAAATCAGCATATCATCGGCATACTTTTTCACGCTTTGCACGGATTCGTATTGCACAGCCACGCCTAGCACCACCACGCCCGCTTTGGCATGCGCATCATAAAAAGTCACCAGTTCAGGCATTTCCTCCAGGCAAGGCGGACACCATGGCGCCCAGTAATTGACTACCACCCAACGCCCCGAATACTGTGACAACTGATGTACATGACCTGCCATATCATGCATCGTCCAGCCTGCTACCGGCGCCGCTGCCCAAATCGTGCTCGTCAACACCCAGGCCACAATGACCATGAACAACCTTGACCGCAGGCCAGACCCCTTGTTTTTAGTCAAAATACGCCCCATATTGAATAACGTAGAAGGAAAAACTTGATTATGCTGGAAAACTGTTGCTATACTAGTTGTTATCTCGTTTGGTAATTTCATCTTTCAGCAAATTACTAATTCAAACAATTTTTAGCCACACTTTCAAAAAATTTCTGTTTAAATCCATCTACGATTTGATTTAAATTCTCCACCATTCTTACGAGGCAATAATGAGCGATAACATTACCCATTTAAGCGACGCCAGCTTTGAACAAGAAGTATTGCAATCCCCGGTCCCGGTCCTGGTTGATTACTGGGCAGAGTGGTGTGGTCCTTGTAAGATGATTGCACCTATCCTGGACGATATCAGCAAAGAATACGCTGGTCGCCTGAAAGTGGCTAAACTGAACATTGATGATAACCAAAATACACCGCCAAAATACGGTATTCGTGGTATTCCTACCCTGATGTTGTTCAAAAATGGCAACGTAGAAGCGACTAAAGTCGGTGCGCTGTCCAAGTCACAACTCAGCGCATTTATTGACAGCAACATTTAATCTATCCACCCGGTTTCCAGTCTGCGAAACCGGGTTTTCTTTTCAATCACTCCGACGTTTCTCAGTCTAGCGAGTTACTCATGCACTTATCCGACCTTAAACATCTCCCCGTGACCGAACTGGTCGAAATGGCCATTGCCAATGATATTGAGAATGCTAGCCGCATGCGCAAGCAAGACCTTATTTTTGCCATCCTGAAAAACAAGGCAAAAAAAGGCGACAGCATTTTTGGCGACGGCACGCTGGAAGTATTGCCAGATGGGTTCGGCTTTTTGCGCTCCCCAGATACGTCATACCTGGCTGGCCCGGACGACATTTACGTGTCGCCGTCGCAAATCCGCCGCTTCAACCTGCATACGGGTGACAGTATTCAAGGTGAAATCCGCACGCCTAAAGATGGCGAGCGCTACTTTGCCCTGGTGAAAGTGGATAGCGTCAACAACGAAGCGCCTGAGAACACCAAGCACAAGATCCTGTTTGAAAACCTGACACCGCTGTTTCCAACCGTACCACTGACCCTTGAACGTGAAATCCGTGGCGAAGAGAACATTACCAGCCGCGTCATCGACATGATTGCGCCAATTGGTAAAGGTCAGCGCGCACTGCTGGTGGCCAGCCCGAAAAGCGGTAAAACCGTCATGCTGCAGAATATTGCGCATGCGATTACCGCCAATCACCCTGACTGTATCATGATCGTACTGCTGATTGACGAGCGCCCGGAAGAAGTGACAGAAATGACACGCTCCGTACGTGGTGAAGTCGTGGCATCCACGTTTGATGAGCCAGCGACCCGTCACGTACAAGTGGCTGAAATGGTACTGGAGAAAGCCAAGCGCCTGGTAGAGCACAAAAAAGACGTGGTGATCCTGCTGGATTCGATTACGCGCCTGGCACGTGCTTACAACACGGTGATCCCATCATCCGGCAAGGTATTGACTGGTGGTGTGGATGCTAACGCCCTGCAAAAACCCAAGCGTTTCTTTGGTGCCGCCCGTAACGTGGAAGAAGGCGGTTCACTGACGATTATCGCCACCGCGCTGGTGGATACCGGCTCGCGTATGGATGACGTGATTTACGAAGAATTTAAAGGTACCGGCAACATGGAAATCCATCTGGATAGACGTATGGCCGAGAAACGTACCTACCCAGCCATCAACGTCAACAAATCTGGCACTCGCCGCGAAGAGCTGCTGTTGGACAAAGACGTGCTGCAAAAAATCTGGGTATTGCGCAAACTGCTCTACCCAATGGACGACCTCGAGGCGATGGAGTTCTTACTCGACAAGATCAAGGCAACCAAGAGCAACAACGACTTCTTCGACAGTATGCGTCGCGGCTAATACTGTCCTGGACGCAATTATTTATCACCCAGCTATTGATAAATCAATAAAAATCATAGATAATCGCGCGTTTACTGCAACTGCTTAAAGATTAGAGAGAAAGCATGAAAGCTGATATTCACCCAAATTACCCGGAAATCAACGTCACATGTAGCTGTGGCAACAAATTCCAAACCCGTTCAACCACAGGCAAAGACCTGAACATTGAAGTATGTTCACAATGCCACCCGTTCTACACTGGCAAACAGAAGATCGTGGATACTGCTGGTCGCGTTGAGAAATTCCGCCAAAAATACGGCATGTAATTTCGGCGAATATGGTCCAGAAAGGCAGCATGGCTGCCTTTTTTGTTTTTATAGCTAGGCATTTCAGGGGTAATATCACACTCTGAGAATGCGTTTATCCAGCGACCCACAACTCACCCATGCAGTTTTACATTGATCACGACTGGCAAGAAAACATGGCCACTCCGCGCGCCAAGGTCGGCGAGCGCGCAAAAACGCATCTGCTGATTTTGCTATGCGCCATCTGGCTATGCGTCGGATTAATCGGCCACTCGCCATGGAAGCCATTTGAATCGCAATCTGCCAGCATCATTCAAACCCTGATCGACCACCCATTCCTGTCTGCTGCCAGCTGGACGCAAGGCGACTGGATTGCCCCGGTCTCAGCCGGACATCCCTTGCTGGAAACACCGCCTTTGTTTTACTGGGCAGCCACCGGTTTTGCCCATTTACTCTCACCTTTGCTGCCAACGCATGATGCCGCCAGGCTCAGCGTAGGCCTCTGGATGCTGGTCACCCTGATCATGACCGGGCTCAGTGGTCGTGAATTATGGAACCTGGGCGTAGGTCGTCAAACCAATTTTATTTTTATCGGCTGCCTGGGGCTGGTCGTCAGTGCCCACACCATGATGCCTGCCGTCGCTGCGCTCAGCGGCATCACCATGGCTTTTTACGCGCTGGCACTGGTGATGCGCAAACCAATACGCGCCATGTGGTTGCTATGCACCGGCCTATTAACAGCCTTTCTGGCAGGCGGTGTCGTCCCTGCACTCACCATTATATTGTCTGTGCTTGGCCTGCTGCTCGTGCCCGCCATTCGTCAACACAAACCCACCTACCGGGCCATGCTGGCGGGCACCTTACTGGCCATGCCCGGCATCTGCTTATGGTGCTGGCTATGCCAGCAATGGGCGCCCGGCCTGTGGCATGCCTGGTGGCAATCGCAATGGCAATTCCAGTTGCCTGGCAATCATGGCTACTTTTTAAGGACGCTGGCCTGGTATGCCTGGCCAGCCTTGCCGTTTGCCATGTGGGGCGTTTGGCGCTTCAGGCAATCAGTGCTCAGTACCTACCGCTTTCAATTGGGTCTGATTTTCTTCGGCATCGCTTTTATCTTGATCGGCTTCATGAGTGACCGCAGCGAGGTCAGCGCACTGCCGCTGCTAGTGCCATTAACCGTGCTGGCTGCGGGCAGCATAGAAACACTGAAACGCGGCGCCGCCGGTGCTTTAAACTGGTTTGGCCTGATTTTGTTTGGCATTTTAATTGCCATCGCCTGGCTAGGCTGGTGGGCCATGCTCAACGGCTCGCCAGTGAAGCTTTATCAGCGCCTGAGTTACTTGTCGGGGCTGGAAACCATCAGCTTCAGCCTGCTTTATGGTGCAATTGCCGTTGCGGTAACGCTCATTTGGCTATCCATCGTGTTGCGCGCCAAGCATTCCAACCGCTCCAGCGCTACCAACTGGGCCATCGGCATGACTTGTGCCTGGACGGTATTCATGAGCTTGTGGCTACCAATGATAGAAGCCGCACGTACCTACCAGCCGCTGTTTGAAGACCTACGCAAACACTTGCCAGCGCATTACAACTGCATCCACGCACAAAATATCGGCGCGTCGCAAGAGGACTTGCTGCACTATCATGCGGGCATACACCTGCATGCGGTCATACCTCCAAGAGACCACGAACAAGCCAAGTCTACGCAATGTGATTTATACCTGATTGAAGACCAGCCAGGTAAGCGTCATGTACTACCAGGGGATGAATGGCGAGTGATTTGGGAAGGTGAGCAAACCCGCCAGAACCGGGAATCCTTCAGGTTATTGCAACGCCATTAAAAGCGCTGTAGGGGTTCGGCAGTACTGTTTGTCTAGCGCCCATCATGTGATGGGCACATGCTGAAAACGTTTATGCCTGTACGTGTTGCTGAATAGCCGCAATCACCCGCGGATGCAGCCCCTGCCCTTGATGTTGCTGCACATGCGCAACCAGCGATTTAATCATCACTGAATTCCAGAATTTTTTAAGGTGGCTGGCAATCTCCAGCTTGGCCTCTTCCACATCTGGATTCGCCTCGAAAAAGTCGCCAATCTGGTTGGCCATTTTGATTAGTTTTTCCACTTCCATAGGCTTACACTCTTTCTAGCAAGACGCACATGCGTCAGTTTCTGACAAAGCGCCGCTATACACCACGCACTGCCCGATTTTGGCAAAGCCAACCAGCAAAAATCCATACTCCTGCGCCAGATTGACAGCCAGTGCGGTGGGCGCAGACAGGGCAATCAATGTCTGCCCGCCACACATCGCCACTTTTTGCACCATTTCGTAACTGGCCCGGCTGGTGGTTAACACCCAGTGCTGGGCCCAAAACGTTGAAAAATCACATCCCTGCCGCAACAAGCTGCCAATCAGCTTATCCAGTGCATTATGCCTGCCGACATCCTCGCGCACGCATACCACCCGCCCACTGGCATCTGCAATCGCACTGGCGTGGGTAGCACCCGTCAGTTGCTGCAATCGTTGCTGTGATTTCAACCCCAGCAGCGCTGCATCAATGGCTGACGATGACACCGTCACCAACGGACTGGTCGCTGACTTGGGCTGTTTAAACACTTGTTGCAAACTCTCGGCACCACACAAACCACAGCCAGTGCGCCCGGTCAAATTGCGGCGCTGCGCCTTGAGCGCTGCAAACTGCTCGGTCGCCAATTCAATATGTAACTCTATGCCTTGCAATTGTCCATTCGCATGAAACAAGGCTTGGGCATCCACGCCGTAAATCTGGCTACGATGCGTGATAATGCCCTCAGTAAACGAAAAACCATAGGCAAAATCCTCAAGGTCAGCCGGTGTCGCCAGCATCACCACATGCGAAATGCCGTTATACACCAGCGCAATTGGCACTTCTTCTGCCACGGCATCCAGCAAACCAGATGACTGGCCCTGGCGCCAACGGGTCACCGTCAGTGTACTCACTGCCTGCTCGGCGGCCATCGGCGGCCACTCGTCACTCACAGGCAACGGACAATCCTTCACATCCACTTCAACGGTCATCAAGTTCAACTGCCATCAAGAAACAACTGTATTCGGATCCATTCCCGACAATTCAACTTGCGTGTCACTAAATGCACGGTAATGTTGCTGCCAATCAGATAACTGATTCACCTTGGACACTTGTACAGCTGTGACTTTGTATTCAGGGCAATTGGTTGCCCAGTCTGAGTTGTCGGTGGTAATCACATTCGCGCCTGATTCTGGATGATGGAAGGTGGTATAGACCACACCAGGCTGCACACGCTCGGTAATCTTGGCACGCAATACGGTTTGACCTGCACGGCTGCTAATCCCAACCCAATCGCCTTCTGCAATGCCACGGTCTTCAGCATCGTGCGGATGGATTTCAATCACATCCTCATGATGCCAGGCCACGTTTTGGGTACGGCGGGTTTGTGCGCCCACATTGTATTGCGACAAGATACGACCAGTGGTGAGGATCAACGGATATTTCAGGTTCACGCGCTCAGTGGTCGGCACATATTGGGTAATAAAGAACTTGCCCTTACCGCGCACAAATTCATCGACATGCATGGTCGGCGTGCCTGTCGGTGCTTCCTCATTACATGGCCATTGGATACTGCCCAGTTCATCGAGTTTTTTGAAGCTGACACCGGTGAAGGTCGGTGTCAGTGCCGCAATCTCGTCCATGATTTCGCTGGCATGCGCATAATGCATAGGGTAACCCAACGCTTCTGAGAATTTAGCTGTAATTTCCCAGTCTTCCATCCCAGCCTCATGATTACCATGGTCTCTGAGACCATTCTTAGGCGTCATCACTTTACGCACGGGTGAAATCCGGCGTTCGGCATTGGTAAAGGTACCATTTTTCTCAAGGAAAGAAGCGCCAGGGAAGAACACATGGGCAAACTTGGCGGTTTCGTTGAGGAACAAGTCCTGCACAATCACGCACTCCATACTTTCCAGTGCATGTGTCACGTGCTGGGTATCTGGGTCTGACTGGGCAATATCTTCACCGACACAATACACGGCTTTGAAACTGCCTTCAGCCGCCAGGTCCAGCATATTAGGAATACGCAAACCAGGGTCGGCACTTAATTTCACACCCCAGGCCTGCTCAAACTGCGCGCGCGTCGCGTCATCAGACACATGGCGGTAGCCTGGGAATTCATGCGGCATGGAACCCATATCACAAGAACCTTGCACGTTGTTTTGGCCGCGTAACGGGTTAACACCCACGCCTTCGCGGCCAATGTTGGCCGTCGCCATGGCAAGGTTGGCAATCCCCATCACGGTGGTAGAGCCCTGGCTGTGCTCAGTGACACCCAAGCCGTAGTAAATGGCAGCGTTGCCGCCGGTGGCATACAAGCGTGCAGCTTCGCGTACCGCTTGCGCTGGCACGCCCAACTCTTTTTCCAGTGCTTCAGGAGAGTTTTCCGGCTTGGCGACAAAGTCACGCCAGGCGACGAAAGAATCCCACTCACAACGCGTTTTGACAAAGTCTTCCTGCACCAACCCCTCAGTCACAATCACATGGGCAATGGCAGAGATCATGGCCACATTGGTGCCAGGACGCAGCTTCAAATGGTAATCGGCACGCACATGCGCTGAATTAGACACCAGGTCAATTTCACGCGGGTCGACCACGATCAGCTTGGCACCTTCACGCAGACGGCGTTTCATGAGGGAGCCAAAAACAGGGTGACCATCGGTAGGGTTTGCCCCCATCACGAAAATAACATCAGACTTCATCACGGAATCAAACGTTTGCGTACCGGCAGATTCCCCCAGGGTTTGCTTCAAGCCATAACCGGTCGGGCTATGGCAAACCCGGGCGCAAGTATCTACGTTGTTAGTGCCAAACACCGCACGAATCAGCTTTTGTGTGACATATACCTCTTCATTGGTACAGCGGCTTGAGGTAATACCGCCCACGGACGCTTTGCCATATTTGGCTTGAATGCGCTGGATTTCGCTGGCAGCATAATTAAACGCCTCATCCCAACCCACTTTTTGCCAGGGGTCATGAATACTTTTACGGATCATAGGCGTGATGATACGGTCAGCATGGGTAGCATATCCCCAGGCAAAACGGCCCTTTACACAACTATGACCATGGTTGGCGCCACCTTCTTTACTCGGTGTCATACGCACAACCTGCTCGCCTTTCATTTCGGCATCAAAACTGCAACCCACGCCACAATACGCACACGTGGTGGTGATTTTGTGCTCCGGCGTACCGGCTTCAATCACGGTTTTTTCCATCAAGGTCGCGGTCGGACAGGCTTGCACACAGGCACCGCAAGACACACACTCGGACTCAAGGAAATCTTTGCCACCGGCAGAGACCTTGCTGTCAAAGCCACGGCCCTGAATCGTCAGGGCGAATGTGCCTTGGGTTTCTTCACAGGCGCGTACACAGCGCGAGCACACAATACATTTGGACGCATCAAAGGTGAAATAAGGATTAGACTCGTCTTTCGCCTGGCCGAGGTGGTTTTCACCGTCATAACCATAACGTACTTCGCGCAGCCCCACCGCGCCCGCCATGTCTTGCAGCTCGCAATCGCCATTGGCAGCACAGGTCAGACAATCCAGTGGGTGATCAGAAATATACAACTCCATCACGCCACGGCGCACATCGGCCAGTTTAGGCGTTTGTGTTTTGACCTTGAGCCCTGGCGCCACCGGTGTAGTACAGGAGGCCGGATAGCCACGGCGGCCTTCAATCTCGACCAGACACAAACGACAGGAGCCAAACGGCTCCAATGAGTCCGTCGCACACAGTTTGGGCACAGTCACACCGCCCAGTTGCGCGGCATGCATGATAGAAGTGCCGTCAGGCACGGTCACGTCTATACCGTCTATGTTCAACGTCACCATGGTGGTGCTGTCAGACTTGGGCGTGCCGTAATCGGTATCCGCATTGTACTTAGGGACTTGCGGCTGTGCAGAGGTATATTTGATGTCATCCATAACGTCATCCTTTGCTGCCCTTAGGCAGCAGCTTCTTTATTACTTAGACCAAAATCTTCAGGGAAATGATTCAAGGCACTGAGCACCGGGTAAGGCGTCATGCCGCCTAGTGCGCACAAAGAACCATTGAGCATGGTGTCGGACAAATCGCGCAGTAACTGCACATTTTGCGGGTGATTTTTACCCAGCACAATCTTGTCCATCACCTCAACGCCGCGCGTCGAACCAATGCGGCACGGCGTGCATTTGCCGCAACTTTCAACGGCACAAAACTCAAAGGCGTAGCGCGCCATTTTGGCCATATCGACACTGTCATCAAACGCCACAATGCCGCCATGGCCGAGTACGGCCCAAATCTTGGTGAATGCTTCGTAATCCAGCGGCGTATCAAACTGGCTCTCCGGCAGGTAAGCCCCTAATGGGCCGCCCACTTGCACGGCACGAATCGGACGCCCGGATGCAGAACCACCGCCATAGTCATACAGTAGCTCGCGCAAGGTCGCCCCAAATGCCAACTCGACCAGGCCAGTCTGTTTTAAATTGCCTGCCAACTGGATAGGCAGCGTGCCGCGCGAACGGCCCATGCCGTAATCAGCATAATATTGCGCGCCCTTGTCCAGGATAATCGGCACGGTCGCCAGGGAAATCACATTATTGACAATGGTCGGTTTGCCAAACAAGCCTTCAATCGCAGGCAATGGTGGTTTAAAGCGCACCAGACCGCGCTTACCTTCCAGACTTTCCAGCAAGGAGGTTTCTTCACCACACACATAAGCGCCCGCAGCACGACGTACCTCCAGATGAAAAGTGTGGCCAGAGCCTTGGATATTGTCGCCCAAATAGCCTGCCAGGTTGGCTTTACGGATGGCTTCGTTGAGTGTTTTCAGCGCATGCGGATACTCGCTGCGCAAATAGATATAGCCTTGCGTCGCCCCCACTGCAATCCCGGCAATGGTCATGCCCTCAATCAACACAAAAGGATCATCTTCCATGATCATGCGGTCAGAATAGGTGCCGGAATCGCCTTCATCGGCGTTACACACCACATACTTCTGCTCAGCCGGTGCGTTGAGTACGGTATTCCACTTGATACCGGTCGGGAAAGCAGCGCCGCCACGACCACGCAACCCTGAGTCGGTCACCGCTTTAACAATATCGGTGCCGGACATGGCCAAAGCATTTTTAAGGCCTTGGTAACCGTCATGCGCCAGATAATCTTCGAGTGAAAGCGGGTCAGTGATGCCGACGCGGGCGAAGGTTAAACGTTGCTGTTTTTTCAGCCAGGCCAGTTCATCGGTCAAGCCAAGATACAAGGGATGCGCTTTGGCTTGATCAGCTTGCGCTTGGGTAAACTCTGCATCAAACAAGCCAGCCACATCGGAGGGCTGCACCGGGCCAAAGGCGACACGACCTTGCGCCGTTTCAACTTCCACCAGCGGTTCCAGCCAGAACAAGCCGCGTGAACCGTTACGCACCAGCGTGATTTCGATACCGCGCGCCTGCGCCTCTTGCATGATTTTTTTCGCGGTGCGTTCAGCCCCCAATGACAGCGCGGTCGAGTCAATTGGCACATAGATTTTAACCATGGCACACCTCGGTGATTAAATCAGCGACTTTTTCGGCACTCATGCGTCCATAGACTTCATCATCGAGCATGACGGCTGGCGAACAGCCACAGTTGCCCAGACAATACACCGGCAATAAGGTCACGTTACCGTCGGCAGTGGTTTGATGGTAATCCACGCCTAACTTTGCTTTCAAATCAGCTTCGAGATTGGCAGACCCCATGGATTGACAAGACTCAGCGCGACAGATTTGCAGCACATGCTTGCCGATGGGATGCGTACGGAAATGATGGTAAAAAGAGACGACACCATGCACCTCGGCCACCGACAGGGCCAGGGCTTTGGCGATCTCCGGATAAACGGTTTCCGGCACATAGCCGATATCGTCCTGAATCGCATGCAACAAAGGCATCAGCCCGCCAGGCACATGCTGGTGTGCTTGAATATGCGCCTGAATTTGCGCGTGTTGCTTATGGCTTAATGTGTTATCCAAACCGACCTCACATTTAACTAGTTACAATTTAGTTACATTCCATCACCCTCGAATCATATCCTCTATTTATGCCTTGTGAAAGCCTAAAAAGGGCATAAAATACGAATTACTTTTAGACCTTGATACCGTCATGCAAACCATTGCGAACATTCCTTCACAATTGATCGACCAGTTTGGTCGGCGGGTGGACTATATTCGCCTGTCGATCACTGATCGTTGTGATTTCCGTTGCCAATACTGCATGGCAGAAGACATGACTTTCCTGCCGCGCGATGCCGTGTTGTCACTGGAAGAATGTGCACGCCTCGTTAAACTATTTGTCCGTATGGGCGTGCGTAAAGTTCGCATTACCGGTGGTGAACCTTTGGTACGCAAAAACGCCATGTGGCTGTTCGAAGAAATCGGCCATTTGCCAGGGCTGGATGAGTGCGTACTCACCACCAATGGCAGCCAACTGGATAAATATGCCGTGGCACTGAAAACGGCAGGCGTCAAACGCATCAATATCTCTATCGACAGCCTGCAAGAACACCGTTTTAAAACCATCACCCGCGTGGGCGAATTATCAAAAGTGCTCACCGGGTTGGATGCAGCCAGGTCTGCAGGCTTTGACAATATTAAGATCAATACGGTGCTGATGCGTGGCATCAACGACGATGAAGCCGAAGCCCTGGTGAACTTTGCGATTGAAAAACAGGTCGACATCAGCTTTATTGAAGAGATGCCGCTAGGCGCTGTCGATCATAACCGCGAACAAAGCTGTGTCAGCAATACCGAAACACTCGCCTTGCTAAAAAGTAAGTTCTCACTCACGCCTAGCACGCACAGGACAGGCGGTCCTGCGCGTTATTGGCAGGTCAATGGCGCGCGAACCAGAATTGGCTTTATCTCACCCCACAGCCATAATTTCTGTGAGAGCTGCAACCGCGTGCGCATCACCTGCCAGGGCGAACTCTTCCTGTGCCTGGGGCAAGACCATCAAGTCAATTTGCTGCCACTCCTGCGCGCGCATCCTGACGACGACCAGCCTTTGGTCGATGCTATTTTGCATGGTATGCGCATCAAACCCGAAGGGCACGACTTTGATTTAAGGCGTGCGGCACCGGCGGTCGTGCGCTTTATGTCGCATACGGGTGGTTAATGCAGATTACCGCAGTGATACTGGCCGGTGGGCGCGGCATGCGCATGGGCGGTGCTGACAAAGGCCTGGTCAATTATCAAGACAAGCCCAATGAGCCGCATAAACCTATGGTCGCGCATGTGCTGGAGCGCATACAACCACAAGTGGATCATGTCATCATCAATGCAAACCGCCATCTGGAACAATACCAGCAGTTTGGCGTGCCGGTGATCACAGATGCCAACGACCATTTTGACGGCCCGCTGGCTGGCATGCAAGCAGGCATGCATCACGCCACCACAGACTGGATACTCAGCGTCCCTTGCGACTCACCATTGCTGCCACTGGATTTGGTGAGTCGGCTGTGCCATGCAATCCGTGACGCCGCGGCGATTAACAACACCCTCACCATGCTGGCTATTGCACGCAGCGACGGTGCCACGCATCCGGTATTTTGCCTAATGCCACGACAATTAAGCGCAGACCTTGATGCATTCCTGGCACAAGGCCAGCGCAAAGTCAGCGCCTGGCAAGCGCAGCACCCCCACGTATTTGTGAGCTTTGAAGATGAGCAAGCATTTACTAACATCAACCATCACCCCAGCCATCATGACTAACCAAGCCCTTTTGCAACAACTGGCCAGCAATCCTTCCTGCGCAGATGACTATGACCCGAATGCCATGTCGGTGACGCAAGCGCGCCAGTATATCCAGCAATTCTTGTCGCCGGTCCAAGACACCGAGACCACTCACATCAGGCACGCGCTGGGACGCATATTATCAACTTCGGTGACCTCAGGCATGAATGTGCCAGGGCACGACAACTCGGCCATGGACGGCTTTGCTTTTAGACATGCAGAAGCCACGCAACCGTTGAAAATCATCGGCACCGCATTTGCGGGCAATCCATTTACAGGTGAGTTACCGGCAGGCGCTTGCGTCAAAATCATGACCGGCGCAGTGATTCCAGCCGGTGTGGATACCGTCGTCATGCAGGAACATACCGCGGTTGAGGGCGAAAGTGTCAGCCTGCTCAAAATCCCGGCACTGGGAGCTAATATCCGCCTGACTGGTGAAGACATCGCCACCGGGCAAACCGTGCTGGCGCGCGGCCACCAAATACAACCGGCAGACATGGGCCTGCTCGCATCGTTAGGCATTGCCGAGATTCAAGTCTACCGCCGCCTGAAAGTGGCTTTTTTCAGCACCGGCGATGAGCTGGTCAGTGTGGGGCAGCCATTGCAGACTGGCCAGATTTACGACAGCAACCGCTATAGCCTGTGGGGCATGTTACAAGCCTTGGGTGTAGACATGCATGATCTGGGCAATGTCGCCGATGACCCCGCTGCGCTTGAAAAAACCTTGCTAGCAGCGGCAGCAGAACATGACGTGGTGATTACCAGTGGCGGCGTTTCGGTAGGCGAGGCTGACTTTATGAAACAACTGCTGGCCACACACGGCCAGGTTTTATTCTGGAAAATCAATATGAAACCGGGCCGCCCGCTGGCCTATGGCAAAATCGGCCAGGCGCATTATTTTGGCTTACCCGGCAACCCGGTCTCTACCATGGTGACCTTTTACCAGTTTGTCCAAACGGCGCTCAAACACCTGATGGGAACGAATACACTGGCACAACCCTGCTTCAAGGTCGAGTGTGTCAGCCCGATTAAAAAGGCCCCGGGGCGGACTGAGTTCCAGCGTGGCATCTTATTCAAAGAAGGTGACGCCTGGAAAGTGAAAACCACCGGCGAGCAAGGCTCGGGGATTTTGAGCAGCATGAGCCAGGCCAATTGCTTTATTGTGCTGGATGACAAAACCAGCGCACTGGCCGCTGGCACATTGGTTGAAGTACAACCATTTAGCGGTATTTGCTAACCTCACCTTCTGCGCACGCTGGCATGAATCATAAAAAATAGCTTATAGTGTCGGCTCGCAGTGGGCGTTAATCATAAAGGTGTTGGCGTGCAAGCCGTGTTAAAAGAGTCTAAACAGTTCAATCATGTCATAGAGTGGTGCCTGATCGCATCGCTGCTGATACATGCTGCGATCATGTTTACGCTCCCCAAACCTGACTACGACCTGCCGCCACCAAAAAAGCAGGAAATCCAGATTGAACTGGTGAAAGAAGAGCCTCCCGCCGTCACCGTGCCTGCGCCAACGCCGCCGGAGCCAGCCCCACCAACACCACAGCCCCCCAAGCAGCAACCTGTTCAGCCAAAAGCTGAGCCCAGGCCCATAGAACAAAAACCGCTGGAACCCAAGCCCGTCGTGCCGCAAAAGCCTGAGCACGCGACAGAATCACCTCACCCGGTCGTTGAGTCCCCAGCGCCCCCGGTGATTGCAGCTAAACCATCGGCCAGTGAAGCCAAACCCGAGGTAGTTGTGCCCCCCGCTCCGCCAGCGCCGCCAGCAGAACCAGCCAAGCCTAGCGGCCCGAGTGAGGGCGATATTGAAGCGGCGCGCAATGCATTTAAAGCCGCAGCCCAGCGTGAAATCCAAAAAAATCTGCGCTACCCCAGGATCGCCATGGACCGCGGGATTGAAGGGGTCACCAATCTGCACATTACCTTTGATGACCATGGCAATGTGATCAGCATCGAAGTCATCGAATCCAGTGGCAACAAGGCGCTGGATGATGCCGCCATCGCCACGGTCACCAAATCGCAGCTAAAATCGCTGTTTAACGATATTTTGCGTGGCAGGTTAAAATCCACCAATGTCCCGGTCAGTTTCAAACTGGTCAGTAACTAGCGATGCTGTTCAAGCGCTCATCATCTGCGGCATCTGCTCAAAGTGCCCACGACAAGCCGCTCAGGCTACTGCTGCTGTTTCATGACTTGTACTTTATTGCCCTCATAGTCCTCGCTGTGGCCAGTGGTGCTTATGGCATTTATCTGTGGGACAAGGCCTCCAAGCAATCACAACGGATTAATTTTGTGATTCAGGAAATTTATCTGGTTCGCGGCGATCTCTACCGCCAAACCAAAGAATTGTTCGATGCGTTTTTTCTACAGGAAGAAAATGCGTTATACGAATACAATCAATATACCTCTGCCATTCTGGAACATCTGGATCGCCTGCAGAAAATTGCCATCGACCAGGAAGAACGTGAAGCGCTGATGGAGATTGAGCGTAAATACCGCAGCCTGGTCAATGAAGCACCCGCCCTGTTTTACCGCTACCAAAACAACCCGGATCGCAAAGCGCAAAAATCCATCTACCAGGACATTGAAACCGGCATTTTCAGGCATTATGAAGAGGTCTCCAAGCGTGCCGAGCTCTTGCTCATGATCAAACAGGGCGAAATCAAACATCGGCTGGACGATGCCAGAAGCAACTCGATTGCCGTGCTTTCTCTGCCGTTGTTGCTGGCCTGTATTCTGATTGTATATTCACGTCGCATCCTCAAAGACTCTATCGTGCGACCCATTAATGACATCATGCAGGCCACCAATGCCATCAGTACTGGCAACCTGATCCATCAGGTACCTGAGGCTGGCGCAGAAGAGTTAGCGGTGCTGTCGAGAGAAATTAATAAAATGGCCGAAGACCTGGCCGCCAGCCGCGATGCGCTGGTTAAAAGTGAAAAGCAGGCAGCGCTCGGCCTGCTGGTGCCCATGCTGGCGCATAATATCCGTAATCCGCTGGCCAGCATACGCGCCACCGCACAAGTGATTGATGACCCGCTGCTAGACAAAGACACATTAGAGTCAATTCAAGGCATTATCCACACAGTGGACAGGCTGGAGCGTTGGACAGGCAGCCTGCTGTCTTATCTGCACCCGATCAAGCCCATGCTCAACCAGTTATTGCTTTCATCTATTGTGCAGGGCGCGATCTCAACCTTGCAGCCCAAACTGGATGAAAAACAGATCAGGGTGATTGAAAATAGCGCGGTCATCAAACGTTTAGTGCTGACGGATGAACACTTGCTGGAACAAATGCTGTACAACCTGCTTCTAAACGCTTCGGAAGCCTCACCAAAAGGCGAGGAGATTCATCTTCAATGTGGATTGGCGAACAACCTGCTGACCCTGGTCATCACGGATCAGGGGCCTGGCATGCCGTTTAAACCAGACCCACATGCATTAACCCCAGGGCCAACCACCAAACGCTTTGGCACTGGCCTGGGCATCCCGTTTGCCTTTAAGGTTTGCGAAGAACTTGGCGGCGCCATGACCTTTGACAGCAAAGCAGGGGCAGGCACCCGCATCACCATTACATTACCGCAGTAATTTGCGTTTTTGTGCTTGCTTAATTTTGTATTTTTATCAACAATGTGATTAAGTGATTGTCATGACTACTATGTTGAATTCACCTGTTCCAGAACTCTCCTTACCGGCCACCTCCGGCCTGCAATTTAATAGCAAAGACTATTTAGGTAAGTTTCTCGTTCTCTATTTTTACCCCAAAGACGCCACGCCCGGCTGTACGACCCAAGGCATGCAGTTTCGCGATATGCATGAACAGTTTGCTGCAGCCAATGCCGTGGTCTTTGGCATTTCACGCGACAGCCTGAAATCACACGAAAATTTCAAAGCCAAGTACACGTTTCCATTTGAGCTGATTTCTGACAGTGAAGAAATCGCCTGTCAGGCATTCAACGTCATTAAAATGAAAAACATGTACGGAAAACAGGTACGTGGCATTGAACGCAGTACATTCCTGGTCAATCCACAAGGCATCATTGTCCGTGAATGGCGTGGTGTCAAAGTGGATGGTCATGCCGCTGAGGTATATGCCAGCATTCAGTCTTCCCACTCATAAAAGTGATTTTCTATGGCCCGTGCTCCACACACCAAGCTGTTTGTTCTTGATACCAACGTTCTGATGCACGACCCGTCGTCGCTGTTCAGATTTGAAGAGCACGATGTCTATTTGCCAATGGTGACACTGGAGGAACTAGACAACAACAAAAAAGGGCTGACTGAAGTCGCCCGCAATGCCCGTCAGGCCAGCCGCTTTCTGGAAGAAATCATCGGCAGCATAGATACCGACAAACTGGAAGAAGGCTGTCCACTGGGCATTCAGGGCAATCGCCACCTGACCGGCAAGCTGTTTTTCCAGATGGAACATGTGCCAACGGACCTGCCGGGCCTGGCAGGCAGCAAGGCGGATAACCAGATCATCAGCGTCGCCCTGTCCCTGAAAAAACAGTTTGCCAAACGCAACGTCATCCTGGTCAGCAAGGATATCAATATCCGCATTAAAGCCCGTGCCATGGGCGTGCCATCTGAAGACTACTTCAATGACAAGGTGCTGGAAGACAGCGACATGCTGTACACCGGCCTGCGCGAACTGCCGGAAGACTTTTGGGAAACACACAGCAAGGACATGGACTCCTGGCAAGAGTCAGGACGCATGTTTTATAAAATCAGCGGCCCAGTTGTCAAATCCCTGCTGGTGAACGAATTTGTGTTTTATGAATATAACAAACCGTTCCATGCCATCGTACGCAAAATAGAAGATAATTCCGCCGTGCTGGAAGTGGTGCATGATCACCAGAACCCCAAACACAGCGTGTGGGGCATTACGGCACGTAACCGTGAGCAGAACTTTGCCTTGAACTTGCTGATGGATCCTGACATTGATTTTGTCACGTTGCTCGGCCAGGCGGGTACTGGTAAAACCCTGCTGACACTGGCTGCCGCGCTGACACAAACACTGGATAAAAAGCGCTACTCGGAAATCATCATGACGCGCGTCACCGTGCCGGTCGGTGAAGACATCGGCTTTTTGCCAGGCACTGAAGAAGAGAAAATGGCGCCATGGATGGGCGCGCTGGAAGATAACCTGGATGTGTTGAATAAAACGGATGAGGATGTGGGCGAGTGGGGACGCGCAGCGACCCAGGACTTAATCCGCACACGCATTAAAATCAAGTCACTGAACTTTATGCGCGGCCGCACCTTCCTCAACAAGTTTTTAATTATTGATGAAGCGCAAAACCTTACACCCAAACAAATGAAGACCTTGATTACACGCGCAGGCCCAGGCACCAAAGTCGTTTGTTTAGGCAACATCGCGCAGATCGATACCCCCTACCTGACCGAGGGTAGCTCAGGCCTGACGTATGTGGTCGATCGCTTCAAGAACTGGTCGCATAATGGCCATATCACCCTGGTGCGTGGCGAACGCTCACGCCTGGCAGATTTTGCAGCCGAGGTCCTGTAGACGCAGTCTGCTTGAATGTGATGGTTAAAGGCTTTTACACCTTACTGATTGCCCAGTTTTTATCGGCAATCGCCGACAATGCACTCCTGTTTGCAGCCATTGCGCTGCTGGCCCAGCTGAACGCACCAAGCTGGCACGAACCGCTGCTGCGGGAGTTCTTTGTCATTTCCTATATTGTGCTGGCGCCTTTTGTCGGCCCATTTGCCGATGCACTGCCCAAAGGTCGCGTGATGTTCCTAAGTAACGGCCTGAAGTTTATCGGCTGTTTAATGGCGTTGGTCGGCGTCCCGCCCCTGTATGCTTATGCCATTGTCGGCGTCGGCGCGGCTGCCTACTCTCCGGCAAAATACGGCATCCTGACCGAGATGCTGCCGTCAAAACTGCTGATCAAGGCCAACGCCTGGATGGAAGGCACCACCGTGACCGCCATCATCCTCGGCCCGGTTCTCGGCTCCACGCTCTCCATCAACAATCCCTATATCGGCATTGCCTGCATCATGCTGCTATATTTGCTGGCGGCAGGCTTTAACTATTACATCCCCAAGGTGCCGATTGACCACAAGGTTGAGCAAAAAACGCTGCGTTTCTTGCTCAAGGACTTCTGGCACGCCTTTATTACGCTATGGAAAGATCCGCAAGGGCAAGTCTCGCTGGCCGTGACCACGCTTTTCTGGGGAGCAGGCGCCACCCTGCAGTTTGTAGTATTGCAATGGGCAGATGTCAGGCTGGGATTCTCACAGCAGCAAGCCACCTATTTGATCGCCATCCTGGCGGTGGGTATCGCGGTGGGCTCAATCGTGGCCTCACGCTATGTAGAGCTTGAGAACGCGGTAAAAGTACTGCCCGCCGGCATCTATATGGGCATCCTGGTCATCAGCATGATGGTGATCCACAGCCCCATACTGGCGGGTATTCTGCTGTTTGTGATTGGTGTACTGTCAGGTTATTTCCTGGTACCGCTTAACTCGTTGTTACAGCATAGAGGGCATCATTTGCTTGGCGCAGGACACTCGATCGCCGTGCAAAACTTTAACGAGAACATCGGTATCTTGTTATTGCTGGGTGCCTACACCTGGATGGTCGGTGCGAAGCTCGAGATCAACACGATTGTGGCTATTTTTGGTGTATTCATCATCGTGAGCATGTCTTTGATTACCCTGGTTTACCGCAAACAAATTCAGCAATAATCTTAAACACACTCCCAATAAAAAAGGCGCTTGAAGCGCCTTTTTTATTGCCATCACTTAGTGCAGTTTCACATGCGGCTCAGTACGTCTGGAGATAATGCGTCCAATCGTATGCACAATCACCGCCATGATGCCGTGCAAGGCCATCAAGTGCATTTTGTACAACGAACGATACATCACGCGTGCAAACAGGCCCTGAATATACATGCTGCCACCGGCGACAGCGCCCATCAGGCTACCAACGGTAGAGTATTTACCCAGGTTCACCAATGAACCGTAATCGGTATAGTGGAACTCTGGCAACTGTGCTTTACCAGCCACACGTGCCTTAACCGTTTTAACCAGCAACGAAGACTGCTGGTGCGCAGCTTGTGCGCGTGGTGGCACGGTTGTATCGTGTCCCAACCATGGGCAAGCTGCACAGTCACCAAAGGCGAAAATGTTCTCGTCACGTGTGGTTTGCAAGTGCTGATTCACCACCAACTGGTTGATACGGTTAGTTTCCAGGCCATCAATATCCTTCAGGAAATCTGGCGCCTTAATGCCTGCAGCCCACACCACCAATTCAGCGGGAATGGTACGACCACTGTGCGTCGTAATGCCTTTGGACGACACCTCAGTCACACGTTCCCCGGTAAACACATTGACACGCAGCTTACGCAACTCAACGTCTACGGCATAGGACAATTTAGGCGGTAACGCAGGCAAAATGCGGTCACTGGCTTCGATCAGCGAGATTTTCACATCGCGGTCCGCGTCAATCTTATCCAGGCCATACGCCGCCAATTCACGCGTCGTATTATGCAATTCTGCAGCCAGCTCAACCCCGGTGGCACCTGCACCCACAATCGCCACTTCCAGTTGACCTGGTTTGAGTGGCTCAGGCTGCGTTTGTGCACGCAACAGGGCATTGTGCAGATAACGGTGGAACTTCTGTGCTTGTGACTGGGTGTCCAGCGCAATTGAGAACTCGCGTGCACCCTTGATCCCAAAGTCATTGGTCGTACTACCGACGGCAATAATCAAGGTATCGTACTTGAAGGAACGACGTGCAATAATCTCGTTACCATCTTCATCATGCACGGGCGCCAGCAGCACTTCACGTGTGCTACGGTTCAGGCCATCCATGCGGCCCAGACGGAACTTGAAATGATGCCAGTGCGCTTGTGCCAGATACTCCAGCTCATGACGATCAGGGTCCATGCTGCCCGCTGCAATCTCATGCAGCAATGGCTTCCATACATGGGTTCTGGTAGCATCAATCAGCGTAATTCTGGCCTTTTTCTTTTTACCCAGAGAATCGCCCAGTTTGGTTGCCAACTCCAGGCCACCAGCACCACCACCCACAATGATGACATGGTGCAAATCATTTTCGTCTGTTACGCTCACGCTTAATCCTTCAATAAAAAAGCGCGCCTGCCGTACTGCCAAGCGCGCACAACATCTCAATTATACCGTTATTCGTTACCAGTGATTTTGGCATGACTACGAATAAAGGCGATGACTTTCAACACGTCATCCGGTTTCAAACCATCATCCGGCGCCATCAAGCCAAATCCTTTGGCCCCCATCCCACCATTGGTACCATGCCAAATGGTTTCGAACATGCCTTTGTTAGTCGCATTCTTGGCATAGCGGAAATTCTCACCAATCAAGCCTGGACCAACGGCCCCTTCTCCATGACCACCGTGGCAAGCCACACAAGAGAACAGGTTAAATCTTTTCTTACCTTCTTTAATGGCCTCTTCGTTGCCGATATAAGGGTTTTTACCCGTCGCCAAAAATTCTTTTGCGGCTGGTGTATCAAACATTTTCTGGTCAATTTCCATCGGCTGACCATCTTGTGTTGTCACAAACTGAATCGCCTTGATATCACCACCGCCGGCATCCGCTGCCGCACCAGATTGGCCACCGTTATTACAGGCTGCCAACATTGCGGCAAGCAGCGTTGTTAAAAGCATACTTCTCATGATTACCCCCATCTTTCCTAAGATCCATGTTCTTTGAAATAAAACGGTTTTTAATTGTTTTTTATAATGAAACCGACTGCATTTATTGTGCCACAAAAACAAAAAACGGTCACCTCAGTGACCGTTTTTATTCGTAACGAATTATTCGTTACCTGTCATGCCTACGTTGCTATTGCTACGAATGAAAGCAATCACTTTCAGCAGTTCGTCTGGTTTGATACCATCATCTGGAGCCATCAAGCCAAAGCCTTTAGCACCCATACCACCGTTAGTACCGTGCCAGATTGTTTCAAACATCCCTTTGTTAGTTGCGTTTTTCGCATAACGGAAGTTTGCACCGATCAAGCCTGGACCTACAGCGCCTTCACCTTTACCACCGTGACAGGCAACGCAAGAGTACAGATTGAAGATTTTTTTGCCTTTTTTAATGGCTTCTTCGTTACCGATGTAAGGGTTTTTACCAGTCGCTAAAAACTCTTTTGAAGCATCTGTATCGAACATTGCTTTGTCGATGTTGAGGGTTGAGCCGTCTTGAGTAGCTGAAAAAGTGATATCAGCCATCGCACCTGTGGCAAAAGCCATCAAGGAAATCAACAATGCTGATTTAAATGTGTTGCCTAACATGTTTTCTCCTAATCCTAAACAAAATGAGCGACGTTAACATCAAGACCCAACCAATATTAACGTATGCTCATTTAACGAATCGTTCCAGAAACGGTTGACGAATATTTCCGAATTAAATTACAGAATAATTCACTGAGCCATCTCAAAACAAGGCCACGATTCTACTGTGTTTCTTTTACCTTGTCATTAGCAACTGCCTGTTTTTAAAACTTTTTCACCATGAGTGTTATTTTTTATACACACTGTCGCCTTCAACCACCGGTACAGTTGGAATACCGTAATCTTTCAGGATCGCATCAATCTTGTCTTTATTGCGCTCCAGCGCCTCATTGATCATCTTAATACGATCTTTGTCTTTCATACGCACCGCCACGGAGATGTTCCAGTACTCCTTACCTTTGAGGTTGACCTTGTTGTACTCTGGAATCATGCGCACTTCCAATGGCACTTTAGATTGCTTGGCATAATAACCTGCAATCGGGCCCCACATAATGGCGACATCAATATCACCTTTCACCAGATCATCAATCATAAAACTGGTTGGCAAATTCAGGTCACGCTGCATACGGTAAGGGCGCGCATTGGTCATTAAATTGTGATCATTCAAAGGAATGGTGGCAGGACTCTGACCTACAATGCCAATAATGCCTTTTTTCAAGTCTGGAGAGTCCCAGTTGCTGATATCGTAGTTACTGTCTTTACGCCAGACAAACACATGGCCTGAGCGATAATAAGGTTTAGAGGTACGCAAGCCGTCAAAATCGGAAGTCATACCAATGATGACATCACAGCGCATGGCATTAATCGTATTGCGTAAAAAGCCCTGTCGATTATAAGCGTACTGAAAGGTCAGCTTTTTACCAAGGTCATCTGCCAGCACCTTGGCAATTTTATCTTCAAAGCCTTCCAGTTTAATGTTGGAGTAAGGCATATTGTCAGGGTCTGAGCACACTTTAAACTCAGACTCATCCGCGACACGGCGCACTTCACCAATGCGGCCTTCATCCGGGTTGATAGAAGGGATTTCAATTTCTTCAGCCAACACCACACTTTGTGTGGCTACCATCATCGCAAACGCACCCAGTATATTCCATGTAGTTCTCATTTTAACTTCATCCTTATTTGTGATTGTTTCCTGTCGTTTTTTGAACTTGTTCACCGGTAAAAGTTCGATTAAATCACGACAAACGCAGCAATCTTATCGCGAATACGTACGCATTTGTTGAGATAGTCTATTTAATTGTTGATTCATAATTTTGAATCATGATATTCATGAAAAAAAACACCCTGCCGAAGCAGGGTGTTGAGGAGTCAACGTATTACTACGTGTAACTTAAGTCTAGCTCAAATTACAGTGAGAAAACGTTCAGTGCACCGCCGCCAGGAGCAGCGTTGTACTTGGTCAACTCTTTGTAACCACCAGCAGCACCCAGTGCGTCTGTGTCGTTGGTCATACCCAAGTTCATCGCAACACCAGCCCAACCGCCGATACCGGACAGTACGCCAACGTATTGTTTACCCTTGTTACCGTATGTGAATGCGTTACCAATCACGCCGGAACCAACTTGGAATTTCCACAGTTCTTTACCGTTTTGTGCATCAACAGCTTTGAACCAACGATCCAAAGTACCGTAGAACACGATGTTAGAAGCTGTAGTCAGAGCACCGCCCCATGCAGAGAATTTCTCTTTGTTGTACCACACTTTTTTGTTGGTCATTGGATCATAAGCGCCGAAGCCACCCATTACGCCGTCAGGACCAGCAAACATAGTCAATGTCGCACCAACCCATGGTTGACCAGCAACGTATTTAGACTCAACTGGCTCGTAAGTCATACATACGTGGTTCAATGGTGTGTACATCAAACCAGTTTTTGGTGAGTAAGCAGCAGGCTGTTGGTCTTTAGTACCCAAAGCAGCTGGGCAAACACCCTTAGCGTTGTAGTCTTGGTGAGTAGAAGCAGATGCCAATTTATCTGGCACACCTGTTTTCAGGTCTACGTTGTTAGCCCAGTTAACGAATGGGTGTACTTTTTCAGCAGCAACCAATGTACCGTTACCAGCTTGCCATGTGTAGATGAAACCGTTACGGTCATGGTGCCATGCGTATGTTTTGCCACCTTTGTCGAACAGGATTACTTCGTTAATACCGTCGTAGTCCCACTCATCGTGTGGTGTCATTTGCATTGCCCAACGAGCCACACCAGTATCCAGATCACGTGCAGTGATAGTCATGGACCATTTGTTGTCGCCTGGACGTACATCTGGGTTCCAAACGGATGGGTTACCTGAACCGTAGTAAACCAGGTTTGTACGTGCATCATATGGCCACCAGCCCCATACGGAACCGCCACCATGTTGCCAGCCGTCTTTAACAGCTTGTGGTTTCAACCAGGTACGTGTACCCAATTCTTTTTCGCCAACTTTCAGTTGATCGTTAGGAATCTTTTTGAAAGAACCACCTTGTTTGTTACCACCGTTCACGTCTTGATAAACAGACAGTGCGTTGTACTGTGGGTTGTCTTTGTTGGTATTAGCATCATGCAGGATTTCGCTGTCTGGGCCTGTTGAGTAGGCTTTCCATGCAGTAGAACCATCTTTGATGTTGTACGCAACGATAAAGCAACGTACGCCGAACTCAGCACCTGAGCAACCGGTCAATACTTTGTCTTTGATCACGTGTGGCGCGTTAGTGTTAGTTGCACCAACTTTTGGATCAGTGTTTTTAACATCCCAAACTTTAGCACCGGTTTTTGCATCTAAAGCAACCAACATACCGTCGTTTTGTTGCAGGAAGATTTTACCGTCGCCGTAGCCCAGACCACGAGAAACGTTGTCACAGCACAGAACTGCTTGAACGCTTGGGTCTTGTTTAGGGAAATAGGACCAAACGATTTTTTGATTGTCGTTCAGATCCAACGCGTACACGTTGTTTGGGAAAGCTGTGTGAACATACATCATGTTGCCCACAACCACTGGAGAACCTTCGTGACCACGGTTTACACCGGTTGCGAATGTCCAGGCAGCTTTCAGGTTTTTAACGTTGCCTTTGTTGATTTGTGCCAATGAGCTGTAACCAGCGTTGTCATGTTGACCACGTGGATGAACCCAGTTATTGGCATCTTTCATTGCGGCTTCTTGGTCAGCGGCTGCAAAAGCAACCATAGGCAATGCTGCCACCAGACCCAAGGCCAATTTGATTTTGTTAACTTGCATATTGATCTCCAAAGTTAATACTAAGGGTTTAATATAAGTACACGTAAATTTCGCCAACACCAGGATTAGCACAACCAAATTTAACGCACACTATACACACCAGAGACAAGGGAAAAACTCCTGACTGCACTTAGAATTTATCACTTGCCGCATGTGAGGATTGCAATATAGAACAATTTGTTTTCAATTGCAACAGTTTAGTTACAAATTAGTTACAAATATTTCTATATATTTCTTGTGAATTTTCCGCAAGCTTGCAATAAAATAAATTACCATTAAAAATCATACAGTTAAGAAAACAATCCATGAGCACATTCTGCCTCTACCCCGAATGCCAGCCGTTCACAAATACGCATATTGCCGTCAATTTGTTACATTCAATCTATGTTGAACAATGTGGTAACCCGCACGGCGTGCCCGTTATTTTTTTGCATGGCGGCCCTGGCAGCGGTTGCAATCCGGGACAAAGACGCTTTTTTGACCCGGCGCATTACCACATTATTTTGTTCGATCAACGCGGCTGTGGCCGCAGCCTGCCAGCAGGTGAGACCACAGACAATACGACGCAAGACCTGGTTGCAGATATAGAAGCGATACGCCAGCATTTGAACATTGACCGCTGGCATGTGTTTGGCGGCTCATGGGGGAGCACGCTGGCGTTGTCTTACGCAAACAACCATCCGCAACACGTGATCAGCCTGACATTGCGCGGCATTTTCTTGAGCAGACAGCATGAAATTGATTGGTTTTTGGGTCAGGTCGCATTATTTTTCCCGGAAGCCTGGCAGACACTGCTGGCTGTGGTGCCAGCCAGCCATCAGGAAAATGTCCTGGATTACTATGCAACTCAAGTGTTTCACAGCGATACGGCCATCAGCATTCCAGCGGCCATTCGCTGGAATGCGTTTGAATCCAGCATTATGAGCCTGATCTCCAAAACCGATAGTGCCGAGGTGAATGGCGCGGTTGAGCTGGCGCGTGCACGTGTACAGATTCATTACATTCAGCATTTATGCTTTGTCGATGGCGATCAAATGTTACAAGCGGCCGCGCAGCAACTGCAATCCATCCCGACGACCATTGTGCAGGGTCGTTATGACATGGTCTGCCCACCACAAACCGCCTGGGAGTTAAGCCAGGTATTACCACATGCCACATTGGTGATGGTGCCGGATGCCGGCCATTCGGCCATGGAGCCAGGCACTTGCCAGGCCCTACTGAATGCCACGGAACAATACAAGCAACTCAGCGTCTAGCAATCACCAGCAATGAAAGCGGGATGTATGCCGACGTTATGGACGACACTACAAACACAGTGGCAAGGCCTGAAGCAGCAATTACTGGCCTATAGCTATTGCACGCCGCTGTTTGTGCTAAAAACGACCTGGCAAGGTGTGGCCAGGCACAGGTTAATGGGGCTGTCAGCCGCGCTGTCTTTTTATGCACTGTTTGCCTTGATCCCGCTGATTGTGCTGATTTTCTTTTTAATCAGCCACCTGGTGTATTCGTCTGATTATGCCATTGTGAAACTGGCCATTTTAACCAGTAATCTGCTGCCCGAATTCAGCCAGCGCATCATGGTAGAGGTCTACGAAAACACGCGCACCAAGGCCGCCTGGGGCGTAGTTGGCTTTTTGGTATTGCTGTGGACCATCACCCCGCTAGCGACACATATGCGCGCCAGCTTTCACTTGATTGCCAGCCGTAACGACGTGTCTTCTTTCTGGCACAAGAAGTTACGCGATGTGCTAGCCGTGCTCGGCGTATTGCTGGTCTTCTTCCTGTTCACCGCGGCAGGGTTTGTGCTGGAATCCATCATTGTGTTCCTGGCCAACCATTTGCCATCCGCCTCTATTAATGTAGTCGGCTCGCTGCTATCGCTCGCCTTAACTACTTTGTTGATTGCCGGTTTTTACCACACCTTTTGCCCGCTCAATGTGCACTGGCGACATTTGATGTTATCCGCCCTGCTCACAGCCACCTTGTGGATGCTAATGCGCCCGGCCTTCGGCTTGTTTCTCAGTGTGAATAAAAATTTCGGCGCCGTGTTTGGCAGCATGAAAGCCATGTTTGTCTCCATCAGTTGGCTTTACCTTAACTTTGCCGTATTTTTGGTAGGAATAGAGTTAATGGTCACGCTGAGGCAAAAAGATGTGCTGCTGCTGAAAGGCCTGTTTGAAGATATTCCTAACCAGCAGCACTATTTACAGGCATTGATGGGCAAATACGGCAAGACCTATATGCAAGGCCACTACGTGCTGAAAGAGGGCGATGCCAGCCATCACTACTATATGGTGGTTGAAGGCAGCTTGCATTTAACGCAACAACAAGCGGACGGCAGTGAAAAAACCCTGCGCATCTTGCAATATGGCGATTTCTTTGGCGACATTGCCTTGTTCTCGGCGCAACCGGTGACCGCCAGTGCGGTGGTCGCCTCGCCGCAAGCATCCGTGATTGAGATTTATGCCGACAGCATGGAAAACCTGCTACAGGAAGACCCACAGATTGCCGTGCGCCTGTTAAAACAACTCTCTCATCATGGCAGGTAAAAAATACATTTGGGCCATCCAGCACCGCATAAACCGCCCGGCAACAGTATAGATCCGCAGCGTTTTGCGCTAAATCAAGTCACACAAGCATTGCAGAATTGTAAGATGTGTTACAAAATTGTAACTATCTTTGGAATTTCGCACGATGGCACTCCCACTTTCGCAAGAGATCAACACGCTGATACAACAGCTGAATCACGGACAATTTGCTGCTGTCATTCAACGGGCACGCCCATTAGCGGCGCAACACCCGCGAGAGTTTGTATTGCATCACCTGCTGGCGCTGGCGCTGGACCAAACCCAGCAATACCCGCAGGCGGCACAAGCTTATGAAGCAGCCCTGCAACTCAACCCGCAAGCCGCAGAGCTGTGGTTTAACTACGCGATTGTACAAACGCAACTGGGCGCCCTGGCTGCCGCCGAACAGGCTTACCGCAAAGCCATCGCGCTGAATCCGCAATTTTTTGAGGCGCATGGCAACCTGGGCACGGTACTGCAAAAACAGGGCAAACTGGATGAAGCCATGGCCAGCTACCAGCAGGGTTTACGCATCCAGCCACAAGATGCGCGCGGCCATTTCAATCTGGGCACGGCATTGCGTGACAAAGGACAACTGCAGGCCGCCGTGCAGAGTTATGAGCGTGCCATCGCACTCTTCCCCAATTACACCGATGCCTATAACAACCTCGGCGAAACCTGGCGCGACCAGGGCGACATGACCAAAGCAGTGCAGCATTACCAGCAGGCGCTGCAACGCAACCCGCAACACCCAGGTGCCAATTACAATATGGGCGAGTTTTTATACCTGGCCAAGCGGTTCGAAGAAGCGATTCCTCACTTCGAGGCTTCACAATTGGACGACTGGCAATCCCGGGTACTTTATTGTTTATACCGTGCCGAGAAATTCGAGGCGTTCAAACAGTTACGCGACGACATTATCAAGCAAGGGCCACATACCGCCCCCTTCATTGCCACCTTGTCCACACACTACAGCCTCAATCACGGCGAGGCAGATCCTTACCAGTTTTGCCCGGATGGCCTGTCGTTTGTTTACCACCGCAGCCTGCCTGAGCTGGCTCCCGGCAGTGCTTTATTGACAGAACTGCTGGACAACATTGCGCAAGCCGATATTGCCGAGCGCAAACAGGCGCGCCTAACCAATGGCAAGCAATCTGCAGGCAATCTATTCAAACGTCCCGAAGCCGCCTTCAGGACGCTGGGCGAGCTGGTCAAACGTGAGTTTCTGCAATACCAGGCACAATTCCAGCAGGCCAACTGCGCCTTAATCTCCCATTTTCCTAAAGCGCTCGAGTTCACCAGCTCCTGGTACGTGAAGATGCAGAAAGGCGGCCACCTGGATGCCCATATCCATGAAATAGGCTGGCTCAGTGGCGCGGTTTACCTGGCCATGCCCGAGACTGCAGATCCCAAGGAAGGTGCTTTCGAATACGGCACACATGGTGACCAGTACCCGCAATTACACAACAACTTCCCCACCCGCTACATCAAGCCCGCCGTAGGTGATATTGTGCTATTTCCATCGTCGCTGTTTCACAGGACAATTCCCTTTCACGCCGAAGCAGAGCGCATTTGTGTGGCTTTTGATTTAAAACCAGCCGCACACCTGCCAACGGCCCGCAGCCAATATTAAGCCAAGGTACACGCCCATCGTTTAACCGCCGCAACAAGGCTATGCCTGGCTTATCAAACTGATACAGAATTTATCAAAATTGCTGATTGTAGATTGCATGGCGCAAGGTATGATACTTGATGAGGAATCGCTATTTAAACCGGGATAGAACCAAGTTAAACTGGGATAGAAACATGGGGTTGCCGATGCAATCGCCCAAAAAAAATCGCGCCGCAGTTCACCTCGTCTCAGGTCATCCTAACCAACCCTGATGGAGTCAGACCAATATGATTTCAGTGCGCCGGACCTGTTTGCTTCTCCCCTTGCTTGGCCTGGGCACCAGCGGCCTGTCGCAAGCGGGGCTTGAACAAGCCCGTGAAACAAAGAGTGAATTACTGTTCAACCTGGCCCTGCTGAGCCAGATGCCCAACCGCCAGCCACAAGACACCTATGCTATTTGCGCCTTTGAAGAAGACATCGGCCATTTGAAGGCTACCGCACTGGAATCGCAAAAATTACAGAATTTACAGATATTTTTGGTCACAGTGAAAGCGCCAACCGACGTCAAGCGCTGTAATCTGTTATATATTCAGGACTACGGCGCACAAAAGCCGCTAGAATTACAACAGATCATCCAGAAAGAGTCGGTATTGACCGTTGTCTATAACGGCAACAAGTTTTCTGAGTATGGCCATGTAGAAATCAGCGAGCAGGACAAACGCTACCAGTTCGCACTGCACCTGACATCGGCCAAACAGGCAGGCATTGTGTTTGACACGCGACTGATGAAACTGGCGACCAATATTGTTAATTGATTGTGTATGTTAAGACTACTTCCACACCTCAAGATTGCGCACAAACTACTGCTCACCGAGCTGGTGATGACATTGAGCATGCTGCTGGTATTTATTGTCTTTGCATTCGGCAGCCATTACCACAGCCTGCGCTCCCACCTGATCCGTGACATTCTGGTACAAATGAATGTAGTGGCAAACTCGATTGGCCCGGCTGTGATGTTTGGCGAGGTGAGTTCTGCCGCCAAAACACTGGAACCGCTGACAGATAACCAGAATATCCGCAGCGTCGTCATTCTTAATCAGCAACAACAACCCTTGCAAAGCCTGCATCCTGAGCACCCGCAAAACCCGGCAGGCTGGCAATGGCTGTATCCCTACTTTAGCGACATGGAAGTCTCGACGCCGATTGTCGTTAATGAGAAAACCGTAGGCACTCTGCATGCCACCATCAAGCAGGAACAAATTGTCGATGTACTCATCGGCTTTGCCTGGTCGAATGCCATTGCTGTGCTGGCAGCGGCATTGGCAGGCTGCCTGATTATGTGGCGACTGAACCGCAATATTGTCGATCCGATTCACGCGCTACAAAGCTTCGTCAGCAAGATCACGCGCAATCACCATTACGACCAGCGCATCAAAGTGACCAGCGCCGACGAGATCGGCATGCTGAGCCACGATATCAACAACATGCTGGAAAGCATCCGCCAACGGGATGACCGGTTGCAAGCCGAACTGGAACACCGCAAGGTGATTGAAGAGAAACTGCAGTTTTTAGCACACTATGATAAAAACACCCAGTTATTGAACCGTCACGCGTTTGAAGAAGCTATCACGCGCAAGATCACCGCCCCGCTGGATGACCGCAAACACGTTTACCTGCTGCTGCTGGACCTGGACCGCTTCAAAATCGTCAACGATGCCTTTGGCCATAACACCGGCGACAAGCTATTACAGCAGGTAGCGCACAGGTTGCGCGGCAATATGTCACAGGAAGATGCCATTTTCCGCCTGGGCGGAGATGAGTTTGCCATCCTGCTGGATGCGCCTGCGCGCAATCTGATCGAGCAGGTATGCAAACGCATTATCCAAACCATTTCTGCACAGTTTATCGTCGATGACCATGAAATCCACATTGGGGTCAGTATTGGGATTGCACAGCTGCGGCCCGGCTTTGACTCCAAAACCGAAGTCATGAAGAATGCCGACGTGGCGTTATACCAGGCCAAAGATGCCGGGCGTAATACCTACCGCTTTTATAGCGAAACGGATGAGGCCAACACCTCGGAGTTACGCAACCTGCGTGAAGAGCTGCATTTTGCCTTGCAGAATCAGGAGCTGGAGTTATATTACCAGCCGATTATCCATACCCAGTTGCTGAAAACCATCGGTTTTGAGGCACTACTCAGATGGCGCCATCCAAGCAAAGGCTTGCTGACGCCAGACCAGTTTATCAACCTGGCAGAAGGCTCAGGACTCATCATCAGCATAGGCGCCTGGGTCATCCACCAGTCGCTCAAGCAACTGTCCATGTGGCAAGAAATGTTTGACCCTGACCTGTTCATGAACGTGAATATTTCCTCGCGCCAGTTGGATGATGACAGCTTGTCGGACACCATCCGCCATGCGCTGGATTTTTATCAGGTCTCGCCACGCACGCTTAACCTGGAAATCACAGAGTCCATGGTCATGCGCAACATTGAATCGGCCAAACAAATTCTCTATTCACTCAAGCAATTGGGCATAGGCATTGCCATTGATGATTTTGGCATCGGCCACTCATCCATGAACTACCTGAAACAATTGCCGGTCGATATCCTCAAAATTGACAAGCAATTTACGGCTGGCATTCCGCAAGACAAGGTCGATATTGCTATTGTGGATGCCCTGGTTGCACTGGCGGTGAGCCTCAACCTCAAAGTCGTCGCAGAAGGCGTAGAAAGTGCGATTCAGTTTGAATACTTGCAATACAAACTTTGCCATCATGTACAAGGTTATTTATTTAGTGCCGCCTTGTCTGCCAGCCAGACAACAGCGTTTATGGCCGAATTTCCAGAAAGCATTCCAACTGTTTTTCGTAAAATTGCCGGGGCAGAAAGCTAACACTCATCAAGTTAGCCTGGATACTTAAAACCTAGATAAGTAGCATTGTAATTACACACATAACAACAAGTCACACAGAGAGCGTTCAGGGGAACACATGTTACGTTTCAAACCATCTTACCTACTGGTCGGCCTGGCACTGTCAGGCTATCACCTCAACAGCACAGCAGCGGGCTTTGCCCTGTTTGAACAAGGCGCAAGCGGCCTGGGCAATGCATACGCAGGGGCTTCAGCCGTCGCAGAAGATGCCAGCACCATTTTCTTCAATCCAGCTGGCATGACTTATCTGGAGGGACGCCAGATCGTCGGCGCCTTGCATTTAATCAAGACCAATGGTGATTTTGATAATAAGGACAGTACACCCACTGGGCCAGAAGGTGGGAATTTGGGTAGCTTAGCTGCCATCCCTAACCTGTTTTATAAACAAGATATCAACGAACAACTCAAGTTTGGCCTAGGCATCAGCACGCCGTTTGGCCTCAAAACCGAGTATGACAAGAACTGGCTGGGGCGCTTTCAGGCAATCAAATCAGAACTGAAAACAGTCAATATTAATCCATCATTGGCCTGGAAACTGAATGACCAATGGTCATTTGGCTTTGGCGTTTCGGCCATGTGGGCGCAAGCCGAACTCACCAGCGCAGTTAACTTAGGCGCGACGGAATCCTCCATAAACAATAAGGGCAAAGATTGGGGTTTTGGGTACAACTTGGGAGCGATTTATCAAGTCACCCCTGACACACGATTAGGTTTGTCATTTCGCTCAAAAGTAGAACAACATTTAAAAGGCGATGCGCGCTCACCTTTTACCGGATTAAACGCTATTCCTGGCAGAACCTTGAATACAGACATTACTGCCGACCTCACCTTGCCAGAAACACTTTCTTTCAGCAGCTTTAGCCATCTGAATGATCGTTGGGACTTACTGACAGACGTAACCTGGACTCGCTGGAGCCAATTTAAGTCACTCAGCATTATGCGTGACAATGGCTCCAATACAGCGGTAGGCACGACCCAAGAGCACTGGAACAACACACTGCGCTACTCTGTAGGGGTCAACTATCGTTACACAGATACCATCAAACTGCGCACCGGCGTCGCTTATGATGAAGAAGCCATTGATAATAATCATAGAACCCCCCGCATCCCTGGCAATGATCGTATTTGGCTTTCTTTTGGCGCCAGTTGGCAATATAGTCCGCAGACTAAATTTGACGTCGGTTATGCGCATCTTTTTATCAAAGAAGCCAGGATTCATGATGACCAAACATCATTGGTGCCGAGCAGAGGTCTTGTTAGCGGTAAATATGACGGCAGTGCCGACATCTTCAGCATGCAATTCACACACCAGTTCTAAGCCGCTCCGGGCCTAGCCATACCTCTCTCCAGCCGTGATTGCTGATGGCATCACGGCTGATTCATCCCGCCTGTTATCCGCACTTATTTCAGCGTGTAAGTTTCGTGTAAGCCGCTTGTCATTTAATCTTCATCTAACGCCTTGAAAATGCCTGTCTTGAAACACACCGACACACCGCTTTTTAGGATAGAAGATGACCATAGCGCACTTTTTCAAACTGGCTTTACTGCCGCTGGCAATTAGCCAGGCATTCGCAGCCCAGGCAGCAGACCAAGCCAGCACAACCTCACAAGAATCCCCTTCTCTTGTATCCCGTTTCATGATTGATGATAATCCATTCCGCATCAATTTCGATTTGGGTGATCATCCTTCTTACTTCCAGGTCTATGGTTTGGTGGATATTGGCCTGACCCATATCAATCACTCTCTGCCTGAGAACTATGAGTTAGCAAACAACTTTTATCCTTATTCCGGTGCTAAAAAAACAGCCAGAACCACATCCAGAACTAACTGGGTGAATGGCGGCTGGCAAGGTTCACGTCTGGGCTTTAAAGGTGAGGTCGCCAAGCTGCAAGCATGGGATCACGACTTTAAATTTATCTACCAACTCGAAGCGGGTTTTAATACGCTGGATATGAAATTGCATGATGCAGCACAAACCCTGGCCGATAACTCCGGTACCAATGCCAACTCCAGCGTCAGCGCCAACTCCTCCATGAACGGTGAGTTGTTTACCCGCCAAGCCTGGGCAGGGATTGATGCTGGCTCATGGGGTAAATTGACTTATGGTACGCAATACAACCCGTTCTTTGAAATCACCGTGACTTATGATCCTAACGGTAAGGCCGACAGCTTTTCACCACTGGGTGAAAGCGGCACCGTGGGCGGTGGTGGTGGCGTGTCTGAAAACTCACGCATGAAAAACTCCATCAAGTACGCGAACACTTACGAGCTGGAAAGCCATGACAAAATCAATTATGCCGTGATCAACCAGTTCGGCAACTCAGCGGGCACCTCGCACGGCAATGGCTACACCACACAACTGGGCTACGAGAGCAGCTCATTCGGCGTGCAGTTGGCCTACGATAGATTTTTCGACTCAGTGAAGTCAGGTACGGCTGCGCCAGGCAATCCTTTGGCTAATGACACCATTGCAGTGTCGCTGTATAACACTCAAGCGGTATTACTGACCGGCAGATGGATGCCAACCAAAGACCTGAAAATCATTGGTGGTGCGGAATGGTATCAATTACAACCATCCTCTTCACGTTCGATTGATTATCACTCAATCTATGATCAAACCGTGTTTGGTGGCGTAGCAAACTCAGCATTGAAACCAGGCTATAAACAGGATAACTATGTGTATTATCTGGGTGCCAACTTTGACTTTGCACAACGTGTGCCTGCCCTGGCTGGCCTGACCACCTCGATTGGTTACTACCTGACCAAGGCGGACGCCATTGACGGCCCTACTGTTTCAACCAACTCACAGGGCAAGATTGATACCTGGACGGCGATGCTGGACTATAAGCTGAATAAACGTTTCGATACTTATCTGGCTTATACCACCAACCACTTTTCAGGTGACAAATACCCAAGCGCCTCGAACTATACTAACGTGACCAGCTACGGTGCCGGTTTGCGTATGAAGTTCTAACGCAAGCGTAGAAACAAAAAAGACTCAAGCATGCGCTTGAGTCTTTTTTATTGTCAGTCACCTAATCAGGCGAGAGACTGACGTCTGCGTGCCAACAGACCAACAAACGCCAAGCCAGCCAGCAACATGCCATAGGTTTCTGGTTCAGGCACTGGAGTGACCACCAAGCCAGTGATTTCTGTCGGTTTGAACATGCCTTTTACATTGACCTGGGTATTGGTATTCCAGCTATTGGCAATCACATTACCGTTAATCGCCGTATAGCCGCCCGTGATATTGGCCAATGGCGCCAGGATAGTCCCAGTTGCACCAGAGCCAGTGCTCAAGGCTGTAGCTTCATAAAAGTTATACACCACGTTGAAACCATACGCGCTGAAATCAGTGCCGGTGCCGCCATTGAAGGTCAGGCCGTTGCCGGAAATATTCAGGATAATGGTCTGGCCGTTAGAAAAGCCGCTGAATGTTGTATTGTTTCTGGAGTTGAAGAAACTGCCATCAATATCAAAAATCTGTACAGAGCTACTATTGCTGGCTGTGAGTTGCAAGCCACTATAGTTGTAAGTCGCGGTACCGGTATTCGCCAGGGCGTTGAGGCTGGTAGACAGGTTTTGCAGATAAATACGCTCATTGGCGAAATTGATCGGGTCGCTGTCGGTATAACTGCCGGTAAAGCCAAAGCCTGAAGTCGTGCGGCTACCACCGACATCAATATTACCGTTCTTCACGCTGCCATTTTGAAAGCTCAGGTTGTTTGCCACCACCAGCGCATTACCAGCCACCGCTTTATTGAGTTCATTGACAGAGTAGCTGCTGGCATTAAAACTGCCGCCGACGGCAACTGCGCCCTCAACGTCACTATTACTGCTGGTGAAATCCCCAAATACAAACACATTAAACTGGCCTGCAACGCCGAAATCCAGCACATCCGCAGAGGCCACCATGCTTTGCATCGCCAGTGTTGCAACGATTGCACTTTTACACATCCAATTCATACAGCACCTTTTCAAAGTCAAATAATGATTATCATAAATAATATTTTATGATGGTATAAGTGACTTATAACAGTTTTACCTCTGATACCGAATAGCCCACTCGGGTACATCACTGTCGTGCGGCCTCACCGTGCAGTGGCAGCCTCCTGCCGTGACTGCTGCACCAGCATCTGCTCAAAAGCATCCGCCGGAACGGGCGGCGAATAGAAAAAGCCCTGCGCATAATCGCAGTGAATGTCCATCAGCAAGTCGCGCTGCAGTGCGGTTTCGACGCCTTCGGCAATCACCTTCAGGCCCAGTTTATGTGCCATGACAATAATGGCCTCACACAAGACATAACTTTCATTACCTGCGTTAAGGTTGCGCGTGAATGACTGGTCAATTTTAAGGTAATCAATATCAAACTTGCTGAGATAGGAAAGCGAAGAGTAGCCAGTACCGAAATCATCAATCGCGACCTGGATGCCCATGTCCCTAAATTGCAGCAAACGCTCTTCGACCACCGGATCCGGATTAAGCAGCAAGCCTTCGGTGATTTCCACCACGATACGCTTACCGTCTACGCCCATGACACGCAAAGCGTGTACCCAGTCATTCTGCAAATTGAATTGCTCAACAAACTGCACCGGCGATTTATTGACACTGATAGCAAAGTCATCGCCATCGCCCATCAATGGCTGCCATTGTATGGCGCGCTGCGCGGCCTGATGGAAAATCCAGTCGCCCATGGCCAAAATATCCCCCGTCTCTTCTGCCACCGGGATAAACAAAGCAGGACTAATCAGGCCGCGCTCTGGATGCTGCCAGCGCATCAGGGCTTCGGCCTTGATAATCTTGCCATCATGCAAACTGACGATAGGCTGGTAGTAGTCACGCAACTCATTATTTTCCAGCGCAGTGCGCAAATCGCGCGCAAGGTTGACGCGTTGTGACAACGCATCCCGGATGGCCAATGAGAAGAAACGCACACTATTACGGCCGCGGCTTTTGGCATCGTACATGGCCTGATCGGCATGCTGAATCATTTCTTCAGCATGCAATGCGTCTTCAGGGTATTGGCTGATGCCGATACTGACTGTCACGAACACGCGCTCACCGCCGAGGATATAGGCCTTGGAAATTTCCTGCATCAGCTGATTGCACAAGCTTTGCAGGTCAGCACGCAGGCCTTCCGGGACAATGATGGCAAACTCATCTCCGCCCAGTCTAGCCACCGTTGCCGGCACCGAGGCAGCGCGCAAGAGACGCTGCCCAACCTCTATCAACAGTTCGTCGCCATGCCTGTGACCCAGGCTGTCATTGACCTCTTTAAAGCGATCCAAATCGAGCAACAGCAGGGTTAAATGTTGTTGTGCGAGGGCAGCCGCAGCGATGGCCTCTTTGAGTTGCTGGTGAAAATAGTGCCGGTTGGGCAGCTTGGTCAGGCTGTCATAATTGGCTTGCTGCCAGATCGCGGCGTCGGCTTGTTTTTTATCTGTAATGTCGATATGCGTCCCGCGCATCATGGCAGGCTCACCGGACGGCGTACGTGAGATCAAACGACCACGGTCCACAATCCAGACCCAATCCCCATTTTTATGACGCATACGGATATCACATTCGTAAAATGCAATCTCCCCTTGCAAGTGACGATTCACTAACGCCATGGAGGCTTGCCAGTCATCAGGATGCGTCAATCGCCTGGCGGTTTCGAGATTATGCGGGCTTAACTCCTCCAGCGTATAACCGAGTATCTCAGCCCACCGCCGATTCAACTGCAGCGTGCCGGTTTGCATCTCCCACTCCCAGGTGCCTGCGCGGGTCGCATCAATAATATCGGTGAGCCGCATACGCTCGAGCTCGAGCTCCTGCCGCTTGCTTTGAATTTCAGCCGTTTTTCTTTTGACGGCAATGCGCAACATAAAAATAAGCAACACCAGCGTCACAGCCACAACCAGGATCAGCCCCAGCACAATCTTCACCTGCCTGCTGGTCACGTCACGCTGCAAACGACGACCTTTCCACTTAGCCTCCAGGGCCGCCATGTCTGTTGGGCTAATGGCATCCGTGCCACGCGCAATGAGTTCAAGCATCTGCGTATTGCCCTTTTTGACTGCGCGATGGAACTGTCCCTGATACAGCGTAAAGGCACGCAGAATCTGGCTATCAGCATCCATGCGGTACAAATAGTAGCTGGCAGGATAATCGTCCATGCAGACGATTTTGACCTGGCCGTTTAGGGTCGCCTGAATAATCTCTTCATAATTGTTATACAGCCGGAACGACTTCACACCAGCTTCTTTGAGCCTGAAGATGCAGCCATCCCCTTTCTGCACCCCGACGGTGAATCCGCTCAGCCCGCCTGGCGCCACTAATCCACTCAGACTCTCATGCACATAGATGCCCACCGGAACAGTGGCATAAGCCGGGGTAAACGTATAAGTCTGCTCTCGCTCAGGGTTGCGGAAAATCATTTCAATCACATCAGCATGTCCGCTTAACAATTGCTGCTGCGCCTGCTCCCAAGCCGTTGAGAGCAGCGTCACCTTGACGCCGGTCCGTTGCTCCCACAGCTTCCAGTAATCAGCCACGATACCCACCGTATTGCCATTGGCGTCTTTGAACAAATAAGGCGGATAATTATCGTCACTGATCACGGTGATGGCATTGTCTTCTGCCCATACCGTAGACGCGACGATGCCTGCGCCCAGCAAGACGCAACAGAGCAAGCGGCAAAACCAAGACAGAACGCGATAGACATCGCGCCGTGCAGGCCTGGCTGCAAAGTTATTCATGGGTAATGAGGTGTACACCCTGCAATTGGTCAAAAAATGGTGATGGGTATTATCGACAGAATAATACAAACATTTACGACAATTGTCTTTTACAGTACGTTCAACGGACACAGATGCACGCGAATTCCAATCAAAAAAGGCGCCAGTAAAATCCTGAACGCCTTGCTGAACCGTTGTTAAGAGAAGATGCAGCGGATGCTACACATCTGGTGCGCCGGCTTTGATTTTCGCGATCCAGTCTTCTACCTGGATAAAACCAGCCGCCTGGGCCTTTTGGGCATCCTCTTCAGAAATCACATCCTGCACAAACTCCAACCGTTTCCACTCAGCCAAAGGCGTTTTACATTGGGCACTGGGCACATAGCGTGAAGCACTGTCTCGTGTATAGCGGTGAATATAGCGCGGGCAGTTCTGCCACAGCTCGGACAACGTCACTTTGACCACAAATTCAGCCTCCTGGTACAAAGCCAGCAGCGCAGGGTCTGTGGATACCTGGCTCACTCCTTGCAAGCGTATGCGGTGCGGGCGCTCAAAAGACATAAACAACATGCCAATATCTGCATTCTCGACCATATTGCCCACCGAAAGCTGCATACCATTACCGTTGTAGATCGGAAAAATGAGTGTTTTGTCATCAATCACGCGCACAAAACCAGTAAAGCCCCCTTTATATGAGACGGTTGGTCGTCCGTTATGATCCACCGTAGACAGGAAAAACATATCCAGCGATTCAATAAATCCTTTGGCATCGTCATCAATCTCCGTCTTGCAGGCGATTTCCTCAATGCGGTCAGCCAGTTTCCTGGTCCCTTGCTCATCCTGCACCTTGCGATGCGTTTCTCCAAACAAACGACTCATATTACCCCCTCCAGAATCATGAATAATGTGCGTTGCCAGTCCTTGCCAAGATACTGGACGCAGCGTTAAAACTCACCTCAGACGGCGCTATTGTAGGAGCTTCAGGCAGGACTGTCATTAAAACACCCGGATTAACCGGAAACTCCACAAACGTTGCGTTTTATCCGGATGATCCAGTGTAGACCAGGCGGTGCCCAACTGCACCGTGTAAGACTGGCTGGCATCATAATGCAGCTGCGGCGTCAGCCGGTAGCGCCAGGTGCCGCCACTACTGACTTCCTGGTTCAGCTCCAGGCCCAAGGTCAGCCGTGACGAGACGTCATAGAAAACCGTGTTATTCAACAAATAATCCACTTGGGCACTGCGGTTGATGTCGTGCACACGCAGACCCAGCATACTCAACGACGACCATTGGTCCGCCCATTTCAAGGCATGAATATACGTCGCATCGGCAGACACGGCTTTAGTATGCTTATTGACGTCGACAAATGCCTGCCAACCATTGGCCATGCCTTGCGCTTCATCAATGTTCAATGTTTGCTGAATCGCCACTTTATACCGTTCATGGCTGGCATTCTCAAACGGCAGCTCGATTTCAATCGCCAGGTCATCTGCCAGGCCGTACTCTAACTCAGGTGCCCAATTAATATCGCCGGTATAGGGGTTATAGTCGCCCAGCGCATTGATTTCCATTTCGCCCTGCCTGACGCCCAAAGGACGCACCAGGTCGTAGACCATGGGCTCCGGAATGCGAGACAGCCGCGTACTATGCGCAGCATCAGGCTCGGCAAAGCGTGGTTCAAGCTTGATATCGGAGGCGTAAAGCGGCGAACAGGCCACCAGGCTGGCGACCAACAGAACATCAGTGCATTTCATTAATATATTTACATCAATAAAAACACCATACTACCACGCCAGATGCGGGCGTGAACGTCCGATGTAATCAAGCGTTGAATCGACGCTAGTTACTTCCAGACGCTGTAGGTATTTCTACCTGCGCGTTTTGCCTGGTAGAGCGCCATATCCGCCTGCTTCAGCAACTGCTTTAAGGTGACTTCAGAGGCGTGGTCAAACAGGGTCAATCCCAGGCTCAAATGCACCTGGATTTCATGGCCATTGATGACCATGGGGACATTAAAAATATCCAGCAGCTTGGTCGCCACTTTCACCAGCCCCTGTTCGGACAACTGGTCTTTCACCACAATAACAAATTCGTCACCACCGAGGCGGCTGACCGTATCCATATCGCGGATATTGGATTTCAGTCTGGCGGCAACCGCCTTGATGACTTCATCACCCACATCATGGCCATACTGGTCATTAATCGCTTTAAAATGGTCAACATCCAACGCCATCAAGCCGAATCGTTTACGATCACGCTTGGCTTCAGAGTGGGCATAATTCAGGCGGCTGTCCAGTAGCCGACGATTCGGCAAACCGGTCAGGCTATCCATGAGAGCACCTTCAGACAAATAATAACGTTCCTGGGCGAAAAAATAAGCCAAGGCCCCCACGGCTAGACTCAGCACCACACTTAGCAGCAACCCCAAGCCAGGACCAGGCAGGTTATGAATCCTTTTATTTTCTATCGCCCACTCCCACTTGCCATTGGGGACACTGCTTTGCTGGATAAATATATTTTTTTGCTCAAATAACGCCGCATCACCATGGAACACGCTTTTGCGATCGGCGGTCCGGATCGCAAAAGCAAACTGTGGATTCTGCACATCCTTGAAAGCGGACTGCAAAAAACTATGTGTATCAATCACGGTCGACATCATGCCCCAGTAATGGTCGTCGACAAAAATTGGAAAACGGTAAATCATACCGTTACCGCCTTGTATCAACTCGATCGGCCCATCCAGCACCCCTTCCCTGGAATCAATCGCCAGTTTGACCTTGGGCCATTGTGACGCCACATCACGATAGTCTATGCCTATGAGCTTTTGATTGCTTTGTTCGGGATACACATAGGTGAGCTTATACTCGACCGCCACGGCAATATTTCTCACATGCCGCGCATTCGACCACAGGTCTGTCAGAATCGCCTGCACCTTGTCCGGCTCAAGTTCATTGCGGTAAACCTTGATAAAGCTGGATAAGCCGTTAGAAATAAACAGCAGGGAATTTAACTCGCGGTCTAACTCGGCACGCAACAGGCTGCCGTAAGCAGCCGCTTCGATGTAGGCTTCACTCTCACTTTTCTGGCGCTGGTAGTCCAGCAAGAAATGCCAGAACAGAAAAGCCAGCATGGTCGCTAACACAGCAATCAACTGACTTTTGATGGTTTGACTTAATTTTCGTGGCACTGGCTCAGTTCGCAATGAGGTCTGTTTGAAATGTTACGCCAGACAACTCGTTTCCTTTCAACCAAAGAACAACCTATTTACTGTTTAATTGTCAGAATACTTCACGCGATACTAAATGTCGCAAGAAGTGTGATGACCAACAAAATACCATAGAGCGGCCCACTACAAATCTACAAAACCAATCGCAAAGGCCAGAATAATCAGCACGGCCACCAGCACACTCAATGCCCGCCCCGGGTCTACACGCCCATTGACCGGAGACAGGCCCGTACGCAAAACGTGAATTAAAGCAAGGGCGACCAACACAATGAGCAGTGTTCCAAGCATGTCATTCTCCTCCCACAATCATCTAGTGACGGGCAATCAATCCGTGGATAAAGCACAGGTCAATTTCATCATGCCGTCAGTCAGTCAAAAATACGATGCGCCTTAGACTGAATTTGCTGTAGGAATCATCGGACAGGCCCCCATACGAAGCCTGGCAACACACAAACCATGCGCGATAGCTGTCTGCCCGGCATTATTCACCACGATAAGCAACAATGAATTTAATCGGCGTAACTGCTATTCTCGCGTTAACAATAAAAAAATTAACATGCCATGGCTAAAAACACTACAAATCGGCCCTTACCTGCCGATCACCCTGTAGTGGAAGACGATGTAGATACGCCATGTCCAACATGGCGAGATACATCAAGATCGATACTCAATAATACTAACGAAAAATATGATGCTTATCACTCTTACACGCCATACATCCCCCATGACCTCCAGGTTACAGACGCCTATCCCCTGATGCTCGTCGGCCAGTGATACTGGCCGCGCTGTGCTAACCCGAGATAGTGATAAAACTGACGATAGGAAGGAGGTATCAATGGATGGTGTATTAAAGAAAGGCTGGTGGAATAAGCACATTGTGACGGGAGTGACTGCCCTGCTGATTATTGCTACCGCGTTTATCTCCATTTTCTTATCTTTAATGATCGCCCAGAAGCAGGTCATCTCAAAAGAAACCAAACACCTGCGTGAAATGACCAATGGCGTGTTGATGCGCATGAGTACAACGCGCGCGCAATTCACCGAGATCGTGCAGCACTTTTCTAGCGTGGCCGAAAATGATGCCTGCCTGCCAGCACATATCCAGAAAATGCAGGAATTCAACGTCAGTGGAATTTTCCTGCAAGCCGTGGCCCATGTTCGTGATAACCGCATCGTCTGCTCGTCGATTTCAGAGGTTTTCGATGGCATGACACTGGGTGCACCCATCCGGACTGAAGCTGATGGCACGCGGGTTTGGACCAATATTAAAATCGCTGACTGGCAGGACCACCATCTGGTGATGCTGGAAAAATCAGGCTGGGCGGTGATGTTTGTACCCAGCCATGCACTGCAGGCCTTGGGAAACAGCGAAACTTCCATGGGTGTTTTTGGCATAGCATCGCGTCGGCTATATACCGCCAGGGGTGAGATCAATCCATCCTGGATACAGCGTTATAACGGAGAGCAAGTACTTACTTTTATCGACAAAGAGCGTCATATGCTGGTCTATATTGCGCCCAACAAGCTGAACTCGACCGCCGTGGTCGCCGCCACGCCGCTCAAAGATATCAATGACGATATTGTGGCATTTATCCAGATCCTGATTCCACTGGCGCTGATTGTCGGCTTGCTACTAGGGGGCCTGTTTGTGTATATGCAGCGCACCAGATACTCCACAAAATCAGCCATTCTGCGGGCGCTGGCAAACCATGAGTTTTACCTGGAATACCAACCGATCATGCATTTGCATAGCAATACCTGCGTTGGCGCCGAAGCCTTGATCCGATGGAAAACAGCAGACAATACAATCATCAGCCCAGATACGTTTATTCCTGCCGCAGAAGCCTCCGGCGTCATTTGCCAGATTACACAACGGGTGTTTGAACTGGTTGCCAGAGATATGCGTAGTGCCTTGAATACGCACCCTGACTTTCATGTCGGCATCAATATCTCCTCACATGACATCCGGTCAGGAGCGCTCTTAGCACTGATTCAACAGTTGATCAAAACCACGGACGCCCAAGGCAAGCAAATCCTGATAGAAGTGACCGAGCGTGGTTTTCTCGACGATGAAGAAGCGCTGACCACCATCAAAAATATCCGTGATTGTGGCGTACGCGTGGCCATTGATGATTTTGGCACTGGCTATTCCAGCTTATCCTACCTGACCAAATTTCAGCTGGATTACCTCAAAATTGACAAAACCTTTGTCGACTCTGTCGGTACCGATGCAGTGACCAGCCATGTCGCTTTTCATATTATAGAAATGGCTAAAACACTGACCCTGGATATGGTTGCCGAAGGCGTGGAAACCGCAGCGCAAGCAGACATTCTGCAAGCGCGCGGTGTCAAATACGTACAAGGCTGGCTGTTTTCAAAATCCCTCAAGCGTAAAGAGTTTTATAGCTACCTGGAAAAGCATACAACATAAGCAAGCACTCACACCGGGCAGCCAGGACTAACCATCTCAGAAAAACCAAGACGAGAAAAAGCCCGCCATGAGCGGGCCATTGTCGTCCAGCTTGTGGCGACAGGCATGCAAGATCAAGACTTGAAAAACTGGATAGGAATACTGCGTTTCTGGTCATCCACGCACACACCATCCCCAATCACAAACACGCTGCCCAGCAAGCCATCACCTTCAATATTCACTTTAAAGTCGCAATTAAGCACCGCCTTCTGGTTGGCAAGCAAAAAGCTCTTGCCTGCATAAGCGCGGCGCACCACCGCCTCAGCCTGCCCATCCGCAGAAACGGGCTTAGCGGTCGCGGCTACCGTGCTGGTCGCTGTCCACTTGCCGTTCAGTTTGCCATAAGGGGACGCTTCAAACTCGATATCACCATCATTGCTAATATCATTAATCAGGATATTGCCAGGATAGACCGTGCCATCCAAACCGATCAATTGCGCTTTGTTTTGATAGACGCCCAGTTTCACCATGTTGACGGAACAACCTGACAGCATACCCAACACTGCCATTAATACACCTAAACGCTTCATTCACCGGACTCCCATCCCTGCTCACATGATTTCAAATTCGCACAGCCAGCAGTCAAATGTCACTCATCACCTGACAGCAGTTTTTTTGTCTGATAGCGGTCGCCACAAGGCATCCAGCGCCCTCAAATTGACCATCACCAGTGTCAAGAAAATCCAGCCATGCCGGTCGAATTGCCTTGGCACAGGTTACTCAATGACTAACGGATAGATGCAAGAGAGGACTCAGCTGAGACACTTTTACAGCGCCTACGCGTAGCAATGCTGCTTTATCAAGGTCATTTATTACACTTTTTAAGAAAATTTGCAAACTTTATTGACATCCCCTATAAAACTAATTTATATAAATATTAATTGCCTGCAGACCAAGCCAGCCAGCAAAACAACTGACTAAAAACAGTTAACACCCGCATAAATTAGTCGCTGATCCTGACTTTCCACGATCTAGCTACCGCATACAATTTAATTTACATAAAATAGATAGAATATTGAGGGAAAGGCGAATATGGTTGCAGCGTTCAACCATAGGCAATATCGGTATGATCAAATATATCACCTGCCTCATCGGAGTATGTATTGCCTGGCAGTTATCCGCGCAAGAGATAAAACCTGGCAATCCGCAGGCAGCAGAAACACTGCAGCCATTGCAATTTTCAGCACAGGAACGCCTTTGGATTAAGCAGCATCCAGTGGTGCGTGTCGCTGTCAGAAACGGCTGGATGCCGATTGAATTCCAGTTAGAGAGCCAGAAACACAAAGGCGTCTCGATTCAATACCTACAAAAAATCAGCCAGTTAACCGGCTTGAAATTTACCATTGTTGACTACCATGATGACCTTTCTGTAGAGGAGGTCTCCGTGATTACCGGGATCCGCGGCAATCACATGCCTGCAGGATTCAGCCTGCTCTCCAGCCCCTACCTGGACACTCCCAATGCGATTTATGTCGCAGCGCATCACGACCTCTACCAAAGGGAGATCACACTCAGCCAGCTTGCCAACCAGACCGTAGCGGTATTCAGAGGCGGCCCGCTCGCCCAGAAGCTAAAGGCAACCGTGCCAGGGATCAAGATAAAACTGGTGGATATTGCGGATGAGGCGTTTGAGTACCTAGACGCGGGCCTGATCGATGCTTACGTAGGGAATGAACTGGTGCTGGATTACCACCTGGACTTTCACAGGATAAAATCCATCCGGAAAAGTGGCATGACGCCGATCACCAGCACCGTGTTTATGGCAGCCAATCATGCCGATCCCGTGCTGCAAAGCATTTTAAACAAAGCCACTTTGCACATAGGCACCAACCCGCCTGACATCCTGGAAACCTGGCGCAGAAACCCGGACAATCCGCTCACCCCATACCTGGTGTCGGCGCTCGCTTTTTTTGCCGCGCTGTTGCTGATTCAGTTATTGAAACAATACAGGACCAACAAAACACAGGCGCTCGCTGCACAGCATCAGATCTGGTTTCAGGCCAACCATGACTTTCTAACCAGCCTGCCTAACCGGTTTCAGCTCAAAAACGAGCTGCATCAGGCCTTGCAAATCTCCACTCATCGTTCAACCAGAATGGGGATCATGATTATCGACTTGGACAACTTCAAGGAAATTAATGATACGGCGGGCCATGCCGTGGGTGATGAAGTGCTGATTAAAGTGGCTGCGCGTATCCAGTCCATCATCTTACCCCCCAACTTCACGGCCAGGTTTGGCGGAGATGAGTTTCTGATTGTGATCCAGCAGGAGGCCAGCGAAGAGAAACTGCGCGACCTCTGCGCGCAATTGATTGCAGCCATGGCCCCGCCATTTGATATCCAGCACAAATCTTTTGTGGCTTCGATCAGCATTGGTGTCTCGCTGTTTCCAGACCATAGTCTGCAGGCGGAAGAACTCATCATGTTCGCGGACCAGGCGCTTTACCAGGCCAAGCGCACGGGCAAGAACAAGTTTATTTTGTTTAATGAAGGCATGCACGATGCCTTTACCAGAAGAACACTGCTGAGTAATGAATTGCGCTACGCCGTGCAAAAAAACCAGTTGCACCTGCAATACCAGCCGATCTTCCATTTGAATGATTTACGCTGCGACAAGCTAGAAGCGCTATTACGCTGGCAACATCCCGAATTTGGCGCCATTCCTCCGGAAGTGTTTATCAACATCGCAGAAGAAAACGGTTATATCATTGAGCTTGGCGAGTGGGTATTCCAGCAAACAATCCGCGACTTCGAGCAGATTAGCCAGCGTTTTGGCCAGGTAGAAATCTGCATTAACATTTCGCCTTTGCAATTTTCGCAACCAGCGCCCATTCATCACTTTCTCTCCAACCTGGCCGCCCGCAGCATTTCTGGTGACCACTTTTGTTTTGAAATCACTGAAGGGCTGCTGTTAGAGCCTTCAGGCAATGTGATTGAAACGCTCAACAGCATTCATGAGCACGGCATCAAACTGGCGATTGATGACTTTGGCACCGGTTACTCGTCGTTGGCCTACCTCAACAAATTCAAGATTGATTACGTCAAAATTGATAAATCGTTTATCAAGCATATTACGACCAACCTGAATGACCAGGCTTTATGCAAAACCATTATCTTCATGGGTAAGCAGCTGAATATCAAACTTATTGCCGAAGGCGTTGAAACACTGGCGCAGGAGAATATGCTGAAGGAGATGGGCTGCCAGTACTCACAAGGCTATTACCGGGCGCGGCCATCCGACCTGGGTGATTTATAAACCCATAAAATAAAAAAGACGCCTGAAGCTGGCGTCTTTTCATCACAAAACGACATGCCTTAACGGCTAGAAACTCTGCTCGCGAGAGGCGTGTAATTTATCCAGCTCGCTATTATTTTCGGCAGCGTGACATTCCAGAATATCGACGTCACCTTTGCTAAAAGTCAGCCGTTCAACGGTGTTGATATTACCGGCAAATTTATTGTCGAGTTCACCGCACTTTTTGGCCCGGTGATTCACAAAATTCAAATAATCTTTTTTCCTGGCCTCCAGCTGTGAAGCCGGGATAGAGCTGTCGTTCATCACGTTCGTATAAGCACTTCTTAATCGCAGCTCAGACACACTCCAGATATTAAAAACCAGCATTTTTCTGGAGGTTTCTTTTTGCTGCACAGGCTCGGCCACCGGTAGTGCCTGACTGGCATGCATCTCCACCACTGGGGCCTGAGCCGGTTCAAGTTCACTGCTGTCAGTTTTTTTAGATTTTTTGCTGCCCGGCTTGGACACAGATTTTGCCGGGGCCACAGGGGCCGCCGCTGCCTCATCTTGCACTCCGCTGGTAGTGGCCGACGCTTCAGCCGTCACATCAGACACATCCAGCTCAGGGCCAGCCTCTGATGCAATCTGCGTCTGTATGCGCATTTCCTGGCGTGAAAGGGCGGTATTGCCTTCTTCCTTGGATAGTAAGCCAAATAGAATGACCACGATCAAACCGATCAATATGACATTGACTTTGCCAATATCGACCGAACCGCGCTCGCAACTTGGCGACTTCACGGAGCGTTTTTCATCTCCCGCCAACCATGGCGCCGAGGCGCGGCTAGCATGTGTGTTTCCAGGATGAAGCATATTTCTCATAAATTCTGTTATATGGTGTGTTGATACCAATCTTCTGCTCAATGTCGAACAATGCACTAAAACTGCCCAAGATTCAAGAATTCGTACTGAATTCATGTATTTCGGGCTTCATGTATCTAGCCTGTTTGAAGCAGGCCGTTAAATTCTGGTTACACGGGATTTCTCTGATACAAACTGCATGGACATCGGGTTAGCAAAAATACGCGTCGCTTTTGCGGCTGGCTGTCCATATCCTTGGGCTGCCGCGGCAGAAGGGCTATGCGCATCCTCCCGCAGCAAGGCATCCATAAAATGTCCTTTTTCCGCTTTGTGCGCTGGCTTAGCGGCACGCGCGGCCTTGCCCAGCGACGCATCGGCCACCAGTACCTGGCTTGCAACCACGGAGTCAGTCAAATGTGCAGCATGCATGTCACTTGGTGCGCTGGATCCAATCGAAACGACTGTCATAAAAAATCCGATAAACATAATCACCAGCGCAGCAGATACTGTGCCCGCCGTGATCGCGATCAAAGACATGACGCTGGTTGCACCTTGTCTTGATGTACCTTGCAATGTTGATGCATTTGGCACTGGATTGGATTTTTTCATGAGCAGCCTCCCGGTTTTAGATTTTGGTCAAATCAATACATATGCCATCATGCCGCACTGCCCAGTCACGCCCTATCCCACTCACGCTGAATCTGTTGTAGGAATTATCGGACACGACATCCCCTCTGGAGGCGATGCGCCTATGCCGCCATCCTCGCTCTCGTTTTATAATAAAGGTCACACAGCCACATCTGCACGAGGAAAACCATGGACTTCAACGTTCTGTCTGCATTTTATCTAGTACCGCTGTTTATCTCAGCGATAGGTGGTTTAATTGAGTTCAGGAACTGTGAGTTTGATACACCGAGGCACGCCTTGAGCAAGGCATTTTTCCTGGCTTTCAGGAGCATGGTGCCTGTCCTGAATATCTTTTCGGCGATTTTGTACCTGATCACCTGCGGTACTTTTACCTTGAAAAAAACAGGTGCCTGGAAACAAAATGGCGGCTGGAAAAAATCTGCAGCCCCAAAGAAATAATGGAGGAAAACAGTAGATGCTTAAGTATTGGTTGTTTTTGTTCGCAGCGATTCTCAGTGAAGTGACTGCGACCTCGTCACTCAAAGCCAGCGCAGGGTTTACCAAAGTCATCCCGTCCGTCATCGTCGTGGTCGGTTATGGTTTGTCGTTTTACTTTTTATCGCTGGTATTAAAAGAGATCCCCATCGGCATTGCTTACGCGGTGTGGGCAGGCCTGGGCATCGTGCTATTAGCCCTGGTTGGGTGGATATTTTTTGGCCAGGCGCTGGATACCCCGGCCCTGATTGGCATCGCGCTCATCCTGGCCGGGGTGATTATCATGAATGTATTCTCAAAAGCGGTTGCACACTAAGGCTCAATCGCCCTCTTTGCCGTTAATGTAGGTAGGCAACCCATCAATACTGGTGTGATTTCTTGCCTGCCAGTAGGCCTCAATCCCGGCCTCACCTTTCGCCGCTGCCCAATGGTTGAGCTGCTCCCGCTCTCCGACATAATCCATGTAGGGCACAGACATGCCACAAGAGGTTTGCACCAGCTCAATATTCAACTCAAATATCTGCCGCGCGCCTGGCAAAGGGTCAAACTGGCCAATTAATGTCTGCCACGCCGGGTCATGCTTGTGGATGACGTTGGCCTGGCCGTATAAACGCAGAATTAAGGGGTCCCCTGACAAGGCCATAAACATCATCGTCATTCTGGCATTCTGTTGCACATGAGCGGCTGTTTCATTACCGCTGCCGGTCACGTTCAACCACATCACCTGCTGCGGCGAAACCACTTTCAAGCTGTTCATGCCTTTAGGTGAAATATTGACTCGCCCCTGATCCACTGCAGTGCCAACAAAAAACACTTTCTGTTCGGCGATAAACTGCATATGTGCCGTACTTAATGCTTGAAACTGCTTACCCATGACCACTCCCGATATCATCTGCCCATATTATATGATCAGCCTGCTACCGTTGCATTCACCAGCCTGACAACGAGCGGCCTCACCAATTGCAGAAAAACAAATGCCGTTGGCATCGCCAGTGCATAGGCTTGGATGACTCTGATGAAATAATGTCCACCGACACCTGTATTAATGGCAACAATCACCATGCACATTAGTAAGGCCATGACCGCCGACATATAAAAAGCAAATACAAGCTGCATATATTTGCGTGGTAGTTTATAACGCATATTCATCTCTCCGTTTTAGTTAGCGCACCAGTTTGAGCATCTCAGCGGCCAAAAACAGGCACACGCCAAATATGCTATGGTTAAACAGGCTTCTGAGGCAGTTCATCATTGGCTGCGGCGTCTTGCGAAATGCCAGGCCGCCGCCCATGCCTGGCTGCATGATCAACAGCGGAAAAACCACCGTCAGCATCCCCACCACCAGCGCAGCGCCAATCTCCGGTTCGCGCAACCACTGATCTCCATACCCCAGCAGTAACAGCCCGGCGATCAATATGCCAATCGCATAATGCGCCACCACCCCGATGCCCCATTCATTGGCCAATGCCGGGGCTTGCCCGATATTGGCATGCACGAATTTCATCTGTGTGAAATGCCCGACCCAGCGGCCAAGATAGGCAAAATTGAGTGCTCTGCCCCCCAGCTGTTTCTGCAACCACAACCAGCCATCAAACAACGCGGTTGCCACCACCCCCAGTAAAACGCCATTCAATACAATGGTGATCTGCATATTCCTATCGCTCCTTTTCTTGACGCATGCACATTGTGTAAAGCACTATACAAGTTCAAGTTAACTTGAGGTCAAGCGATTTATGAACATTTCTGAAGTCGTGAAGAAAACCGGCATTGCCGCATCCACGCTGCGATATTACGAAGAGATTGGTCTGATTCAATCGCTAGGCAGACATGGGCTACAAAGAACTTTCCCAGCAAGCATTCTTGACCAACTGGCACTGATCTCGCTCGCCAAATGTGCCAACTTTACACTGGCAGAAATCAGCGCCATGTTCGGTAAAGGTCAACATTTTCAAGTAGACAGACATCAATTGCTGGCCAAAGCCGACCAGATAGACGAGACAATCAAGCGATTGAGCATCATGAGTGATAGTCTGAAGCACGCCGCCACTTGCAAGGCGCCATCCCATCTGGAATGCCCCACTTTCAGGCGGCTCATGAAAGCGGCAATACAGGGCAGGCTAAACAGCCGGCATTCATGAACCATCGTGCTGGCTATCCACATTCTCTGTGGATAAAATGTACGGTCTTCTGTGGGTGAATGCCATAAGCGATTGATTGATAATGGCTAACTCAAGCTGATTAAAATCAGGGCATCCCATCGTTTATTGGCCTGATAGCATCACAGCCAACTGACATTAAGAATAAAACGGATGTAGGAAAGTGAGGCATGTTCGCTATACACTCAACCTTATCCACCCCGAACACTCGCTATTCATACGGAGAGAGACACTTACATGCGCATCAACCCATGGCTACTACTGATTATTCTTGTCATCACCACCTCCGCTTGTACCAATAAAGCCTGGTACGAAGGCGTCAAAGAAGGGGCAAGAAACAACTGCCGCGGTCAGCCCGCCAGTGAGGTCGACGCTTGCCTGGAAAGACTCAATACGAAAACCTATGAAGAATATGAAAAAGAGCGCTCAGGTCAAAAGTAAGCCATATGCTCTAGACCAAAACAAAAAAGACCCAAGGCGTTCTCCTTGAGTCTTTTTTATCCATAGCGTTTTTAAACTGAGCTGATGCAGGCTATCTCGCCATCACGGACTGAATCAAGCTTCTATTTTCTGCGGGCACATCCAGAAACTCCAGATTGGTTCTAAACCCCTTCATGCCACACAATGATGAAAAAATCACCCGGCAATTAAACCGGTAATTACGCAAAGCGGACCCGACAAATACCGGCACATCGATATTACATATCTGCCCTGGTTTATATTGCTTGTCAGCGAAAAGACTCATTCCCATCAGAGAGATATCGTGTGTGAACACGATATATTTATCGCCTGCGCTATCGACCAACTGCGATCTTTTGTGCCACGAGCGACGATTCTTGTCTATTGAGGTATTGTGCAAACTACTGGAAGACATGGGCTAATGCTGCATACTTAACTGCCCGGCATTATATGACAGGCGCCTGTTAAAAAGTTTGAATTAACTGGTCAAGTAAATCAACTTTACGCATCCTATCCCGCCATAACAAATACATTAATAATGCATTAAAGTATCGAGACTCGTCATATACTTAAATCACACGCTCAATCGAAAATAAAAATGAATTTCCTTTTACCTGTCACCCTTTGTGCAATGTTCATCATGGCAAACGCCAGTTTAGCGGCCGAAGAAACACCTCAAGCAACGACGATCAGATTGCCTGGCATTTATCACCTGTGGGCAAAAGACTCGCAAGACATGCCAGCCATTACGTTTGATGAGTTGGAGCAATGCATGAGCACGGATACCACAATCCGACAGCAATTTGACAGTTTTCAACTTGAAACCAAGCGCATGAACGACGAAGTACTCAACGCCGAAAATCTCGTTCAAGCCAACCAAAATGCAAGGTTAGCGCTAGAAAAAGAGGCAAACGGCGTGCAGGCAGACATTGTAGACATGAACGCACGCAATGACGCGCTCGCCAAAAGAAAGCAAGCACTCTCCGCGCAGACACGCCAGAAAGTAGATGCCGAGACAGCCAAAAAAATCAATCAACAAGTCGACCAATTTAATAAAGACACGCTGCAATTTAATGCCGACTCATCCGCGCTCACTGAAAAAGCACAGCAATTAAAAGCCAAGCAACAGCAATTCAATGGCAGCCTGCAAGACTTAAAAAACCAGCTGGATCAGATTAACGCCAAAACCAGTGCGTTTAATGAACGGAAAAAGACTTTTAACAATACGCTAGCCGCCTACAAAGACAAATGCACAGGCGCACATAAGCTAGAAAAGTAAAAAGGCACCTCGGAGGAGATGCCTTTTGCATTGAGATCAATATGCAGTTAATCAAATGCGGGTAGGGAATGCTTACCCCGTTTAAAATAAGTCACCCTAATTTAACCGGTCCTAGTGGCAAAACATGCCCTTGACTCCATCATGAGGCCAGCTAACCGTTTTGCATATGGGAGTTTTTCCCAAGAATGTCGGGAATAAGGCCTAAGGCGCATGCATCACGTTCATCACCTGCAAGCGCCGCGACTCCCCATTAGGAAATGGCCAATCAATTTCTTGGCCGACTTTTAACCCAAGCAAAGCAGTTCCCACCGGTGAAAATACAGAAATCTTGCCCTGTTTCAAATCGGCCTCGTCAGGAAAACATAACTCCACTTCCCTTTTTAAATCGTTGCTTTTATCCAGGTAAATCACGCGGGAGTGCATTCTCACCACATCCTCAGGCACCTGATCCGCAGCAACGACCACCGCCCTGCCTAACTCATCCCGTAACAACTCATCATTTGCAAGCATGGATAAGCGTGCGTAGTCTTGATCCGACAATATTAAGTTTTCAGATTCCATATTTCCCAACCATACCAAATGCTAATCATCCCTGAAGGGCAAGCCGACAGAATAATCGGGACGGATGGAAAAAATAAGCCTGTTTAATAGAATATAACTGTTTCCAATCGAGCTACAATGACTTTGCAACCTGACAGTGGCAACCTGACGCGCTAGCCTTTATCCCAATAAGGTTCTGCACCAAATCGTTCAGACAGATAGTCGATGAAAACACGGGTTTTCAACGGCAGGTTACGCTTGGGTAAATACAATGCGTAGACGTGTTGCTCGACAGGGATGTATTCAGACAACACCGATTTTAGGCGCTTGGCCTGCAGGTCTTTACCAATAATAAAGGTAGGCAATAGCGCTAAACCAAAGCCGCCCAACACTACTTGCGATAATGCTTCATCGTCATTGATCCGCAATCTGCCAGAGACATTCACCGTGACCTCGCCTTCAGGCCCATTAAAGCGCCACAGGCCTTTGTCGCCAGAGTGAATGTAGTCGAGACAATTGTGATGAACTAACTCTTGCGGGACGACCGGGATGCCATGACGCTCAAAGTATTTGGGCGTTGCGCACAGGTTTCTGCGGATCGGCGCCAGCTTTCTGGCCACCAGACTTTGCGGCAAATCCCTGGTGATCGCAATCACGACGTCGTAACCTTCTTCAGTCACATCCACCAAGCGGTCAGTAATCGTCATGTCGATTTCCAACTGCGGGTATCTATCCATAAACTCAGCAATGGCAGGCGCAACATGCAAGGTGCCAAAAGCCACGGAGGCAGCCACTTTGAGCACGCCTCTGGGCTGCGCATTCAGGCTTTCAATCATTTGCTGCGCTTCTTCGGCTTCATCACGGATGCGCGTGCAATAGTCATAAAAGCTGGCGCCAATTTCGGTCAGGCTGAGATGCCGGGTACTACGATTCAACAAGCTCGCACCCAGCGCATGCTCTAGCTTGGCAACCGCCTTGCTCACCGACGACTTGGTCATACCCAGCTTCCTGGAGGCCGCCGAAAAACTTTGCTCATTAACCACATGGGCAAAAATGATCATTAGGTTCAAATCATACATGCTCTGATTGTATCCCAATAAGAAACAGTTATATGCAATCTGAAGGACTAATTTTATCCACAGAAATGTATACCATACGACTTGAATGCACTCTCAAATGAAGCATAAGCAAGGATCCTGAGCCATGTATAAAGCCTTTTCCAATACCAGATTATTCATCATGACTTATCTTGTCCTGGCTTTGCCAACCTATTTGGCTGACGCCGGCATGATCGCAAACAACTCACTACTGTATGCTTTGTCTATGGTGGGGATATGGGCAATCTGCCTGCTCAGAGGCACCATCATCGGCAAACATTGGCTGGTGCTCATCCCTTCTGTGGCCTTTGTGTTCGATTTAACGCCAGCCCTCGCTGCCATTACGTTTGTGCCTTATTTATATCACGCCCTAGCCATCCTCCTGGGCGCGGCCTCCCCCTCCATCGCCCTCTCCCATCGCGATACTTATGAAATGCGGTGAATGTCATTTCAACATAGCATGAGGAGCAATAGCGGCCCCTCTTTACCTATCCCACCATTGATCGAATATCACATACTCAGCGTTCACCATCAAAATAGCCTTCGATACAGCCCCCTTGCATAAGCCAAAAAAAATTTATACACTGTGAACAGACCTGTCTGCCTTATTTTAACCAATATCATCCTATAAGGGTTTTGAATGACGCCAGGTCAGGTGGCTTAAAAGCGACGCTTAATTAAAACAAAGACGGTTAGGGGAAATGAAAAATGAATCAAGATAAACATGCTGGCAATGTCATCTTACTGAGAACAGCCTGTATTACATTACTTGCGGGACTGGTCCTGGCCTGGTGCCTGGTAATGACCCGCGGCATGAAAATTCCTTACATGCTCAATCTATTTACCAGCACAGAAAACCTATTGTCCGGCCACTTGGACTACTTGATGATGACCATGTTGTTATTAGGTTTTTACGCATCAAAAATCCCCTTGCCTAAGTTTGTCCTCTGGCCGATGGCACTCGGCTCCATAGGCAACCCAACGGCATTCCTGGTGTTGGCAATTGCCCCCAAAATCCATTCATTGCCATATATTGTGTTCCTTTACACAACCCTATCGTTAACCACGTTTGGGTTTGGCATGGCCGCCATTAAAACGCTCAGATACTCCCTCAAATAAATGCTCTCTGGCGCAAAACAATCATCTGAAGGGCCCGCCACAATGAGCATTCATCTCAAAAACTCGCCAACACAATATGGGTTGATCGCCAGAGTTTTGCACTGGAGCAGTGTTGCAATGCTATTAACCATCATCGTGGTGGCTAGCCAGCTCACAGAGCAAACTTCCATACCTGAAAAGCTGGCATTGATCTCCCAACATGCCTCCCTTGGCATGCTGTTATTAATATTAATGCTGGCCAGGCTCAGATGGCGACACCTGAACCCCAACCCCATTCATTCTTACAGCATCCAACCCTGGCAAAAACTGCTGGCTATTTCGCTGCACCGATCCATATACATCATCATCATTACTCAATGCTTTTTAGGCCTATTGATGCTGCTCACAAGCGGTGACACCTTTCACTTTTTCGATGTCTTTGAATTACCGGCTTTACTCGAAAAACCCCATCCCATTCACCAAACCATATTAGGCTTGCACTACTTAATGTCGGTGATGATTTACCCCTTATTCGCTGTCCACATTAGCGCCGCCATCTACCATCAAATTTTTGGCCTGATAGAGGACCATGCATAAATAGAAATACTTTTAGCGGGATGGGATTCTGGTTTTAATGTAGCGCCCAGATTCATTGGGACATCTATCACATCATTGTCAACTCACTTGAGACAGTCTGACCAACTCACAGTGGTTATTTATTGCTTTAAATGATCATAAAATGACAGCGGTCACCGTGTGTTAGTCGGTAATAAATAAGAGAGATTTTGATGGATTCAGCCCGTAAGTTCAGTCGCGTAACAATCTTCCTACATTGGATCGTTGGATTGACGATCATAGGCCTCACCTGTTTGGGCCTATACATGAAGAATTTTGAAGTATTTGCACTCTATCCGATTCACAAAAGCATTGGTGTATTGATTGCCATCTTTGTACTGCTAAGAGCCTGGTGGCGATTCATCAATGGCTGGCCAACACCCGTCAGGCAATACCCCAAAATAGAACAATTCATGGCACATATGACTCATTGGGTTTTGATCATTGGGTCCATTTTGATGCCCGTTTCCGGCTTTATGCTTTCATCCTTTAGCGGACATGGCGTAAGTATGTTTGGATGGGAGCTTGTTGCAGGACAGCATGCTGCCAATGGTGAAGCCATTCCTTACAACGAGTTTTTGTCTCAGGTTGGCGATATCACACATACCAGCGTGGGATATGTGTTGGTCATTGCAATCAGCCTGCATATTTTAGGCGCAGTAAAACACCACTTTTTAGACCGCGACTTGACCTTATTGAGAATGCTTGGCAGGGGTTGAAAAACCGGGCACTTCTAAGAGATAAGTGCGCTAAACTGATCTAATATTTAGCCATTTGGGCAACAGATCATAGACCGACCGACAAAAGGATTAGTAACGAATATGAATTTATTAAAGTTCTTACTTGCTGCGGTCTTTGCTTTCTTATCAGCAACAACGCATGCAGATGTTGATATAAAACCTACTCAACATCCAATAGATGCGTGGTATGAAGCAAAAATGGCCAATGAGTCAGTTGTCTCTACTGCCGATATGCGTGACCTTACCAATCAAGCACGGATTAAATGGGATAACGAATTGAATGTTGTATATCAACGGTTGATGAAAAGGCTGAGTCCAAAACAACAGGCAGCCTTGCGTAAATCACAACAGCAATGGCTTAAATATAGAGATGCTGAAGGTAATACAATATTAGAAATCGTTTCAACCCAACAAGGTACCATTCATCAACTTTCAGGTACAAACTTAGGGATGCAACTAGTTCGATCTCGAGCTTTAGATCTGCTTAAATATGAACAAGAGTTTGAGAATTAATCTTTTACTATCCCCCGTCTAGATAAATTCCAACTTCTACGCCAAGTCGACATCACGGCCAACAACTCAGTCGAGTAACCGTCTATCAGCCAGTTACTAATAGTTCAAAAGCTCAACCATAGTCGAAATGATGAAAAGCTGAGATACTTAAATTTACTTACCAATTGATAATCATAGGCAAGATTAATGACAAAAGTCTTGAAGCTCTCCCTCATAGCGGCATCAATTGCAATTGTGATCAAGATAACTTATTGCCTATATGGCATATTCTACTTTTACACCTTGCCAGTTTCTATCCACATTAAAAACTTATCAGGCGAAACCCCTCAAAACTTGGAGTTGCATTTTGAAAGTCAGATATCAGGCAATTTAATAGTCCCCCCACCTCAAAATGGTAAAAGCATTAATGTGAAATACTTCCCAATGGGTGAAGGAAACTTCATAATAGATGTAAGTTTTGATTCAGGCAGAAAATTACACTTCAATGCTGGCTACATAGAAAATGGGTATGAGCTAGATATTCATATTAAGAAAAATGAAATCACTTCCCCACAATTGCCTCAATATCTAAATAAAGAGAAATCTTCTTAAAAACAAAAAAGACCCAAGGCGTTAACCTCAAGTCTCTCTTATTTAACTGCCCACCTAACATTCGAGCCTGATAATAGCGTCAAGCAGCTTCCGCCTGTACAAATCCCACTCCCCACACCAAGCCAATATAACGGCCAACGATCTCGCCGGGATTACCGTCGTATCAGCCAGCTCCTGATTGCATGGCTATTGTTCAAGATGTGCAACTAGTGGTGAATTAGATGCAGTTTAGCTTTCATCTTTTATACATTCCTTGCCAAACAGAATCATCTTGTTCAATTTTCTCGCACTTAACAGATACTTTTCTTAGCTTTCCCTTTTTTAATCGCTCAACCACAGTCTCTTGGCATTCTTTCTTTTCATTCCAATCCCAATAAGTTGATTCAACATGAACTAACTTATTACCACGCCAGCAATGAATTTCATTACCTCCAGAACTACCTCTACCTGCCATTGTAGATTGCAGACATTTGTTCTTTTTACTTATAACGGTAGGCTCTAAGAGCTCTGATAAAAGCACCGAGTGCTCAAATCGTTGTTTGGCTCGATCATAAAGCAGGATTACGTTGGCTGATGCTCTAGCATTAAACTCTATCCATCCTATATCCGGACATCCATCAAAATTCAAATCAGAGAAATCCGGACTCCAATTCTCTTCGCTTACATACCCTGAGACTTCTTGGAAGATCTTACCTGTTGAGCGTTCAGTAATTTTCAAAGTGCCCTCTGATGCTCCCTTTGGATTATTGGGCTTCCATTCGAATTTATATGGGCCATTTGCTCCATCTGATGAACACCAGTTATCACTCGAAAGAGCAATCAGTGGTGAAATTAGAAGGATAAGAAAAACAATAATGTGATGTAGTCTAAGCATAAGATTTGAATCATAGTCACTTTTACTCATTGAACACTTTTTTAATTTACACTCTCCAGTTTAACTCACTCCAAAACAAAAAAGACTCAAGGCGTTAACCTAAAGTCTCATCTAGAACTGCCCACCTAACAATCGAATCTGAATATCAATGCTAATCCCTTCCGCCTGGACAAATCTGACTTCCTACACCAAGCCAACATAACGGCCAACGATCTCAGCCGGGACGTCGTATCAGCCAGCTCCTATTTGCCTGCCTATGGCTCAAGACGTGCGGCTATTGGTAGGATGTGGGCTGAAGCGGGCGGCTATGGCCAGGGTTTGAGGCTGCGAGTAGGTGAGTTTCGGGGTGGGTTAGGATTTTTTTACAGCAATGATTGACCGAGTATTACGTAGCAAATAATTAAATTAGATAACTCCGTATGACTTCCTTCTTATTTCTCTGGCTTTTTATTACTTTCAGCCTCTAACGCCCGCAAACTATAATTCTTATCGGTAGCCTCTTGGCTTAAAGTCGCACGTTTAGGTGATAGAAATACTCCAACAATCCAAATAACTAGGCCAAGTGGGACAAATAAGAATGCTCCCATAAATGCCAAAATTGTTAAATTGATAAACCAATTTAGATTAACACCAAGCAGGATGCATCCTGAAGCAGGTCCGATACTACCAGCTTGACACCCAGGCATAAACATCCATGCACTCACCCCGATTAAAACAATCAAAGGGCAAATAAGCATAATAATCTTTCCAATTCGAGTGATCTTATTTCCCATAACTTGCTAGCCTTATTATTAGAAATTGACTGCCTAATTACTTTTTATATCGACCAGTTTACCTCACCTCAAAACAAAAAAGACCCAAGGCGTTAACCTTGAGTCTCTTTATAAATGGTGGCCCCTCTGTGAGTCGGATTTATTGACATTTTAATGTAGTAAATTTTAAGTTACGCTAGAATAAAACATACGTTAAGAATTCGTTGACTATGCCTAATCCATCCAAAGAGCTTCTTGATTACTACTCATCGAACAAGCCCTTAGTTTGCGAGCTTGAAGTTTCGCCATATATCTGTGAATTCTGGCCAGAAAATGAATTGGTAAAATTTAATGAAGAATATCAACTCCCTATCTATGCTCTAGGTTATTTTGGCTTTGCGACAAACTGTGGAGGGGAAATGTATGCAATTTCGCCAACCAATGAGATTGTTTACCTACCACTCATAGGAATGAAACCAGATGTTGCAATCAAACTTGCTTCTACATGGCAAGCGTTTGAAGAAATACTGTTACCCATCAGTGAGTCAGATACAAACGGCTAGCAGCGTCAAATCTGAATAAACCCCAGCTCACACACCAAGCCAACATAACGGCCAACGATCTCATTCAGGATCACCGTCGTATCAGCCAGCCCCCGTTTGTTGGCCTGTGGCTCAAGGCGTATGACTATGCGTCAGGTTAGGCAGCAGATTCCGGGCATCTACTCGCTAGAACTCTGAGGGAGAGAAAATATAAACAATTGAAGAGGTGACGTAACAACGTCAAATGCTATTGCCATAGGCACGGTAACGAACTTATCCGGTCTTGGACTTGCATCTGAAGTTACAGATTCAACCCTGATCTTACGCCCCTGCCTCAACTTGTATGCCGCCAAGTCTTTGTCACTTTTATCAAAAACCTGACCTCTGATAGAGACACTTGCCGTGTAGAAGCTTCCGGGGCGATCAGGATAGGCTTTCTTATAATACTCTTTTGAAGTCAGTAGCTTATTCTCTTGCTCAGAGTAAGCTTCAGGTGAATATTTAACACTTAATTCCGTCGAAAAACCTTCTTTTGTCAGAACGAGAGTAATTACCTTATCATTATCTATAGTTATCTTTTCGGGATCAAGGTTGGCTAAGACGGAGAGTCTCTCCCCGCCGTATGTAATCAAATAGGTTTTCTTTTCACCAAGCAGAACCAGGTTTTTGTTTTTCTTAGTTTCACCCATTGCCACTATCGTATCTTCATATACAAGACGGTCACTGGATGTTGTTCCTCCAGCCACCCATGCAGTTGCACAACCACTGAGCATGAATGTTGCGATGACTGCAAAAAGATAGATTTTTTTCATATTTGACTATTTAATCTTCATTAGTTTAGAGAGTGCAGATCGCTCACTCATGTCTTGGTTTCATTCATCAATAGGTAGAAGTGCAATACCTTTTGAGCGATTTAAGCAGGCGCAGTTTGCGCAATAATGTAGGCCTTTGACAGGAAGAGAATTACATTTTTCTGTTGCACATCTTCGAAATCTAGTAACGTCATTAACAATTTCCGGAAAATGTTGCTGCCTGAGAGAATAATCATTGAAGGTTTTCCAATTTGTTGAGTCGGAAACTTTTATACACACCAAAGGCCAGCTTATAAGTTGTTTAATGCGCCCTTGCATTCCGTCAGCTTGCCAATGCTGAGAACAGACCTCGCATCGAAAAAGTGAGATGAAAGAACCACCAGTCGGGAGTATTTTAAATCCTTCAGGATGTGGCTTTGAAGCAATAAATTCTGCATATTTTGTGGGTAATTTTGATGTTTTACCTAAGACGACAGTATTTAGTGTTGCACATTTACATTTAATACTTGATTTCTCCATGGCTCGGTCAACTATTCAAGGTTAGTAAATCAGTTATATATTAGCACCCAAAAACAAAAAAGACCCAAGGCGTTAACCTTGAGTCTCTCTATAAATGGTGGCCCCTCTGTGAGTCGAACACAGCACCAACGGATTATGAGTCCGCTGCTCTAACCAAGCATGAGCTAAGGGGCCGAAAAGCGTTCGATTATAAACTAATCTTGTCCGTTTTCTAAGAAGCTGCGCAGGCGTTCGGAGCGCGTTGGGTGGCGCAGTTTACGCAGTGCTTTTGCTTCAATCTGACGGATACGCTCACGCGTAACGTCAAACTGTTTGCCCACTTCTTCGAGGGTGTGGTCGGTGTTCATTTCGATACCAAAACGCATACGCAGCACTTTTGCTTCGCGCGGGGTCAGCGACTCCAGCACTTCACTGGTAGCGTCGCGCAGGCTGGCGTAAACCGCTGCGTCCATAGGCGCCAGTGTGGTGTTGTCTTCGATAAAGTCGCCCAAATGGGAGTCTTCGTCGTCACCAATCGGCGTTTCCATTGAGATCGGCTCTTTGCTGATTTTGAGGATTTTGCGGATTTTTTCTTCCGGCATTTCCATTTTTTCAGCCAGGGTGGCCGGATCAGGTTCGAGGCCGGTTTCTTGCAGAATCTGGCGGCTGATACGGTTCATCTTGTTGATGGTTTCGATCATGTGTACCGGGATACGGATGGTACGTGCCTGGTCGGCGATCGAACGCGTGATGGCCTGGCGAATCCACCATGTTGCATAGGTAGAAAACTTGTAACCACGGCGGTATTCAAACTTATCCACGGCTTTCATCAGGCCGATGTTGCCTTCCTGGATCAGGTCGAGGAACTGCAAGCCACGATTGGTGTATTTTTTAGCGATAGAAATCACCAGACGCAGGTTGGCCTCGATCATTTCGCGTTTGGCGCGACGGGCACGGGCTTCACCGGTGGTCATTTGTTTGTTGATTTCACGCAGCTCTTTGATTGGCAAGCCCACACGGTTTTGCAGGTTTTGCAGGCGCTCTTGCTGGTCAAGGATAGAGTGTCTGAAACGGCTCAAACGCTCGGCGTACGCTGGATTACCTGCCAGTTCGCCATCCAACCATTCCAGGTTGATTTCGTTGCCGACAAAGCTCTTGATGAATTGCTGACGCGGCATGCCTGCTTTTTCCACGCAGAAATCCATGATTTTGCGTTCATGCGTGCGCACTTCTTCGACCATGTTACGCACCTGGTCACACAAGGCTTCTACTTGCTTGGCTGAGAAGCGGAACGCAGTCAGTTCGTCCAGCACTTGTTGATGCAGGGTTTTGTATTCTGCATCATTGGTGCCTTTGGCTTCGCGGATGCTGTTCATTTGCGTGTTAGCCGCGCGAATGACTGCGAAACGTGACAACACCTCGTCTTTGAGTCTGGCCAGCGCTTCAGCGGACAAGGCAGATGCTTTGGCATCGCCATCTTCGTCGTCTTCATCCTCTTCTTCGTCAGCCGCTTCCTCTTCTTCAGCGTCAGCCACGGCCAAGGCGTCATCCAAGCCGAGGTCGCTATCGATCAAACCGTCTACCAGTTCATCGACGCTCATCTCGTCTTTTTCAACTTTATCGACCATCTCCAGCAACTGGGCGATGGTGGTTGGACAGGCGGCAATCGCCTGCACCATGTGTTTGAGACCATCTTCGATACGTTTGGCGATCTCGATTTCGCCTTCACGTGTCAACAGGTCTACCGTCCCCATTTCGCGCATATACATACGCACTGGGTCTGTCGTGCGGCCGAACTCGGAGTCTACCGTGGCCAGGGCTTGCTCAGCTTCTTCTGCTGCATCTTCGTCAGTCACTGCTGGTGGCGCATCAGACATCAGCAACACTTCGGCATCCGGCGCTTCTTCATAGACCTGGATACCCATGTCGTTGATCATGCCAATAATGCTCTCGATCTGCTCGGAGTCTTGTACATCGTCCGGCAGGTGGTCGTTAATTTCGGCGTAGGTCAGGTAGCCACGTTCTTTACCCAGAACAATCAGGGTTTTCAGGCGGGTACGGCGTGCCTCGGCATCCATTGCCTGGGTGGCGGGGTCTTTGTGTGTTTCGACTTCGTTAATTCCGAGTTCTTTGTCTAAACTTTTATCTGCTTTGGGTCTGGCCATGGCCGATTCCACCTCTAAAATGATTGATGCCGAGTGCTGGCGACGACTGCTGGCACATCACTCGATTTAACATTACGGGAAACCCTTTATTTTACCAGATTTTTGCACGTTTTTTAAGCATGCCCACACGGTTTTTAGGGAATAGTGCCGACTAGCGCTTGCTGGTTAACTGCCGCAAGGCCTCACGCTCAGCATCCGACAGCGTAGAAAATGGCTTTTCAGTCAGCCGCCCCAACAGGGACTTTTCACGCGCGATGAGCGCCATGTCTGATAATTGGGTACAGGCCCCTTCAAATTCAAGCGTGAAGTCCAGCGTTTCGTCCAATAAAGACAACTCGCGCTGCAATTGGTGTCGCAAGACTTCAGAAATATAGGGGGCGATCATTTGCAGCAGGACGACTGGCCGCGATTCCGGCTTGGCGATGGCAGCCCTCACCACCACGCGCAACATCTGCTCTTCATCGCCCTCACCAACAATCTCAGCCATCAACTCAGGCTTGGCCCATTGCGGCCGCATGAGCAACATCAGGGCCAGGCGCACATAGAGCGATAATGGCGTGCGCGAGCGCTGGCGCACGGCTTTTTCTTTGGTTTTAACTGGATCAGGTAACTTGAGCATGCGCTGCATTTCACCGCCAGCCAGCCCGGTCATCTCGGCCACTTTTTTACGCAGCAGCATGGCATAACGCGGCGCCTGGATCTGCTTGAGGATAGGTTCAGCATCATTCAAAAACTGTAATTTATCCTCTTGCGAGGCCATCGGGTTATGCTCGCTCAAATGCTGAATGATGTATTGCGACAACGGCATGGCTTTATCCATTTCAGCCTCAAACGCCTCTTTACCAAACTCACGCACAAAACTGTCGGGGTCATGCTCGGCAGGCAAAAATAAAAAGCGCAACTTGAGGCCATCTTTAATCGCGGGCAAGGCATTCATCACTGCGCGCCAGGCGGCAGTACGCCCGGCTTTGTCGCCATCGAAGCTGAAGACAATCTCATCGGTTTGCCGCATCAGCTTGGCGATATGAAACGGCGTCGTCGCCGTGCCCAGCGCAGCCACGGCATATTCAATGCCATATTGCGCCAACGCCACTACATCCATATATCCTTCAACCACCAGCACGCGACCCGCATCGCGAATCGCGCGGCGCGCCATAAACAAGCCATATAACTCATGGCCTTTTTGAAACAGCGGCGTTTCTGGCGAGTTGTAATATTTGGGGCTGTCCTCAGGGTTAATCACCCGCCCGCCAAAGCCAATCACTTCGCCTTTTTGGTTATGGATAGGGAAAATAATACGGTCACGAAAGCGGTCATAACGCCGCCCTTGCTCGTTCTGCACCACCAGCCCGGCGGTTTCGAGCGCCTCAGCATCATATTGCGGAAACACCGTTTGCAGATTTTGCCAGCCAGCCGGAGCATAGCCCACCTGGAACTTGGCAGCCACCTGCCCGCTTAAACCGCGGTTTTTCAGGTAATCAATCGCGCGCGGTGACTTTTTTAACTCGGCTTTGTAATAATTGGCCGCCTGCTGCAAGGTTTCTTGCAAACTCAACAACACGGCCTTGGACGGTGGCGCCGGTTGATTCGGGTCGCGCTGCTCTTGCGGTACGATCATGCCAATCTGCTTGGCCAGATCATGAATCGCCTCGACAAAACTGAGGCCGTTATATTCCATCAAAAAGCTCAAGGCCGAGCCATGTGCGCCACAGCCAAAACAATGATAAAACTGCTTGGTTGGGCTGACGGTAAAACTGGGGGATTTTTCGTTATGAAACGGACAACAGGCCGAGTAATTGGCCCCGGCTTTTTTCAGCGGCACAGCCTTGTCGATGACTTCGACAATATCTACACGATTCAGCAGCTCTTGAATAAAACTTTCGGGGATCATAGATGCAAGTATCGCTTATGCGCACTAAAAAACAAAGGGCGCCAAATGCGCCCCTTGGTTCATGCGATCAAGTACAGATTAACCTAAAGCAGCTTTAATCAGGCCAGATACTTTAGCCATATCGGCCTTACCTGCCACCAGCGGCTTCACCGCACCCACTACTTTACCCATATCCTTGGCACCTGCAGCACCAGTCTCGGCCACTACTTTGGCGATGATGGCGTTGATTTCGTCCTCAGACAATTGCGCTGGCAGGTAGGCCTGCAACACAGTCACTTCAAACTTTTCCTGATCTGCCAGGTCGTGACGATTAGCGCCTTCAAAGGCAGCAATCGAATCACGGCGCTGCTTGAGCATTTTCTCAATCGCAGCAATCACAGCATCATCATCCAACTCAATACGCTCATCGACTTCGCGCTGCTTGATCGCAGCTTGCAACAAACGAATCACACCCAGCTTTTGCATGTCTTTGGCACGCATGGCGGTTTTCATGTCTTCGGAGATTTGTGCTTTCAGGCTCATAGAATGATCTTTATCTGGATAAACGGGGCTCAAATGTAGGCCGTATAAATAGCTAAAGGTTGCGGAAATCCACAACCTTCGCATCATCGGTTAACCAACACGTGGTTAACCATTCACACCCACTAAAAATTAGTAGAGTTTTGTTGGCAACTGTTGGTTGCGCAGACGACGGTACTGACGTTTAACCGCAGCAGCCGCTTTACGTTTACGTTCCCAAGTTGGCTTCTCGTAGAACTCGCGTGCACGCAAGTCGTTCAACAAACCGGTTTTTTCAATCAAACGCTTGAAGCGGCGCATTGCAACGTCAAACGGTTCGTTCTCTTTCACACGAATAGCGGTCATGTAAATCCCTATCCTTCAAAAATGGTTGGTAACTTGTTAGTCGATTTAGTGCTTGCGGATTGATGCAGCACTGAAAACCGCGTATTCTATCGCGCTTATTTGGATTTATCAATCATTTCCGCAAAATATTGTCTGCGAGCAAACACATATGTTGGTATTAGGCATTGAATCTTCTTGTGATGAAACCGGGGTCGCGCTGTATGACACGCGCCGCGGCCTGCTGGCGCACGCGCTGCACTCACAAATCGACATGCATGCCGCTTACGGCGGCGTGGTGCCAGAGCTCGCCTCGCGCGACCATATCCGCCGTGCACTCCCACTCACGCAACAGGTGTTAGCTGAGGCCGATAAAACCCTGCAAGAGATCGAAGGCATTGCCTATACCCAAGGCCCCGGCCTGGCTGGCGCCCTGCTGGTTGGCACCAGCATCGCACAATCACTGGCGATGGCACTGAATGTGCCTTCTATAGGCGTCCATCATCTTGAAGGTCATTTGCTGGCACCTATGCTGGAGGAAAATCCACCTGCGTTCCCGTTTGTCGCCTTGCTGGTTTCGGGTGGCCACAGCCAACTCATGCGTGTAGACGGCATAGGCCAATACGAGTTATTAGGCGACACCCTGGATGACGCGGCTGGCGAAGCGTTTGATAAAACCGCCAAATTATTAGGGCTAGGTTACCCTGGTGGTCCGGCCGTCTCTAAATTGGCAGACCAGGGCAAACCACATTTTGAGTTGCCGCGCCCCATGCTCAACAGCAAAGATTTGAATTTTAGCTTTAGTGGCCTGAAAACCGCTGTGCTCACCCTGGTTAATAACCAGCCACACATGGATGATGAAACCGTCAAAGATATTGCCTGGGAATTTCAGGAGTCAGTCACCGAGATCCTGGTGCATAAATGCCTTAAAGCCCTCAAGCAGACCAAACTGAATCGACTGGTCGTTTCCGGTGGTGTCGGCGCCAACAAGCGTTTGCGCACCCGGCTAAATGAAGCAGCCAGCAAACGCGGCATCAGCGTCAGTTATCCACGGCTGGAATTTTGCACCGACAACGGCGCCATGATTGCGTTTGCCGGTGCCATGCGCCTGCACGCCATGCAGGCAGTAAAACAAGATTACAGCTTCAGCATCCGCCCACGCTGGGACTTGGCAGAGTTACAAGCGCCTTAGTAGATACTCAAAAGACTAAACTTCTTTTTCCGCCGATGAACGCGGATGCACGCCGATAAAATCTTCTAAAAACCGCAAAACAACCCACCTCATCTGCGGTTAACTATTTCTTTCCAAAGCGCGTCTCAGTGCCTGCCAGCAATTTTTCAATATTGGATTGATGACGAATAATTAAAAACGCTGTCATCACGACAACGACCGCCACATACACGGGGTACGGCGACAAAAACTGCCAGGCAATCACGGGAGCCAGTACGGCAGCCACCAAGGCAGAGAGAGAAGAAATGCGGCTGATTAAAAACACCGCCAGCCAAACCACCACCACACTCAATGCCAGCCAGCCGGAAAAAGCGATCATCACACCCAGCGCAGTAGCAACCCCTTTACCGCCTTTAAACTTGTGATAAATCGGGTACAAATGGCCGATAAATACTGCCAAACCGACCAGCGCGACCACGTCCATCAGCATGCCGGCTTGTAACGCCAACCATGTCGGCAACCAGCCTTTAAACGCATCGCCCAGCAAAGTCAAAATCGCAGCAGATTTTTTACCGCTACGCGCGACATTGGTCGCACCAATATTACCGCTCCCCACCGTGCGCGGGTCAGGCAAGCGATATAGCTTGCTGATGATAATGCCAAAGGCAATCGACCCAATCAAATAAGCCGCTACCACCCACACCAGCGCCTCAATATCAAACCCAATTTCGTTCATGCTTTAAATTCCACTGAAATGCAGTCGCTTACGCCAGCCACTGCACGATGTTGTATGATGCCGAATCATACTGGATTCCGGCCTATGCGGAAATAAGAACAAGGAACAGCGCTGATGGATATTATCTTTCTCGAACAAGTAAAAGTACAAACCAACCTCGGCGTACCCGACTGGGAGCGCGCGGTCGCGCAGACCGTGATTCTGGATATTGAAATTGGTTATGACTTTAGCAAGGCCTGCCAAAGCGACGCCATTGAAGACACCATTGATTATGGACAAGTGGCGGCGCGCATTCGGGAAACCCTGGCAGAACACAGTTTTAAACTTGTTGAAGCATTAGGCGAGCATGTCTGCCAGCTGATTTTGCTGGAGTTTAAAGCGCAGAATGTGAAGTTGAAAGTGAGTAAACCGGGGATATTGCCAGGGTTGAAGGCTTTGGGCATTCAGATTTACCGTACGACATAACGACTGGGACGTTACTGAAAAGCTTTTCGCCTTGTGGGCGAGTTACTTTTTTTGCTTGCCCCAAAAAAGTAACCAAAAAGAGGGCACCCAGCCATCACGGCCTAAAGGCTCCCTTGCGTTGCTCAACAAAATAAGCCGGTCACGAAACTCGCCCTAGCAGCTTGCACACTACGCAAGCTGCCGCGGAGCTCAGACAGTCGCTCCCTCTACTCTTATTTTGTCTCCGCTACTCAGCGTGATGGAATGGGATTATTCTCGCAAAACTCACATTGGCGAAGTTTGGATAGTTTAAAAAAACAATTCTTTTCTTATAATCATCAACGGTTGCAGTCGCATGGTGTTCGGGGTCCCCATCTGACGCGCCGAGTAGCGCAGGCAAAATAAGGAGGAAGGGAGCGACTGTTCGAATCCCGCAGTAGCTCACGTTCTGTGTGAGCTACAAGGTTGAGTTTCGTGACCGCTTATTTTGACGAGCAACGCAGGGAACAAGCGGAAGCTGGGGTGCACTTTCTTTTGGTTACTTATTCTTTGTGCAAGCAAAGAAAAGTAACTCGCTGTAAAAGCGAAAAAAACTAACAAACATCCACAACCGCGTGGGCAACCATGCCCACCCTACGAGTAAGACAACGAATTTAAAGAATAACCTTTTATTGCAATCTCACCACGCTGGGATTCCAGCAGACGCCGGAATGACGAACCCCAAAAATCACCCTCTAGGATGATGCACCTTATGCAACTGCTGCAACCGCTCCCTGGCCACATGCGTATAAATCTGCGTCGTAGAAATATCCGCATGCCCAAGCAGCATCTGCACCACGCGCAAATCTGCGCCGTGATTCAATAAATGCGTGGCAAACGCATGGCGCAACACATGCGGGCTAATATGTTGTGAAATGCCCGCCTGCAAAGCATAGCGCTGGATAATATGCCAGAACGCATGCCGCGTCATGGCCGCGCCGCGTGTGGTGACGAACACAGAGTCGCTCAAGCTGCCTTTCAATATCTCCGGCCTGGCATTCGCCAAATAGCGGTCTATCCATTCCGCCGCCTCTTGCCCCATGGGCACCAAGCGCGTTTTACTACCCTTACCAGTAACACGTACCACGCCATCTTGCGTGCTGACTTCAGCAATACTCACATTCACCAACTCCGAGACACGCAAGCCGCTGGCATATAACAACTCCAGCATGGCACGGTCGCGCAAGCCCAACGGTGTATTCACATCCGGTGCATGCAGTAAGTCTTCCACCTGCGACTCACTCAGTGTTTTGGGTAGTGATTTCGGCATCTTGGGCGCTTCAATATGCAGCGTCGGATCTTGCTTGATGAGATTTGCCAGCAAGGCATAGCGATAAAAACGGCGCAGCGTGGCAATCAGGCGGTTGATACTACGCACTTTTACCAATGGAAAACGGTGGGCCAAATAGGCTTGCACATGCTGTGACTGCACTTGCCACAAGGTCAGCGCCTGTTGGCCGCACCACTCGGCAAACCCCTTTAAATCATTGCGATAGCTGGATAAGGTATTGGCTGACAAGCCATCCTCCAGCCAAAGCTGGTCGATAAAGGTATCGATTTCAGGAAACGTGACCGGCTGGGGCGAATCTGGCGCTGCCACTAAAGAATTCTTTTTTTGCCGCATCTGATCACTTACTTGCGTCGCTGCTCGTGTGCCAACAACCAGCGTTTGATTTCCAGGCCGCCGTCTATGCCTTGCATAAAGCCACCCAGGCCGTTGCTGGCGACAATACGGTGGCAAGGATTAAACAAAGGTAAGGGATTGGCGCCACAGGCATTAGCGACTGCACGCGGACCAGACCGTACGGCAGCGGCTAACTGGCTATAGGTGCGCGTTTCACCCACGGGAATCTCGCGCATGGCTTGCCAGACACGTTGCTGGAACGGCGTGCCGCGCTGCGAGACTATCGGCTGCCAAACGTGGTCTGGATGCTCGAGGTAAGCGGCTACCTGGTTAGCCACGGCTTGCGCACGTTGATGAGGCTTAGGCCTGACTGGTAAGGCATGCAATAAAAACTGCAACGTTTCCCCCAGCTCATCGCAACGCACGCCAACGAAGCCAAAAGGCGCCGGGACCAAGGCATCAAGTTCATCATCAAGGCTCTTCATGAGCGTATTAAACTGTAATCTCGCCCCGGCTGCAACCAGCGTCAATGTGCCATGACAATAAAAAAGCCCTTCTGATGAAGGGCTTTTTTGTGCAACGTTTAAATTAAGCGTTGTTTGCAGCGATGTCTTTCTCGCGAGCAACCAATTTTTCTTTAATACGTGCAGATTTACCTGAACGCTCACGCAAGTAGTACAGTTTAGCGCGGCGAACATCACCACGGCGTTTCACTTCGATAGAAGCGATTTGTGGAGAGTAAGTCTGGAATGTACGCTCAACGCCTTCGCCTGAAGAGATTTTACGCACGATAAATGAGGAGTTCAGGCCACGGTTACGGATAGCGATGACTACGCCTTCGTAAGCCTGCACACGTTTACGTGTACCTTCAACCACGTTTACACCAACGATCACGGTGTCGCCTGGCGCAAAGCTAGGGATGGTTTTGTTTAAACGAGCAATTTCTTCTTGCTCTAACATTTTGATAATGTCTGCCATATCGGTTCCTTTTAATTGTAAAGAGCTCGTTCCTACTCCCAAGACCATTTATTCAAGACTACGCGTGCCGTCTACTGCGTTGCACGGTGCTCAACATCCTCATGTACTCCAGTACATTCCGGTGTTTGCGCGCCGCGCGCCTTGTATCCAATCACGCTCGCTCTTGACTCAATTGCCTTGGCACTCTTTGAGTAGCCTAGCCTCTTCTTTCGTCAACGGCCTTGCGGCCAATAAATCAGGGCGTTTTGCCCTGGTTAGCAGTAGCGATTGCTGTAATCGCCATTGTCTAATCTTTTCATGATGCCCGGAGAGTAATACTTCGGGCACCTTTAATCCTGCAAATTCTTCCGGGCGCGTGTAGTGCGGATAATCGAGCAGGCCATTCACAAATGAATCTTCCTGCGCCGAATCGGCATCCCCCAACGCACCTGGTAATTGCCGAATAATCGCATCCAGCAACACCATGGCGGGCAACTCACCACCACTTAACACATAGTCACCAATGGAGACTTCTTCATCCACCAGTGTATCCAGCACACGCTGGTCTACGCCTTCATAGCGACTGGCTAACAACACCAGCCCCTGACATTCTTTGAGCTGCAACACTTTCTCGTGCGTCAGCGGTTTGCCACGCGGTGATAAATGCACCACCCTGGGCGCAATCCCTTGCGCCTGCAAACGCGCTTTGGCATCACCAATGGCAGCAGCCAACGGCTCTGCCAGCATCACCATGCCGGGACCACCACCATAAGGCCTGTCATCCACCGTATGATGCACGTCCTGCGTATATTGCCGAGGATTGGTCAGTGTTAACTGATACAACCCACGCTGTCTGGCACGGCTGGTAATGCCATATTCAGTCAGTGCTGCAAACATCTCAGGAAACAAACTGATGACTTCAATCTGCATCATGAGCTGCGCTTTCTTTAAAAATCAGCATCCCAATCCACCAGCACCGTCCCAGCTTTTATATTCACCTCTGGCACGGCATCGCTGGTAAACGGAATCAAGCGTTCACGATATTCTTCGCGCAGCTTACCGTCTTTGCCCTTGACACTGGTCGGTTGCGCTTCACGCACCACAATCACGTCATTGGCGCCGGTTTCAAACACTTGCGTGATGTTGCCAAATGCCACACCTTCAGTGTTGGTCACACTCAGCCCAATCAAGTCAGACCAGTAATACTCACCGTCTTCAGGCTCAGGCAACGACTCACGCGGCACCGCAATTTGTTGCCCCTTGAGGCTAAACGCAGCATCGCGATCAGCAACACCCGCCAGCTTGATCAGCAATACATCATTATGCAGCTTGGCTTGCTCAACCGTGACTTCACGCCAGTCAGGAGCTTTACCTACCCACCAGGCATCGTAATCCAGCAAGCCATCGAGGTATTCGGTGTCCGGCACCACTTTGACCCAGCCATAAACGCCATATGGGGCGACGATGCGCCCCATTACGACCATGTTCTCAGACGCCATATAAACTCAGGCGCGGAAACAATTACTCAGCAGCTGGTGTTTCAGCAGCAGCAGCGGCTTCCGCAGCGGCAGCAGCTTCAGCTTCAGCATCTGCTTTGGCTTTAGCGGCAGCTTCTGCAGCAGCGGCGTCAGCTTCAGCTTTCACTTTAGCAGCAGCTTCAGCGATTGCTTTTTCTTTAGCAGCTTCGGCCTTGGCAACTTCTTTAGCTTTAACAGCAGCCATACCTTCAGCGCCTTTAGCGTGGAATTTTACCAAACGAGCCACGGTGTCAGACAGTTGTGCACCGTTGTCCACCCAGTATCGTGTACGTGCTTCATCGATACGCAAGCCTTCAGCGCCAGCGCGTGCAGATGGATTGTAGAAACCAACGCGCTCGATAAAACGACCGTCACGACGGTTGCGGGACTCTGCCACAACTACGCTGTAAAACGGGTTCTTTTTGGAGCCACCACGTGATAAACGAATAACGACCATAATCTTGTTCTCTTAAAATTGAATTTCTTTGCAGAAAGGCGCGGATTATACTTGATATTATCAAAGCATGGCAAGTGTTTTTCACGCACCAGAAGATGTGCCTACATACGGTGTAGGATCAACTACCCCGGCTTGGGCGAACCCTGCCTTGCGGAAACGGCAGGAGTCACATACACCACAGGCAGCGCCCTGCTGATTGGCCTGGTAGCAAGAGACGGTTAACCCGTAATCTAGCCCCAGCGCATGGCCGCTGCGAATAATATCCGCCTTGGTCATATCAATCAATGGTGCATGCACGGTGATGGTCTGTCCTTCTACCGCGGCCTTGGTTGCCAGGTTAGCCATTTGCTGGAAAGCTTTGACATATTCACCACGGCAATCCGGGTAACCTGAATAATCCAGCGCATTGACGCCGATAAAAATATCACGTGCCTGCAACACCTCGGCCCAGGCCAATGCCAGAGATAGCATAATAGTGTTGCGCGCAGGCACATACGTCACGGGAATACCTTGCGATTCCTGCTCGGGCACAGCGATACTGCTGTCAGTGAGCGCAGAGCCGCCAAACAGCGACAAATCCAGTTGCACGGTTTTATGCTCGGTCGCTCCCAGCGCAGTCGCCACGCGTTGCGCCGCCAACAACTCCACATTATGGCGCTGGTGGTAGTCCAGACTCAGGCAGTAGCAGTCATAGCCTTGGGATTTAGCAATTGCCAGCACGGTACTGGAATCCAGCCCGCCAGAGAGCAAAATAACGGCTTTTGGTTTTTGTGTTGCAAGCAAACTTAAACTCCTTGTTTCTCGCCCCAGAGGATTTTGTGCAATTGCAATTGCATACGCACCTTGAGGTGGTCCTGCAAAATCCAGCTGGCCAGTGTTTCGCCACTCACATCATGAAAACTCGGTGAAAACAACTGGTCGCAGTGTGCAGGAAACGGCCGCGTTTCTAACATCTGCTTGGCCCAGTCAAAATCTTCGCGACTACAAATCACCCACTTCACTTCGTCTCCCGCTTTCAGCAGTGGCAGGTTTTCCCAGCGGTTTTTTTCAACCTCACCCGAGCCGGGCGTTTTAATGTCCATCACCACTTTGACGCGCTGGTCGACGGGTGCAATATCCATGGCGCCACTGGTCTCCAGTGACACCTGGTAACCGGCATCACTCAAGCGGGTCAACAATTCGATGCATGGCTTTTGTGCCAATGGCTCGCCACCGGTCACACAGACATAAGGTGTGCCGTAAGCAGCAATCTGCTGCATGATCTCATCCAGCGTCATATTGCTGCCGCCTTTAAACGCGTATTCGGTATCACAATAGCCACAGCGTAGTGGGCAACCGGTCAGACGGATAAAAATGGTAGGCAGGCCAACGCGTGAGCTTTCGCCCTGCAAGGAATAGAAAATCTCGAAAATTCTGAGTGTGGTCATGGGGATGCAAAAAATAAACGGGCAGATATTGCTATCTGCCCGCTATTATCGCCGAAATAAAGTAATTTCAATAACGAAAATCTGCTATTTGATACTTTCCAGCACCTTCAAACGTTTTTGCGCACTTGGCGTCACCTCAGCTGAGGGATAAGCCGCAATCAAGTCCTTCAAGGTCTTTTTGGCGGCCGGAATCTGCCCCAACTGAATCTGGCTGTTCGCTAGATTGAGCATGGCATTGGGCGCCAACGCATGTGTAGCATAGCTATCCAAAAACTTCTGCTGCGTCGCAGCAGACGATTTGTAGCTCTTCAATGCAAACTGGGTGTAACCCATGCCATACAGTGCATCAGGTGCCAGCTTGCTCGCCGCGTGGTTTTTCAAAAAAGCATCATAAGCATTAAATGCCTCTTTGTACTTACCTGCCTGGTTTAAAGACTCCGCCTCAGCAAAGGCACTCGATTCCTGCTGTGAAACGTCAGGCTTGGCATCACCACTACCGTTACCGTTAGCAGAGGACACCGGCATTTGACCACTGGTCACAGACTGCGCCAGCGTTTCCAGCTTGCGTACACGTGTATCAAGGTCAGTGTATGAAGCACTTTGCTTGGTACGCATATCTTCCAGCTGGTGAGTTACCACCTCAAGGTCGCCCTTGAGCTGCGCCACATCTTGCCTGATCTGTTCCAGCTGGTTTTGCATATCCAGCAAGCCCTTACCATTAATCAGGGCTTCCAGGCTTTGCACACGCCGGTCCAGCGATTGCTGGGTACGCGTCAGGTCAGTGATGGCTTTTTGTTGCGCATCATGATCAGATGTTTGCCTGTTTTCCAGCTCGAGAATCCGTTTTCTGGCCTCGGTGTCATCAAACAAAGCCGCCTGGCTGGCCGATGAAACAGCCAGCCCCAAGGCGATCAAAGCAGCAGAGAGCCGCAAATTACTGACCTGCATAGACGATGTCTACGCGACGGTCTTGCTGGAAGCAACCGTCATCTGCGCAGTTTTGCTTGGAACGCTCTTCACCGTAGCTAACTGTTTCGATTTGGCTATCACTTACGCCCAACACATTCAGCGCATTTTTAACAGCGACTGAACGGCGTTGGCCCAATGCCAGGTTGTACTCGTGTGTACCGCGCTCATCGGTGTTGCCTTGCAGCACCACTTTAGTTTGCGGGTGAGCCACCAGGTATTTAGCGTGGTTAGCCACCAGTGCTTTGTACTCTTCACGAATCGCATCGCTGTCATAGTCAAAGAATACTTGACGTTTTGCCAACTCAGCAGCGCTCAACTCATCTTTGCTAGTGTCAACGTCGACAGTTTTGATGTTGATTTTGTCGGTGCTGGCAGAGCTGTCAGCGCCTGATTTGCCTTGTGAGTTCGTCATCGGGCGAGTCACGCTGGAGTCTTCCACTTTAGCTGGGTTCATCGGGGTGCTTTTACAAGCAGTCAACACCAATGCAAGTGCTGCAACTGTCCAAATTGTCTTGTTCATACTTTCTCCTTAAAATGAGTGACTAAATAGATTGACCACGGATAGCCTACTTGGGCGCTGCTTGAGCAGGTCCCCAGGCAGGTTCACGAATATCTCCGCCCGCTTCGGACAAGCGCTGTCGGACCAAACCATCAACAGTGACGGTCGCCAGCGTACCTTTGCCGCCAACACGGGTTGCGTACATAATGGTACGCGAATTAGGGGCAAAGCTGGGCGATTCATCTTGCGAGCCGGTGCTCAGCACCTTCACATCACCAGTGCCCAAATCCTGCACCGCCACCTTGAACGCACCGCCGTCATTGCGGATATAGGTCAGGTATTTGCCATCTGGTGAAAAGCGCGGACTCACATTATAACTACCTTCAAATGTCACACGAGAGGCAGAGCCGCCTGACGCGGGCACTTTATAAATCTGTGGGCGTCCACCACGGTCAGAACTGAAATAAATCGATTGGCCATCAGGTGAGAAGGCAGGCTCAGTATCAATGGAGCTGCTCTTGGTCACTTGCTGCAAATTGGAGCCATCGGCAGAAATGGTATAAATCTGCGAGTTAGCCCCATACGTCAGCACCACGGCCAATTTGCTGCCATCTGGCGACCAGGCTGGCGCACTGTTATTACCTTTAAAATTGGCCACTATTTTGCGTTCGCCGGTATACAGCGATTGCACAAATACAATCGGCTTCTTTTTCTCAAACGAGACATACGCCATTTTGCTGCCATCTGGCGACCAGGCTGGGGAAATAATCGGCTCATTGGAGGACACCAGCGTTTGCGCATTAAAGCCATCGTAATCTGCGATCTGCAAGGTGAAACGTTTCCCTACCTTGGTCACGTAGGCGATACGTGTCGAAAACGCCCCTGGCTGGCCGGTAAACTTTTCATAGATCTGGTCGGCAATCAGGTGTGCCACATGGCGGTATTGGCTAGGGGAAACAGTGTAAGTCAGTTGCAACAAGGCGGTCTGGCGCAACACATCCATCACTTGTACAGACACTTTCAAATTACCACCCACCTGCTGCACCTCGCCCAGGCTCAGGCCTTGTGCTTTGAGTGCGGTCCAGTCGGTATATTTAATTTGTGAGGCGCTGGTTGGCAAGGCAGGCATGCCGCTGGTATTGATAATGCGGAACATGCCGCTGCCGCGCAGGTCATTGCTGATGATTTCATGCAAACGGCTGCCGGATGACGTCGCGCCGGATTCAGCCATAGGCAAAATCGCGACCGGAATCTGGATCGCGCTACCGCCACTGATCTCAAGTTCGAGGGCAGCCTGGGCGGGAAGCGCAAACATCCAGAGCAGTACGCCAGCACCGATTGTTTGAGACAAAAAATGGATCAAACCATTTTTGAAGTTTTGCATGGTCACAGTTTTATTCATTTTGGTTTGCTTATAGACAAGAATTATAACGAAAAGCGTGTTCACCGTCATGGCTGTATTAGCTACGCGGCCTGAACTTCAAACGTATCTGATCCACCATCCTCTTGCGCGCAGCCGGATCGTCGGGCATATCAAACGGTTTTGCCGCAAGAATGGCACGGATGACCGCATCATCACACACGGCATCGCCAGACCCTTTAACCAGCTTGGGCATGCCAGATATATCACCCGAATTGGTCATTTGTATGTCAACCAATAGTTCTGGGTTGGTCACTGGACACAAGCCAGAGTTCACATTATTGCGAATTTTACGGCTCATCAGCCCCATATAGTAGTTGAGCACAGAAGGGTCAACCGCTGCCGCAGCGGCTGACTGCTGTGCATCCATATCCTGTTGACGCAGGGCGTCCTGGATTTTCTTCAGCTTGTCTTCTTCCTCTTGCTTGCGCAGCGCTTCCTGAATTTTTTTCAGCTTTTCTTCCTGCTTTTTCTGCTCAAGTTCTTTCTTTTTCTCTTCTTCTAACAGGCGTTTTTTCTCATCTTCCCGTTTTTTGAGTGCAATGTCGGCCTCTTGTTCCGCCTGTTTGACTTGCGGCTCCGGCGGCGGTGCTTTTTCCGGCGGCTTAGGCTCAGGTGGTTTGGGTTCTGGCTTAGGCTCAGGTGGTGGCGGCGGAGGCGGTGGTTCCACAGGTTTAGTCAGCGCTTTGGAGGGCTGTTTGCTGGGCAAACTGTCCCATAATGTGGCTTCCATCACGCTAGGACTCACGTGCACCGCTTTCCAGTCGACCATAAAGATCATGCCCAGGAATAGCAGCACATGCATGAGCACAGACAACACCGCTGCGCGTTTGCGTATGACCTGATCTTGTGGAGACAATGCGATTTTCATCTGTTTTAAATCACTGACTACTTACTTCTCGTTCTGAAACAACAAGCCCACCTGATTAACCTGCGCCTGTTTCAGCAAGTCCATCACCGACACCACTTCACCATAAGGTGTATTTTTGTCGGCAGACACCACCACCGGCTTTTGTGCCTCAGCCAGGCGTTGGCGGATCAATGCCAGCATATCGTCACGCTGCATTTCCTTGCCCTCCATGAGCACGGTGCCTTCTTTTTGCACGGTGATGACAATCGGGTCGCCACTTTGCTTGAGCGCCTGCCCAACCTTGGGCAACTCGACCATGCCAGGGTTGGTCATGGGCGCGGTCACCATAAAAATCACCAACAATACCAGCGTGACGTCAATATAAGGCACGACATTAATCTGGTTCATCATGCGCCGTTTACGCGTTCTGCTCATGGCGGCTCCGATCAGGCTCTACGTTGCAAAATGTTGGTAAATTCTTCGATAAAGCTCTCGTAGCGCACAGACAAGCGGTCTACGCCCGCCGCAAAGCGGTTGTAGGCAATCACCGCCGGAATCGCTGCAAACAGGCCAATCGCAGTGGCCACCAGCGCCTCGGCAATGCCAGGTGCGACCTGGCTCAAAGTGGCTTGCGCCACGTTAGACAAGCCACGGAACGCGTTCATAATGCCCCACACGGTGCCGAACAAACCGATGTAAGGGCTGACAGAACCAACTGAAGCCAGGAACGGCAAATGCGAATCCAGATAATCCAGCTCACGGTTGTAAGCGGCACGCATGGCGCGGCGGGTGGCCTCCATCACGTCACTCACTTCGGTATCTTTTTGCTGTTTGTAGCGAATAAATTCTTTCAGGCCGGCCTGAAAAATACTGGCCATGCCTTGTGGCGTTTTTCTGCCTGCAGTAATGCGCTCATACAACTCGTTGAGATCACCGCCGGACCAGAACTGGGCTTCAAACTGGTCAACGTTTTCATTGGCGGCCTTTAATGAAAACACTTTAATGAAGATATACCACCAGGAGACCAGCGAGGTCAGCAGCAGGATCAGCATGACCAGTTGAACTGGCAAACTGGCCCCACTCACCAGGGTAAAAATCGACATATCGTTCGCTACATTCATGAAGACTCCAGTGCAATTTTGAGTCGGGCCGGAATACCCGTTGGTTTAAATGAATCCGCATCCACGCAGGCCACCTTGACCTGCGCCTCTATTAACATCGTTTCGCCACACAGAATCTGCTGCTGGCAGCTAAAACTGCCTCGCTTCATCTCCATCAAGCGAGACACTACCTGTAACTGGTCATCCAGCCTGGCTGGTTTTTTAAATTGCAGTTGCATGCTATGCACCACAAACAACACCTGCTCTTGGTCTTTTAATGCGCTCTGGACAAAGCCCGCAGCCCGCAACCATTCTGTCCGCGCGCGCTCCATAAAGTTCAGGTAACGGCTGTGATAGACCACGCCACCCGCATCGGTATCTTCATAATACACACGCACCGGGAACACAAACATATTACTGCCCGGCTTCTTGCCACAACTCGCCAGACACCATGCTGGCAGGGGCTTTGAGGCCAAAATGCTGGTAGGTCATCAGCGTCGCAACACGACCGCGCGGCGTACGCATGAGATAGCCCTGCTGAATCAAATAAGGTTCCAGCACATCTTCTATCGTGTCGCGCTCTTCGCCAATCGCCGCCGCCAGGTTATCCAGGCCAACAGGACCGCCACCAAATTTTTCCACCACTGCTTGCAGCAATTTGCGGTCCATCACATCCAACCCTTGCTGGTCGACATCGAGCATTTTCAGTGCGGCATCCGCCACTTTGTCCGTCACCACGCCATCGGATTTCACTTGCGCGTAATCACGCACGCGGCGCAGCAAGCGGTTAGCAATACGTGGCGTGCCACGGGCGCGACGGGCAATCTCAGAGGCACCCGCTTGCTGCATTTCGACTTCAAGCAAGCTGGCAGAACGGCTGACAATCTTGGCTAACTCGTCATGGCTGTAAAACTCCAGGCGCGCGACGATGCCAAAGCGGTCACGTAAGGGATTGGTGAGCATCCCGGCACGCGTAGTGGCACCGACCAGCGTAAACGGTGGCAGATCCAGGCGCACACTGCGCGCAGCCGGACCTTCACCGATCATGATGTCCAGTCGGTAATCTTCCATGGCCGGGTACAAAATCTCTTCGACCACCGGACTTAAACGGTGGATTTCGTCAATAAACAGCACATCGTTGGGTTCAAGATTGGTCAGCAGGGCAGCCAAATCGCCCGCGCGTTCCAGCACCGGGCCGGAAGTCATGCGCAGGTTGACACCCATTTCTTTGGCAATAATATGGGCAAGCGTGGTTTTACCTAAGCCAGGTGGGCCGAACAACAGCACATGGTCTAACGCCTCTTGGCGGCCACGCGCGGCATTGATGAAAATCTCGAGTTGACCACGTGCTTTTTCCTGCCCCACATACTCATCCAGCACTTTGGGGCGCAAGGCACGTTCCAGCGCTTCTTCTTGGACGCTGGCAGTGGCAGGAGCGACGAGTCTATCGGTTTCAATCATGGGTGGTCGGTAATGAAGTGCAAAGCAAATTTAGTCAACGCAAAGCCTCATTGCCGGTCACTAAAGAAGTAAGTTATTTTTTGTGATGATACCATGCGGCGTTTGACTATTACAGACCATGGCGCATACGCGTGATGTCTCACTTGGCCAGATACTTCAAGGCCTGGCGGATGCCATCACTGACGCTGACCCCAGGCTCCAGCAATTTGACGGTCGCAGACGCTTCACGCTCGTTGTAACCCAATGCCACCAGCGCATTGAGGATATCATCAGTGGCGGCCTTGGCAGCCGGTTGCGCCGAGGTAGAACCGGTCACCACAAACTTATCTTTCAACTCCAGCAACAAGCGCTCGGCAGTTTTTTTGCCAATGCCGGGAATGCGCGTGAGCATGGGCACCTCTTGCTGGCTCACCGCCAGCATTAAATCATTGACGCTGACGCCACTAAGGATAGACAACGCAGATTTGGCGCCTATGCCATTCACTTTAAGCAATTGCTTGAAAGTGTTTTTTTCCTGCTCGCTGCCAAATCCATACAGCAATTGCGCATCTTCGCGCACCACCATGTGGGTTAACACCTGCACGGGCTGCCCGAGCTCGGGCAGGTTATAAAAGGTGCTCATGGGCACCTCCACTTCATAACCGACGCCATTGCAGTCAATCACGATCAAAGGCGGTGACTTTTCCAGCAATTTTCCCTGCAAACGCGCAATCATACTAATCTTCCATTTCTGACTCTAAATCCGGTCGTGGCCAATGCGCCCAAACCCTGGCCGCCATGCGCATGACAGATGGCACACGCCAATGCATCCGCCGAATCCGGGCTGGGCGTTGCAGGCAATTTGAGTAAGCGTTTAACCATCTCTTGCACCTGCTCTTTTTGCGCATGGCCATTGCCAACCACCGACTGTTTGACTTGCAATGCCGTATATTCCGCCACTGACAATTGACGGATCACCGCCGCTGAAATGGCGGCGCCACGCGCCTGGCCTAGCAATAAGGTCGACTGCGGGTTGACGTTGACGAACACTTTTTCAATCGCCACTTGCGTCGGCTGGTAAGTCGCAATCACTTCAAACAAGCCATCCAGAATCACTTTAAGCCGCTCAGGCAAGGCTTCTTTTTCCGGCTCGCCCTCTGCACTTTTCTTAGCCGCAGCCGTTTTAATCACGCCGCTGGTGACATAAGACAACTTGCCATCCACCGCTTCAATCACCCCAAAGCCGGTGATTCTCAAACCGGGGTCTATGCCTAAAATGCGTTGTACCGCCATCAGACGTCTTTTGACCGCATGCCAGCAGCAAACAGCATCAATTACGCCTCTTCAATCACAGCAGAGGTGTACACATCCTGCACGTCATCCAGGTCTTCCAGCATATCGAGGATTTTCTGCATTTTGACCGCATCATCGCCGGTGAACACCACTTCATTGAGTGATTTCATGGTCACTTGCGCCATCACCGCTTTGAGCCCAGCGGCTTCCAGTGCTTCCTTAACAGTCACAAAGTCACCCGGTGCAGTCACCACTTCAATACTGCCATCGTCGTCAGTAATCACATCTTCTGCGCCTGCTTCCAGCGCCACTTCCATCACTGCATCTTCTGAGACGCCGGGCTCAAACACCAGTTGACCACAGTGTTTGAACATAAACGCCACGCTGCCGTCAGTACCCAAATTGCCGCCGTGCTTGGTTAACGCGTGACGCACATCCATCACTGCGCGCTGGCGGTTGTCTGTCAGACAATCAATAATGATGGCGGCGCCATTGATGCCATAACCTTCATAACGGATTTCTTCGTAATTCACGCCTTCCAGTTCACCCGTGCCTTTTTTAATCGCGCGCGTGATATTGTCTGACGGCATGTTTTCTTCTTTTGCTGCCGCGACTGCCGCACGCAAACGAGGGTTCATGGCCGTATCACCGCCGCCCATGCGTGCGGAAACCGTGATTTCTTTAATCAGTTTGGTGAAGATTTTGCCGCGTTTGGCGTCCTGACGGCCTTTACGATGCTGAATATTGGCCCATTTACTATGCCCAGCCATAGTGCTTCCTTGTATTTTTTAACAACGTTGTTGAGGTAATTTAACCCGCTGATTTTACCACAGCCACCTGATCGCCAAGCGACCGTCGCGCACAACAAAAAAGGCCTGACATTGTCAGGCCTTCATTAAACACTCGCGTTGGATTACTGGCTCTTGCCGTAACCGGGCCGCATCATGAGAATAGAGATCAGGCTGAGTGAAAAGATAATCAACGCCATGCCGGTCATTTCCAGATGGTCCGGCACTTCGTTCAACTGTATCCACGCCGCAATCACACCAATCACTGGCGCCAACATAGACGCCATGCTGGCCACCCCAGCAGGCAGCCGTTGCAAGGCAAACAGCCACAACAACCAGGCCAGCGCACCACACAACACGACGTTAAACAACACGGCACCGATCAGGTACGGCGACCAGTCTATCGGCGGTGCAGGCACCAGCCAGGCAATCAGCACCATAGGCAACGAGCCCAGCAACATCGGCCACGCCGTCAGGTTGATCAAATCCAGCCTCGGATGACGCCTGTGCAACTGCTTGGTCATAATGGCAGACAGCGCCCATGACACGCCAGACAACACCGCCAGCAACATGCTAAAACTATCGGCACGGATATGCAGCGGGTCAAAAATAAACAGCATGCCCAGCACCGCAGCGATCACCGCCAGCCATTGCCAACCGTGTACACGTTCACCCAGCATCGGCCAGGCAAATAATAGCGTCCAGAACGGCATGGTATAGGTCAGCACCGCCGTTTTGCCTGCGCCGCCTTCTACCAGCGCCCACATCAGCACCCCTGTAAAACCAACGTTTTGCAAAATGCCCAGTAGCAGCATGGTTGGGAACTCAGTGAGCCCCATAGGACGGCGCGTCACATACAACACCAGGAACAACACCAGCGCACCAAAAAACGTACGCATGGCCGCGAACTGGAACGGCCCGGCATATTGCAGCGCGCTCTTCATCACCACCCAGTTATAACCCCAGATGATGGTGAGTACCAGCAGCGCGGTCAGCGCTTGCGAACGTTGTTTAATGAGTTGATCCATAAGCCCTGTGTTCCAAAGAGGTATGTTGCGTGTGTGTTAATTCCAGATATGTGTCACTGCCAACCATTGGCCATCAGCTTGTTTCTGGAATACCACTTGCACATTGCCGCCAAATTGCTGCTTAGCGCCATCTTCGCCAATCAAAGCAGCAGCCCAGTTGCCCGTTTGCGTTGCCAGCGTGTCAGTCACAATGGCTTCTTTCATGGTTAATGCATGTTCAATCACGCCAGCTTGAATCAAGCCACCAAAGAACTCAGCCACCGCTTGGCGGCCTTTGACAACGGCACCAGCAGGTGCTGGCATCACAATCGCATCAGCAGCATACAAAGCTGCAATCGCCTGCGCGTTTTTGCTGTTAAATGCGGCGTCAAATTGCTGGTTCAATGCGATTAAAGTATCTACAACAGTTGCCATGGTGAAACTCCTTCATTAAAAAACTAAATTGACTGATTAAAATCCCAGGCGGACATCCCGTGGTCTATCACGCCTAAAATGGCTTGCAAATCATTGCGTTGCTGCTCACTTAAGCCTTGCATGCATAACCGTAAGCGCGTGTAGTAATCCGGCATCACGGCATCCAGCTTGGCCTGGCCCGCTGCGGTGAGCTTGATTTTCACGCTACGCCGGTCTTCGGGCACCGAGATACGCTGCACCAGACCGCCCTGTTCCAGGCCGTCGAGCAACCCCGTCATCGTGGCACGCGTCACACCCAGTTTTTCTGCCAGCACCGATGGCGTCGAGGTCAGGTCGGTTTCGCGCATGAGTAAAATCAGCACCCACCAACGCCCTTGCAGCAAATCATGCTTGCTCAGGCAAGCATCAAGCGCCACCGACAAATCCGTCGCCACACGCAGCAGCATTAAAAAGCTGGCAATAGCAGTCACATCCGCGGCGGGGTACCGTTGGGCAAACCGCTGCAGGACTTCTTGGGTAGGGAGATCTCTAAGTTGCAACATAATTAGCCTCATTATAGTTAGCTAGCTAATTATGTCAAGACAAATACAGACGAGTGAAACAAATATGTTACTACTCACAACATAGGTGTATATTATTAATCCGTGAAAATGAAAGGAGGCAGTGATGAAGACTCTTCAACAAGTACTCAATCAGAAAACACATCAGGGGATGATCAGCATAGCGCCCAACCGCCCTGTTTATGACGCACTCGTCATTCTGGCGGAATATAAAATTGGTGCGCTGGCCGTGATTAAGGACGGCGAACTGGTCGGCATTTTCTCGGAACGCGACTATGCGCGAGAAGTCATCCTAAAGGGCAGATCCTCAAAAAACACCCCCATCAGTGATGTGATGACGCACAAGGTCATCACTGGCAAACCAACAGAACTGGTGGAATCAGCCATGAGTACCATGCTGGATAAACGCATCCGCCACTTACCGGTGCTAGACAATGGCAAAATGCTGGGCATGCTGTCTATCGGCGACATTCTCAAGGAAACCATCAGTTACCAGCAGGAACTGATCAAGCAACTGGAAAGCTATATCCATAGCTAGCATCTATAGAAAAAGGGGAGCCAAGCTCCCCTTTTCAATCGCTGAAGCCGTCTTATAAGTATCTGGCGACCATCGCATTATTCAGCGCAGCCGCGGCAATAGGCAACTTTACAAAGTGACCACTGCCCGCTGCCTGTTGTACCGGCTCGCCGCGCTTATCAAACAACTGCTCCACCACAATATCGCGATTACCGCTAGGATGGATGAGTTGCAACTTGTCGCCCACGGCAAATTTATTGCGTGCCTCAATTGAAGCCAGCCCGCGCTCGGCGTCATACTCCACTACATCGCCCACATACAGGCTGCGGTTTGCACTGGAATGCCCCTGCACGTAATTCTGATGCTCGGCGGTATGGTGGCGCTGATAAAAACCATCGGTGTAACCACGGTTCGCCAGGTTCTCCAACTCCCGCAGCAAGCGCCAGTCAAACGGGCGCCCGGCCACGGCATCATCAATTGCCTGGCGGTAATTCTGGCTGGTACGGGCCACGTAGTAACGGGACTTGGTACGGCCTTCAATTTTGAGTGAGTCCACGCCCAGTGCAATCAGCTTTTCCACATGCTCAATTGCGCGCAGGTCTTTGCTGTTCATGATGTAAGTGCCGTGCTCGTCTTCCATCATCGGCAGCAACTCACCGGGACGGCCTTTTTCCTCAATCAAATAGACCTGATCGGCCGCCGGATGGCGTGGCAAGGAGCCACAAGACGACAGGCTGGATTTCTCCATTTCCGCCTGAAAGTCAAATTCTTGCAAACGAATGACGCCTGCCGCATCTGGCTGCGCATCATGCACTTTGTAATCCCAGCGGCAACTGTTGGTACAGGTGCCTTGATTGGGGTCACGCGAATTAAAGTAGCCAGACAGCAGGCAGCGACCAGAATAGGCAATGCACAAAGCGCCGTGCACAAACACTTCAAGTTCCATGTCTGGGCATTCCTGGCGGATTTCAGCAATTTCATCGAGGGACAATTCGCGCGACAAAATCACCCGCGTTAGCCCCATGCGCTGCCAGAACTTCACCGAGGCGTAATTGACCGCATTGGCCTGGACAGATAAATGGATAGGCATTTCTGGCCATTGCTCGCGCACCATCATGATCAGGCCAGGGTCGGCCATAATCAGGGCATCCGGCTGCATCTCGATCACCGGCGCCATATCGCGCATATAGGTTTTTACCTTGGCATTGTGCGGAGAAATATTGCTGGCGACAAAAAACTTTTTGCCGCGCGCATGCGCCTCCTGAATACCAATGGCCAGATTCTGCATCGAAAAATCATTTTCACGCACCCGCAGGCTGTAACGCGGCTGGCCCGCATATACCGCATCCGCACCATAATCAAATGCCGTACGCATGCGGTCCAGGTCACCCGCCGGGGCTAATAACTCAGGACACTTCATCACTCTTTATTCACCGATAATTTTCACCAACACACGCTTATTACGGCGGCCGTCAAACTCACCGTAAAAAATCTGTTCCCACGGACCGAAATCCAGTTGGCCTTCGGTAATGGCCACCACCACTTCGCGGCCCATAATCTGGCGCTTGATGTGCGCGTCGGCATTATCCTCGCCGGTATCATTGTGGCGATAACCACTCACTGGCTCATGCGGCGCCAGTTTCTCTAGCCACACTTTGTAGTCATGGTGCAGGCCACGCTCGTCGTCATTAATAAACACGCTGGCGGAAATATGCATGGCATTGATCAGCACCAGACCTTCTCTCACACCGCTTTCACGCACGCACGCCACCACATCCTGCGTAATGTTTTTAAAGTCCATACGCGCCGAAATGTTAAACCACAACTCTTTACGAAAACTTTTCATTTTGTCCCTTTCCCCAAAGCGGTTATTTTAGCACCTTGCCGAAAAAGTCATTTGCCATAAAACAAAAAAGGCCTCCGAAGAGGCCTGGCTGTCTCATTTTTTGCTAGCTGTGTACATCCAGACTTTGCGTAAAGGTTTTCCCTTCATTATCCGTGGCGACTACTTCCAGCTTGCCCGGTGCGTCCGGCACAAAGCTAAATTTCATATAAGGATCTTCGCTAGTCCCTACCCCCACATCGACGGTCATCACTTCTTTGCCGTTGTAGGTAAACGTTGTTTTGTTGATATAAAACGCAGGGACATAGCCTTGCGAGACCAGGTCGCGCTGCAAGCCGGTACGCATGACATGGCGGATATTAAACGTCGCCGTGGCCGGCTCACCAAACTTGGGCGCATCCACATTTAACTTGATTTTGCCTGCGGCTGCGCGCACTTCAGCTTCATTATTGTCCACGGTGCCGCCACAGCCACCCGCGGCGCGAATTTCACGCTTGCCCATATACAACTTGCCATCGGCAGTTTCACCAATCAACCTGACAAAAGAATCCGTTTCCTGGCGGATACGGGTGGCCATTTGAAAGCCGTTGAGCATGTCGGTTAAGTGATAAGTTGAAGCCAGTTGAATCGGGTTGGCATCGACAATCACATAGAGTTTTTTAAGCGCGACGCCATTGGCGGCGGCCTTGTCATAAATCAGCGTCACCGGCACCTGGGCACCGCTTTCAGCGCGGCGGGGTGCTTCAATTTTCAGGAAATCGACTTCCTGAATATCACGCTTGGGAAAAAAGGCTTCTTTGACCACCGCCCATAATTTAGGGTCGGCTTCTGCCTGCGCCAGGCCACTCACACCCAAGGCCAACAGCCCGACTACTGTCATCATCCATCTATTTTTCATGATCTTCCCCCATCTTTAATCATTGATTTAATTTGCATGAAAATAATTGTCTAACGAAAGCCCAACGACAATATGTGATGCGCATCACACACAGACTCAAGCCAGCTTGCTTGGGTCACCGGAAGGCCGCATTTCGTAGTTTGGGTCGGCATATTCAGCAAAATTCAGCTCCACGCCATTGCCCGCCGGGTCACGCATATTAATCTGGCGGATACCATTGGCGAGGATGCGCGTGGTGTAAGTCACGCCCCGTGCCTGCAGATTGGCCTCCATGGCTGCCATGTCATTACAGTTAAATGACACATGATCATAAGTGCCATGCACATGCAGCTGTGGCGGCTCGGCAGTTTTGTATTCTGCCAGGTGCACCACGGCCTGTTTGCCTATATACAGCCAGTAGCCATAAGTGGTACTCGCCACGCGTTTACCGACCGTCAAGCCCAACACGTCACAATAAAAGTCGCGCAACAGATGCATGGTGTCGCGGTCTGTGCGAAAGTTGACATGATCAATTCCTGTCAATGGCATGATTTTCCAATCTAATGAGTGCCGTATAAAAAGTGTGTGCAAACAATCTGCGCAATATAGTACAAAAACTAATGGCCTTCAAATTGACACAGGGCAAAGGGTTGGACGCCATTTGCCTGCAAATGTTGCAAACCGCCCAAGTCTGGCAAGTCAATGACGAAACCAGCATGTTCTACCACACCACCCAGTTGGCGGATCAGCGCAACCGCTGCCAGGGCCGTACCACCAGTTGCGATCAAGTCATCTATCAGCAAAATATGTTCGCCTGCAGCAATAGCATCCAAGTGGATGTCTAATGCATCTTCACCATACTCCAGCGCATAGCTTTGTGAAATGGCCGCGCCAGGCAACTTGCCAGGCTTGCGTACTGGCACAAAGCCCAGTCCCAGCTTGCTCGCCAAAGCCGCACCAATCACAAAACCACGCGCCTCAATACCAACCACCTTATCCAGGGCGAGATCAGCATAATGCAGCGCCAGGGCATCAATCGTGGCATTAAAAGCAGCCGCATCCTTGAGCAAGGTCGTGATATCACGAAACTGGATCCCCGCTTTAGGGTAATCTGCAATGGTGCGTATATAACTGCGGATATCCATCATGCGCCACCTCAGGCATTCACTCCAATAAAAAACGCGCCTACCCCTGGTAGACGCGCTTTGTTTCCCTGCACTGGCCGGTCACCCATGCTGGTCACCGAGGCCGATCGGCTTAGTTGCCAGCGACGTTTTGCTGACGCACGCGGATATGCAAGTCGCGCAGTTGTTTCTCGTCCACCTCGTTTGGCGCATTGGTCATCAGACATTGCGCACGCTGGGTTTTCGGGAAAGCGATCACGTCACGGATAGACTCGGCACCGGTCATCAGGGTCACCAAACGGTCCAGACCAAAAGCCAGGCCGCCGTGCGGAGGCGCGCCGTACTGCAGCGCATCCAGCAAGAAGCCAAACTTCTCTTGCGCTTCTTCCTTGCTGATTTTCAGTGCATCAAACACTTTGGACTGAATGTCTTGTTTGTGGATACGCACTGAACCGCCGCCCACTTCCCAACCGTTGAGCACCATGTCATAAGCTTTAGACAAGCATGCGCCAGGATTGCTGACCAGCAAATCTTCATGGCCATCTTTAGGTGCGGTGAACGGGTGATGCAAGGCGACCCAGCGGTCAGCCTCTTCATCATGTTCAAACATCGGGAAATCCACCACCCACAATGGCGCCCACTGACGACCATCGACATGGCCTTTTTCGTGACCGACTTTGGTACGCAAGGCACCCAGCGCTTCGTTAACGATTTTGGCTTTATCGGCACCGAAGAACACGATGTCGCCATTTTGTGCGCCCGTGCGCTCAATAATCGCTTGCAGCGCATTGACGTGAATATTCTTCACGATTGGGCTTTGCAGGCCTTCTTCGTTCAGTTTGGTGATGTCGTTGATCTTGATATACGCCAGACCTTTGGCACCGTAAATTTTGACAAACTCAGTGTAAGCATCAATCTCTGAACGGCTAATAGCCGCACCGTTAGGCACGCGGATCGCAGCCACGCGGCCACCCGCCATATTGGCCGCACCGGCAAACACTTTGAAATCGACATCTTTCATCACATCGCTGAGCTCTGTGATTTCCAGTGTCACGCGCATGTCTGGCTTGTCTGAACCGTAGCGGTTCATGGCTTCAGCGAAAGGCATGCGTGGGAATTTGGCCGGCAAGTCGACATCCTGAATTTTCTTCAGCATGCGGCGAATCATCTCTTCGACGATGTCCATGATTTCATTTTCTTCCAGGAACGATGTTTCAATATCGACCTGGGTGAATTCTGGCTGACGGTCCGCGCGCAAATCTTCGTCACGGAAGCATTTGGTGATCTGGAAATAACGATCAAAACCGGACACCATCAGCAACTGTTTAAACAATTGCGGAGATTGTGGCAAGGCGAAGAACATACCGTGGTGCACACGGGATGGCACCAGATAGTCACGCGCACCTTCTGGTGTAGAGCGTGTCAGCATCGGTGTTTCCACTTCGATAAAGCCGTTGTCATCCAGGTAGTCACGCAGGTTTTTAGCCACTTTGTAGCGCAACATCAGGTTTTTCTGCATGGCAGGACGACGCAGGTCGATATAACGATGTTCCAGACGCACGGTCTCGGTCAGGTTGTCGTCATCCAGCATAAATGGTGGCGTCAATGAAGCATTCAGCACTTCAATTTCAGTCGCCAGCATCTCGACTTCGCCAGTTGGCAAGTTAGCATTCACGGTGCCTTCAGGACGCGCACGCACTTTACAGACCACGCGCAACACAAACTCGCTGCGAACGGTTTCAGCAATCGCAAATGCGTCTTTGGTATCCGGGTCAATCACAATTTGCGCCAGACCTTCGCGATCACGCAAATCAATAAAAATCACGCCCCCGTGGTCGCGACGACGATGGGCCCAGCCACACAGTGTCACGGTTTGTCCAATATGTTCGCGGTTCAAGTGACCGCAATAATGTGTACGCATCATAATAATTTTATAAAGTTAAAGTGGTGTTGCGGTTAATGATGTTTAGGCAAGGGCGCCACTGTACCCATGCTGATGATGTATTTCAAGGCCTGATCGACGCTCATGTCGAGCTCCACGACATCGGACTTGGGCAACATCAGAAAGAAACCTGACGTCGGGTTAGGTGTGGTCGGCACATAGACACTGACATACTCGCCTTGCAAGTGATTGGCGACATCGCCACCCGGGGTGCCAGTTAAAAAGGCAATGGTCCATGAGCCTTGACGCGGATACTCGATCAACAGTGCCTGGCGGAAAGCATTGCCGGAATCAGAAAACAGGGTGTCAGAGACTTGCTTGACGCTGGAGTAAATGGATTTCACCACCGGCACGCGGATCAGCAAGCCTTCCCACAACTCAATCAACTGCTGGCCGAAAATATTGGTCGCCACCAGTCCGGTCGCCAGCACAATTGCCACGGTCAAGATGACGCCAAAGCCCGGGATATCAACGCCAAGCAAGGCTTCTGGACGCCAGGCCACTGGCAGCAACAGCAAACTCTGGTCCAGCGTTTGTACTAAAGTTTTAAGCACCCACACCGTAATAAACAGTGGGACCAGCACCAGCAAACCTGTAATGAAATATTTTTTCATGCGTCTTGTTTTTTAATGGCAGGCACAGCCTGGGTTGCACTTGGCAGCACTCTCTGTGCTGGCAGATTCGGCAGGTTTAGCGCTGGAGGCAGGCTGACCGTTTTTGAAGTCAGTGGCATACCAGCCACTACCGCTCAACTGAAAATTAGGGGCAGACACCTGTTTGCTAAAGGTCTCTTGCGCGCACTTGGGGCACGCCTCCACAGAGGGCGCAGATACCTTACGCATCAGCTCTTGCTGGTAACCACACGCTGTACATTGAAAATCGTAGATAGGCATTTGTTAACACAACCTGAAGGGCAACTTGCTGGAAAAATTTCACCAAGCGCAAATTATACCTGATTCGCGTTACAAATCACCAAAAGCACAGCGATGTATTTGAATTGAAAAGACTTTAAGGAGCACGACATGCAACAACTCTCACTCAAACTACCATTTATGCTGACCATGCTGTTTTTTCTAGGATTCGCCAGCCGTGACCTCAACATCCATCACACCATGCTGACATTTAACAGTCAGACACCATCCAACAAAATGGTGACCTTACACCTGGCAGATTTGCTATACGCCGAGCCGACACTCAAAATCAGACGACACTCAAAATCAAAAAACTGAAATAAGGGCCGCAATGGCTTTTAGAGCTGCGCGTCGTAAGCAGCCTGATCCAGCAAAGACGCCACACCACTCGCATCTGGCGCCAGCCTGAATATCCAGGTGGCATAGGGATGGTCGTTGATCTTTTCCGGCGAAGAGAGTGCCTCTTCATTGACCGCTTGAACCACGCCTGTCAGCGGCGCATAAATATCTGAACCGGTTTTAACGGATTCAATCAAGCCGCAGACACTGAATTGCTGCACGGATTGGCCCACTTTTGGCGGATCCACAAAAACCACATCACCCAGCATATTCTGCGCGTAATCGGTAACCCCAACCAACCATGCACCGTCTTCGGCCTGCGCCGCCCAAGTGTGGTCTTTAGAAAAGAAGTATTTCAAGCCTGCTGACATATGATTTAAAAATCAAAAGTTTAGTGGATAATTATTGTGCCACAGTCTGCGAAACGCACCAAAACTTATTCAGACCGGCCAAAAAACTGTTTAATTTTTTACACTAAAAAATTGCGATAAGTGATTGACTCTGAATAATAACTGGGCAATAATGAATCGGGTTTTCGGAAGGTTGATTATGAGTTTTTTCAAGCATTGTCTTAAAGTGTTGCTAATGTGTTCCATCGCTTTCGCACCTGCGGGTCAAGCCATAGCAAAGTCACCTTCTAAAAAACAGACCGTTTCTGCGGCCAAAAGTAAAAAATACAGCACGCGATCTTCACAATATCGTGTCAACCCAGAAAAAACCAAATCCATGCGCCCGGTTAAACTCCATGCGCATGCCAGAAAATCAGCCAGGCCTGCGATTGATGCAGAAATGTTTGATTCATTCCAGGGCAAGTCTGGTAGCAATGGCAATTTATCCATCGCCTCCACCAAAGCCTTGGTGATGAACCAGAACACGCACGAAATCATCTACTCCAAAAACCTGGATACGCCGACACCCATCGCGTCAGTCACCAAATTGATGACGGCCATGGTCGTGCTGGATGCAAAGTTAAACCTGAATGACCAGGTATCGATTACCGACATGGACGTGGATTACCTGAAAGGGACTTCTTCACGCCTGCCAGTGGGCACTACCATGACGCGCGAAGACATGCTGAACCTGGCCTTGATCGCCTCAGAAAACCGCGCTGCTTCGGCATTGGCTACCAATTACCCGGGCGGCAAAGCACGCTTTATTCAGGACATGAATGCCAAAGCAGCCAGCCTGGGCATGATGAATACCCATTTTGAAGACTCTACCGGCCTGACCAGCAACAATGTATCCACGGCCATGGACCTGGCCAAGATGGTACACGCGGCTTATCAATATCCGCTGATTCGTCAAATCACCACCACCTCCGACTACGATTTGAATGTGGGCAGCAGACGCCAACCGATACACTTCCACAACACCAATGCATTGGTGCGTGAGAGCACGAACAGCAGCTGGGAAATCGGCCTCTCCAAAACCGGCTATATCAGTGAAGCTGGCCGCTGCCTGGTCATGCAAGCCACGATCGCAGGCGAACCATTAATCCTGGTATTGCTGGACTCCGTGGGCAAACTGACCCGTATCGGCGATGCCAGACGCATTAAAAAATGGATGGAGCATAACTACAGCACCCTGAGCTCACAAAACGAGGGTGGCATTGTGCTGACAGGCCTCTCAATGAGCAAAACACTGGGCGACGAAGCCAACTAATCACTGCATAGATTCAAATAAAAAACCCGCGATATTCGCGGGTTTTTTATTATCCGATTCCGATCACCAAACAATCAGGCTCTAAAACAATCAGGCTAATGTTCAGCGCCATCAAACTCAGGATCATAACCCTCAGTGATCGCCGCTTTTTGCTTATGCTCTTTCCACTGCTTGCGCAGCACTTCTTTTTTCTCAGGGCTTAAATTCTGGAACTGCTGATAACGCTTGCGCGCATTTTCACGCTCATACGGCGTCATACGGCTCCATTTCACCAACTGATGCTGAATACGCTGCTGCTTTTGCGCATCCATTTTGGGGTACTCTTTGGCAATATCCAGCATCTTCTCACGCTGCCATGGGCGTAAGGTATCCCACTCACCTCCCAGCGGTGATAACACAGCGCGCTGCTGGTCAGTCAGCTGTGACCAAGTCACATTGGCCGCAGGATCAGCAGGGGACAAATCATTCTTGATCGCACCGATATCCGCCATGGCGAGCCAGCGCTGACCGGACTCATCATCAGCCGCATTCACATTGACTGGCGCACACATCAACCACACCACCCACCCTAATAACACAGAATGATTTCGCATCATTTCTCATTGTTCCATTAACACATTATTCTTTTCATCACACCCAGCATTTGCTTGTATCCAGCCTGGCCACTTAAATATTTTCTGAATATTGCCAGGCGTCAAATCCGCTATCAACAAAGGCCTCGACCGGCAAATCATCGCTCAGCAGCATGGCATCATCGTTATGGCTGGCTGAAAGGACAAATAGGCCAACCGCAAAAAATACAGACAAGGCGGCCATACCAGCCATGCGCGGGTGGCCAAAAGAGGCCCAGGACAGCGCATCGGCCCAGGCATGCCCAGACTGGCTTGATTTGGCGAACTGCTGCAATGCCGCCTGTCGCGCATCAGCCAGGCGCGCCTCCACCTCAGCCGACAAAGGGCGATCATCTTGCTTCAGCCACTCAACACCTTCGCGCAGAGGGGTAGGCAAGTCGTCTTCTAGATGACGTTGTTTCCTCATGGCTTCACTCCTTTTTGTAACTTGCGGGTTCCGATCCCGGCTTGCTCTAACAATGTAGATAACGCACTGACCGCTCTCGAGCAATGCGTTTTGACACTTCCTTCTGAACAACCCATGACCGATGCCGTTTCAGCAACATCCAACTCTTCCCAATAACGCAGCACGAATGCTTCTCGTTGACGTAAAGGTAATTTTGCCAATGCCTTTTCGATCAGGGCCATGATTTGCGACCGCTCCAGTTGATCGGCGGGGTTGCTGTCTGCACTTTCAACCTCGATGGTTTCCAGTGGATCATAATCTTCGTCCTCAGACTGGCCAAAAGACGAAAACAGCGTGGTCCATAGGTTGCGTACTTTCTGCCGGCGCCAATAATCCCGCATGGTATTTTGCAGGATACGCTGGAACAACATAGGGTATTCTTCAACAGGTTTACTGGCATATTTATCGGCCAGTTTCAGCATGGCATCTTGCACAATATCCAGCGCAACATGGTCATCACGCACTGCATAAGCAGTTTGCCTGAACGCCCGCTTTTCAACCTGACGTAAAAAATCCGATATTTCTTGCGCACTCGCCACTACAAATCCTCTTCCCCGAGATCACCAGTGTTTGCCACTGACGCACGTGCTTTTTTCGCGATATTGTTGTGAATTATGAGATGTCATCACAGAAATATGCACCGTTTTATCTCCCTGTCGCTTGCGAGTATATCAGTTTTAAATTTATTTACTGTTAGAATAAGGCCGATAGCAGCGAAAGTACGCACACTCCTTAATGACGACGAAAATAACAATGCCCCTGCTTGATTCATTGTATCCATGCCGTTTCCACGCCATCAGCCACGCCTTTGCGGAGTCAGCCTGATGCCTGCAGACACCCTCGCACCAACCACAGACAGAACACCAGACAGCCAGCACCTGCGGCTTTACAGCCTCTTCCGCCTCGGCGCTTCAGGCATGCTGTTTGGCAGCCAGCTTTGGCCTTACTTCAGGAATGCCCCTACCGAGCCTTCATTTTCGTTCTGGCTGCTGCTGATATTCTTCTTGTATGCCATCGCCGTCAGCGTCAGTTTCGAGTCACTACAATGCAAACGTGGCCTGGCATTAAAAGTCCAAACCAGCCTGGATATTGTGTTTATCGTCGGCATGATGCACTTTTTACCTGGCAACCAAAGCGGCATCGGGCTGCTACTGATTATTAATATTATCTTTGCCGGGCTGATCAGTGACGGACGCTTCGCCCTGTTTTATGCCGCCATTGCCACCATAGGTATTTTGCTGGAAAACACCTTCCAGGTGATTCACCGCAACCTGCCGCTCAATGACTACAGCAATGCCGTCTTGTTGTCATTGAGCTGCTTCGCGACGGCCTGGTTGGCGCAAACGCTGACCGCACGCATGCAAACGAGTGAAACCCTGGCAACACAACGCGGCCAGGATATTGAATATCTGGCCAAAACCAATGCACTGATTACGCAGGAAATGCCTAACGGCGTGCTGGTCATAGATCAGCATCAGCAACTCAAGCACTATAACCAGCAGGCCTGCAACCTGCTCGGGCTGGAAGAAGACATGATGCAGGCAGCCGTGCAACTACGCACACCGCTGGCACAACTCATGCCGGCAGTGATACAACTGCTACAGTCTTCGCCCGCCAGCAAACTGACTGCCGCCGATGCCATCAAACTGAGTATTAACAACCGCGACTTGGGCATCCGCTTTCATGCTATTTCTGAGAATATTGATAACGGTGTGGTGATCTTCATTGAAGACTGGTCACAAATCCAAACCCAGGCGCACCAGGTCAAGCTCGCCGCACTGGGCAGACTGACGGCCAATATCGCACATGAAATCCGCAACCCGCTCAGCGCGATCAGCCATGCAACGCAACTCATGCAGGAAGACACCCAGCAGCCCGGCACACAGCGCATGCTGCAGATCATTTCTGATAACGTGCAGCGACTGGATCAGATTATCAAGGACGTGCTAGAGCTCAACCGCCGTGACCGCACCAATCAGGAACAACTCAATATCAACCATTTTGTGCAAGAGTTCTACCAGCAGTTTGGTGCTGTAGAAAAGATAGACCTGGCTCACTTTACGCTAGACCTGCCTGCCAAAGAGAGTACTATCGTTTTCGACCGCAGGCATATCAACCAGATTTTATGGAACTTATGTAAGAACGGCTGGCGGCATAGCCAGCAGCACGCCAAGAGCCTGCAACTGAAAGTGTTGGGCGACAAAAGCGGCCAGTTTATTCATATCACCATCAAGGATGATGGTAGCGGCATAGATCCGAAAATTCAGCCGCATTTGTTCGAGCCATTCATGACCACAGAAAAAACCGGCACCGGCCTGGGTTTATTTATCGCCCGTGAGCTGGCCGAAGCCAACGGCGCAAAACTCAATTACATCAGCAGTGCCAATGGCACGCAATTTTCACTGACAGTTAAAAAGGCAATCGTTTAAATGGCAAATTCTTATCGCTGCCTGGTGGTCGATGATGAGACCGATATCCGGGAACTGGTCGTACTGACCCTGGAACGCATGGGCATACAGGCAGAAAGTGCCAGCTCGGTCACCGACGCAAAACACATGCTGAATTCGTTTAGCTACGACCTCTGCCTGACCGATATGCGACTGCCTGATGGCCTGGGGCTTGAGCTGGTGCAATATATCAATGCGCAATTTCCTGGCCTGCCAGTCGCGGTGATTACCGCTTATGGCAGCGCAGAAAATGCCGTCTCCGCCTTAAAAGCGGGGGCCTATGACTACATCACCAAACCAATCTCCCTCAAGCAGTTACGGCCACTGGTAGAGTCGGCGCTCAAGCTGTCGTCTCAAAAAGAATCTCAAGGCGCTAACACGGTAGACCTGATTGGCGCGTCACCTGCCATGGGTTACGTACGTACCATGATTGCCAAGCTGGCGCGCAGCCAGGCGCCGGTGTATATCAGTGGCGAGTCCGGCAGCGGTAAAGAACTGGCCGCCAGGCTGATTCACCTCAATAGCTCGCGCAAGGACCAGTCTTTTATTGCCGTGAACTGCGGGGCGATCCCGGAAAACCTGATGGAAAGCGAATTCTTTGGCTATAAAAAAGGCTCCTTTACCGGTGCCATCCAGGATACGCTAGGCCTGTTCCAGGCGGCCAACGGCGGCACGCTGTTTCTCGATGAGGTCGCAGACTTGCCACTAGCCATGCAGGTAAAACTGTTGCGTGCGATCCAGGAGAAAAAAGTACGCGTGGTCGGCAGCACTAGTGAGGAAGCGGTAGATGTACGCATTATTTCCGCCACCCACAAAAACCTGAATGCCATGATGGAAAAAGGCGAGTTCCGCCAGGACTTATATTACCGCCTGAATGTGATTCAACTCAAAATGCCCGCGCTGCGCGAGCGGCCAGAAGATATCCCCGAGCTGACTGAACGCTTGCTAGGCAAATTGTGCCTGATGCAGGGCATCGGCATTCCTGGCATTGCAGATGAAGCCAAGGTCTATATTCAACAACTGCCTTTTCATGGCAATGTGCGCGAACTGGAAAACATGCTGGAACGTGCGCTGGCCTTATGTGACGGTGTCACGATTACGGTGGAAGACCTGTCTCTGGAGGAGATGCCTGCCAGCCTGAGCGACAAGCCAGTGCTGCCATGGAATGCCCCCAGTCTGGAACAACCCAGCCAGCCAATCCCAGCCATTCTCGCTGCCACACCACCACGCGAGAGCCAGCCAACGGCCCAGGCAACGCCAGGCGGTACCATGTTGCCTATGGATATCAGCCTGTCTGACTACCTGGAAGATATTGAAAAACGCACTATTTTGCAGGCCCTGGAAAAAACCAATAACAACAAAACGGCGGCGGCTAAATTATTAGGCATCAGCTTCCGTACCCTGCGCTATCGCTTGTCCAAACTGGGCTTGTCAAAAGAACAGGATGCCGACCTGGATGACACCGAAGGCGACGACGAATAAGACAGACAATAAAAAGGGCGACTACAAGTCGCCCTTTTTAGCACCCTAGATCTAGCTCAATACAATCGCCAGATACGCCAGGTAAAACAATCCATTTACCAGCAAATGCCACACCAGTAAGCCACCTTTGGCGATGCGGTAACGCACCCAAATGGCTGCCAGCAAGGTGATCAATATGCCTAACGCAACTTCCTGTCTTGGGGCCCAGTCAGTCAGCATAATGCCAATGGCTGGTAACAGTGTGCCCTGAAACACCATGGCGCCTGTGATATTGCCAAACGCCAGGGTATCTTTACCTTTGCGTATCCACAAAATGCTGTTCACTTTTTCTGGTAGCTCAGTCGCAATCGGAATAATCAGCAAAGACAGCAGCAAAGCTGACACACCTAAAATCGCCGCCGCGGTTTCTACCTCGTTGATAAAGCCTTTGGCGCCTGCAATTAACAGGCCCAGGCCAATCAGCAATTGCAGCACAATGGTCGCCATATTGGTCGGCAAGCCGAGCCTGGATAGCATCATGACGTCTTCAGCTTCAGTCGCATGGCCTTCTTCAACTAGGCCTTTGGAGGCTTTAATCGTCATCAGCACATACACAAAATAGGTCAGAATCATCAGGATGCTGATACCGTAGCGCACCAATGCCTCGGTGTGCGGAATAAACATGGCGATGGTGGCAAAAATAAAGGCCAGGATAAAGAAGTTGAGATCACGAATCAGGCCGGTACGCTCGGGACGAATATGCCCATGCGCGCCGCGACGCTTCAGTACAGAGAGTGCCATCAAGCTGATAGACAGTGTCGCTAGCATCAGTGGTGCACCCAAAATGGCCCCAACACCAATATCATGTCCAGCATGGCTGTCGCCGGTCGATGAGGTATAGGAGAAAATCGCCAGCAAGGGCACCAGCGTTTCCGGCAAGGCCGTGCCCACTGCCGCAAAAATAGAACCGGTGACGCCTTCGGAAATACCGAGCTTTTCGCCTAAATGCTCTAGGGCATTGGTGAAGACCTCAGCTGCCACCAAAATCAGCAGCAACATTAGCAATAATTGTAAAAAAACCATGACTGTTCCTGTCTGGCGGCAATCAATCTCGCATGCGGCCACCGCCTGGCCAGCATGTGCATGACAAACGTGTACACGCGGGCGGAATCATAACGCAATTCGCCCAAATTCACCTACAATGTTCGCATGTCGCACACACCTGCTTCTGCTATCCACATTGATACCGCTGGCCTTGCCAGCCCAGCCCAATACCTATTGTCACCCAATCAGGATGAACGACCGCCACCGGCCGAAGTGGACATGATTGTGATCCACAATATCAGCCTGCCGCCCAACCAGTATGGTGGCCAGGGCATTATGCAGCTATTCACCAATCAGCTAGACCCGCAAGCACACCCCTATTATGCCGAGATTGCGCACCTCAAGGTCTCATCACATTTTTTGATTCGCCGCACAGGTGAGTTATTACAATTTGTCAGTTGTAACCAGCGCGCCTGGCATGCCGGACTCTCCCAATGGCAGGGCCGCGAACGCTGCAATGACTTTTCAGTCGGCATTGAGTTAGAAGGTAGTGACATAGAAGCGTTTGAAGATGCGCAATACGTCACCTTACAGGCGCTGATCCATGCCTTGCGGCAACGTTATGCCATCCAGCATATTGTCGGCCACTCAGAGATTGCACCGGGGCGCAAAACTGACCCCGGCCCATTCTTTGATTGGCAACGCATCTCACGATCAACAGATTAAGCGTCGGCATCGACTGCTTCAGGCGCGCGCGGCGGTTTTTCCAGACTCACAGCCATCACCCCGACCAGCACCAGCGCAGTACCCATCACCTGTATCCAGGACAGTGACTCCCCCAGAAACAGATAAGCCAGCACAATCATCGCTACCGGCCCAATCGCACTAATCAAGGCCGCCTTGCGGCTACCAAGCTGGTGTATACCCAGATTCATCAATACCGAAGGCAATACCGTTGCAATCAGCGCCATTAAAAAAGCCAGCACATACACCGCGTTTGGCAGCGCAGTCACCTGGTCAAACGAACCACTGGCACCAAAATGGGCCGCACTGGCAAGCGCGGCCAGACTCATGGTCATCGCAGTAAACCGGCTGGCACCCAATTTAGGAATCAATTGCCCGCTCACCAGCAAATACCCCGCATACACAATCGCACTCAGCAATACCAGCCATGCGCCATAGAGCGTGTCCGCGGAATCCAGCCCTGCCAATTCCACATCATGGCAGACCACCAGCACTACCCCGGCATAACTGGTCACCATGGCAAACCACTCGCGACGCGTAATAGCGTGTTTGAGAAATAACGCACTCATGGCCACCACCAGCGTTGGGTAGAGAAACAGAATTACCCGCTCCAACCCGGCCGACACATAGCGCAACCCTTCAAAGTTCAGCCACATAGAACCATAACCACCAACCACCGCCAGCAGCAATAGGGCCAGCCAGTCTTTACCAGTCATATCCATAGGCACACCCTGACGCATCGTCCACCAACCCAGTCCAGCAAAAAACGGAATGGCGAATGCCATACGCAAAGCGATCAAGGTTTCGGTATCAATGTGATAGACGTACGCCAGCTTGACCATAATCGCTTTTGACGAAAAAGCCACGGACGATAGCAGCACCAGCATGGCACCGTAATAAGGATGGGAATAGTCTTTCATAGGAGCCCTAAATCAATGGGGCTCACCGGGAAGGGATTACAAGATCAACCGCGGAGAGCCCGCGGTTGCATAAAAATTACGACAAGCAGCAACCGCAGCATGATGTGGCGACTAGCCACAATGCCTTTCGGTTCATCACCACAACAGTAGATTGGAGGAATTGCTTGTTCATAAGGTTATCGAATTTACGTGGGTTTGGGAGAATGGTCAAGGGCGTTATTTGCGTTCGTCTAATCAAACACTCTTTTTCGCCTTATTGGCGAGTTACTTTTTTTGCTTGCCCCAAAAAAGTAACCAAAAAGAGGGCACCCAGCCATCACGGCCTGCGGCTCCCTTGCGTTGCTCAACAAAATAAGCGGTCACGAAACTCGCCCTGACAAGCCACACACTTCGTGGCTTGTTGCGGAGCTCAGACAGTCGCTCCCTCTACTCTTATTTTGTTTCCGCTACTCAGCGTGATGGGATGGGATTATTCTCATTTAAGTAGCGACACCACAGTTTGGACGGTTAAAAACTAGATTCTTTTTTTCTTCTTTGTTTAATTTAGGAGCGGTGGCAGTCGCATGGTGTTCGGGGTCCCCATCTGACGCGCCGAGTAGCGCAGGCAAAATAAGGAAAAAGGGAGCGACTGTCCGAATCCCGCAGTAGCTCACGTTCTGTGTGAGCTACAAGGTTGAGTTTCGTGACCGCTTATTTTGACGAGCAACGCAGGGAACAAGCGGAAGCTGGGGTGCACTTTCTTTTGGTTACTTATTCTTTGTGCAAGCAAAGAAAAGTAACTCGCTGTAAAAGCGAAAAAAACTAACAAACATCCACAACCGCGTGGGCATAATTGCCCACCCTACAACGAATAACCTAAAGAACAACTTTTTACGGCTATCTCACCTTGCCTGGATTCCGGCCTACGCCGGAATGACGCAGAGTGAATGAATATGGGCGAGAAGCAAAAAGAATGACCTTCACAACTTAAATCAACAACACGACTTGAATCACAAGTCCTTTTGTAAGGTCATCAACTGCATATTTTCCACCTTCGCCTGCCACATCTCCGGCAGGTGCGGAAAGGGCTTTAACTCTCCCGTAGCCTGATAGCCCAAGCGTTGGTAAAAAGCAATCAGTGTTTCCCGTACACTGACCACAGCCATTTGACTGGCACGCACTCCCCAGCGCTCAACCGCTAACTGCTCCGCCGCCAGAATCATCTTTTTCCCATAACCCTGGTTTTGTGCCGTGGGCTCTACCGCAATCATGCCTAGATGCGCGACCTGTTCTTCCGCATGCCATTCAGCACAGAGCGTGACCATCAGCATTTCCGCGACCCAGCCAGTGAGGATCAACACATCCTGACGATTTAACAATGCCAAGACATTCTCTATGGTCGTGCGTTTGCCATCGAGCAAGTCTGCCTCTGTGGTCGTGCGTTTGCCATCGAGCAAGTCTGCCTCTGTGGTCCAGCCTGCCCGACTACTGTCGCCGCGATAAGCACGATTGACCAGCGCCGCAATCGCATCGGCATCTTGCACCTGGGCAGGTCTGATGATTAATTCAGTCATGACGTTTGTTTTGCTAATTTTTCTATGCGGTGCTGTACTACCAGGCTGCCTATCATGTCACCTTCGACATTGACTGCGGTACGCACGGTATCCAGCAAACGGTCTATCGGCAGCAAAATGGCAATCGCCTCAGCGGGCAAACCGACGCTTTGCAAGACCATGACCATGGTCACCATGCCCGCACTGGGGATGCCGGGCGCGCCCATGGCGGCAATCATGGTGGTAAAGCACACCACCAGTTGCTGGCCGAGTGACAACTCTATGCCTGCCAGCTGTGCCACAAACAGGGCGGCGGCAGCTTCGTATAATGCGGTGCCATCCATATTCACGGTGGCCCCTAATGGCACCACAAAACCGGCAATCTCGGGTTTGACTTGCATATTCTGCGTGGTGCAGCGCATGGTCACCGGCATGGTGGCGTTACTCGAACTGGTGGCGAACGCAGTTAACAATGCCTCTTTGGCTTGCCGCAGAAACCACCACGGGCGCTTGCCGGTGAGCAGAAACAGCAACAGGGGCAACACGACCATGCCGTGCAACAAGGTCGTGCCTGTGACTACCAGCATAAATTTGGCCAAGTTCGCAAACAAACTCACGTCTTGCGTGGCGACCAGTTTAAACAGCAAGGCCGCAATGCCGAACGGTGCCAGGCGCATGATCCAGTTAATCATTTGCATCGCCACCGCCATGCCTTCCTCAAACACGGCAAGCAAATGCGGATAACGCTCGGCAGACACCACTAACGCAATGCCCAGCACCAGCGCAAACGCCACAATCGCCAGAATATTGCCTTCTGCCAGTGCCTTGAACGGATTCATAAAAATGCCATGCAAGAATTGTGTGAAAAACTCAGGCAAGGTGAGCTGCTTGGTTTCAAACTGCTGCATGGCATCGGCAAACATATCCAGATGCAGGCCTGCGCCGGGTTGGAACAAATGACTGGCGCCGAGGCCGATGACGACAGCGATCAAGGTCGTCGTGGCAAAAAACAGCAAGGTGGTTTTCCACACCACATGCATCTGGCGATGCTGACGCAAATTGGCAATGCCGGTGACAATCGCGCAGAACACCAGTGGAATCATCACCATTTTGAGCAGGTCGATAAATAGGGTGCCGACCAGGTTGGCAGCATATAAGGCATGATCGACGTTGTTGCCATGCGCACCAATCCCCAGCGCCACCGCAAGCGTCGCGGCGAGGAAGATTTGCCCATTGAGTCCGAGTTTCTTCATGTCTGTAAAACAACCTTATAATGACGTGCCCACTAGCGGCTCGCAGCCCTGAATAAAAAGAGGCGGCTTACGCCACCTCAACTTTTACACTTAAGCGGTCTTTTCAAACACCGCCGCAAAAAAGCCATCGGTGCCATGCAAGTGCGGCAACAGTTTCAGATAATCACCCGTATCCAGCACAATATTTTGTTGCGCCAGCACCTCATTGGCGGGCACCAATTTAAATTCCGGATGCGCTTGCAAGAACGCTTCGGCAATCGCTTCATTTTCGTCACGCAACAGACTACAGGTTGCATAAACGACACGGCCACCGGCCTTACACAATTTGGCGGCACGGGCGAGGATATTGGTTTGCTTGACGTTCAACTCAGCCACATCTTCTTCGGCCTGGCGCCATTTTAAATCCGGGTTGCGGCGCAAAGTGCCCAAACCGCTGCAGGGTGCATCGACCAGCACGCGGTCGAACTTGCCGTTCAGGCGCTTGAGTTTCAAGTCGTTTTCGTTATTAATCAACTGTGCTTGCAGGTTAGATAAACCACTGCGCTTTAAGCGTTGGCCAAGGTTATTCAGGCGCTTTTCAGACACATCAAACGCATATAAACGACCGGTGTTTTTCATGAGTGCGCCCAGAGCCAGGGTTTTACCACCGGCACCCGCACATAAATCGGCCACCATCTGACCGCGTTTAGGGGCGACCAAATAACTCAGCAATTGGCTGCCTTCGTCCTGCACTTCAATTTTGCCTTCGGTGAACAGGATATGTTTGCCGATATTCAAACGCGCGCCCATACGGATACCCACCGGGGAATAAGGCGTGGGCGTAATGACGTTATCTTTAACCGTGTTTTCGGCCAGCATACGTGACAGCACTTCTTCACGGCTGGATTTAATCGTATTCACGCGCAAGTCGAGGCTGGCTTGTTCAAACATGCTACGGCAGATGGTCATGGCCTCGGCTTCGCCGTATTGCTCTACCAGTTTGAGCCAGAACCAGTCGCGCACATCTGCCAGCACGGCAGGTGCAAAGCCTTCGCTGTTTTTGGCTTTGATGGTCACCGCCCATTCTTTCTGGCGTTCGTCCAGCATCTCATCCAGGTCACGGATGCTTTTGCCTTCAATTTTGAGCATCCAGGCGATAATCAGTTTACGTGTATCTTCCTGTTCGTCGGCCTCGCTCACCGAGACTTCGCGCAAGTAACGATAACGACGCAACACCCCATAAGCGGTTTCAGCCACCCAGGCGCGGTCTTTGGTGCCTAACTCACGGTGTTGACGAAAAAATTCGCTGAGCCTGGCATCGGCCGGGCTTTCGAATTTCAGCATGTCGTTTAATAACATCGCCGTCTGGCGCATCAGGGATTGGTTCATCAGAATCTTTCAAATACCTACATTATTCGGTGATTAACTTTGTGGCGACTTGTTCGATCACCATGCCGTTTTTCTCCAGTTTTTTGATTTTGACCGGCACATAGCGGTAATCGCTGGCCAGCCAAAGTTCTACTTTTTCGTCAGTGTCACCACGTGTATGCACAATATGCACAGTTTGAATGGTTCGATCATCAATCACCAGGCTATCTTCACCTTCAAAACTATATTCATACTCACCAACGCGGCGGCCATTAGTGAGCGTCACATGCATTTCCTGCAGCGGTGGCACAAACATAAACTGGTACATAAAGCTGAGGATATCTTGCGTATTCACGCGTAAATCCCGCTGCTGCTCGCCTTTAGCTGTTTTTAGGGTAATCACATTGGTTTCCCAGTCAAACTTGGCTTCGTATGTTTTGCTGGCACGGCTACCAAACGCATAACGGTAAACATGCGGCTTCAAACCGCCTGGCCCGACTTCGCCTGTACTTTGCTGCTCCAGCGAGGGATAGAGCAATTTTAACAGACCACGCCCCTCAACCAGCCAACGCAGCGTGTAATGGCCGGGGCTATCCTGTGCATAGTCAATACTGGCACTGCCCGCGGGCCGCTCTTCGCCATTCACATACACCACAAACGCAGTACTCACACGCTGGTAAGGCGTCGGCCTGGCATCATCTGCCACAGCCGCCGGTTGATCCATTTCATGCCAGGCAGCAATTTCTGCCAATTTCGCTTGCGATTCTTCCTCAGTGATCGCAGCAGCCTGTTCAGCCGCCGTGGGTGACTCAGATGCAGGCGCGGTCACGTCGGCAGCAGACTCCGCTGGAGGCTCAGGCTTGACGGCGGGTGCCCTTGGCGACGGTGATACTGGTTTCATCGCTGCGGGCCGTGGTTTGCTGATGGGCGCGGCAGGCGCTGTTTGAGTGGGAGGCGGTGACAGTCGCGCTTGCAGCACGGTCTGCTGTGGCGCATCTTCCACAAACCAGTTGCGCCAATTCACTTCACTCAACACAACCATATGCAGCAACAGTGACACACAGAGTGCCAGCGCCAATGTCCATGAAACATGTTGTTGAATCCAGTGTCGCAGACCTGATGCTTGCATCACGCGCTTTCTATCGCTGGAGAACTACTGACCGGTGATACTGGTGATCACCTGCTCCATGCGTTTGCCATCATCCTGCACCACCAGTTTGACCGGCAAATAGCCTTTATCCTTAGCCAGATACAAGGTTTTTTCGCCGTCCGTATCGGTGAGTTTAATCACGTTAAACGTACCTGCAGCTGTTTCCAACGGCGTGTTTTCCTCGGTCACCACAAAACTATGCGGGGCAAGTTTCTTACCATTAGCCACCGAAAAATTAATCTGTTTGGCCTTGGGCGGCTGCCACATCCAGCAATACATGACGCTTAATAAATCCTGCGTGCCCTTGGGTAAAGTGTCGGTCGCCTGCTCATCTTTAATTTGCATATTGAGCACTTTTTTCGACCAGTCAAACTCACTGATCAGTGCTTTATCAGGATGTTTGGATTGCCGCGACTCAAATCGAGTGGGCCGCAACGTATTCACCACTACCTGGCCCTGGCTAGAAAGTGTGCGCTCACCCATGAGCTTATAAATGCCTTTACCCTCAGCCAGAGAAGCAATCTGGTAACGGTTGCCCGTCACACGTAACTGGTCTTTAATGGTGCCTATGGTGATGCCTTGTTGCAGCAAATCATATTTCAGCGTGAGCTGCTTGGGCGCGGCCGATAAGAATGGCGACACCAACAGCAGCATGGTGGCCAGCAGACTGGCCACATAGTGCTTATGATTGCTGAAACGCAGCGTTAAACCAATCAACATTAAACAACCACGGTTGGTGCTTCACCTGCCTGTTGCGCACGAATCTGGCCAATGCGGTACACCGTCTCACCTGCGCCTGCCAGCACTGCGTGTGCCTGTTCTGCATGCTCAGCCGCAACAATCACCGCCATGCCGATACCGCAGTTAAATGTGCGGTACATTTCAATCGGCTCAATGTTGCCTTGCGCCTGCAACCACTTGAACAACGGTGGCAAGGTCCAGCTGGACTTCTGTACTTCCGCTGTCAGGCCTTCTGGCAACACGCGTGGAATGTTTTCAGTGATACCGCCACCGGTAATATGGGCCATACCCTTCACTGGCAAGGTGTCCAGCAATTTGAGGATAGATTTCACATACAATTTGGTTGGTGCCATCACCACATCTTTAAAGCGGCGGCCGTGGAAATCAGACTCCATATCGATACCTGACTTTTCAATCAGCTTGCGGATCAGTGAATAACCGTTGGAGTGCGCACCACTGGAAGCCAGGCCCAACACCACATCACCCGCCTTGATGGTAGATCCATCAATGATATTCGCTTTATCTACGCAACCCACGGCAAAACCGGCCAGGTCATACTCACCGGCTGGATACATGCCCGGCATTTCAGCCGTTTCACCACCCACCAGCGCACAACCAGACTCTTCACAGCCTTGGGCAATACCTTTAATCACGGCCGCAGCGGTACCGACTTCGAGTTTGCCGCAAGCAAAATAATCGAGGAAAAACAGCGGCTCAGCACCTTGCACCAGAATATCGTTGACACTCATGGCCACCAGGTCGATACCCACGGTATCATGTTTGTCGAGCTGAAAAGCCAGTTTGAGTTTAGTACCCACGCCATCGGTGCCTGAAACCAGTACGGGTTCCTTGAATTTTTTAGGCATGGCAAACAGCGAGCCAAAACCGCCAATACCACCCATCACTTCAGGGCGCATGGTGCGTTTGGCAAATGGCTTGATTTGCTCGACCAAGGCGTCACCAGCCTCCATATCGACACCGGCATCGCGGTAAGTGAGTGATGTTTTATCAGAAGAAGTCGTCAAGGTGCTCTCGTTTCTTTCAATGCGATTAATCAGTCAACACTGGCAAGTCGCGCAGATGTTTGCAACAAAGCGCGATACAGCGTTGAAATTCAGTATAATTTTAAAATAATCATTATTTTAACGCATCTTGCCGCTTCGACCTATGCCGGATTGTGCGGATGTGTCACACATGCCCATGTCAGACCAGGATCATCAGAAATCTGTCGCCACCCAGTTTGTCAGCGATCACCGCTGGTGGATTGTGACGGCGGTTTTTATCTACCTGTTTTACCTGCTGGAGCCTATCCTGACGCCATTTCTGGCAGCAGCCGTGATCGCCTACATGCTGGACCCGCTGGTAGACCGCCTCAGTGAAACTGGCATTAATGGCTGGCAGATTGGCCGCACACTGGCGACCTTGCTGGTGATGCTGGGCGTGATTCTGGCGGTGACCGGCTTGCTGCTGATCATTATCCCCTTGCTACAACAACAATCACTGCTGATTGCGCAACGGCTACCTTTGCTACTCGATCACTTTCACCAGCAGGTCGAACCCTGGCTGCTGCAACGGTTTGGTATTCACCTCGATGTAAATCACGCCGATGTGCAAAAGCTGATCACCGAACACTGGCAAACCGCTGGCAGCATGATAGGGTCATTCTTGCTCAGCGCGGGCCAAAAAAGCCTGAGCCTGATTGGCATTTTTGCCAATATTTGCTTACTACCCGTGGTGCTGTTTTACTTTTTGCGCGACTGGGATGATATGGTGGCTGAGATCGGCGAGCTGATTCCGCGTGACTGGATAGGCCGCGTACGTAGCATGTCGGTTGAAATTGACCGTGTGGTCGCCGAATTTTTGCGCGGCCAGTTGTCCGTCATGTTGTCATTGTGTGTGTTTTACAGCGTCAGCTTGTGGCTGGCAGGCCTCGATATGGCACTCTCTATCGGCATGATTGCCGGTTTACTGAGCTTTGTGCCCTATTTGGGATTTGCGTTGGCCTTTGTGCTGGCCGTCGTGCTGGCACTGCTACAATTTGCCTCGCTGCCAGAAGTGGTGCCGGTGTTGCTGGTATTTGGCGTCGGGCAGTTGGTCGAAAGTTTTATCCTCACCCCGATACTAGTGGGTGACCGCATTGGCCTGCATCCGGTGATTGTGATTTTGGCCTTGATGGCCGGTGGCCAGCTATTTGGCTTTGCCGGTGTGCTGCTGGCATTACCCGTCAGTGCGGCGATTGCGGTTGGCCTGCGCCATACCAAACAAAGTTATTTGCGGAGTGAGGCTTACCTGAGCAGCCAACCGCAAATCATTCAAACCCTGGACGAATGATTTCCAGATACCAGAAATAACTGCTGTGAAACAACTGTTACTCAATATTCAACCACCGGCTGCGCCGAGTTTTGATAATTTTATTGTCGGCCAAAACCAGGAGGCGCTCGCCAGTGTGCACGCCGTGCTGGCAGGTGAGGCGCCCACCCGTTTTATTTACCTGTGGGGCGAATCAGGCAGTGGTAAAAGCCACTTGCTACTGGCCGCGCAAGAGATGGGCGCGCACATTGCAGATGACGTACACACGCTAGATGAAGAGTCACAAATTGTGCTGTTTGACACCTACAACCAGATCAAGGCAGAAGGCGGCATGTTAGTCACAGCGGGCAGCCACGCGCCGACACAAATGGGCCTGCGTGATGACCTGGCCACGCGCCTGGCCTGGGGTTTGGTCTACCAGCTACATCCGCTGAGTGATGATGAAAAAGCCGATGCGCTACGCGCACATGCTCGTGATCGCAGTATGAAATTACCAGACGAAGTGATCGCTTACTGTTTGCGTTACTTGCGCCGCGACTTGCCCACCTTGATGGCCGTGGTAGAAGCACTAGATGAATGGTCGCTCACCACCAAAAAAGCGGTCACGGTGCAGTCACTGAAAAAAATGCTGCAGGATACCTGACCAGCATGCGCGATGACCGCGTTTACTCCGACCCAAAACTATAGCGGTTTTTACCGTTCTTCTTCGAGTCGTACATGGCCTTATCCGCCACATGCAGCAGTTGTTTCACATGCTTGCCATGGTGCGGATATTCGGCAATGCCGATACTGACGCCGATCTCCAGCGGAATTCCGCGCACCATCACCGGCTGGGCAAATAATTTAATCAGCCGCTCGGCCAGCTGTGTTAATTCGTGGCGATATAAATAACTGCCAACCACCAGCACAAACTCGTCCCCGCCCTGGCGCGCCAGAAAGTCCGATTGCCTGAGCACTTTTTTAAACATATCGGCCACTTCTATGAGCAGGGCATCGCCCACGCCATGGCCATATTTATCATTCACCAGCTTAAAGCCATCCAGATCCATAAACAGAATCGCAAACTGCTTAGAGGTATGTCTGGCCAATTGATAAGTATTGGCCAGATGCACATCGACGCTGCGACGGTTAGGCAAGCCAGTTAATAAATCGTGATCAGCCTGATGACTGGCCTGTTTGGCGACGGCCTGATTTTCCAGCACCTGTTCCAGCAACTCTGTGGTACTGCGATAAGAAAACAGCAACACGCCAATAATCAGCACCCCCAGCAAAATGGCGCCAATCACAGAGGCAAACATACGCTTGCGGATTTCCTGCTCAAAGCCTTCTCTGAGCCGTTGTAACTTGCTGTCAATCTCGTCGAGCTGATCATCAATCAGCTTCATCAATTCACGGCTTTTATCTTTAGTGAGTGACAAATGCGATGCAAATTCACCCGCATGGAGTTGCACCTGAATACTCTGATCCATCACATCAAATTTCTGGTGCACCAATTGTTTGATAGTTTCCAGGCCGGACCGCACCTCCGGGAAATCCAATGACTGCTTCTCCAGCTTGGCCATCACCTGCTTGGTCTCTGTACGCCCTTGTTCCAGCGTATCAAGAAACAGGGTATGGCCGGTGAGCAAATAGCCGCGCTGCCCACTTTCGGCATTGGTAATGGCCTTGCCCAAGGCCACAATGTCGTAGCGTTGCCTGTCTACAATATCTTTTTGTTCTGAATAATAGACAAGCTGATACATGGCAATAAACAGCCATATCATTGAAACGCACAAAAGTGCAGCAGCAATGATTAACGGGATAAGTATTCGTCGCTTGTAGTTAAACATACGAAGTTTATATCGTCATTTTTTTGCGTAGATTAAATCTAAGCCGAATAAAATCTATGATACGACTAGTCTGATTATAATAAAATACACTTTTGATAGATAACCACTATCCACCATCATGCTCAGAATTACTGAAATCAAACTACCGATTGCGCTAGCAGACACGCTCAAGCACCAGGACGACCAAATCAGGGCCGCCATTCTTAAACGCCTCGAAATACCGGAAAGCGAACTGATCAGCTTTGAGATTTTTAAACGCGGCGTCGATGCCCGAAAATCACATGCCATCTTGTATGTGTACAACCTGGATGTCACGGTCAAAAACGAAGCCAAATTACTGGCCCGCTTTAAAAAAGACCCACACGTCAAACCTGCGCCTGACACCAATTACCACTTTGTTGCAACACAGCCGAACACACTACAAACCGGCTCAGCAGCACGCCCAGTGGTGGTCGGCTTTGGTCCGGCAGGCATATTTGCAGCACTGATTCTGGCCCAGGCCGGGTTCAAGCCGATTGTGCTCGAACGCGGTAAAGAGGTGCGCAAACGCACCAAGGACACTTGGGGCTTATGGCGCAAACGTGAACTCAATCCTGAATCAAATGTGCAATTTGGTGAAGGCGGTGCGGGCACGTTTTCTGACGGCAAACTGTATAGCCAGATTAAAGACACCAAGCATTACAGTCGCAAAGTGTTGCAGGAGTTTGTCAAAGCCGGGGCGCCGGAAGAAATTTTATACGTCAGCCATCCGCATATTGGGACTTTCAGATTGGTTGGTATGGTGGAAGACATGCGCAACACTATCATCAGCCTCGGCGGTGAAATCCGCTTTGAAAGCCGCGTGACGGATATTGCAATTGAACACCAGCAAGTGCAGGGCGTGACGCTGCATACCGGCGAATTTATTGCTACCCAGCATCTGGTGCTGGCCGTTGGCCACAGCGCGCGCGACACCTTTGAAATGGTGCATGCCAAAGGTATTTATGTCGAAGCCAAGCCGTTCTCGATTGGCTTCCGTATCGAGCATCCGCAGAGTCTGATTGACCGCGCACGCTATGGCAAAAGCTATAGCGACGATATTCTGCAAAAGTTAGGCGCCGCCGATTACAAATTGGTGCACCACGCCAGCAATGGCCGCAGTGTTTACAGCTTTTGTATGTGCCCGGGCGGCACGGTCGTCGCAGCGGCGTCTGAACCAAACCGCGTCGTCACCAACGGCATGAGCCAATATAGCCGCAACGAACGCAACGCCAATGCCGGCATCGTCGTCGGCATCACGCCAGAAGTCGACTACCCAGGCCATCCATTGGCTGGCGTCGAATTCCAGCGCCAGCTTGAGAGTCAGGCCTATGTCGTGGGTGGTAGCAATTACTCGGCGCCGGGGCAATTGATTGGCGACTTTCTGGCCAATCGCCCATCCACCCAATTTGGCGAAGTCACACCGTCTTACACGCCCGGCGTGCATTTAACCAATCTCGATAGCGTTTTACCCGAGTTTGCCATCAGCGCCATCCGTGAAGCGATTCCAGCCTTTGCCAAACAAGTGCCAGGTTTTGACCTGGCCGACGGCGTCCTCACCGGTGTGGAAACCCGCACCTCCAGCCCCATTCGCATCAAACGCGACGACGACACCCTGCAAAGCATCAACACCAAAGGCTTGTTCCCCTGTGGTGAAGGCGCCGGTTATGCAGGGGGTATTTTATCGGCCGCGGTGGATGGCATTAAAGTGGCAGAGGCGGTTAGCTTGAGTCTTACCTCCATTTAGCAAAGACGTACAATCCTTAAAGAGCCGTTTGGACTCTTAAGAATCGTATAAGCCTAATCAATCCCAATCCAACAATCATCATTACGTACACTTGTTGCTCAGGTACAGGCAATGGAGGGGGAGTAAAATTTATGAATTCAGGGCCAACAATATGCCCTATTTCTATAAATCCTGCATTCTCGCTGGGCCCTGTGGTGGCTCCTCCATTATAGATAAAGTAATTATTGGCAGTAGATGTATTAACGCCTCTAGGTGTAGTGATTGAAAAAACTAAATTTCCAACATTGCTAACTGACTCAGAAAAATAATTGTGCTCCCAAGTCCAGAAGGTGCCATATATATTTAGCGAGCCTGAATTGCTTAATCCCCCCGCAGTCATCTTAAATATCCAGTCACCTAGAACAGGTTCTGTATGTGAAACAGGAAGAGGGTGACTCCAATCAATACCAAGATTTTGCAATATACCAATATTGACAGTATGGTCTAGGAGCGTGGTAGTGTCTAATGTATAGGTATAAGTGTATAAGTTGGTACTGTTATCAAAAGTGACTTCTCCAGTCAACAGATTCGCCGCATACGCATTAGGTAGCATCAATAAAGAAAGTATCGTTAGTAAAGTTAACTCTATTGTTCTTTTCATAATCAACTCCATAGGTATGGTTATAAATACGGGATTATCAAATAGCATAGACGTGCTTTATGAATATATGCTTATTTATGCAAGTTCACTACCAATACTTGGAAAAATTAAACGACGGATACCTGCAAAACTCACTTTAAATAAAAAAACGGCCACCTGTTGGTGGCCGCTTGTTTAATGGCAACAAAACTACTGACGAATCAGATAATCAAATGCACCCAGCGCTGCATTTGAACCTTCACCCATGGCAATGACGATTTGCTTGTAAGGAATCGTTGTCACATCCCCTGCCGCAAACACACCAGGCAATGAGGTCGCATTATGGTTGTTAATTTCAATTTCACCATATTTGCTCAAGTCCAGCGTGCCTTTCAACCAGTCACTGTTGGGTACCAGGCCAATCTGGATAAACACACCTTCCAGCGCCACATGCTTGCTCTGACCACTCACGCGGTCAGTGTAGGTCAGGCCATTGACACGGGTACCGTCGCCGGTAATTTCCGTGGTTTGCGCACTGGTCAAAATAGTCACATTTTGCAGTGAGCGCAGTTTGCGCTGCAGCACGGCATCGGCTTTAAGCTCGGTGTCGAATTGCAGCAACGTGACATGACCGACCACACCCGCCAGGTCAATCGCCGCTTCTACGCCAGAGTTACCGCCACCAATCACCGCTACATGTTTGCCTTTAAATAGCGGGCCGTCGCAGTGCGGGCAATAAGCCACGCCTTTGTTTTTGTATTCCACTTCACCCGGCACGTTGAGGTTTTTCCAACGCGCGCCGGTGGCCAGAATCACAGATTTGCTGCGCAAGGTGGCGCCATTTTCCAGTTTCACCTCAATCAACCCAGCATGCTTGTTGTCGGTTTTCGCAGGCTCAGTCAGGCCGACAGCACGCTGTAGCGGCATGATATCGACGTCATAGGTTTTGACATGCTCTTCAAGCGCCGCCACCAGTTTTGGCCCTTCGGTTTCTTTGACAGAAATGAAGTTTTCAATCGCCAAGGTATCGTTGACCTGACCACCAAAACGATCAGCGACAATGCCAGTACGGATGCCTTTACGCGCTGCATAAATCGCTGCGGATGCACCAGCCGGGCCACCGCCCACCACTAACACATCAAATGGCTCTCTGGCACTGATTTTCTCAGCTTCTTTAGCCACCGCGCCCGTATCCACTTTGGCCAAAATTTCTTCCACCAGCATACGGCCAGAAGCAAACATCTCACCATTCAGGAAAGTCGCAGGCACGGCCATGATGTTGCGTGCGTTGACTTCGTCCTGATACAAGCCACCATCAATCACTGTCACATTGATGCGCGGGTTAAACACGGTCATCAGTGTGGTCGCCTGCACCACGTCCGGGCAGTTATGGCAAGACAAGCTCATATACACTTCGAAGTTCAAATCGCTATCCAGCGCCTTGATCTGGTCGAGCACATCCTGCTCCACTTTTGGTGGGTGGCCGCCAGTCCATAGCAACGCCAGCACCAGTGAAGTGAATTCATGGCCTAATGGAATCGCCGCGAAACGCACGCCGTGGGTTTCGCCTTCTTTGGCGATCACGAATGAAGGTTTGCGCGCATCGTTGCCGGTTTCATCCAGGCTGACTTTGTCGGACAAGGCTGTGATTTCTTGCAACAACTCACGCATTTTGGCCGCATTGTCGCTGTTATCCAGGGAGGCAATCAGACGGATAGGCTGACGCAGCATGCCCAGGTAGGTTTGCAGTTGTGTCTTTAAGGTATCGTCTAACATTTTTTATTCTCCAAATTCACGTGCTTTCTGTACCTTGCGGCGACAGTCAGCCGTGGCCATGACGCATGGCAATTAAAAATGGTTGGGGGAAGCTCGCTCAGGTAAAACCACCAATGGATGAGTGACTTTACCTGAGCGCCCTGCTTGCGCAGGGCATTGCTCAAAACACTAAACTTAGATCTTACCGACCAAGTCCAATGATGGTGTCAATGTGGCAGCACCGTCGTTCCATTTGGCTGGGCAAACCTGGCCTGGGTGAGCAGCGGTATATTGTGCTGCTTTCAACTTGCGCAAGGTTTCTTTTACATCACGTGCAATTTCGTTGCTATGCACTTCAGCAGTTTTGATCACGCCTTCAGCGTTGATCACGAATGTACCGCGCAATGCCAGACCTTCTTCATCAATATGCACGTCAAATGCACGTGTCAATTGGTGTGTCGGGTCGCCAACCAGTGGGAATTTTGCCTTGCCTACTGCTGGTGAAGTCTCGTGCCAAACCTTGTGGGAGAAGTGGGTATCGGTGGTCACGATGTACACTTCAGCACCAGCCTTCTGGAACTCTGCGTAGTTGTCAGCCGCATCTTCAACTTCTGTTGGGCAGTTGAAAGTGAACGCTGCTGGCATAAAAATCAACACAGACCATTTGCCTTTCAAAGACTCTTCAGTCACTTCGATAAATTTACCGTTGTGGAATGCTTGCGCCTTGAATGGTTGTACTTGTGTGTTAATCAATGACATGTAGTTCTCCTTTATGATTTATAAAACACGGGTTAATTAAAAATTTGCTGCTAATCAACAGCGAATGGATGCATTTTAAGCATACATATTTAATATGTAAAATTGATTATTTTAATTTTATCAATAAATTTAATTTATCAAATAAAACGCTTAGGCAGATACAGTCACCTGACCATGGCCTTCATACCCTAGGTTATCCTGCCAGTTTACCGCAATCACATCGCCCACCTTGGCCTCTTTAATATAAAAGGTAAAGTAAGGGTTACGTGAGATGCCGGTGCCGGTTTGCGCATCGACAATCACTTGCCCATTGAGCACCACCTGCATCAGTTGCATAAAATGCGCAGGCAGTACCTGGCCGTCATCATTTTTGCTGCGGCCAGTGCGCATGGGATGCAAAATAATGATTTTAAGCTCGGTGATATTTGTGCCAAGCGACGCATCATCCAGTAACCGCGCGCGCATCTTCATGCTGCTCGCAAACGGCTCTTCACGCTCACTGCCAGCACAGCCATCCTCCAGCACAATCACTTGGCGACGCTGTTGCTGAAACTGCCCGCTCGCCTGCTGCGCCAGGGCAATCACCTCACCCGACTGCGCCAGTTTGATACGTGTCACCAACTTTGGCAGCACTTGTTTACCCAGCTCAAAACTGGCAATCAACGGCGTCGGATTCGCATCTGCCAACAAGCGCAAACTACTCACATTGCCCGCGGCCTGCTTGCTCGTGAGCTCAACTTGCACCACGGCGCCATTTTCTGCTTTTTGCGGCGCGTCAATCTGCAAGTCTGGTGACACCGGCACCGCCGTGGCTTGAAACGCCGTCATCACCTGTGCGGTTTGCTTAGCCTCAAAGGCCTGGGCAAACCAGGCCGCCGCTTCCACCTTGCGCGCCAGCAAGCAAAACGGTAGCGCGACGAAGGCCAAACCCGCTTTCAACCACGCCCGTCTTTGCAACTGCGTTGAGTTTTGCATACGCCCCCCAATCATCCGTTTTTATCGTCGCCCTGCTCAAGCTTAAGCTGCTGCCTGAGCGTTTTCAGTCGCGCCTCGACTTTCGATTGCAGATAAAAATCGCCATCCTTGGCTTTGCTGGCGATTTCAAACTGGTCAATCGCGCGCGGCAAATCATATTTGCGCACATAGCTTTCGCCCAAGGCCTGATGCCGCAACATCTGCTTGCCTTGCCCCTGATACGCCGCCGCCAGCCAATCATATAATTTGGGGTCATCAGCAAAAGTTTCCAGTTGCTTCTGGATAAAAGTCACCGCTTGCGGCCATTGATTACTCCGTATCAAAGACTCAGCCTCGCCTTGTGCCAAGATTCTATGCTTGGGGTACTGCTGCAAGCCCTGCACAAACTGTGCTTGTGCCTGCGCGACTTGCCCCAGCTTGGCCAGGGTCACGGCTTTTAATGTCACCAGATAAGGATTAGCCATTCCATGCTGCACCAGCCAATCCACCTCTACCTGTGCGTTTTTGGCCTGGTTCGCCCGCAACCATGCATACGCCAGGCCATAGTGTTCGGCCATCTCATTCTGGTAGCGGCCCTCATTAATATTATTCTGGAACTCCTCCACCATTTGTTGCGGCGCGCCTTGAAAAGCGCGGATTTTCGCCCGCATCAGAAAAAAGGTCAGGCTTTCATTCACCTGCTTGTAAGGCAGGTTTTGCACGCGGTTACCAATATCGGCAATACGCTCACTGGTGAGCGGGTGGGTACGCAAATAGCTGGGCATGCTGCCACCATCGGCAAAACGTGTCGCCCGCTGCATGGTGGTAAAAAAAGCGGGCATGGCGCGCACATCAAATCCGGCATCCTGCAAAATGGTCAGGCCCACGCGGTCCGCCTCGCGCTCATGCTCACGCGTGTAATCCAGCTGTTTTTGTATCCCGGCGGCCGAGGCAGCCGTCATGGCGCCCATGCCCACCTGCGGGTTAGAACGCGCGATCAATAAGGCCAACGCCGTCGCCGCGATATTCTTAAACATATCGTACTTTTGTGACGCCAGCATGCGTGCCAGGTGATGCTGGGTAACATGGCCGATCTCATGCCCTAGCACACTGGCGAGCTCGGACTCACTATTGGCGGCCATAAACAAACCGGTATGCACACCGATCACACCGCCCGGCATGGCAAACGCGTTAATGGTTTTATCCTGCACCACAAAAAAATAAAACTTCTGTTGCCGGTCGGGGCTGCTTTCCCCCAGGCGGGTCCCCAGTGCCTGCAAATAATCCGTCACTTCGGCGTCATCCAGCACATCCTCGCTGGTGGCAACCTGTTTGAGAATCTGGTGCGCAATTTTTTCTTCATCGCGCAGTGACAACACCGTTTGTGATGCATCGCCCAACTCAGGTAATTGATTAGACGAATCCGATGGCAAACTCAGGTCAAGATCATCCGGCTCATAAGGCTTGCCAGAAAACACGCCGGTAGAATAATTGGCCAACAAGGTCGCCCCCGGCACCAGCAACAAGCCGCACAGCAGCAAGCCGCGCACCCAGCGACGACGACTCTGTTGATAAGCATGTTGAATGTGTTTTAAAACCATGATTCCAGCGTTTGAAATGACAGGCCCGCATCACAAGCCTGTGCCAACTACCCAAACTTGTTATGATAGCGACTTCATCGCTTGAGTTCATCCTTTTTCATCCTAGCCAAACCCATGACCAAACCAATCTCAGGACTCACCCATTTCAACGCCCAAGGCCACGCGCATATGGTCGACATCGGCGACAAAGCCCATACCAAGCGCATCGCCATTGCCGAAGGCCACATCGTGATGCAAGCGGCCACGCTGCAAACCATCCTGCAAGGCAATGCCAAAAAAGGGGACGTGCTCGGCATCGCCCGCATCGCTGCCATTCAGGCCAGCAAAAAAACCAGCGATTTGATTCCACTCTGCCACCCGCTCAGCCTAAGCCGGGTCGATGTCAGTTTTATGGCAGATGAAACACAACACAGCATCAGCTGCCGTGTGCAATGCGAAACTACAGGTCAGACCGGTGTAGAAATGGAAGCACTTACAGCCGTGCAAGTTGGCTTGCTGACGATTTATGATATGTGCAAGGCGATTGATAGAGGCATGACGATACAAGGTGTGCGAGTACTGGAGAAGCATGGGGGGAAGAGTGGGGATTGGGTAGCGAACGATTAGCTCTAACACTTCAAGCCCTGCACGTTTGAGTTCAAAATTCCTGAGAGAAATAAACACTCTTTTTCGCCTCTCGGCGAGTCACTTTCTGATGCTTGCCCCTCAGAAAGTAACCAAAGAAGAGGGCACCCAGCCATCACGGCCTTCGGCTCCCTTGCGTTGCTCAACAAAATAAGCGGTCACGAAACTCGCCCTAACAAGCCACACAGAACGTGGCTTGTCGCGGAGCTCAGACAGTCGCTCCCTCTACTCTTATTTTGTCTCCGCTACTCAGCGTGATGGGATGGGATTATTCTCGCCAAACTCACATCGCCTAAATTTGGACAGTTCAAAAAAGTAATTCTTTATCTTAATAACCATCGATGGTCGCAGTCGCATGGTATTCGGGGTCCCCATCTGCCGCGCCGAGCAACGCAGGCTTGGCGGGAGTCCTCGGCCATCGGCTGTTCGAATCCCGCAGCAGCTCACGCTTTGTGTGAGCTGCCAGGTTGAGTTTCGATGGGCGCCCGGCAAGCCGAGTAGCGCAGGAAAAAAGCGGAAGCTGGGGTGCACTTTCTTTTGGTTACTTATTCTTTGTGCAAGCAAAGAAAAGTAACTCGCCAAAAAGGCGAAAAGCAACCACACAAACACCCACAACCACGTGGCCATTCATGCCCACCCTACAACAACCAATCTAAAGAACAACCTTTTACAGCTATCTCACCTTGCCTGGATTCCGGCCTACGCCGGAATGACGCAGAGTGAATGAATATGGCTGAGCAACAAAAAGAATGACCTTCCCTGCTTAATCCAACAACGCCGCAATCCGCCGCGCGCATTCCGGTGCCATGGTCACGCCATAGCGAAAATGCCCGGTGTTCAGGTATAAATTCTCAATCTGCGGATGCCGCCCTATGGTCGGGATATTATGTGGTGTGCCTGGACGCAAACCACTCCAGTGTTTGATAATCGGCTGCCCGCGCAAAGCGGGTAATATCGCCTCGGCTTTTTGCAGCATTTCCTGCCGCATACTATCGGTCACGCCGGTATCAAAGCCTACATCTTCCAGGCTGCTCCCGGCCAACAGATGACCATCACGCCGTTGCAGCATGTAAAAACCATCCCGATACAGAATATGCGGCAACAGGCCGGGCTCCATTTGGTAGAGCAGCATTTGTCCGCGCATGGGCTTGATGTCCAGGCTTGCGCTGGTTTGTTTGAGCAACTCAAAGCTCCAGGCGCCAGAAGTCACGACAAATGCGTCAGCAGATAACGTTTCGCCAGTGGTAGTTTGCCAGTTGGTGATGCGTGCGTTGCCTTCTTGCAGGGGCACCAGTTGCGTTTGTTCACGCAAGGTCACACCATGCTTGATCAGCCAAGCTTTGAGGGATTGTAATAAGCGCGGATTACGGATTTGCACGACTTCGGGAATCAACAGGTTGTCGCCTTGTAGCACATACGCCAGGCCAAACCGCGTACACCAGTCTATGGCTTGTTGTTGGTCAAATGGCGGTTGAATCAACATGCCACTCTGGCTGCATTCGGGGTCTATGCCGGTGTCGGCAAACAGCTCAGCGCTCACTGCCGGATAGGCGCGCGCACCGGCAAGCGCCAATTCATTGACCACATCCTGATAAAACCACGGCAACAAGGGGAACGCGATGCCAGCCCCGGCCCATGAGGATTCGCCAGAGGTTTGTGCGGCCACGATATTGCGCTCGACCAGCGTGACCGCATGGCCTTGCTTGCACAATTGCATGGCGGTCAGGCATCCGACGATGCCCCCGCCAACGACCACGACTGAACGCTTAGCCAATGGCGTTATGCCTTATGGTTTGCGGCCGGAAATCAGATAGACTTCCATCGCAATCAGGGCGGCGTTACTACCCAGCAAGACCAGGATATCGCCTTCATTCAACACGATATCATCCCTGGGAGAGATAGGCTCTGGCATATTGGGTCGGCGCAATTGCTTAACCTCGACGGCAAAGTCACCAAACGGGATATGATCCAGCCGCAAGCCATGCGCATAGAAATTTTTATAGACTTCTACCGAATGCAATTGTGGCAATGAGGCAGTCGAGGTATCTGCATCACTCACGCCGCGGAAATAGCCTTTGAACATTTTGTAGCGCTCTTCGCGGAACAAACGGATACGTTTAACCACGCGATTTAGCGGAATACCCAAGGTCACCAGCGCATGTGAGGCCAGCATCAGGCTGCCTTCCAGGATTTCCGGCACCACTTCGGCCGCACCGGCATCTCGCAATGCATCCATTTCACTGTCATCGTGCGTACGCACAATCACTGGCAGATTAGGGTTGCGCTCTTGAATCACATGCAACACTTTCATGGTGCCGCGTGTTTCAGCGTAACTGATGATCACCGCCTTGGCCCTGGCCAAGCCAGCCGCTTCCAACACAGAGCGCCGCCCGGCATCGCCATAAATCACATTTTCACCGGCTGAGGCCGCTTCTTGCACGCGGCTAGCGTCCATATCGAGTGCGACATAAGGGATATTTTCTTCGCGCAGGAAGCGTCCCAGATACTGGCCGCTACGGCCATAGCCGCAAATAATCACATGGTCGCGCAAGTCTTGGCTATGCTCTTGTATGGTATCCACCACTTTAATGCTGTTGCGACTGTAACTCTTAACCAACGCACGTGCGATGCGGCCATTTTTTTGGATAATAAATGGCGCCACCAACATAGACAGCACGGCCACAGACAATACCAGTTGCAAGGAATCGCCATCAATCAGGTTGGTCTGCAACCCCAGCGCCAGCACCACAAAGCTGAACTCACCCGCCTGACCGAGAATAATCCCGGTACGCACGCCTACGCCCATCTCAAAGCCGTAGAACTTGGTTAACAGTGCGATAAGGCCGATCTTGAACACCAGGAACAAAATCAGCAGCAAAATAATGAGGCCGATATGCTCAACCAGCACAGAGACGTTCAGCAACATGCCGACACTGATAAAAAACAGCCCCAGCAAAATATCGCGGAAAGGCGCAATATCAGATTCCACCTGGTAACGGTATTTGGTTTCTGAAATCAGCATGCCTGCGACAAATGCCCCCAGGGCGTATGACAAGCCGACAAAGTTGGTAGCCGCTGCCATCAACAAAGTCACCATCAACACATTGAGCACAAACAGCTCACGCGAGCGCTGTTTGGCCACCAGCTCGAACCAGAAGTTGAGGATGTTTTTGCCGAACTTGAACAGCAAAAACAGCAGGATGGAAGACTTGAACAAGGTCAGCCCCAGCACATCCAGCCAGTTATCGCTGTGCGAACCCAGTGTCTGGATCAGCACCAGAATTGGGATCACGGCCAGATCTTGGAACAGCAGCACGCCAATACTCAAACGGCCGTGCCTGGAGTTTAAATCGACACGTTCCATCAGGATTTTGGACACGATGGCGGTCGAAGACATGGTAATAGCTGCACCAATAATGAACGCAGAGGTCAGACTAAGGCCAGCCAGTTTGCCGAGGACCAGGCTGGCCAGCAAGGTCAGCACCACCTGCCCACCGCCCAAGCCAAACAGGGTTTTGCGCATGGCATACAGTTTAGGCAGGCTGAACTCGAGGCCGATACTAAACATCAGGAACACAATACCGAACTCAGCCACCTGGCGGCCAGTTTCTTCGTCTTCCAGCAAACCCAGCGCGTGCGGGCCGAGCACAATGCCGATCATGAAGTAAGCCAGCATCGCGGGCAAACCCAGGATGCGGAACAAGCCGACGGCGAAGACCGAGCTGGTGAGCAGTAATAATAAATGGATCAGGGAATCAAACATGCAAAAATTCTAAAGCATTAATGTCAGGCCGTGCGGACGTTATATCAGCCAGCGAACATATATTATGACGCATCGTCAGTGATGACGCTTGAAACAATCCTGTTTCAGGATGATGCATCCTGCCACAAAACACTATTTTATGCAAAAAATGTGCCCGCTAATAAAAAAACCGTAAAAAAGCGGTGTTTCGCTTTCTTGCCGGGGGCGTCACTTGCTATACTAACCCGCCATGAACACAGCAAAATCAGGTGTCCACCTCGTGAAAAGTCCAGACATCGTGACGCGTGCACGAGGCATACTGCTGCACGAAGCAGATGAAATCCGCCAACTGGCAGACCGTATCGGCAGCGAGTTTGAAGCCGCGGTCAGCATGATTCTCACTTGTCGCGGCCGCATCGTCGTCACCGGCATGGGCAAATCAGGCCATATTGGCGGCAAAATTGCGGCCACCCTGGCCAGCACGGGCACACCTGCTTTTTTCATGCACCCTGCGGAGGCTAGCCATGGCGACCTGGGCATGATCACGGCTGAAGATGTTGTTATTGCACTCTCCAACTCAGGTGAAAGTGATGAAATCATCAATATTTTGCCGGCCATCCGCCGTATCGGCGCCCGCATCCTGAGCATTACTGGTAGCGAAGACTCCACCTTGTCGCGTGAGTCAGAAGTGCATTTAAGTGCCGCCGTCAGTCACGAAGCCTGCCCGCTGGGGCTAGCACCCACTGCCAGCACCACGGCTGCGCTAGCGTTGGGCGATGCATTGGCCCTTTGCGTGCTTGATTTGCGCGAATTCACTGCCGAGGACTTTGCGCGGTCACATCCAGGCGGCAGTCTGGGCAGACGACTACTGGTACGCATTAAAGATGTCATGCGCACGGGTGATGCCATTCCAGCCATCAGCGAGCATGGCACCGTACAGGAAGCCATTGCACAGATATCGAGCAAGGGCATGGGCTTTACGGCGATTGTGGATAGCGCACAACACCCGATCGGCGTGTTTACCGACGGTGACTTGCGCCGCCTGTTTATGCAAGGCGACACCGATACGCAACAATCAATCAAAACCGTGATGAATACGCAGCCCCGTTTATTGGGCATGCAACAAATGGCGGTTGAAGCAGTCAACCTGATGGAACAATATAAAATTAATGGGTTTATGGCAGTGAACGAGCAACAGCAACTGGTGGGCGCATTTAACATGCACGATTTACTCAAGGCAAAAATCGTTTAGGCTGACTAGTACCTGGAACTCCCGCATGCTTAAACACCCGATATTATTGCCGATTGCACTCATGCTGTTTTTAGCGCTACTGACGTTCTGGATTAACCAGACCGTACAGGAGCAGGCTCTGAGCTTGAGCCGATTGAGTCGTCATGACCCGGATTACATGCTGTATAACTTTGTCAGTACGCGCACCGACGCCACCGGCAAGACTAAATACGTGCTGGCAGCCGCAGAAATGCGCCATTTTCCGGATAACGACTACACCGAATTACAACGCCCGCGCTTCACCCAGTTTGGGCAGGATAAACCTTATACGCAAATTCATGGCCAGCATGGCAAAGTCTCGGCCAATGGTAAACTGGTCGAATTTAGCCAGCAGGTCAAGGTGATACGCCAGGGCACGCTGGACAAACCTGAAATGCAGTTGCAAACCGAGCATTTAACGCTGGAGCCGGATACAGACCTCGCATACACCGATTTGCCGGTCACCATCCGCCAACTCCCGGCGACGGTGATTACAGGGACCGGTATGCGTTTTGATAACAAGGCAGGCACCATGCAATTATTTAACCGGGTGCATGTACATTACGTACGCCCACCCGCCGTCGCCAAAACTGCACGCCCGGCAGCGAAGGCCAAAACAGGTAATCACCAACATAGGTAATCACAAGGGTCGTTGATTCTGGAGAAATGAGTTGAACACGCACAAGCCATTATTTTTTGCCACCTGCTTGACCTTATGGGCACTGCTACAGTGGTCAACCAGCGTGCTGGCTGAAGAGTCTGACCGTGACCAGCCAATTGAGCTGGAAGCCGACACGGTGACGGTGAACGATGCCAAAAAAATCAGCATTTACACTGGCAATGTGATCCTTAACCAGGGCACGCTGCAAATCAAGGCAGACAAAATGATCGTGCGTGAAGACCAGGATGGCTTTCAGCACAGCACCTGCACCGGCAACCCGACCACCTTCAAACAAAAACGTACCGGCAAAGACGAGTGGATGCAAGGTAGCGGTCAGCGCATTGAATACAACGCCCGCATGGACAAGGTCCAGCTCTACACCAACGCCTGGGTCAAACGCGGCGAAGACGTCGTCACCGGCGACTACATCAGCTACGACGCCAATGCAGAATATGCCGAAGTCATCGGCGGCACCAAAGCCAACCCGAATGGCACGGCTGGCAGCCGCGTCAAGGCGACCATCCAGCCCAAAAACAAAACCACGCCACCTGTGATTGATAACAAGCCAACCTCGCAGCAAGGACTGCGCATGAATCGCTCACTGCAAATCAAAGTGGAACCGGCCCCTGCCGACACCAATAGTGAGCCCGCGAAAGCGCAACCGTAAAGACTGGCCTTATGCAAACAACCGCTCCATCAGATCATAACCATTTACACGTCAGCCGCCTGAAGAAGGCCTATCAGGGCCGCACGGTCGTGAAAAACACCACGCTGGAGTTACGCAGTGGCGAAGTGATTGGCCTGCTAGGCCCCAATGGTGCGGGCAAAACCACCAGTTTTTACATGATTGTAGGCCTGGTGGCACTCGACGATGGTGAGATCACGCTCAATGGCGCCGATGTCAGCCGCGCGCCCATGCACGAGCGCGCCCGCATGGGCCTGGCCTACCTGCCACAAGAGGCGTCTATTTTTCGCAAAATGTCCGTTACCGACAACATCCTGTCGATCCTGGAAACCCGCCCTTACAACGAAGAGGAGCGCGAAGCACGGCTAGAGTCATTGCTGGATCAATTGCATATCCAGCATATCCGCCACAGCCAGGCGGTGAGCCTGTCAGGCGGTGAGCGCCGCCGTGTGGAAATCGCACGATGCCTGGCCACAGACCCGAAATTTATCCTGCTGGATGAACCGTTTGCCGGGATTGACCCGATTGCGGTGATTGAGATTCAAAAAATCATCCGCTACCTGAGTAGCCAGAATATTGGTATTTTGATCACAGACCACAACGTGCGTGAAACCCTGGATATTTGTGACCGGGCGTATATCGTCAATGAGGGCGCGGTGTTTGCCGCTGGCACGCCAGACGAAATCATTCAGAACGAAGGCGTACGTGAGGTCTATCTGGGCAAAAATTTTAGGCTGTAACCCGTTATGAAGCAAAACCTGCAATTACGTATTTCGCAAAATCTGGCGCTGACGCCGCAATTGCAGCAGTCTATCCGTCTGCTGCAATTATCCACGCTTGAGCTGAGCCAGGAACTGGAAACCATCCTGCAGGAAAACCCGCTGCTGGAAATGGCCGATGGTGAAGAAGGCGAGTTTGAAGATAACGCCCCTACCGCAACCGGGGCAACAGAATCTGAGCTGCCTGATGCAAGTTCGTTTGATGTCGCGACGCAGACAGAAATTACCGCGCCAGCAGAGACCTTGCGCGAAGAGTTGCACGAAGAACTCGGCGGTAACGAAGGCGAACAAGCTAACCTGAGCGAAGAATTTTCACCGCCCGAGTTTGAAGACGACTACGAAGAGTTTGGCAGCACCAGCAACTGGGATGAAGCTGGCCGCAACAACCTCGATGATGAAGATAGCGATTTCTCACGCCAGGATGCCAGTAACATCAGCCTGCGCGAACACCTGATGAACCAGATTCAGCTGGCCCACCTGTCACAACGCGACATGAGCCTGGTGAAACTGTTGCTGGACAGCATTAATGACGACGGCTACCTGGAGCAAGACCTGCAGGAAGTGGTCGACAACCTGCCACTGGAGCTGGAAGTTGAATTACTGGAACTGGAAACTGCGCTCAAACTGATCCAGAACCTGGACCCGATTGGCGTCGGTGCAAGAGACCTGCGCGAATGCGTATTACTGCAACTGCAAGTACTGCCCGCAGATACGCCTTATTTGCGTACCGCCATCGCTATTGCCAAAGACCACCTGGCCTTGCTGGCCAACAAGGACTTTGTCAAACTACGCAAATTGCTCAGTTGCGACGAAACTGCCCTGAAAGGTGCGCAGCAACTGATTCGCCAGCAAAACCCGAAACCCGGCAACGAGTTTGCCAGCTTTAGCCATGACCACTTTATCCAGCACGATGTCGTGGTCAAAAAAATCAAAGGCATCTGGATGGCCTCGCTCAATGACGGCGTGATCCCCAAGCTGCGCATCAACCAGCTCTATGCGGATATTCTCAAGCGCAACCGTGAAAGCTCAGGGCAATACCTGCAAAGCCAGATGCAGGAAGCAAAATGGATGATCAAGAATATCCAGCAGCGCTTTTCGACCATCCTGCGCGTGTCACAGGCGATTGTAGACAGGCAACGCAACTTTTTTGAGCATGGCGAAATTGCCATGCGCCCTTTGGTATTGCGCGAAATTGCCGAAGAGCTGGATCTGCACGAAAGTACGGTTTCACGCGTCACCACACATAAGTACATGCTCACACCGCGCGGTGTGTTTGAGTTGAAATATTTCTTCGGCAGCTCGGTAGCGACCGATGCCGGCGGCTCTTGTTCAGCGACTGCGATTCGCGCCCTGATCAAGCAAATGGTGGCCGAAGAAAACCCGAAAAAACCGCTGTCTGATAATCAGATCACCGACACCCTGGCGCAACAAGGCATTGTGGTTGCGCGCCGAACCATCGCCAAATACCGTGAATCACTGAATATTCCACCCGCTAATTTACGCAAATCGTTATAAACAAAAAAGGCCGCACATGCGGCCTTTTTCATGGGTGGCTAACGCTTTTACTTGCGCTTTTACTTGATGGTGATTTTGGCAAACTTGCGTTTGCCCACCTGCGCCACCACGGTCGCTCCTTTGGCAACCGGCAAGTTCTTGTCGTCGACCTTCACGCTATCCAGCTTCACTCCGCCTTGCTGCACCGCACGCATGGCTTCACTGGTACTTTCCACCAGGCCTGCCTGTTTGAGCAACTGGCTGATGCCTATGCTATCACCGTCGATGCTCACCTCTACCTCAGGCACATCGTCAGGAATCCCGCCTTTGGCGCGCGTCTGAAAGTCTTGCAGGGCTTTTTCAGCCGCGGCTTGGCCGTGAAAGCGGGCAACGATTTCCTGCGCGAACCCAACCTTGATATTGCGCGGATTGTCGCCACCAGCTACTTGCGCCTTCCACTCAGCAATGGTTTCCAGGCTAGCAAACGATAGCAGGTCGATGTAACGCCACATCAGTTCATCAGAAATTGACATGATTTTGGCAAAAATAGTCTCAGGCGCTTCACTGATACCAATGTAGTTGCCCAAAGACTTGGACATCTTGTTGACGCCATCCAGGCCTTCAAGCAATGGCATCATCAATACGCATTGTTGTGACTGCCCCGCCTGCTTTTGCAACTCACGACCCATGAGCAGGTTAAACTTCTGGTCCGTACCACCCAGTTCCAAATCTGCCTGCAACGCGACAGAGTCATAGCCTTGCAACAAAGGATACAAAAACTCATGAATCGCAATCGGCTGGTTGCCTTTGAAGCGTTTGGAGAAATCATCACGCTCCAGCATACGGGCCACCGTGTGGCTGGCTGCCAGCTTGATCATGCCTGCCGCTCCCAGGTCGCTTAACCACTTGGAGTTAAACACAATTTCGGTTTTGGCCGGATCCAAAACCTTGAACACCTGTTCAGAATAGGTATCGGCATTGGCTTTGACCTGTTCAACGGTTAACGGTGGGCGCGTGGTACTTTTGCCGGTCGGGTCACCGATCATGCCGGTAAAATCACCAATCAGAAACAAAATCTGGTGCCCCAGATCCTGCAACTGGCGCAATTTGTTAATCAGCACGGTGTGACCCAAATGCAAGTCTGGTGCGGTCGGGTCAAACCCGGCTTTCACACGCAAAGGCTTGCCGGTTTTCAGCTTTTCAATCAGCTCTTGCTCAATTAACAACTCATCGGCACCGCGTTTGATAATCGCCAGCGCATTTACAATGTCTGGACTCAGGGCTTCAGCCGCCGTTGAGGCCTGGTTTACCGTTGAAGCTTGGTTTACGTCTGTCATAAAGATTCTTTTTTTTGAGGCGCGCGTTGCGCACGCTTCGTCACGAAAGTAAAACGGCTATTTTAACGTAATCCCAGGCATTTCTGTAAGCAAGGCATGAGCAGTGTTACACTTATGCCTTATGAATTTTTCTGCCCCGCCCACTCAAACACGCCTGTTTATCGGCCTGATGTCTGGTACCAGTCTGGATGGGGTGGATGCAGTGCTGGTCGAACAACAAGGCGGCCATCTGCAACAACGAAGCCAGTTTTTCCTGCCTTACCCAGCAGAGATCAGGCAACTGCTGCTGGATTTGCATACACCAGCAGTCAACGAACTACATACTGCAGCCATCGCCTCTAACCAGTTGGCCGACCTCTACGCCACCGCCGTCCAGGGGTTGTTGCAAGCCGCCAAAGTATCCGCAGAGGCCGTGACGGCCATTGGCTGCCATGGGCAAACCATACGCCACTGCCCCGATTTAGCGCACGGCCAGGCCTATACTTTGCAATTGGGCAATCATGCGCGCCTGGCGGAGCGCACGGGCATCCCCGTGGTCGGCGACTTCCGCAGCCGCGACATTGCCGCTGGCGGACAAGGTGCGCCTTTGGTGCCAGCCTTTCACCAGGCAATCTTTGCCGCACCTGATACCCATCGCGTGATCTTGAATATTGGCGGCATTGCCAACCTGAGTGATTTACCTATAAGTGGCAGCGTGACCGGGTTTGATTCCGGCCCCGGCAACTTGCTCATGGATGCCTGGACCCTGCAACACACCAGCCAGACGTATGATGCCGGAGGTGCCTGGGCCGTGCGCGGCAGCGTCAATCAAGCCTTACTGGACGCATTGCTCGCCGAGCCGTATTTTGCGCTCCCCATCCCCAAAAGCACCGGACGTGATCTGTTTAACCAAACCTGGCTTAACGCACACCTGCAAGCCCATGCGGATACACCTCAGAATGTCGCCCGCACGCTGCTGGAATTAACCGCTGTGACCATTGCCCAGGCTTTAAAGCAACATTGTAGCGGTGCCACCGAGATTTATGCCTGTGGCGGCGGTGCGCATAACCTTGCCCTGATAGACCGGCTGCAAATCCTATGCGGACTGCCGGTGCAACGCACCGACGTACTCGGCATTGGGGTCGACTGGGTGGAAGCCGTTGCCTTTGCCTGGCTGGCGCAACGCTGCCTGGATCACCAACCCGGCAACCTGCCCGCCGTTACCGGCGCAGCAGGGCCACGAGTGTTAGGTGCAATTTACCCAAATTAAACCAAAGACACCCTAAAGCAGTGCGAATGCACTCAACGTTTGATTTAAACTGGTGCAGGATTGAAGACGATTTTTTAACTTTTCCATGCTCATTTCTGCACAAGCGCCCATATTCAAAAACGATTGCGTATAATTTAGACAACCTAGACTTAAAGACAGAGTACGTTATGGCTACCAAAGCGACCATTACATTTGACAACGACAGTGCTGCAATTGAATTACCCGTCTTAAAAGGCTCTTTAGGCACAGATGTGATCGACATCCGCAGCCTGGGCAAACACGGCTACTTCACCTTTGACCCCGGCTTTATGTCTACCGCCTCTTGTAACTCGGGCATCACTTTTATCGATGGTGAACAAGGCCTGCTGTATTACCGTGGCTACCCGATCGAGCAACTGGCAGAAAACTGTGACTTCCTCGAAGTCTCATACCTGCTGCTCAATGGCGAATTGCCAGACCTGCAACAGCGTGAAGAGTTTGTCGGCACCATCCGCCAGCACACCATGCTGCACGACCAGATGAGCAATGTATTCCGCGGTTTCCGCCGTGATGCCCACCCGATGGCCGTCATGATTGCCGTCGTCGGCGCCATGGCAGCGTTTTACCCCGACAATAACAACGTGGCAGACCCGGAATCGCGCAAAGTAGCCGCCATGCGCCTGCTGGCCAAGGTGCCGACGATCGCCGCCTGGAGCTACAAATACAATATCGGTGAGCCATTCATGTACCCCAAAAACAAATTGGGTTACGCTGAAAACTTCATGCACATGATGTTCGCCACCCCATGCGAAGAATATGTGCCTAACCCTATCCTGGCCCGTGCGTTTGAACGCATCCTGATCCTGCATGCAGATCACGAACAAAACGCCTCGACCTCGACTGTGCGTCTGGTTGGCTCCAGCGGCGCCAACCCGTTTGCCTGTATCGCGGCGGGGATTGCCTCCTTATGGGGCCCGTCACACGGTGGCGCCAACGAGGCCACACTGAATATGCTGGAAGAAATCGGCGATGTCAGCCGCATTGGTGAGTTCATCAAGCGCGCCAAAGACAAAACCGACAGCTTCCGCCTCATGGGCTTTGGCCACCGCGTTTATCGCAACATGGACCCACGCGCCTCCATCATGCGTAAAACCTGTCACGAAGTATTAAACGAACTGGGCCTGCACGATGACCCGATGTTCAAACTGGCGATGGAACTGGAAAAAATCGCACTGGAAGATGAATACTTCGTCTCACGCAAACTGTATCCAAACGTCGACTTCTACAGCGGCATCGTGATGCGTGCGATGGGCATCCCCAACTCCATGTTTACCGCCATTTTTGCCCTGGCGCGTACCGCAGGCTGGATTTCACAATGGTGCGAAATGAATGCAGACCCCGACCAGAAAATCGGCCGCCCGCGCCAGTTGTATGTCGGTTCAGAGAGAAGAGAGTTTGTGCCGCTGCATCAGCGCTAACAGCACTGTATTACCCAATAAAAAACGCCGGAGATACCGGCGTTTTTTATTTCAATCCATCTACTCACGTGGCAACTCAATCCGTTGCACCCGCTGCGGGCGATACGCCTCGATCAACGTCTCAAAAACCTGTTTCGCTTTGTCAGAGTTATCAGCTGTGTAGTTACACACAAAGACATCAAGCGTCACATACCCAGACTCAGGCCAGGTATGTATGGCCAAATGCGACTCAGCCAGCACCAGCGCACCAGTGACCCCCAGCCCCTCACCAAAATCGTGAAAGCTTTCGCCAACCAAGGTTAAACCGGCATCTTTCACCGCCTGTCGGCAGAGGTTTTTGCAGGCAGGCAGACTAGTCATCACACTCACCCCCGCTTCAACACCATGCAAATTGGCGATCAAATGCAGGCCACTATGCGCTAATCTTTTCATATGCTAACGGATGCAATACATCTATCACGATTTTGAAGTATATTAACAATAATTGGTCGATTGGCATTGTATAGTAATTTGCGTTCTGACCATGGCCATCCTAATAAAAACAAACAGGGAGCAGCAGTGGGTATATTCGATTTCGTAAAAAAACAATTCGTTGATGTTATCCAATGGACGGAAGACAGTAATGGCATACTTGCCTACCGTTATCCCATGATGGATATGGAAATTCAATATGGCGCACAATTAACAGTGCGTGACTCGCAAAGCGTGTTACTCATAGACGAAGGACAAATTGCCGACAATTTTGGTCCTGGTTTACATACGCTGAACACCCAGAACCTGCCGGTACTCACCAACCTCAAACACTGGGACAAGCTGTTTGAATCCCCCTTCAAATCGGATGTTCTGTTTTTTAGCAACCGTTTACAACTTGACCGCAAATGGGGCACCTCCAACCCGATCACCTTGCGTGACCCGGAATTTGGCATGGTCAGGTTACGTGCGTTTGGCATGTATAGTTATCGCCTGACCAATCCCACACTGTTTTACAAAGAGGTTTGCGGCACACGGGCTGAATATACCGCAGACGAGCTGGATGGACAGTTGCGCCACCTGATCATTGCCGAGCTGACCCAGATATTCGCCAATAGCAAGTTACCTTTTATTGACATGGCCGCCAATCAGCATGCCTTAGCGACCCTGCTCACGACCCAAATGTCTCCATTGTTTGCACGCTATGGCCTAACGCTGGATAACCTGGTGGTCGAAAACATTTCACTGCCTGAAGAACTGCAAACCATCCTAGATAAACGCATCAGCATGAATGTCGTCGGTGATTTAAGCAAATTTAGTCAGTTTCAGGTCGCCGAATCCATTCCTCTCGCAGCACAAAATGAGGCAGGCGTTGCCGGAGCAGGCGCCGGTATGGGCGCAGGCATGGCCATGGCACAAACAATGGCAAATCACTTGTCGACAGCAACCACACCTGCCGCCTCGCAACCTATCGCTGCAGATGATATCGTGTCCACGCTGGAAAAACTGCATGCGCTTGTCGGCAAAGGCATTTTGACCCAGGCTGAATTCGATAGCAAAAAAGCCGAGTTGCTGAGCAAGCTCAACTAGGCGCAATCTGCTGTGATCCGTTATAGCCAATGTCCCGCCTGCGGGGCAAAAGTACAGTTTCGTGCAGGCAGTTCCTTGCTGGTTATCTGCGAACATTGTCGCAGTACCCTGTTACGCCAAGACCAGGACGTTGAAAACCTAGGCAAAATGGCGGAGTTATTGCCTGACAATACCTTATTGCAGATCGGCTCCAGCGGTTACCATCTGCAAGCGCATTTTAGCGTCATTGGCCGCGTACAGTTCCAACATGCCTGCGGTGTGTGGAACGAGTGGCACGTGCTGTTTGACTCAGGAAAAACAGGTTGGCTCTCCGAGTCATCCGGCGCCTATATCATGAGCTTTGAGGCCGACAAAAGCGCTGTGCCAGACCTGCCATTGTCACGTTACCAGCCTGAATTAAGTGTACCCATCCAGGGCAAACGGCTCACGGTAACGCGGATTGAGCAAGCGGATTGTATTGCTGGCCAGGGCGAATTACCTAAAGCACTGATCACCGGAAAAACCAGTCACTTTGTAGAACTAAGTGATGCACAAACCTATGCCACTCTAGAGTTTAGCGGAGAGCAAGCACCCACTCTGTTCATAGGCATGCCCGTCGCCCTTGAGCACTTGCACCTTGCTCATTTGCGTGACATGGAGATGGCTGGCATCAAAACACCAACACGCCAGTTACAATGCCCGCAATGTGGCGGCAGCCTGTCTATACGCCTACAAAACATACAAACCGTCACCTGCCCGCATTGCACGGCTGTGCTGGATGCCGGCCACAGCCAGGTGGCCACATTACTCAAATATCAAAAGAAACTAAAACTATTAGGTAGCCCTACACTCCCGCTGGGCAGTGTAGGGCATTTTGAGCAGGCCGCGTTTACGGTGACCGGCTATCTCCAACGCTCAACCAGGGCATACGGCACACTCTTCTCATGGGAAGAATATTTACTACATCATTCTGGTTATGGTTTTCGCTGGCTGGTGTGCAGCCAGGGACACTGGAATATCCTCAAACCCTTACTGAACGCCCCCAAACTCAATGCACGATATAGCCGTGGCCCCGAAGCCCTGCACGCAGGCAATACGTACCAGCACTTTGCCAAATACAAAAGCAAGGTGGAGATCGTCGCGGGCGAATTTTACTGGCAGGTACAACTGGGGGACACAGCAACCATTGAAGACTTTATTGCTCCGCCCTACCTATTAAGCAAAGAACTACAAGGTAAAGAAATCAACTGGAGTCAGGGCGAATACCTGACCCCGGAGCAAGTTGCATCCGCATTCAAAACACCACTAAACCTGCCGAAAACGCAGGGGGTCTTTGCCAACCAACCCAATCCTTATGGCCAATCGGTGTCAGCCTGGCGCAACGCTACCTTGCTGTTTATGGTCGCGGCCATTTTCATCCAGCTTGAATTTGTCATGCACGCACGCCAACAAGTAGTGTTTAGCACATCCATGCAAATCGCAAACAACCCGTCGGATGACTGGTCTGGCTCTTATGGGCGCTACAACACGGTGACAAGCGAAGTCGAAAGTGATCCGTTTTATATATTCCCAACCAAACAAAATGTCATCATTGAGCTGGATGGTGCCCTGAGTAATAGCTGGCTGTATTCGACTGTGCGTCTGATTGGCCTGGAGAGTGGCCTGACCTATTCAGCCAACCGTGAAATAAGCGATTACTCAGGTTATGACGGCGGCGAATACTGGCGTGAAAATGACAGTCATGCAGAAATCATTTTCAGTGCTGTGCCTAAAGGCAAATACCAACTGCAAATTGAAGCGGAAAGTGATGGTAGCGGAGACATCCAGACTCGGGGCAAATTTCAATCCGTACGCATCATTTCAGACGTCCCTCTCTGGGGAAATTTCTGGACCTTGGTCATCTTCCTGCTCATTGGGCCTGCCCTCTTTTATCATTACAGAACGCAATTTGAACATCGGCGCTGGGCTGACAGTGATCACCCTCTGAATGGATAACCGGACACCCTTATGTGGCTAAAAATATATAAACTCAGTGCTGTATTGGCAATCGCCTATTTTTGCAAACTACAGTACTACGGCGAACCTTTATGGACAAGCAGCGACTCTGTGCGCGTCAACAAAGGCAGCTCCCACGAATCGCAACACAAATAAGCTGAAAGGAATTGCGTTGAACACTCTACTCTTCACCAACTTGCAGAACTCCATCATTTTTTCACTGCTGGGGGTCATTATTTTCTGGCTATGCTTTGTTGTGCTGGACAAAATCACCCCTTATGATTTGTGGCGAGAGGTGGTTGAAAAAAACAACTTATCCCTGGCGATTATTGTCGCCGCCATGTGCCTGGGAATTGCCCTGATTATTGCAGCAGCTATCCATGGTTAATCCTGCAGGTCCATCGCACCGGCCCGGCAATCCCGACCGGGCGATGCGGCAGGCGCTCTTTGCGTCTGTGTTTATTATTGCCAGTTGTGGCTTGGTATATGAACTGGTTGCAGGCACATTATCCAGTTATTTACTCGGCGACTCCGTCACCCAGTTTTCGACCGTAATCGGCGTTTACCTGTTTGCCATGGGCGCAGGTTCCTGGGCTTCCAAATACATCACCAGCGCACTGGTGAGGCGGTTTATTGAGCTGGAGCTACTGGTCGCGATTAGCGGCGGCTTTTCGGCCGCCCTGTTGTTTCTGGCATTTGCACAAATAGGCTATAACGGCAATGTCGCTTTTCAGGCCGTGCTATACCTGCTGGTATTTATTATTGGCATGCTGGTCGGCCTGGAAATCCCCTTAGTAATGCGCATATTGGAGCAATCGCTGTCATTAAAGGAGCTGGTCTCCCGTGTCCTGACCTTTGACTATCTTGGCGCACTCGCCGTCTCACTGGCGTTTCCACTGTTACTGGTCCCACACCTGGGCCTGATGCGCACCAGCCTGGTCTTTGGACTCTTGAATGTATTAGTCGCCCTGTGGGCCATTCACTTGTTCCGCGAACAATTGCAACGGCCACGGCTGCTGCTATGGCAATGCCTGCTCGTTGGCTTGAGCTTAATTGCCGGACTGTTATTTGCAGAACACCTCACCCGTTACAGCGAGGAAATGCTGTTTGAAGACCGGGTCATTTTTTCAAAAACTACACGCTATCAGCGCATTGTGCTCACACAATGGCACGATGACACCCGGCTGTTTCTCAATGGCAACTTGCAATTCTCTTCACGCGATGAATATCGCTATCACGAAGCGCTGGTGCATCCTGCACTCAGCGCAATCAAGCAGCCACGCAACGTACTTGTCCTGGGTGGCGGCGATGGGCTGGCATTGCGCGAAATATTAAAGTATCCCACGATAGAGCACGTGACACTGGTGGATCTGGACCGTGAAATGACGGATATATTCAAACATAATATCCGCCTCAGCCAGCTCAATGCACACGCATTTTCTTCGCCAAAAGTCAGTGTTGTGACGGCGGATGCGTTCGTCTGGCTGGATCAACAAAAAGATTTCTTTGATTTTATTGTCGTGGACTTTCCTGACCCGACCAACTTTGCCTTAGGCAAACTCTATAGCAGCAGTTTCTATCAACTGGTTGCAGCGCATTTATCCCAGCACGGGCTGGCAGTGATCCAATCAACTTCACCGCTGTATGCACGCCAGTCCTACTGGTGCATCGTTAATACCATCCAGAGCGTGGGCTTGCTCACCAGCCCCTACCATACGCTGGTTCCTTCCTTTGGTGAGTGGGGATATGTGATTGCCAGTCATCAACCTTATCATCCCCCGCAGCAAATAGCGGTGAGCGGGTTGCGTTTTATGACGCCCGAAACATTAACCACACTGTTCCAATTTCCGCTGGATATGCAGGCAGTGCCAGCCGAGGTGAACCGCCTGAACAACCAGAAACTGGTGCATTACTACGAGCAGGAGTGGCATCACCAAGGGCCGTGACTGACGAATGGATAGACGTACATTTCTGCTGGGTCTGGCTCTCAGCCCGGCCCTGATGCATTGCCAACGCAGCACACCAACACAGTTTGGCGGAACATTGCTGGGCCCCAATCATATGGCCGGACATCAACTCAGACAGGCAGACTTCCCGGCCTTCTCGAGCACACAGCGGACCAAGGTAGCGATTGTCGGTGCCGGCGTCAGCGGCATGGCTGCCGGGTGGTATTTGCAAAAACACCAGATGGATGATGTTGCGCTACTAGAGCTCGAGGCTGAGGTAGGCGGTAACGCGCGCAGTGGTAAAAATACAATAAGCGCCTACCCCTGGGGGGCACATTACCTGCCGTTGCCCAACCATGACAACGTGCTACTCAAGCAGTTTCTTGCCGAAACGGGGGCGATCACCGCCAATGTAGACAGCCACCGCCCGCTATACCAAGAACGCTACTTATGCTTTGCACCACAAGAACGCTTGTTTATTCATGGTCAATGGCAAGAAGGCTTACGCCCGGATCACGGACTCGGCCACCGCGAGCGTGCAGAAATACAAGCGTTTGAAAAACAAATGCAGGTGTTCAGGGAGGCCACTGGTCGCGATAACAAACCGGCGTTTACTATCCCACTGGCAGCCTCCTCGCATGACCCTCAGTTCACCATGCTGGATAGCATCACAATGGCAGAATATCTGCATGGCCAGGGATGGCACAGCGCACCCTTGCACTGGTACGTGAATTACGCCTGCCGTGATGATTACGGCATGCCTCATACCAGCATTTCTGCCTGGGCAGGCATACATTACTTTGCCTCAAGGCGCGGACAAGCGGCCAATGCCGACACAGACCAGGTGCTCACCTGGCCACAAGGCAATGCATGGCTAACGCAGCAACTGGCCAACCCGCAACAGGACGCCATACATACCCGTCAACTGGTCCATGCTATTCAACTCGAAGCCCATCACGTGACAGTAGACGTCTATGACCTGACCACACAACAAACCACGCGCTGGATTGCGGACCATGTTATCTATGCGTCTCCGCTACATACCCTGCCTTATGTATTGCGTAATGACCCCAGCCTCACACAAGCAGCACAGACAATCAGACATGCGCCATGGCTAGTCGCTAATCTCAGTATCAACCAGCCGGATCAACTGAACGGCAACTTGCCGTTGGCCTGGGACAATGTGTTATATGACAGCGCTGGACTGGGCTATGTTGTCGCCAATCATCAAGACACACAACGCTATCATGACCAGTTAGTGCTCACTTACTACCGGGCATTGGCACATAGTGATGAACACCAGGCCCGCCAACAGTTATATGCAGGGACATGGACGTCTTTGCAAACCAGTATTGTGCAAGACTTGCAAAAAGCACACCCTGAGCTATCGCAACACATCCTGAATATGGACATCTGGCGCTGGGGACACGCCATGACTTACCCTCAACCCGGCTTTCTGACCAATCAAGCGCGCCAGTTACTGAATCACACGCACCCGCAATTACACATTGCGCATACAGATGCTGCCGGGATATCTATTTTTGAAGAGGCCTTTGCCCAAGGCGTGAGGGCCGCTAAAAACATCTTGGGCAAGAACAATCACTCGACCACATAAACAAAAAGCCGGGATTCACCCGGCTTTTGTTTTGTTCATATACGACTTATACCGAGAACGAACTACCGCAACCGCAAGTCGTGGTGGCATTCGGGTTACGAATTACGAACTGTGAACCTTGCAGGCTGTCGGTGTAATCAATTTCGGCACCGGCCAGGTATTGCAAGCTCATCGGGTCGATCAGCAACGTCACGCCGTCTTTATCCACTTGCGTATCATCGTCGTTCACTTCTTCTTCAAAAGTAAAACCGTACTGGAAACCTGAGCAGCCACCGCCACTCACAAACACGCGCAGTTTCAGGTCAGGGGTGCCTTCTTCGTCAATCAGCTCTTTGACTTTTTTGGCGGCGTTATCGGTGAATACCAGCGGTACTGGCATTTCTAGGGTAGCTTCTGCGGTCATCATAGACTCCTGTCAAATTCTCAATAACAATATGGCGACGAAAAATTTAATTTCAAGTCGCCTCTGGTTCGGCAGTTTCTGCCTGCTCGCCCAGGTAAATCAGTTTTCCTTCAATCACTGCACCGGTGTGCATTTCCAGTGACTTGTAATACAAGTCACCCACAATCCGTGCCTTGCTTTGCAATTCGATAAACACAGAGGATCTGACCGGGCCGCGTATCATGCCATTCAAAACTATTTTAGAAGCTTCTACCGCGCCTGTCACCGCCCCGTTTTCACTAATGATCAAAGTGCTGGGGTGTTCACGTTTTTCAATCACATTGCCGGCAATCAAACCATCGACTCTCAAGCCTCCGGCAAACTGCATATTGCCATTGATTTGTGTCTCATGGCCAATCAGGGTATCAATGTGGCTATCGATTTGAACGCTTTTTTTGAAAAACATGCTACTTCCTGTTCCGAATTATCTTAAATGGCGATGTCCATTAAGCATCAGCCATATCATGCAGCCTGCTAACGCTTGGTCATATTCTTGTAAAACACCAATTCTTCTTTCAGTTTGATGCTTTCATCCTGCTGCGCTGTGAGCGTCTTGGCCAGGTTATTACTGGTGGCCAGCTCTACTTGCAACTCACGCTGCGAGGCAATCAGTTTTTTCTGTAATTCAATATTTTCGGTGGTCACTTGACGCAAACGCTGGCGTATATGCTCACCATCATCATCATGCACCACCCAGTAGGCCAATGCAAAACCAATCAGGACATAAGAAACCGCCAGCATGCTTTGAAAATACCAGGGCCTGTGCGAGCGTACTGCCACCTGCTTGGCGGTCAGGCCAAAATGGTTTCTCAGTCTTCTGCGTATCGGCCGGATCATTATGGCAACAACGGCAGCACTTGCAAACCGGCATCCGGCGCCAGGTTAAACATCAAATTCATATTCTGCACGGCTTGGCCAGAAGCACCTTTAACCAGGTTGTCCTGCACGACAACGATTGTGACATAATCGCCCGCTTGTGGGTATAGTGCCATCCGCAAAACGTTAGCACCGCGGACTGAGCGTGTTTCAGGCAGTGAGCCTGCAGGCATCACATCGACAAACGTAGCGCCCTGATAACGTTGCTCATAGACTTGTTGCAACGCCTGTTGCTTGCCTTGTGCGTTAAGTTTGACATGTAAAGTGGTCAGCATGCCACGAATCATCGGAATCAAATGCGGGACGAATATGAGGTTGACCACTTCGCTACCGGACAGTTTCTTTAACTGGGCCAGAATTTCGGGATGGTGCCTGTGGCCAGCCACACCGTAGGCTTTCAGGTTATCACTGGACTCTGAGAACAAGGTGCCCACTTCGGCTTTTCTACCAGCACCGGAGACGCCGGATTTGGCATCTGCAATAATAGGCACAGAGAAATCAATCCAGCCGTTTTCCAGTAGCGGTGCGAGGCCAAGCAATACCGTCGTCGGATAGCAACCAGGATTACCAATGACTTGTGCCTGCTGCACATCAGCGGCATACAGCTCAGGCAAACCATACACGGCCTCTTTCAGCACGTCCGTACAGCTATGCGGTAACTTGTACCACTTTTCGAACTCAACGGCATCTTGCAGACGGAAATCCGCCGCCAGATCAATCACTTTCACACCTGCCGCCACCAGCGCAGGCGTTTGCGCCATCGCGACACCATGTGGCGTTGCAAAAAAGACCACATTGCATTGGGTTAAATCGACCGTGGCCGGATCGCTGAACTTTAAGTCCACAACACCACGCAAGCTGGGAAACATATCGGCGACCGGCAACCCGGCCTCACCCCTGGAGGTAATCACTTGTAATTGCACATTAGGATGCCTTGCCAGCAAACGCAGCAACTCAACACCGGTATAACCCGTTCCACCTACAATGCCAACTTTGATTTTTTCCATATCTTTAAACCAGATGCGCGTTCAACAACGACTCATGCATAAAAGGTTAAACAATATAAATGAAAAAGGCCGCCAATGCGACCTTTTTGCACAACAGGTTTGTAACAAACGTTGGAAATTAACGTTTGGAGAACTGTTTACGACGACGCGCTTTACGCAGGCCGACTTTCTTACGTTCAACTTCACGTGCATCACGTGTCACGAAACCAGCGTGAGACAATGCGCTCTTCAAAGCTGCATCGTAGTCAATCAACGCACGGGTAATGCCATGACGCACTGCACCCGCTTGACCGGATTCACCACCACCATGCACATTCACCAGAATATCAAAGCTGGCTGTGTTGTTAGTCAATTCCAGTGGTTGACGCAAAATCATGCGAGAAGTCTCGCGTGAGAAGTAAACGTCAACTGGCTTGTCGTTGACCACGATGTTGCCACTGCCGGACTTCAGGAACACACGTGCCACTGAACTTTTGCGGCGGCCGGTGCCGTAGTTGTATTTACCGATCATGTTTTATCCTAATCGTCTTAAATTAGATGGTTAATGGTTGCGGTTGTTGCGCAATGTGCTCGTGCTTGTCGCCCGCATACACTTTCATTTTCTTGATCATGGCATAGCCCAAAGGACCTTTTGGCAACATGCCTTTCACAGCTTTCTCCAACGCGCGACCTGGGAAACGATCTTGCATTTTTGAGAATGAAGTTGTAGTGATACCGCCTGGGTAACCGGAGTGACGGTGGTACAACTTGTCGCCAGCCTTGTTACCGGTTACTTTAATTTTGTCCGCATTGACTACGATGATGTAGTCGCCAGTATCCACGTGTGGTGTGTAAATAGCTTTATGCTTACCACGCAGGCGATGAGCGATTGCGCTGGCCAAACGACCCAATACCAAGTCAGTGGCGTCGATCACGAACCAGTCACGTTGTACTTCATGCGATTTTGCTGAAAAAGTTTTCATTTTATAACTACCGAGTTATAGCGTATAAATTAAGAGGGCGGATTATAAGTCAGCTTGAGAAAGGTTGTCAACGAATTATTCTAAAATAATCGTAACCCGCCTGATGGCATCAGGTTGCTGACTAAGGCAAGCAATTTTGTGGCTTTTTTGCCATCAATTATGCAAATTACCTGACATAAAACGTGCTTTTATCACAAACAAGCCTTGTTTTTTCAAGGATAATTGCAACTGGGTGCTATATTAGCTCAAGTTTTGACTTTCTGCACCCGTTTACTTGTTGCGACTGAACTGATTTAAGCCATCGCCATTTAACTAAACAGCAGCACCGACACTAAAAATAATTTTGATACTTTCGGGCATATACAAAGCTAAACCATATATTCACGCTGCCAGCTGGCGAGGGCTTTGCGCTTCCCTGCTGTTTGCGTTGACGCCCTTGCTGCAAGCTGCAGAGTTCGGCGCACTGACCATTGAGTCTGCGCCAGGCCAGCCACTGCTGGCACAACTGCCGCTGAATCAGGTGCAGGCCAACACTGACATCAGCTGCTTCAGCCTGAGCCAATCTTCCAAACAAGCCTCAGCAGATTCCAACCCAGTCCACCTGGAGTACACCACACTGGGTAGCCAACAGGGCGTTTTAATGCTGTGGTCTGATGCCGCCATTGCCAGCCCCCTGACGCTGACACTCACGGATCGCTGCCAGCACTCGCGACAAATTGTCACTATTCACCCCGACAATACCGTCGCCATCGCCATGGCAGCTGTGCCGCCGCCTGTCAGCAACACAACGCCTGAGCCGGTGGCCACTCAACCAGAAGCCGTAGCATTACCGCCCGCGCCACCAGCTATCCCGGTGGAGGCCTATACCGCACTGCAAGCGCAAATCAATGATTTGCAGCACAACTTCAAACAACTACAAACCAAGTCTGATGTATTGTATGCCAGCAACCTGGCGCAAGCAGATATCCTGGCGACGCTGAAAACCCAGCTGATCCACCTGCAAAACGAAAACCATTTATTGCGCACCTTGGTCATCGCCCTGGGGCTGGCGCTGATTGCCAGCGGTTTTTTCTTTGCTGACTGGTTACGCCGCCACGCCGCCGTACCCAAAGTGATGAAGTCGCGCCGCGGCTCCAAGCAAAGTGATGCGCCATCCATACCGACCGAGGGTACATCCGGCCCGGCAACGCGCCCATTAAGCGGCAAATCTTTTTCCGCCACTGTATTGCCAACGCAGCAGACGAGTGACGCCAACCGCCTGCATACGCCAACACAACCGCCAACACCGACCAAAACAAGCAGCCGGTTAAAATCGGTGCCCATGCATGCCAACGATGATGCGGTGATGCCACACGGCGTACCGCAGAAAGTGAGCTCACAGCAAAGCACCCAGACAGTGATGCAAGATGCCTCACGCCTGTTTACACATGGCCGGGTGAATCAGGCGATTGATCATTTGCAGCAGCATTTGGCCAAGCACCCGAAATCCTCGCCCTGGATGTGGCTGTATTTGCTGGATTTGTTATCTAAAGAAGGCAAGCAGCAAGAGTTTGATATTGTGGCTGGTGAATGTCGCAAGCATTTCAACCTCAACGTGGAGCATGCGCCGGACTTGAAGCAGCAAGGCATTGAATCGTTCCCGCGCGTGATGAAGGCTTTACAGCAGGCTTGGGGCACACCGCAGGTGATTGCCTTGATTGATGACTTGGTTTACAACACGCGACTGGTGCCACGCATGGGCTTTGAGCGCAGCGTGTTTGAAGACCTGATGCTATTGAAGGAAATTGCCTGCCAGACACAAAACCTGCCTGCAGTACCGCCAGCGCCAAAAACGACTGACCATGAAGAACCGATCAATGGTAATTTGCGCGAATTGCAGCAACTGTCAGAAGATCTTTATATTCTGGCACCAGTTGAACACACACCGTTCCAATACTGGACAGACTTCACCTTTGAGCTGGATGAGCCTTCAACATTACGCAAGTCCGCCTAATCCATAACTGACTGCTAGCCCGGCAGTTAATGCCGCACCGATCCAGAAATTCTCCAGAAACGCCTTGAAACAATCGCCGGGTTGCCGGTGACGAATCAGCCTATATTGCCGCCATAACTGCACAGCCGCCGCGCCCCAGCCCAGCCAGAACGGCCAGCCCAGCGCAAGTATATGCGCAACATAGGCCAATATCAGCAGCATGACGGCAAAGCACGCCATAATCGCCAGCACATCAAAACGGCCGAAGGTGATGGCCGACGAGCGGATGCCTATTTTGAGGTCATCTTCACGGTCGACCATGGCATAAGCCGTGTCATAAGCTACCGACCAGCAGACGTTAGCCAGCAATAGCCACCAGGCGACCGTAGGCACCTGCCCCTGCAAGGCAACAAAGGTCATCGGGATGCCAAAGCCGAAGGCAATGCCTAGATAGGCTTGTGGAATCGCAAAAAAGCGCTTGGTGTAAGGATAACTGACGGCGAGAAACAGCGCAGGCACAGACCATAACACGACCTGCCAGCCCAGCGTACACACCAGCACAAACGCCAGCAACGATAACCCCGCTGCGACCAGGTAGGCTTCCTTGACAGAGATTTCCCCTGTCGCCAGCGGCCGCTGATGGGTGCGCGCCACGGCGCCGTCCCAATGTCGGTCGGCAATATCATTCAATGCACATCCGGCTGAACGCATCAGTATCGTGCCCAGCACAAACACGCACACCACCCACCATTGCGGCCGCCCCTGTCCGGCAATCAGCAGCCCCCACAGGGTAGGCCATAACAGCAGCCAGATGCCGATAGGCTTGTCCAGCCGCGTCAGCCGGTAATAAGCATGCCATTGGGCGAGTGATCGCATAAAAAAGGATTCCTGATAAGGATTAACGAACAGATGGCCGGGCGCAGGATGGCAAAAACACTTCCGTGACCAGCAAGCGATAATGCCGCAGACAAAACAATGAGCGCCTAGCCCATAGCCGCTGTGACGTTTTCACGCAGGCATGACGGCAAAAAGCCTGGTGCAGCGGGTGCGCAGGTGACAGCTTGCGGTAGTATAATCGGCCACGCTGCACACTGGCATTGGCAAACAGCGCCGCACCCAACGGCACACGCCCAATCTTGCGCAACTGGCACCATGCCCCTCGCAGATCCTTGCGGGCAATGACGCTGTGCGCAAACACCTGCGGCTGTCCCTCGCCCATCAGCATGACTTCGCGCACCCAGGCATGGGTAGCCGCTGGCAATCTTAATAATACCCGTTCGTCGATATTCGGCTTGCGCCAGCCTTGCGACAATACCTGCACAGCAAAATCGGGATATTGTTTTTTTAAGCGCGCCGTTAATGACCCGCGCTCCTGCAACCACGGACGCAAAGGCGTGTGGCCGACAACGTGGGCTTGCCAGCCAGAGTCTTGCCTGTCCTGAACACGATGCATGGCAGCTAGTGCGGCAAGGGGAATGTTTTAGGCAACCACACCCACAACTGCCCTTGCTGGCGCATTGCGCCTGCCAGCTTGCCTGCAGGCTCGCCCTCACCCCAATAGACATCCGCCCGCACGCCGCCTTTAATGGCACCGCCGGTATCTTGCGCCTGCATCAGCTGCTGCAAGGGTGTGTCTGAATTTGGGTACGTGGTCGCCAGGTACACGGGCGCACCCAATGGAATATAAAACGGGTCGACCGCAATACTGCGCGCTGCGGTTAATGGCACGCCCAACGCCCCTAGCGGACCGGACAACCCTGCAGGTAAAAATTTAAAAAATACGTAACTAGGATTCGCATCCAGCAAGGCGCGCAATTCATCTGGATGTTGCTGGCCCCAGGTTTTAATGCCTTGCATGGAGGCTTCACTCGCTACCATCTCGCCACGCTCGACCAACAACTTGCCGATGGACTGGTATGGATGGCCGTTTTGGTCCGCGTAGCCCACCGGCAATCGTTCGCCGTTTTCAAGCTCGACAATACCCGAACCTTGCACCTGCAGGAAAAACGCTTCAACAGCATCATTGACCCATAACAGCTCGTTGCCCGCCAGTGGCGATGGCGCCTGCTCAATATCGGCCCGTGCGTAATAAGGGATTAATGACTGCCCTTGCAGGCGACCACGCACGCGCTTGTATTTGAGCTCCGGGAACAGCCCGGACAAATTCACCGTAATCAGGTCGCCTGGCGTTTTATACAGCGGCACCGGGTAGCGGGCGCTGGCGGTGCGGGCGCCTTTTAATACCGGCTGGTAATAGCCGGTCATCAAACCTTGCGACGCACCTTCTGGCTGCTGTGTCTGATATACATTGAAATATTGCTGCCAATAAGCCTGAATAGCAACGGCATCATCGGCCTTGACCAGCAAAGCCACAGCACAGACGGCTTGCCAGTCAGGCTTGTTTTTGAGTCCCTGGCAGCCTTGCATCCACGCGCGCCAGCTTGTAACCCAGTCCTCTTTGGCCAGCCCGGGCAATTCTGCCCAACTGGCAGGCTTTAACAGAGCATAAGGCTGCGTCGGCACATTACTCGCCGCTGGTTTTTCAGGCGGCTTAGCTGGTGTGATTGGTTTGGTGACGGGGGGGTTGGTCGCGGGCGGCACACTTTGGCAACTCGCTAGCAAGCACATGGAGGCCAGCACAATCGCTTGGCAAAGTTTAAGCATATGGTTGGCTATCACTGTGTTATTTTTTGCAATGTCGATATATGGCGTATGCATACGCCGGATTAAGTCAGCCGAATCAACACGCTTAGTGCAAACCGGCAGCCTGATGCAACCAAAAGGTCGGGATATCCACTTCAAACCAGTGACCATCCACCGCCACCATTTGATACGTGCCATACATTTCGCCACTGGGCGTGCTGAACATGACGCTGCTGGTGTAACTGTAATCTGCACCAGGTGCCAGCAAGGGCTGTTCACCCACCACACCCAGCCCTTTCACCTCGCGCACTTGCTGCATGGCATCAGTAATGACCCAATGACGGCTGATGAGTTGCACCGGCGTCTTACCGGTATTGCGGATGGTAATGGTGTAGGCATAGACATATTGCCCCGCCTCGGGTGACGATTGCGCGGCCAAATACTCGGTAACCACCGACACTTCACATGCATATAAGCCAGTATCCGTCACGATTAGCCTATCATGCCTGTGGTTGGGGAGCTTGGGCTGGCAGAATACAGTTTTTTCGCCATACGCCCAGCCAGGAATGACTCGCGACCCGCTTCAACCGCTTTTTTCATCGCGCTAGCCATCAGCACCGGGTCACGCGCCGCAGCAATCGCCGTGTTCATCAACACTCCGGCACAACCCAACTCCATGGCAATCGCCGCATCAGAGGCACAGCCGACTCCCGCATCGACCAGCACCGGGATCTTGGCACTTTCAATAATAATCTGCAGGTTCCACGGGTTTAAAATGCCCATGCCGGAACCAATCAACGAGGCCAGCGGCATCACGGCGACACAGCCGATGTCTTCCAGTTGCTTGGCAATAATCGGGTCATCCGAGGTATACACCATGACCTCAAATCCCTCTTTCACCAGCGTTTTGGCCGCGGCAATGGTCTCAGTCACATTCGGGTATAAGGTGTTAGGGTCACCCAGCACCTCCAGCTTGACCAGCTTATGGTCATCCAGCAACTCACGCGCCAGGCGCAAGGTGCGCACCGCATCCTCCGCACTGTAACAGCCAGCCGTATTTGGCAGATAGGTAAACTCGCCAGGTGGCAAATAATCCAGCAACGAGGGCTCATTAGCGTTTTGGCCAATATTGGTGCGGCGAATCGCAACAGTGACAATCTCAGCGCCACTGGCGTCAATCGCAGCGCGTGTCTGCGTAAAATCGGCGTATTTACCGGTGCCCACCAACAAACGGGACTGATAAGGCTTACCGGCGATGACCAAAGCGTCGTTCATATTCAAAACTCTCTATTCCATTCTTTTCAATACCAGGCAATCAATGACTAGCCGCCACCAACGGCGCCTACAATTTCCAATTTATCATCCGCCTGCAACTGCACGTCGGCAAATTGGCTGCGCGGCACAATATCGCCATTGCGCTCAATGGCAATGCGCTTGCCGGTGAGCTGCATATGCTCCACCAGCGCCAGCACGCTCATGGCCTCAGCGGGCAGTACCGTGGCTTTACCGTTGACAAAAATTTGCATGCCGCTCTTCATTTTTGATTAATCAAGCCGATATTTTACGAAAAATCAGCGCATTTGGCTTTCAGTTTTTCGTGCGCGGTCTTTTTTCATGTGTGGTGCAAGCACAAGCGTGCTTAAAGCCTGTCATCCGAACCGGATGGGCATGCGTTAAGGTGGGGAAACATGGCACCATGTTTGCTTGTATGTTGTAGCAATACAAATATGTCGTAAGAAATTGACAAGTTTGGTCATCACGGCAGAGTTCACATTGCTGTACAAGGAACTTTTTGTTAATTTTGGCGCCACATGCACGACGAACACAATTCGTCGTTTTGTGCCCCGAATATTGGAAATCCCAAAAGGAATATTGAAATGCAAACCGCTCAGTCACACCAAGCCACTCCGTCCAAGCTTTTTTTAGTGGACGAAATTTATGCACCAAGCCTGAACCCTTCTGCCGCCAACCTGGCAGATGCCAAGGCAGCCATTGAAGCACAGCAACACACGAAAGCCATTAACGAGTTACACCGCTTTCTAGAGTCCAGCTGCGACTGCGTTTAATCACGCAGCATTCGCTGGCGCAAGGCCCGGTTTCGGGTCACGATTTTTACTCAATGCAGACACATGCGTTGAGTCTCAATACACTGATCTGAACTCAGCCTGTAGCTGGCTTTGCTTCCCCTAAAACAGGGCTTCTGATCATTCCACAAAAAAAGATGGCGACTAGCGCCATCTTTTTTATTTGCCCGTGAGACGGGCACCATTGCGGGTGCCCAACAAAGCACTTACTCAATCGCCAATTGCGGACGACCCGCCTCTGGCCAATCCAGGTGGAAGAACTGACCACGCGGTTGGTCTTTACGCTCATAAGTATGCGCGCCAAAGTAATCACGCTGACCTTGCAACAGGTTTGCAGGCAAATCTGCACTTCTGTAACCATCATAATATGCCAACGCCGCGGCAAAGCCTTGCGCCGGGATACCATTGGTCACTGCCAGCGCAATCACTTTACGCCAGCCGGCCTGACCATCGTTCATCGCATTGGTGAAGTATGGATCCAGCATCAGGTTTTTCAGGCGTGAATTCAATGCATAAGCATCGGTGATTTTTTGCAGGAAACGCGCACGGATGATACAACCACCACGCCAGATCTGGGCAATCTCACCGAAGTTGAGTTTCCAGTTATAAGCCACTTGTGCTTTGTCGATGAGTTGGAAGCCTTGTGCGTAAGCGCAGATTTTGGAGCAATACAAGGCATTCTTGATTGCTTCAATAATGGCGGCCTTGTCTTTCTCTTGCACAATCGCCGGACCTTTAAGGATTTTGCTCGCTTCTACGCGCTCTTCTTTCAAGCTGGACAACGCACGGGCATACACCGCGGCAGCAATTGCGTTCGCAGGCGCACCGAGCTCCAGCGCGTTGGCAGCGGTCCATTGACCTGTGCCTTTTTGACCGGCGGTATCCAGGATTTGGTCAACCAGGAAGCCTTTGCCCGCAGGGTCTTTTTGTTGCAGGATATCGGCAGTGATTTCGATCAGGAAACTGGACAATTCACCTTTGTTCCACTCGGCAAATACTTTACCGATTTCATCGGCTGGCATGCCCAACAAGTTTTTCATCAACCAGTAGGCTTCGCAAATCAACTGCATATCGATGTATTCAATGCCGTTGTGCACCATTTTCACATAATGGCCAGCCCCGTCAGGGCCGATATATTCCGCACAAGAGAAACCACCTTCCACCGGTTTGCCTGGTGTGCCACCTTCTAAAGGTGCGCCGGTCACTGGGTCAACTTTGGCCGCAATATCACGCCAGATTGGCTCAAGGCTAGACCAGGCCTTACGGGTGCCAGATGGCATCAATGAAGGGCCAAAACGCGCACCGGTTTCACCTCCGGACACGCCAGAGCCAATAAACTCGATGCCTTTGGCAGCCAGCTCTTTTTCACGACGGATGGTATCTGTCCACAAGGCATTGCCACCATCAATAATAATGTCGCCCTGCTCCAAAAATGGCAGCAAAGCGTTAATCGTCACGTCAGTCGCGCTACCGGCTTTCACCAGCAGCACAATTTTACGAGGACGTTTGATGCTCAATACAAAAGAAGCCAGATCGGCATGACCAACCACGCGCTCGTGCGAAGGCTCGTTCTTTTTGCATTCCTCAATGAAGTTCAGCATTTTTTTTGGGTCACGGTTATAGACCGCAATGGTATAGCCGTGATCCGCAATGTTAAGTGCCAGGTTTTGGCCCATCACTGCCAATCCCACCAATCCAATATCCGCATTTTTTGTAGTCATAGTTATCTCTAATAAATGGTTAATTTAGTTGTAAAAAAAGCACAGGCTTTTGGCCTGTGCTTGGACTAAGGTATGTATTGAATATTGCATGCTCGTTGTGTTGAAATTCGCAACTGGCATACTATATTCAGCACCGTAGTTTTCTTTCACTCAAGTTTGCTAGCTATCACTTACTTGAGTACGTTTCCGAACATTTGCAAGGTCAATTGATACCCCAGGTTGACCAACTGCGCATCATAACGTTCACCTTCATCGCGCATAAAGGCATGTTGCCCGTTAAATTCATGCCAGGTGTAATGCAAACCAGGCAAGGCGGCAAAGCGGTTATAAAGCTCGGCGCGCTTATCGCCCGGGATATGCGGGTCTTGCTTGCCCCAGATCATGAGCAGCTCGCCTTTGATCTCGTTGACGCGCTCCATGCTGTGCTGGCCTGGTTTGTTAGGAATAATATTGGTGTGCAAATCGGTAGCATAGAAGCAGGCCGTTGCTTTCACTTCTGGCTGTAAAGCCGCACGGAAAGCCAGGTGGCCACCAATACAGAAGCCTGCGGCCCCCAGGTTGCCGTCATACCAGGCCTGAGCGTTCAGGTAATCAATCATGGCACGGTTGTCGGTGTCATACGCTTGCACGTCTTTGGCCATTTTGTCGGCATTGCCTTTGTCGCGGCCAGCGTCGTCATAACCTAATACCGTGCCAATCGGATTCAACTCATGAAACACTTCCGGCACCAGCACGGCATAGCCATGACCGGCTAAAAAGCGTGCAGCACGCTCAATTGGGCCAGTTTGCTGAAAGATTTCAGAGTAAAACAAAACCGCTGGCACCTTGCCATCGTGTTTTGGACGATGAACATAAGTACGCATCACCCCGGTCGGAGTGTTCAAATCGACGATTTCGCTTGTAATCAGCATGGTAAATCCTTAAGACAATCAAAAATATCGGCTATTCTAGCGCTGTTTGCATGCCTTTTCACGGCTTTGTGGGCTGGAATGCATTTTTTTTGCATTTTCGGGTCGAAATTGGATTGGAATCACCATTGCAGCCTGTCATTGGAGTTTATATGCGCTTATTGCCCAACATCTTTACATTGATAGCTTACGGCCTGCTGACACAGGCGGCACATGCCCAGCCCGACCTGGACCTGGTTTACCACCTCAAAGCCTCGGTAGTCAAAGTGCATGCCTTGACCAATAGCGGCGGCCACGGTGTCGGCAGCGGTGTCGTCGTCGATAAAGACACCGTCGCCACCAATTGCCATGTGGTCGCAAACAGCAACGGCATTAGCATTTCCAAGTTTGGCGATAGCATGAGCCCGGTCGAGATGATTGCCGACTGGCGACACGATATCTGCCTGCTGAAATTTAAATATCTTGAATTACCAGCGGTCAAACTCGCTTCAGTCGCCTCACTGCATTATGGCGACGAGGTATTTTCGATTGGCTTTCCGGGCGGCCCGCCCAAACCACAGACCATCGCAGGCAAGGTCCGCGCCTTATATCCTTACGATGGCAGCCTGATTGTGCGCACGGATGCTGCCTTTATCATGGGTTCCAGTGGCAGCCCGACATTCAACCGTGCGGGTGAGCTCGTATCCCTAAGCACCTTTAAAAGCCCGGGCAAAGATGCTTATTTTTACAGCGTGCCAGTGGAGTGGATACGAAACTTGATGCAACATAGCGCCGCAACCACCACCACGCCCGATGCCACGGCCTTTTGGGATGCGCCCGCAGAGGCGCGCCCGTATTGGATGCAAGTGGTACAGCCTTATCAAACGGGAGATTGGCAGGCGCTAGAAAGCATTGCGCGCGCATGGCTTACGCAAGAGCCACAATCGGCGGAGGCTAATTTTTACCTGGGCAGTGCGCTACATGGCCAAGGGCAAGCTGCTCCGGCCCAGCAAGCCTACGAACGCGCAGCCGGCTTGCAGCCAGACCATATTGACGCCTGGCGCGGCCTCGCCATCCTGGCACAACAGACACAGCAAGCCACATTACTCAGCAACGCCGAGCAACATATCCAGCAGCTAGATAGCCAGGCGCGCTAGCATGATCAAGCCCGCGCGCTCTGATAGAATACGTTTTTTTGATGTTTACCAGATTGCCTATCCATGACCTCTCGCAACCAGCAATTATTTGAAAAATCCCAGCAACTGATCCCCGGCGGCGTCAATTCGCCAGTGCGCGCGTTTCGCAGCGTGGGCGGCACGCCTATCTTCTTTAAAAAAGGCCTGGGGTCCAAGCTGTGGGATGTCGATGGCAAGGAATATATCGACTATATCAACTCCTGGGGGCCGATGATTTTGGGGCATGCGCATCCCGAGGTGATTGCTGCCGTGCAACAAGCGGCCGCCAACAGCCTGAGTTTTGGCGCACCGACCGGCCTCGAACTGGAAATGGCCGAACTGCTAAACACCCTGGTGCCCAGCATGGAGCAAGTGCGCCTGGTCAGCAGCGGCACCGAAGCGACGATGAGCGCCATCCGCGTGGCGCGCGGGTTCACCAAGCGCAGCAAAATCATCAAGTTTGAAGGCTGCTACCACGGCCACGCCGATGCTTTATTAGTGAAGGCAGGCTCCGGCCTGCTGACCTTTGGCGAGCCAAGCTCTGCCGGGGTGCCGCCAGAAGTGGCTGCCCACACCTTGACGCTGGACTACAACAACACGCAAATGCTCAAAGACACCTTCGCCAGCATTGGTGATGAAATCGCCTGTGTGATTCTGGAACCCGTGGTCGGCAATATGAACCTGATTGTGCCGCAACAGGAATTCCTGCAAACCCTGCGCGAACTGTGTACCCAGCACGGTAGCGTACTGATTTTTGACGAAGTGATGACCGGCTTCCGCGTGGCATTGGGCGGCGCACAGGCTTTGTATGGCATCACGCCTGATATGACCACCTTGGGCAAAGTCATCGGCGGCGGCTTGCCAGTGGGTGCCTTTGGCGGCCGTAAAGATATTATGGGTGTACTAGCACCATTAGGCCCGGTCTATCAGGCAGGCACACTGTCTGGTAACCCAGTTGCAGTGACTGCAGGCCTGACCACCTTAAAACTGGTGCAAGCCCCCGGCTTTTATGAAAAACTGACGGCACAAACAGCCAAACTGACGGATGGCCTGACGCAAGCGGCCAAAGCCGCAGGCGTGACTTTTAGCGCACAAAGCGTAGGCGGCATGTTTGGCCTTTATTTCAGCGCCAGCAACCCAAGCAGTTATGCCGAGATGATGCAGGCAGATAAAAATGCCTTTAACAAATTCTTTCATAGCATGCTGGACAGCGGCATCTATCTTGGCCCCTCCGCGTTTGAAGCGGGCTTTGTCTCAGCCGCACATACCGACGCAGATATTGCCCAAACCGTACAAGCAGCAGCCACTGCTTTTGCCAGCCTCTAAATCGACCTGAAAACAACCTGTACGCGCCTGCGTGCAGGTTGTATCAAATGCCGCTAATCACGCCTTTTCAAATATCTGAAGGCAATCCGCGTTCCAGATTTATTTTTTAGCGCAAAAACCTGTTTTTCTAAATAAAAACAGCACCATCCTCACAAACACCCACTCAATCTCGCCAGACACAATTGTCTTTTCAACGCTGTTTACTGCGATTTTTAATGGTAAATAAAAACCATTCTCAATTGAAATAAAAAAATGGATTTATCCGTTATTTAACGCAGGCTAAACAATTGAAATTGCTAAACTTTAACGGTATCATTGAAGGTTCCTCCAAATGTTTTGTAAGTGAAGAATCTGGCAATGGACATGCAGTCTGACAACAACGTGATGAGTGTTTCTCAAGATCCCGCAACCGCTCTGGACGACCAGTTTGGTTTAGCTCCCCAATCCCAGGGTTTATACGACAGACGCCACGAAAAGGATAGCTGTGGCGTGGGCTTTGTGGCCCATATCAAAGGCCAAAAGAGCCACGATATCGTCGCCAAGGGCCTGCAACTGCTGGATAACCTGACGCACCGTGGTGCGACCGGTTACGACCCTAAACTGGGTGACGGCGCTGGCTTGCTGATGCAAATGCCTGACACCTTCATGCGCGAAGAAGCGGCCAAGCTGGGTATGACCCTGCCTGCCGCAGGCCAATACGCCGTGGGCCAGGCTTTCCTGCCACAAAATGCAGACAACCGCGCCAAATGCGAAGCCATTTTTGCGCAAATCATCGCTGAAGAAAACCAGACCTTGCTGGGCTGGCGCGATGTGCCTGTGGACAACAGCAACATCGCGGATGCCGCGCGTGCCGTTGAGCCAGTGATGCGCCAGGTATTTATTGCCAGCACGGCCACTGACAGCACTGTTTTTGAACGCAAATGTTTTGTCATTCGCAAGCGTATTGAGCATGCGATTCGCGCGCTCAACCTGCAAGACAAAGCGCAGTTCTACATGCCTTCATTCTCTTCCCGCACCATTGTCTACAAAGGCATGTTGCTAGCGAACGAAGTAGGCATCTACTACACAGACCTGAAAGATGCGCGCGTGGTCTCGGCATTAGCCCTGGTGCACCAGCGTTTTTCTACCAACACGTTCCCGGCCTGGGATCTGGCCCACCCATTCCGCATGATTGCGCACAACGGTGAAATCAACACCGTACAAGGCAACGTTAACTGGATGGCGGCACGTCACGAAACCATGAAGTCTGCCGTATTGGGCGAAGACCTGGAAAAACTGTGGCCATTGATCGCCGAAGGCCAGTCCGACTCCGCTTGTTTCGACAACTGCCTGGAACTGTTGGTCGCTGGTGGATATAGCCTGCCGCACGCCATGATGATGCTGATCCCGGAAGCCTGGGCTGGCAATCCATTGATGGATGAGGACCGCCGCGCGTTCTACGAATATCACGCAGCACTGATGGAGCCATGGGATGGCCCGGCTGCGGTTGCGTTCACCGACGGCAAAATGATCGGCGCCACCCTGGACCGTAACGGCTTGCGCCCGGCACGCTACCTGGTGACAGAAGACGACATCGTCATGATGGCGTCTGAAATGGGTGTGATCACCTTCCCACAAGAAAAAATCGTTAAAAAATGGCGCTTGCAGCCAGGCAAAATGTTGCTGATAGACATGGAGCAAGGCCGCATCATTGATGACGAAGAAGTAAAAACAGAATTGGCCCAAGCCAAGCCTTACCGCCAATGGATTGAACAAACTCGCTTCCACCTGACCGAGTTGCCAAATGTTGGCAACGGCGAAGTCACCCTGAACTCTGACTTGCTGGATACGCAGCAGGCGTTTGGTTACTCACAGGAAGACCTGAAGTTTGTGTTGCAGCCTATGCTGGATAACGGCGAAGAAGGTTCTGGCTCCATGGGTAACGACGCGGCATTGCCAGTGCTGTCCAACAAAGCCAAAACGTTGTACAACTACTTCAAGCAGCTGTTCGCACAAGTGACCAACCCGCCAATTGACCCGATTCGTGAAGAGTTGGTGATGTCTTTGGTGACGTTTATTGGCCCGAAACCTAACCTGCTGGCAGTGGATGAAACCAACCCGCCATTGCGCCTGGAAAGCAGCCAACCGGTACTAAGCCTGGACGGCCTGGAAAAACTCAAACAAATAGAGTCCCTGACCAAAGGCCAGTTCAAGTCTATCGTACTGGACCTGACTTACGACGCTGCCAAAGGTAAAGCAGGCATGAAACAGGCACTGGACATCTTGCATGACCAGGCTGAGAAAGCCGTACATGACGGTTACAACGTCTTAATTCTGTCTGACCGCAGCGTGTCTGCCAGCCGCATCGCGATTCCAGCGCTGCTGGCCTGCTCTGCAACCCATGAATTCCTGGTTAAAGCAGGCTTGCGTACCAGCACAGGCCTAGTGATTGACACTGGTTCTGCACGTGAAGTGCACCATTTCGCCCTGTTGGCAGGTTACGGCGCCGAAGCAGTTTGCCCATGGTTGGTGTATGAAACCATGAAGACCATGACCAGCGATGTTGAAAAAGCTGGCAAAAACTTCGTCAAAGCGATTGGCAAAGGCTTGTACAAAGTCATGTCCAAAATGGGCATCTCCACTTACCAGTCTTACTGCGGCGCACAGATTTTCGAAGCGATCGGCCTCAACAGCCAATTCGTCAACGATTACTTCACTGGCACCGTGAGCCAGATTGAAGGCATCGGCCTGGAGCAAGTCGCAGAAGAAACCGTGCGCTTGCATAGCCAGGCCTTTGGTACCGACCCGGTATTGTCTAATGCACTGGAAGCCGGTGGCGAATATGCCTTCCGCGTCCGCGGCGAAGAGCACTTGTGGACACCACAGTCCATCAGCAAGCTGCAAAATGCGACCCGTACTGGTCAGTATGACACTTATAAAGAGTATGCCGCTCTGATTAACGACCAGACCCGCCGTCACATGACCTTGCGCGGCCTGTTCGAAATCAAATCGGCAGGCAAAGCGATTCCGCTGGATCAGGTGGAATCGGCCAAAGACATCGTCAAGCGCTTTGCCACTGGCGCCATGTCACTGGGCTCCATCTCTACCGAAGCGCACGCCACACTGGCAATTGCGATGAACCGTATTGGCGGTAAGTCCAACACTGGTGAAGGTGGTGAAGACGTTAAACGTTTTATTCCGGTACAAGTGGATTCCAGCATTGCCAAAGTACTGGGCTCTGACCTGATTGAAGCCGACGTCGCCTTGAAGGCTGGCGACTCCATGCGCTCACGCATCAAGCAAGTGGCTTCCGGCCGCTTTGGTGTGACAGCTGAATACTTAAGCAGCGCCGACCAGATTCAGATCAAGATGGCGCAGGGTGCTAAACCGGGTGAAGGCGGCCAATTACCAGGCCATAAAGTTTCCCCATACATTGCGAAACTGCGTTTCTCAGTGCCTGGCGTAGGCTTGATCTCACCACCACCTCACCACGATATTTATTCGATTGAAGATTTGGCGCAGCTGATTCATGACCTGAAAAACGCCAATCCAAAAGCGTCTATTTCAGTGAAACTGGTATCAGAAACTGGTATTGGTACTGTCGCTGCTGGCGTGGCAAAAGCCAAGTCCGACCACATTGTGGTGGCAGGTCATGACGGTGGTACTGGCGCTTCGCCAATTTCATCCATCAAGCATGCCGGTACGCCATGGGAACTCGGCCTGGCCGAAACCCAGCAGACCCTGGTATTGAACCAGCTGCGCGGCCGTGTCGTGTTGCAAGTGGATGGTCAGATGAAAACTGGCCGTGACGTATTGATTGGCGCCCTGCTGGGTGCAGATGAATTCGGCTTTGCCACTGCACCACTGGTGGTTGAAGGCTGTATCATGATGCGTAAGTGTCACTTGAACACCTGCCCGGTTGGCGTGGCGACACAAGACCCAGAGCTGCGCAAGAAATTTACTGGCCAGCCAGAGCACGTCGTCAATTACTTCTTCTTCGTTGCTGAAGAAGTGCGTGAATTGATGGCCAGCATTGGTATTGCCAAGTTTGATGACCTGATCGGTCGCGCAGACTTGCTGGACATGAAAGCCGGTATCGAGCACTGGAAAATCAATGGCCTGGACTTCAGCAAGGTATTCCACCTGCCAGAAATGCCAGCCAGCGTGTCACGCAAAAACAATGATGTACAAGATCACGGCCTGGTCAAAGCACTGGACAATCAATTGATTGAACTGGCAAAACCAGCGTTGGAAAAAGGCGAAAAAGTCAGCATCGCGCTACCTATCGTCAACACCAACCGTACCGTGGGCACCATGTTGTCACACGAAGTCGCCAGCCGTTATGGTCATGCAGGCTTGCCGGATGACACCATCAGCGTCAAGTTTACAGGGACTTCCGGTCAGAGCTTTGCCGCATTCCTGGCTAAAGGCATCACCTTTGAGCTGACAGGTGAAGGTAACGACTACGTCGGTAAAGGCTTGTGTGGCGGTCGCATCATTATCAAACCGCCCGCAACTTTCCGTGGCTTGTCTTACGAGAACATTATTGTCGGCAACACCGTCATGTACGGTGCTACCACCGGCCAGAGCTTCTTGAGCGGCGTTGCAGGCGAACGTTTCTGCGTACGTAACTCTGGTGCAACTGCAGTGGTTGAAGGCGTGGGTAACCACGGTTGTGAATACATGACTGGCGGTACCGTGCTGGTACTGGGTCCAACCGGCCAGAACTTTGCAGCGGGCATGAGCGGTGGTATCGCCTATGTCTACGACATTGACGGCAAATTTGCCCAACGTTGCAACATGAGCATGGTGTCACTGGACAAAGTGGAAGCCGCAGAAGCCGATGTTGGTAAAGTGCAGCACATGGGCCAACCTGATGAAGTGATTCTGAAGGGCCTGATTGAGCAGCACTTGGCATTAACAGGCAGCCCGCGCGCCAAAGACTTGCTGGCTGACTGGCCTGCTTCACGTGCGAAATTCGTTAAAGTATTCCCGAATGAATACAAACGCGCACTGACCGAAATGGCAGCCGCTTCTGCCAAACAAGCCGCTTAATCGTTTTTGTTAATTAAATGCCCCGCGTATTCGCGGGGCCTTATTCAAGGTTGCGTCCATAGCAAGCAACAGGGAAGAGATGATTTCACATGGGTAAAGTCACAGGTTTCATGGAATTTGACCGTCTGTCAGAAGAAAATCTGCCAGTCAAAGATCGCGTCAAAAACTACAAAGAGTTCGTCCTGCATTTGACAGACGACCAGGCCAAACAGCAAGGTGCGCGCTGCATGGATTGCGGCATTCCTTTCTGTACGACTGGCTGTCCAATCAACAACATCATTCCTGACTGGAATGACCTGGTCTATCACCAGGACTGGCGCAGTGCGATTGATGTATTGCACTCCACCAACAACTTCCCTGATTTCACCGGCCGCATTTGCCCGGCCCCTTGTGAAGCAGCCTGTACCTTAAACATCAACAATGACGCCGTGGGCATTAAGTCCATTGAGCACGCCATTATTGATAAAGCCTGGGAAAACGGCTGGGTCACCCCGCAGATCAACCCGAACAAAACCGGCAAAAACATTGCCGTGGTTGGCTCAGGCCCCGCAGGCCTGGCAGCGGCGCAGCAGTTAGCTCGCGCGGGCCACAGCGTCACCGTGTTCGAGAAAAATGACCGTATCGGCGGCTTGCTGCGTTACGGCATCCCTGACTTCAAACTGGACAAATCCAATATCGATCGTCGCGTTGCCCAAATGGAAGCCGAGGGCGTGACGTTCAAAGTCAATCAATACGTCGGTGAGAACGTCAGCGCAGCAGATCTTGAGCGTGACTTTGATGCCGTGATCCTGGCCGGTGGTGCTGAATTGCCACGTGACTTGCCAGTGCCAGGCCGTGAGCTCGATGGCGTGCATTTCGCCATGGACTTTTTGACCCCAAACAACAAAATGGTGGCCGGTGACACGGTGCCTAACCAGATCAAAGCCACAGGCAAACATGTCGTTGTTATCGGCGGTGGTGACACCGGCTCTGACTGCGTTGGTACCTCTAACCGCCATGGCGCCGCTAGCGTTACTCAATTTGAGTTGATGCCGCAGCCACCAGAAAAGGAAAATAAATCCCTGGTATGGCCAAACTGGCCACTCAAAATGCGCACTTCCAGCTCACACGAAGAAGGCGCAGACCGCGACTGGTCTATCACAACCAAAGAACTGATCGGCGAGAACGGAAAACTGACCGCGCTCAAAGGCGCACGCGTTGAGTGGAAAGACGGCAAAATGGTAGAAGTACCAGGTTCCGAATTCACCATCAAAGCTGACCTGGTATTTTTGGCCATGGGTTTTGTCTCACCGATACAAAAAGTGCTGGATGCATTTGGTGTAGAGAAAGACAACCGCGGCAATGCCAAAGCCACCACTGATGGCGAAGGCTGCTACAAAACGAGCAAAGCCAAGGTGTTTGCTGCTGGCGATATCCGCCGCGGCCAATCCCTGGTAGTTTGGGCGATCCGTGAAGGCCGCCAGTGTGCGCGTGAAGTAGATGCGTTCCTGATGGGCAGCTCTACGCTGCCACGCTAATACAGCCCACTGGCAAATCCAAAAACGCCGATGACCTTCATCGGCGTTTTTTATTTGTCATAACGCAAAAAAACCACATTCTTTCAGGTGAAACATCAGCTTGGCCTTTATAATCATGCTTTTACATTTTGTTGACCTGCCCGTGCTTCATTAGGCGCTCACCATTAAATCAAATGACTCAACTGCAAAACGACACCTTTTTGCGCGCACTGATGCGCCAACCTACTGAATACACCCCGGTCTGGATGATGCGCCAGGCTGGGCGCTACCTGCCAGAATACCGAGAAAGCCGTAAGACGGCAGGCAGTTTTATGCAACTGTGCCAAAGCCCGTCTTTTGCAACAGAAGTGACCTTGCAGCCACTGGACCGCTATCCACAACTGGATGCGGCCATTCTGTTTAGCGACATATTGACCGTGCCGGACGCCATGGGGCTGGGCTTGTATTTTGAAGAAGGTGAAGGCCCGAAATTTGAGCGTACCTTGCAGGCTGAAGAAGATATTCTGAAACTGGAAGTGCCAGACATGGCCAAACTGCAATACGTGTTTGATGCCGTCAGCAGCATCCGCAAAGCGCTCAATGGCCGTGTGCCGCTGATCGGTTTCTCCGGCAGTCCATGGACGCTGGCCACCTATATGGTCGAAGGCAAAGGCGGTACCGATTTTCTTAATACCAAGAAAATGGGCTACGCCAGACCAGAATTGCTGCATCGCATTCTGGAAATCACGTCACAAACAGTGATTCAATACCTGAATGCACAAATTGCTGCAGGCGCCCAAGCGGTGATGATTTTTGACTCCTGGGGCGGCGCGCTGTCGCATGACGCTTACATCGAATTTTCGCTGAATTATATGCAGAAAATCGTCGCTGGACTGACCAAGACCGCGGAAGGTAAAACGGTGCCCAGCATCGTCTTCACCAAAGGTGGGGGCTTGTGGCTGGAACAACAAGCGGCGATTGGCGCAGAAGCATTAGGCCTGGACTGGACAGTCAATCTCGCACAAGCACGCCAGCGTGTAGGTACCCAGGTTGCCTTGCAAGGTAATATGGACCCAGCCATTTTGCTAAGCTCACCGGCTGCGATTGAAAAAGAAGTCGCTCGCATCCTCGCCAGCTACGGCAATGGTCATGGCCACGTGTTCAACCTGGGTCATGGCATCACGCAATGGACGCCGCCCGAGCATGCTGCCTGCATGCTGGAAACACTACGCAAACTGAGTCCGCAATACCACTTGTAATACATGCTTAATAAAAAACCGCCAATCAAAGATTGGCGGTTTTTTATTGTCTGTTCACGTGCTATTTTAAAGACATGCGAGACATCGTCTCATCTTTATCAATCCACTTGTGCTTGAGCGCACCGACAACATGCACGATAAACACGACCAGCAGAATATTAGCGAATAACTCGTGAGACTCTTTGAATACATCGCGCAAATCGGCATTATCCAGGCCGCCAAAGACTTCCAGCCCAAACCATTTCAAGCCAAACTTGCTATACAAGGTCATCAACACACCGCTTAAAGGCAAGGCAACCATCAGCAAATAAAGCAAATGGTGCGCACCTGTGGCGACTTTGCGCTCTAATGCCGAATAGCTGGCAAGCATAGCAGGCGGTGTGTGGCTGATACGCCAGTAAACCCGGAACAGGATCAGCCACAGCAAGGTGAATCCCAGCGATTTGTGCAAATTGAAATACAAGGTTCTGGCACTGGCGGGCTCTTCCATTTGCCAGGTATAAATACCCAGATCGAACAAATCAAAAGCAGTTTGCTTGGGGCCATCTTTCGGTAACTCGCCCATGTACCAACCGAGGGCAAACATGGCAATCAACGCAAGCGCGATGAGCCAGTGCAAAATAACGGCAACTTTGGTATATCGTTGCGTGGAACGCATGTTTTCTCCTTGAAATTACTTGTGACAGTAGTCACTTTGTCATCATGAATGATTTGATTATGATGTATGAAACATTCATGGGTAGTCGTCATGTTATCAAAAATCAAGCTATCGTGTGTCGGTGTTACATTCGCTTTTGTAACGATTTGTAGTCATGTGCAGGCAGACACTTTCGAGCTAACAAAAGTTGCCGAAGGTGTGTATGTGCATCATGGCCAACATCTGGATATCGATGACGGTTATCAGGGCGACATTTGCAATATTGGCGTCGTCATTGGCCGCGAAGCCATTGCCGTGATTGACACTGGCGGCAGTAAACATACTGGTGAGCAATTACTGCAAGCCATCAAAGCGATTAGCCCACTGCCGATACGCTATGTGATTAACACCCATGTGCACCCCGACCACACCTACGGCAATGCCGCCTTTCAAAACGGCACCACCCATTTTGTCGGCCATGAAAAGCTGGCAAACACCATGTTGCTACGCAAAGAACAATATGAAAAACTCAATGCGCGCCTGCTCGGTGAAGCGGGCAAAGTCAGCAACACAGTCACGCCAGATACACCAGTCCACAACAAGCTCACGCTGGACTTGGGCGACCGACAACTACAACTGCAAGCACAACATGTTGCCCACACCCACACCGACTTAATCGTGCTGGATACAAAGACCAATACCTTGTTTGCCGGCGACTTGCTATTCGCCCAACGCACCCCGGTGGTAGAAGGCGATCTCAAAGGCCTGATCGCAGCACTCGAACAGATCAACCAGTCACATTACACCCTCATCGTCCCCGGACATGGCCTGGAAAGCAATGACCAGCCAACCATGCTTGGTAATGCACTCAGGTATCTCAATTTACTGCTGGCTGACATACGCACCAGCATTAAAAAAGGCATTAGCATGGAGCAGACCATGGACACCGCCGCCGCCAGCGAGCGCGACAAATGGCAATTATTCGACATTGCCAACCGACGCAATGTCAATGTGGTTTACCCGCAACTAGAGTGGGAGTAAGCGTCAAGCCAACCAAAAGTAATCGGGCTTTACTGGCTGGTATCAGTGAAACATTCTGTTTTACAATGCAGCCATGTCATTATCAATCTTAATCGTCGAGGACGAACCTTCGATTGCAGAAACCATACTGTATGCTTGCCATGCTGAACAAATGCAGGCTAAACATGTGGTGCTGGGACAACAAGCACTGGATATACTGAAGCGTCAATCATTTGATATGGTTATTCTGGATATCGGGCTACCAGACATGACTGGCTTTGAGGTTTGCAAACAGCTAAGACGTTTTTGCAACACGCCCGTTTTATTTCTTACGGCTCGCAATCATGAGGTAGACCGCATACTGGGATTGGAAATTGGCGCAGATGATTACGTGACCAAACCGTTTAGCCCGCGAGAAGTGGTCGCCAGAATCAAGGCCATTCAACGACGGTTGCATCCAGACATAGAACCAGTCGTTGCTGGATTTCAGTTGGATGAACAAAGTAGCCGCATCTACTATCAGCAACAATTATTACAACTGACCCGGTATGAGTTTCTCTTGCTCAAGACATTAATTTCTCAACCACATCGTGTTTTTTCACGCACCACCTTGATGGATACGGTTTGGCAATCCGCAGAAGACTCTATGGAGCGTACCGTAGATACCCATGTTAAAACCCTGCGCAACAAGCTACGTGAAATCTCGCTCACTCACAATCTACCTGGTACATCGTTCATCGTGACCCACCGCGGAATGGGATACAGTCTGCTACCTTAAACCCGCAATGAAAATCAGCCTTAAAATCTTTCTGGGATATTTCTTACTGGTAGGCCTGGCAGCATGGTTTGTCCTGACCGTATTCGTAGACGAAGTAAAACCTGGTGTGCGCCAGGCTATGGAAGATACCTTGGTAGACACGGCCAATGTGTTGTCCGAACTAGCCAAGAATGACCTGAAGCAAGGCGTGATTCAACATGGTCAATTTGCGCGTAGTCTGCATGACTATCAACAGAAACCTGGCATGGCCAATATCTGGGGAGTACCGAAACGCTCCGCCGATTATCGGGTATACATCACAGATACAAACGGCATGGTCGTCTTTGACTCTGACCATACCGCAGTGGGTCAAGACTACTCGCATTGGAACGATGTCTATCTGACATTAAGAAACCGTTATGGCGCACGCACGACGCCTGTAGACCGGACAAATCCTGATGGTAATACCGTCATGTATGTGGCAGCCCCCATCATGGATAACACCAAACTGATTGGGGTGCTCACCGTCGCCAAGCCGAATAGCACCATGCAGCCATTTATCTTGCATGCACAGAAAAAGATCATGCAATGGGGTCTGCTCTTATTCGCACTATCTTTATGTTTGGGGATGTTATTTACATGGCGGTTTACCCGTGCCATTCATCGTTTACGAGACTATGCAATGGCCGTGGCAAAAGGTCAAAAAGCCGCCCCTCCTGATTCGCGTAATGACGAACTTGCAGAACTGGCACAGGCCATGACCAGGATGCGAGAAGAACTGGATGGTCACCAGCACATACAAGAAGCCATACATCAGCTCACTCATGAACTAAAAAGCCCGATGACAGCCATCCAAGCGGCCACAGAACTCATTACACCAGAGATGCCAGTACAAGACCGCACATACTTTCTGAATAGCATTAAGCTGCAAACCAGTCGCCTGCAGCTGATGGTACAAAACATCCTGGGACTGGCTGCGCTCGAGCAGCAACAGACTCTGCTTCACCCGATCAGGATAGACTTGCCTGCGCTAGTAGAACAACAAATTCGCCTGGTACAAGACCGTGCCAGACAACGAAATATTCAACTACACACAGCAACCGCCCCATCACTATTCATTGCAGGCGATGCATTTTTATGCGGCCAGGCGGTGAGCAACTTGCTGGAAAACGCGCTCGACTTCAGTCCGGACCACAGCAGCATCCATATCAGCTTAGCCAAAGACCATGATGGTACTTGGCTTCATATTCAGGACCAGGGCTATGGCATCCCGGCGTATGCGCTGGATAAAATTAAAGAGAAATTTTACTCTTTGCCCAGACCCGAAAATACACCGAATGCTGGCCAGAAAAGCACAGGGCTAGGCCTGAACTTTGTACAGCAAATCATGGCCTTGCATCATGGTCATTTCTCCATCAAAAATGCCACGCCTACGGGTGTCATTGCCAGCTTGCACTGGCCTGCATAACCCTTTCATTACGCCACTTCACACTCAGCTCACATTCAGCACAACAAGGCTTCACCGGCCAACACTATGCTGCAAGCTCTCTTAGTTAAGGAGTTTGCAATGCAAAAACCATTTTTATATAAATCCCTAGGCATATTGGCACTGATCTTACTCATGTCGCTGGCATTGGGCTATGTGAATGACCTGATTCTCGAACGTCAGGCCAGGCAAGCAGAGGTAGAAAGCAATATCGCAAAATCCTCCACAGAAGCCCAAACATTGACCGGGCCCGTCTTAGTGATTCCCTATACCGAACATTACACGGAAACGATAGGGACAGATAAAAACATCAAGACAGTTGAGGGCAAGGATGAAAAGTATCTCTACCTGCTACCAAACACACTGGCCGTCACTGGCGATTTTGCGCACAACTATAAGCAACGAGGTATTTTCAAAGCACTCATGTATCGCTTTAATGGGGATATTGTAGGCAGCTTCAATTTAAACCAAATCAAAGTGCAGGCCCAGCATGCAAACGGCAGCATCCGCTTTGGCCAGGCCATGTTAAGTATCGGGCTCAGCGACACCCGTGGTATCGATGGTCAACCGGTGTTGCATTGGGGGGCCCAAACACTCAGTTTGAAACAAGGCACACAGTTACCTTTATTGGGTGCAGGCATCCATTCTGAGCTGGGTAACTTACAAGCAGAGCAAGGCCTCGTTTCTTTCAAGCTAAATCTGCACCTGCGCGGCATGCAACAATTCAACCTGATCCCGCTAGCAGACAAAAATAATGTTCGCTTGCACTCTCGTTGGCAGCACCCGCATTTTGATGGTCATTTTTTACCAGATGCCAGCAGCCAGCATATTAGCGACAAAGGCTTCGATGCCCAATGGGAAGTCTCATCACTCGCCAGCAATATCCAAGAGAGACTGCTTTCCAGTTTAAACCACACGTCTGCCAACCTGCCCCTTGACGCCATCAGTGTCGGCTTTGTTGAACCAGTCAACATCTACAGCCTGTCAAATCGAGCAACGAAATATGGCTTACTTTTTATTGGGCTGACCTTTGCTGGCTTCTTTATTTTTGAGGTGATGAAACAACTACGCATCCATCCCGCGCAATACACACTGGTTGGTTTAGCCATGGCGGTATTTTATTTGCTATTGGTTTCTTTGGCGGAGCATATCGGCTTCAGCTATGCCTACCTGATTGCCAGCACCGCTTGTATCAGTCTGATTGGTTATTACCTGGCTAATATCATGCAGAACCGCCGTTATGGCATGGTGTTCTCTCTCAAACTTGGTCTGCTATACGCGACCTTGTACGGCATCCTGATCTCGGAAGACAACGCGCTGTTGATGGGCTCTTTACTGATATTCAGTTTGCTGACCTTCACCATGGTGGTGACCCGTAAAGTGAACTGGTACGCACTCGGTAATCAATAACATTTCCGGGCGGCGCTTGCCGCCCGCACAGTGAGGCAAGCAATGAAAAAGATTTTTTACGGTTTCATCATTTGCGTAATCTTGGCGAGCATCATGCCAGAGAACGCAGTCATTCCTGTGCAATATGCATCCACCAAAGACTGGAATCATGACAGTTACTGGTTTGCCCCCTGGGGAAAATCAGGCGTTCACAAAGGGATCGATATTTTTGCCCGCAATAAAACCCCGGTGCTTTCGGCAAGTATCGGATTAGTCATCTTCACAGGAAGCATTGAAAGAGGCGGAAATGTGGTCGCGATTCTTTCGCCCAAAGGGCGCATTCACTACTACGCACATTTAGAGGCCATAGAAACCCACCCATTGGCGCTGGTTAACCAGCGAAGTCTTATTGGCACGGTAGGGAACAGCGGCAATGCCAGAGGAAAAGCACCTCACCTGCATTACAGCATTCTCAGCCTGATACCTCACCCGGCAGAAATCACATTGGAAAAACAAGGATGGAAAAGAATGTTCTACATCAATCCCAATGTATTACTGACGCAACAACCATCTCGCACTGCGTTTATAAATACTTTTTCGCCAAAGCAACCTGTTGTTTAAGACCAATATTCACCAACCTGGGCACCAAACCATTCAGCCAGGCAAAGAAACTTTGCGGCTGGCCGATAAACAGCTCTTGTTGATCTTTCTGTAATGCCCGCACAATTTTATCCGCCACCACTTGTGGACTATCCACGGCTTGACCAGAGGCCTGCCACATGGCATTGGTACGATCATCGTTCATGGGGGTGGCTATCGCGCGTGGCGCAATATAGGTGATGCCAATATTGGTATCCACTAATTCGCGGCGCAAGGCCTGGCTGAAACCATGCACGGCAAATTTGCTCGCGCAGTAGGTAGCAAAATGCGGGAAGCCCAGTGAGCCAAAGATGGAGCCGACAAACGCCAGGTGACCTCGCCCACGTTGCAAAAAGTAAGCCACAAACTCACGGCTTAATACCAGCGTCGCCGTGACATTGGTATGTACCATATTATCGATGCTGACTTCTGTTTGCTGCGCAAACTCGGTGAATTCAATCATCCCGGCATTGTTAATCAGCAGGTCTACATGCCCCATTTCACGCAGCGATTGTTTTAACACCTGGCTGGCCATATTGGGCTGCGCAAGATCGGTAACAATAATATGCGACGTGCCCCCTTGGGCAGCGACCCTTTTTTGCAGCGCATGCAGTTTGACCGGATCACGCCCGACCAGCCCGACCACGGCGCCTTGCGCAGCGAGCGCCAGGGCCAGCTTAGTACCCAGGCCACCGGTTGCGCCTGTTAACACCACATGCAGGTTGCGTAACTCCATGACTAACTCCTAAGCGGCTGCAACCAGCGGTTGGCTGGCCGCTTGTGCCGCCACATGCTTGAAAATATCGCCATACAAGCGGTAAAAACGCTTGGCAGCATGAATAATCACCTGTTGGTCTTCTGGCTTGGTCACCTGGTTCATCAGGCTCTCATAAAAGGTCACATGGCTGAGATCCAGCGAGCCGTGTGAAAACAGGTAGCTGAAGGCTTTTTTAGGCAATTTGAGCGCCTGCATGATTTTTTCACCCGCCTGGGTAGCCACTGCCGTGCTGGTGCCTTCCAGTACCAGCACCATGCCAAAGAAACCAAGTGGATTGACGCGATTAATCATGTCGTAAGCATAGGCCACCATCACTTCGGTTTCATGACAGGCGGCATCAGCAGCGGTTGCACTATGACGCACGGACTCTTTATCGCCACCACTCGCGGCAATATCATTGAGCACCCATTCCTGATGACCCATTTCTTCTTCGATATACTCACCAATCGCCGTACGCAGCCATTCGTATTCACCACTGAGTCGACCACCACAGGCCATAAGCAAAGGCGTCGTATGCTTGACGTGATGATAGGCCTGGGTGAGAAATGCGCGATAAGTCTCCAGCGTGATATTGCCTTGTGCGCCTTGCACAATCAGCGGCAAGGTCATCAATGCCTGACGTTCCTGCTCGGTCGCGTTTAATAATTGCTGATAAAAAGTCATTTAAATTCCTTCATAGATAGTGTCGATATCAGTCGCATAAGCGGCTGCAATCGCATCACGTTTTAAGCGGCCATTGGCCGTGAGTTGTCCGTTATGCGGGCTGAATGGCTGGTCGGCAAACACCACATCCCCCACCTGCGCGTAGTCCGGCAGCTGTTGATTCGCTTGCGCGATGGCCTGCGCTACCTGCTCAGCGCTGCACTGTGGCTGAGGTACCACAATCGCCACATTAAACGGCCTCGCCTCTCCAAATACACACACCTGCTGCAATGCTGGCTGGTGTATCAATGTACTCTCCACCCACTCAGGCGACACATTGCGCCCAAACGAGGTAATAAACATATTTTTTTTGCGGCCCGACAGATAAACGTACCCATCTTCATCCTGATAAGCCAGATCGCCGGTGGCCAGATAGCCTTCTTCGTCCAGCTCCGGCGTGGCAATACCACCTTCGGGCTGGGTGTAGCCGTGATACAAAGCGCCCTTTACCCAAAGCTCACCTGTCATATCCACGCGTAACTGCACATGGGGCAAGGGCTTGCCTATACTGCCAGGCTTGTGTGACTGTGGCGTATTCAGTGCAACCACCGACGCACACTCGGACAATCCATAACCTTCAAACACAGACAAGCCTAGCGCGTGGGCTTGCAGAATCAATTCGGGTACCACCTTGGCGCCACCAACGGCCACAAAACGCAGCTGTGGCAATAGCTCCTGTCCGGCTTGCATATACATCACCAGCGCACGTAGCAATTCAGGAATCAGAATCGCAGTGCTCGCACGGCTGCCTTGCAAGCCTTGATACAAGCGGCTGATATCAAACTGGCTACCAGTAAAACCCACCGCCTGGCATGGATACACAACCACCGTCGCCCCTGAAATCAGGCTGGCATAAACACCCGCCACGTTTTCCAGCAAGGTGGCCAGCGGCAGTACGCAGAAATGGCGATCAGCGGCGCCTGGCTGTATCAGGGTGGCAATAGAACTCGCTACCTGCCACATGGTGTGCGCTGACAAACACACGCCTTTGGGCGCGCCAGTGGTGCCAGAGGTATAGGTAATTTTATCGGCTGCTGCCAAGCGATCGTGGGCATGTATGCGTAATACGGCCACGGGTTGATCAGCCACTACCCATTCAGCAAGCAGCGTACTGCCTGGATAAAGCTGTTGCCAGACTGCGGGCATATCGGTGAATACCAGACTGACTCCGGCATCCGCAATCGCATGCTGTTTTTGCGCGGCAGTAAAAAATGCGGGCACGGGGACGTTGCTGCAGCCAGCGGCCAGTATCGCCAAATCCAGCACAATCCAGGCCGGGCTGTTATCCAGCGCCAATGCCACACTGGCCTGATTTGTCAGCGCCTTCAAGTCGCCAGACACGCGTGCAACTTCAGCCACCAGCGCACTGTAAGTCAGCTGCGTAGATTGCCCCTCGAGGGCGACACGTGTCGGTGCTTGTATTGCCTGCGCCTGAATCTGTTGTAATAGCATGATGATTGACACTTAATATGGAGATTACAAAGGATCAGCCACACCACGAATGGCGACAATCTGCGGGGTATGTTTGTAATAACTGCCCCACTTGGCACGCTCTTCCGCACTCAATCGCTCCGGGTTGGCCATGGCCAGCGGGAACAGATCGACACCGCCTTTAATGAGGCCATTTTGCAGGCTGTGATGCGCGGTCGCCACGCCCCACGGCAAGTTCATGCTCAAACTGTGTTGAATCACATGCGCAATCAGCACCCCGGCATTGCGTGGATTAGCCACCGCCAGATTGCCAATACAGGTAATTTCTTCACGGCCTATCTTTCTGCCGAGCTGGCGCGATATCAATTGCTCAATCGGTTCATCCAGATATTGCTCAAGAAACAATGTCTCTTGCGCCGCATTACGCAAGCCAAACGCGGCCATCAAAACGCCGCTGGCATCCCGCAACGCGACTAATTGCGGCATAAAGTGATTCACCTCTGCGCCATAAACTTGCTTGAAAACCGCGGCAATAAACGCCTCCACCTCCTGGCGGCATGGCGCGCCTCGCTCAACCAAATGACCCGTAATCTCATTCACTTGATACCTTTTCGCCTGGGCAAAGTTTCTCAACTCATAAGCAGATGACGCATGATAGAACGATGTATTTGACTCTGAATGCAGCATGTCATTTCTCTCGCTGACAACAATATTGCTCAGCTAATTGCAAGCACCATGCCAGCGTCAATTACTCATAATAATCATGTAGTTACGATTAACCACGGCAACCACACCCTGCACTTTTTGCAGATAGATTGCCATACATTTAATTCATAACCTGCATTTTTTGCATAAACCTCAAAAGAAAATCATTTTCATTACCAACAAGACACATTAATTTCTGCAACAAAATCAGCACCTTAAGTAGCCGTACATCAACTTAATTATATAGTGGCACACCGCTTGCATTTATGGTCGGAGTTTTTGAAAAAATGATGTACTCTGACGCTTGTCTGACTATCAACTATTTTCAAAAAATAACAACCCATTGCATTTTTGCAATCAACACAAAATAGAAATGATAAAAAGTCCCTGGTTACCTAAGCCAACGTTGGCAGCACTTTGGTGCATTTGGATCGCCCTCGCGATTGGCATCGTCTGGCTGGCGAATGCCACGTCTATCGACCTGTCATTGGCTGACCAGCAATTTGATTTTGCGCAGCACGCCTTTACCCAAAAGCATAACTTCTTGTATGAAACCGTCATGCATGTGTATGCCAAGCACCTGTTTACAGCCATCTGGCTGTGCTTGCTGGCGCTGGCCTGGCTACCTGCACACTGGTTAAACCATCGGATCTCTGCGGCCACACGCCATCAATTACGCTGGATTGTTTTTTTAGCCTTGCTGAATGCCAGCGTTGTCTCTGTGCTCAAACACCAAATGCCACATGCCTGTCCCTGGGACGTCGTACGGTATGGCGGAAGCGCGCCCTGGGTACCGGCCTTTATGGCCCATCCGGCGATGGAGGCAGGTCACTGCTTTCCGGCTGGGCATACAACCTGCGGTGTGTGGCTGGCCGCACTCAGCCTACTGTGGTTGCCACAAGCGCCCCGCAAAGCCTTATTCGTCGCTATTGCCGGGCTCGCGGTTGGCTTTACCTTGGGTTGGGTACAGCAAATAAGAGGCGCCCACTTTTTATCGCATACCCTGACCTCGCTCTGGCTGATGTGCGGCTGGTTATTAATGGTATTCACTTTTTCCAAGAGTCGTATTGAATGAAGATATTCGCAATATTCACCCGCATGCTACGTGCGCTGTTCACCCCGCAAATCTGCCTGATTTGGGGCGCGAGCCTGTGGTTGATGCTCACCAGCAACCACGCCCTGTTTGAACACCTGCTCAATCTTTACCCCTGGAACGCACATAACGCGGGTTTCATCATCAGTATCAGCCTGTTTTTTACTTTTAGCATCACCTTATGGCTGATGCTGCTCAGCCATGGCAAATCGGCACGCTGGGTGCTGGCCATCATTCTGCTGTCTGCCGCCTGGGCCGCTTTTTACATGGATGAGTTTGGTGTCATTATTGACCACGTCATGCTGGACAATGCAGCCAAAACAGACACCCAGGAGGTGATGGGGCTGCTGTCATGGGGATTTGTAATCAAGATGCTGGTCTTGGGCGTGCTTCCGGCATTCATCATGATCAAGAAAATACCCGCCCGCTTTTTCCAGCGCGATGCAATACTAACCAGGCTGAAACATATTGCACTATTAATTCTGGGCATGGTCTTGGTGATCATTCCATTTACAGCAGATTACGCGACTTTTATACGCGAACACAAAATGGTGCGTATGTATGCCAACCCCACTTTTTTTCATTATTCGCTCATTAAGTGGGGCTCACAGAAGTTATTCTCGCGCCATATCGTCGGGTTGCAAAAAACAGCGTTGGACGTGCGTAATATTGAAGCAGATCAGCACCATGAATTAATCATTATGGTTGTTGGCGAAACTGCGCGTTTTGATCGTTTTTCATTGAATGGCTACCCCCGCATCACCAACCCCAGATTAGCCAAAGAAAATGTCGTGAGCTTCAAGCAAGTCAGTTCTTGCGGGACATCAACCGGTGTGTCTGTACCGTGCATGTTTTCAATGCTGACCAGAAAGCAATACGACGAAGACAAAGCCTTACATATGGAGAACGCGCTGGATGTGTTAAACCGTGAAGGCGTCAAGGTGTTATGGCGGGATAACAACTCGGACTCCAAAGGCGTCGCCTTGCGCGTCCCTTATGAAGACTTCCGCTCCCCGGCCCACAACCCGGTGTGCGATGACAATGAATGCCGCGACATCGGCATGCTGAGCGGACTGGACAAGTTTATTGAAAAAAACAAAGATCATGACATCCTGATCGTGCTGCACCAGATGGGCAACCATGGGCCAGAATACTATCGTCGCTATCCAGATGAATTCAAAAAATTCACGCCTATTTGCAAAACCGGCCGCTTGTCAGAATGTTCACGACAGGAGATCGACAACTCTTATGACAACGCCATTTTGTATACGGATTACTTCTTGTCAGAGGTGATTCAGTTCCTGAAGAAATATGACAGCCATCGCGAAACCGCCATGCTGTATGTCGCGGATCATGGCGAGTCACTCGGTGAGCACGGTATTTACTTGCACGCAGCGCCTTATATGATTGCGCCTAAAGAACAAACCCACGTACCGGCGATTTTATGGGTAGGCCAGCACTTTGATTACCAACTGCCGCAAATTGCACCTTATGAGAACTATCCGCTGAGTCATGATGATGTGTTCTGTACCTTGCTCACTGCTTACGAACTCAAATCAGAAGTATGCCATGCCGAGTTTGGCTGGCTGGCACAAAACCGTGAGCTACAAGAGGAACAGCGCAAACACTTGCATCCTATCAAAGCAAGTACGCACTAATTACTACTATCGCAACGCAAGGCTGGCGGCTCTGACGTCAGCTTGCTGGGGGTGAGCCAAAACAAGGGCTTGATGCGTTCATCCACATGGCACGCGTCGATATAGCCAATGGCGCCATCGGTCTCAGCCACATAACGGATCATAGCTTCTTCTGACTGCACGGTATAAGGCGGCTGCACGCCGTGAAAATACAGACCGTTCCAATAGCTCACCTGTGATCTCGGCGTGCTATGCAACACTTGCTGCGAGAACCTTAAGCGCAGTGGGTGCTCACTATGCAAATTCACCGGGTGCAAAGCCTGCCCATGCGAGGCATAAAGTTTCTTGCGCCAAAAAATCAGCCCCAGCTCATCGGGATGGATGTCAGGCGCCAGACCGGTTTGCGCAGGCACAATCACCGCAATCGTGCGGTTATCCTCAACGGCCACTGCAGGCACGGCCAGTAACAGGCCAATTACCCAGACAGCATACAGCCAATGACGCATCATGAATGTCGTACTGAACTGCATTAAAACATCACCGCAAAAGAGGTCACAAAGCCACGCGGTACATCTTCGTATTCACCGCTACCGCCAATAAACTCAAACTTCAGCAGTTGGTTTGGCTTCACGCGCTTGGTCATGCCCAGCACCCAGCGATCTGCATTCTTGCTGTCCACCTCATGCAAGGTTTCCAGCCGCGTGATCCAGTACCACTCACTGCCCAGCGAATAGGCGCTTTGCAGGTAAGCGCCACTGCCGCCATCATCACCGCCTGAGGTTTTACGCTCATACACCTCACCGCTGAACTCCCAGCGATTAAATTCCAGCAAGAAGTCCAGGCCATATAAGTGGTAGGTCGGCGAGCCAGGTATATCTTTTTGATAGCTCATGACATTCAGACCCAAAGTGTTGAGCCCTGCATTATTGCCACTTAAACCAAGAATATTATTAAATGCGAGGCGCGCGCCTTTCACCTCACGATGGATGATTTCATCACCGTCCTGACGCTGGTCTTTCAATGCTTCCGCGTAGACCTGATACTCCATATCCATATGGCTGATCGGCAAACTGCCAAACAGCATGGCGCCATTGATACTCGATGGAAAAAAACGGGTTGTAACCAGGGGGCGGCTGGCAGTCCACACCAGTGGTGGCGCATGCAATTGATTCCAGCGGCCGGCCGGAGTCAGAAAGCGGCCAAGGCGAACATTGGCTTTTTCATTGAGGTTATAGTCAAAATAAAAGCGTTCGAGGTCGAGATAACTCTGCTTGGTATTGAAGCCATCATGATGATCATAAGAAATCGGGTTTTCCAGCTCCAGCTCGCTGAAAAACTTGACGCGGGTACCTTGGTCCCAGGTCACGATCATACTCACTTCATTCAGCTTGAGTTGTGCGGCTTCAGTCCGCGGCAAACGCGCATCGATGCTGGTGTAACCACCGACGTGAAAACCACGCCAGAAGGAGTCATCCTCTTCAGCCACAACTGACTTGCATAGCATACACAGGCTGATTACACTGAGCATGACCCTGAGCAGACTGCTTAATATAGCTGATCTATACATGGCTAATCGATGACATGGCTAATGGATGACCGTTTCGGCAAAAAACATTTAACCTCTATTTTCTCACATCTCATGCGCTTTCATTCACCCCTGACTATCCGCAAAATGCTTTTAATTGCATTTTTGCTGGCTGGCCTGCTGCCCGCGCTTTTAGTGAGCCTGCTGAGCTTTTACCAAGCCAGGCAGGCATTGCGGATTGAAATTCAGCACGACCTGCAAACCACGGGTAACGCGGTGGCAGAGCACGTTGACCGCGTCATGAACGAACGCGTACAGAATGTGCGTAGCTGGAGCCAGCTCGCCATCATGCAGGACATGCTGATTGGCGACATTGATAAGCGGCTATCCATCTTTTTGGCCGAGACTCGGCATAGCTACGCAGAGCAATATGTCAGCCTGGATGTAGCAGATTTACAGGCACATATTGTCGCCTCCAGCCGCCCCGCCAATATTGGCCAGACCCTACACACGCCACCTGTGTGGATGTCGTTTCGCGACAATGGCCAAACCATTACCATCTATCATCTCAACAATCACCAGTTGATGATTTCCGCGCCGATCTTTTCACAAAACACGTTACAGCCCATGGGTCAATTGATTGCGACCTTTAACTGGCAAGTCATTGAAAACGTGCTAAACCATGCTGCGCAACACAGCACAGCGCTGGCGTTGTTGGACAACAAACAACACATGCTCGCACAATCCCGCTTGTGGTCAGATCAAAAACACAGCCTGCATGCCAAAGCGGCGATAACCAGCCGCTTGCCACTCAATGGCTGGCAGATACACCTGAACAAAGACCACGATGTGGCCGTTGCGCCTGTACACCGCCTGGGCATGATTTTTATTGCCTTGCTCGGCGCCATTCTGGTGTTCTCGTTATTACTGGTGCGGCCTCTGGCGCAAAATATCAGCCGTCCGCTAGAAACACTCACGCGTTATGTTCAACGCTTTCGCCAGCCCGGCAGCCAACCACCGGCCGCCAGCGGTCCGGCCGAGGTGCAATCCTTGCATCAGGCATTCACGAAAATGGCCAGCGACCTGGCCGAGTCAGAACAGCAACTCACCCGCGCGGCAAAATTAGCCGTGGTCGGCGAAATGGCCGCCGCCATGAGCCACGAGGTAAGAACGCCGCTGGGCATCATGCGCTCCTCGGCCGACGTCTTACTCAGGGAGCCGCAGCTGAGTGAAGACGGCCGCGAGGTGCTCGGATTTATTATTTCTGAAACCGAACGCCTGAATAAACTGGTCAGCGCCCTGATTGATACGGCGCGGCCACGTCCACCCAATAAAACGCCATTAGACCTGCAAGCGCATTTGCAGCACGTCGTTGCCATGCTGCAAAAACAGGCGCAGGCCAAGCAGATTCAACTCATATTTCACGCCACGCAAACTGTAGTGGTTGACGCTGACCAAGACCAGATGACGCAAGTGCTGGTTAACTTGCTCATGAATGCGATTCAGATTTTGCCGGAAGGTGGCCAGGTTGCCCTGCAACTGGAAGCCGACGACTCACATGCCCACATGACTGTCGCGGACAATGGCCCTGGCGTCCCACCAGCACAGCAAGACCATTTATTTGAAGCCTTTTTTACCCAGCGCGCTGGCGGCGTCGGCCTCGGGCTGGCCGTCGTCAAGCAAATCATAGAAGCGCACAATGGTACAATCAGCTATAGCACCAGCGCCTGGCAAGGCGCCCAATTTAACTTATCACTCCCATTAGCGACCGCATAACCATGTCCACCCCGCAACATACTATTTTGGCTGTAGATGATGAACCGCATATGCGCAGGTTACTGGAAATCAGCTTGCGCCAGGCGGGCTATCGGGCACTGTCTGCGGGCAATGGCCGCGAAGCGCTGGAGCTCATACAACAACAGCAAATTGACCTGGTCGTGAGTGACCTGCACATGCCAGGCATGAATGGCCTGCAATTGCTGGAAGCGTTGCGCAAACAATATGAGCGCTTGCCATTTATCATGGTGACAGCGCAAGGGGAGATCAAAACCGCGGTCGAAGCCATGAAACTGGGCGCCAGCGATTATATTCTGCGCCCGTTTGAGCTCGAGACCCTGGAAATTGCCATCCAGAAAGCCCTGGCGGTCAACCGCATCCAGCTGGAAAATGCTTTTTTTAAGGAAGCCAGCCAGCCAGCGGTGACCGGACTCATAGGCAACAGCGCGCCCATGCAATCACTCAAGCAAATGATCCAGCAAGTGGCACCAGAGCGTGCAACGGCGTTTATTGTAGGCGAAACCGGCACCGGTAAAGAGCTGGTGGCAAAAGCGCTGCACGATGCCTCGCCGCGTAAATCGCAGCTCTTCGTGGCCGTCAACTGTGCCGCCATTCCGGTCGACATTCTGGAATCCGAATTATTTGGGCATGAAAAAGGCGCGTTTACCGGCGCGGTGAAAGAGCGTGTTGGTAAGTTTGAACTGGCCAATGGCGGCACGCTGTTTCTGGATGAAATCACCGAAATGCCTATCCAGTTACAGTCTAAGTTATTGCGCGTGCTACAAGAAAACGTGGTGGAAAAGCTGGGCGGCAACCGGCAGATTGCACTGGATGTGCGCGTGGTGGCAGCCACTAACCGTGATCCGCTGCAAGCAGTCAAAGAAGGCAAGTTGCGTGAGGATGTGTATTACCGCCTGAACGTAATCCAACTGCAAGTGCCGCCACTGCGTGAGCGCGGCGAAGATGTCGGCTTGCTGGCTGACTACTTTCTGCATAAACGCCAGGGCAAGCTGAGTGAAAGCGCCCGTGCATGCTTGCAGCAATATCGCTGGCCTGGCAATGTGCGCGAACTGGAGAATATTCTGGAACGCGCCGCTATTCTGGCTGGGGGCCAGACCATACAGCCACAACACTTACCCGCCGATATTACGCAATCACTTGCACCAGCCAGCAGCGAACCCAGCACGGCAAACAGCGAAGGCAATGACCTGTCTATCCCGCGCGCAACCGAAACCATAGAGCGCCGCCTGATTTTACAAGCGCTGGACGCCTGCCAGGGTAACAAAACCAAGGCAGCCAAACTGCTTGAAATCAGTGAGCGCTCACTGTGGAACAAACTCAACCAATACGGCTTACGTTAATGCCCCATTGACGGCATGTCATGGTTATTCAGCCCAGAGGTAAGCATCCATCGCTAAAATGCCGTAGGTGTTTTCTGGCGTAAACCGTTTTGCAACGCCGTTTGCACTGCCCGCGGCCACAAACAAAGGCATTAAATGATCCTCACTCGGATGCGCCCGCACGCCCTGTGGGCAATCGGCCCGGTAATTGAGCATGCTTGTCCATTGCTGCTGCGCGATGCGTTCAGCCATCCAGTCGGCAAACGGTGCAACATAGGGCAAAGGCGCCGCCTCCCTGTCACTGGTAAAAAAGTCCGATAAGTTATGCGTGATGGCGCCAGAAGCCAATATCAGCACATTTTGCGCATGCAGCGCTTGTAACGCACGCCCCAACGCAAACTGCTGGGCGGGGGTGCTGCGGCTCTGAATCGACAACTGGGTGACCGGTATGTCTGCTTCAGGATACATCAGCATCAACGGCACCCAGGCGCCATGATCCAGCCCGCGTTGGGGATGCGCTTGCACTGCGATGTCGTGCGACTGCAATAAGGCTGCCACTTGTTGCGCCAGCGCAGGTGCGCCCGGTGCCGGGTATTGCTTGGCATACAAAGCAGGTGGAAACCCGGCAAAATCGTGGATGGTTTCCGGCTGTGTGGCCAGGCTCACAGTAGGCACCCGCGTATCCCAATGCGCAGACACCACCAGGATGGCCTCCGGCCTGGGCAGCTTAGCGGCAATCTCCGCCAGCAACTGGCCGGTTTTACCCGGCTCAATCGCCAGCGTAGGCGCACCATGCGAGACAAACAGCGTCGTCATACCAATTCACTCCGTTTAGATTAGCGGCGACGGTTGTCCACACTGAATGCGCCCGCGCCAAACGCCACCACCATCAGCAAGCCACCAACAATGGTCAGGTTTTTCAGGAACATGATTTGCTGCATCTGATCGGCCAGGTTGTTGTGGAACATAAACGCAGTTGCCACGGTAAAGATAGCAATCCCGGCAGCGGCCAGACGGGTTTTGTAGCCCACCAGCAAAGCAACACCCAGCACCAGCTCAACAAACAAGGCAATGGCATAAGCCACCTCGGGCAATGGTGCACCCACGCTCTGGATATAACCGATGGTGCCCGCAGGGTTGGCCGCTTTACTCAAGCCGCTGATAATAAAAATCTGTGATAACAAAATACGGCCAGCCACACTGGCTGCGGATTGGATTGCGTTCATGTTGTGCTCCTTTATGTTGTTTGTGCGATGTGATCATCAGCCGGACATCGCACACTTCCCTGAGAAAATAGTGACGGTATTGGTTTAGCTGATGAATGGCATTGTATTCCTGAAACAAAAAAATGATAATCCCACTAAAATTAGTAAAACTGTCTCATATAGGTTGACAATCTATGGCCTCATTAGAAGAAATGCATTTTTTTGTCGAAGTGGTAAAACACGGCAATTTCACCAGCGCAGCCCAGGCACTGGGCATCTCAAAGCAACTGGTCAGCCGTCGCATCATCGCGCTGGAGGCCCGTCTGGGCGTGCGATTGCTACTGCGCACGACGCGCAAACTGTCGCCAACAGAAACCGGCAAAGTGTTTTTTCAGCGCGCGCAACACATTTTGCAAGCCATCCATGATGCTGAATTAGAGGTGAGCAATCGCTCGGATGCGCTACGTGGCTTGCTCAAGATCTCTGTGCCATTGTCTTACGCCAACCTGCGGCTGGCGCCAGCGCTCACCGCTTTTATGCAACAACACCCCTTGGTGGATGTGTGGCTGGATGCAGATAATCGGCATGTGGATATGATTAGCGAAGGCTATGACATGGTGATACGGGTGACCGATCAACCCGAAGACGGCATGGTGGCGCGCAAGCTCGAAGACGCGGCAATGCGTTATTGTTGCAGCCCGGATTACATTGCGCGCCATGGCGTGCCCGCCTCGCCGCAGGCACTGTCCAAACATGCATGTTTAACGCACCGCGCCAGTGAGTGGCTGTTCAGCGAACATGACCAGATACACCGTATCCCGATTCACGCGCACTTAAAATCTAACCACGGCGAGGTCTTGCGCGACGCTGCCGTGGCCGGGTTGGGCATTACCGGCCTACCGGCTTTTTATGTGCTGGAAGATTTGCTACGTGGCCGTCTGGTAGAAGTGCTGGCAGACTATCGCATGCAGCAGGCGGGCATTTATGCCATGTATCCTTACCACAAGCAGGTGTCGGCCAATGCGCTGGCCTTAATTGAGCACTTGCGGCAGTGGTTTCAACCCACGGCCGCCTAAGCGGAGTCCTACTCCATAAGTGTGACGCGTTTACCGCCATCGATACTGTAGCCGCCCGGGCCAAACGCAATAATCACTAAGAGGCCACCAATAATGGTGATATTTTTAAGAAACATAATCACCTGCATCGGGTCGGCCATATTGCTGTGAAACATCAAGGCGGTGACAAAGGTAAACACGGCGATGCCCGCGGCGGCCAACTGCGCCTTAAAGCCGACCAACAGGGCGATGCCCAGGCCTAACTCAACCACCAGCGCCACCACATAAGCCACCTGCGGCAAAGGCAAGTGGGCACTTTCAATATAGGCAATGGTCCCGGCCGGGTCCATGATTTTGGCGATGCCGCTAATAATAAAAATCAAAGATAACAATACACGCCCCAAAAAACTGACCCAACGCTGCCGTACATTCATACTGATCGCTCCTTGTCATTATTGAACGCGTGCCTCATCGCCCGGTCAGCGAATCAGGCATCGGTGTGATGCATATCGGCTCAGCACCAACTCCTGCCAAATATGTATCACATTTGTTACTCTGAACCATTCTCGACAGAAACACCAGCACGATTTGACATTTAAAAATAACAATGTTAAGTTAACGATGTTATATTAAACAATCCATGTATTTGCATGCCACCTAAGGTTAAAACCAGCGCTGAAAAACAGGCCGTACGCACCGCCATCATGGATGCGGCGCGCGAGCTGTTTATTCACCAGGGCGTAGAAGCCGTGACCATGCGTGCCGTGGCGCAGCAGGTCGGCTACTCGGCCACCAGCCTCTATCTGTACTTTAGCGACAAAGACCAGTTATTAAGAGCGGTGGTAGACGCAGATGTGATCAAACTGGCACAATCCTTAAAATCGACCCTCAGCATCAGCGATCCGTTACAGCGTTTTTTGCAATTTGGGCAACATTATGTGCAGTTCGCGCTCACCAACCCCAACCATTACCGCATGATGTTTATGACCCAGCATCTGCCCTGCGACCCGGCGTTTTCGAGCATTGAGCAAAACAACCACGAGCAGGATGCTTACTCGCAACTGATAGACGTGGTCACCAGCGCCTGGCATGCGGGCGTGTTTAAACCGACATTGACTGACCCGGTGCTGATTGCACAAACCGTTTGGGCGGCCATGCATGGCCTGTGTGCGCTACAAATCAACCTGGCAGATGACGCCTGGATTAACTGGCGCCCGCTAGAGGCGCGCATGCAGGCGATGGTCAGCATGTGCATGCATGGATTAATGAAAGAAACGACACATGAATAAGCCGTTGATGATGACTAGCCTCTGCCTGGCCCTGCTTGCCAGCGCCTGCCAGCAGCAAACCGAAGAGGCCGCTGCACCGCGCCCGGTATGGGTGATGACCGTAGGCAGCGCCAGCCACCAGGCCAGCGCCAGCTATACCGGTGAAGTGAAAACACGTTATGAGTCGAATATCGGCTTTCGCATCGCAGGCAAAATCATTTCACGCGCAGTCAACGTCGGTGAGACCGTCAAAAAAGGCCAGCTAATCGCTCAACTCGACCCTAACGACAGCCGCCTCAATGCACAAGCGGCGGATGCCGAAGTGCAAACTGCACAAGCCAACCTGGCATTGGCGCAGGCAGAACTGGCGCGCCGCCAGCAGTTATATAGCCAGAAATTTATTTCAAAATCGGCGCTAGACAGTTACGACACGCAAGTCAAAACTGCCCAGGCGCGTCTGGCGCAAACCAAATCACAAGCTGCCGTCAGCCAGCACCAGACCGGCTATACGCAACTGGTGGCCGACCGCGCCGGTGTGATTGGCATGATCCAGGCCGAGCCAGGTCAGGTGGTTGCCGCCGGGCAAACCATTGCGCAAATTTATGACTTACAAATGCTGGAAGTGATGATTGCAGTACCAGAAACATTGATAGACCGCCTGCATGTGGGTGACGCCACCCAGGTCAGTTTGGGCGATATGCCACAGCGCTACCAAGGGCGCATCCGTGAAATCTCTCCGGCGGCCAATAGCCAAACCCACGCCTTTGACCTGCGCATTCAACTGCTCAATGCCGATCAGCGCATCAAGCTCGGCATGACGGCGCAAGTGAGTTTTGCGCCTTCCACCACAGCCCCTACCATCATCGTGCCTTCCACTGCCGTCACCCGCCATGGCGAACAAGCCGGTGTATGGGTGATTGACGCCAAGCATCAGGCTCATTTACGCCAGGTGACAACAGGCGCACTCACTGAAAACGGCATCGAGATTACCAGCGGCCTGCAGGCAGGTGAAACCATCGCCACCATAGGCATACACACGCTGACCGAAGGCATGCGTGTACAAGCCGTGACGCCAAGTCCAGAGGTATTGCGCTAATGAGCACGCCACACCACAGCGACGAAGCGCAGGCCTCTCCAGGCTTCAACCTGTCGACCTGGGCGCTCAAAAACCAGGTCCTGGTGTTGTATTTTATTATCCTGACCGTGCTGGCCGGGGTGTTGGCCTATACCCACCTTGGTCAATCAGAAGACCCGCCCTTCACCTTTAAAGTGATGCTGATCCGCAGCAGTTGGCCTGGCGCCTCTGCCCTGGAGGTCGAACAGCAAGTCACCGACAAAATCGAAAAAAAACTGCAAGAAATACCGTCTATCGACTACACCAGCAGCTACTCCAGACCCGGGGAATCGGTGGTGTTTATCGTTATTCGCGACAACACCTTTTCGGAGAAAATCCCCGAGCTGTGGTATCAGGTGCGCAAAAAAATCGGCGATATCCGCCATACCTTCCCCAGTGACCTGCAAAGCCTGACCTTTAACGATGAGTTTAGCGATGTTTACGGCACCATGTATGCCATCACAGCCGACGGCCTGACGCAGCAACAATTAAAAAGACAGGCGGAGTGGGTGCGTGCGCGCCTGCTCAAACTGGCCGATGTGGAAAAAGTCGATTTATTTGGCGAGCAGCCACAAAAAATCATTATCGAGATTTCTAACCAGAAACTGACCTCCCTTGGCATCAGCCCGGCGCAATTAGCGCAACTGCTGCAACAGCAAAACGCGGTCGTCGGCGCGGGCACCTTTGATACCGGCCCAGAGAGAATCCGCCTGAGCGTGAGTGGGCGCTTACAGACGCTGGAAGAGCTGCGCCAGTTCCCGATTCGCGCGGGCAACCAGAACCTGACATTGGGCGACATCGCTACCATCAAACACGGTTATGCCAATCCGCCTGCACAGCGCATCCACTTTAACGGCACCTCGGCCCTGTTGATTGGCGTCAGTATGCAGCAAGGCGGTGACGTCATCGCGCTGGGCGAAGCCATGCAACACACCATCACCAGCGTACAAAAACAGTTACCGGTCGGCGTGCAACTACACCTGGTCACCTCACAACCAGATATCGTGCAACACTCGGTCCATGACTTTGTGCGCTCACTTAGCGAGGCGCTGATTATCGTGCTGGCCGTGAGCCTGCTGTCATTAGGCTGGCGCACCGGCATTGTGGTCGCGGTGGCGATTCCCATTGTGCTGGCAGGCACTTTCCTGCTCATGGACTGGCTGAACATCGGCCTGCACAAAATCTCGCTGGGGGCGCTGATTCTGGCACTCGGCCTACTGGTCGACGACGCCATCATTGCAGTTGAAATGATGGCCGCCAAAATGGAACAAGGCTGGGACCGCCTGCAAGCAGCCTCATTCGCCTATACCTCCACCGCCATGCCCATGCTCACAGGCACCCTGGTCACGGTGGCGGGCTTCTTGCCAATCGCCACCGCCGTGTCGTCCACCGGCGAATACACGCGCTCCATTTTCCAGGTTTCTGCCATTGCGCTCACCTTGTCGTGGATTGCCGCCGTGATTGTGATTCCTTTTCTGGGCTACCACTTACTGCCCAAGGCCAGTCAGCACAGCGTAGCAATCAAAAACGCCGAAGCAAACACAAATATCGAAGCAAGCACTCACAATCATGCAGGCCTCTATCAAACGCCGTTTTACCAACGGCTGGAGAGCATCATTAGCTGGTGCGTACAACACAAAGGCAGTGTCATTGTGGCGACCATCGGCCTGTTTGTGGTATCCATGCTCAGCTTTGGCAAAGTACAACAACAGTTTTTCCCCGACTCCACGCGACTCGAAGTCGTGGTCGACTTGCGCCTGGCCGAAAATGCCAGCGACCAATCAACAGATACCGCCGTCAGCCAACTGGAACAATGGCTGCAAGGCTGGCAAAAAAAACATGGCGCACTGCAAAATGTAGTGTCTTACGTCGGCTCTGGCGCACCGCGCTACTACCTGCCACTCGATGTACAACTGCCGCATCGCGCCTTTGCGCAACTGGTGATCTTGACCAATAGCCTGGAACAGCGCGAAGCCCTGCGTAACGACTTGCTGAGTTTGTTTGAACACGATTTCCCGCAATTGCGCGCCTCGGTGTTGCGCCTGGAAAATGGCCCGCCCGTTGGCTTCCCAGTGCAGTTCCGGGTCGATGGACAAAACCTGCCAGCGATTCGAGACGTCGCGCACAAAATTGCAGAGGCCATGCGTGCCAATCCGCATCTGCGCAACGTGCAACTGGGCTGGGAAGAGCCAAGCAAAGTAATCCATGTCGACATCGACCAGCACAAGGCCAGATTGCTGGGAGTGAGCTCGACAGACATTGCACAGCTCCTGAATACCCAATACTTTGAGCAGATGGTCAGCGAGTTTAGGGAAGGTAACGAGCGCATAGACCTGGTCATGCGTAGCAGCCAGGCAGACCACGCCAAGTTATCGCAACTGGCGCAACTCACGGTATTAAGCCAGCGCGGCGAGCGTGTGCCATTGGCGCAGGTAGCCAATATCCACCACGGCTTTGAAGAAGGCGTGATCTGGCGACGCAACCGCGTGCCCTCACTCACCGTGCGTGCGCATTTACGCGGCAATATGCAGGCGCCCGTGGTGTCTGCGCAAATTCAGCAGGCCATAGCGCCCATTTTGCAGCAACTGCCAGCAGGCGTGACGGTAGAAACCGGCGGTGCGATTGAAGAGGCGGCCAAGGGCGCCGCATCGGTGGCGAAAGGCGCGCCGCTGTTCTTAGCCGTGGTATTCACGCTGCTCATGCTGCAATTGCGCAGTATTTCTAACGTGATTCTGGTGGTGCTCACCGCGCCACTGGGCATGATAGGCATCACCTTCGCGCTGCTCATTTTCAACATGCCGTTCGGCTTTGTCGCCATGCTGGGCAGCATTGCCTTGTCTGGCATGATCATGCGTAACTCGGTGATCCTGGTTGATCAGATCAAACAGGATATTGCCGAAGGTGCCTCGCTGGAACAAGCCGTGGTGCAATCGACCGTGCGTCGCTTCCGGCCGATTGTGTTAACCGCTGCTGCCGCCATTTTGGCCATGATCCCGCTCACCCGCAGCGTGTTCTTTGGCCCGATGGCAGTGGCCATTATGGGCGGGCTAGCCGTCGCCACCGTGCTCACCATTTTGTTTGTGCCGGCCCTGTATACATTCTGGGCCGGACTCACGGCAAGCGCCATGCAATCACGGCGCGATTAAAAAATGATGACGCCGCATATGGCTTATATGTCAGGAAGCATTTTTTATGAGCAACGCAGTATCGCGACGCAAATTGAATTTATAGAAGTGCCCTATAATACGGCTTATCAATAATCGACATTGGGATTCAAGACATGACAGATCAGGCAACCGCACGTTTTAACATGATTGAGCAACAGATTCGCACCTGGGAGGTGCTGGACCCGCAAGTATTGGCGACGTTGAACAATATGCCAAGGGAGAACTTTGTGCCCGAAGCCTACCGCGGCCTGGCGTTTGCCGATATCGAGATCCCGTTGGCACACAGCCAGCAAATGCTGAGCCCCAAAGTAGAAGGCCGTTTTTTGCAGGCACTGCAACTGCAAGCCAAAGATAAAGTATTACTGGTAGGCGCTGGCAGCGGCTACTTGGCGGCCTTGATGGCGCAACATTGCGCGCAAGTGACGGCACTGGAAATCTTCCCGGAGCTGGCTGCCCTGGCGACACACAACCTGACCAAACAAGGGATTCAAAACGCACAAGTCATCGAGTTAGACGGCCACAATGGTTACGAATCACAAGCCCCTTACGATGCGATTGTCTTTACTGCGTCCAGCCCGGTAGAGCCTGAAGGCGTGCGCTACCAGCTCAGCATCGGTGGCAGACTGCTCATCGTCCTCGGCCAGGCACCCGTGATGCAGGCCACGCTGATTCAGCGCCTGGCAGAGCACAGCTACAAGCAAGATGTGCTGTTTGAAACCAGCCTGACAGAACTGCAAAACGCACCGCAGGCACAAGCGTTCTCATTCTAAAGCGCATATCCATGTCGATCACTTCCTGGTTCCGGTTATTAGTGCTTGTGAGCAGCACAGGGCTGCCACAACTGGCGTTTGCAGCCTCACAAAGCCTGGTCGACATTTACCAGGAAGCCAAAGCCAACGACCCGGTGCTGGCATCGGCAGGTAGCGCTAATCTGGCCGCGCAGGAAATCATTGAGCAGGCTAAGGCGGCTTATCGGCCATCAGTCAATTTAACTGCTGGCGCCAATGCCAATCGTACCGATTTAAAAATCATTGGCAGCCCGGCCCCCTTCCCGGGCGGCCGCAATAATTTCGAGGGCTACCAGGCCCAACTGCAAGCCAGGCAACCGATTTTCCGCAAAGAAAATCTGGAGCGCATAGACCAGAGCAAAGTGCAAGTCAGCATTGCCGACAAGCAATATCATCTGGCGCAACAAAACCTGATGTTACGCACCACTCAGGCCTATTTTGAGGTGTTGCTGGCACAAGACCGCATCACCCTCATGGCCGCGCAAAAAGCGGCTATTCAACGCCAGTTGCAACAGGCCAAGGCCAACTTTGATGTGGGCACCGCCACCATCACCGACGTCAACGAAGCGCAAGCGCGTGACGACCTCATCGAGGCCCAAACCTTATCGGCTGTGAACGACATGGAAATCGCCAAACGCAGCCTGCAGGCGATTACTGGCAAATTGCCTGAACAACTGGCCAATGTACGCGACGATATACAGATCGCGCCTAGCCTGAAACCCATGCAGGAATGGCAAGACGTGACCAATGCCAGCAACCTGACACTCCAGATACAGCAAGAAACGGTGCAGGTGAATGAAAAGGATATTGAAATCGCGCGGGCCGGGCATTACCCAACGGTGGATGCCGTCGCGAACTATCAGGACAGTTACGCCAACGGCGGCCAGTATGGGTTTGGCGCCGACCTGAAAAGTGCCAGCATAGGCGTGGAAGTCTCCGTGCCGCTCTACCAAGGGGGTGCAGTCACCTCGCGCGTGCGCCAGGCAGCCTACAACCGGCAAAAAGCGCTGGATGACCTGCAAAACACCATGCGCCAGACCTCACTCGAAACACAACGCGCCTACCTCAACCTGAGCACCAGCATTGCGCAGGTCAAAGCCTTGGAACAAGCGCTCAAGAGCAGCCAAAGCCAGCTCGACTCCACCAAACTGGGCTACGAAGTCGGCATACGTACCAGCGTCGACGTGCTTAATGCGCAACAACAGTATTACAGCGCCAACCGCGATTTATTGCAGGCGCGCTATAACTACCTGGTCAATATCATCCGCCTGAAAACCGCCAGCGGCATCGTCTCCGAAGCCGATTTACAAGACATAGACCAACAACTCGCCAAGAGATAAGCCATGAAATCTGCAATTGCCAGCACAGAAGCTGTTTGGATATTGATTGATGTGCAAACGCGGCTGTGTGACGCGATGCCAGAAGCCACCATGGCAACGGTGGTCAAAAACATCCAGCGCCTGCTGCAAGGTGCGCAATTACTGAATATTCCGCTATGGGTCACTGAGCAGTACCCGGAAAAACTAGGCGAGACGTTGCCAGCGCTGCAAGCCCTGCTACCCGAATACACCCCACGCACCGCCAAACTCGCCTTCTCTGCCTGGCATGAACCCGCCTTGCAGGAATCCTCCATCAGCGTTGCGCCGCAAGTGGTGCTGTTCGGACTGGAAACCCATATCTGCGTATTACAAACAGCCCTCGATGCACTCGCTGCGGGCAAACAGGTGTTTATCGTTGAAGACGCCGTGATTTCACGCAGTGAGGCCAACCGCAAAAACGCGATTGAAAGACTACGCGCAGCAGGTTGCATCATTACAAACACAGAGTCTATGTTGTTTGAACCTATGCAAGGCGCCAGGCATGCGCAGTTCAAGGCAGTGTCGGCGCTGATCAGATAAACACGCTACCAAATAGCTGATGAACAAAAAATGTGCTAATGTATCTATGATTATGTAGATACAAATAGGAGTGCATCATGCAAGCCACCGCCAAAGTGTTTAATACAGGTCACAGCCAAGCCGTGCGCTTACCCAAGGCTTTTCGTGTCGATGCAACCGAAATGTGGATTAGCAAAAATGAAATCACAGGCGAAATTACCTTAAAGCCTGTGGTCAACGACGAATCTAAATTAGATACGCTGTTTAGAATGCTGAAAGAAAATCCTTTGCCAGACGATTTTTTAGCTGAACGCAGCTACGCACCACCGCGCAACCCGTTTGCTGACGACGACCAAGCCAATCCTCAAGCAAACATACAATCATGATTCGCTATTTGGCGGACACCAACATTATTGGCTACTTTACGCGGCAACAACATATCGGATTGCAGCAGCGCGTTGAATCTACATTAAGAGCCCATGAATTAGCTATTTCTGTGGTCACTCGCGCTGAAATTCGCTTCGGGCAAGCCTTACTTAATGAGAACGACAAACGCAACGCCACGATTGATCTGCTGCTAGAAGCCACCCCCACATTAGTTTGGACCACACAGGCCGCAGATTTATACGGCACCATTAACGCCCAACTGCGCAAAACCGGCCTACCCATTGGCGACCTAGATGTCATGATCGCCGCCCATGCACTTTCCGAAAACTTGATTTTAGTGACGCATAACACCAAGCATTTTGAGCGGATTGAAGGCTTGAAAATGGAAGATTGGACGCAATGAATGTACTGAGTGAAAATAAGTTAATGACTTTACTCTGACCCCACCAGTCACCAAAATGGAAGATTGGACGCAATGACTCGATGCAGGCTGAGTTCAATTAACCCATTGAAAATAAGCGAATCACTTTACTCCGACCCCATCAACCCATTAGCAAGAATCCCCTCATGCGGTAATCAGTTCTTTTAATTACCGCAAAAAATGCGGTAATCATTGACACCTTTTTAGCACACCACGCACGTTGAAATACTCTGGAAATAAATACTTGCAGAATACGCCCATTAACGTTGGTTTAAAGCTTCAACGATCATCGCCAGATGATCTTTAAGGATATGGTGATATGAATCAAATCGAATGGAACGACTTTACCAAAGTGGAGTTAAGAGTTGGGCGCGTGATTGCAGCCGAAGTATTTGCCGAGGCTCGCAAACCTGCTTACAAACTGCAGATCGACTTTGGCCCAGAAATCGGCGTGCGTAAATCCAGCGCCCAAATCACCGCGCTTTACACACCAGAAAGCCTGATCGGCAAACAAGTGGTCGCCGTAGTGAATTTCCCGCCCAAGCAAATCGGCCCATTGATGTCAGAATGCTTGGTGACTGGCTTTCATGATGCGGATGGAAGAGTGACTTTATGTGTACCTGAACACGAAGTCCCGCTGGGTACAAAGCTACTATAATTGTTTGCAACAAAGTGTCAGATAGGTACTCCATCAATTTCTTATGTAAGTTGAGGCAAGGGCTAATTGGTTGAAGGCCTACGGTGGGTGCTTATTGAGTATTTTCAGCTTTAATATTTTCAGAAATCAAGTTAATTAAATCGATAGATGTATCAACTTCAGAGAAATTATGGCCAGCTAGTTTAAAGACATTTACTTGCGCATTTCTTGATAGGTCGTTTATCTGAGATAAATCTACGTACTCATCATTTGTTCCAAAATAATATGAAGTATTACTATTTTCTTGCATTCTCAATCCATCAAGTAAACTTCCCGAGAAGTTCAAACCATGGCGCGAGAAAGGCTTATCTGTAACTCCCCACAACTTTTTCAATTTTGAAATATTAAGTAGCGGCGAAATAAAATGTCTTTTTAATGCGGCATCGAAATTATGTCGACTTACAATGTTTGCTGAAATGCTATGAGCACAAATAGTTAAATAACTGGTTCGGGAGTAGCTCCCCACGACAGCATTTAGGCTCTCAATTTCTGTTTCTAAAGATCGATAAATATCTGACGATTCACCTGATCCGATTGGGTCAAAAATAATACATCTTATTCCCATCTGAGCTAATCTTTTAGCCAATCGATTAAACAAATTATAAGGTCCAAACCTAGAGCATCCAAAAACCCCTGGGTAGATAATAACTGTGGATTTTTTAAATGCAGACAAGGCTGGTTTATGCTCAGCAACAACAACATTACCCAGTCTAGTAGTCAACGTTTTGTGTTCAATATAAGGCCACTGCTTTTTTGAATTACGCCATGAATGAATATTTATAGCGCAAGATGTATCGAACCCAATATTAAAATACAAATCACTATTTGGTAGAACACCTTTGGAGAAGTTGAGCAGTTTATTTACGAGAGAGCTTGATAAAATGTAAATTGAATCATTCAAGAATTTTTTAGGAACGCTCTCAGACCATAGCAGGAGCTCTTGAGACATTGAATCAGGATCGTCTAATTCAGTAAGTAGAGTTCGCTTGTAAGGTAGGACTCTATATCGGAACTGTTCCATTGCAATTGAGAGGTTTAAGTTTCTCTCCCGCAATTGAGTGTGCGTTAACCCAGCATAATCACCCATATTAAACGGTGCTATTTCGAATGCGTGTTGTTCAATATTGAGTTCTTTGGCTAACCAATCACTTGTAAATTCGCATTGTGTTGTTTTTCCAAAGATGATTCTCTTGATGTTATGAGATTGAATATATCTAGCAAGCCAATTCAATTGCTTGACTGTATGCTCAGACATTGAGCATTCATCTGATGAGCCATGGATTCCTAATACGTTTTTATTAGTTTCAACATGTCTAGCAATGTGCACATTTTTACCAAAAAAATCAGCTCTCATTTAAGTTAATTATTTAGTTTTTTAAACTCTAATAAAGTATGTGAATGCGTGAAGGAGTAATCTTTATGCTTATCGTATTTTGTTTCAAGCAAGCTCAATCCAGCAGCGACATCACCTTCTGACATTAAATAGAGCGTGGAATTATGCTTACCCTTAAATCGCTGAAGTATTTCATTTCCTGACAGGTTGAATTCATTGCAGATCGACTCTTGCCTTGAACATTCAAAACCATACTTAATGGCCAACTCTACCAAACATTCAATTGATGGGTATCTTTCAATATTAATCTTCAGAGCTGACGGAAACTCATCGTTAAATGGACGCTTTGATAGATCCTTATGACTACATGTTTTAATCCATAGCCTGCCTTCTGGTTTAAGGGCATGTGCAATTTTTTTAAAGAGGGTAGGAAGTTCAAGCGGCTTAAACTGATGGATCACCATAATCAAGCATACTGCATCGTAAGATTGATTAGGAAATTCAGCCTGAAAAACTTCGGAACAAATCGTCGGTATTCTCTTTGATGCAATAAGAATTTGATCTGGTGATTTATCCACTCCAAGTACTGTCATCCCTTTATTATAAAAAGATAGTCCGTACCTTCCAGTTCCACACCCTATATCTAATAATTTGATATTTTTAGGATTTAAATTATTTATAAACCATGAGGTGTGAGACTCAATCTCGGAATCATCATCAAGCCTGTACTTATCAAAGTTTATTGCGGCCGTTTGATAGTAGTTATTGAAATCATTCATGAGATAGCCAACGCTGCATCTCCATTTAGCAACCGCTCAGCCATGATGTGTGTGGTCAAATAGTATTGTTGGATTCTTGGTAAAAAGTGCTTGCGAGATAAATTGCATTTTTGTTTAATCCATGACTCTGTAGATTCATCAAAATAAATACCCTCACAATCAACAGAATCGCTTTTTCCAGTAAATAAGTCTATTCCTTCCTTAATGGGTATCCAGTACAGCCCTGAGACTTCTTTTGTGTCAGGGTTAAAATCATCCAGTGTTAATTCAGTTAATGCCATGTGCACAGCTTGGTATTCTCTGTTTTTGTAATTGTGCCCCTCATCTGAAACCTCTACTCGAAATCCTAGAGAATGCAGTTTAGTTGACTCTATAGAAACCCCAAGCTCCTCTACGGCCTCTCTAACCCCATCAGAAATAGTTTCTCCAGCTTGCAAATGCCCAGCAGCGCTCGCATCTAATATATCCGGGTAGTTATCTAAATTTTTTGCTCTAAGTTGGTAAAGAACTTTTCCACCATCATTTGCAGATACAAGCCATAAATGAAACGTTATATGCCATAACCCCTCTTGATGAACTATCAAACTTAACTCTGAACCCAATAGATTCAAATTTGCGTCATAAATGTCAATCAGTTCAGTCATAAGTTGCTTATGCTAGTTGGGATTGTGTGATTGCACCATCTTGTATAGATCCATCAAATCCAGATCGAGTTAAATAACTTTCTTTTTCTGCTTTAGCGGCATTAGCTTTAGTCTTTTCTCCAAGTGCATCAAAGAATCTTTCATAGTGAAGTAAAGTTTTAATAACACGCTCAGTATCATCAATCTTTTTGAATAATTGCAGTGCACTCTCAAGTTCGTGTATTGCATTATTTAAGACGCCAACTTTATGCGCCTCGTTAGCCATAACAGTTCCACTTATGTGCAAGCCAATTCGTTTCACTTGTAAAAAAGCTTTTCCATGAAGTAACTGCGCTTGGTGACAGTAAATTTTTGACGCACAACTTTCCATTAAGGAAGAGTCAGCAAGTAGTGTGTTGATAATAGTTTCACAGCTAGCTAGGTTTGAAAACTCTTCATTTTCTGACTCTGAAAGAAAAGCTAAATGCCTATATGCCTTAGCTTTAGCTCCTTCACATCTTTCCTTTTCGTCAATAGTCTGAGGTGTCAGCTGACTAAGCTCATCAAGCGCTAATGTAATATTTCTTTTAGCATCTAAACTTCTATTTTGTAAATGCAGAGACCAACCAAGGTCATCAATTAGAATTTCAGCTTTAGACAATTTGTCTTGAGTTGCAACAGCTGAGGCGAAGGCTATTTCACCAAGTCGCTCTCTATCTGACTGTAAATTTAACAGGTGAAATAGGTGACTTAATTTATTTCTAAGCTCTACAACAATTTTGTGCCTTCCTGAGCTCTTGAGATAAGTCACATACATTAATATTGCTTTTGCAAAGTCCTCTTTAGGGGGATTTTTTTGACCTGGTGATTTACGAATTTCAAATAACGCAAGAATCACGCACAACAGGATGTAGTGCAACAAGTCGATATCAAATTTTTTAATTAAATCATAGCCAAACTTGGTTAAGACCTCATTAATTCCGTACGGAATACCAAATATCAGAACACACTTGAAGATTAGTGTACCTATAAACTTAAAGTTAATGTTCATAATAAGCGGTTACCGTTTATGCATAATAAGTTGGAGTATACGTGTATTACCTGTGGTTTCAATTAATCTACCAATTACGTCATACATGCTCAGACGCCCAGTTATATGGTGTCACCGTAATTTAAGGCGCTCATTTGTTTTTATTTTTGCTCTGCGAATCAACAGGTTCAGACTCGACTGATTAAATAACCTGCACTCTTAATCACCTCGGAATAATATGCACCTTCGCAAATAATTGAAATAATTGGGGTCAGAGTAATACAATAATTGGGGCAATAATTGGGGTCAGAGTAAAATTACATGTTTATCACGCCGATTAGCTGAGAAATCCTGTTAATTGACAATACTGCATATTGTTGGCTAGTATCAAATTCAGCCGACAGGATTTAAACCATGAAACCATCCATCGCATTAAACGAACACCGAGACGCGATTCGCGAAATAGTCCGTGCACATCGTGCTGACAATGCGCGCGTATTTGGCTCTGTTTTGCATGCACAAGACATTGAAGGTAGCGATCTGGATATTCTGGTCGAGCCCCACCATGATATGACCTTAATGGATATAGGTGCTATTCGGATGGAGTTACGTGATTTGCTTGGCGTACCAGTCGATGTGTTAACGCCAGGTGCCTTGCCTGAGTCATTCAGACAACAGGTGATGTCTGAAGCGATTCTGATATGAGGTCCTCACCGCAGAGACTGGTAGATTATCTGGCACACATCCAGCAGGCTATTCAGCGCATTCATCAATACACCGAAGATATTGATCAACTTGGTTTTCTCAAAAGCCCATTGATTCAAGATGCAGTGATTCGCAATATAGAAATCATTGGTGAAGCTAGCAATAACATTCAAAAACACTTTCCTGAGTTTGCGCAGGCACACCCTGAAATCCCGCTCAGAATTGCTTATGAAATGCGCAATGCAGTGGCGCATGGATACTTCAAGGTTGACCTGGAAATGGTCTGGAAAACCATGTTTAATGATTTACCTAATTTAGAGAGCACAGTCACACGCCTGCTTGATGATCTCAAGTAGGGTGATGCTCAAAAGCATTATCTAGGAATAATATGCACCTTCGCATGCGTCACGCCCGTCTGTGACGAAATCGCATTCACGCACGCCTCCACCTCGGCAATTTTGCCTTTCAATATCACCGTTTCCATACAGTTATCATGATCCAAGTGCACATGCTGGGCAGTGATAATTACGTCATGGTGGTCGTGTTGTAGTTGATTGACCCGACTGGCGAGCTGTCGCTCGTGGTGATCGTAGACGTAACTGAGTGACGCAACACAGTCTGCTTGTTGGTGGTCGGCATCGGCCATCACGGATTCGTCCAGCGCTTTGCGCACCAGGTCACGAAAGGCTTCTGAGCGGTTTAGGTAGGCTTTCACGGCAACCAGTTGGTCAAAGGCATCGGCCAGGTCGTCTTCGACCGAAATAGTAATGCGGCGCATACACTCTCTCTGCAATTCATTGGAGTTAAAAAGCATGCGCCCCTCTTTGGAGCGCATGCTTTTAATATACCGCAAATTGGGCCGCGCTAACTACGTGAATCAAAAGTTATAAGTGAGTGTCAGGCGGGCGGAGCGTGGCTCCACCGGGTGAAAATGTTTGCCTTCAACTGCGGTTGTCTCGCCGCGCAGTTGCGATTCATAGTAATAATCGATATCGCTGGCTTTGCGGTTAAACAGGTTAAACACATCCAGCGTCATGGTGGTTTTTGGGTTGATGCGGTAGCCGACGCGTGCGTAAGTGAGGAAGGTTGAATTGGAACGTACCGAGTTATCTTCGATTAGTGGCCTTGGCCCGAAATAGCGCAATTGCACACTGCCAAACCAGTTGCCCCAATTAGTCACGGTGGCGCCTACTGAGGCCACTTTATTGATGGCGCCAGGGATATATTGGCCAGCAGGGTCTGTATGCGTAAAGCGCGCTTTGGAAAGGGCGAGGTCCATATCAAACAATAACCAGTCATTCACCACGTAGTGGTTATTCCACTCCACCCCATAGCGTCGGCTGGCGCGGCTGGGCTCGGTTTCGCCAGCGTCGCCGACAAACACCAGTTCAGAATCGATGTCCAGCTGCCACACAGCGAGCGAGCTTTGTAAGCCTGGAATCCACTCGCTACGCACGCCAACCTCGCTGCCACGCGTGCCGACCAAGGGCGTGACAGGCGATGCGGGGTTGCCATTGGGCAAGCGGGTTTGGGTGGTGCCACGCGCGTCGTTGCTGTGAAAACCTTTGCCGATATTGTAGAAAAACTCGGTGCTGGCCCATGGCCCAAAAATCACCGACAGTTTGGGCGAGGTAATGCCGTCACTCGTGTTGCCTGAGTTGCCGTTGATGCTGCTTTTGACGTCGAACTGATAACGGTCGTAACGCAAACCCGCCACCGTGCGCAATTTTTCATGCCACCACAGGGTGTTTTCCGCAAACAATCCGGCACTGCTTTCTTCGACCTTATCTGAGCGGATCAGCGACAAGCGCTGTGCTTGTGCGGTGTTATAGAGTGCGACTGGGGAGAGTTTGTCGTAGCGGGTTTGTATGCCCAGCTTGTTTTCCATCGGCATGCCTGCCAACTCACCCAGCCAGGACTTGCTGGCGTTAATACCCAGCATGGTGCGTTTCTCGCTCTGATTAAACTGGTCACCATTCACCGGGTCATTGAGAAAATAGGTGAAGTTGCTATATAAATCGAGCTCGGAGCGTACTGCATAAGCGCTGACTTGCCAGCCGCCGTGCTGGTCGCGGTGGTGCTTGGAAAACGACAGGCTATAACGCGATGAATCGCCGCCATCGGTCGGATCAACCGCGTCAAAACGCCCAAGTTGCCCACTACGCACAGCGCGCAGCGGAATCTGGTCGGTAGAGTTCCACTGGTTGTGATACGCCATGGCAGTGAGCGTCATGCCATCGCGCGCATCGCCTTCGCTGTAGCGTAGCAAGCCATTGTATTTTTTAACACCCTCGGCCAGCTGCCATGGGCCATCGTAGTGGTTCACATCCAGCGCATAGAGTACATGCCCGTCGTGCACAGCGGTAGAGTTAGCCAGCAACAGTCGCTGGTAATCATAACTCCCGACCGTCAAACTGGCGATGCCTTGCGGCAACTGATTGACCAGATGCAAGCGGGCGGCGCCTGCCGAGGAAAAATCGCCTTCCTCGGCCGAATAAGGGCCTTTTTTGTAGTGGATATGCCCCGCCAGCTCAGGGATCAGGAAATTCAAATCAGTGTAGCCCTGGCCATGGGCATGGGTGCGCATATTGACCGGCATCTCGTCCACATAGGTGGCAAAGTCGGTGCCGTGGTCGAGGTTAAAGCCGCGCAGGTAAAACTGGTTGGCTTTGCCGCTGCCGCTATGCTGCGTCACGATCATGCCGGGCACAAACTCGAGAATCTCGCCAATGCGCGAAATGGGGCGGTTTTTAATCAGGCTGGCATTGACCTTGCCCTCACTGGCCGCATCTGAGGTGCCGACAGCGTTATCATAGTGCGCGCGCACTTGCACCTCGTCCAGGTCCATCTCCGCATTTAGCGCCTCGTTTGCCAGGCTGGGCATGCTGGTAAACAGCCCTGCCAGCAACATAGGAATAGCTGATTTTTTTATCATGTGTACCACTCGCCTCTCGTATGATTTTTTTTTAATTGTTCATACGACGGCATTATGCGGCAAAACCCTAAAACCCTTTATAAGTAAATTGACGCAATTGCCGGTTGGCGCTGGCAAACAGCCACAAAAAAGCCCGCTGACGCGGGCTTTTTCTTACAACAGACGACTTACTCAGCCGCTGGTGCTTCTTCTTTTGCAGGTGGGTCGATCAGGGCTTTCATGCTCAAACGCACTTTACCTTTGTCATCGAGCTCAACCACTTTCACCTTCACAATATCACCTTCTTTGAGGTAATCACCCACCGCTTTAACGCGCTCGTGGGCGATTTGTGAAATGTGTACCAGACCATCTTTACCTGGCAACAAAGTCACCACCGCACCGAAGTCCAGAATCTTAACCACTGGACCTTCGTAGATCTGGCCAACTTCAACCTCAGCCGTGATTTGTGCAATACGGCGTTGTGCTTCAGCACCTTCATCCGCATTGGTACACGCAATTTTCACGGTACCGTCATCTTCGATATCGATGCTGGTGTTGGTTTCTTTGGTCAATGCCTGAATCACTGCACCACCTTTACCAATCACGTCACGGATCTTGTCCGGATTGATCTTCATGGTGATGATGCGTGGCGCAAACTGTGACATTTCGGTGTTCACACCAGACACGGCTTGCTTCATCAGGCCCAGAATGTGCGCACGGCCTTCTTTGGCTTGTGCCAAGGCCACTTGCATGATTTGTGCCGTGATACCGGTGATTTTGATGTCCATTTGCAGCGCGGTCACGCCGTTGTCGGTACCCGCTACTTTAAAGTCCATATCACCCAGGTGGTCTTCGTCACCCAAGATGTCGGTCAATACCGCGACGCGGTTGCCTTCTTTGATCAGGCCCATCGCTACGCCAGCCACGTGCGCTGTCAATGGCACACCAGCGTCCAGCAAGGACAAGCAGCCACCACAGACAGATGCCATAGAGCTGGAACCGTTAGACTCGGTGATCTCGGACACCACACGCATGGTGTAGTCAAAGTCTTCTTTCTTAGGTAGCACGGCTTTCAAGGCGCGCTTTGCCAGGTTGCCGTGACCGATTTCGCGGCGCTTAGGCGTACCCACACGGCCGGTCTCACCCGTCGCATAGGGAGGCATGTTGTAGTGCAGCATGAAGCGGTCAGTATATTCACCAGACAATGCGTCGATGATTTGTTCGTCGCGGCCAGTACCCAATGTGGCCACCACCAGCGCTTGCGTTTCACCGCGTGTAAACAGGGCGGAGCCGTGTGTACGCGGCAACACGCCAGAGCGGATAGTGATCGGGCGCACAGTACGTGTGTCGCGGCCATCGATACGTGGCTCACCGTTCAAAATCTGGCTACGTACGGTTTTAGCTTCCAGTTTAAAGAACTCGTCTTTAATCTTGTTGGCTTCCAGCGTAGACGTTTCTTCAGTGATCAAGGTGCTCATCACGCGGGACTTAATTTCGTCCAGCTTGGAAGAGCGCTCACCTTTGGATTTAATTTTAAACGCCGCATTGATGTCATCCGCGGCAATCGCAGCGACTTTGTCGATCAAAGCAGTGTCTGGCTCTGGTGGTGTCCAGTCCCAGGCATCTTTACCAGCTTCGGCAGCCATTTCGTTGATCGCCTTGATCACTGGTTGCATTTGCTCGTGACCAAACACGACAGCGCCCAACATCACTTCTTCAGACAGCTCTTTGGCTTCAGATTCAACCATCATCACGGCAGATTCAGTCGCGCCAACCACCAGGTCTAACGCGGAGTCTTTGAGCAATGAAACGTCAGGGTTCAATACGTATTCACCATTGATATAACCTACACGTGCCGCACCCAGTGGGCCGTAGAAAGGAATACCAGACAATGCCAGCGCAGCAGAAGCACCGATCACAGCCGGGATATCGGAATCAATTTCTGGATCCAGTGACAATACAGTGGCCACGACCTGCACTTCGTTATAGAAGGCATCAGGGAACAGCGGGCGCAATGGACGGTCGATCAAACGTGCAGTCAGGGTTTCTTTTTCAGAAGGACGGCCTTCACGCTTGAAGAAACCACCTGGAATACGGCCAGCTGCATAGGTTTTCTCTTGGTAATCCACGGTTAATGGAAAGAAATCCTGGCCTTCTTTAACTTCACGCTTGGCAGTCACAGCCACCAGCACAACGGTATCGCCGTAGCTAACAATCACTGCAGCATCAGATTGGCGTGCAATTTCACCTGTTTCCAATGTCAGGGTATGCGCACCAAACGGGATGCTTTTTTTAGTAATTTCAAACATATTTTTCCTTTTCTCTACCATGGCTATTCACTACCTAATAGCCAATCTCAACAATGAAAATACAGCATTTAGTGTCTGCGTTTGGGCGGTATCAATGCATTTGCCTCACGCGCAACGACTGTATTTCCTGATTTGTGGTGACTTCCATCAACACGCTGCATCCATTCAACCAGTTGCAACGCACTCACAGAAGCCACCGCGTTTTGGTGATTTTTTAAAGCAAAAAAGCCGAGGCAATCACCATGCCATCGGCTTTTATTTCGTTAAAAGTGAACAGGATTAAGTGTCACACTTTAAACCAAATTATTTACGCAGGTTCAAGCGCTCGATCAGCGTTTGATAGCGGCTAACATCTTTACCCTTCAGGTAGTCCAGCAAACGACGACGTTGGCTAACCAGAGCCAACAGACCACGGCGTGAGTGGTTGTCTTTTTTGTTGGATTTGAAGTGCTCAGTCAGGTAAGTGATACGATTAGTCAACAAAGCCACTTGTACTTCTGGGCTCGCGGTATCGCCTTCACTGCGTTGGTATTCTTTAATGATTTTTGCGGATTGTTCTGCGGTAACAGCCATCTTTTTTCCTTTGAGTTAGCGTCAATGTCGCGGCAGCCAGACAACCTATTTGCCTTACCACGCCGACATTCAATTTACACCAACCGCGCATTATATCGGCAAGTCCATGCCTTGCATAGCCTTTTATCAGATTAAGTTTCTGTTTTTATGAATTAATTTGTGGCTACGCACCCAGATGCTGACTATAAAAAGTCATCATAAAAATCCGTCTCCGCAGGCACCGCGCCACGAATACCGCAAATAGAAGCGGCAAACCAGGCAGCGCGCGTCAGCATGGTCTGCCGCGACCACCCGGCCAGCAAGCCGCGAATCACCACGGCAGTATAGGCATCGCCCGCGCCTACGCTATCCACAAAAGGCGCCTGCAACTTCATTGGCGGCGCACGAAAACCGTTACCATAGGCATCCAGCCAAAAGCTGCCTTGCTCGCCGCAGGTGACAAACATCTCACTCAAGCCAAACACCATCAATAGCTGCCGCGCCAATTCATTGATATCCGGCGAGCCTGGCAGGCCCAGCAACTTGCACACTTCGGGCAACTCTTCATGGTTGATCTTCAGGATATCCGCCGCCTGTAACACCTGACGCAGGCTGTGCGCGTCATACCACGGTGCACGCAGGTTAATATCGCAAAACACCGTCGCCGTACACATGTTCAACCACTGATCGGCCAGCGCCTGCATGGGCGCATGCCTTAATGCCAGCGAGCCAAGATACACCAGGCGCGGCGGATGCTGCGTCGTTAACGCCTCTACCGGCGACCATTGCATATCATCGTAGGCTTGCTGATCAAGGATTTCAAAACGGTGGCCGTGCGCGGCCAAATGCACCATGACCTGCCCGCTGGGCAGGGTTGCAGACTGCTGCACGCCGGCAATCGACAAACCGCAATCCTGCATCTCGGCCAGAATACGCTCGCCCAGCACATCGTTGCCCACCGCTGTGAGTAAGTGCACATCCAGCCCAAAGGCATGGCAATGCCTGGCGACGTTATAAGGGGCGCCGCCTATGATTGTTTGCTCAGGAAACACATCCCCCAGCACCTCACCCAGAATCATGATGGTATTCGACATACGCTTCATCCTATTTTCTACACCATCCCACACCATTAACAACCCCTGACTTTTGTGACTCACCCAGACACAGATTGTTTCCGCATCGCCTCAAACTGGTCTCGCACACTCACAGATGACCGCCTGGGAACCTGCATAAAATAACGTATATGCAGCATATCAGGATTTTTTTTATCTTTTGTGTGCATTCTTGGCGTTCTTTGCTATAATGCGCGTCTTGCAATTCGGGACATGCCCAAATTGCTGATGGCCAGATAGCTCAGTCGGTAGAGCAGAGGATTGAAAATCCTCGTGTCGGCAGTTCGATTCTGCCTCTGGCCACCACTTCCTTTCCTGCCTCTCGGCACCTAATATTTCTGGGTTTGTTGATGTCATTAAAACACTTAACACCGGATGAATTACACCCATTACTGAATGACCCGTCATTGCTGCTTGTTGATATCCGCAATGATCACGAGCTGGTGTCCGGCATATTGCCCGGCGCACTGCATGTGCCTTTAGGCAACCTGACCGCAGTCTTCGACCAGTTTCCACAAGACAAAAAAATTGTATTTTATTGCCGCAGCGGTGTACGCTCGGTGGCCGCCGGGGAATTCGCGCTGGCACAAGGCCGCACGGACGTCTCACACCTGGCAGGCGGTATTCTGGCCTGGGCAAGTGCCGGACTGCCCATCAACGCCGCTTGAACCCTTCATTCAGGAAATGCTCATGCATAGTGATAAAGACCTCGATGCCCGCAATTTAAATTGCCCGTTGCCTATCTTGCGCTGTAAAAAGGCCCTCAATGAGCTGACGGCCGAGCAAGTACTGAAAATCACCGCCACCGACCCTGGCTCAAAAAAAGACTTTGACGCCTTTTGCCGCCAAACCGGCCATACCTTACTGGACATGCAAGAAGCCGAAGGCGTGTTCACCTTCTGGATCCGCAAACGCAGCGCATAAATTGCACACATTCCAATAAAAAAGCCCGCAATTGCGGGCTTCTTTTTGGCTAAGCAATAAGCTTATTTGGCACGTTCCAGACTACCCATGGCTTTCGGGAAGGTGACCACGCCCCAAGGCATGTTTTTCACTTCCACCTGGCTAGTCACTTCCAGCTTGTCAGCATCGATGACTAGCACAGCATCAGACTTACCACACGCCAGCAAGATATTCTTGTTGTCCGGCGTAAAGCTGAAATGCCAGCAACGGTTAGCTGTCGGCACTTCTTTCAGCTTTTCAAAGGATTTAGCATCAAACACTTGCAGCAATTTGGCTTTGTTGGTTGCCACAAAGATGCGCTCGCCTTTGCTGTCATAAGCAATGCCATACGGCGTTTCAGCCGTATCTACTGTACGCACCACATTGAAGTCTTTGTCCATCACCATAATCTTGTTGCCAAACTCCAGCGTGGCCAAATAAGTGTTGCCATCAGGCGAGACTTTAATGCCACGCGGCCTGTCGCCATACTCATGTGTAGAGACGGTTTTCAGTAACTCACCGGTCTCAATATTGTGCACAGTCACGGTGTTATCCGCTTCATTCGTAATCACCAATTGTTTACCGTCCGCCGAAAACTCCACCCCTTCGGTTTCAGGGCCACCGGTGATTTCACGAATCTTCTCACCCTTGGTCAAATCAATCACGGCGATTTTGGCTGGGATTTTTTCCTCATCGTCGTCATCGTCATCTTCCGCCGGTTTCTCACCTGGCTTAGGTGGCGGGCCACCCTTGGCGCTAGGCTCAGACGACACAAATGCAAAGTTGCCACTCACACGAACAAACTCAGGGTTTTTACCGACCTCAATTTGCTTCACAACCTCGCCTGTGGCGGTATCAATCACGGAAACACTGCCATTCTCACGTGTTGCCACCACCAGTTGCTTACCATCATCAGTGACCGCCAGACCACGCGGGCCTTGCGCTTTCACATCCAACTGTTTGGTGACTTGCATGGTCACCAGGTCAATCACGTTCACGCCAGCATCTTGTGTAGACACGTAAGCGACACCACCTGCCGCCTCAGTGGCGGGCGCAGCAGCTTCGGCGGCTGGCTCTTCCTGCTTGTTACAAGCCGCCACGCTGGCAATCAAAGCCAACAACAGCAGGCTCATGCGCGTACGACGCGCGAATGATGAATTCAACATTTGCATTTATCTCCTGATTTTTTATTAAAGCTTATGATTCCAGCAAGAATCATACTTACTGACAAACCATGGCCCATGATTGCTTTTTACACATCAGCACACCAGGGCTGGCTGAAAACAGCCACCACAACGGCTATTTACAACCACCTACCCCAGGAACAAGCGATAGGCCGGGTTCTGGCTTTCATCCCAATAAGGGTAACCCAGTTGCTGCAGGAATTGCTCAAACGCCACTTTATCCTCTGGCGGCACCTGCATCCCCACCAGCACACGGCCAAAATCGGCGCCATGATTACGGTAGTGAAACAAGCTGATGTTCCAGTTGTGACCCATGGATTCGAGAAAGTTCATTAAAGCGCCTGGTTTTTCCGGGAACTCAAAGCGGTAAACCACCTCATTTTGCGCTTGTGGCGCGTGACCACCCACCAGGTGGCGCAGGTGCAATTTGGCCATTTCATTGTCACTGAGATTCAAGGTTGGCAAGCCTGCCGCTTCAAGCGTATTGGCAATCTCCGCCGCCTCAGCCGGATTTTGCACGGCCAGGCCGACAAAAATATGCGCCTGCTTGGCATCAGAAAAACGGTAATTGAATTCGGTGATATTACGGTTACCTAATTGGCGACAGAAGGCCTTGAAAGCGCCCGGCGTTTCCGGAATCGTCACCGCAAACACGGCCTCGCGATGTTCACCCAACTCGGCGCGCTCGGCAATAAAGCGCAGGCGGTCAAAGTTCATATTGGCACCTGAAGCGATCGCAATCATGGTTTTGCCTCGCAACTGATGTTTTTCAGCGTAGGCCTTTAACCCTGCCAGTGCCAAGGCACCGGCAGGTTCGAGTATGCTGCGTGTGTCTTCAAACACATCTTTAATCGCGGCACACACTTCATCGTTGTCGACCACGATCATTTCGTCTACATATTGCTGCACCAAGGCAAAGGTGTGCTCACCGACCTGCTTCACCGCAGCACCGTCTGCGAACAAACCCACTTGCTCCAGCATCACACGCTTGCCGAGCTTCACTGACTCGGTCATGGCTTCGGCATCTTGCGCTTCTACACCTATCACCTTGATGTCTGGCCGCACGGCTTTAATGTACGCGGCAATGCCAGCCAGCAAACCGCCGCCGCCGACGCAGCAGAAAATCGCTTCTATCGGCTCCGGATGATCCTGCACAATTTCCAGCGCGATGGTGCCCTGCCCGGCAATCACATCCGGGTCATCATAAGGGTGTACAAACGTCAGGCCCTCGGTTTGCTCAACTTGGAGGGCATGCGCATAGGCGTCGGAATAACTGTCGCCAAACAACACCACCTCAGCCCCACGCGAGCGCACGGCATTAACCTTGATCGCCGGGGTGGTTGTGGGCATCACAATCACGGCTCGGCAACCCATCTTTTGCGCGCTGAGCGCAACGCCTTGCGCATGGTTACCAGCACTAGCGCAAATCACGCCGCGTGCCAGCGCCTCAGGCGACAGGTTGGCCATTTTGTTATAGGCACCGCGCAGCTTGAACGAAAACACCGGCTGCATATCTTCGCGCTTTAATAACACCCGGTTTTTAAAGCGCGCAGACAGGTTGGGCATCTCATCCAGAGGCGTGTGCCTGGCCACAGCATAGACTTGGGAGTGTTCGATTTTTTCGCGGTAATTGATGGTCATGAAATACGTTAAGATTTTAAAACCGCAGGGTTGCAGTGTATGATAGAGAATTGTTTGTATTATAAAGAATTAATCAAGGATTGAAGCAAATGGCAATGGATAAAGCACAACAAGATGCACTGAAACTGGAAGTCGCGAAGGCCGCGGTCACCTATGTTAAAGACGGCATTATCGGCGTGGGCACCGGCTCAACCGCCAACTTTTTTATTGATGAACTGGCCAAAGTAAAACACAAAATCACCGGCGCGGTGGCCAGCTCAGAAGCGACAGCAGAACGCTTGCGTGGTCACGGCATTGAAGTGTTTGACTTGAACAGTGTAGACAGTCTGGATATTTACGTGGATGGCGCGGACGAAATCACCGAGCACATGCACATGCTCAAAGGTGGTGGCGGTGCATTAACGCGTGAAAAAATCGTGGCAGCCGTCGCCAAATCCTTTATCTGTATCTGTGACGAAAGCAAATTCGTGCCTGTGTTGGGTAAGTTCCCACTGCCAGTAGAAGTGTTGCCGATGGCGCGCAGCCATGTGGCACGTGAACTGGTGAAACTGGGCGGCCAGCCAAAACTGCGCGACTTCACCACCGATAACGGCAACCTGATCCTGGACGTGCATGGTTTGACCATTAGCGACCCTATCGAACTGGAAGCCAAAATCAACGCCATCGTCGGTGTTGTGACCAATGGCCTGTTTGCAGCACGCCCAGCAAACGTCTTGTTACTGGCGACCCCTGACGGCGTCAAGACACTGACAAAGTAATTGCAAAATTATCATGAAGTTGTCATATTGTGCTGGTAACCTGCACCGGCACAATAATTAGGAAAATTTGTCATGCAATTTGAACATACCTCTAAGCAATACGATGTTGAACTGGAATCGGTACGTGCCAAGGTTCTGGAAATGGGGGGACTGGTTGAGCAGCAGATTGTGAATGCACTGGAAGCACTGACCAGTGCCGATGTTAAGCTGGCCAAAGATGTCATGGAGCGTGACACACGCGTCAACGCGCTGGAAGTGCAAGTGGACGAAGATTGCAGCCATATCATTGCCCGCCGACAACCTGCAGCCCGTGATTTGCGCATGATCATGATGATGGTGAAAACCATCACCGACCTCGAGCGTATTGGCGATGAGGCGACCAAAATTGCCCGTACGGCCCAGCGCATCTACGAACAAGACCGCATGTACAAACCGCGTTTTAACGAGATTAAAACCATGGTCGGTATTGTGCGTGAAATGTTGCGCACTTCACTGGACTCTTTCGCCCGCCTGGACGTGAGCCAGACCGTTGAAGTCGCCAAGCAAGATGAGCAAGTGGATGAGCAGTTCCGCGCCGCCATGCGCCAGCTGATTACGTTTATGCTGGAAGACCCACGCACGATTTCCATGTCACTGGAAGTACTGTTTGTGGCAAAAGCAATTGAGCGTATTGGCGACCATGCCAAAAACATCTCAGAATATGTGGTGTATATGGTGAAGGGCAAAGATATCCGCCACACCAGCCTGGAAGATATCCAGCGCGAAACACAGTCTTAAGGCGTACAAACATAAAAAGCACTCTCAGGAGTGCTTTTTATTTGGCGGCTATTGCTTGCAGTTAAGCGCTAGGCGGGACATAACCACTGGCCACATCGGCACCATCGCCAAAAAAGTATTTTTCAGTCTGCTCCGCCAGGTATTTTCTGGCGCTGGCATCTGCCAGGCTCAAGCGGTTTTCGTTCACCAGCATGGTCTGTTGTTTTAACCAGCCCGCCCAGGCCTCTTTAGAGACCTGCATATAAATCTTTTTGCCCAACTCACCGGGATAAGGCGGGAAATCCATGCCTTCGAGCTCTTTGCCCAGTTTCACACATTGCACCATTCTTGCCATGTTCGTTCCTCACTATACTGCTAAAAGCGCTATCATAGCGCATGTTAAAATGTGATGTCGCAATTTAGAGATAAACCATGCAAAACAATCAATCATCCAGCCACCAGGAAAGCCCGTTTAAAGGCAAAACTGGACTCCGCCGTTTAATCAATGCCTTTGGCTACTCCATGGATGGCTTTAAAGCCGCCTACCAGCATGAAGATGCCTTCCGCCAGGAGGTCTGGCTGTCACTGGTATTGATTCCGCTGGCGTTTTACCTGGAAGCAGAAGCCTTGCACCGTATCTTAATGGTCGGCAGCGTGCTGCTGGTCATGATTGTTGAACTGCTCAACTCTGCCGTAGAAGCCGTGGTTGACCGCGTCTCCATCGAACGTCACGCGCTGGCCAAACGCGCCAAGGATATTGGCAGTGCGGCCGTATTACTGGCGCTGATTAACCTGGGCGTGGTATGGGGCTTGATCCTGCTGGGTTAATATTCACTCACTAATAAAAAAAGGTTGGCATTGCCAACCTTTTTTTATTTATCAATCCACCTTAGAAGTCAGCCCTTGCACCAACCAGGATGGAGCGCGCACCTGCTGGCGAAATATCCTTGAGGAAAGACGCATGCTCGCGAATTTCATCATTGAGCAGGTTATTCGCTTTGGCAAACAATTCCACATGATATTTCACCGGCAGCTTGAAGGCGACCAAGGCACTGAGGTTGGTATACCCATCCGTTTTCAGTTCGTTTTCTGCCACATCGTTTTGCTTGAAAGCATGCATGACATCGACACGTGCATTCCAATTGCCCAGGTGATAATCCAGCCCGCCACCCAAACGTAATGGCGAGATACGCGGCAGATACTGATTGTTGCGCGTATCTTTGGCATGCACATAGTCACCGCGCAACTTGAGCGCCCACTCATCATTCAAGGCAAACTTGCCTTCCAGCTCAAGGCCTTTAAATAAGGCAGGGACGGCCCTGAACTCAGCTTCCGGCAACAGCTCACCATCGACCAGCACATCGTTGCCCGTGTTAAACAGGCCAATAAAGTTTTTAAACCTGGTGGCATAAGCGCCCAAAGTGACGCTATTGCCACCGGACTTCCACTTCAATTGCGCATCGATACCATTCGAACGCTCTTTTTTCAGCTGCGTGCTACCCACCTCATATTGACCGGTCGCAATATGCGCACCGTTGGCATACAACTCAAAATAACTTGGCGCACGCTCATTGTGTGACAAGTTAAATGTCGCGTTCCAGTTGTCATTGATCGCATACAACCCGCCCAGTGCAAAGCTGTTCGGGTTAAAGCTGTTGTTTTGCCCAGCACCAAAATTGGCACTGTCAGCGGAATTCACCGTGGTTTGACCCGTGCGGCCACCAAACGTGAGCTTGTGCTGGTTAATCGCATACTCTTCATACACATACACCGACTGATCTTGCGTGGTCACACTCGGTACAAAGGCCTCTTCGCCCAAGGCCTGGAAACGCGTATTCTGGAACTGGTAACCTAACACCCCATTAATACCGGCAATCGGCGCGTGCGTCGCTTCCAGGCTGCCCTGAACGCCGCGATTTTTAAAGGTCGTTCCAACCACACCATCTTCCAGCTCAACGTGCTGATAATCCGTATGGGCCATGCGCAATTTGAGTTTTTGCAACGGTCCTTTTAAATCGCGCACTTCACCCGCCAGCTCCAGGCGTTTGTTTTGCATGTCGATGCGCACACTGTCTTCGGCCACCGTGCCATAGTTATTATTGGAGTCCGCATAAGACACACCCAGGTAGCCGGTATCAAAGGTCCAGGCCGCGCCCAACGCACCGCCATTCGCCAGCGCATCGCTATTATTCAACTTACCATTGCCCTTGCTGTCGCGCGGTGTCCCATCTGCCCGGCTTTTACGCTTGGACACGGCATAGCCTGGAATCTCCAGGTTGCTGGTTTCACGGCTATAGACATCGGCATGCAATGCAAATGTGCCGTTACCGACATCCATCACCGCCGCGCCGTTACGCGTATTATCCGGCCCGCCAAAACGCGCTTCGGCACGGCCGGTGTAACCATCCAATGACTCTTTGGGGATACGATGGTCAATGGCGTTGACCACGCCACCCATGGCGCTACCGCCGTAGAGCAAGGCGGCAGGTCCGCGCACCACGTCAATCTGTTCAATAATCAGCGGATCTATGCCCACGGCATGGTCAAAACTCAAAGAAGAAGCATCCAGCACACCGACGCCGTTTTGCATGATGCGAACACGTTCACCATCCATGCCGCGGATAATCGGACGCGAAGCATTGGGGCCGAACTGCGTCGCAGTGACTCCAGGAATCCCATTGAGTGTTTCACCCAGCGTGCCCTGGCGACGCAGGCTTAATTCGCGGCCACCAAGCACGGACACCGGGACGACCATATCATCCGACGCGACCCCTAAAGGGTTACCCGTCACCGGGATCTGATCAAGATCGATATTTGAAGCGTTATCTGCCGCTAATACAGGCGTTGTTAATGCGGCCATCATCGCCAGCCATAGCGGTTTGTGACGCCAGGCAGGCGCCATCTGTTTCATCATATTCATTGTAGTTCCAGACATGATAGAGACAGTGCTTGATGCACTGCACTCAAAATAAATGTGCACCAGACATGGCTCAAGCCAGTCAGGGCGCGTTTAATAATCAGGCGGAAATAATGAAGGGTGGCGCGCGTGCAGAATAAACAGCAACATGATAAGTATTGACCGCAATAACAGCAGCGGCGGGGAGGGTAACCTGAGAAAGTGGCGGCAAATGCCATTGCGGCGTTTGTGTGAGCGCCCCAGCAGCGTGCGCCAGGCTGATACACAAGGTACAAGGCTCATTGCCTTGTTTTTTGTCTGGTTGCGACTGCTGGGTCAGCTCGTTGATATGGCTGATTTCATGCGTGACAATGCCGGTTTGCGCAATGGCAAACAGCACCGACAACAGGAAATAGACATAAAAACGCTTTAACATCTTGAATATATTAACATATATTTATGACAATCGAATGAACTGCCACCGCTAACGCAACAAAGCCGCAAGAATCGCTTCCACGGCATTGGCATTTTGCACGGGCACATAGCCCCCTTCCAGCATCCACAGCATACGCCCCTGCGCATACGCATCTGCCAGCTGTTTAATGCGGGTGGCGATGTTGCCATAGCCCGCATCAGAATATTGCAACGCCCCTAAACGATCACCCGCATGCGCATCCAGCCCGGCTGATACCAGAATGAGTTCTGGCCGAAATTGCTGCATGGCTGGTGCCAGTTGCTGGTCCAAGGCATGCAAAAGCACTTGTTCGTTGCTACCTGGGGGCACGTCTATATTCATCGTATATCCTAGCCCTGCACCGACACCTCGCTCAGCCGGACGACCACTGCCGGGATACAAGGGATGCTGATGGGCACTAAAATAAAAGACGCTGTTATCTGCCTCAAAAATCGCCTGCGTGCCATTGCCATGATGCACGTCGATATCAATAATTAAAATGCGTTGAATGGCGTAACGCTGCTGGGCATAACGCGCAGCAACAGCGATATGGTTGGTCAGGCAGAAACCCATACCGCGATCGCGGGTGGCGTGATGTCCGGGTGGGCGCACCAGGGCAAATGCGGTCGCGGATGGCTGAGACATCACGGCATCCACACCTGCCATGCCCGCGCCAGAAGCCAGTGTCGCCACCGCCAACGAGTGCGGCGAAATCACGGTGTCGCCAGTACTCAGTAAGTTGTGCTCACCAGCATGAACACCTGCCTGTTCCGTATCTAGCAAATCCAGATAGGCGGCACTGTGTACGCGCAATAAATCTGCACGCGTGGCTGCAGAAAAAGCAGGCCAGCGTAACAAGGGTTGCCACGCAGCACTTTGTTGCAATCGCTCCACAATCGCACGGACACGTCCCGCTTGCTCAGGATGCTCAGGCCCTGGGTCATGTGCTTCAAAGCGTGCGTCATAAAGCATGGTGATGGGCGGCTTGCCCGAGATAAGAGGTGCGCCGTCCTGCGCAGCCGCCGCAGGCATGCATGGCAGGCTAAGCACCAATAGGCTCAACATCATGGGGGAAAAACATCGCTGCATGGATACCGCTCAAATAGGGTGATCCAATGATTGTAGGAACTTGCCGCTGCGGTGGCAAGTCAAGCAGCCAAATTGGCTTGCTTAGAGGTTGACGACGCGTTTGGGCGCGATGCGGCCATCACGCTGCTGAAAACCGACGCCCAGAAACAGGCCGGCCTCACTATAAATACGCAGTTCGCCTGCCGGAATACTGCCTGATACCCACACCGGATTGCCCTGTTTGAAATAATAGGCAGCATCTTCTTGCAACAAGACTTTAGGTAATGCGGTGATCGCAGTATCGACCGGCAGCAACAAGGCATCACGTTGTTCAGCGGTCATCTGCTCCAGTGCTTCAATAGTCACCGTATGTGCAATCTGGTAGGTGGCGGTCGCCGTGCGGCGTAAGGCAGTTAAATGCGCGCCGGCCTGCAAGGCTTTACCGATATCCTCGCCCAGGGTGCGGATGTAAGTGCCTTTGCTGCAGGTGACTTCAATCTCTGCACTGTTATCCGCACAGCCCAACACACGTAACGCATAAATAGTCACTTGGCGTGGTTTGCGCTCCAGCTCAACGCCATCACGCGCGTATTCATACAAAGGCTTGCCATTCACCTTGAGCGCAGAATACATGGGCGGCACCTGCGTAATTTCACCCATAAATTGCGGCAACACCTGCTCAATCTCTGCGCGGGTGACATGACAGTCCACCTGGTGGATGATATCGCCTTCTTTGTCACCAGTCGTGGTGGTCACACCAAACTTGACTGTAGCGACATAGGTTTTATTTTCGTCGGTGAGATGCTGGGCAAACTTGGTGGCTTCGCCCAAGCAGATAGGCAACACGCCTGTCGCCAATGGATCCAGCGTGCCGGTATGCCCGGCCTTTTGCGCCTGATATAACCACTTGACCTTTTGCAGGGCCTGGTTGGAGGAGAAGCCATACGGCTTATCGAGCAATAACACGCCGCTCACAGCGCGTTTAATGCGTTTGGTTTGCATGGCGAAAGAAGATAAAAATTAGTCTTGCGGAGGGGTATCGGACAAAGCCTGATTGATCAGCTTGTCCATATGCATGCCGCGGTCTATGGATTCATCATAGACGAAATGCAATTGTGGCACGGTACGGATCATCATGCGCTTGCCCAATTGCGACCGCAGAAAACCAGCCGCTTTTTCCAGCCCGGCCTGCAAGCCCTTGCTGTTTTTTTGCGCCGTATAAAACACCTTGGCGTGTGCCATGTCGCCAGCGACCTCAACACCAGTCAAGGTCACCATCTGCACACGCGGGTCTTTGACCTCGAACATGAGCAAATCCGCCAGTTCACGGCGCATTTGCTCTGAGACACGGTCGTTTCTTGAAAATGCTTTAGCCATTGAGTTTCCTGACTTTAAAAGACTAAATGAGGCTAGGCGTCATCAAAAAAATGGAGCGCGGCATATTAGACATATGTAAGCGAACATTTTTTGGATGACAACAACGCATCATGACGGATTTTAAAGTCACAGGGTACGTGCCACTTCCACGACTTCATAGACTTCCAGAATATCGCCCACTTCGATCTCGTTATAGTTCTTGAGCGACAGGCCGCACTCGAAGTTGTTTTTGACTTCTTTAACGTCGTCTTTAAAGCGCTTCAGAGAGTCCAGCTCACCGGTGTGAATAATTACATTGTTACGCAGTACACGTACTTTGGAGTTACGTTTAACCACACCATCCTGTACGTAACAACCAGCCACAGCACCGACTTTAGAGATACGGTAAACTTCGCGAATCTCAACGGTACCAATCATTTGTTCTTTTTGCTCTGGTGCCAACATGCCACCCAAAGCCGCCTTGATTTCATCAACCGCTTCGTAAATGATGTTGTAGTAGCGCAAGTCTACATCCAGGTTTTCAACCAGTTTACGGGCACCGGCGTCAGCACGCACGTTAAAACCGATCAACACTGCTTTAGACGCTGCAGCCAGGTTGACGTCAGACTCGCTGATCGCACCTACCGCAGTGTGAATGATATTGACGCGTACTTCGCTGGTAGACAGTTTCTGCAAGCTGGTGGTCAAGGCTTCGAAAGAACCCTGAACATCTGACTTGATAATCAGGTTCAGTGTCTGCACTTCGCCTTCAGCCATTTGCTCAAACATGTTTTCCAGTTTAGCGGCTTGTTGTTTGGCCAGTTTTACATCACGGAACTTGCCTTGGCGGAACAGGGCGATTTCACGCGCCTTGCGCTCATCGTTCAATACAATGGTTTCTTCACCGGCACTTGGTACGTCGGACAAGCCCAATACTTCCACCGGAATCGAAGGACCGGCTTCTTTAATGTCATTACCGTTTTCGTCCAGCATGGCACGTACACGGCCATAAGCAGTGCCTGCCAGCAACATGTCGCCACGGCGCAGTACACCAGACTGTACCAGCACGGTAGACACGGGACCGCGGCCTTTATCCAGGCGGCCTTCAATCACCAGGCCTTTGGCCGGGGTATTTTGTGGAGAAGTCAGCTCCAGCACTTCTGCCTGCAACAGAACAGCTTCCAGCAGTTCATCAATACCTTTACCTGTTTTGGCAGACACTTCACGGAACATAGTGTCACCACCGTACTCTTCGGGCACCACTTCGTGCGTAATCAATTCGTTTTTAACGCGCTCTGGCTGTGCTTCCGGCTTATCAATCTTGTTGATCGCCACCACGATAGGCACGTTACCGGCTTTGGCGTGGTGAATCGCTTCAATGGTTTGTGGCATGACGCCGTCATCGGCAGACACCACCAGAATCACGATATCGGTGGCTTTGGCACCGCGTGCACGCATGGCGGTAAACGCCTCGTGACCAGGGGTGTCGAGGAAAGTCACCATACCGCGCGGGGTTTCTACGTGGTAAGCACCAATGTGCTGCGTAATGCCACCGGCTTCGCCTGAAGCCACACGGCTGCGGCGGATGTAGTCCAGCAAGGATGTTTTACCATGGTCAACGTGACCCATCACGGTCACCACTGGCGGACGTGCTTCCATCACGGCTTCAACAGTATCGGCCTCTTCCAGGAAGCTTTCCGGGTCGTTAGCTGCGGCAGCTTGCGCTTTATGGCCCATTTCTTCGACCAGAATGATCGCGGTGTCTTGATCCAGAACTTGGTTGATAGTGACCATCATGCCCATTTTCATCAAGGCTTTAATCACTTCCGCGGCCTTGACTGACATCTTATGCGCCAGGTCAGCCACAGAAATGGTCTCAGGCACCATGACCTCTTTGATCAATGGCTCAGTCGGCGCATTGAATGCATGTTGCTCATCTTTGCTTGATTTGTGGTGCTTGCCTTTTGGTGTACGCCAGCCTTGGGCGCCACCAGCAGGTGCATCACCGCGGGTTTTAATACCGCGTTTTTTGTTTTCGTTATCTGTCCAGTCGCGGTTATCGGTCTTGGCTTTTTTGTCTTTGCTTTCAGGTTTGTCAGCCACTTTGTTGGCTGGCTTGTGCAATGTGCCTTCAGACAACTTGGTCGCAGCGGGCTTGTTTTTAGCCGCTTCTGCTTCAGCCTGGCGTTTTGCTTCTTCCTCAGCACGACGCTGGGTCAACGCCTGCTTACGTTTCACATCTTCAGCCTGCAACGCCGCCAGTTTGGCCGCACGTACCGCTTCATGCTCACGCAAAGCAATTTCCTGTGCAGAAAGCACAGCCGCTTTTTTCGCCACAACAGGCGCTTCAACCGCTGGGGCTGGCGCAGGCTCTGCAACCGGGGCCTCAACGGGCTCAGGTTCTGGCTCAGGCAATACTTCAACCACCTCTTCAACCACAGGGGCTTCAGCGACGACCTCTTCAACCTCTACTGGCAACTCTTCCAGCACATCAGGCAAGGCACTTTCAGCTTCATCGTAGGCCGCATCGGCTGGCTGCTCATAGCCAATTTCCGGGCGCTCCAGCACGCGTTTTTTGCGCACTTCTACCTGAATCGTACGTGCTTTACCTGAACTATCGAGTTTTTTGATCTCGGTGTTTTGTTTGCGGGTTAGGGTGATTTTGTTCTTGGGGGCATTTGCCGCACCATGCTCTTTACGCAAGTAATCCAGCAAGGCAGCCTTGTCACCTTCTTCCAAAAAATCATCCACAGACGTTTTGTTAACGCCTGCGCTTTTCAGTTGCTCGATGAGCAGAGTCGTTGGAAGACCCAGCTCTGCGGCAAATTGTGCGACGGTTGAAAGTGCCATGTACTGCTCCAGTTCAATTACTTTATTTTTTAATTAAGATGTATGCATGATGTCTTAACCGCATAGGTTACTTAAACCAAGGTGCACGCGCGGTCATAATCAACGACTTGGCACGCTCTTCATCTATTCCTGTCAATTCGACCAACTCATCGACGGCCAGCTCAGCCAGATCTTCACTGGTATGGATTTCGCTCGCAGCCAGCTTATGCGCCGTATCCGCGTCCATGCCTTCCAGCGTCATCAAATCATTGGTGTCTTCTTCGACCTTCTCTTCTTTGGCAATCGCTTCTGTCAGCAAAGCCGCACGCGCACGTGAGCGCAGCTCATTGATGGTATCTTCATCAAAGGCTTCGATTTCAGCCATTTCCGCCAAAGGTACGTAAGCGATTTCTTCCAGGGTGCTAAAGCCTTCTTGCACCAGGATGTCAGCCACTTCCTCATCCACATCCAGTTTTTCGATAAACAGCTGGCTGATTTTGGCGTATTCGTCCTGGCTCTTCTGTGCAGCGGCTTCTTCGGTCAGAATATTCAAATTCCAACCAGTCAGCTCCGATGCCAGACGCACGTTTTGACCGTTACGGCCAATCGCGACTGCCAATTGCTCTTCGCTCACCACCACGTCCATGCTGTGCGCATCTTCATCGACAACGATAGAGCTGACTTCAGCAGGTGCCAGTGCATTGATCACAAACTGTGCTGGATCCATGCTCCACAAAACGATGTCCACACGCTCGCCACCGAGTTCAGACGTTACCGCCTGTACACGTGAACCACGCATACCCACGCAAGTACCCACTGGGTCCAGACGCTGGTCATTGGTTTTCACTGCAATTTTAGAACGCAAACCTGGATCACGCGCCGCAGAGCGAATCTCTAATAAACCTTCTTCAATTTCGGGCACTTCCAACTCAAACAAACGCTTGAGGAAATCTGGTGCCACACGTGACAGAATCAGTTGTGGGCCACGGCCACCGCGGTCAACGCGAGACAGGTAGGCACGCACACGGTCACCCACGCGCAGGTTTTCCTTCTGGATCATGGCTTCACGTGGCAACAGGCACTCGATACGACCAACTTCAATGATCGCATTGCCTTTTTCCATACGCTTGATCACGCCAGTCACCAAGCTCTCACCACGCGCCAGGAAGTCCTGGATCATTTGTTCGCGTTCAGCTTCGCGCACTTTTTGCAAAATGACTTGTTTGGCCGCCTGTGCGCCGATTCGCCCAAAGGAGATAGACTCTAAAGGCTCTTCGGCATAATCACCAATTTGTCTGCTAGCAGCACGCTCATCTTCTTCATCGAATTGGTAAGCAGAGCTTTCCAGCAGGTCGTATTCCACATATTGCCAACGTCTGAAGGTTTTATAGTCACCTGTTTCGCGGTCAATCTCAACGCGAATATCGGCACCCTCTTCATGGTTCTTTTTCGTTGCAGAAGCCAATGCCAGCTCCAAGGCAGTAAAAATCACCTCTTTATCCACATTTTTTTCGTGGGCTAGGGCATCAACCAACAACAATAATTCACGACTCATCGTAATCTCCAACTCACCGTACGGATTAGCTATAACAAATTAATCAAAGACAGGGCTCAAACGAGCCTTATCAATATTATCCAGCGACAATCTATAAACCCAGCCATCGCACTCAACTACTACTTTACCTGCTTCAACCCCTTGCAACAGCCCCAAGAAAGTCTTTCTTGGCAAGCTGGTTTTAGTCGCTTTAGGGCCATCATCCTGAATACCGACGCGCAATTTGATTTGCGCACGCTCACCGGCAAAGCGCACAAAATCTGCTTCTTTACTCAGCACACGATCCAAACCGGCAGACGACACTTCAAGACGGTCATAATCAATGTCCAGCTCAACGGTGAGCACATTGCCAAGCTGATTACTCACCAACACGCAATCATCAATCGTCACGCTGTCTTTATTGTCTTTAGGCGTGAGCTTGTCGATAAACACGCGCAGCAACTTGCCACGATTGGAGGTTTCAAAATCAACCAACTCATACCCTAACTGGGTAACCGTCTTTTCAACCACCGAATGCAAATTTTGCATACGCACCCTTAATTCAAAACGTTACGTCCGAAAACAAAAAATGGGCGTAAAGCCCATCTATCATTTCGATTATACCAAATTTCCGTTTAAATTCAAAGCTGCAGATACGATACTCCTCAGTCAACATGGCACAGCTAACCATCCGCAAATCAGCAGCCATTCCGGCTCATTTCTTAATAGCCCACATGGGTCAATGACAGCAGCATGTGACTCTTTTACTATACATAAAACGAGGGAGAAGACTCTAATCAACAACCGTCTAAGCGGTGCAAACAATAAGCAGTACAGATTTCATGGCAGTCTATTTTGAGTTTCTCTAAATAGACTTTAACCCGGTGCTTGCACCGGGTTTTTTTCTGCCTGCTATCTGCAGGGCATCAGCTGTCTGGTTTCTTTTAGCGCTCTATCTTATTTATTTTGAGCAATAAAAAAGCCCCAACAGGAGACTGTTAGGGCTTTTTAGAATAGGAGCTTGGGGATGACCTACTTTCGCATACGAAGAGTACACTATCATTGGCGCAAGTTCGTTTCACGGCCCTGTTC
>NZ_JADKYS010000015.1 GCF_015354345.1 Methylophilus sp. 14 | reverse complement strand
TGAATCGACCCGGCTAGCCTAGATATTTTCGAGCCTCTCGAAATACCGCCGTTCAAACTCTGCGGGAGCGAGTTGATCAGCATAGCCATGTCGGCGTTTTGGATTGTAAAACATTTCGATGTAATCGAAGACATCCCGCCTTGCCTCTTCGCGTGTTAAATAGATCTTTCGCCTTATGCGCTCACGCTTCAATAGTTGAAAGAAGCTTTCGGCCACAGCGTTATCATGACAATTGCCACGACGACTCTGACTTGCACATAAGTGATGAGTCTTCAGGAAGGCACGCCACTCGTAACTATTGAATTGACTACCCTGATCGGAGTGGATCACAACCCCTTGTGCAGGTTGCCTACGCCACACAGCCATGAGAAGTGCATTAATTGCGAGTTCACTCTCCATCCTCGGTTGCATAGACCAACCAATCACTTGTCGGGAGAATAAATCCAAGACGACTGCCAGATACAACCATCCTTCATGCGTGCGAATATAGGTAATATCTGTGACCCATATCTTATTCGGCTCCATGACGTCGAATTGCTGGGCAACGTGATTAGGGACTGCAATAGATGGCCTGCTATAGCGGCCTCCTGGTCGGCGCCGATAACCCGTCTGCGAGCGCAAGCCTTCCTGCTTCATCAATCGATAGATGCGATGTTTGCCGCAGCGCTCGCCTATATCTCGTAAATCCTGCGTGATCTTACGATAGCCATACACGCCACCACTCTCTAGCCAGAATTGCTTGATCAGCCCAGTCATCCGCTCATCCTCACGCTGCCTATTGGATTGGGGCGCATTCTTCCATGCATAAAACCCACTGGGATGCACATTCATCACGTGACACATACGGTATATCGAGTACTGCCGATGATGTTCGCGAATGAATGCGTACTTTACTGCGACACTTTTGCAAAGTACGCGGCGGCCTTTTTTAATA
>NZ_JADKYS010000014.1 GCF_015354345.1 Methylophilus sp. 14 | reverse complement strand
TGGACTACCCACGCTTTGATAGACACCGTTATAGTTTAATTAAACTGAACGGAGTAGATGATGGCAAGGGAACGATTTGCAGAAGAATTTAAGGCAGAGGCAGTACGCCAGGTAGTTGAACGTGGCTTTTCAGTGGCTGATGTAGCAAACAGACTCGGAGTATCAGCACAAAGTCTTTATAAGTGGGTTAGAGCTTCGGAACCGTCGGATGAAGAAAAATCTAAAACCGAGCTGATTGAAGTGAAACGTGAGAATCTTCGCTTGCGCGCAGAGTTGGCCAGAGCCCAGGAAGAGCGGGATATTTTAAAAAAGGCCGCCGCGTACTTTGCAAGACAGCCAGAGTAAAGTACGCCTTTATTGAGGCGGCTAGCAATGAGCACAAGATCCGACCGATGTGTCATCTGCTAGGCGTTCATCCTAGTGGGTTTTATGCATGGCGTCATAAACCAGAATCTAATCGAAGTATAGAGGATAGGCGCCTACTAGGTTTGATCAAAGAGTCTTTTGAAGCTAGCCAGGGGATTTACGGTAGCAGGCGAGTATTTTGCGATCTGAGAGAGGTCGGAGAGTCTTGTGGTGTGCATCGTGTCGCCAGGATCATGCGAGCGAATGGGATCGCAGCACTACGTGGATACAGAAAGCACCGCTTTAAATATCATAAGCCAGCGAAAGCAGCACCGAACCGATTATCGCAGCAGTTCTATATGCACTCACCTGATGAAGCATGGGTGACAGACATTACCTATATTCGGACTCTACAGGGTTGGTTGTATTTGGCTGTGGTGTTAGACCTGTTCTCTCGCAAGGTGATTGGCTGGTCAATGAAATCAACCTTGGCTAAGGAAATCGTGTTGGATGCGATTTTAATGGCGGTATGGCGCCGTAAACCAGCTAAGCCCGTCATTATTCATTCTGACCAAGGATCACAATATAGCAGTGACGAATGGAAGCGATTTTGCGAGCAACATCAACTTCAGGCAAGCATGAGTCGCAGAGGCAACTGTTACGACAATGCAGTGGCTGAATCTTTTTTTAGCAGCCTAAAAAAGGAAAGAATCCGCAATCATGTGTATCATTCGAGAGATAAAGCACGCGCTGATATTTTTGATTATATTGAAGTGTTTTATAACAGGGCCAGACGACACTCACACCTAAATGGCATGAGCCCTGAAGCGTTTGAAGAGGTCTGGCGCAAACAAGGCTAGGTGTCTACAAAACCGTGGGTAGTCCA
>NZ_JADKYS010000013.1 GCF_015354345.1 Methylophilus sp. 14 | reverse complement strand
AAAAACCTCTGTATAATGCGCACCTCGTTACGAAATAACGGTAACGAAAACAGCGAAAAAGCTGATGTTCTTTAAAAATTAGGATGACTGATAAGTGTGGGTGTTTGTAGTTGAGTGAAGCGCATTTAATGCGTAGAAACTCAGAAAATACAAATGCTTTACACTTAGATTTATGACAAGTATGTACAGTGTATTTTACACACATACCTTGAAATGAATTTGAGATATAAGCGAATCGAATACCGCCTCTTAATTGAGGTAAAAAGTAATAGTTAGGAATTAAACTGAAGAGTTTGATCCTGGCTCAGATTGAACGCTGGCGGAATGCTTTACACATGCAAGTCGAACGATGAACCTTAGCTTGCTAAGGGGATTAGTGGCGAACGGGTGAGTAATATATCGGAACGTACCTTGTAATGGGGGATAACTAGTCGAAAGATTAGCTAATACCGCATACGCCCTGAGGGGGAAAGTAGGGGATCTTCGGACCTTACGTTATAAGAGCGGCCGATATCTGATTAGCTAGTTGGTGGGGTAATGGCCTACCAAGGCGACGATCAGTAGCTGGTCTGAGAGGACGACCAGCCACACTGGAACTGAGACACGGTCCAGACTCCTACGGGAGGCAGCAGTGGGGAATTTTGGACAATGGGCGCAAGCCTGATCCAGCCATTCCGCGTGAGTGAAGAAGGCCTTCGGGTTGTAAAGCTCTTTCGCAAGGGAAGAAAACTTACATTCTAATAAAGTGTGAGGCTGACGGTACCTTGATAAGAAGCACCGGCTAACTACGTGCCAGCAGCCGCGGTAATACGTAGGGTGCGAGCGTTAATCGGAATTACTGGGCGTAAAGCGTGCGCAGGCGGTTTTGTAAGTCAGATGTGAAATCCCCGAGCTCAACTTGGGAACTGCGTTTGAAACTACAAGACTAGAATATGTCAGAGGGGGGTAGAATTCCACGTGTAGCAGTGAAATGCGTAGAGATGTGGAGGAATACCAATGGCGAAGGCAGCCCCCTGGGATAATATTGACGCTCATGCACGAAAGCGTGGGGAGCAAACAGGATTAGATACCCTGGTAGTCCACGCCCTAAACGATGTCTACTAGTTGTTGGTGGAGTAAAATCCATGAGTAACGCAGCTAACGCGTGAAGTAGACCGCCTGGGGAGTACGGTCGCAAGATTAAAACTCAAAGGAATTGACGGGGGCCCGCACAAGCGGTGGATTATGTGGATTAATTCGATGCAACGCGAAAAACCTTACCTGGCCTTGACATGCCACTAACGAAGCAGAGATGCATTAGGTGCTCGAAAGAGAAAGTGGACACAGGTGCTGCATGGCTGTCGTCAGCTCGTGTCGTGAGATGTTGGGTTAAGTCCCGCAACGAGCGCAACCCTTGCCATTAATTGCCATCATTTAGTTGGGCACTTTAATGGGACTGCCGGTGACAAACCGGAGGAAGGTGGGGATGACGTCAAGTCCTCATGGCCCTTATGGCCAGGGCTTCACACGTAATACAATGGTCGGTACAGAGAGTTGCCAACCCGCGAGGGGGAGCTAATCTCAGAAAGCCGATCGTAGTCCGGATTGTTCTCTGCAACTCGAGAGCATGAAGTCGGAATCGCTAGTAATCGCGGATCAGCATGTCGCGGTGAATACGTTCCCGGGCCTTGTACACACCGCCCGTCACACCATGGGAGTGGGTTTTACCAGAAGTAGTTAGTCTAACCGCAAGGGGGACGATTACCACGGTAGTATTCATGACTGGGGTGAAGTCGTAACAAGGTAGCCGTATCGGAAGGTGCGGCTGGATCACCTCCTTTCTAGAGAAGATCACTCGGCTTCAAGCATTCACTCTTATCAGTCATCTGAAAATAAGCAGCAACAAAGATTTAGGCAAACCGCCTTAGGGTCTGTAGCTCAGCTGGTTAGAGCACCGTCTTGATAAGGCGGGGGTCGTTGGTTCGAGCCCAACCAGACCCACCACCGAATATTGGGGGATTAGCTCAGCTGGGAGAGCACCTGCTTTGCAAGCAGGGGGTCAACGGTTCGATCCCGTTATCCTCCACCACCGATTAGTGGTTGGATATATAAAGCTTTGTTGCGGTTTAGAGATTAGAAGCAAACGTTAGTTGAAGTTTGGATAATGTTTGCTTCTGGTTTTTAAACGTTAGTTTAATAACTAAGACTGCTCTTTAACAAAATGGAAGAAGTAAAGGAATATAGGTTGTGTGATGACAACTTATATTCAATGGGCGATATTGTTTTTTAACCGGAAACAATATCGATTGATTGCAAAATCATAAATATATTAAACGCAAGTTGAGACGTTTAGATTGTTGAGTAATCAATAATTTAAGCAAATCTAACGAGGTTTGATAGTGCTTTAGAATTACCTGTAACGCGTGTCTCATGCACGACGAAATCTAGATTTAAAAGGGTTTAGGTTTTAACGTTATAGGGTCAAGTGAATAAGTGCATATGGTGGATGCCTTGGCGATATCAGGCGATGAAGGACGTGATAGCCTGCGAAAAGCTTCGGGGAGCTGGCAAATAAGCTTTGATCCGGAGATGTCCGAATGGGGAAACCCGGCCGTAAGGTCATTCTCTTCTGAATATATAGGAAGAGTAAAGCGAACCGAGTGAACTGAAACATCTAAGTAACTCGAGGAAAAGAAATCAACCGAGATTCCGTAAGTAGTGGCGAGCGAACATGGAACAGCCTGTTACTTTTAGCAGACGCGATAGTAGAACGGAATGGAAAGTCCGACCGTAGTGGGTGATAGTCCCGTATACGAAATCCCGTTTGTGGAACTAGGGTAACGAAAAGTAGGGCGGGGCACGAGAAACCTTGTCTGAACATGGGGGGACCATCCTCCAAGGCTAAATACTCGATATCGACCGATAGTGAACCAGTACCGTGAGGGAAAGGCGAAAAGAACCCCGGGAGGGGAGTGAAATAGATCCTGAAACCGTATGCATACAAACAGTGGGAGCCTCGTAAGGGGTGACTGCGTACCTTTTGTATAATGGGTCAGCGACTTACATTCAGTGGCAAGCTTAACCGATAGGGGAGGCGTAGAGAAATCGAGTCCGAATAGGGCGAATTAGTCGCTGGGTGTAGACCCGAAACCAAGTGATCTATCCATGGCCAGGATGAAGGTGCCGTAACAGGTACTGGAGGTCCGAACCCACAAATGTTGAAAAATTTGGGGATGAGCTGTGGATAGGGGTGAAAGGCTAAACAAACTTGGAGATAGCTGGTTCTCTCCGAAAACTATTTAGGTAGTGCCTCGTATATCATTCTCGGGGGTAGAGCACTGTTATGGCTAGGGGGTTCATAAGAACTTACCAAACCATTGCAAACTCCGAATACTGAGAAATGCAATTACGGGAGACAGTCCATGGGTGCTAACGTCCGTGGACAAGAGGGAAACAACCCAGACCGACAGCTAAGGTCCCAAATGACGTGCTAAGTGGAAAACGAAGTGGGAAGGCATAGACAGCCAGGATGTTGGCTTAGAAGCAGCCATCATTTAAAGAAAGCGTAATAGCTCACTGGTCGAGTCGTCCTGCGCGGAAGATGTAACGGGGCTAAGCACGTAACCGAAGCTTCGGATGCCAGTTTACTGGCATGGTAGGAGAGCGTTCTGTAGGCCTGCGAAGGTGTATCGTGAGGTATGCTGGAGGTATCAGAAGTGCGAATGCTGACATGAGTAGCGATAAAGGGAGTGAAAAGCTCCCTCGCCGAAAGCCCAAGGTTTCCTGCGCAACGTTCATCGGCGCAGGGTGAGTCGGCCCCTAAGGTGAGGCAGAGATGCGTAGCTGATGGGAAACAGGTTAATATTCCTGTACCTCTATACAATGCGATGTGGGGACGGAGAAGGTTAGGTCAGCCGGGTGTTGGATGTCCCGGTTCAAGCGTGTAGGTTGGTTCTTTAGGCAAATCCGGAGAGCTAAGACTGAGACGTGATAACGAGTCTGCTTGCAGACGAAGTGATTGATACCATGCTTCCAAGAAAAGCCACTAAGCTTCAGTTGTATAAGACCGTACCGCAAACCGACACAGGTGGGCAGGATGAGAATTCTAAGGCGCTTGAGAGAACCCGGGAGAAGGAACTCGGCAAATTAGCACCGTAACTTCGGGAGAAGGTGCGCCCCGGTAGTGTGTAGAGATTTACTCTCGAAGCATGATGGGGTTGCAGTGAAAAGGTGGCTGCGACTGTTTAATAAAAACACAGCACTCTGCAAACACGAAAGTGGACGTATAGGGTGTGACGCCTGCCCGGTGCTGGAAGATTAAATGATGGGGTGCAAGCTCTTGATTGAAGTCCCAGTAAACGGCGGCCGTAACTATAACGGTCCTAAGGTAGCGAAATTCCTTGTCGGGTAAGTTCCGACCCGCACGAATGGCGTAACGATGGCCACACTGTCTCCTCTCGGGACTCAGCGAAGTTGAAATGTTTGTGAAGATGCAATCTCCCCGCGGCTAGACGGAAAGACCCCATGAACCTTTACTGCAGCTTTACATTGGACTTTGACAAGATTTGTGTAGGATAGGTGGGAGACGTTGAAGCGGAGTCGCTAGATTCCGTGGAGTCAACCTTGAAATACCACCCTGATGTTGTTGAGGTTCTAACCTAGGTCCGTAATCCGGACTGGGGACCGTGTATGGTAGGCAGTTTGACTGGGGCGGTCTCCTCCCAAAGAGTAACGGAGGAGTGCGAAGGTAACCTAGGTACGGTCGGAAATCGTACTGATAGTGCAATGGCATAAGGTTGCTTGACTGCGAGACGGACAGGTCGAGCAGGTGCGAAAGCAGGTCATAGTGATCCGGTGGTTCTGTATGGAAGGGCCATCGCTCAACGGATAAAAGGTACTCTGGGGATAACAGGCTGATTCCTCCCAAGAGTTCATATCGACGGGGGAGTTTGGCACCTCGATGTCGGCTCATCACATCCTGGGGCTGTAGCCGGTCCCAAGGGTATGGCTGTTCGCCATTTAAAGTGGTACGTGAGCTGGGTTTAAAACGTCGTGAGACAGTTTGGTCCCTATCTGCCGTGGGCGCTGCAAGTTTGAGGGGACCTGCTCCTAGTACGAGAGGACCGGAGTGGACGCACCTCTGGTGGACCAGTTATCATGCCAATGGTATAGCTGGGTAGCTAAGTGCGGAAGAGATAAACGCTGAAAGCATCTAAGCGTGAAACTCGCCTCGAGATGAGACTTGCCTCTGGCTTTAAGCCAGCTAAAGAGTCGTTCAAGACCAGGACGTTGATAGGTCAGGTGTGGAAGTGCAGTAATGCATTAAGCTAACTGATACTAATTGCTCGTGAGGCTTGATCCTATAACCTTAAAACTTAGACAACCTGAAAAGGAAATCTAATAAGGTGTAGTTCAAAGCAATATGATTTGGCAATCATCTAAGATATAGAAACAATATGTTTCGTACCTTAATCCCATTGAAATACTTAAGCCAACAAGCTTAAATCCTTTACTTCTTCCAATTTGTTAAAGCAGGCTAAACACATGTTTAGCACCATGCATAACATTACCAGTTATGTTTGGGGACAATAGCGGTTTGGAACCACCCCTTCCCATCTCGAACAGGGCCGTGAAACGAACTTGCGCCAATGATAGTGTACTCTTCGTATGCGAAAGTAGGTCATCCCCAAGCTCCT
>NZ_JADKYS010000012.1 GCF_015354345.1 Methylophilus sp. 14 | reverse complement strand
ATCAACTCGCTCCCGCAGAGTTTGAACGGCGGTATTTCGAGAGGCTCGAAAATATCTAGGCTAGCCGGGTCGATTCAAGCTGTCGATCTTTGCTTATAAGATGCACAAAGCTAAAAAAGAAGGGCAAAAATTTATAGAGTAATTTTTAACTACTTTATTTCGGCAAGAAGACGGACAGAAGGTGTGTTCCATCGTTGCGGCTGCCGCGTGCTCCTCGGAGGCGGTCACGCGGCTTAAACCGATTGCTAGGCCCTACTCCCCTGGCTTACCAGGAGTGCTGCACCTGGCGTCCTTGTAAGGACCACTGTCTTGAATCCAGCCGTCGCCTGGTTTAGTTTGTCCGCAGAACAGCTTGCCGTCTAGTTTGCTTTTCCATTGATACCACGGGGCTGAAGCGGCAATTGAAACCGCACTAACAGCGAATAACAGTACAGCAGTAATACCTAGATTCGTCTTCATACGTGTCTCCCATCGACGCTACGGTGTTGACTACCACTGGATGTCGCGGAGCCAGTGACTGATACAGAACTTTTTTCGGTAAGGCCCAACATTTGAATGAGAGGCTGGCTTAGCCAGTCCCGCTTGAATGAATGGGTTAGAACTCATAGTATGCGCCAATTTCTGTATCCATAAAAAATAGCTGAAAGTTCCTCACATATTGATTTTATAACGACACCTCAACTCTTTTAACACCACGGCAAACAGATACGTTTACCACCAATATTGCCTATTTGAACCGGCTTCGGCTGAGGTAGCAACTGTCCAGGATTATTGAATACAGAGTTTGGCCCACCCCAAATTTGACCAGGGTTACGAACAAATGAGTTACTACCACCCCAAATTTGACCAGGGTTGCGAACAAACGAGTTGTCGCCTCCCCATATCTGATTTGGATTATTGAATACAGAATTGGGACCGCCAGTAATTTGTCCAAAGGTCCTACCAACCCATCCATTTTTACCAATAAGATCATTATTATCACCGAAGCAACCATCTTGACCACCGATACCGTTAGAAAGGCACTTACTCAATTCTCGTGCTGTCAACCGCGAGCCCATACAACCGGCGGCGGCATAGGGCTGACCACCTGTTGATACAATGCATTGAACAACGATTTGCTGTTCTGGATTTAGTTGCAAGTTAAACATGTTTGCACCAGCACATGTTGCAAAGCCACTAGGATCTCCTTGTGATTGAGCTGCGCATTGAATAGCGACTTGCTGCTCTTGGCTAAGCTGTTTTCCAAAGAGCGTGCTCGCAGAGCAACCTGCAAACTTGGCCGCATCCCCAGCTGCGGAAGCAGCACAACCAAGTACCTTTTGTTCATTTGGCCCAAGTTTATTTTTAAGAAAGGCAGTTCCTGCACAGGTCATAAAAGAATCTTCATCGCCTTTAGTCTTCATTGAACAATTAACGAGAATTCGTTGATCATCAGACATTTTAATACCAGAATATGGCATCGCACATGCTGTAAAGCCAATAGCATCGGAGGTAGAAACTGCACAGTTCAGCATGGCTTTATGACTACTAGTCATTAATGGGACCGCCGCGCATTTACCAAACGCCACAGGATCAGTACTATTACCAGCACATTTTAGGAATGCTTGTTCATCCGCAGATAGGGACCTGTCCAAGAACGCGGCGCCCATACAGGACTTAAAATTGGACTCCCCTCCTTTTGCTTTGATCGCGCAGCCCACAGTTTTTTGTTGATCATTAGAGAGTGAATATCCTAAATTCGGGGCGGCGCAGGCTGCAAAGTTTGCTGCAGTGGTTGTAGAAACAGCACAATCAAGCACGGCATGCTCTCGAGGTGGCAATACAACTTTTTGACCAGCACACATTGCAAATAAATTGACATCCATACCTGCGCGTTTCGCACACTCCTGCGCTAAAAGTTGAGTATTTTTTATGCCTGGTGGAAGACCAAAACTTCCTACAGAAAATACACCCCCATTCATCGCATCAAGTCCGAACTGAGCTATCAGATTACAAGGTGTTGGGCCAAAAGGAGATAAACACATTAGCTCACCGTTGGGACCACGCTGCGGTAGAATCTGAGGTTGTTGCGCTTTGAACCCTTGAGGAACCGGATTGACTCCTGACTGCGCATGCATTACGTAAGCTCTAACAGCATCACATGGTCCAGGGCCTAAAGGACCCAAGCAAACCCCATTATTATTTAACACTGGCAAGTTCACTTGTTGCATGGCGACTTGGCGCGTCGCAATAAATATTTGTATTTGTCGACAGGGCCCTGGCCCCAAAGGGCCCTGACAAATGTCACCTACCACTGGATCTATGCCTATTCGGTGCAATTGAATAGTAACGGCGACCTCTTGGATCATCAAATATCGATGAACGTCTGCGCATGGCCCAGGACCTAAAGGCCCAGCACACATTGGGCCAAATATTGGATCAACTCCAATCTGTGGCGGAGGCGGAACAGCGTTCACGTTTCCCACCGATAAAAATCCAATGAAAAAAATCACGAAACGACAAAGAATTTGTTGCATTTGATTCTCCCATTTTTAAAGTCTTGTGTGGATGCTGAATCTTGCTCAATTAACACAACTTCATGCGACAGAAATCAATGTTTAAGACTACAAAGTAGATCAATATTATTTAGTTTGCGTCAATTAATCTTCTCAAATAATTGAGTGGTAACTCGCCGTTATTACGCGAAGGAACTGTGATCTTCGGACTATAAAGTTGAGCCTGTTTAATCAAGAATCCCACGCAATCATTTGCGGCCAAAGAGTATGATTTTTGAATTGGTTTGGTCTCATCAAAAGTAACTCCTATAATCTGCAAGGGCTGGGCGACTAGGCCATAAGACTTATCAAAGTCAGCCTTATTTACCTGAAGAGTCAAACATTCTTGTTTGATGGAGGTGTACTTCTCATCCATCAATGCGCCATCCGCCGTAACTAGACTCGTATAACTAAGCAGCGCCTCCCCAACGGAAAAAACTGTATGCCCAATTGCCCGGAAAACTCTTTTCCCATTTTTCGATGTTTCAGAGAAAGCAATAAATGCGTGACCTGGCAACCCAGGTTTGTCAGGAGAGGGTCTAGCGCAAAAACTAATCTCGCGAATTCCACCATCCCCATCAGTCTGGTTTCGCATATCAATAGTCTTGCTATAAACTTCAGATGAAATAAAGGATGCAGCAACAAACAGAGCAACTACAATGTGCGTCTTCATAGACTCACCCCTTAAGTAGTATTGTCGTTTCTGGAATTAAGGAAATGTAAATCCGCAACTAAAGCTATTACTGCCCATTTTTGCGTGTATTTTATTTATAAAATAATGTTGTTGGTCTAGGGTCTTTTAGCAATATTATGGAATTGCATTCAGCAATGCAAGGAAATGCAAAATTTATTTAGCAATCGCATGACCTCTCCAATAAAAAAGAATAGAAATACAATAAAAATCACCTCCAGCTTTACGGAATCAATATATGGACAGCATAACTTTCAATCTAGGCCCACTCGCTGACTCATTATCAGAAACCACTGGTTATAAGGCTTTAGTATGTGAATAGATTTTTTAACGCTTTCTGACCTAGATAAGTGTGAAGTGAATGAGGTGAGCTATCATATTTTAGTCTATGTTCAGTGATTAAATTGGCTACAAATACTTCCCATGGTTTAGACGTCAATATCCCTACAATAATGTTTCTGATATTTTTAATTTTAATAATTCGCCGATTATCATACGAGTCAATTAAATCCTGCACATTGGCCCGATATTTATGGTCAACATTACTTTTAGTCCAGTCGATTAATCGTTTTTTAAATGCATCAGGGGTGAGTTCATTTGCAGCTAAGGATTGATCACACAACAGTAAATTCTCCATTGCGTAACAATTTAGCCTAGAGCGACAAACAACTCCACTGTCATTAATTTCAGCTGTTGGAGAATCATCTAGATCACGTAATGAGAAAGCACGAACCTCATCATAGATAGTCGGGAGTACTTGATCTAACCATTTTTCCCATTCTTCCATTTGATCTACACTACCTACCACGCAAGGAGATAACTTTAGTAAGCCATTACTAGATCGCACCACTTGTTCTAAAACTCTTTTATCATCCTCCCCCTCAACAAGAACAATGGGGGATTTGTTAAAGGCTGCAGATAGAGGGTGCGTCCCAAAAATCGGCAGAACTTCTTCGCATATTTGATTTCTAGTGAATGGAATAAGGTTATGCTGATCTTTGGATTTTAAAGGAACGATTTGTAAATCCGCTTCGCTAGAGAACCCCGCAATAATTGCCGTGCTGTGCGTTGATATTACGACTTTGAAATTTTCTTTAGCCACATTTTCAACAAATTCAATAAACTTGTATTGAAGATCTGGGTGCAAATGCACGTCTGGTTCATCAAGCAATAAAATTTTGTCTGAAATTTCTAATTTTGAAAATTTCAAAACCTCAATTGCTAAAGCAATCAATTCCGACTCACCACTGGATAACCCATTCATCGGGATATCAGCGCTGTCATTTTTAGGTTGTACTGAAAAAGTCTCATCAGATCTGATGATTTTGATCGTAGACAAGAGATTATTGATCGAATCTAAAACCGAGTTGAATGTGTAATTAAGATTACGCCTAACTGGCTCAAGTAATTCAATTTCTCTAAGGATGAGTAATTCTAACCTCCTAAATTGCACTGCACTTTGCTCTTTAAACTTGGGGAAACTATTTAAACTTCCCTCATCTGAGGCCCATTTAACATTTTCGTTATCCATTGTTGCTTCAAGGCTAAGGTCATATCGAAGTACTCCGCCGCGTTCTGGATATATGTACCTAATGTTCTTATCATTCTTGAGCTTTCGGAGTAAGGTGCTTTTGCCGACTCCGTTTTTACCAAGGAGCACCACAAATCTCGAGTTCTCTATAATTTCTTTAATTTCCATTTAGTGCTTCGTAGTTTTTAATTTAGATCTATCTTTTCGTCCAACCAAAATCGCCACTTACCTTCAGACACTGCCTGAAGAGTTTCATTACAATTCTTATAGTTGGCAGCTAGCCTGGCGACAAGCTAACACCTGACCTTTGGCTCATTTAATCAAAATAGGTAAGTTATACCGTTTCGAAACTTTGTTAGATGCTTTGCGAATCTTCTCTTTGATTTTGTCAACTTTATTCCTATCCGCCAAGTTAAGGTCATAAATGTCCCCACCATCTACTCTTCTGCTAAATACTATTTTTTGGATATCACTTATATGATTTTTTACATCATTTAAAAATTTAGTCATTACCTCATCTCGAAAATGGACAGATGGCTTTACACGTTGAGAACCATTTACAGTTCCCATCGTAATTAACTCGGTTATTTCTTTAAACGCTTTGTTCATGTCAGTAATGCTACCTTCGCAAGCCATAGAATGTCTAATAGCAGAACGATCAAGCGAATAAAGTATAATTGTCAGAGAGCTTTTATCATCCCAAGGATGCAAAGAAGAATAATCCACATGCCGCTGAATTACATTTTGTAATGCCAGTGCCTTATCTAAAGTAGCTTTATTCAGGTACTGCTGAATGAAGTACTCGGGCCCGACAACCATACAGTTTTTTGGTACTTTCACATTAGCATGCTTGCAGAACCCCACAATATAGAGAGTAGGGTACTGATCTTGTAAACTGGGTTTGGTGCCATCAGTTTTGGTGTACTGCGCGAGTGTCTTTTTAACTTTCTCGCTTGTAGCATTAGTAGTTACCTGCACAGCTATTCTGTCGTTTTTGTTTTTATTACCATCAACCAACGAAATGTCGCCAGGCTCTTCCGCTAAATCTATCCCGGGAAAGTTCTTTTTTAACTGATTCATGTTTTGGAGCTTTGCAATTCCAAGTGCCTCAAACATATTCAAGACTAATGCCTCAACAATTGCTTCCATTTCATGAAAACCAGCCTTTTGCCTGTTCTCGATTCGAGTCTGTATATAAGCAATACTCGCCTGGATTTGTTCGATGTAGGCACCTATTTCATTACGCATTAATTATCCTTGATACATATTATTTAATGACTTGAAAGCATCGCTGACTCTGCTCTACTATCCAAACCGGAGAAATTGCCAAGATAATCGCAACATGTTTTATTGAACAGCAGAATTTAAACCACTCCACCAAAACTGATCGCACCTAGCATTTTCTGAACCTCAACAAATCCAGAGGATGATTCTGCCACAACGATAGGAGCGGCTCCTAACAAGGCATGGTATTGATTGAGCCAAGACTCTGCCGCCGACTCAGAACCAAAGGTATCAATCGCTAGAGATCGAATCTTTGCCAGATTTTGTGCAGGATTAGATTCAATAGTCATGAAAACCTCAGCGGCACAATGCGTAACCACTCCCCCAAGACATCTTTAAGGCAATGCTGGCAAATGTCGACTGAAATTCGATTGCCATCACCAAAAATCGAGCAATATCCGCCCACTCGATCAATGGAAACGAGTTCCTCCGCCTCTCCTCCCTGAGCTTCGGCTTCACGGCCACAACGATCACAAACGTAACCAGATATTTCCTGAACCACTTTTTCTCGAAATTTTTTCATCATGTCGCTCCTTCACTGTTGGCTCAATCATGCTCGATTGACAGAATACTCTTGCATACTAGATTGATTAAATTCAACCAAAGACTCTTCGATCACATATATCCCGTAATCAGTAAGGGATGCCTCAAATGCATTAGCCTTGATCAAACTTTTAACCACCTTGGCATCTACTCCCAAAATCTCGCCGGCATCTTCTGATGAAATCATGCCAGAGAATTTTTGCGCTAGCCTAGAAATGGCTTCATCAATTTGTGAGCGCTGAAAGAGTAAAGCACCTGGCTTCTCACCTGCGATGCCAACAGGCATAATCTCCCGAATTCTAATGGCTTCGATTAATGCGGCCTTGACGACTGAGGGCCCCAGCTTCTTGAGCAGAATCTGCTTTAAACTGATGTACCGAATATCTTGTGGTGAATTGGAAATAAACTCCACACCGTCCACTAATTCACTTCTCAACCGCTCTACATCACGCTCATGAAATAGCTTCATTGGATTGGTCATGAAGTGTGCCTGGTAATACCCCTTTTGGCGATATACATTCAAAATGGCCACCGGCAAATCCAACCGTTCCGCAGCTTCTTTAATTGTGAGGCTTTGGCCTGCGGCAAACTCAAATGGACTACCCACGCTTTGATAGACACCGTTATAGTTTAATTAAACTGAACGGAGTAGATGATGGCAAGGGAACGATT
>NZ_JADKYS010000011.1 GCF_015354345.1 Methylophilus sp. 14 | reverse complement strand
AATGGCATGAGCCCTGAAGCGTTTGAAGAGGTCTGGCGCAAACAAGGCTAGGTGTCTACAAAACCGTGGGTAGTCCAGCAAACAAGGCTAGGTGTCTACAAAACCGTGGGTAGTCCAAAACAGCCTGCTGAAACCACCTTTCCAGAAGAAATGCGAGACTACCCGCGTTAAGGCTCTTGACTAGCCGCTAACGTGTCGTAGAATAGAATCATCTGGTAGACAAACAGATGTTCTTAAAAGCGACTCAAGTATTTGCCGTACTTGGGTCGTTTTGCATTTCATGTCCGCAAAAGACATTCTTGGCTATATCAACTCTTCTGAACTAGTTCCTCTCTTGTTTACAACAACCGGATGGTTGCTGACCTTTTGAGACACCCTGCGTTTGGTTCCATTTAATGGGGGTCTCCATTTCAAACTAACCTAGGACTTTCAATAATCAAGACTTGCCATTAGTAGCAAGTTATTCATGTAAAATATGACACTATTAGCATAAAATCCCTTTAAATTCCTCTGTGTATACTCGGAATTCGCGATGGCCGAAGCAAAAACAGTGAAAAAAAGATCAGTTGGCAGGCCAAAAAAGAACAAAGCCCTTCAGCAATTGAGAGTGCAGACCTGGTTTAACGCTGTTGCAGAGGCGAGTGGAAAAACGGCTTATGAATTAGAAAAGGAATTTGCACCGTCCACTGTGGACAGGGAAAACTTCAATAAACAACGTGCGAGACTTTGGGAGAAATACCGTCTTGGCAAGACAATGCCGACGATTAAAGAAAAAAAGGGCGGTAGAAAAGGTATTGCTCAATTAGTTGAAGAAAAATATCCTGGCACCATCCATTGGCTAACAGATGAGTTTTTTGACTTAGCCAACATGGATAAAGAACTTACGATGAAGTTTGTCAGGGAGGTTTTTGAGTCACTCCCCGAGGATATACGCAAATACATCGTTAGCGAAAATGCCAATGCGTCAACATTGTTCTGGCGGAAGCAACATATTACAGAAACGGCATTTTATGAAGGCTTGGTTAGAAACCCCTCGCCTCAAGCATTCATAGCAATATTAGCTTTATTGAGAGAGGCATTAATTTGTCAAAATAAAACAAGTTTCAATCTCATTAAAGAGATGCTAATAAAAATTGAGGATAAGGGTATCAACCATGGCCCAATATTATCAAGCAGATTTATAAAAATAATACTTACTCCTGTGCTCACAATCTATTAAGCGCGTTATCAATATAAACAATACAAAACTTACTATCAGCGTCATGACTATTTTTAACCAACTCAATAATCGCACCTTTTGAATTAGCAATATTTTCCCTGCCAATAAGAATAGCAGCGCGTGCAGACACATTAAATGGGATTTGAGTCATGTTATTTCTGTTATAGATTGACTAACAAAGATTCTAAGCATTCCATAGACTTAGCGCAAATCTTTTGCTTTATCATTACTCACGGATATTTTTAGCGTAAAAAAAAGCCCATCGAAATGATGGGGCTTTGATTTTTAAATATATTCTCGCGTTGGAGCTGCAATTTATGCGGTCTAAAGTTGCACCTTATTCAGACATGATTGCAATTTATGCTGCCACTCACAGTAGCTCTTTAGTGGTATCCATTTAGGTGACTACCCGCACTTACTATCACCACAATTCAAACAAGTCATACAACCATCCATCAGTATGCTTGCTTTGGTATTACACTTTTTGCAAAGCTGCGCACCTTTTGGGAAGCCTTCGTCGTTTGATTCGTCGCCTGACTTTGCGTGTTTTTCCAAGTATTCCGCTTTTTTCTCTTCTACCAGTTTTTGCTGGTGTTCGTCTAACCCCGGTTTCTTCAGCATACCGATTTCTTGCAGGTGTTTTTCTACCACTTCACCAATCTCGGCCACCAGGCTAGGCACAAACTTGCCGCCTTTTTTAAAGTAGCCGCCGCTAGGCTCGAATACGCTTTTGAGTTCTTCTACCAAAAAGGTGACATCGCCGCCTTTGCGGAACACGGCGGACATGACGCGGGTGAGCGCGACGATCCACTGAAAGTGCTCCATGTTTTTGGAGTTGATGAAGATCTCAAACGGGCGGCGGTGCTCTTGTGGGGTGCCTTCGTTCATGATGACGTCGTTGATGGTGATGTAGAGCGCGTGCTCGGTCACCGGGGTTTTGATTTTGTAGGTGTTGCCCACGAGCATGTCTGGGCGGCTCAATGGCTCACCCATTTGGAAAACATTCGTAACAGGCGCGGCAGCGGCCTCGGTTGCTTTTTTGTCTTCATCGGTCACCAGTTTGTAGGCGGTGATTTTTTTGTCGATTTTGATTGCCATGTTGTTCTCCCTGTTGGAGTGCTCAATTATTTAATAATTCCTGTAAGCCAAAATTCTATGGATTGACCGTAGCGAGCGACTCGAGGGCTAGGCGCAAAGCTGTTTTAAACCGGAGTGTACAAGCAAGTACATGAGGATTTAAAACTGCTTTGTAACACCGCACCCGTGAGCGCAGTAGGTCAGGCCTTAGAATTTTCCGTAATTTATGTCATTCATTTTCTGTCTAATACTCACAGGATCTAGCAACCAAGCCAATCTAGCTTCATTAGACACAAGTTATCGCAAAATTTGTCTGACATAGTTGATGTAGCTGTAGATAATCATAAAACACATTATCTAGTTTTACCAATACATTTTAACCACATCATATTGTATATAGGTCTCTAAATTTAACCTGTTTTTTGCAGATCTTTTAATTACGGTGCATAGAACGAAAGTGGAAACTCACTATTTAATTTTTGAATCCCTTTTTTATTTTTATCAAACCTTATTTTGAGACTCGCTTAAGGTTTTGGAGTCCTCCAATATTTTGGCCATCAACTGCAGGGCATCGAGACTTTTGTCATATTTAAGGTAGGCTTGGAATAACAATGAAACAGCATGAACACCCATCAACCCTGCCAACTGATCCAATTTATCAATGGTTGGGGAGCTGAGACCTCGCTCCAGATGGCTAATGTAGGTTCTAGGGGAAACTGTCTCGAAATCTTCCTGCGTCAGCTTTACTGATTTTCGCGCTTGAGCAAATACCTCGCCTAAAGCTTCTTGAAGTTCCATTTTGTGATATCTCTAATCTCAGAAAATCACATTCTTCAGTAATGACTGATATATAACTACACTATATATCATTCATTTTCGTTTTAAAAAGTTATGAATTTTTACGTTATTACATGAATAAAACTGATTTTTTATGTAATGATATATCATTCATTTTTACCGATACTGATATGTTTAACATTAAGAAAAAAAACATAGTCATTCACGAACAAGATATGAGCATGGTTTCAGTCCCCATCGTTGAATTACCCGTTGTGGATCCATTATTCATGTGCGAAATACAAGAGTTTGAGGATGAAGGAAGAAAACCCTCATGCGTTACTCCACAATTCGTTTCCGGCTTAGAGAGCCTTGCCACTCTTGCGAAATCCCACAAAATAAAGCGTACATACCTTCTTAGTCCCGGCTATTTGAATAAGTCTGAAAAATGGGATCTCCATCGTTTACTGCAAATTCGAAAAGCAGAATATTTTCATGAAGGCTGCAGCGGCTATGTTTATCGTTATGATCTCGATGACGGGAGCTCGATAGAGCACGACCTAAACGGCCTCAGTAAGAATCAAAACGAACTGATTTTTGAACGCATATTAAAATTAGCCTAGTTCGAATCATGAATTCCTCAAACCTCATACAACAGGTGAAAGATTTAATTCCTAAGAGCTTGGATGATATTGTTAGAAAAAATAGACATCTTCTCCAGCTTGAATATGCAAATTCAGAAGACGTATTAAAGTTAACCAAACGCATACAAACCACAAGCTTCAAAGGCTCCTTAGTTGATGCCTTCTTATATAAAAGGATTATAAAAATTAGTGAGGTTGAGCCAGTTTGTGCAGTGGGGTACTTGATTACTGACTTGGGAAAGATTGCTTTCCATACCTCGCAAGTCGTAGGCCTGGATGATGAACAAAAAATCATCCTCACAAATTCAGGCTCTCATTACAAGATTGAGAGCCTTTCTGACACTCAAAATACAGATTCAACTCTTCTTATGCACATATGCCATGTCGCCCACCGCGATGGTTGGGGTAATCACTTCGGCATACCGGAAATTTACTATTAGTTTGAGTATTTAGAACGCCACCCCCTCATTAAGCACATCTCTCCCACTCCGCACAATTTATAAATGACAACATAACGGATACCACAAATTAAGCATTTGTGGATGCATCAGCCTATTAATCAGATTTATGTGTGTTTTGAGTTTTACATGCCCAATACTTAAAGCTATATTGCCTTTATATATTTAAACCAATAAAAATGTAGGTGACTAAATGTGCAAAAAGAATAAAGATTGGTTATTGCAAACCAGTGAAACTCGTCGCGTTTACTCCAATGCTACATGGGTGCCATTACGGGCATCTCAATCTTTTGAAGAGGGAGATGCAAAAGAAATTGGGTTTATCGAGGAATACTTGGGCGTAGGTACTGCGGCTATATTTCCTGAGCACAAAAATATTGGGGACCGCTTAGATTTTAGTGATTTAGGTGGGCATCGCACTGACCCTTATGTCCATTCGGATGGAAGATACATTCCGATAGATCACTATCAATTCAATGATGAAACTATCGGTGTTGAGCTTGTTTTTGAATACTTTCAGCCCCTTATCGGAAAACGAGAATGGATTCTCAATCCTGACTTGGTTGTCGCACTAAATCTAGTTAAAGAAGGAAACAGTTGGGTAAGACCAATAGAAAACTTTACAGAAGTAGCAAGAGAGAAGTTCGACTCAGAAGGGAATCATTGCTTAATTGAAATCAAACGTGAATTCCTCATGGACTATTTAGCTGCAAGGAATTTATCGCTTCGTGTGGCTATGTTTCGACAGCGAGTTGAGAATGTACGCTCATTAAAAGAGAGTCCTTACAATGGGCTAGTATCACTTGAAGAAGCAAGGGATGGCGGAAGAGTTGAACAAATAATTCGATCACTTGATTCTGTGTACGGAGGAAGCTTTGCAACATTTCGCGTAGGTCGCACTGATGTCGACGGTGAAGAGGACGCTCCGGTTATGGGGCCAGAAACCAATGACAACACAGAGTCTGAAGAAACCAGAGGACTTATATCTGGATACAAAGGAGTTCGCGTTGAAAGTCAGTTCAGACGAGAGGAATGGATTGAACACAAGAGTTCAAGTATTCGAGTTCGTGGCGATGCAAATACAGAGCTACCCGCATTCATAGTTGAGACTGACGGTAAAAGAATGTCTTCTGCTGAATTAAATGATGAAGATATTGGAAGATGGCTGTTCTTTAGGCCTGAAGTTATCAATCACTTACTTGACCACCGGGGTTTTACACTGCAATGGTACACCGCTGAAACTGGTGGGATTTGTTCTACATCAGGTCGTGCTACCCATTTCGGCATCAATGATGCTGACTTGGTTTCAGTATATGCGTGTGACGTTCCCCGACTTGAGCCGTGGGAGCAAGCAATTTGGGCAGCGCATAATATTGTTCCTGAAGGTAAGGTTTCAAAAGAGCTGCTTTTAGCGCACACCAGAGGTAAAGTTGCTGATTCAAGCGCTGCTGAAAATTTACTATTTGAAAGCTTGGTCAAGTTAGAACAAGCATTTTTTGAAGTACATAATATTCCACTATTCAACCATCAAATCAACGAAATTGAGACTTTAAAAGTTGTTTCTCGATTTTCAAGCAGAGATAAACCCTCACTATTAAGACTGGCTAAAGAGCTGGTAAGAGTTTTTTCTGATCGAATAAATATCCAAGCACTTCGTACACTTGTTAGCAATAAAGAACTCGGCTCAATTAAACTTCTGGAAGATATTGTCGGGCAAAAAATTGGCAAGGCAGAAGCTAGAAAACTTCTTGGTGTAATCGTCGGAGTCTACGACATGCGGAATGGAGATGCTCATCCTACAAGCTCCAAAATTGATGATGCAATTCAACTTGCTGGCATCAGTCAAGACTTGTCCTACATTAAGCAGGGTGAACAAATGATTTATAACTATGGCCAAGCAATACGGAACATAGCGGAACACTTCATTGAAATGCATCAGAAGGTGGCAAAGGGATAATTCTCTCTTTGAGTTATTCGTCCAACCACCTGATTTGCAAAGCGTTACTCGCATGTATAAGTTGTGGTTGTACTAACTTTAGCTGTAATGCCACATTTTGTAGAAACCCCTGCTACCGAAACCGCAGTCCTTCCTGATGGGCAAGAGCAACCACCCGTTACTCGATTCACATTAACGCACCGGTTCGGACCACAAATTCCAGAGCTGGGTGAAAATTATTTGAATGTTTCACTTGAAAACAGATTAACCTCACCTCATGTAGGGTTAAATATATATGTAAATTTCTAAAGACAAAAAAGCACTTTAATACGCCCAACTTGGGCACCGATAAGAAAGGAATCAGGGTGGAGAAACAACCGAAAAGATTTCAAGTGTTGTCGTTGTCAGGAGGGGGCTATAGAGGATTGCATGTCGCTCATGCACTTGAGCTCATTGAGAAACATAATGATGGCAACCCAATTGCTAGACACTTTGATCTGATAGCAGGAACATCTATCGGCGGGATAATCGGACTTGCTCTAGCTTTGGAGATACCGGCTGCAAAAATCAGAATTGCACTGGAAGAATTGGGACCAAAGCTTTTCAATAAGCCAAAGCCAAATTTTCCCCATATTCAAGAGTTTGCTCAGCAAAATACCTTCTGCGATAAATTAGCATATGGTTTTTTAAATCAGGAAGCCTTATCCCAAGAGACCAAGCAGGCTGACAATGCCTGGTACGATCCCACACCGCTAAAAGAGCTATTAGAGTCTTCTGAATTTTTCGGCAGTAAACGATTAAAGGATGTTCTTCATCCCATCATTGTTCCGGCTATTAATTACGGAACTGGTTTACCCAAGTTCTTCAAAACCGATCACCATAAGTCATTTACTTTTGACAAAGAGTTGCCAATTGTCGATGTGGCATTAGGAACCTCGGCTGCACCAGTCTATTTTCCAATACATAAGGTTAACGACTATCGAATTGTAGATGGCGGACTTGTTGCAAATGATCCAACTCAAGTCGCTGTTCATGAAGCCATGATGTTTTTCAATGTACGGCCAGCATTGTTTGGCGACACATCCACTGGGCAAGATGATTTGCGCGTTTTGTCTATTGGCACACTGTCGCCAAAACTATTAGGTAATCTTAGTAAGCCATTAAATCAAGGATTACTAGATTGGGGATTAGGCTTTTTCGATTTAGCAGCCTCAGCCCAAGAGGCTATGTCAGCCTTCATGGTTGACGATCATATGTTACCTGGAAAGGTATATCGCCTGCCAACTATGGACGCTCGGCCTGAAAGCGCACCCGACTTAGCAGATGTAAGTTTACAAGCTACCGAACGTTTAAAAGGGTCTGCAGCTGCTTTGGTTCAAACTGCAACTGGAAAAGATGATTTCAATGCATTCTTCCAACACAACGCACTAAATCTTGCCACTGTTCGTGAAAACCTGAAAGGAAATGACGATGCTAAACTGTAGTAAGTTATTCAGCAATGGACCTGATGATTGCTACATTAAAAATCTCGATCTTCAGGATTCAGAGAAAAAAGATCTCCTCGGAGCAAGAGTAGAGATTCGAAATGCATTGAAGGATAACTTACCCGCTGCGTTGGAACAGTTAGTGGGTCATGCATTCGAAAAACCGAGATTTTACACTCAAGGCTCCTGGGCCTATAAGACATTGAATGCTCCCCTTCAAGGAAATCAACAGGCGGATCTTGATGATGGTTGTTATTTACCATTGAGCTATCTGCAGGAGATAAAAAAACCCAGCACTGCTGCAAAGATTTTCTTTCAAGCTGTAGAGAAGACCTTACAGCCTTTGGCTGATGAAAATGGCTGGACATTAGTATCCACTAAACCTACTTGCACTCGAATTATTATCAATAACAAAGCACATATCGACATTCCTTTGTATGCCATTGAGGACACTGAATTTGAAACCTTAACGAAGGCAGCAGCAGTAACAATGGATGGTATGTTTACTGAGGCGAAGTATGAGTCCTGGGATCAACTTCCAAGAGTGAAGGTGCTTTTAGCACATCGTAATGATGACTGGATTGATTCAGATCCCCGTGCCGTTAAGGACTGGTTTGACGCTCAATGTAAACTGAAAGGTGATCAACTACGAGACGTAGTGAGATATCTAAAAGGATATCGTGATTTTATTTGGGAGGAAGGTGGTCCAACCTCAATCTTGCTGATGGCCGCTGCGGCCCCGCTTTTCAAAAAATTCCATGGGCGTGATGACTTAGCTCTAGAAGAGGTTCTACGGGGATTACCGAATGTTCTGCGTGGAGTTGTAAATAATCCTGTCAATGAAAAGGAATGTTTAACCAATCGAATCTCAGCAGAAGAATTATCTGATATTGCTAATCAATATGAGGATTTAAACTCTAAGCTGTCTGCCGCCTTAGCTTCTAACGATACTGTTAGTGTATGTCATTGGCTGCGAAATGAGTTTGGCACACGATTGCCAAATAGGCCTGATTTGGTAACTGTGACTACCCCTGATGAAACAATCAAACTGTCACCTGCTGCCATTCTACCTACGCCCTTAGTAGGTAGAACCGAAGCTGGATAATAGTCTTGCAAACTTTACAAGACGTTCACTACGCCCTACTTGAGCATGGCTTTGTCGAATACACTCCATGGAAACTTGGAGTGTATAAGTATGTAGGCCAACTTCATATTCCCCAAGGTTCATTTGATATCGAACTCACTCTCAATGAGTTTGATAAGCCCCCAGATATCCGCCTGGTCAAAATACCTGAATCATTAAAACCAAGGGCGCCGCATATCGGAGCCTCTGGAAGTCTCTGCTACTCCGTCAGTGGCACACTAGCCTTGGATATTTTCAATCCAGCAAGCCAAGTGCTGGCATGTATTGAGAGAGCTGGCAAGGTTTTATCTAGTATTTTAGAAGGCAAGCTCTATGATGATTTAGCTAATGAATTCTTCATACATTGGGATTACTTTTCGTTCTCCCATGAAAGACTTTATTTGGATACTAAAGACACTCACTCTGGATATGTTTCCGTCTATGGTCTAAAGAATGATGAAGGCGGATGGGTGTCCGCGATATTTACCGATGATCGAGCCAGATCACAAAAAAAACTCAAACCGCTTAATCTTAATCTGACCGATTTTCCTTTACCAGGCTGCACAATTGAGACCAACTCCAATCCCTATCCATATACAGACGGTCGCACTTGGCCACCTTCAACTCTAGCGGAGTTTCTGGACTGGCAATACTCGTTGGATGAGAAAGCTGCCGGCAAAATAATTAAGAGATTAAAAACGATTTATGAGCAAGGCAATCGGTTCGCAGTGATCCTTATGTCATCTCCAACATCCAAATATGCTGCTAATGTTGATATGCCAGAACTTACTTTGCCTTTTAAATCAGTTAAACAAGCAAGGAATCTATTAGGGTCATCAAAATTCAGAGTAATGGAAACGGTTAGAGTTGATGATGCTTATATGGTAGAAAGAAATCAACCTAACCGTAAAAACTTGATGGGCAAGAAAGTTTTACTTGTTGGAGCAGGAGCTATTGGAGGGCATCTTTCAGACTTACTGGTGCGCAGCGGAGCTGGGTTTTCAGGAGGAAGCCTCACCATAATTGATAAAGAGACTTTGGGGCTAGGTAATATCGGCAGGCATAAATTAGGCTTTGAGTCTTTGTTCTCATATAAATCTGATGCCTTGAAAATTCAGCTTGGAGTTTCATTCCCGACGGCTGACATCCGAACCTCCAAGCTAAACATAAAAAATTACTCATTCCTCCAAAGTTACGACCTTGTTGTGAATGCTACTGGAGAGCAGTCACTTAGCGATTGGCTAAGCAGTGAACTCAATCAGAAAAACTTCACTCCTGTACTCACAGTTTGGATAGAGGGTCCTGGTGCCGTTGTTCGCAGCATTCTACAACCGACTAAATCAAGTGCATGTTATCGTTGCCTTGCTAGCATTGATAGAGAACCTATTTATCCGGCTGTTGATAAAGAATACGAGATTAAACTTGGAGGCCATGGCTGCGAAAGTTTATATGTTGAATACCCAGCCACCGCTGCATTATTTGCTGCATCCTTGGCTAGTAATCATATAATGGACTGGCTTAATAACGAAAGCTCCCCACTTCTGAGAACGATGGTTATTGATCGTAACTATAATAAAAAGTCACCCGATCTTGACCCAATTAAACAACCGGACTGTCCTGCATGCAGTATCACAAAAGCTGGGTAATTCTTAAAAATGGAATTTTGATGTTGCTTTCGGATGAGGCGATCACCACGATTAGAAGTTATGCCCAAGATGAAGAAAATAAACCTGAAGCTGGCGGTATCTTGCTCGGGAAAAGAAGGCGAAATCATTTCGAAGTAATTCATGTAACTGAACCCACCGAGTACGATATTAGAAGTCGCTATCACTGGATTAGATCAGACAAAATTCACTCAGATATTGCCAAAAAATATTGGGTAGAAAGCCAAGGGCAGATTACTTATCTGGGTGAGTGGCATACACACCCTGAAACCATACCTTCTCCATCCACTATTGACTTAAATGAATGGCGCGTCCTAGTTGATAAATGTTCTCACCCTGCAGGAATGTCTATGATCATCGGTGGCATAGACGACTTGTGGTGCGGCATCGCTCAAAAAGAATCCATTATCGCCATGAGTAAAGTTACTTGATAGCAAGCGCAGATAAAAGCTATTTTCAGGATGCAATTTGATTCCTTTCAAAAACAAAGATGCTACTTATAGTCTGTAGCACTATAGTCATCAGTCGGAAACAATAAGCTTTTAAGTAACTCTGACGATGCCAAGACTGCCAAGCCCCTCACTCCGCGCCGTCCTCGCTGAAAATGTGCGCACTTTCCGAAAAGAAAATGACCTTTCACAAGAGGAATTGGCTGATCGTTGTGAACTTCACCGGACATATATAGGGTCGGTGGAGCGCGAAGAGCGAAATGTCTCTTTAAGTACTCTAGAAGTACTGTCTCATGCTCTCGGAGTCAGCGTCGCTGAACTGCTTACACTGAGAACAAAAAATGACTCAAAAGGCCCCCTCTGATTACAAAATTTCTCTTCAATTATCTGGCTTCGACATTTACACACCTATCGAAGTTGGAGATGCGAATTTTTGGATACCAACACCACACCTTGAAATACTTCTTAACCAATCTCTAATAGGGATTAGTCTAAGTGGGTTGCCATTAAGAACACGCTCGAAAGTCGTTAAATCGGCAGTTTGTGAGGCAATCGGCTACCCAGCACCACAGTCTTTTAGGAAGACACAACCTAGATTCTTTGGTCAACAACTCGACATCTACACTCAGAAATCAACAAATCTACAAATCTGGAATGAAGAGCTATCTCCAACTCGGCGTTACGCGATTATTCAGATATCTGAGGCAGATATCATCTTGAGGGTCAAAGTGGTCAATGGTCAAGAACTTGCACTCTTGGATACAACAGGGACAATTACTAGAAAATATCAGGCAGGTCTCACACTTGGCCCGCAATCTCTCGAATTGATTTCAGCAGAAGACTCGCCACCGATGTTGGCACATTTAAACTCCAGATTGACGTTCACACCTAGTGTAAGTCCCATTGCTTTTCCTGAAAGCGGTAGATTACTGCCAATTCAGGAAATCTTTGAACGGTTATCAGTGTTAGTAGGTTCATCTTTTGCTGATCCTGGGGTAGATCAAGAGCGAAATCGAGGTGCAGCCCTTCATCGTTTGATTTGCGAGTGCTTGGGATATAGTCGTTACGAAGATAATGGACAGTTTCCAGACATACGCCACCAATTGCTAGAAGTGAAATTACAAACATCACCTACAATTGATTTAGGCTTGGTGTTGCCGAATAGCGAAGGCAATCTGGATATTCCACAACTCGGAGAGCATCACCCTCGACATTGCGACACGCGTTATGCAGTGTTTTACGCAACAACAAATGGCCAGCAAGTGACACTTACAAATCTATTTGTTACAACAGGCTCTGACTTTTTTACCAGGTTCCGACGCTTTGAAGGAATAGTTACAAATGGGAAAATTCAAATCCCGTTACCTAGAAACTTTTTCGGACTCTAATCCAAAAACACGCCAAACTTTCGCGTCAAGATCTTGAGCAAGCTCGTCAGCCTCTGCAGAAGGCATGCTTGCATGAATCTTTTTCGCCAAATCTATGATTGCAATTGCTTCATCGCATTCAGGATTGGGTAAAGGAAACAACTCAACATACTGGGTAATGTAACGTCGCCTACCTGCATAAAGTTTGTTATTAAACCGATGATCGTAGAATGCTTCAATGAAAGTTGAGTTAGCCACAGCAAGTGCCAGCCAAAGAATATCTTGCTCATCTTTGTTTTCGCATTGCAACCAATAACACTCCCCGTTAACAACACCTCCATCCGTGTCAATCCAGAAAATAGGCTTTGTGGAAATGTCAGGAAAAACAAGCTTAGGTTCTGGCCAAGCCCCAGGATCTTGTGGAACCCATAACTCATACCAGTTACGGCCAGCTTCGATAAGGTATGTGCGCGATTCGAGAGCCTCACGATGCATTTCCAAATAATTTTCGGAATTTGGAAATTTACTTAAATCAACTGCAGCCCTACCAGCTTCCGTAGCTACATGAGGGTAAAGGATCTCTTTTTTATGTTTTGCGTTTTCAGGAACCATTGCTTTGAAGCGACGTGCGCATTTGCGAGTTATCAAAGGTCTCAGTAACTCTGGCCTACCGCCTGGGAGATTGTTCCAGTCACTACGGATGAAAATTTTGTCTGCCGTAGATTTAACTCCAACTCTAATTTTTCCGATGCGCCGAAAATTTCCCCAGGCATTCGCCTCTACTGTCGCTAGCCATTGATCTGTAGCTTGAGTCCCGATTCGCCAGACCCCATCGGCATCTCCTCCGTTATCAAGCACACCATGGCGAACTCTGAAGCGACGACCATCAGATATTGTAACGACGGTGTCGTTATCGACGGATAAAGATGAAATCACATCCTCAGCCTCAGCTGTCGCAGAATCCTTGGTTTCGTAGATAGTTGAGAAAGCAATATCACCGAGATGAGCACTCTGCGAATCTGATCGACCTCTCGCCAACAGCACGGAAGGTAATACTGCAGCATCAAATAGCTTTGTATCACCAAGGTCCCAAACCTGCACAATTCGAAAGCGAGACAGCATTTCTCGGCGCACTGCCTGGCCAGATTTAGTGGTCATGAAACGATTGGATGTGATTACACCGGCTACCCCATTCTCTGCCAATACCTGGGAGATTCCTAGCAAGAAAGGATAGTAGAGATCGACACGGCCACTTAAGCCGAAACGTTGAGCAAGTTGCTGCGCCTGCTTCGCACCCATGATTTGTGTGCGAACATATGGTGGATTGGCAATGACAAGATGGAATCGTTCTTGTGTTCGATTATCTATAAATAGATCTTCAGGACTACCCAGTTTCAGAACATAGTCTAGAAAATCCTTACGTTCCAGACGTACGTTTACATCAGGGAAGGTATATTCAAGCCGTTGTGATGCAGTTTTGATAGCTTCTTGATCAGTATCGAATCCAACTACCTCAATCCGGCCTCTGAAGCTTAGAGGTAGTTGATTGATCAATGCGTCGAGCAACGCACCATCGCCACACGCTGGGTCAAGAATTCGAATCGTTTCATCTTTAGGAAGTTCTGCAATCTTAAGTATCTGCTCAGCGACAAAGTTAGCGAACAGAACTGGAGTATATGTTGCACCATCATACTTTTGGCGATCCACATTACTGTATCGTGGTACTGAAAGAACTTCACCCATGAAATAATCCGATTATGATACCTATAGTCATCATTTTACATTTAAATTGAACTGTAGGTCTCATTTGTATCCTCTTTGTGATACTGAATAATGTCGCCCTTCGTAGCGGTCTATAAACATTAAAATATCATCTGGTTGAGAGTAGCCTTGCAGCCAATCAAAAACTGCATATTCCATATACTCAATCAAACAGTTCAACCTCTCGTAGTAAAACTCAACTCCTGGACCAGCAATACATTTTTCTTCCCGATTGAAGTCAGAAATTTTGACAGTGATCGTTTGATCGTTTTTAACTACAAATGCATTAGTAACAAATATTGAATTCCTAAATGCCAGAAAAGTCTCTTTTGAATATCCAGGCCAACTCCACCTAGCGTAAGTATCTAGCCATTGAAAGAATGCAACATCAGACTTTCCGAATTGAATGTAAGCCACTAAATCAATGAGCTCTAAAATTAATTTGAAGCAAGCATAGTACGATTTGCTTTTATGAAGTTGTTTAATCGTATCAAAGTAGTCGCGACTCAAGATCAATTTAGGCTCATACTTATAAACGTTAGTAGAGCATGTTGCTGAAACATATTCTGTTTTGACAATAGGTTTATTCAAGAGCCTTAAATTTGCCAACGGAATACCGCTCAACTCGATATTTGTTTCTTGAATTACAGAGATACAACATGAAACTCTATATTCGCCGTATCCACTAGATAAAATATTATTAAATATCTCTATGCACTGGTCATTTTCAAGCATGGCCATCAAGTAGGAATGCTTAAAATCTCTTTCTGACTCGCCAATTTTCGGCGGGGAATACATAATGGCGCTTTCGAGGTCAGTGTTGATGGCACTGAGTAAGATCTGTTTTGCATCCTCAAAATATTCATCAAAAGTATGTGATTTAATCCCAATCTTTGTGACGTACTCTCCGTCAGTGAAGACATACAAGTTGTAGATATTTTCAGTACTTGAAATAGTAAACTCCTGCATCATAATTAGGCAGATCATTCGGCTTTATCAAAATCGGAAGCCTTTCAAAGGAATTGAAAATGATAGTTCTGACGCGAAACATAGATAGCATCGCTGACATTCTCTAAACTTGGTTAGAAAATGCTACCAGCGACCAAATGAAAAGTAAATAAATAGAATTTAATATAATCAATGACTTATTCAATACAAACTGGATTAAGCATGCCTGATTGCAAGCGAAGTTTTTTTGAAATGTTGATAAATATAACCAAAATCAAAAAGCCTTAAGAATATTTGAGGCCTCATGCATCGTATTCAAAAATCAATACTCATCAAAAGTTATTTTCAGAAGTTTTTGTAAGATTCATTCCATATCAGTAATATTAACTTCAAATTATTGATGAGAATGTTCTGTGGTGAGCCATGAAATTATTCTATTTAAGTGCCTTTTTAGGTTTTAGAATCCCGGTTAAATTTTCCTGGAATAACGTTTCCAGCTGAATATAATTGAGAATTCAAATTCTCAATCTCTCTTTTTAGTCTTTTATTTTCCTCGTTAATCCTATAGTTTTCCTGTGCTAACAACTCCCGACTATTACTGAGTTGTTTAATTATCTCTTTGTCTGTTTCAGCTTTCTTTTCTGTAAGTTTTCGCTTTGCAGAGACGCTTAAGGATCGCTTGCTATTGATCTTTATAAGCTCTTCTAAGAATATTTTGTGATTTCCATACAGTGAAGCGCGTGAAACTCCAGCCTCTTTTGCCAACTGGATACCGGTTACTTTGCCTGCCGGTTTAAGTTTAAATGTTTCCGGTACTCCATTTTTAATCCGTGTGATGGCTTGCAAAAGCTTTGTGTGAGTTTGCTCTTCTAACTCAACACGATTCTGAGCGAGAGCTGAGATTGCATTTTTATTCGCGACCATGCTCTACTCCACTATCGTTTGATAGAGCTTTGATGATTGGATATATAGTCTCATTCAGAACTGTTTTAATTGCATCTTTCTGATGAATACCGATCCCCGACGACAGAGCAAGAGACTCATACTGTTCCCTCTTTTTGTGCCAGGCCGGCAAATGCTCCACTGTGATTAAAGCGCTTTTGCATTTCTGAGTCATACTAATATCCATCATGCAACCCACCACCCCAGTGCAATTGCCATTGGTGGAGTCACTCATACACCACGAATGGCCAGTGCTCCTGAGAGTCACATCCTCGCCTAAAGCCTGAATGAATGATTCTCGGGCTTTAAGCGAGACAATTCCGTTATAGTGATCTTGGCGCTCCTGATGGATGCTTTCCGCTGCTGCTCCAGTGATATTTTGATTCTGTTCGAATATTGGGTACAACTTTTTAACTTTTAGTTCTTTCAGATAACTCTCGATCTCCAAAGTTAATTCCACATCATCAGTGTCGTACCAAGCTGTCATATCTAAAGACGTATGACCTAAATGTTCTTGGAGATACCTAATATTCATCACTCTTGCACACATGAAACGAACAAAAGACTTTCTAAATTGATGTGGATGCAAATTCCAAAGGCTACCATCCTCATCGGTCAAATTAAATACTTCAACAATCTCTTTCAAACTAGTATGTATCGAACCTTTCACGTTAGAAACTTGTGGTCCATGTGCAAAATGATAGCCATGCTCTCGCTTACTGCTCCACCCCAAAAACAACTGAGATCGTAAGGTTTCAAGCTCATCAATCACAGATTTATCCGTTACAAAGCTTAATTCGTAATCTATGGCATTACGCATTGGTTTAGTAAGCGCTTGTGCAAGAATGAAAGCTTCATAAACAATTTTTGGTGCCATCCATTTCTTTCGCTTTTTCTTTATTTTTATAAGTCTCCCGTGTATCCAAGTAGTATCGCCTTCCTGCTCAATACGTCCTGGACCAAGCGTCAACATTTCTGAAGCTCGTATACCAGTAAAAAAGATAATGATGATGTAACAACAAGTAAGTAATTGTCGGGCTAATTCAGTAACTTCATAGTTTGTGAAATTAGTCCCTTCTAACGCCTTTATTTTGGCCCGGTCTTTATTTGCCTTGGAAGTTCCTTTTTTTATTTCATTCAGTCTTGCATCCTCGCGCATCAACAATGCTGTTACTAAGTCCGCCCCTTTTTCTCTGATCAGGTTGACTGAGGATCTGATTAAATCCTGACAAATTGAGTCTGGAATAAAGTCATATTTGTGATCCCTGTAATCATCCTTCTTTATCCCTAAAACTTTTTCTGGGGACTTGCCTTTAAGGGGATCAAATAAAAAACCGTGGTTTAATTGTTTGCGATGCTCCCAAATCAAACCCAACACTTCCACATAACTAACCTTAGTCATTGGGTGTAAATCTAACGACTTTACATGAATGATATATTCATTAATGTCCTCAAGTCTAAGTTGGTCGAGCTTCGTAAATTTGTTCTCACTCATCCAATTGAATAAAAACCTAAAGCCGGTATATTTTTTCTTGAGCGTAGGTGGACTCGGCAGTTTTTTATGCGTTGATGATGCAATTGCATAAATTATTTCTTTGAAAACTGCTCGCATTGGTTCATATCTTGCATCCAAAATGGATTGCCCATTTTGGAGTTTGAAATCAAAACGAAGAATCGAAGCGGATGGTTTTACATTGGGATTCTCCTCGAAACTACTAAAATCCCAGGAGTCATCCTTATACTTTGACTTAGGTGATATCGTTAAATTTTGCCGTTCATCTAAGGTGGTATCCGAGAGCGTCGTGAGGTTATAAGTATTAATTGAAGCACTAATCATAATGATCTCTTAATTATTGTTCTCTTGACCACATAGGAAAAGGATTCAATTCTGCCTCCCTCTTCATTGATAGAACACATTCGGAATCCCCTAGTTTGGGTGCTATTTCATTATCGATGATATCAATAATCCACTCGTAGGATTCTTGCCACTTTTGATCTCCGACCAACGCTCTCTTTGATATTAACCAGTGGTAAAAGCTGAATAGTCGATGTCCATCCTCTTTCAAAATAACACTGTAATGACATCTGAAACAGGCGAGGTACTGTGTACAGAAATCTCCTTTTTTGACCCCTTGGAGAGGGGAGTCAAAAGGATTTTTGCATTTCCCGACACTTACATTAAACTCACCGCTAATGAGCTTACTGGCATTCTCTTCAGATATATCCAAGTCTTCAGCAACCAACTTCAATGATGACGGTTTTTCGTCTTTGAATACCCAATTTACTAATGCCAAGCCTGAGTAATGGAAGGCTTCCTTCCTCTCCTCAAGATTAGGGTCTAAGTAGCCCATGGTAGTACGGAGGTGAGAGTGCCCAAGTCTCTTTTGCAAATCTCGAACATCACCTCCATTAATTCTCAATATCTCTTCAGCAAACGTAGGTCTAAATCTTCGAAAATTTATGACCAGCCTATCTCCTGAATCGTCAACGATGTCGTGCCGTTTTGAAAATGCTTGAAGACTCATGTAATAGGAAAAATTGCTAAAAATATCTATCTTCCCGCCTTCACCTCTGACCAACCAAAGTTTATTTTTTAACGGACTATTGCTAGGCAATATTTTCCTAGTCGCCTCTGTTAAATTTTCAACTTCCTCCAACAATCGAATTACATTGCTTTTAACCCTGATGCCATCTGACTCTTCATCTTGCAACGAGATATTTTGCGATTTCCCAGATCTTCGCTTAATTGGCAAAATGAGTCGTGAAGAGTTTAAAATATGGCTGGACTTGACAGATATGCTAGTAATATCCAGATCAAACAACACTTCCGGGTTAATTCCAGTTTTTATCAATATTCGAATGGCATGTGGAATTAACTCTCCAATGTAAGCAGATCTATAGATTTTGGATGTTCCATTCACTATTTTTCGTGTATCGGAAAAACTAGCTTTTGATATTTGAATCAGTTCATTTTTTGAATAAGGCTTGAAAGATTCGCCACTGTCAGAATCAAATACGTGTGTTGGTAATTCAAGATTTTGAAATGTTCGATCCTCATCTGCCAAACTCATGAAATACTCGCGGATGTGTCCCCAGATTTTTCGCTTTGACGATTCAGCTAGTGGATCACTTGTAGACAAGCGCAGAGTGGCTACAGAATTAAGCCAATATATAAAGTCGTTTATAAGTAACTGATTGATCTCTGAGACTTTAGGTGTTGATTTTTGAGTTGTTAAAAACTCGAAAAAACGATCTATTGAATACCAATATGTTTGTGCTGTTGCAGCTGAAATTTCGTTTCGCTTACGCCAAGTAACCTTTGCAAGAGCCCATCCTATATCTTCATGTTTTAAAGCTGATAGCTTGAATTTACTAAAATCTAGCAACTCTCCATCAATTTCAAACTTGTAAGATCCTGGCTCATTTTTAACAGCCGACTCAATTGGCTGAGACTTCATTGAGTAATCTTTTTTGTTCTTATGTGGCGTACCCATGTCTGCCCTATGATTGAATTAAATGATCTATATGCCGATGGTATTCCGCCAAGTACCCGAACCTATCATCTACCGCAGTATGTTCATAGATTGTTGTAGTCTGAATATTTGAATGTCCCAACAGCAGTTGAAGGCCTCTTAAGTCCTTTGTGATTGAATAGTAGTTTGTCGCAAAGGTGTGCCTGAATTTATGTGGGTTTGTATCAATTCCTATTTTTTTACCTAACTCATTTACTTCAATACTTAGTGTTGTTGGTTGAAATTCTGAACCCATTTGAGTTAGCCAAAATGCTTTAGGATTTTTTTTATGTTTTGCTCTGTATTTTTTTACATGCTCAGGACGAACCAAGTTTCGATATTGCATTAGTCGCATAACTGTTGAATAACTAATAAATACATTTCTTGACTTCCCCCCTTTACAAATTTCAGCTGGCAACTTTATTTGAACTTCTTTATCGGAACCGAGTGAGAAAGCGTCTTTAATAGCTTTTTGTATTAAAGCATCAGGTAATTTCGAAACTTCAGATCTCCGCAACCCGCATTCCAACATGATTCTTATCATCAAGGTTAAACGTTCAGACTTTATTGCATTAGCAATTTTATTTAACTCATCATCGGAGAAAAACTTCGGAAGTTCAGTATTTTCTTTAACGGTGAAATCATTACGCTGATAGTAAATTGTATGAGTATGAGCTAAGAAATCTGAGTCTGCGGTCGCAAATCCCGTACTTTTCTTTGAATTTATTGGATTATTTTTAATTATGTTTAGACGCTCGGCATAATCAAAAAAATGCTTAAGAACAGTGATCCGTCCATTCACAGTCGAAGGCTTAAGATTACATTCTTCTAGAGACCAATTCCTGTAAGCGACTATCTCTTGCCTAGTTATACGCTTCCAGTTAACTCCATTAGCACTTGCCCATTTAAAAAAATCCAACAACCAATATGCATAACTTTTCCAAGTCTGAGGTGATTTAGCTCTTTCGATTAGGACTTTGGAAAAAAAATCGTTTATTTCATCTTGGAGTCTATAGTTAGCATCCATAAAAAAGGGAACTCCAATAAATGGAGTTCCCGCTATGCTGAAATTTTTATCCGTGAAAAAGAGTTCCATGGCAGACACTTAGTTATTTTATTTCTGCCAAAGCTGCAGAAAAACTAGTGTTAGACACTTTGCTCAATCACTTTGTTCAATGTTAGACAATTTGAACATTAAAGCACTGTAATGTTAGACAAACAGTTATGTAACAGTATGTTTTAAAATAGAATTATAAAATTACTTCCAATCAAAATTTACCGTAGTAACCTTCCTTGAAGGCATCAAAAAGATTCGCTGCCGTATGAATCTCACCATCGTACTCAATCTCTTCGTTGCCTTTGGCTTCGATCTCGGTGCCATCTTCCAGCGTGAACTTGTAGGTTGTGCTCTCTAAGTCTTTCTCGGTCACCAACACGCCCTGGAACGCCTCGGGATTAAACCTAAAAGTCGTGCACCCTTTCAGGCCTTTGTCATAGGCGTAGAGGTAGATGTTTTTAAAGTCTTCAAAATCGTAGTCGGTCGGCACGTTGATGGTTTTGGAGATGGAGCTATCAATCCATTTTTGGGCCGCGGCCTGAATATCGACGTGGGCTTTGGCCATGATGGTGGATGAGTCGAGGAAGTAATCCGGCAATTGCTCTTCTGGCTTATCGCTGAACGGCATGGCGTTCGGGTTGACCAGTTCACGGTAGGCCAGCAGCTCGTAGCTGAATACATCGACTTTCTCTTTGGACTTTTTGCCTTCACGGATGACGTTACGCGCATAGTGGTGGGCAAAGCTAGGCTCGATACCATTGCTGGCGTTGTTGGCCAAGCTTAAGCTGATCGTACCCGTTGGCGCGATAGAGCTGTGGTGGGTGAAACGCACACCTTTGGTGGCGATCTGGTTACGCAGGCCTTCTGGGAACTGCTGCATATAGCGGCTGTATTTACCCAGCAGCACTTTACCGGCCAGTTTTTGGCCAACCTTGATACCATCGGCCGCCATTTCCGGGCGCACCCGCAGCATGTCGGCAGTGACTTCAAACTTCTCGTCCATGATAGGCGCAGCGCCTTTTTCTTCGGCCAGTTGCACGCCGACTTCCCAGCCCACCTCGGCCATGACGCGGGTCACTTCTTCAGTGAACTTGATGGAGTCTTCATCACCGTATTTCATTTTGAGCATGGTGAGGGTAGAACCCAAGCCTAAATAGCCCATGCCGTGACGGCGTTTGCGGGCGATCTCTTGGCGTTGCTGCTCCAATGGCAAACCGTTGATTTCAACCACGTTATCCAGCATACGCGTGAACACGGCAACCACTTGATGGTATTCATCCCAGTCAAAAGAGGCTTGGTCGGTGAACGGCTGACGCACAAACTTGGTCAGGTTAACCGAGCCTAGCAAACAAGCGCCGTAAGGTGGCAAAGGCTGCTCGCCGCAGGGGTTGGTCGCGCGGATGTTTTCGCAGAACCAGTTGTTGTTCATCTCGTTGACGCGGTCGATCAGGATAAAGCCTGGCTCGGCGAAGTCGTAGGTGGAAGACATAATCACGTCCCACAGACGGCGTGCCTTGATGGTTTTATAAATGCGGCAAGCGACTTTACCAGCCTCTGGGCCATCCAGCTTGGTCAGATATTTGCCTTTGATCGGCCAGTCGCGCCACACCACTTGGGATTCGTCGTTCACATTGAGGCCATCGATAATGGCTTCTTTCTCGGTGACCGGGAACGCCAGACGCCACTCAGCATCGGCTTTGACGGCCTCCATAAATTCTTTGGTGATCAGGCAGCTCAGGTTGAACTGGCGCAAGCGGCCATTTTCACGCTTGGCTTTGATAAAGTCAGTCACGTCAGGATGCGAAATATCAAACGTCGCCATTTGCGCACCACGACGGCCACCAGCAGATGACACGGTGAAACACATTTTGTCGTAGATATCCATAAAGCTTAATGGACCAGACGTGTAGGCTCCCGCGCCCGCGACAAATGCGCCTTTAGGACGCAGGGTAGAAAACTCATAACCAATGCCGCAACCGGCTTTGAGGGTCAGGCCCGCTTCGTGCACTTTGCCCAAAATATTGTCCATGCTGTCTTCAACCACGCCGGAGACCGTACAGTTAATGGTAGAGGTAGCTGGTTTGTGCTCTTGCGCACCGGCGTTGGAGGTAATGCGGCCTGCCGGGATCGCGCCACGGCGCAACGCCCACAGAAATTTTTCGTGCCATTCGGCTTTTTTATCTTCGGTGGTTTCAACGTCGGCCAGTGCGCGTGCCACGCGGCTGTAAGAATCGTCCATGTCTTGATCAACATGCTCACCAGACTTGGTTTTGAGACGGTATTTCTTGTCCCAAATATCAAGCGAGACAGGCTGCACCGGAATATCGACGGCGACCTCTTCTGACTGGACTTTCTTTTGTTCAACGGCTTTCAGCATCGAGTTCTCCCACCTTTGGTGATTCTTATTAATTGATAACGCGTTGTGAACCGGAAAAAATCCCTGCGGCTGACAACGCGTTGGAACAAAATCGGCTTGAAACAAGCGTTTACACGCCTATATGGACGCACGCTACGGATTGAGATGCGGCCCCGATTAAACACAACATCTTGTGTTGGTGGCAATAATTTATGCCTATATTTTGTTGACGTCAACCCATTTTTTACGCCTATTTTTGGTGCGTATCGCTTGCATTTTGTGAATCACTTTTACTATAAGGGCTCAGGCATAGGTGAGTCATCACTCTCGTGTTTTGCATGCATTTCATTGGTGCACGCAGGCGACATCAGACGCAAATATGCGAGAATAGCGCCATGCCAACATTCGTTTATTCCCTGCTGATGTATGCAGTGGCGCTGCTGCTGCCCCTCAAGCTTTTCTGGCGCGGCCTCAAGCAACCTGAATACCGCCAGCATGTGGGTGAGCGTTATGGCTTTTATACGCAACCCGTACACGCACCTGTTATTTGGGTGCATTGCGTCTCAGTGGGCGAAACGCGCGCCACGCAGCCGTTGATTTTGGCCTTATTGGCGCATTACCCAAGCCACCAGATCCTGATTACCCACGGCACCCCTACTGGCCGCGACACCAGCAGCCAGTTGTTTAAACAAGAGATTGCCAGTGGCCGTGTGCTGCAAGCCTATTTACCGGTAGACACCCCAGGCGCCGTCAAACGCTTTCTCACGCATTTCAACCCGGCATTAGGGTTATTGATGGAAACCGAACTTTGGTTTCATTTAATTAACCAGGCCACGCGCTTGCAGATTCCGATGGCCCTGCTCAGCGCGCGCCTGTCAGCAAAATCGGCCACAGGCTATGCCAAATTGGGCAGCCTGACGCGCACCGGCCTGCAACAATTATCATTGGTCGCCGCACAAACCGCAGCTGATGCCGAGCGCCTGCAAGCACTTGGGGCACAACACCCAATCATCTGCGGCAATTTAAAGTTTGATGTCACGCCGCCAGCGGATAGCGCTGCCAAAGGCGTTGAGTTGCGCCAGTTGCTGGGTAAAGATCGCACCGTGTTGATGGCCGCCAGTACGCGCGAGGGCGAAGAATCACTCATCCTCGACGCCGTACAAGGCACAGATGTACTCACCCTGTTAGTGCCGCGCCACCCGCAGCGATTTGCTGAAGTTGAGTCACTACTCAAAGCGCGTGGCCTGCGTTTTGTATTGCGTACCGAGCTAGCGCAGACATTGAATGCAGACGTGCAGGTGGTGTTGGGCAACAGTATGGGGGAGATGTACACCTATTATGCAGCGAGTGATTTTGCCGTGATAGGCGGCAGCTTGCAGCCGTTGGGCGGGCAAAACCTGATTGAAGCAGCGGCCATGGGCGTGCCGACGATATTGGGGCCACATATGTTTAATTTTGCGCAGGTGACGCAAGCGGCGGTGATCGCAGATGCGGCGGTGCAACTAGGCGATGTGGCTGAGTTGCATAACATGATTGCTACGTTGGCGGCGGATAGAAGCAAAGTGCAAACGATGGCGCAAGCGGCGAAGGGGTTTACGTTGCAGCATAGAGGGGCAACGGAGAGATTGATGGCTGCAATTGAGCCTTTATTAAAAAGGTAATTCTCCACGTTGAAAGTGGTTTGCGAATATAGAAATATCGCCGAATAAGGTCACATCTAATTTCGCCTGTTGGCGAGTCACTTTCTGGTGCTTGTCCCCCAGAAAGTAACCAAAGAGGACGACACCCAGCCATCACGGCCTACGGCTCCCTTGCGTTGCTCAACAAAGTGGGCGTCCATCGAAACTCGCCCTAGCGGCTTGCAAAAGACACAAGCCACCGCGGAACTCGAACAGACGATGGCCGAATACCCCCACTTCGTCTCCGCTACTCAGCGTGATGGGATGGGATTACTCTCACCTAAGTAACCTCGTCGCAGTTTGGACGATTCAAAAACCAGATTCTTTTTCTTCAATTCGCGAGTGGTTGCAGTCGCATGGTGTTTGGGGTCCCCATCTGCCGCGCCGAGCAACGCAGGATTGGCGGGAGTTGTCGGCAAGCAACTGTTTGAGCTCCGTAGGAGCGAGTTTTTGATTGACGCCCGACAAACCGAGTAGCGCAGGGAACAAGCGGAAGCTGGGGTGCATTTCTTTTGGTTACTTATTCTTTGGGCAAGCAAAGAAAAGTAACTCGCCTAAAGGCGAAAAATCACCTGACAACAACCCGCCAATATCACATCCAAACAATTACCTTCATAATCACTCAAACAAAAAAAGCGCACCTCTCAGTACGCCTTTTAATGCAATCACAAATCAATTACCCAAGGTTAGGCGCCAACCACCGCTCCAACCAAGCCTTATCCACATTGCGTCTCTGCGCCATGTCTTCCAACTGATCATTCCCAATCTTATCCACGCTGAAATACCTGGACTCAGGATGCGCACAATAGAAGCCGCTTACTGCCGCCGCTGGCATCATGGCGTAGCTATCAGTGAGTTGCATGTCGATCTCGGTGGCTTGCAGCACCTTGAACATATCCTCTTTCACGGTGTGGTCAGGGCATGCCGGATAACCCGGTGCCGGACGGATACCCTTGTATTGCTCTTTAATCAACGCTTCGTTGCTTAAGTCTTCGTCTGACGCATAGCCCCACAGGTCTTTACGTACACGCTCGTGCATGTATTCGGCAAAGGCTTCGGCCAGGCGATCGGCCAGTGACTTGAACATGATGGCGTTGTAGTCATCGTGATTTTTCTCGAAATCCGCCAGGCGTTTTTCCATGCCCAGGCCAGCGGTGACGGCAAACAGGCCGATATAGTCATCCACACCTTTAGGCGCAATAAAGTCCGCCATACACTGGTTAGGTCTGGCGACGCCGTCGATGACCGGTTTTTGCGTTTGCTGACGCATGCCGTACCAGGTGAGTGCGACCTGGCTACGGGTGTCATCGGTATAAATCTCGATATCGTCGCTATTGACCTGATTGGCAGGCAACAAGGCGATGACGCCATTGGCGCTGAGCCAGCGGCCATCAATAATACGCTTGAGCATGATCTGTGCTTCGGCAAACACTTTGGTCGCGGCTTCGCCCACGATTTCATCTTTCAAAATCGCTGGATAAAAACCGGCCAGGTCCCAGGTCTGGAAGAACGGGCCCCAGTCTATGTATTGCGCAATCAGTGCCAGGTCGATATTTTTAAACACGCGGCGGCCGATAAACTTAGGCTTCACTGGCGCATTAGCACCGGTAAAGTCTAGCTTGGCGGCATTGGCACGTGCATCGGCCAGGCTCAACAAAGGTACGCCTTTTTTGTTGGCATGCTGATGACGGGCTTTTTCGTAATCGGCTTGAATCTCGGCTAAATAAGCGCCGCGCGTTTCTGGCGTGAGCAGGTTTTGCATGACGCTGACGGAGCGCGAGGCATCCGGCACGTAAATCACCGGGCCTTCGTAGTTAGGCGCAATTTTCACCGCCGTGTGCGCACGCGAGGTAGTCGCCCCACCAATCAGTAATGGCGTCTGATTTTCGACAAAATGTGGGTCGCGCTGCATCTCTTTGGCAATGTAGGCCATTTCTTCGAGCGACGGCGTGATCAGACCAGACAAACCAATAATGTCGGCGTTTTCACGCTTAGCCATTTCGAGAATTTCCGCTGCGGGCACCATGACGCCCATGTTGACGACCTCAAAGTTGTTGCACTGCAACACCACCGAAACGATATTTTTGCCGATGTCGTGCACATCGCCCTTCACCGTCGCAATCACCACTTTGCCTTTAGGCTTGGCGACCATGCCGGTGCGACGTTCTTCGGCGGCTTTTTCTTCTTCAATAAACGGGATCAAATGCGCCACGGCAGATTTCATCACGCGGGCGGATTTCACCACTTGCGGCAAAAACATCTTGCCCTGGCCAAACAGGTCACCGACCACGTTCATGCCATCCATCAGCGGACCTTCGATGACGTGTATCGGGCGGCCGCCGTTGTTCATGATGTCCTGGCGCACTTCTTCGGTATCGGCGACGATAAAGTCGGTAATGCCATGCACCAGCGCATATTCCAGGCGCTTGTTCGCAGGCACTGGAGCTTCCGGGGTGCCGCGCCAGGCCAATGTCGCTTCTGCTTTCTTGCCACCGGCGACCAAGGTCCCGGCGATCTCAATCATGCGCTCGGTGGCGGCCAGTGGATTGTCAGGATCGACCACGCGGTTGAGTACCACGTCTTCCACACGCTCACGCAACTCGGCAGGAATATCGTCATAAACGCCGACCATGCCCGCGTTAACGATGCCCATGGTCATGCCGGCCTGGATGGCGTGGTAGAGGAACACAGTATGAATCGCTTCACGCGCAGGTTCGTTGCCGCGGAAGCTGAAACTCACGTTAGACACACCGCCAGAAATACGGGCGTATGGCAGGTTTTGCTTGATCCAGCGTGTGGCTTCGATAAAGTCTACGGCGTAGTTGTTGTGTTCTTCAATGCCGGTGGCGACGGCAAAAATATTAGGGTCGAAGATAATGTCTTCTGGCGGAAAGCCGCTGCCGACCAATAAATCATAAGCGCGTTTGCAAATCTCGGTTTTGCGCGCAAAAGTATCGGCCTGGCCGGTTTCATCAAACGCCATCACCACCACGGCGGCGCCATAGCGCTGACATAACTTGGCCTGACGCAGAAACTCAGCCTCGCCCTCTTTCATCGAAATCGAGTTAACAATCGCTTTGCCTTGCACGCACTTCAAACCAGCTTCAATCACCGCCCATTTTGAGGAGTCGATCATGATAGGCACGCGAGCGATGTCAGGCTCCGACGCCACCAGGTTGAGGAAATGCGTCATGGCCTTGACCGCATCCAGCATGCCTTCGTCCATGTTGATGTCGATGACCTGGGCACCGTTTTCGACCTGCTGGCGCGCCACACTCAGCGCTTCTTCGTATTGCTCGTTGATGATCATGCGCGCAAACGCTTTGGAGCCGGTGACGTTGGTACGTTCACCCACGTTCACATATAAAGAGTTCTCATCAATGATAAATGGCTCCAGGCCTGATAGCTTGGTGGTCACCGGTAGCGTTGGCACCTGGCGTGGCGGCAAGGCCTTGATGGCCTCGTAAATCGCGTTGATATGGCCCGGTGTGGTACCACAGCAGCCACCGGCGATATTGATAAAGCCGCTCTGGGCAAACTCTTTCACCAGGCTAGACGTCACCTCTGGCGTTTCATCAAAGCCGGTATCTGACATCGGGTTAGGCAAACCGGCGTTGGGGTAGATACAGACGAAGGTATCGGCAACTTTGCTCAGTTCTTCGGCGTATGGTCGCATCAAGGTCGCACCGAGGGCGCAGTTCAAACCAACCGTGAGCGGTTTGACATGGCGCACCGAGTGCCAAAAAGCGGTGACGGTCTGGCCGGACAAAATACGGCCCGACGCATCGGTCACCGTACCGGAGATCATGATCGGCCAGGTTTTGCCTTGCTCATCAAAGAAACTCTCAATGGCGAACAGCGCCGCCTTACAGTTAAGCGTATCAAAGATGGTTTCCACCATCAGGATATCCGCGCCACCATCGACCAGGCCACGGATTTGCTCCATGTAGGACGTCACCAGTTGGTCAAAGCTGACATTACGAGCAGCCGGGTCATTGACATCGGGTGAAATTGAGGCGGTTTTGGGCGTAGGGCCCAAGGCACCGGCGACAAAACGTGGTTTGTCTGGCGTGCTGTATTTGACGCAAGCGGCTTTGGCCAGCTTGGCAGACTCGACGTTCATCTCATACACCAGGTGCGCCATATGGTAATCGTCTTGCGCGACGCTGGTGGCACCAAAGGTGTTGGTTTCGATAATATCTGCGCCAGCGGCCAGGTATTTTTCGTGAATCTCCTGGATCACCTGTGGCTGCGTCAACGTCAGCAGTTCGTTATTGCCTTTAACGAACAGCTCGCGCTCGCCCGGCGGGCCCTGAAAGTCCTTGAAACGCGCACCGCGATAATCCGCTTCCGTCAGCTTGTATTGCTGAATCATGGTGCCCATCGCGCCATCCAGAATCAGGATGCGTTTTGAAAGCGCGTCACGTAACCATTGTTCAGTGGCGGAAATCGACAGTTGCGTCATGCGTATCAACTTGAAAACAAAAGCGATATTTTAACACAAGGGCTTTCTGGCGCTGCGGCTAGAAATTGAAACGGAAGGTGGTCATCAATACGTGGTTTTCACGGTCCGTGGTACGCGTATTCACAAACTGATTCAGGTAACCGACATCGACATTGGAAAAATTACTAAACTTCCAATTCACGCCCAGAAACAGGCGGTTCTGGTCTATGCCACGCCGCACGCCCCATTCGGTCTGGTTCAGGTTGATAAAAAGTTCGTCATAGACAACCCACTGCAACTGCGGATGCCATTGGCTAGGCGTGCTCGCTCTGACCATCTGCCGCAAACGGTGGCCGACATCCTGAAAGTCTTCGCGGCGGCGTTGCTCAAAGCGTGTGCGACTGGTGAAAGTGACGTTGGCCACCTCGTCAAACTGGTGTTGAAACTGCTGCCACAGGCGGTTTTCACGCTGCGCAGACTGGCCAGACGGATGGCTGATAATGGTGTCATAGCCCAACCAGACGCTGCTGTTCGCGTTGAACTTGTAAAACACTGATGGCCGCAAAATTAACTGGTCAAAATGCTGGCCTTCGTCACGCCAACGCGGATGCGTGTCCATGCTCCAGTAAAAGTTGTCGGCAGGCAGCTTGCCCTGGGTGTAGATGCTTAGCCAGTAACGGCCATCCTCTTCGGTGTCGGCCAGCGCCTGTGGCAAGCCACACAGGGCAAACATGAACAAAACGCGGCTCAAAAAAATATAGCTGAATCGGAAAAATGACATTAACATCGCGGCAATCAACAATTGTAAGAATGGGCCCGTCTGATCGACGGACAGACCTATAGGGGATCGCATGATATCAGGTTTGGTTCAACTCTTTTTATGGCAAGGCCTGGGCGAACTGCTGAGCAAGTTCTTTTTGCCCGGCATTCCGGGGCCGGTACTCGGCCTGCTCTTGCTGCTGACATTTTTATGCCTGAAAGGGCAGGTCAATAGCGACCTGGCCATGGTGGCCGACAGCTTTCGCCAGCACCTGGGGCTATTGTTTGTGCCTGCCTCGGTAGGCGTATTGCTGTTTTTGCCCGAACTGCAAACCCATGCATTGGCAGTTGGCACCGCGCTGGTAGTCAGCGTGATCCTGACCATTGCGGTGACCGCCATCGTGCTCAAAGTGTTCTGGTACTTCTCGCTCAAGCGTCACAAACATATCACCATCAACAAGGGGCAACGTCATGAATAAGCGTATCCCGATTTCCGAAATCTGGGTCTATCTTTCTGGCGACCCGCTATTTGCGCTGATTATTACATTAGCCACTTACCAGATTGGCTACCTGCTGTATGTGCGCGCCAAGCGCAACCCACTGGTCAACCCGGTCGCCATCTCGGTGATACTGACTTGCCTGGCCATTGCACTGCTTGACATGCCGTATGAAAAATATTTTGAAGGCGCGCAGTTTGTGCACTTCTTACTCGGCACAGCCACGGTGGCTTTGGCGGTGCCAATTTACAATGGCTTTAAACGCATGCAGGGCAAGATTTTTCATATCTGGGTGGCACTGACGGTGGGTAGTACGGTGTCTATCGTCAGCGCGGTGGCCATCGCCAAATGGATGGGCGCAAGCGACAATATTATCGGCAGCATGTATGCCAAATCGGTCACCGCACCGATTGCCATGGGCATTGCCGAGCGGCTCAATGTATCGCCGACACTGACCGCTGTGTTTACCGTCATCACCGGCATGCTGGGGGCGATTTTGGCACCTTATATATTGAATAGCGTCAAAGTCCATCAATGGTGGATACGCGGCACCGCCATTGGCGTCGGCGCGCATGGCCTGGGCATTACGCGTGCGTTTAGCGTCAACGAAGAGGCAGGCGTCTATGCCAGCATGGCCATGGGGCTCAACGGGGTGATTAGCGCTATTGGCTTACCTATCGTGTTGACTTATTTGCGGCCACATCTGGGGTTTTAGTCATGCATGCAAACGAAATCTGCATTAAATAGCTTTTAGCTACTCACAGAAGATTCCATTTCGCCCTTACGGCGACCATTCTTTCTTATGCTTGTCCATAAGAAAGAAGGCAAAGAACAAGACACCCTAGCTTCCGCTTATTTCCTGCGTTGCTCATCAGCGTGGGCGGCCATTGAAACTCGCCCTGACAAGCCACTCACTTCGTGGCTTGTTGCGGAACTCAAACAGCCAATGGCCGAATACTCCCACGCTGATTGCGCTACTCGGCGCGTCA
>NZ_JADKYS010000010.1 GCF_015354345.1 Methylophilus sp. 14 | reverse complement strand
CAACAAAATAAGCCGGTCACGAAACTCGCCCTGACAAGCCACACACTTCGTGGCTTGTTGCGGAGCTCAGACAGTCGCTCCCTCTACTCTTATTTTGTTTCCGCTACTCAGCGTGATGGAATGGGATTTATCTCGCCAAACTCACATTGCATAAATGTTGACGGTCAAAAAACCAGATTCTTTTTCTTCAATTCGCGAATGGTCGCAGTCGTATGGTGTTCGGGGTCCCCATCTGCCGCGCCGAGTAGCGCAGTCAAAATAAGGAAGAAGGGAGCGACTGTTCGAATCCCGCAGTAGCTCACGTTCTGTGTGAGCTACTAGGTTGAGTTTCGTGACCGCTTATTTTGACGAGCAACGCAGGATACAAGCGGAAGCTGGGGTGTCTTGTTCTTTGCCTTCTTTCTTATGGACAAGCATAAGAAAGAATGGTCGTCGGAAAGGCGAAAGCAACACTCACAAAATACTGCCACGTCGAAAAAGTAAAGAAAAGTGACTCGCCTAAAGGCGAAAGAAATGTCAACATGCAACAAACAGCTTTGAAGAATGACTTTCTTTCATCATCCTCTTTCTAAAAGCACTCTCGGCAAAAAACATGCTTTTGTTGTAAGATGCACTGGCTATTTATTCCAACACCTCTAAATCAAAGTTTCCCTGCATGTCCTTCGAAAATCACACCCCGATGATGCGTCAATATCTGACGTTAAAAGCACAGTATCCCGATATGCTGCTGTTTTACCGCATGGGCGATTTTTATGAATTGTTTTTTGAGGATGCCGAAAAAGCATCTCGTTTGCTGGGCATTACGCTGACCCGCCGTGGTGCCAGCAATGGCGAGCCGATTAAAATGGCGGGTTTGCCTTACCACGCAGCCGAAGGGTATCTGGCCAAGTTGGCAAAAATGGGCGAAGCAGTGGCCATTTGCGAGCAGGTGGGTGATCCGGCAACGTCTAAAGGGCCAGTAGCGCGTGAGGTGACGCGTATCCTCACGCCTGGCACCCTGACGGACGCGGCGCTGCTGGATGAGACACGCGATAACACGCTGCTGTGTGTGGCCAAAGGCGAAGGTGTGCTTGGGTTGGCGCGACTCAACCTGGCTTCAGGCGAGTTTGTGTTAAGTGAGATCGCGCCCGGGCATTTGTCGCAAGAGCTGGAGCGTATTCATCCTGCCGAGCTGGTGATTGCGGAGGACCATAGTTCAGAGGTGTTGCAACAGTCACGTTGCGCCAAAAAACGCTTGGCGCCATGGCAGTTTGACCTGGATACCGCTAACCGTAGTTTAACGCAGCAATTTAATACGCATGACCTGGGCGGTTTTGGCTGTGGAGAGATGCCTGCGGCAGTGACGGCAGCAGGGGCATTGCTAGAGTACGTGAAACATACACAGCGCACGGCATTGCCGCATATTGCCGGTTTACGTGTAGAGCAGAGCCATCATTACCTGCAACTAGACGCGGCAACACGCCGCAACCTGGAAATTGATACCACCATCCGTGGTGAAGCCACGCCTACCTTGTATTCATTGTTGAATTCAACACAGACGGCCATGGGCGCGCGATTGTTACGTCATTGGTTGCATCATCCTTTGCGCAATCAGCACCTCATCCAGCAGCGTCATTTGGCAGTGGCTGAGTTGCTGGGGCAGTTTCTGGAGTGTACCTTGCAGCAGGCGCTGCATCCGATAGGCGATATTGAGCGCATGACGGCACGGGTCGCCCTGAAAACGGCCCGTCCGCGTGATTTGTCTGGTCTGCGTGATAGTTTGTTGCAATTGCCGGCGCTGACCTCAGCCTTGCCAGGAGCGATGTCGCCTTTATTGCAAGGGTTGCTGGGTGAATTGCAAGCACCCTCTGATGCGTTGCAATTGTTGGTGCAGGCGATTCAGGCGGAGCCTTCTGCGGTGTTGCGCGAAGGCGGCGTGATTGCCGCTGGTTACGATGCCGAGCTGGATGAGTTGCGTGCGATTCAGACCGATCATGGTGACTTCTTATTGCAATTTGAAGCTGCAGAAAAAGCCCGTACTGGCATTGCCAACCTCAAAGTCGAATATAACAGTGTGCATGGTTTTTATATTGAAATCAGCCGCTTGCAAGCCGAAAGTGCGCCACCGGAATATCGTCGCCGCCAAACACTAAAAAACGTTGAACGCTTTATTACGCCTGAACTTAAAGCATTTGAAGATAAGGTGCTGAGTGCCAATGAGCGTGCCTTGGCGCGCGAAAAAATGCTTTATGAGCAGGTGCTGGATGCACTATTGCCGCACATCACCACGTTGCAACGCATCGCCACGGCGGTCGCCAGCCTGGATGTGTTGGCTTGTTTTGCCGAGCGGGCGCGGGCACTTAATTACGTACAACCTGAGTTTCGTGCCGAAATTGGCTTCGATATTCAGCACGGCCGCCATCCAGTGGTGGAAAGCATTGCGCAGCCTTATGTGGCGAATGACGTCACGCTCAATGCCTATCGGCAATTGCTGCTGATTACTGGCCCGAACATGGGTGGTAAATCCACCTTTATGCGGCAGACAGCATTGATTGTATTGTTGGCCTATTGTGGCAGCTTTGTGCCCGCACAACGTGCAGTTATTGGTGAGGTAGACCGCATCTTTACCCGGATTGGTGCTTCTGATGACCTGGCAGGTGGGCGCTCAACCTTTATGGTAGAGATGACGGAAACGGCCAATATCCTGAACAATGCCAGTGCCAATAGCCTGGTGTTATTGGATGAGATTGGCCGCGGCACCAGCACTTTTGACGGTTTGAGCCTGGCCTGGGCCGTGGCTAAACAGTTACTGGAAAAAAACAAATCGTTGACCTTGTTTGCGACCCATTACTTTGAGTTGACTAGAATTGTCGATGAAGCCAAGCATGCCGCCAATGTGCACCTGGATGCGGTGGAGCATGGTCAGGGCATTGTGTTTTTGCATAAGGTAGAAGAGGGCGCCGCGACCATGAGTTACGGCATACAGGTGGCGCAGCTGGCCGGTATTCCTAAATCTGTAGTGCAACTGGCCAAGCGCAAACTGCAGCAACTGGAAAACCAAACCATTGCGGCTACACCGCAAAATGATTTGTTTGCGGTCAGTCATGTGCCAGAGGACCCGCCTTTGCACCCGCTGGTCGCAGAGTTAGAACGTATTCAACCAGATGACCTGACGCCCAAGCAGGCGTTAGAGTTACTGTATTCTTTAAAAAAACAATTGTGAGGATTTGACCATGCAAAAACCTGCGATCACGCAACAAGCCATTCATGAACTGTTAGCCAACCGCTGGAGCGGCCGTGCTTATGATGCAGACCAGTCGGTCAGCAAAGAACAAGTGGTCAGCCTGCTTGAAGCTGCCCGTTGGGCGCCATCCTGTTTTGGCGACCAGCCCTGGCGCTATGTCTTTTGCAACAAGGCCGATAACCTGCAAGCCTGGCAGGCAGCGTTTGATTGCCTGGTGCCTGGCAACCAAGGCTGGGCAGTGAACGCGCCGGTGCTGTTATTAATTTGCGCAGATACTTTGTTTGGGCATAACGATAAACCGAATAAGTGGGCCGCCTACGATACCGGCGCCGCGACTGAAAACCTGTGTTTGCAAGCCACGGCACTGGGGCTGATGGCGCACCAAATGGGTGGATTCGATGCCGATAAAGCCAGGATGACGTTCAATGTGCCTGAGCGTTACCAGATCCTGGCGATGGTTACCGTCGGCTACCAGGCATCCGTAGACAGTTTGTCGGGAGAAGTGAAAGAGCGCGAACTGGCTGCCCGTAGCCGCAAGCCACTGGAGGAGTTATTTTTTAATGGCGTATGGCAAGGTCAGTAATGTGGCATTTCTGTCTATGCGCAGATTAGCCCGTTTGGGTAGATTAGCCGCTGATCAATCATATTGTTGTTGAGTTATTTGACACGATGAATTAGCATGGACCATAAATAAAATTTGTTATTAAAAATATGCCTGTTTATTCGGGTTAATTCTTAGAGGAGAGAGAATATGTTGATTTCGCGCTTTACTAAAACGCTGGTCGGCGCAGCCTTGTTTGTAGGCATGTCTTTTGCCAATGCCGCTAGTTATACCTTTGTGGGTAGCTGGTCTGTGTATAACGATGATGCACCATACTGGAGTGATAGTGCCTTTGATGCTACCAATGGCCCGTTAGCCTATACAGCGCAAGAAGCCGCTGCACTGTTGTTTGGTGGCTCTGCATCAGACTACGTCATCAGTACTATTGATGCGTCTGCTGCAAACATCGACTTCCAGGCTTGGTATGATGTGATTGGTTACGGCGGTGCTGTATTTGCACAAGACTACAACAACAAATACAACGGTGCATACTACGGCCCAGTAGATTCATTTGTGTTGGGTGATATCCACTCAGCTGCTTCTGCTTTTGTCAGAGACAACAATGTCACCAATCTGAACTATGCATTCCGTGTGAATGCTGTGCCAGAACCAGAAACCTACGGTTTGTTGATGGCTGGCTTAGGTGCGATTGTATTGGTGCGTAGAAGAAAAACCACTGCGTAATTCATGTGTATGTGAACGATAAAAAAGTCGGCTTTGCCGACTTTTTTGTTTTAGAGCACTCGTGTCAACTACCAGTGAAAATTTCGCTGGCAGTAACGATCGTCTGTTAAAATATATGCCATAAAAACAATTTTTTGGACTGGAGATAGTATGGCGGTTGTAACACTGACCAAAGCGAATTTTAAAGAAACCATCGAAAATAATGCGTTCGTGGTGGTTGATTTCTGGGCACCGTGGTGTGATCCTTGCGTGGCGTTTACACCCACTTTTGAAGCTGCTGCAGCAAAAAATCCGGACATTGTGTTTGGTATGGTGAATACTGAAACGGACCCGGAAATTTCTGAGTACTTTGAAGTAAAGCAAATTCCAGGATTGCTGGTGATTCGCGAGCGTGCAGGGATTCATGCGCAAGTCGGTGAGATTGGTGCTCCGGCGCTGGATGAGATTATCAAATGGGCACGTGAGTTTGATATGACGCCAGTGCGTGAATATTACAAAGCGGAAGACGCTAAGCAATAATTATTGATTGTTGTGTTTAAAAGGCCATGCATTGCATGGCCTTTTGCTTTTTGTGTTTCCCGGTTAATTTAGGTTCCTCATTACGAAGTGGAGCTAGACTAAGGCGAGGAGGGAAGGGTGTTCTTTGTTGAAGGGTTGCTTTTCGCCTTTTCGGCGAGTTACTTTTCTTTGCTTGCCCAAAGAATAAGTAACCAAAAGAAAGTGCACCCCAGCTTCCGCTTGATTCCTGTGCTACTCGGCTTGCCGGGCGTCCATCGAAACTCAACCTGGCAGCTCGCAAACTACGTGAGCTGCTGCGGGATTCGGACAGCCGATGGCCGACAACTCCCGCCAATCCTGCGTTGCTCGGCGCGTCAGATGGGGACCCCGCACACCATGCGACTGCAACCGTCGATGGTTATAAGACAAAGAATCTGGTTTTTGAACCGTCCAAATCTCATCAATGTAAGTTTGGCGAGAAGAATCCCATCCTATCACGCTGAGTAGCGGAGACGAAGTGGGGGTAGTCGGCCATCGTCTGTTCGAGTTCCGCGGTGGCTTGCTTCCTTTGCAAGCCGCTAGGGCGAGTTTCGATGGACGCCCACTTTGTTGAGCAACACAAGGGAGCCGCAGGCCGTGATGGCTGGGTGTCGTCCTCTTTGGTTACTTTCTGGGGGACAAGCACCAGAAAGTGACTCGCCCATAGGCGAAAAGCAACATCACAACAAGGAGCAGATTTTTATTTTATGCTCACAACTCAATCCACTGGCACTTTCGCCCGTGCCACCACATTTCTCAGTACAAAGCTGGTATGAACCCCCGTAACTCCCGCAATCTTGGTGATTTTATGCAGTAATAAGTGCTGGTAATCATCCATGTCCTTTACAACCACTTTAAGCAAGTAGTCCGATTGTTGGCCAGTGATCAGCAGGCATTCCAGCACTTCTGGAATCTGCGTGATGCTGCTTTCAAAGTTGGCAAATCTCTCTGGTGTGTGTTGGTCCATGGAGATACCAATCAGTGCCATCAGGCTAAGCCCCAGCTTTTTGGCGTCGACCAGTGCCTGATAGCCAAGTATCAGCCCTGCTTGTTCTAATGCTTTGACTCTTCTCAGGCATGGCGCGGGGGAGAGGCCGATACGGTCAGCGAGTTCCTGGTTGCTGATGTGTCCGTCGGTTTGCAGAATGCTGAGTATGGCTTTGTCGAAGCGGTCTAATTTCATATAAATTTCAACTTTAATTTTATATTGAAATAATATTACAAAAATAATTAATAAATTGAAATAATATTTTTTAAATTGGCTATTTAAGTGGAAATTAGCAATTTAATTTTTTGCCAAACCTCTATCATGTCTCCTGTCAAAAACAAAACCGATGGAGCACAGCATGCAGGCACAATCCGCACAAAAATATCAGGCTTTTCCCCCTGTGAATCTCAAAGACCGCCAGTGGCCGAATGCGGTCATCAGCCAGCCACCGATCTGGATGAGCACTGACCTGCGTGACGGTAACCAGTCGCTGTTTGAGCCTATGGATGCGGAAAAGAAACTGCGTATGTTTAATATGCTGTGCCAGATGGGGTTTAAAGAAATTGAAGTGGCTTTTCCTTCTGCGTCACAAACGGATTTTAATTTTGTGCGCAGCCTGATTGAGGAAAAACGTATTCCGGATGATGTCACTATCGAGGTACTGACGCAGGCACGTGAGCATCTGATACGCCGCACTATGGAGTCTGTGCGTGGCGCGCGCCGTGTCATTGTGCATATTTATAATGCGATTTCGCCTACGTTTAGAGAGGTTGTCTTTAATATGAGCAAGGCTGAGGTGAAGGCCATGGCCGTGGATTCGGTGAAGCTAGTCAAAGCGCTGGCAGCTGACATGCCTGAGACCGAGATCATCATGCAATATAGCCCGGAAACGTTTACGGCCACTGAGATTGCGTTTTCTAAAGAGGTGTGTGATGCGGTCACCGAGGCCTGGGAGGCGACGCCAACACGCAAAGTGATTATCAATTGCCCGGCGACGGTAGAAGTGGCGAGCCCGAATGTGTATGCGGACCAGATTGAATGGATGCACCGCAACCTTGCCCGCCGTGATAGCGTGATTTTGAGCCTACATCCGCATAATGACCGCGGTACGGCGGTGGCGGCAACTGAGCTGGGCATCATGGCCGGGGCTGACCGCGTGGAAGGCTGCCTGTTTGGACATGGCGAGCGCACTGGTAACGTGGACCTGGTGACGGTGGCGCTCAATATGTACACGCAAGGCGTGCATCCAGGCCTGGACTTTTCGGACATTGACGCGATAGGCCGTACGGTAGAAGAATGTACGCAGATTGAGATTCATCCGCGTCATCCGTATGCGGGTGACCTGGTGTTTACTGCTTTTTCTGGCTCACATCAGGACGCGATTAAAAAAGGCTTTGCGACACAGCAGGCAGATGCGCGCTGGAATGTGCCTTACCTGCCGATTGACCCTAAAGACCTGGGCCGCAATTATGATTCGATTATTCGCGTGAATAGCCAGTCTGGCAAAGGCGGCGTGGCCTACCTGATGGAAAACCATTATGGCGTTGTTATGCCCAGACGCATGCAGGTGGAGTTTTCAGGCGTGGTGCAGCAATACACTGACCAACATGGCAGTGAAGTCGGGCCAGTCGAGCTGTGGCAGCTGTTTAATGCGCAGTATGTGTCTGCCATCGTGCCTCTGCACTTTCAGGACTACCAGCTTGAGACGCATGCACAAGGACAGGCTATCCGCATGCATATTGCCGTCAATGGTGTACCGACCATCGCCAGCGGGCAGGGCAATGGGCCGGTAGATGCGGCGATTCATGCACTGCAGAATATTGGCATACAGGTGCAGGTGCGCAGTTTTGAAGAGCGTTCGCTGGGTGCCAGTCCTTCTGCTGGCGAAGCGACTGCCTGTGCTTTTGTCGAGGTCGTCTGCCAGGGCAAGGTTTGTTATGGCGTGGGGATGGATACCAATATTGTCACCGCGTCTATTAAAGCGATTTTCAGCGGCATGAATCGCTGTGGTGTACAGCCAGTAGATATGGCCAAAACGGCCTGATGTGAGTGACCGCCGCCTGTCGTCTTGACGATAGGCGGTGTATCTTTACCAGTGGCCGGTAGTGATGAGTCTATAGATGAAATAGGCGCCGACCAGCATCATGGCGTAGACCGGCAGGTTGCTGGCTGAGCGCCGTTGCTGGCTACTGATGTGGGTGATGTAGCGATGGAAGGCGAAGGCGGCCACTAGCCCAGCGGCAGTGAGTATCATGTTGAGCGTTGAAGCCATGACCCATTGCACCCAGTCCATCGGCCCCTGATTGCTGCCAAATACATGCACGGCAATGCCGATAAAGCCACACACCATCAAGCCCAGGGTGAATAATGCCTGCACGATTTGCCAGGGACTATCGGGGCGGATAGTGCGGTTCTTACTGTAACGGTTCGGATCCATGCGCTACTCCTTTCAAGCAATATGCGCATCTGCGCGATTCACTGCTTTCAAGCCCGCACAGCGTGCGCGGGTGTTAACTGTTACTGCCTATTGTAGCCGGATTATTCGGTAAATAACTGGCCGGGTCTACCGGTTTGCCTTTTTGGCGGATCTCGAAATGCAGTACCGGTGATTTGTTATTGGCTTGGGCAGGCAAATTGGCCAGTTTTTCGCCAGAGGCGACAAACACGCCTTCTTTGACCAGAGAATTCCCTTGGTGGGCATACACTGACAGCAAGTTGCTATTGTGTTTGATGATGATCAGTTTGCCGTAGCCACGTACATCCATGCCGCTGTAAATGACTTTGCCCGCCCCTGCGGCATTAATCACCTGGCCCGCATTGCCGGTGATATTGAGGCCTTTATTGGTTTGGGCGTCAAAGCCGGTGCTGACTTTACCCGCTAATGGCCATTGCCATTGAATATCTGCATCGGTAATGGCCTCAAGGTCCGTTGCGGTTGCCGTCTTGCCGGTGTCAGCAGGTGTCTGCGCATTGCTTGCTGTTGCAGTCGTCGCGGGTTCAGCAGTGTTGTTAATGTCTGGGCGAACAATCGCTGAAGTCACGACTTCTGCATCATCTGGCGCATTGGCGCTGTCATTGGCTTTGCTATTTGCTGTGCTGCTCGTTGCTTTGGCATTCAGGTTAAGTACCTGGCCAACCTGAATCTCGTAAGGCGCCTGCAACTGGTTAAAGTCTGCCAGTTTCATGAACGGGATGCCAAACTTACGGCCTATGCTGTACAGTGTGTCACCTTTTTGCACCAGGTATTGATTGGCGCCCAACGTTGCCGGGGCGGCTGGTTTGCTCTCACTGGTGGCCGGGCTACTGCTGACCGGCGCACGTGGCATGGGTGAGTTCAAGGCGCAGGCGGCAAGTGTGCAACTGGTGCCCCATACCGTGAGCAAAGTACGAAATCTCATGATAAAGCCGTGCCTCCCAACAATGGAACAAATTTGACCGGCTCCAACGCAATTTGTTGTACACCTTGCGCGCTACGCTCGATCAGATGTAAGACTTGTTCTGTGGTGCCAACCGGGATTACCATGCGGCCACCCACGGCCAGTTGTTCAACCAGCTCTTGCGGCACATGGCTGGCGGCAGCGGTGACCATGATGGCATCAAACGGACCATAATTTTTCAAACCCAGGCTGCCATCGGCGTGATCCAACTTAACGTTGGTGCATTTTAAGGTGCGCAAATGGTTTCTAGCTTTCATCACCAGCGGGCGGATGCGTTCCAGTGAGTAGACTTCGCTACTGACGCGTGACAATACTGCTGTCTGGTAGCCGCAACCGGTGCCTATCTCCAGCACTTTGTTGAGCTGTTTGCCATTGCGCAGGATTTGCGTCATTTTGGCCACAATGTAGGGTTGTGAAATGGTCTGGCCATAACCAATTGGCAGCGAAACATCTTCATAAGCGCGAATAGACAACGCTTCATCGACAAAAATATGGCGCGGAATATCGGCCATGGCGGCGATCACCACTTCATCGCTAATACCTTGTTCGCGCAGGCGGGTCAGCATGCGCTCACGCGTACGTGACGATGTCATGCCTATGCCGGTTTTATTGGATGTTCTTGGAATTGCCATAATACTTAATTCTTGGCTTGCAGCCATTGTTGCATGGTTGCGATTTGCGAATGCTTGGTCAGGTCTACCTGAATCGGGGAGATAGAAACATAGCCTTGTGAGACTGCATAAAAATCAGTGCCTTCACCACCATCGTTTGGTTGCCCGGCAGCGCCTACCCAGTACACGGTTTCACCACGCGGAGTTTGGAGTTTAATCACAGACTCAGCTTTGTGGCGTTTGCCCAGACGCGTGATCTGGCGGCCCTTAATCTCTTGCAATGGCAGGTCTGGCACATTGATATTGAGCAGGGTAGGCTCGGTAAATTCGCTGTGGTTGTATTGCTTGACCAGGTCGACCACGATTTTTGCCGCTGTTTCAAAGTGGGCTGGCTGGTGCTGCGACATAGAGACCGCAAATGAAGGAATGCCTAGCAGGTAGCCTTCTGTCGCGGCCGCGACCGTGCCTGAGTAAATGGTGTCGTCGCCCATATTGGCGCCATCATTGATGCCACTGATCACCATGTCCGGCATGTCTTGCATCAGGCCGGTGAGGGCAATGTGTACGCAGTCAGTAGGCGTGCCGTTGACATAGTAAAAACCATTGGCGGCTTGTTTGACACTCAAGGGGCGATCTAGCGTGAGTGAATTGCTGGCGCCACTGCGGTTACGCTCGGGTGCCACTACCGTAATATCAGCGATTTTGCTTAGGTGGCTGGCAAGTGTGTTCAGGCCTGGTGCCAAGTAGCCATCGTCATTGGATAACAGAATTCTCATGCCCGATATTATATAAGGTTTACCAGGCTTGTCAGCGTCCGTGCACGAAAGAATTTATAGTGAAAATGGCACCTGTATAGACGCTGTTAAAGCGATCTCACGCAGGCTGGTAACTGCGGCCTGTGTATTTGGAATAGGCAATCACGCTGGCAAAGAAAACCAGGCTGAGGATGACTTCTGCCGCTGCCAACCAACGTGCGACCCCTGTCTCTGACCATGCCCTGACGGCGCCTTCGGTGAAGTAGAACAAAATCAGCATGCCTGACCATTGATAGGTATAACGTTTGCCGCGCAAGATGCCAAATAACGGTAGCAGTAAGGGCAGTGTTTTGAGAAACAGCAAACTACCGCCCGCGCGTAAAGGCGCCCAGAAAATCTCCCAACCCAGGCACAAGACAATCAGGCCCAGCAGGCTGAGGCTGGCCGCACTGCGGCTAACGGATAAAATGCGTGGAATCATGATCTACCTGCTTGTGCAAGGGCAACTAGTGCTTTACGCGCGTCCATTGCATTCAATACTGGTTGTTCAAACTGAAAGCGCAACAAGCCTTGTGTTTCTTCGCCCTGATGATATTGCACATCAAAGCCTTCTGCATCCAGGCCGATCATTTCCGCATGATCGGCTGTCACGCCATGCACATGTTGGCAATATTGCAGCAGGCTGTCTTTGTGGTCTTCGTTCATATGGGAAACAATGCCGCCTTCCTGTGCCGCCAGCATGCTGTCAGCCAGGTCGTCATTGAGGGCATCGCCTTCAAACCAGCCCATACGGCCAAAGCCCGCAATATAGCGTACTTGCTCAATCTTGATGCGGTAAAAATGAAAATCATGCATATCAAAGTAACTGGCGGCTTGTGGCAGGTAGCGTAAATAACGCGCACGCAAGTCTTCGTCTTGTTTATCGCAATGAATGGCTTCGCCCATCAGCGTCAGGCGTGCATTGGCTTGCAAATCATCGGCGCCGGAAAACACCAGTAACGACACTTTTGCATTCTCCTGGATATTTTTAGTGTGCTCGGCAATGGTGCTGATCAATAACACCGGCTCGCCCTGCTGGTTACAGACAAAGGGGGCCACAGAGCCAAAAGGGTAGCCAGGATATTTCATCGAATGCGTCGACAAAATGGCATGCCGGGTTGAAAATAAAAACTGACGGGCTTCGTGAGCGAGGGCAGCAGACATAGCTTACTTTTCCTGAAAAACGGTTATTGCAATTTGAGTGCAGTTTCGGCCAGGCGTTTCCCTAGTGCCATGCACAACTTTTTCTCATCCTCTGAAATAGGCTGGTCATCCATGGCGCCACCGATATGGCTGGCACCATAAGGTGTGCCACCTGTTTTGGTGGTGCCCAGTTGCGGTTCAGAGTAGGGTAGACCCAGCATCAGCATGCCGTGATGCATGAGCGGGATCATCATGGTCATCAAGGTCATTTCATTGCCACCATGCAGCGAGCCACTCGAAGTAAACACCGCAGCAGGCTTGCCGATAAGTGCGCCTTTCAGCCACAAACCAGCGGTGCCATCGAGAAAATATTTCATTGGTGCCGCCATATTACCAAAGCGGGTCGGGCTACCCAAGGCCAGTCCGGCACACTCTTCGAGGTCTTGTAAGGTCGCGTAAGGCGCACCAGAGACTGGAATATCCGCCTCTGTGGCTTCACAGTTTGCAGAAACTTTGGGCACTGTGCGCACACGCGCTGTGGCTCCGGCAACACTTTCCACGCCACGCGCGATCAGTTGCGCCATCTCTTTGACGGCGCCGCCTTGGGAGTAATAGAGAATCAGAATGTCTGTCATTGTTTAGAAAATATACGTGATTAGTCAAAGCTAAATCCATAAAACACGTCCAGCGCGTTGTCTGAGCCGGTGCGGGTTTCGATGGAGATGCGTTTGGTCAGTTGATAGGTGAGTTTACCAACATTTAACAGGCCGACAATGCTTTTTTCATAGCCAACCACCAGGTTGCGGTTAATGCGTTTGCCGACGCTGACGGCGTAATTGGTCGGTCCGCTGCCGCGTACGTCTATGCTGTCGAGGCCGACGGCTTGTGCTATTTTGGTTTGCAGTGAGACTGAATCGCCTTGAGAGAGCAAGGCGCCAGCGGCGACTGATAATAAAGCCATATCGCTACTGCCGACTTGCGACATGGGTTGCCCCAGTACTAGCAGCGAGATTTTGTTTTCGTTGCTAGTGTCAGGGGTAGACACCAATTTTAATTGCGGGGTTTGCAGGCTGCCATTGATTTGTATGCCGACTTTGGTGCTTTCCACTTGTCTGGTCGCCAGCATATCAAGGCCGATGTTAGGCAGTTTGCCGCTGAATATCAGGCGACCGGTTTCGATATTGAGTGACTGGCCGTAGGCGATATACGTGCCGGTGATTTCCAGTGTGCCTGCGGCGGTCAGTTCATCCAGCGCGCCATTGAGCTGCATATTGCCACTCAATGCACCGTTTAAGCCTTGGCCGCGCAACATGAATTGTTCGGATTCCTTGAACGGTAATACCAGCGGTTTGTCGCCAAAGTCGAGTGCAAAGTTGTTAAACACCAGTTTCGACGTCGGTTCAGCCTGGCTGGTTTGTGGTGATTCAATCACGACATCTTCGTCCAGTTTTGGCTTGTCGGCTTTCGGCAGTTCAAACAGGCCTTTATGTATCTTGAGCTTGCCGCTGAGCGTGGTTTGCTCACTGGTCATGCTGATGTTGGTATTGCCGCTCAGTTGTACCCAGCGGTCTACGCGGGATAAGGCCTGCAGTTTGTTGAGTTGCATGGCGGCATCCAATTGCCAGCGATCTTCTTTAAACACCAGTTGGCCATTGCCATTGAGTTCGCCAGTTTTGCCAGCAAAGTGTAGTTGGTCAATATTCACCTGGTCGCCTGCCAGCGTGGCATGCAGATTACCTTGTTCCAGCCACAGGCCTTGCGAGGGGACTTGTAAGGCGAGCGCCTGGCCTTGCAGGCTGCCTTGTAATTTCGGCTGAGCGATGATGCCACTGGCCTGGGCATCTATGGTGAGTTGACCGGCTGGCTGCATGTCTGGCATCAGCTTGGCTAGCCAGCCCAGTTGCGAGATATTCGCCTTGAGTTGTGCCGAAAGTGGGGCTGAGCGTTGAATGACCATGCCATTTGCTGTCGGTGTGACGACGGTGTTGCCAGTGAATTGCAGGTCTATTGCGCTGTCTGCACGTATGCTGCTTTGCACACTGATGCGATTATTCTGCGCCTGTACTTCTGTGAAAAGTGTATTGATGCCCAGCCCCTGCCAGCGCGCCTCGCTGTTGTTGTAGGTTTGCCAGTCGCCCGAGGCACGCTCAAGGTGCAGTGTGCCGTTGAGTTGTTCATCTAAGGCGAGCTTCCATTGTGCCGAAACACGCAAATGGTCTGCCGGTAAGGCTTCTGAATGCTCGGGCACCAGCCATGCCATCAGCGCTTGTAGCGGAAATGCCTTGAGTGCCCCTTGCGTGCTGAACTGTACTTTTTCGGCGGGCTGTTGTGTGACCGGGTTAGCGGTTCGTGCCGGGCGGTAGCGCAGTTGATCGAGTTGCAGTTGGCCTGAGAGGGCATTGACGACCAGGTTTTGCAGCTGGAAGCCTTGCTCGTTTTGCCATTGCAGGCTGGCAGGTTGTGCCAATTGAAAGACCTTGCCATTAGCATCTTGCAATTGCGTGAGCTGTGCTTGCCAGGTGTTTGCTTGCCAACTGCCTTCCAGGGCTAGTAATAGGTTGCGCTGCAATAACGGATCAGCATCCTGTACTTTGAGTGCCAACTGGTGTTTTGCCAGCGTGCCCGTCAAGTTGAGTTCGGCATCAATCGGTGGGCTGTCTATGCCGCGTGCGTTCTGCTGTGACAAACTGCGTAGCTTGACCTGGTTTTTGAGTGAGCCCTGTGTCTGATCCGTGGCCTGACCCTGTGCCTCAAAGCCGACTAACGTTAAGCCTTGTGGTAACTGCAATTTCTGGCCTGAGAGTTGGTAGGTAGTTGCAAAGCCACTGGCCGACTGTTGCACCGTGCCAGTGCCTTTTACCTGGCCCGCAAAGCCTGGCATCAGTTGCGCCAGATTCTCGAGCTCGGCTTGCCATGACAACGTGGTGACCACCGCAGTAGAGGTGTTTTTACCGGCTTGTATGGTCAGTTTGTTTTTATCCAGTTGCGCCAGCAAATCCATATGCATCAGTTGCGTGCCTTGCAGGCTGGCACTGCCACGCACAATCAGCGGCTGGCCCTGCAAGCGGCTATCTCCGGCGTCTATGGTTGCCAGCATCTGGCCTTGTTCGGTCAGGCTACCATCGGTGACAATTTTTAAATCCACCTTGCCAGCCAGTTGCGGATGGATATGCTTGGCTTGCAACTGTTGCAGATGCAGTAACAAGTGGCTGTTGCGTGTTTCATCGAGGCCAATGCTGGCGCTGATTTGCAGCAGGTCCTCGGTCTGCCCGCTGGCTGGCACTATCGCAAAAGGTCTGGCTTGTGGCTGGTAGTGATGGTTGGCGGCAATCTCCAGCCGGGTTAAATCACCATGTAGTTCGGTGCGCAGGTGATAAGGTAATTCTGTTTGCGGTTGTTGCACGTCCAGCCAGCCATTGAGCGCGAAGGGCGCAGCATTTTGCATCTGAAAATGGGTACTGACCTTGCCCCACGGACTCAGCGCTTGTGCAATACGAAACTGTAAGGCTTGGTTGTCGGCATCAAGGTCAAACTGAATCTGTGTGATCTCTGAAGTGCTCGTGCCCTGAATAATGGTGAGTCGGTCAATCTGGCCGGAGAGCAAGTGAAACGGCAGGGGAATGTTGATGTGCGATGGTAGCGGTGTTTTTGTAGTTTGAGGCGTTGGCGTGACTTCAGTAGTTGGTTTAAAGCGTAAAGTGATTTGTTTGGCGCGAAACTGCGAGACGGTGAGTTCGCCTTTGGGGGTGACCGCCAGATGCATATTGGAGTCTATGCCATCCACTTTGAGTGTTGCGTTACCCAGGTCAGTTTCAAATTCTTTCAAACTGGTCATCAGCAGCACATTGGCTGCCCACACCATTTGTGGCGTGATGATGAGCGATAAACACAGCACACCATTGAGTATGAGTTTGAGCAAGCGCTTGAATGTGTTTACGAGTGACATCAGAAATTCACGCCCAGGTTAAAGTGCAAACGGTATTCTTTGGTTTCTTCGCCATAGGCGATATCGACGCCGACTGGGCCAATCGGGCTGCGCCAGCGTACGCCCAGGCCGTAGCCGAAGGCCGGGTCATAGTCTTTCCAGCTGTTGGCGGCATGACCAAAATCCACAAACATGGCTGCGCCCCATGAAGAGGTTAGCCATTGCACGATTTCGCTGCTGCCGGTGAGTAAGACGCGGCCACCAACAATCGCGTCAGCTTCTTGCACCCCGAGCGACTGAAAGGCGTAGCCACGTACAGACTGGTCGCCACCGGCACGGAATAAATAGGTTGCAGGTACACTGCGGGCGCCAGTGACTGTGCCGACTTCAATGCGGCCAAGCCATTGCGTGGATTGTGTCAGCGGATAAAAGCCCTGCAACCTGGCTTGTGATTGCAGAAAACGGCCATCTGACAGTTTGTCCAGCGGTGCCAGTTGAAACTGGGTGTTTAAAATCCAGCCTTTGGTCGGTGCCAGCGGATGATCCAGTTTGCGCATATTGAGACCATAGGCCAGTGTGGCGGCCTTATTGAATTGTGACGATTCGCCATCTACGGTTAAGAATTCATACAGCAGATTCGCCCCGATATATTGCTCGAAAATGCCGGGCTGACCCCAGTAGCGGCGTACCCCATTTTGTACGGCAGTGGTGATCTGGCCCTCAAGGTCAGTGCGGGTCACACTGTTTTGTATGCTGTCGCGGTTGCCTTTGTCATCGGTGAGAAAAGTGATGTTGGAGGTGACGGCTTGCAGGCGTTGTTCTAAGCGCAAGCTGCTGTCCCATAACAGGCCGCGGTCAAACAGGTTGCGGTCGGTGTAGTTAAACACGATACGGGCGCCGGTGTTAGTGCTGGCGCCGACGCCGACGCGCACGGTATTTTGCTCCATTTCGTGCACGGTGACGTCTATGTCAGCACTGTGGTCGGTATTGAGCGTCTCGGTTTTGGCGACGACATCCACCGAGCGGAATTTGCCGGTGGCCATAAAGCTGTTTTGTAAGGTGAGTAAATCTGCCTGACGGTAGGGCGCGCCCGTTTTCAGGGTATTGAGCGGGCGTATCAGCGACTCTTTGTAGTGCTGTAGCCCATGGATGTGGACTTCGCCGATGCGCACCGCGGGCCCGGAATCCATGGCAAGGGTAATCAACACCTCTTGAGTTTGCGGATTGACCATGGCCTGCGACGTGGTGATCTTGGCATTAGGAAACTCTGCACGCAGCAAGGTGGCGAGTAATTCGCGTTTGGCGGTAGTCCAGGCTTGCTGGGTAAACGTGCTGTTTACCGGCAGCGGCCAGCTTTTTTGCGCAGCTTCTAAGGTTGTCAGGTGGCTGGGCTGTTGGATTTCGCCTGTAATGGCGACGTTGACCTGGCTGACTTTGGCTTGCGGTGGCAGGCTGATATGAAATTCGGCCAGGTTGACGCTAGGTTGGACGGTGGCGGTTTTGGTTTTAAAGTAACCCTCAGTGGCCAGTAAATCGGCAATTTCTTGCGGGGTTTTTTGTACTAATCGGCGCCATTCACTGTCGTTCATGCGCGGGTTTTGCATGGCTTCGTGGATGGTCAGGTGTTTTTGCAGCAGCTCGCGTAGTGCTGAGGTATCTTCTGGGGGCGTATCGTTGGCGAGTGAAAAGCGTGTTTGGTAGCTGTTGCCAGGTTTAACCTCAAACCAGGGCGTGTCTTGAGCATGCCCGGTGGCTGTCTGTGCTAGCAAAACCAGGGCCAGCAAAGTCAGCATGAAGTGCATTAACTGCTTGCACGTGGTGTTTGCCCAGAACAGGCAGCGAAACAAGATGTTTACTGCCTGTTCATAAGCGGGATGTTTTACATGATGAGCAAGAAAATCTCGGATCAAATCGACTTAGTCAACACTATTTAAATATGCTTCACCAGTTGACTGGCCTTGCCGGTATAAGTTGCAGGCGTCAGTGCCAACAGTGTTTGCTTGGCTTCGGCCGGGATTTGCAGGGTTTCAATAAACGCATGCAGCGATTGCTTATTGATGCCACCTTTGCCACGTGTCAGTTCTTTTAACTGCTCGTAAGGGTTTTCAATGCCATAACGGCGCATCACGGTCTGGATAGGTTCAGCCAATACTTCCCAGCTATTGTCCAAATCTTCGAGCAAACGCTGAGGATTAATTTCCAGCTTGTTCAGACCGCGCAGGCAGGAGTCGTAACCCAGCAAGGTATAGCCAAATGCCACGCCCATATTACGCAATACGGTAGAGTCAGTCAGGTCACGCTGCCAACGGGAGATGGGTAGCTTTTCTGCCAGGTGACGCAATACCGCGTTGGCCAGGCCCAGGTTGCCTTCAGAGTTTTCAAAGTCAATCGGGTTAACTTTGTGCGGCATGGTAGAAGAACCAATTTCGCCAGCCTTGACCTTTTGTTTGAAGTAGCCAACAGAGATATAGCCCCAGATGTCGCGGTTCAGGTCGATCAGGATGGTGTTGATGCGTGACAAGGTGTCATACATTTCAGCCATATAATCGTGTGGCTCAATCTGGATGGTCATTGGGTTATAGGTCAGGCCCAGTGATTCGACAAAGTTTTTAGCAAAGCTTTCCCAGTCAAAGTCAGGATAGGCAGACAAGTGCGCGTTAAAATTACCGACGGCACCGTTGATCTTGCCTAACACTTCATTGGCCTGCAGTTGCTTGAACTGGCGTTGCAGGCGATAGACCACGTTGGCCAGTTCTTTGCCCATGGTGGATGGGCTGGCAGTCTGGCCATGTGTGCGTGACAGCATAGGCTGGTCAGCCAGCGCATGTGCCAGCTCGGTCAGGCGGGCGATCACTGCTTGCAGGTTAGGTTGCATCACCGCATCACGTGCAGATTTCAGCATCAAGGCATGTGACAGGTTGTTAATGTCTTCTGAGGTACAGGCAAAGTGAATGAACTCGCTGGCCTTTTTAATCTCAGGGTTACCGTCAAACTTTTCCTTCAGCCAGTATTCGAGTGCTTTGACGTCGTGATTGGTGCGTGCCTCAATGGCCTTGACCTGTGTGGCATCGGCTTCACTAAAGGCCGTGATGGCAGCATCCAGTTCGGCAATGGTTTCCGGGCTGAACGGTGCAATTTCAGCCAACTCAGGTGCTGCGCTCAGGGCTTTTAACCATGCGACTTCTACCAGTGCCCGGTATTTGATCAACGCATATTCACTAAAAAAAGGGCGTAAAGGATCGAGTTTGGACTGGTAACGGCCATCCAGTGGAGACAGGGCGTTGAGCGTGGTGAGAGACGTCATGGGTAAAAAACTTATCGATTCAAAAGCCGATATTTTACCCAATCCAGCCACGCTTGTCTTTGTTGAATGTGTTTTGCCATTCATAGCAGCCATGTAAACGCGTGCTGAATTTGTCGATTAAAACCGCTTTGTTTGGTAAATTGTGCTTGATTGAGCCGTGACATAATCGCTCACTGGGAATGAATTTCACATGAGACGCCACGTATCGCCATTGATTGCTCGACTGCTGACAGGCTTATGCCTGGCGCTGAGTCTGCTATGGACGCAGACGCTGGCGGATGACTATGTGCTGGCGATGCTGGAAAAAATCAGGCAGCGCTATGGCGAAGAAGCCTACCAGAATGTGATGCGCATGAATGAATTGTTTGCGCAGATTGCGGGTGCCAGTGAAATGACCAAGGTGAGCATGGTCAACGATTTTACCAACCAGCATGTATTGTTTGTGGATGACATTACGCTGTGGGGCATCGAAGATTACTGGGCCAGTCCGCTGGAAACCTTTGGTAAAGGGGCGGGCGACTGTGAGGACTTTAGTATTGCCAAATATACCCTGCTGAAGAAGCTGGGTGTGTCACAGGACAAGTTACGCCTGACCTATGTCCGGGCGCGCATGCCCAGCGGAGCCATTAGGCCGCATATGGTCTTAACCTATTATGCAACACCGAATAGTGATCCACTGGTGCTTGATAACTTGAATTTCGAATTGCTGCCGGCCTCCCGGCGTGGCGATTTGGCGCCAGTGTTCAGTTTTAATGATAAAGGGTTATTCGTTGCCAATAACCCGAATATGCGTGCTGGCTCACCTTCCAACATCTCTAAATGGCGAGATGTATTGACGCGTATGCGACAGGATGGAGTGGAATGATTAAAAACCTGTTAGAAATGTGGTTATTATGGAGGCAGAATGCTAGGCTAGTGCGCGAAGCCTACACGCTCGGCGGGTTATGGCCGAATCTCCCCCAGGAAAGTAAGAGGGCTTTCAGATGTCTTTAGTAAAACAGATCAGAATTGCGATTTCTGTCATTATTTTAATGGTGGCGGCGGGATGCTTGTTCCTCAGCGTTTATGACGATCATCGTTACATGGCGGAACAGCTACAGAAGAAAAATAACGACAACGCCAATGGGCTGGCCATCACGCTTTCGAATATCCAGAAAGACAACGTGACGGTTGAGCTGATTATCAGCGCCCAGTTTGATATGGGGCATTATCGCCGTATTGCCATTATTTCTCCTGATAACAAGCTCATGATAGAGCGGGTGAACCGCAACCCGCATTCTGTGGCACCGGCTTGGTTTCAGTCGGTATTCTCTGTCAGCATCCAGCCCGGCGTAGCCAGCATCCAGTCTGGCTGGCAGCAATATGGCACACTGGTGCTTGAAAGCGAGCCATCGCTGGCTTATGACCAGTTGTGGGAGACTTCGCGCCACGCCGTGTTGTGGACATTAATTGTCGCCTTGCTCAGTTATGTCGTGTCCGGCTTCTGGCTGAAGCGTATCCTGAAACCATTGGATGACGTGATTGCACAAGCCGAAGCCTTGGGTGAGCGCAAGTACATCACCATTGCAGAACCTGCCACAGAAGAGTTCCAGAAACTGGTGCGCACCATGAATACGCTGTCTGACCGCGTTAAATCCATGGTGACGGCAGAGTCTGAGCGCCTGAATACTTTTAACCAGCAAATCAACTACGATGAAGTGACCGGTTTGATGAATCAGTCACATTTCACCAATACGGCTTCGGTTGCCCTCAAAAATGATGGCTTTGTCGAAGGTGTGCTGATTTTGGTGCAACTGCGTAATTTGCCTGACATCGATAAGCAAATGGGCTACAGCGTGACCAACCAGTTGATTAAAAAGGTTGGTGATGCCGTGCAACAGCAGATGGAGCATTACCAGGACGTGGTGTGTGGTCGCCTGGCAGGCGGTGTGTTCGGTATTTTCAGCCGCCAGCCGCTGGATGATTTTGCCGTCACGACCGAGCTCAAACTGGTGCTGGAAAAACTGAACGCGGCGCAGCAGTTATTGCAGTTCCAGTTTGTGGTTACACATACCAAAACTAAAAAAGGCGATGACTTTGTCGATATTCATCGTGTGATGCAGTTTATTCTCGACCTGGCTGAAGACCAGGCGGCGATTCCTATGCGGGTGATGAATGCCAATAGCATCGTCACTTCAAGGAAAAACTACCTCAATCAATGGAAAGAGCAGTTCTTGCAGGCGATTGAACAGAAGCAGATCAAGCTGGCCTGCTACCCGGTGATGCAGCGCGACCAGCAGCTGTATCACTATGAGTGTCCATTGCGTTTGCATATTGATGAGGGTGATCAATGGCTGGCTGCAGGTGCGTTTATTGATTGGGCCAGCCAGCTCGATATGATTAAAACACTGGACGGCCTAGCGTTGGAGTATGCCGTTGATATGCTGACGAAGAACAATGCCAGCCTCAGTGTGAACGTGTCTGCGGCAGCCATGCGCAGTGATGAGTATAAAGATAAGTTGCAAGCATTAATCCTGACAGTGGCAACGCCAGCCCGGTTGAGCTTTGAAGTGGCGGAAGAAGCAGCATTCAGTGATTTTGTTAAATTTAAAGAGTTTGTGCACCTGGTGAAATCCCTGGGTTGCATGGTCGGCCTGGAGCATGTTTCCACTCGCCTGGCGCAATTGGGTGACTTGCATGAACTGGGCCTGGATTACATCAAGTTTGATGCGTCACTGATCCGTGACATTCACCTGCGTCCGCAACAACAGTCCCTCATGCGCGGTTTGTGCATGATGGTACGCACCATGGGGATTGTGCCGATTGCCGAAGGCGTGCAAGACCAGCAAGAGCTGGATAGCTTGAATGCGATCGGTATTGAAGCGGTAACCGGGCCGTTCGTACAAGAAAATTTACAATTTGGTGCGCTGTAGAAATGTCAATTTTTGTAATTTCGGGGTGTTATGCCATATACTCATCGTTTTGATGGTGCTTGGCACGCCATAGAATAAATAATCGGACAGTCAGTCCCTGATTTTGCTCGGATAAGGATAATAATAAGTCATCTGCCATGGAAACGACGCCATACTTTAATAAGACCGCAAAAGACGCTCTGCTCGAGTGTCTTCTTTATATCTGTCGCCATAATCGACTGGCAACAACCCGCGATGCTTTAACTTCTGGCTTACCGCTGGAAGGGGGCAAGCTTAATCCTGAATTGTTTAAACGCTCAGCTGAACGTTTGCGGCTGGAAGTGACGGTGAAGCAGGGGGCGGTTGCAACATTGCTGCAACCTCAGGCAGATGTGACTTTGCTGCTGAATAATCACCGCGCCTGCCAACTGATCAAACTAGATGACAGCCAGCATTTTGCCCAGGTGGTATTCCCAGATTTGTCGCCAGATGCCGTGACCATGAGTCTGGCTGATCTGGTGGCGCAATATACTGGCTATGCCTTGATCACCAAACAGAACTTTATGTTTGATGCACGTACCCCAGAAGTGGGGCGCGTCAAAGTCAGGCACTGGTTTTGGGGAACCTTGGCCGAAAACAAGGGCATTTACCGTGATGTGATGGTTGCAGCCTTGCTGATCAATATTTTTGCCTTGGCCATGCCGCTGTTTACCATGAACGTGTATGACCGTGTGGTGCCAAACAAGGCGGTAGAAACATTGTGGGTATTAGGCATAGGTGTGGCGCTGATTGTGCTGGGCGATTTATTGTTGCGCTCCATGCGAGCCTATTTCCTGGACTGGGCCAGCGCACGTATTGATGTGAAACTCAGTGCGCAAATCATGGAAAAAGTGCTTGGCACCCGTTATGAAGCCAAGCCTAACTCTGTCGGCTCTTTTGCTTCCAATCTGCGATCGTTTGAAAGCGTGCGTGATTTTATTACCTCGGCCACGGTCGTGACGCTCATTGACTTGCCATTCGGCATTATTTTCCTGATTGTCATTGCCTGGATTAACCCTTATATGGTGTTGCCAGCATTGATTGGTGGCGCGATTGTGTTGATTTACTCGCTCAGCGTACAGACCAAAATGCATGATCTGTCAGAAACCATGTACCGCGCCAGCGCCCAGCGCAATGCCACGCTGATTGAAAGTCTGGTAGGCCTGGAAACGGTGAAGTCCATGGGCGTCGAAGGCCAGATGCAGGGCAAATGGGAGAAAAGTGCACTGTTTTTGTCTGAAGTTGGCAGCAAGCTCAAACTACTGTCTTCTTCTATTACCAATGGTACCTATGCCTTGCAGCAAATTATTAGTGTTGCGATTGTGATTTTAGGTGTGTATTTAATCTCGAATGGGGATTTAACCATGGGGGGATTGATTGCCTGCTCGCAATTAACCAGCCGTGGCCTGGCACCTATTTCGCAAATCGCCGGTCTGTTTACGCAATATCACACCGCAGCGACTTCTCTGAAATCGTTAGATGAAGTGATGGGTAAACCGGTAGAGCGTAATAAAGGCGTTAATTTTCTGTCTCGCCCGGCATTCAAGGGTGAGATCGAATTTAAAAATGTTTCTTTTAAGTATCCTGGCTCGGATGAGTTGGCTTTGAACCGAGTCTCTTTCAGGATTCGCCCTGGTGAGCACGTTGGCCTGATTGGCCGTATGGGCTCGGGTAAAACAACCATTAATAAACTGATTCTTGGCCTGTATCAACCAACCGAAGGCGCGATCCTGATTGATGGCATTGATGCGCGGCAGATTGATCCGGCTGAGTTGCGCCGCAGTATTGGTTATGTCCAGCAGGATAACCATTTGTTTTATGGCTCATTGCGTGAAAATATTACCTTGCGTCATCCGCATGCCGATGATCACTCCGTGTTACAGGCGGCGCAAGTGGGCGGTATTGCAGAGTTTGTGAATGCGCACCCCAAAGGCTTTGACCTCGAAGTGGGCGAGCGCGGAGATACTTTGTCTGGCGGCCAGCGCCAGGGCGTGGGCATTGCGCGGGCGTTTGTGACGCAGCCACAAATTGTATTGCTGGATGAACCGACCAGTGCTATGGATCACTCCGGTGAGGAAACCGTTAAACGTAACATCGCCCAAGCCGCAGTTGATAAAACTATGATTGTGATCAGTCACCGTAACGCGATGCTGGAACTGGCAGAACGCCTGATTGTGATTGATGGCGGTCAGGTGGTTGCAGATGGTAATAAAGAGGACGTCACTGCTGCGCTGCGCGCCGGTAAAGTAGGTAAGGCGAGATAACAATATGGCAAAAAAAATATTCGATCAATTAGGTGAAGTCACCAAGCCGGACAGTATCTGGGTGCGCCTCGGCAAGCCAGTGCATGCTCTGGTAGACAAGGTCATCAAAACCGAGACCGCTGAATCACGCACCTGGTCCGAGCAAGCGCATGATGTGATGATAGAAGACACCATGTTGCATGCCAAGTTGATTATGTACGGTATTTTGGCGATTTTGCTGGTGCTACTCGTCTGGGCAAGTGTCGCCAAGGTGGATGAAGTCACTCGGGGCGAAGGGCGTGTGATTCCGTCCCGCCAGATACAGGTGGTGCAGTCTTTGGATGGCGGTATCGTGGTCGATATCATGGTGCAGTTGGGGGATACCGTAAAACGAGGTCAACCGTTAATTAAGATTGACGAAACACGGGCTATTTCTTCATTAAAAGAGAATGAAAGCCAGTATTTATCCCTCAAGGCCAAAGAGGCGCGCCTGAAGGCCTTAGCCAATGGCGGCAGTTTTAATCCGCCGTCTGAAGTACAGCAAAAAACGCCTGATACTTACTTACAAGAATTGCAATTGTTTAATGCCGCCAGGGATGAACTCAACTCACAAATCAATATCGCCAGGGATCAGTTGTCACAGCGCGAGCGCGAGCTGTCTGAAGTGCAGTTTAAGAAAGAAGTGGCGATTAAAACTTATGACTCCACCAGTAAAGAGCTGGCGGCCAATCGCCCTTTGTTAAATAGTGGCGCGGTATCCGAGATCGAGATCTTAAGGTTGGAACGTGATGCCAATCGTGCGAAAGGGGATATTGACCAGGCATCTGCACAAATGGGTCGTTTGACAGCAGCGATTTCTGAGGCTAGGCGTAAAGTGTCGGAAGCACAACAGTCGTTCCTGAGTAAAATTCGTACGGACTTGAACGAAACCACCGCCAAAATTAATAGCCTGACGCAATCCAGTCTCGCACTGTCAGATAAAGTAAAGCAATCTACCTTGACGTCCCCCGTTAACGGTAAAGTCAGCAAGCTGTATTACAACACCGTAGGTGGCGTGATCCAGCCCGGCAAGGAAGTCATGGAGGTGGTGCCTTCTGATGATGCGCTGGTGATTGAAGCCAAAGTGCAAACCAAGGATATTGCGTTTATCCGCCCGCAGCAGCCTGCGGTGATTAAGTTGACGGCTTATGACTACACGATTTATGGCAGTTTGGATGGCGCGGTAGAAGATATTGCAGCAGATTCCACCATAGACGATAAAGGTAATGCATATTATGTCGTTAAGGTAAGAACAGACAAGAATAATCTGGGCGACCACTTGCCGATTATTCCCGGCATGGTGGCACAGGTCGATATTCTGACCGGTAAAAAAACAGTGCTGTCCTACTTATTAAAACCAGTGTTAAAAGCTAAATCTTACGCACTAACCGAGCGCTAATTACTATGAAGCATATATTTATCACTACCTTAAAACAGTCCATAGAATCCTGGCTCAAGGCTTTCCCGCAATTAACGACGATTGCCGATGTTGTGTCGGCAGATGTCGCCGGTGCTTCCATTATCTGGGTACATGCACAAATTGAGCAGGGTAATCAGTGGCGCAAACATGTGCAGCAGATATTAACGCTCTTGCCGTCGGCCAAGGTGATTGTGTTATCTAATAACCCAGATCAAGCAGAAGCGATGCAGGCGCTTGAAGTGGGGGCTGTGGGCTATTTGCATGCTTATGCACACCAGCATGTGTTGCAAGAGGTGTATAGCGTGGTTTCACAAGGCGGTGTCTGGTTAGGGCGCGACGTACTCAAACATTTGATTACGCTGACAACACGCGTGAATCCGCAGTCGGATGCTACTGAAGAAATTTTAGATGGCTTGACCAAGCGCGAGCGCGAGGTTGCATTAGAGGCAGCCAAAGGCAATAGCAATAAAGAGATTGCCCGCACACTTTCTATTTCTGAGCGCACCGTCAAAGCACATTTGACCTCTGTGTTTGATACCTTAAAGGTGCGGGATCGTTTGCATCTGGCACTTCAGTGGTTATACTGATTCTGGATGAATCTTTATAACTTGTTAAGAGTCTGCACATGAAACTAAAAAAAATCGCCTCGGCACTATTAATGGGTGTATTTTCTTTCTCGTCTATCAGTTGGGCTGCCAGTCCTGAGACGCTAGAGAAAATTATCGAAAAGGCTGTCTCCGAAAACCCGGAGGTTCAAGCCAGCTTCCATGCTTATAAAGCTGCAGAGTTTGATGAGTCTGCTGCCAAAGGCCGATACCTGCCAAACTTGACAGTTGATCAAACGTTCCGTAATCAAGAGCGTTTGACGCCAAACGTCAACAACACTTATACACCCAACCAGCAATCCACCTTGACTTTGCGTCAAATGATTTTTGATGGTTTGGCGACGCCTTCCGAAGTTGGCCGTCTTGATCATGTTGCGAAATCACGCTTCTATGAATTGCAAGGCCAAATGCAAGGTGTTGCACTGGATACGGCAACTGCGTATTTTGATTTGCTGCGCTATCGCCGTCTGGTGTCTTATGCACAAGACAACTTTGTCGTGCACAAGCAGGTTTTTGACAAGATCAAATCTCGCGTGGATGCAGGCGTAGGCAAAAAGGTTGACTTGGAGCAGGCGACTGGTCGTTTGGCTTTAGCTGAAGCCAACCTGCTGACAGAAACCACTAACTTATATGATGTGTCTGCCCGTTTTCAACGTCTGGTAGGTGAGTTGCCGCCTGATAATGTCAATGAAGTGATGCTGACAGGTGATGGTTTGGCTGGTAGCGCAGATCAGGTATTGGATACCGCTTACAAGCAAAACCCAAATATCCTGGCGGCTATTGAGAATATTATCGCGGTTGAAAAATCTGTTTCTGGAAAAAAAGCGCCATTTATGCCGAGACTGGATTTGCAAGGCCGCAAAATAATCGATGTGAATGATGCGAGCAAAAACAGCACATTGGCTGCAGATACTTTAGAGGTTACAGCAAGCTGGAACATCTTTAATGGTTTCACTGATAAATCAAACCTGGATTCTGCGGTAGAAACCTTAAATCGCTCACATGACTTGCGTGACAAAGCGTGTATCGATACGCGTCAGCTGGTGGCGATTGCTTACAACAACATCAAGCAATTAACTGAGCAAGTTGCTTATCGCAAGCAACATCAGGATTCTATCGAAAATGCGCGTTTAGCCTATCGTAAACAATATGATATTGGCCAACGTACTTTGCTCGACTTACTGGATACTGAAAACGAATACTTCCAGTCCCGTCGTAATTTTACCAATGCTGAAATGGATCTTAGCACTTCTTACGCAAGAACATACGCTGGTCAGGGTTTGTTGCTGAGCAAGCTGGGTGTGACGCGTGCTGACGTGGGTGAGTATCCACGTGAAGAGTACATGGATCGCGAGAATGTATGTAAAGCCGTTGCGCCTACACAAGTAGTGCCTGACAAAGCTGCATTGTTAGCTAACGCTAAACCTTGGGAAGGCGAAGCCTTCAAGCCAAAAACACAAGAAAAAGCGACGATGAAATTCACGCCGCGTATCTTGTTCCAGGCAAATAGCGCCATCATCTTGCCAGAGTCATATGCAGATTTGGATATCGTATACGACGTTGTTAAAGAGTGGGGCAATGACAAGGTTGAAATCGCTGGTCATACCGACAAGCGTAATACCTCAAAAGAGAAGTACAACCTGGTCTTGTCAGAGAAGCGTGCAAAAGCGGTTGCTGACTACCTGGTCAAAAAAGGCATGGATGCCCAGCGTCTGGTCGTAAAAGGCTATGGTTTCTCACAGCCGATTGCTGAAAATGACCCTGTAAGTGGTAATGATGCCAACCGCCGTGTTGAAGTCATTCGCTTCCAGTCTGTTGCTCAGTAATATAGCGCTTACCTCCCGCATGTCGGGGGCGTAAAAAAGCGGTGCCAAATTGGCACCGCTTTTTTTATATCTGCCAGCGCCGCTTGGCAAGCATGGCGGCCTCTATATCTGGTTCAGGCATTGTACTTTAGTACAATAGATTTCTGTTTTGTATTCGCGTTTAATACGACACTATCAGAATTGTCTCAATCTTAAATGAGGATAAAAAATGGCTACAGTAATCGGAACTGTCACAAATATTCAAGGGATGGCTATCGTTGTAGATGCGAGTGGCAATCGCCACATGCTGAAAGTCGGTGAAGTGTTGCATGCGGGTGATAAGGTCATTACCGCTTCAGGTGCTGCAGTTGCCGTAAAACTGGCGAATGGTGAGACTGTGAATTTTGCCGAAGCGCAAACAGTGAAGATTACTGATAACTTGGCTCAGGTGGACGTTTCTGACGTCACTGAGAATGCTGTTAACCAAACAGTGTTTGACGCAGTACTGACTGCGTTAAATGAAGGGCGTGATATCACCGAGGTGCTGGATAGCCCTGCAGCAGGTGAGGCCGGTAGTGATGGTAATGCGAGCTTTGTTAACCTTGATCGTATTCAGACTGACAATGCTGGTGGTGCCAACTATGATGGTGGTACAGGTGCAGGTGGTGCAGCGACAGGTGGCAGCATCGCGCCTAACTATGTTTATCTGAGTCCTGCTAGTGGCGCGCCTGGTGTAGAGTTGATCGATGATATTGGTAACGACGGTTATTTAAACGCCAGTGAATTGAAAGGCCTGTCTACAACAGATGCAAGAGTCACTTTGCCTGCAGGTCTTGAGCCAGGAGATGTCGTTAATCTTGTTCATAATAGCGGCACGATTAATGTTGTTTTGACTGCTGCAGACATTGCTACGGGTTCCGTTATTATTGCTGTTCCTGTTCCGCCATCTGGTGATACTTTGACTGTCACAGCGAGCATTACAAATCAGTCTGGTCAAACCTCGCCATCAAGTTCAGACTCCGCGATTATTGATACGGTTGCACCTAACACGCCTGCCTTTGAGGGTTTTGACGATGTTGGCACTGTGCAAGGTGTGATAGTTAATAAATCAACTATTGATGACACGAAACCGGAGATTCGTGGTTCTAATGGTAATCCAGGAGAAACGATTACAATCTATGACAATGGCACCAAATTGGGTACTGCTATTGTTAAAGCTGATGGCACTTGGACATTTACACCAGCCACTCCTATGGCAGATGGATCTAAACACAGTATTCAAGTAACTGCTACAGACATTGCTGGTAATGAAAGTCCGAAGTCTCCTGCGTTAGAGTTTACGATTGATACCACTGCACCAAATATCCCAGCCTTTGAAGGCATCGATGATGTTGGTCCAACTCAGGGGCCAATCGCCAACAACTCAACTATTGATGATAACAAGCCTGAGATTCGTGGTTCTAATGGTAACCCTGGCGATACAGTTACTATCTATGACAATGGCACCAAGCTTGGTACCACTGTTGTTCAGCCTGATGGTAAATGGACATTTACCCCAACAACGCCGTTGGTTGACGGTTTACACAGCATTACTGTGACTGCAACTGATCCAGCTGGTAATACCAGCGATCCATCAGCACCGTTGAGCTTCACAATTGATACCGTTGCACCAAATACCCCTGTTTTTGAAGGCATCGATGATGTTGGTCCAACTCAGGGGCCAATCGCCAACAACTCAACCATTGATGATAACAAGCCTGAAATTCGTGGTTCCAATGGTAACCCTGGCGATACAGTTACTATCTATGACAATGGCACCAAGCTTGGTACCACTGTTGTTCAGCCTGATGGCACTTGGACATTTACACCAACAACACCATTAGTTGATGGCTTGCACAGCGTGACTGTGACTGCGACTGACCCAGCTGGCAATACCAGCGATCCATCGACACCGTTGAACTTTACCGTCGATACAGTAGCGCCTAACATCCCAGCATTTGAAGGTTATGATGATGTAGGCACAATCCAAGGTGTGATTGTTAATAACTCTTCGATTGATGATAACAAACCAGAAATTCGTGGCACGGGCGGCAATTCTGGCGATACGGTGACTATTTACGATAATGGCACCAAGCTTGGTACAACCCTTGTTAAACCTGATGGCACCTGGACATTTACGCCAACAACACCATTGGCTGATGGTGGTCATAGCATCACGGTAACAGCGACAGATCCAGCTGGTAACACCAGTGATCCGTCCGCATCATTGAACTTTACGATTGATACTGTTCCACCAGCGCTGTTTATTAGCCTGGACGCAAACGTTGCAGGTGATGGCATTGTGAATGTGGCTGAATCTACTGCGGCTGCGATCCCAGTAACTGGTACAGTAAGCGGCCAATTTAAAACGGGTGACATTGTCACGGTGACCGTCAACGGTAAAGACTTCACAGGTGCTGTGACTGCGGCAGGGACCTTCTCAATTAATGTTCCTGGTGCTGATTTGGCGGCTGATGCTGACCAAACAATTGATGCGCGTGTTACGACATCAGACATCGCAGGTAATACCACGACAGCAACAGATACCCAGACTTACACAGTCAATCTGTTGCCGCCAGCACTGGCGATCAGCCTGGATGCAAACGTGGCAGGCGACGGCATTGTGAACGTGGCTGAATCTACTGCGGCAGCAATCCCAGTAACAGGTACCGTGAGTGGCCAGTTTAAAGTGGGTGATGTTGTTACCGTAACTATCAACAACAAGGATTTTACTGGCACAGTACAAGCTGGCGGTAAGTTCTCAATTGATGTTCCTGGCGCCGACTTGGCTGCTGACTCAGACAGCACGATCTTTGCAAGCGTGACAACGACCAACGCCGCAGGTAATAGCGCGACAGCAACCGATACACAAACATACACTGTGAATGTATTGCCACCAGCATTGGCAATTAGCTTAGATGCAAACGTTGCAGGTGACGGCATTGTGAATGTGGCTGAATCTACAGCCGCTGCGATTCCAGTGACTGGTACAGTGAGCGGCCAGTTCAAAACTGGCGACATTGTGACGATTACGATTAACGGTAAAGACTTTACTGGCGCAGTGGCGACAGACGGTACTTTCTCCATTAATGTGCCTGGTGCAGATTTGGCTGCTGATGCAGACAGCACAGTATTTGCGAGCGTGACTACGACAAACGCGGCAGGTAACAGTGCGACAGCAACAGATACACAGACTTACACAGTAAACCTGTTGCCACCAGCACTGGCGATCAGCCTGGATGCAAACGTTGCCGGTGATGGCATTGTGAACGCTGCTGAATCTACAGCTGCTGCGATTGCAGTAACTGGTACAGTGAGTGGTCAGTTCAAGGTTGGTGATACCGTGACTCTGACGATCAACGACAAGAGCTTCACTGGTACGGTATTAGATGGTGGCAAGTTCTCTATCAATGTGCCAGGTGCTGATTTGGCAGCTGATGCTGATGCCACAATTTTTGCGAGCGTGACGACAACAAACGCTGCAGGTAACAGCGCAACAGCCACTGACACCCAAACTTATACTGTCAACACAGCACCGCCAGCAGTTGCCATCAGCCTTGATGCGAACGTTGCAGGCGACGGCATCGTGAACGCTGCTGAATCTACAGCCGCTGCGATTCCTGTGACTGGTACCGTGAGTGGCCAGTTTAAAACTGGCGACATTGTGACGATTACGATTAACGGTAAAGACTTTACTGGCGCAGTTGCGACAGATGGTACCTTCTCCATTAATGTGCCTGGTGCCGATTTGGCTGCTGATGCAGACAGTACCGTATTCGCCAGCGTCACTACCACCAACGCTGCAGGTAACAGCGCAACAGCCACTGACACCCAAACTTATACTGTCAACACAGCACCGCCAGCAGTTGCCATCAGCCTGGACGCGAACGTTGCAGGTGATGGCATTGTGAACGCCGCTGAATCTACGGCCGCAGCAATCCCAGTGACTGGTACCGTGAGTGGCCAGTTTAAAACTGGCGACATTGTGACAGTGACCATTAACGGTAAAGACTTTACTGGTGCAGTTGCGGCAAATGGTACTTTCTCTATTAATGTGCCTGGCGCAGATTTGGCAGCAGATCCTGACGCAACTGTATTTGCGAGCGTGACGACAACAAACGCGGCAGGTAACAGTGCGACAGCAACCGATACGCAAACATACACTGTGAATGTCTTGCCACCAGCCGTTGCAATCAGCCTGGACGCGAACGTGGCAGGCGACGGCATTGTGAACGTGGCTGAGTCTACTGCGGCAGCAATTCCAGTGACTGGTACGGTGAGTGGCCAGTTTAAAACTGGCGACATTGTGACGGTGACGATTAACGGTAAAGATTTCACTGGCGCAGTTGCGACAGATGGTACTTTCTCGATCAATGTGCCTGGTGCAGATTTGGCAGCAGATCCTGACGCAACTGTATTTGCGAGCGTCACGACAACAAACGCGGCAGGTAACAGTGCGACAGCGACAGATACTCAAACCTATACCGTCAACCTGTTGCCACCAGCACTGGCGATCAGCCTGGATGCGAACGTTGCAGGCGACGGCATTGTGAACGTCGCTGAGTCAACTGCTGCAGCGATTCCAGTGACTGGTACAGTCAGTGGTCAATTTAAAGTAGGTGATGTTGTTACTTTGACCATTAACAACAAAGAGTTCACCGGCACAGTGCAAACTGGCGGTAAGTTCTCAATTAATGTGCCGGGTGCAGACCTGGCAGCTGACTCTGACAGCACGATCTTTGCAAGCGTGACGACAACTAATGCTGCAGGTAACAGCGCAACAGCGACGGATACACAAGACTACAAACTGGCAGTGAATCCAAACCTGTTTGCAACCATTGCTCTGGATGCCAACTTCGCTGGCGACGGTATTATTAATATCGAAGAAGCCAAAGCAACCACAACTATTGCGGTGACTGGTACCGTTGGCGGTGATGCTAAAGCAGGTGATCCAGTCGTTGTTACTATCAATGGCAAAGATTACAACACAACTGCTATTACTCGCCCTGACGGCAAACTTGGCTTCAGCGTCAATGTGGCTGGTAACGAACTGGCTGCTGACCCAGACAAGACTATCGATGCGAAGGTGACAGTGACTGACAACGCTGGTAACACAGCAAGCCAGTCTACCCAGTTGACTTACAGCCTGGACCTGACGCC
>NZ_JADKYS010000001.1 GCF_015354345.1 Methylophilus sp. 14 | reverse complement strand
AATGGCATGAGCCCTGAAGCGTTTGAAGAGGTCTGGCGCAAACAAGGCTAGGTGTCTACAAAACCGTGGGTAGTCCAATGAGGCTAAAAAGTATCTAATGCAGCCGGGGCGATTCAATGTATGATTTTGAATTAAAGTAGCGATTCAATCTGACCAAGAGTGGTCTAGAAATGATTGTATCTCTCATTTTGTACGCACCATTTCGCCCCTTGCTACCCTTTATCCTTAATGGAAAATAATCATCAGTCTCAGGATAGTTTTCCATATTTGGAATATCATCTTGAGTGACTCTAAGAACTTCTGATACGCGAACTCCAGTGTCGAAAATAAAATGTGTGATAAGCCTTTGGATCTCCCAACGCATTCCTTTTGATAATTGAATAACTTCGTTGGGTAATAAATATCTAGGTATTCCTTTTGACGGATTTGAGGTTCGAAAACCAGAATTACAATATAGTGATTTCTTGTGTACTTTCCCTGAGCTCTCGCTAGCCAGCCAATTTGTAAAAGACTTAATAAGAGATTCATAACCTCTAACAGTGCTTGCTGCCAGCCCTTTATTTATTAAATGCTTATAAAAATCGTCGATGATAGTCAAATTTAATCCAACGATTGCTTGGTCCACTGTTACCTGCCCAAAGACTCTATGCGACTCGAGAAAACTACAAAAGTCTTTCAACCGTTTTGAATATAAGTCTAACGTGCATCTACTTCTTGATTTTGGAGACCCCACCATTGAATTCAGAAAATTTGTAGGAAGCTCTACTACACGCTCTAAATTATCAAAGAACAGGTATTCATTCTCGCAAACGGAATCCGCAGTATGGAGTATCAATTTGCACCTCTACTTTTGCTACACATTGATTATGTATTACAAAATCAAATAGCTAACTATTATTTATCGCGACAACATTATAAGAAAATAATATATCAACAAAAAAAACTTGTAAACCATAATTAAAGTTTAAATTGGTTTATTTGAAGGACTTGTGAAGAATTATTCTTACAGGTCTCACTCAATTAAACGTTACAGGCATGTGTTATGCCATTTAACAGTTCGCGGGTAAAAGTAGATTCAAATACGCTATCCAGTATCCGCAAAGGTCAAGTGCTCCGAGACCTCAAGCGATAAGGAAGATTTGAACGAGAAGCATAAGAATGAGGCAACTACTTGAAGATTCTGGCCCTATTAAATACAGGGATTTGAAGTGACATCTGCTTGAATATCTATGGAAAAGAAAGCAGATTTAAATTGATCAGATTAAATTTGGAATAACTGTAAGCGAGAATAATGTGTTTATTTTTGATACTTTAAATCTCAATAGACTTATGTAATGTACAAAAGCATTACGGTAGATAAATAGAAAAATATCAGCACTGCGTTGATACAACTGGCAAGACAGCTTGCCATCAGCGACATAAAACTGGAAAAAGGCATGACATGGCGGTAACTTCATGCGCTCTACGTCTGCCACGTTCCAGGCAGACACAATTAAACGACGTGAATCTGGTGTCTTTTTAATCTGGTTGATAACCTGAGAGATCTGGTCAATATGCGTGCCGTCTGGCTTGGGCCAGTTGCGCCATTGATAACCATACACCGGCCCTAGGTTGCCCTGCTCGTCTGCCCATTCATCCCAGATGCTGACGCCATGCTCTTTGAGGTAGGCAATATTAGTGCTGCCCTGCAAGAACCACAACAGCTCGTGGATAATTGATTTTAAATGGACTTTTTTGGTCGTCAGTAGCGGGAAACCCTCAGCCAGGTTAAACCGCATCTGGTAACCAAACACCGAGGTGGTACCGGTGCCGGTACGATCGGTTTTGACATGACCATGCGCCAGTACGTGGTTCAATAAATCATGATACTGCTGCATAGACAGGCTCCCGCTGCGAGTTAAGTATTGGCGACAATAAACGCTTTAATGGCATCGACACTGACATCCATCACTGTCGATGTTTGTGGCAAGTCTTCCAGGCCTGCCAAGCTGGCTGGACGCTCAGGTTTTTCGCCTAACGCCTCGACAATCGCATCCTCAAACTTGGCTGGCAAGGCGGTTTCTAATACCAGCATAGGCACATCGGCTTTGCGGTGTTCCAGCGCCACTTTCAGGCCATCAGCGGTATGCGTATCAATCGTGACCCCATATTGTTCTTTGGTCGCGCGTATGGTTTGCATACGGTGCGCATGATTGCTATGGCCGGACACAAAACCAAACCCAGCAACTTTGCTGAAATAACCTTGTGCATTCAAGTCAAACTGGCCACCAGTATCCACCGCAGACCATAATTCGCGCACTTTGCCACCATCCTGGCCCACCAGGTCATAAATAAAGCGCTCAAAGTTAGAGGCTTTGCTAATGTCCATAGACGGGCTGGAAGTGTGGTAAGTATTGGCGGAACCACGCGGTGCGTAAACACCGGTATTAAAGAACTCGTCCAACACGTCATTTTCGTTGGTAGCCACGACTAACTGGTCGATTGGCAAGCCCATCATGCGCGCAATATGCCCGGCGCAGATATTGCCAAAGTTGCCACTAGGCACGGTAAAACTGACTTTATGGCTGTTATTTGTCGTCACCGCAAGGTAGCCTTTAAAGTAATACACAATTTGTGCAGCGATACGACCCCAGTTGATGGAGTTCACCGCACCGATTTTGTATTGTGCTTTAAACGCATGATCGTTAGACACGGCTTTAACCATGTCCTGCGCATCGTCAAACACGCCTTTCACGGCGATATTGAAAATATTGTCGTCTTGCAAACTGAACATTTGCGCAGTCTGAAAGCGGCTCATCTTCTGGTAAGGCGACAGCATGAACACACGCACGCCTTTTTTACCACGCATGGCGTATTCGGCCGCAGAGCCGGTATCTCCAGACGTCGCGCCCAGGATGTTGGTGGTTTGGCCAGTTTTGGCCAACACATACTCAAACAGGTTACCCAGCAATTGCATGGCCATGTCTTTAAACGCTAATGTAGGTCCGTTGGACAAACTTAACAGGTAGAGGTTATCTTCCAACTTGAGCGTAGGCGTAATGTCTTCGGCATTTTGGCCTGCGCGCGCGTATTGATACACTTCAGCGCGGTAGGTTTTATCAATAATCGCTTTCAGGTCTGCGTGCGGAATATCGCTGTTATCCACCAGACGCGACAGGATGGCAAACGCCAAGTCACGGTAACTCATGCCGCGCATGGCGTTCAAATCAGCATCGCTAAACTGCGGATACTGCTCAGGCAAGTACAAACCGCCATCTGGCGCCAAGCCACCCAGCAAAATTTCACTAAATGTTAAAGCAGGCGATTGCCCGCGGGTACTGATATATTTCATTGCATTTAACCTATGCTCAAAACCTTCATTAGCGTGACAGTGCTTCCATGCGGATTTTCGTCACACCGGCGGCGATAGCAGGCAGTGCCTCAATATTGGCAATCGCTGCATCCATGATTTTTTCTTGCGTGGTGTGGGTCAAAATCACGATATCGGCTTCTGACTCACCCTCGGCTGGCTCTTTTTGCAGCATGGCATCAATCGAGATTTGCAGATCAGCCAACACTTTGGTGATGTCGGCCATCACCCCTGGCTTGTCAGACGCACGCAAGCGCAGATAATAGGCAGAATGCACGTCGCTAATCGGCAAAATCGGCAACACTTGTTGCTGGTCTAACTGATAACCCAGATAAGCCACACGTTGCTCGGCCTTGGTGCCTTGCAGGCGCGCAATATCCACCAGGTCAGCGACCACGGCACTGGCCGTTGGCTCCGCACCGGCACCCGCACCGTAATACAGGGTTGGACCCACGGCATCACCTTTAACCACGACAGCGTTCATGGCGCCATCCACGTTAGCAATCAGGCGCTTTTCAGGAATCAGCGTTGGATGCACACGCAATTCAACACCGGCTTCTGCTTTTTTACTGATACCCAGCAATTTCACGCGATAACCTAACTCCTGCGCGTATTGAATATCTTTAATCGTGAGCTTGGTAATGCCTTCGGTATACGCATGCTCAAACTGCATAGGCATGCCAAAAGCAATGCTGGCCATAATCGTGAGTTTATGCGCGGCATCAATGCCTTCCACATCAAAGGTCGGGTCTGCTTCAGCATAGCCCAAACGTTGCGCTTCTTTCAGCACGTCGGCAAAGGCGAGGCCCTTGTCTCGCATTTCGGTCAGGATAAAGTTAGTGGTGCCGTTGATAATGCCCGCGACCCACTCTACCTTGTTAGCACTCAGGCCTTCACGCAGTGCCTTGATGATAGGAATACCACCCGCCACCGCCGCTTCAAACGCGACAATCACACCTTTGTCAGCCGCGGCTTTAAAAATCTCGTTGCCATGCACTGCCAGCAAGGCCTTGTTCGCTGTCACCACATGCTTGCCATTGGCAATCGCGGTTAACACCAGTTCTTTAGCGACGGTGTAGCCACCAATCAGCTCGACGACGACATCGATGTCCGGGTTATTCACCACCGCAAAAGCATCATCGGTCACGGCCACCTGGCCACCAGTCACCTGCTTTGCCAGTTCAAGATTGCGGTCAGCCACTTGCACGATGCGGATATTGCCACCAAGACGGCGGGCGATATCTGCCTGGTTACGCGTGATCACGGTATACGTACCGCCACCCACTGTGCCTATACCCAACAACCCTACTTTTAATTCTTTCATACTCATACTCACCATTAATGGTTTGCGCGCACGCTCACCTTATTTTGAATGTTTCTTTATTTTGCATGCTTCTTGCGATAGCTATCCAGATAGCAGCCTATGCGCGTCATGGCTTCAGTTAAATCGTCGACATTAGGTAAGAAAACCACCCTGAAGTGATCAGGGGATTTCCAGTTAAAACCGGTGCCCTGCACCAGCAATACTTTTTCTTCCAGCAGCAAATCCAGAATAAACTGCTGGTCATCTGCAATCGGATACATCACCGGATCCAGCTTGGGAAATAGATACATGGCTGCCGCCGGTTTGACGCAGGTGACGCCAGGCATGGCGGTAAGCATGTCATAAGCCAGGTCACGCTGCTTGCACAGACGACCGCTAGGCGCGACCAGGTCATTGATACTTTGGTAACCGCCAAGTGCGGTTTGAATCGCCAACTGCCCGGGCACGTTGGCACACAAGCGCATCGATGCCAGCATATTCAGGCCTTCGATATAATCTTTGGCGTCTTTTTTATCGCCAGAGATAATCATCCAGCCAGAACGATAGCCACAGGCACGGTAGTTTTTGGACAAGCCGTTAAAGGTCACAAACAGCACATCATCAGCCAACGAGGCGATAGAAGTATGTGTGTTGCCGTCGTACAGCACTTTGTCATAAATTTCGTCGGCGAAAATCACTAGGCCATGATGACGCGCAATCTCGATAATGCCTTCCAGCGTTTCCTTCGGATACAAAGCACCGGTCGGGTTATTCGGGTTGATAATCACGATGCCTTTGGTATTGGCAGTGATTTTGTTTTCAATATCTGCCAGGTCTGGTAACCAGCCGGACTGCTCGTCACAGACATAATGACGCGCCGTGCCGCCTGCCAGGTTCACCGCGGCGGTCCATAATGGATAGTCAGGCATAGGCACCAGAATCTGGTCGCCATTATTAAGCAGGCCTTGCATGGCCATCACGATCAGCTCGGACACACCGTTGCCGATAATAATGTCGTCTATGGTCACACCCGTAATATTTTTTTGCTGGGTGTAATGCATGATGGCTTTACGCGCCGCGAACAAGCCTTTGGAATCCGTATAGCCAGAGGCCTGATCCATATTGTGGATCACATCCTGGACGATTTCTTCTGGCGCATTAAAGCCGAACGGCATCGGGTTACCGATGTTCAGCTTGATAATACGCTGCCCGTCTTCCTCCATCTGGCGCGCACGTTGTAATACCGGGCCGCGGATGTCGTAACAGACATTACTGAGTTTGCTGGATTTATTGACTGGCTTCATCGCTGGTTAACAAACACATCTGGCGTGTGTTAAGCTCTTAAAGTAAAACTTTCATTCTACCTGCAAACCCTTGCTACATCAATGAACCTTAGTCCTTTGCCGGGCTCTGAATCAGTAGATTTAAACGGAATTTTCATCATGAGCAATTTGCAGACCAGCCACGATTCCAAGCGATGAAACTACACTTACATACCAGCGAGCAGCAATATCAAATTAATGGTGTCGATAGCGACGCGGTGATCATTAATCGCCAGCGTTATGCGCAGCCGGTCATTGTGAGCGAACAGGCATTAAGCACAGACTGGTTTCAGGGGCCATGGGCAACGCTAGATGGGCAACGATTGGCGGCCATTCTCGACTTCAGTCCGGAAGTGGTATTACTAGGCACGGGCGATAAGCAGCGCTTTATTCACCCAAGGCATACGCAGGCTTTCCTGGCAGCCAACATCGCCGTGGAGTGCATGACCACGGCCGCGGCCTGCCGTACTTTTAATATCCTGACCGCCGAAGGCCGCAAGGTCGTTGCCGCCCTGCTACTGGAACCTCACCTGACCGAATCCGTATAAACCGCGACTATTGCGGCTTGAGCGTGACTTGCAAGCCCTCAGCCGTCACTTGCAAATCGGTGGGCTGGTAATGGCGCCCCGCGTAGCTCAAATCCTCAGGCTTCACTTCATATAACACCAGCTGGTTTAGCCACTTGCCACTCAGGCTTTGCGCCACCTGCTGCACCAGAGCATTCCATTCGCTATTGGCGCCATCCAGTTTGAAAGAGTCCACGGCAGGCTGGTCAAGCACCACCGCATTGCGCGCCGGGTCAAACTTAACCAAACCAGATAAGCCCAGCTTGCCAGTGGCCGCGTTGGATAACAAATCACTTTGTACGCTGGCATCCATCAGGGTATGAATGCGGCCTGAGGCAGGATCCATCGAAACCAGCGCATTGGAAAGCTGGACATGAAACACCTTCATCACGGTGAGTGGTTTTGCCAGTTTGTGATTGAGTTTTTGCTGTAACTGCGCGGTGTTCATTTTCACCGTACGATCGCCCATACTCACACAGTGAGTCAGCAACAACCCTAGCAAAACTACCGCGCAGAAGCTTTTTAAAAGACGCATTTGTAAGCCTTATTTAACACTTGCAACATTCGACAAAAATTGACAATCACGCAGACTGCATACGATAAGATCGTGCGCAATGAAAAAAATTTCCCGCACCTCATCTGGTTTTACTCTGATAGAAATGATCGTCGTCATGCTGATTCTATCAGCGCTGGCGGTGACTGCCTATGCACGCATCGCGCAGATTGATACACAGGCTAGGCTGGCCGCTTTGCAATCATTCAAAGCCAATGTGCTGGCCGTCGCCACCATGGCCAAGGGCGTGTGCATGTCAGACCCGCAATGCGACGGCAATCAGAATACGCCATCAGCCGCGATAGAAGGCAATACGATTTACTTTAGTCACGGCTACCCGGTCGGCTGGTTGGGCAATGCTGATGGGGCTGGGACCTTGTCTCAGCTAGTGGATGCCGGGAAATTTTCGGTGCAAGCAGCGTTGTCTGATACCAATCATGCCACCTACACGTTGCAGGGCGCCAGGGACAGCAATCACTGCAAACTGGAATACACCATCACCACCGGCTCAGCCAATGCATCTGGCCTGAACGTTACCATCGACAGCTCTGGCTGCTAATCATCCCCACAAAAAAGAAAGGCAGCGTGTTTTAACAACACGCTGCCTGTTCATGACTTGCAAAGACGTTACAGATTTTTGGTCGATAAAGTCAGTGTGGCATTGGTGCCGCCAAAACCAAAACTGTTAGACAACGCCGTTTGAATGCGCGCTGAAGCAATCGGGCTACGCACAATATTCAGGCCTTCAGCTGCAGGGTCCAGCGTTTCAATATTGGCAGAGGCGGCAATAAAGCCGTGCTGCATCATCAGCAACGTGTAAATCGCCTCATTCACACCCGCAGCACCCAACGCGTGGCCAGACAATGACTTGGTCGAGGCAATGGCTGTCTTGCTATTGTCACCAAACACGGTACGAATCGCTTCCAGCTCTTTGGTATCGCCCACCGGCGTGCTGGTGCCATGCGTATTGATGTAGTCGATGTCTTCCGGATTGATACCCTGCAATGCCTGCTGCATACAGCGCACTGCGCCTTCACCACTTGGCGCCACCATGTCATAACCATCTGACGTTGCGCCGTAGCCAATCACCTCGGCATAAATCTGTGCGCCACGTGCCTTGGCATGCTCGTACTCTTCCAGCACCACAATACCGCCGCCACCGGAAATCACGAAACCATCACGGTCCGCATCATAAGTACGCGACGCTTTTTCTGGTGTTTCGTTATATTTGCTCGACAAGGCACCCATGGCATCAAACAGATAACTCATGGTCCAGTGCTCTTCTTCACCGCCACCAGCAAACACAATATCCTGCTTGCCGAGCTGAATCTGCTCAACACCCGCGCCGATACAGTGTGCGCTGGTAGAACAGGCAGAACTGATGCCGTAATTCACACCCTTGATTTTGGCACCGGTCGCCAAGCAAGCAGCAATGCCGCTGCTCATGGTTTTGGTCACCATATAAGGGCCCACACGACGAATGCCTTTTTCAGCCAGGGTGTTAGTCCCTTCCAGCATGCTTTCAGTGGACGTACCACCTGCACCGACAATCAGGCCGGTACGCACATTGGAGACCAACTCTTCTGGCAAGTTTGCATCAGCAATGGCTTCCTGCATCGCCAGCCAGGCGTAAGCATGGCCCTTGGCCATAAAACGCAACAGCTTGCGATCAATCAAGGCTTCAACATCCAGATTTTTGATCGAGCCTGCCACATGCGAACGCAAGCCGCGCTCGGCATATTCAGGTTGATAAGTAATACCGGAACGGCCTGCTTTCAGGCTGTCCAGCACTTCCTGTTTGTTATTACCAAGACTTGATACGATACCAAATCCTGTAATCACTACGCGACGCATTGCGCCTCCCATTCACTTCAAAAACTGTAAAGACGACTAGAAATTGTCCGTGCTGGTAAACAACCCGACACGCAAATCACTGGCATTATAAATCTCGCGGCCATCCACTTCCATACGTGCATCGGCAATCCCCATCACCAGCTTGCGCATAATCACACGTTTCAAATCAATGTGATAGCGTACCAGCTTGGCTGATGGCAAGACCTGGCCGGTAAACTTCACTTCACCAGAACCCAGGGCACGGCCGCGGCCAGGGCCACCTTTCCAGCCCAGGAAGAAGCCCACCAGTTGCCACATGGCATCCAGGCCCAAACAGCCTGGCATCACCGGGTCACCGGTAAAATGGCATTCAAAAAACCACAAGTCAGGACGAATATCGAGCTCTGCAATAATTTCACCCTGGCCGTATTTTCCACCCTCGTCAGAAATCTTGACGATACGGTCAAACATCAGCATCGGTGGTAATGGCAATTGTGCGTTACCTTCGCCGAACATTTCGCCGCGGCCGCAAGCCAACAAATCCTCTTTGCTGAAACTACTTTTTCTAGTCATGTATTTTTAGATTTTTAGTATAAAACAATATTTTCGCCGGAAATCGCGTTTAGTGAAAGCTTTTTGTCATTCGAAACCTATACAGACCTGTATACTTTTTTGAAAAACATAGGTAACATTCATGTAATTGTTACGGAATTTTACATATTGAAAACCATTTCCGCATCAAGCTTTAAGCGATAATCTGCGAAAAACAGCTCATTACCGGGTTACAATTCAGTTACATTTATACTCTCAATAATACATTAGGTCAGGAATCAGGCATGCATGATCATCAACTAGCCGATTGGCGAGCACAGGCGTTAAAACTTGAGTCAGAAGTCAACAAAGTCGTCGTAGGTCAGGAAAACCCGGTGCGCCTGATTACAATTGCCGTGTTTGCCCGCGGCCACGTTTTGCTGGAAGGGGATGTCGGCGTGGGTAAAACCACCTTGCTACGCGCGTTTACGCGCGGCATTGGTGGTGGTTATCAGCGGATTGAAGGCACCATCGACCTGATGCCAAACGACCTGGTGTATCACACCTATCTGGGTGAAGATGGTAAACCACATGTGAGCCCGGGCCCATTGCTGATGTCCGGCCAGGACCTGTCCATTTTCTTCTTTAACGAAATCAACCGTGCCCGCCCACAGGTGCACTCGCTGATGTTGCGCGTGATGGCGGAACGCACCTTGACAGCGTTTAATAAAGAACACTACTTCCCGCACATGCTGGTATTTGCTGACCGCAACCAGGTGGAAAAAGAAGAAACCTTTGATATTCCGTCAGCCGCGCGAGACCGTTTCATGATGGAAATCCCGATTGTCGTGCCGCCAGCGCATGACATTATGGAGTCATTGATTTTTGATACCCGCTTTCATGATGTGGATCAGTTGATCACCAACGTAGAAGCGGATGTGCTCAAGTTTGACCAGCTCAACAGCTTCGCTAAAGTGATTCAGGAAAACATTTCCGCCAGCCCTGCCCTGCGCCAATATGCTCTCAACCTGTGGCTGGCGACCAAAGACCCCACCGCTTACGGTGTCAAGGTGTCTAACGTTGACATGAAGCGCCTGGTGCTGTCAGGCGCCAGCCCGCGCGGCATGGGGATGCTGCTGCGCGCTGCCCGTGTCAACGCCTGGTTACATGAACGCGATGCAGTGGTTCCTGAAGATATTCATGCAGTGTTGCACGAGACCATTGCTCACCGCCTGGTATTCAGCCCGGTATATGAGATGCGCCGCACTGAAATTGCGCGTGAAATGCTGTCTGGCATTGTCAACGCTGTTGCTGCGCCTTAATGCCCGCGTGAACTGACTGCACCAGCATGGACTATATCAAGCAATTCAGCTATCACATCAGTTGGCGTTCGCGTTCGCGCCGGCCTGGTCGCCACAAAAGCAACCAGCGCGGCATGGGCATGGAGTTTCGTGGCCACACCACTTTGCTTTCCTACCCTGATCCGCGCCGCATTGATATTCGCCAAACCATACGCGACCCTATGGAACAGGTGTATGTGCGCATTTTTAATCAGAAAAGTGCGACGCCTGTGTTTGTCCTGAACGACTTGTCCGGCTCCATGCAATATGGCGTGCCGCACACCAAACTGACCACCGCTGCAGAAATTACCCGTTCTGTGGCACAGTCAGCGACCCACAATGGCGACCCGGTCGCATTTGTGGGATTTGATGACGAATTGCGTGACGAATGGTTATCTACCTTGTCTGCCCGCCCCCACAGCATGCTGGAGCTGGCAGACCGCCTGGAAAATCACTTGCCAGGTGAAGTCGGCGCCGGGGCGTTAATCGACAGTGCCAGACTGCTGCCACGCGAACGCGCGCTGATTTTCTTGGTGTCTGACTTTCATATGCCGCTGGCACAGCTGGAAGAAGCCTTATTGCTGATGTTACGCCACCATATTGTGCCCGTGGTGTTATGGAACAGCAGCGAATATAAAGATCTGCCTGAGTTTGGCATCACCAGCATTAATGACCCGGAAACTGGTGAGCGCCGCACACTGTTTTTACGTGCCGCTTATCGTCAGCAGATCCTGGATACCTTTGCTGCACGCCGCCAGGCTATTGAAGATCTATTTATGAAATTTGATATGCAGCCATTTTTTGTGGAAGACCGGTTTGATGCAGACCTGCTGACCGACTACTTCCACCAATATGTGACTGTTTGAGGAAAGCGATTGATGAAAGCGCCTAAACTTTTATTTACCTGCCTGCTGATGGCCGCACTGTCAGCGACGACGCTGCCCGCTATGGCTGATGTGACCTTGCCCAGCGTAGACAGCAAATATGTGTCAGTGCAGGAGATCAACCCCACGCGCGACGCCGGCTATGTGGTCGGCGACAAATTGGAACGCACAATTATCCTGACGGTGAAAAAACCCTACGAGCTGATTCAGGAGTCCTTACCCATTGTGGGTTATGAGCATCGTTACCGTGGTCAGGTCTCCGGTATTGAACTGGCAGACATCCAGGTGGCAGAAGAAAGTTTTTCTGACCGCAGCGTGCACACCATCCACCTGGTATATCAGGTTTTTAAATCAGGACGGGTAGCCAAACCGGCTATCTTGCGCGGGGAAGTCGTCAAACTGCGTCATCTGGGCAAGACAGAAGTGTGTGAACTGCGTATTCCTTCATTTAACTTCAGGACCTCCCCTTTATCCGTCTATGGTGAAGTCAACCTGAAAAATGAAATGAGCCCGTTGATTCCGCCTTTTAAACTCGACACCCGCAACGAACAACAAGTGTTTAAAGTGGCGGCTGGTTTCCTGTCACTGAGCCTGCTCGGTTTATTGTATATCCTCGGCGCCCGCACCTGGTTACCACGCATGGGTGGTGCGTTTGCCAAAGCGTATCGCAAGCTGGGCAAACTGCCAGACAACGAAGCAGGATTGCAACAGGCCATTCATCTCGTTCACAACGCAATACAGCAAGTGGCCGGACACAGCGTGTTTGCCAACAGCGTGGCGCAGTTTGTGCAGGAGAAACCAGCTTATCTGGCCGCCCAACCCGAGATTGAGCGTTTTTTTCAGTTGTCCCGCCAGGTGTTCTTCGATGCTAAAACCCCGCTGGCGTTGGGTATGCCTGCCAAACAATGGTTGCGTACATTTTGTCGCCACATGCGCGACTGCGAGCGCGGCCTGACGCCAGACCTGGAACGAGCCTCCAAATCAGGGGTGAAATAGCATCATGGCCTTTAATCATCCCTGGATATTGTGGGCATTACCACTGGCTTTGTTGCCATTGCTACTGGAGCGCTCGCACAGCAAGCATTACTCCTGGATAGGCCTGTTGCCGCCTGATCCACTCTCAAGCCTGATAGGCTTTTTGCTCAAAGCACTGGCGGCCATCAGCATTCTGTTTGTCATCCTTGGCCTGGCTGGCCCGCACACATTAGAACAGCAAGTGCAGCGCACCGGCGTTGGTGCGCAAATCGGCCTGGTGCTGGACCGCAGCGCCAGCATGGATGACCAGTTTGTCGGCGACAAGGTTGGCCATATTGGCGAAACCAAGTCGGTTGCCGCCGCGCGGATTATCACCAATTTTATTCAAAGCCGTCGCAATGACATGATGGGGGTGATTACCTTTAGTAATTCGGCCATGTACGTACTGCCTTTGACCGAAAATAAAGAGGCCGTGCTCTCGGCCGTGCAGGCGACAGCGGGCAACTCGCTGTTTCAGACCAATATTGGCGGCGGTCTCACCAGTGCGGTAGAACTGTTTAAAAATGTGCCAGACTCTGGCTCACGCGCCATTATTCTGATTTCGGATGGTGCTGGCCGGGTGAGTGATATGGTGCAACAAAAACTGCGTGACTGGTTGCAGCGTTACAACATCGGTTTGTACTGGATTGTATTGCGCCAGCCAGGCGGCATCACTATTTTTGACCCGAAATACACCGAAAGCGGTTATGACGGCCATATGCCTACCGAGGTCTTGCTGTATCAATACTTCCAGACCTTGCGTACCCCATTTAACGCCTATGAAGCCTCAGACCCCAAGTCGCTGGAAGCCGCCATTGCAGATATCAACAGCAAAGAAAAAAAACCGATTCAATATATGGAAAAAATCCCCGGCCATGATTACACCAATGTGTGTTACTGGATGGCAATTGTCATGATTGCCATCTTGCTGGCGGTTAAATATCTGGAGATCAACACATGGCGCTCAGCGTAAATAAACTGGTCATCGGCCTGATTGTGGTGGCCGTCGCCGCCAGTGCCACCATGGCTTACACCTGGCAGCGGATTCAACAGGCAGATGCTTTTAATCAGGCGATTGCCACCGCCAAAACGCCGCAAACAGATCAGCAAAGCTTTGAGGCGAAATATGCTGTTGCTTACTGGCTGGCCAAAAACGAGCGCTACAAAGAGGCCACCTTGTTATTTGCCAAACTGATCGACGGCACCACGCCCATGCAACGCGCGGCCATCCTGCACAACATAGGCAATATGTTTTTTCTCAAGGCCATACAAGTCACCGGTGGCAATGACAACAGCACCCGTGACGAGGTGGAGTACCTGCTGACACAGGCCATGAGCTCCTACAAAAGCGCGCTCAAGGCCGACAACAGCCATTGGGGCACACGCCGCAACTACGACCGCGTGATGAGCCTGCTGCCAGAAAAACCAACACCAGGCGTGGGTGAGTCTGATAATCCTGGCCTGATCATGGGTAATATCCCTAACGGCTTGCCATAACCGTATGCCGACCAGCCTGCCCACTTAAACCTTGTGTCTTTATGAATAATATCTGGCTTAGACGATTTATCAAACACCGCGACTCTGCCCTGCTGGCGCTGGCGCTATTGTTGCTGCTGGGCGCTACCTTACGCCCCAGCATCCCGTTCAAACATAATATCTACACCTACTTTTTGATTGCAGATATCTCACAGAGCATGAATGCGCCGGATATGACCTTGCGCGGCAAAAAAGTCACCCGCATGGAATACATGCAAAACATGATGCATGAAGTCGTCGCCTCGCTGCCGTGCGATACCAAAGTCAGCGTAGGTTTATATGCGGGTAACGCCGTGGCCGCCATGTATGCGCCGATTGAGGTCTGCAAAAACTTTGCTGCAATACAGGACACCATTGCGCACTTGGACTGGCGTATGGCCTGGTCAGGCAACAGCCGCTTGCGCGAGAGCCTGTTTGTCACGGCCAAAGTGGTGCGCGCCATGCCAGAACCAGCGCAGGTTGTCTACTTTACTGACGGCGAAGAAGCGCCAAAACTGCATGCGTTCAATACCAAAAACCTGGAGGAATTTCAGGGCGGCAACGACTGGATATTAGTAGGCATCGGGTCAGATGAAGGCGTCGCTATCCCTAAACTGAGTGAAGATAATCAGGTCATTGGCTACTGGTCAAACGAAAGCTTTGCCATGCAACCTGGCATTGCGCAAATCTCAGAAAGTACCCTGGGCGTACGCGACGATAACGTAGCCCTCGGTGAGAGTGACCGCTTTATTTCCAAACTGGCAGCAGAGTATATGGAAAGCGTGGCGCAGGAAATCGGCGCCAAATATATTAAAGGCGATAGCAGCTACACGGTTCTCAAAGCCATGAAGGCACAAAAACCTGCCCGCCGTGACATTGCCCCGCTGCCACTGGACTGGATATTGGCCACCTTGGCCGGGCTATGCATTCTGGGCACCTATGCCAGCCGCCAGCCTCTGCGGCAGATCAGACACAACCTGAATATATACCGTCACGAGATCAGATCCAGATTATTCGTACGCAGCGAGGCCGTCGCCCACGACAACCATTTTCAATAATCATTAACGCCTGAATTTCCTCTGTCATCCTAGGCCAGTGATGCAGGCACATCATGAGAATAACCATGACACATCATTGGCGTAAGCGTTGGCTTAAACATCGTGATACCAGCTTGCTCATACTGGCACTGATCTGCCTGCTGGGCGCAGTCATGCGCCCCAGCATTCCGGTCAAACGCAATATACACACCTATTTTCTCATCGCCGACATCACGCAAAGCATGAACGCGGTCGACATGACACTCAACCAGCGACCAGCAAGCCGCCTGGCTTACACCAAGCGCATGATGCATGAGATTGTGGCCCAACTGCCCTGCCACACGCGTGTGAGTATAGGCATCTTTGCCGGGGATGCAGTCGCCGCCCTCTATACCCCCCTGCAAGTCTGCCAGCACTTTTCGGCCATTCACGAAACCATAGACCATCTCGACTGGCGTATGGCCTGGACCGGCAACAGCCAGTTACGCGAAAGCGTCATGATCACGGCAAAGTTACTGCGCCAGATGCCAGAAGCCACTAAAGCAGTGTATTTCACCGATGGCGACGAAGCCCCCTTGCTGCATGCCTTTAATACCCGCAACCTGCGTGACTTTCAGGGCGGCGACGGCTGGTTTTTTGTCGGCATAGGCTCAGACAAAGGCACAGGCATCCCCAAACTCACAGAAGATAACCAGATGATAGGCTACTGGTCGAATGAAAGCTTCGCTGTGCAGCCTAATATTGCGCAAGTCACCGCGAGTAAAAGCAGTGGCCGCGATGACAGCGTCGCTATTTCTGACTATGACAGATTTATCTCCAGGCGTGCCGCGCCCTATTTGCAAAAACTGGCGCAGGAAATCGGCGCAGAATACCTGGATGGTGACCACCCTCGACAAGTATTAGAAGCCATACAAAACCATGCCTCGCCCCGCCATGAAATCGTCCCGTTCTCCATAGACTGGCTACTTGCCAGCCTGGCTGGCGTTTGCATTCTCGCTACTTATATCGGCCGTGAGTCTATACGCCATCTAAAACATACGTTACGGCTATACCGCAAAGGGGTGAATGCACGGTTATTTGCCCGCAGTGAATCGGTCGCACACGATAACCACTTTCAATAACAGCCAGGCTACCCGCATCTTCCCCATTTCAACCAGACGCGCAAGGCCTTTAAAGCACCGCCATCCACCTGATCAGGCAATATCAGCAAACGTTTAGGGCTTAGCCAACGGGTCAAAAGTGACGGACGCTGTACATCAGGCACCCCACCTTCTTGTTGCTGCAGCAGATCAGCCATATGAATCACGACGCAGGCTGGATGGACCACCGTATCCGGCAAGACAGTCAAAGCCCAGGTCTGGCCGCGCTTGTCGGTCAACGTCATCTGCCCAAACACATCCACCCTGATTGACTGTGCACTCCATGGCCAGCGGGTGGCGGGTAACTGCGTCCATTGCCAAACGCACGCCAGCAGATAGCCCAGCACGGCGAGCGCCGCCCATCGCCACGGCAAGCTATACACTAGGCTGAACACCACCAGTATTGAAAACAGCCACCACCATCCCCATAAAAATTTAGAGGGTCGAAGGCGCAGACCGATTTCAGTTGATAAAATAGCTTTTTTCATCGCAATAGAGCGGGTGGCACATGCAGGCATGCACCGCCCCGGAAGGAACCCCTTTTTATGTCCAGCCCAGCAAACTCCTGGCAATCTTTTTTAAGCTCGCAAGGCGCACAATTCAATGCCTCAGGCGAAGCTGCATTTCCAGCCACCACCGCCAGTGCGCAATTGTTTGACCTCTCCAGCAATGGCCTGATTGCCATCAGTGGTGCAGACAGCCAGACGTTTTTGCAAGGGCAAGTGACTAACGATATTAAACTCCTCGCACAAGGTGCGCAATTCAACGGCTACTGCACGCCTAAAGGTCGTTTACTAGCGTTGTTTTTTAGCTTCACCATAGCCGAGGTCATTTACCTGCAATGCCCGCGCGCCCTGATCCCAGACCTGGTCAAACGCTTGCGTATGTACGTGCTGCGCAGCAAAGTGCTGGTAGAAGACGCCAGTGAGCGACTCGTGGCTTTAGGCCTGGCTAGCGACACACTTGCAACAACCATGGAAGCCTTACCTGCCACGCCATACCAACAAGCACAGACGCCTCACGGCACCCTGATACGCCTGGCAGATACAGGCGCACAGCAGCGCGCGCTGTTAGTCGCCGCCAGCGAGCAAGCACAAGCCAGCTGGCAAGCATTGTCGGCTACATTCACGCCAAACAGCACCTCACAGTGGGAGGCATTGGAAATCCAGGCAGGCATTCCGCAAGTCTATGCCGCCACCAAAGAGCAGTTTGTACCGCAAATGGTCAACCTGGATGCCTTGAATGGCATCAACTTTAAAAAAGGCTGCTATACCGGCCAGGAAATCGTGGCACGCACGCACTACCTGGGCAAGGTTAAACGCCGCACACTGCTGGCACAACTCACGAGTGAACACGCGCCACAGCCTGGTGATGTATTACTGGATGCGCAGCAACAGGAAGCCGGGCAACTGGTACGTGTCGCACCAGCAGCAGGCAATACCTGGTGGGTATTGGCCGAATGCCGCCTCGAGTCGAAAGAGGCTGGACCAGTCAGCTGGCAGCAAGCCGTCCTGCAATGGCACCCGTTGCCGTACATCAATCCCGATAAAGAATAACGCAAGTTTTATTTACAGCGCTGCTCTCAGCAAACAAGCGGGATTTGACTACCTGCCTCTGCAATGTTATCTTGAGTTATCTATTAAAGGGGGCATGCGATGAAACATCTGTTTGGTTTAGCTATTCTTCTGGGGACTGTTGGCCCAGCACACGCCTTGACTATTGCAGAGATCAATCTCAATAATTTCGCTTTTGATATCAGCAGTTATGCTACAGGATCAAATATAGCAGGTGTTGCTGATGATGCCACAGCGTCTGGCACAAGTGGAGGAGTCTCTTGGAGTATTAGTCCAACCAGTTTGTGGTCAGGCAGAACGAATACTGAAGGCACTTTTCAGTTCGCTGCACTGCCAGTTCTCACAGATAACCTTCATCCCTCGATGAGTTATACAATCACTTTTGCACAACCAGTGCAAGCTTTGCTGGTTGCACTAAGTAATGATAATACGACGGATACAATTAATTTTGGCCTTGTTCCAACAGATTATAGCGGATTATCATTAAATGGTACCCAACTGACTCTTAACAACCCAGCTGGTGGTTTGGCGTTATTTGAGAATATTTACTCGCTGACCATTCAAAATACCAATAATAACGGCTCAGACGACGGATATGACCTTGCTTTTTATGTAATTTCTACAGTGCCTGAACCTGACACTTTCTCCTTACTCGCCTTGGGCATGCTTGGATTGACAGGCTTGAGATTGTATCGCACCCGTTTATCTTCAAAATAGTCACCTCCCAATAAAAAACAGGCACTTAGGTGCCTGTTTTTTATTGGGAATGTTCATCTGATGAAGACTTATCCGGCACCTGCGTTTTGTCTTTACTAAACTGACCTGAAATCACCTGAAAAAACACTTCATCCTGCTTGACCAGCCCCAGCTCGCTACGTGCGCGTTCTTCAATCGCTGATTGGCCTTGCTTCAGGTCGCGCACTTCTTCACGCAAAGTATCATTACGCTGACGGTAATACTCATTACGCTTCTCATGCGCTTCGATCTGCTGCGAATACTGCCAGACGCGCAACCAGCTGCCCTTGCCCAGCCACAACGGATATTGCAGCAGGGCAATCAGGACCACTAATACGACCGTCAGTTTACGCACGTTGACCTATCAGTGACCTGAATGAGGTTGCGGTTATTTAAACAACTGATAGAACGCGGACAAGCCAGCGTAGCTGGTTGCGTCGCCCAACTCTTCTTCGATACGCAGCAACTGGTTGTACTTGGCCACGCGCTCGGAGCGGCACAGGGAACCGGTTTTGATCTGCAATGCATTGGTGGCCACGGAGATATCAGCAATGGTCGTATCTTCAGTTTCACCGGAACGGTGTGAAACTACAGCCGTGTAGTTGGCACGCTTAGCCATCTCGATGGTCTGGAACGTCTCAGTCAAGGTACCGATCTGGTTGACTTTGATCAACACAGAGTTAGCCACGCCCTTCTGGATACCTTCACGCAGGATTTTCGGGTTGGTCACGAACAAGTCATCACCCACCAGCTGTGTCGATTTGCCCAGGCGTTGTGTCAGCAGATCCCAACCGGCCCAATCAAATTCGTCCATACCATCTTCAATGGTGATGATAGGATATTTGCCTGCCAAAGTAGCCAGGTAGTCACAGAACTCGGCAGAAGTCAGTGCAGCGCCTTCTGATTCCAGGTGATATTTACCATCTTTGAAGAACTCGGTACTGGCGCAATCCAGGCCCAGGTAAATGTCTTTACCTGGCTCGTAACCTGCAGCTTCAATCGATTCCATGATCAATTGCAAGGCAGATTCGTTAGATGGCAGGTTAGGCGCGAAACCACCTTCGTCACCCACAGTCGTTGCCAGGCCTTTGGCATGCAAGGTTTTCTTCAAGGCATGGAATACCTCAGCACCGGCACGCAAAGCTTCACGGAAGGTTGGCAAACCGGCTGGCACAATCATGAACTCTTGGATATCTACGGAGTTATCAGCGTGCGCACCACCGTTGATGATGTTCATCATCGGCGTTGGCAATTGCATGAAAGCAGAACCACCCAGGTAGCGATACAAGGGCAAACCGCTTTCTTCAGCCGCTGCACGGGCACAGGCCATAGAGACGCCCAAAATCGCATTAGCACCCAGGCGGTCTTTATTGTCAGTACCATCCAACTCAATCAGCGTTTTGTCGATAAAGCTTTGCTCTTCAGCATCCAGGCCGATAATCGCTTCGGTGATTTCTGTGTTGACGTTTTCAATCGCATTCAACACACCTTTACCCAGGTAACGGCTCTTGTCGCCATCACGCAGTTCTACGGCTTCTTTGGCACCGGTTGACGCACCTGAAGGCACTGCAGCACGGCCAATCACACCACTTTCCAGCAATACATCGACTTCAACGGTCGGGTTACCGCGTGAATCCATAATTTCGCGGGCGATAATATCTACAATAGCGCTCATATTTATTTCCTCAAAGAGTCAAGATTTAAAAACTTATTCACCGCCGATAAACGCAGATAAACGCCGATCCTGTGCTTGCGCGCCCTGACTCTTGCAGCGGATCTCAAACAAGAGTTTATCTGCGTGCATCTGCGTTTATCGGCGGTTAAAAGTTTTTTGTTTTTTTAAGTGTTAAAGCGTTTGTTCTGCGAAACCGGCTTTTTTCACCAGTTTGTCGAGGTCGACCAGCAGATGCAGCAAATCTTCCATTTTGCCTAATGGCCAGGCATTCGGGCCGTCTGACAAGGCTTTACTTGGGTCTGGATGCGTTTCCATAAACACACCGGCAATGCCGCTGGCAACCGCTGCACGCGCCAACACTGGCACGAACTCACGCTGACCACCGCTTTTGTCGCCCTGCCCACCAGGTTGCTGCACGGAGTGGGTGGCATCAAATACCACCGGGCAATGGGTTTCACGCATAATCGCCAGGCCACGCATATCAGACACCAGGGTGTTATAGCCGAAAGAAGCCCCGCGCTCGCACACCATAATGTTGTCGATGCCGCCGTTAGCCTCTTTGGCCTTATTGACCACTTGTTTCATATCGCCCGGCGCCAAAAACTGACCTTTTTTGATATTGACCGGTTTGCCGGACTGGGCACAGGCGACAATAAAATCAGTCTGGCGGCACAAGAAGGCTGGCGTTTGCAATACATCCACCACCGCTGCCACGTGCGGCACCTGCTCTTCAGTATGGACGTCAGTCAGGATAGGCACGCCGATTTGCGCACGCACCTCGTCCAGAATTCTCAAACCTTCGTCCATGCCAAAACCACGGAAAGTTTTGGTCGAGCTACGGTTGGCTTTGTCATAAGAAGACTTGTAAATAAACGGTACGCCAATACGCGCAGCCATTTCTTTTAACTGGCCAGCCGTATCAATCGCCATTTGTTTGGATTCGATGACACAAGGACCCGCGATCAAAAACAGCGGATGCTCCAGGCCAACGTCAAAACCACATAATTTCATGAAAATCCCTTACTTTTTGGACGCTTTTTGCGCCAATGCCGCTTGCACGTAAGCCTTAAACAACGGATGGCCACTACGTGGGTTAGAAGTGAATTCCGGGTGGAACTGGCAAGCCACAAACCATGGATGTTCTGTTTGCGGCAACTCAATCATTTCGCACAACTCTTCGCGTGGTGTACGCGCAGAAATCACCAATCCGGCCGCTTTCAATTGGTCCACGTAATGGTTGTTGACCTCATAACGGTGACGGTGTCGCTCATTCACTTCATTGCCATAAATGCTGGCTGCCAAGGTGTTTGGCACAATAGGACAGCTCTGCGCACCCAAACGCATGGTGCCGCCGAGATCGGAGTGCTCATCGCGCTTCTCGATCTTGCCGGAAGCGTCTTGCCATTCATCGATCAGGCCAATCAGTTTGTGCTCAGCTTTCGGGTTGAACTCGGTACTGTTGGCATCCTTGAGTCCAGCCACATTGCGTGCATATTCAATCACTGCCAGTTGCATGCCCAGGCAAATGCCCAGGTAAGGTACTTTGCTTTCGCGTGCATAGCGAATGGCGGCAATCTTGCCCTCAGTGCCACGTACGCCAAAACCACCTGGAATCAAAATTGCATCCATGCCGTTCAGGCCAATGGTGCCATTTTTTTCTATATCTTCACTGTCGATATAGTGAATTTTGACTTTGGATTCAGTATGGATACCGGCATGAATCAAGGCTTCAGTCAGCGACTTATAAGACTCAGTCAGGTCTACGTATTTACCGACAAAGGCAATATCGACGATTTCTTTTGGGTTGGCCTGCGCGTGGGTGATTTTTTGCCAGGCAGACAAATCGGCCGCTTTAGCCAGAATATTCAATTTATGGCAGACGATTTCGTCCATCATCTGCTCATGCAGCAAGCCTGGAATCTTGTAAATAGAGTCGCTATCAATTGCGCTAATCACGGCCTCAAAAGGCACATTGGTGAACAAGGCAATTTTGCGCTTTTCATCTTCAGGGATTTCTCGCTCGGCACGACACAGCAAAATATCTGGCTGAATACCAATTTCACGCAGCTCTTTTACTGAGTGCTGCGTCGGTTTGGTTTTCAATTCGCCTGCGGTTGGAATCCATGGCAACAGGGTCAAATGCACATAACAGGCATTGTTACGGCCTTCTTCAAAGCCCATCTGACGGATGGCTTCCAAAAACGGTAAAGACTCAATATCGCCTACCGTGCCTCCGACTTCCACAATCGCCACATCCGCGCCTTCAGCACCGCGTTTAACGTGCGCCTTGATTTCATCGGTAATGTGCGGAATCACCTGTACGGTTTTACCCAGGTACTCACCGCGACGCTCTTTTTTAATCACGGTCTCGTAAATCTGGCCGGTGGTGAAGTTATTGCGCTTGGACATTTTGCTGCTGATAAAGCGCTCGTAATGGCCAAGATCGAGGTCGGTTTCGGCGCCATCATCGGTCACAAACACTTCACCGTGCTGGAACGGTGACATGGTGCCAGGGTCGACGTTAATATACGGATCGAGTTTCAACATGGTGACTTTAATGCCACGGGACTCGAGAATCGCGCCAAGACTGGCGGCTGCGATACCTTTTCCAAGAGAAGAAACAACACCGCCGGTTACGAATACATATTTGGTCATGGATAAGGTACTTAGAGATTGTTACAGACGGGAGAACATTTTACCGTAAAGCCCCTGCGCCGACAATGAAGGCGAGCGATAAAATCCATGGCTGGCTCGTCATTTTCTGCATACAGGCTTACAATCCAGCGCATGCAAACCGAAATCACCAACCACCCTGACTTATGGCAACACTTGCTGCCGCAGCCGGATGCCACTAGCCATAAATACCGCCGTGGACACGCCCTGATTCAAGGTGGCTACCCGATTACCGGCGCGGCCAGACTGGCTGCACTGGCCGCGGCACGCATAGGCGCAGGCCTGACAGCGATTGCCGTGCCAGAGATTGCTTTCCCTATTTATGCCAGCCAGCTATTAAGCATCATGGCCAAGCCCTACGCCACCCCAGCGCAGCACGCAACACTGATAAACGACAACAAAGTCAGCGCTTATCTGATCGGGCCGGGCGCAGGCGTCACTGAAGAGACGGCCGAAACAACCTTGCAGATGTTACGCACCGGCAAGCCCGTCGTGATGGATGCGGATGCACTGACCAGCTTTGCAAGCCGCGCAGACAGACTGACACAATCCATCGCAGCACCATGCGTACTCACTCCGCATGATGGTGAGTTTTCGCGGCTGTTTGGCATCACGCCTGCTCATGAACTCAGCCTGCGTATCAGGCAAACACAGGCTGCCGCCAGCCAAACCGGAGCTGTGGTACTGCTTAAAGGCGCACAAACCGTGATCGCCGCAGCCGATGGCCGACAAGTCGTCAACAATAACGCCCCGCCCACCCTGGCCACTGCTGGTAGCGGTGATGTACTGGCAGGCATCATCACCGGCCTATTGGCGCAAGGCATGCCAGCCTTTGAAGCCTGCGCAGCGGCAGCCTGGTTACATGCCGAGGCCGCGACACTGTTTGGGTCTGGTTTAATTGCAGAAGACTTGCCAGGCTTGCTCCCTGCAGCTATCCGCCAGTGCCAGCAGATTTGTGCGCAATCGCCACATAAACAGCCATAAAAAAAGCGCCATCGCATCGTCTGCAATGGCGCCCTGCTTTTTAAAGCTTAAATTAGAACGGGCGTGGTGTTGCAATACCCAATGCTTCATTCAAGCCCAGTGCCAGGTTAGTCCCTGCCACGGCAATGATGTAACCAGCGCCAGTCAAAATTGTGGCCACACCACCCAACAGACCCAATGATGTTGGGAACTCAGGAATAATGGAAAAGCCACCAGAAACCACTTCCACTTCAGTCATTGTTAATTCACGCATTATTTTTTCCTTTTTTTAGATTGTTAATCAAATTAGTCGGGCTGCTTAGCAGTGAATCTCCTCCACTCAAGTCAACGCCAACCAATTTAGGTTAACACAATTTAATGACATAAAAACAACATTTATTAATAAATATTAACAATATTGATTTAAAAAAAGAGCTCTGTCGCGCTGTGTGTCTGCGGTTTTAATCAGATATCTAAAATTGGATATGTCGCACGCGGTGTTGCAATCCCCAGGGCTTCATTTAAACCCAAAGCGAGATTGACACCTGCCACGCCAATAATAAAACCTGTGGCCGTTAAGATAGTTGCAATACCGCCAACCAAGCCCAAAGACGTCGGAAATTCAGGAATAATCGAATAGCCGCCAGAAATTGCGTCTACTTCAGAAAGTGTTAACTCACGCATATCAAAGTTCCTTTTTTTTAAAAAAATCAAAAAACGTTGAGCAAGTGCGCCTCTCAAGCCAATATTCTCCAGCAAGACCATCTCGCCAACAAACAAATATTAACATAAACTATACATATTTATAATTTACGAAAACAACCGTACCGCAGGATAACTAAACTGAGGGCCAAAAAAACAAAAACGCATCCAAGAGGATGCGTAGGAAAAGTCAGCATTGAAGCCTGGTGTTAGCGGCTACGTTGCTTGTTTTTTAACAATTGATTTTGCTCACGCTTCCAGTCACGTTCTTTTTCAGTATCTCGTTTGTCGTGTTGCTTTTTACCTTTAGCCAGGCCAATCTGGATTTTGATGCGGCCACGTGTAAAGTGCATATCCAGCGGCACAATGGTGTAACCCGCGCGTTCCACCTTGCCAATCAGTTTGTCGATTTCTTCACGATGCAACAGCAACTTGCGTGTACGGATGGCATCTGGACGAATATGTGTAGAGGCAGCGCCCAGTGGCGTAATATGGCAACCGATCAGGTATAACTCGCCACGCATCACCACCACATAAGCCTCTTTAAGGTTGGTGCGGTTATCGCGTATGGCTTTGACTTCCCAGCCTTCAAGTACCAGGCCGGCCTCGTACTTTTCTTCGATAAAGTAATCAAAAAACGCTTTTTTGTTTTGCGCGATGCTCATAACGCTGGTGTGCAGACTTAAATCACTTAAAATAGCATTTTAACTCAAAACCCCATTTCATTCTGGAACCACCAATCAAATGGCTTAACCCAATGGCGCAAGTAGAAAAAACCGTTTTAGTCATGCACTCCTGTGCAGCCATGTTTCAACTGGTAGATGCCGTGGAAGACTATCCACAATTCCTGCCCTGGTGTGGCGGCAGCGAGCTTACCGAGCGCACAGAAGTAGCGACGCAAGCGACGATACATATTAACTATCACGGGATTCAGCAACACTTCACGACGCGCAACCATAAACAGTTTCCGCACCGCATGGACATTACCCTGGTCGACGGTCCGTTCAAGCAACTGGCCGGGCATTGGCACTTTATCCCCCTGCGCGAAGATGCCTGCAAAATTGAGTTCAAACTGGAATACGTATTTGCCAACAGCCTGATCGAACGCATTATTGCACCGGTGTTTAGCCATATTGCCAATACGTTTGTGGATAGCTTTGTCAAACAGGCGGACAAGCTACATTTGAAATAGCCCTGATGCCAAACACACCAACTGAGAGCATCATTGTCGAAGTGGCCTACGCCTTACCACAGTCGCAAAGTATCCTTACATTGACCGTTAACGCAGGCACCACCGCACTAGAGGCCGTGATCCAATCAGGCATTGCACAACAATATCCTGACATTTCGCTGGATCACCTGGCACTGGGTATTTTTGGCAAAAAAGTAGAAGCCGGGACGGTTTTAAAAGCCATGGACCGGGTAGAAATTTACCGGCCACTGCTGGCCAATCCTAAAGAAGCGCGCAGACAACGCGCCGCTGCCAAAAATGGGAAGCAAAAACGTCAGCCTTGAATAAAGGTGAACGATTTTGGTTACTCAGGTGGACAATTTTCGTCAATCTCCTGCTGCGCCCGGGCCTGACCTTCCCTGATTTGATCATCCGTCAGATACTCTTTTTGGCCATTTTCATTCACATTCTGCATACGGCCGCCAACAGCATAGTTACGGTAATTGGATCTTGCGGCAGCACAGTTCTGCGCTTTTAAACGCTCCTGCATGGCCTTCAAGGCCTCTGCCTCTGCGGAGGGCGCAGGCTCACGATTCTCTGCAGGTTTATTATTCGAAGACGCGGCTTCCTCTCGCTGGTAGGCGTCTGAGCGCGTGAGCGGCACATCATTAGGCACAGTGGCTGCCTTGATTTTTTGTGTGCCATTAGCGCCGGACTGCGGCGGCACATCCGAATAATTCATGACGCCTTTTTCATCGCGCCACTTATAAATTTCGGCGCTTGCCTGCATAGACCACAACAAGCATCCCGCCAAAATCAGTTTCAAAATAATCTTCATCGCCCACACTCTGCTCTTAATTCAAAAACATCCATGCACAAACCATGCCAAACACCATCAGCGTCGTAGCAAAAAATGCAAAACGCTTTGTCAAGGCAAAGTGAAATCGGTATAATTATATTTTGGAGATAAGGAATTCACATGCGTTTGTTGCAACAAGCCCTGACCTTTGATGACGTTTTACTCGTTCCAGCCCATTCGAATGTCATGCCTCGCGAGGTCAACCTCAGTACCAAGTTGACCAAAAGCATCACTTTAAATATCCCCCTGTTATCTGCTGCGATGGACACCGTCACTGAAGCACGCATGGCGATTGCGCTGGCGCAATTGGGCGGCATGGGCATTATTCACAAGAACATGACGGTTGAGATGCAGGCTTCCCGCGTCTCCCGCGTCAAGCGTTTCGAATCTGGCGTCGTCATTGACCCGGTCACCATCCACCCCGCCATGAGCGTGCGTGAAGTGATGGACATCACCAAACAACAAAAAATCTCCGGCCTGCCCGTATTGCAAGATGGCAAAGTCGTTGGCATCGTCACTAACCGTGACCTGCGCTTTGAAACCAACCTCGATCAAGCCGTCAGCAATGTGATGACCCCGCAGGATCGCCTGGTCACTGTGCGCGAAGGCGCCAGCCGCGAAGAAATCATGGGCCTGCTGCACAAGCACCGCCTGGAGCGCCTGCTGGTCGTCGGCCAAAACTACGAACTCAAAGGCCTGATCACGGTAAAAGACATTCAAAAATCGCACGATCACCCCTTAGCCTGTAAAGATGAAAAAGGCCGTTTGCGCGTGGCTGCTGCGGTGGGCGTGGGCGAAGGCACTGATGAGCGTATTGACGCCCTGGTTGAAGCAGGCGTAGACGCGATTGTGGTCGACACTGCACACGGTCACTCACAAGGCGTGCTGGACCGCGTACAATGGGCTAAAACCAAATATCCAAAACTGCAAGTGATTGGCGGCAACATTGCCACTGCTGAGGCTGCCCTGGCGTTGGTAGACCACGGCGCTGACTGCGTAAAAGTCGGCATTGGCCCAGGCTCTATCTGCACGACTCGTATCGTCGCTGGCGTTGGTGTGCCGCAAATTACAGCGATCAGCAATGTGGCCAAAGCACTGGAAAAATCCGGCGTGCCATTTATTGCAGATGGCGGTATCCGTTTCTCAGGTGATATTTCTAAAGCCATTGCCGCTGGTGCCTACAGCGTGATGCTGGGCGGTATGTTTGCCGGTACTGAAGAAGCCCCAGGTGAAGTTGAGCTGTTCCAGGGCCGTTCTTACAAGTCTTACCGTGGCATGGGCTCTATCGGCGCCATGCAAAAAGGTTCGTCTGACCGCTACTTCCAGGACAACACCGCCAATGCTGACAAACTGGTGCCAGAAGGCATTGAAGGCCGCGTACCTTACAAAGGCAGCGTGCTGGCTGTGGTCCACCAGTTAATGGGTGGCTTGCGTGCTTCCATGGGCTACGTCGGTTGTGCAACCATTGAAGATATGCGCAATAAAGCCGAGTTTGTACAAATCACCAGTGCCGGTATGCGCGAATCGCACGTACATGATGTACAGATTACTAAAGAAGCCCCTAACTATCGCGTAGATTAAGTTTTACTGACCATTATTAAACCAAGCCACAGAGGACACAGATGTCACGGAGAATAGTTTCTCTTAGACGCTGTGTCCTCTGTGCACTCTGTGGCTAAAAAAATGTCTCACTCAAAAATCCTCATTCTAGACTTCGGTTCACAAGTGACCCAACTCATCGCCCGTCGCGTACGCGAAGCGCATGTTTACTGTGAAATCCACCCTTGCGACGTCTCTGACGACTTCGTCAAAAACTTTGGCGCCGACGGCATTATCCTCAGCGGTAGCCATGCCAGCGTGTATGAAGAAGAAACCGACAAAGCACCGCAAGCCGTATTTGAACTTGGTGTCCCGGTCATGGGCATTTGCTACGGCATGCAAACCATGGCGCAACAACTGGGCGGCAAGGTTGAGGCAGGCAGCAAGCGCGAGTTTGGCTATGCGCAAGTGCGCGCACGCGGCCACTCTGCCCTGTTCCGCGACATTCAGGACGCTACTAATGACCAAGGCCACGGCCTGATTGACGTCTGGATGAGCCACGGCGACAAAGTCACCGAACTGCCAGCAGGTTTTAAAGTCATTGCCAGCAACGACACCACGCCGATTGCCGCCATGGCCGATGAAGACCGCCGTTTCTATGCCGTTCAGTTTCACCCCGAAGTCACCCACACCAAACAAGGCCAGGCCATGCTGGAGCGTTTTGTATTGGATATCTGTGCCGCAAAACCAGACTGGATCATGGGCGACTACATCACTGAGGCGGTGGCAAAAATTAAAGCTCAAGTCGGCGATGAAGAAGTCATTTTAGGTTTGTCTGGCGGCGTTGACTCCTCTGTCGCAGCGGCGCTGATTCACCGCGCCATTGGCGACCAGCTGACCTGTGTGTTTGTAGACCACGGCCTGTTACGCCTCAATGAAGGCGACATGGTAATGGAGATGTTCGCAGGACGTTTGCATGCCAAGGTCATCCGCGTCGATGCCACCGAACAGTTTATGGGCAAACTGGCTGGTGTCAGCGACCCGGAAGCCAAACGTAAAATCATTGGTGCCGAATTTGTTGAGGTATTTAAAGCCGAAGCGGCCAAACTCAAAGCCAGCGGCGCTGGTCACAAAGGCGCAACCTTTTTGGCACAAGGCACCATCTACCCGGATGTGATTGAATCTGGCGGCGCAAAATCGAAAAAAGCGGTGACCATCAAGAGCCACCATAACGTTGGCGGCTTGCCAGAGCAGCTTGGCCTCAAACTGCTGGAGCCATTGCGCGACCTGTTTAAAGACGAAGTGCGCGAGCTAGGCGTCGCCCTCGGCCTGCCACGTGATATGGTCTACCGCCACCCGTTCCCGGGCCCTGGCCTGGGCGTGCGCATCTTGGGTGAAGTCAAACGTGACTATGCCTTATTGCTGCAACGTGCCGATGCGATCTTTATCGAAGAATTGCGCAATACCGTCGATGCTGCCACGGGTAAAACCTGGTACGACCTCACCAGCCAGGCATTTACTGTGTTCTTGCCAGTGAAATCCGTGGGCGTGATGGGTGATGGCCGTACTTATGACTACGTGGTCGCCTTGCGTGCCGTGGTCACCAGCGACTTTATGACCGCGCATTGGGCAGAGTTGCCATACAGCTTGCTGGGCAAAGTGTCCAATAGAATTATTAACGAGGTAAGAGGCATCAACCGCGTGGTGTATGACATTTCCGGTAAACCGCCTGCCACTATCGAGTGGGAATAACTTTCATTCTTAGCCCTGACCTCACCCTAATTAGAGAAAAACGATGAGTACTCAATCCATTATCCTCACTGGCGATCGCCCAACCGGCCCGTTGCATCTGGGGCATTTTGTCGGCAGTTTGCGTAACCGTGTCAAATATCAGCATGAATACAAGCAATACGTCATGCTGGCCGACGCGCAGGCGCTGACCGACAATATGGATGATATTGATAAAGTGCATCGCAATGTGGTGGAAGTGGCTCTGGACTACCTGGCCGTCGGCATAGACCCTAAGCTGTCGACCATTTTTATCCAGTCACAAGTGCCTGAACTGACGGAGCTGGCGTTTTACTACCTGAACCTGGTCACCGTGGCGCGCCTGGAGCGTAACCCGACCGTCAAAGAAGAGATTCGCCTGCGTGACTTCGAGCGCGATATTCCGGCGGGTTTTCTCACCTACCCTGTCAGCCAGGCCGCTGATATTACCGCGTTTAAAGCCACGCTGGTGCCAGTCGGTGAAGACCAGATCCCGATGATTGAGCAAACCAACGAGATCGTGCGCCGCTTTAACCGCACTTATAAAAATGCCAGCACCAAACAGGAAATTCTGGTGGAAACCAAAGCCCTGGTGCCAGAGCTGGGCCGTTTGCCTGGCATTGATGGCAAAGCCAAAATGAGTAAGTCATTAGGCAACGTGATTAACCTGGGCGCAACCGCTGACGAAGTGACTAAAGCGGTTAAACGCGTCTACACCGACCCGTTGCACTTAAAAATTGAAGACCCTGGCCATGTGGAAGGCAATATTGCCTTCACCTACCTGGATGCGTTTGACACGGACAAAGCCGCGGTGGCCGAACTGAAAGCGCATTACACACGTGGCGGTCTGGCGGACAGCATCGTTAAAAAGCGCCTGGAAGCCGTATTGCAAGAAATGCTGGAGCCAATCCGTACGCGCCGTGCTGAGTTGGCCAATGACAAAGGCTATATTTTGCAATTGCTGCGTGAAGGCACTGAGCAAGCGCGTGAAGTGGCTGCCAACACCATGAGCGAAGTGCGTGCTGCGCTGGGCCTGACCTACTTTTAAGCATTTAAGCACTGAGATGAGTCGTGGTTTTGTTAAAGAAGATGATCTGGAGCTGGCCGGGACTGACTTACCGGAACGCCCGCTGAGTCCGCATGCGAACTATGTAACACCAGACGGCTTGCAACAATTACAGCAAACCGTCAAAACACTGGAAACTGCACGCAGCCAATACGTTGCGCGCAAAGAAGACCCCAGTGCGCAGCAAAAACTGGCTGAAATTGACCGCGACCTACGCTACTTTGTCGCCCGGCTGGAATCGGCACAATTGGTAGATCCGGCGCAGCAACCGCGACACACCGTCTTATTTGGCGCCAAAGTGCAGGTGGAAGATGAAGATGGTGAACAATCTGTTTTCCAGATCGTCGGCGAAGATGAAGCAGACATTGCGCAGCAAAAAGTCAGCTATGTGTCACCGCTGGCAAAAGCCCTGCTAGGCCGCAAAGCGGGTGACAGTACTGTCTGGCAGCGTCCGGCGGGCCCTTTGCAGTTGGACATTTTAACTATTGAGTATTAATTAACACACATCATGAACGTATCACAAGCCATACAGGAACGCCGCTCAATCAAAGCTTACGATCCTGCTCACCGGATGACAGAAGCAGAAATCCAGCAGTTGTTCTCGCTGGCCATGCTGTCGCCGACTGCTTTCAATATTCAGCACTGGCGCTTTGTGGTGGTGACAGATCCGGTGTTACGCCATCAAATCCGCGCGGTGAGCTGGAACCAGGCACAAGTGACTGATGCCTCGTTGCTAGTTATATTGACGGCAGACCTCAAGGCCTGGGAAAAAGACCCGGCGCGCTACTGGGTCAATGCACCGCAACAAGTCAGCGACTACCTGGTGAAGGCGATTCACGACTATTACACCGACCACGCACAGGCCGAACGTGATGAAGGCATGCGCTCAGGCGGCATGGCGGCGATGACGCTGATGCTGGCGGCCAAGGAAATGGGTTATGACACCTGCCCGATGGACGGTTTTGACTTTGATGCCGTGGCCAAACTGATCAACTTGCCTGCTGACCATGTGCCGGTGATGTTTGTGGTGGTAGGCAAAGCACTGGAAGCAGCCAAACCACGTGGCGGCCAGTTGCCCATGGATGAAGTCGTCATCTACAACACTTTTTAAAAAATGCAGGCCATTTACCTGCAAAAATAATTTTATCTGCGTGCATCCGCGTTTATCCGCGGCTAAACTTTTGAAGGTTTTTCATGTTAATTGCAAACAATATCACCATGCAGTTTGGCTCCAAGCCACTGTTTGAAAATGTCTCCGTCAAATTTGGCGACGGTAATCGTTATGGCCTGATTGGCGCCAACGGTTGTGGTAAATCCACATTTATGAAGATTCTAGCCGGTGTGCTGGAGCCTACCAGCGGTAACGTCAGCCTGGACCCCAACGAACGCATGGCGTTTTTGAAACAGGACCAGTTTGCCTATGAAGACCAGCGCGTGCTGGACGTGGTGATGATGGGCCACGAACAAATGTGGAAAGCCATGCAGGAGCGTGATGCTATTTACGCCAACCTCGAGGCGACCGAAGACGACTATATGCGTGCCGCTGAGCTGGAAGGCGTGTTTGCCGAATATGACGGTTATACCGCCGAAGCACGTGCTGGCGAATTACTGTTAGGCGTAGGCATTCCGCTGGAGCAACATACTGGCCCGATGAGTGCCGTCGCACCAGGCTGGAAACTGCGCGTACTGTTAGTACAAGCCTTGTTTGCCAACCCGGATGTATTGCTGCTGGATGAGCCGACCAACAACCTGGACATCAACACCATTCGTTGGCTGGAAGATGTGGTGAACAATCGTGATTGCACCATGGTCATCATTTCGCATGACCGCCACTTTTTGAACCAAGTATGTACGCACACCTGCGATATGGACTACGGCAAGATTACCTCTTACCCAGGCAACTATGATGATTACATGGAAGCCAGCATTGCAGCGCGTAACCAGCAAGCCAAAGACAACGCCAAGGCCAAGCAGCAAATTGCCGACCTGCAGGACTTTGTGCGCCGCTTCTCGGCTAACGCGTCTAAAGCCAAGCAGGCCACCAGCCGTGCCAAGCAGATTGATAAAATCAAGGTGGAAGAATTTAAACCATCCAGCCGCCAATATCCGTTTATCCGCTTTGAGTTTGACGACAGGGAAAAACTGCACCGCAACGCGGTAGAACTGAAGAAACTCAGCCACGGCTTTGACAGGACTTTGTTCAATGACGTGGAACTGATGTTTGAAGCCGGTGAAAAAGTCGCCATTATTGGTGAAAACGGTATCGGTAAAACCACGTTCTTGCGTTGCCTGGCAGGTGATTTGGCGCCTAAACATGGCGAGGTCAAATGGGCAGAAAAAGCCAAGTTGGGCTATTTTGCGCAAGACCATGAATACGAATTCGAAAAAGGCGAAGACCTGTTTGAATGGATGACCGCACAGCGTCAACAAGGCGACGATGACAACACCGTGCGTAGCATGCTCGGCCGTTTGCTGTTCCCGACCGAAGCGACCAGAAAATCCGTCAAGGTCCTCTCCGGTGGTGAAAAAGGCCGCATGCTGTATGGCAAATTGATGCTGGCAAAAACCAATGTGCTATTGATGGACGAGCCAACCAACCACATGGACATGGAATCTATTGAAGCGCTGAATACCGCGCTGGATAAATACAAAGGCACCTTATTCTTTGTCAGCCATGACCGCGAGTTCGTGAGCTCGATTGCCACGCGCATTATCGAAATCAAAGCCGATGGCATTGTCGATTTTACTGGCAACTATGAGGATTACCTCGCCAGCCAGGGCATTGAATAAGCGGATACACTCCGTTACACAGCTAGCATGATCAGACAAACACCCGATACATTCGGGTGTTTTAATGTCAACATTGCAATTTCGCAATGATGATTAAAGGATACATCATGAAACTGAATAAACTGGCATTCGCAGGGCTTCTGGTTTTGGTGTGCGGCACCGCCTTTGCCGAACCCGGCCATGGTTGCGACAAAGGTAAATTTGACAAAGCCAACTGGCAGGAACACCGCCTGGAGCATTTTGAAAAGCATCAGGAAAGATTACATACTATTTTGCAACTGACCAGTGCCCAGGAAAACGCCTGGAAAAACTACCAGGCGCAAATCAAGCCACAAGACAAAGCTGAGCATCCGGATGTGGCTGAGTTAAACAAGCTCAACACGCTGCAACGCCTGGATAAAATGGAAGCCTGGGACAAAGAACGTGATACGCGCCAGGCTGAACGTGCAAAAGCAGTACGTGCGTTTTATGCGCAATTAAACGATGCCCAGAAAAAAGCGTTTGATGAAAATGCGTTTCCGCAGCATGACGGCCCGCATCATGGTGGCCCCCGCCATGAAAAATAGTACCGCGCGTAAAACCATCCTGGTTTAATGCTGGAAACCGGCCACAATGGCCGGTTTTTGTGCTCCAATATCCACTCTTGTAAGCCCGAGACTTTGTTTATGACTGACGGCCATCCTGACACACATGTACTGGTAGTAGATGACGATGATGCGATTCGTGATCTGCTGTGTGATTTTCTGCAAGATAATCAGCTCATCACCCATCAGGCGGCCAATCACGCCCAAATGTGGCAAGCGCTGGAACGGCAACTGCCAGACGTGATTATTCTGGATATCAACATGCCGCAACGTAGCGGCATTGAACTGTGCCGTGAGTTGCGTGAGTCACCCAAGTACCGTTTGCTGCCGATTATCATGCTGACAGCGCGTACCAGCTCGCTGGATACCATTATGGGCCTGGAAACTGGTGCCGACGATTATGTGGCGAAACCGTTTGAACCACTGGAGCTGTTATCGCGTATCCGCAGTGTGATCCGTCGCGCACGTATGCATGCAGAAAATCCTGGCAAAGCCCATCATGAAGAGTCTGCCGATAGCGGCATTTTGCGCTTTATTGAGTTTAATGAATGGAAGCTGGATATCCACAACCGCACCTTGATTGACCAAAGCAATACCAGCATTCCACTCTCCAATGCCGAGTTCAAGTTCCTGCGTTTCATGCTGCTGCACGCCAACCGTACCTTGAGCCGTGATCAACTGATGGAAGAAATGCACGGCCGCGAAGCTGGCCCGTTTGATAGATCAATAGACTTACAAATCAGTAGATTAAGACAGAAACTTGAAGTGGATACTAAAAGTCCGTCCATGATCAAAACGCTACGCAATGAAGGCTATCTACTGACAGCAGATGTCCGTTATCTTAAATAAAAGCGCACCTGACCATAAAGAGCACTAGAGTGATGATAAAAAAATTGTTAGGCACCATGTCGGTCCGTATCTTCCTGATTACCGTCATTGGTATTCTCATCACCGCGACTGTCGTGAGCATGCTGGGCCAGCGCGATTCGCGCGAAAATGAAACACGCCTGCGCGACCAGTTTGCATTCGACCGTATTGAAAGCATGATTCGTATTCTGGAAGCGACCGTGCCTGAAAAACGCTCCGAGATTCAAGATGTATTTAAACGCATGGGCAGCCATGTGACCGTGGGCGTAGAACCACCACAAAATGCACCACTGCTGCCTGCAGAATTAGCCAACCTCAACAACTTGCTGGTGCCAGAGGTGGCAGACTTTATCAGTCTTTCCAAGGCCAGCCATTGCGCGCCTCGTCGCCCGCCTCCACCGCCGCCTGGTTTTGGCGCACCGCCACCACATCCACATGGCCAGTGCCTAGCGGTTTATACCCACCTTGAAGACAACACACCGATTTTGATCGAGCTGCACTACGGTGGCCACCGCCCACCCGCCGGACCGCCGCATGAACGCAACCCACTCACCATCGTGCTGGCGTTGTTTGGTTTGATCAGCATCATTTGGGCTGTCGCCTCTGTCGCCACGCAACCGTTACGCAAACTGGCAAATGCCGCCTTGCAACTGGCACACAATATCGAGCATGCGCCTTTACCAGAAAACGAAGGCTCTACCGAAGTGCGCCATGCGGCTAAAGCCTTTAACGAAATGCAGCGCAGCATCCTCAAGCATATTCAGGAGCGCGGCTTTATTCTGGGCGCCATTGCACACGACCTGCAAACACCGCTCACGCGCTTGCGTTTACGCCTGGAAAAAGTCAAAGACCAGGAGCTTAAACAAGGCTTGATCAAAGACCTGACTGCCACGCAGGAAATGGTGCGTGAAGGGCTGGACTTTGCCCGCTTATGCGGTGAAAACATCCACAAAAGCAAAGTAGACCTCACCGCACTAGCCACCGCCCTCTGTGATGATTTTGAAGATGCAGGCCACGCGATTGCCAGCAGCCTGCCCACGCAATCGATCACCATTCTCGGCTCAGCACACCTGCTTACACGTTGCCTGACCAACCTGCTCAACAATGCGATTACCTATGCGCAGACGCCTGCGCTGGCGCTCCACACCGAGGGCAACCAGGTTATTTTTGTGATCTCCGACGACGGCCCCGGCATCCCGGCACAAGAACTGAATAACGTCTTGGAACCCTTCCGCAGGCTGGAGGATTCCCGTTCACGCCAAACCGGCGGTACTGGCCTGGGCCTCGCCATTGCGCGCATGATTGTTGAAAAACATGGTGGCAAACTGTCTATCAGCAACAAACCGGCACCTGCCTCCGGCCTGGTGATACAGATCACTTTGCCGCTGCAATAATCGGATTTGCAGCAGCGGACAACCTGGCAATCATGATGATTGAACTGCACAGGCGCCAAGGTGTAGACTAATGCCCTTGCTTAAAGCATAAGCTATATCAGGCTGGAAAAAATCGTACGGCCCAATTGCCTATCTTGTAAGCCATTGATTTAAAAAACGGAGAAGTGGCAGAGCTGGTTGAATGTACCTGACTCGAAATCAGGCATACGCGCAAGCGTATCGAGGGTTCGAATCCCTCCTTCTCCGCCAGCGATTCCTAAGTAGTTGAATTTTAATAATAACCAATCTATTCATATAGATAGAGCGTAAATTGAGCCACATAACTGGTACACTTTAGGCATCTAGGATGCGTAAACAAATCCACATGATTAACCGTAAAGGCGTCTTCTATTTTCGCCGTAGAGTCCCGCCCCTGGTTGCTATGAGTACAACCTCAGACGATGACACAGACGCACCGTTTTAATCCAAGGCACGCTCAAGAGGTCTTGCCCACACTTACCCTCGGCCAATCCTAAAGTCTAGCCTAAGGCCCCTTCGCAGACGCCTAAAGCATTATTAGGCACGGTAGATTAAGACTAAAAAGCACGAAGCCCTCTTGGAGTTTATCCTTGAGGGCTCTATGGTTAATTAGACTCCAGAAAATAACTTTTTGAAAACTTCTTTGACTCACTAGGATTAAGGTAACGGCAATCTTGTATTTCTGCCTTGCCTATTTCCTCCTCAACACTTATCAATCCAAATTTGCGGTTAACGCTTAATCCCACCCCAGGCATACTATTGAAAATATTACCTGTGACCAGTTTCAAATAGTAAACAGTACCAGCTTCCATTAATAACTTTGTTGGCTCTGCCGGTGTATAGCGGTCACTCAGCAAAATAGAGAATTGATGTTGCCCAGGAGGTAAGTAGAAGTATGTGTAGCCATTGTTTTGCAGTAACAACCTCTCTTCATTGTCTACTACTATCCCTGGAGAAATTGCCCCATTCTGAAAAAGGTCTGGTCGATAGACATAAATCAGTGAGTCATTTGTTGGGTGCGACACAGCATTAAACTTTGGGCCTGTTGCAGAACACGCGCTTAGTAATGCTAGACCCATAACAATCAGAACCTTGTACAAAAAATCTCCCCTCGAATTATTATCAGTAGTTAAAAAGAACACAATCCACTCTACTCTCCATCTTGCTGGGAGGCTTCGAATAACACACGTTACGCCTTGCATTCGGAGGACCTCTCGGAGGTTGGAAGATATATTACACAACGGCTGTCATTGAGTTAAGTACATCCCTTATACCGCAGTTCGAATCCCCGTGGGTACGCGAACCCCGCTGAGGTATTGCAATGGGCGATTTGAATAGTTACCATATGAAAGTGGTACACAATAGTGAGCCACACAGCCTCACCAGATGCAATCTAAGTAATTGATTATTAATAAATCTCTGCCGACTTTCAGGAATCCCTCCTTCTCCGCCAGCATTCAGGCAATCTGAATTGAAGGTATAACTTTTAATGGCTCAGGCTTGCAAGGCGCGAATTTCTGGCAGATTGCGCCACCAGCCATACACATCCATGCCGCAACCAAACACATAGCGGTTAGGTACGGTGAGGCCAACCACATCGGCCAGCAACGGTTTTTGCAAGCCATTGTCTTTTTCGGTAAGCACGGCGGTCAGCACCTGTGCGGCACCAGCTTCACGGCAGTGTGCAACGACTGCTGCCAGCGTCACGCCTTCATCCAGAATATCATCGAGTACAACAACGGTTTGCCCGGCCAGATCCAGTTCCGGGCGTTTGCTCCAGACAATCTCTTGCCCGGCTGTGCCGTGATAACGGTTGGCCTGCAGGTAATCCAACCTCGCTGGCACTGGCAAGCGGCTCATTAACTGCCCGGCCAGGTATAAACCACCACGCATCACACACAACAGCACCACCGGCTGGCCGCTGGATAAGCGCTCGCGCAATTGCGCCGCCATGCGGTCTATCGCGCGGCTGACCTCTTCCGCAGTAAACACCACGTCCGAGTGTGCCAGCCAAAAGGCTGGCGATTGCTGTTGTGCTGCCTGCATGGTTGCTTAGATGGACAATGTTTTCAGGTAGCTTTTGAAACTATCTGCAATTTCAGGATGCTTCAATCCCAGCTCAACGTTGGCCTGCATAAAGCCCAGTTTGCTGCCGCAGTCATAACGTTTGCCTTTGTAGCGATAAGCCATGACTTTTTCAAATTCCATCAAGGCAGAAATACCGTCAGTCAGCTGGATTTCGCCACCCTTGCCTGGCTTCACATGCTCCAGGCAATCAAAAATACGTGGGCTCAACACATAACGGCCAACCACGGCCAGGTTAGAAGGTGCCTCTTCTGGCTTTGGTTTTTCTACCATGCCTTTCACTTCAAGCAAGTCGTCCGTTTTAGCCACAGCATCCACCACGCCATAGCTGCTGGTTTCTTCTGGCGCCACGGTTTCAATGCCCAAAATAGAACATTGCTGCTCGGTATACATATCCACCATTTGCTTGGTGATGGACACATCACCCACCAGCAAATCATCAGCCAGCAATACCGCAAATGGCTCGTTGCCCACCACTGGTTTGGCGCATAACACCGCATGGCCCAGGCCCAACGCTTGTGATTGACGGATAAAGACGCAGCTCACGCCTTTTGGCAGGATGCTGTGCACAATATCAAGCAGTTTTTGCTTGCCTGCGGCTTCCAGCTCGGCTTCTAGTTCGTAGGCTTTGTCAAAATGGTCAGCAATCGAACGCTTGTTGCGGCCGGTGATAAAAATCAGCTCTGTGGCACCAGCGGCAATGGCCTCTTCCGCCGCATATTGAATCAACGGCTTATCGACCACCGGCAGCATTTCCTTGGGACTGGCTTTGGTCGCCGGCAAGAAACGGGTACCTAGCCCCGCTACCGGGAACACTGCTTTTGTAATTTTCTTCATGGTCGTATCCTAAAATAAAATAGTTATAAACATCATTAATAAAAAATCTGATTCAGCGAGCCAAGCATGATTTCAATTTTAACAACAGAACCACACTGGCCAACATCGCCGTGATCGCATTAGCAATAATGACCGGCCAATCCTGGATGAGGATGCCATAAATCAGCCAAAGCAACACGCCGATGGTAAAAATCGTATACATAGGCAGTGAAATACCACTTAGGTCTCTGGTACGCCAGGATTGCACGACCTGTGGCACAAATGCTAGCGTAGTGCACACGGCAGCAATCGAGCCAATACAGAGATGTAAGGTGGTCATTTCAAATCTTCTACTTCGGCACCGAATGCCTGCAACTTGAGTTTTTTTAGCTGGTCACGGTATTGTGCCGCTTTTTCGAATTCCAGGTTCTTGGCTGCGTCGTGCATGACTTTTTCAATGCGCTTGAGCTCTTTGGTCAAGGTTTTTTCGCTCATATTTTCGTAGCTGGCCTGCTCCTGTGCGGCCTTGCGTTCACGCTGGGCTTCGTCCTTATCGTAAACGCCATCAATAATATCCTTGATGCGTTTAGTCACGCCTTTAGGCGTGATGCCATGCTCAGCGTTAAAAGCCAGTTGGATCTTGCGTCTGCGATCGGCTTCATCCATCGCCAGCTTCATGCTGCGGGTAATTTTGTTGCCGTAAAAAATCACCTTGCCGTTAAGGTTACGCGCCGCGCGGCCTGCGGTTTGGATCAGTGAGCGTTCAGAACGCAAGAAGCCTTCTTTATCAGCATCCAGTACGGCAACTAACGACACTTCTGGAATATCCAGGCCTTCGCGCAGCAGGTTAATGCCCACCAGCACATCAAACTCACCCAGGCGCAAGTCACGGATAATCTCCACGCGCTCTACCGTATCAATATCACTATGCAGATAGCGCACTTTGACGCCATGCTCGCTTAAGTAATCAGTCAAGTCTTCGGCCATGCGCTTGGTGAGTGTGGTCGCCAGCACGCGCTCACCCACCTCTACACGCAATTTAATTTCGCCCAGCAAATCATCCACTTGCGTATCAGCTGGTTTCACCGTGACTTCAGGGTCGACCAGGCCAGTCGGGCGCGCGATCATCTCTACCACTTGCTGCTGGTGGTTTTTTTCATAATCTGCGGGCGTTGCCGACACAAACACGCACTGGCGCATAATGTGCTCAAACTCTTCAAACTTGAGCGGACGGTTATCCATGGCCGAAGGCAAGCGCCAGCCATAATCGACCAGGTTGGATTTACGCGAGCGGTCGCCTAAATACATGCCACCCACTTGCGGCACGGTGACGTGGCTTTCATCAATGATCATCAACGCATCTGCAGGCAGATAATCAATCAATGTGGGCGGTGGATTGCCTGGAGGACGGCCCGTTAAATGACGGCTATAGTTCTCAATGCCCTTACAGAAGCCGATTTCATTGAGCATTTCCAGGTCAAAGCGTGTGCGCTGTTCAATACGCTGCGCTTCTACCAGCTTGTTTTCACTGAGGAAAAAACTCACGCGCTGGCGCAGTTCTTCTTTAATCGTATCCATCGCCCGCACCGTGGCTTCACGCGCCGTTACATAATGGCTGGAGGGGAAAATACGGAAATTGTGGATTTTGTTAAACACCTGACCGGTGAGCGGGTCGAACAACTGGATACTGTCGATTTCATCATCAAACAGGCTGATGCGCACCGCCGTTTCACTGTTCTCTGACGGGAACACATCAATAATATCGCCACGCACCCTGAAACAACCGCGGCTGAAATCAAAATCATTGCGGTCATACTGCATGTTGATCAGCTGTGTCACGATGTCTTTTTGCGCGACCTTTTTACCCTGGTGGATATGCAGCACCATGCCATGATACTCACCCGGGTCGCCAATACCGTAAATCGCCGACACCGTCGCCACGATCACCGTATCTTCACGCTCCAGGATGGCTTTGGTCGCCGACAAACGCATCTGTTCTATATGGTCATTAATACTGGAGTCTTTTTCAATAAACAGGTCGCGCGAAGGCACATAAGCCTCAGGCTGGTAGTAATCGTAATAACTGACGAAATACTCCACCGCATTATTGGGGAAAAACTCCCTGAACTCACTATAAAGCTGTGCCGCCAGTGTCTTGTTGGGGGCCATGACAATCGCCGGTTTACCCGTGCGTGCAATCACGTTAGCCATGGTGTAGGTTTTGCCTGAACCCGTCACGCCGAGCAGGGTTTGAAATTGCAGGCCCGCTTCAATGCCTTGCGTGAGCTTTTCAATCGCCTGTGGCTGATCGCCAGCAGGGGGAAACGGCTGGTGCAATTCGTATTTACTGCCCGGAAAAGTGACGATCACAAGAACAATTTGGAGACAAGAATGGTATAAATCATATTTTAACTGTTTTTGCAGCCACAGGCGCATGATTTACAATTTTCGCAGATACTTGTCGCCAGAACTTTTATCGCAAGAATCAGTCATTTCAAAAACATCAAAACAGGCACCTGGGGAATCACGTGAAACACTTGTTCTTAGCATGTATGTTACTCGGCACATCGCTTGCCAACGCCTATAACCAACAGGCCCTGATGGAGGCCTATTTTGGCGTCGTCATGATCCGCGGCTACAACCCGGATGGCGGCATGGCCTATGGTTCTGGCGTGGTGGTGGCAGACAATCAGGTGGTGACCAACTGCCATGTATTGCGTGCCACCAAACAGCCGTGGATTTCGCGCGGCGAAGACAGTTACCCGATTACAGACGTGCGCGCCGACGCCTGGCACGACCTCTGCCTGGTCTCCACCCACAACATGCCATTTAAACCCGTGCTGCGCGGCAACAGCCTGAGCCTTACGCGCGGACAGGAAATCACCGCCATCGGCCACTCCAATGGTGTCCCGGCACCGATCACCTCCATCGGTGAAATTCAGGGCCTCTACCCCACACAACCCGGCAATATGATACGCAGCAGCGCCAAGTTTCTCATGGGCGCCAGTGGCAGCGGCCTGTTTGACATGGAAGGCAGGCTGGTCGGTATCAATACCTTCAAAACCGCAGGCAATGGCGGCAGCATCCACTTTGCACTGCCTGTTGAATGGCTGGAAACCCTGGAAAAAATGCCCGCCAGCACAGAGTTCCCGGTGCACGGCAAAGCGCTGTGGGAAGAAGATGAAGACAAAAAACCTTTTTACATGCGTGCCGCAGTGCCTGAGTCGCGGCAAGACTGGGCAGCCTTGCAAAAAGTGAGCACCTTGTGGACGCAGCAAGAACCCACCAGCGCAGATGCCTGGTTTAGCCTCGGCCTGGCACAATTATCCTTAAAACAACTCACCTCGGCGGCCAGCGCTTTTGACCAGGCAGTCAGCCTGGATCCGCAATTTGTCGAAGCCTGGTTTAAACGTGGGGAGGTCGCGCAACAGCTTGGCGACCAGCAAACGGTACGTCAGATTGAAACCCGACTACAGCAAATCGACCCCTTACTGGTGCCTGTTTACCAGGCTTACGTCGGTTGCAACCAAAACTGCTCAAAATAACGGTTTGATTATTTTAAAGAAACACCCTGTGCCAGCTTCCACAGCGGTGTTTTTTTGCGTAAAATATTGCGTTTTTCAATTTTTTGCAGGTCGCATTTAGCGGTCTGTTTGAGCATAGTCGACCAACAAGGAAGCAATCTTGAGCCAAGCTGCCGCCAACGTGCTGTCTGCACGCGTGTTATCCATTAAAGAATCCCCAACTTTGGCTATTACTGCCAAAGCTGCGAAATACAAAGCCGAAGGTCGCCCGATTATTGCCCTGGCTGCTGGTGAGCCAGACTTTGATACGCCACAACATATTAAAGATGCAGCCAAGGCAGCGATTGATGCCGGTTACACCAAATACACGCCTGTCAGCGGCATTCCAGCACTTAAAAAAGCCATTGTTAACAAATTTAAAAATGAAAACGGTTTTGACTACACCTTGAACGAAGTGATTGTCGGCGTGGGCGGCAAGCAAACCATTTTCAACCTGTGCCTGGCGGTATTGAATGCTGGCGATGAAGTCATTGTGCCAGCGCCTTACTGGGTCAGCTATGCGGATATCGCCATGGTGGCCGAAGCCAAACCGGTGATTCTGGAATGCGGCATTGAGCAAGGTTTTAAACTGCTGCCAGCACAACTCGAAGCGGCCATTAACGCTAAAACCAAGTTGGTCATGTTTAACTCACCTTCTAACCCCACCGGTGCCGTCTATACCCTGGATGAATTAAAAGCCCTGGGTGAGGTATTGCTCAAACATCCACACGTATTAATTGCCACCGATGACATGTATGAGCACGTCAACCTGACCGGCGACAAATTCCATAACATCCTCAATGCAACGCCAGGCCTCAAAGACCGTTGTATCGTGTTGAACGGTGTTTCAAAAGCCTACTCCATGACCGGCTGGCGTATTGGTTATGCGGCAGGCCCGGCTTACATCATTAAAGCCATGGAAATCCTGCAAAGCCAGTCCACCAGCAACCCGGCTTCAATTTCACAATATGCAGCCGAAGCAGCACTGAGCGGCTCACAAGACTGTATCAAGCCAATGGTGGCAGCCTTCCGTGAGCGTCATAAATATGTGGTAGACCGCTTTAACGCCATGCCAGGCCTGAGCTGCCTGATGGCTGGCGGCGCGTTTTACGCCTTCCCGGATGCACGCCAGGCGATTGCCAACCTCCATCAGGCAGGCAAAATCAACGCAGCCACAGACATGGCATTAGCGGAATACCTGCTGGAAGAGCATAACGTTGCCGTCGTGCCAGGTTCCGCTTTCGGCGCTGAAGGTTACTTCCGCATCTCGTTTGCGACCAGCATGGAAAACCTGCGCGAAGCATTGGATCGTATTGAAAAAGCATTAAACTAAGCAATAATGACTGACAATAAAAAAGCGCCCCAGGGCGCTTTTTATTTGGATGCTTTAAAAATTAATCCTTAATGAAGTCTTTGAGCAAGCTTTGCTGCAAAGCCACGTCGCTGGGTAGTCCGGCACTTGCCATCAGATCTACCACCCCGCTCACAGCCTGCGCACTTACTGACGCATGATCCTGAATCAAATCCTCAATATGCAAAGCAACCGGCACCTCAGCCGCAAATGCGCTAAAACCATCGCCTGCTGGCATCGTCCCCAGCAAAGCAGACAAATCCAGCACATCGTCTTGAGACTGAATCGCAGACAGCACCTGCTGCAATAACCACGGGTTCACCGCATCGTCACTGCTATCGGCCATAAAGTCAGCACTTAACTGCGCATTCAAGGTGATGGTCTGCGACTCACTCACCTGCACCAGGCCACCCACAGTCGTTTCAACCGTCACCGCGGCACCGTGGCTGGTGACCAAACGATCACCCTCACGCAACCAGTCGCCTGCTGCCAGACGATGATGCTGACCGCGGGCATCAATCACTTCTGCCACGCCATCCACACTTGCAATTTTTCCAACCATGGTTCGCATCGTACTCTCCTGGCGAATATTATAAGTCAGCACCCTGACAAACCCGCTGCTGTCAAGGCATGAGGCCATGAATATTACAAAAATTTGCTTAAAACAGGGCGTGTGCAAGCCATTTCCAGCTGCCGATTTGTCAATGACAAAAAATATAAAATATTTCGCAAAAAGTGGTTGACCAAGGGGCGTGGTCTCAGTAATATAGCGCCTTCAAACGACGTACCGATTCCTCAATAGCTCAGTCGGTAGAGCGCCGGACTGTTAATCCGTAGGTCCCTGGTTCGAGCCCAGGTTGAGGAGCCAAATAAAAAAAGCCTTGTAGAAATACAAGGCTTTTTGCTTTCTAGCCCATCGTAGCTAAATCGTAACCTTCGAATTTAGAATCTAATCGGTTTGCAGCATTCGCCAAATGATCTGGTGCGAGATGCGCATATCGTTCAACCATTACACCAGAACGCCAACCACCTAACCGCTGTAACTCATGTGTAGGTGTGCCAGCCTGCCGTTGCCAGGTTGCCCATGTATGCCGCAGATCGTGCCAGCGAAAATCTGTGATTCCCGCCCTTTTCAATGCTGCACGCCAAGCACGGGTATTTGCCGTGCATAGTGGCTTGCCTGCATAAGTAAACACTCGAGTTTCATGTTTACCTACTTGGCGCTTTAAAACATTGATTGCGGTTTCATTTAACGGTACTGCAATCGGCCTTCGATTTTTAGAATGTGTTGCTCTTACCCAGGCATGCTTCAATTCAAAATTGACCTGTGCCCATTCAAGCTGCAATACATTCTGCTGCCTAAGCCCTGTACACAAAGCAAACAACACTGTTTCACGTTGATGCAACGGCAACTCACTTAACAACAGATTGACTTGTTCAGCAGTCAAAGACCGTTCTCGTATATTAGATTCTTTAAAGAGCCGTATTTTTGGCGCTTTTTCAATCCATTCCCATTCATCTCGTGCACGAATGAGAATCGCTCGAAGCAATGCCAAATAACGATTGGTCGTAGACTTAGTAGCCTCTTTGAGTTTAGCCGCCCGAACACGCTCAATCACTTCCTGGTTTACCGCATCAAGCGTTAAATCGCCTAAAAACTGATGCATCCAGGCCAGCTTTCGAATGTCCTCTTTGTGCGTAGCTTTATCAGAGGTTTCGTTTGTCCAACGTACAACCGCTTCTCGCCAAGTTCGATCAGGTTTTACACCTAACCGCTCTTGCTGCCACAACTGCGCTTTTAGCGTGTCGTGGTATTCCTGGGCTTTGATTTTGTCGTCAGTCCCAGTACTACGTTGTATTGTTCGTCCACTGACAGTAATTTTGAGCCACCAGAAGGACGAATCTTTGCGTTTGAAGAGTGACATATTGTTTCCTTTCGTTCACCCTGCAACGCCCGCGCTTTGTATTGTGACCTGATGTATTCAACCAGGTCAACATCTACAAAAACCCATCTCTTACCCACCTTTGCCCCTTGCACTTCACCAGCAGCGGCTTTAATGGATAATGTAACAGGGTGAATCTTGAGAAACTTCGCAGCCTCTTGCAGGGTGAGTGTGTTCATTTACTGTTTACCCTCCAAGAGTTTCATTAAACCAAGGCGCTTTGGGACGCCCTCTAATCGCAGACGATTAATCACATCATCCGGCGACGCTTCCACTTCTAACATGGTGTTAATCAGCCGACCATAAGCAGTTGCAGCGTACTTAACCAGGGTTTCATATGACAGGGTTGTCTCAGTTCTGATAGTACGGATTCGAGACATTTCATCGTGAATCCAACCAAGCACCTTTGGGAATGCCCCTGCAACGTACTTTCCAGGATCAGAAAGCACTTCCCAGGGAATAACCCTATCCACATTATGCAGCTCAAGCTCCCACCTTACCCAAGGATGAAAAGGCATGCCGCATTGCATCCCTTTTTCGTAAACGCGCATCATTTTTCCGTTTTCACGTTTACCCACATAAAATGTGCGCCCGCTGCCGTCAGGGTCTATCCAGTTGCCGTTCTGTTTGCATGAAGGTTTATTGCCGCCATTGGTGAAGTTACCAAGTAGATATTGTTCAACTGCCCAATCAACAGAATGCATGCCGTCAAAATCGTCTACAGCACCATCCCAGCGCGTTATACGTGCGTCTAAATTGTCTCTAAGAAAAGAAACCAACACAGACCAGTCCTTAATGGTATGGCAGGCCTGACCAGGCAACATGATTAACCCTGTATTGCTCTGGCCTCCAAAGCAAAACTTGGCACCTTCATCGCCCATATCAAATGAACGCTCGTACCCATTCATTCCTTTGCCGCGATTGCGCACTTTTGAGAATCTCTCACCAGCGACACTAGCAAAGATTTCAAAGAATCGATTAGGGTTGAAGTTTTCAGGTAAACGGAAAGAGCAATTTAGGTAATCGGTAATTGCCGCATATCCAGGAGTGAATTCAGAAGGCAAAGGGTGAGCAATAATAGCGGCTCTTTTACCATATACAGTTAGCTCTAAACTTTCAGAGCCATCACCGCATGGTTGGTGATTCAAACTTTCCCCCGGTATTACTACACCGGGAGCTTCTGAGGTGTCACCGCCAAGCGCATGTTGCCGTCGCAACATGCCACTTTGCGCTGACAAATCTGAATCTGACGAGAAATTTTGAAAAGATAATTTATTGTGATTCACGATGACTCCATTCGTATCTGTGACGAAGGGGCCAACGTAATAATTTCGGAAAACACATGACCCCATCGTCGGTTAAAAGACAATGAAGTCACAGGTACTAGAGCATCCTGCTTATCCCTGATGGAGGCTTATCTGAGTAGACAGGCTTATCGGGACTTGGCTTTACCTCTCCCCTGAAGGGCCTAGGATTTGATTTGCCCGCACCATTTATCTATCAGCGCACATCACATACTAGGGCGCCTTGTCTTGCTGACAAGTTGCTGTGACGAGCAAATCATATAACTACAGCTCTCTTGAAACAAGATGGGGGGCATAGGTAACATAAAAAAAAATCATGATTTATACTTTAGGATGTACAAATACAAAAGATCTCGGAGATATAACCTATGAGTGGTTATTGCTTTTTTGAACAAAACGCACGCGAACTAACTGACAGAGCCGGTCTAACCCAAAGCTTAGAGGAGCTTTCAGAACAGGCTAAAAAGCAAACATATGTATTATCCAAACCTTTAACTATCGAAGATACAACATACGATTACGACAACGCTGTTGTTGTTTTCGTATCTGGCATGCGCCCGTTCTTCCTTAATCTTGGAGAGGCTGGTACAGATGATAGCTTTAACGAATACACCGAAGAATTTATTGATGACATTTCATTTTTATCAGAAAAATACAAATATCGAGAAAAAATTGGTAGAAGAAAAAATTGGGAAAACTGCTTTATAAGCTTACAAAAAAAACAAATTGACTTTAATCAGCTAAAGATAGAAAACATACGTGATATACGAACAATCGACTTAATAATTTCGTTAGTTGTGGGGAGTATTAACGATACTAAAAAAATTAACCTCGAAACTGTTGACTCGCTTGACGCGATTAAATCAAAAATCATACTCTTTGACACTGATCAGACTAGCTTTGTTTTTAAAAACCATACGCCTAAAAAGCTTGTAATCCAAGGCTTGGCTGGTTCAGGTAAAACTGAACTATTACTTCACAAATTGAAAGAAATTTATTCGAAAGATATCGAAGCCAAGATTGCCTTCACATGTTTTAATAAAATCCTTGCTTCGACAATGAGAATTAGAATACCTGATTTCTTCGATTTTATGAGAGTTGAAAGACAAATTGACTGGAATAATAAACTCTTTTGTTTTCACTCTTGGGGAAGTGGTAAAGACCCCAACTCAGGAATGTACAGGCATATTTGTCACTCCCTTGGAATTCCGTTTCGCTCTCTCATGGCGGGAAATTTTGATGCTATATGTAAGTTAGCCCTAGAGGAGATTAAAGCATCTAAGCTTGAATCTACATATGTTTTCGATTATGTATTTATAGATGAAAGTCAAGACTTTGCGCCAAGTTTTATAGAGTTGTGTGAGTTAGTTACAAGAAAAAAAATCTTTGTTGCCGGCGACGTCTTCCAAAACATTTTTAGAGCTATTGATGACAGCGTGAATAAGGCTGACATAGTTTTGAAGAAATGTTATAGAACAGATCCTAAAAACTTAATGTTTTCACATGCATTAGGTATGGGGCTCTATGAAAAGCCCGTACTAAGATGGTTGAAAGATGAGGAGTGGAATACCTGTGGTTACACCTACCATGAAGCTGGAAACGGCCGAGCAATCTTGAGCAGAGAACCGCTAAGGAGGTTTGAAGATATTCCTGTAGAGACACCAAGCACCTACATTCATCAGCTTGAACAAAACAGCGTTGCCGACCAAATAATCTCTATTGTAAGTGACCTTCGACATAGATTTCCTAGCATTCAGCCAGGAGATATTGCTGTTATATATCTTGATAAAGATAATTACGTTTATAACTCTATATCCGAACTTGAAGGAAAAGTTAAAGATGCATTTAAATGGCCAGTAAATGTCTCATATGAAACTAAATCAAGAAGTCCTGATAAGTTCTTTATTTCAAATATCAACAATGCAAAGGGCTTAGAGTTTCCATTTGTCATCTGTTATGCAAGTGATCTTTATAGACAATCTGCCTTTAGAAATGGCCTCTATACAATGATGGCGAGATCATTTCTTGAAAGCCATTTAGTTTTAAGCAAATATGCAAATCAAGGAATACTCAAAGAGATCAAAAACGGACTAGATTATCTGACAAAAAACAATCGTATTGATATTCGTATCCCATCTGCAGAAGAAATTAAAAATCAGAAAGACTATATTATTTTAGAAAATCAATTTTCTGTAGAGAAACTTGTAAAGGATTTTTGTGCAGAAAAAACCCCACCTGCAAGCCCTCGACTTGTTGCAAAGCTGATAAGCAGGATGAATTCAATCTTAAATGACACTGAAGATCTGGATGAAGACATCATTAACAACTATTTAAAATTTGAATATGAAGTGAATAAAAAGCTATGAGTGCCTTTTTTTTCAAATCAATACCTGACTACTATTTGAATAAGTTTGTAGCTGTCAGGGACATCTTTGATAACCTCTATAACATCCTTATTATTGCTGAAATAATTAATCATTTTAACGATAAGAAAACTGATACTTACGATCCAGAATATAACTTTGTTATTTATTCTGGAGATTATCGACGTGTAGTGGTTAGAAGAGATAGCGGCTATTTTTCCATGTCTGTCCCATTTCAAATCGTGGATGATGGATACAGAATATTTTTTAACTCAGATTCAATAAAACAAGAAGTTGATGGTTATTTGATTTCAATATTTCGAAATGCTATTAGTACATGTCAAGAGGCAGACTTTTCAATTGAAGCTATTCTTGTTTCCCTAATGGACAGTTTTGGTTTAGAGGATTATGAGGCAACGAAATACTTAGATGCATTTATTGCTTTAATTAATGAAGATCATGGTTACTTCCGATATGACGATGACGAAGAAAATCATAATGGTGATATCCATCCTAGATACCATTTAGATATATTCATCAAAAATACATCTACAGTAAAAATTGGTACAGAATTACAACAAAACTTAGATTGTTTTTACTCACTATGCGACAAAAAAATACCGAAAAAATATTTAAGAGTTTAATTGTCCATTCAATTTAAGACTGTAGCTAAATCGTACTTAAGTTAACTTATAAATCATTGTTTCAACACTTAGTGGAACTAATTCAAATAATAAGCGGGCATTGCAAGTAATTGATTAATATACGTTTACTTTATAAATGAAATTCTGTTAATCCGTAGGTCCCTGGTTCGAGCCCAGGTTGAGGAGCCAAATAAAAAAGGCCTTGCAGAAATGCAAGGCCTTTTGCTTTATTCGTCGCTCACAACATCTCACAAAAGCATCACATCTTTGCCAACCGCATGGCCCTCGGCTTGTGCACGCGCGCCCTACTTACTCTTCTCGAATAAATGCGAGCTGCCTATCCAGGCACTGTTGCACTCTTTTCATCAACACATCACCACCACCCAACTTTTCTACTATCGGCAATAACTGTAGACGTGCTTTCTCTTCAATGTCTTCTATGACGGCTTTGACAGCCTGTTCGTTAATACCGAAATGTGGTGCCGCACGCATGGCTAAACTCAGTTTGGCAAGATTGTTGCCAGGAAAAATAGCCAGGGCCTGGTAATGGACATTGCTCAGTTGCATCACCATATCAAACGCGGGTGACAGTTGATACTGATTGCCTTTGACATGCAGCATGCCATGATTTTTGACGTGATCATCCGTATTGTCGATGATGAGGTTGAAAACCATTCTGCGGTAGAGCTGATTTAAATCGTGCTCAGGGTTGGCTGAAATCTGCCTGATCACTTGCGCGAACTCAATATAGCTACCGTCATTCGAGCGATATGGCACATCCAGCAATGCAGAGGCTGAGAGATAATGGATGCGGGTTTCAGCATCCACGTCGCCAGTGCGGTCAAAACGTTGCACCAATAAAGCATGTCCGCGATGTATCCGCTCCAGCTTGTGTGGGGGGACGTCTATGCCACAGCGTGCGGCCAGTATGAGCACCGCGGCTTCCAGCAACTCCACATCGTGGTCATCGCTGCTGGCCGGGAATTTTGCAATCCATCTTTTATGGTCATGAACGAAGTCTGCTTTGGGCCTGGCTCCGCCCAGACTGCCTCCTTTATTAAGCAGCTGACGCAAGGGTAAGGGAATCTCCATGGCGACCTCAAGTCGCTTGACTGCATCCGCCATGTCATCAAGCGAGAACAGTGCATTGTCCGCCGCTTGCAGTGGTATCGGCAAGGTCTCAGCAAAGGTCATGGCGCCGACGCGGTTGGCGTTTGTCAGTAGCAGCACATCAATATCATCGAGTGTGCGGCCCTGCTGCGACTCGAGCACCTTGCGGCCCCAGGTATCCGGCAATGCGTCACACAGCGTCAGCGGTAACGCGCCGCCATCACGCATGCGACGCTCCGCCACGCTGACGATTTCATTTGTAAGCGGTAGATGTAGCGGGTTTAGTGCAAAAGCATCAGGCGCCGCCAAAAATCCGGTGCCATAAGCCAATTGGCTGGACTCAATCACGCCTCTGCGCGCAAGTTTCAAAATCGCCGCGGGCCTGACATCGGTATCGAAGCTGGCAGCCAGACCGATATAAATGGTGCGATTAGAAATCACGCTCGTCCTCTGAGATGTATGCGGCATCGGTTACGCCAGATTTTTTTCTGGCGCGAATAAATGCACTCGCATTTACGGGCACAGGCGCAACAGCCTCCAGACTGTCTAATTGGCCAAACAGCCACAGTGCATTGGCAATAATGCCCACACTCGCACTAGGCTTGCCAGCCTCAATCGCCCGGTAAGTATTCTGTGAACAGAGTAAGCGGGTTGACATCTCCTTCACAGTCCAGCCCAAAGCCACGCGGTTAGCACGCAGGCGCAGGCCTAGCGTTTCTAATGCCTTGAGCACATCCGGGTTAGCACTCGCTAGTGAATTTGTTTTTTTAGACATCAATAAATTAATATTTAATAGACTTAAAGTTCATTATATTGCGTTTTTATACGAAATCAATTCATTTTTAAGCAGCGTGATTAGGCCGCATTTTGAATCATTCACAGGAATAGCTCGCTCGCACGTAAAACTTATTGCCAGCAATACGAGTCAACGCTGATAATATTTCTCGGCGAGTTAATATTTCCTGGCGAGTCATTTCCACACAAGTGAGCGCAAGCACGTGACGTCACGCCTATGCGAATATTGCCAGTGATGTAAAAGGATATGTATGTCTGAGTTGGCATTGACCTTGGCCAGAATCCAGTTTGGGTTCACCATTTCGTTTCATATTGTGTTTCCGGCGATCACCATCGGCCTGGCCAGCTACCTGGCGGTGCTGGAGGCGAGCTGGTTAAAAACCAAAAATACGGTTTATCTCGACTTGTATCATTTTTGGGTCAAGCTATTTTCGCTCTGTTTTGGCATGGGCGTGGTCTCAGGCCTGGTTATGGCCTATCAGTTCGGCACTAACTGGTCAGGGTTTTCCAGCGTGGCGGGCAGCGTCACCGGGCCATTGCTGGCTTATGAAGTGCTGACGGCCTTTTTTCTCGAAGCAGGTTTTTTAGGCGTGATGCTATTTGGCTGGAACAAGGTCGGGCCTAGGTTACACTTCACTGCCACAGTCATGGTCGCCGTCGGTACGCTGGTCTCGGCTACCTGGATATTGGCCTCAAACAGCTGGATGCAAACCCCGCAGGGATTTGAGCTGATAAATGGCAAAGTGATTCCGGTCGATTGGTTCAAAATCATCTTTAATCCGTCATTTCCATACCGGCTGGTGCATATGGTGATTGGCGCTTACCTGGCAACGGCCTTGTTTGTGGTCGCCTCAGGTGCCTGGCAATTACTACGTGGCAAAGACAATGCCTGCGTGCGCAAGATGCTCTCTATGGGCCTATGGCTGATATTGTTGCTGGCACCTTTACAAGTCGTAGTGGGCGATATGCATGGTTTAAATACCTTAAAACACCAGCCAGCCAAAATCGCCGCGATTGAGGCGCATTGGGAGAATAAAGGGAATGAAGCGACGCCTTTGGTACTGATGGCTTGGCCGGACATGGCGCAGGAAAAAAATCATTTTGCGCTAGAAATCCCGGTGTTGGGCAGTTTGATTTTACGCCACTCGCTCACCGAGCAGATTCCAGCATTGAAGGAGTTTGCGCCACAAGACCGCCCCAATGCCACGATTATTTTCTGGACGTTTAGAATCATGGCCGGGCTGGGCATGCTGATGATTTTGTTAGCCCTGACCTCCGTCTGGTTGCGTTATAAAAAACAGCTATACCAACATAAGCCTTTCCTCACATTTGCCACGGCCATGGGTCCGGCCGGCATCGTGGCCATTTTAGCGGGCTGGTTTACCACTGAAATTGGCCGCCAACCTTGGGTGGTCTACGGCGTATTGCGCACCGCAGATGCTGTGACGCCGCACACCGCCACGGAAGTCGGCTTAACGTTAGCTTTATTTGTGGTTATTTACCTGGCGGTATTTGGCGTCGGCACGCTGTATGTCTTACGGCTGGTGCATAGTGGGCCACACACAGAGGGAAACTTACATGGCGACGCCATTGCAGGCAACCAAGATGAGGTGAATGCTTTTGCACTGGCGCCGGAGTTTCATCCTGACGCGAAATCGGCACCAACGACTAAAGATCAATAAAGGACAAGGCAATGGACTTATCACTGGTGTGGGCGACCATTATCCTGTTTGGCATCATGATGTACATCATCATGGACGGCTTTGACCTCGGCATCGGCATTTTGTACCCGTTTTTTAAAGACAAAGATGACAGAGACCTGATGATGAACACGGTTGCCCCGGTATGGGACGGCAATGAAACCTGGCTAGTGTTAGGCGGCGCAGGCTTGCTGGCAGCATTTCCGCTGGCTTACTCGGTGATTTTAAGTGCCCTCTCCTTGCCGTTGTTGTTTATGTTGATGGCTTTGATTTTTCGCGGTGTTGCCTTTGAGTTCAGGTTCAAGGCGCATGATGCGGAACGTCACTTTTGGGACAAAGCCTTTTTGTGCGGCTCTATCTCAGCGACTTTCTTTCAGGGCATGACGCTGGGCGCCTATCTGCAAGGCATTCACGTGGTGAACCAGGCCTATGCTGGCGGGCCGCTGGACTGGATCTCACCGTTCTCTATTTTTACCGGGCTAGGTTTGTTGGTCACGTATGCCCTGCTCGGCAGCACCTGGCTGATTTTTAAAACCACAGGCGAGCTGCAAGCAGTGTGCATGCGTTTGTCACAGCGCATTTCTGTGGCATTGCTATTGATTATTGCAGTGATTAGCCTATGGACACCATGGATGGATAGCCGTATTGCTGAGCGCTGGTTTACGATGCCCAATCTGCTGTGGCTGTCACCGGTGCCGCTACTGGTGATTGTTTGCTTTTACAACCTGCAACGCGCCCTTAAAAACAAAGCAGAAACCAGTCCGTTTTTGTATACGCTGGGCTTGGTATTACTCGGTTATGCAGGCTTGGGCATTAGCATTTGGCCCAATATTATCCCGCCACAAATGAGCATATATGCGGCCGCTGCACCGCCACAAAGCCAGCAATTTGCGCTTATTGGCGCCGTGATCATTATCCCGATTATCCTGGCCTACACCGCCTGGGGCTATTATGTGTTTCGTGGCAAAGTGCATAAAGGCGAGGCTTACCATTAATGACGCACGCTCAAAAACATGCGCTTAAACGCCTGGGCTGGTTTTTCGGGATCTGGCTGGTCAGCATCATCGCCTTGGCCCTGGCCAGCCTGTTGATTAAGGCATTGATGTATATGGCGGGCTTTCATGCCTGACAGGCGTACGGCCAAAGAATGAGGCCTAACAATAAGATCAGTCAGCCATGAGCAAGAGAACAGCTGCAATTTTTCTTGCCTGTTCAAATCCAATCCGTTTACCATGACAGTGACTAGCCAGTTAAACCATCCACTTTTATCCATCAGCATGACGACCCAGCAAACGACAAAATGGCGACGATTACGCGCCTGTCGCGCCTGCGACATGGTGAGTGCGATTCCCGTGCTACGCCCGGGTGAGCACGCCAGTTGCCCACGCTGTGGGCATGTGTTGGCCAGGCGCCATTTGCATCCGGTGCAGCGTAGCATTGCGCTGGCCATGAGCGCATTACTGACCTTACTGATCGCCGTGGCATTTCCGTTTATCAGCATGGATACCAATGGGCTGGATACGCAGATTGAACTGCCGCAGACCGCCGTCACCCTGGTCGATGTGCATCAACCGCTGGTGGCACTTATTGTCAGTTGCACTGCGTTTATCTTGCCCGCCTTATATTTAATTGGCGTGATGCTGATGCAGGCCAATGTATTGCGCAGGGTACCGCGCGCTTACAGCGATGTCATTGCGCGCCTGTTTTCGCGCCTGCACCCGTGGATGATGGCCGATGTGTTTATGGTGGCCGCGCTGGTCAGCCTGGTGAAGTTGACCGACATTGGCGAGGTGCAGCTAGGCGCTTCGTTCTGGGCCTATTGCGTGTTTGCGCTGCTGTTGCTGATGACCACACGCTCAGTCGATATCGACTGGTTATGGTATCGCCTGGCTGGTGAGCCGCCGCCAGATACCAGCATTCATTGCGGGATGAATGCGGCTGAGCAACATGCCACGGGTTGCACCACTTGCGGCCTGATCAACACTCTCCCTGCTTCTACGACAGCAACGATTTATGCATGTAGCCGCTGTGGCAGCACCCTGCATATGCGCAAACCCAACAGCCTGGAGTTTACCTGGGCATTATTAATCACCGCGGCCGTGCTCTACATCCCCGCCAATGCTTACCCAATGATGATCACCACCTCATTGGGACAGACACACTCGTCCACCATTATTGGCGGCATGCTGGAGCTATGGCAACATGGCTCAGAGCCGATTGCCGTGGTCATTTTTGTTGCCAGCGTACTGGTGCCGATTATTAAAATGCTGATACTAGTGTTACTCACCTGCCTGGCACAACACCCAGGCCCACTGAGTGCGCAGCAAAAAACCAGGCTTTACCGCCTGACAGAACTCATAGGCCGCTGGTCCATGGTCGATGTATTTGTCGTCGCCATCATGGTGGCCTTGATACAATCTGGCAATCTGATGTCAGTGTTGCCCGGCCCGGCAGCACTGGCGTTTTGCGCGGTGGTAATTACCACCATGCTAGCTGCCATGGCGTTTGACCCGCGCCTGCTCTGGGATATCCAAGGAAATACGCATGACAGAAAGTAACCAAGAAAATACCCAGTTGCTGGCCAAAGTCAGCAAACAGGCCAGGCTGTCGCCTATCTGGATCGTCCCTATCGTCGCCCTGCTCATCGGCTTGTGGCTCATTTACGATAACTACACCAAGGCGGGCAAACAAATCACCCTCTCGCTCACTAACGCAGAGGGCATAGAAGCAGGCAAAACCAAAATCAAGGTGCATAGCGTAGATATCGGCCTGGTGGAACAAGTCACGCTGTCAGAAGACCTCACCCATATTGAAGTACTGGCGCGCATCACGCCTAAAGCGCAACCCATGCTGGTCAAAGACACCCAATTGTGGGTGGTCAAACCACGCATCGGGCTAGAAGGCATCAGCGGCCTGAATACGGTGATTTCCGGGTCTTATATTCAATTGCAACCGGGCAAAAGCCAGGAAGAAACCGACCAGTTCACCGTACTGGATCAACCGCCAATTTCACTCAATGGTGCCAAAGGCGTGCACGTCAACCTGATCGGCAAAGTCGGCAATTCTTTGCGCGTGGGTGATCCGGTGAGTTACCAGGGCTTGCGCGTAGGCCGCGTGGTCAGTGCTACCTTTGATCCCAAGCAACGCCAGATGCAACATGAACTCTTTGTCGAACATCCTTACGATGTGCTCGTCACCGACAACACACGCTTCTGGACCACCGTGGGCATTGATGTCAAACTGGACTCCGAAGGCTTTAAGGCCAATATTCCTACCGTGGAGTCCCTCATCGCAGGTGGCGTCAGCTTCGGCCATGTCGATGACAGGCCGATGGGCCAACCGGTGCGCTCCGAGGCCACCTTTGAACTGTTCGCCAATGAAGAGGCGGCACGCCAGCAAACCTACGACCAATACCTGGAATATGTGCTGCTGGTAGATGACACCGTACGCGGTCTATCCAAAGGTGCGCCGGTAGAGTTTCGCGGCTTGCGCGTGGGCACGGTGATGAATGTGCCGTGGAAATTTAACTCGCCAGAACGTAAAAAAGACTTCCGTTACGCCATCCCGGTGTTAATCCACCTGGAACCTGGCCGCCTGGCCGATAATGACAAGGCGGACCTCGAAGAATGGAAAACCCGCATCGCGCAGATGTTGCAGCGTGGCCTGCATGCCACCCTTAAATCCGGCAACCTGATCACGGGCTCGGTATTTGTTGACCTCAATATGAATGGACACGGCCCTAAAGCTTACAAGCGCGAGCGCTTTGAAGGCTTGCCAGTGATGCCCACCACCTCGACTAACCTGGCCCAGATTGAACAGAAGCTGTCTGACCTGCTGGATAAACTTAATGGTTTGAAAGTCGAACCAGTCTTGTCCGGCCTGGATAAAAACCTGCAGCAGTCTGAGAAAACCATGCAGGAAATCCGTGCCCTAAGCCAGCAAGTGAATCAACTGCTCAGCCAACCGGACTTGCAGCAGATGCCAGCCAATATCAACCAGACCATGCAGGAACTGCGCACGACATTGAAAGGCTTGTCGCCAGAATCCCCGGCCTACCAGGAGCTGACCACCACCCTGCAACGCCTGGATAAAGCATTGCGTGATATCCAGCCGCTGGCACGCACCCTGAATGAGCAGCCTAATGCCATCCTGTTTGACCGCAAACCAGCTAACGACCCTGTGCCAATGGCACCGGCAGCCCCGTAAGGAAAGCGACTGATGACAAAAAAAACACAATTACGATTTGGGCTGGCGGTATTGCTGGGGCTCAGCTTGAGCGGCTGTTTCAAATCCAACCCGCCGGTGAAAACTGAACGTTACAGCCTGCCGGAAGTAACAACGCCGCAGGCTGCCACCACGCAAACGCCCACACTGACGCGCACCCTCGCACTTGGCCGTCTCCAGTTGGCAGATTACCTGGATACAGACCGCATCATCATCCAGACCGACGATATCACTATGCAGCCAGCACGTGACCATCTTTGGGTAGACAACCTGTCGCAGGAGTTACGACGCGGCCTGCGCGCACGCCTCGCCAGCCGATTAGGAAACACCCTTGTGGTTGATCCGCAACCTGGCTTGCCCGCCACCAACACCCTGCACCTGACCATAGAGCAGTTTCACGGGCAAATGCGCGGTTATGCCGTCCTCAGCGGGCAATGGCAACTTATCAGCGCCAATCAGGTGCCAGGCCCCAGCCGGGCATTCAAGTTCAGCACACCGTTGGCTGAAAACGGTTATCCAGCCTTGGTACGTGCCTTGGGCCAGGACCTGGACCTGCTGAGTGAGCAGATTGCCAGCCAGTTACAAACTTTGCCCTAGCAGCGACATTTTTAAGCGCAACGGGTAGTGACCGCGGCGCCAATTTGCTATGATGAAATTTCTTTTCATAAAATAACAAGTCAGGAGCAAGTGATGGGATTATTTTCTTTTATCAAAGAAGCAGGTGAAAAACTGTTTGGCGCCGGAGAAGCCAAAGCTACGCAGGAAACAGCCAGCAAGGCGCCTACCCCGGTAAACGTTGACGCGGCTAACGCGGCCGCGGCCCAAGCCATTCAAAGCTATATTGCCAAAAACAATTTACCGACCACCGGCTATGATGTGAAATTTGATGGCGCTAGTGGCACTGTCATCGTACAAGGCAATATTGATACGCAAGAAAATAAAGAAAAAATCCTGCTTTGCTGCGGCAATGTCGCAGGTGTAGAAGCGGTGCAAGACCAGTTGCACGTCCCCAGCCCAGCCCCTGAAGCCAGGTTTTACACGGTGGTGAAAGGGGATACTTTGTCTAAGGTCGCCAAAGAAATGTATGGCAATGCCAATAGCTATATGAAAATCTTTGAGGCAAATCGTCCTATGCTCAACCACCCGGACAAAATCTATCCGGGCCAGGTCTTGCGTATCCCAGATTAATCGTCGCACATCACAATAGCCAACCCCTCATCTTATAAAAGGACACGACCATGTCATCATTTATTCGTTTATTACTGATTGCTACCTTGAGCAGCACACTGTTGGTGGCTTGCGGTGACAAAGAGCCACAGATTGAACAAGCCATTGAATCTGCACAAGAACATGCTGACACAGCGGCCAGCGAAGCCAAAGATGCCGCCGCAGATGCAGTTCAGGCAGCAAAAGAAGCTGCGGCTGCCGCTGAGCAGCAAGCCGCAGAAACGGCAGACGCAGCGAAAGCCGCTGTCGAAGACAAATAAGCATTCTCAGCCTGTCTGCAACCCGCATTTATGCGGGTTTTTTATTGGCCATTTGCCACACGTTAGTTAGTAATTCTTTGCCTTATTTAATGCTTGCTCACGTCCGCCCTACGGAATGTTTCATGTACACTGCCTCGAGATTTGATACTTTACTGGACAATGGGCTTGCAACGTTTCTTATTCTGGATGCTGATTGCGTTATGGGTTTCCCTGATGCCGCAGGCCTCAGCAGCCGCGCCGACCCTGCTCGGCACGACCTGCATGAACAGCAAAGGGGTGATTGTTGCCAGCATTCCGCTGCAAGGCGGTAAATTCGTCTGCCAAAGCGTGTTGAAGATTTCGCATGCAGACCAGTATGTGATTGACTTCAAAAACACCTCGACTATCGCGCATTTCCAACATGAAATCACCGACAGTAATCAACAGACCAGCATTATCAAAGGCGGTTTAAGCAGTCCTGAAAGCGATCCTTTCATGCTCAGGCATGGCCGTATTATTCACCTGACGCCTGGTACCTACCGGTTGATCACCTGGCTGCAATCACCTTATTACCTGGCACAACCTGAAGTGTTTGTCTCTGAACTGGCCAGCTATCAGCAGCAGGTCAACTTCACCAGCGCGACCAGCCTGTTGCTGCTCGGTGTGCTATTAGGCATCTTCTCCTATTATGCAGCGATAGGCGCCGCCCCCGGCCATGCGACCGAGCGTATGTACGCCCTGTTTATCCTCGGCAACCTGGTTTTCCAAAGTGCGGCGCTGGGTGCCTTTAAGCAGTTGTTTGAATGGCATTGGTTCTACCTCACCAGCTTGCCTATCCTGTTCTCCAACCTGGCTTATGTCAGCTTTGTTTGCCACTTGCTAGGCATCAACCCGTTGCACCACCCCAAGCTTTATCATCTGTCCCTGCTAGCCCGTATCGCACTGCTGGCCCTACTGGTCACAGCCATGATCTTCCCTAACTGGATGCTGGAAATGGATAGATTTGGCGTTGCCATTTTCCTGACATTTGGCCTGATCTGCGGCATCAGGCTTAGCTTGAAAAAACACCGCATTGCCCAACTCTACCTGATTGCCATCACCGTCTTTGGTGTACTGGGCGGATTATCCATCACGGCAGAACGCCTGACCTCCAACGCCTGGACCATAGAACAACTCGGCCTGATCGCCGTTGCGGTGGAAGCCATCATGCTCTCGCTACTGGTCGCCTTCCAGATTAACCGCTTGCATAAAGAAAAAGAGCACATGCTGGCAGAACTGCAAAGCACACGCTCATTAGCCATGACAGACAGGCTCACGGAGATGCCGAACCGGCATGCGCTTGAAAACCAAATGCTACAGTTTCCAGAACATGGTTGCTTGATGTTTCTGGACATGGATAACCTTAAATATGTGAACGACCATTTCGGCCACGATGCTGGCGATCATTTATTAAAAAGCTTCAGCCAGATCCTATCCAAAAAACTGGATATCCACGGCCAGTTATATCGTCTGGGTGGCGATGAATTTGCCATTGTCTGTCATGAGGATGATGTAGAGTGGTGCCAGCATCAGCTTGAATACACACATCTGCAAATGCAAAAAGAAGGGTTTGTCAGCGCTGGCGCCAGCATGGGCGTGGTCTTTGCCCATGAAGCCAGCAATACCGAAGAGCTGATGCGCATTGCCGACAAACGCATGTACGCCAACAAACGTACGCGCAAAAACCGCAAAGAAATGATACAAGTGTTTGCCAACTAAGCGCTGGCAGCACCACTCAGTTTTACCTTCCTACGCGTTCAATCACCTGCTCTTTTTTACAAGCGAGGCGTGCCATTGCCTGCATAAATGCTTTACACTCTAAATAATTATACATTCATGAATGTATTTTTATTGCGCGTCCCCACATGCAGAACCATCCAACGCTGGCGGCTGTCTGGTAACAAAACAAAGAGAGAATCATGCCTTTATTGACTACCCTGCTTATCCTCATCGTCACCGCCCGCTTGTTAGGACAAGTATTCAGCCGCTTTAACCAGCCAGCGATTATTGGCGAAATGCTGGCCGGGGTGATTCTGGGCCCCAGCATTCTCAACCTGATCGCACCAACCCCGGCGTTGTCCGGCATCTCTGAGTTCGCCGTGTTCCTGATCGTGCTCTCGGCAGGCCTGGAGATGAACTTCAAGGAAGTGATCGACTCCATGCGCGGCAAAGGCGTGGTCATTGCCCTGCTAGGATTTCTATTACCGCTCACCGGCGGCATTTTGGTCGGCATAGGCTTTGGCCTCGATGTCAGCCGCACGATTTTCCTCGGCTTGTGTGTCTCGATTACTGCCCTGCCGGTCACCGTCAGCATTTTGCAGAGCTTTAAACTGCTGGACTCCAACATCGCGCGCTATTCAGTCGCTACCGCTATTTTTAACGATATTGCCGCGCTACTGGTGTTGGGCGTGATTCTTAACCTGCCAGAACAAAAATCCTACCAGGCAGTAGGCGCCGCTATTTTCCATGCCAGCTGGAAGCTAATCCTGCTGATTGTACTCATTGTCAGCGTCAGCCTGCTGATTAAAAAAGTCATTGAAAAAGGCATCAGCATAGATCAATGGTCAGAGAAACTGGTGGACTTGATAGGCAATGAAGCATTATTTGGCCTGCTATTGCTGCTGGTGCTGATATTTGGCTCGGTCAGTGCAGCGCTTGGCTTCCACTTTGTGATTGGCGCTTTTTTTGGGGCCTTGCTCATAGACCGCAAGTTCTTCCTGCCCGCCCGCTATAAAGAGCTCGAGTTAACCCTGAGCTCAATCACAGGAGGGTTTCTGGCACCGGTATTTTTTGCCTACCTTGGCCTGGAATTCAAAATGCAAGTCATCGATTCATTCTGGTTTGTCGCGGTCGTGCTCATCGTGTCTATCGTGACAAAAATCCTCGCTGGCTGGCTGGGTGGCCGCCTCATCGGCTTATCCAAAAGTGATGCGCTGGGCATAGGCTTTATCCTCAACGGCCGTGGCGTCATGGAGCTGGTGATTGCCAGCATCGCTTATGACCGTGGTTTTATTGGCCAGGACCTGTTCTCCGTGCTCGTACTGATGGGCGTGATCACAACCATGATCACCCCGCTCATGTTCCGTAAATGGGTTATGCCGCAACTCGCTCAAACAACGCGCTAATCTTTGAGACCTATTGACATCAATTCACAAAAGAGCAACACTGATTAGCAAACGAACCACTCTATCCATGACTGGACACTGCTTTGAGCGTACAACCCACCATTTCAGCGTCATCGGTTCCACATCTTAACCATCTGGATAGCGGCCAGCTATCTATCGAAGAACAAAATCAGCTGCTCAAATTACAACGCGCCATTCTGGAATCAGTCGCGCGCGGCGCTGATCACATGGAAGTGATCAACCAAATCTGCCGCCTGGAAGAAAGCCTGCTGAGCAATGCCTTCAGCTCCGTCATGCTATTGGACGAGCACAATCAACAGCTCAATGTCTATGCTGCGCCCAGCCTGAGTCCAGAACAAATCGGCAAAATCAACGGCTTGCGCCCCAGCCCTGGCGGCGGCTCCTGCGGCAACGTCATCTACCAGCAAAAAGTCCAATATGTCAGCAACACCTTAACAGACGAGCGCTGGGAGGATATCCGCCATCTGGCCCATGAGTTTGACGTCAAAGCCTGCTGGTCTATCCCGATTTTTTCTGCCGAGAACAAAGTCATAGGCACCTTTGCCCTCTCCAGCTTCGAGCACCGTGAGCCCAGTCTGTTTCACCGCATGCTGCTAGAAATCGGCTCCTCCATCATAGGCATAGTGCTCAACCGCAACAAATACCAGGAAAGCCTGCGCCAGTTTGAAAAAGTGTTCGAAGGCAGTGAGCAAGGCATTATGGTCACAGATGCGCGCCATGTGATTTTGTCGGTCAACCCAGCATTCACCAAAATGCTGGGCTTTACGCTGGATGATGTCAAAGGCAAAACCCCAAAAGTGCTCTCCTCAGGCCTGCACGACGCTGGCTTTTACCGCAACCTGTGGGAAAGCGTAGACCACTTTGGCCACTGGCGCGGTGAAATCTGGAACCGTCGCAAAAATGGTGAGGTATTCCCTGAATGGATTTCCATCTCCGAAGTAAAAAATGCGTCGGGTGAAGTCAGCCATTATGTCGGCACGTTCAGCGACATCAGTGACCTCAAATCGGCACAAAAAGAGATCCAGTACCTGTCCTCGCACGACGCACTCACCGGCTTGCCAGACATCACCCTGTTCAGGGATAGATTGGAAAACGCCATCTCTATTGCCGCCGCCGCGAACCACAACATTGGCCTGCTGGCACTCAACCTGGATAACTTCAAGTTCCTCAATGACTCACTGGGCTATGCCTCAGGTGACAAACTGCTGAGATTATTTGCCGAGCGCCTCAAAGCCTGTTTGCGCGAGACAGACAGCATCTGTCGCCACGGCGGTGACGAATTCATTATCCTGCTCAATAACATGCAAGACGACGATTCCATCAGCTACATCGTCGATACCTTGCTCAACGAAATCTCCTCGCCCTTTGCTTTCGCTGGCAGCAATATTTCAACCTCTTGCTCAATCGGCGTCGCCGTGTACCCCACCGATGGCAATGACTTTGAAAAGCTGTTCGGCCGCGCGCGCAAAGCCATGTCGCAAGCAAAAGAAGAAGGCCGCAACACGGCCAGGTTCTTCACTGAAAAACTCAATACCGACAGTCTGCACTACTTGAATATCGCCTACGGCCTGCGCGAAGCCCTGGCGCATCACCAGTTTGAGCTGCACTACCAGCCGCAAATCAGCCTTAATAGCGCGCAAGTCATCGGTGCTGAAGCGCTTATCCGCTGGCATCATCCGCAAAATGGCCTACAACCGCCTGCGCAATTTATCAGCATTGCCGAACAAACCGGCCTGATTGTAGAAATAGGTGAATGGGTGATAGAAGAAGCCTGTCGCCAGGCCATGGAATGGCAGAAAAACGGCCTGCCCGCGCTCAGCATGGCTGTCAACGTCTCGGCTGTGCAATTCCGCCGCGGCAACCTGGCTAAAGTGATTATTAAAGCGCTGGAAAAAACCGGCCTGAACCCGCAATTGCTAGAGCTGGAACTCACTGAATCCATCCTGCTAGAAGATATAGACCACCTGCTCGCCCAGCTCGACACGCTCAAAAAGCTAGGCGTTAAACTCGCCATCGACGACTTTGGCACCGGTTATTCCAGCCTCGCTTACCTCAAAAAATTCAATATCGACCGCCTCAAAATCGACCAGTCATTTGTGCGCGACATCAATACCGACCCTAACGATGCCGCCATCGTCCGCGCCATTGTGCAAATGGCACATACGCTCAACCTGGATGTGATTGCCGAAGGCGTGGAGGACGAAGCCATGCTCAAGCATTTGCGAGATTGTGGCTGTGATGAAGTGCAAGGCTATTTATTCTCAAGGCCGTTGCCAGCAGCAGACTTTGCGAGGTTTATACAAACCAGCTAAAAGAAATCCTCTTCTCGCTGATGCCGCACGGCAATAATGGTCACTATGTCATTGGCCTCAATCTCAAACAAAGCCACATAACCATACGCGCCAAAATGAATCACCAACTCACGCACAAAAGGGTTATCGCCCAAGGCTTTGCGACAGGTATAAGGAAAAAATTTAATGGCCTCAATGGCCTGGTGAATGGCGGTTAATGCCTGACTGGCGGCCCGCCGATCTTTACTCAGTAAAAAAGCATACCAGCGCTTTAAATCTTCACGCGCCTCTTTAGTAAAGCGGATACGGTACATCAGGGCTTTGCCGCATCCAGCATGGCCTGCAACTCATCCAAGACACTTTCTGCACTGTAATACTCCTGGTTTTGCCTGGCAATGGCGGCAGACTCTAACCCACGTGCAATAAACGCCTGCTGGTGCTGCCTGCGCGTGATATTGGCTTTGAGCGCCTCCTCCATAAAACTTGAAAGTGTTTCACCCTCAGCCAACACGCCTTCAACGGCATCGCGCAATTGTGGCTCCACCCGCAAAGCTGGAATCGTCGCAGTTTTCATCAAGCACCTCGCGTGTAATTCATTTGTAATACAATCTTAATGAAGCTCACGCATGATTGCAATGTTGTTTTAGAAAATCTGACCGACTAATGCAAATCAGCTGATGCACACCAGCTTAATCGGCACTATTTATCAGAGAACGCCTTGCGATAGCTCGCAGGTGAAAATTTGAATGCCAATAAAGTGATGGCAAATACCGTGACAAACACGCCTACCCAAGCCAGTGACAAACTCGTAAACTCCCGTTTTACCCAGCCTGCTAAAAACGGCATCAGGCTCGCAATCATATAGCCACCACCTTGCACAAAGGCCGCCAGGTCACCGGCAAATGCGGGCCGTTCCAGATGATCCATCGCTAAAATTAAAGATAACGGAAACAACGCCCCCACGCCCAGGCCGAGTAATACTATCGCAGCCAATGCCAGACTAACGGGTGACATAATCATGATGGCTAACCCCAATAGCGTGCAACCCAACGCCACTAACAATAAAGGCCGGCGATCTGGATATTTGCCCACCACACTGGCCACCATCATCCCCGCAATCACTTCTGTCAGCGTCAGTCCGGCTAGCAAGTCGCCCGCCAACTGTCGGCTCTGGCCCAATTCAATATAAAACGGCGGCAACCAGGCCAGAATCAGCGTATAAACGCCCGTGCTTAGGCCAAAAAACAACATCAGTGACCAAGCCCTGCGATAGCGCCAGAAATGCATAGGCGCTTGCTGGCGAGCGGGTGCATCTGTAGGCACAAGCGCCATTGTTGCGCCTTTCCAGCCAATCAAAGCCAGCAAGGCAGGCAATGCCCATACAGCCAGTGTGTATTGCCAACCCAGTGACTCATTAAGTCTGGCGGCACTCGCAGCAGCAACTGCGGCACCGCCCATAATCGCCGTGGCATAAAATCCCATCACCCGCCCAGTGTTTGCGCCAAACTGCCCTTTTATAAAACCCGGCAGCAGTGCCTGCACCAAAGCAATGCCCAGCCCAACTACCGCAGCACTAGCCAGCAAACCGATAGACGAGCCCCAGCATGCACGGCTGATACAGGCCAGCATAATCAACGTAATGCCTAAGTTAACGCCGCGCACCTCGCCCAGCGCCTTGCGTAAAAACCTCCCCAATAAAGCAAACACCCCCATCAAGAAAACCGGCAACGTGGTCAACAAGCCAGCCCCGGTTGCATCCAATCCAGTTGCCTGCTCAATTAAATCCAGCAACGGCCCAAGCGCAGCCATCGCTGGACGCAAATTAATTGCCACCAACAGAATTGCCACCGTCAGCCACAAGCGCCCTACATTCATCACACACGTCTCCACCAGTTAGGTTAATATAAGAGTTATCTTAACTTCAAGATAGTTTCAGAGTATGGTTAATTTATCTTGAAGTCAAGACAAAATCAGGAGCACACATGACAAGAAAAAACGACGCGGTCGATGACATCATGGACCAATGGCGCCGCGAGCGGCCAGACCTCGACCCAAGCCCGATGGGGCTGATAGGCCGACTAGCACGCTGCGAAATGCTGATCAGGCGCAAGCTAGACCAAACCTTTGAGCAGTTCGGCATGAGCAGTTGGGAGTTTGATGTGCTTGCCACCTTAAGACGCGCAGGCCACCCCTACTGCCTGGCACCCACAGCACTGTATTCATCACTCATGGTCACCTCAGGCACCATGACACATCGACTACAACGCCTGGAAAAAATTGGGTTGGTAGAACGGGTGAAAAGCGATGCAGATATGCGTAGTATGCCTGTGCAACTCACAGAAGCAGGATTGAACTTGATTAATCAGGCCGTGGAAGCACATATTGCCAATGAACAAGCCATACTCGACTTACTACCGGCTGAGGCACGCAAGCAATTAGAAGAACATTTGGTGACGTTTTTATCCGTGCTGGAGGCGCCAATTGATGTGCCAACAACATAACTGCTTTAAAGCAGCAGAGATTGACCACACTCACATTTTTGTGTAAAAATACACAAAAATGCACTTAACAAGGGCACTTTAATGGACTCCAAATCGTTACTGCAAATGCTGCACGAAGATGGTTGGCAAATCGTCAGAACAAAAGGCAGTCATCACCATTTAAAGCACCCAAGCAAACCTGGCCTGGTTACAGTACCGCACCCCAAAAAGGACTTACCGCTAGGCACCGTGCGTAGTATTTTGAAACAAGCAGGCTTAAAGTAACCGAAAGGAAATAGCATGTTATTCCCTATCGCCATTCACAAAGACCCCAACTCCAGTTATGGCGTTACAGTGCCAGACGTCCCTGGTTGCTTCTCTTTTGGAGACACCGTAGACGAAGCCTTAAGAAACGCCAAAGAAGCCATTATCGGACATATCGAAACTCTTTTAGAACTGGGTGAATCAGTTGATATTAAGGTCAGCGAAATTGAAACGCTGAAAACTCAGCCAGCGTTTAAAGAGGCGGCCTGGGGATTTGTCGATGTGGATTTAACCGAATTGGATGCAAAACCAGAGCGCGTGAATATCAGCCTGCCTAAGTTCGTACTTAATCGTATTGACCATTATGTTGCCAGCAATCACGAAACACGGAGTGGTTTTCTAGCAAGAGCGGCGTTATCGGCGTTGGCGCATGATAAATAGGCTGGCAACCCTTTTAGAATCAATCAAGTCTCTGTTAACCCCAAAACATCGAGAGCTTTAACTTTTATCTGACCATAAATATGTTAAAACCTTACAATACCGCCTTGCAAAAGAGATTGGCGTTTCACAAGCGCGTATTGCAGAAATTATTGCCGGTAAACGCGCGATTACCGTTGATACAAGCTTACGTTTATCCAAGTACTTTGGATTAAACGATGCCTTTTGGACTGGCTTACAAATGGATTATGAAACAGCCACTCAAAAGGAACAGATGGCAGAGACACTGATTAAAATAAAACCCTTAGAACAAAAAGCGGCTTAGAAAGCTTTATTTTACTCTGAGCCTATGCAACTTTTACTGTATTGACTACATATGCAAACAGTACCTGCATCAATACTCCTTGAAATCTCAAAAGACTTTATTGATCATCAGAACAGACGAGAAAAAAGTTGGTATTGGTACTCCGAAGAAGATCAGAGAGGAGCAATTCCATTTGCGGTAGAAAGTTTGTATCGTGGGCAAAATAAACGCTACACGCCTATGTTACCTTCTATTGCTAGGGGAATGACCTCTCAAAATACAGGTGAATTATGGAAGTATGCTATTTCAGATCAAGCCAAAATTGTACTTAGACTTGCTCAATCATGGTGGTTTTCCAAAGAACTCGATCACCATCCAATTACCTCACATGCTGCCAATCAAAAACTAGAGCTTGATCGAATTGCACTAGCACAGCACTATGGAATACCCACGGGATATCTCGATCTTACAGATGATTTCAATGTAAGCGCATTTTTTGCTACTTGCTACGAAACCAAAAGCGGCTGGCAACCAATGACTTCAGGATCCGGAATCATCTATCGAGTCAACCCAATAAATCTTAATAACTATTTCCCCCTAGGTCCCCAAGCTTTGCCAAGACCAACCGAACAGTGTGCCTGGGTGACTGAGCTCCCATTCTGCCACGCTTTTGATGGCTGGACAGATGTCAAGATGATGCAATTTAATCATCAAAAACATATCGGTGAATACTTTCTTGAGATGTTTTCTGGAGGTGAAAAATTGTTTCCACCTGACCCACTAGCTGACGTTGCTTCGGAAATTATTGCTTGTCGAGAGATTCCTGCCGACCTGATTGAGAAAGCATTGGAGTCATTCGCAAAAGACCCACATGGAATTCGGATAAGACATTTAAAAACAATACGTAAAGAACTGACGAAGATAACGACATTAAACAGCTATAGAAGATTACTGACGGATGAGAAGGTATCTTCACTTCTTGCAGATGCTGAATGGCATTTAAAAATGCTGCAACCTGTCACAGCCAGAGCTCGCGCTATTCGTAGAGTACCAATCCAATAGAAGACAATAATTTCTAACCTCTTGTGATTTATGGCTACATCACCATATAAGTTGAAACACTTAGTATCACCAACATTCATCCGCGTTAAAATACCCTCCACTCTCGTTTAATCAGAAATACTATGGACAACCGCATCCCCGTCACGCTGCTCACTGGTTTTTTGGGCAGCGGCAAAACTACCCTGCTTAACAAACTGCTGCATAACCCGGCGATGAAAGACACCGCCGTGATCATTAACGAACTCGGTGAGGCAGGCCTGGACCAGATTTTTGCCAATAGCCAAATTTCGCAAACCATTGAGAGCGAGCATATTGCTGACAACACAGTATTGTTGAGTTCTGGCTGCTTGTGTTGCTCGCTCAAAAACGAGCTGGCGGACACCATGCGCGATTTATTTTTTAAGCGCAGTTTGCAAGCCGTGCCGCAGTTTAACCGTCTGGTGATTGAAACCACAGGCATGGCTGACCCTGGCCCGATTTTGGCTAACCTGATGAATGAGCCGGTGATTGAGTCGGTTTATCGTTTAGACGCCGTGGTGGTGACGATAGATGCGGCATATGGTTTGCAGCAGATTGAGCAGCAGAAAGAAGCGCTCAAACAAGCCGCAGTGGCGGATGTGTTGCTGATTACCAAGCGTGACACCGCGACACCTGAGCAGATTGCAGCCTTGCAGGCGAAGCTGACTGAGATTAACCCGAATGCGACGCAAGAGTTTGTGTCGCATGGCGAGATAGACCCGATGCAGATTATTGACGTTGGGTTGTTTGACTTTGCTAACAAGCAGGCCAACCCGCAGCGCTGGTTGCGTGCGCCTGCGAGTGGGTTTAGTGCTGCGAAAAAAGGCACTTTGCCTAAAGCGCCTGCGCATGACGATGTGAATACGTTTACGGTGTATTTGCCTAAGCCAATGGCGTGGGCTGACTTTAAAGGCGTGATTCTCAAGCTATGCCAAACCCACGGTGAAAAGTTGCTGCGTTTAAAAGGCATTTTGCACGTGGAAGATGCGCCTGCGCCGCTGGCGATACACGCGGTGCACTTTACGCCCTACCCGCCTACGCTGCTCGAAGGTTGGGACGAAGAAGAGCCCATTAGCCGCATTGTGATTATCGGCAAGGGGATTGATGAGGAAGCTGTACGCACAATGCTGACGCAGTTTTAAAAAATAAATACTGCGCGGGCGAATTGTTGCGTTGCGCGGTACTCGAAATCCTCATGTACTAAATGTACATTGACTTCGGCCACTACGTTTAACATCGCTGCGCGAGTTAGCCTTCGTCGCAACACTGCGTTAGTTGTCCGGTTTCTGTGTTCCGGGCGCCTTGCACTTCATCCCGCTCGAATATTTATTTGAGTTCGGTATAGGCAATAAAAGTTGTATTAAATAGGAATTGATATGGGCCATTATTTAGAAAAATTGTTAGAAGGTTGGATTTTTAGAAGCCGCTGGTTGATGGCGCCGATGTATCTCGGCCTGGTGGGTGGCTTGTTTATTTTGCTGGTGAAGTTTGGCCAGGAGTTTTTTCACATCGTCTCGCACTTAGCCTCGTTCTCTGAGCAGGAAACCGTGCTTTCATTGCTGGCGCTGGTAGACATCACCCTGGTGGGCAACTTGCTGATTATGGTGATTTTCAGTGGTTATGAAAACTTTGTGTCGCGTATTGATACCGCCGACAGCGAAGACCGCCCGGAGTGGATGGGTAAAGTCGATTACTCTGGCCTGAAACTCAAACTGATTGGTTCTATCGTGGCGATTTCTGCCATCGACCTGCTGAAAGCGTTTGTGCACCAAAGCTCCGGCACCGCTTCTTTCACCACCGAGCAAATGGCGTGGCTGGTGGGCATTCATCTGACCTTTATCATCACCGGCGTGCTATTTGCCTGGATGGACAAAATTGCCGGGCACGGCAGCAGCGACCATTAGCAGATTCAAGCTGTGACAAAAACCCGCCTGGTGCGGGTTTTTTGTTGTCTTCAGCAGAGATTAAATCTTGCAAAGAGCCTGCTTCGCGTGGAACCTGTTAGCTATCGCGATAATCTTATCAGCTACGTACTTGGGATGAGATGACGGGGTGATTTAATATGAAAATACCAGTATTTACTTTTATGATTTTTTTGCTGCCTTCGCTGTATCAACAATCACATGCCGATGAGCACACGGCGATGCCGGATTGCCACAACATACCAGCGAATTACAGCATCAGTTATTTGGATGAAAATTCAGATGGCGTGATTTCGTTGCAGGAGTATTTGCAAGGGGATACGACGCACCAGAAAAAAACCTTTGAGCACATGGATGCTAATCAGGACGGTGTGCTGGATACGGCAGAACAAAAGGAAATTGAGCAGGTGTATAAATTGCTACATGAACAGCCTGCGACCCGTAGCCACAAAACTTAAACCAACCAAAAAGCCCCATCACTGGGGCTTTTTTTAGTTGCAGCCACCACGCAAAGGTGGCTGCAAAAGACTGATTAAAGCTGTACCCGGCTACCTAACTCAATAACGCTATTGGCTGGGATATTAAAGTACTCCACGGCGCTGCTGGCATTGCGTGACATGACTGAAAACAGCTGGTCACGCCAGCGCGGCATGGCACCCCCGACGTCTGGCACAATAATATCGCGACTCAAAAAGTAGGAGTTGGTAAACGGATCCAGTTTTTCGCCATCCAGATTGAGTTGCAGCAAGGCTTGCGGAATATCGGCATGCTGCATAAAGCCATAACGCAACTGCACTTGCCAGAAACCATCGGCCAGGCGTTTGGCAGTCACGCGCTCAGCGGTATTCATAAAGGGCACGTCTTCAAACGACACATTCACAAACAGGTTACGCTGATGCAGCACCTGGTTATGCTTGAGATTATGCATCAAGGCCTGCGGTACGGTGTCCAGATTAGACACCATATACACCGCCGTTCTCTGCACGTGCGGCAATGTGCTGCTGGCTAGCGTAGCGAGCAATGGTTCCAACTTGGGGTCGTTCTCGGCAATGCCGTTCAGTAAGGTATAACGGCCCTTTTTCCAGGTAGTCATCAGCACAATAAGCAACACACTGAGCGCGATGGGAAACCAGCCGCCTTGCATAAATTTCATGGAGGCCGAGCTCAGCAATACGGCGTCCACCGTGCCTAAAGTAGCGGTCAACACCCAGACCAACCAGGCCGGAAACTGCCAGCGATGACGCATCACCACAAACAGCAAGATCGTCGTAATAAGCATGGTGCCAGTGACGGCAATACCATACGCTGAGGCCAGCGCTGACGAACTTTGAAAAGCCAGACAGACGATAATCACAGCCAGCAACAGCGCCCAATTCACTGCTGGGATGTAAATCTGGCCGGACTCACTGGCCGAGGTATGAATGATGCGCATGCGTGGCAAAAAGCCTAATTGAATCGCCTGCCGCGTCATGGAAAAGGCGCCGGAAATCACCGCTTGCGAGGCAATAATGGTGGCCAATGTCGCAAGGATCACGGCAGGAATCAGCAATGGTTGCGGGAAAGACAGGTAGAACGGATTGCTGACCGCCTCAGGGTGTTGCAGCAACAAGGCGCCCTGCCCCAGGTAATTTAAAGCCAGACAGGGAAACACCAGTCCCAGCCAGGCGAGTTGTATGGCCGGGCGGCCAAAATGGCCCATGTCAGCATACAAAGCCTCAGCCCCTGTCACTGCCAGCAAGATGGCACCAATGGCGATAAACACACCGGCACCACGCGCTTGCAAAAACTGCCAGGCATGTTGCGGATGCAGCGCCTGTAATACTTCTGGCGCTTGCGCAATTTGATGCACGCCGATGGTCGCCAGCGCCAGGAACCAGACAATGACGATAGGGCCAAAGAAACGGCCGACGGCATGCGTGCCATGGCGTTGAAACCAGAACAGGCCGATGAGGATAGCGATGGTAATCGGCAACACTTGCGCCGCCAGTGCGGGCGAAGCGACTTGCAAGCCCTCTACCGCAGACAGCACCGAAATGGCGGGCGTAAGCACACTATCGCCATAAAACAAAGCGGCGCCGAGCACACCTAATAGTAGCAACCCACTGGCGCGCTTATCTTGCGGGCGCAAACTGGAGACCGCCAGCGCCAGCAAGGCCATGACTCCGCCTTCGCCTTTGTTGTTCGCACGTAGCACCAGCAGCACATATTTAAATGTCACTACAAACATCAGCAGCCAGAAAATACACGAGATCGCGCCCAGGATATTGGCCTGGTTAAGCGGCACGCCCGTGCTCTCGCTAAAAATCACTTGTATGGTATACAGCGGGCTGGTGCCTATATCACCGTACACCACGCCTATTGCCCCTAACGCCAGTGCTGCCAAACTGCTTTTTCGTATGGAAAGATTGTCCATCACATCCCCTTGTGGTTGATTGATGGAGGCAGTGTGCGACTAACGGTATATCAATCGCATAAACAACGTTTTAAGGACTAGGCAAGGCGGTAACCGATACCCAGCTCGGTGAGCAAGGTTTGCGGCGTGGCGGGCTGATCTTCCAGCTTGGCGCGTAAACGGCCAATGTGGATACGCAGGTAATGCGTGTCGTCGATATAATCCGGCCCCCACACCTGCGCCAGCAACTGGCTATGGGTAAAAATAGTGCCGGGCTTGCTGGCCAGCAACATGAGCAAAGCGTGCTCAATCGGGCTTAAATGCAAGGGTTCGCCATGTTTGGTCACCATGCCGCTGGCGCGGTTAATGACTAATGCCTGATGTTGATAAACGTGGTCGCGCATCTGCATAATGGCAGTGCGCCGCAAAGCCACCTGCACCCTGGCCAGCAGTTCCTGCAAACCAAATGGTTTCATCAGGTAATCATCAGCGCCCAGATTCAGGCAATGCACTTTATCCAGCTCATCCTGGCGCGCCGACAATACCAGGATAGGCACATCGGAATAACTGCGCAGATGCGGGATAAACTGCTCGCCCTGCCCGTCCGGCAAGCCTAAATCGAGAATCACCATGGCAAAACCAGTGGCCTCGCGCGCCTGCGCCAGGTCACGCGCATGTTGCACGCGGTAGCCGTGCGCCGACAACGCGGGTAATAAAAACTGATATACGCCGGGGTCGTCTTCTACCAATAATAGGGTCGCCTGCTCGCTCATGTATCGGCCTTGATTAAGTCTGCGGCATAAACAAAGGGAAACAGCAGGCGCACCTCGGTGCGCTGGTCGGCACTGGTGCCTATCTCTACTTGCCCGCCATGTAGTTGCATCACAGTATCCACAATGGATAACCCCAGCCCAAAACCACGCGTGCCTGCAGCAGCAGGCTTGGCTGACTCAAACGCAGAGATCACAAAACCTGGTGGGAAGCCAGGCCCCTGATTACGCACAGACAATGCCAACGAAGAGGATGCAATATGCATGTCGATTTCAATGGCGGTGCCCGGCTCACGCCATTGCAAGGCGTTATCAATCAGGTTGGCCAGCGCATGCGCCACCAATACCGCATCGGCTTTAAACAGGACTTCTTGCGCTGCATCCAACTCCGGAAAAGTGATCTTCAACGGCACCGCAGGTGTACGTTGTAAATAACGCTGTGCAACATGCTGCATGATTTCTTGTGGCGACTCCCAGTCCAGATGCAAACTGCTGGCGCCCGCCTCCAGCTTCACCAGGGTCAGGATATTCTCTGTGGCCTGTGTCAGATAGCTGGCTTCGGCTTGTATGCTTTGCAATAACTGTGCGGACTGCGCTGGCGCCAGCGCAATCTGTGTATCTGCCAGCACATTGACTGCGCCGAGGATGGCGGTGAGCGGTGTACGCATATCGTGTGATAACGCGGTGAGCAGTGTCTTTTTGAAATTGGCTTCACTGGCATCGCGTGCGGCCTCAGCCAGGGCGATTTGTTGGCGTAGCTTTATCGCCGCCTGTGCAATTTGATGCGTCAGCAGACGTAAAAAATGCAGGTCAGGCGTGGCATGGCGAGCAACCACCAGCACTTCACGTTGTGGAAAGCCAAACGGCAGCAGGCAAATATCCAGTTCAGGCCAGTCTGCAGTGCCCGCCCCGATGGCGCGCTGATAATCCAGCGCCCATTGCACACTGGAGGCTTCCAGTGCGGGTATCGGCACCCCCGCCAAACAGCTTAATGCACCGGTATCGGACAGTTGCACTACGCTCACCTGCCAACCGAACACGTCCTGCACATGCTGGCAGGCAGCCTGCAACAAGTCCTCCACACTGGCTTGCATGGCCAGCAACTCGGCCAATGACTGGAAAAAACGTGACTGTAACGCTGATTGTTGCGCCTGCTGCCGCTGCTGCTTGAGTTGCTGCATGGCACGGCTCACCATCAAGGCCAGCGCAGCAAACACCGATAACATCAGCCAGGATTGCAGGCTGGCGATCCAAAAGGTATAACGCGGCTCGATAAAAAAGTAATTGATGAGTAAAACAGCGACGATCGCTGTCAGCAAGGCGTGAGAGAAACGCAGGAAATAAGCCGCCCACAGCACACACAACAGGTAAAGCAGCGTAATGACAGCCACACCCAGTGCAGCAAAATAATGCACGCCCATGCCTGAAACCAAGGCCAGGCTAGCCATCAGGACTAAATAACTTTGCCAAGGTGGCCGTTTCGTCAACAGCGGATGATCGAAGTCGCCTGGCATCATCGTTGCGCGCTGGCTAGCGCCCGTACACATCCAGGTTTTTATAATTGGGCCCGAAGAATTCCTTCATTAAGAAGTCTTCAAGGAACGCATTGTCTGCAGGCCGTGCAGACAGTGATACCGTGCGCCCCAAGCGGTTGGATATCCAGTCAAAATCACCGTTGTAATGCTCGCGGATAATCGCAATCATACGGCGCATCATCACCAGGCGAATATCCTCGCCATTACGTGCTTCAACATCGAAATACTGCGTATTGGCCGAGGTGTAGTCATTGACCCAGCCTTTAAAGCTGAAGGTGGCAGTAAACGGGTCCATGCGCCGAATCTGGAACAAACCGTTAGTGCCAAACTTAAGGTTGTTCATGATGTTTTTGGTGCGGCGCTCGTCTTCTGACGGGCCACGCTCAGCGGCAGCGGCGGCATCGTTGATCTGCTTGGCAGCCATTTCATCTGAGTTACGATCCGACTGCCTACGCTTGATAAAGTTGGAAAAATCTTCCACCGGTGGCGGTGGCATAGGCGGTGTTGGCTCAGGCCGGTTTTGCGGCTTAGGCTCGGGCAATTTAAACGGGCTATCTGGCCGTTGCGATTGAATGACCTTTTTCGGTAGTTTTGGCTCAGCTTTAGGTTGTGGCTTCGGCCTAGGTTGCGGCTGAGGGGGTGGCTCCGGCGGCATTTCTGGCGGTGGAGACACTTTAGGCGTTTTCGGCGCAGGTACGCCGAGATCCAGCACAATATTCAACGGCTCTTGCGCGGGCTCTTCGAGCGGCTTGAGCAAGTCGAGTAAAAATCCCCAGAACAGAATCGCATGAAACAGTAGCGATAGCAGTACCGCCCACATCAGGCGTGCCGGGATATGCAACACGCGGTCGCGTTGCTTGGGCTTTAGCCAGTTTGGCGTACTAAAGGGTTCAAAAGGAGAAGGCTGCATCAACAGAATTAATCACAAATGAGCGGATGTTACGCATCACGATTGTATTTCTAGCCAGAGTTTTTCAAGACGTTTGATTGAGACAGGATAAGGGGTTCTTAATTCCTGCGCAAATAATGATACACGCAACTCTTGCAACTGCCACGTAAAGTCTTGTAACGGGTTGGTTACAGGTAGATGCGCCTTACGCAACTGCTCTACCTTTTGTTGCCAACGCTGCTCGAGCTGCGCCAGCGCTTGTGCATGGCGGCCATCACGCTCTATGCTGGTTGGATATTTATCGATGCGCATTTTAATCGCCTTGAGGTATCGCGGCAGATGCGGTAATTGCTCCCATGGCGTCTGGCTGAAAAAACCGTGATAAAGCATGCCTTGCAATTGCTGCTCACATTCCCGTTTGATTTTTTGCGTCACCGGTGTCATTTTTTGCAACTGTGTCGCCAGCGTTTGATACTCATTGGCAATCAGTTGTGCCTGTCGCGTCAAGGCCTCGGTGACGGCAGGCAAGCGCGTGCGGGCGCGTGCCTTGAGCTGCATAAAAGCCGCATTGGTACGTGGCAACTCATCCTCGGCAATAAACGCACGGTCGGCAATGGCTTGCAGCATGTCTTCGCGCAGTTGATCCGGGTTCATGATGGCGCGCAATAACAAGGCATACTGGTTAAAGCCAGGCAAGCCTTTTTCGAGCTGCTTGATTTGCTCTTTGAGCTCAAAACGCATTAATCGACACACGCCTTTGCGGTGCGAAGCGGCCGCAACTTCTGCCGTATCAAACAGTTTGATAGCGACGCTATCACCATTGTCTTCAAGCCCCGGGTAACCTGTGAGTTGGCGGCCATCTTTGCTAAACGTCAGCGTTTCTGGCAAATCGCCAAAATCCCATTGTTTGAGGCCAGACTTCTCAATGCCCGGTGATCCGGTTCTAAAGGTCAACTGGGCAGCCGAGCCAAGTTGCTTCTTGAGCAGGTGCCAGTCACGGCCCATGCCCAATTCGCGACCTTTTTCATCGACTACACTAAAATTCATGAGGTGATGCGGGTCCAGGCCTGCCAGGTCGAATTCTTCTGGATTTAATTTCAGGCCGGTTTTGTGCTTAATAAACTCAGCCAACATCAAAATCATCCCGTCATTCCCGCGCAGGCGGGAATCCAGGCCAGCATCCACGTGATCACCTTGACTGGATTCCCGCCTGCGCGGGAATGACGAGCCAGGTTGTTGTTCCGCCCACTCAAGAAAACCCGTCACAAACTCCGGCACTGGCACACAGACGCGGCGCAAAGTTTTAGGCAAGGCTTTAATCAGCGCGGTCACCTTGTCACGCACCATGCCAGGCACCAGCCACTCGGTTACCGTGGCATCCAACTGGTTCAGCAAAGCTAACGGAATCGTCGCCGTCACGCCATCCAGCACATGACCAGGCTCGAAACGGTATTTGAGCGGCACTGTCTCGCCATCGATGGTCATTTGCTCAGGAAACTGTACCTCGGTAATGGCGCTGGCACCGTGACGCATCAGCGACTCGCGCGTCAGATGCAGCACTTTCGGATTGATTCTTTCTGCATCCTGGCGCCATTTTTCAAACGCGGCGCCATTATAAATGCGGTAAGGCGTTTGCTGACCAGGCTCGGCAATCGGCGGCACCACTTTGTCGTAAAACACAAATAACTGGTATTCATCCACCAACACGTCTTGTCGACGCGCCTTGTGCTCCAAGGCCTCAACTTCCGCGATCAAGCGGCGATTCGCTTCAAAAAATGGCGCGCGCGTATCGAACTCCATATTCGCCAGCGCTTCGCGGATAAAAATCTCGCGTGCTTCGGTCGGGTTGATTGGCCCGTAATGCACACGGCGTTTGGGCACAATGGTCAGACCATACAAACTCACGCGCTCCCAGGCCACCACCTGCGCGGTTTTTCTATCCCAGCGCGGGTCGGTATAGTCGCTTTGCGTCAGGTCACGGCTGCCACCTTCATTGGCAATCGGCTCTATCCAGTCTGGGTCAATTCTTGCAACGACACGCGCATACAACTTGGTGGTATCCACCAGCTCGGCCGCCATCACCCATTTAGGGCGATTTTTTTTCAGGGCTGAGCCCGGCGCGATAGTAAAACGAATGCCGCGCGCGCCAGCATAGGTTTCGCTGTCGCCGTCTTTAAAGCCAATATTACCCAGCAAACCAGACAGCAAAGCCCTATGCACCTGCTCATAACTGGCTTCTTTGTCGCTGCGCTTAAAATCCATCTCCTCGACCATATCCAGCAATTGCGCATGCAACTCGCGCCACTCCTTCAGGCGCAAAAAGGACAGGAAGTTTTGATGGCACTGGTTGAGCAAATCGCGGTTGGATTTCTTGGTTTTTAACGCCTGTTCGTACCACTCCCACAATTTGAGATAACTCATAAAGTCGGAGTCATCCGCCTTGAACTTGGCGTGCGCGCTGTCCGCCGCTTCGCGTTTATCCATGGGCCGCTCGCGCGGGTCCTGCATGCTGAGCACACTGGCGATAATAAGGATTTCGCGCAAACAGCCTTCTTTTTTCGCCGCAATAATCATGCGCGCCACGCGTGGGTCCAGCGGCAAACGGGCCATTTGCCGACCCAATTCGGTGATTTCGCGGCGCTCGGTCACCGCGCCCAACTCTTGCAGCAACTGGTAGCCATCGCTAATCAGGCGTGACGAAGGCGCCTCAATAAACGGGAACTCGGCCACATCGCCCAGTCGCAAATCGGCCATGCGCAAAATCACACTGGCCAGCGAGCTGCGCAAAATTTCAGGATCGGTAAACGCCGGACGCTGGTTAAAATCTTCTTCTGAGTACAAGCGTACGCAAATGCCGTTAGACACCCGGCCACAACGCCCTGCCCGCTGCTTGGCAGCCGCTTGCGAGATTTTTTCAATCTGCAACTGCTCGACCTTGGCGCGCGGGCTGTAGCGATTCACACGCGCCAAGCCTGCATCAATCACATACTTAATGCCTGGCACCGTCAGCGACGTCTCTGCCACGTTAGTCGCCAACACAATGCGGCGCTGGCCGCCTGGGCGGAAAATCTTTTGCTGATCCTCAATGCTCAGCCGGGCAAACAACGGCAAAATCTCAATCGACTTCAGCTTAGGCGAACGGCCCTGATATTTACGTAAATGGTCGGCCGTATCACGGATTTCACGCTCACCAGGCAAGAACACCAGAATATCGCCATCGCCTAAACGCAACAAATCCTCGGCCGTGTCGAGGATGGCGTCTTCCATCACCTCTTCTTCGTCATCTTCTTCCAGCCAGCGTGTTTCGGTACGCGGCGGCTTGCGCTTGATGCCCATGAGGTCCTGCGCAAAACGGTCTATATCGTCCAGACCGTCATCCACCGGCACCTCCACCGCCACCATGGTGGTTTTATTGCCCAGCGGTCGGTAACGAATTTCAACAGGATATGTGCGGCCAGAGACTTCAATCACCGGCGCACCATTGAAATGGTTAGAGAATCGATCCGCATCAATCGTCGCAGAGGTGACGATGATTTTCAAATCCGGCCGCTTGGGTAATAACTGTTTGAGATAGCCCAGCAAAAAGTCGATATTCAGGCTGCGCTCATGCGCCTCATCGATAATGATAGTGTCATAGCCATTGAGAAACTTATCGCTCTGCGTCTCCGCCAGCAAAATGCCATCTGTCATCAGCTTGACATAGCTACTCTCGGACAACTTATCATTAAAGCGCACCTTGTAACCCACCGCTTCACCCAGCGGGCTATTCAACTCCTGCGCAATACGAGAAGCGACTGAGCGCGCCGCAATCCGGCGCGGCTGCGTATGACCAATCAAGCCACTCACACCGCGACCGAGTTCTAAGCAAATTTTAGGCAACTGCGTGGTTTTACCTGAGCCGGTTTCACCACACACAATCACCACCTGATGCTTGGCAATCGCCGCGGCAATCTCGTCTTTCTTGCCACTCACTGGCAATTCCTGCGGATATTCCGGCTTGGGTAATGCCGCCAACCGCGCTTGCAAACGCTGCTGCGAAGCCTGCACTTTATGTGCAATCTCCACCAGGGTTTTATCGACAGGTTTGTTCTGCTTTAACGCCTCTTTAAGCTGCTGCAAGCGACGCTTAAGCGGAAAGCGGTCAGCCAGCATGCACTGGGAAAGTTGTTTTTCGAGCTGGGTGATGAGTTGGATTGGAGAGACGGCGGTCATAGGGTGGAGATTTTAACATGGCAGGCGAAATGACATGCATTCTCAGAGCTTACATATAACTTAAGTTTCTCTTGTTTGATAGGCTGCTTTTTCGCCTTTAGGCGAGTCACTTTCTGGTGCTTGTCCTTAAGACAAGTAACCAAAGAGGACGACACCCAGCCATCACGGCCTTCGGCTCCCTTGCGTTGTTGGCTACGGCCGCTACGCTTAACATCGCTGCGCGAGTTAGCCTACGTCGTAACAGACCTCTACGAAGTCTTAGTTATCAACAAAGTGGGCGTCCATCGAAACTCGCCCTAGCGGCTTGCAAAAGACGCAAGCCACCGCGGAACTCGAACAGACGATGGCCGACTACCCCCACTTCGTCTCCGCTACTCAGCGTGATGGAATGGGATTCTTCTCATTTAAGTAGCAGCGTGAAAGTTGGAACGGTTAAAAAACCAGATTCATTTCTTAAAATCACCAACCGTTGCGCTCAGTAGGTGTTCGGGGTCCCCATCTGCCGCGCCGAGCAACGCAGGGTTGGCGGGAGTACTCGGCCATCGGCTGTCCGAATCCCGCAGCAGCTCACGCTTTGTGTGAGCTGCCAGGTTGAGTTTCGATGGCCGCCCGACAATCTGAGTAGCGCAGGGAACAAGCGGAAGCTGGGGTGTCTTGTTCTTTGCCTTCTTTCTTATGGACAAGCATAAGAAAGAATGGTCGCCAAAAAGGCGAAAAGCAACCTGACAAACAACCACTAACGCGTGGGCATTCATGCCCACCCTACGACTACTTTGGGCAAGCAAAGAAAAGTAACTCGCTGAAAAAGCGAAAAGCAACCGTCCAACAAATAATCAGTTGCGAGAAATCCCATCCTGCCTGGATTCCGGCCTACGCCGGAATGACGAGTGTCGCCGTAACACACAAAACAGGCAAACCACCGGCGAAGAATCCGTCACCACTCTACGACAATCAATCAAAGAACAACCTTTTATTGCATTCTCACCAGCCTGGATAGCAACCACATCGAGGTGCTGCAAACCACTTGCAATATTGCATGCGCGCAGTGAAAAAATTACTTTCTAACACACTCCTCCACCCCAGTATTCCCACCCTTAAACCCAGGTTCAAAATAAAACTTCCTGAAACTTAATTGCCCTTTGGCATTTTTCTTGAACTCAGCAATGCCAGTGCCATAATCATGCGTTTTGCCACCATATTCGCCATCCTCTGCTGGCAAGGCAAAATGCATGGCGGCGTGCATGCCATGTGCTGCTGCGTGGCCTTTGTAGACACCATAATCAGGCACTTCGAGCTGGAAGTCGTAGCTGGCATCTGCGCCTTTGCTATGCTCAGGACGCAATTTCATAGTCACTGTGCCGGTATATTTGCCTTCGTGCGCATCGTCGCCCGTACAAGCGTACACACCGCTTAAATCCAGCGCGTAGGCGTTGGCTGCTATCCAGCAACTTAAGAGTCCTGCGAACCACTTCATATGTTTTCCTTTATCTATTCCGGCGGGCGGATGCGCAAAAAACTGGCAAATTTGGGTTTACCCGTTTTGGTCACATCACGGTAAGTATAAGTCACCTGGCAGCCGATGGGCGGTGGATGCGCACGCTCGGCGTCGCTGAATCCGGTGCCCAGTTTAAATTGGATACCTGCCGGGGTTTCTACCAGCAATGCGCCCATTTTACCTTGGTATTTGCCTTTGCCGGGCACATGGGCAATCACTGTGGCCTCTGCATCCAGTTGCGGCTTGAGTTTGAGCAAGACATGGCTGCGGCCGGTGAGGTATGGCGCATCGGCACGATGCAGCATCAGGCCTTCGCCACGTTGAGCTACAATATGATCCAGCGTTCTTTTAAGCACTTGTCGATCTTTAACACGGAACTGCGGCAGGCTTTTGAGATAAGGACTGTGTGCTTGCTGGACGATTTGCACAATTTGCTGCGCTCGCTGTAAGAAATCGCCAGCAGCATCAGGCAACTCAAATACATAATAAGCGACTTGTCGCCAGGCGGCGTCATTTGGCTGCGTTTGCCTGACGGTGGAGGATAGTTGCTCAAATTGGCCACGACCTATCCATAACTCGCCATCTAATGGCCGCTGGGGAAAGTCCTGGCTAAACCAGGCGGGTGCATGGATGGGATGACCTTGCCGACTGGTGAATTGCTGGCCATCCCAGACCGCGCGAATACCATCGAGCTTTTCACTGACCAGGTAGTCCTGCACCTGGATATCATCATGGTAAATCTGCGCCAGCAAAATGGCAGGGGCTTGCGCATGGCTATGCACAACCAGCAACAAGAGAAAAATACACAGTATGTACCGCGCTGCCACGAGCATGAGGCCTCCAACTGTTAAATTAATTTAACAATTGGAAGTTACAGAATACAGGCAATAAAAGCAACGCTTAAAGCAATTGGCACCACAACTTGTCGTGATGCATGACGTCCATCCACAACGCGACCACGCTGAGGGCGATAAGCAACACGCCGCTCAGGCGCATGCCGGTAGACTCTTTAAACCAGCTCGGCATGGATTGCTGGCTGGCGCGCCAGATCAAAGGTGCAAGTGCCAGCACGGTGGCAGAGCCACAGGCAAAAGCCATCATCACCAGTGCGCCTTGTAACCATTGCGATTGCAATGAGGCAAGCATCACGGCCGAATAGAGTAATCCACATGGCAACAAGGCCCAGATCATGCCTGTGAGTAAAAACCCTAGTTTGGCGTGTTCGGTACGCTGTTTAATCCATGCCCAGACTTGTTGCGCGCGCTGCACGGCCCATTGCGGTTGCTGCCCCGTGACCAGCAATAACACGCCCCACGCAAAAATCAGGGTGTGTGAGAAGGTCCACAATGGTTGAAATACATGGCTTTGATTAGATAACCAGGCCAGGCCGCGCAAAGTTTCTGCCGCGATCGCCCCCAGCATGCCGTAACCCAGCATGCGGCCCAGGTAGAAACTCCAGGGAACGGTTTTGATGACGCGTAACGGAATCGAACGAAACTGGCTGGTGGTAGTGACTGAAGACTGCATGGCGCCGCAAGCCGCACCACACATGGCTATGCAATGCGGGCCGCCTGCCAGCCCCATGACAAAGGCGGTCAGGAGTAAGCTGGCTAACATGCCGGGATTTTAAAGGATTTTGGAGAACCTTGCACGGTTGGCATCGTGCTGCAAATAGCGGTCAAACACCATGGCAATGGCGCGCACAAAGTACCAGCCCATTTCAGTCACTTTCAGGCCGTCGTCTTCCAGCACCACCAGGCCTTGCTTCTGTTTGTCGACCAATTGTTGAATCTCTGACTTAAAGTATTCCCTGAAATTCACCATATAGGAAAGCTCTATCGACTCATAGCTGAGCTCACCGTGACACATGATGGCCATAATCACCGCACGCCGGATCAGGTCATCACGGCTGAGTGCCAATCCACGCACAATCGGCAGTTGGCCCTGGTCGAGGAAGTCGTAATACTCTTCCAGCGTTTTGGCATTCTGGCTATACGTCGCGCCCATTTTGCCGATGGCAGACACGCCCAGCGCCAGGATGTCCTGGTCTGCCATGGTGCTGTAACCCTGGAAGTTACGGTGCAACCTGCCCTGCTGCTTGGCAATCGCCAGAGAATCTTCAGGCAAGGCAAAGTGATCCATACCGATATACACATAGCCAGCCTGCATCAATTGCTGAATCGCTTCTGACAGCATTTGAATCTTGTCGACCGCATTGGGTAACTCATCTTGCAGAATACGACGCTGCGGTTTAAACCGTGACGGCAAATGTGCGTAACCATAGAGGGCAATGCGGTCCGGGCGCAAGGTGGTGATTTTGGCAATCGTCTCGCGAAACGTCGCTGGCGTTTGTTTGGGCAAGCCATAGATCAGATCAGCATTAATCGACTGATATCCCATCTCGCGCGCCTGTTGCATCAGCGTTTCCACTTGTGCATAAGATTGCACCCTATGCACGGCCTGCTGTACCTCAGCGTCAAAGTCCTGCACACCAAAACTCAGGCGGTTAAAGCCCAGGGTACGCAAATGCTGCAAGCGCTGCTGGTTGACCGTGCGAGGATCAATTTCGATGGAGTATTCGCCCTCCTGGTTAAACACAAAGGCCTTTTTCAGCATGTCGACCAGGCTGGTTAACTCTTCATCATTGAGAAAGGTCGGTGTGCCGCCGCCCAGGTGCAATTGGTTCACCGCCTGCGCCTGCGAAAATTTGTGCAGGTGCAGATTGAGTTCGCGTTGCAGGTAATTGAGATAAATTGCGCCCTGCTCATAACGCTTGGTAACAATTTTATTGCAGGCACAATAAAAACACAGAGAGGCACAAAACGGGATATGCACATAAACAGACAGCGGTTGCGTCCAGTTGCTGATATTGCGCTGCTCTGCCGCCTTGACATAGGCCGCTGCATCAAACGCTTCGACAAAGCGATCTGCCGTGGGGTAAGAGGTGTAACGCGGCCCCGAAACATCATAGCGTTCGATGTGCTCTTGAGTAATCATCAACGGTTGTTTCATGGTATCTAGCAAATTCTTTCCTGTCGGCACAAGTGAGACATCGCGTCCCCAAAGTCATTGACAGCCACTTTGCCATAAAGCAAACCATGACTTCTTGATGCATATCAAATAGTCCGATGCGCTACGCGTGCATAATGCAACGCACTATAATAGGGAAGAGTAAACAGCATCATGTTAAATGCCATTGCAGCAGATGAAATCGCCACACATGAAATCAATGCGCATGAAGCGTATAATCAGTCGCAAGATCAACGACTGCCAAGGACCTCCCCCATGCAAGCCGAATCCAGCTTCAAGGTCGCCTGCTCTAACTGCAACCTGCGCGAGCTGTGCCTGCCTATAGGTTTAAGCACGGACGAAATGAGCAAATTGGATGGCATGGTCGCCACCCGCAAAAAAGTGAAGCAAGGTGGTCACCTGTTCAGCAGTGGCGACCCGTTTACCACTTTGTATGCCATCCGCACTGGCTTCTTTAAAACCTGTGTGGTGTCTGAAGATGGCCGCGAACAAGTCACCGGCTTCCAGATGGCCGGGGAGATCATGGGACTGGATGGTATTGTCAGTGACAAGCACAATTGCAACGCGATTGCATTGGAAGATGCCGAAGTCTGCGTGATGCCGTTTAACCACGTTGAAGACCTGTCACGTGAAATCCCCATGCTGCAACGCCATGTGCACAAAATCATGAGTCGCGAGATTGTGCGCGAGAATGGCGTCATGATGTTGCTGGCCAATATGCGTGCCGAAGAACGCCTGGCGGCTTTCCTGCTCAACTTGCTGCAACGTTTGCACGCCCGCGGCTACTCGAAAAGCGAATTGATTTTACGCATGACACGGGAAGAAATCGGCAGTTATCTGGGCATGAAGCTGGAAACCGTGAGCCGCACCTTCTCCAAGTTTAGCGACGAAGGTATTATTGAAGTCAAACAGAAAAACATCCGCATTCTGGATCACGAAAAACTGCAGGCCATCTTTAACGCCAGCACGTGTTAAACAGTGGCCTCGTCGCCATAAGGACTGACGTCTGATGGAGCGCTCTGCCCTTTTCGACGCCCTGGCGGCTTATGCATCCACGCGACACTGGCAATATATTTACCCGGTGTGGTCACGCCGGGCGCAAGGCCTTTCTATCGGCATCAACCTGCACCCCAATCATTGTTGTAACTGGCATTGCGTATATTGCCAGGTGCCCGGCCTGCAACGCGGCCCCTCACCAACGATAGACACTCACCGCCTGCAGCAGGAGCTCACCGACTGCCTCAATTGGTTAACCCTGCATATCCACCACACCACGTTGACGCTACGCGATTACGTGCAGGATATTGCATTTGCCGGTGACGGCGAGCCAACCACGTCACCGCAGTTTGCAGAAGTCCTGGACATGGTTGCCCACCTGCTACAACAGCGAAAACCCGATGACCGCCCGGCCAAGCTGCGGCTGATTACCAATGGCAGCCAACTGCAGCATGCGCACATCCAGCACGCGCTCAAGCAGTTGCACACGCTTGAGGGTGAAGTGTGGTTTAAACTGGATGCAGGCAATGATGACGAAATGCTGGCGGTCAACGATACGCACTTGCCGTTGGTATTACATATACAACGCCTGAACACTTGCTGCACGCTGTGCGCCACCTGGGTGCAAACGGCCATTTTCAGCAGGTCTCAACACGGGGAAACCGTGACTACCCCCACACTGCCTGGTTATATGCAAGCACTGCTGCCCTTGAAGCAAAAGATGAGCGGTATCTTGCTTTACGGGATTGCCAGGCCAAGCCAACAAGATAGCCGAGGGTGTATCCAGGCGACTTCAGAAAAAATATTGGAGAGCTACGCTGCCACATTGCGCACGCATGGATTCCGCGTGCGCATGTTCATGTAAATGGATTTGATTTAAGGACTACTCTTCAGCCGGTTTGAGGCCAGTTTGCGCGTGATTGCGTGCCTGAATGGCAGGCGCCATAGACTCATCCTGCATATCATGGCCTTGTGCATCCAGCGTTTTATTGATTTCTATGCCCTTGCGGTAATAGTCGTCAATGGCCGGATCCGGATGCGTAATCGCCAGGTACAAGGTGATAAAAGACGCTACAACCACCAGGGAAGGACCGCCTATAATCAGCCAGACATAGGCATTCTGGTACCACTTTTGCTCCGCCTTCAACGGCGCTACCTTGAGCGCTGCTCGAGAATTACTCATTCTATGTACTCCATATAACTGACGTTTTAGTTGCTGGGCACGATAAACACTGACTTCTCTTTTATCGTGTCTTTGGATTCAACATCCGTCATTTCAAAATAGATTTTGTGCGAACCGGCGCTGGTGACGCCGTCCGGCAATTGCAGTTCTACAATGACATTACGCGTTTCAAAAGGTTTAAGCCCTTTGAATGGCTGGTTATTGTTGTCTGAAATATGCACATCCAAGTCTGGCAGACCCGTCACCTGCAAGCTGTAATCGCGCGCGGATTCGGTATCATTTTCAAGCTTGAGGTTATAAACGTTCTCAATCTTGCCCGCATCGGTATAGCGTGCCAACATCGCACGATCACGCAACACGTCCAGCCTGAAGTCAGGTTTGAAATACAGGCTGACAACCATGCCAATGGTCAAAGCCGACAAAATGGCGGTGTAAACCAGCACCCGCGGACGCAACAGGCGGCGCCACATTTGCTGGCGGCTCCAGCGATTTTCCAGGCCATTTTGCGTCGTGTACTTGATCAGACCCTTGGCATAGCCCATTTTGTCCATGACATCGTCACATGCATCAATACACGCACCGCAGCCGATACATTCATATTGCAAACCATCACGGATATCAATGCCAGTCGGGCAGACCTGCACGCAAATACTACAGTCTATGCAGCTACCCAGACCGTTGGCGTTTTCACCCGCTTTTTTAGAGCGTGAACCACGTGGTTCACCGCGTGCCTCATCGTAAGTCACCGTCATGGTGTCGCCGTCAAACATGGCGCTCTGAAAACGCGCATAAGGGCACATATATTTACACACCTGCTCGCGCATATAGCCAGCGTTACCATAAGTTGCAAACCCATAGAAGCAGATCCAGAAGGTTTCCCAACCACCTAATTGCCACTCAACAATGGCAGGCACCAACTCGCGGATGGGTGAAAAGTAGCCCACAAACGTCACACCAGTCCATAAACCAAATGTGATCCAGGCAAACTGCTTGAGCGATTTACGGCTGATTTTGTTCAGATTCCACTTACTGTCGTCCAGGCGCATGCGGGCGATGCGGTCACCTTCGATCTTGGTTTCCATCCACATATAGATTTCGGTGTACACCGTTTGCGGACAGGTATAGCCGCACCATAAGCGCCCGGCCACGGCTGTAAACAGGAACAACGCCAGGGCTGAAACGATCAGCAGGAAAGACAGATAAATCAGGTCCTGCGGATGAAAAATCAGACCGAAGATATAAAAGCGCTTGGCCTCAAGGTCAAACAGCATGGCCTGGCGGCCGTCCCACTGCAACCACGGCACGCCGTAGAAAAACAACTGCGTCGCCCAAACCATGACCCAGCGCCAACGGTTATATAAACCGGATACGCTGCGGGCATAGACTTTGTCTTCAGATTTATAAAGTGAAAAAACCACCTCCTGTGCAGGAATGGTGGTTTTGTTCACAGCGCTTTCTTTAATATCGCTCATTGTGTTTTGCATACACCTTATTTGTTGGAAAGACCCCAAACATACGCTGTCAGCAGGTGAATTTGCTCAGGCGTGAATTTTTCTTTCCAGGCAGGCATCACATTATTTTTGCCTTCGTGAATGCGTTTGATAATCGCGGCTTCACCCTGACCATGCAACCAGATATTGTCAGAAAGATTAGGCGCACCAATCATTTGGTTACCCTTGCCTTCTGCACCGTGGCAAGCGGCACAGACAACAAACTTGTCCTTACCGGCATTGGCACGACCTGAGTCATGAATACTGCCAGACAGACTCAACACGTAGTTAGCGACGTTTTTCACATCTTCTTCATTACCCACTGCAGCAGCCATTGGAGGCATGATGCCGTTACGGCCATTGTTGATGGTCAATTTGATGGTGTCAGGCGCACCACCATATAACCAGTCAGTGTCTGTCAGGTTAGGGAAACCACGGCTACCTTTGGCATCTGAACCATGGCAAGCGGCACAGTTATTCAAGAAAATGCGCTTACCAATATCGCGAGCTTCCGGAATCTTGGCGACTTCTTCTACTGGCATTGCAGCGTATTTAGCATACAGCGGTGCAATTTTTTCGTTGTTCTTGGCCACTTCGGCTTCGTACTGCTTCACTTCTGTCCAGCCAAATTTACCGTTGTAAGTGCCCAAACCCGGGAACAAAAACAGATAAGCCAAGCCAAAAATTACAGTGATGATAAACAAGCCCACCCACCACATTGGCAGCGGATTGTTCATTTCTTTAATGCCGTCCCACTCGTGACCATTGGTATTGTCGCTATCCAGCGGCACTTTGACGCGGCTTGCGAAAATCAGCAAACCGACACAAAAAGCGATCCCACCCAAGGTAATGGTCGAAATCCAGATCGGCCAAAATCCGTTTACAAAATCATTCATGATGTTTTCCTTAAGCTTTCCGCACAGAGTATTAGTCTTGATCGAACGGCAGGTTTTGCGCGTCCTTGAACTGTGCGGAGTGACGATTGCGCCATGCCCAAACCAGGATTGCGATAAACAGCACAAAACTCAGTACTGTAAACACGATGCGTAATACATTGATCATATCCATGGCGCGTCTCCTTATTTGAGGTGTGTACCCAACACTTGCAGGTATGAAACCAGTGCATCCATCTCGGTTTTACCCTTGATTTCTGCGCCAGCAGCCTTGATCTGCTCGTCGGTGTAAGGCACGCCTACTTTACGCAGCGCAACCATATGGTCACCAATCGTTTCGTCATTCACCAGGTTTTCATTCAACCATGGATATGCTGGCATGATGGATTCCGGCACAACGTCACGTGGCTGGTTCAAGTGAACACGATGCCAGTCGTCACTGTATTTGCCGCCCACACGGTGCAAGTCAGGACCTGTGCGCTTACTACCCCATTGGAACGGGTGATCGTACACATACTCACCTGCCACAGAGTAGTGACCATAACGCAAGGTTTCAGCATGGAAAGGACGAATCATCTGTGAGTGGCAGTTGTAGCAACCTTCACGCAGATAAATGTCACGACCAGCCAATTGCAATGCAGTGTATGGCTGCAAACCACGGATGGGTTCAGTCAGGGATTTCTGGAAAAACAAAGGCACGATTTCAACCAGGCCGCCGAAGGAGATCGTGATGAAGGTCAGCACGATCAGCAGGAAGTTATTGGTTTCAATCTTTTCGTGCAGATTGCCACTATTGTTTTGATGCGTTGCCATAGTGAGCTCCTTAAGCGTGTGCAACAACAGCTGGTACTTCTACCGTTGCTGGTTTGCCATTAGTGGCTGTTTTATAGGTGTTCCACAACATGATGACTAAGCCACTCATATACAGGAAACCACCCAGTGCACGTGTGAAGTAGTAAGGGAACTTGGCTTTCACACTCTCAACGAAGGTATAAGCCAATGTACCGTCAGCGTTCATGGCACGCCACATCAGGCCTTCCATCACACCAGAGATCCACAAGGCAGCGATGTATAACACCACGCCTATGGTGGCCATCCAGAAGTGCACTTCAATCGCTTTCACGCTGTACATTTGTTTTTGACCAAACAGGCGTGGAATCAGGAAGTACAGGGAACCAATGGAAATGAAACCCACCCAGCCCAGAGCACCAGAGTGCACGTGACCCACGGTCCAGTCAGTGTAGTGAGACAAAGCGTTCACAGTCTTGATCGCCATCATCGGGCCTTCAAAGGTACTCATACCGTAGAAAGACAATGAAACAATCAGGAAGCGCAAGATAGGATCTGTGCGCAGTTTATGCCATGCGCCGGACAAGGTCATGATACCGTTGATCATACCGCCCCAGCTTGGTGCAAACAGGATTAAGGACAACACCATACCCAGGGACTGAGTCCAGTCAGGCAAAGCGGTGTAATGCAGGTGGTGCGGACCCGCCCACATGTAAGTGAAAATCAGTGCCCAGAAGTGCACGATAGACAGGCTGTAAGAGTACACTGGACGCTCAGCTTGTTTAGGCACGAAGTAGTACATCATGCCCAGGAAGCCCGCTGTCAGGAAGAAACCTACCGCGTTGTGACCATACCACCACTGCACCATCGCATCTTGCACACCCGCATAAGCAGAGTAAGACTTGAACCAGCCAGCCGGAATCGCGGCACTCTCAACGATGTGCAACAAAGCCACCGCCAGAATGAACGCACCGTAAAACCAGTTAGCCACATAGATATGCTTAACCTTACGGATACCGATGGTACCGAAGAACACGATGGCATAAGAAATCCATACGATCGCAATCAGGATATCAATTGGCCATTCCAGTTCGCCGTACTCTTTACCCTGGGTATAACCCAATGGCAAGGAGATGGCTGCGGCGACAATCACTGCTTGCCAGCCCCAGAAAGTGAAACTTGCCAGTTTGTCGCTAAACAAACGGGTTTGGCAGGTACGTTGCACGACATAGTATGAGGTAGCAAATAAAGCACAGCCACCAAATGCGAAAATCACTGCATTGGTATGCAGTGGTCGTAAACGGCCAAAAGAGGTAAACGGCAGGCCCAGGTTAAGCTCCGGCCACACCAGCTGAGACGCAATAATCACGCCCATCAGTGTGCCCACAACTCCCCAAACCACTGCCATGATTGCGAACTGGCGGACCACTGTATCGTTATAGGTCGCAGCCTTCACGGTTGCATTTTGCATGGATTTCTCCCAATGATTAAAACAAACACCCAACACTAAAAAAATTCTAAAAAATTTTAGTTGTTCAACCCGATCATCTCAGATTGTCACAAATCTGATTTGACACACATCAATCCCGTTCAGAAATTCCCAAAAGCATTAGTCCTGCTCAAGAATGCGTGAACCTTCTTCTTCCAGGTCTTCAAACTGCCCGGTCTGGATTGCCCACCATAGGCCACCCAGAATCACAAACACCAGCAACACTGCCAGCGGGATCAATAAAAATGCAATTTCCATAACGCTATGCCTGACCTTTCTGCCAGCCCGACTTATCCCAGTCGGTCAAACGTAATGCATTGAGCAACACCAATAACGAACTGGCCGCCATCCCCAGCCCGGCCAGCCAGGCGGGCAACAAGCCCATAATCGCTAATGGTACGCCAGCTGCGTTATACAACGCAGCCCACAACAAATTCTGTTTTACGATGAGGATGGTTTTTTGACAATGCGAAATGAGCGAAACCAGCACACCGATATCATTACCCAACACCACCATATCGGCCTGTGCCTGCGTCAAAGGGACGCCGGAACCCATTGCAATAGAAGTATGCGCTGCTGCAATGACAGGGCCGTCATTCAAACCATCACCAACCATTAATACTTTCCGCCCCTGTTGTTGCAACAACTTTACATGCTGCAGCTTATCTGCTGCTTTTTGTAACCCAAATGCGCGCGCTATTCCCAGTTGCGCTGCAAGGTTTTTAACGGGCGCTATTCTATCACCAGATAACAGCTGAATATCAAGCCCATGTGCAATTAATTGTGAAATAGCCGCTTTGGCATGTGGTTTTACCTGCTCGGACAAAGTCAGTCTCGCCAGCAGGATTTCACCTGTTGTGACATAGACCTGACGCAGTGCTTCACTCTCGATTTCGTCTCTTATGCCACAAAATTCCGCATTGCCTAGCTTCACTGGCAGTAATGCTCCATTTGGTGCATTAAATGTAGCAGACATACCGCCGCCGACAATCTCTTGCCAATCCTGCACCACCAATTGATCTTGTGCATCATGCTGCAAAGCAAAGCCATGTAACGCCTGAGCCACCGGATGTAAAGAATCGCGACTCATGCTGGCAATCACGTCCAGCAACCACTGCCTATCCCATTCCGCATGACTTTCGGCCAAGGTCACTTGCTGCAAGTTTTCGGTCAAAGTGCCGGTTTTATCAAACACGATAGTATCCACTTCACTCATCGCCTGAATCGCCTGCAAACGACGAATCAACACGCCGCCCTTGGCAAACGTACCGGCGCTGGCCAGCATGGCGGCAGGTGTTGCCAGGGATAACGCACATGGGCAAGTCACTACCAACACGGCGACGGCCGACATAATGGCTTTGGCAGGATCGGTGCTCCACCAGAAAAAAACCGCGTAGATAGCTGCCAGCAATACTGCCCACAAGAAAGGTTGCGCGACTTTATCTGCCAGCAAAGCGATGCCCGGTTTTTCAGTTGAGGCCGAAGCCATAAGGTTAACCAGCGCATGGTATTGCGTACCCTCGCCGACCTGCTCGACCTGCATTTCAATGGCAGAGGTTAAATTACCGGCACCGGCAATGACTTTGGCGCCAGTAGGCTTTAGCACCGGCTCAGATTCACCCGTGAGCATAGACTCGTCGGCGCTAGTGCTGCCAACCAATACCAGGCCATCTGCTGCAAACACTTCACCCGGGCGCACATACAACACATCACCCACATTGATATTGGTCGCGGCAATTTGTACCCACTCACCGGCGTCGTTTTTTTTCAGCACCGCATGTGGCAAACGGCGCATCATGTTTTCCAAAGCACCGGCCGTGCGGTTGCGCAATTTGACATCCAGCCAGCGACCAATCAGCAGAAAACTGACAAACATGGTGAGCGAGTCATAATAAACCACCTCGCCCCACCAGCCACCGGGCGCAAAGGTCGCCAGCGTGCTCATGATAAAGGCCGCCAGGATGCCCAATGACACCGGCACATCCATACCTAACTGGCGCTGCTTGATACTGGCCCAGGCTTGTGACAAAAATGGGGTGGCTGAAAACAACATCACCGGCAGGGTCAGCACCCACGATGCCCATTTCATGAGCTGCACCATATCCGGCGCCATATCATTGCTGTCCGACCAATAAGTAGGATAAGCGTACATCATGACCTGCATCATGCAGAACACCGCCACCACCAGGCGCCACAGCATCTTGCGTTGCTGCACGGTACGATCGGAAATAGCGTTGTATTCGTTGACAGGCAGCGCGGGATAGCCGATGTCATTTAAATTGGCAAACCAGCTTGAAGGGGAGATTTGTTTCGCGTCCCACACCACACGGACACGTTTGGAAGCGGCACTGGCATGCACGGCAAGCACGCCGCGCTGTTGTTTGATAGTTTGCTCAATACGGCCACTGCAAGCGGCGCAGTGCATGTTGTCAACCCACACATGAGAGGTCCATACCTCGGCAGAAGCTGCATCGCGCTGACTAAATCGCTCCCATTCAGACTGGATATCCAGCCCTTGCCATGGGTTTGCACTGCTCACTGCTAAAGGGTTTGCCATTGAGTGATGGACCGTCCGTAGAACAATATATAACTTTATATTATATGATTGAATATAATATAAATCAATGTGTTAGCGCATGTGTGGCGCACGCCATTAAAACAGCGTATCGCCAATCTTCAGTTGATCTGAGACAACAAAAATAGAAAAGATATCCATCAGCCAGCGCGCGTTGACACAACACGCGCTGGCTGATGTTTAAGGCAATTATTTCACGCGCATGCCAGCTTGCGCGCCACTGTCAGGCGACAGAATATATGGACCACCACGCTCATCGCTGGCCGCCAGCACCATGCCTTCGCTCATGCCAAACTTCATTTTGCGCGGCGCCAGGTTAGCCACCATCACCGTTAAACGGCCCACCAGCGTCGCCGGGTCATACGCCGATTTAATCCCGGCAAATACCTGGCGAGGCTTTTCTTCGCCAATATCGAGCAGCAATTTGAGCAACTTTTCAGCACCCTCTACATGCTCGGCACTGACGATCTTAGCAATACGCAAATCCACTTTGGTAAAGTCATCAATCGAAATATAAGCGCCCTCTTCGGCAGCTGGCGCTTCAGCCTTGGCGGGTGTTTTGGCAACTGCCTCTGCTTTGGCAGGCGGCGCCGCCGCTTGCAAACTGTCTTTATTGGCTTCGACCATGGCCTCGATCTGCTTACCTTCCAGGCGCGTCACCATGTGATTATAAGGCTGAATCGTTTGCGTCCCCAAGCCCTGGCCGACATCCACCCACTGCAATGGCTGCACACTCAGGAAAGCTTCAACAGCAGCTGCAATGTTCGGCAATACCGGCTTCAGGTAAATAGTCAGCAAGCGGAACATTTCCAGCGCATTGCTGCAGATCGTATGCAACTCAGCCGCCTTAGTTTCATCTTTTGCCACCACCCAAGGCGCCGCTTCAGCCACATAAGCATTCGCCGCATCAGTCAGCTTCATGATCTCACGCAGCGCACGTGCAAAGTCGCGGGCGGCATACGCTTCGGCAATTGCCGGGGCTGCTGCACGCATATCGTCAATCACCGCATGCTGCGCCGTGATCAACTTATTCTCAAACTTCTTCGCCACAAACCCGGCCGTGCGGCTGGCAATATTGATGTATTTACCTACCAGGTCACTGTTCACACGGGCGACAAAGTCTTCCAGATTCAAGTCGATATCTTCCATGCTGCCATTGAGTTTAGCCGCATAGTAATAACGTAAATACTCAGGATTTTTCACATGCTCAAGGTAGCTGCGCGCCGTGATAAACGTGCCGCGCGACTTGGACATTTTTTCACCATTCACGGTCAAAAAGCCATGTGCAAACACCTGTGTTGGCGTGCGGTGACCGGAGTATTGCAGGGTTGCAGGCCAGAACAAGGCATGGAAATACAGAATATCCTTGCCGATAAAATGATACAACTCGGTCGAAGAATCCTGTTTCCAGTATTCATCAAAGTCCAGGCCAGCTTTGGAGCACAGGTTTTTAAAACTAGCCATGTAGCCAATCGGCGCGTCCAGCCAGACGTAAAAATACTTGCCTGGTGCATCAGGGATTTCAAATCCAAAATAAGGCGCATCGCGCGAAATATCCCAGTCAGAAAGCTTATTCTCGCCAACTTCGCCTACCCACTCGCTCATTTTATTGGCGGCTTCGGCTTGCAGAGTGCCAGAGCGCGTCCAGTCACGTAAAAAGTCTGCGCACTCGCTCAATTTAAAAAAGTAATGCTCGGTTTCTTTGCGCACTGGTGTCGCACCAGAGACGGCCGAAAACGGGTTAATCAACTCCGTCGGGCTGTACGTCGTGCCGCAGACTTCGCAGTTATCGCCATATTGGTCTTTGGCGTGGCACTTGGGGCACTCACCTTTAATAAAGCGGTCCGGCAAAAACATGTTTTTAACCGGATCAAAATATTGTTCTATGGTTTTGGTGGCAATTTTGCCGTTGGCTTTCAGCGCACGATAAATATTGCCGGACAACTGGCGGTTTTCTTCCGAGTTGGTCGAGTAGTAATTATCAAACTGCACCAAAAACTCAGCAAAGTCCTGGCTGTGTTCAGCATGCACCTTTTCAATCAAGGCTTCCGGCGTAATGCCTTCTTTTTCTGCACGCAACATGATTGGTGTACCGTGGGTATCATCCGCACACACATAATGCACCGTATGGCCCTGCATTTTCTGAAAACGCACCCAGATATCGGTTTGAATATACTCAACCAGATGCCCCAAATGAATGCTGCCATTGGCATAAGGTAAGGCGGACGTCACCAGAAGTTTGCGTGTCATGAAAACAAGACCAGGATAAAAACCGCTATTTTAGCAAACCATTAATGGTTTCAGCCAACGGTTTCGGCAATGGCACCTGCGGCCACTTGCATATCGGCAACAGCTCCCTGCCGTTGGTTTATTAAAACCAAGTCGGCTGAAAGCAACCAATTAAAATCAGCATAACCGGGGAATGTCTGGCAAAAGCACATGCGAAACAAGCAGTTAACCTCTGCTGGCAAACCATCAATCCGCGGTACGATCTTTGCGTTATTAAGTCATCTCAAACCGTTTGGCAATCTCGCATGTTATGGCACGGCATTAATCTTCAATGGGCTTACACGACGCTGCTGCCCGGCATTCGTCGCAAAACCCATTGTCAGCATCAGGCAAAAGACATCTTGCATGATGGTTTTTTGCGCTTTGCACTCACCACCAGCCCACATCGAAGCGAAGAGCCGCACGCCTACTTGCGTACCATTGTTCACAACCTGATTCTCGAGCAATATCGCAAAGACAGCTATCTGGCTGACTACCAGCAACAAGCCGACCTCGAACAAGCCACCACGGTTTCCAGTGAGCACCTCGCGGATATCAAGCAGAGATTGGAACTGGTCACCCAAATTATTCAAGACCTGCCGCCGCGTTGTCGCCAGGTATTTATCATGTACCGCATTGAAGGCTATGCACAAAAAGAAATTGCCAGGCAACTCGACATCAGCCTCAACATGGTGGAACGGCACCTGATTCGTGCCCTGCTCGACCTGCGCAACGCCCGCGCGCAATTTTTAAAGTAAGCTCATGCAGGCTAATAAAAAAATCAGTGAAACCGCCGCACGCTGGTTTATCCGCATGCAAGAAGCCGCGCCCGATGCGCCTGAACGCAGCCAGTTTGAAGCCTGGCTCATGCAAAGCCCGCTGCATCAGCAAGAGTACGCCAGCATCAGTGACGCCTGGCAAGGTATAGATGCCATCAGCGAGTTGCAAACCATGGCGCAGGCAAAACAAGCCGACCACTTCTTTAAACAAAGCGAACATCAAAAGTCTCGCCAAAAACTGGCCAGCACCGTGGCGGGCGTAGTCGCTGCCCTATGTATAGGTTGGGCTGGCTTGCATCAATACCAGGTCTGGCAACGCACGCCTACCCTGCAACTTGCCTCACAAACGCGTTATGCGCAGCTCACCACGCAAACGCTGGAGGACGGCAGCCGCGTCACGCTCAACGCCAATTCGCAGATTGAAATCAAGTATTACCGCCACCAGCGCCATGTTGCACTGCTAAAAGGCGAAGCCATTTTTGAGGTGCAACCCAATCCAGAAAAACCTTTTGTCGTAGAAACCGACCGCCTGAAGGTCACCGTATTGGGGACGCGCTTTGCCGTGAATAAACTCCAGCACCTGGAACGTGTAAGCGTCGACCACGGCAAAGTCGAGGTGGTGTCAAAAACCGGCACAGACACCATCATTCTACAAAACAACCAGGTGGCCGAATTCAAGCAAAACCACCTCACACCACGTACAAACGTGTCGGCACAAGACTATTTCAGATTCACCAGAGGCACGCTTGTGTTCAACCAGGCCACACTGTCAGAAATCGCAGAAACCCTCTCGCGCTACCAGCCAACCCCGGTCACTACCGATGAGTTGTCACAAGAACACATCAGCGCCGTCGTCGCCATCAAAGACAGCAACAGCTTTATCACCACCCTGCCACGCATCGCTAACGTGCGTGTGCACCATGACCCAAGCGGCACACAGATCGAAACCATTTCACCAGCCAAATAACACTTACATTCTTTTGCAAATCGCATATCAGGGTTTTGCATCCCCGTGCATTAAGGCAATAACAAGCCAAAAAATAACGGGGAAGTCAGATGCAGTTAAAAAAACATTGGATTCTAAGCGCAGCAGTTGCCGCCTGCTTTGCCAGCCAAGCAGGCGGAATCGCCTGGTTGCAAGCCGCAGAGCTCAATACCCAAATACCAAAACCAGAGGAAGAAATCCTGTTTACGCGGATTGTGTCCATTGAACTACCCAGCCAGCCGCTTGCAACGTCATTAAAAGCCATCAGCAACAAACTCGGTATCAACATCACATTTAATGATGCGCTTGTGACTGGCAAAAACGCACCTGCCATTAAAGGCACCATGCTCACTAAAGAGCTATTTAAAAAACTACTCGCCAATACCAGCCTTGAGGCCAAACTGAATCAATCCACACTCTATATTCAGCCAGCTGCAAAAACCTCCAAAGAGCTTAAAGAAGAAAAAACCAGCCTAAATCTAGAGAAAGTTGAAGTCCGTGCCAAGAAATTTTACGAAGTTGGTCCTTTACCCGGCTTGGCACTCACCAAAGAAGAAATTCCCGGGAACGTGCAAAGCATCTCGGCCAAAGAGATCAAGGAGTCGAATACTCTGACAATCACTGACCTAATGAACCAGAAACTGCAATCGGTTACTGTCAACGACTACCAAAGCAATCCATTCCAGATGGACTTACAGTACCGCGGTTTTACCGCTTCACCTCAACTGGGTACAGCACAAGGTATCTCAGTATTTCTTGATGGTATCCGTGTCAACGAACCGTTTGGCGATGTGGTGAACTGGGACATGATTCCGATGAATGCACTCAGTAGTCTAGATATTTTTCCAGGTTCTAATCCTGTATTTGGACTAGGGACGTTGGGCGGTGCGCTTTCCATGCGAACCAAAAGTGGCTTTGATGGCAAAACGCTAGATGCCCAAGTACTGACAGGCTCTTTTGGTCGTAAGCAATTACAAGTATCCGCAGGCAACAACAATGGCGTCTTGGCAGGGTTTCTGTCTGGCAATTTTTTTCTAGAGGATGGCTGGCGTGATGATTCTCCAAGCAAAGTCAATCAAATCTTTGGCAAAGCAGAATGGCAAGGCGAACGAGCAAAACTTGGTTTATCCGTACTATACGCGGGTAATAAGCTGACCGGAAATGGACTCCTGCCACAGCAAATGGTCGATCAAAACCCCAGACAGGTATACACATCGCCCGATGAGAGCAAAAACGACTTACTTCAATTTCAATTGTCTGGTGTATGGGACGTCACTGATACGTTTAACATTACCGGTCAAATTTACAATCGTAATAGCAAAAGAAAATCTCACACATCTGATGTCAATGAAAACTTTGGAGGTAGTGATGGCAATCCGGCAACGGCCAGCACCAGAGACCCTTCAAGGCAATTATTACAGGGTTTGCCTGACATTAACCGAGATGGCTTACCTGATTACAATGACTACGCTTGGAACGTGGCAGCTGATAAAAACTATTTCGCACTGGATAAAGACGGTGATACAGAGTTTGTAGTAGATAGTAACGGTGATCCAGTATTGGACGCTTCTGGACAATACATCGCCAACCCAAATTTTGATTTAAATAATTTAGCTTACGGTACTAATTTCGATATTAGAGCCAACCCTAATCAAGCTCAAGTTCCCGCTCAAGACTCATCCGGCACCATGGTATGGAATTGGGTACTTGATCCTCGTTGGCTTGTAGATGCACAAGATAATTTTCAAAATGCCTCCCAGGTGCCTGGCGCTTTTAATGCACCAGTCTCATCCTCAGAATACGCCAAACTGGTACGCTATACTTGGGAAAATAGAGGCTTAGCCATCGTTACTAATAGCGGCATTATCAGAGCTGCAGGGTTTGAACCATTTGCAAATACGCTGCATCCGGGTCGCGGTAGCTCGACCTATTTTTATGACATTATGTCTGGTGCACTTGCTGGTGGCGTGACTGGCGGCTACACAGACTCAAATGGTTTTTTCCATGACTATCAGGAACTTTTAATACCTGTTAATCAGTCAACGGTCCCCTTTTTATGTCCAACAGGTGCTTTAGGGTCTTATGCAAGCGGCCCATGTGTCAAAGATGCTAATGGCAACTACATCTATAGGGATGGTAAGTACTCTTATATCAACAACGGTTCAGGATCGTCACCATCCTCTGCAGGCTATATTGAAGGGACACCGACTGCTATCTTTAATGACACGCAAATAGATCAGCTTGGCAAGGGCGCTGCAATGCAGCTCAACTGGAACTTAGAACAGCATAAATTTATGCTTGGCGCTTCCTACGATACTTCGGACAGCACTTATGTGAGCAAACAATATCTGGGATTTTTAGACAAGAATCGTCACGGGTATACAGACCCCGACCAACTTGGGTGGGAATATTTTACTAATAGCAAACAAAACGGTTTTGGTCTTAACGACTTTAAAGGGGACAACACGACCAAAAGTATCTATCTGAGCGAAACTTGGACACCGATTAAAAACCTTAATATTACTGCAGCTGCTCGCTTCAATCATACAGAGGTCAATAATCAATTGGCTGTCAGTCGCCTAACCAAGTTTGGTGATGCCAATCGCATACTGAATCTGCTGAATTGGCTGACATTATGTACTGACAACGATAATGATGGTGTCGTCGAGGCCAGCGAATGTCCGACAGGGGTGGACGGCTATATTGTGCCTTTTGAGCCAAGGTTCGGCTTTATCTCAGGTAATAATTTCAACTATTTAGGCATGGATCCTGGCGAGAAGGAAAAATTCAAATATCGCTCATTTAATCCCTCATTAGGCGTGACATGGCAAGCACGCGAAGACTTGAATCTGTATGGTAATTTTAGCCGAGGGGCCAGAACGCCAACCACCATTGAGCTAGGCTGTGCTTTTGATGATAGTCCAGTGTTTGATAAATTTGATCCAGTGACCGGAGAGCCTATCTATGTGCCACGCACATGGCGAGAGAGACGTACTTGTAATTTACCAGGGGCGATGTCAGGAGACCCATACCTCAAGCAAGTTCGCTCAACAAGCGTTGAGTTTGGTGCGAGAGGCTGGCTGACAGAAAACCTGCAATGGAATGCTAGCGTATACCGTACGGATTTGACAGATGATATCTATTTCGTTTCAGTCAACGCAATTCAAAGCTACTTTCAAAATATAGGTGACACGCGTAGACAAGGTCTTGAAATGGGACTGAAGGGGAAATACGGTAAAGCGTCGTTTGGTGTCAACTATGCACTCACCGATGCCACATTTCAGTCTACATTTACCATGGCTAGTCCAAACAACAGCAGTGCTGGCAATGTTTATGATTTAAATTTTGATCGCGAAGGCAAGTATGGACAAATTACGGTCAAACCCGGGAATCGTATGCCAGGCGTACCCTTGCATAATTTAAATCTAAACATAGGATACGAGCTAACAGATAAGTGGAACATAAGATTGAATATGGTGGCACATTCAAACGCATTCGTTAGAGGCAATGAAAATAATCAACATCAAGCAGGACCGGCCACACCGCTCTTTCCTCAAGAGTGTTTAGGCGCAAACAGTACCTTTAACTGCCAAATTAACAGAGCCGATTGGCGTGAAGGAAAAACCACTGGATATGCAGTATTAAACCTGCAATCGAGCTATAAATTAAGTCCAGAATGGACATTTGGTATCCGTGTTAATAATATTTTAGATAAAGAGTATGCCAGTGCTGGACGACTTGGCCTGAACGCATTTTCGCCTGCGACTAATGGTGCAATTGGAGTCAGTGGATTTAATTACAATAGCAGTGAGTGGCAAGGGACAAGCTTCCTTGGAACTGGCGCACCTAGATCAGCTTTTATTACTTTAAGCTATGAGTTTCAACCTAAAAAACTGGATGGGTTAGTTGAGTAAATGTGGACTGAGTTTGGGGTCAGCCTAAAACAATCAACATCTGGACTGTGTCATTAGCATCCTTCACTTACTCACACGAATACCTGGCTGATTACAACCAAACCTTTAATGTAATCAGCCACTTTTACAGATACTTTGGGGTCAGAGTAAACGCCCAAAGTGACTGTCGTTAAAGCAATACTGACTATGGCTGTCACAGACGATCTTTTAAGCAAATACTGAATATGCAATTAGCCTCTTTAACTTTTTTGTGGTGCCTACTGTGTGATAAAGCATCCCCAAAAACTCAAGCTGCTTGTAATTGTGGCACCTCGAGATTGATTTTTTCGCTTAAAGTATTTTCAGCAATTTTTAGGTCATAAGTAGTTTGCAGGTTTAGCCAGAACTGGGCAGTGGTGTTAAAAAACCTTGCCAGTCTAAGGGCGGTATCGACAGTGACACCTCGTTTTTCACGCACAATATCGTTGATTCGTGGAGCAGGCACGCGTAACTGCATCGCTAATGCATGCGGTGTCATCTCCAGTGGCACCAAAAACTCTTCACGTAGAATTTCGCCTGGATGAATAGGCCTTAATTTACTTGTTGTCATGATTGCTCCTATTTGTGGTAATCCACGATTTCAACGTCTGTCACACCTGTGCTAGTCCATTTAAAACAAATACGCCACTGATCATTGATTCTGATGCTGTATTGCCCGGCGCGGTCACCACTTAAACTCTCGAGCCTGTTTGCTGGCGGTGCTCTTAAGTCTCCCAACGCAACCGCACTGTTAAGCATATGTAGTTTACGCTCAGCCACCGTTTGAATATTTTTAAATCGTTTGGGTGCGTCACCATCAAACAGTTGTCGGGTATCTTTGCAATGAAATGACAAAATAGACATAGCCAATAATATAACGGATACCGTTAAACGTCAAACATTAAAAAATAACCAGAATAGGAAAATGTTTGGGGTCAGCCTAAAAACCATCAATACCTTGACTGTGCCACTAGAATCTGCCACTTACTCACAATAATACCTGGCTGATTACAACCAAACCTTTAATGTAATCAGCCACTTTTGCAATACCGCCTCTCGCCTACTCCATCTAAATCAATCACTTACCACAGCCCTGAGCCAGGGCATAAATATTGCAGCAATGAGTTCACTCATGCCTGCGGTGTCGTCATATGCGTTTTTTCACCCCCACCAATACCGACCTTTACTGGAACAACCTTAACCTGAGGTGGGTTTACACCGACTTGTTCCGCAGCATTTATGGTCAGACCAAGAACTTTCACCTGGCGAATGACGTATTGCATGACGCGATTGTTAAATTTGCGGTGAAAAACAGCCTCAAGCAGGTAGATGAGCCACAAGCTTATTTGCGCGGCATTGTTAAAAATACCATCGTCGACTACTACCGCGATTCTTGCCATTATGTTGATTTGGACATTGCAGGTAATCAATCGCCCCTGATTGACCCGGAACATGCGCTCAGCGACCGTTATTCGCCAGAGAAAATTGCGGATATCAAGCAGCGCATGCTGGCGTTGCAACACATTATCGACTGCCTGCCACCCAAATGCCGTCAGGTGTTTTGGATGCACAGGATTGAAGAACAGGCGCAGAGCGAGATTGCATTGGCGTTGAAGATTAGTGTGAATATGGTTGAAAAACACATGATCCGCGCGCTGGTGGATATTGCTTTAGCCAAACATTATCTGCTCAACGAAAAATGACACCACCCAAACATGCTGCACTTGAGCAGGCTTCTAAATGGTTTTTGCGCTTAAAAGACGCGGCGCCTGACCATGCCGACCGCGGCAAGTTTGAAGCCTGGCTGATGGCCTCTGAAGCACACAGAGAGGCTTATCAGATGATTGCTGAAACCTGGGATGACTTTGACTCTTCTGAGCAGGTAACACAGATTTCTCATGCCATGCGCATGCGTAAGCTCGATGAAGATATGCGCAAACGTCAGCATGCGACGCGCTTTGCCAAACTTGGTGCAGTGGTCGCCATTGGCCTGGCAAGTGTGTTTGGCTTTCATCAATGGCAATTATGGCGGGCACAGCCGCTGGAGACCATCGCGCAAAATAGCGCCCCTGGCCAGATGGTGAGCCGCTTTTTATCTGATGGCACCAAGCTCACGCTAGACGCTCACAGCGATACACAAGTGCTGTATTACCGTGACAAACGCTACGTTAAGCTACTGCGCGGTCAGGCTGTGTTTGAGGTGGTTAAAGATGCTAACCGGCCGTTTGTGGTTGAGAGCGATCACGCCAGAATCACGGTGAAAGGCACGCGCTTTTTGGTCAACATGGTCAACCATAAAACAGTGGTTGCGGTTGATCACGGCAAAGTGCTGGTTGAAAGCCTGGCCGCAGGCCAAACCAGCGCTGCGCTGATCACCAACAACCAGGTCGCAGAAGTCACACGCAACCAAGCGCCAGTAACGCTACACAAACCTGCCAGTGACTACTTTGCCTTTTTGCAAGGCAAGCTTATTTTTGATGGCGCAGCCATGAGCGAAGTCACCGAGACATTGTCACGTTACCGGCAGACACCGTTAGTTAACCACTCGACGACGCAGACTGAAATCTCGGCAGTGGTCGATGTAAAAACGCTCAACCGATTTATTCACACCCTGCCATCGGTCGCGCCAGTAAAACTGCAAGAGTCAGCAAGCCAAACCACCGTGATTGATCGTTAGATCATCACAAGTTTTTACCTTTTGCACGTCAGGGTGCGTGCGCCCTCCCCGTCAATAAAGTTGTGAGGAGACTTTAAATTGACAGGGAAGCCTATGTTTAAAACTAAAAAAATTCGTCTGCTAAGTAAACAATCTGCACTACTGCTGTGTGCCATCACACATTTAAACACCGCAGCAGCAGAGCCACTCAACGTTGGGATTCCGTCCAATATCAACATCCCATCGCAACCGCTAGGCAGCGCACTCAAACAATTTGCCACGCAAACTGGCAAAAATATCATTTATGACAAAACGCTGGTTAACGGCAAAGTCTCACCACCGGTGCAAGGCAACTACGCCGAGCTAGAGGCGCTCAAACGCGTGCTCGAAAACTCAGGCCTGGAGGCTGTGCAAGAAGATGGCACCATCGTCATCCGCACCGCTCGCCCCACGGTTGAAAAAAAGGTCGAAACTCTAGACCTCAACACAGTCGAAGTCCGCGCCAAACGCTTTTATGAAATCGGCCCGCTGCCCGGCTTAGGCCTCACCAAAGAAGAGATCCCCGGCAACGTGCAAAGCATTTCAGCCAAGGAGATCAAAGAGGCGCACTCTCTAAGTCTCACCGACCTCATGAATCGAAAACTGCAATCGGTGACAGTGAATGACTATCAAGGCAACCCGTTTCAGATGGATGTGCAATACCGTGGTTTTACCGCAGGGCCGCAGATTGGCACGCCGCAAGGCTTGAGTGTTTTCTTTGATGGCATCCGCGTGAATGAGCCATTTGGTGATGTCGTGAACTGGGACATGATTCCCATGAATGCTTTGTCGAGCGTTGATGTGTTCCCAGGATCGAATCCGATTTTTGGTTTAAACACATTAGGCGGCGCATTCTCACTTAAAACTAAAGATGGCTTTAATAACGCTGGTGCTGATGCTGAGATACTCACTGGCTCTTTTGGACGTAAGCAATTACAAGTAGAGGGCGGTGTCAACAATGGAAAGTTTGCATTATTTGGAGCGGGCAACTTTTTCCTTGAGGACGGCTGGAGAGTTAACTCTCCCAGTAAGGTTAACCAGCTCTTCACCAAGGGTAGTTATCGCGGAGAAAAACTGGATCTGAATCTGAGCAGCCTAATTGTTCAGACTGACTTGGTGGGTAACGGCCTAGTGCCATCTCAAATGTATGCACAAGATCGAGAAGCAACATTCACATCAGAGGATACAACAAAGAACAAGCTCCTTCAGTTTCAACTTTCGGGTGCTTTTCAGGCAACTGAGAATTTCAGCATCACGAGTCAAATTTACAGAAGAGAAAGCAAAAGACACTCATTGGGTGCCGATGCTTATATGGACGGCTTTGGAAGTGAACAATACATTCAGCGTAATCTAGCTCAGGGGGAGCAGTTTAGTTGTAATTTTATTAGCACGAATAAATATGGTATCCCAGATTATTATGTATTTGATTTAGCAGACCCTGGGGATTTTAGTTCTAACCCATTTATTGCGGACTTTTTGGCGAACAGTAGTGATCCTAGCTATGATTTAGAGGCTCAGTTAGCAGCCTTGGCGCCAAACTCAAAAAACCGGGATCTTTCAAATGATGCTGGATCTTCCACTTATGCTGAGCAAGCGCGCATAAATTTTCTTTACTACCAAAATCTTCAGAATTCTCTATTCACAAACTTGACCGTACCTGAGCTTGCGTCAATTGAAACCTATTCGAATGGCGAAGCCTCTTACTCGCTCTCTGGGGGCACGGGGATTGCAGACTCCAGGTTTAGTACATTCAACGTTGACCCTTTGTCTGAAGGTGGTGGAAATTATTTTTATACAACGGATGGAGTCAAACATTTGGTTGTAAGTATTGCGCCAGTGAATAAAGATGCATGTTTACAAGCCTATGATGCAAATCCCGCAGCCCCGCTTACGATAACGAATGCTCAGAATCCTGGCGGAATTCTACCGGATGGCGTGTTGAACAATCTTCCTGGCGTTGTTGATGGAACACCAGTCTCATTGATTACCAATAACAATATTAGACAAGTAGTCGATGGATTTTCAACCCAATTCAACTGGAATCTGGAGAAGCATAAGTTGATGGTTGGAATCTCGCTAGATTCTGCGAATGCATCATATAAAAATAGCCAGCGCTTGGGTTTGTTTGATGAAAACCGCAAGGCATATTTATCGCCAGAAGATATTCGCGACGAATATGCAGCTGCAGATGTAGATTTTGCAAACAATAATTTTAAAGGCACCTCACTGACTAAAAGTATTTACTTCAGTGATACATGGAGCCCGATTGAGACCCTACATATTACCAGCGCAGCCCGATACAACCAGACCCGAATCACAAACAAAGTAGCAACGCGTACCGCATTTGAATTTTTCGATTTAGCTAAATATCGAGCTTATCCTGATTTTTATGGTTTATGTATCGGGTCCGAAGAAAACTGCCCCACTACTGGCTATAAACCAGTGGATGGCGGCAGGCTTTTAAAACCTGCTGAAACTGAAAAGTTTAGTTTTTACTCACTCAATCCATCTTTGGGTGCTATATGGCAAATCAAAGAAAACCTAAGTGTTTATAGTAATTGGGCTCAAGGTACGCGCGTGCCAAGCGTAATCGAGTTGGGGTGTGCATTTGACCCGAGGCCATCAGGCTTTACTGGGTACATAGACGCAAACGGCAATGGGCTTCAAGATCCAGATGAGGTTGTGGATATTCCTAGGAGCCTTGCTGAGAATAGAAGCTGTACATTACCTACAACACTCTCTGGCGATCCATTTTTGCCCCAAATCAAAGCAACTACTTATGATATGGGATTGAGAGGAACACTGGGTGAGAGTATTCAATGGAACATTGGGGCATACCAGACTGATTTGAAGAATGATATTTATTTAGTCTCAGTTGGCGCTGCTAACAGTTATTTTCAGACTATTGGCGAAACACGTCGTAGAGGGATTGAAGCAGGAATCTCAGGCAAAAAAGATAAGCTTGGATTTAGTCTCAATTATGCACTTACCGATGCTACCTTCCAAGACAGCTTTCGAATGAACTCAGAGAATAATAGCAGTGCGGTATCTTCATACTACAACGCAACGGGAGATGGCGAGGTGTTCCGCTTTATTACAGTTAAACCTGGAGACCGAATGCCTGGCGTTCCTCTACATAATCTGAATGCAAATGTCAGATATGACTTAACAGATAAATGGTCGATAGCACTAAATGCAGTAGCGCATTCTGAGAGTTTTCTACGTGGAAATGAAAACAACGAACATAAATCCGGCGTAACAGAATATATCACCGTGGAAATACCAAACGGTGCTGGCGGCTTTGTACAAGTAAGGCAGCCCCGCCAACCTACTAACAATCCAGGGAAAGTTTCTGGATATGCCACGTTTAACTTTCAAACAAGTTACAAGTTAAGTAAGGAGTGGACAGCCAGTTTAGTGGTTAACAATATTTTTGATAAAGAATACTTTAGTGCAGGTAGATTGGGTCGGAATCCATTCTCACCAAGTATTTATGGAGCCATCGGTCCTGGTGGCTATAACCATAACTCAGGTGATTGGCTGAGTACTAATTTTATTGCGCCAGGCGCGCCAAGAGGTGTCTGGTTTAGCTTGAATTGGCATTTTGTGCCGGACTAGTTCCAGCAACAATCACTGCTTTTACTTTACCAAACCATAAAATCTTGTTGCATAAATATACGCAACTTACGTACAATAATTAAATGAGAGCTCTATTTATTGAGTTGACCGCATTTGCCCGTTACCGTCAGGATTTTCTGGATGATGAAGGCTTTCGGGCTTTGCAAAATGAATTGATGCAAAACCCGGAAGCTGGTGATGTGATTGAGGGGGCGGGAGGTTTGCGGAAAATGCGCTTTGCTGATGCAAAGCGTGGCAAAGGCAAACGAGGAGGATTGAGAGTCATCTATTATTGGTGGGCGTCTGGCCTCCAGTTCTGGCTTTTTACGCTCTATAGTAAAGACGATAGAGATGATCTGAGCCCAGACCAAAAAAGAGTGTTAAAAGAGTTAATCAAGCATGAATTACAAGCAAGGAGTTCAACATGAACCGAGATATTTTTGCTGAGCTACAAGAAGGGTTTGATGCCTTGGAACAAGTGCGTACAGGCAAACTCACCTTGCGTACGCACTTGGTTGAAAAGAAAGCAGTGCCACACATCACCCCACAAGATTTGTTGCAATTGCGCGAGCGCTTGCATTTGTCGCGTGGGGTATTTGCGCGCTATTTGCGCACGAATGAACGTACTTTAGAAAACTGGGAACAAGGACGTGCCAGGCCGAATGCTCAGGCCGCGGTGCTGATTCGCATGGTGGAGCAATATCCGGATACGGTTGAAAGACTTTCAAGCATTTAGGTTGCAACAGTGTGTCATAAAAAGCCCTGCTTAACAGGGCTTTTTGCCATTATGCTAACTCTTGGGTATCAACACCGCACTCACGGTATGAATCACGCCGTTATCCGCATTGATTTCATCGCCAACCACTTTCACGTTATTCACTTTCACACCATCCGTCACTGACAGCTGCAAATCGGCACCCTCGAGTGACTTAATTTTACCGGCACTCACATCGGCCTGCGTGACTTTGCCGGGGTATACATGATAGGAAAGCACTTTCTTGAGTTGATCCGGGTTGGCCATCAGTGCCTTGAGCTTGGCCTTAGGTAGCTTGGCAAACGCGGCGTCGTTAGGGGCAAATAAAGTGATCGGCCCCTTATCATTCAGTGCGCCCTCCAAACCAGCGGTTTTGACGGCTTGCAAAAAAGTTTTAAAGTCGCCCTCTTGCTCTGCTGTTTGCAACAGGGTGTCAGCACTGGCATGGTTGGTATAGCTGAGTGCAAGAAGAGTGAGTACAAAGAGTTTGTTCATGAGTATTCTCCAAATATTAAAACCAAAAACGTTTACTGCCGTCGACACGAACCACCTTACCCATCCTTTCTTACATGGTGCTTACCCGCTCGCCCATTAAACTTACACTAGGCTGACAACAACCCCTCAAATTGGCTCGCGATCATATTCGCCATGACCGGTTAAACACAGACAGTCATAATCCCGTCACGCAAGCTGGGCAAGATAAAGCCATCCCCAGCCTTGGAGCGCAGTGAACGATGTTGATTGTGACGGATACCTTCCAGCAGACCAATGGCGTTTCGACCACTTATAAAAACCTGCGCCGGATCGCCAGGTCGCGTAACATCCGCTTCCGCGTGCTGCATCCCAGTTTGTATCGCTGGATGCCATTGCCGTTTTACCCGGAAATCCAGCTCAACCTGCAACCTTTCCGCCTGTGGCGCACCCTCAACCGCATGCAGCCAACCCAATTGCACATTGCGACTGAAGGACTGATGGGCTTGGTGGCGCGGCACTGGTGCAAGTTAAATCAAAAGCCGTACACCACGGCTTACCACACACGCTTTCCAGAGTATCTTGCATTGATGTGGCACATCCCGGCACGCTGGACCTATGCCTATTTACGCTGGTTTCATCGCGGCGCTTTGACCACCTTTGTGGCGACCGAAGGCATGCGTCAAACATTACTCAAGCAGGGATTTCATCACCTGGTAATCTGGTCGCGCGGCGTCTCCGAGCAATTAATGAGTTCAACAACCAACACCCCACCCACAAACAAATTGCGCGTTTTGAACGTAGGCCGTGTCAGCAAAGAGAAAAACCTGGATGCATTATGTATTTACCAGGATGAATTTGAGATTACGATCGCAGGGAATGGCCCTTATTTAGAAACCCTCAAACAAAAATACCCTCGCATCCATTTTGTAGGCTACCGCTATGGCCAGCAGCTAGCCGAACTGTATGCGCAACACGATGTATTCGCCTTCCCTTCCCGGACCGACACCTTTGGCATTGTGATGATAGAAGCCATGTGCAACGGCTTGCCCGTCGCCGCTTTTGATGTCACCGGCCCCAGAGACGTGGTCGAACAAGGATTTTCCGGCGTGCTACACCACGACCTCAAGCAAGCGATTGTGCGCTGCGAGCTATTAAACAAACAAGCCATTCGGCTCAAAGCCCGCAGCCTGTGGAGCTGGGCGCATTGTTTTGATACGTTTCACCATCACTACCGCACATCCGGCGAGCAAGCAGTTAACCTGACGCACCAGATGTGGCATGACGAATGCACACCAATGCGGTAAAATACCTGATCTAATTAGTCGGGCATTACCGCAGGAACCTCAGGCATGGCCATTAGCGAACTTATCATTCAAAGCACCTTAAAACTTTGCATAGACCCCAATACCGGCAAAGACTTCGTCAGCGCCAAATCAATCAAGAACATTCAGATCAATGGCAACGATGTCAGCCTCGATGTGGTGCTGGGCTACCCTGCACAAAGCCAACTGGAATCTATTCGCCAGCAAATAACTGACGCACTGAAAACTATAGATGGCATTGACAGGATCACCGTCAATGTGGGTAGCCGCATCGTGGCACATGGTGTGCAACGTGGCGTGAATTTATTGCCTAACGTGAAAAATGTGATTGCCGTGGCTTCAGGCAAAGGCGGTGTCGGCAAGTCCACCACCTCAGTCAACCTCGCGCTGGCGCTGGCCGCCGAAGGCGCTACGGTGGGCCTGCTGGATGCTGATATTTACGGCCCTAGCCAGCCACAGATGCTGGGCATTTCTGGCCGCCCGGATAGCGCCGACGGCAAAAGCATAGAGCCTATGCGCGCGCACGGCATCCAGGCCATGAGCATCGGCTTCCTGGTCGACACTGACACGCCCATGGTATGGCGCGGCCCGATGGTCACCGGCGCACTGGAGCAACTATTGCGCGACACGCGCTGGCAAGACCTGGACTACCTGGTCATTGACTTGCCACCAGGCACCGGCGATATCCAGCTGACATTAGCGCAGAAAATCCCGGTGACTGGCGCCATTATTGTCACCACGCCGCAAGACATTGCTCTATTGGATGCGCGCAAAGGCCTGAAAATGTTTGAGAAAGTTGGCATCCCGATTTTGGGCATCGTCGAAAACATGAGTACGCACATCTGCTCCAACTGCGGCCATGAAGAGCATATTTTTGGTGCTGGCGGCGGCGCGGTGATGGCCAACGACTACAACGTAGATTTACTGGGCAGCTTACCGCTGGACATCAATATCCGCATGCAAGCCGATAGCGGCCAGCCGACCGTGGTCGCCGCGCCCGACAGTGCCATTGCACAAAGCTATAAAGAAATCGCACGCAAAGCCGCGAGCAAAATCGCCATCGCCAGCCTGGATCACAGCGCTAAATTCCCTAATATTGTGATTCAAAAAACCTAACTCCCACCCTCAGCAAGGACGTTGCATATGTCACTCCGCAAACACCATATTGCAGAAGGCCTGATGGGCACGCAATACGAAACCATGGATGAACATATGCAACGTGTCGCCCGGCACATGACCGAGCGCCACCCGGTGTCGCGCAACCTGGCCGCGCATCACACCCATGAAGTGCCCAGTCGCGGCCAGCGTGCAGCCGATGCCATGGCCCGCTTTGGCGGCTCTTGGACCTTTATTTTTATCTTCCTGCTGATTCTGGTGAGCTGGGTGATCCTGAATTCCGTGATCCTGCTTCGCAGCAACAGTGCGTTCGACCCCTATCCTTATATTCTGCTCAACCTGTTTTTATCCATGCTGGCGTCGATTCAGGCACCGATTATCCTGATGTCGCAAAACCGGCAATCAGAAATTGACCGCCGCCAGGCTGAACACGACTACGAAGTGAATTTAAAAGCAGAATTAGAGATTTTACTGCTCCATGAAAAACTGGATGGCTTGCGTGAGCAGCAGTGGCAGGAACTAATTCTTTTACAGCAAAAGCAAATTGGGTTACTTGAGCAGTTGCTGGCTGAAAAACATTAAAAACAATGACTTAGCCACAGAGGGCACAGAGAACACAGAGTTAAAAACCTGAGAGACTTTTTTCTGTGACCTCCTTGTCCTCTGTAGCTCAAACAAATACTTAACTGAAGTTGAAGGGTTATAAAAAAGCCACAAAGATTTCTCTCTGTGGCCTCTGTGTTCTCTGTGGCTTTAACTTAAGCTTAGTTAAGTGCAACTCCAAAGCAATATACATCAACACCATTAGGCGATTGTATCAAAGTCGCTGGAATCGCCACGCCGTTACGCCAATTATCGACGGCTTCTTGCTTACCTGCGCCAGTGACCAGGAACATAACTTCATGCGTATTATTGAGGCGATCTTGGCTAATGGTAATGCGATCTGCAGGCGGCTTGGGCGAGTTGAATACTGGCACGGCATCTGCGGTGTTATTCACCACCTGGCCGGGGAACAGGCTGGCGGTGTGACCATCTTCACCCAGACCTAAAATCACCAGGTCAAACGTACGCACACCTTTCAGTGTTTCCGCATACGCTTTCGCGCCTTCAATATTGCCCAATTCAGCCGGAATATCATGAATCTGGCTGGCGGGAATGGCCACATGGCTTAACCAGGCATCGCGCGCCATTTTGCTGTTGCGCTCGACATGATCCACCGGCAAGCAGCGGTCATCATTGTGATACACGTGCCAGTTAGCCCAATCTGCATCGGCCTTGGCTAATAATTGGTAAACGGCTTTGGGGGTACTGCCACCCGCCAACACAATCAGAAAACTACCATGTTTGGCAATGGCTGCATCCGCTGCCGCCAAAACTCTATTGAGAGCCGCCTGGTTAATTTCTTCCTGGGATTGAAACGAGTGCCAACGAGTTTGAACATTCAAAGACATAGAAAACCTGTAAAAAACAATACAAAAAAGCGTGCGCAGCCTTTTAGTGCGTGACTGCATTTGCTATAATTATATCCGACTCGACATGATAATTCTGCAAAATTATCCGAAGCACTGATCGAGTTCATGCCATCCAAAAGATGGGTGTCTCTTAAAACTATCCTCACACCATAGGAAAATCCGAATGAAATTAGCAATGATTGGCTTGGGCAAAATGGGCGGCAACATGGCTGCACGCTTGCTGCGTCACAAAATTAACGTGGTTGGTTTTGACTTCAATACCGAATTCGTTAACAGACTCGTAAAAGAAGAAGGTCTGGAAGCAGCAACCTCAGTCGCTGATGCAGTCAGCAAACTCGAAGGCCAAAAAATTGTCTGGTTGATGTTACCAGCGGGTGAAATCACCGAAAATCAAATCAAAGACCTGATCCCACTGCTGAACAAAGGCGACATCATCGTTGACGGCGGTAACTCAAACTACAAACACAGTCAGCGCCGTGGCGCAATGTTAGCTGAACATGGTATCGGCTTTATCGACTGTGGCACTTCCGGTGGTGTTTGGGGCCTGGACAACGGTTACTGCCTGATGTACGGCGGCGACAAACAATACGCTGACGTATTGGCTCCTTATGCACAAGCATTGACACACGCTGACCGCGGTTGGGCGCACGTGGGTCCAGTTGGTTCTGGCCACTTCACCAAAATGATCCATAACGGTATCGAATACGGCATGATGCAAGCATTTGCTGAAGGCCTGGACCTGATCAAAGGTAAAGAAGACTTCAACCTGAACTTGGCGCAGATCACAGAATTGTGGCGTCATGGCTCCGTGGTTCGCAGCTGGTTGCTAGACTTGACCGCTGAAGCTTTGAAAGAAGACCAAAGCCTGCAAGCAATCGCGCCATACGTGGCTGACTCTGGCGAAGGCCGTTGGACTGTGGTCGAAGCCGTTGAGCAAGGTGTTGCAGCGCCAGTGCTGACAACTGCGTTGCAAGCACGTTTCCGTAGCCAAGACTCAGAAGGCTATAGCTACAAACTGCTGTCACTGATGCGTAATGCATTTGGTGGTCACTCAGTAAAAACCAAGTAATCAAACAAGCCTCTCTCCATGGGAGGCTTTTTGCTGATTACGGTTGTTTTTTGATATGGGAAAGGCTTGCCCTTTCCCGTTTACATTTTTATCTTAAGGTTAGAAATGACGAATAAAATTGATCCATGCACCTTGGTATTATTTGGCGCAAGCGGCAACCTGGCCCGCGTTAAATTGTATCCTGGTTTGTTCAGGCTCGACCTGCTGGGCCGTTTGCCTGATGACATGAAAATTATCGGCGTTGGCCGTCAAGTGGTTGATCTGGATGCCTGGCGTGCAGACATCAAATCCATGCTGGATACTAAATTTAAAAAAGGTTACGACCAAAAAGTGTTTGAACGCTTTATTGCCCGTAACTTCTACCATGCCAACCCACCAACAGATCCAGATGCATTTAGCAAACTGAAAGCCACCCTTAGCGACGAAAGCGTTTTCCCGCAAAACCTGGCTTACTTCCTGTCTGTGCGCCCGGTTGACTTCGCCCCAGTGGTGGAATCATTGGCCAACGTTGGCCTGACGCAAGAAGACAAATACTGGCGCCGTGTGGTAATCGAGAAGCCATTTGGCACCGACCTGCCTTCTGCCAAAGAATTGCAAGCGGCGATTACCAAGCACCTCAAAGAAAGCCAGATTTACCGTATCGACCACTACCTGGGCAAGTCTGCACTGCAAAACATTTTGCTGCAACGCTTTACCAACACCGTGTTAGAGCCAATCTGGAACAACCAGTACATCGACCACGTACAAATCACCAACACCGAAATGTTAGGCGTTGGCGACCGTACGCAGTTCTATGACAGCACTGGCGCCTTGCGTGACATGTTGCAAAGCCACATTCTGCAAACATTGGCACTGACCGCCATGGAACAGCCGAAAGACCTGTCACCAGAAGGCGTGCGCGATGCAAAAATCGCTTTGCTGGAGCAGATTCGCCCTATTCCAGTCAACGAGCTGGAAAAACATGCTTTCCGTGCGCAATATGCTGCTGGTGAAATCAACGGCGAAAAAGTGCCTGGTTACCTGGAAGAGTTGGGCAACAATGACAGCGTGGTGGAAACCTATGCTGCTCTGAAATTGTTTATCGACAATCCGCGCTGGAAAGGGGTGCCGTTCTACATCCGCACGGCCAAACGCCTGCACGAAGCCGATACCCGTATTTCTATCCGCTTCAAAAAAGCGCCACTGCAAATCAATGATCAGGACCAAAACTGGCTCATCATTGGTATCCAGCCACGTGAGTGCATCAAACTGGAAGTGCAATCCAAGATTCCTGGCCTGGACGTGCAAACACGTACTATCCAGCTGGATGCCGCCAACCGTTGGGATAGCGATGACTCCGTAGATGCCTACGAAGCCCTGTTGCTCAACCTGATGCAAGGTGACAACTCCAACTACCTGCACATTTCTGAAGCAGAAGCACAATGGCGCCTGGTGGATCCAGTCGTTAAAGCCTGGGCAGAAGACAAAAAGCCGGTACATCAGTACCCTGCTGGCAGCCGCGACCCTGAAGCGTCCAAAGTTATCTTTGAAGCTGAAGACCAGTTCTGGCGTTACAGCATTGAATTAGGCGGCGACAAATAAGGATCAGTGGCCTTCTGGCCACTGGCTGAAAAAATCGCCAAAAATTCACAAAAAATTTGCAAACTTGACAGCTTTTGTTGTTATTATTTGCACCTACTAAAAGCGGAGTTTAAACTCCGCTTTTTTCTCTTTAAGACAAGTAAATCAATACGCTGAGACTGGATATCGGAATGAGCATTAAGTCGGACAAATGGATACGCAGAATGGCTGAACAACACGGCATGATTGAGCCGTTTTCACCGACCTTAGTGCGTGAAGCGAACGGTGAGAAAATTGTGTCCTACGGCACCTCTTCTTACGGTTACGATATCCGCTGCGCTGACGAATTCCGCGTGTTCACCAATATAAACAGCACCATTGTCGACCCCAAGCAGTTCGACCCGCAGTCATTTGTTGAAGTCTCAGGCAAAGGCTATTGCGTGATTCCACCGAACTCGTTTGCGCTGGCACGTACCGTAGAATACTTCCGCATCCCACGCTCGGTATTAACCGTTTGCCTGGGCAAATCGACTTATGCGCGCTGCGGTATCATTGTCAACGTCACGCCGTTTGAACCAGAGTGGGAAGGTTATGTCACCCTGGAATTCAGCAACACGACACCACTGCCTGCCAAAATTTACGCCGGCGAAGGCTGCGCCCAAGTCCTGTTTTTTGAGTCTGATGAAATTTGCGAAACCAGCTACAAAGACCGTGGCGGCAAATATCAGGGCCAGGTTGGCGTGACGCTGCCAAAAATATAGCTGTACCCAACATTGAAGAACAACCCATATTCACCACAAAGGCACCGAGTAAAAGCATGGCTTGCTCAGTGCCTTTGTACTTTGAGTTACACGTTTCAGTGACAAGTTAAGGATTCATTGAATGAAATTTAGATTTCCCGTCGTCATTATTGACGAAGACTTCCGCTCCGAAAACTCTTCCGGTCTCGGCATCCGTGTACTGGCGAAAGCCATCGAAGATGAAGGCGTTGAAGTACTAGGCGTGACCAGCTATGGCGACCTGACCTCATTTGCGCAACAGCAAAGCCGCGCTTCTGCGTTTATCTTATCCATTGATGATGAAGAAATCGTCGAAGAGAAACCAGAAGCCATCGAGCAATTGCGCAATTTCGTCGCCGAGATCCGCTACCGCAATGAGGAAATTCCGATTTTCCTGCACGGTGAAACCCGTACCAGCCGCCACATCCCTAACGATGTCTTGCGCGAGCTGCACGGCTTTATTCACATGAATGAAGACACGCCTGAGTTTGTGGCACGTTTGATTATCCGTGAAGCAAAAGCTTACCTGGACAGCCTGCCACCGCCGTTCTTTAAAGCGCTGACACACTACGCGGCTGACGGCTCTTACTCATGGCACTGCCCTGGCCACTCTGGCGGCGTCGCCTTCTTGAAATCGCCTGTGGGTCAGATGTTCCACCAGTTCTTTGGTGAAAACATGCTGCGGGCCGACGTCTGTAACGCCGTGGATGAATTAGGCCAGTTACTGGACCATACCGGCCCGGTAGCCGCTTCTGAGCGTAACGCAGCGCGCATTTACAACTGCGACCACTTGTATTTTGTCACCAACGGTACTTCAACCTCCAACAAAATCGTCTGGAACTCCACCGTGGCACCAGGTGACATTGTGGTGGTTGACCGTAACTGCCATAAGTCCGTGTTGCACTCCATCATCATGACCGGCGCGATTCCGGTATTCCTGATGCCAACCCGCAACCACTTCGGCATTATCGGACCGATTCCCAAGAGCGAGTTTGCCTGGGAAAACATCCAGAAAAAAATCGAACGCAACCCGTTTGCCAGTGACAAAAACGCCAAACCTCGCGTATTAACCATCACGCAGTCTACCTATGACGGCGTGTTATATAACGTCGAAGAAATCAAGGAAATGCTAGATGGCAAGATAGACACGCTGCACTTTGACGAAGCCTGGTTGCCACACGCCACCTTCCATGACTTCTACGGTGACTATCACGCCATCGGCGCTGACCGCCCGCGCTGTAAAGAGTCTATGGTGTTCTCTACCCAGTCTACGCATAAACTGCTGGCAGGCTTGAGCCAGGCCTCACAGATCCTAGTGCAGGACGCGCAAGACAATCACCTTGACCGCGACCTGTTTAACGAAGCCTATTTGATGCACACCTCCACCAGCCCGCAATATTCGATTATTGCCAGCTGCGACGTGGCCGCCGCCATGATGGAAGCGCCTGGCGGCACTGCCTTGGTAGAAGAGTCCCTCAAAGAAGCGCTGGATTTCCGCCGCGCCATGCGCAAGGTGGACGAAGAATGGGGCACCGACTGGTGGTTTAAAGTCTGGGGCCCGACGGACCTGTCAGAAGACGGCCTGGAAGAACGTGATGCCTGGATGTTGAAAGCCAACGAACGCTGGCACGGCTTCGGCAACCTGGCCGAAGGCTTTAACATGCTGGACCCGATTAAAGCCACCATCATCACGCCAGGCCTGGACGTAGACGGCGAATTCTCAGATGAGTTTGGTATCCCGGCGGCCATCGTCACCAAATACCTGGCAGAACACGGCGTCATCGTCGAAAAAACCGGCCTCTACTCATTCTTTATCATGTTCACCATCGGCATCACCAAAGGCCGCTGGAACACCATGGTAGCTGCCTTGCAACAATTTAAGGACGACTACGACAAGAACCAGCCATTATGGAAAGTCCTGCCTGAATTCGTGCAGAAACATCCGCGCTACGAGCGTATTGGCCTCAAAGACCTGTGTACGCAGATTCATGAAGTGTACAAAGCCAATGACGTCGCACGCCTGACCACAGAAATGTACCTGTCAGACATGGTGCCAGCCATGAAACCAACCGATGCCTTCTCAAAAATGGCGCATCGCAAGATTGAACGTGTTGCTATCGACGAACTGGAAGGTCGCGTCACAGCCGTACTGTTAACGCCCTACCCGCCAGGCATTCCATTGCTGATTCCTGGTGAACGTTTTAACAAGGTGATTGTGAATTACCTCAAGTTTGCACGTGAGTTTAACGAGAAGTTTCCAGGCTTTGAGACCGATAACCATGGCTTGGTGAAACAAATCGTGGATGGTAAAGCAGTGTACTACGTGGATTGCGTGAAACAGGAAGACTAGTTCGTGTGATGTTACATGAGGGAAACGCCAAAGCGTTTCCCTTTTTTGTTTTTAAGGCCAGCAGTGCTTAAAAGTGCTGATAGTCTTCAGCTAGGCCGCTGGTGGTGATTGATATAAAAAATTGTTCTTTGCTTGCACAAAACGAAAGCTGTTTGATGAGCGATCTATTTCGCCTTTTTGGCGAGTTACTTTTCTTTGCTTGCACAAAGAATAAGTAACCAAAAGAAAGTGCACCCCAGCTTCCGCTTGTTTCCTGCGTTGCTCGTCAAAATAAGCGGTCACGAAACTCAACCTAGCGGCCTGCACAAGACGCAGGCCACCGCGGGATTCGGACAGTCGCTCCCTTCTTTCTTATTTTGCCTGCGCTACTCGGCGCGGCAGATGGGGACCCCGAACACCATGCGACTGCCACCCTCGATGGTTATAAGAAAAGAATTGTTTTTTGAACTGTCCAAACTTCAACGATGTAAGTTTGATGAGAAGAATCCCATCCCATCACGCTGAGTAGCGGAGACGAAGTGGGGGTAGTCGGCCATCGTCTGTTCGAGTTCCGCGGTGGCTTGCGTCTTTTGCAAGCCGCTAGGGCGAGTTTCGATGGACGCCCACTTTGTTGAGCAACGCAAGGGAGCCGCAGGCCGTGATGGCTGGGTGTCGTCCTCTTTGGTTACTTTCTGGGGGACAAGCACCAGAAAGTGACTCGCCGAGAGGCGAAAGAAAACATCCAATCAACTCATCAACAACAAATGAAAGAGCAACATTTGAATAAACATCTAACCAACTAGATTCAATCTACGACAGAATGAAGTTGCGATCGAAATCTGAATGAGGTTCACCCTTTAGGCCCGCCGCTGATAAACCATATCACTATAATGCAGTCCATTCACCGAGGTATGCCCTTCCTCACTCACCAACGCCCAGTCATGCATCTCGATTTCCGGGAAAAATGCATCGCCGCCTACATGTGCATACACGCGTGTGATATATAGCCGCGTGACGTAGGCCAGGCCTTGTGCATACATCTCTGCACCACCAATCAAAAATGGCTCATCATCACCTGCACAGGCAGCGAGTGCCTCTGGCAATGAATGTACGACTTTGGCACCTTCAACCGCATATTCAGTATCGCGCGTCACGATCACCGTGGTGCGTCCTGGCAGCAAGCGCCCCAGCGACTCATAGGTTTTACGGCCCATGATGATGTGGTGACCCATGGTGAGTTGTTTGAAGCGTTTGAGGTCTTCTGGCAAGTGCCAGGGCAATTGGTTGTTGTGGCCAATCACCCGGTTGTCGGCGTGGGCAACGATGAGGGAAAGTGCTTGCATAGACATCTCTTAAAAAGCGGATAAGCGTTTGAGGTCATCAATAATGGCCTGGCTATGGCCGTCTGGATTGACGTTGCTGTAGGTCTGCGCAATCATGCCTTGTGGATCAATGATAAAGGTCATGCGTTTGGCGGCCTGCAATATACCTAGATTTAACAAAGCGCCGTAGGCATCGGCCACCTGGCCATTGGTATCTGCCAGCAAGGGGAACGATAAACGGTGTTTTTGTGCAAAGTCAGCATGGCTGGCGACGCTGTCTACGCTCACGCCAACAACCTCTGCGCCCAGGGCGTGGATTTGCTGGATATCGTCGCGAAAATGACAGGCTTCGCGCGTGCAACCCGGCGTGTCATCCCTGGGGTAAAAGTACAGGATCAGCCATTTGCCTTGCCAGTCAGCCAGGCGGCGCGTATGGCCTTGCGCATCCGGCAACTTGAAATCGGGGGCTTTCATGCCAACACTGACGCGGTTCGAGGGCTGTTGATACTGACGATAACCCCAGATGGCTAGCCATAATATCAGTCCGTACATGATCAGTTTGATGAGCATTGCTTGATTTCCCCTGTAGACGTGAAGTGACTTTAAAGTGGGCCTGATGACCGTTTGGCCGTTGACGCTTTAAGCTGCTTATTGTACCTTAATCCGCCATCTGTCATTTTAAGGTCATACGCAAACGTTTGAAGTGTTGCAGTCTCTCCCATGAATAATGAAGCCATTGCAAAACTGCTCAAACTGATTGCCGATGACCCGTCGCGCTGGGATGCCTACCAGAAGCTGGCTGGCCTGATGTTAAAAAATCAGGAGTTTCATGCCGCCGAACAGTATTTACTGCAGGCGATCAGTTTACAGCCCAACATACTTGAGTTGCATGTGCAACTGGCGAACCTGCATATGCGCACGCAGCAGTTTAAAGCCGCGCACGAATGTTATAAAAAAGCGATTGCCCTGGATGCCAAACAGGCGCAACTGTATTACCTGGATGCCCGCGCGCTGAAAAACATGGGGCGCACGCAAGAGGCGATTTTACGCCTGCGCACCGCGACCAAATTCGACCCACAGCAATCGCAGGCATTCAGCGAATGTGTAGACCTGATGCTGCAGGCACAACAGCCAGAACAAGCAGCGAACATGCTCAGGCAAGCGGTCGCCGCCCATCCAGAACATGCGCACTTTCACTATCGTCTGGGCGTGTTATGCCAGCAATTGCAGGCGACGGATGAAGCCCTGCAATGCATGCAACAGGCGATCAATATCCAGCCAGACTTTGCCGAAGCCTACCACCAACGTGCCCTGATGTTGCAACTCCAGGGGCAAACACAAGCGGCGCTGGACAGCTTTAACGATGCCATTCACTATCAGCCCAATTTGCCGGTGCCGTATAACAACCGCGGGGTGGTACTCTGCCAGCTCGGCCAGTATCCGGCAGCCATTGCCGATTTTAGGCAGGGGCTGCAACTCAACCCTGGCTACGCCTCGGCCTATTGCAATCTGGGGCTGGCGCTGTATGAGAACGGCGACACCGACGAGGCATACTCCTGCCTCAGCACGGCCCTGCAACATGCGCCGCAGCACGCACAAGCCCGTTATTACCTGAGCATGCTCAAGCTGGCCAGAGGCGAATATGAAGACGGTTGGCCCATGTATGCCTCGCGTTTTCAGCTATTGCCAGATCCGCAACGGCCGGACCCGGGCTTATTGTGGCGTGAAACCGGTTCGCTGGTTGGCAAAACCATCCTCATCCAGGCTGAGCAAACACTGAGCGATAGCTTGCAGTATTGCCGCTATATTCCGCTCATTAAAGCCTTTAAGCCTAACCAGATGATTGTTGCGGTACCCGAGGCTTTGTTTGACTTAATGAACGCCCTTTGGGCACAAGATGCAGGCATTTTGGTGATTCGCCAGGACGGGCGGCCACTGCCGCATTTTGATGTGCATTGCCCCATGCTGAGTTTGCCCGCGGCGTTTAACACGCGACTGGATACGATTCCATCCAGCCTGCCCTATCTGCAGATTGCTGAGCGGCACCAGTTGCCCTGGCAACAACTGTTAGGCCCTGCACGCCGGTTGCGTATCGGCCTCAACTGGTGCGGAGATGCAGACAACAAATATGACCGTTTACGCAGCATTCCGCTCTATGCGATGGCACCGCTGCTGCAAATGGAAGTCGAATGGCACAGCCTGCAAAAGGAGTTCCGCCGTGAAGACCATATCATGCTCAAGCGCTTCCCCATGCTGGAATGCCACCATCCGGCGCTGACAGATTTGACGGAAACGGCCGGACTGATCATGCAAATGGACCTGGTGATTTCAGTCGATACCGCCGTCGCCCATCTGGCAGCGGCCTTAGGCAAAACTGTCTGGTTATTGCTGCCGCACCAGGCGCATTTCCGCTGGTTGCAACATCGGCAAGATAGCCCGTGGTATCCGGGCATGCGGTTATTCAGGCAAGGCGCTGAAGAGCCTTGGGAGAATGTGATTGACCAGGTACACCAGGCGATTACCGACCTGTTGGCAAACCGGCCTGGCGAAACCTGAGCAAGACTTTAAGGGACTAGTGCGGCACGCCGACAATATGCATCACGCGCTCCACATCCACATGCAGCAGTTGAGCGATGTCTTTATAGTCATCCGGCAAAGCCGCATTGCCCCAGCCATCGGCAGAATGCCGGGCCAGATTCACCGCTAGCTGTACATTGCGCACGCGTGGCAAATGGGCACGTTGCTCATCCATGAGGTCGGTCAACAACGATGGCAGATTAAACACCCTGACCAATTCAGCTTGTAACTCCACCACGCGGAAACCGAGTACGTCTTGCTGCACCACCCGGCTGCGCAAGGTTTTATCGGCCGCCTGGCGTTTGCTGATCTCGCTCATGGCTTCAGGGTTAAAACACCACATCAGCATTTCGGCAAAGTCATACAACGAGGCTGCCACGCGCAACTCCTCGGCATGCAAATCCATCAGGTGTGAAGCAAATTCAGCGGCAAAATAGCCAGCCCGGTGGGCGCGTATCATCAGCTTTAATAAATCCACCAGCGCAGGCACATGCTGGTTCAGTACATCTTCCACGTGTGGCACGGTTGGAATCTGGGCAAAAAATGTACTGGTCCCCATCATGATAATCGCCTGCTCAACCTGCACCAGGTCTTGCAACTGGTGGCGACTGCGGTGATTATTGGCGTAGGTCAGTACTTTAAACATCATGAGCGGGTCGTTAATCACCACCCGCGTAATATCACGCGCACCGGTTTCGTCTTCATGCTCACGCAACTGCGCCAGTTCCCTGGCCGTTTGCCGCAAGACAGGAATATCTGCCTGTTGAAAAAAAGCGACCCAGTCCTTGACGGTCCGGTTTGCCCTTGCTTCGGTGAGTGTCACCATGTGTTCGCTCCAGCTTGATGATGCGCCCGAGTATAAAACATTGGCACCGCATGCGATGTCGCAATCAATCGCACAAATCGGCGCCTGTTTCTTTTTATGGCATATCCATTTTGCACCCCTATAAGCTTATCGCCAAGAAAGGCGCGCTTCTTTAGTGATGACTGATAAATGCCTATGTTAGAATGACATTTTAGTTATTGATTCCCAAGCGAGCCAGCACTTACGCTGGCTTTGAAGGTCATCAGGCATATGGCAATTATTCTGCACACCCCCGAAGAAATTGAAAAAATGCGCGTCGCTGGCCGTCTGGCCTCAGAGGTGCTGGACTACATCACGCCGTTTGTCGTGGCTGGCGTCACCACCAACAAGCTGGACCAGTTATGCCATGACTATATCGTCAATGTGCAACAGGCGATTCCCGCGCCGCTTAATTATGCGCCAGATGGCCATACGCCTTATCCCAAGTCTATTTGCACCTCGATCAACCAGCAAATTTGCCACGGCGTGCCCAGCGAAAAAGAGCTGAAAAATGGTGATATCGTCAATCTCGATATTACCGTGATCAAAGATGGTTATCACGGTGACACCTCACGCATGTTTATGGTCGGCAGCGTCACGCCACAGGCAAAACGCCTGTGCGAACTGACCTACCAGGCCATGTGGCGTGGCATTGAAAAAGTGAAACCTGGCAATACGCTCGGCGATATCGGCTACGCCATTCAATCGTTTGCCGAAAAAAATGGCTACAGCATCGTGCGTGAATTTTGCGGGCATGGCATAGGCAAAAAATTCCATTGCGAACCGCAAGTGCTGCATTACGGCAGGCCAGGCGCTGGCCTGACGCTCAAAGCAGGCATGATCTTCACGATTGAACCCATGATTAATGCCGGTCGTCGCGACATTAAATTCATGTCCGATGGCTGGACAGTGGTCACCAAAGACCGCAGTTTGTCGGCCCAGTGGGAGCATACGGTACTGGTCACCGAAGAGGGTTTTGAAATCATGACGCTATCTGCCGGTACGCCGCCGCGCCCCGTTCTCTAGGCGACAGAATCATGATGGTGATTGCCAAAGAACAACTCAAGCACTGGCGGGAGTCGTTACAACTGGCACGCCAGCAGATGGCAGACGTTTACCTGGCGAATCCGCAAGCCAAAACACTGCTACAGCAACACACCCGTGTGCTTGATCAACTGCTTAAAGACCTCTGGCGCAGTTATGAGCTGCCACCGACTGCCAGCCTGATTGCTGTTGGCGGTTATGGCCGTGGCGATATGTTCCCGCACTCAGACATCGACCTGCTGATTCTGATGCCTGAAAACAGTGACAGCGCCTTGCAAGCGACTGTCGAATCCCTGATCGGCACCTTATGGGACATTGGCCTCAACATCGGCCACAGCGTGCGCACCTTGCAAGAGTGCCTGGACGAAGCCAAGCTCGACGTCACCATCATGACCAACCTGCTGGAAGCACGCTGGCTCACCGGTGACAAAGCCAGCTTTAAAAACCTCACGCACACATTACACGCAGAACTCGACAGTGCCCGTTTTTTTGCCGAGAAACTGCGTGAACAACAAATCCGCCACGCCAAGTTTCACGACACCGCCTACAACCTGGAGCCTAATATCAAGGAAAGCCCAGGCGGGCTGCGTGACTTGCATATGGTGCTATGGATTGCCCAAAGCCAGGGCCTGGGGCATGACTGGAATGCCCTGGTGCAAGCAGGCCTGCTCAACCGCAGCCAGGCCAGCCAACTCAAGCGCCATGAACGCCTGCTGCAAAACCTGCGTATCCGCCTGCACCTGTTGTCCAAACGCCGCGAAGATCGCCTGGTATTTGACTTTCAAAATACGCTGGCCGAACAAATGGGTTATCAAACCACCCCGCAAAAGCGGGCCAGCGAACAATTAATGCAGGGATTTTACCGCAGTGCCCGGGCCGTCATCATTGAAAATGAAGTGTTGCTCAAACTGATGCATGCCCGCGTCAGCCCTGCCACAGACGCCCCCAGTGTCCTTGACCAGGACTTTACGCTATCACAAGGCCTGCTGAGCGCGCAGACTGAAGATCTTTTTCAGCGCAAACCAGAGGCCATCCTGCGCTGCTTCCAGTTACTACAACAGCACGCTGCCATTACCGGATTCAGTGCGCCGCTGGTTCGGGCGTTACAAACAGCCCAACCACTGATTGATAGCCAGTTCAGGCAAAATGCAGCACACAAAGCGCTGTTCCTGCAGATATTGCAAAGCCGTGAAGGCGTGCACCGCAGCCTGCGCCGCATGAACCGTTATGGCATCCTTGGGCGTTATATCCCTGTGTTTGGCCGCGTCATTGCGCAAATGCAGCACGACCTGTTTCATGTCTACACGGTAGATGAACACACCTTGAATGTGTTGCGCAATCTGCGCCGTTTTGCCAAGCCTGACCTGCGCCATGAATTTCCATTATGCAGTGAGCTGTTTAATGAATTCAGCCAGCCGCACTTACTCTACCTGGCCGCGATTTTTCACGATATTGCCAAAGGCCGCGGCGGCGATCACTCACAGCTAGGCACTATTGATGCCAGACGCTTTTGCCAAAAACTGGGCCTGCCTAAAGCCGATACAGAGCTAGTTGCCTGGCTGGTTGAAGCGCATTTGAAATTATCAAGTACGGCACAAAAAAGTGATTTATCTGACCCGGATGTGATTGAAGCCTTTGCGCAACTGGTGGGCTCGGAATACCGCCTGACCGCTTTGTATTTACTCACCGTGGCCGACATTCGCGGCACCAGCCCCAACGTGTGGAACGCCTGGAAAGCCAAGCTGCTGGAAAGCCTGTTTTTGCAGACGCGCCGCGTGTTGCAGCAATCACTCAATACCGAAGCACAGCTAATTTTGCGCAAGCAAGAGGTATTGCAAAAGCTCAGCAGCTTCAACCTGAAAGAAGCTTCTGTACAACCCTTATGGCAGGCCTTTGGCACGGGCTATTTCAGCCGTTTTGACAGCGATGAAATCGCTTGGCAAAGCCGTTTGCTGATTCCGCACCTGCGCTCTGACAAACCGATCGTGCGCGCGCGCCTGAGCCCCAAGGGTGACGGCATACAGGTTATGATTTACAGCCGTGACCAGAAAGAGATTTTTGCCCGCATCTGCCACTTTTTTGACAGTATGCAATACAACATTGTGCAGGCCAAGATTTACACCACTGCGCATGGCTACGCGCTGGATAACTTTATTGTGCTGGAACCGGAAACCCGACAGATCAGTTATAACGGCCTGCTCAAACACATAGAACATGGCCTGAACGACCAGTTGCTCAGTGCGCAGGCAATCCCGACACCGATACGCGGGCGCGTCAGCCGCCAGGTCAAGCACATGCCGATTCCAACCCAGGTCAACCTGCGCCCCGTCGCTCACCAGCAGGAGACTTCGGCAGCGTTCCAACAACTGGATGTGGTTGCCAATGACAGGCCAGGCCTGCTGGCTAGTATGGCGCTGGTGTTTCTCACCCATGGTATTGAATTACATAACGCCAAAATCAACACGCTGGGTAACCGCGTAGAAGACAGCTTCCTGATCTCATCCTGCAATGGCCAGGCCATGGACGACAGCCAAACCGACGCGCTCAAGCAGGCACTGTCTGCGCTTTAAACGCTACTCAAAATGATAGTGTTTGCGTAGCGGCTTTTTGACCTCCCAGACGCAATCCAGGCCGCTGGCAAAAGTGACCAGGTCACCGGCGGCAAAGCTCACTGGCGCACCATCCTTAGGGGTCACAGTGACCTCGCCTTCGATAATGTAAGCAATTTCAGTGCTGCTATATTGCCATGTAAACGTCGATACGTCTTTCGACCAGGTTGGCCATTGCTTCACGCCCAGGGCGGCCAAGGTCATGGCACTGGGCTTTTCTACTTTGATCTGACTCATCACAACTCCTTTGTCATGGCGTCAAAAACCAGGTGATGCTAAAAAAGCATGCTGTTTACAACAACATGCATGCTTTTGTTGCGGACTCAGCCTCACAGTTTAGTCTTTTTCAGTGATCTTTGCATATCAGCGCAAGGGACTGTTTCTTAATAAATATTTTCATCTCCCGCACCCTAATCCACATTGATTATGCGATTTTTAAGGCACATAATCACATTAACACACGTAAAGAAATTGCGGCTTATTGCCGAAAAAGAATAAAGACGTGTGTCATGCCATACAGAAATGACTACGAACAGTATTGGGGGTAGTTATGATCAATCAGGGTTCCGGGGCTACGCCTCAATATGCCGTTCTCGACGAAATAGATGTGCCTGAAAAAGTGCTGCGAAGCTGGCAAATCACCACGGACTTGCTCGCCAGCATTGCCCATATCCCGGCGGCGCTCATCATGCGGGCACATGCCCGGGAAATTGAAGTCTTTGTTGCCAGCCATAGCGAAGGCAATGTCTATCATCCAGGCGAACTTGCCAGTTTAAATACCGGCCTCTATTGCGAAAACGTCATCGGCAACCAGCAGTCATTGTTGATTCCGAATGCATTGACCAGCCCAGGCTGGGAACATAATCCGGATGTGGCGCTAGGGATGATCTCTTACTATGGATTGCCGCTTAACTGGCCGAATGGCGAAGTATTCGGCACCATTTGCATCCTGGATAATAAAGAGCACCACTATGATCATCAGGTCAAAGACCTGATTGGCCAGTTTCGCGACAGTATTCAGCTGAGTCTCTTTTATATTTATCACTCTCTCGTCGCCACCGAACAAAGAGACCAGGCCAGAGAAGCCCTACGCGACAGCGAGGCGCTATTCCGCGCCGTGTTTGAAAATGCAGCGGTTGGGATCGCACAGGTAGACTTATCTGGCCATTTTTTGCAAATCAACCGTGAGTTCTGCAACATCATTGGTTATGGCCAAGAGGAGATTCTGGCGCAGCAGATGACTTATCAGCAAATTACACTGCCTGAAGATCTGATACAGGAAGCCGAAACCATCGCCCGCTTATTACAGGGTGATATAGACCAATATCGCGTAGAGAAGCGCTACCTGCACAAACTGGGGCAAGTGGTTTGGGTCAATCTGTCAGTGCATTTATTGCGCGATGATGCGCAACAGCCGCTGTATTACATCAGCGCAGTGCAAGATATCAGCGAAAGAAAACTGGCGGAAGAAGAGCTAAAACTGGCGGGGCTGGTGTATAACAATAGCAGTGAGGCGATGGCCATCACAGATGCTTACGACGCGATTCTCGCCATTAACCCCGCCTTTACTAAAATGACCGGCTATGCGCTAGAAGAGATCAAAGGCCTATCGATTACCCTGCTCCGCTCAGAGCAACATGATGCGCGCTTTTATGACACGCAAACCCAGACCATTCAGCAGTGTGGTCAATGGCAGGGCGAGGTCTGGAGCAAGCGTAAAAATGGCGAAATGTTCCCCACCTGGCTCACAATCAACACCTCTTACCAGACGGATGGTCGCGTCAATCGGCGCGTCAGTCTGTTTTCCGACATTTCCGCCATCAAAGCGGCAGAGGCGCTGATACTCAAACAGGCCAACTTTGACCAACTGACCAAATTGCCTAACCGGCAACTGTTTCAGGACAGGCTGCAGCAAACACTGAAATTATCACAACGCGAACAGCAGAAATGTGCCCTGCTCTTTATTGACCTTGACCGCTTTAAAGAAATCAATGATACGCATGGCCACAATATGGGCGACACCTTACTGATTGAAGCCGCCGCTCGCATCGTCACCTGTGTGCGCAAATCCGATACCGTTGCCCGCCTGGGCGGTGATGAGTTCACTGTGATTCTGAATGATATTCACGACAATATGATGATTGCGCATATTGCACAGAATATTATTGATCACTTGTCTGAACCGTTTATCACTGCGAAAAAAGAGGCATTTATCTCAGCCAGCATCGGCATTGCCATTTACCCTGAAGACGCTACCGATGCACAAGAGCTGCTTAAAGTGGCAGACCAGGCCATGTATGTGGCCAAAAATGCCGGGCGTGGCTGCTACCGCTTTTTCACCAAGCTGATGCAACAGGAGTCAGACTTCCGCATCCGCCTGTCTACCGACTTGCGCCAGGCTTTGTTACGCAAACAATTTTCTGTGCACTATCAGCCCATTATTGAGCTGTGCAGCGGCCGCATTAACAAAGCAGAAGCCTTGCTGCGCTGGAAACATCCGGAGCTAGGGTATATCAGCCCGGATGTTTTCATCCCCATTTGCGAACACTACGGCACCATCCATGAGATTGGCAATTGGGTATTCGTAGAAGCCGTTAAGCAAGGGGCCAGATTTAAACAGCTGCTGGGTCGGGACTTTGAAATTGCTGTCAACAAATCGCCAGTGCAATTCAAAGCCAATGAAGAGATCATGCATAACTGGATCAGCCTGCTGGATCACATTCACTTTCCAACTAGCTGCGTTGTGATTGAAATTACAGAAGGCGTGCTGATGGATGTCGTCGGCAATATTCAAGAAAAACTGACCGGCTTTCACAATGCGGGGATGCATATTGCTATTGATGATTTTGGCACCGGCTATTCGTCATTGTCATACCTGAAAAAATTCAACGTAGACTATTTGAAAATTGATCGCTCATTCACCGCCAACCTGGCGCCCGATTCCAGTGAACTCGCGATTTGCGAAGCCATTATTGAAATGGCGCATAGACTCAACATTAAAGTCATTGCGGAAGGTATAGAAACAGCTGAACAACTCTATCTGCTTAAAGACATTCATTGCGACTTTGGGCAAGGCTACTTGTTCGCCAAGCCGATGCCCGCAGAAGACTTTGAGAGACTACTGATCGACTTAGGCTAATGGCAGAGATCCAACAATTGCAGTTGTGCCTCTACGCATCATTACCCGCTTGAGATGCAGGTGATTTAAACGGCTTGATGACTTAAAATGTCAGCCTGACTATGTTTACATATCCCCTCCTCACCGCAGCCGAACAAGCCAGTTTGCCCAAACTGATTGCCCAACCAAGCGCTATCCCGAACAAGTTCGAGGATAGTACGCATCGGCTCTTTTATTGCCAAACGGCGGATGGGGAGATGGTGCTGAAAGTCTGCAACCAGGCAACCATTGCAAAGTCTCACTTTTGGTTAGGCGCAAACCATTTATTTGCCGCTGATTTTCCAAATAGTTTGGGCACTATCCATTTAACGCATCACTTTTTGCAGAAGAACGGTGCACTGACCGTGCCTGATTTTGTCGCAGCCAGCGCCAACCGATTTGTGCTCAGCCGGTTTTTAGCTGGCAACGATGTAGGTACGGAGATAGCCGACCAATGGGTGATACAGTTAGCTGAACATATCTCATGCTTGCACCAATCGACTTACCACAGTTGGGGCAAGCTGCACGCGCCACCACTTGCTGCACATGAATGGGCCAGCCGGTTGCACGACAGCTTAGTTTTTTTGACTAAGCAGCACGATACCTTGATTGCTGACCCGCTACTGGCTGAAGTGTTAGCACAGGCACCCCATTGCCATGAAACCGAATTTGTCCCGATGATGCTGGATTTACGCTGGGATCAATTCCGTGATAGCCAAATAAATGACTCAGGCGACCATGACTTGGCATTGCTGGATCTTGATGCATTTGTGATTGCGCCACGTGCGCTGGACCTGGTGTTGCTCGAATATGTATTAACACCTGCGCAACTGGCTTTATTTAAACAACACTATACGCGCACCTGGCTGGATCACACAGTGAATACGCCCTGCTATCAGCTACTGTTGTTTTTAATGAATGTGCTGGGTGAAACAGATTTGGCAACCTGGATGCAGTTTAAGCCGCTTGTTGCCGGTAAAGCTTCACCCAACTAATAAATCCGGCAACAGCCAGAATCGTGTTCAACACAAATAAAACGGCCGTGGCGTAATACCCTGTTTGCACATACAAAAGCGTGGCAGCGCCATCAACCACCACCCAATATAACCAGTTTTCTAACACCTTTCTGGCGATCAACCAGGTATTCATCACAGAAAAAACCGTCGTATAAGCATCTAAAATCGGGCTTTGCGATTGTCCGCTGTGTTGCAAATAAGCACTCAGCAACGCACTCACCACCAAACCAACAGCAATAAAACTAAGATGCTTTGTCCAGGGCCAACGGCTAATCAGCAAGGTGTCCGTTTGCTTGCCATGTTTCTGCCATAGCCAAAAGCCATAAATTGCCATGCCCATATAATAAAAATTAAGCAGCGCCTGCATGGGCAGTTGCCCCTCCCAAAACAGCGCGGTGTAAACCAGCGTGCTTAAAAAGGCAAACAGCCAGCACCATTGTGACTCTTTTGCCGCCAGCAAAATATAGGCAACGCCCATCAAAGCTGCGGCAATTTCCCAGCCGGACATTTGATGAAATGCGGTCAGGATGGCCTGATAATTATCTTGGTTCATGTCCAGCAATCATATTAACGAGTATGCATAAAATAGATGTCGGGGTTAGACATCAACTACATCGGCTCTGTCTGTGCCAACAAACTTCATCACAAACACACTGTGCGGCAGCGCATTAAACACTGCTTCCATTTCTGCATCCAGGCAATCCATCACGTCGCGATACTCACCAAAGACTTGCGTCGCCAGGCTGTTGCGCTTCACCACCAGAGTTGGATTGGCTTCGAGCTTGTTAATAAACTCCAGAATGGGCTCTACATATCCCTCGGTTAAAGGGTACAAACTAATATCGACTGAAATACGCATCTAAACTCCAACCTTTATAAAATTAAAAGGGGCAATAAACCCCTTTATTTAATAATCGTAAGTCACCGTGAAACCAGCAACGCGTGGCTCGCCATATTGAACATAGCGTTGTTCGCCGAATCCGTTATCAAAGTAAAAGCCACGGGTGGCATAATCTTTATCCAGCAAGTTTCTCGCCCATACGCGGACTATCCAATGTTTATCGTAACGGTAATCAGCGCTGGCGTTTAATAAAGCATAGCCATTGGATTTCGCATTGTGACTGTCTGAAAAATAGAACGCATCTTTGCCTTCTACATTCGCTCGCAAAGTCCAGGCTGTATTTGCATAGAACTCAGATCCCAAATTAAACGTATATTTAGGGGCATGCGCGACTTGGCGGCCTTGCGGATTATACGCAGTCGGATCCGGGTTTTTATAGCTATCAAACTTTGCATCCAAGTAGCCAACAGAACCTAACAGTCGAAATTGATCCGTCAAGAACCAATCCATGCTTGCTTCTACGCCTTGATGTGTCGCTCGGGCAGCGTTGTCATAGAACTCAGTAAAAATGCCCGTGCTCGGCACTTGCGCGGAACTATGTGTTTGCGCATCCAGACGTTTTGCGTAGAAAGCTGCCAGATTGGTAGTCAAAGTGCCGTCCAGCCATCTGGATTTAAGGCCTGTTTCAAAGTTCCACATATACTCTGTATTAAACTGCCTTTGGTTTTGAGCCAAACTGGCATTGTTATTGATGCCGCCAGGCTTATAACCGCGCGTTAATGAGGTATACAGGAGTTGATTGGCGTCAGCTTGGTAATTCAAGCCCAATTTAGCGCCGAGCAGCACTTCATTCACGTTCTTTTTCACGCTGCTTGAAACCGACTCCACAATGCCGCTATCGGAATATTGCGCTTTGAAGTCCTCTATACGCAATCCTGAAACCAAGGTTAACTTATCGGTCAAATGGCTATCTAATTGCCCAAATAAAGCAGTATTTTCTGTGTTGTACTTCCCCGCAATTTGCGTCAAATAATCCGGACCATAACTTCTGTAATCGACACGCGAATTAAAACGCTCATCTTGCACAAAACGATAAACACCCACCGTCCAATCGGTTGAGTCGTTGAAAATACGGCCCGCCTTATCAGACAAAGCACGTAGCTCAAACGAGTAATTGTCGCGATCACGGTTATGTTTCTCGCGGTCATCCAATGTTCTCCAGTCCCCATCAAAACTATAGGTCGATGAAGAATTTAAATAACTGGCTTCTGACTGGATAATGACCGCATCGGAAGCTTGCCAATTGGCTTTGACAGCAAAAGCATTCGTGTTCTGCGTGTCTACACCTGGCTGATTAGAGGTACTGTGCCTCGAATTGTCTAAGGTAAACCCGTCATAACCGTTATTCACATTCACATGCATCAAGGTAAAATCCAGGGTTAAATCTTCTGTTGCAAATAACTTGAATTTACTACGAAAGGTGAGCTCATCCTGCTTTTGCGTGTCATCACGCCCCAAGGTATCGTTTTGCATATAACCGTCAGATTTGTGCGTATAAATTGAAGCGCGGCCGAGCAACCTATCCTCGACGATGGTACCGCCTACCGCTGCCCCAAAGTTACGCGTGTTATATTCACCAATACCGGTTTGTGCACGCATTTTAAACTCTTTGCTAGGCTCGGCACTGCGCATGGTAATGGCGCCAGCGATGGCATTCGGGCCAAATTTAGTGCCCTGTGGGCCTTGTAGCACCTCTACCGCATCAATATCAAACATGGTCGCGGCGCCACCCAAGCGGCTAAAGTCTATACCATCAATGATTAAGCCCACGGATGGATTGACGGGATTATCGTATTGGCTGAGGATGCCCATGCCGCGAATCTGGAAAAAACGTCCGCGGGATGCCCCGGCAGATATGTTCACGTTCGGCGCCAGGTTCAATACCTCTTCCAGATGCTGAGCACCGCGTGCCTCTATGGTTTCTTTGTCAATTTCTGTCAGGCTGACAGCGGTTTTTTGTGCCGTGCTGGGGCGAAAATCCGCGCTCACCACGACCTCAGAGAGCTCACGCACCTCTTCCTCTTCTGCGGCTAACGCAGGGGTGGTCAATAACAATCCAATTAAGGACAGCGGTTTTGTAATCGGTTTCACGATTATCCTTTCTATAAGACACATAAAAAGGACAGGGGGAGAGTGACAATGACGTGAGTAGGTTTATTGATGCGACAACAAACCAGAAACATTTGCGTTGTAGATGCTCTGCCTGTCCCTACGCCAGCATTATCTGGGTCAGGTTCATTGGGTTTCCCGCGAGTGCGAGATCTCAGGCGCTTTAGCCACCCCAAGGCGTTTTGATTTTTCAATCAGGATGAGATTGTATTTTAATATCAACCACTTGGCTAGAGAGTGGCATCGTATTAGGTTTAAATACTGCGCACACTTTGCAAAGTTTAATGATTCCAGCTTTAAATATCGGACTTCTCTAAAAGTGTTCTGAGTGCCAAAAACAAAAAACCCTGCAATGCAGGGTTTTTTATTGAATACTGGCTACAACAAATCAATTAGAAATGTTTGTAGTGTTTTTTCAATTGTTTAACCACTTCCCACTGGGATTTCAGGCCTTTTGGAAACTCAACATAGTCACCAGCCTTGATCGTTACAGTGTCGCCACCTTGTGGAGTCACTCTGAATTCGCCTTCTAATACGTAGGCTTTTTCAGTGGCAGTGAAGTCCAAAGGGAATTTTGAAGGTGCGCAATCCCATGTGTTCCAGCTTTTTACGCCCAGCTCTTTCAGTTTTTCTTCTGACGGGTTATGGTCGATGATGATTTGTGTCATGACGATTCCTTAAAATGTGTAATTAAAACCTGCAAATAGAAATGCCGCAAAAACTGCGGCATGTCGTGTTTGGCGGAAGAGGTGAGATTCGAACTCACGGAGGGCGTGAACCCTCGACAGTTTTCAAGACTGTAGCATTAAACCGCTCTGCCACTCTTCCGGAAAGACGGCATTATAACAAACAATCAGTCATCTGGAAGTGTTATTCCAGGAAAAAGTACATCATTAAAGCCAAATTTTGTCAGATCACGGATGCGCATAGGGTAAAGTATGCCAAATAAGTGGTCGCACTCATGCTGTACCACCCGCGCGTGAAAGCCGCTCACGGTGCGATCAATGACCTGCCCTTGCGGATCAAACCCACGGTAATGCAAGTGTTGGTAGCGAGGGACCATGCCACGCATACCAGGCACAGACAAGCAGCCTTCCCAGCCCTCTTCTTCTGCCTGGTCAACCGGGGTCAATTCAGGGTTGATCAAAATAGTGAATGGCACTTCTTCAGCATCGGGATAACGCGGGTTCGCCCCGACGCCAAACATCACCACCTGCAAACTGACGCCAATTTGCGGCGCGGCAATGCCTGCACCATTCATTTGCGTCATGGTGTCGTGCATATCCTGGATCAGCGCATGCAGGGCTGGCGTATCAAAGTCAGTCACTTTTTCTGCCACGCGGTTCAGCAGTGGCTCGCCCATTCTAAGTACAGGTTTTACCGCCATTGGCGTTACTCCTCAGGGATGCCTGGGTGGACTTAGGCCACCGAACAATCGTTATCGGACAAATATTGTGCAATCACGGTGCGCACTTTATCCATGGTTTGCTGCAACAAAGGCATGACTTGCTCAAACTGGATAGATTGACGGCTATCGCCACGCCCAGCCGCAAAATTGGCCACCGGGCAGATGGCCGCATAAGCCACGCCTAGTTCACGGGCCAATGCCGCCTCCGGCATGCCCGTCATGCCAACCACGGTTGCTCCATCGCGCTCATAACGGTCGATTTCTGCCGCAGTTTCCAACCGGGGACCCTGCACACAGGCGTAGACACCGCCATCAACCAGGCGGTAACCGACATCACTGGCAGCCTTGATGCAACGATCGCGCATGGCCTGTGAATACGGCAAGGTAAAGTCGATGTGGCGCACCGGAAGCTCAATGCCATCATGGTAGGTATTGCTACGGCCATAGGTGTAATCCAGAATCTGGTTGGGCAGCACAATATCGCCGGGGATCAAGTGATCGCCGATCCCACCGACGGTAGCCACGGCTAGCAAATCACACACCCCGACTGAATGCAGCGCCCAGATATTCGCCCGGTAATTCACGGCGTGCGGAGGAATCGTATGGCCGCCACCATGACGTGCCAAAAACACTACTTCTTTGCCATTGATCTCACCGAATACCAATGGCTGAGAAGGCTCCCCGTACGGCGTACGCACAATCAGGCGTTTAGAAATATTCAAATTCGCCAGCTCAGTGAGTCCGGTGCCGCCAATAATTCCTAACATAAGTTCTCTTTATGACTTGTTAATATGCAAGGCGTAAGCGTATCACGGATTTATGGCATACTTAAGCCATGCAAGCCTTTTCCAAGCCAGCCCAGCCGCCATCTGGGGCACAACCCAGTTTGTCGCTGGCACAGACCCATTACGAAAACTTCCCGGTCGCCTCTCTGCTGTTACCCGCGCATTTACGCCATGCCGTCACCGTCATTTACCAGTTTGCACGCGAGGCAGACGATATTGCCGACGAAGGTCACGCCACCGAGGCCGAACGCTTGCAGGCATTGCAAGCCTATGAAGGCGAGTTACAGCTGATCCAGGCCTATATCCAGCCATCGTTGCCCTTGTTTATGGCCTTGCAGCAAGTAGTCAGGACACACAAGCTGGACGTGCAACTATTATTGGACCTGATTGATGCCTTTAAACAGGACGTGGTTAAAACGCGCTATGCCAATATTGACGAGGTGCTGGACTACTGCCGCCGCTCGGCCAACCCGGTCGGCCGCCTCATGCTACAACTCTACGGTAGCGACACGCCACAGCACTGTTTGTGGTCTGACCAGATCTGCAGTGCCTTGCAACTGATTAATTTTTATCAGGACATTGCCATCGACCTGCAAAAGCACGGTCAAACCGGACGGGTTTACCTGTGCCAGGACGAGATGCAAGCGGCGGGCATCAGTGAGCAGGATTTGCGTCAACAACGCCTGGATGCCACCTGGGAAGTATTCTTTTTACACAACGTGATGCGTGCAGAAGACTTGCTGCTGGCTGGGAAACCACTGGGACGTGCCCTGCCTGGCCGTATCGGTTTTGAATTGCGCATGATGATTGCTGGTGGCGAACGTATCCTACATAAATTAAAATCCTGCCGTGGCGATATTTATCACCATCGCCCGACCTTGAAAGCCTATGACTGGCTACTGATTTTGCTGAAAGCCCTGTTTAAACAATGACACCGCAACAATATTGCCAACAAAAAACCCGTGAAAGTGGCTCCAGCTTCACGCTGAGTTTTATGTTCTTGCCTAAAGACAAACGCGATGCCATGACCGCGCTGTATGCGTTTTGCCGCGAAGTGGATGATGTGGTGGACGAGTGCACGGACTACCAGATCGCCCAGACCAAGCTGACCTGGTGGAAGCAGGAAATCCACAGATTATTTCATGAGACTCCGCAACATCCGGTGACACAGGCCTTGCAACCGGTGGTCAAAACCTTCGGCTTGCAAGAAGCGCATTTCGTTGAAATCATCGACGGCATGCAAATGGACACCCAATACAACCGTTATGCCGACTTTGAGCAACTGGCCTTGTATTGTTACCGCGTTGCCAGCGTGGTGGGTCTGCTGTCGGCACAGACTTTTGGTTACAAAGACCAGGCAACGCTGGAATATGCACATGACCTGGGCATGGCATTCCAGCTCACCAATATCATTCGCGATGTTGGCGAAGATGCACGCCGTGGCCGCATTTATATTCCGCTCGATGAACTAGAACGCGCCGGGGTGACTGAGGAACAGTTGCTGCACAGCCAAGCTTCGCCGCAGACACAAGCCTTGTTGCTGAAGCAGATCGAACGCGCTGAAATGTTTTATGACAAAGCGCTGAGCCAGCTCCCCAAGGCAGATACCAAACCGCAATTGCCAGGCTTAATGATGGCGGCCATTTACCGCGCGCTGCTGCAAGAAATCAAACCAGAGCCTAACCTGGTGCTGACACATAAAATTGCATTACCCCCTTTCAGAAAGCTCAAACTGGCGCTGGGCGCCTGGTTTAAATATCGCCAGTCATGAACGCAACTGCGTCTGCGGGTAAAAAAGTAGCGGTCATCGGTGCCGGACTGGCGGGCATCTCTGCCGCGATCAGGCTACTACAACATGGTCACCAGGTGTGCCTGTTTGAAGCTGCGCCGCAAGCCGGTGGCCGTGCGCGCGGCGTCCCACATCACACGACCCTATTGGATAACGGGCAACACCTGTGTATAGGCGCTTATCGTGCCACGCTCACATTGCTACAAGAAGCGCAGCTAGAAGCAGCACAAGTGTTTATGCGCCTGCCACTGGCCTTGCATATGCACCATGGTGCACAGCGCATGTCACTCGTCACGCCCGCCTGGCTGCCTGCGCCGCTGCATTTGTTATGGGGATTGCTCACTGCGCAAGGGTTGGATTGGCCTAGCAAATGGCGCGCGATCTGCTGGATGCAACAGCTGAAACAACAAGCATTTACGCTGGCGCAAGACATCCCTGTTGCTGAATTACTCAAACAAGGCAAGCAAACGCCATTCGCCATTCGCACATTGTGGGAGCCCCTGTGCCTGGCGGCGCTCAATACACCAATCAACCTGGCCAGCGCACAAGTTTTTCTGAATGTATTACGTGATAGCTTTCAACATCGCCGCCAGGACAGCGACTTTCTGGTAGTGAAAACAGACTTATCCAGTGCCTTGATACAACCGTTATTACAGCGTATTCAAGCATTGGGTGGTGAGGTCAGGTTGCGCTGCCCGGTGACAGCGATCAAAACCACAGATGCCGGTTGTGAAATATCTACTGCGACAGATATAGACATATTTGACGATGTCATTATTGCCGCGGGCCCGCATCAACTTAAAACCATGACCGGTGTGGCGGCCATCCCGGCATTCGACTATCAACCAATCACCACGGTTTACCTGCAATACAGCGCTGAGACGCGTTTACCACACCCCATCATGGGCTTATGTCACGGCTTCGCTCAATGGGTATTTGACCGCGGACAATGTTGCGACCAGGCAGGCCTACTTGCCGTGGTCATCAGCGCGCATCCGCCGCTGATCGCTGATAAAACCGCTCTGGTGGCACAATGTATCGCCGAAATCAATCTAGCTTTATCCACCTACCATTGCTCGCTACCAGCACAACCACTGTGGTCGCAAATCATCACCGAAAAGCGCGCCACCTTCAGTTGCACGCCATCGCTACAGCGACCTGCCACGCATACCGTCGATCCGCATATCTACCTGGCGGGCGACTATATCGCCGGCCCCTACCCGGCCACTATTGAAGGTGCGGTCAGCAGTGGCTTTGCCGCCGCGCAGGCCATCATAGACGGCGCACACTTAGCCCGCTGAGTCTTTACACACAACCGCCAGATGGTTGTTGGCTGGCCGGTAAATACCATCGCCACTATCAGGGAAAGTCTCTTTAAACGACAACTGTTTGTCTACTTCATATCCCTGTGAACACAACTCACCAGCTTTGGACTGGCACTGCTCCCATGTCGTATTGAACTCGCTGCACGTCAATGTATAACCCATCCTGCCTTGTTGCGTCGTATATTGATGCGGCGTCACGCTGGCACAAGCCGACATCATCAGAGGTAAAAGAAAAATGATTTTTTTCATTATTGTTGCTCCTGATGTATTTTTTATTGAATGTCATCTTATTGTCACACCCAAGTGATAAGTGACACCCATTTTGGGCAAGTGCTTATTGCGAATAGTTGCATGAAGTTTTTGTGACTAAATGCCATCGTCGTGGCCGACGGACCCCCTTCTGTATCGAAGTCGCTACAAATTGCTACAAAAGCCAACCGGTTTGTAACTGACAATGCCGCAGCGGTTTTTTATACTGCATCCATCGTCAATCGCAGAAAGGCAAGCCCATGAAATACGCAACTGTGATGACCACGGGACTGTTGGTGAATATCTCTATCTTCGCATCAGACATGTCGTCCACGGAACCCTATGCCGAGTTGATGAAAAACAAGCAACGCATGATCAAGCAGCTGAATAAACAGGTGGAATGTATCAGATTGGCTGGTGACGAGCAGACGCTACGCGCCTGTCAGCCGCTAGTCACCCGTACAGAAGTTAATACAGCAGATAAAACAGCTAAGAATACCCAGAACTTGAAGACTGACAACCCGAAACAAACCGAATTTTTTTAAATGATTTAGCCTGCACCCAGGCGCACAACCGCTTCCCTGCGGCTGTCCTCCCTCTTCTGGGCAGCCTCACTCTCTGGCAACGATTGCACTCCCAGCAGTCGTTGCCACTTTTTTATGCGCGCAGCACGTCTATCGCCTGCTCCAGCCGATCCACCGCATCAATATGCAAGCCAGCCACACCGCCTTTAGGAGCATTAGCTTTGGGGATAATCGCATGTGTGAAGCCCAGCTTGGCCGCCTCTTTCAAGCGTTCCTGGCCGCGCTGTACTGGCCGTACTTCTCCAGCCAAACCAACCTCACCAAATACAATCAGCTTATTGGCCAGTGGTCTGTTTTTCAATGACGACACAATAGCCAGCAACACGGCCAAATCAACCGCAGGCTCACTGATTTTAACGCCGCCGACAGCGTTGATAAACACATCCTGATCAAAGCAGGCCACACCAGCGTGCCTATGCAGCACGGCCAGCAACATGGCCAGCCGGTTTTGTTCTAGGCCAACACACAAGCGCTTGGGATTCGGGGCATGCGCGGTATCCACCAGCGCCTGAATCTCAACCAGCAAAGGCCGCGTGCCCTCCTGGGTGACGGTGATGCAGGAACCAGGCACCGGCGACTCGTGATGCGATAAAAATAAAGCCGAAGGATTGCTGACTTCGCGCAGGCCTTTTTCAGTCATGGCAAACACGCCCAACTCATTGACCGCACCGAAACGGTTTTTAAAGGCGCGGATCAAGCGGAAACTCGAATTCTGGTCACCTTCGAAATAGAGCACACTATCAACAATATGCTCCAGCACACGCGGCCCGGCCAGCGAGCCTTCTTTGGTCACGTGACCGACCAGTATCATGCTGATGCCCAACTGCTTGGCAATACGTGTCAGTTGCGCACTGCATTCACGCACTTGCGCGACAGAACCAGGCGCTGATTGCAACGCCTCGGAATACACGGTTTGAATCGAATCAATCACCACCACATCGGGTTTATGCTGTTGCAATACCTGGCTGATTTTTTCCAGGTTAATTTCGGCCAGCACATCGACCTGGCTGGCATCCAGCCCCAGGCGTTGTGCGCGCATGGCAATCTGCTGCGCAGACTCTTCACCGCTGATATAAAAAGACTTTAGGCTCTGCGACACCTTGCACACGGTTTGCAGCAAGAGCGTAGATTTACCGATACCGGGGTCACCACCAATCAGCACCACGCCTCCGGCTACCAGCCCGCCGCCCAGCACACGATCAAACTCGGCAATGCCGGTGGCCTGTCGCGACACATCCTGCGCCTCGACATCGGCCAGCTTTTGCAGTTGCGCCGTCGGTGCCAGGCTGGCAAACCGGCTTTGCGTTGCTACCTCGGGCACGGTTTCAACCAAGGTATTCCAGGCTTGGCAGCTCGGGCACTGGCCTTGCCATTTAGGCTCAGACGCACCACATTCGGTACAGGTATATTGTGTTTTTGCTTTAGCCATGAATTTTAAAAGGCACCCTGGCCGTGACGGCACATAATAATTCGTAGCCTATGGTACCGGCTGCTTGCGCCACCGCGTCCACCGGCACCTGTTCCCCCCACAACTCCACTGCACTGCCAATGGCGGCTTGTGGAATATCGCTAATATCGGCGGCTAGCATATCCATGGAAACCCGCCCTAATGTGCGGGTTACATGACCAGCGACGGCAATTGGCGTGCCGGTCGGTGCATGCCGTGGATAACCGTCAGCATACCCGCAAGCGACAATGCCTACGCGCGTAAGTTTGTCTGCGGTAAAGCGGCTGCCATAGCCTACGCTCTCACCGGCAGTAATTTCCTGCACCGCAATCAAGCCAGACTGCAAGGTCATCACCGGCTTCAGCCCCAAACTGCTGGCAGATTTTTCAGCTACGGGCGTGGCACCATACAGCATAATGCCTGGGCGCACCCAGTCTGCATGCGTGTGTGACTGCTGCACAATAGCCGCGGAGTTGGCCAGCGAGCGTGCATAGGACGCTGGCATCATTTGCGCCACCACTTGCATGGCAGCAGCTGTGCCGTCCGCCACATCGGCGTTGGCGAAATGCGTCATCAGGATCAGCTCACGCACATTCGCTGAACTGGCCAACTGCTGCAAAGCATGCGCGTATGCCTGCGGCTGAAAACCCAGGCGGTGCATACCGCTATCCAGCTTGAGGTAAATCCGCAGCGGAATATTGGGCGCACTTTCAAGCACCCATGCCAACTGGGCCTGATGAGAGACCACCGTATCCAACTGATAGCGATCCACCAGCGTCATTTCATCCGCTGAAAACACCCCTTCCAGCAACAGAATCGGGTGCTGGTAACCGGCGTCGCGCAAGGCAATCGCCTCGCTGATATTAAGGACAGCAAACGCATCGGTATCTTTTAATCCGCGCGCAGCATTGAGTAGGCCATGCCCATAGGCATTGGCCTTGACGACAGAAATCACTTTGGATTGCGGCGCATAGCGCCTGACTTGCGCGAGGTTATGCGCCAGCGCAGCTTCTGAAATATGGGCAACAATAGGACGCATCAGTCATGCCTGCCAATTAATACTCGTCAGGCATATATGCCGCGTTGGCGTAGTCCATAAAGCGAGTATGCGCGCCCATAAACGTCAGGCGCACGCGGCCAATCGGGCCATTACGTTGCTTGGCGATAATAATCTCGGCCGTGCCTTTTTCGGCACTATCCGGGTTGTAGTATTCGTCACGGTACACGAACATGATCAAGTCAGCATCCTGCTCAATCGCGCCCGACTCACGCAAGTCACTCATCACCGGACGTTTGTCAGGCCGCTGGTCCACACTACGGTTGAGCTGAGAAATCGCAATTAACGGCACGTTCAACTCTTTGGCCAACGCTTTCAACGAACGTGAAATTTCTGAAATCTCCGTCGCGCGGTTCTCACCGGCACGCCCCGCAGGCGAGGTCATCAACTGCAAATAGTCGATCACAATCAGGCCCAGCTCGCCGGTCTGGCGGTGTAAGCGGCGCGCACGCGCACGCACGTCAAAGCTGCTCAGGCCTGCGCCTTCATCAATATAAATCGGCGCTTCGTTCAGTTTGCCCAGCGCTGTTGTCAGCTTTTCCCAGTCCTCATCTTCAAGGTTACCGTTACGCATTTTGTGCTGGTCGAGGCGGCCAATCGAGCCGATCATACGCGTTGTCAACTGTGTCGCGCCCATCTCCATTGAGAAAATCGCCACGGCTTTATTGGTGTCCAGCGCGACGTTTTCGGCGATGTTAATGGCAAATGCCGTTTTACCCATGGAAGGACGACCGGCAATAATCACCATGTCGCCCCCTTGCAGGCCTGAGGTCATGGAGTCGAGGTCAGTAAACCCGGTCGGGATCCCGGTCACATCAGAATGGTTTTCACGGGAATACAGGTAGTCGATACGGTCAGCCACTTGCGGCAACAGCACTTGCATGCCCAAAAAGCCCTGGCTTTTACGGTTACCACCTTCAGCAATCTGGAAAATCTTGGCTTCAGCCTCATCCAATAACTGTTGTGCATCACGGCCATTAGGCTGGTAAGCACTTTCGGCAATATCGGTGCCCACCGCAACCAGTTGGCGCATGACAAAGCGCTCATGCACAATTTCCGCGTAGCGGCGGATATTGGCCGCCGTCGGCGTGTTCTGCGCCAGTGCGCCAAGATAAGCCACGCCGCCTACCGTTGTCAGCTCATTGCTGTTTTCCAGCGATTCAGCCACGGTCACAATATCAGCAGGCTGGTTGCGTTCAATCAGGCGCGCAATATGCTCATAAATCAGCTTGTGGTCGTGCTGGTAAAAATCTTGCGGCGCGAGGATATCGGCGATCTTGTCCAGCGCTTCATTGTCGAGCAACAGCCCACCGAGGACCGATTGCTCAGCTTCAATGGAATGTGGAGGGAGTTTTAAGAATTCGAGTTGTTCATCAGCCATCTGGCGATTATACCGAAAAGCCGTCACGCATTTTGGGGTTTTGGCAGGGATGAAAGATTAAAAATAATTTAGCCACAGAGGGCACGGAGTACACAGAGAAAAATGAATTTAATTTACCGCAGATGCACGCCGATAAAAGCCAAAATTCAGACAATCAATCAGAGAAGCTTTGTAACAATGCCCTGTAAACAACTTTAAAATACAGGACTTAATATCGGCGTTTATCTGCGTTCATCGGCGGACAAAAGTTTATTCTTATCCTGGCCATAAAAAGCAAAAAGGCTACCGAAGTAGCCTTTTTATACTGCATACAGAGGCTTGATTAAGCTTCTGGTGTCACTGTTACAGTGATGTCTACAACCACGTCGTGGTGCAGTGCAACGCTCACAGCGAAGTCACCGATGTTCTTCAGTGGGCCGTTTGGCAGGCGCACGTCAGATTTTTTCACTTCGTGACCTTGTGCTTGCAAGCCTTCAGCGATGTCCATGTTAGTCACGGAACCGAACAGACGACCATCCACACCTGCTTTTTGAGCTACTGTCAGGCTGAAACCAGCCAGTTTTTCGCCGCGTGCTTGTGCAACGGCCAACAAGTCAGCTTGTTGTTTTTCCAACTCAGCGCGCTGTGCTGCAAAAACAGCTTTGTTTGCTTCTGTTGCACGTTTAGCTTTACCTTGTGGAATCAGGAAGTTACGGCCGTAACCGTCTTTCACTTTAACCACGTCGCCCAGTGAGCCCAGGTTTGCTACTTTTTCCAATAAAATTACTTGCATGTTGTTCTCCTAAGCCGCCAATTAACCTGGGTGTTTGTCTGTGTAAGGCATCAGCGCCAGGAAACGTGCGCGTTTTACCGCGGTTGTCAGTTGACGTTGGTATTTAGCCTTGGTACCAGTCATACGGGCTGGGATGATTTTGAAGTTTTCAGAAACGAAATCTTTCAACAGATCTACGTCTTTGTAGTCAACTTCTTTGATGCCTTCTGCGCTAAAACGGCAGTAACGGCGACGTTTGTACATATCTCTTGCCATTTGAAACTCCTTAAATTCTTTAATACTGTATTCGCTGTAATTCTTGTATATGCAGTACCACTTGTGTGCTTTTTGCACTGCGCTGCGCCAAGAACCCTTTGACTTTGATGTGATCGCCGCTTTGCAATGGCAGATTGGCTTTTTCGCCAATCAACACTGCGGGTAACTGACACTGCACTTTGCGATTCATCCCAGCTTCTTGCTGCTCTGAATCATGTTGCAATTGCAATCGCAACAAGGGTAAGCCTGCCGGTGTGTAACGCAACGCTTCAACAGAGTGAATCCTTGCCGCAATCACCAGCGTATTCACAACACGACTTAAGCAGTTGCCTCAGTGGTCGCAGCAGGTGCGTCACCAACGATGGTTTTGGATTTTTCCTCTTTCATCATTGGGCTTGGTGCTGTCACGGCTGTTTTCGTCGCGATTGTCAGGTGACGTAATACAGCATCGTTAAATTTGAAGCCGTGTTCCATTTCTTCCAGCACTTCTTGGCTCACTTCGATGTTCATCAACACGTAGTGTGCTTTGTGTACTTTTTGAATTGGATAGGCAAGTTGACGACGGCCCCAGTCTTCCAGACGGTGGATGTTGCCGCCATTGCCAGTGATTTGAGCGCGGTAACGCTCGATCATTGCTGGCACTTGTTCACTCTGGTCAGGGTGAACAATAAACACGATTTCATAGTGTCGCATGAGATTTCCTTGTGGTTAATAGCCACCTCCAGATCCAATCACGCACATGCCATGGGGCATACAGTGGTTGCGAACAAAGTGTGGCAAGGTTGCAAAGCACGCGATTATAAACCGGATTTCATGCTACAACAAGGACTTATTACTTTTTTGGCGGATTCTCTAGCGCCTTATCCTCTTTTGGCAGGTAATAAGGATCAGACACATAACCCGGCCCTTTCATGATAATGATGACGATCAGCCCTATCATCATGGCGCCAATAAAAAACCAGAAGGTAAACAGCAAGCCCAGAAACATGGCCGTGCGCTCGATATCACGCGTCAACAAATCGCCGTTCTGCCACCAGGCATACGCTAGCGGCGCCACAAATACCAGCGTGCCCAACAACCACCATTTGGGCAGTTTTTTCAGCAACTGCCATTCTTTATGACTGGGATATCGCACGCCATTCGGCAACTTATTTAGTCTACTCATCGCTGTCCACTCATACCTGCTGATGCATTACGATTCTTTACTTCTTATTTTAACGCAAGTATCCCTTTGTTTTGAAATGAAAAATCCAAAAAAGTGGAATCTTTGACTTGTATCAACCGAGATTTCTGTCTGAGCCACAGACTATCCCTATTAAAGAAGTATAGAATTGCGCCGTAAAGACCTTGAGACCATGAAGATACAGCGGGCTAAGTCCGTCCTGCGTAGAATAACTTGAGGTAACTGCATGCTGGTACAAAAAAAACAAACCCATTGGGAAGGCATCTTGCAGGCCATCCAGAACTCATATGCGATTAAACGCCATATTGAATTCTTTAACTGGCTAAAACAAGACATTCATCCGCTGATGCGGCACGATGTACTATTGGCGGCCTGGGGCGACTTTAGCAGTGGTGAACTGCATTTTGATGTGTCGTCGTCCTTTCCTGAATTATCCACACAGCGCCTGCTTGAAGACTCGGCTATTGTGAACTACCTGATGTGCAACTTATACAAGCGCTGGGTGGAAAACGATGACAAATGGTATGTGATCAACCGCTTTGATGCCAGCGGCATTCATGCACAATCCCCAAATCCATTCACCCAGCAACTGATTAAAATGCATTCATTAATGGTGTATGGCGTGCGCGATACGCGTGGCAAAGCGGACTGCATTTATGTCTTTTTTGACCGCACCAAAGAGTTTACGGTGCCAGACCAGATGCTGGGCATGATTATGCCGCACCTGGATGCTGCTATCCGCCGTATCGGCCACCTGACCCCGGTGATTAAAGATGAAGACTTGCTGGATAGCATGGCGCAAGGCGGCTTGTCTGACCGTGAGCAGGAGATTCTGCACTGGGTGCGTAGCGGCAAGACCAACCTCGAAATCGGCATGATCCTGAATATCAGCGCCAATACCGTTAAAAACCACCTCAAACGCATTTTCCAGAAGCTGGATGTGTCTTGCCGGGCACAAGCCGTGGCTAAAACAGGGATGCCTGCAGGTGTACGCCGCCCGAGCTAATCCAGCAGCTAGCCCCGCCCGGTAAAGCGCTGAATCTCGCGCATTTGCCGCTTGGTGGGTCGCCCGAGGCCACGGTCACGCTCAGCATACTGATCAGCACCCGTCTCTTGTGCCTGCTGGCGTAGACGCTGGCTTTCATCCGTTTCACGGTAGAGCAACGCGGCCTCAGGCGCACCGCGCCGCACATTGCTTAAGGCCAGCACTTCGACCTCAATCTGCATATCCTTGTTTTTGATGCTGACACGCATGCCCGGCTTCATTTCACGTGCGTTTTTAGCACGGTCGCCATCGATACGCACTTTACCGCCATCTACCGCTTCTGCCGCCAAACTGCGTGTTTTAAAAAAGCGTGCAGCCCATAACCATTTGTCCAGGCGGCAACCGTCGTCTTTTTCCGGGGGCGCTTCCTGCTTACGATGATGCGTGCGTGGCATATTAGAGATCCAATTGATCTGGATGCTGCTGGATATAAGCCATGCGCGCCTGGTTGCGTTCCAGCGTATGGCGGTAACTGGCCAAGGCGCCTTGCGCACGCGCCATCAGGGTATTCCCTGCATACGTGCCGTCAGCTTCCTGCGTGCCGGCCTCACATTCAGTTAAATGCGCAATCCCTTCCAACACGTGGTCGATAGCAATAATCTTGAACATGCCATTACTCACCGCCGTCACCACACTCTCATCCAGCACCAGGTGGCGCTGGTTACGTTTGGGGATAATCACGCCCTGCTCGCCATTCAAACCCAAGGCTTCGCAGACACGGAAATACCCTTCAATCTTCTCGTTGATGCCGCCAATCGGCATCACTTCGCCAAACTGGTTGAGCGCGCCGGTGACTGCCATGCCTTGCTTGATTGGTAGGCCAGTCAACGCAGAAAGCAGCGCGAACAACTCGGCACACGAGGCAGAGTCACCCTCCACACCGGTATATTCCTGCTCAAATACCAGCGAGGCATTCAGGCTCAGCGGTGCCAGCGCCCAAAAACTGGCACTGAGCCAGTTTTGCAGAATATAAATCCCCTTGTCGTGTGTAGGACCGCTCATATTGACTTCACGGTCAATATTAATGACGCCACTGCGGCCAGGATAACAACGCGCAGTAATCCGGATGGGCGAGCCGAAACTGGCATCGCCCAACTCAATATGCGTCAAACCATTGACCTGCCCCACTACATTGCCATGCACTTGGATCAGCAACTCGTTATCGATAATGGAGTCACGAATCTGCGTTTCAAAAAACTGCTGACGTAGCAAACGAGCCGAGAGCGCCTGTTTCACATGCACATCGGTTACCAGGCGTGCATCTGCTGCCACCGCCACACTTTCGTACATTAACTGGTCCAGATGCGCAAAACGCGTACTGATACGGCCTTGGTCCTCCTCGACGCGATGCATAAACTGCAACATCACATTGACGGCTGCGCCGCTAAAATGAGGCAACACTTGCTGCTGACATTTGCGGGCAATATAGCCTGACACCCAGGCATAGTTTTCCAGCGTGGCTGGCACACGGTCTTCAAATTCGACTTTAATCGGGAAGAAGTCAAAGAAATCCGGTTGCGCTTCCAGGCAATCGTAATAATCTTCGCGGCTGGCAATCATGACCATTTTCACATGCACTGGCAGTGCGCCATGGCGGTTGCCGCCTGCGCCCTGCTGCGCGTGGTTGGCCCAATCCTCGATCTGCACCTCGCAGTTGCGCATAAAACGATACAGCTTTTCGAGCAATGCGCTGCCATTACCTTCGTCCTGCATTAAATCACGCAGATGCAACAACAGCATGCCGCCATCGGCCTGATGCAGGCTACCGGCACGCAGGCGTAAAAATTCCGGCCATTGCGCAGACTCACCAGCGGCTGTTTCCAGCATGCCGAACAACGCCGCAAACCCCGGGTCTTTCTCTTCAACCACCGGTTGTTTCACACCAGCCGTGAGATTGGCACGCTGATCGACCAGTAAATTGACGCGGAAGCGGGACAAGAAGCCATCGTTGATAATGCTGTCAGAGCCGCTTTCGCCCTCGCCACCCACTTGCTGCCAGGCTTGCAAATAGGCCAGTACTTCCGGCTTAATGATATTAAAGAATGGTGACAACTTGGCACTGCTTAACTGCGAGCGCAAGCTATCCACGCGCTCTTCCAGCCAGGTTTCAGCCTGCGGCAGATTCACCTGCCCGCTAGCATCCACCCACTGTTGCATTTCAGCGACCAAGGCCTTGATAAAGGAGTCCATCACCGTGCGTAATTGCGCACCCAGGCCTGCTGGCAATTTGATGTAGTTGACGCACGCCTGCTGGCTAAAGTCATACAGGGCTACCAGATCTGTCAGCGAACTATCAATGCCCGTGACGGCAGCGGCCTTCATGGCCGCCATGGTTAACGCCGCCCGGCCAGAACCTGGTGTACCCAGTACCAGCACATTACTCCCGGCCTGCTGCAAGGACAGCCCCAGCATCAGGGTTTTCTGCGCTTCCGGCTGTAATTTCCAGCCATAGTCCGTTAATCCCAAGTCGGCCGCATCCAGTAACGCTTCGGTAGATTCAAACGACATGGGCGACAGTTTGTAGGAAACGGTCATTTCATTAGGACTGAGTACTTGCATCATTTAGGAGACTTTCCACTATTCTTTTGCCACTGTTGTTTTGCTTGTTCATCGGATGCACGGGCTTCTACCCAGTGCTGGCCAAAATCACCGACTTCTTTTTTCCAGAAAGGCGCCTCGGTTTTTAAATAATCCATCATAAAGGCACTGGCTTCAAACGCCGCTTGCCGGTGCAAACTGGTGGCAGCCACCAGCACAATCTGCGCCTGCGCGGGCAGCCTCCCAACGCGATGAATCATACGCACCCCTAGCAATGGCCAGCGCTGTGCGGCTTGCAGGGCAATCTGCTGCAAGGCTTTTTCGGTCATGCCAGGATAATGCTCAATGACCATTTCGCTTAACTGGCCAGCCGCAGACAGCTCGCGCACCAAGCCGACAAAATTCACCAGCGCACCAGCTTGTGGCGTCGCGGCCCTGAGCCGCTGCAACTCCAGGCCAACATCAAAATCGTCAGCCTGCACAGACACATTGAGGTCAATGAGTGCGCTCAACCTAGCCCCCGGTCACCGGTGGAAAAAATGCCACTTCATCGCCGTCATCAAACGTGGCCATATCATCCACCAGCTCATGGTTGATGGCGGCGCGCACCACTCCGCCGCCACTAAACAATTTTTGCCAGGTATCGCCGCGGCCCGATAGCCAGGACTTGAGCGCAACAATGGTTTCTACGCCGTCTGGCAACGACACATCTTCAGATGAGTAATTGACGACCTCTTTGATACGTGCGAAATATAAAATGGTGATATTCATGTTGGGGTGTTCTTTCCAGCCTCGTCTAATTCATCCAGCAATTCCAGTGTATCCAGGCCTGTCGTCTGCGCCAGTTCAACCTTTTCAATCTGTGCAAAGCGGCGCGAAATCTTCTGACTGCTGATATGCACATCCTGTGCGTTTTCATGTGCCTGGCGGATATTATCGGCCAGTTTCTTCATACGGGTATCAAAGCGGTCAAAATCTTTACTCAGTTTGCCCAACTCATCTTTAATAATATGCACCTGCTTGCGCATCTCCACATCTTTGAGCACCGCACGCGCCGTATTGAGCACCGCCATCAAGGTGGTGGGTGACACCAGCCAGACGCGTTTTTGCATGGCGTAATCGACCACATCGCCGTGGTAGGCATGAATCTCGGCAAACACCGCTTCGGCCGGGATAAACATCACTGCACCGTCCGAGGTCTCATTGGCAATAATATATTTATTGCTGATATCGTCGATATGCTTTTTAACATCCGCTTTAAATTGTTTGGCCGCCTGCGCCTGACCTAGCTCACCCAGGCTGCTATCAATCATGCGGTGATAATTTTCCAGCGGGAATTTACTATCTACTGCCACGGTGCCAGTCGGCTCAGGTAAAAACAAGGCGCAATCCACACGCGCACCATTGCTCAACGTATGCTGCATGGCAAAACTGTTGGCAGGCAACACATTACGCACCAAACCCTCTAACTGCACTTCACCATACGCGCCACGGCTGCGCTTATCACCCAGCAGCTCTTGCAAGCTCACCACATTCACGCTCAAGCCATCAATTTTCTTTTGCGCTTCATCAATGGTAGCCAGACGCTCCATGACGCTGACAAAAGTCTCATTGGTCTTCTTAAAGCCTTCTTCCAGGCGAATAGAGACTTTGCCGCTCATTTCTTCCAGGCGCGTATCTACAATCTTGGTTAATGATTCTATGCTTTGCGTCAGGCTTTGCGTGGTGGTTTGCAAGGCGGTTTTGAGCAGGTTTTGCTGCAACATGCCCTGCTCGGACAAACCGTTACGCAAACTCAGGCTGAGTTGCTCGCTGCTTTGACTTAAATGGTCACGCTGGGCTACTTGCAAGGCCTGCATGGCTTCGCGGGTCGCGGTGAGTTCTTGCGATAACTGCGCACGCAAGCGGTCTTGTTGATCAGTATTCAGGCTTTGTAATCTGTCAGCTAGCTGATTAAGCGATTGATGCATCTCGCTCATCATCAAACGATGTTTTTCTTCTAGCTGTTGGGAAAGTAACTGCGACAAGGCCTGCTGTGCAGCGTGTTGTTGCGTACGCCACTGCCAGACCAGCATGGCGATCACTAGCAGCAACAGGAGTAACTGAATAATTTCAAGCGTCATGGCGGCATTATAGCCGATGACCGTGTACGCCACATCGACGTAGCACAAATTCGCTGCGTCGATGCGGGTGAAAGATTAAGCGCGTAATTTAGTGACTGTGCGCCTGCAAGCCGGGCGAAACTTAATGACTGTGCGCCTGCAAGCCGGGCGAAACTTAATGACTGTGCGCCTGCAAACCAGGCGAAACTTAGTGACTGTGCGCCTGTAAGCCAGGCGCACCGTGCGCTTTGGCCAGCCACTGCATTTCAGAAGGATTGTGCTCCATATCGCCGAGGTCAGCATAATCCACGTGCTGGTAGTTGCTCAGCGCCGTCAACGACGTGGCAGGCGCAATCTCTACTGGCTGATCTCCTTTGGCGGCTGGTTGCAGTGCCTGCAACTGAATACTCACCGTGTGCTGGGGGTAGGTATACGCCACTTTAAAAGGTAATTTTAAAGCGGGAATCCACCAGACTTCGCTGCGGATGCCATCGCCTAATGTGCCCACGTATTTTTCTACCGGATAACCATACTGCGTGCTGGTCTCTGCAGTCACTTTTTGCAGACTGGCCAGCTCGCTATCCGTCACCAATTGTGATTTCAGTTGCCAGAACTGTTCGTCGGTTTTGATGGACAACAGCTTCAAATCGACATCGGCATAATCAATGGCGCGACGTTCGTCGTGCATCAAATACACATAATTCATTTGCCCGGCTGGTTTTTTCAGCCACAGGCTGCTGTGATGTGCAGGCTCACCGTTTTGATGCAGATTGCGTATCTCGACCTGATTGGTGTCACGCATCAGCCACCACTGCACATGTTTGGCCTCTTCTGCTTTGCATGGTTGTGCGCATTGCACCGTTTCATAACGCGCATTCACTAGGTCATCTGCCATGGCAACAGCACTCATGAATAACAGTGCCAGACATCCAGCGGATTTTTTCAATATCATGTTTTTCCATTCCAACCAAAGGGATCAGGGCAGCCTCAAGCTGCCCTGCCATTACTTGCTATACTCAATATTCACAAGCATACTGCAATTTAGAAGCCAAACGCATCTTTCATCACTTGGTAGATATAGCTCTGCTCTTGCACACCGTGTACCAGGTAGGCTTTAGGGCCAATCGCGTAAATCACAACCTCTTCACCAGCATGGGTTTCTGAGCTCAATGGTACCAACGCTTCCTGGTGGAAGTCAGGATCTTCAGTATCCACACCAGACATATCCACCACACGACCAGCAGCGATAGACTCGTTGTACACGGCATCGCCTGGGGAGTTCACATGGTAGCCTGGGCCGTTAGCAAAGCTCACTGTGGTGTAAGGCTTGCCATCTGCTGCCAAGGTTGGCGTCGTTTTGCCTGGTTCAACCACTTTGCCCAAAATCGGGTTGCCGCGTTTTGGATAACCGCCAATGGTCAAGGTGTGGCTATGGTCAGCCGTCACAATGATCAGGGTGTCGTTCAGGTTCACTTTAGACACCGCCTCACGTACCGCATCAGACAATGCCACCGCATCTTTAAACGTACGGTAAGCGTTACCCGCGTGAGACGCGTGGTCGATACGGCCGCCTTCTACCATCAGGAAGTAACCGTTCTGGTTTTTCTTCAGGATATCCACGGCCTTACCGGTCATCTCAGCCAGTGAAGGTTCGCCAGCGATATCGTTAGGACGGTCTTGCTCGTATTCCATATGTGATGGATTGAACAGGCCCAATACTTTGGTAGTCGTTGCCGGGTTCAGCGCATTGAATGCCGTCTGGTTTTCGATATACACGCCACCAAACTTGCTCACGTATTCTTGTGTCAGGTTACGGCCATCAGTACGGCGGCCTTTGGTGCCTTCGATATCGGTAATGCTATTTGGCAGGAAGTAGCTGCGGCCACCACCAAACACCACATCCACACCGTCACCGATTTTGCCAGTGCCAAAGTTGTCGATCAGTTGTGCAGCAATATCTTTCACACCATTGCTGGCAGCGGCGGCGGACAGGTTCGCGTTAGCTTCCCAGTCACGGTTAGAGATATGCGCATAAGTCGCGGCTGGTGTCGCGTGGGTGATACGTGCAGTAGACACCACACCGGTGGCTTTACCTGCTTGCTCAGCCTGCTCCAGCAAAGTAGTCACTTTGTTAGCGTTTAATACAGCTGGGCTAGGCTCATTGCGGGCGACAGACTGGTTCAGGGAAATGATACCGTCATTGGTTTTCACGCCGGAGATCATAGCGGTCATGGTTGGTGCAGAGTCAGCCGTTTGCTGGTTGGTAGAATATGTTTTAGACAGCGCAACATAAGGAAACTCTTCAAAAGACAGTTTATGACGCTCACCGTCGATGCCCTTGAGTTGACCTTCAAAAATGCGTGCGCCAGTCACGGTAGAGATACCCATGCCGTCACCGACAAACAAAATCACGTTTTTGGCTTTTCTAGCGTTTGGGACCAGTTTTTTGCTGTCATTCAGGCTAGCTGCACCATCATTCAGCCAAAATTGTGCATCTTCAGCCATCGCTGCATGAGACAGCAGTTGTGAGCCCAGCAGCATCGCTACCATGGCAGTGCGTTTTACATTTAACAATTGCATGATCATTTCCTTTATCAGGTTTTAATATTGTAATTTATGAGTAGCGACGACGCATCACTGCTACCATCAGACCGAGGCCAGTCAGCATCAAGGCATTGGTATCCGCCTCTGGCACAGCAGACACAGTTTGCAAGCTCACGTTGTCCAGGCCCAACTGCAATGAACTCTGGTTAGCCACCGTGGCAAAACGCAACACATAGCTACCACCGGCCGCCAGGCTAGATGAAAGATCAAACTGGTAGTTGAGGTAATCGTTCGCTGCCAGGTTGCCATTGGCGCCCCCGACATACAGTGTTTGCAGGATATCCGCGCTATTGGTAGAGAGTGGATCGCTACCTGCCTTGAGCACATCTACACGCACGTGCTGGTTAGCATGGTCAGTCGCATCGACGCTGTAATCCAGGCCTGCGGCATCGATCTCTGTCGTCGCATTCTGGTTATTCACAAACATCTGGAATGACAAGGTCGCCTGGCTCACCGCCGTGGTGGTAAATGACTGGTACAACACGCTAGCTGCGAGGCCATAGTTATCCAGCAAGCCATAGTAGCTGCCTTGATAAGCGCCAACCGTTGTGTTGCCAGTCACTTCTGACACTGTACCGGATTGTGACAACACGCCACCTAAAAAGCCTTGCTCGCCTACTTGCCAGCCAGAGATGTCGTAGCTATCTACGCCCTGCACCTCGAACCCACCGTTTTGAATCAACTCTGCTGCCTGCGCCTGAGACAGTGCTGCTGCGCCGAGCAAACCAGCCAACAACCATGGTTTTAGCTTCATTCCGAACATCCTCTCTGAATGCGATGATTAATATACATATCGTTTGCCACCTCGCCGTCTCGACGCGGTGTCACCATGAGCATTCTTGAAAAACTGTATGTCAGAAAGTTTTCACTGGCATGAAGCTTATATGACGGGCCTGACTACGCCGCTAGCGAAAATATAAAAGAGTGAGAGGCTTAGAAAAGAAAAAACCCCGCACTGGCGGGGCTATAAAGAGACTTTAAACTTGAAAAACACGCCACAATCACACAAAAGCATCCACGATGCCGATGATGAACAAAAGCAAAAATCCGAATAACAAAATGTTCAGATTTAAGCGGGTGATCATCGCTGCGTCCTTGTGATGTTGCTAGAATACTGACGATACCTGGTGGTCACAATGACCCGTTCGGGTCATCCGGCGTCAATCGCAAGCAAGATCAGGAATAAGCAAAGCCAGGAACAGGCAAACAATAACAAAGGAGCGATATGTTAAAACTCAAATTGATACTAGGCTTTTGGCTGGCCAGCCTGACCCGAAAATTAAAGAATAACTTTTACCTGTATCTGGCCCTGTTATTCAGCGTGGTGATTTTGCTCGACGCCGCCGTGTTTCATGTCGGGCAAAACATGCGCGATAAAGCGTTTGACCTGATGGTGAAAAACCGCATTCTCAAACCGGCAGTTGACCCGTCTATCGTCATCGTTGATATCAATGAAGCCAGCCTGGATGCCATGGCCAAGGAATATGGTCGCTGGCCGTGGCCGCGCCAGGTGATTGGCGAGCTGGTCGAAAATATCCAGCAACAGCAACCCAAAGCCATCGTGTTTGATATTGTGTTTTCCGATGCAGACGTCTACAACCCGGACAGCGACAGCTACTTCAACGATGTCATCACCGAATGCCAGCATTGCTTCTTTCCATTGCTGCGCCTCGACGCCAGCCAGGATGACCAGAGCCAGCTCCAGTATGCGCAAATTACCGGCCTGGTTGCGGCTGCCGATGCAGACAAGCAAGCCACGTTTGCCGCAATCCCGCCTTATTTTAAAGGCGCCTGGAAACCGGGCCGCCTGGGCACACACAATGTATACCCGGATAACGATGGCGTGGTGCGCCAATATCGCATGCGCCACCAGGACCGTGGCTGGACTTTACCTGCCCTGCCATTGGTGGTTGCCGAAGCCCAGGCAGAGATCAGCCGCAATACCCCGGATGAAATGTTGCTCAACTGGCGCGGCAAACCGTTTACCTACCACTATGTGAGTTTTAGCGATGTGTATCGCGACCTCACCAGCGCCAAGCCGACACGTGCAAAAGATGAATTTAAAGGCAAAATTGTCATCATCGGCTCTACCGCCCCAGCCCTGTTCGATATTAAACCGACCGCTATGGACAAACAGTTTCCTGGCGTGGAGATTCTGGCCACGGCACTGGATAACAGCCTACATCAGGATTACCTCAAGGTCTGGCGCGGCAAACTGCCTTATATCCTGCTGAGTTTTTTACTCGTGTGGCTCACCACATTGGCGTTTTACTTCAAGGTAGACCGTGACCGCTTTAACGGCGTGTTTACCGGTAGCCAGATTGGTTTGCTGGTGTTGTCTTACCTGGCTATCAACCTGTTTCATACTTATCTGGATTTGGCCGCGCCTATTTTTTGGGCGGTGGCATATTTTGGCGTGGCTAAAATCTACGCACTGGCCACCGACCGTGCCTTGCAACGCTGGCTGGCGTTTGGCCTCACCTCAAACAGCGCAGAGCTGGAAGTGCTGCTGATGCCAATTGCGATTGAAAGCCCGGAAGCATTGGGCGATGCCGCCATGAAACGCATTCGTCGCGAAATTGAACAAGCCTGCCGTGCGCCGACGCAGATTGATATTTTAACCGGCACCCAAAGCGGCATCTGGGGTTTGTTTGGCGATATGGTCATGGTCAGCTGGCAATATGCGCCCGAAACCACCTACCGTGAGGCGGCGCAACAGGATGCACAACAACTGTCTGCCCAACTGCAAATATTACTCAACCAATTGAGTCTACCTGGCGCGCCTGTCGTGCGTTACAGCACACATCAGGGCAAGATTGCCAACCAGGCGTCACAACTAGCCGCACAGTGGCGTATATTGTTTGCGCAAGCCATGATACAACTGGAAATGAGTGCTTTAGCAGATTCAACAACCAGTGCACATCACAACCAACAGGAGAATAAGGCATGATCAAAAAACATATCCTGTGGCTACTGACAGCATTTGCATGCAGTCAGGCAGCCGCTGCGGAGACCGGGGTCGCACTTAAAGCAGACCAGTTACGGGCAGATACCTTTAGTGACGCAAAAGTGGTCGGCAGCGTCAATAAAAACGATGCCGTCGAAATCCTCAATAAAAAAGGTGCCTGGCTGCAGATTAAATCGGCAGGCAAAACCGGCTGGGTGCGATTGCTCACCGTGAAACGCAATAACACAGGCGGCAATAATGTAGCCGGTGTGGTAGGCGTGGCCACCGGCCGTAGTGGCACGGGCAAAGTCGTGTCGACGACCGGTATCCGAGGCCTGAGTGCAGAAGACCTCAAAACCGCGCAATTTAACGAAGCAGAAACCAAAAAACTGGAAAGCTATACCGTCAATGCGGACGATGCCAAACAGTTTGCCAGCAACGGTGGACTCAGTAGCCGCAGCTATCCTTACTTTACCGGGAGCGCACAATGAACAAGACCTTAAAACAGGCCATCGCGCTTGCGTTGTGCAGCAGCTTGGCATGGGGCACCGCTTCTGCGCTGGACCTCAAAGGCGTGCTCAAAGATGCAGTCAACGAACAACTGGGTACTGGCAGCAAAACAGAACCTACCCCTGCAAATAATGACACACAGAGTAACGCCTCAGCACAAGACAAGCTGGCCAACATTAACTGGAAAAACCCTAGCCGCGAAGACGAAATTGCGGTCGGCCGCAATGTCACCGGCACCATACTCGGGGCTGCGCCACTGGTGAATGACGCGCAACTACAGCAATATGTGAACAAGATTGGCCGCTGGGTCGCCAGCCAATCCGAACGTGCCGATTTACCTTGGCATTTTGGCGTGATTGATAGCAATGATGTCAACGCCTTTGCCGCGCCTGGCGGCTATGTGCTGATCACCAAAGGCCTGTACTTGCGCCTGACCAGTGAGGCACAACTGGCAGGTGTACTGGGGCATGAAATCGCGCACGTGGTGCAAAAACACCACCTGAAAGTCATGCAAAAACAGGCGCTGCTGGATGCAGGCACCTCTTTTTTGAAAGACAAAATCAGTAAAAACAAACTGACACAACGTGCCGTGTCTACCGGCGCAGAAATCAGCGCACGCAACCTGGACAAAAGCGCCGAATTTGAAGCCGACAGCATGGGCACCGTACTTGCGGCCCGCGCAGGTTACGAAGCTTATGGCCTGGCCGAAGTACTTCAGGACATGGAAACCATCAATAATAACGATGGCAGCGTGGCCTTGCTGTTCCAGACCCACCCGCACCCGGACGACAGGCTGGCGCAACTGAGTCTGGTCAGCGGTGACCAGATGGATAAGATCAGTGGTGGCAAAACACTGGAAAACCGTTTGGTTAAATTGAAATAGCTCCCAGCCAATAAATAAGGCTCGCCGTGGCGAGCCTTATTTATTTAAACATGCCGTTTATACCCAGCCGCGTTCACGGCACTCACTTTTGATATAGGCATAATAGACAGGCGCGGCAACAATGCCCGGCAAGCCGAACGTCGCCTCCATCAGCAACATGGCCAGCAATAGCTCCCAGGCATAGGCGCGAATCTGGCCGCCGACGATGCGCGCATTGAGGAAGTATTCGAACTTATGGATCACGATTAAAAATGCCAGCGAACCCATGGCCACCATAAATGAATGACTGGTACTGACAATCACAATCACGGTATTGGAAATCAGGTTACCGATCACCGGCAACAAGCCAACCAGGAAGGTAATGGCAATCATGGTTTTGGTAAACGGCAAATGCACGCCACATAAAGGCAAGATCACGGCTAAGTAAATACCAGTGAGCGCCGCATTGACCGCAGAAATTTTCACCTGCGCAAACACAATATTTTTAAAGGCTTGTGCAAACAAGGTGATGCGCTGCAACAGGCTTTGCGCAAATGGCTTGTGGTTGACCTTGGTTTGCACATCATGCAAAGCAATCATCGCACCTATCACCATGCCGATGAGGATATGCGCTAAATGATGCCCGGCTTCTTTGCCCAGCAATTGCCAATCAGCCGAATGCGCACGCAACCAATCGATGACTGTTTGTTGCAAGGTAATCGCATCGTCCGGCAGGCGCTCATTCAGCCAGGGCGGCAATACCTTGCGCGAATCTTCAATAATTTTGGCTAATTGGTCAAACAACACGGCCAGGCCACCGGCATCACTACGGATCAAGGTAATAATCCCCATGCCCAACGCGACCAGCAAGCCGATCACCAAGGTAGCGATCAACACCACAGCCAGCCACTTGGCGTATTTTCCCGGCAACTTACGCGCAATTAACGGCGAAATGACGTGAATTAACTCAAACACCAGCAAGCCAGCCAGCAAGGCAGGTAGCAATTGCACCTGCAATACCAGCCACATCAACACTGCCATCAGAATATAGGTGGCGATTTCAAATCGTTGGGTTTGGGTCACACAGGCTCCGGTCTTTTATTGGATCTATCACTCAAATCTGGCTTGCAATTGCCTGGCGGCATCCAGCGGCAACTTGAGCAGAAACTGGACACTTTCGCCAAACTGCTTGTCCAGCACTTCACCATGCAGCTTCTGCACTTCTCGCGTGAGCTCATCCACTCGCTTATAAGTGGTAGAAATTTTCAATTGCACCATTTCCACAAAAGGCATACTTCCCGCCTGCTCCATGGCCTGCTTGGCGGTGCCACCATAAGCGCGCACCAAGCCACCGGTGCCCAGGTTAATGCCACCATAATAACGCACAACCGCCACGCAGCAATTGACATAATTCTGCCCGTCCAGCATTTGCATAATCGGCTTACCCGCAGTGCCCGCAGGCTCACCCGCGTCCGAAAATCGCGCAACGATGCCTTCTGCCGTCTTCATTCTAAACGCATAGGCCAGATGGCCTGCTGTTTGGTGCTCGCTGGCAAACTGGCGCAAAAACAAGGCGAGTTCACGCTCATTTTCACAGCGCATGGCACGCGCAATAAAACGGGATTTGTTAATGGTGTGATCGGCCTGGCCGAGTTGACTAAAAGTGAGCATGACACATACTTCAGGAAAGGCCGCTTATTCTACCATTGGCATCGACACCGATGCGTGCACTGGCAGGCTGCTTAGGCAGGCCGGGCATGGTCATGATGTCACCACAAATTGCCACCACAAAGCCAGCACCGCGCGACAGGCGCAACTCGCGCACATGCAACACATGATGTTCTGGCACATTGCGCAACTTGGCATCGCAAGAGAGCGAGTATTGCGTTTTCGCCACACACACCGGCAAGCCCTGGCTCGCCTCTGCCATCTGCGTTAATTGCTGCTGGGCTAACTCACTATAAGTCACACCACTGGCGCCATAAATGGCCTGCGCAATGGTGGCCAGCTTTTCTGTCAATGGTAAATCATCTGCATACAGCAAGCGTGGCGCTGCCCCTTGTTGCGCCTGGCCAGCCACCGCATGCGCCAAGCTCAATGCCCCCGCCCCGCCTTGCGCCCAGTGCCTGCATACATGCAGACTGGCCCCTAGCGACTCCACGGCAGCCTGCACCAACGCCACTTCAGCCTCAGTGTCGGCAGTAAAGTGATTCAGCGCAACAACCACCGGCAAGTCAAAATGCTGACGCAAGTTTGTAATATGTTTTTCCAGATTGGCAACACCAATGGCTAATGCTGACAGGCTTTCCGTATTCAAATCAACGACTTCCACGCCACCGTTATATTTCAGGGCGCGCACAGTGGCCACAATCACCGCCACATCCGGCCGCAAGCCTGACTGGCGGCATTTGATATCCATAAATTTTTCCGCGCCCAGGTCAGCGCCAAACCCGGCCTCAGTCACCACATAGTCGGCCAGGCGCAACGCCGTTTTAGTCGCCACCAGCGAGTTACAGCCATGCGCGATATTGGCAAAGGGGCCGCCATGCAACAACGCTGGTGAGCCTTCCAGCGTTTGTACCAGGTTAGGCTGAAAAGCATCCTTCAATAAGGCGGTCATGGCGCCTTCGGCCTGTAAGTCGCTGGCCAGAATGGGAGTTCCTTGTTGATTCAATCCCACCTGAATCTGCCCCAACCTGTGTGTTAAATCCGCCAGATCGGTTGCCAGGCAGAAAATCGCCATCACTTCGCTAGCCACCGTAATATCAAAGCCAGTATGCACATCATTATCTAGCGTGATGCGCCGCAAGGCACGGTCGTTCATATCCATGCAACGGCGCCAGCTCACGGTATCAAACTGCAATGCATTGCCATAATAAATATGATTATCAATGAGGGCTGCGAGCAGATTATTGGCCGCACTAATCGCATGAAAGTCGCCAGTAAAATGCAGGTTGATATTTTCTATCGGCACCACTTGCGCATAACCGCCGCCCGTAGCGCCACCCTTCATGCCAAACACTGGCCCCAACGAAGGTTCACGCAAGCAAGCGATCGCATGATAACCGGCCTGATTCAAGGCATCGGTGAGACCAACAGTGGTGGTGGTTTTACCTTCTCCGGCCGGTGTCGGATTGATTGCCGTGACCAAAATCAGCTTGGCTTTGGCTGGCTGTGCATGCAGCCGGTTCACAGTTGCCTGCGTCAATTTGGCCATATGCTGACCATAGGCATGCAAGTCATGTGACGACAGACCGACTTTGGCAGCAATCTCTACAATAGGTTGTAGCGTGGCGGCCTGGGCGATGTCGATATCACTTAACATGCAGATGTCCTGATTGGGCTGACGTAGGTAAACGATTAGCGCTTGGTCTTGCTGCCCCCGAGAATCGAGCCCAGCACACCGCGAATAATGGCGCGCCCCAGTTGCGAGCCGATGGCACGCGCCGCAGATTTGGCCGCAGACTCTAGCACAGAATCTGAACGGCTGGTTTTGCCTCCCAGAATGCCGCCTAAATCAAAGCCTGAGCCCTCTTCCTCTTTTTGCGTTTGTGCCTGTGTGGCCGAGGCCGCCTGGTCTGCCCGATGCTTGAGAATCTCGTAGGCTGATTCACGATCAACCAATTTGTCGTAAACACCGGCAACCAGCGACTGCGTCATCACCTGCTTGCGCTCGGCATCGGTTGCCGGGCCAACCCGGCTTTCCGGCGGGCAAACAAACACACGCTCAACCGGCGTCGGCGCGCCCTTTTCATCTAAAAACGAGACTAGCGCCTCACCCACGCCCAACTCAGTAATCGCGGTTGCCACATTTAACTTAGGATTAGCACGGAACGTTTGGGCCGCCACCTGCACCGCTTTTTGGTCACGCGGGGTAAATGCACGCAAGGCATGCTGTACGCGGTTACCTAATTGACCCAGCACCACATCCGGGATATCCAGCGGGTTTTGTGAGACGAAATACACACCGACACCTTTGGAGCGTACCAGGCGTACTACCTGCTCAATTTTTTGCATAAGGATCGCGGGCGCATCATTGAACAACAAGTGCGCCTCGTCAAAGAAAAACACCAGCTTGGGCTTTTCCATATCGCCGACTTCCGGCAGTTTTTCAAACAGTTCGGACAAAATCCATAACAACAAGGTCGCGTATACGCGTGGCGAATTGAGTAATTTGTCCGCCGCCAGAATATTGATAAACCCCAATCCTTTGGCATCGGTTTGCATCATATCGTCCAGATTGAGTGCGGGCTCACCAAACAGAATATCGCCGCCTTCGGTTTCCAGTTGCAGCAAAGCACGCTGAATCGCACCCACGCTAGCGGTGGAAATATTGCCATACTGGGTTTGGTAAGTGGCTGAATTTTCAGCACAATGCTGCGCCATGGCACGCAGGTCTTTCATATCCAGCAACAGCATGCCATTGTCATCGGCAATCTTGAAAATTGCATTTAACACACCGGCCTGCACGTCATTCAGGTTAAGCATGCGCGCCAACAATAGCGGCCCCATTTCACTGAGCGTGGTACGTACCGGATGGCCTTTTTCGCCAAACATATCCCAGAACATCACCGGATAAGCTTTATTGGCATAATCAGTCAGCCCCAATTGCTGCACCCGCGCTTCAACCTTGGCATTCCCACCACCCACTTGGCTCATGCCGGATAAATCACCTTTCACGTCAGCCAGAAACACTGGCACGCCAATACGTGAAAATTGCTCGGCCAGGCTTTGCAAGGTCACGGTTTTACCCGTGCCGGTGGCGCCCGCAATCAGGCCATGGCGGTTGGCCATTTTGGGCAGCATCACGCTGTCGACATCATTATTTTTTGCGATAAGCATAGGTTGAACCATGGCGTGTACTCAAACAATTAAAGTTAAGTTGAGTATAGGCGATGGCTGATAAAAGAGGAAGATTGTTGTTTTGCCGGAAGGGCGAAATGATATTAAAAATTTTAGCCACAGAGGATACAGAGCGCACAGAGAAAAACCATAGGTGTGCACTACGGCTATGAACACATCAGAAATTGTATTTTGCAGAGATCGTCTCTGTGGCCTCTGTGCTCTCTGTGGCTTAAAGAATGTCTTTGTAATGAATATTAAAAATCGCCGCGCCGCGCCTTTTCCATCAACTCGATCAATGCATCTTCAAGTTGCTGTGCCGAGGCTTGCGCCCTGGCGGTGGGATGTTTGATATTCTTCAAATCATGCGTGGGCCGGTCCAGGCCAAGGTATAGTTGGCGTTTGCCGCTGGCATCCGGTTTTTCGTAAATGGCCAGACGGCAAGGCGCAAATACCAGAAACTCGGGGTGATCGAGAATAATCTCGGTGCCCATGCTTAAATTACAAAAGGTGCGCACTTCTTTCACGCCTTGCGGATCCTGGCCGCGCAGCTTCATATGGTCGCCAATCGGGAAATTGGCCGGATTGACGAAATTCATGCCTTCCGAGATGGATTTCAGGCTATCAACTAAGTCCTGATAAGTCACGCCGTCTTTGACCGGCACCTCATAAATGGCATTATCCAGGTCTACGTCGGGCATGCCATGGCCTATAACGCGCACATGCGCCGGGGCCGCGCACGCCTGCATGCTCATGATCAAACCCAGACAACCCAGCATTCTCAACAGATATAAGCGCATGACAACCCTCTTCATCTTCCACACAGACCCATGCATTACAGCATGTTGCCCATCACTGCCGTGTGACTGACATCACAAGTCCTGGTGCAACGCACGCTGCACGGTGCGTTTATCGTATTGTGGTGACAGCATGGTAATAAAATTCAACATGTAGTCGCGCAGGAACGCATCGCGGCGCACCCCCAAATAAGTCGTACTATCGGGGAACAAATGGCTGCAATCCAGGCTTTTGAGCGGCGCATCACGGGTTTCCTCATACGCCATATTCGCAATCAGGCCGATGCCTAGGCCCAGATTGACATAGGTTTTAATCACGTCGGCATCAATCGCGGTAAACACGACATTGGGTTGCAAACCAGCGTCATGAAACACCTTGGACACCAGCGTGCCGCCAGTAAACGCAAAATCATAGGTAATCAAAGGATAGCTGGCCAAATCGTTTAAGGTCAGCTTGCTTGCTTTTAACAGCGCATGTTCTGGCGGCACCACCAGACAGCGGTTCCACTCATAGCAGGCCAGGCAAGATAAACGCTCATCATTGCTGATACTTTCTGTCGCGATACCGACATCAGCCTCGCCGGAAGCGACCAGTTCGGTTACTTGCGCCGGGTTGCCCTGATGGATAGTCAGTTTGACATTGGGGTATTGGGCAATAAACTGCTTGACCGCCGAGGGCAAGCGGTAGCGCGCCTGCGTATGTGTGGTCGCGATGGTCAACTCGCCCGTGTCCTCACGGCTATATTCGTCGCCCACGCGCTTGATATTTTGCATATCCAGCATGACACGTGCTGATAATTCGACAATTTTGCGGCCGGGCTCAGTCACGCCTATCAAACGTTTACCGTTACGCTGAAAAATCTGCAACCCCAGTTCTTCTTCGAGTAACTGGATCTGCTTGCTGACGCCGGGTTGCGATGTATGCAATACTTCAGACGCCGCAGAGATATTTAATTGTTGCCGAACAACCTCATGCACATAGCGTAACTGGTGAAACTTCATTGCCAACCCCATATAACCAAATGCTATATCATAGAACAATTGATTATTAAATCAATCATTAAAAGACTGATATTATCCCGCGGTTATATTTCTCAAGATACTCCTCATGGAATTCGGATACATACTGGCAGGATTTGTGGTTGGCTTTTTGGTAGGGTTAACAGGCGTTGGTGGCGGCTCCTTAATGACGCCCATCCTCTTATTACTCTACAACATTAAACCGGCAGTCGCCGTAGGCACAGATTTACTGTACGCCTCGGTGACTAAATCTGTAGGCATTTTTGCACACGGCAAACTGGGCAACATTGACTGGACCATCGTCAAGCGCCTGGCCGTCGGCAGTGTGCCCGCCTCTATGCTCACACTGTGGGCACTGCACAGTATGGATCTGCAATCAGGCAACGTGGTCTCTACCATCAAGTTTTGGTTGGGGATTGCACTGATTGTGACGTCCGTCGCCGTGCTATTGCGCAACAAACTGATGTCTTTAGTGGCAAAAGAGGAGTGGATTCCAGCACGCTATGTGCCCGGTGCAACCGTGGTACTAGGTATCGTGCTAGGTGCCCTGGTCACACTGACTTCAGTGGGCGCAGGTGCACTGGGTGTAACGGCCTTGATTCTGCTCTACCCCAAAGAAAAAATCACCACCATCGTCGGGAGTGATATTGCCCACGCCGTGCCCCTCACACTGGTGGCTGGTTTGGGACACGCTTCTTTGGGCACCATAGACTATCAATTATTGGGGACCTTACTGATAGGCTCCATTCCAGGCATCTATCTTGGCAGCCACATGAGTTCACGCGTGGCCGAGCACTGGGTACGCATTGCACTGGCTATGATATTGATTTTTGTAGGCTTTAAGCTAGTTTTCCATTAAAATATTGCCTCTTCGCTTTTTGCGAACAAAGTGACTCAAGCATGTATAAATACGACCCTATAGACCAACAGATTGTCAATGAACGTGTCGCCCAATACCGCGACCAAACCCGCCGCTACCTCGCAGGCGAGTTAACTGATGAAGAATACCGCCCACTGCGTTTGCAAAACGGCCTGTATATTCAACGCCATGCGCCCATGTTGCGTATCGCTGTGCCTTACGGCCTGATATCCAGCAAACAATTGCGCAAGCTCGGCGATATTGCCCAAAAATATGACCGTGGCTACGGTCACTTCAGTACGCGCCAGAACCTGCAATTGAACTGGCCCAAACTGGAAGACACCCCAGAGATTCTGGCCGAACTGGCAACGGTTGAAATGCACGCCATTCAAACTTCAGGCAACTGCATTCGTAACATTACGACTGACCAGTTTGCCGGTATTGCACCAGACGAAATCATAGACCCACGTGCGATTGCAGAAATCATGCGCCAGTGGAGCACCTTCCACCCTGAGTTCGCCCTGCTGCCACGTAAATTCAAAATCGCCGTGTCAGGTACAGAAAAAGACCGCGCCATTGTGCAAGCGCACGATATCGGCCTCGAGTTCTACAAGGATGTACAAGGCCAGATGGCGATTAAAGTCTGGGTCGGTGGCGGCCTGGGCCGTACGCCTATCTTGGGTACCGTGATTCGCGAACACCTGGAATGGCAACATGTATTGTCTTACTGCGAAGCCGTGATCCGTGTCTATAACATCCACGGTCGTCGCGACAACGCTTACAAAGCGCGTATCAAGATTCTGGTGAAAGCCCTGGGCATTGAAGAATTCAAACGCCAGGTAGAAGAAGAATGGGCGCATTTGAAAGATGGCCCATTGACCATCACACAAAACGAACTGGATCGCGTGGCCAAGTACTTTGAGCCTATGCCATACAAAACCCTGCCTGCGCATGATGCGTCTTTTGACGCTGCCGTGGCCAGCAACCCGGCCTTTGCCGCTTGGGTCAAACGTTGCGTACAACCGCACCGCGTGCCTGGCTACCGTGCCGTGACGCTGTCACTCAAGCCACACGGCAAAGCGCCTGGTGACATCACCAGCGAGCAAATGCACGTGGTGGCAGACCTGGCCGATGCTTACAGTTTTGGCGAGTTGCGTTCTTCACATGAGCAAAACCTGATTCTGGCAGATGTACAAGTTTCTGACCTGTTTGCCGTATGGGAAAAAGCCCGCGAGGCTGGTTTGGCAACACCGAACATTGGCTTGCTGACTGACATTATCTGCTGCCCGGGCGGCGATTTCTGCAGCCTGGCTAACGCCAAGTCCATCCCGATTGCCGAAGCGATTCAAATGCAATTCGACAACCTGGATTACCTGTATGAGATTGGTGACCTTGAACTCAACATCTCCGGCTGCATGAATGCTTGCGGTCACCACCACGTCGGTCATATCGGCATTTTGGGCGTGGATAAAGATGGTTCCGAATGGTATCAGGTCACCGTTGGTGGTAAACAAGGCAATGACGCCAGCATCGGTGCTGTGATTGGCCCCTCATTCTCGGCAGAAGAAATGCCGGGCGTGGTCCAGCGCCTGATCGAAGTCTACGTGCGTGAGCGCCAAGACGAAGAGCGCTTTATTGATACCGTGCGTCGTTTAGGCGTCGCGCCGTTCAAAGCCCACGTTTACGCTGAAAAGGAAACTGCATAATGAGCCAACTGATTCAATTGGCCGCCAATGGCCAAGCTAGCATTGTCGCAGATGCGTGGATCCGCGTGGTCCCACCGGCTGCCGGTGAAGAGTCTGTGCGTAAACAGGCTGGTAAAGTCGTCCTGTTCAAACTCACAGGCGAACAAACCTATACGGCAGAACAAATTGCCAATACCGAGATCCCTGCCACAGGCAAGATTCTGGTCCCGCTGACCATCTGGCAAGCACGTAAAGCTGAGCTGCAATCACGCCTGGCGGCTGGTGAACTGGGCATCGTCCTGGCCACCAACGAAACCGCCGAAGCCTTGCAGGCAGAGTTTACTGACCTCAACACACTGCCACTGATTGCGGTGTTTGTAGAGCGTTTTGCCGATGGCCGTATCTTCACCCTGGGCAACTGGTTGCGCACACGCTTCGGCTTTAAAAATGAATTGCGTGCGATTGGTGACGTATTACGTGACCAATTGTTCTTCCACAAGCGCGCTGGTTTCAATAGCTTTTTAATCCGTGCCGACCGCTCCGCTGAAGACGCACTGGCCAGCCTGAATGATTTCAGCCAGCCTTACCAGGGTGGCGTGGCAGACGTGCCTGTGTGGCGCAGAGTGAACCGCGCATGAGTTTCGGCGTCAGCATGCTCAAACCAGCGGCCAGCAACCCGGCCACGCGTCCAGAACTGACAGACGCTCTGGTTGCCAGCGTACACGCCAAACGTGCGCAAGTGCTGGCCTTGCTGCAAGTCGCTGCGGCTGAGTTCCCGGCCATCACCTTCGCCAACAGTTATGGCGCAGAGGATATGGTGCTGACTGACCTCATTGCCAAAGAAAAACTGGCGATCGAGATTTTCTCGCTGGATACTGGTCGCCTGCCTGCGGAAACCTACACGCTGATGGCTGATGTTGAGCAAACCTACGTCATTAAACCGCTGGTGTTTTTCCCTAAACACGAGGCAGTAGAAAGTTATGTGCGTACACAAGGCATCAATGCCTTCTACGAGAGCATAGACCTGCGTAAAGCCTGCTGCCATATGCGTAAAGTGGAGCCATTGCAACGCGCGCTGGCTGGCAAGCAAGCCTGGATTACCGGCATGCGTGCCGAGCAAGCCGCGACGCGTAGCCATTTGCCAACCCGCGAATACGACGCAGGCAACCAACTGGAAAAATTCAACCCGCTGAGTGACTGGACAGAGAAAGAAGTCTGGGCCTACATCCGCCTGTTTGAAGTGCCTTACAACGGCCTGCACGACCAGTTCTACCCTAGCATTGGCTGCGCCCCTTGTACGCGCTCAGTCGCGATGGGGGAAGATATCCGCGCTGGCCGTTGGTGGTGGGAAAACCCTGACAGCAAAGAGTGCGGCTTGCACGTCAAAAAATAAATTCGTAACGATTGAAATAATCATGTCTACAAAACAACCTTTAAGTCATTTGGACTGGCTGGAAGCTGAAGCCATCCATATTCTGCGTGAAGTGGCAGGCCAATGCGCCAACCCGGTATTGCTGTTTTCGGGCGGGAAAGATTCCCTGTGCATTTTGCGCCTGGCAGAAAAAGCATTCCGCCCTGGCCGCTTCCCCTTCCCGCTCATGCATATCGATACCGGCCACAACTATCAGGAAGTGATTAACTTCCGTGACCAGCGTGCGGCTGAGCTCGGCGAGCGCCTGATTGTGCGCTCGGTAGAAGACTCCATGAAGCGCGGCACCGTGGTATTGAAAACACCAGATGAACCACGCAACAAGCACCAGTCCGTGACTTTGCTTGAAGCCATTGAAGAGTTTGGCTTTGATTGCTGCATCGGCGGTGCGCGCCGTGACGAAGAAAAAGCCCGTGCCAAAGAGCGCATCATGAGTTTCCGTGATGAATTTGGCCAGTGGGACCCGAAAAACCAGCGTCCTGAGCTGTGGAACCTGTATAACGCCCGTGTGCACAAAGGCGAAAACATTCGTGCCTTCCCGATATCCAACTGGACTGAAATGGACGTTTGGCAGTATATCGAGCGCGAAAAACTCGAACTGCCTAGCATTTACTTTGCCCACCAGCGTGACATCGTCATGCGTCACGGTGCTATCTTTCCGGTGAATGTGCCTTTGGCCTCCGGCGAGCTGATTAACCAGCCAAAAGCAGGGGAAGAAATCATCAATATGCAGGTACGCTTCCGTACTGTAGGCGATGTGACTTGTACCGCCCCGGTGATTTCCGATGCCGATGATGTGAGCAAGATTGTGGTAGAAACGGCCACCACCACCATTACCGAGCGCGGCGCGACTCGCCTGGACGATCAAACGTCCGATGCTTCCATGGAGCAGCGCAAGAAAGAAGGTTATTTCTAATATGACGACACAACATAACGACTCTTTGCTGCGCTTTATGACCTGCGGCAGCGTGGATGATGGCAAAAGTACCTTGATTGGCCGCTTGCTGTACGACACCAAAACCATTTTGGCCGATACGCTGAACAATATTGCACGCACCTCGCAAAAGCGCGGCATGGAAGCGGTTGACCTGTCATTGCTGACAGACGGCCTGCAAGCCGAGCGCGAACAAGGCATTACGATTGACGTCGCCTACCGCTACTTCAGCACCGGCACCCGTAAATACATCATTGCTGACGCCCCTGGCCATGAGCAGTACACACGCAACATGGTCACTGCGGCATCCACTGCCAACCTGGCGATCATTTTGATTGATGCGCGCAAAGGCGTGCTGACGCAAACACGCCGTCACAGCTACCTGGCGCACCTGGTGGGTATTCCGCATATCGTCGTGGCTGTGAACAAGATGGACCTGGTGGACTATGACCAAGCCACTTATGAAAAGATCAAAGCTGACTACATTGCTTTTGCGACTGAAATTGGTCTGGCACAGGCACGTGACATCAAGTTTATCCCAATGTCAGCCCTCAACGGTGACATGCTGGTAGACCGTCTGGACAATATGGACTGGTACCAGGGCGAAACCTTGCTGGACATCCTTGAAGCAGCGCCAGCAGCCCACAGTGAACAAGCAGAAGCGTTCCGCTTCCCGGTGCAGTTTGTCTGCCGCCCGCACGACTCTGCCAACCCAGAGCTGCACGACTTCCGTGGCTTTATGGGCCGTGTGGAATCTGGCTCAATCGCTGTCGGTGATGCGGTGACCGTGTTGCCAAATGGCTACCAGTCTAAGGTCAAAGCCATCCAAGTGGGCAACGAGCAACTGCAAACTGCGCAAACCGAACAAAGCATTACGCTGTTGCTGGAAGATGAAATCGACACCTCACGTGGCGACATGATCGTTAAAACCAGTGAAGCACCTGAAGCAGTCAAACAAATTGAGGCACATGTGTGCTGGTTGTCGGAGACACCGCTCTCCCCTGCCCGTACTTACATCGTGCGTCACACCACGCGTGAATCCAAAGCCAAAATTGGCAGCATTCAATACAAAGTGGATGTGAATACGCTGGAGCAACAAGCCACAGCCGACCTCAAGATGAATGACATCGCGCGTGTCAGCTTCAAACTGGCGCAACCACTGATGGTCGACAGCTACGACAAGAACCGCGCCACCGGTGCCTTTATTGTCATTGACGAAAGCAGCAACAACACTGTTGGCGCTGGCATGATTGTTTGATCAGAAACAAAGCAATACATCGTCAATTTGTCTAAATTGCAATAAAATATCGTTTTGGCTGACATAGCCTGCAAAGGATTTAAAACATGACTTATGTAGTAACCGAGAATTGTATTCAGTGCAAATATACCGACTGCGTCGATGTATGCCCGGTAGATTGCTTTGTTGAAGGCCCTAACTTCCTGGCAATCAACCCGGATGAGTGTATTGACTGCACACTGTGCGTTGCTGAGTGCCCGGCAGAAGCCATTTTCTCTGAAGATGATGTGCCGGCTGATCAACAACACTTTATCGCCCTCAACGCGCGCTTATCGACCGTTTGGCCAACCATCACCGCACGTAAAGAGCCGCTGCCAGATGCAGATGCCATGAACGGCAAAGCAGGCAAAACCGCACAATTGATTGAATAATCAGTCTGCCCCTAGCCGAACGTAAAAAGCCGCTCAATGAGCGGCTTTTTACATTTACATGCCGACCATCCACCGCTACCTCAAACAGAAACCGATGGCCGCAGGCTGAAACTGATGTCCACCACCCGTGTAATAGGCGGTGCCACTGGCATAGCCTATTAATGCACGATCAGAACAGGTCAATTGCACCACATAACCACACTTGGTCATGCCTGTTGTTTCTAAACGCCAGGTGCCCGACTCATTGCTAGAGGTGCTGACCGCTGGGGTTTTGCTGAGTACGCCTCCTGGATTACCAAGAATAGCAATAGAGACGCCACCCAGGAAATCATCTGACGCGCTATAGCTACCCGTAATCGCATCCCCTACCTTAATATCAGAACAAGGGCCTTGATCCATAGTGATGCTTGCTGTTGGCGCCGTGTTATCCACCCGCACTTTAATTGTATTAGATACATAAGAAATTGCTGGGTTTAAAGCATCAACAACCTCCACCTGCAACCAGCGATAAGGGCTGCTATCGCCTACCGTGTGCAAGACACCCAGAATATCCAGATTGACAAATGTTTGTACCGGCGCGATCAAGTCTTCCTGATATTCAATATAACCATCTGCCAGCGGTGTTTGCGTGACAGGTGCCGGGAACGTCCAGCTACCGCCACTTAACTGCTCTAAGGCCAGTTTGAAAGGATTAGTCACAGGGTTAAAGTGTATGCCGTCCGTGCTGTAGTTCAAACGGTATTTGAGCTTGCTTATGCCACTGCTGGCATCTGGCGCATTGCCAATATGGCCGCTAATCCAAAGACTATTGCCAAATGGCGCATCACTGAAGGCAGCGTTGGTCAATGTGCCTGTCGTCGGGTGAATATCGGCAATACTTTGCCCGCAAACCGCGGTAATGATAGGTGCAGGCTTACCGCCCTGATTAGCCATGCCCGGCGTTAACATCACGGTGGTATTTTCAGTATTGCCCCATACCGGCTGATAATCGGGCGTGTTAGCTGGCGGCGGTGAACTCCACGAGAGAATGGCGCGCATTTTTGCATACACAGGCCCCTGCTTGCAGGGCTTTTTATATTGGCTCAAATCAACCGGTAAAAACACCGCATAATTGAAGCCATCTTTGGGCATACTAGCAATATCGTGCACCTGCACCGAAGTCAGCCCCATATCTTGCCAGCCTGCGCCAAAGTCCAGATAAAAACGCACATACTCCTGACTGCCTTTTGTACATAGGCCACCCGCATACCCCTGTGACTTCTTGATCTTCAACACGCCAACCAAATGGTCCAGCGTAGCTTTTGGTTGCAAACCAATACAATTGAGCTCTTCAAAATCAATATTGCCATCTGTATTGGCGATACTGTCTATGACTTTAGGCCAATCAAATTTCAGCGGGCCAAACGCATGTGCTCCCTGTGCTTGCAATGCACTGAGTTTGGCAGGCTGCGCCATCAAGGCATGCACTAACGGGTAAGCCAAACGGTGGGGTGCCAGTTGTGCCTCGCTATAACTTTTTTCGAGGGCCACATAATTCACTGGCAAAACGGTGGTAGGCACCTTCAAATCCAGGTCCACCAGCGCGCTCACCTCTTTCAAAATTGAAATATCAATCAAGTCTTTAAGTAGCAGGTGTTGCGCTGGTTGTGCCAGAATATGGGCGCTGACCGCATTCCCCCAAACAGGAATATAATGAGGCGTATTGGCTGGCGGCGCCACGCCCCAGGACAAGATCGCGCGCGCTAAAAGTTGATTCGGTTTTTTGCAGGAGTAGCGCTTGATATCCACCGGCATCTCTACCGCATATTCCAAGCGGCCGTCATGTTTCACGTCGTGGACATTTAAACTGGTCAGCCCCTGATCGACCCAGCTTACCCCATCGTCAAAGGATAAATAAAACCGCACATATTCTTGCGAGCCCGCTGAACACAAACTGCCAGCATAACCACTGTCCTGGTTAATATAGACCACGGCTTTGAGCAAATTAAATTGCGGCTGCAATCCCAGGCAACCCAGGCTCTCATAGTGAGTATTACCTTGAATTTTTTGTACTGCCTTGGGCAAAGTGGCGCCTGATAAGTGTCCAAAGTAATTTGCATTCCCTGCAATCAGGGTTTGAAAATTGCTCCGTAACTTGCTTAACTCAGCAGAGATGTTTTGCCGTTTAAAAGTTTGTTTTTGCATGGCACTTATCCTCAGTCATGTTGTGATTGAATCCGTTTGAGGCATTCAAGTTACGCAACTTGACGAAAGATAGCCATACTGCAATTGCATACATTTTATAAGAAAATAGATGCAATTAATGCTATTTAATACCGTTTTTACGACACTTCCAGCCAACCATTTTCCTCAGCCGTTTTTAATGCTGCATAGCGTGAATTTACATTCATCAGCGCCATCGCGCGCTGAAACTCGGTGCGCACCGTCGCCGGTGATTTGTTTAAATGGGCGGCCAACACTTTGGACTCTGTGGTTTTAAATTTCTGGCAGGCTTTCATTAAATCAGATAGCGCCGGGGTCAATGGATTGTTATGCATCATCAGGCTCTCTCAATCAGCTTAAAGCTTACATATCTGCACTAAAAATAGGATGTAAATAAATACAATAACACAATATTGTTAACTTTAATTAACATTTAAAGTTTAAATGAGTGCATGTGAGTAACCTGGTAACCATCACGATCATCACGAAAGTGGGATGACAAGCAGAAAAGAGAGGAGTTGGAAATGCGCCTGACAAGCGCATTGATAAGAGCAGGGAATTTCTCGGGCATCAAGCCCGTTAGCCTAATAGCTTTTTCACTGGCCCATAACTGCGTCTATGCTCAGGCGTGATGCCAAATTGTGCCAAACGCTCCAGATGTAACGCCGTTGGATAGCCTTTATGCTGCGCGAAACCATATTGTGGATACTGCGCATCCAGCACCAGCAATGAAGCATCCCTGGCAGTTTTAGCAAGAATAGAAGCAGCAGAAATTTCAGCGACTTTACTGTCACCTTTTACAATCGCCTCACAAGGTAATTCAAATTTAGGAGTCCGATTGCCGTCGACCTGAATCAGTGTTGCATGCACGCCAAACTGATCCACCATGGCCTGGTAAGCGCGCTGCATGGCCAGCAGGCTGGCTTGCAGAATGTTGATTTCGTCGATTTCCTGCGCACTGACGCTGGCAATGCCCCAGGCCAGCGCATGCGCCTTGATTTCAATCGCCAGCGCATCGCGTTTGGCTTCTGATAGTTTTTTGGAATCGGCCAAACCAGCAATCGGTCGCGCCGGATTCAGGATCACGGCAGCAGCATAGACCGCCCCTGCCAATGGCCCCCTGCCCGCTTCATCAATGCCACATAATTGTTGCATATAGATCAGACATGTAAAAACTGCTTAACCACTGCGGCGGCTTTTTGCGCGCTATTTTGCTTGAGCTGCGCATGAATGTGGCGATATTTCTCCTGCAAGCTTGCCAGGCCGGTTTTATCCGCCAACAGATTGTATAGCGTTTGTGCCACACGCTCTGGTGTCGCTTCTTTTTGCAATAACTCCGGCACAATAAACTCACCGGCCAGAATATTCGGCAGGCCAACATAAGGCTGCAAGCGCATGCGTTTCAGCAACTGCCAGCTCATGTTGGACATCTTGTAAGTAATTACCATAGGTTTTTTCAGCAAGGCAGCTTCCAGCGTCGCGGTGCCAGAGGCCACCAGCACTGCATCGGCGGCCGTCATGGCGTCGTGCGCATGACCAAACATGATTTGCAGGTCTATGGCGGTATCAGGCTTTTGCGTGAGCAACTGATGCCAGGCACTGGTAAAAATATCGCGTGTTTCGCGCGTGACCAATGGCACCAGAAACTGCACGCTTTGACCATTCTCGCGCATCAGGCGATCGAAGACGATCGCGGTTTCCAACAATAAATCCGCGTGGAACGCGACCTCAGACTGGCGACTGCCGGGTAGCATGGCAATCACCACCTGGTTTTTCTTCAATTTGAGTTTTTCCCTGGCCAGACCAACATCGGGCTCCATGGGCAAGGCATCCGCCAGAGGATGGCCGATATAAGTGACAGGCACGCCAACCTGCTGATACAACGCCGGCTCAAACGGAAACAGCGCCAGCATATGGGAGACGGCGCGTTTGATTTTGTGGATGCGCTTTTGCCGCCAGGCCCAGATCGAAGGGCTCACATAATGAATGGTCGCAATGCCTTTGGCTTTGAGCTTGCGCTCTAACCAGAAGTTAAAGTCAGGTGCATCTATGCCAATAAAGACATCAGGCTTTTCTTTGAGGATATGTTTATACAGCTGCTTGCGCAGTTTCAATAACCCCCACAAGTGACGCAGCACCTCAAGGTAACCGCGCACAGACAGGCGTTCTATTGGAAATAAGGACTTAGCCCCCAAACTCATCATTTTGGGGCCCGCGATGCCGAAAATCTCGACCTCAGGCTGTAACGACTTCAGTTCCTGAATGAGATGATAGCCCAGCAAGTCTCCGGAGGCCTCTCCCGCCACCATTGCAATCTTAGCCATAGTCTCTTTGAATTAACGTACAATGCCGCGCGTTGTTTGCGCAAGAAAACGGGTCATCAAGCCAATTTCTGGGCAGGATTTTTCCATGTCAGCCAAGGCCGTTTTAGCCTCTTCCAAGGACAAGCCCTGGCGGTACAACACCTTATAAGCGCGCTTGATCTGCTGGATAGTCTCGGCACTAAACCCACGGCGTTTGAGGCCTTCTGAATTAATGCCATGCGGCGCTGCATCATAACCAGCCGCGGTGACATAAGGCGGAATGTCTTTGAATACGACAGACCCCACGGCAGTAATAATATGTTCGCCGATCTGGCAGAACTGGTGAATGAGCGTAAAGCCGCCCAGAATCGCGTGATCGTAAATAGTCACATGTCCGGCCAGCGACGAGTTGTTGGCCATAATGGTGTGGTTACCAACGATGCAATCATGCGCGATATGCACATAAGCCATGATCCAGTTATGGTTGCCGATTTTGGTGGTGCCTTTATCCTGCACGGTGCCCCGGTTAAAGGTACAGAACTCACGGATGGTATTGTGATCACCGATTTCCAGCAGCGTTGGCTCATCTTTGAATTTCTTGTCTTGCGGCTTGGCGCCCAAGGAAGAAAACTGGAAGATTTCGTTATGCTTGCCTATGGTGGTTGGCCCTTCGATCACCACATGTCCGGCAATCTTGGTGCCTGCATCAATGCGGACACCCGCACCAATGGTGGTATAGGGCCCTACTTCTACCGAGCTATCCAGCTCAGCTTTAGGGTCAATGAGTGCGGTAGGATGAATCAGGCTTTGCATGTTTACTTGTACAGCCAGCCTTTAAGGCAGGCGCATCTATGGTTATTTTTCAATGGCTTTGAGGATACACATCATATTGGCTTCTGCCACCACTTCGTCGCCCACTTTGGCCACGGCAATGTACTTCCAGATCCCTTTGAGGATGCGGTCAATCTTCACGTGCAGAATAATCTGGTCACCAGGCGAGACCGGCTTTTTAAAGCGTACGTTATCAATGCCGGCAAAGTAATACACCGAGTCATTGGTCGGCTTGGTACCCATGGTTTTAAAAGACAGCAAAGCCGCTGCTTGCGCCATGGCTTCAACAATCAGTACACCAGGCATCACTGGATGGTATGGGAAGTGGCCAGGAAAATAAGGCTCATTGACTGAGACGTTTTTCACGGCAGTAATCTCTTTACCCAACTCCATGGACAATACACGGTCAACCAGCACAAATGGATAGCGGTGCGGCAAGTGTTCCAAAATCTCATGAATATCCATGCTATTCATTGTGTTTTCAGCCATAAAATCTCTCAATCTTCCAAATGTTTTTGTATGTTGCTTATTGCTTGCTCAAGCCGCTTGAGCTTGAGGTTATGTTGTTCCAAATGACGGATGTTTGCGGCCGTCCGTAGCCAGTCTTCGTGCTTCTGAAATGGCATCACCGCCGTATAAGTACCCGCTTGTTGGATGGAGCGCATAATCATGGAGCCTGGTGAGATGGTGACACCATCAACGATGTGCAAGTGACCCAGTATCATGGCCGCCCCACCAATCTTGCAATGCGCGCCGATCACGGCGCTACCCGCAATACCAACGCAGCCCGCAATCACCGTATGCGCGCCAATACGAACATTATGGGCGACCTGTATCAAATTGTCCAACTTCACGCCGTCCGCGATTACGGTATCATCCAGTGCACCGCGATCTACCGTCGTATTGGCACCGATATCGACATGATCGCCAATCACCACGCGGCCAATTTGCGGTATTTTAACCCATTGGCCTTGTTCTTCTGCATAGCCAAAACCATCATTTCCAATCACGCAACCAGAAAACAAATGGCAATGGCTACCGATGACCGTACCATGCTTGACCACAACACGTGGCTCTAACACGGTATGTGCGCCTATCGTCACATCATCTTCAATCACGCAACCCGCGCCTATGCGCACGTCACGGCCCAACTTCACTCGATCACCGATGCTCACCATGGCATCTACCGTCAACTCTGCAGGCAAATGTGTATCAAAACCAATTGCAGCACTGGCATGCACATGATTCACATACTGCTTGGGTGGATTCATCAACGCCGACAGCTTGGCAAAATAAGCATACGGATTATCCGTCAGGATACAGGGCAACGCTGACAAATGACGGTGCTCTGGCCGCAGGATCACTGCCGCGGCTTGCGTGGCCTGCAATGACTGTGTGTATTTGGTGTCATTAAAAAAGGCAATGGCATCAGGTTGCGCTTGCGCCAGCGATGCCATGCGAGCCACCTTGAGCGCTGCTGCACCGGCCTGTGTGCCAATGTCTAGCTGCCCACCCAGAGACGCAACAATCTCTTGTAATGTGAAGTGTTGCGCCATATGAAGTACTACCCTTGAGAATAACTTGAGAACGGTGGTCGCTGGTTATTTCTTACCCAGCAATTTAAGGACTTTATCCGTAATATCGATACGTTTGCTGGCATATGCCACGCCGCTGTAGGCGACCAGGTCATAGCCCTCGCTCTCGGAAACGGTTTGCACAGCCTTGTTAATACGTTCCTGCAACAATGCCAGCTCTTCGTTCTTGCGCAGGTTGATATCTTCACGCAACTCACGCTGCTTGCTTTGAAACTCAAGACGCAGGTTATTTAACTGACGCTCTTTTTGGCGGCGGTCCGCTTCCACAATATTGGCCCGGTCATGATCCAGTTGTGATTCCAGGTCACGAATCTGCTTTTGTAGCTTATCCAGCTCCAGTGAACGCGGGCTAAACTCTTTCTCCAGCTTCTTACCGGTTTCAGCCGTCTGCGGGGCTTCCTGCAATAGCTTGTCCACTTGCACATAGCCAACCTTGAAATCAGCAGCCATCACCTGGCTACAACACAGCAAGAGGCCGAGCAACCCTACCAGAATACTTCTCATGCCATGACTCCCTTCCGTACCTGCGCTATTGCAACCTGATACAGCTCACACATTAGAACTGCTGTCCAAACTGGAATTGCAACATTTGCGTATCATCACCACTCTTATCGTTCAACGGCTTGGCCAGCACCAGCTTCAATGGGCCGAATGGTGACACCCATGTCACGCCCACACCGGTGGAGAATCTCAAGTATTCAGAGTTGATCGAATCATCCTTACCATACACACCACCACCATCGACAAACGCACTCAACCTGAACTGGTTAGACTGCGACACGAATGGTACCGGCATAAACAACTCAACGTTACCTACAAAGCGCTTGGTACCACCCACCGCAAAGTCAGAGCCTGTGCTTGGATTGATTTGGCGCGGACCCAAAGAGGAGTTCAGGAAACCACGTACGCTGTTGACACCACCGGCATAGAAGTTCTTGAAGAATGGGTAGTTCTTGCCACCATAACTGTCAGCATAACCGGCTTCGCCGTTGAGCATCAGGGTAAAGTCTTTACCCAAGTCTTTGTACCAGCTATGTTGGTAGCTGACTTTATAATATTGTAAATCCAACCCCGGAATAGACACATCGCCTGACAGACGCTGCAATACACCGCGGCGCGGGAACAGGATATTGTCACGCGAGTCATACGTCCAGCCTGCGTTAAACACGATGGAGTTACTGCTACAACCATTGTTATTACCGCAGAAGTTCAGGTATTGGATCGGGCTGCTGGCAGACAGCTCAACATCGGTAAAGTCCAGTGTTAAGCCCGCACTGATAAAGTCCATCTCGGACATCGGCATACCAAAACGCACACCCACACCGTAAGACTGGCTGTTATAAGTACCCACGTTTAAGGTACTGGAGTTTCTGCGGCTGGTATCCACATCTCGGCGATAAATATCAAAGCCACGGCTGATACCATCTGGCGTGTAATACGGGTCAGTATAAGACAAGGAATACACGGTGTTGTAGCTGCTGGTATTCACTTGCAATGCGACACGGTTACCGGTACCTAAAAAGTTAGGCTGGTTAATGTTAAAGCCAAGCACTACGCCATCACTACTGGATAAACCGGCACCAAACTGTACGCTACCCGTGGCCTTTTCTGCCACGGTGACGTTCATGTCGACCTGGTCGTTGATCCCTGGTACCGAAGGCGTTTCCAGTTCAACCGTATCAAAAAAGTTCAAACGCTGGATACGCTCTTTGGAGCGCTTGATTTTGTCGCCCGCATACCAGGCAGACTCCAGTTGACGCATTTCACGGCGAACCACAGCATCACGCGTACGGGTGTTACCTTGTACGTTAATCCGTCGCACATACACCTTACGGCCCGGGTCAACAAAGAATGTAAAGGCAACTGTATGCTCCAGCTTGTTGATTTCAGGCACAGCATTGACGTTAGCAAACGCATAGCCCTCTTCACCCAGTTTGTCATTCATGTTTTTGCTGGCATCCGTCACCTTCTGGCGGCTAAATACTTCACCATCCTGGATATTGATCAGCTTGCGCAAGTCCTCTTCCGGCAACAGCATGTCGCCTGCCAGTTTGGTCTTGCTGATATTGTATTTTTCACCTTCGGTCAGGTTAATCGTGATGTACACATCACGCTTGTCTGGTGAAATCGAGACCTGTGTTGAATCGATCGAAAACTCCAGATAGCCCTGGTTCATATAAAACGAACGTAGCGCTTCAAGGTCAGCAGTCAGCTTTTGCTTGGAATACTGGTCATCCTTATTCCACCAGCTCATCCAGTTAGGCGTCGTCAGCAAAAAGTTGGCGCGCAGATCTTCGGTCTTGAATAAATGGTTACCGACAATATTGATGTCACGGATCTTGGCAGCCGGGCCTTCGGTAATTTCGAAACGGATCGCCACGCGGTTACGTTCCAGCGGGCTAGCCGTGGCTTTGACTTCCGCGCTGTATTTACCTTGTGACAGGTATTGGCGCTTGATTTCCTGCTCGGCTCTATCGAGTTGGGATTTATCGAAAATCTGGCCTTCTGCAATACCGATTTGTTTCAGGCCATCCTTGATTTTGTCTGTCTGGAAGGATTTATTGCCGCTAAAGTCAATCTGCGTGACAGAAGGACGCTCCTGCACGGTCACCACCAGTACATCGCCTTCATTTTCAATACGGACGTCTTTGAAAAAGCCAGTCGCATACAGGGATTTAATCGCCTGGGCCGCTTTTTCATCGCTCATCACATCACCTACCTGCATCGGCAGGTAATTAAACACGGTTCCCGGTTCGGTACGCTGCAGGCCTTCGACACGAATATCGGTAATCACAAAAGGTTCTGCGGCATAAGCGTTCAGGTGCATGACCCCCGCCAATAAACATAACCACAATTTGGAACTGGACTTTATTCTCATTAACTATGCTTTCAACCTATCAGGTAGCGATTGATGTCATTAAAAAATGCAATCACCATCAATGCCCCTAAAATACCTAAACCCAGACGCTGCCCAATCGCCAACACCTTGTCAGGTAATGGTTCTCCTCGTATCAATTCCGCCATATGATACAACAAATGACCGCCATCCAATACTGGAATCGGTAGCAGATTCATGACGGCAATACTGATACTCAGCAAAGCAATAAAACCGATGTAAGGCTTAAGCCCCATCCCGGCCGATTCACCCGCGGCATCAGCGATGCTGACCGGCCCGCTGATGGCTTTGAGCGATGCCTGGCCAGTAATCATTTTGCCTAGCATTTTTAAGGTAAATGCGATGGTTTCCTGCATTTTATCCAGCGCGCGTAGCGCCGCTTGCGAGGCAGTGTACTGGCGCACCACCTGATAAGGCGTTAAATCCACGGCGTCCATATTGACGGCGGCACCCAGGCGACCGATTTTTTGCCCGCCTTGCTGTATGGCCTCGGGCAGCAATTTGACCTGCACCAGGCGATCTCCGCGCTGATATTCAATTTTCAACGGCTGGGCCGGGCTGGCGCGCACCAGTTTGACAAACTGCTGCCAATCCGTCACAGGCTTTTGGTTAACCTTGACGATACGATCGCCGGTTTGCAAACCACTCTGCTCTGCCACAGAGTCTGACATCACGTCACCAATCACCGCGGGGACCACAGGCATCAATACAGCCAGGCCGGTTTTCTGCATGACTTCACCATCTGGCTCGCCAGCCAATTGGTTCAGCGGCAATACCTGTTGATGCACCTCGCCTTGCGGCGTTCTGGTGACGACTGCTACCGGCTTGTGCACCATCCAGCTTTCCAGCAATTGCCATTGTGCCTCTTGCCAGGTGGCGACAGGTTTAGCATCCAATGACACGATCAGATCGCCTTGGCGTAATTTAGCGGCGGCCGCCAACGAGCCCTGCTCTACTGGCCCGATATAGGGCTTAAGTCCAATTTCACCCTGCGCAATCAAGCCCCAATAGCATACAAATGCCAGCAACAGGTTAGCCAACGGCCCAGCGAATACAATCCACATTTTCGCGGCGATAGACTGCTGATCAAACGCCTGTGACCAGTCAGTGCCGGGCGCATGTCCCACATCCGTCTCGCGACTATCCAGCATTTTGACGTAGCCACCCAATGGAATCCACGACAATACCCATTCGGTGGCTTGTGCATGCGCTTGATACTTGAAGATAGGCTTGCCAAAGCCAATAGAAAACTTGAGCACACGCACGCCACAGCTACGCGCAGCCAGGTAATGGCCAAATTCATGAATGGTGACCAAGACGCCGATGGCGACAATAAACGCCCAGACTGAGGTCATACGCTGACGGCCTTGCGTACCGGCGCGGTTGACATATTGGCAATCGCTTGCGCCACAAACGCCCTGGCCTCTGTATCTATTGCCAGCAACTGCTCAATAGACTGCACTGGCTCAGCAGGCAATTGCTGCAAGGTCATTTCCAGTAAACGTGGAATGTCCAGATATTGGATCTGCTCGCGTAAAAAGGCTGCCACCGCGACTTCATTCGCCGCATTGAGGATAGCGGATGCCGTACCACCTGCGGCCAATGCGTCATAGGCTAATCTCAAGCATGGGAAACGCTGGGTATCAGGCGCTTCAAACTCCAGTTTGGCCACTTCAATCAGACTCAGTGGTTTCACCCCAGAAGCAATGCGCTCAGGATACGCCAGGCCATAGGCGATCGGCGTGCGCATATCAGGGTTGCCCAATTGCGCCAGAATACTGCCATCGACATAAGACACCATGGAGTGAATCACACTTTGCGGATGCACCACGACTTCTATTTGTTCCGGGCGTGCATCAAACAGCCAGCGTGCCTCTATGACTTCCAGCCCTTTATTCATGAGCGTAGACGAATCAATGGTAATTTTGGCACCCATCACCCAATTAGGATGCTTGAGCGCCAACGCGGGCGTCACTTCCTGCAATTGTGCCTGGGTATAACGTCGAAATGGGCCGCCAGACGCGGTGAGGATAATCTGGTTAACGCCGACATCACGCAAGTCGCTATAGGCTTGCCTTGGCATCACCTGAAAAATGGCATTATGCTCGCTATCAATCGGTAACAAGGTTGCTTGCCCCTGCTTGACCGCATCCATAAACAATTGACCGGCCATCACCAGGGTTTCTTTATTGGCCAGTAAAATCTTTTTGCCTGCTTTTGCCGCTGCCAGCGCTGGCAACAAACCTGCCGCACCAACAATGGCAGCCATCACAATGCTGACTTCTGCATGTGCGGCTACTTCGGTTAACCCATCAACACCAGCCAACACCTCAACCTTGAGCTGCTCAGCTTGCACACGTTGCTGCAACAATTGCGCAGACGCGGCATCCTGCATCACGGCATAACGCGGCTGATACTGCATACATTGCTGCAACATGGCATCCACATTGCTGTGCGCCGTCAGCGCAAATACGCCATAGCGGCCAGGATGCTGCGAAATCACATCCAGTGTCTGCTGACCGATAGTGCCGGTGCTGCCGAGTATGGTGACGTATTGCACATTAACCTCTTAAAACGAATAAGTCTGTTGCCAGTAATGGAACCAGAACAGCAGACACATGCCAATCGGCAAGGCCGGAATCACGCCATCGACGCGGTCTAGCAGACCACCATGACCAGGTAAGAACTGGCCACTATCTTTGAGGTTGGCGCGGCGTTTAAAAAAGGATTCAAATAAGTCGCCATAAATACCGGCAATGGTCACCACCCACAACCCCGGCAATACCCACCAGGTAGCCACTGCACCGCTGAGCTTCAAAGCGGCAGCATACACAGCCACCGCCAGCAATGCGCCCGCAACGCCCTCCCAGGTTTTGCCTGGGCTGATGGCAGGTGCCAGCTTGTGGCGGCCAAACTGTTTACCGGCAAAATAGGCAGCGCTGTCTGCCAGCCAGATGGTGGAAATAATCACCAGCAACACATAAGGATTGACTTCCTTGGCGGTGACTAATGCCATCCATAATGACATCATCAACCCCCAGCCTAATACCAGGTTCAGTGATTTGCGTTTGGAGAAGTCATTAAAAAATAATGCGATAGGCACCACACATAGCCAGAACAGGCTAGCGGCGACAAATACTTGCAACGCGCGATAAAAAAACCAGTGAAACCCAAATTGTTGCAACAAACACAGCAAACCTACGCCAGTGACGGCAGAGACCGCCAGGTAAACACGCGTCTGTGTCACACTCAGATGCAAGAAGCCAGCCCATTCACGCAAACAGACCAGTGTCAGCACCAGCATGACCGCTGCCCAACCCATCAGTGGCAACCAAAACAGGGCTGGCAAAAATAAGCCCAGCAATACAATTGCAGTAATGATTCTGGTTTTTAACATAGTTTACTTAGAGGGACCGCTATCGGTAGTCAGTTGCTCACTGGTGCGACCAAAGCGTCTTTCGCGTTGGTGATACGAAGCCAAGGCAGCTTCAAAAGCAGCGTCGTCAAAGTCCGGCCACAAGGTAGGCGTAAAATAAAGCTCAGTATAAGCCAACTGCCATAATAGGAAGTTACTGATGCGCGTTTCGCCACCGGTACGGATAAACAAATCCGGCTCAGGCGCATACGGCATGGACAGATAAGGCGCCAGATCTGCTTCGTTGATTTCAGCCACATGGCCTTTGTCTGCCAGCAACTGGTTCACCGCATGCACCACATCCCAACGGCCGCCGTAGTTGACGGCAATGGTCAGCGTCAAACCGGTATTGGCCGCCGTTTGCTGCTCAGCCTCCAGCATTTTTTGCTGCAAGGCCTGGTTAAATGGACTGCGGTCGCCGATGAGCTTCAAAATCACATTGGCTTCATGCAACTTCCTGACTTCCCTGTCCAATGCTTCCAGAAACAGGCCCATCAAAAAAGTCACTTCATCCGGCGGACGGCGCCAGTTTTCGCTACTGAAAGCAAACAGGGTCAGGTATTTAATGTCCAGGCGCACACAGGCTTTCACCAGCGCACGCACAGATTCCAGGCCACGCTGATGACCCGCCACGCGGGGTAAAAAACGTTTTTTTGCCCAACGCCCATTGCCATCCATAATCACCGCAACATGTTGCGGCACCTCCTGGATAGGCGGCACTTGCTTGGTGGAACTGGAAAATAAACCCAAATCGATACCTAATTCCCTGATAACGGTTAAACCGCCATCAAATCTGCTTCTTTTTGCTGCAAAATCTTATCGACTTCAGCCACGGCTTTGTCTGTCATTTTTTGCACTTCATCTTGTGCACGGCGCTCATCATCTTCAGAAATCGCCTTATCTTTAATGAGTTTTTTCAAGGCATCGTTTGCATCGCGGCGCACGTTACGAATCGCCACCTTGGCACCCTCACCTTCAGAACGCACGATTTTGGTCAAATCGCGGCGACGCTCTTCGGTCAACATCGGCATAGGCACGCGGATCAAATCACCATTGGTGGCTGGGTTCAGGCCCAGGTCACAGTCACGAATCGCCTTTTCCACTTTGGCAATCATGTTCTTTTCATACGGCTGTACGTTGAGTGTACGCGCATCGCCCAGGTTGATATTGGCCACCTGGCTAACGGTCACCATAGAACCGTAATACTCAACCATCACATGGTCCAGCAAACCGGTGTGCGCACGGCCTGTACGGATTTTTGCCAGATCGGTTTTCAACGCTTCCAGCGATTTATGCATTTTCTGCTCGGCAGATTTTTTAATTTCTTCAACCATCGTTATTCTCCAATGTCGGTGCCAGGCTTAAGCCATGACACGCGTTCCTTCATTTTCGCCCAGGATCACGCGTTTCAATGCACCCTCTTTAAAGATGCTGAATACCGCAATCGGCATTTTCTGGTCACGGCACAGTGTAAACGCCGTCGCGTCCATGACTTTCAAGTTTTTGTTGATCGCCTCATCATAAGAGACCATATCATAGCGCGTCGCCGTCGGGTCTTTTTTCGGATCCGCGGTATAAATCCCATCCACCTTGGTGGCTTTCAAGACGATTTCAGCATCGATTTCTACGCCACGCAAAGCTGCTGCCGTATCGGTGGTGAAGAACGGGTTACCGGTACCCGCACCGAAAATCACCACTTTACCCTCTTCCAGGTAGCGAATCGCTTTACCACGGATATAAGGCTCAGCCACGGCTTCAATATTCAACGCACTTTGCACACGCGCCGCCACACCGGCGTGTTTCATGGCATCTTGCAAGGCCATGGCATTCATCACTGTGGCCAGCATGCCCATGTAGTCAGCGGTGGCACGATCCATGCCCTCAGCAGCCGGTGCCACGCCACGGAAGATATTGCCGCCACCAATGACGATGCCCACTTGCACCCCCATGCTGACGACTTCCTTTACCTGCGCCACAATAGCGGTCACTGTTTCACGGTTAATGCCATAAGCATCATCGCCCATCAGCGCCTCACCAGACAACTTGAGTAATATGCGCTTGAAAGCAGGTTGTGCCATGATAATTTTCCCAAACTCAAAATGTGCTTATTTAATCACAAAACGCGCTTTCTTTGGCGTCTTGCGGCCGTTTCAGGCATAAAAAAAGTGGAATCCTGAGATTCCACTTTTTCGGAGTCAGCGTGAAAAAGTCAATTAGACTTTAGCAGCAGCAGCCACTTCAGCAGCGTAATCTACCACTGCTTTTTCAATGCCTTCACCTACGTTGTACATAGTGAATGAAGCCACGGAAGCACCTTTAGATTTCAGCAGCTGCTCAATACTCAGCTTGTCATCTTTCACAAAAGTCTGGCTCAGCAAAGTCACTTCTTTCAGGAACTTCTGTACGGTACCTTCAGCAATTTTTTCAAGCATTGCATCTGGCTTACCAGCTTCTTTAGCTTTTTCGATCGCAACACGACGCTCGGCTTCGATCAACGCTGCATCAACACCGCTGGCATCCAGTGATTTTGGTTTAGCCGCAGCAATATGCATGGCAATATCTTTACCCAACGCTTCGTCACCACCAACCAGGTCAACCAACACGCCAATTTTGCTACCGTGTACATAGCTGTACAACTTGCCTTTAGCCTCAGTGCGCACAAAGCGACGTGGCGTGATATTTTCACCGATTTTACCAACCAGTTGCGCACGCACTGCTTCAGCAGTTTCACCACGCATAGGTGCATTAGCAACCGCTTCGATGTCAGCTGGATTGCTTTCGTTAACCACTTGCGCCAACTCGCCAACGAACTTCAGGAATTCTTCGTTCTTAGCACAGAAGTCAGTTTCTGAGTTGACTTCAATCAGCGTACCCAGTTTGCCATCAGCAGAAATGCTGATGCCAACGGTACCTTCAGCAGCCACACGGCCAGCGGCTTTGCTGGCTTTATTACCAAAACGTACACGCAGGATTTCTTCTGCGCGGGTCATGTCGCCTTCAGCTTCAGTCAACGCTTTTTTACAGTCCATCATTGGGGCATCGGTGCGCTCACGTAAGTCTTTCACCATGCTTGCGGTAATTTCAGCCATTTATTTGCTCCTTTTGTTAGGATTCCTGCATGAGCATTCATCTCATTGCGGATTTATCTTAAAAATTCTTTTTACGATATGCCATTCATGTGTCAGGCATATGATGAAATGCAATAGAAAAAGGGGCGCATCGCCCCTTTTTAAGCTACGAGTGATTACTCGGCAACAGCCTCAGCTGGTGCAGCTTCTTCCTGAGCAGCCTTCACGATTTCAGAAATCGCGTTTGCGCGACCTTCCAATACCGCATCAGCCATGCCACGTGCATACAAACGAATTGCGCGTGAGGAGTCATCGTTACCAGGAATCACGTAAGTGATGCCATCTGGTGAGTTGTTAGTATCCACGATACCAATCACTGGGATACCCAGTTTGCGCGCTTCAGTAATCGCGCCGCTTTCATGACCAACGTCGATCACGAAAATCGCATCTGGCAAGCCACCCATTTCCTGGATACCGCCGATAGAACGCTCCAGCTTTTCGATTTCGCGCTTGATGCCCAAAGCTTCTTTTTTACCGAACTTGTCGATGCTGCCATCTTCGATCATGGCTTCGAAGTCGTTCAGGCGCTTGATAGACTGCTTCACTGTTTTGAAGTTAGTCAACATACCACCCAACCAGCGGTGGTTAACGTAAGCACAACCAGCGCGCTGCGCTTCTTCTTTAACGATGTCACGGGCTTGACGCTTGGTGCCCACGAACAGAATACGACCCTTGTTTGCTGCCAAAGTGCGCACGTATTTTTGTGCTTCTTCAAACAGTGGCAGTGTTTTTTCCAGGTTTACGATATGAATTTTGTTACGATCACCAAAAATGAACTCGGCCATTTTTGGGTTCCAGTAACGAGTTTGGTGACCAAAGTGAACACCGGCCTCCAACATTTGACGCATAGTCACGGACATGATTTTATCTTTCCATTCAAAGGGTTATTCATTAACATGCAATCAAAAACACCCTGTAAAGGGCACCCAATGTGATTACATGCAAGTTAATTGACACAAAAGTCAATCCAAAATTATAGCGCTTAAATCAATTACTTTCAAGCACTTAACCGCATTCACAGCAATGCTGGCGTCCCCGTCAGGACTCGAACCTGAAACTAGCCCTTAGGAGGGGCTGGTGATATCCTGTTTCACCACGAGGACCGCGGCGCTATTTTAAACGCAAGCGACCAAAACGCCTACCCTGAAAACAACAAAAACAGGCTTGCCGACGCACAAGGCTTGTGAGTAACATGCAGTTTTTAGTCTCATAAGCTCGCCCACCATGCACAGTTCTGCCATCAACCTCTACGCCACAGCCATCCGTGAAGCTATTTTGGCTCATGAAGCCGATATTGAATGCCTGGATCGGGAGATCGGCGATGGCGATCATTACATCAATATGAAGCGCGGCTGTGAGGCAATTACTGGCCTGGCAGATGAGCTCAGCACCCTATCTAGCGCCGATGCACTGAACAAGGTCGGCATGAAATTACTCAGCACGATTGGCGGCGCCTCGGGCCCTTTATTTGCCAGTTTTTTCATGAGCATGAGCAAATCACTCAAAGCGAACGATGCCCCTAGTGACACCTTTAGCACACTGCAAATTGCCCTTGCATTTGAAGCAGGGGTGCAGGCGATCATGCAGCGCGGCAAAGCGCAAGCCGGTGAAAAAACCATGCTGGACGTGCTGATCCCGGTTGCCACCGCATTCAAGCAACTGGCAGAACAAGATCAATCCAGCAAAGACATCGCTGCGGCACTGAAAACCATCGCCAGCGACGGCCTGGAGTCTACCCGTAATATGCTGGCGACCAAAGGACGCGCTTCAGGCTTGGGCGAGCGCGCGATCGGCCACCTGGATGCTGGCGCCAAAAGCTGCCAGGTGATGATCCATACGGTGTGTGACCTCGTGTTAGCACCTCAATAAATAAAGCCAACGCCAGTATCACCCTGGCGTGTCACCATCACCTTTACAAAGAACAGGGGCCTCACCATGAAAAAATTCGTCAACAACGTTGATCATATGCTGGTTGAAAGCCTGACTGGCTTTGCCTCGGCGCATAGCGATCTGGTCGATGTGCAATTCGAACCCACGTTCGTCAGCCGTAAACACAAATCACAACAAAAGGTGGCTATTATTTCTGGCGGCGGCGCTGGCCACGAACCGCTACACGCAGGCTATGTGGGCAAAGGCATGCTGGATGCAGCTTGCCCAGGCCAGGTGTTCACCTCTCCCACGCCGGACCAGATGCTGGCAGCCGCCGAAGCGGTACATGCCGATAAAGGCGTACTGTTCATTGTTAAAAACTATGCTGGCGATGTCATGAACTTTGAAATGGCAGCCGAAATGCTGCCATTTGAACACGCCACCGTGCTCACTTCGGATGACTGCGCTGTCGTCAATAGCACCTACACCACCGGCCGCCGCGGCGTGGCAGGGACAGTCATTATTGAAAAATGTGTTGGTAGTTTGGCAGAAAGTGGTGCAGACCTCGCGGCCTGCAAGGCGCTGGGGGAGAAAATCAACCTGCGTACCTCCAGCATAGGCGCAGCACTTACCAGTTGCACCGTGCCTGCCGTCGGTCGACCCACGTTTGATATCAGCGACAGCGAGCTTGAAATGGGGGTCGGCATTCACGGCGAACCAGGCCGTCGCCGCGAAGCCATGCGTGCGGCGGATGCAATTGTCGCCGACATGGTCAACGCTATTGTGCATGACTTCGAAGCCAAACAATTACCGACCCAAGGCGACATTTTGTTGCTGGTCAATGGCCTGGGCGCCACACCGCTCATGGAGCTATACCTAATCTACAACACCGCGGCCAAGCTGCTCAAAGAAAAAGGCTTCAATATTGCGCGCAGCCTGGTGGGTAATTACATCACAGCCATCGACATGGCTGGCGCTTCGCTCACGGTGTGTCTGCTGGATCAGGATATCCAGCAACACTGGGATAGCCCGGTGCATACGGCTGGATTGCGCTGGGGCTGCTAACCCTCTTACCACCTCCCTGCCTCTCGGCCTGCCGGATACCCTATGTTGATACGCAGGCCGATGCTGTCAACCATAAGGGCTGTCAACCATGCGCGCGCCCACCCGTTTTCAACAAAATCAGCATAATTGCTGCAATCTGCAATACGCAATGCAATTAGTTCCATTTAAGCATTGCATCACCGCAAGCGCAGGAGTATGTTGATTCTCAGGGCTGCAAAACAATCCTTGCCACAGGCGGATTGATATAAAACAAAACAACATAAATACAAGATTTGAGCGTGTATGTCTGCAATAACCATCTGCCATTCTCCGTGAATTCATATTGAGAAAGTTTTTCACTGCCTTTAGAAATATAGCTTTCCCGGATTGATCATGCGTTTCCCGAACTACAAACAATCATTGACCATGGATGTGATGTTGCAGATGGCCGCCAGGGTCAGCATCGTCATCATCGCTGTGAGTGCATTAACCTACTGGCACATCTACAAAACCCTGGTGAGCTCAACCATAGACGGCCTGGAGCACTATATTCAGGAGCGCGGACAACGCGAGAGCGGAATTTTCAAACTGGCCGAGTCAAATCACCGGATTTTCAGGGCGACTTACCTGGCCCACTGGCAACAGGACTTTTTCTATAACGACCACTTCTTCTGGCATGTGTTTGAAAGAAGGGCCGACCATACTATCCATTTGCAGAAAAAAGCCTACGATGGTTATTTCAATCACTCCGGCCTGCTGAGCAAGGACGTCACCGCCTATATTGGCGCCAATGCGCCGATTGAAAACAATGCGTTTAGAAAGAAACTGCTGCTCGCCTACACCATGGTGGACCACTTTGGCGTGGCCTGGACCCAGCAGTTTGCCAACCTCTACGTCTCCATGCCTGAGAACGTCAATATTGTGTATTGGCCAGGTGTGAGATGGGCGGATAACGCCACCAGCAAACTGAATGTACTGAGTGAAGAGTGGGTCTATATCACCACGCGGCAAAATAATCCCGAACGCAAAAGTGTCTGGACCGGCCTTTACTTCGACCCAACCGCGCTGGAATGGATGGTGTCACTGGAAACGCCGATTGATATCACGCCGACCAACACCCTGAATATCGGCCACGATATCCTGCTCAACGCCTTGTTTGACCGTGTGTTTAACGACCATTTATCCGGCACCTATAATTTTATCTTCAGGGACGACGGCCGCCTGATTGCGCACCCGGAAAAAATCAAAGAAATGAACCGCACACGCGGCATGTTGATGATTTCACAGCTAAAAGACACGCAGCTGCAGCATTACTTTAAAACGCTGCATACCCATATCCAGAAAAAACAAAAGGATTACTTTATTGTCGAAGCCGATGAAGAGTTTCTTGCAGTGACCAAAATTGATGGTCCTGGCTGGTGGTTTGTCACCGTGTACCCGAAATCGCTGCTCTCCTCGCCATCGCTCAAGGCAGCAAAATTCATCCTGATTGTCAGCCTGTTTGCACTGGTGATTGAACTCATCATGCTGTATCTGGTGATGATGAAAAAAGTCGTCCAGCCGCTGGAAACCTTTATGGATGCATCGAGCGCCATTGAAGGGCAACGTTACGAAAAAATCACCAGCAACGCACTGCCTTTGCCCGACCACCTGGATAATGAGATTGGCAAGCTGGCCAAACTGTTCAAAAGCATGTCTGGTAGTTTGCAGCACTTCCGCAGTGACATGCAGCGCCTGACCCATTCCTTGGAGGACCAAGTCAAAGTGAGGACGCGTGAATTACAGCGCGCAAAAGACAAAGCCGAAAAAGAAGCCACGATTGATAGCCTGACGCAAATCCCCAACCGTCACTCTTTCTACAATCGTGCCAAGGCCTTATTGCAACAAGCAGATCACGCTGGCGAGCCACTGTGCTTTTTAATGCTGGATATCGATTTCTTCAAAGTCATCAACGACACTTATGGCCATCCACAAGGCGATCAGGTGCTGGTGGCTTGCGCGCGCACCATAGAAAACACCATCCGTGAAAAAGACCTGCTGGGCAGGCTGGGTGGCGAGGAGTTCGCCGTGGTTTTACCTAACACCAGCCTGGAAGAAGCACGCGTGATTGCCGAACGCATCCGCGTCAGGATTGCCGAGTTGTCGTTTTATACCACGCAACGGATACAAAGCTTCCACACCACCATCAGCATCGGCATCTCTTGCGCAACAGAGACCATTTATGCCTATGAACTGCTGTATAAGCATGCCGACCTGGCGCTGTATGAAGCCAAGCAGTCTGGCCGTAACCTGGTGATCACCTACAACGATAACGCAACGCTACAGGAACATACCCCAGACAACTAGACTGCGTTCGCAGCACCATTAGTCATTAACGAACAACGCCTGCCATAATTGTACGACGGCAGCCCGCTCGGCTTGCAACTGGTCATCAGCCACCACGGCATCCTGACCTTGCAGTTTGGCATGGTGAATCAAGGTACGATATTCACGGTAAGCATCCGCGACGCTTTCAGCCAGCGCACTTGACGCAATCAACCCCAGCTTGGCACAACGCTGCAATAAGGCAATATTGCCAATATTGTCAGTTAACTCAGGATGCTTGGCCGACTGCGCCAACACCAGGTATTGCACGATAAACTCGACATCAATAATACCGCCGACGCCCTGTTTGACGTCGAAACGCCCCGCTTTTGGCTTATGCGCTTCGCGCATTTTTTCGCGCATCTGGGCAATCTCTTGTTGGAGTGCAGAGGTGTCACGTGGCTGGCACATAATCTGGTGGCGAATCTGTTCAAACGATGCACCAATCGCAGCATCGCCTGCCACACACCGCGCACGCGTAATGGCCTGGTGCTCCCATACCCAGGCCTTATGTTGCTGGTATTCGGCAAACGCCTGCACGGTACTCACCAGCAAGCCACTGTTACCATCCGGCCGCAATTGCAAGTCGGTTTCATATAACAGCCCGGCATTGGTTAGGGTGTTAAACCAGGTATTCAGCCGCTGGGCAAAGCGCGCATAAATCTCCTGCGCCCTGTCGGCGTCATCTTCAAACAGGAAAATAATATCCAGATCAGATAAGTAACCGAGCTCTTTGCCGCCCAATTTACCGTAACCGATCACCGCAAACTTGGGCACCTCAAGATGCTTAAACGACAGGTTTTGCCATACCGCTTGCATACTCACTTGCAGAATCACATCAGCCAAAGCGCTTAAATCATCTGAAATCGCTTCCAGCGGCAAAGCCGTCATTAAATCCTGCGCGGCAATTTTGAGCACATTGGCATGCTTGAAATGGCGCATGGCGTCCATTTGTGCCTCCACATCGCCTGCCAGTTGCTGCATATGCCGCGTGAGTTCAATCTTTAATTGCGCGGCATCCAGCCGTTTAAACAGCGTTTGCTTATTGAGCAATTCGTCGAGCAAAATCGGGTGGGCAGACACATATTGCGCAATCCACTGGCTGGCGGCACAGAGTTTCACAATCAAAGCCAGCGCATCCGGAAACTCGGCCAGCAACGCCAGATAGCTGGCGCGGCGACAAATACTTTCCAGCAAATCCAGCGTACGGATCAGTGCCGTATCCGGCGTAGTGCTTTGCTGCTGGCTGGCCTCGCGCAACAACAATGGCATGAGCTGGTCCAGGCGACGGCGGCTCTGCTCAGGCAATTGCTGGATGCGCTGGCTGTTACGCGTTTGCTGCAACAAGTGCACAATATCATCAGCCCGGGTGTAACCATGCTGCTGCAGCCATTGCCCGGCTTCGCTACCACTCACCGTGCCTTGCCACAAGGCCGTTTCCTGCTGCAAATCGTTGCTTTGCTCGTCTTTAAACGTGTCATCAAAAAAGCGCTGCACGCGGTCACGGTGGATATTAAGCTCAACCATAAAACTGGCCCAATCTGGCTGCTTGACCATCTGCAACAAATAGCCACGGTAAGTCTCAGAGTCCGGTAAATCCTGCGTTTGCTGGTCATCGATATACATCAGGCGATGTTCCAGGTTGCGCAGGTAAATATAACTTTCCTTTAAGGCCGCCACATCATCAGCGGGCAACATGCCGCGCGTTGCCAAACAGTCCAATACGGCTAATGTGGGTTTGATCTGCAAATCGGGCACTTGTCCACCGCGAATCAGCTGGAATACTTGCGCAATAAACTCCACCTCACGGATACCGCCACGCCCCAGCTTGATATTGTCCGACAAACGACGTTGCACCACATCACGCTGGATCTGCACTTTTAAATCGCGCATGGAAGCATAGGCATTGAAATCCAGATATTTGCGGAACACAAACGGCTTCATTACCTTAGTTAATGCGGCATCCGGCCCACACACGGCGCGGCCTTTAATCCAGGCATAACGCTCCCACTCGCGGCCATAATTCTGGTAATAATCTTCCAGCGCATCCAGGTTACATACCAGGGCACCTTCAGAGCCAAATGGCCGCAAACGCATATCCACGCGAAAGACAAAGCCATCGGCAGTGACATCATCCAGCGCCGCGATGACTTTTTTGCCTAGCCGGGTAAAAAAGTCCTGGTTACTGATGGATTTTGCACCGTCGGTGTCGCCCTGCTGCTCATAGGCAAAGATCAGGTCTATGTCAGACGACACATTGAGTTCTCGGCCACCCAGTTTGCCCATTCCGACCACAATCATTTGCTGCGCTTGTCCGCTGGCATCACGCGGCACACCATAGGTTTCTGCCAGGCGCGCATGATAAAAGTCCACCGCCGCCGTAATCGCAGATTCTGCCAATGCACTGGTGGTTTCTGCCACTTCGGCAAAGTCTGCCAGGCCATTCAAATCGCGGACGATCATATGTGCCATTAAACGTTGCCGGATCAGCCTGATTTGTTGCAAAAAAACAGATTCTTCAATATTTTTTTCATATAAAAACAATGCGTTAACATTTTCAGTCTTATATGTCTTATATAAGTTATCTAACAAATCAGTTATAAAATCTGTATGTTTCGTAACGAATCTGGCAAAAAATGGGCTGCAGGCTGCTGCATGCAGCAAATAGGCGGCTTCTGTAGACGCGACCTGCTTTTCTGTTAGAATTTGGGCAAGCTGTTGCATGAGTTTTTGCTCTTGTAATGAGTTGTGTGCTCGGAGAGTTTGTCAATCAGAACCAAAACAATAATACCTGAGGTTCGCTCACACTTTCATTTTTTGACATTGATTTTTGGGGGACGCTATGTCTATCGAATCTGTACTTCATGAACACCGCGTATTCGCGCCAGGCAAGGCTTTCTCCAGCCAGGCGGCAGTCGGCAGCATGGAGGAATACCAGCGTCTGCATGCAGAAGCATTGCAGGATTACGAAGGATTTTGGGCCAAACTGGCGCGCGAGTTATTGATTTGGCACAAGCCATTCACAAAAACGCTGAATCAGGACAATGCGCCCTTCTATAAATGGTTTGAAGATGGCGAGCTCAACGCCTCTGCCAACTGCCTGGACAAGCACCTGCAAACCATCCCGAACAAAACCGCCATTATTTTTGAAGCAGATAACGGCGATGTAAAAAACGTCACTTACAAAGAGCTATATCACCAGGTGTGTCAGTTCGCCAACGGCTTGAAATCGCTCAACCTGGTCAAAGGTGACCGTGTCATTATTTACCTGCCGATGGGCATTGAAGCCATCGTCGCCATGCAGGCCTGCGCGCGCCTGGGCATTATCCACTCCGTAGTATTCGGCGGTTTCTCAGCCAAAAGCCTGAATGAACGGATTATTGATGCCGGTGCGGTCGCTGTGATCACGTCCGACGGCCAATATCGTGGTGGCAAAACCCTGCCACTGAAACAAGCGGTCGATGAAGGCATCGCCATGGGTGGCTGTGACAGCATCCGCCACATGGTGGTGTTCAAAAAAACCGGCCTGGATGTGGCCTGGGATAGCAAATGTGTTTGGTGGCATGACCTGATTGCCGATAAGGCCGATACCTGTGAACCGGTGATGGTCGATGCCGAGCATCCGCTGTTCCTGCTCTACACCTCTGGCTCTACCGGCAAACCCAAAGGTGTACAACATAGCTCGGCCGGTTACTTGCTGCATGCCATGAATACCATGCGCTGGACTTTTGACATTAAGCCGGATGACATTTACTGGTGCACGGCCGATGTGGGCTGGATTACCGGCCATAGCTACGTGACCTACGGGCCGCTCGCCATGGGCGCGACACAAATCGTGTTTGAAGGCATCCCGACCTTCCCTAACGCAGGCCGTTTCTGGGAAATGATCCAGCGCCACAAAGTCAGCGTGTTTTACACCGCGCCGACAGCGATCCGCTCACTGATTAAAGCCGGTGAAACTGACTTCACTACTCACCCTAACCACTTTGACTTATCCAGCCTGCGCCTGCTGGGCACGGTTGGCGAACCGATCAACCCGGAAGCCTGGATGTGGTACTACGAACAGGTCGGCGGCAACCGCTGCCCGATTGTAGACACCTTCTGGCAAACAGAGACTGGCGGCCATGTGATCACCCCTTTGCCAGGGGCGACACCACTGGTACCAGGCTCCTGTACCCTGCCCTTCCCCGGCATTGATATCGACGTGGTGGATGAAACTGGCAAAGACATTCCCTGGGGCAGCGGCGGCTTGCTGGTGATTAAAAAGCCATGGCCCTCCATGATACGCACTATTTACAACGACCCCGAGCGTTATAAAACCAGCTACTTCCCGGCTGAATTGGGCGGCAATTTATACCTCGCTGGCGACGGCGCAGTACGCGATGCCGACACTGGCAACTTCACCATCATGGGCCGTATCGACGACGTGCTCAACGTCTCTGGTCACCGCTTAGGCACCATGGAAATCGAATCGGCACTGGTTGCCAATCATTTGGTGGCCGAATCTGCCGTCGTCGGCAAACCGCACCCGATTAAAGGTGAATCCGTCGTGGCTTATGTCGTGCTCAAAGGCAAGCGACCAGAAGGCGAAGAGGCCAAAAAGATCGTTGCCGAACTACGCGAGTGGGTAGGTAAAGAGATTGGCCCAATTGCCAAACCAGACGAAATCCGCTTTGGCGACAACCTGCCTAAAACACGCTCGGGCAAGATCATGCGCCGTTTGTTGCGCAGCCTGGCCAAAGGCGAGGAAATCACTTCCGACATTTCCACATTGGACAACCCGGCGATTTTGGACCAACTGAAACAACCTGTAAACTAAGCCGAATAACGCGGAAAAACCAAGAAACTATCCGCGTTTATCCGCGTTCATCGGCGGCAAAAATTGTTTTTTAAAGACAGTCTATGGAAGGTTTAATCATCCTGATTATTTTCGCAGCAGTGGCCATCTTCCTGATGCGAAAATAATCCGGCCAAGTGTTTGATTAGGTTAGAATAGCGCTTTTTTCCAAAGCGCTATTTTTTCATGTCCAGTTTGCAGCAAGAAGTCGAACGCCGCCGTACCTTTGCCATTATTTCGCACCCGGATGCGGGTAAAACCACGCTCACAGAAAAACTGTTGTGGTTTGGTGGCGCGATTCAGGTCGCCGGTGAAGTGCGTGGCCGTAAAGCCGCGCGCCATGCCACCTCGGACTGGATGGAACTGGAAAAGCAACGCGGTATTTCAGTCACCTCCTCCGTCATGCAGTTTCCTTACCGCGAGCACATGGTCAACCTGCTAGACACACCAGGCCATGATGACTTCTCCGAAGATACCTATCGTACCTTAACAGCGGTGGACTCTGCTGTGATGGTGATTGACTCGGTAAATGGCGTGGAAGCGCAAACTATCAAGTTGCTGAATGTGTGCCGCATGCGCGACACACCGATTATCACCTTTATCAACAAGCTGGACCGCGAAAGCCGCGCGCCGATTGAGTTGCTAGATGAAATCGAAACCACATTGGGCATGGAATGTGCACCCATGACCTGGCCGATCGGCATGGGTAAAACCTTCCGTGGCGTGTATAGCCTGGTCAATGACTCCATTTTATTCTTTGACCCGCGCGCCGAAAAAGGCACGTCTGAGACCATTCAAGGCCTGGATAACCCACGCCTGGACGAACTGATAGGCTACCAGGCCGAAGAGTTGCGCGTCGACATTGAACTGGTACGTGGCGCCTCCAATGAGTTCAACAAAGAACGTTATTTAAGCGGCAAACAAACGCCAGTGTTTTTTGGCTCGGCGGTGAATAACTTTGGCGTGCAATCCCTGCTGGATGCCGTGGTTGATTTATCGCCACCACCACAAGCCCGCAAAACTGCTACCCGCGCGGTGGCTGCTAACGAAGAAAAATTCGCTGGTTTTGTGTTCAAAATCCAGGCCAATATGGACCCAAAACACCGTGACCGCATTGCCTTTTTGCGCGTGTGCTCTGGCCGTTTTGAGCGTGGCATGAAAATCAAGCAAGTGGCTTCGGGCAAGATGCTCAACGTCAATAACGCGATTACGTTTATGGCGCAAGACCGCACCATCATGGACGAAGCTTATTCCGGTGACATTATCGGCATCCCTAACCACGGCACCATCAAGTTAGGCGACACTTTTACCGAGAATGAAGCGCTTAAATTCATTGGCATCCCATCGTTCGCACCGGAATTTTTCCGCCGCGCACGCATTAAAAACCCGATGAAAATGAAGCAGTTACAAATCGGCCTCAAACAGCTATCAGAAGAAGGTGCAGCACAATTGTTCCGTCCGCTGTTATCCAACGACCTGATTCTGGGCGCCGTGGGTATGCTGCAGTTTGACGTCGTGGCGCACCGTTTGGAGCACGAATATGGCGTCGACATGGTATTTGAGCCTTATGACTGCTACACGGCGCGCTGGCTCAAAGGCTCAGACGCCGACCTGAAGGCCATTGCGGATAAATACGGCTTTAACGTCGGCCTCGATAGCGCCGATGACTACGTCTACCTGGCGCCTAACCGCGTGAACCTGCAAATGGCGCAAGAGCGTTACCCGGATATCCAGTTTATGGAAACACGGGAAATTGCCTAAACTTAATTCGCGGTTAGTCCATGTCAGCACAAGCGCAACCTGATCGCCTGTCGGGTGCCATCAAGGCTTTATCGTTTAAGCAACCGTTTGCCTGGCTGATCGCGAACGGCTACCTGCTGGTGGATGACCGCAGTTGGGGCACGCAATATCGCGGCCCCATGCTCATACATGCCAGCAAAGGCCTGTATGAGGAATACTACCAATACATCAAATCCCATACCGGCATCCCTATTCCCGACAAAGACAAACTGCAATATGGTGGCGTGGTGGGTATCGCCAGGCTAGTGCTATGCAGCAAGCCTGGTGAATTGCCTGCGGGCATTAGTCGCGAACAACGTGCGCATTTTGGTGGCGTGCATCAGGAGTATTACGGTTTTTTATTTGCGCAGGCGACGCCGTTACCGCTGATGCCCTGCGCTGGTAAGCTGGGGATTTTTGAGATTAATATCGACCAACTGCGGGCTGCGCCGCCTGCAGCACAGGCAGAATTATTTTAGTATTGGTTTAACGCATGCATCTAGATACTGCGTTTCTGGCACAGGTTAATATTTAGATTGTTTTAACATGCTGATAATTGCGTATTTTCTCATCCGCAGTAATGAGCGCGCACCCTAGCTTTCGCGCAGTTGCCACAATCATCCTATCTGCCGGGTCTTTGTGAAACTCGTCTGGCAATGATGCCGACTTCACAGCAATCTCATTGTCTACCGGATAAAACCGGACGCGATTAATGTGGCTGATAGCCGTTAACCACGCATCGACATCCATAGAAAGTATTAATCTGTTTTTTTGTACGAGCATGGCAACCTCCCATGCAGTAATGCTGGAGATGATAAGCTCACCAGCACTCAGCTCATACTCAATCGCATTCTTTGCTGCCTGACTTAACTGCGCATCATTGCTGACCCACCAAACCAATATATGCGTATCCAATACAATCACTTGAGGCTTTCCCATTCACCTTCATCAATAGAAGCAAAGGGAGCCTCATACTTGAGCACAGAGCCCTTTAATACATGCAAAGGATTTTCACCTTGGTCCTGATACCTTCTAATTTCCAGCTTAGCTTTGCCATGGTCAGTGACAATCAAAGGTTCGCCAGTTGTTTCAACTTCGCGAAAATACTCAAGCGCTTTAGCTTTTAGCATCGATTTCGACACGTGATTATGCATAAAAACCTCCTCAGACATTTTTCAACTTCAGTCCATCATACACAATTATGACCATTTTAAATAGTCATAATTGTGTATGCAGATAAAGCATTTATCGCTTTAGCAACGCGTATAATGGCGTCTTTGCAATCTGGTGTCACGATGAGAAATCCCTGTCCCTGCTATAGCGGAAAAGCCTATGCCGACTGCTGCCAGCCATTACATCATGGACTGGCAGCGCCCAATGCCGAACGCCTGATGCGCTCACGTTACAGCGCTTATGCACTGAAGTTGCCAGACTATATTTTGCAAACCTGGCAGGCTGACACCCGCCCCACCACCCTTACGCAAGAAGACCTCAAGGGCATTAAATGGCTGAAGCTGCAAGTGCTGTCGCATACGCAAGTGGATGCGGATCACGCGTTGGTGAAGTTTGTAGCGACCTTCCAGAGTGGCCAACAGAAGAAAGAGCAATTAACCGAGCACAGCCGTTTTAGCCGTGAAAGTGGGCAATGGCTCTATATTGACGGGCAGATTGATTGAATGACCCGGCAATAAAAAAGGCAGCGATTTCGCTGCCTTTTTTATTAGGTCAAATTACAGCCCCTGCTTCAGGCTTTCCATAATAAATGGATCCAGGTCGCCATCGAGCACGCCTTGCGTATTGCCGATCTCAACCCCCGTGCGCAGGTCTTTAATCCGGCCTTGGTCCAACACGTAACTGCGGATCTGGTGTCCCCAGCCAATATCGGTTTTGGCATCTTCCAGCGCCTGTTTTTCTTCGTTACGTTTGCTCAGCTCGAGGTTATACAACGCGCCTTTCAGCATGTTCATCGCTTCTTCTTTGTTTCTATGCTGTGAACGGTCGTTCTGGCATTGCACGACAACACCCGTTGGCAAGTGGGTAATCCGCACCGCGGAGTCGGTCTTGTTAATATGCTGACCACCGGCGCCACTGGCACGGTAGGTATCAATACGCAAATCCGCCGGGTTGATTTCGATTTCAATCGAATCATCCACCTCGGGGAATATCTGCACACTAGCGAAACTGGTGTGGCGTTTGGAGTTGGCATCAAACGGTGACTTGCGTACCAAGCGATGGACGCCGCTCTCAGTACGCAAAGTACCAAATGCATAATCGCCACTGACTTTGAGTGACGCGCCTTTAATACCGGCAATATCGCCCTCGGACTCTTCCAGCACTTCTACGGTAAAGCCCTTGCGCTCGACATAACGCAGATACATACGCAACAACATGCCTGCCCAGTCTTGCGCTTCAGTGCCGCCACTGCCAGACTGGAACTCAATAAAGCAGTTATTAGCATCCATCGGCTGGGAAAACATGCGTTTAAATTCCATCTCGGCGATGGTTTTCTCGACTTTTTGTACGTCATCATTCACGCTCAGCAGCGTATCGTCGTCGCTTTCTTCGCGCGCCATGTCAAACAGCTCCTGGCTGTCAGTTAGCGATTGTGCGACAGAATCCAGTGTGGTGACCACGGTTTCCAGCATGCGTTTCTCCTTGCCCAGCTTTTGCGCTTTTTCAGCGTCATCCCACACTTTAGGGTCTTCAAGCAGGCCGTTGACTTCGGCTAAACGTTGCTCTTTGTTTTCGTAGTCAAAGATACCCCCGAAGGGCATGGTGACGTTGGGTTAAATCGCTCAACGCATTGGCGATGGCATTTAGTTGTTCTGCTTCCATGTGATTGATTTTAAATTGTGTAAAAACCGCTATTATACCGCAGCTAAAACGGCGATTCAGCGCCAAAACATGCCTGGTATTGAGTTTCAGATACAGATTTTTGTCACAAACTTTGTCACAAAATAGTAAAATCCCTGTCACAAAACTTTGAAACCACCAGGGAGTACCCAATGGCGAATGCCACTTTTGGCCGCATCATGGCTGCAATCAGCCCCAGAAACGATAACTATTTTGTACTGTTTAACCGTTTGGCCGATTGTGCGGTGCGTGGTTCCAAAGTGCTGGCCCTGATGGCAGCAGAAGTCGATCAGGCAAGTTTTCAAAAACATTTCTCAGACATCCGCGACATCGAGTCTGAAGCAGATGAGTACACCAAGGAAATTCTGCTGTCCTTGCATAAAACCTTTATTACGCCATTTGACCGCCGCGAAATTCGCGAGCTTGCCATGGCACTCGATGACATCATCGACTATATGGAAGCGATTCCACAAAGCGTCGAAATTTACGGCAACAGCAAATTCACGCCAGAAATGGTGGCGCTGGCGCAAATCCTGCTGCGTGCCTCTGAGAAAGTACAGGACGCAGTGCACATGTTGTCTGACATGAAAAATGCCGAGCGTATTTTGCGCACCTGTGAAGAAATCAGCAAGATTGAAGGCGAAGCCGACCATATCATGCGTTCAGGCATGCACAGGCTGTTTGAAGAAGACCATGATGCGCGCACACTCATCCGCTCAAAACAATTGTATGACCTGTTTGAAGAAGCCGTCGATAGCTGTGAAGACGTCGCCGATGTCATTCATGGCGTCGTCTTAGAGCGTATTTAGGAACCCGCCATGGATCATGTGATTTTGGTCATGGCGGTGCTCGTCTTCGTCGCCCTGATTTTTGACTTTATGAACGGTTTTCACGATGCGGCCAACTCGATTGCGCTCATGGTGTCCACCCGTTTACTCACCCCGCAGGCGGCCGTGATCTGGGCTGCCTTTTTCAACTTTGTCGCTTTTTTGTTTTTTGGCCTGCACGTGGCCGACACCGTGGGCAAAGGCATTATTGATCCCAACATCGTCAATAACACGGTGATTTTTGGTGCGCTATTCGGCGCCATCGCCTGGAACGTCATCACCTGGTGGTTTGGTATCCCCTCTTCGTCTTCTCATGCCTTGATCGGCGGCCTGATTGGCGCGGGCATGGCCCATTCTGGCACCAAAGGCGTGATTTTAGGCAGCAAGCTGATCAGCACCGGTATCGCCATTATCCTGTCACCCTTGTTTGGCATGATACTCGCGCTGTTGCTATCGATTGGCATTATGTGGGTGTTTCAAAAATCCTCGCCCTATAAAATCGAAAGCCGCTTCAACAAGCTGCAATTTATCTCATCTTCCCTGTTCAGCCTGGGCCACGGCGCTAACGATGCGCAGAAAACCATGGGCATCATTACTGTTCTACTGTTTGCCAATGGTTATTTGCACGGCGATTTCCACGTGCCATTCTGGGTGGTGATTTCGTGCCAGCTGGCCATGGGCCTGGGCACACTGTTTGGTGGCTGGCGCATTGTGCGCACCATGGGTATGGGCATTACCAAAATTCGCCCGACGGGTGGCTTTGCCGCGCAAACGTCAGGCTCAATTGCCTTGTTCCTGGCGACCAGTTTAGGCATTCCGGTCTCCACCACCCATACCATTACCGGTGCCATTGTCGGTGTCGGCCTATCACGCCGCATGACGGCTGTACGCTGGGGCCTGGCCTCTCGCATCGTCTGGGCCTGGGTGCTGACCATCCCCTGCGCCGCGATCATGGCGGCGATTGCCTACCATATTGGTGAAAGCTTGCTGTAAGCTAAAAAGGCAATAAAAAGGGCGCAGACTGCGCCTTTTTTATTTTTTGTCACATTTCTGTCATATAAAATTCTTATGATCTCGTCCATCACAACAGACAACACCAAACACAGGAGTGTATAGATGAAAACCCGTTTGTTCCGCAATACTTTAATGGCCGGTCTGATCGTTCAGGCATTTAGCTTCGCGCACTCAGCAGCGGCTGCGGACAAAATCATCAAGATTGATGGTTCTAGCACGGTTTACCCGATTACTGAGGCGGTGGCTGAAGAGTTTCAGCGCGCCAAAGGCGTCAAGGTCACGGTCGGTGAGTCCGGCACTGGCGGCGGCTTCAAAAAGTTCTGCCGCGGCGAAACCGATATTTCTGATGCTTCCCGTCCTATTTCACAAAAAGAAATCGATGCGTGTAAAGAAGGCGGCGTACAGTTTATTGAACTGCCGATTGCTTACGATGCCTTGACGGTGGTCGTGAACGCTAAAAACGACTGGGTGAAACAAATCACCGTGGCTGAACTGAAAAAAATCTGGGAGCCAGGTTCCAAAGTGAAAAGCTGGAAAGAAGTAAACGCCACTTATCCAGACAAACCAATCAACCTGTACGGCCCAGGCACCGCTTCTGGTACCTTTGACTACTTCACTGAAGCTGTGAATGGCAAAGCCAAGGCAAGCCGCACTGACTACACACCGTCTGAAGATGACAATGTACTGGTGCAAGGTGTGTCCGGTAACAACGGCGGTATGGCTTATTTCGGTCTGGCTTACTACCTGGAAAACACTGACAAACTGAAAGCGGTCCCTGTGGTGGCTAAAGAAGGCGGCAAACCAGTATTGCCATCTGAAGCAACAGTGATGGATGGCACTTACCAACCGCTGTCACGCCCATTGTTCATTTACGTGAATGCGACTTCAGCCGCATTCAAGCCAGAGATCAAAGCTTTCGTGAACTACTATCTGGAAAACGCACCAGAGCTGGTCAAAGAAGTGAAATACGTACCACTGCCTAAAGCAGATTACACCGCAGTGAAAGAACACTTCAAGGCGATGAAACCAGGCACTGGCTTCAACGGTACCTCAGAAGTCGGCATCAAGATTACTGACTTGTTATCCCGCATCAAGTAATCATAAAAAAGGGGCTGCAACGCCCCTTTTTTAGTGATGACTCGGCCTGAACTGCGGATTATCCGCTAAAATTCTTCCCTGGCAGATCAATACTCTTGATCATTAGTAAAAGATCAACACACTATGGCGACTCAAGCAATGCAAGCTCCCGCGCAACTGACCATCAGCCCCAGACTGGCGAAAAACATCCGCCGCAATGTCAAAGAACGGATTATTGAACTGATCCTGATGATGGCCGCCCTGGTCGCTGTCGCCACCACGTTTGCCATTGTTGGTGTGCTGCTATACGAATCACTGAGCTTTTTCAAAACAGTCTCTGTCATTGAGTTTTTCACAGACACGCAATGGACACCATTATTTGAAGATGCGCACTACGGCATTATGCCGCTGGTATCCGGTACTTTGACCACCTCTGCCATTGCGCTGGCAGTGGCCGTGCCGATTGGTACCATTTCAGCCATTTTCCTGTCTGAATTTGCTTCACACAAAACGCGCGAAATCATCAAGCCTATCCTGGAACTCCTGGTCGGTGTACCTACCGTGGTGTTTGGCTATTTCGCCCTGTTTTTCGTCACCCCTTTGCTGCAAAGCATCTACCCTGACCTGCCGAGCTTTAACATGCTGGGCGCAGGGATTGTAATGGGGATCATGATTATTCCGTACATTGCCTCCATGTCTGAAGATGCCATGCGCGCAGTGCCTATGAGCATGCGTGAAGGCTCTTATGCCATGGGCGCGACGCGCTTCCAGACGGCGATTAAAGTGGTGACGCCAGCAGCGATTTCCGGCATTGTGGCTGCGTATATCTTGGCCATCTCGCGTGCAGTGGGCGAAACCATGGTGGTGGCGATTGCCGCAGGCCAGCAACCTAACCTGACCTTTAACCCACTGGATAGTGCAGCGACCATTACCGCTTATATCGTACAAGTCGCGATGGGTGACTTGCCACACGGTAGCATCGGTTATCAAAGTATTTTTGCCGCGGGCCTGGTATTGATGGCCATGACCTTGTCATTCAATATTTTCGGTCACTGGGTGCGCAAGAAATACCGCGAAAGCTACTAATAAACTGTCTTATTACTGACACATAATCACCATACACTGCCAGTAGCCAGACTACTGGCTAATGCGGAAATCACACACCATGGAACATAAAGCTTCTGTCCTCGAAAATCTGGCCGACGTCCGCGCCATGATTAAACGCCACAAGCGTAATGACACATTATTTGCCACCCTGGGCCTGATTTGCCTGATGCTAGGGTTAATGACATTGATGCTGCTGTTCTGGCAACTGATTGCTGACGGCCATCCAAAATTCAGCCTGGACTTTCTGACTGAATTCCCGTCACGCCGTGCTGGTCGTGCTGGCTTACTGTCTGCCTGGGTAGGTTCTTTACTGGTCATGTCTGTGACTTTTCTGACAGCAGTTCCCATCGGTGTTGCCGCCGGTTTATACCTGGAAGAATATGCGCCAAAAAACTGGTTTACCGACCTGATTGAAATCAACGTTTCTAACCTGGCAGGCGTGCCTTCTATCATCTACGGTTTGCTGGCATTGGGCTTGTTTGTCTACATGCTGGACTTCGGCCAGAGTATCCTCACCGCGGGTTTAACATTAGGCCTGCTGATTCTGCCGATTGTGATTGTGTCTACCCGCGAAGCCATCCGCGCCATTCCGGTGTCTATCCGTGAAGCGGCTTACGGCGTCGGCGCCACCAAATGGCAAGTCGTTTACGATCACGTATTTAAATACTCTTACGGCGGCATCCTCACCGGTATCATTATCGGCATGGCGCGCGCCCTGGGTGAAACTGCCCCTATCATTACCATTGGCGCGCTGACCTTTATTGCCTTCCTGCCACCTAGCCCGATCACGACCGAGCCACCCTTCCTTAACTTTGAATGGTTGTCCTCAGGCTTTACCGTGATGCCGATTCAAATGTTTAACTGGTTGTCGCGCCCTGACCATGCCTTCCATGTCAATGCGGCGGCCACCGGTGCACTGATCATTGTTGTCACGCTGTTAATGAACGGTGCAGCGATCTGGTTACGCTACAAAATTCGTAAAAATATTAAATGGTAATGCCACATAAGATTTAGGAAACTTCATGGCCACTGTCACAACTGCAATAAAAGCCGAAGCACGCGATTTAAACTTTTTTTATAGCAACGGCGCCCGCGCACTCAAAGGCATTTCCATGCCTTTGTATGAAAACAAAATCACGGCGCTGATTGGCCCATCCGGTTGCGGAAAATCCACCTTTCTGCGCTGCTTCAACCGTATGCACGATTTGTATCCTGGCAATAAATACCAGGGCCAGATCGTCATGCACCCGGACAACACCAATGTGCTGGATGCAGGCGTAGACCCGATTGAAGTGCGCATGCGTATCAGCATGGTGTTTCAGAAACCTAACCCGTTTCCAAAGTCTATCTACGAAAACGTGGCCTACGGCCTGCGCGTGCGTGGTGAAAACAACAAACGCATCATGGACGACAAGGTAGAAGAAGCGCTTAAAGGTGCTGCGTTGTGGAACGAAGTCAAAGACCGTTTACATGACCTGGCTTTTAACCTCTCTGGGGGTCAGCAACAACGCTTGTGTATCGCCCGTGCCTTGGCCACTGACCCGGAAATCATGCTGTTTGACGAGCCAACCTCTGCGCTGGATCCGATTGCGACGGCTAACATTGAAGAGCTGATGGTCGAACTGCGCAGCAAGCTGACGATCCTGGTGGTCACGCACAACATGCAACAGGCGGCGCGTGTCTCTGACTACACCGCGTATATGTACCTAGGTGAATTGATCGAGTACGATGATACTGACAAAATTTTCACCAACCCGGGCCGTAAAGAAACCGAAGACTACATTACCGGCAAGTTTGGTTAATGCCTGTCTGAATAAAAAACGCCACATCATGTGGCGTTTTTTTATGTGTCTTGTTACGTTTAATCCATCATACTCGGGCTCCAGAAAGCCTGATGAATATAGCTTGCAGCCAATAGCCGTTGCGTTACGGCATCCAGCTCATCACTATTAATGGCTGCGGCTAATAACTCCACCTCAATCTCTACGCAATCATTGCCAAAGGCATGCATCTGTAAATGCTTGGTTGGGTATTGCACCTCCGCCAGCATGCTTTCTAACAAGGTCAGCGCCTCTTTCTGGTGTTGTCGTAACGCAATCACATAAATGGTGGTGGTCGACTCTACACGCAAGGTATCAATCGGCTTGCGGTTAATCTGATTCACCACCGGCCGTAACAGCGTATTGGTTGCCAACACAAACAAGGTGCCTAACACCGCCTCTAATAACAAATCCGCACCCGCACACGCCCCCACTGCCGCCGAGCCCCACAACGTTGCCGCGGTGTTGAGCCCGCGCACATTGCCTTCTTCACGCATAATGACGCCAGCGCCTAAAAAACCAATGCCCGAGACCACGTAAGCCACCACGTGCACGGCGCCCTCATTACCGGTCAGGCGATTGGCCATATCGACAAAAATAGCGGCGCCGACGGCGACCAACACATTGGTACGCAAGCCCGCCGTGCGTTGCCGATACTGGCGTTCAAAGCCAATCACGGCACCGCAGACAAACGCTGCCGTCAGGCTGAGCAATGAATCTGCCAAAGAAATGAGGTTAATATTTTGAATGGCCTGCAATGTCATGACTATCCTTGAAAAATATCTTGCGGATACTTCGCACCGAAACAACCAGGCAGCATTGTAAAGCAAGCCGTCTGACATGACACTGACACAGAGGATCTGGACAATATGCTTAAAATGAAATTTACCAAATCATTAAAAGCTTAGGTAGACTGCGCATTTACCAACAAACAATTCAGGAGAGAAGAATGACGGCGTTTCTAATTGCAGATGTTTTAATCAAAGACGATCAATGGGTGCCTGAATATGCAAAGCATGTGCACCTGATCGCTGCAAAACATGGCGGCAAATACTTGAGCCGTAGCGCCAATATAGACGTGCTTGAGGGTAAACCACTAGAAAATACTTTAATTGCGTTGATTCAGTTTCCGAACAAAGAATCTGCATTGGCCTTTGCGAATGATCCTGAGTATGCCCCTTACTCCAAAGCAAGACAGGATGGCACCGAGAGCCGTTTTCAGCTGATTGATGATACCGATGTTGCAGGCACCATCCCTTATCTTGCCAAATAAACGTTCAGTTTGACCTGAGTGGGTGTCCAGTGGTGCAATCGCTGCATTATTCGAGTGTATTGCACCTTGCTGTCTCGCACTCTAATGTGAGACAGCAAGCACAACATTTCACTCAGCAACACATCCCTTAAGCAGCGGCTGAGGCCGCCATCGGCATATGCGTCAGCATCAGGCGCTCATAGCACTCGAGCAGCTTGTTTGCCTGCGCGTCGCTGGACCACACTTGCTCCACATAGCGCTTGCCTTGTTTACCGACACGCTCACGCAATTGATGGTCTATGAGCAAGGTTTGTACTTGCTCGGCAAAGTGTAACTCATCGTCCTTGGCAATCAAGGCACCCTGTTCCTGGCGCAAAATAGAGGCGGTGCCCAACTCGGCAATCGCCACCACTGGCGTAGACTGCGCCATGGCTTCCAGCAATACCAAGCCTTGCGTTTCGCTCTTGGAGGCGAACACAAAAATATCTGCCGCCTGATAAGCGGCGTTCAAGCCTACCGCCCTATCGAGATACCCCAGGAACATGACATGTGACTGCAAACCATTATCACGTGCCATTTTCTTGAGCATAGGCTCGGCCGGGCCCTCGCCAGTAATCACCAGCAACACTTCCGGGTGATCCTGAATCACCAGTGACAGCATTTCCAGCAAAAACTGGATGTTCTTTTCATGCGCCACGCGACCCACAAACAGTAACAGCGGACGTTGCGCCGGGATACCATATTTCTCCCTGAACGCGGCACCATCACCAGGCACAAAGCGCGAAGCATCCAGCCCAGTCGGGATCACGGTGATCGGTGTCGTCACACCATATTGCTGCAACACATCACGCATCTGCGCCGAAGGCGAAACCACGGTATCGACCTGCTGACATTGCTTGCGCGACACCGATTGCGCAATGCGCACCGCCCATTTGCGCGGCACCCACGGCAAATAATGGTGCATATAGTCTTCAAAAAAGGTGTGGTAGGTCTCTACCGCAGGCACTTGCAATCTTTTAGCGATTTTAACCCCGGCGTAATGCGCAATAAATGGCGTGTGGATATGTACCAGGTCATAATCACCCGGGTGCAGGCTATTGGCATACGCCATCAAGGCTGACCACTTCATTAAATAATCTTCCGGGTCGAACACGATTTTGCGTGCGTCTATACGGGTGATCCAGTTTTCATCAGCGGAAGCTGGCTGTCCTGGGTACTGCGGTGCAATCAGATGGACGACATGGCCCTGCTCGCGCAAACTTTCAGCAAACGTACGGATGCTGGTAGACACGCCATTCACGCGCGGGAAATACACATCTGAAATCATCAATATTTTCATGCAGGATTCCGAGTTAACAAATCTCACATAGCTTAACAAGCCTTCGTGATGCTTTTATGACGAAAAATGCTTTCATATCAACGTCATACAGCATTCATCCAACTGTCATGTAGCAGGTGCAAAGTGCGCTCATGTTAATCCGCACCCTACTCATCAGTTTGCTGTTGTTACTGGCCATGCCCAGCGAAGCACACGCCTGGGGCCTGTATTCACATGTCGCCTATACCCACCAGTGGCTGCAAGCCTTGCCGCTGCTGCCGTTGCCCTGGCTAGGCGTGATGCGCCGCTACCCGACCCTGGTGATGGCCGGTGCCTGCCTGCCCGACCTGGCCGTGGTCTCGCGCACGTTTAGCCACAGTCACGGCTGGGGCATGGGCCAGCAATTGCTGCATACCAAAAACGAACGGCAACTGGCATTGGGCATAGGCTACAACATCCACTTGCTGACGGATGTGGTCGCCCACCAGCACTTTGTACCGACCTTTGAAGCCAAATGGCAACACCACAGCCTGCTCACGCATGCCGCCGCCGAATGGGCGATGGATGCTTACCTGCACCAGCCTGATATGCCCTCCCCGGGTAAATTGCTGCGCATACACCGCAAAACCATCGTCGAGACGCTGACACAATCATGGCAATGTGAAGCCGTCATTGTCAATAAAGCCATCTCTCGCCTGGCGAGTGCAGACCAGGCCTTGCGCCTGTCACGTATCCCGCAATACCTGCTAGGCCGTTACCGCAGGCTGGATAACGAATTTGAACACAAACTGGGCTATTACCGTGACCAGGTCACACTGGCTTTGCAGGACCTGCCGCAACTGCTCAACGGCCACTTCCCATCGCTACACGCCGAGCATATCAACCTGGGCATGGAACAGCTGGACGACTGGCGCCAGAAGTGCCTGCAGGATGCCCGCTTGCGACCCACACGGGCGATACAAGCGTTTGAACATTACCAGCATCAATGGTTTAACCAGCCGGACTGTTGATTCACCTGGTGCTTGATCAGCTAGATTTGAATCTATGGGTTTGAATCGATGGACTTGAATCTGATGGCATTGCCGCCATCTAAGGTCTATCCATCCCTGAACGCCCTCTGGACCATACACGCATGCCACCTCTCCGCTTTCTGATTGTGACCACCACCCTGGTAGGTCTTTTACACTATTACATTGGTGCCCGTTTGCTGGGACAGCTCGCCTGGCCAACCATAATGGTCTGGCTAGGCTGGGCCGGACTTATCGTCTCTGCGTTGTTGCAGCCCATAGCCTTTCTGGCACGCGGCTTCAGCAACCAGTCCTTGCGCGATGGCGTCAGCTGGGTAGCGATGACCGTCATGGGGCTATTCTCTTCCCTGCTGGTATTCACCGTATTACGCGATGTGTTCCTGCTGGTGATGGCTGGTTTGCATGCCCTCAATCTTATACAAGTCAATTTCACAGCCGTAGAACAACAATCTGCCTTACTAGCCGTCGTTGCTGCGTTTAGCATCAGTATTATTGGCTTTTTCAATGCCCGCAAACTGGCACGCGTGGTCAATGTCACCGTGCCATTGCGCGACTTACCAGACAGTTTGCATGGCTTTAAAATTGTGCAGATCAGCGATATTCATGTCGGCCCGACCATCAAACAAGGTTACCTGTCACGGATCGTGCAACAAGTGAATTCTTTAGAGGCTGACCTGGTGGCCATTACCGGCGACCTGGTCGATGGCCGCGTGCATGAGCTGGCAGAACATACGCGCCCACTGGCCACGCTGGAAGCACGTCATGGCAGTTTTTTTGTGACGGGGAACCACGAATATTATTCAGGCGCACTGGCCTGGATTAACGAGCTGGAGCGCCTAGGCGTGCGCGTATTGCTGAATGAGCATGTACAGCTCACGCACGAAGGCGCAACACTGGTGCTGGCTGGCGTCACCGACTATACCGCAGGTCATTTTTATGACGACCATCACAGCGACCCGCAGGCGGCGATTGCTGGTGCGCCTGCCGATGCGCCCAAAATATTGCTGGCGCACCAACCACGCAGTGCAGAGGCTGCCGAAGCGGCAGGCTTCGATTTACAATTATCAGGCCATACCCACGGTGGCCAGTTCTGGCCCTGGAAGTACTTTGTGCCGCTACAACAACCTTATGTGGCTGGCCTGCATCGCCTGCAAGACCTGTGGATTTATGTCAGCCGCGGCACAGGCTATTGGGGCCCACCTAACCGCTTTGGCTCGCCTTCAGAAATCACCTGCCTGACCTTGGTGCCAGCCAGCGATTAGCAGCGAACGATACACTTAGGCAGCCGCGGCCCGGCGCCGGAAGCGTAAATCCGGCAGATAGGTGGCTAAAAACAACGCTAACGCCAGCAGCAGATATATCGTGCGTAAGGGATAGTCAGTGACAAAACTGGCCGTGGCTGGCTTGGCCGTCAGTGCGCGATAAAACGCGTCGGTATCCGCACCTTTCAAATAACTGCCTTTAAATTCCTCGGCCAGCGATTTCAGGTAATCCTCCTCTAACTGCGACAGCATGCGGTCATACTCGGCATAAGCCACGGGTGGATCTGGCTCATCCTGGCTAGGATCTGCATAAGTCACGCCCACCGCACCGGCATTATTGTTGTCACTCACTGGCCAATCACCGACTTTTTTATTCGCCGAGTTATAACGTGGAATCGCCACTTTTTGCGGGCCACCGACACCAATAAAGGTAAAAAATTCGCCAATCTGCACACCACTCAAATCTTGCTTGATGGTGACATTCACGCGCGGCGCTTCATCGCCATCGGTAAAAAACAGCATTTGTGCGGGCTGGTTGAGCGCATCATACACATGGGTCGCCGCATGCACGGCAAAACTCAGGCGGCTATTGCCCTTCCAGGCCATGCGCCATTCCAGGTGATCAATACCATCGCTGATCACATCCAGGTTTTTGCACACCTCTAGCGGCGTTTGCAGCATGGCAATATTGTCCGAGGCAAAAATCCCCAAGCTGAAATAAGTGCCACAAGGCGCTTTATGCACCAATTGTTTCATTAAATGCTGGCTATAGGCCAAACGGCTCACCGCCTGCTGTTTCAGCGTTTCATCTTCAGCATTCATGCTTTGCGAAATATCGGCGACCAGCAAATAGTGTTGCACCTGTTGTCGTAGCTGGATTTCTGGCTTGATTAGCGCCAGCAGTAATAACACCAGCGCCAGCCCATATAGCACCGGCTCATAATGTTGTTTTAACCAGGCAAAGTACTTCATTATGGCAATCCTATCGGCAGGTTACTGAGTTCCATGTGTGACTGCTCTTTGCTAGCACCCTGCATACCACGCGCCATCACCGAGTGCAGCAAGGCCAGATTGAATTTGGCCGCCTTGTCGTCTGGCTGCAAACGCAGTGACTGTTCATAGGCAATCTTGGCTTGGGTAAAGGCATACCGCGCCTCATCCTGAAAGGTGCCATCTTCATTCACCGTGCGCACCAGGCCAGACAGAAACAGGTTGTTGCCGATATTAAAATGGATATGCGGCAGCTCGCTGACCGGCGGCGATAATTCAAGCGCCTGGCCATAGCTTTGTACCGCGTGCTTGTAATCACCATGCAAGCCTTGATCATAGGCGGCCGTGAATTTCTGCAACGCCGGTGAGCCGCCCTGCTTGATCACGACACCGCTTTGAATCTGCAGGTTAAGCGTGCGCAACTGATGCAACTGCCAGCCAAAATACAACACGCCACACAGGCCCAGTATGGTCAGGCCAGCCCATAACCCATTGGCATTTTTTCGATAGATAGTCATTAATACACCTTTATCTGTTTAATCAGCACCAGGCCCAGGCCCAGTATGAAAGCGATCATCATCAAGTCTTTGGCATAATCGTGGCCAGGAATCATGACACCGTACTGAATCACATTTTTCTCTTTAGCATCAATTTCGCGCAACGCGGATTCCAGCGCGGTGGCGTTATCTGCCTCAAACGCCTTGTATTTCACATTCAATGACTGGAAAAAACGGTCCAGCGCGATCGCTTCCGGCAGGTGATCATCGTCATATACGTTGTCGGTAAAAATACTGATGTCATCCGGCTCGCGCAGCACAATCCAGTACAAGTTGAGTTTTTTGCCCACCAGTTGCTTGCGAATCTGGTATTTCACACGTGGACTCAATTTCCCAGCGCCATCTGACAACAACACAATGGCGCGTGAACCAGTGCTGGCAATATTCTCGAATAGAGTTACGGCGTTAGTGATGCCTGCGCCAATATTGGTCTGGTTAAGTGCAGGCCCGGTCGCCGCCTGAATCGCAGCATGAATACCGTCGCGGTTGGTGGTGATTTTCATGCCATACAAAGCAGAGTTGGTGAAGCCCACCACGCCCATCATGTCGTCTGGCCGCGAGTCAATAAAGGCCGTAATCAGGCGCCTGGCCGCAGCAGACTTGATTTCCGCGGCATGGCCGCCAGTGGCCTGCCCGGCAAACGGATGGTCCATGCTCACGCTACGGTCAATCACGAACACACTTTGCGCGCCCTTGCCGATTTTTTGCTCCTGGTGACTCTCGCCTTGCGGCCCGGCCAAGGCCAGCACCAGGCATAGCAATACCACACTGGTCGTCGCTTTCACCAACAGATTGATGCGCTCAGAAAAGGTATCCGCAGGCACCATCTCCAACCAGGAATAGGTTTGCGCATGTCGGCTTTTGAGCAGGAAAGGCACTGCCGCTACTGGCAACAGCAGCAAAAACCACGGGTGTAAGCAATGCATCACACCCTCCGTTCACAATCGCGCAATTGGCGTGTCAGCGTTTTGCATTGCTGCAGGTACTCAGCCGCAGCAGGCAGTTGCCCGCCGTAGAGCACGGCATTCGCCTGTACAAAAAAGGCCTGTATCTGTGTTTCTAGCGACTGGAATACCGGCTGTTGCTGCACAAATGCACCTACCTGGCTGCTCAGCATCTGCTGGCCATAATGCTGGTTAAACGCATGCTGCACAATCAGCGCGGCCTGCTTCTGCCCTTCTGCCGTCGCCGGTAACCGCTTCAAGCGATGGTAGGCTTTGGCAAAGTGGCCGTTCATCATCGGCAACCAGGTCCAATCGGCATTGCGGTACAGCAATACCAGGCTGCCAATCACTGCCAGCAAGAGGCTTAACACCAGCCAGCGCTGCGTGCTGTCAGTCTCCAGCATACTGGCGTGGTATTGGGCAATCACGGTCGGTTTGGCCGGTTGCAAACGATCAGGCAACTGTGCCATCAGCCAAAAACGCCAGGCAGGTAACTCAGCCGCCGCACCGCTGTTAAAGCGGATGCGTTCCACCGGTAGCTGCAACTGGATAGGTTTACCGCTGCTGGCAAACACCTGGTAATCAAACACCAGCGTGTATATTTTTTTGTCTGCCTGCGACGCACTGCTCACTTGCCACTGACGTAACTCAATGCCATTACGCTGCAAGCCCTTGAGCGGCAAGCTGCTGTCATTGAGCTGCTCTTGTGCCGACACTGACAACGTGATGCTGCGTTGCAACACATCCCCAATCTGTATCCCTGCATATTGCGCCGGATTATGGACACTCACGACCTTGACCGCTGGTAACGATTGCGCGGGCGTGTGGGTGTCGGCCCAAGCGGGTGTTACCATCAGGCAGGTCGTCAGCCATCCTAAAAAAATCTGTTTCATCACAATACTTTCTGTCTCATGCCAATGCCTGCACCATGGCACTTTAATGAATAAGTTGCTCAAAATAATCCGATAGCACACTGGCCTCAAACCGCCCTGCCACATACAACGGCCGGATATCAAAGCGCGCAAATAGTTGGTCTAGCGCCTGCTTGCGTTGTTCGAACTGCTCGGCAAACTGGGCACGTACTGCCTGGCGGAAAAAGATGGTTTTTTGCAGCCCGGTTTCCGGGTCTTGTAAATTGCCAAAGCCAAAGCGTGGCAAACGCTCATATTCTTGCGGGTCCCATAACACCACTGGAATCACCTGGTGGCTGGACATGCCATTGAGGCCACGCTCGATCAATGCCAAGGGCATATGAAAGTCCGAAATCCAGAACACCAGGCCTTTTTGCTGGCCTAACCAGCCGGTGGCTTCGATTATGCCCTGACCATCCTTATGCGTATTGCGAAACCCGGCTAGCTGCGCAATGGTGGCAAATGACTGATGCGCGTGATGGCCGGGCGCCAGGCTTAAGTGTGGAATCACGGCGTGGTCATAGCTCACCATTCCAAACAAATCGCTGTTGTCATGCGCAGAGCAGGCGATGGACGCGGCGACCGCTTGCACAGTATCTAGCTTGCGCGCCTGGCCCTTAAACTGCATGGAGCTAGATACATCGCAAATCGCATACAAGGGTGTTGAGGCTTCCTGCTTGAATACACGCACTTGCACCTGTTCATAAGGGTCACGCAAGGTTTGCCGCAAATCCACGCGCCGAGCATCCGGGTAATCTACTAATGACACATGCTTGCTGAACTCATCGCCCGGGCCACGCTGTATGCCTAAATGCTCACCGGCATGCACGCTGGCTGAACGCCACGGCACCTGGTAAAAAAACGGCTGTGCGTTGGCTGGAATCATGCTGCTTTGGCCCGTGCCGGGACACTGACAGTGGCCAGAATCTGATTTGTCAGCTCACGTGAAAGCTGGGTACGGCGGCTTTCAAACATCGGGTTCAATACCAGGCGGTGGGCGATAATCTCGTGGAACACGGCATGAATATCTTCCGGGTACAAGCTGTCGCGCTCCATCAGCCAGGCGTGTACACGCGCTGCTTTTAGCAACATGCCCATACCGCGTGGGCTGGCACCGGTGTGAATCAGGCGGCTGACATCCACGCTATCGAGCTGGATGCCGAAGGCGGCGGGCGACTGGGTGGCTTGCCACAAGTCCAGTGCATAATCTTCCAGCACATCGCTGGCGCGAATATGGCTTTGCAATACATCAGAAAACGCATTCAACTGGTCATAGGCCAAAACACCCCCTTGCACTTGCTGCGTCAGGCGCTCGGCATGTTGGAACTTGACGTCAAACATCAACGCCTTGCGCAAGTCGCGGTCCTCAGGAATCTCAATCGGGATTTCCATCATAAAGCGGTCACGTGCCGCAGAAGGAATTTCAAAGGTTTCGTTTTTCTCCACCTGGTTGCGGTCGGCAAACACCAGCATGTGCGGCAAACGGTATTCTTTTTTAAACGCATGTACATGACGCTCTGCCATCACTCGCAACATCAAGGCGTGCACTTGCGGTCGGGCACGGTTGATCTCATTAAAGAAAAACACCGATAACTGCTCGCCTGCGCGCAATAACGGCCCTTCTTCTACTTTCGGGCGGCCATCTTCGCCTAAAAAAGTATGGTAAATCAGGTCATTCGGCATTAAATCCACCGTGCCCTCAATACGCTCATAGGCGCCACCCAGGCCGCGGGCAATCGATTGCAGCAAGGTGGTTTTACCCACACCCACACCGCCTTCGAGCAACACATGGCCGCGGGCAAAAATGGCAATATTGATGGCGCGGATGGCCTTATCCTGGCCAACAACGACTTTTTTCACTTCGTTCTCAAGCGTCAGCGCATGATCGCGCCAATCCGCCAATTGTGTTGCGATGGAAACAGATGTCATGGGTATCCCTTGTTTACAAATTCAGCCGGCGCTATGATGCCAAAGTAGCGTCTGGAAAACAGTGTCCGTCACTGGTTGCATTTTAAGTTTAGTCACGTTAATATGCAGACAGGTCTGTTCACTTTTTTCTAGTCTACTGCAGCCATCGAAAAAAAAGCAAGCGGATTTTTTAGGGGTTATAGTGAATTTATTAGCGATCGTGAATCAGACCAGACAGCGATACGGGCGGGTGTGCACAGCGTATGCCACGCACGGCTTGTGGTCGCTCGGCTTAAAGCAATGGGGCAGGCATGCACCGTTTTACCGGCTGCGTGATGCACTGACAGACTGGAACCGGCAACGCCTGGCGCAAGGGCAAGCAGCCCATGCGCTCAGTGTGCAAGATATTGCCACTATCCGCCAGATGATAGACCAGGCACAGCAGCAATCGCTAGCGGCATTGTCACCTACCCTGCTCGACCAATGGTTTTTCCTGGCGGTGGGTGCCATACAGGTGCAATCACAAACCGGCAGCCCGCAGGCCTGGCATTTATTCGACCAGTCTGTGCACAGCCAATTGACGCAGCCAGCGTTTTATCGCTCACTGTCGTTTGGCTTGTTAGTGAGTTTATGTGTGGTTTGGATGGCGTTCGCGCCACTCAAGCAAAAACAGATACAACCAACTTTGTCACCGCTGGAAACAGCGGCTGATCAGGTAGCAGGCGGCACAGTGGATCCGGTCACAATGAGCTTGCTCAATCTGGCCTACCAAAAAATGCAGAATGGCAGCTGTCAGTTGCCGCAAGCCGCCATGCTGCCAGAAGGACAACGGCAGGCTTTTATCTTGTTTGTGACAGAAGGTAGGGTCGATGCTGACCAGGTAGAACACTTGCGGCAAGCGCTGGGATACGTCAGTTGCTTGTATCCGCAAGAACTGATGCGGCCGCAAGGGCGTGATCGTTTACCAAGAGAATAAGCGCGAAAGCACAAGCGAAAAATCGGGAACCCAGAAAGTCGGGATTAAAGGATTAAGTGATGAACATGCGAGAAAAAATACTGAATATCGCCAGCAGCCTGTTTGATAGCAGAGGGATACAGGCCTCGGGCGTTGATACCATCATACTGGAAGCAGGCGTGGCAAAAGCGACCCTGTACAAACACTTCCCCAGCAAAAACCAGCTGATTACGGCCTATTTGCGCGACAAATCAGATAAGTTTTATAACTGGCTCAATACGCAACTGGCGTCTAAAAAAGCGGAATCCCTAGAGTTATTGCTACTGTTGTGCGAACTCATGGAGCAATGGATTAGCCAGCCGGAATTCCGTGGCCTGCCTTTTCATATCGCGGCGGTGGAGTTCCCGGAAACCGAGCATCCGATTAACCAGTACTCAGTGGTGCTCTCAGCGGAATTGCAAGGTTACCTGTGCAAGATCGCCCGCCATGCCGGTGCCAAAGACCCGGAAGCCCTGGGTCAGCAATTAACCATCCTGTTTGAAGGGGCTGCGCTGGTTGAGCGTCTGGCGCCTAACAGCGGTGCAGCCACACGCGCCAAACTGGCGGCCATCACGCTGGTACGTAACGCGGTGTAATCACAACGGCGGCGGCCTGTCACCAGATGGCAGTCCGCCGTTCACACTTCCGCCGCTGACCTTAAGACACTGTTGTATAAGCCTGTGAAATTAACTGTGTGGTCATGGCGGCTACATTAAACAGCTCAGCCTGTGTCGCACCACCAGCCGCCTGCACGGCCATGCCCTGATGCACTGTCATCACCAACTTGGCCAGTATCACCGGATCGGCCGTCACCACTAAATCCCGTTCACTCACCGCACGCGCAAAACGCTGTGCCAGTTGCCCTTCAAGCGTCTGGCGATACCCGCCTAATAATGTCTTGATTTCAGCCGACTCGGCACTGCACGCCAACGCCCCCTGCGTCACCAGGCAACCGACAGGATGTGACGGATCGGTGAGCATCTGCGCCGCCTGCGATAACATTAACTGCACCACAGCCACGGCGGTCGGTTGCGCCAGCGCAGTCGCCAGGAAACTCGCAGGTCCTTGTACATAAAGCTCAACCGCCTTTTTAAATAAAGCCTCTTTGCTGCCATAGGCCGCGTAAATGCTGGCTTTGTTCATATCCATCGCCGCCATCAATGTGCTCATAGAAGTACCTTCATAACCATGTTGCCAAAAGGCATGCATGGCATTTTGCAAGGCGGTATCGTAGTCAAAAGCCACTGGCCTGCCGCGCTTTTTCAGTAGTGTTTCTACAGTCATCATCATTCACCTGTGTGATTTTTTAATTATTATACCATTTGGTAAAAAAATATATTGACAATTTTATCACGCATGATTTAGTATTTATTTACCGATTGGTATTTAATAAATAAAGCATCACTGACAAGGAGTTAAACATGAGTGTTTCACAACAACGTATTGCATTGATTACAGGCGGCAACCGTGGCATTGGCTTTGAAACAGCCAAAAAACTGGGAGAACAAGGCATTAAAGTCATCATTGGGGCCAGAGACGCACACAAAGGTGAACAGGCCGTCGCCGAACTGAAAGCGCTGGGAGTAGACGCAGAATACCTGCACTACGACGCAGCACAGGCCAATGCGCCACAAGCCGTCGCCGCAGCATTGGAAGCAAGATTCGGCAAACTGGATATCCTGGTCAACAATGCAGGCATCCTGAAAGAAGAACTGATCGGCCAGAACAACACCTTAACTGTGGATCAGGACACACTGAAAACAACCTTCGAAGCAAACTTTTTTGCGGTGGTCGCGCTGACCCAGGCATTGATACCCTTACTACAACGCTCTCCTGCTGCACGTATTGTGAACCTGTCCAGTATCCTGGGCTCACAAACCTTGCACAGCGCCCCCAACTCACCGATTGAAGTCGCCAAAGGCTTGGCTTATAACGCCTCTAAATCTGCCTTGAATATGTTTACCATCCACCTGGCACACGCTTTAAAAGACAGCCATATCAAGGTCAACTCAGCGCATCCTGGCTGGGTGAAAACAGACCTGGGCGGCCCTAATGCGCCTATGGAAATCAGCGACAGCTGGAAAACCTCCGTCAGACTGGCGACACTGGATGAAGAAGGTCCTACAGGTGCTTATTTCCACGAAGACCAGCCATTGCCATGGTAAACAGCGCTGACAAACGCGTGGCGTTAAAACGCAAGCTGGTATTTGCACTGCTGATGTCACTGGTCACGGTCAATATTGTGACACTGTCGATTCTGCTGATTAATCATGTGCCGACAGCCATATTGATGGAGAAATGGTTAACCAGTATCAGCGTCGCCTGGCCGATTGTGTTCATCAGCATCCTGCTGATTGCGCCATCATTATTACGATTAACGGAATGGCTGATCAAAGATAAATCTTAAACAAGCCATTTCTACCGCATCAGAAAAGCGCTGCCCTGGCAGCGCTTTTCCATTACCCCCCTTCTGATTAAACAGTCAGCATTGCTTCCCGCGCTTGATATATTTCTATATTTATGGAAATATAGTTATATGAACACAAAACAAGCCGTGACATTACTGTCTGCCATCGCCCAGGAAGCCCGATTGGATATTTTCAGATGCTTGGTGCAAGCGGGACCGGCAGGACTATCTGCGGGCGTCATTTCGCAAACGCTCAATATCCCCAATAGCACCCTGTCATTCCACTTGAAAGAACTGAGCCATGCCGGCATGGTCAGTGCGAAACAAGAAAGCCGCTTTATTTACTACTCGGCTAATTACCAAAGCATGAATGCATTATTAACCTACCTCACCGACAACTGCTGCGCAGGCCAGGCGGCATGCTGCCCTGACGTGCAGTGCCAGCCAATGAAAGAAAACGAGTGATGACAACAACCCCAAGCATTAACCGTTTTGAACGCCACCTCACCTGGTGGGTCATGGGCTGCATCATCGTTGGCATTCTGCTTGGCAAAACAGCCCCTGCATTTTTTCACACGATAGGCGAAGCCAAACTGGCCGAGGTCAACCTGCCAGTCGCTGCACTGATCTGGCTGATGATTATTCCCATGCTGATTAAGGTCGACTTCAGCGCCATGCGGACGGTGTTTGGGCATGCCAGAGGCATTGCAGTCACGCTAGCGATTAACTGGCTAGTGAAACCATTCACCATGGCATTTTTGGCCTGGCTGTTTATTCGGCAACTATTCGCCCACTGGCTACCGACTGAGCAAATCGATAGTTATATTGCTGGGTTGATAATACTCGCTGCGGCTCCCTGTACCGCCATGGTATTTGTCTGGAGCAATCTGTGTCACGGCGAACCCAGGTTCACGCTCTCACAAGTCGCCATCAACGACACCATCATGCTGTTTGCCTTTGCGCCCATCGTGGCTTTATTGCTTGGCCTGTCCAGCATCATCGTCCCCTGGCAAACACTACTGACTTCTGTCGCACTGTTTATCGTTGTGCCCGTCATATTGAGCCAATGGTTGCGGCGGTGGCTACTGTCAAAAGGCCAGGCGGTATTTGATACGGCACAAAAACGCATACAACCGTTTTCAATGGCGGCACTATTACTGACTCTGGTGTTACTGTTTGCTTTTCAAGGACAGCAGATTCTGGCTCAACCACTGATCATCGCGCTGCTCGCCGTGCCGATTTTGATTCAGGTTTACTTGAATGCCCTGCTGGCTTACTGGTTAAACAAACAATTGAAAGTCGCGCATTGCGTGGCTGGACCTTCGGCACTCATAGGGGCCTCAAACTTTTTTGAACTGGCTGTCGCGACGGCCATTGCCTTGTTTGGCTTTGACTCAGGTGCGGCCCTAGCGACAGTGGTGGGCGTATTGATTGAAGTTCCCGTCATGCTGTCTATCGTCGCCATCGTCAACCGCTCTAAACATTGGTATGAAAGCATTTAATATGAACATCTTGTTTTTATGTACTGGCAACTCTTGCCGATCGATTATTGCTGAGGCGACCTTTAATCACCTGGCACCAACCGGCATGCGCGCCATGAGCGCAGGGAGTCAACCAACGGGTGAGGTGCATCCGCGCTCAATCGCTTTATTGAAAAGCAAGGGAATTGCTACTGAGGGTTACTACAGTAAGTCATGGAACAACCTGCCAATGACACCAGACATTGTGATTACAGTGTGCAGCAATGCGGCAGGAGAAACCTGTCCAGCCTATCTAGGCAATGTGATGCGCGCGCACTGGGGCGTTGAAGACCCCGCCAAAGCCACCGGCAGTGACGTGCAAATACAAGACAGCTTTGAACAGGCTTATCGCCTACTCAGAGCGCGTATAGAGGCTTTTTTGCAGTTGGATCCGTCGATATTGAATGACCGCAAGGCTTTGCAAACCAGGTTGCAAGCCATAGGTCAGAGTGAGTTTTGAGACTCTGGGGCGTTAGAACGGCTTGCGCGGCTCTAAATGACGGAAAATAATACGGCCTTTGTCCATGTCATAAGGGGACATTTCGATAGTGATTTTATCGCCAGCCAAAATGCGGATTTTGTGTTTACGCATTTTACCGCCAGTGTAAGCGATTAACTCATGACCATTGTCCAGTTTCACACGATAGCGTGCATCTGGCAGGATCTCGGTCACTGCACCTTGCATTTCAATTAACTCTTCTTTTGCCATTAAGCATCCTTTTAACAATAAAAAAGCCCGGGGACTCCGGGCTTTTTCCGGTGAGTCACTAGAGCAACTCAGCGGACAGGCTTTGAATTATTCAATGATTTGAATATTTGCAGCTTGTTTGCCTTTAGGGCCAGTTGCTACTTCAAAGCTCACGCGTTGGTTTTCTTTCAAAGTTTTGAAGCCAGCAGATTGAATTGCAGAGAAATGCGCAAACAAATCTTCGCCGCCGTTGTCCGGAGTGATGAAACCAAAACCTTTAGAGTCGTTAAACCATTTAACAGAACCTGTCACCATAATAAATCCTTGGATAAAATATAAAAAAGCGGGTAAATACCCTTAAAAACGAGGATCAAGATGGCGAGAAGTAACGATAGAACCAAAAGATAGAACCGGAGAACAACAACACTACTTGAACTTCGTGAGGGTGTACTATGCACGCAATATTGAATATTAGCAACAAGTATTTTAATAAAAATAAGCAATTCAGACTGTGCGTTGCTGATAAGAGACAAAAACTGTGTTAATGCGCTGTGCAGTGCTTACCAGGTATCCGGCATCGCTTTGACCAGATAATCCATAAACGCCCGCACCTTGTTGGTCATGGCATGCTGATCACGGTAACAGGCATAAAAGGATAGAGGGATGGACTGCACCGAGTCATGCTGCGTCGCATCAGGTTGAAACAAGGCCACTAAACTCCCCTGCCGAATGTCCTCATTGGCCACAAAAGCTGCCAGGCGTGCGATCCCCGCCCCTTCAACCGCCAGGCGACGTAGCGAATCGATATCGTTACAAATAATACTGGGATTGATTTCAGGCTCATAGTGCATACCCTGCCGATCAAACACCCAACTCAATAGCCGCCCATCCACCGGCACGCGAAACAGCAGGCAATCATGCTGAGTGAGCGCCTCAGGACTGCCCGGAGTGCCTTTTCTTTGAAGGTACGAGGGTGAAGCACAATACAATACCGGCACGCTGGCAATCTTGCGCGCGACCAGCCCAGGCTCCAACTGCTGATTAAAACGGATACTGATATCAATGTCTTCGGTCACATGATCAAGGCTATGGTCAGATAAGACGAGCTCGATAGAGACTTTAGGAAACTGGTGGGTAAAGGTAGGGATTAAAGGCATCAGCACATGGCGGCCAAAAGCGACCGAGGAACCGATTCTTAAGCGACCTTGTGGTTGGCCATGAAACTCGGTGATGACCGCTTGCGCCCGGCTGAGCGCGGCAATCACTGGCTGTACTTCAGCATAATAAAGCTCCCCGCTTTCTGTCATCGACAACTTGCGTGTGGTGCGCACCAGCAAACGTGCGCCTAACGACTTTTCTAACCGCTGAATATTCTGGCTGGCAGCAGCAGCTGTGATGCCCTGTAATCTGGCACCAGCGGCAATACTGCCCGCCTGCACGGCTTTGACAAAGCTTTCTATGCTTCTTAAGGTGTCCATTTACTATCGAATTAATAATATGATTCGATAGTTTATCTTTATATTGATTCAATATTCAAGCGGCTACTCACCACAAACATATCGCTCTATAGTGACAGCACTGACTGGAGAGCATGATGACGCAAACAAAAAACGGTTTCCGCAAAACGATCTTTCGTAAGATCCCTAAAAGATTTACGCCTTATGTATTTGCCTTTTTCATGGCAGGCATCATGGCATTTTTAATGTCTATGGTCATTGTCGCCGCCAATAGCGGTATACAAACAGGCTATGTGTTACACGTATTGCATGCTTATGCGCTGGCAATGCCGGTAGCGTTTTGTTGTGTATTGGTTGTGAGGCCGATTGTGATGCATCTGGTGGCAAGACTGGTCGATGTTCAATAATTGACCACATAAAACAAAAAACGGATGCCCAGGCATCCGTTTTTATTTATTCAGAATCTAGCTTAAAACAGTGGTGCGTAGGAGGCAACAATCAAGTATCCGATAGCCGCGCCAGCCAGCACATCGCTAGGATAATGCAGGCCCAGTACCACGCGCGACATCCCCACCAATACGACAAACGGATACACAATAGGAAATAATTGTGGGTAATAATGCACGGCAACCATACCGAAAGCCACCGCATGCAGGGTATGACCAGAGGGGAAACTAAAGTAATCCAGCGGCGTGCCACTTAACAACACATCCTGGCGGACTTGGAACGGTCTTGGGCGGCTGGTGCGATGTTTGAGCCATTTATAGGCCAGGGTACCCGTGAGTCCTGCGGTCAGCATATGCAGGCAGACGTAGAGTCCGTGCTGGCCTTGAGTCACTGCGATGACCAGCATCAGCAGGTACCAGAACATGCCATCACCCATGCGTGAAATGGCGCGGAACACGTTGCGAATAAGACGATATTGCCCGGTATGGCTGACTTTGACACACAACCGGCTGTCTACCGACTGCACCCATCCCAGGGTTTGTTGTAGTTTCAGCATCTCAAGTCCTTTCCGGGGCTCACCCCGACTATGCTTCTTGGGTAAGCATAGTCTGACTGCGATGCTTGAAACTATCGTGAAGAATTGATGAAATTAATGTGACGTGCGATTATTTCCACAACACGCGATAAACAAAGCCCGGGAAAGATAACACTAGGAACACGCACAGCGTCACGCTGTAGAACTCCCAGCCTTGTGGCCAGACCTGCCCCATGACAAAACGCTCAACCAGATAGGCAATCACCAGCGTGATGAAATAAGCCGGCACCAGCACGGCAAAGCGCTGCCACAATTGGCTTATTGTGCCCGCCAAGCCCAGCCATTTATCGGACACCCAACCCAGGTTGGCCATAAACAGCATGAGCAGTAAAAAAATAAGTTTTGCGGCCATAGAGAATTATTGCAGACTGATTAACAAACTGTGGCCACAGACACCCAGCAGCACTTCGGGGAACAAACCGAGCCCAAGCAATGCCAGCGAATGTACACTGAGAATAAAGCGCATATCAACGGGAGCCGTGAGTGGCGTATGATCCTCTGGTGCATCAAAATACATTTTGCGCACAATATTGAGGTAGTAAAACGCACCGATGGTTGCCATCAATACCGCTAGCACCACTTGCCAGGTAAACCCAGCCTGCCAGGCGGCTTGCAGCACGGTAAACTTGGCATAAAAACCAACGGTAGGCGGAATACCTGCCATGCTGAACATGATGATCAGCATGAGGAAAGCAAACCACGGATGGCGCTGATTGAGGCCTTTGAGGTCATTGATTTCTTCGGCCTCAAAACCTTGACGGCTCAACAACAGAATAATGCCAAAACCGGCGATCGACATCAGCACATACGTGCTGATGTAAAAGAAGCTGGAGGCAAAGCCGTTGGCATTGGCGCTCATCATGCCGAACATGATGAAACCCACATGCGAGATGGTGGAGTATGCCAGCATACGCTTGAGGTTGGTTTGTACAATCGCGCTGAAGTTACCGATGATAATAGAGAGCACCGCCATCAGCACCAGCATGTCCTGCCAGTCCATCGCCAGCGGGTGCAAGCCCTGTACCAGCAAGCGTACCGTCATGGCATAAGCGGCGAGTTTAGGCACTGAGCCAATCAGCAAAGTCATCGGCGTTGGTGAGCCTTGATACACATCCGGCACCCACATCTGGAATGGCACTGCGCCAAATTTAAACGCCAGCCCTGCCACCACAAACACCAGCCCCAGTATCAGCACCGGACTTTTTGGTTGCTGTGCAATGCTGTTGGCAATATCGCTTACATCCAGGCTACCCGTCATGCCGTACAGCATGCTCATGCCATACAGCAACATACCTGACGCCAATGCACCCAGTACAAAGTACTTCATGGCAGACTCTGATGCCTTAGGATTATCACGGTCAAACGCCACCAGTGAATACAGGCACAGGGATAACAACTCTAAGCCGATGTAGATTGTCAGCATATTATGGCCGGACACCATAATCATCATGCCCAACAGGCCGAACAACACCATGGCATAAAACTCACCACGATACAGGTTGCGGTCTTGCAGGTATTTACGGGTATAGACCAGGATCAGCGACGTGCCTAGATACATCATGAGTTTGATGACATCAGACAAGGTGTCGTCGATAAACATTTGCGAGAAGGCAAAGCCAACGGCAGGTGTATGTGTTTTAAAGGTAAAGAACGCGGCAGCAAACAGGGTGAACTGGCTCAGGCCATAAATCATGAAACGATTTTGTGGCAGGATGAATAAATCCAGCAACAAAATAAACATAGCCATACCCAACACCACCAGTTCCGGCAACAGGGCGAGCAAATCGAATTGCATATTATCCATTTTCTAAAATCCTGCCTTAATAGCCTGTGACGGGCAATTTGGAAATCGCCATGTGTTTCAGGAACTCTGCACTGGTGGCCTGCATCACTTCAGTCAGTGGTTGCGGATAGACACCGAAACCAATCACCAGCAAGGCCAAAATACCCAAAATCAGGAACTCGCGCTTGTTGAGGTCGCTCAGTTCAGCCACGTGGTGGTTGGTCACGTTGCCAAAGAACACGCGCTTGGTCATCCACAAGGTATACGCTGCACCAAAAATCAAGGTCGTGGCCGCGAAGAAAGCGACCCAGAAATTAAATTTGACCGCCGCCAGAATCACCATAAACTCACCAACGAAGCCTGAGGTACCTGGCAAGCCACTGTTGGCCATGGCAAACAGCACCGCAAAGGCAGCGAACACCGGCATTTTATTGACCACACCACCATAAGCCGAGATCTCACGGCTATGTACACGGTCATACAGCACGCCTACGCTCAGGAACATGGCAGAGGAAATAAAGCCGTGCGAAATCATCTGCACCACGGCACCCTCGAGTGCCAACTGGCTAAACATAAAGAAACCCAGTGTGACAAAACCCATGTGTGAAATAGAGGAATACGCAATCAGCTTCTTCATGTCTTTTTGCACCAGGGCAACCAGCGCAATATACACCACTGCAATCAGTGACAGCACAATCATGGCGGTACTGAAATAATGCGCTGCATCTGGTGCAATCGGCATGGCAAAACGTAGGAAGCTGTAGCCGCCGAGTTTCAGTGCAATCGCCGCCAGCACCACAGAGCCGCCAGTGGGTGCTTCAACGTGGGCATCCGGCAGCCAGGTATGCACCGGCCACATTGGGATTTTCACCGCAAACGCCATAAAGAAGGCAATGAAGATATAAATCTGCGCCTGCATGCTCAGTGGCAACAAGTAGTAATCAGCCAGTTCAAAACTACCGGTTTGATGATAGAGGTAGATGAACGCCACCAGCATCAACAATGAACCCAGCAAGGTATAGAGGAAAAACTTAATGGTTGCGTAGACGCGATTCGGTCCGCCCCAGATACCAATCACCAGGAACATTGGGATCAGCATAGCTTCCCAGAACACATAGTAGAGAATGGCGTCCAGCGCAGTGAATACGCCAATCATGATGCCGCTCATGATGAGGAAAGCGGCCATATACTGGGCAATATGCTTGGTAATCACTTCCCAACCGGCCAGCACCACAATCACGGTGGTGAAGCTGGTCAGCAACACCAATGGCATGGAGAAACCATCCACGCCCAGGTGGTAATGCATATTAAACGCAGGTACCCAGGGCAGCAGCTCTTCAAACTGGAAGAAACCATCCTGCACATCAAACAAGGTGTACAACGGCAGCGTCACTAGGAAACTGACCAGACTACCGGCCAATGTCAGCCAGCGCGTCAATGTGGCTTTGTGGTCGCCGCCGAGCAGCAAGACCAGCACGCCAGACAACACCGGCAGCCAGACGGCCAGACTTAACCAGGAAATACTTGTGAGGTCGGCTTGCATCATTAGTTTATTTTGATAAAGAAAGTCATGAGAAGGAATACGCCGATAATCATGGCAAAGGCGTAGTGATAGATTAAACCGGATTGCAGGTTGCGCATTTTGGCAGCGATTTTACCCATGGTATTGGCGGTGCCATTGACCATGGCGCCATCAATCAGCGTAATATCGCCAAATTTCCACAACAGGCTACCCAGGCAACGTGAGCCACCGGCAAAAAACTTCTCGTTAAAGCTGTCAAAGCCGTATTTGTTTTCTAGGATATTGTAGATCACGCCGCAACGCGCCTTGATGGCTGCCGGGATATCCGGGCGCTTCATATAGAAGAACCATGACAGCAACACACCTGAGGCCGCCAGGAAGAATGGCAGGCTGGTAAAACCGTGAATCGCCATGCCCGCCGGGCTATGCATGAATTCGTGGTAATGATGCGCCAGGTGCTCCATCGCCGGATGCGCTTCAGGATTGACGAAAATGACATTCTTGAAGAAATCGCCATACAACATCGGTTCCAGCGCAATATAGCCAATCACCAGGGACGGAATCGCCAGCAATGCCAGTGGCAGAGTCACTACCCAACCTGGCTCATGCGGGTTGTCATTCGGGCCCAGGCCATGGTGATGATCTTCATCGTGTGCGTGGTCCTCATCATGATGCGCATCGTCATGGTGTGCATCTGCGTGATCGTTGCTGGCTGCATGTGCATGGTCATCATGCTTGGCATGGCGCCATTTTTCCTCACCGTGGAAGACCAGAAAGTACAAACGGAAAGAATAAAATGCTGTGACAAAGACGCCGACGATCACGGCAAAGTAAGCAAAGCCACTACCAGGAATATGCGACAACTCAACCGCTTCGATAATACTGTCTTTGGAGTAGAACCCAGCAAAGAACGGCGTGCCGATTAAGGCCAGAGAGCCAATCAGCGACGTGATCCAAGTCACAGGCATATATTTTTTCAAGTTACCCATATTGCGGATATCCTGGTCGTGGTGCATGCCCATAATCACCGAGCCAGCGCCAAGGAACAGCAAGGCTTTAAAGAAGGCGTGTGTCATCAGGTGGAAAATTGCCACCGAGTAAGCAGACGCGCCTAATGCCACCGTCATATAGCCCAGTTGCGACAAGGTAGAGTAAGCCACGACACGTTTGATATCGTTCTGGATAATGCCGAGGAAACCCATAAACAGCGCAGTAATCGCACCGATGACCATCACTGTGGACAAAGCAGTGGTCGATAATTCATACAGCGGTGACATACGGGCCACCATAAAGATACCAGCCGTCACCATGGTCGCGGCGTGAATCAAGGCTGAAATCGGTGTTGGGCCTTCCATTGAATCTGGCAACCATACGTGCAAAGGCACTTGTGCGGATTTACCCATGGCACCGACAAACAGCAACAGGCAAGTCACAGTCATCAATGACCAGTTGCAGCTACCCAGCAAATTGACCTGGGTCTCCGCCAGACCTGGCGCACGCTGGAACACCGTCGCATAATCCAGGCTGCCAAAATAATACAACACCATGCCGATGCCCAGCAGGAAACCAAAGTCCCCTACCCGGTTCACCAAAAACGCTTTGAGGTTGGCGTAAATCGCGGTTGGGCGCGTAAACCAGAAACCAATCAGCAGGTAAGACACCAGGCCTACCGCCTCCCAGCCAAAGAACAACTGCATAAAGTTGTTGCTCATGACCAGCATCAGCATGGAGAAGGTAAACAGTGAAATATAACTAAAGAAGCGGCTATAACCTGGGTCTTCTGCCATATAACCGATCGTGTAGATATGCACCATGAGTGAGACAAACGTCACCACAACCATCATCATCGCACTCAGGTTGTCGATGAGAAAGCCCACCTCGAAATGCACGTCACCTGAATCCAGCCAGGTATATATCGCTTCATTCAGGGTAAAACCGCTCAGTGTCTGGTTAAAAATATAAGCAGACAACACAAACGCAGCACCAACACCCGCAATGGTCAGCACATGGCCAGCCCAGCGCGGCAGAAAGTTGCGGAAAATACCGACGATGGCAGCAGCCAATAATGGCAGCACCGGAATCAACATCAAGATTTGTTTTATTGTCATTATGCTTAACCTTTTAACTGATCGAGATCGTCGACGTTGATGGTACGCAAGTTACGGAACAACACCACCAGAATCGCGAGACCAATCGCAGACTCTGCGGCGGCCACGGTCAGGATAAAGAACACAAATACCTGACCAGCGATATCGTTCAGGTAATGTGAAAAGGCGATAAAGTTGAGATTCACAGCCAGCAGCATCAATTCGATGGCCATCAGCAAAATAATCACGTTTTTGCGGTTGAGGAAAATCCCAATCACACTGATGGCAAACATCAGTGCGCCCAAAATCAGGTAATGTGACAAACCGACCATGATTACTTTTTCTCCTCTGTCGGCGCTGCCGGGGCTTCTTCTACTTCGGCAGGCATAGACACAATGCGCAGACGGTCGTTGCGCTTCACTTTGACCTGCTCGGCAGGGTTCATGGATTTGTTATCTTTGCGTTCACGCAAAGTGAGCACAATGGCTGCGATCATCGCTACCAGTAACACCACGGCAGCCAGTTCAAAGGGCAGCAGATAGTCCGTATACAACACTTTGCCCAAGGCAGCGGTATTGCTGTAATTGGCGGGTAACTCTACCGCCTCACTTGGATGCAGGTTTTTTTCTGCCAGTACCATGGTCATCTCGACCACCATCAAGACACCAATCAGACCGGCCATGGGCAGATACTCCCAGAATCCCTCGCGTAACTTGTCGAGGTTGATGTCCAGCATCATCACCACAAACAGGAACAACACCATGACGGCGCCAACATAGACCAAAATCAGGGCAATGGCCAGAAACTCAGCTTCTAGCAGCAGCCAGATACCGGCTGCCGTAAAAAAAGCCAACACCAGAAACAGCGCCGCATGCACCGGGTTGCGTGTAGTGATCACACGAATGCCAGAAAACAGCAAAATGGCTGACAGTACGTAAAAAACAATATCGGTAAATAACATGATTATCCTGTCTGCGCTTATCGATAGACTTTATCCTGGGCGCGGTCTTCTGCAATCTGTGCCTCGTACTTATCGCCCACTTCCAGCAGCATTTGCTTGGTGTAAAGCAAGTCACCGCGCTGCTCGCCGTGGTAGTCAAAAATACGCGTCTCCACAATGCTGTCTACCGGGCAGGACTCTTCACAAAAGCCACAGAAAATACACTTGGTCAGGTCAATATCGTAGCGTGTGGTACGACGGGTGCCATCTTCACGCTGGTCAGACTCAATGGTAATCGCCATTGCCGGGCAAACGGCTTCGCACAATTTACAGGCAATGCAACGTTCTTCGCCATTCGGGTAGCGACGCAATGCGTGCAGACCACGGAAACGGTTCGATTGTGGCGTCCGCTCTTCCGGATACTGAATCGTGATTTTCTTGGCAAAGAAATAGCGTCCGGTCAGTGCCATGCCTTTCAGCATTTCCACTAACATCAAACTGCCTAATGTATTTTTAATCGAATTCAACATGGTAAGGTTTCCAAAATCCCTGTTTGTGCAGCGCCCGGTTTAGTGGAACAAATAAGCCCATTGCGTTTGCATCATCGCCCCCACCACAACAATCCAGACCAGCGTGATGGGAATAAATACTTTCCAGCCCAGACGCATGATCTGGTCATAGCGGTAGCGCGGAAAGGTCGCTCGGAACCACAGAAACAGGAACAATAAGAAAGCCACTTTTGCCAGCAACCACAAAATGCTGTCTGGCAGGAACGGCACTGGGGACAACCAGCCACCGAGGAACATCAACGCCGCTAGCATGGAGACCAGCATCATGTTGGCATATTCAGCCAGGAAGAATACGGCAAACGCCATGCCGGAATACTCGACGTGGAAACCAGCCACAATCTCGGACTCACCTTCGGCCACGTCAAACGGCGCACGGTTGGTTTCAGCCACGGCACTGATGAAATACACCACAAACAGCGGGAACAGTGGCAGGAAATACCAGTGCCAGAAACCGCCCTCCTGGCCCATCACGATGTTGCCCAGATTCAAGGAGTTAGCACACATGAGTACGCCCACCAGGGTGAAACCCATGGCAATCTCGTAAGACACAATTTGAGCCGCTGAGCGCAACGCACCTAAGAAAGCATATTTGGAGTTGGAGGCCCAACCCGCAATAATCACGCCATATACCGCGACTGAGGTCATGGCCAGAATATACAACAGGCCTGCATCGACATTGGCTAACACCAAGGTCGCATCAAACGGAATCACCGCCCATGCCGCAAACGCAGGTGCAATCGCCAACACCGGGCCAATAAAAAACAATGCCTTGTTAGAAGCGGTAGGCAGGATGATTTCTTTAAACAGCAGCTTTAAACCATCCGCCAATGGTTGCAACAGGCCAAAATAACCCACACGGTTAGGGCCGATACGTACCTGCATAAACCCAATCACTTTACGCTCTGCCAGGGTAAGGTAAGCGACGCCTATCATCAGTGGCAACACAATGGCCACGATCTTGATCAGCGTCCACACTACCAGTTGCACGTCTGCCCAGTAGGATCCAAATAATTCAGCAAAGAATTGCATGTTATGCCATCTCGGTCAGTTGTTTTTCGTAAAGCGCCACTTGATCAGCCGTGGCTTTAGCAATGGTGATGTCACCCATGAGGTCGCCCAGACCCGCGGTTAACGGATGGGCCGCGGCGACACGTACGCAGCCTTTGGCCACATGGTTATCTACGCGCACCTTGAGTACTGCACTGCCCTTGTCCTGGCTGGCGACCACAATATCACCATCCTGCAATCCCAACTCAGCCAATTGCTCAGCACGCATGCGCGCCATCGGCCGGATGTTGTATTTGGTTTTTCGCAACGGGGCAGAACGACGCACAATCGGGTCAAATTCGTATTGCGGCACTTCCCCAATCCGTTGCAGGCCGTCTTTTTTGATATTGACCTGAATCTCTACCAACTCTTTCAAGTTGTTGTTCAGGCTGCGCCACACCACGGCAGAAGGTTTTTCACCATTGAAAATCGCGTTTTTGACTTCTTCTGAGCTGTTGTAATCAAAGCCAGGCAAGCCCAGGGTATTGGCCAATACACGCAAGACTTTCCAGCCAGGGCGGGTTTCACCCAGTGGGCGAGTTACGGCCTGGAAGCTTTGTACGCGGCCTTCCATGCTCATAAACGTACCAGAGGTTTCAGTGAACGGTGCAATCGGCAACAAAATGTCAGCGTTATCCAGCGCAGCAGATTTATAAGCCGTGAGTGCAATCACGCACTCGGCTTTCGCCATTGCCTCACTCGCCAACGCCGCATGCTGGCAATCCAGCTCAGGCTCAATGTTCAGCAACAGGTAGGCCTTGCGTGGCACTTCAATCATGGCGCGGGCATGCATCCCGGTAGCAGACGGCATGACCCCCATCAGGTGCATACCGGTGCTATTCGCGGCCGGCGGCAAGATACCGCCTTTGGCGCCTGTGATACCACCGATGGCTTCAGCCATACTGTACATCTCGGTAAAACGTGGGTCACTCAAGGCCATATTGCCAAGGAAAATACCGACTTTAGGCGCGATCAGGATCAACTCTTCACTGATACCAGCCAGGCACTCGGCGATTTTCTGTGTGTTTGGACGAACCTGGATTTCTTCCAGCAATGTATTCAGGGTCGGTGGCAAGCACAGTGACAGCTTTTGCAAGCCGGACATGGCTTTCAGAATCTGGCCTAGCACATTGACCATATCGTTAGGACGCACAATGACCTTATGCGCGATATCCATCAATGGGTCGTTATCCAGCGGGCTGACTATGCACAGCTCAGCACCATTCGCCACCGCCTTGCGGATACGCTGTGCCAGCAATGGATGCTCGTTGCGCAGATTAGAACCAATCAGCAGGATACGATCCAGCTCTTCGATTTCCTGGATATTGCAGCCCATCCATGGCGTGCCTGTCCGTTTACCATCCAGGCGGAAATCGGTCTGACGCAGACGATAATCTACGTTGCCACTGCCCAACCCTTCAGCCAGTTGCTTGATGAGGTAACCCTCTTCCATGGTGCTGTTGGGTGACACCAGCACGCCCAAGGCATCGCCGCCATATTCTTTGGTGATGTCTTTCAACTGACCTGCGGCAAATTCCAGCGCGGTTTTCCAGTCGGTTTCCTGCCATTGGCCGTTGTGCTTGATCATAGGCACTTTCAGGCGGTCCGGGCTATTGAGGCCTTCGTATGAGAAACGGTCACGATCAGATAACCAGCACTCGTTAATCGACTCTTTTTCACGCGGCAACACACGCATGACCTTGTTGTCTTTAACATGCACTTCAATATGTGAGCCCAAGCCATCATGCGGGGCAATCGAAGGTCTGCGTACCAGCTCCCAGCTACGGGCAGAATAACGGAACGGTTTGCTGGTCAATGCGCCTACCGGGCACAAATCAATAATGTTGCCGCTGAGCTCCGAGTTCACAGACTGGTCAACATAAGCGGTAATTTCAGCATGCTCACCTCGGTTGACCAGGCCTAATTCTTGCATGCCGCCGACCTCTTTGAGGAAGCGCACACAGCGTGTACATTGAATACAACGTGTCATATCGGTGCTCACTAGCGGACCGATATTTTTATTGAACACCACCCGTTTTTCTTCGGTATAACGCGAGCCAGAGGCACCGTAAGCCACGGCAATATCCTGCAAATCACACTCACCACCCTGATCGCAAATCGGGCAATCCAGCGGGTGGTTAATCAGCAAAAATTCCATCACACTTTGTTGCGCTTCAACGGCTGATTTACTACGAGTATAAATCTTCATGCCATCGGCCACCGGCGTCGCACAGGCTGGCAGTGGCTTGTTGAATTTTTCTACCTGCACCAGACACATACGGCAGTTGGCAGCCACGGACAGCTTTTTGTGGTAACAAAAGCGCGGGATGGCGATGCCTGCCGTATCCGCAGCATCAATAATGGTGCTGCCGTGTTCGACTTCTAGTGGTTTGCCGTCAATTTCGATGTTTAGCATGTGATTACCGTTAAGCTTGATAGCGTTTATTTACCATCGACCATGGACTTGCCATGCTGGATGTAATATTCAAATTCAGGACGGAAGTGCTTGATAAAGCTCAATACCGGCGTCGCTGCCGCATCGCCCAGCGCGCAAATGGTGCGGCCAGAAATGTTATTGCTTAAATCTGTCAGCAAATCCAAATCTTCCATTTTGCCTTTGCCGTCTACGATGCGCTCAATAATGCGGTAGACCCAGCCCGTGCCTTCACGGCATGGCGTACATTGGCCACAGCTTTCTTCATAAAAAAAGTAGCTCAGGCGCTTGAGCGTTTTCACCATACAGGTCGTTTCGTCCATGACGATCATGGATCCCGCGCCCAGACTGGAACCTGCTTTGCTCAGGCCATCATAATCCATGGTGGCATTTTCGATGGCGCTGGCTGGCATCACCGCAGTGGACGGGCCGCCTGGAATCACGGCCTTTAACTTGCGGCCTTTCCAGATACCACCGGCCATTTCCAGCAAGTCTTTAAAAGGCGTGCCCATTTTAATTTCATAGTTGCCAGGCTTTTCAACGTGGCCAGACACCGAGAACAATTTACTACCGCCGGAGTTAGGCACGCCGAGGTCAGCAAAGGCTTGACCACCATGCTGCATAATCCACGGGATAGAGGCATAGCTTTCAGTGTTGTTTACATTGGTCGGTTTGCCAAACACGCCATAACTGGCCGGGAATGGCGGCTTGAAGCGTGGCTGGCCTTTTTTGCCTTCAATCGACTCAATCAGTGCGGTTTCTTCACCACAGATATAAGCGCCATAGCCATGCACGGCATATAAATCAAAACTAAACTCTGACCCAAACAGGTTTTCACCCAGGTAACCTGCCTCGCGTGCTTCAGCCAGGGCGGCTTCAAAAATCTCGTAATCCTGCCAGATTTCTCCGTGAATATAGTTGTAGCCCACGCGCGCACCCAAGGTATAAGCCGCAATCGCCATACCTTCAATCAACTGATGCGGGTTGTAACGGATAATGTCTCGGTCTTTAAACGTCCCAGGCTCACCTTCATCCGTATTACAGACCAGGTACTTGGTACCATCGTAATACCGTGGCATAAAACTCCACTTGAGGCCGGTTGGAAAACCTGCGCCACCACGGCCACGCAAATTAGAGACTTTGACCTGGCTGATAATCTCAGGCGCTTTGACTTTCTCAGCCACCAGGCGCTTGAGCTGCGCATAGCCGCCCAGTTTTTCATAGGTAGCCAGTGAGGCTGGATTGTCTTCTGTCAGCGTACGCAAGGTCACCAGGGTTTGACCAGCCAACTCGGTTTTGACCACAGGTTTAGTGTTCACTGTCGCGTTTGAAGTCTTTGCCATGTCAGTTCCTTAGCCCTTGTTCAACTCGTTAATGAGGGCATCCACTTTTTCAGTGGTCAAGAATTCGTGCATTTCGCTGTTATTCACATGCAATAACGGTGCACCGCCACAACAGCCCATGCACTCGCCTTCTTTGAGGCAAAACTTGCCGTCCGCTGTGACTTCGTTAAAACCAACACCCAGCTTATGCTGCAAGTGTTCCACAATCTCGTCCGAGCCGCGCAGCATGCAGGAGATATTGGTACAGATCGTGATCTTGTGTTGGCCGACTGGCTCCAGATCGTACATATTGTAGAAAGTCGCTACTTCCAGCGCAGCGATTTCCGGAATACGCAAATACTTGGCGACTTCAGAAATACTTTCCTTAGACAACCAGCCGCGTTCCATTTGTACAATCCGCAAGGCCGACATCACGGCCGCCTGACGTCTGTCTTTTGGATATTTCGACAGTTCGTATTCAATCTTTTCAATGGATTCTGCACTGAGCATGCTTGTACCTTGTCTTTTCGATCCGTGCTATCTCTTCGTTCCGTTGATGCGTTCGGCTTATCTGTCGATCTCGCCGAACACAATATCCTGTGTCCCAATAATCGCCACTAGGTCAGCAATCATGTGACCGCGTGTCATTTCATCCAATGCGGCCAAGTGCGGGAAACCCGGCGCACGGATTTTCAAACGGTATGGTTTATTGGCGCCATCCGACACCATGTAAATGCCGAACTCGCCTTTGGGATGTTCTACCGCCGCATAAGCTTCGCCTGCAGGCACATGAAAGCCTTCGGTAAACAACTTGAAGTGGTGAATCAAGTCTTCCATATTGGTTTTCATGCCTTCACGGTTAGGCGGCGCAATCTTGTTATCATCAGTAATCACCGCACCTGGATTTTTGCGCAGCCAATCGATACATTGCTTGATGATACGATTGGACTGGCGCATTTCTTCCACGCGCACCAGGTAACGGTCATAACAGTCGCCGTTCACACCAATCGGGATATCAAAGTCCATTTTGTCATAGACTTCATACGGCTGTTTCTTGCGCAAGTCCCAGGCGATACCAGAGCCACGCAACATGGCACCCGTCAAGCCCAGTGCTAACGCACGCTCAGGCGTCACTACGCCAATACCTACCGTACGCTGCTTCCAGATACGGTTATCAGTTAACAGGGTTTCGTATTCATCAACATAAGTTGGGAAACGCTTGGTAAAGTCTTCAATGAAGTCCAGCATGGACCCCTGGCGGTTCTCATTGAGTTTTTTGATTTCGTCTGCGCTACGGAACTTGGTGGTTTCGTGCTGCGGCATTTTTTCCGGCAGGTCACGATAGACGCCACCCGGGCGGTAATAGGCCGCATGCATACGCGCGCCTGAGACGGCTTCATAGACATCGAACAAATCTTCACGCTCACGGAATGCATATAAAAATACCGTCATCGCGCCAACGTCCAGCGCATGTGCTCCCAACCACAGCAAGTGGTTGAGGATACGGGTGATTTCGTCGAACATGACGCGGATATACTGCGCACGCACAGGCACGTCTATGCCGAGCATTTTTTCAATCGCCATCACGTAAGCATGCTCGTTGGCCATCATGGACACATAGTCCAGACGGTCCATATAAGGCACGCTTTGCAGATAAGTACGGTTTTCGGCCAGCTTTTCTGTGCCGCGATGCAGCAAGCCAATATGCGGGTCAGCACGCTGAATCACTTCACCGTCCAGCTCCAGCACCAAACGCAACACCCCGTGCGCCGCAGGATGCTGCGGGCCGAAGTTCATCGTATAGTTTTTAATTTCAGCCATGGTGAGCACCCTCGTCACGAATCACGCGCGGCACATTGTTCCGCTGATCAATAGACACTGGCTGATAAATCACGCGCTGCTGCACCGGGTCATAACGCATTTCAACATTACCAATCATGGGGAAATCTTTACGGAAAGGATGACCAACAAAACCATAGTCAGTCAGCAGGCGGCGTAAATCGGGGTGGTTTTCAAACATGATGCCATACAGGTCAAATGCTTCGCGCTCAAACCAGTTCGCTACTGGCCAGATATCGACCAGGGTCGGGAATACTGGGAAGTCATCATCTGCGGCAAACGCGCGGATACGTACACGCTGATTCAGGCTCACAGACAGTAAATGCAACACGACAGCATAGCGCTGACCTTCCCAGCGACCATCCCCGTAATCGGAATAATCGACGCCACACAAGTCAATCAACTGTTCAAACTTAAGCTCGGCATGTGTTTTGAGTTTTTCTGCGACAGCCAGCAGGTGTTTCACATGTACTTCTACTGTGATCTCACCCAGCTTCTGTTCCAGCCTGACCACACCATCACCCAAGGCCAACTTGAGCTGCGCGGACAAATGTTCGAGTTTTGCGGACATAGTTTAATTTCTTGGGCTTAAGTATTTGCGTTTTTTGATCTGAAATCAGGTTCTGGCGATGGTGTTGGTGCGCTTGATTTTCTTTTGCAACTGGATAATGCCGTACAACAAAGCCTCAGCTGTTGGCGGGCATCCAGGCACATAGACATCTACCGGCACGATGCGGTCACAGCCACGCACCACCGCATAAGAGTAATGATAATAACCGCCGCCGTTGGCACAGCTACCCATGGAAATCACCCAGCGCGGCTCAGCCATCTGGTCATACACTTTACGCAAAGCGGGCGCCATTTTATTCACCAGCGTACCAGCGACAATCATCACGTCAGACTGACGCGGACTAGGACGGAACACAATCCCAAAGCGGTCCAGATCGTAACGTGAAGCACCAGCATGCATCATTTCCACCGCACAGCATGCCAGGCCGAATGTCATCGGCCACAAAGAGCCGGTCCGCGTGTAGTTAATCACTGTGTCTAGCGTGGTAGTGACAAACCCTTTTTCCAATACGCCTTCAATGCTCATTTTGCATTAATCCCATTCAAGGGCGCCCTTCATCCATTCAAAGATGAAGCCGACCACCAATACAAACAAAAAGACCATCATTGCCCAGAAGCCAGCGGATCCAATTTCCTGAATCACCACCGCCCACGGGAAAAGAAATGCAATTTCGAGATCAAACAGAATAAATAGAATGGCGACCAGATAGTAGCGCACATCGAATTTCATGCGGGCATCTTCAAATGCCTCAAAGCCGCACTCATAAGGAGAGTTTTTTTCCGCATCAGGTTTGTGCGGAGAGAGAATTTTACCTGCAAGCAACGGCCCCAAGCCTACGCCCAGGCCGACCAGGATAAACATCAGAATTGGGAAATAGTTTTCTAACACTGATTTGCCTTAATCGATCATGTTAACAAGTTATTTCAATGCATCCTGCTCAACAGCACATTGAAATACTCCCAAATAACCAATTCCCATCCAGCCACGTCGTCAACACAACATGGGACTGGTGCCGTCGGCGAGACTCGAACTCGCACGACTTTCGTCACTACCCCCTCAAGATAGCGTGTCTACCAATTCCACCACGACGGCTAAATATTAATTAGGAATATCTTTGGGTGTATTTTCAACTGGCTTGGCAGCTTCAACTGCTTCACCTTTGGCCGGAGCCTGTTGTGTCAACGCAGATTTAACCACGCTGCCAGAACCCGCTTTATGACTGGACATAAATGCCAGCGTCAAGCTAGTTGCAAAAAACACTGTAATAAAAATCGATGTCAGCTTGCTGAGCAAGTTAGAAGAGCCGGAGACACCGAACAAACTGCCGGAGGCACCACTTCCAAAGGCGGCACCCATATCGGCGCCCTTGCCATGCTGTAATAAGACCAAGCCAATCACGGCAGCGGCTGCCAACACATGAATGACGAGAATGACATTTTCCATATTTCTTAATCCGATAATTTAATAACGATACGGCTTTTGGCTCTTTCGCTATTGAGCTAGAGGTACTATTTTACAGGCACGGCCTCACATATTTTTATAAATTGCCCAACATCTAACGAGCAACGACCGACCAACGCACCATCTATTTCCTTCTGATTTAATAATTGTACCGCATTTTGCGGGTTTACGCTGCCCCCGTAGAGGATTTTTAAGCTATCCGCCGCGGTTTTATCGGCAGCAGCAACGGTGTCACGAATAAACTGGTGCATGGCCACGGCTTGTTCGGCCGAAGCTGCCAGGCCCGTGCCGATGGCCCAAATCGGCTCATAAGACACAATGGTGTGCGCAAATGCCTCGCCACCAAACAGGCGGATAATCGTTTCCAGCTGCTTACCGACCACGCGCTCCATCACGCCCGCCTCGCGCTCCAGCAAGGTTTCACCGACACACAAAATCGGCGTCAAACCATGCCGTTTGGCCATCATGAATTTCTCGGCAATATTTTCATCCGATTCGCAATAGGCAGTACTGCGCTCGGAATGGCCGATGATGACATGACGCGCGCCAAAGTCGCGCAACATCTCCGCACTCACTTCACCGGTATAAGCACCCTCTTCATACTTGGCAATGTTTTGCGCGCCCCAAGCCACAGATGTACCAGCCAACACGGACTGCATTTGCGCCAGGTAAGGGTAAGGCACACAGACCACGACATCGGTTTGCGGCAATGATTGCAAGCCTTGCAGATAGCCATCAAGCAAGGTCTTGTTGCGGGCAAGGCTGCCATGCATTTTCCAGTTGGCAACCACCGTTTTGTGCGGTGATAAGGGAGGGATATCAAGACGGGACATGCAGAAATTAACTCACAATGTGCGGAGCGTTAGCTCGTTTGAATTCGCGTTGCGCGAATTTTACGCCCGCACACCGTGAGCGGCAAGCACAACAGGGCATATCGCAACGAATCGATAGCATTCGCGCGACACACCCATTGATTAAGCCGTCAAAAATGGATAATCGGTATAACCATGCTCGGTGCCACCATAAAAGGTTGCCGAATCTGCGGCATTGAGTGGCGCATTGCTGGCAAAGCGCGCCACCAGGTCAGGGTTGGCAATAAACGGTACGCCGTAAGCCACCGCATCGGCGTGGCCGCTGGCAATCGCCGCGTCACCGCGTGCCTTGTCATAACTGAGGTTAGCAATATAGCCGCTGTTAAACAATTGACGGAACGTCGCAAAATCAAACGGCTCAGACTCACCACCGCCATGAATGCCTCCTTCAACGGCATGCAGATAAGCCAGGTTAAATTGATTCAGCGCCTGCGCAACATAATTAAACGTCTGCTGCGGCTGGCTATCCCGCATATCATTAAACGGATTCACTGGGGATAAACGCACACCCACTTTGTCAGCACCTATGGTATCCACCACGGCCTGCACCACCTCTAGCAACAAGCGCGTACGGTTTTCAAGTGAACCGCCATATTGGTCCTTGCGCTGATTCGTACCGTCGCGCAAAAACTGATCTAGCAGATAACCATTAGCCGCGTGCACCTCCACGCCATCAAACCCGGCGGCAATCGCGCAACGCGTGGCATGCACATAATCTTGCACAATCGCAGGCAGCTCTGACACATCCAGCGCCCGTGGTGTCACATAATCTTGCAAACCTTGATACGTAAATGCCTGCCCCGCTGGCTTGAGGGCAGAAGGTGCCACTGGCGTCGCCTGGTTAGGCAACAGGCTAGGATGGGAAATACGGCCTACATGCCACAACTGAATAACAATTTTGCCGCCTTTGGCATGCACGGCATCGGTGACTTTTTTCCAACCCGCCACTTGCGCATCGGTATAAATACCTGGCAAAGCCGGATAACCATGCGCCATGGGTGAAATCGGCGTGGCTTCGGTAATAATCAACCCTGCGGTTGCACGTTGCTCGTAATAAGTGACGTTCATTGCCTGCGGCACACCGCCCTCACCTGCACGATTGCGCGTCAACGGTGCCATCACCACGCGGTTTTGCAAGGCAAGGCTGCCTAGCTCAACTGGGGAAAACAAATCCAATGCCATATTCATCTCCATTTATCTTTAATTGCGCGCGAAAATAGCTGTGCGGACTTGAACACCCAGCGCAAGTCCGCACAGCCATCACGATCTAAAAATAGCAAAAAATTATTTCGCCTTGACGCCTTCGATCAACAAGGTGATTTCAATATCATCACCCACTGGTGCATTCGCACCGGTGGCCCAGCCAAAGCCATAATCTGACGCCTTGATGGTCAAATGACCTTCAAAACCCGCACGTTGACCGCCCCATGGATCAGCACCATAACCCAACACTTTCACTGGAATATCCACCAATTTGGTCACGCCATGCATCGTCAGCTTGCCTTGCATCACCGCCTGGGTCTGATTGCTGGCCGTAAACTTGGTGCTTTCAAACAAAATCTGCGTGTACTTGCCCACATCCAGGTATTTATCCGCCTTGATATGCTCGTCACGTTTACCGAAACCAGTATTCACGCTGCTGACATTAATCGCCGCACGCACAGTGGCCGTGTTCAGGTTGGCAGGATCCAAAGTCACCACACCGGTCACATCATTAAACGTACCCGTGGTTTTTGACACCACATGGCGAATGCTAAAGTTAGCAAAGCTATGTGTCGCATCAATATTGTAAGTATCCGTTGCCGCCCACACTTGTGTGGCTGTTAACAAACCCAGCGCAAGAATGATTTTTTTCACTTATTGTCTCCTTAGTTTTTGAAGGGTAAAGCCGCTGCGTTATGCGGATTTAGAAAATCGTTTAGTGACGGTCGCGACACGCTCACCCAAGTGCTCAGCGGTCAGCAAATCACTCTGAATCGGTGCCAGGTCCGGGCCTTGGTCAGAGTTAGCTTGCGCCATCGCGCCCAAAAAGCTACCCAAACGATTTAAGTCGTTGACCGACCCATTGCTGTGATTGTTCCCTGGCATCAAGCCCAAACTGACCCAGATCATGCCATGCTGCGCTGCGAACACTGACAATTGCGACAAGGTACTCAATTTATCGCCACTCTGGCTGGCCGAGGTAGTAAAACCGGCGGCAATCTTGTCTTGCCAGTCACGGGTAAACCAGGCTTTGGAGCTGGCATCCATAAAGGCTTTAAACTGGGCAGAAGCGGAACCCATATAGGTTGGGCTACCAAAAATAATCGCATCACTAGCCTTGAGCACATCCCACTGCTGCTGCGCCTCGTCCACAGTTAACAAGTTCACTGTCACGCCCGCCACTTTTTGTGCGCCACGCGCCACCGCTTTGGCCTGCTCAGCCGTATGGCCATAACCACTATGATAAACAATCGCAACTTGAGTCATTTCCTAGCTCCTTATCAACTATTCAAAAATTATTCCGCAACTATTCCGCCTCTGGCGGCAAATCAAACCACAACACTTCGCTCTCATGCACTGCGCGCATGCTTAACTCATTAGATACGTCCACCATCAGCGCATCCCCGGCCTGCAGACGCTGACCATCAATCTCGACCTCGCCGCGGGCAATATGCAGATAAGCCGAGCGACCGGCCATCACATGCACAGGCAGCGCTTTATCGGCAGTCAACACCGTTGCATACAGTGACACATCCTGATGTACTTTTAATGACCCCGCCTGCGCACCTGGCGAAGCAATCAATGCCCAGCGGTTTTGCTTGTCTGCCAAAGGAATCGTTTTGTCCTCATAACTAGGTGGCAATCCCAGGGTGTCAGGCGTAATCCAGATTTGCAATAAATGTGCGGTCGCTTCACCAGAGGCATTCATCTCACTATGGCGCACACCGGTGCCCGCCGTCATGCGCTGCACATCCCCGGCGCGGATCACTTCACTGTGACCCATGCTGTCGGTATGGCGCAACTCGCCTGCCAGCATATAGGTGATAATTTCCATGTCCTGGTGGCCATGCATGCCAAAGCCTGTCGTCGGGGCGATCTTGTCATCATTAATCACGCGCAACACGGAGTAGCCCATATGTTCAGGATCGTAATAGCTGGCAAAAGAAAAACTGTGAAAGCTTTCCAACCAGCCATGATTCGCGTAACCACGGGCATTTGAAGGGCGAACATGTAACATTTATTCACTCCATTTGAAAGATTAAATGTATGATAAAAAAACACTTAATCTTTTGATAGCAAAACATTTTGCATTTCTTGTTCAGTTTTTTTGATTAACCTCTCATGACGATTAAACTTAGCCTGGAAGCCCTGGAAGTCATTGATGCCATAGACCGCAAAGGAAGCTTCGCCGCCGCCGCGGAATCGCTTTACCGCGTGCCCTCTGCGCTCACCTACACCATACGCCGCCTCGAAGAAGATCTGGGACTGGAGTTATTTGACCGCAGTGGCCACCGCGCCACCCTCACGCAAGCGGGCATAGAGTTACTAAAAGAAGGACGCTATTTGCTCGACGCCGCGCATGCGCTTGAACGTCGCGTACAACGGATTGCCACTGGCATTGAAACCGATATTGCCATCGCAATCAGCGACTTGTTCGACTTTACACCTGTGTTAAATATCCTCGAGTCGTTTTATCAGCAAGGCTTTGGTACGCGGATCAAGCTGGTGCGGGAAGTCTATGGTGGCAGCTGGGATGCCCTGCAATCGGGTCGTGCAGATATTTCGATTGGCGCGCCGGGCGATCCGCCGCCAGGTGGAGGCTTTGCCACCCACCTCCTGGGTCAACTGGAATTTGTGTTTTCCGTCGCGCCGCATCATCCGCTGGCGCAATTACCCGAACCCCTTAGCGCGAGTGATATCGTGCAGTACCGCGTGGTAGCCGCCGCAGACAGCTCCCGCAATCTACCGCCCCGCACCTCAGGCATACTCTCGGGGCAGGATGTATTAACCGTACCAGACATGCAAACCAAGTTGCAGGCCCAAATGGCAGGCATCGCCATCGGCTACCTGCCGAAATTCATGGCGCAAGCAGCGGCGGCACAAGGCAAACTCATCCTCAAGCAAGTCTCAGAGCCCAAACCTGTCGGCCCGACTTTTATCGCCTGGCGGCAACAACGCCCCAGCGAGATGGGCAAAGCCATGCAATGGCTGCTCAAAGAATGTTGCGCATTATCGCTGGAGCAATTGCTGGATAAATGATTTATCATCCTGAAAAACAAGACACAGGACGCCGCATGTCACAAGAGCAACTTCCCGAAGAGTTTGAACCGCTCAACCGCATTGCCATCAAAGCCATGCTCTGGCTCAACGGCCTGGCGCACATCATCATCGGCCTGGCGCTGGCCACCTCGGTCATCATGTTTACCTGGCTGTTTTTTCTGGATGTGAAAGAAGCCGCTTATGCACATAACCTGGTGCATGGCTTTTTGCGCGCACTGGGCACATTAATGCTGCTGTGGTCTATCTCGGCATTGATCTCAGCTGAAATCCGTTACCTGCGTGGCCATAAACTGCTGGTGGAAACGTTTATCGAGGTGGTGCTGGTGATGTTTTTGCGCAAACTGATTGTGTTGCCGGTGCAAGACGCCACCCCGACCTATGAAGAAATTGGTATCTGGCTAGCTGGCGCATTTACCATGAGCCTGGTGTATATCCTGATTCGCCTGGCCGATAAAAACAGTAGCAGATAGCCCAATGCAAGACGAAGACTTTATGCGCATAGCCATGGCACTGGCCGCAGAAGCTGCCAGCCTGGGCGAAGTGCCGGTCGGCGCCGTGGTAGTCAAAGACGGCATGGTCATCGGCCAAGGCAGCAACGCGCCGATCAGCCTGAGCGACCCCACAGCACATGCTGAAATTCAAGCCATGCGTGCAGCAGCCCAGCATTTGGGTAACTACCGCCTGGTCGACTGCACCCTCTATGTCACGCTAGAACCCTGCGCCATGTGCAGCGGCGCCATCCAGCATGCGCGCATCGCCCGCCTGGTCTATGGCGCCAGCGACCCGAAAACCGGCTGTTGTGGCAGTGTGGTCAACTTGATGGCCGAACAAAAGCTGAATCACCATTGCGAATTGATTAGCGGCGTATTAGCGGAGGAATGTGGCGCACTGTTGAGTGACTTTTTCCGGCAGCGCAGATTAGCTAAATCCAAACGACCAATTGACACCTAGCGCACTTATTTTCAGATACTCATAAAACAACAAACCCGCCAATGGCGGGTTTGTTGTTTGCAGCCGAACTTAAACTTAATTAAGCAGATTTACGACGGCGAACGATACCACCGATCAGGCCTAAACCAGCCATCATCATAGCGAAAGTTTCAGCTTCTGGTACAACAGTTGCAGAGGTTGCCAATACGTTCAAACGGTAGTTCAACCCTGTGTTAGAGCCGTTCACAATACTGTTACCCCAGTAACCATTTGAAGCCATACCACCACCGTTTGCAGCCGTGTTACCACGGATACGAATCCAGAAGTATGCATCAGGCGCATCTGCGTCACTATTGTGCTGAACCGCATTTGCTAACAATTGATCAACTGAAAAGCCAGTGTAAGCAGCGATACCGCCATTTAGGTAGTCAATTGTTGAAAACTGACCGTTGGTAAATGTGCTGGTTGCAAAGTTGATTTCTTGACCAAATGCAGGGTCTGAAGCGTCACCGCCCCAACCACCAACGGGTGTTGATGTTGCACAGTTAGTGCCGTAACCAACACAACCATTTTCTTCCCACTCAATATTGGAAGTATTCAAACCTGCTACATGACGCACGTTATCGCTGCCTAGCAACTCAGTACCAGCAAAGTTCATCTCATAGGATGAAATCCAAACTGCACCGGTGTTACCAGAAGCAAACTGGCTCAAATTGCTCAAGCTCACAGTCACGCGTACACCATCACCTGCTGACAAATCTGCCAGATCGGTCACGGTGACAGTACCGACGCTATTAGCAGTCGTACCGTAATTATTTGTGGCGATAAAGTTCAAGTCAAAAATGGCAGTTTTAGCAGAAGCTTGTGCAGAAACAGCTAACAATGCAGCCAGTACAGCAGTTTTAATTACGTTTTTCATCAATTCACCCCTCAATAAAGGGCGGTTTTCACCGCCCATGTTCGATATTTTTAAAAATAAAAAGTCTTTGCTATTAAGCTTGTTTTTTCTGACGGCGGGCAAAGGCGATTGCACCCAGACCCAACATCATCAAAGCGTAGCTTTCTGGCTCTGGCACTGCAGTAGGTGCATAGCCTGCCAGGAACTCGCCAACAACCGCTTGTCCCTCTTCACCCGCTTGGTAATAACCGATTGCATTCGCAGCTAAAGCAAATGCAGTCGCATCTGTTTTTACCAGATAGAGGCCAGAAATAGGGTTACCTTCTTCTGGGCTGATATCGGCCTGAAAACGGATCAAATCGGCATCCGCATCAAATGGGCCATCGAGCTCAAAGCTATCGGTACGCGCCGCGTTATACATACGCAAGTCATTGTCACCGATATACGCCCAAGCAGCTGCAGTTGAGTAGTTGGTAAAACCACCGCGGTAGATAAAGTTCAACTCAACTTCGAACTCCTCACCTTCCTCTTCTTCACCAACCTCTTCCTCAGCTTCGAGGATTAAGCGGGTACCGAACACCAACTTACCATCACGCGAGTCTTGATAAACAAAGTCATACAGATCACCGACTTCTTGACCTGCTAACTGAATATCATCGTTTTCTCTGAATGAGAGTAAATTCAATGTACCACTACCACCTGTTGCGTTATAGCTGATAGTTTGCGCAACCAGACCATCAAACCCGGTTGCCCAAGTGATGCCAGTGGCATCCAGAAACAACTGATCCGCAACAGGATTAGTTGCACCACTTACAACAGTAGCATCTGGTGTGGTGTAAGGTACGTTAGTAAAATCACCCGCAACAGCTGTTGCAGTGCCCAAGGAAAAAACAGCGGCAGCGACTGCCAGCTTCAAAGTAACTAATTTCATTGCATATCCCTCAAGAAAGTTAAAAATAGTGGCGGACTAACGTCCGCCATATTTTCATGGCTATTATTTTTATTTATGCTTGTTTCTTTTGACGACGAACCATGGCACCGATCACACCAAGACCCAACATCATCAGCGTGTAATTCTCTGGCTCTGGCACTGGCACTGCACTGGCAACAAAACCACCAATCCAGCCATTTACAACTGGCTGACCTTCTTCACCTGCCTGGGCAAAACCAATTGCCTTGATATCGTCACTGTAGAAGTAGTATTCCGCATCTGTTTTCACCAAAAACAAACCAGACCATGGGTTGCCTTCTGAAACACTGAAGTCACCTTTTTGGCGCACAACACCATCCACATATGGGACAGAGTTATTGAAAGTAATATCGGTGGTCAAGGCCGCCTGATACATGCGCAAATCGTTATCACTGGAGAACATCCACGCAACACCTGGTTGATACCCTGGTGTATTGGTGTAGTTGTAGCGGAACAGATAGTTAGCTTCTTCGTTATTGGCTTCGCGATTCAAATAACGCGTTGCGAATACCAAGGAGTTATCAGAACTGTCACGGTAAACAAAATCGTAAATATCGGCTTGGGCTGAGCCTGGTGACAAGTCAACACCAGTATGCACTTTCCAATCCAGCAAAGTCAGCGTGCCAGTGCCCGTTGGAACATTGTTCTGTCCCACACGGTTAAATGTTTGATAATTGATAGTATCCGCAACGATATTGCCTAAGGGATTGGTGTTTTCGTAACCGGTCAAATAAGTAGCTGAAAGCACTTCAATTCGGTAAACGTCAGCATTGGGATTTTGGGCACCATTCACAAGACCGTTACCGCCAGTGCCTGCAGAGATATTCCCTGGTGTCAACGTTGTTCCATTACCTGTACCCAATGTAACGAAATTACCCGCATAAGCGGTGGATGCAGATGCCGCAAAAATGGCTGCGATGGCCAGTGATTTTAACTTCATTGCTATTTCTCCTAGTTTAACTATCAATTTTTTCACTTACGTATTCATGGCTTATTAATAATATTTTTACCACTACACCGGGAAGTAAACGCAAGCAACATGCCAGATAATGTTTTACCAGGAGAAAAATGACTGGTTGTTTTATTGAAGATAATATGAAAATAAAAAAAATATAATAATCAAAAGGTTACACAAAACGTTAACCATGATTTACGCAAAAAAATTCAACCCTGAGCGCTGATGCTTGTTAGGAATACCGAAATAATCAAAATCAATTCATGAATTTTGAACCACTGGTGGTTACATACAACCAAAAAAAAAAACCAACAACCATCCCTTAGCCAAAATCCTGCCCCCTACTCAACAACCGCCCCCTGCACGGCTTTCGACTTTCTCACCTTATCCCATCCCCAATCAAAATTAATCCCAACCCATGCAGCTCTCGGTGCGCCAGGACTGATAAATGTGGAGTTTTTCCATCCAGAATCTACGGTGACAGGATCAAACTTAAAAGCACCCTCTGGTGTAAATGGATTTCTACCCAAATTACCTGCAGTGGCATACTCGCGATCAAAAACGTTATCCAACCGCGCAAACAATGAAATGCCATTGTCAAATTTGTAATTCGCACGTAAATTAAAAACAGCGTAGCCAGAAATTTTGCCTGCCCCGGTAAAATCATACCTGTCACGATCCGCCTGACCATCTCCATTCAGATCAAGCAATGTCGCTGCTCGAGGTCGATGTTCATTATTTTCATTCCCTCTGACATATGAAAAGGAATGAGCAATCATTGAAAGCGTAAAGTCGAAGCGCGGTGTCGCCTGAAAATTCCAGTTAGCTTGAACGATATGATTAGGCATACCAGGCAACTGGTCGCCAGACTCAACATTGACCATCGCTTGCTGTGTAGTAGTCTCACTGTTACTACTGTTGGCATCATTGATAATTTGAGCACTACTTTGGAAGGTTGCTTTCATCCAGGTGTAATTTAGGCTCAGGGTGCTTTTGCCATAGACACCCTTTAACCCCATCTCAATCCCTTCTCGACGGGTTTTACCAAAGTTATCAAACACACCTCGATTTTTTTGACCTAAAGGAATAAACAAAATGTCATCTTTAAGATTGGTGACAAATGCACCAATATTCCAATCAAAACCACCATAATTCCCCCTCAACCCGGTTTCATAAGCTGTCGAGCGTACTTGCTTCAAATAAGGGTCAGCGGTTAACGAGGTTGGAATGGAGCAACCGTATTGAAAGTTATCACTATTCCCTTCCTGTCCAGAGTCGTCTTTTGCACAACCCAGCTCGATGACTGAGGGCACCCGCGAGCCACGGCTCACATTACCGTAAGCAGTGAGATCCTCTTTGGCCTCCCATGACACGCCCAGGGAGGGATTAAAACTCCGATAGTCGTAATCTCCGGTCGTACAGACAAACCGACCAAAATCGGTGGCCAGATTTTTCATATCAACACATCGCTGATTTTCAGGTCTGAATAGCCTGTCAGAGAAGTTGTACATGTCATTACCACGGTCAGAAATCAGGTAGTTCTTAACATTCGCCCAACTCATACGTGCACCATAAGTCAAATGCAGCGTATCAATAGGGCTCCAGGTGTCACTAAAAAATACCCCTTTCGTACGACTACTACCGGTAAGCCTGTTACGAATAATGCCAGGAAAGGTTGTCTGAACACCGTAACCCTGATCCGCAAAAAATGGATCTGTTGTTAAAGACAGCTCATTCCCTTCGCCAATAACAGCCAGTGTTTGTGATTGTTGAAAGGCTATCTGATTAGAATCAATCCCCACACCAGCAGCAATTTGGTGCTTTTCGCCTTCATAAGTCATTTGCGCAGAAAATCCATCTGCACTCGACTTCAATGAAGACTGGTTTAACATGCCATTGAGGGTTCCCACATCGTCAACACCGTCAGCATCGGCATCCGTAGAACCGCCTCCCCAAGCATTAATCAGCCTTTTATATCCTTGATAAACATCAGCCCCCAAAGCAGTCTGATTGAGATTTCTCCTGTAAACAAGGCCAGACAAACTCACTTTGTCAGTGACATACCAGGTACCGCCTAAATTATAATGAGCGAGAGTATTCTTGGCCTGATCAGGTGAGGTAAACACCTGCTCACGATCATAATCAGCCATTTCTTTAGGTAACAATCCATTACCCAACAGTGAGGTTTCAACATTTAGCGCTGAGAAATTAATCTCACCATCATCAAACCTGATAGTTGCTTTATTAAATAGTTGCCTCACATTACTCGGAGAGTTCACACGCCAACCATCTTCTTTGAAATGCGTGTATGCAGTGAATAATGCAACACGATCTCCATGAATACCGTTTGAGAACTGTGTCTGTTGCCTCCCCCAATCCCCCATCAAATGCTGAGCCCTTAAATAATGGTCAGAAAAACCATCCTTGGTTGTAATCGCTAATGCCCCACCAATAGTGTTGTGACCAAACATCGGATTAGAGCCTGGAATGATATTGAGCGTTGAAATAGCGTTCATAGGAATTAAATCCCAGTTCACCACCTCACCAAACGCCTCATTCACACGCACACCATCCAGATAAACAGAAATCCCCTGAGGAGTGCCGATTTGCGGTGATGCCGTAAAGCCTCGGAAATTCAAATCCTGCTGAAAAGGATTACCGGTGTAATCCGTCACATTGACCGACTGCATATTGCCATTAAGAAACTCTGTGACGTTCGTCGCTTTGGACTCGGCAATTTCCTTACTTGTCGCACTTTGAATATTAATTGTGGCCGTTTCTCTATCTATGGGTAGACCTGGTAACGGCGTAATAATGCGACGGCGCTTGGCTTTGACTTCGATCTCATCCAGTTGAATGGCAGCGTTTGGATCTGCGGCTTGCGGTTTTTTATCAGGGGTGTTTTCATTTACATCTGCAGCCATTGACACACAAGAATAGGTTGCAAGAAACAACGCTGATTTTATTTTTTTATTTAACATACTTCCCTCCAGCAGGAGAAGCTGCAAAAATCAAACCATGTACAGCAGGATAATTTTATTATTTAAATCATATAGTTATGAATTAATTAATCTTTACAGCCGATTTTTTTGGTTGCAGTCAGCCGACTTGGCTGCAATAAACCATATCAAGATAATTATTTGAGGCGGAATAAACAGCACGAAAATAAAAAAAGCCCGCTATCCGCGGGCTTTGTTTCAAATCAACCAGTTTTATTAACGAAGCTTTCTGCGACGGACAATTGAGCCGATGATGCCCAACCCGGCCAGCATCATGGCGGCGGTTTCTGCCTCAGGCACCGTGGTGACGGAAACATTAAACAGCAATGCGCCCATGTTATCGCTGCCACCATTTTTAAAGACGATGGATGCCAGCGAGTTGGAAGCGAAGTTGACCGTACGCGTATAGGTCATGATCGGGTCATTAGAAGCCAAGGTGAATGTTTCGCTATAGCTACCGAAGCTGACATCGACTGTGTTTGATTCGCCACGCGTACTGCCTGACAGCACGAACTCCAGAGTGTAAGTCCCCGCTGCGACATTCAGCGCTTTAGAGCTGAAATCACCCGGATCATTAGAGCTGCCATCCAAATCAATATAAAGACCATTGCCTGGATAAAAATCAAAATAGCCATTGCCAATGACATCAACCGTACCATTGGTGACCGTCCAGTTACCACCAAAGTCTGTGGCATTCGTCGTTGAAGGATAACTATCAAAGTTATCTGAAAAAATCACTGCAGACTGAGCAGGTGCTGACAATGCACCACACACAGCAACCGCACACAAAGTTTTTGTTACTACTGACATACATCCCCCTCCTCAACCGTTGTAAAAATTAGAACGATAACTGTATGCCTGATATGTATTTAATGCAATACCCTAAATGGGCTAATAAAAAACCCGCCGATTGGCGGGTTCTTTTACTTGAATCTGAACCAATGCTTAGTCGCGGTTGCCCAGCAAAGCCAGCAGGATATTCAACAGGTTTACAAACAGGTTGTAGATATCCAGGTACAAGTTCAGGGTGGCCATCACATAGTTAGTCTGACCGCCACGTACGATCTGATTCACGTCATACAGAATATAACCGGAGAAAATCAGCACGGACACACCGGAAATCGCCAGTGACAACGCTGGAATCTGGAAGAACATATTGGCCAAACCAGCCACAATCGCCAGGATCAGGCCGATCATGAGGAACTTGCCCATGCCGCTGAAATCACGTGCAGGGGAAGAACCAATTGCAGCCAGGCTCAAGAAAGTAATACCCGTGCCAGCAGCAGCCAGGCCAACAATCTCGGCACCGTTACGCAAATGCAGTGCAAATTGCAGGATAGGACCCAGCATCACGCCAAACACAAAGGTCATGGCCAACAGCAACCACACGCCTACACCGCTGTTCTGGTTCACGGCAATCAGTTTAAACATGCCGAACATCACGGCCATAAAACCAATGGCAAAGATAAACGGATGCGCGGCCATAAAGCCAAAATTCATTTGCATGCCGACATAAGCACCAATCACGGTTGGCACCATGCTCAAGCCGAGCAAAGCATATGTATTACGCAGCACGCGATTTTGCGCCGCTGATACATTACCCTCGCGACCTAAAACTTGCATATCTGACATAGTGTTTCTTCCTCTCTACGATAAAACTTTATGGTTTGTTAGGATTAAGATAATGGCAAACGCACAAAGTTTCAAGTTTTTCACATGACATTTGCGTGAACATTACCCTGCGCTATAACTTCCAGATGGCGTAACACACCAATGCAATCAAGAGAATGCGGGTGATTTGATACACATTTTTGTTCCATTTTTTAAAGCGGCGGCGATATTGGCCGACCACCCAGGCATAGTGGAACAAACGGTTGATCACACCCGTCTGGTCGCCCGCTTCATTCGGTGAACTGGCAGCGGTGACAATGGTGTTAGCCAAAAAGCGGTTCACCGCTTGCGCCCAGCCATAACGCATGGGGCGTTCAATATCGCAAAATAGAATCACACGCGTTTCATCGGTCTTGTTATAGGCTTCGTGGATATAAGTTTCGTCAAACATCACGGCCTGGCCGTCGCGCCAGCTATAGTCTTCGCCATCGACACGGATAAAACACTGATCATTGTTCGGCGTCGCCAACCCTAGGTGAAAACGCAATGAACCCGCATATGGGTCACGGTGTGGGCGCAAATGCGCGCCGGGCGGCAACTCGGCAAACATGGCTGCTTTGACGCTGGGAATACTTTGCAGCAACGCCACGGTTTTCGGGCAATAAATACTGGCAGACGGATGATGCGCGTCATACCATTTGAGATAAAACCGCTTCCAGCCAGTTTTAAAAAAAGAGTTAAAACCCGCGTCATTATTGGTTTGCGCAGCGGCAATGCGCTCCTGCTCACGCACGTGCAAGGCCTCTTCGCGAATCTCTTGCCAGCGATCTGTAATCAACTTCAACTCAGGAAATTCATTCACCGACAAATAAGGCGTGGTTGGCGCTTTTGAAAACAGGTACAAAAACACATTAAACGGCGACACAATACCGGAATGGTCAAACACCTGGCGGTAAAAGCGATGCCGCACCTTGCCTCTAAAGTGCACATAACTGACCGACGCTAAAAACACCCCTAAAACGATCCATTTCATAGTGAATACCGATAAACGCGCATTAAAATTGATATCAATAGTTCGAAAGCTTACCGTATCGCATCACACTCAGGCAAACAAATCTGACTCTTTTTGACCGACCATGGCCACGCGCTTGACCGCATCCACATAATAGGCCGACTCACGCAAGCCAACCATGTCCTGTGGATGATGCCCACCATGCATGCGGGCCAGGCGTGCGATACTTTGTGCCGAGATTGTCCAGTCCAGGTTGGCCAACAATTCATCTGCCAAATCGGGGCGATTGCATAGCAGGACCATATCGCAACCTGCATTGAGCGCCGCCAAAGTTCGCGCAGTCACATCACCTGCGACAGTCGCGCCTTCCATGCTCAAGTCATCGCTGAAAATCACACCGTTAAAACCCAGGCGCTCGCGTAATACTTTCTGCAACCAGCGCGGTGAAAAACCTGCTGGCTTCTCGTCTACTTTAGGGTAAATCACATGCGCAGGCATCACTGCATGCAGGCCTTCGTCTATCATGCGCACAAACGGCTGCATATCATTCTGCGCAATCTGGTCAAACTCGCGCTCATCCACCGGGATACTGACATGCGAATCCGCCACCACAAAACCATGGCCGGGGAAATGCTTGCCCACCGCCGCCATCCCGGCTTTTTTCAGGCCTTGCATCAAACTAAAAGCCAGCTCATTGATGGCTTGCGGGTCTTTATGAAACGCGCGGTCGCCAATCACCAGGCTATCGCCGTAATCCATGTCCAGCACGGGGGTGAAACTAAAGTCTACGCCATGCGCACGCAACTCAGCAGCCAGCACATAACCTGCTTCTACGGCCAACTCTTTAGCCTTGCGTGGATTTTTATCCCAAATATGCCCAAACTCACGCATGGGTGGAATCTTGGTAAATCCCTCCCTGAAGCGTTGCACGCGACCACCTTCATGATCCACAGCAATCAGCAATGGCGGCTGACGCACGGCATGGATGCTGGCCGTGAGTGCTTTCAGCTGTTCGCAGCTCTCAAAGTTACGCGCAAATAAAATCACCCCACCCACCAGAGGATGTTGCAAACGGCGGATGTCGTCGGCAGATAACTCTTTGCCAACGACATCCAGCATGACAGGACCTAAAGACATTCGTGCTTCCTTAAATACTCAATTAACGTGATTTTAAACGATAAAGACTGGTTGTTTCTTTAGAGCGTGCCGCAAACAGCGGATCTTGCGCGTCGCGCGCTTTGCCGTGTTTAGGCTGCGTATCCAGACGCTGCACAATGTCCAGCCCGGCATCGGCGATCCAGCCTGCCAGCTCCCCCGGTTTACGCAAGCCAATCTGCTCCGCTAGGTCGGACATAATGAGCCACGCTTCACCGTTGACATTCAAATGTGCTTTTACGCCCGTTAAAAACGCTTTCAGCATACGGCTGTCAGGATCATAAACCGCGTGCTCAATCGGCGCATTGGCCTTGGCTGGTAACCACGGCGGATTACACACAATCAGGTCAGCCAGTGCGTCCTGCGGAAATAAGTCGGCCTCGACGACCTTCACCTTATTAGCCACCCCTAAACGTTGCAGATTCTCTTGCGCACAGGCCAATGCGCGCGGCTGGTTGTCGGTGGCGATAAGATGAGGTAAGCCCCGTTTCGCCAGCAATGCGGCAATCACGCCCGTGCCTGTGCCTATGTCCATCGCGGTTTTGGCCTGCAACGGTGTCTGGGCAATGAGCTCCAGGTATTCGCCACGCACCGGAGAGTACACGCCGTAATAAGGTTGGATAGTCTGCCCGAGCACAGGCACCTCCACGCCTTTTTTGCGCCACTCATACGCACCAACCATCCCTTGCAATGTTTGCAGCGGAATAAGCACGGATGCGGGGACAGCAGCATCCCAGGCATGGGCCAACGCCTCACTCACGTCCGGGGCGCGTTTCATGGCACTGCGCCCGCCTTCAAGGTGAAGAATGACCTTATTGAGGATATTGGCGCGCTGGATCTGGCGCGCACGGTGCAGGTGGAACGTTTCCAGCAAGGTTGGTGCCGCTTTGAGGGGCTTTTTATCTATACGGCGCGCCAGCGCCTGCAACAACTGTCGCGCATTTTGAAAGTCGCCCTGGTAAATCATACCGCAGCCCTCAGAAGCCAGGCGGTAAGCCGTATCAGCATTGGTCTGGTCACCAATCACCTCAAACCACTTTGGCGGGTTGGAAGCACTGATGGCGAGCCATTCGGCTTCATGGGTTTCGCCAGCGTGGCTCCAGCGAATATGGTTATCGGTCATTTAAATGTCCACTGTATATACTTAGTAAAACGCCATACTTAAGACGTTTCTGCTCGATCAGCTGCGCCCGCGTCAGCGCCTGTGACTTTGTTCAACACACTTTTACCGACATCCGTTTGCGCTAGCGCTTCTAACATGGAACCCATTTGCGTACCACCGTTGGCACTAAACAGGTCAGTGACTTTGCTAATGCCGTTACTCACCGTGCCGCCTGCATTGGCAATGATTTTGACTTGAGCTTTCTCAAGCGCTTTTGCCTGCTCTTTGCCAACCTCGCCCATGACTTTGACTTGTTCTAAGGAAATCAGATATTTCTGGTAGCTTTCGTTTTCACCAATTTTTTCCGCCAAAGTAATCTCGGCCTGCACCGAAGCAAGCTGCATGGCCTTGGCGGCCTCAGCACGGGCATGACCCTCGGCCTCTATGCCTTTGGATTCAAGCACTTTGGCTTCTTTCAAACCGGCGGCTATCGCCATGGTGGATTGTTTTTCACCTTCGGCTTTAATCATCACGGATTGTTTCTCTGCCTCGGAGTTAATCAATGCAGTGGCCTGTTCAGCTTCGGCATTAATAATCGCCGTTTCCTTTTGTTGATTGGCATTGACGATTTGTACCTCTTTATTAATTTCTGCCTGCTTGACTTGCGCGACCTGCTCAACAGCCATGGTTTTTTCTTTGGTGATACGTTCTTGCTCTTTAATGCTTTGCACGGACTGCTCTTTGGCAATCCCCACTTCGCGATCTTTTTCAGCCGTGCGCAAGCCGACTTGCTGCTGGCTGACTTGCCGTTGCAACTCGATGTCGCGGCTGGCATCGATTTCAGCCATTTCGGCCTTGCGTTTATTTGCAGCCACCTCAATACGAGACTGCATTTCGATCTCGGACTTTTTCTTCTCCATGATGTTTTTAATCACATTCGAGCCTTGTGAGTCACGGATATCCATCAGCTCTACCGACTTTACAGTGACCACGCCCCAGGATTTCAGGTTCTCATCGACTTGCTTGGTGAATTCCTCACCAAATTTGGCTCTATCCTGCATGATTGTTTCGATATCATTCATGGCCAGAATCGAACGGATACAGCCTTGCAAGATGGCATTCATCTGCTTGCGCATTTCATCAAAGGTTGCCACCCGTTTGGCCGCCACATTACTATCTTCAATTCTGAAAAACGCTTTGACATCAATCACAAACGGCAACCGTCCTTGATCATAAGCTTCATAATCAAGCAGCTCTTCAGTAAACACAGAAACAGGATAGCGCGAGACAGATACCCCTAACACAGGTATCCAGATTGGAAACTGATAATAGGTATTGCCATATTCCAGGCCTGTTCCGTAAGAGCGGCTTTGTTTGGCAGCCTGCACAATATGTACTTCGTTGGTAGAAACAACTCTGCGTAAAAAAATCACCCACAACACCAACCACACTACAATCAGTGCGGCAACGCCTAACAAAATGTGCGTTAATGAAAAATTGGACTCCATGGACATTCGCTCCCTTTATTATTAATTAGACTTAAAAATCACTGTGCGCCTGCTATCAGAAACCAATGATACGCACCCAGTTTGAAACCAAGCATTATCCTAAGGCTTTATGATAAACGGGTTAAAGTCGGTCTGGGTATCGTAATAATCTTCATTCTCAGCGCGTTTGAGAAAATCAACTATTTTGTAGGTCACGGGCGTGAAGGCGACTTCTACCAATAATTTGGCAGTAAATTGCGCCAGTACAATCTGCGGCATCATGGCATCGGGAAATTCGCCCGAGCCATAAAAGGCCAGTGGAAAAAACAAAGTCGTATCAACCGCTTCGCCGAAAATGGTCGACCCTATGGTGCGGCTCCACAACCAGCGGCCCTGGGTGAAGATTTTCATTTTGGCCAGCACGAACGAATTGACAAACTCGCCTGCCGCAAAGGACACCAGTGAGGCGATGGCAATGCGCGCCGTGGAACCAAACACGGACTGATAAGCGGTCTGGTCATGCCACTCTGGCGCTGGCGGCAAGACCACAATCACCCAGGCCATAAGGCTGGCAAAGGCCAGGCAGATAAAGCCGGTCCAGATCACGCGGCGTGAGGCGGCGTAACCATAGACCTCGGTCAAAATATCGCCAAAAATAAAGCTGATGGGGAAAAACATGATACCGGCGCCAAAGGTCAACGCGCCCAGCAAGGGCACGTGTATCTCGGTGATTTTGCCGGGACCAATAATGTTGGAGCAGACCAGCACCACAGCAAAAGCGGCCATGATCAGGTCGTAATAGCGATACTGTTTTCTCATGCGTGCCCTTTTATCATCCTCTCGCCTCGCTACGTACATCCAGTGTGTCGCGTAACACATCGCCACCCAGGTTAATGGCGAGGATTAAACTCATCATGCATACACCAACAGTGAGCACATAATGTGGTGCCACCAGCATAAAGCGCACGGCGTCGCGCAACATGGCGCCCCACGAGGCATCGGGCGCCTGTATGCCCAGGCCGAGAAACGACAATGACGCTTCGGCAATCATCACACTGGCCATGCTATAAGCCGCTTCTACCAGCAAAATGGAAATCAGCAATGGCAAGATATGCAGCAACATCACGCGCACGCTACTCGCCCCCAAAGACTCCGCAGCCAGCACATGCAGGCGTTGCCGCAAAGCCAGTGCCTGACCACGCGACAACCTGGCATAAGTGACCCAACCAGTCAGGCATAATGCAAGAATCAGGTTATTGATCCCAGCGCCCAGCACGGCTGCAAACGCAATCGCCAGCAACATACCGGGGAATGCCAGGAAAATATTGGTGACTTGCATCAGGACATGATCCAGCCTGCCGCCTTTATACCCGGCCACCAGGCCTATGCTCAGGCCTATGGTCATGGTCACGGCTGTCACTACCACTGTGACCATAAAGGAAACCTCCACCCCGCGAATCACGCGCGCCAGAATATCGCGGCCCAGATCATCAGTGCCCAGCCAATGTTGCAGGCTAGGCCATTGCAGAATGGCATCGAGGTCAATCTGGTTGGGATTTAAGCCAATGGCATGGCCCAGCATCACGGCCAGCAGCCAAAACCCCAGGGTGAGCAACGCAAACGTTTTCATTGTGTGCCCCGCGTGCGCGGATCCAGCCAGCGATAGACCAGGTCTGTTGCCTGATTAATCAGCACATAGCTTAACGCCACCACCAGCACACAGGCTTGCGTCACTGGGTAATCGCGTTTTTCTATGCTGTCTACCAGCAAACGGCCGATGCCGTTCCAGCTAAAAATGGTTTCGGTAATCACCGCACCGGCCAGCAAACTGCCCATTTGCAAACCAACAATGGTCACCAACGGCAATAAGGCAGCGCGTAATGCGTGCTTGAGTAATACTTGCCGCTCGCTCAAGCCTTTGGCACGCGCGGTGCGAATATAATCTTCACTCAACACCTCCAGCAGGCTGGTACGCGTCATGCGGGTCAAAATAGCGCTCAAACCGAGGCCGAGTGTTAATGCAGGTAACACGATGGTCAGCGGGCTAGTCATGCCGCTCACCGGCAACCACCCCAGCCATACCGCCAACACTAACATTAGCACCGGCCCTAGCCAGAAGGCAGGCATGGCTGCCAGACGGATACTGAGCATGGTGATCATCACATCTTGCCAATGCCCGGCTTTGAGCGCAGACCAGATGCCTAATGGAATACCTATAGACAGCCCAATCGTTAATGCAACCACAGCCAGCAATAAGGTTGCCGGGTAGGCTTGCCATAACAATTGCGAAATCGGTGTTTGGGTATGGATAGAGGCGCCAAAATCGCCGTGCAGCAAATGCATCACGTATTGGCCAAACTGCACCAACACTGGTTGATCCAGCCCCAGTTGTGCTTTCAGTGCAGTACGGTCAGCCGCGCTGGCTGACTCACCGAGCATGACGTCAACCGGGTCGCCCGGCACCAGATGCAGCAAGGCAAAGGTCAGGCACAACACCCCGAAGACCACCGGCACTAATGTAGCAAAGCGCTTAATCATCCGCCGCGCAAATATTCACGGTAGTACCCAGCGGCACTTGGTCGAACAATTCAATCAGATCCGCATTACGCATACGCACGCAACCATGCGACCCAGGCACGCCTAACTCGGTCGCATCGGGCGTGCCATGGATATAAATATAACGCTGCATGGTATCCACATTGCCCAGGCGGTTTTTGCCAGGCTCAGTGCCGCTCAACCAAAGAATACGCGTGAGTATCCAGTCGCGGTCAGGGAACTGCAACTTTAAATCTGGCGTAAATATTTCACCGGTGGCGCGCCTGCCGACAAACACCGTATTTGCCGCCGCCCCGCCACCGATTTTGGCACGAATAATGTGTGCTCCCAGCGGCGTACAACCACTGTTTTTCACACAGCCGACACCATTGGCTGCCGTCGAGACGGCGTAGCGCGTGACTTGTCCGCCATTGTCGTCAAACAAGGTCAGCGTTTGTGCCGGGATAGAAATTTCAATATGCATAGCCATTATTCTAAGCGATTTGCTTGTTCTAGTCGGAGATTTGATGCAACACGCTATCTGGCAACACAAATTCCATTAAAATCCCATCAAATCACTTGTTTATTTCATTTATCGCTTTATTCAAGGTCACCATATGGCACATCACGAATTACACTTTTTACAACGCAGCGGCTGGTTGCGCGCGGCCGTGCTGGGTGCCAACGATGGCATTATTTCTACCGCCAGCCTGCTCATGGGGGTGACCGCCGCCGGAGCAACTCACCAGGCTTTGCTGATGACAGGCGTCGCCGGGCTGGTTGCAGGTGCGCTCTCCATGGCCGCAGGTGAATATGTGTCAGTGAGCTCACAAACCGATATCGAACATGCAGACCTCGCCCGTGAAGCCGAAGAGTTAAAGGAAAATCCGGAAAGTGAATTGCGGGAGCTGACTAGCATTTATATCCAGCGCGGCTTATCGCCTGAGCTGGCTAAACAAGTGGCACAAGCGCTGTCACAGCATGACTCACTGGCGGCGCATGCACGTGATGAGCTGGGCTTGCATGACATCAATCAGGCCCAGCCATTACAAGCGGCTCTGGCCTCGGCGCTGGCCTTTGCCAGTGGCGCGATATTGCCGCTCATCACAGCCTGGCTGGCGCCGCATACGCAAGCGCAAACCTGGTTGACGGTCAGCACCCTGCCCTTTTTAGCCCTGCTGGGGATTGTTGCGGCGCGTACCGGAGGTGCCAGCGTTGTCAAAAGCGTCAGTCGCGTCGTCATTTGGGGCGCACTCGCCATGGCGGTCACCGCACTCATCGGCCACTGGTTTGGCGTTAACCCGTGACCATGCCCACAGCAAGCGCTAGTTTTTAGCTGATTTAAACGCCACGTGTGCCAGGCCATCCAGGTTGCCGTCTGGCATGGGCTGGTAAGCCGAAATCGTGTCGCGATAAGCGACAAACTGCCCCTCATACCACAGCGGAATCACTGGCAATTGACCATGAATGCGCTGTGTCACCGCTGGCCAATCTTCTTTTGCCAATAATTGATCCAGCACGCCATCTTGATAACGACCTCGGTTAAACCCTTGTGGCGGCAAACTGTTAGAGGCAAACACCTTGCTATAAATCTCAGGTGTTTTAATACCCACCCAGGTCAGGCCATACAACTGAAAATTACCTTTTTGCACATCGGCAAAAAAAGTGCCCCAATCCAGGCTCTTGATTTGCAGGTCTATGCCCGCCTCTTGCATTTGTGCCTGCAAAATCGTCGCCAGCCTGACGCGCTGCGGATCGGTGCTGGTTTTATAAATCAGCGTCAGTGGTAACTTGATGCCTGCAGACTGCAATAATTGCCTGGCCAAGGCTGGTTGATAGGTATAAGGCTGCAAGGCCGCATTGCCTGCATAATGCTCAGGCGGCAAGATCGCACTGGCCTGTCGGCTATGGCTAACCATGACTTTATCAATAATCGCCTGGGTATCAATCGCATAGGCAATCGCGCGCCTGACGCGCACATCACGCAGAAAATCGGCCTGCACATTCAAGCCGAGATAAGAGTAATTGGCACCTACCCCAGTTTTTACCGTGATATTGGCTTGTTTTTGCAGATATTTGACCAGTTCTGGCGGCAAGTCGCCCTGGATCAAATCGGCCTCGCCACGCTTGAGTTTAAGCACCCGCACATTGGGGTCTTTGACTTCGTCAAAGCGCACCTTGAGGCCATCACTCAAGCGCTGCAACTGCAATGCCGATTGCCAGCGATCCAGTTTAAATGGTCCGCTGCCTACCGGCGCATGGCCAAAGTCATGCCCGGCGGCAATCAGCCGTGCGGGCAAAATGCCCACCATCAAGCGCGCAGCAAAATGCGGATCCGGGCGACTCAGTTCAAAATCTATGGTGTTGGCATCCAGCGTTGTAATCTGCTGGATATGCCTGAATTCTGCCGTGTGCGGCGAGTCTTTCAATTGCAGCAAACTATCGTAAGTCGCTTTCACATCGGTAGCTGTCAAAGGCTGGCCATCGTGAAATGTGGCAACTTGGGATAACTGGAAGCGGTAATGCGTGGCATCGCGCATTTGCCAGGTCGCCAACCCCGGTACTTCGCGCGAGCGGCTGTCAAACTCCACCAGGCGCTGGTAAAGCAAGCGATTGATACGCTCAGAAGCTGCATCGGTCGCATAACGTGGATCCAGGTTCACCGGCGCCTGCGCAACGGCAAACACCAGTGAACGCGGTTCGTCAGCGTGCTGGCAGCCACTCAACGCCCACGCTAGCAGCACCCCCGGCAATAACCGGCGCAACATTTTGCCCATCGCGTTAAATTTTCTCAAAAATCGCGATAGATTCAACATGCGCCGTATGCGGGAACATGTTCATCACGCCAGCCGCTTGCAGGCGATAGCCTTTGGATTGCGTCAGGATTGCCGCATCGCGCGCCAGCGTCGCCGGGTTGCAGGACACGTAGACAATACGTGATGGCGCATGGCCAGCGTTGCTATCTTCTGCATCTGGCAGTGACTTGATCAGTTCAATTGCCCCATCGCGCGGCGGGTCTACCAGCCACTTGTCAAAGGCACCTAACGCCTGCAACGACTCCGGCGTCATATCAAACAAATCAGACTCAGCAAACTCAACATTGCTGACACCATTGAGTTGTGCATTTTCTACCGCACGTTTCACCAATGCCTGCGACCCCTCAACGCCATAGACGCTGGCACCACTGCGTGCAATCGGCAGCGTAAAGTTACCCAAACCACAGAAAAAGTCGGCAATACGCTCACCGGCTTGCGGCTGTAACAGCTGCATGGCGCGACGGATCATGACACGGTTAATCGCCGGGTTGACCTGGGTAAATTCAATCGGGCTAAACGGATATTGCAGGTTAAACTCAGGCAAACTGTAATGCAGCTTGTCACCATGCCCAAACAGCGGCTTCACTGTGTCCGGGCCCTTGGTTTGCGTCCACACCTGGGCACCGTGTGTTTCTTCAAACGTTTGCAGCAAAGCGATATCGGCATCAGTCAGAGCTTCCATAATACGGAACACCAGCACCGTCGCATCTTCACCCACTGCCAGTTCAATCTGCGGCAAAGCCTGCTTGATAGACAGCTGGCCGATTAACGCTTTCAACGGCACAATCAGGTCAGACACCGGTTGCGTCAGCACTTCACAGCTATCCATAAAAGTCACATAGCTGGTGCCTTTTTCATTAAAGCCCACCAGCACGCCGCCTTTTTTCTCCACATAGCGCACACGCAGGCGTGCCTTGTGGCGGTAATGCCATGGCGTCCCCTGGATCGGTGGCAGGACTTTCTCGGCGCGCACACGGCCGATGTGCCATAAATCAGCTTCCAGCATGCGCTGTTTGGCCGCCACTTGCGCAGAAAACTCCAGATGCTGCATGGCGCAACCCCCGCAAGTGCCAAAATAGGCACAGCCGGGCGTCACGCGCTGGCTGGACTGTTTCAACACCTCGACCGTCGTCGCCAACTCATAGGTCGCCTTGACGTGATGCGAGACAAACTTCACCTCTTCAAACGGCAACGCACCTTCAATGAAAATGACTTTGCCATCGACGTGGGTGACCCCGCGACCTTCCTGGTCCAGGGATTCAATGGTGGCAATGCGGGGAGTCTGCGCGGCCCTGGCGGCAGACGACAGGTTGGAGGATCTTTGACGGTTATTTCTCATAACCTGTTATTTTACCTGAATTGGGCATACAATCACCCAGCAAACCAATCAAAATAAGGAGTCTGTGATGCTTAAACAATGGCGCTTAACCACGACACTGGTGGTAGCACTTTTTTCTTCGTCCTTCTGTATTGCTGATGAAGTGACTATCCAGCAAGATGCCCACGGGGTGGACTATGTCACGGGTGGCATAGGCTCAGAAGAAGTCGACGCCATGGAGTCCTTTAAAAAGCAATTCAACCTGTATTTCCTGTTTTCTGAAGGCAAAGCTGGCCGCGTGATTGACGATGTCAACCTCAGCATCACTGACAGCAAGAACCAGACCGTGTTTGCACTGGAACACGCCGCGCCCAGGCTATTGCTAAACTTGCCTAGCGGCAAATACCAGGCAGTCGCCAGCTACCTCGGTAGCGAACAGCGTTACCGTTTTAGCCATGACGCCAAAAAGCATCAACGCGTGATCCTGAACTGGAAAAACAAGATTGATGAAGATACGGTAGAGCCGGTGGCTGACGATGCTGCGGAACCTGAAGCGCCTGCCACTGAAACACCGTAAAAAAGGCTTTAACCGCCGATAAACGCCGATGAGTACACATGCAATTTCAAGGTTTTATCGGCGTGTATCTGCGTTGATCGGCGGTAATCAATTAAGATTTTTATACCTCTCAAGCCCAAGCCGCCATAAACTGCTGCCAGTGCTCCCCATCGTAACCAGATAGCGTCTCACGTACCAACTGGATTTCTGCGGCGTAGTTAGCCTCATTCAAATGACCGCGCATTTTAAGAAAGCGCAAATACACCAGATGCGTGTTGGCGACATCGGTTTCGCAATAATCACGAATCGCTTTCACTTCACCGTTCAAATAAGCCTGCCACACCTTGCTGCCATCCATGCCCAGTTTGCCAGGGAAACCGCATAGCTGCGCCATTTGATCCAGCGGCGCATTAGCGCGGCCGCTATACATGGCCAGCACATCCATTAAATCCAGGTGGCGCATGTGGTAACGGCTGATGTAGTTGTTCCACTTGAAGTCTTTGTCGTCCTCACCCAGGTCCCAATAACGCGGCGCGGCGATGCCGTGCACCATGGCGCGGTAATGCAGCACTGGCAAGTCAAAGCCACCGCCATTCCAGCTCACGAGGTTGGGCGTGTATTTTTCGATGCCATCGAAAAAACGCTGAATCATTTCCGCCTCGCTCGACTGCTCATCGCCCAGCGTCCATACGCGAAACTGGTTGCCCTCGCGCAAAGCGCAAGAAATCGCACACACGCGTTGCAAATGATGTGGCAGGAAATCAGTCCCGTTCTGCTGTCGACGTTGGTGAAAAGCAATATTCGCCACATCCGCATCGCTCAAACTGGCTGGCAGATCATGTAACTGACGTATTCCATCCACATCGGGGATAGTTTCAATATCAAACACCAAACTTAGCATGTGCGTATCCGTAGAAAAATTGTTTTTTAAAATAGCACAGCACCCATGCTTACACCAGAAAACCTTGTTTTCCACGCGGAGTGTGTATACAAAACCCGGCAAATGTATCAATTGATACAATCCAGGGCCATTTGTATCAATTGATACATTTAAATAACTGATTTATAAAGACTTTTTGTGTTTTTTCAAGCAATAGAAAAGTAACACTCCGCTTTAATCTGGCACTGTTCAGTCAACACGATGGATTGCGTGCAATCACATCAGTCCTGAACCTTAAACATTTACGGATTAAAATTTACGGAGCTCTCATCATGACATCTATCAGTTCACTTAGTAGTAGCAGTGCTGTTCAATCATTTTCGCAGGTCGGCCAACGCAACGGCATGCAACCTCCACCGCCACCACCGGATGGCGAAGGTCAGGGTAAAGATGGCGGCGGCTTGCTGGGCGCCATTGACTCGGCATTAAAAAGTGCGGGCATTGAAGGTGGCCTGGAGTCTATTTTCGGGCAATCTGGCACCAGCAGTACAACGAGCAGCACGGACGGCACAGGCACCACTACAAGCAGCGATAGCACGACAGATGCCGCCAGTGCACTGAATAGTTTTTTACAAAACCTGATCAGCGCCTTGCAATCACAGGGCACAACAGACAGCAGTAGTACGGAGAGTAGCGAGAGTGACACAGAAGCGACGAGTGCAGCACAGGGGATGCCGCCACCACCGCCTTATGGTGGACATGGCATGGAATCGAAATTGCAAAGCCTGATTGCTTCTTTGAGCAGTGACAGCACAGCGGATAGCACAAGCACGGATACCAGCTCAGATGGCACCTCCAGCGACCTGCAAAGCAGCTTTCAGTCACTGGTGAGTGCTCTGGGTGGCAGCAGCGACAATGCCAGCCTGAGTGGCTTTTTACAAGCGCTCTCTACCAGCATGCAACATCGCGGCCCGACGGGCAATGTCGTCAGCACCACCGCGTAATACGGCAGACCTCTCGAAAGCAGCTACCACCAGCGTGTGGTAGTTGCTGCAGGCGATGATTTAGGCAAACTCCAACTGCAGGATATCGGTTTCGGAATCTTCTTCCAGCCATTCTGCAGGCGCCTTATGCAAGCGAATCGGCGTTTGCATTTCTTCACCATCAAACGTCAGAATCGCATAACTGACATCATGCGGCTCCTCCATTGGCGTGAACTTGGCAAACCCGAAGTCGGCATTACGCATGACTTGCCAGGCACCATAGGGCTCCGCATATTCAGCTTTGGAAAAATAATGAGCGATTTGCTTGTCGGTCGCAGATTTAAGTGCGCAGTCCTCAGCGCGTGACATCACAGACCAGCGGTAATCCAGGCCATCGGCAATCGGCTGCAATTGCATCAGATACCAATGCACATTTTCACGCACCAGCTGTATCAAGGAACGTACACGGCCAGTATGGTGATTAAGGATGTAATAAATCCCCAAATCCTGCTGATGAATACTTTCACCCAAGCGAGGGAGAACGAAAAGATTAGTTGCCACAACGGACTCCTTTCATCGGAACATGCACTTAGATTGTATGCAATGACCATGCCTGAAACTGAAAGCCGATGCTTTTACTGCGTTGTTTATCGAATTGCCATGGCGGGCAATCGTTGTGCATCAGGCAAACCACTCCAGGACTCAACACTCCCAATATCAGCCAAGCTGTTGTTTTACCAGCCTATTTACGTACCCACTGTCCATCGCGCTGCACAAACCAGCCAGCTTGTGCTTTATCCATCCAGCGTTGGGCAAAGGTACGCTGTATCTCACCTGCCCACTCAGGGTGACCATTTGCGGCAGCCATGCCCTGATATAACCTGGCGCGGTCAGCGTTTTCATCTTTGACCAGCGCGGCCAACGCACTACGTTGGGACAATGGCACCAAACCGGCCTCTTTTACCGCAACAAAACCGTCTGCGGTCAACCCCACTGCGCCAGACTGATAGTGCGGCAGCAACTGTAGATGACGGCTCTGCATACTGGCTTTGACCGCCGCAACCGCGGGGGTATTCGCATCCAGATCAGCCGCAGCATGTGCGGGCAACGCCACTAAACACAACATCAAGCTGGCCAAAAACAACCCTGACTTCAAGCTGTGATAGCCATCACACAGAAAGAGTTGCAGCAAACGTGGGCAAGCGTGCAGGGATAACATTAATCTCTTCATGGGGCAGGCTCCGGGTTTACGGCAGGCGTCACCGGTGTTGCAGATGGACTCGCTGGGGAGGTGCCTGCCGGGACTTGCCAGATTTCGTCTATGACTTTGTCTGCCGCTTTTTCGGCGGCAGCGGCCGGAAAGTAGATATTAATGGTGACGCAAGCGTTCAAGCCTGTGGCCGCCAGCAGGAATAGCCAGGTACGTATCGCGTTTTTTTTCTTTAAAGTCAGGTTCAATCTGATCCCTTTCTGGCAGCCATGTCGCGCTTCATTCTATTATGCAAGTTTAATCGATAATGATTTTAGTATTGCTATCCGTCACGCGCTGCATGCGCCCCAATACATCTTTCCAACTGACATATTGTGTATAGCCATTGACGTTGACCGACGGTGCGCCTTTGCCTTTGACGATCACGAAGCCATCCGGCAAGGGTTCAACACCGCCCATTTTGCAAATATCGCCACGCAGCTGGCAACTCAGGCCGATTTTTTCATAGCCAAATTCTTTAAAAAAGCGCAAAAAGGTACGTTGCAAAGCCGCCGCCGTGCCCTCCCCGCCTAACGCCGTAATGTTCTCTACCGCACGCTGCGAGATTTTTTTCTCAAACGGACCATCGGCAGTACGCACAAACGCATCCATGGACACCGGTTTCCAGTTTTGCAGTCGCAAATCCTTGATGTCGCCTTCGAGCTTGCCACTGATGGAGCCAAAGTTGAACGTGCGTGTGATTTCGCCCAGGTCGATCTCACGCATGGTGAAATTGGCGTGTAATTTGGGCACCGCGCCCAGCGGGTCAACAATATCCAGGTCAGACATCCCCACCATGCCATTAAACAGTTTGAACTGCATATCGCCCATCATACGTAGCTCATGGTTAGCGTAAGTCACCAGCGGGATCGTGCCTGCAATCTGACCACGCATCAGCGGCCAATCCAGCGCCTGGCTGAAACTGGACATACTGATCGGCTGCAAATCCATTTTGACATGCCAGACCATGCTTTGATTAATCCAGGCGGCGGAAATATCCTGAAAGTCCAAGCCACCATCCAGGATAGGCAACTGCAAACGCGGTGCGGTAATCGAAAAACGGTCGACCTCAGCTTGCCAGCGGGTTTCTCCCAGGGGGATCTTTAAAATATGGCCAGACTGGTAACCCATGACAATCTGCTGGGGATGATCATAATCCCAGGGAATATCGGCATTAAAGTGGCTAAAGCCGAATTTACCCGCCAGGTCTTCTACACTGGCATCAGTGATATTGAGGTGGAACTTGAGCGGCTGCAAGCCTTTGGCCTCAAACGACCAGTCCGCTTTGCCAGACACATTTAAGTGGCCAAACGCCGAGTGTGGAATCAGTGGCTGGATAAACGCCCGGTAGACACCGTTAAAATCGACGTCTTTGGCATCGACCTTTAAAAACTCAAATGCTTTGCTGACGAGGTTGATGCGGCTTTGGCTATGCAAGGTACCTACCCCCTGCAGTTCCAGCGTGGCCTGTTCAATATCGACCGTGGGTTGGTGGTAGAAGCCACGAATCTCAAACCGTTTTTTGCCATCGGCAAAATAAAACGGTTGCCAAAACAACTCACCCTGCTGCCACTGAAATACGCCCTGCCAGCGCCAGCCGTCCGCTTGCTGGTGCGCAGACAGATTCACTTTTCCGGTCAGCTTATCGCCTGCATGCAGGCCAGTAGCATCACTAAACTTGGCCTCGCGTACTGCCAACTCTAGGTCTACGCCCCTGGCCGCGGGGCCGGTTTTGTCCTGCTCCTTCCAGGTCGGCGTCACCAGCACATTGAACGGCACATGCGAGCGCACATCTTGATACAGGCCATCTTCGCAACGCCAGGTTTGGCTCGCCGCCTGTGCGGGCACCTGGCAATTGAGGTGAAAGGTTCCCCATACATTGTCCTGCAAGGCTTTGACCTCAGCATAAAAAGACAATACAGGCTGGCGGGTTTGTGGCCGCAAATCCAGAAATATCCTCGGCTGGCGCACCTGGTAAGGTTGCATGTGCAACTGGTCAGAGGTCACCAGCAGCGTTGGCCGCGCGCCCATATCCAGCCGGATATTGGGATTATCCAGGCGTGCATCGCCGAGTTGCAAACGCTCCGCATGCACTTGCACCTGCTGCTGGGCGTGCAAATTGACCACCGCATGCGGTTTATCCAGCTGGAACAGGTCGCTGGAAATACTGTCCGCGCTGAGGCTGATCTCGGTCATGGCGCATAGGTGCGCTGACCAGAGTAACAGCATCAGCCCGCAAACGCGCATCAGTCTGGAAACACCCCGGTAGACAGGTAGCGGTCACCACGGTCGCAGACGATGGTGACAATCACGGCATTATTGACTTCTTTAGACAGCTGCAAGGCCGTGTATAAAGCGCCACCACTGGAAATACCGGCAAAAATACCTTCTGTGTTTGCCAGTTTGCGCGTGGTGTCTTCTGCATGTTTCTGGCTCACATAACGTAGCTCATCAATACGCTTGGCATCAAAAATGGAGGGCATATATTCTTCTGGCCATTTGCGGATACCCGGGATTTGCGCGCCTTCTTCAGGCTGCACACCGATGATCTGGATAGCCGGGTTTTGCTCCTTGAGGTAGCGCGAAGTCCCCATAATGGTCCCCGTTGTGCCCATGCTGGACACAAAATGCGTGACTTTACCCGCTGTATCGCGCCAGATTTCCGGGCCGGTGCCTTCATAATGGGCCAGCGGATTATCTGAATTGCCAAACTGGTCGAGTACGATGCCTTCACCCTCGGCCTGCAACTTCATCGCTACATCGCGCGCCAGCTCCATACTGCCGTCTTTAGGGGTTAACACCAGCTCGGCGCCATAGGCTTTCATGCTTTGCCTGCGCTCGATGGACTGGTTCTCAGGCATCACCAACACCATTTTATAACCACGCATGGCGGCCACCATGGCTAAAGCAATCCCCGTATTGCCGCTGGTGGCTTCAATCAGGGTATCTCCCGGTTTGATCTGACCTCGCTGTTCGGCGCGCAAAATCATGCTGTAGGCAGGCCTATCCTTAACTGAACCAGCCGGGTTATTACCCTCCAGTTTGAGCAGAATGGTATTGCTCGGATTAGGGTTCATGCGCTGCAAAGCGACCAGCGGCGTATTGCCGACAAAGTCATCCAAAGTTTTATATGGTTTCATAACAGACCGATGTTTGTTGTTTTCCAGACGGAACGGGGCCTGGTGCCCAAAATATTCTGAATTGAATCGCGTAAAAGTAACACCCGCAGATACTTAATATATGTAAAATTCCAGTGTCGTTTCTGATTTAGCTGGTGAAGTACTAATTTTACATAAACTGCCTGCATCACAAAAACAATAATTACCGAGGAAACTGGATGTTGAAGAAGTGGATTAGCCAAGCGCTTGTCGTCATGTTGCGTCCGATCAAGCTTTTTCCAGAGCTCAGCGAAGCCGATAACGCCCGTTATAAAGTCGTTTTTTTGAATAATGTGTTTGCGTTCTCTGGCATTGTATCGCTGTCCATGGGCATTATCCGCTGGAACCTGCAACCTTTCATCGGCCGTGTTGATCTGGTTTCTGCATTTCTCGCCTTTGGTTTGCTATGGGTGCTTTACCGCTACCAGAAAAATATTGAGTTAATTGCCAGCATTGCCTTATGGCTGTGCTTTATGCAGTTTGTCACCGTGTTCTTTATGGGCATGGGCACCACCACCCGCAGCGCCCTGCTGTTATTAATCCTGGCCGCGGCGTTCTACCTCAAAGGCCGCGTGGCCGGTTACTACATGCTGGCCATCCTGCTGATACTGGTGATTAGCAACCATGCCATGGGTATCTTCCCCTCGGAGTACAGCAATCTAGACATCCTCAGCCTGTGCCTTTACCTGCTGGCCCAGTTCTTTATCATCCGCAACTACGAGTGCCTGCGCGAATCGCAAACCAGCCATTTAAAAGCGCTTAACACAGACCTCGAAGCCCTGGTGAAACAGCGCACCGAGCAATTAGCCGCCGCTAATACAGCACTGGAAGTGGAAAAGGAAAACCTGAAAACACTTTCCAGCACCGACCATTTAACCGGACTCAGCAACCGTCACCACTTTGAAACCGTGTTTGCAGAGCATACGCCTGCCATCACGCGCAGAAAAATTTCTGACGCGCTCATCCTGATAGACATCGACCACTTCAAAAAGATCAATGATACCCACGGCCATGTCTTGGGCGATGTGGTCCTCAAATCGGTGGCCAGTTGCATCAAAAAACATAGCCGCATCTCGGACATCACCGTGCGCTGGGGCGGTGATGAATTGATTATTTACGCACCACGCACCACGCTTAAACAGGCCACGCAACTGGCAGAAAAGGTGCGCCACCAGATCAACGCCATGCATCTGGCAGGGGTAGGCAGCATTACCATTAGCGCCGGGGTCGCCGTGCTGCATCCCGGCGATAACTTGTCACAATTGTTACAACGCGCAGACCAGGCCCTGTATGAAGCCAAACAAGCCGGGCGTAACAGTGTCTATGCTGCCGCACATGATTAAACCACTTCACTAAACCGCCCCATTTAGCGACCCTCCCATTACCCTGTTGTTTCGTATCGCTCACCATGTTGAAATGCCCTGCTGTTGTATTTGCTATTGTTTGCCTGCAATCCCTGTTATTCCCTTCACTGAGCCAGGCTGAGCAATGGCAAACCGTGCCTGGCCGGGAAAAGTTTCTCACCGTAGCAGTCGACCTTGATTCGCTCCAGGTTGGCCAACATGAAGACATCGTTTTCTTAAAGCTCAGGGCAGATGATCATGACGACAGCATCGCCACACGCCATGTGCAAGCTTCTTGCAGTGAGTTTTCGATGGAGGTGGAGCGCGAAACCGTTTTCCACCCCTCTAGCCAGGCCGCCGAAGCCTTGGACTGGAAAAACGACAAGGCATTAGTCAACAGCCCTGGATTCGCCCAGGCGCGACTGTCTTTCTGGGGCGTCACGCAAGCTTACGGGCAAGCCATCTCACTGGCCTGCCGCCGTGTCGGCAACCGGGCGCCTGAGCGCTTGCAAATCCTGCAAGCCGAAAACTGCGCGCCAGGCAACCCTTTACGCAAGGTTGCCTGCGCTAGCCACGCCACCTGGCGCGCCAATTACAAGCTGTATTTCTCACGCTCACATGACGTGATTCACAACTGCGGCATTTCGGAAGAACGCATGACTAAACAAGCCGCCTGGCTGCTCAAGAGCGTCATGCGCTGCCAAAGCGAAAGCTGCGGCAACGAAATTCTCGAAGACTGGATCCACAAGCGCGGGCAAGACATTGCTAATGTGATTCATATGCAAAAAAACACCTGGCAAGGCGCATCGCAATCCGCCCCACTGTGCCAGTCACTCAATCAGGCCGACCAGGCGATTGCCAGCCTGCAAACCGAAGAGATTTACGCCAAGGCCAAATACCTGGGCTGCTTGAAACGCGAAACGGCCAAGCTACGCGCGGCCAACACACCACACGAAACGCTGTCACAACAGGCAGAACAACTATGCGACGCACCATTTAAAGAGTGGCATGAGGCTATTTCCAAGCAATCAGCCATGTCAGACGTCACCAATAGATAACCGCCTTTAACGCTCAACTTTCAATCATCATGGCATACACCCTAGAAAACAGATTAGTGATAGGCGTCGCATCGAGCGCGATGTTTGATTTGTCAGATTCTGACGAAATATTCAAACGAGACGGTGAAGCGCTTTACCGTAAGTTTCAAGAGAACAACCTTCACAACCCACTGCCCAAAGGCATTGCATTTTCATTCATCAAACGGCTGCTCTCTCTCAACGATTTGAGCACCCACCCAGATGACCCGCTGGTTGAAGTGATATTGCTATCAAAAAATGACCCTGATACAGGCCTGAGAGTCATGAAGTCTATAGAGCACTACAAGATCGGTATGACGAGAGCCATCTTCATGCAAGGCCAGGCGCCGTACAAATTTATTCCTGCGCTCAACATATCGCTCTTTCTCTCGGGGAACAAAGAGGATGTCGATTCTGCCATTCGCCTGAACATGCCTGCCGGCCATGTCATGAACTCAGCCATGATTGATGACGAAGAAGATGCTGCATTACGCATTGCCTTCGACTTTGATGGTGTATTGGTCGACGATGAATCTGAAACCGTTTTTCAGGCCAGAAGAGACGTGAATGAATTTAAAGCGCACGAAGCGACGAATGTCATGCAGCCCCATAACCCCGGCCCATTGCAGCAATTACTGGTGCGTGTTTCCGCCATTCAGTCTGCCGAAGAAGAAAAGAAAAAACTGGATCCTTCTTACAAAAATCGCTTGAGAGTGTCGATTGTGACCGCGCGCGATGCGCCAGCACATGAACGCGCCATGAACACACTCAAAAGTTGGGGTGTGATGGCGAATGACGCGTTCTTTCTGGGTGGCATTGAAAAAAGCAAAGTCTTGGCGGTATTAAGACCGCACATTTTCTTTGATGATCAGTCCGGACATTTAAAAACTGCCTCTGAAGTGGTGCCTTCAGTACACATTCCTTTTGGCGTGACTAATCAGAAAGCAACCTAAATATGCTAGTTAAGTATTAAGCTCGCGCGCGAAACAGGAATACTGCATAAGCACCAAACAATACAAAGCTGATCAAGCCCAGTTGCGGCAAGGTCAAACCCAGAAATGTCCAGTCGATGGCGGCACAATCACCTGTGCCACGGAACACCAGCGTTAAGGCTTTTTTGAGCGGGAAGTTTTCAAACATGTAGTCAAAACCAACACCGCAGTCGGCAATAATTTCGTCTTTATGCGCTTGCAGCCACCAGTGACGAATAGCGACACCAGCCCCACCGAGTGCGGTCAACACTTCAAGCAGCGTGAATCCGGCATGCAGCCATGACTTGGGAGAAATAAAGGCATGCGCCAAAAACAATACCCCCAGGCCCATAAACACCATGCGCTGCGAAATACACAATGGGCAGGGTTCCAGCTGGTTTTGCACCTGTATAAACAAGGCCAGCGCCACAATGCCGAAACCAGCCAGAAAACCCAGTACATAGCCACCACGGCCTTTAAACCACTGACACATTGCAAACTCCTGCGCGTTGAATGAAGCTGAAATTGTAATAGATAACGCGCTTATGATGCTGCCTGGCACAAGATCGTTCCCTGATTTTTACTCGGGTTTTTTACTCAGGAGTCTGCCGGGACCATCTCAGCCTGTTGCATGGCAGACCGTTGCTTTATTTCGTGATGTTTCTTTTTATAGTAACGTGCAATGCGCTTCACGTAGTCGCGCGTTTCGGGATAGGGTGGAATCCCCTGATGCCTGAGGACGGCATTTTCACCTGCGTTATAGGCAGCAGCGACCAGCTCAACATCACCTTTAAAATAAGTGATTAGCCAGCGCAAATAAGACAGTCCGCCTTTAATGTTTTGCTCGGGATCATAGGCATCCTTCACGTGAAACCTGGCTTGTGTATCCGGCAATAATTGCATCAGGCCCTGTGCCTTTTTGCGCGAGGTGGCTTTTGGGTTAAAGCCAGATTCCACAGCAATGACCGCCATGGCAAAATCTACATCCACGCCATACACCGGCGCATGCTTTTTCACTAGTTGGTAAATCGGGCCACGCTTGCGGAACAACACTTCCGCCGCAGAATTACCTTGTTTGTGCATACAGGCTGGCAATACGGCCAACTCGGCATTGCCCGGTTCTTTATCCAGCCACTCCCGGGCATCGCGGTGGCCTTGTATGGCTGCCAGGCTGAAAAAACGGGCGGCAATATCATGATTCACCTCCACCCCTTTGCCCATGCTATAAAACCAGCCCATGGCAAACTGCGCATCCGGGTCACGTGACTCGCCAGCCAGCGCGCAATAATGCGCGTGCGCCTGCTCATAACTACTCAGCCCCAAACTATTTTTAGTGCCTGCGGCCAAGCTGACCTGCAATTTAATAAACTGCTTGTAAGCGTCATTTTTTAAGGTGGATTGTTCACGGTTATAGCTGGCGACTGGCTCGCTATTAGCCGACTGCCCGACTTCGGCCACAGGCGATTCACCCATGTCTTCGGCATAAGATGGTGTGATCCAAAAAACGTAGCCGATGACAGCACTACGTAACAGGTGGCGCAAACAAGAGTGATATATGTTTAGTAACATTCAGGTACCGTCAGCAAAGCATGACTATGCATACTTTATTTTGTTTTTATTAATGACCCATTAGTGCGCACAAAGTGCCCAGCACCGACATCAAACACGACAAAAGCGTGGTTTTCTGGCCGCTGCCATTTGCCGGTATTTACATGAAGCACATAGCCAAATCGTGACCGGCTGTTGGATAATGCGTGGCTATGACCAACTTGTTATCGACACCTTTTAAACAAATCTTGAATGTCAGCGATCTGACGCGACTGACGAAAGAGCTGCTGGAAACCAGCTTTCCGCTATTCTGGATCAGCGGCGAAATCTCCAATTTCACGCGTGCCGCCAGCGGCCACTGGTATTTTTCGCTCAAGGATGACCGTGCGCAGGTGCGCTGCGTCATGTTTAAAGGCCGCAACAGCCTGGTGGGCAGCATACCGCGCGAAGGCGACCTGATTGAAGCGCGGGCGACGGTCACGCTGTATGAAGCGCGTGGTGACTTTCAGTTAACCATAGAGTTTATGCAGCCAGCGGGCATGGGCAGGCTGTATGAAGCGTTTGAGCAACTCAAACAACGCCTGCAAGCCGAAGGCCTGTTCGACCAGTCACGCAAAAAAGCCATTCCGGCCAACCCGCAACGCATAGGCGTGGTGACATCACCCGATGCAGCCGCTTTGCGTGATGTGCTGACAGCAATCCGCAGGCGTTACCCAGGCATGGGAGTGGTGATTTACCCGACGCCGGTGCAAGGCAAAGGCTCGGCCGAGCTGATTGCGCAAGCCATACAACTGGCTGACCAGCGCCTGGAAGTCGATACTTTGTTGATTTGCCGCGGTGGTGGCAGCATTGAGGATTTATGGTCATTTAACGAAGAAGTCGTGGCACGTGCACTGGCCGCTTGCCGCTTGCCCACCATCAGCGGCGTTGGCCATGAAACCGACTTTACCATCGTCGACTTTGTGGCAGACCTGCGCGCAGCGACGCCGACGGCCGCAGCAGAGCTAGCCTGCCCGGATCAATCACAATTACGCCAGCAAGTATTGCAAACTCAACAACGCTTGATGCGTGCCATGCAATCGCTACTGCGCCAGCAATCGCAAACACTGGATTATTTGTCGCGCCGCCTGATTTCGCCGGTGCAGCAATTGCAGCAGCAAAAACAGTCGTTACAGCAATGGCAACACCGGTTAAAACTCGCCATGCAACAGTACTTGCAGGTGCGTCACCGCAGGCTGGAGTACGTTGCCACCAGTTTGCAACAGCTGAATCCGCACCAGGTGCTGGCACGTGGCTACGCCATTGTACAAAAACAGGACGGTCGCGCCGTGACGGACGCCAGCCAGCTCACGACAGGTGAAAGCCTGCAATTAACGCTGCATCATGGCCAGGCACAAGTGGTGGTTGAAAAAAACAAGCCGTCTGAGCAATAAGCTTTTCATGCAATCGTCCACAAAAACCGCCCAGCGCAGATTATTTGTGCCAAAGTCATTGGTGAAGTTTTAGAATTAACCGATAATAATTGCTTGTCTTCAGCTGTTCACACAATGGACCATACAAAAAATCAGCAAACGGCGCTCCACACCATGGCACTCGCCGCGCTAGGCGTTGTTTTCGGGGATATTGGCACCAGTCCTCTTTACACCATGAAAGAAGTCTTCGCAGTTGGTCATCACCCACTGTTACTGACCCAAGACAATGTCTATGGCATTTTGTCATTGATCACCTGGGCATTATTGCTCATCGTTTCTTTCAAATATGTCGCGTTTATTATGCGAGCAGACAACCGCGGCGAAGGCGGCATTATGGCCTTGCTGTCACTGGCCAGCCGTTATGCCGGTGGCGAGCCTGAGCAGCGTAAACGCATCATGATGCTGGGCATTGTCGGCGCCTGCATGTTTTACGCCGATGGCATGATTACACCAGCCATTTCAGTACTTTCTGCAGTGGAAGGACTGGAAGTTGCCGCACCGCAGCTCGATAGCTGGATCGTGCCGATTACCCTATGCGTGCTGTTTGTCTTGTTCTGGGCACAAAGCAAAGGCACCGCCGTCGTCGGTGCTTTTTTTGGCCCGATTATGCTGACCTGGTTTGCTGTGTTAGGGATTCTTGGTGTCATTAACATCAACCACCACCCAGAAATCCTCAAAGCCCTCAGCCCCGCCTACGCTTTCCTGTTTTTCTATACCCAACCGAAAATTGCCTTTATTGCGCTAGGCGCAGTCGTGTTGGCGGTGACAGGTGCCGAAGCACTGTACGCCGACATGGGTCACTTTGGCCGCAAGCCTATTCGCCTGGCTTGGTTCCTGTTTGTGTTACCGGCCCTGATTTGTAACTATTTTGGACAAGGCGCACTGATCCTGGCTGAGCCAGAGTCGATTCAAAACCCGTTTTATCACCTGGCGCCAGACTGGGCCTTGTTCCCCTTGATCATTCTGGCCACATTGGCAACCGTGATTGCCTCGCAAGCCGTGATTACCGGTGCATTTTCAGTATCGCGCCAGGCGCTGCAACTCGGTTTTATCCCACGTATGCATGTTGCCCACACTTCAGAAAAAACCGAAGGCCAGGTCTATATGCCACGCGTCAACTGGGGCTTGATGGTTGCGGTAATGGGCCTGGTGATTATTTTTGGCAGTTCTGGCGATTTGGCTGCCGCTTACGGTATTGCGGTCACAGGCGACATGGTGATTACCACCCTGCTGGCCGCCGTGGTGTTCCACCACCTGTGGGGCTGGAGCAAGCTGAAAACAGCCTGCCTGATTACTGTATTCCTGGTCATAGACTTGTCCTTTTTTGCCGCCAATATCCTCAAGATTCCAGACGGTGGCTGGGTACCCCTGCTGATAGGCCTGATTATTTTCACCCTGATGCGCACCTGGAAAACCGGCCGCAGGCTGCTATATGGCATCCTCAAATCCGAGTCCATGGAACTGATTCCGTTTATTCAAGCCATCGGTGCGCACCCACCGGCACGCGTCAATGGCGCGGGCGTATTTATGACGCCCAACCCGGACGGTGTGCCACATGCCCTGCTGCACAACCTCAAGCACAACAAAGTGTTGCACGAAACCATGGTCATCCTGACCGTGCGTTTTGAAGATTACCCTTACACCAGCAAGGAAGAGCGCGTGGCAGTGGAGGTATTGCCCTACGGTTTTTACCGTGTCACCTTGCGCTATGGCTATATGGACGAACCTGATCTGCCTAGAGACCTGGCACTGACCGACGCCTTGGGGCTGACGCTGGATACCATGGATACTTCTTTCTTTGTCGGCAAGGAGAGCCTGATTGCGTCTGACAAGCCTGGCATGGCTTTCTGGCGCAAAAAGATTTTTATTGGTTTGTTCCGCACCGCAGAAACCATTACCAACCAATTTAAATTGCCACCTAACCGCGTAGTGGAACTGGGCTCACAAGTTAAAATTTAAATGGCAGGCCACACACAAAAGTTAACAGTCCAGGCGTAAAATGCGTTTTTCAGCTTGCTAAATGCCTTAACATTTCAGCTGTCAACGAATCATGCAGCTCATGCGATAACTGCATAACTGCAACGTGTGAGGAAAAAATATGCTTAATATAAAAACCATTTCAGTCGCCGTGATGTGTACATTGCTGACCGCCTGCGCCAGCACCACCAACAACAGCGTTTCGGGCGTGCAACGCAGTCAGCTGTTGCTGCTCCCCTCCGCCACCGTGGACAAAATGTCTGCACAGTCTTATACACAAACCCTGCAGGATGCACAAAAGAAAAGCACGCTAAATGCAGATAAACCATTATTGCATCGCGTGACCACCATTTCCAACCGCCTGATTGCCCAGGTCGGCGTCTTCAGGCCAGATGCTGCCAAATGGAAATGGGAAGTCAATGTTGAAAAAAATGACCAGCTCAACGCCTATTGCATGCCTGGCGGCAAAATCATGGTCTTTTCTGGCCTGGCCGAGAAGCTGAATGCCACAGATGATGAACTGGCGGCCGTGATTGGCCATGAAATTGCGCATGCTCTGCGCGAGCATGGCCGCGAGCGGATGTCACAAGCCTATGTACAACAGTTTGGCTTGCAGGCACTCGCCTCAGTCATCGGTGGCACAGCAGGCAGCATGGCCGCACAGGGCGCTGGCATGGGCAGCCAGTTGCTATTCTCACTGCCAAACGGCCGTGAGCAGGAACGCGAAGCTGACCGCATGGGCCTGGAGCTGGCCGCACGTGCGGGTTACAACCCGGAAGCGGCAGTGAGCTTGTGGAAAAAAATGATGGCAGCGAACAAGGAAGCACCGCCTGAATTCTTAAGTACCCACCCTTCCAGCGAAAACCGCATCAAAGACCTGCAGGCATTAACACCTAAAGTCATGCCGCTGTATCTCGCAGCTAAAAACAAATAAATACTGCTTGGCAGGGGCTGTCAGCGATCCGCAGCCCCTGACCCGCCAAAATTAGGTTAAAATTTCGGGTTTAACAGTTATTTAACCGAATTATTTCATCGAACAAGAGAACATCATGGATCCACGTCAAAGCATTATTGAAGCGGCTTTTGAAGACCGCGCCAACATCAACCCGGCCAATGCCCCTGCCGATATCAAAGCCACCGTGGCTTCTGTGCTGGATGACCTGGATGCAGGTAAATTGCGCGTTGCCACCCGTATTGGCGATACGCAGCAATGGGAAACCCATCAGTGGATTAAAAAAGCAGTGTTATTGTCTTTCCGTCTGAAAGACAACTACCTGATGGACGATGGCGTGACACGCTACTTTGACAAAGTAGATCCAAAATTTGCCAACTACACTGAAGAAGATTTCAAGGCAGGCGGCTTCCGCGTCGTGCCTAACGCCATCGTGCGCAAAGGCTCATTCATTGCTAAAAATGCAGTATTGATGCCTTCTTACGTCAACATCGGCGCCTATGTGGGTGAAGGCACCATGGTAGACACCTGGGCGACTGTTGGTTCCTGTGCTCAAATTGGTAAAAACGTACACTTGTCCGGCGGCGTAGGCATTGGTGGCGTGCTGGAACCAGTGCAAGCTGGCCCAACCATTATTGGTGATAACTGCTTTGTGGGCGCGCGCTCAGAAGTGGTTGAAGGCGTAGTGGTTGAAGATAACTGCGTGATCTCCATGGGTGTTTATATTGGCCAGTCAACCAAGATTTATGACCGCGAAACCGGCGAAATCCACTTTGGCCGCGTACCGGCTGGCTCAGTTGTGGTTTCAGGCAACCTGCCTTCCAGCGATGGCAAATACAGCTTGTACTGCGCAGTGATCGTGAAAAAAGTCGACGCCAAAACCTTGGGTAAAGTCGGCATTAACGAATTGTTGCGCGGCGTTTAAGGCTTAAACACCAGGCATAGCGGGAATCACTCCTGAAAACGACATCGTCCGCTCAAGTTATGTGGATGACAGGTCGATATTAAGAGTGATTCTCAGCCAACGATATTCGATATAGGGTTGTCGATCATCGTTTTATTTGATTGAAAGTGTTACAGGACGGAGAATTAGCAGGCAAGAAACAAAACGCAGTAGAGTCACACCACTAACAATCACAATGACCATGCAATTTTTATGATCCCAACTCACATGCTTATTTTGCTGCTTTTCACATCCAGTGTCATTGGATGTTTTTTTGCATTTAAGCTCGTCGATAACCTGCGTCTGGCAGCGACTAAAGATCATGATGCCCTGCTTAAAAAGTATTCTGCACTCGCCGCTGGCGGCATTTTTCTGCTGCATGCCGGTTACCAGCTCGCCGCAGATAACTTCCCCAAAATCACCCAGCACCCGGTCGATTTTATCGGCAGCCTGCTGTGCGCTTACCTGCTATCGCTGTCTTTACTCAAAACCGTTAACAAAAAGAAATTGCCCCTGCGCGACTTGCTCTATGCCTCTTTGGCGGCAGGCGTCAGCGGCTACTTGCTTTCCTACTTCTTTCAGATCAGTGCGGGTGCCATCAATATCCACATTGATACCTGGACCGCATTATTTGCGCTGTTTCTCGCCTGCCTGACTTCAGCGCTGGCGATTGTCACTATCCTCTGGCTCAAAGGCTACGAAGGCAAAGCACTGCAGCGCCTGAAATGGATGTTTTCGGTCGAAATTGCCCTGGGTTTCCTCGCCTCACACACCGCCATTAACCTCAGCATTGTGCATAACAATATGCTGCTCAGCCAGCCGACGGATCAGACAGGGAACTACCTGATGTTGTTGCTGGTGCTGGTGCCGGTGCTGCTGTTTATTACCTCGTTTATCCTGGTGATTTTTTATGAACGCAACGTGGATATTGCCCAAAGCAAACTGACATTCCGCAATACGCAGACCGTGAACAAAAAGTTTCTGGCCTACGACCCGCTCACGCACCTGCCTAACCGCGATGCGCTCAATCAGCACCTCATTATCAGTGCCAAGCGTTGTGACCGTAATGGCGAATCACTAGCCTTAGCCTATATTGACCTTGACCACTTCAAGCCGGTCAACGACCAGTTTGGTCACCATATTGGTGACCTGCTGCTGATTGAAGTCTCCAAACGCATCAGCAATGCCATCCGCAATTGCGATTATGTGGCGCGCGCAGGTGGTGATGAGTTTATTGCTGTGCTTAGCGAGATCGAAAATCATCAAAGCGTAGTCACGGTGATTCAGCGTATTGTGGATGCGCTGCGTGAAATATTTATTATTGAAGACCACGTCATTGAAATTTCGTGCTCGATTGGCGTCTCAATGTATCCACAGGACGGCAACCTGCAAAAACTCAAATTGAATGCTGATGCGGCCATGTATAAAGCCAAGGAAAACGGCAAAAACCAGTACCGTTTCTTTGATGCTGAAATCGAGCAGGCTTCAGATGAAATGCAGCAAACACGGGTAGAGCTCAAGCGCGCGATTACCGAGCAGGAATTCAGGCTGCTGTTTCAACCCAAAGTCGATGCCCTGACCCGTATCGTCCACGGCGCAGAAGCCTTGTTACGCTGGCAGCATCCGACACGCGGCCTCTTGTCGCCCAACAGCTTCATCGAAGCCGCTGAACGTTTTGGCATGATTGAAGAAATCAACGCCTGGGTGATTTCACAAGCCTGCAGCACCATCAAACAGGCGCGTGACCGTGGCATAGACCTGAGTATTTCGGTCAATATGTCTAACCAGCAATTCCGCAACAAACAACTGAGCTCGCTTATCCAGTCGATTCTTGAGCAACATGAGGTCGAAGCACGCAACCTGATTCTGGAAGTCTCAGAAACCAATGCCATCCATCATCAGGCGCAGTTTCAAGAAACCTTGCGCCACTTTAAACAGCAAGGCCTCAAAATCTCGCTGGATGACTTTGGCCTGCACCCTTTCAGCCTGACGCATCTGCAAGACCTGGAAATCAGCGAAGTCAAACTTGACCGCACGCTGACCAAAGGTGTAGCAACGTCTAATACGGCCTTGTTAATCGTAGAGGCCATTGTCAAACTGGCACACGCGCTGGATTTAAATGTCGTCGCAGAAGGCGTGGAAGACGAAGACCAGCGCAAGGCCCTGCTCAGCATCGGCTGCGACCAAATGCAGGGTTTCCTGTTCTCCAAGCCGGTAGAGCAAAAATTCCTGTTTGATGTCTTTAGCGAACTGCAGTTGAAGTCGACCACGCAAAGCCTGTTTTAAAGCCAGCCCTGCTGTAACAATAAATTGCAACACCGCCACCGCGGGCTGGTAAAATAAGGTTTTTACCTGACTAGCCCGCCATGAAACTGTACGGCATCCCTAACTGTAATACCGTCAAAAAAGCCCGCGACTGGCTGGAACAACACGCCGTTGCCTATGAATTCCACGATTTTAAAAAACTGGGGCTGGACAATGCCACTGCACAATCCTGGCTGCAACAACAACCGTGGGAAAAGCTGGTCAACCGTAGCGGCATGACCTGGCGTAACCTGAGCGAGGCAGAGAAAAATGCGGTGGTCGACGCTGCCAGCGCACAAGCACTCATGCAGGAAAAAACCTCTGTGATCAAACGCCCGGTCGTGGTGAACAACGAAAAGATTATTGCACTCGGTTTTAATGAAGCCGAATACACCCAACTGTTTGCCAAAGAATAAGCTTATGTCAAAAACACTGGACCTTGCCATAGACCTCCTGAAACGCCGCTCTTTAACGCCAGAAGATGCTGACTGCCAGGAAGCCATGATTGCCCGCCTGGAACCGTTAGGATTCAAGATTGAGCGCATGCGTTTTGGTCAGGTAGATAACTTTTACGCCCGCCGTGGTACCAGCGGCCCGCTGATTGTATTTGCCGGCCACACCGATGTGGTACCGACCGGCCCGCTGGATCAGTGGCATACACCGCCATTTGAGCCGACGATTAAAGACGGCATGTTATATGCACGTGGCGCGGCGGATATGAAAACCTCGCTGGCAGCGTTTATTACCAGCATAGAAGAATTTGTTACCGAGCATCCTGACCACCCTGGCTCGATTGGCCTGTTAATTACGTCGGATGAAGAAGGCATTGCCATTGAGGGCACGGTCAAAGTGGTCGAGGCTTTACAGGCGCGTGGCGAAACATTCGATTACTGTATCGTTGGCGAACCGACCAGTAACAAAGTGGTTGGCGACATGATCAAAAACGGTCGTCGCGGCTCATTGTCCGGCAAACTCACGGTCAAGGGCATACAAGGCCATATCGCCTACCCGCACCTGGTTAAAAACCCGATTCATTTGGCCGCACCGGCGATCAAAGACATGGTAGAAACCGTGTGGGACAACGGCAACGAATACTTCCCGCCCACTTCATGGCAAATCTCCAACATGAATGGCGGCACCGGCGCAACGAATGTGGTGCCCGGCGAAGTTGAGATTCTGTTTAACTTCCGCTATTGCCCGGCAGTGGATGGCCAGGGCAGTTCTGAGCAAAACCTGCGTTCACGCGTGCATGCCATTTTAGATAGCCACGGCTTCGACTACACATTGGAATGGGAACATAACCAATCCTATATCACGCCGCGCGGCCAGCTGGTCGAAGCCATCAGCCAGGCCATCACGCAAAGCTATGGTGTCACGCCTGAGTTATCCACCACAGGTGGCACCTCGGATGGCCGTTTTATTGCCGACATCTGCAAAGAAGTGATTGAGTTTGGCCCGCTCAACGCGACCATACATAAATTAAACGAATGCGTGGCGGTCGCAGACATTGAGCCGCTCAAAGAAACCTACAAGCGCACCATGGAATTATTGTTACTCAAATAATATGACAAGCAACTTACACACTATCCGCGACTGGCTGCGTTACGCCGTGAGCCGCTTTGAAAACTCTGATATTTTTTATGGCCATGGCACCGATAACAGCTACGACGAAGCCGTTTGGCTGGTCATGAGTGCGCTGCATTTGCCGCATGATACGCTGGATAACTTTCTCGATGCGCGTTTGACCACCACCGAAAGCCAACATCTAGCCACCTTGGTTGAAAAACGTGTGACCGAGCATACGCCTACAGCCTACCTGGTGAATGAAGCCTGGTTGCGCGGCTTTAAGTTTTACGTAGATGAGCGTGTGATTGTGCCGCGCTCCTTTATTGCCGAGCTGCTGGAAGACGGCTTGCAACCGTGGGTGGAGTTTCCGGAAATGGTGGAATCAGCGGCAGATATTTGCACTGGCTCCGGCTGCCTGGGTGTCCTGCTGGCAGAAACCTTCCCTAACGCGCATATTGACGTGGTGGACATCTCGCCAGATGCGATAGATGTCAGCAATATCAATATCAAGCGTTACGGACTGGAACATCAGGTGCAGGCCGTGCAATCCGATATGTTTACCGCACTCAAAGGCCGTAAATACGATGTGATCATCAGCAACCCACCATATGTTGACGCACCCAGCATGGCAGAACTGCCCGCAGAATACCGCCAGGAGCCGCAACTGGCATTGGGCAGCGGTGTTGCCGGACTCGACCACACCCACACCCTGCTCACACAAGCGGCTGAATACCTCAATGATGGCGGTATTTTAGTGGTAGAAATTGGCCATAACCGCGATGCACTTCATGACGCTTATCCAGACTTGCCATTCACCTGGCTGGATACCAGTGCCGGTGATCAATTTGTGTTTATGCTCACAAAAGAAGATTTACTTGAAGCGGGCTTGCAAGGCGAGCCAAACAACGCAGAGTAAAGCGATGCCCTTTATAAAAAAAGCACTTCGTTAAGAAGTGCTTTTTTATTGGTAACGATCAAAGCCGTTTTAATACTTACCCGCGGCCGCGATTGCGGTCACTACGCTTTTTAGCACCAGTATTGACGCGCGCATTCTGCATGGAAGCCTGCTTCAAGTCGGCATCCTGGCGGATACGGCGGTTAGCGGTTGGCGCACGCGCCGGACGCTGCTCAGGCGTTGCAGGAGCGTTAGCAGCCTCTAACAAACTACGACGCTGTTTACGGACTTTAGGCACAAAAACACGGGTCGCGCGGTCTTTTTCATGCGGGCTCAATTGTTTGAGCGGTTTACGTGGCACCGGCAAACCAGCCCATTCCAGCAAAGCCACCACTTGTTTTTGCTCCAGCTTGAGCATGGTGCCACGCTTGAGGCGGGGTGGCAGCGCCACCGGGCCAAAACGCACGCGCATCAAGCGGCTGACTGGCAAATGGAAAGCCTCGAATAAACGGCGCACCTCGCGGTTACGACCTTCTTTAATCACCACCTGGTACCATTTGTTGGCACCTTCGCCACCGCTCGCATAAATGCTCTCAAAGTTGGCCGGGCCATCCTCCAGCTCAATGCCTTGTGTCAGTTGTGACATCTGCTCTGGATTCAGCTCGCCCAGAATACGCACAGCGTACTCACGCTCCACTTCATAGCGTGGGTGCATAAAACGGTTTGCCAGTTCGCCAGAATTGGTAAAAATCAGCAAACCGCTGGTGTTCATATCCAGACGGCCAATGGCAATCCATTTACCTTGTTTGATGCGTGGCAACTTATCGAATACCGTGGCACGACCTTCGGGGTCATCCTGGCTGACCAGTTCGCCTTCTGGTTTGTGGTAGAGCAACACCTGCGGCAGTTCTGCCTCAAATGGCAAGTGCAAAATACGACTATCCAGGCGGACAATATCATGCTCATCCACTACCGCGCCAACCTGGGCTACCTGGCCATTAATGGTGATACGGCCACTCTCGATCAGCGTTTCCATATCGCGGCGTGAGCCAAAGCCTGCCAGCGCTAGCAACTTGTGTAAACGCTGACCAGAACGCGACGCGGCTGGTGCCTCTGCATCGCCAGCCTCTACCGGTGCGGCTGGTGGCGCTTTGGGTGGACGTGCCGCAGAAGTGGCTTTGGGGGATTTAAATGGGCGAGCCATGCTTAACCTCTTGAATGAAGGCTGTATTTTACCGTATTTAGGGCGTGGACTCTAAGGCTAAATGTAATTAGCGCACTCAAGTCGTCACAGCATGCACCACTTGCAACTGCAAATTGCGTGCGCCATTAAACTCGTTTACCTGCAAGGCATAAGCGATCTCCACCTGCTCAGGCAAAAGCTCGGCATGCTGAAAATAAATCGCATCGAACTGCTGATTGTGTTTTTGCAGGCGTAACTTTAAGTGTTTTTCACCTAGCACCTTTTGCTGCAGCACTTGAAAGGTGTCATAAAACACCGGCTGCGGAAAGCCCTGCCCCCATACCTGATGCGCGATCACCTCAGCGGTTTGCATGGTCATTTCTTGCGCCGTCAATGCACCATCTGTTTCCAGCACTTCCTGCAAAATTTCAGCATCAATCAGGCTTTGCACTACCTGCTCAAACGTGTGCTGAAAGCGCGCAAAATCATCAGCGCGGATACTAAGCCCCGCAGCCATGGCATGGCCGCCAAACTTGATAATCAGGTCGGGCTGCTGCTTGGTGACCAGATCCAGCGCATCACGCAGATGCAGACCAGCGATGGAACGTCCTGAGCCTTTGATCAAGCCATCCCCGGCATCGGCAAATGCAATCACCGGCCGGTGAAAGCGCTCTTTGATGCGCGAGGCCAAAATACCGATCACGCCTTGATGCCAGTCCGGCTGAAAAACGCTGATGGTATATTGGTCATCACGAAAGTCCTGTGCTAGGTCGGCCATCGCATCCCATTGCATTTCGGCTTCAATCTGCTTGCGCTCAGCGTTGAGCACATGCAGTTTTTGCGCATATTGCATCGCCTCTTGCGGTGTTTCTGCCAACAGGCAACGGATGCCAATGGTCATATCATCCAGCCTGCCCGCCGCATTGAGGCGGGGCCCGACATAGAATCCCAAATCCTGCGCACTGACTTGCGAGAAATCACGCCCGGCCAGCTTTAAAATAGCCAGGATACCTGGGCTGGCCTGGCCCTGGCGGATTCGCTTGAGGCCTTGCCTGACCAGGATACGGTTATTGGCGTCCAGCTTCACCAGATCGGCCACGGTGCCCAAAGCCACTAGATCGAGCAGGCTGCCCAAATGCACGCCCTCGTCGCTGACTTGCCCCCGTTGCTTGAGCTCGGCACGTAAGGCAATTAGCACATAAAACATCACCCCTACGCCTGCCAGGTGTTTGCTGGGGAAATCACACCCTCGTTGATTCGGGTTCACGATGCCATCTGCGGCCGGGGTTTGCTCGGCAGGCAAGTGGTGGTCGGTAATGAGCACCTGCAAGCCCAGGGCTTTGGCCGCAGCCACACCATCGATGCTGGCAATGCCGTTATCCACGGTTAGAATAATGTCTGGTTGCTGTTGTGCCGCCAGCGCTACAATTTCAGGCGTCAGGCCATAGCCATATTCAAAGCGGTTAGGCACCAGAAAATCGACTACCGCGCCCATCATACGTAAGCCGCGCATGGCGACAGCGGTAGCTGTGGCGCCATCTGCATCATAATCACCAACGATTAAAAGCCGTTTCTTTTGCGCAATGGCATCGGCCAGTTGCCGCGCCATGTCAGCAGCGCCAGTCAAGGCATCTGGCTTGAGCAAATGAGGCATCTCCTGCAACAACCAGTCCTCGGCAGTGACCGCCCTCGCGGCCAGCAACCTGGCTAGCAAAGGCGGCAAGCCTTGCGCCTGCAGCGCGGCAAAGGTGGTGTCGGAATAAGCGCGTTGGTGAATTTTCATCTTGTGTTCATTGTGAGTCATGCACAACAGTCTGTTAGCTGGCTTTCATCAGCGTGGCTTCAAGTTGTTGCAATAAGGTTTCCAGAGTGGGCGTTTTTCGCCAGAACTGCCAGCGTAATTGTTTTTTATAATGCACTTCAACGCTGCGCTCGGCAAATGGCAATACCAGTTTCAAAGCTGAAATACGACCGTCCTGTAAGGCGTTTGATAGCGCTGCCCAATCACATGTTTGCCACGCATCTGCGATCCATAGGGCCTGCTGAGCGCGCGCTTCTGCCAACATCGCGACCAGAGTCAACGGCCGTATGGCTGGCAATGCGCAGGCTTCCAGGCCGTCAAATACCTCGCCTTGCCCCGCAATCAGTGCTGCAGTAGGTTGCCAGGCCGGGATATCGCTAACACTGGTAAACCATAAACTGTTTAACTCAGCTGGCCAGGCACTTATTTCAGAGGCGTGTGCGGCCTGATGCAGTAACATTTGTATTTCATTGGTCCACTGCCTGATCACGGCCGCATCCGGCCCTTGCGGTTGCCATTGAAAGGCCTCCTGATACAAACAATCCTGCGGCCATGGGCATTGCACCTGCATATCGCGCAACGGCTGTATCCACCAGAATCGTTGGCTGGCATCCTGCTGTATGACAAAATCATCAGAGAAGTGTGTTTGCAAGCGCGTCGTCAAAGCGGCGTAGACCTCTGCTGACAATGGCACCACCGCTTGCAAACTAAACGTATCACGTCGCATGCCAAGATGCACTGGCAGCAGGCAAAATGCCGGGCGCAGCGGCCAGTGTTGCCTCGCAGACAGCACCGCCGACACCGGCACACTTGCCGGTGCGTGCCCCGCCGCAACCAGCTCGTCGAACAATGTTTTAAGCGGCGGCAACGAGCCGACTTTCCATTGCGCTTTTAACAACACAGGACATTGTGAAATCAGTGACTGAATCATCTCAACGGGCTGGGCAGCGGCATCCGACAGGTAATCTGTGATATAAATTTGCTGTATCATGAGAAAACAAATACACTAGGTTGATGATAAAAAAACTTAACAATTAGACGCATTTAAGCTACATGCTGGCAAAATTGTTACTGTTATAATCATTGCGACTTATACACGAAATCTGGGGGGATGTCATGAATCGGAATCTATGGCGCTGCTGCCAGACTGTGTATATGCCTGCTGGTTCAATTTAAACAGACATCCTGGAATCCATGCACTTTTTCCAAAACTTAAGTATCCAGTCCAGATTACTGTTATTAGTTATCGGGCCGGTATTCGCGCTCTCCTGTATTCTGTTGTTGTTCGACTTTAAAGAACAACTACAACACGAAGAAGACAAACTCAGCCAGCATGCCCTGACCACCGCAAAATTCCTGTCAGCGGTGATACACAATCAAACCGAGTTGCATGGCCAGGACTATATCGGCCGCTTGCTCAGAGCCAGCCAGCTCAACCGGGAACCCTATTTATCCCTGATTATTGCCGATGCCGATAATCACACCATCGCCAATCTGGGCACCTCTTTCAGCATTAACGAAACATTGCCACAGCAAGACACCATGGTCATGCAGCAAAACACGCATGACATCACCATGGTCAAAGTATTTTCCACTGAATCTACGCATCGTTTGCTGGGCTATGTGTTTGTCGCCATCGACAAAGCCTCACTGATTGAGGACCATCGCCAGGCATTTATTAAAAACGTAGGCTACATTACGCTGGCACTGATACTGTGCTCCATACTCGTGAGTTGGGTGAGTCGCTCCATCAGCCAGCCGATTCGTGACATGACGTCGGCACTCAAGCGGTTTGTGATCGGCGGCCAGCAAGTCAGCCATGGCAAAAATACCCTGCCGGAAATCAAATCGCTGCAAAGTACTATCAACCAAATCTCCAGGGATATGCAGCATGTTGAAGCTGACATGCGACACCGCATTCAAGACGCACAAGCCCAACTGCGCTACCAGGCGCGTCATGACGCCCTCACCGGCCTGGTCAATCGCCAAGAGCTGGAAAGACGGCTGCAACAAGCACTTCAAGATGTAAAACAGCATCGTGCTAACCATGTCTTCTGTTACATGGACCTCGACCAGTTCCGCGTCATTAACGATACCTGCGGTCACCTGGCCGGGGACGAAATGCTGCGCCAGATCAGTATGATCCTCAGCCAGCGCATCCGTGCAGAAGACACGTTTGCACGCCTGGGGGGTGACGAATTCGGCCTACTACTGAGCTACTGCCAGGTTGAAAAAGCCATAGAAATTGCCGCCCAGTTGCGGCAAATGGTTGAAACTTTCCGCTTCATGCATGAAGGTCGCTTGTTCCAGACCGGCATCAGTATTGGCATAGTCGAAATCACCACTGCTTTAAAAGATGTAGGTGAAATCACCCGCCATGCCGACGCCGCCTGCTACGTAGCAAAAGACAATGGCCGCAACCAGATCCACCTGTTCCATCCGGAAGATGACGTCTTGCTTAAGCGCCATGTTGAAATGGAGTGGGTGCTCCGCATTAACGAAGCCATTGAGCACAATGACTTTGTGCTTTACTGCCAGGGCATCTTCCCGCTGCAACAAAAAGAATTACCCCCCTTCTACGAAATCCTGATTCGCAAACGCGACGAACACGGCGGCATCATCCCCCCGGCTGAGTTCCTGCCCTCCGCAGAGCGTTACAACCTCATGACCAAGATAGACCGCTGGGTGATTCAGCATGCCTTTATGGCACTGCAACCGCTGTTTAAAATGCAGTCCAGCGTGAATCCTTTCATCGTCAGCATTAACCTGTCAGGCATGTCATTAGGCGACGCCCAACTGCTACCCTATATCCAGAATTGCTTTGAAACCTATGACATCTCTCCTAGCCATGTCTGCTTCGAGGTCACAGAAACCTCAGCCATCATTAACATCGACAATACGATCAAGCTAATTAAAGAACTGCAAAAAATGGGCACACGCTTCATGCTCGACGACTTTGGTAGCGGCATGTCATCATTCAGCTACCTCAAACACTTACCCGTCAACTTCCTGAAAATGGATGGTGCCTACGTCAAAGACATCACCAGCAACAAAGTTGACCTGGCGATGGCCAAAGCCATCCAAAGTGTCGCGCAATCGATGGAGATTCAAACCATCGCCGAATATGTCGAAGATGAGGCCACCCTAGACTGCCTGAAAGGCATGGGGGTTGCTTACGCCCAAGGCTTCTATTTAAACCGCCCTATGCCACTCAGCGAAGCATTGGCACACCATATCGGCACCATTAACAATCAACAACAGATCGCTGCGGCAATTGCGCCTGACATGACGATTTAACGACTCAACGGTGCGAATAGAACTTAGCCTTAGAACCCTTTATTTATAATGACAATGACTATTACATTCAAATAGTTACCCCACTTCAGTAAAAGTCACCCAAAAACTTTCCCACTTTAGACACCTCAAAATAGCCCTTTCGGGCTATCGCGACTTTCTTCTAGCTTTCATTTAAATTAGGCATAATTGGCATGCTTTTTTCTTAGTAATAAAAATAAATAAGGGAGATAACTATGTTTTCGAGAGTTTCAACATCTAAAGCTTTAATTTGTGCGGCTTTGCTCGTAGGAGCATTCACAACCTCAGCAAATGCAGCTGTTTACTCAAATACAAGAGACTATTCAGACATATTTTGGTTTGGAGCTGATGATGACACAACCAGCTATGGACAGGTATTTAATACCTCCACTGGTATATTAACGGACTGGTCTTTCTTTATACTAAGTGGCAATCAAGGTAATCTAAGTTTAGTAATTGCAGATTGGGATGGTACTAAGGCTGTTGGCCCTGCCTTGTACTCCAATACAATTTTCTACGCAGGGGGATACCAAGAATTATCTTTTAGTAACATAAATACGCATTTAACTACAGGAAGTTATATTGGTTATCTTACGGTCGCCAATGTGACAGACCCCGTAAGTAATGGATATTTTGCAGGGTCTACATCAGATGGTGGCTTATCTGGCAGCTTTCGCTACTCACATTCATATGGAGTTGATCCGTTGACTATGGATAGTGACTGGTCAGGTTATTGGGTTCCAAATATGCAGTTTTCTGCGACAATTACAGCCGCCACAGTACCTGAGCCAGAAAACCTAGCAATGCTTATGGCAGGTTTAGGACTGCTCAGCATCGCTGTGCGCCGTAACAAACAGGCATAATTTCTTGATGAATCAAAGGCCGGGTAACCGGCCTTTATTGTTTGTTGCGCGCACTGGATTTAGGTTCCAGCGCTGGCAGGCACGGTGCGAATAGAACTTAGCCTTGAAACCATTTATTTATAATGACAATGGCTATTACATTCAAATTGTTACCCCCAAAGTTACCCCACTTTAGTAAAAGTCACCCCTTAGACCTGCTCATCTAAGACATCCACCGAATAGCCCATTCGGACTATGATGCTTTTCTTCCAGCTTTAATTTTAATTAGGCATAATCGCGATAGCGTTATTACGCCATTTAACAATAATCAAAATAACTTAGGAGAGGTGGTTGTATGGTTTCAACGATAAAACAAACAATCCTGGCAGCATCAATCGCATTAATTAGTTTCAATGCTCACGCAACGCTCACTTCATACAATGCTAATGGTGTCGATTTAGTTTACAGCTCGGTCAGTGATGTCACCTGGACAAAAGATGCGAACTTAATCTATAGCATGATTGTGGATCAAGGCTTTGACAACTTGGTTAACAATATTATTGCAGCGAATCAAACCAGTACTTACACATTAAGCGCCGCGGACTTTGAGTTCAATGCTATCAGCAGATATGGTCAAATCTCTTGGTTTGGAGCTATTGCATTTGGCAACTACCTCAATAGCATTAGTTACGGTGGTAGCAACGATTGGAGGTTACCAACCGTTGCCAATACGAACGGCGGCTGGAATTCAACTACTAATGGTGTTGTAGCGGGCGATGAAATGTCAGAGTTATTTTATCAAGAGCTTAACGGTGTAGCTTTCCAGACACTACCTGACACGACTACTTTTGATAACGAACAGTTTGATGTTTATTGGTCTGGAACAGAATCGAGTGCTAACTCTAATGAAGCATGGTTCTTTTTCACAAGCGATGGCAACCAACAGACTCTTAGTAAAACCAACTATCGAATGTACGCTTGGTTTGTCAGCCCTGGCCAAATAACCACAGTGCCTGAACCAGAAAACTTAGCTATGCTTTTAGCAGGTCTAGGCTTGCTGGGTGTTGCTGTACATCGTAAGAAGCGAGCGTAATTAGAGCTTGATGAGCAAAAGGCCGGGATAACCGGCCTTTATTGTTTGTTGCGTACATTGGATTTAGGTTCCAGCGCGACTCTTGGCCAAGAAAATGGCAATAGCCGCGAACCCTAAAGGCATTGCAACACTTATAATCGTGATCAAGGTTTGATTATCCGAAAAAGGGATATCTGCAGTTAATATCCAAGACACCGCAACGCCTAACAAACAACCTATCACACCAATTGAAGAGTATCGCTTTAAGCCTGGCACAACAGCCAGTAGTATAAATGTACCGACCACAGCAAAAAGCTGTAGAAAAAGAGAAGTAAAAGCATCCTCTCCATGAGCATATGCTGGCAGAGCAAATCCAAGTAATAGTATTAATATAATCTGCATATACTAACTTCTCGACATTAGAGTTCGAGTATCTCCTTTCGCACCATATACCTGATTTCGAGTCAGGTACACAGAGTCTAATCAGTTCGATTCCGGCTCCGGGCACTGGCCTAAGTTAATCTCTAGGGATTAAATTAGCGTAACAAAGTTGCTGCTTTTAAACCCCATTTCTCTGGCCTATTCAGAGCATTTCAGCACAACTGGCCGATACTTTTCGGTGTCGTCGCCATTCGCAACCGCCACCTCTCTGTACGTTTGTCATTGAAAATCACTTGAGGACAAACGCTTTGGGAAATCAAGTGCAAACCTTAGCCTAAAAAAAGGACAAACACATTTGGCATATTCACGCCGTTATTTCGTTACACCCCAGGTACACCAGTTAGCAAATTCATGATGGTATCGTTAGCCATCACTTAGCTTAGATCGCATATCGACAGTGAAGTGAAAGAGGAACTGGTTACGAATTGGTTACGTTCAGGTCAATAGAGAAAGTCGAAATTCGCTAGAATGGCTTATTTATTGGTCGGAACGGTGTGATTCGAACACACGACCCCTTGCACCCCATGCAAGTGCGCTACCAGGCTGCGCTACGCCCCGACGTTAGAATCGAACAGGAACCTGCTCGAAAAGAAGGCTGCATTATAAAACAAAACCGCATATTCGCTAAGCAGAATATGCGGTTTTATAAGCTTGGTAGACACTTCAGGCGGGTGCTTTGAGCAGTTGAAGTACCTGTTGAATTTGCTCTCTTAGCGCGGCAACATCAACCACTGGCAGTTTAGACTCTTCAGCGATGAGTGACTGCGTATTGGCGACCACAGCGCTGGTAACATCGTTGCCAGAGCGTGGTTTCTCTATCTTTTCATCAACACCATCCAGGCGGTTGCGGGCACCACTGATGGTAAACCCTTGCTCATAAAGCAATTCGCGGATTTTACGAATCAGCAGGACTTCGTGGTGCTGGTAGTAGCGACGGTTACCACGGCGCTTGACCGGTTTTAGCTGGGTGAACTCTTGCTCCCAGTAACGCAGTACGTGCGGCTTGACCCCGCACAACTCGCTTACCTCACCGATGGTGAAATAGCGTTTGGCAGGGATAGGCGGCAAGGCGACTTTTTGCGTTTCTACCATGTTTGGGAGTCAGATTAGGCTTGTGCTTGTAATGGTTGTTCTGCGTAGTGTTCTTCTACGCGTAATTTTAATTTTTGACTGGCGTGAAAAGTCACTACACGGCGTGCAGAAATTGGGATTTCTTCGCCAGTTTTTGGATTACGGCCTGGGCGCTCGGATTTTGTACGCAGTTCAAAGTTACCAAAACCGGACAGCTTGACGCTATCGCCCTGCTCCAGCGCGTTGCGAACTTCTTCAAAAAACGCTTCCACCATGTCCTTGGCTTCACGCTTATTCAGCCCGACTTGTTCAAACAACAAATCGGCCAAGTCAGCTTTTGTGAGTGTCATTAACGATCCCCTGAACCTTCTTATTATGCGAGATGCTTGTGTTGTATCAACTGTTATCCTTGGTGTTATCCGATGACTATCCCAATGATATTATCTGAGTGACGCAGCAAATTTGGATGACCAGTTGTTGAGGATTCGTGCCACGATCGTATCCACTTCCTCATCGACCATTGTCTTGCAAGTATCTTGCATAAGTACAAGAAATGCAAGGCTTTTTTTGTTTTCGGGCACACCTTTACCATGATAAACATCGAACAATTTCACCTGTTTTAGCTGAGAAATGTTCTCATTCATCACCGCATCAATCATTGCTTGAGCCGATACAGATTGCTCAACGACCATCGCTAAATCTCTACGAACCGGCAGGAATTTGCTGACCTCGCTATAGGCAGGCACCTGGGTAGCCAATGCCGCATCGGCATCCAATTCAAACAGGTAACAGGCACTGGTTAACCCATATTGCTGCTGCCATTGTGGATGCAATTTACCTAACCAACCGACCGCTTTGTCACCCAGGTAAATGCGGGCAGACTGGCCTGGATGCAAAGCAGGATGTTGTTCGACGGCAAAGCGCACCGGTTGCGCAAATAACGCCTCCACATGTGCTTTGGCATCGTAAAAATCAAAAGCGCGTGCCTCGGCAGCCCATTGTTCAGGCTGCACACTGCCATAGACCAAGCCAGACAAGGTCAATGTTTCGACAAAGCCTTGCGCGCCCTTCTCATAACGGGCACCCAATTCAAACAGCATGGCACGTGTTTGTTGGCGCTTGAGGTTGTAATCCAGCGCATCCAGCAATCCGCCCCACAAACCTGAGCGCATCACGCTCAGGTTGCTGGCAATTGGATTTTTCAGCGCAATCGGCTGGCTATTGCCATATAAATCACGCTCCCAGCTAGCATCGACAAAGCTGTAAGTCACTACCTCCTGATAACCATTATTCACCATGACATCACGCAGCCAGTGTTTGCTGCGTGTGGCCTCTGGCGCGACCAGCATACCTTGCGAAGCGACTGGCGTGAGCGCCGGGATATGCTCATAGCCATGCAAGCGTGCAACTTCTTCAATCAGGTCTTCTTCGCGTGCAATATCAAAACGGAAGCTAGGTGCGCTCACATTAAACACACCGTTAGCTTCGGTATACACAAATCCCAATTGCGTCAGTAACTGACCCACTTGCGCCAGGCTAACGTCTATGCCCAGGATGGACAGCAGATAAGCATGACGCAGCGCGACTTGTTTGCGCACAGGTAGCTGTGCAGTCACGGCGGTCACCGCACCAGCCTGACCACCACAAATCTCCAGCACCAATGCTGTCGCACGTTCCAGCGCATTCAAGGTGTTGCCAAAGTCCACACCACGCTCAAAACGATAAGAGGAGTCTGTGCTCAAACCCAAACGGCGCGCTTTGCCTGCCATGACGTCTGGCGTAAAGAAAGCGCTTTCCAGAAAGATCGCTTGTGTAGCATCGGTGACAGAAGTCGGTTTACCGCCCATCACCCCCGCCAAGGCAACCGGTCCATTGCCATCAGCGATCACCAGATCATCTGCCTTTAAAATCACTTCTGTGTCATTGAGCAAAGCTAGCTTTTCACTAGCATTGGCAAAACGTACGACCACATCACCTTGTAACAGCGCATGGTCAAACGCATGCATAGGCTGACCCAGCTCCAGCAGCACATAATTGGTGATATCGACCAGGGCACTGATGCTACGGATGCCGCTACGCTCTAAACGGCGCACCATCCAGTCAGGGGTTTTGGCCTGGGCATTCACGCCTGTAATGACACGGCCATAATAAGCCGGGCAAGCCTCTGCCGCACTGAGAGTCACAGCCTTGGTCAGGTTGCTACCAATCGCCGCAGTTGCAATCTCAGGCGTCGTGATTGGTGCACCGGTCATCGCCACCACATCGCGGGCGATGCCTAGAATGCTTAAACAGTCGGCACGGTTAGGCGTGAGTTTTAAGATATAGGTGCTGTCATTCAGGTCTAGGTATTCGCGGATATCCTGGCCGACCGTAGCATCTGCTGGCAATTCCAGAATGCCATTGGCTTCGGTCGCAATGCCCAGCTCTTTGGCAGAACACAACATACCAAAAGACTCTACACCACGCACTTTGGCTTGTTTAATCTGGATACCTGGCAGCTCAGCGCCTACCAGCGCACAGGGTATTTTGATCCCCACGCGTGCATTCGAAGCGCCGCAGACAATTTGCAGGACCTCTTCGCCAACTTTCACTTTACATACTTGCAAGCGGTCTGCATCCGGGTGTTTGGCTGCTTCCAGAATCTCGGCCACCACCACATGGCTAAACGCCGGCGCGACTGGGGTTAACTCTTCCACTTCCAGACCGGCCATGGTCAATGCGTGACCAAGTTGCGCGGTATCCAGTGATGGATTCACCATGGAACGTAACCATTGTTCGGAGAACTGCATATGTGTCTAACCCTGTATAAATTCGGTATTTAAAGTGATCTGGCGATGGAATTATTTAATAAACTGCTGCAAAAAGCGCAGGTCATTATTAAAGAAATGACGCAGGTCATTCACCCCGTAGCGCAACATGGCCAGGCGCTCCACGCCCAAGCCAAAGGCAAAGCCACGGTATTTTTCGCTATCGATATTGACGTGCTTAAGCACCTCTGGGTGCACCATGCCACAACCCCCAATCTCCAACCAGCCACCGTTCCAGCTCATGTCCATCTCGGCCGATGGCTCAGTAAACGGGAAGAATGACGGACGGAAACGCACAGTGAGATCATCACGCTCGAAAAACTTTTGCAAGAAGTCTTGCACTACGCCTTTGAGATTAGCAAAGCTGATTTGCTCGTCTACCCACAAGCCTTCCACCTGGTGAAACATCGGCGAGTGCGTGGCATCGGAGTCGACACGGTACACGCGACCTGGCGCAATAATCTTCAACGGTGGCGTATTGTTTTCCATGTAATGCACTTGCACCGGCGAGGTATGCGTACGCAAGACGTGCTCCATGCTGTCATTACCGCTATCAATGTAAAAGGTATCGTGCATGGCACGCGCCGGATGGTTATCCGGAATATTCAGCGCGGTGAAATTATAAAAATCGGTTTCGATTTCAGGGCCATCTGCCACGCTAAAACCAATGGAGTGAAACAGCTCTTCTACACGACGCAAAGTCAATGTCACCGGATGCAAGCCACCGGCGGATTGGGCACGCGCGGGCAAAGTCACGTCTATGGTTTCACTAGCCAGCTGTTTGGCCTGCGCAGCGGCCAGAATACTGTCACGGCGGTCATTCAAGGCCTGCTCAACGGCTTGTTTAACCACATTAATCGCCGCTCCGGCTGCGGGACGCTCTTCAGCCGTCAATTTCCCCAGCCCTTTCAAGGCGTCGGTCAGCGCGCCAGACTTACCCAGGTATTTGGCCTTGGCATTTTCCAGTGCAGGAACATCATGACAAGCCGCAAAGTCTTGTGCAGCTTCTGCGATTAAGTGATTGAGATCAGCCATCGTGCGTATTCTTCAAGTTTTAAGTAACATTAAAATAAAAAAAGAGGCCGCAGCCTCTTTTTTTGGTAGGTCTGATTAGGCGCTTAAACCTGTTTTAGCCAATTCTACGAATTTAGCAAAAGCAGCTTTATCGAACACGGCCAGATCAGCCAATACTTTACGGTCAACTTCAACCGCAGATTTTTTCAGACCGTTCATGAAACGGCTGTATGTCAAACCAGCTTCACGGGCTGCCGCGTTGATACGGGCAATCCACAGTGCGCGGAATTGACGTTTTTTCTGACGACGGTCACGGTATGCGTATTGACCGGCTTTCATTACCGCCTGTTTGGCAACACGGTAGACGTTCTTACGACGACCACGGTAACCTTTAGCAGCATTTAAAACTTTTTTGTGTTTAGCGCGTGCGATGACACCACGTTTTACTCTAGGCATGTCGGTCTCCTTATTGTGTTGGCATCATTGCGCGGACGCGTTTCACGTCAGTCGCAGAAATAATGGAAGTACCGCGCAGCTTACGCTTTTGCTTGGTGGTTTTCTTGGTCAGAATGTGGCGCAAGTGAGAGTGTGTACGCTTCACTTTACCGTTACCCAAGAACTTGAAGCGCTTTTTCGCGCTGCTCTTTGTCTTCATCTTTGGCATTTTTTTCTCCTTAGAGGTTGAATAAAGAGTAACTAGGCAGCCAATTTAGCCGTATTACTCCAAAAAACTTGTACTACTTAAAACCTTATTCTTCGCTTGGTGCTGCTTTTTCAGCTTTTTTGGCCACCGGCGCCGCTTTTTTCGCAGGCGCCAACACCATCACCATTTGGCGGCCTTCCATTTTAGGATATTGCTCCACCAATGCATGCTCTGTTAAATCTGCCTCCAGGCGCTTTAACAAAGCCAAACCAAATTCCTGGTGCGTAATTTCGCGGCCACGGAAACGCAAAGTAATCTTTGCTTTATCGCCATCACCCAAAAAGCGGATGATATTGCGTAATTTAATATTGTAATCGCCGTCATCGGTGCCAGGTCTGAATTTGACCTCTTTAATCTGCACCTGTTTTTGTTTCAGTTTTTGCTCATGCAGACGCTTGCTCTCGGCGTATTTGAACTTGCCATAATCCATCAAACGGCACACTGGCGGTGCGGCATTTGGCGCAATTTCAACAATATCAATATCAGCTTCTTCCGCTTTGGCAAAGGCCTCTCTCAGAGTCATCACACCTAACGGTTCGCCATCTACACCAATCAAACGCACTTGTGGCGCAGTAATATCGCCATTGATGCGTGTATCTTTATCTTGAGCTATAACAATCCCCTAACAATAAACAAAGCCGCACGAATACCCGAAATTAGACCCGGTTTTGGATGTCTTGCTGTATGTGCGCTACAAACGCTTCTACCGACATCACACCCAGATCTTCACCTTTTCTGGTACGTACGGCCACATGACCATTTTGCATTTCTTTGTCGCCCACCACAATCAGGTATGGCAACTTTTGCAAACTATGTTCGCGTATTTTATAGGTAATCTTCTCATTTCTCAAGTCAAAATCGCATCGAATGCCATTTTTCTTTAATTTTTCAACCACTTGGCGCACATAATCGGCTTGACCATCAGAAATATTGAGCACCATGACCTGCACAGGCGACAACCAGACCGGCATCGCGCCCGCAAAGTTTTCGATCAAAATACCCAAAAAACGCTCCATCGAACCGACAATGGCGCGGTGCAACATAATCGGGCGCTGACGTGTATTGTCTTCAGCCACATACTCCGCGCCCAGGCGCTCAGGCAAGTTAGGGTCAAGCTGGATCGTGCCGCACTGCCACATACGCCCCAGCGAGTCTTTGAGCGTAAACTCGATTTTCGGGCCGTAAAACGCGCCCTCCCCTGGCTGGTATTCAAACTCCAGGCCATTGGCTTTAATGGCGTTGGCCAAGGCAGTTTCTGCCATATCCCAGGCTTCTTCCGTGCCGACGCGCCTTTCCGGGCGGGTAGACAATTTGACGATCACATCGTCAAAACCAAAGTCTTTGTAGACTTCATAGAGCATCTTAATAAAGTCTGCCACCTCGGCTTCAACTTGTGACTCCATACAGAAAATATGGGCATCATCCTGGGTAAAACCACGCACACGCATCAAGCCATGCAGCGAACCCGAAGGCTCGTTACGGTGGCAGGAACCAAACTCCGCCAAACGCAACGGCAAGTCGCGATAGCTGTGCAGACTGCTATTAAAAATCTGGATATGACCAGGACAGTTCATCGGTTTGACCGCGTAATCACGGCTTTCTGACTGGGTGACAAACATATTGTCACGGTAGTTTTGCCAGTGACCAGACTTTTCCCACAGGGTTTTATCTAGCACAGTCGGTGTGCGTACTTCCTGGTAATCGTATTCTTTAAATTTGGCACGCATGTACTGCTCAACTTCTTGCCAAATCACCCAGCCGCGCGGATGCCAGAACACCATGCCAGGCGCATCTTCCTGCATATGGTAGAAATCGAGTTGTTTACCCAGTTTGCGGTGGTCGCGCTTCTCAGCCTCTTCCAGCATATGCAGATAAGCTTCCAGCTCATCTTTATTGCGCCAAGCCGTGCCATACACGCGTTGTAGCATTTCGTTATTGCTGTCACCACGCCAGTAAGCACCCGCCAGCTTCATTAATTTAAACGCTTTGAGTTTGCCAGTATTCGGCACGTGCGGGCCACGGCATAAGTCTGTGAAATTACCTTCAGAGTATAAAGACACATCTTCATTGCTAGGGATGCTGGCAATAATCTCGGCTTTGTAATGCTCGTTAATGCTCTTGAAGTAAGCCACTGCTTCATCGCGCGGCAACACTTTGCGCTCGACTTTTTCGTCTTTTTTCGCCAGCTCGGCCATTTTCTTTTCGATAGCTGCTAGATCGTCCGGCGTAAACGGGCGCTTGTAGCTAAAGTCATAGTAAAAGCCATTATCAATGACAGGACCGATGGTCACTTGCGCATCCGGGAAAAGCTCTTTCACCGCATACGCCAGCAAGTGCGCGGTGGAGTGACGAATCACTTCCAGGCCTTCATCGTTCTTGTCGGTAATGATGGCGAGGTCTACGTCCTGCTCAATCAGATGACTGGTATCGACCAGTTTAGCTTCCTGACCTGTATACGTGACCTTACCCGCCAGCGCGGCTTTCGCCAGACCAGCACCAATATTCAACGCAACATCGGCCACGGTCACCGGCTGTTCAAAACTTCTGGACGACCCATCAGGCAAGCGGATTACAGGCATGACTCTCTCTCTTAAACATTAAACAACCAAATAAAACAAGCACATGGCACCTGTTTTTGGTCAAACCTCGATTATCTCACAGCGCACGAAAATTCCGCAATCAGAAACCGAGCGCAGCCGCATTAAAGGTGCTGATACAAAGCGATACACTCCGATACAAAACCTGCATTCAGTCACGCGCCGCCCTGACGTTAAACCAGTTGACAGGCACATGCGCCTGCCAGGACACATGTTAAGGCTCAAAACAAAGGGAGAATCAGCATGACAAGTATCAGTTTAAGCAGCGTAAGCAGCCAGATCAGTAGCAATATTTTTAGCAAACTGGACACTTCCAACCAGGGCACGATAGACGCCACAACGCTTAGTAAAGCGTTGAGCGGCTCGACCGACGATGAAACTGGCGACGAAGTCAGCAACTTAGTCAGCAGTATGGACACGGATGGTGACAGTAAAATTACCAAAAGCGAGCTATCACAAGGCATAGAAAACCTGTTCAACCAGCTACAAAGCGCGAGCCAGCAGGCAGGTGGCGCACAAGGTATGCCACCGCCACCGCCGGGCGGTGCAGGCGGCCCGCCACCCCCTCGCGGCGGCGATGAAGAAGACACCGGCCTGACACAGGATCTGATGCAGGAAATGGCCTCCTCCACCGACGACAGCAAATTATCCGAATTGCTAAACAGTGTTGCCAGCAACTTTGAGGCAGCAGACACCAACGGTGACGGCAAGGTGACGCAGCAGGAAGCGATGGAGTATCAACAAAGCCAGAGCAGCGATAACAGCAATCAAGCCAGTAGCCCACAGCAAAACAACGCCCTGGAACAAGTGGCCAAGTTAATTAAAACCTACGGGCTGGATCAGGACACCTCCAGCAGCTATTTGGCCACTTCTGCCTAACAGATGGTAAAAAAACAAAAAGCCACCAGAAATTATGGTGGCTTTTTTTAAATTTGGTAGTCGCGAATGGACTCGAACCATCGACCCCCACCATGTCAAGGTGGTGCTCTAACCAGCTGAGCTACGCGACTATTGTATTGGCAGCCTTAGGCTATCAATCAATAAGGTTGCGCATTCTATCCGAAAGCCATCGGTTAGGCAATGGTATCCCGCTTATAATGTGCGCATGACAATCAAGTCCCACCGCCCTGCCATGCTTGCTGACAGCATGCTAGACAATATTATCGACACCTTAGCGCAACAGCAATATTGCGTCATAGACCAGTTTTTACCGGCCAGCCAGACGCAAAACCTGCGTAGCATTGCGCTTGATCAACAACAGCATGGCCTGATGCACCAGGCGGGCACCAGCCAGTCAGCCGTGAGCAATCCCAAGCTGCGCGGTGACCAGATTGCCTGGCTGGAAGCCAACGACCCACATGCCGCCATCCAGGACTATCTGGCCCTGCTGGCCGAAATGCAACAAGCCATCAACCGGCAATTGATGATGGGGCTGGACAGCTTTGAAACGCACTTTGCCATTTACCCGGCAGGCTCATCCGGTTATGCCACGCATATAGACCAGTTTCGCCAGCACCGTGAGCAGGCGGCCCCAGGCGCAAGAACACTGACCTCAATTATTTATCTAAATGATGACTGGCCAGCAGATGCTGGCGGCGCGTTGCGCTTATACCTGGATGAACACGCACAAACGCCATCAAGGGACGCCAGGCACATTGACATATTGCCGACTGCAGGCAGACTGGTGTTGTTCTTATCTGCCAGATTCTGGCATGAGGTGCTACCCACACACTTGCCACGCGTGAGTGTGACCGGCTGGTTTAAAACCCGCTAGCGGTTAAAACCTTTAGTTGCTAAGTGATTTTGTTAAGTTACTGTGCCGACTGCACCTGCGCAGTCAAACGGCTAAAAATATCCGCGCCTGCGTAGCCATCTTGCGGCAAGCCTTTGCTGGCCTGATAGCGCCGGATGGCCGCTTGTGTTTTCGCGCCCGGGAAGCCGTCTGGCGCCCCAGAATCAAAGCCTTTGGCATTCAGTGCCTCCTGCAAAGACCACATCTGCTGGTAGCTGAGCGCAGGCGGTTCCGGCGGCATCATCAGCGTATAGGTCTCCTGGCGCAACTGCTGGCTAAGCAAACTAACGCTCAGCGCATAATTAATGGAGCGGTTCCACTGCATGATGACGTCAAAATTCGGGAACACCATATATGCCGGACCATCATAGCCTTGAGGTAGCAAAATCGCGGCTTGTGGCAAATTAAGTGCGCTGTCAGGTACACCCGCAACACCCGCTTTCACCCATTCACTGACTGGCTTGTTCAATTGCCATTGCGCCTGGCTGTAATCAAACCCGGCTGGCAACGCCACCTGGACACTGATAGGCTTGCCTGGCTGCCATCCTGCTTGTGACAGGTAATTGGCGGCCGAACTAAACACATCCGGGTAAGAATTCCAGATATCGATTTTGCCATCGGCGTCGGCATCTACACCATACTTGAGCAAGGTCGATGGCATAAACTGCATATGCCCGGTCGCGCCCGCCCATGAGCCAACCACCGGGCTGTCATAGCGCTGCTCGCGCTCGACCACGCGCATCAGATTCAACAATTCACGTTTAAAAAACTCAGCGCGACGCCCTTCGTAAGAGAGTGTGGCCAATGCAGAGGCTAATGGAATATCGCCCATAAAGCCGCCAAAATTGGTTTCCAGCCCCCAAAAGGCGACCAGCACCTCGCGCGGCACTTGATACAACTCTTCGACTACATAGAGTACACCCTGGTAATCCTGCGCCATCTGCTTGCCCTTAGTCACCACACGCGGGTTGATGCGGCGGTTTACATAGGCAGAAAAACTGGTGACAAATTCCGGCTGCTTGCGGTCCAGCTCAATCAGACGCGGCAAAAAAGTCACCTGATTGAGCGTCGCATCCACTGCCGCTGGCGCTACATGCAACGCCAGTGCCTCCTGACGCATGGTGGCAACCCATAGCTGAAAGCCATCGGCATCCTCGGCACTGCTCAAATGGCCAGAAACCGCGAGCCCCGCCACCAGCAACCCACGCCATACTGCTTGCCACTTCCCTGTTCTTTTGTCGTTATTCATAGGCGCTACTTCAGGCTAGATCATTAAGGCTAGATAAAATGGACGCATAGCCCGCCTGATAATCGGCAAATTGCGGCTTGAATCCGGTGTGTTGTAAGAAATGGCTACGAATGCGCTTGCCAGATTGCGGCTGCAACGGTGGCGTGGCCGGTGCTGGCACTTGCTGCTGCACGGCCAACCACTGCAACACCTCATGTTGCATGGCGGGGACGCCGTCGGTCAAAATACAATGCTGCGGCAAGGCAACACCATCCATCACCTGCTGATACAAATGCACCACCGCCGACGCCACATCCAGCTCATGCATACGGTTCGTCCAATGCACCTGCGTCGGCCAGCGCGCGCTGTTTTGCAACAGGCGCAACAAATACAGTCGCTGCGGTCCATAAATGCCGGATACCCGCAGCGCAGTATGTCCGCAGGCTAATCCATCCAGCAAACGCTCGGCATCCAGCATCACCTGCCCTTCGGCATCCGCGGGGATGGCGGGCGTATCGTCATCAATCCACTCGCCATGATGTTCGCCATAAATCCCCGTACTGGAAATAAAGAACACGTGTTTCAAGCTATCCGTGGAAACATTGGCCAGCACATGGCGCAATCCTTCGACATAGGTTTGCTGGTAACTCTGGCCTTCTACAGGCGCCAGGCAATACAGCAGAATATCCGCTGGTACCGCGGTCAGGGCAGACACGCCGACGCCTCTCACCACATCCAGAGTCAGTACCTCTGCCCGAGGTGGCACAGGCTTGCGGGAACGCCTGACGATCGTTAAATCATGCCCTTGTGCCAGCGTTGCCTGCGCAATGAGGGTGCCCAATCCACCACAGCCAATCTGCAATATCCGCATACTTAAACCACGCTCTCTATTTGCGGATGTCGACGCAAATAGCGCTCAGCCAGCAACATGGCAGAGAGGGTTTTGCTATCCGTAATGTCGCCCGCCTCAATGGCCTGCATCACCTGCTCAAATGGCCAGGTAAATACATCCATGGCTTCGTCGATATCGCGCGCATGCTCACCAAGTGACAATCCCGTTGCCAGGTAGATATGAATGACTTCGTTGGAATAGCCGATACAAGGATGTTGCACGCCCAATTTAACCCAGCTTTGCGCCGTGTAACCGGTTTCTTCCAGCAACTCGCGCTGGCCGGTGGTTAGCACGGGCTCGCCGGGGTCAATTTTGCCTGCAGGCAATTCAATAAACACTTGCTTGAGCGGATAGCGGAACTGGCGTTCCAGCACCACCTCGCCTGCTGGCGTCAGCGCGACCACCACCACAGCGCCGGGGTGTATCACATACTCACGACCACTAATCACACCATTGGGCAAACGTGCCTCGTCATAACGCACGGTCAGCATTTTGCCTTGCGCCATGATCTCGCTGGAGACCGTGGTTTCAATCAAATGGGTGTCAATTAACTGTTGATCCTGTTTGAATCCTGTTTCTTCTGCCATCACTCACTTCTACCGCTTAAACTGCATCTTTAAATGTATTGCAATCATTCACCTGGCCAGACTGCAAGCCTTGCTTAAACCAATGAACACGTTGCTCAGAACTACCATGGGTAAAGCTGTCCGGCACCACATAGCCTTGCGCCTGCTTTTGCAGGGCATCATCACCAATTGCGGTGGCGGCGCGCAACGCCTCTTCAATATCGCCCGTTTCCAGAATGCGGAATTGCTGATCCGCATGATGTGCCCAGACACCGGCATAACAATCGGCCTGCAACTCCAGCCGCACTGAGTAAGCGTTAGACGCAGCCTCTGAGCGCGCCTGCTGCCTGGCTTGCTGCACTTTTGCCGAGGTGCCCAGCAAGTTCTGCACATGGTGGCCAACCTCATGTGCAATCACATAGGCCTGGGCAAAATCCCCGGGCGCTTTAAACCGCTCTTGCAGCTCCTGGTAAAAACTTAAATCGATATACACCTTCTGGTCTGCCGGGCAATAAAACGGGCCCATGGCTGCTTGCCCTTGCCCACAGGTGGTTTGCGTCGCACCGCTAAAAATCTCCAGATGTGGCGCCGTATATTGCTGGCCTGCCGCTGAAAACAGGCTTTGCCACACTTGCTCGGTGCTCCACAGCACGCGAGACACAAACTTCACTTTAGGGTCGTTGCTATCCGCAGGCACCGCCTGTGACTCGGCCGCCGGTTGCACTTGCTGTGCAATATTCAGCACCACATTGGGGTCTACCCCAAAATACATCGCCACCAGCGCAATCGCTATGGTGCCTATGCCTATACTGCGGCCACCGACCATTCCGCGGCCGCGGCTGTCTTCAACATGCTGGCTTTCTTCCAAATCATCCAGGCGCACAAAAATCTCCAGACCAATACGATTGAAAAATGTTGATGGAATGTGATTACTTTAGCATGCAGCACTGATAAAATCACACCATGTTTACTGGGATTATTCAAACCGTCGGCCGGATAGCCGAAGTGGTTCCACATGGTGAAGATTGCGCACTCCGCATTGAAGCCGCGGAACTGGGAATGCAAGATGTGCAACTGGGCGATAGCATTGCGGTCAATGGCGTCTGCCTGACCGTCACTGAATTCGATGCGCATAGCTTCCAAGTCATGGTCTCTAAAGTCACGCTGGATGTGACCACTGGGCTGGGGCAACCAGGCCCGGTCAATCTGGAAAAGGCCTTGCGCCTGGCTGACCGCCTGGGCGGCCATCTGGTCACCGGCCATGTCGATGGCATCGGCACCATCACCATCCTGCAAGAAGTCGGCGAATGCTGGCTACTCAAGATCCGCACGCCGCACGCCATCAGCAAATACGTCGCTAAAAAAGGCTCCTTGTGTGTGAACGGCATCAGCCTGACCGTGAACGAGATCAGCCAGGACGAAGTCAGTATTAACCTGATCCCGCACACCATGCAGCACACCATGATGCAATACGCCAAGGCTGGAGACCCAGTGAACCTTGAAATTGATTTAATTGCACGCTATGTCGAGCGCATGCAAGCCTGGGAGCAAGAATAATGTCGGCGCAAATTAGCCCTATTGAAGCCATTATTGCCGATATCCGTGCCGGAAAAATGGTCATCCTGGTGGATGATGAACACCGTGAAAACGAAGGTGACTTTGTCATTGCCGCTGAGTTTGTCACCGCGGAACATATCAATTTTATGGCCAAGTTTGGCCGTGGCCTGATCTGCCTGACCCTGACCGAGCAACGCTGCCGCCAATTAGATTTGCCACCCATGGTGCAAAAAAACGGCACCCGCCTCGGCACCAATTTCACGGTTTCGATTGAAGCTGCCGAAGGCGTTACCACCGGCATTTCTGCCGCAGATCGCGCCACGACCATACGCGCGGCGATCGCCAAGCAGGCCAATGCCCGCAGTTTGGTCAGCCCTGGTCATATTTTCCCACTGTCTGCCATGAATGGTGGCGTGCTGGTGCGTGCAGGACACACCGAAGCAGGCTGCGACCTGGCGCAACTGGCCGGATGTGAACCTGCCAGCGTCATTTGCGAAATCCTCAAGGATGACGGTGAAATGGCACGCTTGCCGGACCTGATGCAGGTAGCGGCGGAGCATGATATTAAAATCGGCACCATTGCCGACCTCATCCATTACCGAGCCTCACACGAGACGCTGATTGAGCGCAGCGCCGAGCGCACGATAGAAACCGTTTTTGGCCCGATGCGCCTGATCGCCTACCGCGACAATATTGCGCAAGAAACACATTTAGCCCTGGTCAAAGGGGATCCGCACGCTAGCGAAGAAACACTGGTACGCGTGCACGAGCCCTTGTCTATGATAGACCTGCTGGATAGCAGCCACCAGGCACATAGCTGGAACCTGCTGCACGCCATGCGCATTATTAGCACCGCGCCATGTGGCGTGATTGTGCTGATCAACCACGATGAAGATGGGCTGGGGCTGACAGACCGCATTTTGCGTGCCGACCAGAAACTGGTGTTGAACCAGGAGTTACGCAATTACGGCACCGGCTCACAAATACTGCTCGACCTCGGCGTGAAGAAAATGCGCCTGATGGCCGCCCCACGCAAAATGCCAAGCATGGATGGCTTTGGCCTGGAAATTACTGGTTATTTGAGCGCAGAAGAAACCAAGCCGGTATGAGTGAACAGTTATCTTTAGACAGCAATGACATGCGCCTGAACCTCACTGGCCAGATTTTAATCGCCATGCCGGCGATGGAGGACCCCTATTTCAGCAAAAGTGTGATCCTGGTCTGCAACCACGACCACGATGGCGCCATGGGCATGATACTCAACCACCCTTTGCAATTGAATGTGGGTGACCTGTTTGAGCAACTGGATATGGAATGCCATGCCAACTACCAGCAAGAGCGGCAAGTGCATTTTGGCGGACCGGTACAAGTAGAGCGCGGCTTTGTGCTGCACACGCCAGCGACTGAATTCAACACCACCATGGAGTTGTCTGAAGGACTGGCCATGACTTCCTCCAAAGATATTCTGGAAGCCGCTGCGCGCGATGAAGCCCCGCAAGACATGTTTATCGCACTCGGTTATACCGGCTGGTCCGCGGGCCAACTGGAGGAAGAAATCCAGGCCAATGCCTGGCTGACCTTGCCGCTGGAAGACAACCAGCAACTGCATAAACTGATTTTCAAATTGCCCAATGATGACAAATTATCGTGGGCCATGCAGCAACTGGGTGTAGACTTTGCCACCCTGTCTGAGGTTGCTGGTCATGCCTGATGCGGTCAAGCACGGCAAACAGCCTCTCAACCAAAGCCATTTACCGATTACCCAACGCCGTTATCCGAATGTCAGCGGCTCTGTGCTGGCTTTTGATTTCGGTGAAAAGCGCATAGGCGTGGCCATTGGTGACACCTTGCTCAAACTGGCACACCCGCTGCTCACCATAGAAGCAGAAGAAAATGCCGCCAAATTTGCGCAAATTGACCAATTGTTGCAAGAGTGGCAACCCGCACTGCTGGTCGTCGGCTTGCCCATGTCACTAGAGGGCGAAGCCCATGCCATGACCGCGCTGGCGCAAAAATTTGCCCAGCGCCTCGAAGGCCGCTTTAATCTGCCGGTGGTGATGGTGGATGAGCGACTGTCTTCAGCCGAAGCGGCGCAGTCCTTGCGTGAGGCTGGCGTAAAAGGCCGCGCACAAAAACCAATGCTGGACCAGGTTGCCGCACAAACTATATTACAATCCTATTTTGATGCTTATCATGGACGTGCATAGCACACCGCCCCTCATGACACTACCTGACCCCGAACAATTACTGGAGCATTTATATGCTCAAATCAAGCCACGCATACAAGAGAACACTGCCCTGGTTGGGATTTATACCGGCGGTGTCTGGCTCATGGAGCGGCTACTCAAACGCCTGCAAACCGAGCTTGGGCATGACATCTTGTTCGGCAAGCTGGATGCAGCCATGTACCGGGACGATTATGCGCAACGCGGCTTGAAAACCTCAGCCCATCCTGCTTATATCCCATTCGACGTCAACGGCAAGCACATCATCCTGATCGACGATATTTTCTATACCGGCCGCACCACGCGCGCGGTCATGAATGAACTGTTTGACTATGGCCGCCCGGCTTCGGTACAACTGGCCGCCCTCATTAACCGTGGCGGCGCACAATTACCGATCCGACCCGACATGGTCGGTGCCGACCTGCCTTTACAGGCGCATCAATCTTTTGACCTGGCCATGAATACACTGGGACGCCTGAGCCTCAGTATTTCTGAATCGGCCTCACCTGCCAAGAGCGGAGCTGACGACCATGCATAACCCGCAACTCAACGCGCAAGGACAATTGCAACACCTGCTCAGTATCGAAGGCCTGCCTAAACGCATTTTGACGGACATTCTGGACACCGCTGAAAACTTTGTCGGTGTGGCTGAACGTGAAGTGAAAAAGGTACCGCTGCTGCGTGGTAAAACCGTGTGCAATATCTTTTTTGAAAACAGTACCCGCACACGTACCACTTTTGAAATTGCCGCCAAGCGCCTGTCGGCCGATGTGCTCAACCTCAATGTCAGCACCTCGTCGCAGTCCAAAGGCGAAACGATTTTAGACACGGTGAACAACCTGATTGCGATGCACGCCGATATGTTTGTCGTACGTCACCAGCAAAGCGGCGCCGCGCACTTTATTGCCCAACATGTGCCACCGCATATCAGTGTCATTAACGCGGGCGATGGCCGTCATGCGCATCCGACGCAAGGCTTGCTGGATGTCTTTACCATCCGCAAATACAAACCGGAAATGCACAACCTACGCGTCGCCATTGTTGGCGATGTGCTGCATTCACGCGTCGCCCGCAGCGAGATTCACGCCTTGACCACCCTGGGCGTGCCTGAGATACGCGTCATCGCGCCACGCACCCTGCTGCCTACCGATGTGGAAAAACTCGGCGTACAGGTGTTCCACAATATGGAAGAAGGCCTGAAAGACGTCGATGTAGTGATGATGTTGCGCCTGCAAAACGAGCGCATGTCAGGCGCTTTGCTGCCAAGTTCGCAAGAGTTTTTCCAAACCTTTGGCCTGACGCCAGAGCGGCTGGCGCTGGCCAGGCCGGATGCGATTGTGATGCACCCGGGGCCGATGAACCGTGGCGTAGAAATTGATTCAGCCGTCGCAGACGGCAAACAGTCGGTGATCTTGCCGCAAGTAACTTATGGTATCGCAGTCCGCATGGCGGTGATGGCCATTCTGGGAGGGGGCAACGCCGCATGAATATCGTCATTAAACAAGGCCGCCTGATGGATGCTAGCCAGCAACTGGACCAGGTCAAAGACCTTTATATCAGTGCTGGCAAGATTATCGCCATCGGTGAGGCACCCGCAGACTTCAAGGCAGAGCAAACGCTGGACGCCAGCGGCAAATGGGTATTACCCGGCCTGGTCGACCTGTGCGCCCGCTTGCGCGAACCTGGCAGTGAATACAAAGCCACACTACTGAGCGAACTACGTGCTGCCATGGCCGGTGGCGTCACCAGCTTGGCTTGCCCGCCAGACACCGACCCGGTGCTGGATGAGCCTGGCCTGGTTGAAATGCTCAAACACAGAGCCAAATCACAGGCGTTGGCGCATGTCTACCCGCTGGGCGCGGTGACACGCCAGTTGCAGGGCCAGTTACTCACAGAAATGTATGCACTGACCGCGGCCGGATGTGTCGGCTTTTCACAGGCCGATACCGCCATTGTCGATACCCAGGTACTATGGCGCGCCTTTGAGTATGCCGCCTCGTTTGGTTACACCCTGTTTATGCGTGCCGAAGATCCTTACCTGGCCAAGAATGGCGTCGCGCATGATGGTGAAGTCGCTTCGAGATTAGGCCTGAAAGGCATTCCTTCTGCCGCAGAAAGCATCGCCTTGCAAACCATGCTGCGTATTGCGCAAGCCACCGGCGTCAACTTGCATATCGCCCGTGTTTCTACCGCAGAGTCTGTGGAGCTGATCCGCCAGGCCAAACAGTCCGGCATGCAAGTGACCGCAGATGTGAGCATTCAGCATCTGCACCTGACCGACATGGATATCGGCTTTTTTGACAGCATGGTGCACCTGACACCGCCGGTACGCACCCAACGCGACCGCGATGCCTTGCGCGCAGGCTTGCTGGACGGCACGCTGGATGCCATCTGCTCCGACCACACACCAGTGGATGACGATGCCAAAGCCTTGCCTTTTGCAGAATCGCACCCAGGTGCTTCTGCATTGGAATTGTTGCTGCCATTGACTTTAAAATGGGCCGCCCAAGCCAAACTCTCGCCTGCGCAAGCATTGGCCAAAATCACACAAGCACCGGCCAATATCCTCGGCGTCCATGCAGGCAATTTGCAAGTAGGGGCAACAGCAGATGTGGTGATTTATGATCCGGAAATGGAATGGCGTGTGGATGGCCGTGCACTAATGAGCCAGGGCAAGAATACGCCTTTTGTGAATCATGCAGTCACAGGCAAGGTCACCACTACCCTCACCCAGGGCCGATTGGTGTTCCAGCAGGAAACATTGCTAGTGGCAAGTTAAGCGGTACCCGCTAGCAACCAAAACGCCTGCCATGTTTGAACATCGCAGGCGTTTTTCATGCGTTGGCTGGTTTACAAAATATCCAGGTCAGAGATATTGCTGCGCTCCTGGTTCTCAGGATTCATGACTTTACTATTCAATTTAAACTTGAGCCGCAAGTCATTGACCGAGTCAGCATTACGCAAGGCGTCGTCATAACTAATCTGGCCAGACTCAAACAAATCAAATAAGGCCTGGTCAAACGTTTGCATGCCTAATTCACGGGATTTGGCCATGATTTCTTTAATGGCGTGCACATCGCCTTTATAAATCAGGTCAGAAATCAGCGGCGAATGCAGCAATACCTCCACGGCAGCGACACGGCCACTACTATCGAGTTTGGGTATCAACCGCTGCGAAGCCACGCAACGCAAGTTTAGCGACAAGTCCATCAATAGCTGCTGACGGCGCTCTTCGGGGAAAAAGTTAATAATCCGGTCCAGCGCCTGGTTGGTGCTGTTGGCGTGCAGGGTAGCCAGGCACAAGTGGCCGGTCTCAGAGAAGGCAATGGCGTAATCCATGGTTTCGCGGTCACGGATCTCACCAATCATGATGACGTCTGGCGCCTGGCGCAAGGTGTTTTTGAGCGCCGCATGCCAATTTTCGGTATCTACGCCGACTTCACGTTGCGTGACGATACAGTTGCGATGGCTATGCACAAACTCCACCGGGTCTTCAATCGTAATAATATGGCCGTAACTGCTTTCGTTGCGGTGCCCCAGCATGGCGGCCATTGAGGTGGACTTACCGGAACCGGTGCCGCCGACAAAAATGATCAGGCCGCGTTTGGCCATTACCACGTCTTTCAGAATCTGCGGTAACTTTAAATCATCAAACTTGGGAATATTGGTATTAATGACGCGGAACACCAGCCCCACGGCACTGCGCTGAATAAAGGCGTTGACACGGAAACGGCCAACGGACGGCATGCTGATGGCAAAATTACATTCCAGCGTATCCTGGAACTCCTGCGCCTGCTTGTCGTTCATGACGGTACGCGCAATTTCTGCCGTCTGCTGCGTATTCAGGGTTTGTGAGGAGACCGGCGTCAGCTTACCGTCTATCTTCATCGCCGGCGGAAAGCCCGCCGTGATAAACAAGTCAGACGCTTTACGCGTAATCATGAGCTTCAGCAAGTCATTGACGAATTTCTCCGTCTGGGCGTGATCGCCCACCGTTTGCGTACTATCCATATTGTTAGCCGATGATAGCGTCACGGTTTGCTGCCTTGGTGCGCGCTTCAGCGGCACTGATGACATTACGTTTGACCAGATCTTGCAGGTTCTGATCCAGGGTTTGCATGCCCATGCTCTGGCCGGTCTGGATGGCAGAATACATCTGCGCAATCTTGTTTTCACGAATCAGGTTACGAATGGCGGGCGTGCCCATCATGATTTCATGCGCAGCCACGCGGCCTTGCTCATCCTTGGTTTTACACAGGGTTTGTGAAATCACGGCGCGCAGCGACTCAGACAACATGGAGCGCACCATTTCTTTCTCAGCCGCGGGAAACACGTCGACCACCCGGTCAATCGTTTTTGCGGCAGAGCTGGTATGCAAGGTACCGAACACCAGGTGACCCGTTTCCGCAGCTGTCAGCGCCAGTCGGATGGTTTCCAGGTCGCGCATCTCACCCACCAGGATCACGTCCGGGTCTTCACGCAAGGCTGAGCGCAACGCGTTTTCAAAGGATTGCGTATGCGGGCCGACCTCGCGCTGGTTAATCAGCGACTTTTTGGAAGTGTGCACAAATTCGATCGGGTCTTCCACGGTCAACACGTGTGACATCTGCGATTCGTTAATGTAATCAATCATCGCCGCCAACGTGGTGGACTTACCAGAACCCGTTGGCCCGGTCACCAGCACAATGCCGCGTGGTGTATCGGCGATATCCTTGAACACTTTTGGGGCGTTTAATTCATCCAGCGTCAGCACCTTGCTTGGAATGGTACGGAACACCGCACCTGCACCACGTTGCTGGTTAAACGCATTGACCCGGAAACGTGCCAGATCTGGAATCTCAAACGAGAAGTCACATTCCAGCGTTTCTTCATACACTTTGCGCTGATTGTCATTCATGATGTCATACAGCATGCTGCGCACTTCAGCCTGCTCCATGGCGGGTAAATTAATTTTACGTACATCACCATGCACACGAATCATCGGTGGCAGGCCGGAGGACAAATGCAAGTCCGAGGCTTTATTTTTAACTGAAAACGCCAATAAATCTGAAATATCCACAATCGACTCCGGTGATTATTTATATAATGTTGCTTTGGTTTTGTATTCTTAGTTCTTCAACACTTGTTTAGCCGCCATGACTGCCCTCTCTGACAATCTTGCCTGTATCCGCCAACAGATCACAGACGCACAGGCACGCTTTGAGGCGACACAATCGGTCACGTTATGCGCAGTCAGCAAAGCACAGCCTGCCACCGCCATTCGTGCCGCTTATGACGCGGGCCAAACCGTATTTGGCGAGAATTATTTGCAGGAAGCGCTGCAAAAACAGGCCGAACTAGCAGACTGTGCTATAGCATGGCACTTTATCGGGCCGATTCAAAGCAATAAAACACAGCCAATTGCCCGTCATTTCGACTGGGTGCACTCGGTTGATCGCCTGAAAATTGCCCAGCGCCTGTCAGATGCGCGTCCATCTGACCTGCCGCCATTAAACATTTGCCTACAAGTGAACATTAGCGAAGAGGCAAGCAAAAGTGGTGCCAGTGGCCAGGAACTATTGGAACTCGCCTTAAATATCAAACAGTTGCCACACTTGCAGCTACGCGGTTTGATGGCGATTCCAGCCCCTTGCAGTAATTTTGAGCAGCAGCGTGACCAATTTCGGCAGGTGCGCGCCCTGTTTGATCATTTAAACAGCCACGGCCTGCAACTGGACACATTATCCATAGGCATGAGTGGCGATTTTGCGGCTGCCATTGCCGAAGGCGCCACACTAGTACGCATAGGCACGGCCATTTTTGGTGCGCGCACCTCCTCTTTACCCACAGATTCAGTGAAACAAGGAACCTGATCACCATGCAATCACTTTCAGCCACACGCATTGCCTTTATTGGCGGCGGCAATATGGCACAAGCCTTGATGACAGGCCTGCAACAACGCGCATTTAACATGCAGAACATCACCGTGGTTGACCCGGATACGGCCAAACACCCGCACCTGCAAACAACCTTGGGCATCAACACCAGTGCCAGCCTGACGGCAGAATCACTGGCGGTAGATATCATCGTGCTGGCCGTGAAGCCGCAACAATTGCAAAGTGTGGCTCAGGCGCTGGCTCCTTTGCTGCAATCGCAACTGGTCGTTTCAGTCGCTGCGGGCATACGCACGGCAGACCTCGGCCGCTGGTTAAATGGCTATCAAACCATGGTACGCACCATGCCCAATACCCCGGCGCAAATTCAGGCCGGGATTACCGGCGCTTACGCCATGCCCGCGGTCTCTGCCACGCAGCGTGAATTGGCTGATGCAGTCTTACAAGCGGCGGGCGAAGTGGTTTGGCTAGACGATGAAGTACAACTGGATGCCGTCACCGCCATTTCTGGCAGCGGCCCGGCCTATGTGTTTTTGATGATAGAAGCCTTGACCGCGGCAGGCGTTGAATTAGGCCTCAGCGAAGCTCAATCACTCAAACTGAGCCTGGCAACGTTTAAAGGCGCAAGCCTGCTGGCGGCTGGCAGCAGCACGCCGATCGCTACCTTGCGTGAACAGGTCACCTCCAAAGGCGGCACCACCGAGCAAGGCTTGCTCAGCATGCGCCAACACGATATTCATGGCATGATGCAAGATGCCGCCGCGCAAGCCGCACGCCGCGCCAAAGAACTGGGTGATCAACTGGGAGCACAAGCATGATGTTGCAAAACATGACGACTTTTTTACTCAATGCCGCCTTCGGCATTCTGACGTTTTTACTGGTATTGCGCTTTTTAATGCAATGGACCCGTACGTCTTTCCAGAATCCTTTGGGTCAAATGACCATGGCGCTGACCGACTTTATGGTCAAACCAACGCGTAAACTGATCCGCCCAATCAAGCAGTGGGACTTGTCTACATTGCTGTTGGCCTTGTTGATGCAGATTATTTTGTTTGCCCTGCTGGCGTTGCTGGCTGGTGCGCCTGCCTCACCATTGTTCTGGGTATGGCAAGCGGTATTTGGCGTGCTGGCGCAAATGGTGGATGTCTTTTTCTATGCCATCCTGCTGATGGCGATTTTAAGCTGGGTCAACCCCTACAGCCCGATTTACGGCGTCCTGAATCAACTGTCAGCGCCCATTCTGGATCCATTACGCCGCATGTTGCCACCAATTCAGGGCTTTGATTTTTCCGCACTGGTCGCCCTGATCTTATTGCAAATGGTCAGCCATATTGTGTTGCCAGGCCTGGCAACGGGCATTCTTTAAGACCCCGGACGTAACAAAAAAGGACGACAATTTGTCGTCCTTTTTTTTTATATCCAGACAATATCAAACTCTTCCCGGCCATACTGCGTATCCGGATGCAGCGACAGCGGCTTTTTAATAAAGTCAGACAAACTGGCCAAACTCTGCGACTCTTCATCGCCCAGCATATTAATCACTTCAGGAGATGCCAGTATCTTGAATTCTTTAGCGCTTTTAAACTGCTTGGACTCGCGCAAAACTTCGCGCATGATTTCGTAACAAATGGTTTGCGCCGTTTTTAGTTCGCCACGGCCCTGACACACCTGGCAAGATTCACATAACAAATGCGCCAGGCTTTCGCGCGTGCGCTTGCGCGTCAGCTCAACCAGTCCCAGCGCAGAAAAGCCGTTGACATTGATGCGCGCCCTGTCCAGCATCACCGCTTTGCGCAACTCTTCCAGCACGGCTTCGCGCTGGGCATCTTCATCCATATCAATAAAGTCGATAATGATAATGCCGCCCAGGTTGCGCAAGCGCAGTTGCCGCGCAATGGTTTGGGCGGCTTCAAGGTTGGTTTTAAAAATAGTGTCTGATAGGTTTTTGCCGCTGACAAAACTACCAGTGTTCACATCCACCGTGGTCAGCGCTTCGGTCTGGTCAAAAATCAGATAGCCGCCAGACTTAAGCTCCACCTTGCGCGACAAGGCTTTTTCGATTTCACTTTCAATATCATAAAACTCAAACAGTGAGCGCTCGCCCTTGTAGTGCGTGAGCGGCTTGACTGCATGTGAGACATACAACTCGGCAAACTCTTTCAGGCGCTCAAACATTTCGCGCGAATCGACGCGGATATTGGTAGTTTCAGTACACACCACATCGCGCAGAATACGGCGTGGCAAGCTAAGGTCATAAAAAATCAGCGACCGTTCGCCCACTTTTTTACTTTCGGCCTGGATTTTTTGCCAGACTTTGCGCAGATACTCAATGTCGGCTAGCAACTCTTCATCGGTCGCATTCTCAGACATGGTGCGAATAATGTAGCCACCTTCGCGCTCTTCCGGCAGCAAGCCCAGCAAGCGATTACGCAAGAACTCGCGTTCTTCTTCGATATCAATACGCTGTGAAACACCGATGTGCTTCTGGTATGGCAAATAGACTAAAAAACGGCCAGCAATACTGATTTCAGTGGTTAATCGCGCCCCTTTGGTGCCAATCGCCTCTTTAATCACCTGGACGATGATCGACTGACCTTCATGCAGCACCTCCTGAATCGGGCGCTCTTTTTTAATGTCGCCTTCTTCGGCATGGCACTCCATAATATCCGCCGCATGCAAAAAAGCCGCACGCTGCAAGCCGATCTCAACAAAGGCCGACTGCATACCCGGCAACACACGCACTACGGTGCCGCGATAGATATTGCCGACGATGCCCAGCGACGAAGCCCGCTCTATATGTAACTCCTGGACAATGCCCTGCTCCAGAATCGCCACGCGCGTCTCCTGCGGCGTGACGTTAATCAATACTTCCTGCGCCAATGACATATTGCTTTACCCGATCCCGATCATTATTTTTATACAAAGTTTACCATGCGTGCAGCAACTGCGCTGTTTCATGCAAGGGCAAACCCATCACACCGCTGTAGCTGCCTGCAATACGCACAATCCATGCACCAGCACGCCCCTGTATGCCATAGGCACCAGCCTTGTCCATTGGCTCGCCAGAGGCGATATAGTCCTCTAACACCGTCTGCGGCACCTGCATCATCTCAACCTCGGTGGTATTGAGCAGGCAACGCACCTCGCCCGCCTGGTAAACAGCTACTGCCGTATGCACCAGATGCACACTGCCGCTCAGGCGAGACAGCATGGCCAACGCATCGGCAGCATCGACAGGCTTACCCAAAATATCCTGCCCCAGGGCAACCGTGGTATCAGCCGCCAAAATAGCCAACCCGCGATCGCCATGTTCTGCGGCAATCGCCAGCGCTTTTTCTTGCGCCAGGCGACACACATATTGCGCAGGATCCTCTCCCGGCAAACTCGATTCATCAATATCTGCAGGCAAAATATCGCATTGCACACCCAGTTGGGCCAGTAACTCCACACGACGTGGACTGCGTGATGCCAAGATGATCTTTTGTTGAAACATGGAGATTCCACAAGCGTAATAAACAAGCCGCACAAGGTAACACAAACACAGCTGATTTTGCGCTAAAGGCAGCCCAAGTTGCAGTCTAACTTGCGACCTAACTTGCACTAACAGGCACTTGCCGCATTGTGTACAATAACCGCTCGATTGTCTTTTCTCACCAAGCTACTCGCATGAACTCACTTGAACATCTGTTGCAGCGCGCTGAACAACTGATCACGCGCCTGGAAACCTTGCTGCCTGCACCGCCCGCCGACATCAACTGGCAAGCCATTGCCTGGCGCTGGGTCAAACACGGCACACCCGGCCAGCTACAGGCCGTGGAGCACCCACATGCGGTATTGCTGCAAGACATACAATTTATTGACCGTCAAAAAACCGAAGTCGTGCGTAACACCCGCCAATTTTTACAAGGGCTGCCTGCCAACCATGTGCTGCTGACCGGCGCACGTGGCACTGGCAAGTCGTCACTGGTTAAAGCCCTGCTCAACGCTTATGCCGACCAAGGCCTGCGCCTGATCGAAGTTGAAAAACAGGACCTGAACGACCTGCCGCAAATTGCGCAGCTGATTCGCTCACGGCCTGAAAAATTCATTATTTTCTGTGATGACCTCACCTTTGAAGCCAACGACACCGGCTACAAAGCGCTCAAAGTCATCCTCGATGGTTCGATTGAGAACGCGTCATCCAACCTGCTGGTATATGCCACCTCTAACCGCAAAAACCTGATGCCGGAATATATGGCTGACAACCAACCGATTGTAGACAAAGGTGAAATCCGCCAGAACGACACCATAGACGAAAAAACCTCACTGGCAGAACGTTTTGGTTTGTGGCTATCGTTTTACAGTTTTGACCAGGACGAATACCTGAGCATTGCCGAGCACTGGCTGGACACGTTTGGCATCGCCATGGATGACACCGCGCGCCACGCCGCCCTGCAGTTTTACCACACCCGAGGCGCGCGTAGCGGCCGCGTCGCCTACCAGTTTGCCAAAGATTACGCAGGCAAGCTGCAACTGAAATCCTGATTCCTATGACCAAACTCGTACAAGTCGCCGTTGCCATCCTCATGAAACCCGATGGTGAATACCTGCTTGCCAGCCGCCCTAACGGCAAAGGCTGGGCAGGCTGGTGGGAGTTTCCAGGCGGCAAAATCGAATCTGGCGAGACTCCAGAACACGCATTGATTCGCGAATCGCAAGAAGAGCTCGGCGTCACGCCAATGCAAATACAACCGTGGATTAAACGCCGCTACGACTACCCGGCCACGCACGACGCAGAAGCCAAAACCGTGCTGCTACACTTTTTCTTTGTGCATGCCTGGCAAGGTGAACTCACCGCGCGTGAAGGTCAGCAATTTGCCTGGCAACACCCACGCAAGCTCAATGTCAGCCCCGTATTGCCCGCCAACGCACCGATTATGCAAGCACTGAGCCTGCCGCCTATATATGCCATCAGCAATGTGCAAGAAATGGGCGAGACCGCTTTCTTGCGCGCGTTAAAAAAACAATTAGACCAAGGCCTGCAACTGCTTCAAGTCCGCGAGTCACAGCTGGATAGCGCAGCCTTGGCAACACTAAGTGAACAGATATTAGAACTATGCGCCCCCTACGATTGCCGCAGCCTGCTCAACGGTACGCCAGAACAAGCCCTACAACTCGGTTATCAAGGCGTGCATTTAAATAGCCAGCGCCTGCTGGCACTCACACAAAAACCAGATCATTTACTGGTCGGTGCCTCTTGCCACGACGCAGAGCAACTGCAACAAGCACAAGCGCTGCAATTAGACTTCGCCCTGCTCTCGCCTGTGCTGCCGACCCAAAGCCACCCAGAAGCCACAGGACTAGGCTGGGAAAAATTTGGGGAAATGCTGAATGGATTGGAAATCCCTGTATACGCGTTGGGAGGCATGCAGCCAGAGCATCTGGCACAGGCACTAAGCTGTGGCGCGCGAGGCATCGCGACGCAACGGATGGCTTGGTTCAGCGCATAGTCGTACCAAAAAAATCTAGAGACAGTCAGTAATGCTGGCTCTGGTCTCGTTTTTACATGACACTTAGTGAATACTTGCGTTTTTTAAGCACGCATAAAAAACTAACAGCACTGACTATCCTGCCAATAACATAATTAAATACAAGTTATGTTAATATTTGTTTACAAACCTACAAATATGGAGAACCGTTATGAAGAAAGCGATTGGCTTGATTTGTATGGGATTGACACTATCAACATTAGGGTTTGCCAAAGATTGCTACCCGAACCGAAACGCGAAAGTGCGATGCGGCCTTTAGCTTATGTGAAACTGTTGCAGCTGACGATAAAAATAATTGCGAAAAAACAGCATCTAGCAATTGTAGTAACAATTACAGAGAAGACATTAGCCAATGCTCTAATGATAAAAATGACTGTTTAGGTAAAGTCCCCACCAGTCGGCCCAAACCCAAGTTTTACCATCCCCCCTCAACAACCAACCAAAACTAAAGTACCAAGCAGGCGATAAGATTCAACGCCAATCGGCAATCTTCCAAAAAATTTACAAAAACCAAGGGAAGCTGGTTTATACAGTATCTTCATAAAAAACTCAAATTCAGCAGGGGCTCATTTTGGCAAATCTCTCTACCTTTAACCTTCTGGTTTTATTTTCAATCATCGTAATGATTACCTTAGTTGTCATTTGGTATACGGGCTGCAAGCTGGCAGACCATCATGGTAGTGATCTGCGTATTGCTTGGTATTTCTTTTCACTCTCATCGGTATGCACGTTTTTAGCTGCTGCCTGGGCCAACAGTACCGGAGCAATAGACCATTCAGGTTCGTTTCAAGGTGCCTGGGGCAAAAAGATAGAGTCATTGTTAACATTTATGCTGGACCTAGATACCGATATCAAGGTCTTTGCCGCCATATTGACCATCTTTGTCATCCCACAGATCACCAGTTATTTTCTCAGTGGAATTTTTGGTTGTGCCTCTTCGCCTATACTGGTAGGAAGGGCCTTAGCTTTGTTCATCTGGAGCATTGTAAAATCATTTATAGTTGCCTCAGGCATACTTTTGACAATTGCTATTTATGGCGCGTCAAATGGCTGGGTTGCCTGGAACGTCAAGGGCGCTGTCTCAATGTCATTCTTATCCCTCATGTTGCTGATGGTATCCTTTGTCTGCTTGTATATGTATAGAGACATTGACGACACGATTGCTTTGCCAGCGACAAGCAAAAGTTTCTGGATTCAAAGGCGCATTAAAAAAATAGAGCGTTGGCTCACTCGCAAAGCACCTTCACACAAATAAATGACGGATCAGAATGTGCGTAATGTTTTAAATAAAACGCTCACTGTGCTTTATCAGCCTGCCTGAGCTGTATCAGTATTTTCTTTATAGCTATCTGACGACCAAGATGTAGACTTGCAAGCTATGTGGCCATTGCCATATACTAATGCAATATACACATTATGCAGAGGTGACTGGTATGAGTATTAGCACTGTGTTTATCAATAACCGAACCCAAGCCGTTCGCATTCCGGCAGATGTGCGTTTGCCTGAAAACGTGAAGCAGGTGACGGTACGAGCCATTGGCAAAGAGCGGATTATTGCCCCACTAGAGTCCAGCTGGGATAGCTTTTTTATCAATCCATTCAATGTGACTGATGACTTTATGTCCGAGCGTGCAACACAAACGCAGCCTGAGCGCGAGGCGCTGGAATGATTCAATACCTGCTTGATACCAATATTGTGATTTATGTGATCAAGCACAGACCCATTGAAGTACTTGAAACGTTTAATCAGCATGCCAACAGAATGGCCATTTCAAGCATCACGCTGGCTGAGTTACTTCATGGTGCAGAAAAAAGTAGCAAACCGGGGCACAACTATTCCGTGATTGAAGACTTTGCCAGCCGCCTGGAAGTGTTGCCTTATGCCACGAAAGCCGCGCAGCACTATGGCAGCATCCGTAGCGACCTGGAGAGACGTGGCCAACCCATGGGCGTGAACGACTTGCATATCGCAGCACATGCACGTAGCGAGGGGCTTGTATTAGTCACCAATAATTTGAACGAATTTGACCGCGTTTCGGGGCTATTGCTTGAGAACTGGGTCAATAACTAAGCAAGTCTCTACGTATCAACAATGAACACACCACAACCAAACAACCCACTGCACGGCGTGACGCTTGAACAAATTGTCGAACGACTCGTCGAGCATTACGGCTGGGATAAACTCGCGCAGAGGGTAAATATCAACTGCTTCAAGAGTGATCCTTCTGTGAAGTCCAGCCTGAAGTTTTTACGCAGGACGCCCTGGGCTAGGGCTGAAGTTGAGGCCTTGTATCTGGCAACGTTTGCCAAAGATCGCCATTAATACTAGTGATAAAGCTGGCGATATAAGGCAGCGAATCAGGGTGCAGTTTTCACCGGCATGGTGACGAACTGATCTGTAATGTTGCCTTTTTTGTCTTTGAAGCACAGTCTGAATTTCACTTGTTCGCCAGCTTTAAATGGGCTTGGCAATTCAAACAGCATCAAGTGCAGGCCACCCGGCGCCAGTTTAACTGGCTTACCTGCGGGCACGGGCAATTCTTCCATACTACGCATTTTCATCACGCCGTTTTGCATGGTCATGCTGTGCATTTCGACTGTGCCTGCGCGCGCTGTTTCTGCATAAACCAGCGTCACATCCTCGGCACTACTCAACGTCAGATAGGCTGCACCGACTGATTGACCCGCATTCGAAGCACGCACCCAGGCATCGGTGGTTTTAACTTCTGCATGCGCAACACCCAGCCAGCCAGCCAAAAAAACGCTGGTGACAAGACGGCATAAGAAAGTAGTTTTCTGCATTTGAATGATCCTGTCAGCCAGTTATTCTGGCTCAAACATATCTGGAGGGGTGTTGTCTGGAATGCGGAATTTCTCGGTCGCCCAATCACCTAAATCAACCAGTTTGCAGCGCTCGCTGCAAAACGGCCGGTAAGGGTTGGTGGTGGAATATTCTGTGGTTTCACCACAGGCCGGGCAAGCGACCTTGCGGGTTTTAACGGTGGGCTGCGTCAATTGTGACCGGCTCCGGTAAAGTTACAGACAATCATCTTGAACGGAATATCTTGCTCGCAGCCTTTGGGGCGTTGCACGAAATCGAGTTTTTGGAAGCGGATATTGATCGCGTATTTATTGGCACTGACTTCCGGGAAGCATTCGTCATGGTCGATCTCGATACGCAACAGTTGCGCCGGTTTGTGCCCTGACAATTGCTGCTGGTAAGCACCATGATGCGCCACCAATGACAACACCTGACCACTGCCGCGCAGCAGTTGCAAAATCAGGCGAATCGATTCGTACATAGGCATCAATTTGGCCAGCCAGTTGTCGAAGTCGTCCTTGCGACGCTCCACACCCAGGTACAGCCAATGACGGTACGACGGCAAATCGAACTCACAGACGCCGCCAGGAATACTGGTGCGTTGTTTGACGCTCATTAACCAGTCATTTTCGCGTAAGGACTGGCCGAGTTTTTGATGATCAGAACGCAAGGCGGTGGCGCAGCGATCCAGGCTGGACAAGGTGCTCGCCAGCGCATGCTTGTCAATATTTGGATTTGTTTGCAGAAACGATAGCTGGACCTTGTGCCTGTCCAGCTCTTGTAGCAGATCGACCTTCAAATCGCCGCGATCAATCAGATCCAGGATTTGCAGCATGGAAATGAGCGCCACATGATGACTGATCTCATGCCCAATCTCAATGTGGTGCAACATCTTGACGAACAGATCTTCTAGGCGGAGATAAGTTCTGATGCGCTCGTTAAATGGAAACTCGTAGCTCGACACGGCAGCCTTTTCTGTCAGCTGATACTTGAAAAGTATGCAATAAAAGCCTGATTATGAAACCCTTTTCACTCACTGGCAAGTCTTAGAGAAATTTTTATGAAACTCTAGCACTTTTTCCTGCAAATTATCCAATGTTTGATCGTTTTCAATCACCGAATCGGCAATGGCCAAACGCTCTTCACGGCTGCTTTGTGCGGCGATCATGGCCTGCGCCATGCCTTCTGATAACTGGCTGCGTTGTATCACACGCGCAAGTTGCGTCTGCTCATCGCAATCCACCACCAGCACGTGATCGATCATAGACCAGTCATCACGGCTTTCAACCAGCAGCGGGATCGCCAGCACCACATAAGCACCAGTATGCTGTGCAATTTGCCTGATGGCCTCGAGCCGAATGGCCGGGTGCATGATCTGGTTGAGCTGATCCAACGCATCTGGCTCGGCAAACACCAATTCGCGTAATTTTGCCCGATCGAGCTGGCCATCGGCATTAAACATGGCATCGCCAAACTGCGCGCGCACCGCCTGCATGGCTGGGCTACCCGGCGCACTCATGTCACGGGCGATATGGTCTAAATCGACCACAGGCACACCGAGTGCCATAAACGCTTTGCAGACTTCGGTTTTACCACTGCCTATGCCGCCAGTCACGGCTACCACTTTGCTCATGACAACGTGCTTACGGGATCAGGTAATAGGAGGCCAGCGCTTGCCCGTAAAACAAGGCCGCAATGCCACCCAGCGCCAAAAATGGGCCAAACGGAATGGCTGTCTGGCGGGTTTTGCCTTTAAGCAAGATCAAGCCAATGCCGATCACACTGCCAACCACAGAGCTCAGCAAAATAACGGCAGGTAATAATTGCCAGCCGAACCAGGCACCGATCGCAGCTAGGAGTTTAAAGTCACCATAGCCCATGCCTTCTTTGCCTGTGACCAGCTTGAATAGCCAATACACTGACCATAACACCAGATAACCTGCCATCGCCCCCACCACGGCTGAGGTGAGGTCAGTAAACCCGTATTTGATATTCAGCGCCAGCCCCAGCCATAACAATGGCAAGGTAATGTCATCGGGCAGCAATTGGGTGTCAAAATCGATAAACGTTAATGCAACCAGGGCAAAGACGAATACCAGGGCAAATACCGTCAGCATGCTGTAGCCATACTGGACTGCCACAGCCAATGACAGCAAACCAGTGAGCAACTCGACCAGCGGATAACGCACGGAAATAGACGCTTTGCAGCCTCGGCAGCGACCACGCAAAAACAGGTAGCTGATGACAGGGATATTTTCGATAGCGGTAATCTTGTGTCCGCAATGCGGGCAAGCAGAGCGCGGTGTGACCAGGTTATATTTCGGCTGCTCCGGCGCGGTTTGTCCTTGCAAATCCAGGCAGCTGGCATGCCATTCGCGCTCCATCATCTTGGGTAAACGATGAATCACCACATTGAGGAAACTGCCTACCAGCAAACCGATCAGCAAGCACACTGCTTGCAAAAAATGGGGTTGCGTCTGCATTAAGCTTAAAACAGGTTCAAGGATTTCTAACATGATACCGATAACATAGTTAAGGTTGCTGCATCATCGCATCGTTAATGCAAGTAAGCAAGGCTAAAAGACGGCAAAACCTGCTTAAAAGGGGCTTTCCTTGGCTTGAAAACCACTTGCCCGGCACCATTTATGTGTAAGATGGATGCTACAGTGCAACCGATCAGGTTTGTAGCTGTGTTTAAGTGACATCCGTTATCAAGTGAAGGAAGTTGCCTATGTCTGATCAAATCAAATTTACGCCACCGACCGAAGCAGGTCTCAATCAGGTCGAGTTAAATCAAGTCGAGCATCCTGCCTGGGATGAGCCCGTCATTTGCCGGGTAGAAGTGGACTTGCCAGGCTGGCTGACAAAACTGACCGGACAATCTCACTGGGAAGTCTACAGTGAAGAAGAAGAGGAAAACTGCATCAGCTTTGGCATGCGTTCGCTGCAAACACGCGGTTTGCATAAGGCTGCCGAACTAATCGCCGAAAAAGATATGCAGGCAGAAGTGACGCTCTACCACAACGGCTACGCAGTGGTCGATGTGAATGGCCAGTCACTGTTTGATGGCGCGCTCACCAACGCCACCAACGATTGCGCACGGCTGAGCTACTACCACATCAGTGGCGAGCCGATTGCCTTGAATTAATAGAGAGAAATAAAGTGGTAACAGTCAGCCTGGTCACAGGCTGGCTGCCTGATTATTGCTGACGGCTGACTGAGAAATTGGCCAAATCCAGCAAGGCCTGTTTGGCAGCAGTTGGTGCAAACACAGACAAGGCCTCACAAGCCAGACTGGCTTCTTTTTGTGCGACAGCACGCACGTAATCAAATGCTTTTACAGCATGCAAAATATCCAGCACAGCGCCTAACTGCGACACCTGCCCCTCCAGCAATGCCTGCTTCACCAGGTCAGCTTGTGCAGCTGGCGCTTGCTGAATCGCATACAACATTGGCAACGTCACCTTGCCTTCGGCCAAATCATTGCCTAGCGTCTTGCCTATCTTCTCGCTGTCGCCAGTCAAATCCAGCACATCATCAATCAGCTGAAACGCCGTGCCCAAATGCATGCCATAAGTCGCCAAACCCTCTTCCTGCTCTGCATTGGCCTGACATTGCACCGCCCCCAAGCGCGTCGCGGCTTCAAACAGTTTGGCTGTTTTAAAGTGGATCACCTGTAAATAATCCTGCTCGCTGACACCAATATTGCGCACGTTGAGCAACTGCAACACTTCACCTTCAGAAATCACATTGGTTGCGTCAGCCAGAATCTCCATCACCCGCATATTCTGCAACTTGACCATCATCTGGAAAGCACGTGAATACAAAAAATCGCCCACCAACACACTGGCCGGGTTGCCATAGACATGATTGGCGGTGGATTTGCCGCGACGCAGCTCAGACGCATCGACCACGTCATCATGCAGCAAGGTCGCGGTATGGATAAATTCGATAATGGCAGCCAGCGAATGGTGTGCCGGGGACACCGCGCCAGCCAGATCACCGGACATCAAGACCAGGGTTGGACGCAAACGCTTGCCACCACTGTGTATGATGTATTCCGAAATTTGATTAATCAGCGGAACTTGGGAGGACAAAGACTGGCGAATAACGGCATCCACCTGCTGCATATCGCCTGCAATCCGCGCCAAACAAGCATTTAGAGACACTGAAACACCAATGAGAAAACAAAGTTAAAGCATACCATATCTGCCCCACCCCTCGCTACGCTCCAGGTGGCAGAATATACATACAGACGGCGGCGATCATGCAGCAACATCCGCCAATAAACAGTAAATACAATTCGCTGTGATAGAAAAGAAAAAAGCCTTGCTTCCGAAGAAACAAGGCTTTTTATTTTTGGCGCGCCCGGAGCGATTCGAACGCCCGACCCTTTGGTTCGTAGCCAAATACTCTATCCAACTGAGCTACGGGCGCCAAGGTTTGTTGCTTTGCAACAAAAACAACATTATAACACGATTTTAAGCTTTGTGGCGGTGCAGATTCACATCCAACAACCAATCTACCAAAAACAACACCCACGCGGAGCAAGGTTTTTGGCGGTGAGCGAGGGATTCGAACCCTCGATACAGGTTTAAGCCCATATGCTTCCTTAGCAGGGAAGTGCCTTCGACCTCTCGGCCAGCTCACCTTATTAAAACAATCAAGTTCTAATAAAACCAACACAGCTTATGCTGCCCTCTTTGCAGTATTGCTACTGCATCGAAGGGCGCCATACTACGTGAAAACCCTTCAAAAATCAACGCAAAAAAGAAGAATGTTTTATTTCTTTAATTTTGCGCTTGTGATTAGGCGTTTTCGAGACCAAACGCCTTATGCAACACGCGCACAGCCAGTTCCATGTACTTCTCTTCAATCACCACGGCGATTTTAATTTCGCTGGTCGAAATCATCTGGATATTAATGCCTTCTTCGGCCAATGTACGGAACATCTGGCTGGCAATGCCCACGTGTGAACGCATACCCACACCCACCACGGACACTTTTGCGATCTTGTCGTCACCACTGATTTCACGCGCCTGGATATGACCTTGCACCTTGTCACGCAACAACGCCAGTGTTTTGTTCATTTCGTTCTTATGCACGGTGAAGGTGAAATCAGTGGTACCGTCTGCGCCAACGTTCTGGATAATCATATCGACATCGATATTGGCATCCGCCACCGGGCCCAGGATTTGATAAGCAATGCCTGGTTTATCAGGTACGCCAGTCACGGTAATTTTCGCCTCATCGCGGTTAAAAGCGATACCGGAGATAATTGGTTCTTCCATGTTTTCCTCATTTTCTTCGAATGTGATCAGTGTGCCGTCGCCTTCTTCTTCAAAGCTTGAGAGCACACGTAATTTGACTTTGTATTTACCGGCGAACTCTACAGAACGTATCTGCAGCACTTTGGAGCCTTGAGAGGCCAGTTCCAGCATCTCTTCAAAAGTGATTTTTTCCAGGCGACGCGCCTCAGGCACCACGCGCGGATCAGTGGTATACACGCCATCCACATCAGTATAAATCTGGCATTCATCGGCTTTTAACGCAGCCGCCAAGGCCACGCCTGTGGTGTCTGAACCACCGCGACCCAACGTCGTGATATTGCCATTGGCATCCACGCCCTGAAAGCCTGCCACAACACAGACATAGCCGTCATCAAGGTCTTTTTTCAGGTTGTGCTGGTCAATATCCAGAATACGCGCTTTGTTATACGCATCATCGGTTAGGATTTTAACCTGTGTACCGGTATAGCTTTTTGCCTTGATACCCAGTTCCATCAGCGCCAAGGCAGTCATGCCTATGGTCACTTGCTCACCGGTAGAGACCATGACATCCAACTCACGCGGATCAGGATCCGGCATGATTTCCTTGGCCAGTGCAATCAAACGGTTGGTTTCGCCAGACATGGCAGAGACCACAACCACCACTTGATGCCCCATGGCCTTGTAGCGCGCAACACGACGCGCCACATGACGGATACGCTCAGGATTGGCGACTGAGGTACCGCCATATTTTTGTACGATTAATGCCATTTTATTTCCTTAACAATCTTTTTTCTTATCCGCAGATAAACGCCGATGAACGCCGATTTTCATCATGCATGATCGGCATCTATCGGCGTGTATCGGCGGTTAAATAAGCTTTTGCTTTACCCAATCGGTGACGCTGGCCAATGCCTGTGGCAAATTGGCTGGCTCGGTACCACCGGCCATCGCCATATCCGGCTTGCCACCACCTTTGCCACCGACCTGGCCTGCAACGTGATTTACCAGCTCACCCGCTTTCACTTTGCCGATCAAGTCCGCGGTCACACCTGCGGCCAGGCTGACTTTACCGTCAGCCACACTGGACAAGACAATGACGGCAGATTTAAGCTTATCCTTGAGTTTATCTATGGTTTCGCGCAAGGCATTGGCATCCGCACCTTCCAGGGTCGCTGCCAACACCTTCACACCGTTGATATCCAGTGCTTGTGTCGCCAGGTCATCCCCTTGTGAGGATGCCAGTTTGGATTTTAGGCGCGCCAGTTCTTTTTCCAGGGATTTCACGTGATCCATCACCTGGGCGATTTTGGCAGGCAACTCATGCGCTGGCGCTTTCAGCTCACCAGCTACCTGATTAATCAGCGTTTGTTGCGCCTGCACCAGCTTTAATGCACCCTCGCCTGTGGTCGCTTCCACGCGACGTACGCCTGCAGCCACACCACTTTCCGCGGTGATTTTAAACAGGCCAATATCGCCAGTACGGCTAACATGAGTGCCCCCGCATAGCTCACGCGAGGTGCCGATATCGAGTACGCGCACTTCGTCACCATATTTTTCGCCAAACAGCATCATGGCGCCAGTTTGCTGTGCAGACTCAATATCCATCACACGCGCCTGCGTCGCCGCGTTGGCAAGAATTTCTGCATTCACCAATGCTTCGACCTTGGCGATTTCAGCATCTGTCATCGGTGCATTGTGCACAAAGTCAAAACGGGTTTTTTCAGTATCAACCAGGCTGCCTTTTTGTTGCACGTGCTCGCCCAACACTTCACGCAAGGCTTTGTGCATCAAGTGCGTCGCAGAGTGGTTACGCATGGTATTGGCACGCGCTTGCAGATTGACTTTGGCGGCTAATTCATCACCAACTGACAAGGTGCCGGTCTTGAGTACGCCATGATGCCCAAACACCGCGGCCTGAATTTTTTGCGTGTCTTCCACGGCAAAAATACCGTTGGCAGACTTCAGTTCACCGCTGTCGCCAATCTGGCCGCCAGACTCAGCATAGAAAGGCGTATGGTCCAGCACCACCACGCCCAGATCCCCTTCATTCAAGGCCTGGACTGCGCTACCATCTTTATACAGCGCCAGCACTTTGGCCGGAGTTTCCAGCTTATCGTAGCCATGGAATGTCGTCGCCGCGCCATCATATTCAAGATTCAGCGCCATTTTGAACTTACCTGCGGCACGCGCCTGTTCTTTCTGGCGCGCCATCGCCGCATCAAACCCGGCAGTATCCACGGTCACACCACGTTCACGGCAAATGTCGGCGGTCAAATCGAGCGGGAAGCCAAACGTATCGTGCAATTTAAACGCCAGGTCGCCATTGAAAATAGCAGGTTTGGTCGCCAGTTCAGCTTCCAGAATCTGCATACCGTTTTCAATGGTTTCAAAGAAGCGGTCTTCTTCCTGCTTGAGAATGTCAGTGATGCGTGCCTGATTGCTAACGAGCTCAGGATAAGCCTCACCCATTTCAGCTACCAGGTCAGCAACCAGCTTGTGGAAGAACGCAGCGCGACAGCCCAGTTTGTAACCATGGCGGATGGCGCGGCGGATAATCCGGCGCAGCACGTAACCGCGGCCTTCGTTACCTGGAATCACACCATCGGCAATCAGAAAGGAGCAGGCACGGATATGGTCAGCCAGCACTTTGAGTGACGGGCTATCGAGGTCAGCCGTATGGGTTTCGCGCGCAGCTGCTTTAATCAGCGCTTGGAACAAATCGATTTCGTAGTTGGCATGCACGCCTTGCAGCACGGCGGAAATACGCTCCAAGCCCATCCCGGTGTCTACCGATGGCTTAGGCAGTGGATGCATCACGCCCGCTTCATCGCGGTTAAACTGCATGAAGACGTTGTTCCAGATTTCGATAAAGCGGTCGCCATCTTCATCAGGTGAACCCGGAGGACCACCTGGGATATGCGCACCGTGATCATAGAAAATTTCAGTACAGGGGCCGCAAGGACCGGTATCGCCCATCATCCAGAAGTTGTCAGAGGCATAACGTGCGCCCTTGTTGTCGCCGATACGGACAATTTTGCCCGCAGGCACGCCGACTTCTTTGTGCCAGATGTCATACGCTTCATCATCTTCCGCGTATACCGTCACCATCAATCGCTCTTTCGGCAAGGCATAGACTTCTGTCAGCAACTCCCAGGCGAATGTAATGGCATCGCGCTTGAAATAATCGCCAAAGCTGAAGTTACCCAGCATCTCAAAAAAGGTATGGTGACGCGCAGTGTAACCGACGTTTTCGAGGTCATTGTGCTTGCCACCGGCACGCACACATTTCTGGGCTGAAGCCGCGCGCGTATAAGCGCGCTTGTCAAAGCCAAGGAACACGTCTTTAAACTGGTTCATACCCGCATTGGTGAACAGCAAGGTCGGGTCGCCGTGTGGCACCAGTGAACTGGAAGCCACTACCTGATGGCCTTTGGAAGCAAAAAAATCCAGGAATGCCTGGCGGATTTGCTTGCTGGAAGGATTGCTTCCGTAACTAACTGTCGTCTTCTGGACTGTCATCTTCTGCGTGTCTATTCAAAATTTGTTTAATCACTTCAAACGTAAAACCGCGACTTTGTAAAAAACGGGCTTGTTTCGCCCATTCTTCACGCGTCGTCGCGGCCGCTTTAAACTTTTTGCGCCAGACTTCCCTGGCGCGTGCTACTTCATTGTCCTGCAAACCGGCAACGGCTTCGGCAATCAGGCTGTCATCCACCCCTTTTTCGCGTAACTCGTGTGCTACCCGCGCCGCACCGAACTTGGCCTGGCGCGCATGCACCATTTGTTCGGTGTAGCGTGCATCACTTAACCAGCCACGGCTTTTGAAATCTGCAATCAAGGCCGGGATATCATCTTCTTCGCCAGCGTAGCCTTTAAGCTTTTGCGCCAACTCAGCGGCGGAATACTCGCGCTTGCTTAACAACTCAAGCGCACGCTGGCGTAGTGATTTCTCCAGTGTTTGCCGCAAGGGGATTAATCGTCCTCACCTCTGGCTGAGGGCATACTATCAGCCAGCACATTGGAGTTTTCGCGGATTTTGGCTTCGATCTCAGCGGCAATCGCTGGGTTTTCACGCAGGAACTCTTTGGCGTTTTCCTTACCCTGGCCAATTTTTTCGCCATTGTAGCTATACCAGGCACCGGCTTTTTCCACCAGTTTGAGGTTGGTACCCAACTCGATTACTTCACCCAGGCGAGAAATTCCTTCGCCGTACATAATGTCAAACTCAGCCTGCTTGAACGGTGGCGCCACTTTGTTTTTGATGACTTTGACTTTAGTCTCAGAACCAATCACTTCATCGCCTTTTTTAATCGCGCCAGTACGGCGGATATCCAGACGTACGGATGAGTAAAATTTAAGCGCGTTACCACCAGTGGTGGTTTCTGGGTTGCCAAACATGACACCAATTTTCATTCGGATCTGGTTAATAAAGATCACCAGCGTATTGGTGCGCTTGATGTTACCGGTCAGCTTACGCAAGGCCTGTGACATCAAACGTGCCTGCAAGCCCATGTGGCTGTCGCCCATTTCGCCTTCAATTTCGGCACGCGGTGTCAATGCAGCCACCGAGTCGACCACCACGATATCCACAGAACCTGAACGTACCAGCATATCGGCAATTTCCAGCGCCTGCTCACCCGTATCAGGCTGAGAAATCAGCAACTCAGGCACATTGACGCCCAGCTTGGCCGCATATTGTGGATCCAAGGCATGCTCGGCATCGATAAATGCAGCCACGCCACCCAGCTTTTGCATTTCTGCAATGGCAGACAAAGTCAGTGTCGTTTTACCTGAAGATTCCGGGCCATAAATTTCAACAATACGGCCACGTGGCAAACCGCCTACGCCCAGCGCAATATCAAGGCCTAACGAACCGGTAGAGACCACTTGCAGGTCTTCACCAATATCGCCATCGCCCATGCGCATAATGGAGCCTTTGCCGAACTGTTTTTCAATTTGAGAGAGTGCGGCGGCGAGCGCTTTGCTTTTGTTGTCATCCATGCTGATTGCTTTCTTTGACCAATAAAAATGCGTTGTTTACACAATCGCTATATAATTCAAACAATAACTTCTAATTATTTCATAAATCGACCATCAGTGAAATGGCGAAGCCATGAATTAGGCGAGTGAATGCCATCTGCGAATGATGGCCGGCGATTGCAAATGCGCAACGCCAGGCCAGCACTTTTGAACGCGATGGTTGTCAACCGTTATCAGGCAGGTGCGTTAAAGCTGCAGGGAGCATTAATTTGTTTTCCGTGTGAGGAGAATTTATGAAAATCGTAAAATATATTTTGACGTTTGCACTGGGCAGCCTGGCTGCATTCAGCGCGCAAGCACAGGACAACTGGTCTGTTGGCGTGGTCGTCGGCAATCCGTACCCGCCCGCTTACTACGCACCACCACCGGTCTATTATGCACCACCACCTGTGGTGGTTTACCGTCATCCGCAAAGCAACTTCTATGGTGTGCCAGCTGTGGCTTACCCGCAACCAGCACCAGGCTTTATCCAGTTTTCGTATGGGAACGGCGGCTATGGTGGCTATAACTACGGCCCGAGAAACTTTTATGGTGGCGGCTGGAACGGCGGCGGTCACGGACATGGCCACGGCCACCATCACCACCGCTAGTGGTTAATCACAGTCAGGCTCTCAATCAGCGGGAAGTTGCCAGGGCGAGCAAGCCAGCCAGCAAGTGGCTGGCGGCCTGCTCGCGAATGTGCGTTCTATCACCTCCAAAATGACGGGTTTCTACAGCCCAGGTTTGAATAACTGTAGTATCGCCCCCGCTATCGCGATATGCCCAGGCAAAACACACAGTGCCAACAGGCTTGTGTGGTGATCCACCTCCTGGACCTGCGACCCCTGTGACGGCCGCACTGAGTTGCGCCTGGCTGTGTTGCAATGCCCCTAAGGCCATCGCCTCGGCCACGGGTTCACTCACAGCGCCAAACTCGTCAATCAAAGTGCTCGGCACGCCTAACATCTCGTTTTTTGCGGCATTGCTATAGGTGACAAAACCGCGGTCAAACCAGCCTGAACTCCCAGCGATAGCCGTCACCGCTTGCGCAGCCATGCCGCCAGTGCAAGACTCCGCCAGCGCCAGTTGCCAGTGTTTGGCTTGCAGTGCATGCCCCAGGGTCGCGCTTAACTTAAGCAAGCTATTCATGACAGGTATCCCTGTGCGGTCTGTAACAGCACGATAGCCATGACTGCTGCCAGGACATCGTCCAGCATCACCCCAAAGCCGCCTTTGACGCGCTGATCTACCCAGCCAATCGGGAAAGGTTTCCAGATATCAAACAAGCGGAAGCTGGCAAATGCAGCCAGGCCCCAAGCCCATGTGAACGGCACTGTCACCAACACCGCCGCCATCGCGACGACTTCATCCCACACAATAGCGCCGTGATCACTGACGCCCAGCGCCCGCCCGGTCACCTCACAACACCAGATACCGAGCAGGAACAGCACAGCCAAACTTAACCATTGCTGTGTCAGCGGCAAACTCATCAATAGCCAATACAGCGGAAATCCAAGCAGCGAGCCTACTGTGCCCGGTGCTTTGGGCGACAAGCCTGTGCCCAGGCCAAAACTCAGGCAATGCAAAGGGTGCGAAAACAGTAATGCCCAACTGGGTTGCTGACTGTGATTAGCCAAAATGGTCAAATCCTTTCTGCGACAAGTCGATGCGCGCATCACCGTTCAACACATGCAAACCTGCCTGCGCGGTAATTTGCCCGATACGGCTCAACGGCACAGCCAACTGGCTCGAAAGGGCCTGCAACACATCCCGATGCTGAGGGGCTGCGGTAAAACATAATTCATAATCGTCACCACCTGCCAGCACCACTTGCTGCAATACAGATGCACTCAACGTAGTTTGCCGTAACACAGGTTTGGGAATGGCCGCCCAATCCAGCTCGGCGCCTACGGCTGAGGCCGCCAGAATATGATCCAAATCGGCAAGCAAACCATCAGAAATATCCAGCGCAGCCGTTGCCACGCCACGCAATGCCAGCCCTAGCGCCACGCGTGGCTGCGGGTGATGCATGGCAGAGGCCAGCGCAGGAAGCTCTTCGGCATGTATCTCCAGCTTGCCTAAACGATGCTGCAGCCATAAAGCCGCCAGCCCCAACACGCCACTGACCCAGACATCATCGCCCGCCTGCGCACCCTTGCGCTGCAGGGCCTGGCCTTGAGGCACCTCGCCCATGATATTAATCGCGATATTCAATGGCCCGCGCGTGGTATCGCCACCAATCAGGGACACGCCAAATGCATCCGCGCAGGCAAACAAGCCCTGACTAAACCCTCGCAACCAGGATTCATCCAGCGCAGGCAACGCAATCGACAATGTTGCCCATTTGGGCTCAGCGCCCATGGCCGCCATATCACTGACATTCACCGCCATTGACTTCCAGCCGATGGCAAACGGGTCAATATCGGCAAAAAAATGCGTGCCCGCAACCGACATGTCCGCAGAGACCGCCAGTTGGTAGCCCGGGCGCACCCGGATCAACGCGGCATCATCGCCCACCCCAAGATCAGCCGCCGCTGGCCGGGTAAAATATTTGGCAATCAGCTCAAACTCAGCCACGGCGCTTGTTCCACCAGCGCAGCCACATCACAGCCACACCCCAGGCCAGCAGAATACCGACAACATCAGCCAGCCAGTCATACACGCTGGGTTGCCGCGTCGTGGTCAACAGGCCTTGCAATACTTCCATGAGTGCGCCAAACACAGTCAGCCCGAACAAGATAGTTTTAGGAAAGCGCTGAAACGCCAGCAAGCCCCAGAAGGTGACACCACCAAAAGCAACAATATGCTGCAATTTGTCTTTATAAAGCGAGACCTCTTTTGCTGGCGCCATTTCCATGAGTAACAAATAGGTCAACAGCGCAAAGCAAATGATAAAAACCAGTTTGGATAAGGTGTTGTAATGCATGCAACCTCTTTAACAATAACCTGAACACTTCATTTATTTGCGGATAGCTGATTTAGGACGGAAAGATTTGACAATGGTTTCGTCAGTTTCCAGGTATGGCATAGCCTTGTGGCTGGTGGCCAGTAAATCCAGGCAATACGGAACAGCGGCAAAGATGCCGGGCACCAAAGTATTACCTTCGCTGTCCTTGAGACCTTCCAGTGTTTCCTGGATCGACTTGGGCTGACCGGGCAAATTAATAATCAGGCATTGCTTGCGCACCACAGCCACCTGGCGCGACAAAATCGCCGTTGGTACAAAACGCAGGCTGATTTGCCGCATTTGCTCGCCGAAACCTGGCATTTCGCGGTCCGCAATGGCCAACGTTGCCTCCGGCGTAACATCCCGCAACGCAGGCCCGGTGCCGCCTGTGGTCAACACCAGATGACAGCCCTCTTCGTCTACCAGTTGTTTGAGGGTGTGGGAAATAGTGGCCTCATCATCCGCAATTAAACGGGCAGAAACCGTATAAGGAGAAACGACCGCCTGGGCTAACCAGGCAGTGAGCGCCGGGATACCCTTGTCTTCATAAACGCCTTGCGAGGCACGATCACTGATCGAAACCAGGCCGATGCGCGTGAATTCTTCTTGCATAACCTATGTCTATCTGAATAGCGTCTGTGTTAATGTACCAGTACATCATAACATTACAACCTGTCATTCGATCATGGAGAATTCGATGAACCCCCTGTGCAAGCCTGGACAGTCCGTTATGCCCGCCTCCTCTTTATCAGGCCGGTGGTCTTTATATTTCAAGCATGCTGCAGTGCTGGCAGCCTTGACCTTAAGCACCGCTACCTGGGCAGAAGACAACCCTTACAGCCTCAATTACCAGGCACAAAACCAGGGCAATTTACACTCTTTGCAAGCGAACCCTGAACCACAGCTTTTCAGTGGCACGCGCCGCGATGAAGACAATATCAGGATGCTCGAAAACGGCTACGACCTGATGGGATTCAGCAGCTTTGAGGCGGGCGAGGTGGATGCGGAGCAGGCACGCAACCATGGCCGCACTATCCAGGCCGACAGCATCCTGGTGTACATGAAAAAAGCGGGCGGCGCTTCTCCTTCATCGAGAATGGAAGTGATTAAAGAAGCGGTCAAAAAAGGCCAGGCACTGACCGAAAAAGATGTCGCAGTCAAAGCAGGCAGCTATCGCTATTACGCCACTTACTGGGCAAAACTGCCACCACCGTTGCTGGGTATCCATGTCATCAAACTGGTGCCTAAACAATCGGGGCAAAACGACGAAGCACCGCCCACCAAGGCCAGCAGTGAAGGCGTGCGCGTGATTGCCGTGATTCATGGCTCTGCGGCTGAAAAAGGCGGTGTGGTGCGTGGAGATCAATTACTCAGCATCAACAACGAAAAAGTGGATGATGCGGCGCAACTTTCCAGCCTGGTCAGGAAATACAACGGAAAAATGGTCAAAGTGCAATTAGAGCGCCAGGGAGAACCGCTGGCGGCTGATATACAGCTATAGTGTTTAAATAGCCCTAAGCCGCCTGCCCACTCCTTAAGGCCAGCGGCGATCTCTTGGCTAAAATAGAATCGCAGAAAGTGTTTTTCATGTTTCAACCTACCTTTGAGCATCAGGCTGCCCGTGAAGCGGCAGGTGACCTGGACGATATTCAATTTTTGCGGGCACTGTTCGACAATATCCGCCCCAAAGTATCGACCGATATTGAAAGCGCCAGCAAGGCATTACAGGCGCTGTGCTTCATGCTACAGCAACACCCGCAGTATGCGCTGTCATTGCGCAACAGCCTGCTCAGGCTACTGGATGAAAAGAGCGTGATTTCCCTATACTCCGAGCATGGCATCCAGTCTGACCTCGGCTTTTTCACAGAAATTTATCGCCGCCTCTCGCACAAACTGTTACCAGAAGTCCCCGATCCCAAATATTTAAAAGATGTGTTTGGACAGGTTTTTCATCAAAGCAGCGATGTGGACTGGGTCATTGGTATGCCGGATAACGTCTGGCGGGACTTTATGTACACGCTGCACATAGACCAGGGCGACCAGCAACAACAGCAAAACTGCATACAAGAACTGAAGGATGCCTTGCAGGTGCTTTCATACCGCTTATCTGCCTCAGGACTGGATCCTGAGCTGATCTTGCAACATGAGGATCTGGAATCGAACCGCTCGCCATTCATCACGCAAAACATAGAGATTCAGACCTTTTTAGCGCTGGCGACGATACGGGCCGAAGACATACAACATCTTTACAGCGTGCTCAAACGCTGTGAGCAACTCACACACGAAATCCGCAAGGCTAACGCCAACACCGGCACCAGCATCTCGCTCACGGCCCTCATGCAACGCATCTTGCAGCAAATTCAACGCATGCAGTTACTGCTGGATATCTTGCATGGCCTAATCCTCAAACATGATGTCAGTGACGCAATCACGCGCCTGCTCAAGCAACTGGTCGACGCCGAGTGCAAGAAAAACAACCTGTCTGAATACTGGCGCCAGAACACTGAATTACTGGCCCTGCGCGTGACTGAAAATGCCAGCCATACCGGCGAACACTACATCGCGCAGCATCGCAATGAGTACTTCAAACTCATGGGGTCAGCCATGGGCGCAGGCATTATTATTGCCGTGATGGCGATGATTAAGATCATGATTGCCAGCTACCACTTGCCGCCATTAACCGAGGCCATCCTGTTCAGCCTGAATTATGGCCTGGGTTTTGTCATCATCCACTTGCTGCACTTTACCGTCGCCACCAAGCAACCCGCCATGACGGCCGCCACCATTGCCGCCACGATCGACGACCATGGCCACGACAGTAAAAACATCCACAACCTGGTCAACATCGTGGCACAAACCACCAGCAGCCAGACCATTGCCATTCTGGGCAATGTCGTGGTGGTGATCCCGGTGGCCATCCTCATTGACTGGCTCATCATGCAAACAACCGGCCACCATTTCATCGGTACCGAAAAAGCGCACGCGCTGCTGGATAGCAATAACCCCTTGATCAGCCTGACTGCTCTGTATGCGGCGGTGGCAGGTGTCTGCCTGTTCCTGTCCGGCCTGATTGCGGGCTACCATGACAACCTGGCCGCTTACAACCGGATTCCCGAGCGTCTTGGGCATTTGCGCTGGTTACAAATACTGCTGGGCAAAGAGCGCTTGTGGCGGATCACCGAGTATATTCGCCACAACTTGGGCGCATTGGCCGGTAACTTTTATTTTGGCTGCCTGTTGGGCTTTGCGTCGGGGCTCGGCGTCATGTTGGGCCTGCCGCTGGATATCCGTCATGTGACGTTCGTCGCAGCGTTCTCTGGCTATGCATTCCCGGCGCTGGACTTCCAGCTTAGCCACTACATCATCGTGACGACGATTCTGGGTATTGCCCTGGTCGGCACACTCAACCTGATGACCAGTTTTGGCCTGGCGATTTATGTCGCCATGAAATCACGCAAAGTACGCTATCGCCATTGGAAAGCCTTTTGGCTGGAGTTGCTTACCGCCCTGTATAAACAGCCAGGCAAATTTATATTGCCGCCACGCAAGCCAGACTAAGCGCTACGCGACACAACACTTGCGAAAATCTTAGACAGGCATGCTGCCAAACAGCATGCCTGGGATGAAAGAGTGCGACTAGGCAGCCAGCACGGCTTCTTTTTCCATGACAAAATGAAACTCGCCATGTTGCTTGTTTAAAGACAGCAATTTGACCGGGTGATTGTTGATCAGGTTACGGATATTTTGCTCGCTACCCGCAGACGTTGTTTTCACCAGCAACACTTGGCCTGGTGACAGGCGCTCCAGTACCTCTTTGGTTTTTAACATCGGCAACGGACTATCCAGGCCGGTTAAATCAAGTTCAATATCAATCTGGTTATGCATGGTTTCCCCTCCTCGTTTAGCATGGTCAATGAATACAGCCAGCGTACCGCACCAGGCGCCACGCAATACTTCTATTCGTCCAATGACTCTTCTTCAAATGATGTGTCGTCCTGCACACTCTTGCCTTCCATCACCTCGCGTATCATTTTAAATAATTCGCGGCTGCTCTTGGGCGGTTTACCGGCGGCGTGCTCTTTTTGTGCATTGCGAATCAGCGTACGCATCTGCTGCACATGCGTTTGCGGAAACTCGGCAATAAATAATTCGATGGCTTTGACATCCTCCAGCATACGCGTACGCCAGCGCTCCATCTGATGAAAACGGGCATTTTCTTCCTGGTGCTTGCCGTCCCACTTTTGTAATTGCTCGACAATAGGTGCCAGGTCGGTGTCACGCATCAAGCGGCCAATATATTGCATCTGGCGACGAATGGCGCCATTCGCGGTAATGCGTTTGGCTTCTGCAATCGCATCCAGTAACGACTCTTCTAATTGCAGTTTTTTCAGTTTGTCCTTGGGCAGCGCCACCAGTTGACGGCCGATCTCCTGCGCAGCATCCGCTTCTGCTTTCAATCGGGTTTTACTGGGCTGGGAATCATCAAAGGTTTCAGATGTCATGGTAAAAGCAATCTCTGCCAAATCGGGTATGATAACAGTTTTAACTGCCAAGCAAAAAACAAGCGCGTACAGCATGCAATCGGATCAACTTCAACAAATCGCTCAAGACATCATTCAACTGGCACGCAAAGCAGGTGCCAGCAGTGCCGAAGCCGAGGTCAGTTTTGGCACCGGCCAGAACGTGTCCGTGAGGCAGGGCGAGACTGAAAACATCGAATATAACCGTGACAAAGGCTGTTCAGTCACGGTGTATTTTGGTCAGCGTAAAGGCTATGCCAGCACCTCGGATTTAAGCCCTCAAGCCTTGAAAGATACCGTTGAAGCCGCCTGTAATATTGCAAAATATACCGCGCAGGACCCTTTCTGCGGCTTAGCGGATGCAGCATTGATGGCCACTGACTTTCCAGATTTGTCACTGCACCATCCCTGGCATATCGACGTGGATGCGGCGCTGGCGCTGGCCAAGCGCTGTGAAGCGGCCGCCCTCGCCGTCGACCCGCGTATCAGCAATAGTGAAGGTGCCAGCATTTATAGCCAGAGCGGTGCTTTTGCTTATGCCAACAGCCATGGTTTTATTGGCGGCTACCCAAGCTCACGCCACAGCATCAGTTGCTCAGTCATCGCCGAAGCGGATGGCCTGATGCAACGTGATTACTGGTACAGCAGTGCACGTGATGCGCAGGACCTGGCAACGCCAGAGCAGGTCGGCCAGACAGCAGGCTTACGCACGGTTAAACGCCTGGGCGCACGCCCGATCAAAACCGGGCAATATCCAATCTTATTTGAAGCACCATTGGCCAGCGGATTGATAGGCACCCTGATCAGTGCCATTTCCGGTGGCAATTTATACCGGAAATCCTCTTTCCTGCTCGACAGCCTGGGGCAAACCGTGGCTAGCCCGTTGCTGCAGATCGATGAAAACCCGTTTGTACTCAAAGGCGCCGCCAGCAGTGCATTTGATAGCGAAGGCGTGGCTTGCCGTCCACGCACACTGGTTGAAAACGGAGTGTTACAAGGTTATTTACTGGGCAGCTATTCTGCCCGCAAACTGGGCATGCAATCGACTGGCAATGCCGGAGGCGCGCATAACATTGTGGTACGCTCTACAGGCCACAGCCTTGCGCAATTATTGCAGACCATGGGCACTGGCCTGCTGGTGACAGAACTACTTGGACATGGCATGAATATGGTCACCGGTGACTATTCCAGAGGGGCCGCGGGTTACTGGGTAGAAAATGGTGTGATTGTGCATCCGGTAGAAGAAATCACCATCGCCAGCAATATGAAGGATATCCTGAAAAACATCGTTGCAATCGGTAACGATATCATTCCTCACAGCTCACGGCAGACGGGATCCATATTAATTGAACGCATGACGGTTGCGTCATCAGAGTAAATAATTACGTAGCGCCTGCGAGCACCCAAATAAAAAAGGCTTTGCAATGCAAAGCCTTTTTTATTCAACGTGTGGAAATCATTATTGCGCTGGCGTTGCTGGCTCCACCACGGTCAACAAGGTTTCATCAACACCAGCCACCATCGCGCTAGCATCAACCTCAACCACTGGCACTTCTTCGCCTGTAGCCTGGTCAGCCTGTTCCAGTAAAGGTGGCAATGCCTCAACAGCCTCACCAGTAGCTTCACTCAACTCAACGGCGTCAACCGTTGCAGCAGGCTCGGCCACCATAGCAGCACCTTCCAGGGATGGCTCAGCAACCTCAAGCTGATCAACCTCAGTCTGACCAATAGGCGTAGCTGATTGCAACAGCACTGCGTCATCACCGCCTGTCGCTGGTGATAACTCAGAATGCGTTGGCGCGGGTGCATCTTCATCCGCAGGCTCAAACTCATCCTGCAACAACTCTTTAGGCACCAAGCCATCCTGAATCAGGCTGGCACGACGCTGCAAATAAGCATCACGCATGAATGCATAGGGGTCAATCGACGCGTTATCCACCAAATCGGTCGCATCCAGCAATTGCGTACGCTTATCCAGCAGTTGCACGGCACGCACCTGGTTGTGCGCACGGATCTGACCGGTATTATGCAAATAGGTAATCGGGTCAGACGTCACAGTGTCAATAAACAGGCCACTGGCATCGCGGATGGTGCTTGGGCCAATAATCGGCAACACCAGGTAAGCACCGGAACCGACGCCCCAGTAACCCAGGGTCTGACCAAAATCTTCCTGGTGTTTTGGCACATTGTCCATGCTGGCCACATCAATAAAACCGGCGATACCAAAGGTGGAGTTGATCACAAAACGCCCGGCATCGGTAAAGGCTTGGGCAAACTTCAGTTGCAGCAAGTCATTGACAATGGTGGTCAAAGTGCCGAGGTTGCTGAAGAAGTTGCTGATGCCAGTACGCACAGGGGTAGGCGCAACCGCTTTGTAGGCTTTGGCGACCGGCTTCATGGCGTAGCGGTCAGCCACATCGTTAAACTTGTAAATTCCCCGGTTGATGCCTTCCAGCGGGTCTTTATTGGTTGTGGCACAACCAGAGACACTCACTAAAACGGCAGTCAATACGATCGCTCTCAGTGTTTTCATATTTGTCATTATGTTTAGAAGCTTTTCAAGCGCATTTAAATTGTTGTATCCCCAACAGTGCTTGCATGTGTGTCCTTCGCCAGGGCTTGTCATGACAGTTAACGGAACGCTCTTCTAAAAATTGAAGGGATGCTGGTTAAAAAATCATCGAATTGACCAAACCATTCTCGCTGCGGCCCAAGCTTGACACGCAGTCAAACGCATTTATTCTACATCAAATGTCATCTTTGCTTCACATTATTTTTGTATAAGTGCAGCGCCAATTCGCGCTGTTGCGCATGATCCACCACAGGGGCCGGGTAATCCCCCATTAACCCTTTGTCAAACAAGGATTTTTTACGGAATTTTTCTGCCCAGGGCGCATGAATCTGCTGGTCATCAAGCGCAGTTAATTCTGGCACATATTTACGGATAAATTTACCTTGCGGATCAAACTTTTCCGATTGCGATTGCGGGTTAAAAATCCTGAAATAAGGCTGTGCATCACAGCCGGTGGACGCCGCCCATTGCCAGCCGCCATTATTGGCCGCAAAGTCAAAATCAATGAGCTTCTGCTCAAAATAACGTTCGCCCCAGCGCCAGTCAATCAGCAGATCCTTGACCAGAAAGCTGGCCACCACCATGCGCAAACGGTTATGCATATACCCCGTTTGATTGAGCTGGCGCATGGCCGCATCAACAATCGGGAAGCCGGTGCGGCCTTCGCACCAGGCGGCAAACCAGCCAGCATCATTGGGGAAAGGTAGCGCTTCATACTCCGGTTTATAAGACCTGCCTTGTTGCAGGTCTGGCCGATGGAACAAAATCTGGAAATAAAAATCACGCCAGATCAACTCACTCAACCAGATGGCGGCGCCTTCATTCCCGGCCAACGATAACTGCCAGGCCGCATGGGCTAACTGGCGAATAGAAATGGTGCCGAAACGCAAATGCACCGAGAGGTAAGACACGCCCTTCACGGCCGGATAATTGCGCGCCTCATGATACTGGTCGATACGCTGCAAAAAGTCGTCAAATAACTGCTGCGCCCCCACCATGCCAGTCGGCAGGCGCAACTCGGCAAGATTGGTACGCTGAAAACCGAGTGACTCCAAGGCTGGCATGGGCTGCGGCGTGACCGCGGCCAGGTGATGCAGATATTTTTTGACCGGGTAAGCCTTGAGGTAAAACGCGTTCAATTTGGCCAAATGCGCATTTTTATAAGGCGTGAACACCCCATACGGCTTGCCAGTTTGCGTCATGACCTCATCTTGTTCAAACAGCACCTGGTCTTTGAACAAATGTAACGTTTGACCATGACGCAACAGCGCCTGGCCCACGGCTTCGTCACGGGCAATCGCGACTGGTTCGTAGTCTTTATTGGCATACACCGCAGTCACATTGAGCGCGACGGCCAGGGCTGGAATCTCTGACTGTGCACGGCCATGCAACACCACGAGATCGCTACCTTGCGCTTGCAATGACTGCTTGAGTGCCCGCACGCTTTCCCAGATAAACTCAACCCGGCGGTCTTGCTTGTCAGTCAATGCATCGAGAATATCCGTATCAAAGACAAAAGCGACATAAACTTGCGTATGCCGCTTCAAAGCGTGATATAGCGCAGCATGATCATCATCACGCAGGTCGCGGCGTAGCCAGACCAGGGCACTAGACATGATTACTCCCGGTGATAAGGATGACCGCTGAGCACGGTATGCGCACGGTAAAGTTGCTCGGCGAGCATCACTCGCACCATGCCATGCGGCATGGTCAGTTTAGATAGGCTAAACAACCACTGCGCCTGAGTTTTGAGCTGCGCATGCAAGCCATCTGCGCCGCCAACGACCAGCGACACATCACGCCCCATTTCCTGCCAGCTTTTTAGCTTCTCGGCCAGTTGCAAGGTCGTCACCGCTTGCCCACGTTCGTCCAGTGCCACCAGGTAATCTTTACCAGCAACTTCAAGAATGCGCTTGGCCTCTGCTTCTTGCACCACCTCGCTGTTTTTACCAGCAGCGCGTTTATCAGGCTTGATTTCGATGATGCGGGTTTCGAGCTCGCGTGGCATGCGCTTTAAATATTCTGCGCAGGCCGTTTCAACCCAGTCGGGCATTTTATGGCCGACCGAGATGATATTCAGCTTCATATCAGGAGAGAGATAGGGTTTTTAGGCTGCAGAAGCTGCGCGGCGGGTTTGCGACTCGCTCCACAGCTGTTCGATGTTGTAGTAAGCGCGCGTTGCCGGAACCATCACATGGACAACGATATCGCCCAGGTCCACCAACACCCACTCGCCCTCTTTTTCGCCCTCTACGCCACGTGCATCCAGGCCTTTTTCTTTCAGCTTTTCGCGCACGTTATCGGCAATCGCCTTGCACTGGCGGGTGGAGTTACCACTGGCGACGATCATGTAACTGGTGACCGCGGTCATATGACGCACGTCCATCACCGTGATATCAAAGGCTTTAATATCTTCCAGCGCGTCAACAACGGCCAGCTTCATGTCCTCCAGGGACAATACATCAATGTTAGGTTGCATAGGGGTACTCAAAATCAGGCAGCTTGCGCAGGGATATGGTTTTTCTGTTCGACGATGCGGTTTTGCGCATCGACATACACCAGTTGCGGATGGTAATTGGTCAATTCAGCTTCGGTATATTGCGAATAGCTGGCAATAATAATCAGATCATCAGGGTCGGCTTTATGCGCCGCTGCACCATTCACCGAAATCACGCCAGAGTGGCGCTCGGCACGAATGGCATAAGTTGTGAAACGCTCACCATTGTTGATGTTGTAAATCTGGATCTGCTCATATTCGTGAATATTGGCGGCCTCCAGCAAGGCTTCATCAATCGCACAGCTGCCTTCATAATGCAGCTCGCTATGCGTCACACGCACCCGATGCAGCTTGGATTTCAACATGGTTCTTTGCATTGCGTCCCTTAGCTCGAACTCCCGCTCGCGCGGAAAAGGTCGTAATTATAAAGTTATCAATGGCTTAGCGCAAAATAAATTTATAAAAAATGCCTTCAATCTCGCTATGCACTGACTTCACAATTATCAATCAGCCGTGTCTTACCCAACCTGGCTGCCGCCAGTATCACCCAGTCGCTGGCCTGCGCATCCGGCAAGGTCAGTGACTGTTGACGCCTGATCTCTACATAATCTACCTGCCAGCCCTGCTGCTTCAGCATTAAACAGGCTTGCTCGCGCAAAGCAGCATAGTCGCGGCGACCAGACAATAACGCCTGTTTGATACTTTGCAACTGCTGGTTTAACTGCGCGGCCTGAGTTTTTTCCGCTGCTGTCAAATAGCCATTTCTGGAGCTCATGGCCAGGCCGGAAGACTCGCGTGCCGTTTCCCCGGCAATAATTTCAATCCCAAAATTGAGTTGCCGCACCAAGGCACGTATCACCATCAGCTGCTGGTAGTCTTTTTTGCCAAACACCGCCACTTGCGGCTGCACCATATGAAACAATTTGGCGACCACGGTGGCGACACCGGCAAAATGGCCAGGACGACTAGCACCACATAAATCATCAGCCAACGGTGGCGGTTGAATCACCATCTCCTGATGCAAAGACTGACCATCAAAATCCGGATACATTTCTTCCACGGCGGGCGCAAACACCACATCAGCGCCCACGGCCTGCAACTTCTCGCAGTCAGACTGCAAGGTGCGCGGATAACTGCCAAAGTCCTCATTCGCCCCAAATTGCAGCGGGTTCACAAAGATACTGACCACGACCAAGTCAGCATGGTTCTTGGCCAGCGTTACCAGTTGGCAATGCCCGGCGTGCAAATTACCCATGGTCGGCACAAAGCCAACCCGTTGGTCAGCACGGCTGGCTAAAAAAGCGCGCAATTCGCGCAAGGTGTGAAACAACTGCATGGATAACGGGTTCGCCTTCAAAAACGGGATACCGGCAATATATCACAGCCCGCGTAGCGTCATCGCGACTGGCGGCACAGTGATTGACAAGCGGCGAAGGCAACGCCTATAGTCACATTTGCAAGTTTCTACAAATATTAACGCGGGAGTGAAGTATGAGTGTGATGTCTGAGTTTAAGCAGTTTGCGCTGAAAGGCAATGTCATGGATCTGGCAGTCGGTGTCATCATCGGCGGTGCCTTTGGCAAAATCGTTGATTCCATGGTCAACGACATTATCATGCCGGTCATCGGCAGAATTTTTGGCGGCTTTGATTTCAGTAATTTGTACGTGCCACTCAACGGCCAGTCGGCTGACCTCGCCCTGGCGGAAGCCAAAAAACTGGGCGCGGTGCTGGCTTACGGCAACTTCGTCACCATTGTGCTTAACTTTATCATCCTGGCCTTTATCATTTTCCAGATGGTTAAATTCATGAACAGCCTGAAACAGGCAGAACCGCCTCCAGCGCCAGCTGCGACACCAGAAGACATTGTCTTGTTGCGTGAAATCCGTGACAGCCTGAAAAAATAATTTTTGGGTGATGTGTACATGACAAAGGGCGCCTCGGCGCCCTTTGTTTTTAAATCTGTGATTTAACGCTTATAAATCCGCCGGATTAGGCTGCACCTCATACGTCTGGCCTGAGCTCGCATCAGAACCATCATTATTCAGGAACACCACCACGCTGACCTGGTCATCAATAATATCCAGCTCTGTCGTCGGATAATACGCCCCGGCGCCATCTTTATTGATATTGTGATAATGCCAGATAGAGGCCACCACGCGTCCGCTATCCTTTAACTTCACATCTTCAGCGCGCGCGGGCTCGCCTAACATCTCTACTAACTGCGCGCGATTTAATTTACCCACCGCATCAACAAAACTCTGCTCATCTTCAGGCAACTTACCTACCGCAGTGCCTGCCAAGGCAACTCCACTTAAAGACAATAATGCAACAGCCACTACTCCGTTCAACCAGGTTTGTGCTTTCATCATGACTCTCCTTTAATCAGAAACTCAGGCAATTAAAACAACAATAGGTTCCAACACGGCAAGGCTACACAGACTCGATCGGGTAAACCTCTTCCGGCAATTGCTCGACCAGCAATACATGCACTCGGCGACTATCGGCGTGCACCACGGTGACACTTAAGTTATCAATACGGATATGCTCGCCACGCTTGGGTAAATGGCCGAAGTGATTCACCACCAGGCCACCGACGGTAGAAAACTCTTCATCGCTAAACGCAGTGCCTATCGCTTCGTTAAATTCAGGAATCTCCGTCAAGGCCTTGACGCGATATTTGCCTGGCGCTTGAAAAATGATGTTGCTTTCATCTTCGTCATCATCGTATTCATCCTCGATGTCACCGACAATCTGCTCGAGCACATCTTCAATGGTGACCATGCCTGCCACGCCACCGTACTCATCCACCACAATGGCAATATGGTTACGGTTGCTGCGGAATTCCTTTAACAAGACATTCAGGCGCTTGGATTCTGGGATAAACACGGCCGGGCGCAACATATCGCGCAACTCGAACGACTCACTGGCGTAATAGCGCAACAGGTCTTTGGCCAGCAAAATGCCAATCACATCGTTTTTATTATCTTCAATAACCGGGAAACGGGAGTGCGCCGTTTCGATGACGAACGGCAAAAAGCTTTCTGGCGGTTGGGCAATATCAATGACGTCCATTTGCGAACGCGGGATCATGATGTCCCTGACCTGCATTTCACTGACCTGCAGGACACCTTCAATCATAGCGAGCGAATCGCTATCCATCAGGTGATTTTCATAAGCCCCGTGCAGCAACTCAACCAGTTGCTCCCTGTCTTCCGGCTCACGCAGAAGAAAGTGACTTAATCGTTCTAAAAGAGAGGGTTTGTGTGACAACTTATCCGGCTCTGAAGCCATAGTTACTGCTGAAAACAGCATCCTGTATAACGCGTTAACTTAAGCATACATGAAAACGGATGCCGATGTCACCTTCATGCCATGGGTTGTTTGACTTATTCAAGGCCACCACTGGCGCTGTATGACAGACAAAGATTTGTCACTTTCCGGTGTCAACAAACGCTATAAAAGATTTAAATTCTGCTAAATTAACACTTATGTTGAATCGTCTACCGCCCTCTTTACGCCCCTTGTTGCAGTCACTCGCCTTTAAGGTAGTTGCCGGACTGCTTGTCTTTTACTTTGTGTTTGCCTGGCTGGCCATCAATCCACTGGCAAAATGGCTGCTGCCGTGGGTGGCAGAAAGCCAGCTGGCCAGTCAAGCCAGCGTAGAAAAGGTGACTTTTGATCCATTGCGGCTGACCACCACGATTGAAAAACTGGCACTGACTGACAAACATGGTGCGCCCTTGGCGTCGTTTGACCGGCTGGTAGTCGACCTTGAAACCAGCGGCCTGTTTAACTGGGCCTGGAAACTCAAGCAGATTACGCTGACCGCACCGCGCGTCAATGTGCATATTTCCAAACAGGGTCGTCTTAACTGGGCAGACCTGATTGCCAAACTGAATGAAGATCCATCGCCACCGAGCCCTGACCTGCCGCGCGTGATCATTGAAAACATCGCCATCAGTCAGGGCAATATTGATTATGAGGATGCGCAGCACGCCACCCCATTACGGGCCTCGCTCAAACCGCTGGATTTTGAACTGGAAGGTTTCTCCACCCTGCCTAAAGACCGCGGTGATTACCTGATTGCTGCCAAATTGCCATATCAGGGCGCGACGATTAAATGGAAAGGTAATTTCGGCGTCAACCCGCTGGCCTCACAAGGCGCACTGGCGATTGAAGGCTTGCAAATCGCCAAACTCATGCAATGGGTAGATAAAGCTAGCCTGCCGCTGCAAGTGGAGGCAGGCACCTTTGCCAGCCAGTTTAACTATGATTTTTCTGTGCCAAATCAACAACCAAAACTGCTGGTCAACGATGCAACACTGCACATAAACGACCTGGCAGGCGCACTGGCCCAAGGGGATAAACTCGCATTTGCGCAATTGGCGGTCACCGCCAAACATCTGGCGCTCAACCAACAAAAACAGTTATTGATCACCACGCAAAACATCGCCGTGCAGTTGGATCAACTCAGCTGGCACAAACCACAAGCAGACATTGCCATCGCCAATAGCAGCCTGACCTTACCCAAGCTAACGTTCACGCAGGACAAACAGGCACAGCTCCAGTTTGATAACCTGAACCTGAATATCCAGCAAGTACAGCTACAACAAGCGCAAAAAACACTATTTACGCTGCCAGAGCTAGCCATTGAAAACGTCAGCCTCAACTTGGCCGACCGCCAGGCCAATGTAGCGCGCATCTTGTTAAACAAAGGGCAGCTATCCGCCGCCCAAACGGCTGCCGGACTGGATTGGCAGCGCGCCTTTGCCGCTCCAGCAGAGACAATAACGGCAAACACCGATGCCCCGGCTGTGGCAGATGAAAAAGCCAGTGAGCCTTTTCACTTTGCGATTGCTGAGATTGCCTTGGCGCATTGGCAACTGAGCTATGCCGACCAGCAGTTCGCCAAGCCCTTGCAAGCGACAGTGGGTGATTTCAACTTACAACTGGCTGTCGATAATGCATCCGGCCTGGCGCTCAAAGACCTGCAACTGGAAGCCACACAACTGAGTCTGCAAGCCGATAAAAAACCAGCTGCACAATTAGCCAGGGTTGCCGTGAACAATGCGCAATTAGCGCTAGACCAGCAAAAAGTGGAGATTGCTGCGATTCAATTGCAAGGACTTAAAACAGCCGTTATCAGGCAAGCGGATCAACACCTGAACTGGCAAACCATACTGACGCCAAGCGCCAGCGCAAATAAAAATGGCGCAGACAAAAACAGCACAGCAGTTGCATCCAGCAAGCCGTCTGCCACGTCCACAAAACCCTGGGCTTACGCCGTGAAACGCTTGGCCTTACAACAGGCAGAGATTCATATCGAGGATCAATCGACGCCAACACCAGTTGTGCTGGATGTGCTGGATGCTAGCGTGGAAGCAACCGATCTGAGCCAGAACATGGCCCGCTTGCTGCCGGTGAAAGCCGGATTCAAGGTCAAACAAGGCGGCCAGTTTAACCTGCAAGGCAAACTGGCAGCAGCGCCGTTTAAAACCGAGCTGCAATGCACATTGACTGACCTGGCGCTGAAACCCTTTGCGCCTTATATCCAGCAAGCCGCGCTGCTGCAACTGGAGAGTGGCGCTGCCAGCCTACAAGGTAAGTTACAACAAACCAGCAATGGTGAAACCAGGTTCAACGGTGGATTTAGTGTTAACCAGCTATCCATCCTGGAAGAAGGCAGTCAACAACCGTTTTTACGCTGGGAAAAACTGCAGGGCGATGGCCTGGCACTGTCGCTGGCACCGAATAAACTGCAATTAAGCACACTCACGCTGAGCAAACCGCAAAGCAAATTCATCATTTACCCCGACCGCAGCCTGAATATCACCAAGGTCATGCGCACGACTACCCCCGCTGCTAGTGATGCCCCAGCAGCGGCCTCTACGCCTGCAAGCGCACCAGTCGCTGCAAGCAAACCCACAGCAACAACGGCCAGCAATAGTAATGACTTTCCGGTGGCCATAGACACCGTACGTATCAATAACGCCGAGCTGGAGTTTGCCGATTTGTCATTGCCACAGCCCTTTGGCACCCATATCCACACACTGGGCGGCGTCATCAATGGCATTTCCAGCAATCCCTCCGCGACGGCACAAGTCGAGCTGGACGGCAAGGTTGACGACTATGGCGCAGCACGTATCCGGGGCGCACTACAGCCATTCAAGGCAACCGAGTTCACTGATCTTAAAGTCGCATTTACCAATCTGGAAATGAACCGCCTGACGCCTTACTCAGGGAAGTTTGCCGGACGCCGCATTGAATCTGGCAAGCTGTCCGTGGATCTGGGCTATAAGATCAAGCAACGTGTGCTAGCGGGTGAAAACAAGTTTGTCATTCACAAACTGACACTGGGCGAGCGCGTCGACAGCAAGGATGCCCCTAACCTGCCGCTGGACCTAGCCATTGCCATCCTCGAAGACAGTGATGGCGTCATAGACCTAGACCTGCCAGTGAGCGGTAGCCTAGATGATCCCAAATTCAGCATCGGTGGTATTGTCTGGAAAGCATTTACCAACGTGCTGACCAAAATTGTGACCGCGCCATTCAGCGCATTGGGCAAACTGTTTGGCGGCAGTGAAAAACTGGAAGCCATTGTGTTTGACCCGGGCAATGCCACAATTTCACCACCGGAACTGGAGAAACTGCACTCGGTGAGCACTGCACTGGCAAAACGCCAGCAACTCAAACTGGGCATTGTGCCTGGCTATGATGTGGCCACAGACACGCGTGCGATTCAAGAAGCCAGTTTGCGCAAACAAGTGGCGGAAGAAGTAGGTGTGCGCCTGGAGCCGGGACAGGCGCCAGGGCCGATAGACTTGAACAACCCCAAAGTGCAGTCTGCGATACAAACATTGCACGACAAGCTCACCAATAAAGGCTTGCTCAAGCGACTGGCCGCCAAACTGGAAAAAGCACCTGAAGGCTTTTACGCACAGGCACAGGAAACGCTCACCACCAGCATCCAGGTCACTGATGCTGACTTGCAAACACTGGCCAAGACGCGGGCTGATGCCATCCAGAAAGCATTACTGGCCGCTGGCGTCAGTACCGAACGGGTTTCCATCACCGTTCCGGCGACGGTGAAAGCAGACCGTGATCACGTGCCCACAAAACTGACGCTAGACGCCATTAAACACTAACTGCAAATAGCATGAAGCCGCTGATTCAGCGGCTTCATGATTACATCAGTAGAATGACATTACTCAGTACAGTTACATGACCAGCACCGTCAATAATTGCTGAAAGAACCTGAGTACTGGCGATAATAAAATACCCAGAATGCCGGTAAATAACAGGGCAATCAGAATCAGCATGCCGTAACGCTCAATTTGCGCAAACTTGATCGCGGCCTGCATGGGTAAAAGGCTGACGGCAATACGGCCACCATCCAAAGGTGGCAACGGGAACAAATTCAACACCAGCAACACCAAGTTAATCTGGATGCCCGCCAGGCTCATTTGCGCCAAAAAGGCCTGTGCAGATTCCGGAAACAAAGCAATACGCGCCAGCACCAATCCCCACACAATCGCCATGGCAAAATTAGACGCCGGGCCAGCCAACGCCACCCACAACATATCCTGCTTTGGACGACGTAATTGGCCAAAGTTGACCGGCACCGGCTTTGCCCAGCCGAACAGCACCCCGCCCAAGATGATACTGAGGGCTGGCAGCAAAATCGTGCCAATGGGGTCTATATGCTTGAATGGATTGAGGGTAATCCTGCCCATGCGCTCGGCAGTGAGGTCGCCAAAAAACTTGGCCGCATAACCATGCGCAGCCTCATGCACCGTAATTGCAAACAGGATGGGTAAGGCATAAGCGGCGATTTTCTGTACAACGGTGAGTTCCATGTAATACTTCCAGCTAAAGTCAACACTCTGCAGCAGAGTCTAAGAATCTTAAAGATGCGATCAAAAGGTGCGGTCAAATGCTGCCACATCAAGGCCATGGCGCCACACCGGCACGCACTAACTCCGGCGGGTCTTGCGTCAGATCCACCACTGTCGTGGCGCCCACATGCACGATATCACTGTCGATCACGGCGTCAATCTGGTGTTCCAGTGCCTCACGAATCTCCCAACCAACCGACATCGGCGCCTCATCTCCGGGCAGTTGCAGGGTCATACTGAGCAAGGGCGAATCCAGCGCCTCAAGTAAAGCCTGCGTGACCACATGCTTGGGCACACGCAAGCCTATGGTACTGCGTTTGGGATGCTGCAGGCGGCGCGGCACTTCGCGGCTGGCTTCGAGCAAAAAAGTATAAGCGCCCGGCGTCATCGCCTTGAGCAAACGAAACTGGCTGTTATTCACTTTGGCGTAGGTGCCAATCTCAGCCAGGTCACGGCAAATCAGGGTAAACGGATGCTCATCGTCCACACCACGCAAGCGACGGATACGGGTTTGCGCATCCTTGAACTCCATCAGGCACACCAGGGCATAACTAGAGTCGGTAGGACAGGCCAGCACCCCGCCCTGCTTTAATAGCTGCGCAGCTTGCTGGATCAAACGGCTTTGCGGGTTTTCCGCATGAATCACAAAATACTGTGCCATAACGTTGAGTAGATGTTAACTCGCTTGCAACTGGCTGGCCTCAGGCCAGTCCTGCCATACCGGCACACACCCGGCTGGCAACGCAGGCAAACGCCCCATATCCATATAAGACATACCCGGGCCGTGGTAATCAGATCCTTGCGAGGCTTTTAAATCAAAACGATGCGCAAGCTTGGCGAATTGCTCATACTGCGGCGGCTGGTGACTACCGGTGACGACTTCAATCGCGGCACCACCCAGGTCTCTAAACTCGTTAAGCAACAAATGCATGTTCACGAAACCCAAGTCATAGCGGCCAGGATGCGCCAATACCGCGACGCCACCACTGTCACGAATCAGCTGCATGGCCTCTTCCAGGCTCATCCACTCATGATTGACATAGCCAGGCTTGCCTTTGACCATATACTTTTTAAACACTGACTTGACGTTTTTGGCATGGCCGCGCTTCACCATAAACTGGGCAAAATGGCTACGTGTCATCACACTGTTACCCGAAAACTCACGCGCACCTTCATAAGCATCGGCGATACCCGCCTTGGCGAGGCCATCAGCAATCTGCCTAGCGCGGGCATCCCGCCCTTGGCGCACGGTAGCAAACGCGGCTAACAAGCCAGCATGCCGCGGGTTCACGCGTAAGCCCACCACATGCAGGGTCCGTTTTCGCCAAGTCACCGAAATCTCGACGCCATCAATAAAACAGATGCCTTGTTGCTCAGCCGCCGCCCGCGCACGCGCCAGCCCGCCTACTTCATCATGATCAGTCAGCGCCAATACTCGCACGCCCTTGCTCGCGGCATGCGCAACCAGTTCTTCAGGCGAGAGTAAGCCATCAGACATGGTTGAGTGACAATGTAAATCAATGGGGACAGACATGATGAATATGGGCGCGCCGTTTGAATAAAAAATGGGGAAGCCAAAGCGACTAACTTTACATTTTGACAGAAATCATAGCAAAATAGTGCCCTCACAGATAGCAGGAATTCAGTCGCCTGAAGCCAGTCATGCAAGTCATTACCGATTTACTCCCCGTCATTCTCTTTTTTATTGCCTATAAAAAAGCAGGCATTTTTACTGCAACGGCGGTCGCCATGATCAGCACCCTGGTGCTGATGCTGATACTCTGGATCAAGCGCGGCAAGATAGACAAAATGCTGGTGATCAACGGTGCCGTGATTACGGTGCTCGGTGGCATCACGCTACTGCTGCATGACAAAACCTATATTATGTGGAAGCCCACCGCCATTTACTGGATAGGCGCCGTGGTCTTGCTATTCAGCCGCTACGCCCTCAAGCGCAACCTGATCGAAAACATGCTGGGCAAAATGATGGCACCGCCACTGGCCATCTGGGACCGATTAAACCTGTGCTGGATTGCCTTCCTGATAGGCATGGGCACCCTTAACCTTTATGTAGCCTTTCACTTCAGCGAGGATGACTGGGTCAATTTCAAACTGTTTGGCGCCACCAGCCTGATGTTTATCTTTATTATTGTGCAGGTGTTTGCCTTAAAAGATCACTGGATTGAACAAAACACGCCTTCTGCCTGACTAAGAGACAACGACCATGCTTTACATGATTTACGCCCAAGATACCGCTAACAGCTTGCCGCTGCGACTGGAACATCGTCCGCCACACCTGGCGCGCTTGCAACAGTTGCAAAATGAAGGGCGCTTGCTGCTCGCAGGTCCTTTGCCCGCCATTGACAGCGTAGACCCAGGTGCAGCCGGATTCAGCGGCAGCCTGATTGTGGCAGAATTCGATTCTTTACAGGCGGCCACCGACTGGGCCAACGATGATCCATTTGTACACGCAGGTGTCTATGGCCAGGTAGAAGTCAAACCCTTTAGAAAGACATTGCCGTAACATGTTAAAAGCAGAAATCGAGCAACGTTTGCAGGCGCTGGCACCCTCGCAACTTGAGATACAGGACGACAGTGACCTGCATCGCGGACATGCAGGTAATAGCGGCGGCGGGCATTTCACGCTCAAGGTAAAAAGCTCGCTATTTTCAGGAAAATCACAGATAATGCGGCATCGCATGGTCTATCAATGCTTGCAAGATTTAATGCCTCATCGCATACACGCGCTCAGTATTAAGGCCTTTTCGACTGATGAGTCATTTATTTGAAACATTCCTGTTTTTTAATATCGCACCAATTCAAATCGTTATATAAGGATATTGCATGAAATTTTTGAAAGTAATGTTGGCGATTGCTTGCTTAAGCGCACTGCCACATGTATACGCGGCGGATGCCGATGCCGTTGCTACGGTCAACGGCAAACCGATTAAAAAGACCTGGGTAGACTTTATTTTGCGCGATGCTGAAGCACGTACCGGCCAAAAGGCCAACGACGGCATGAAAGCAGCCGTTGTGAACGAGCTGGTTGGTTCCGAATTGGCTTACCAGGAAGCGCAAAAAGCGGGCATCGATAAGTTGCCTGACTTCATCGCAAGCGAAGAACTGGCACGCCGTAAATTGCTGGTAAATGCATTCCTGGCTGACTTCATCAAGAAAAACCCAGTCACCGATGCCGAGAAAAAAGAAGGTTACGAGCAGTACAAAAAAGAACTGGGCGACAAAGAATACAATGCGCGCCACATTCTGGTAAAAACTGAAGCAGAAGCCAAAGCGATTATTGCTGACCTGAAAAAAGGCACGGACTTTGCGAAAATCGCTAAAGAAAAATCACAAGATCCAGGCTCTAAAGACAAAGGTGGCGATCTGGGCTGGTTCTCTCCAGCTGGCATGGTGCGCCCATTTGCGGATGCACTGGTTGGCCTGAAAAAAGGTGAAACCACGCCTGAGCCAGTACAGTCGCAATTTGGCTGGCACGTGATCAAACTGGTAGATACCCGCGCATTGCAAGCACCGCCGTACGAAAAAGTACAAGAAGGCATTGAGCGTACACTGCAACAACGCAAGCTGGAAAAATACATGCTGGGTCTGAAAGACAAAGCGAAAATCGATGTCAGCGGCGTTGAGAAGAAGTAAGTCGCCAAGAAATAACGCAGTTTCACCCAATAAAAAGCCAGTCTAGACTGGCTTTTTTATTGGCCATCAATTATACCAGCCCAATATGGCCAGCCATCCGGTCGATACAGAACCATTCCTTTGCCTGCTGATCTGAGATAAAATCAAGAATTATTCTCATTTGTAATATGCACATGCATCTTGACGCTCTCAAACCCGGCCAGTCTGCCATCATTGACCGCATTCATGCCGAGCAAGCCTTATCGCAACGCCTGAGCGCCCTGGGCTTCCGGTCTGGCAAACAATTGGAGGTCATCCGCCAGGCAGCCTTTAATGGCCCGTTACATGTGCGTATCGGCTCGACAGACGTCATTATCCGCCTGCAGGATGCCAAAGCCATCCATGTGCACCTTCTCGCCAACCAGACAGAATCCATCACTGCATGAAACGTGTTGCCCTGCTCGGAATGCCCAACACGGGCAAATCCACCCTGTTCAATCGCTTAAGCGGCGCTTCGGCGCGTGTCGGCAACTGGCCTGGCATTACGGTAGATTTAATGAGCGCCAAGATTTTACTGGGCGGCCATATTGCTGAACTGGTTGACTTGCCAGGCCTGTATGACTTGCATGGTTTTTCTGATGACGAACACGTCGTCAGGCACTTTTTAAGCCATCATGCGATAGATTTGGTGCTGATCATCCTCAACAGCGCGCAAATTGACCGTCAATTATCGCTGGCATTGCAAATTCGCGCCCTGGGACTCCCCGCCGTGTTGCTGCTCAATATGGAAGATGAAGCCAAGCGCGCAGGCATCACCATTGATGCGCAAGCCATGAGCAAACAACTAGGCATGCCCGTGCGCACCATCAGCGCCAAATACGGCCAGGGCTGCCCTGAAGCGCTGCAACTGGCGGCACAGACCTTATTGCAACAGCCCAACCTGGTGACACCTGAAACCATCGCTGGCAAGCTGGAGATGGACAATGCCATCGAGCAGGAAATGCACCAGATCATTGACCGTACCGTGCATTTTCCACTGCAGCTCAATCACAGCCTGACCGACCGGCTGGACAAGGTGTTGCTGCATCCATGGCTGGGGCTGCCACTGTTCCTGCTCTCAGTGTTTATGCTGTTCCAGTTTATCTTTACCGTGGGCGCGCCGCTGCAAGAAGGCATGGCCTGGCTGTTTGACAGCCTGCGAAGCGAGTTGCTGGAACCGGCACTGGCCAGTTTGCCCAGCTGGTTGAATGGTTTGTTACTGGACGGCCTGTATACCGGCTTTAGCACGGTAGCTGCCTTTGTGCCGATTATTGTGCTGTTCTTCCTGGTCATGAGCATGGTGGAAGATAGCGGTTATTTATCACGTGCGGCTTTTCTTATGGATACACTGATGGCAAAAATGGGCCTGGATGGCCGTGGCTTTGTCATGATGCTGATGGGCTTTGGCTGCAACGTGCCTGCCTTGATGGGCACACGCGTCATGCGTAGCCGCCCCATGCGTTTGCTGACCATGCTCACGATTCCCTTATCGCTATGTTCCGCGCGGCTACAGGTATTCCTGTTTATTATTGCCATTTTGTTCCCGCCGTCACAGGCGGCCTTGGTGCTGTTCTCGCTCTACATGGTGAGCTTCGCAACCATCTTTATCACGGCCATCCTGTTCAAAGGCAAGTTTGCCAGCCGTGAGCCGTTTGTGCTTGAGTTACCGCCCTACCGCTTCCCGACGCCGCAGCAAATCTGGATGCGTGGCTGGCAAGAGGTGAAACACTTCCTGGCGCGTGCCACTAAATTTATTGTGATTGGTGTAGTCATGGTCTGGCTGCTGACACACCTGCCGACGACCGCGGTGCCTGCCAGCCCAGAAACATGGGCAGGTAGCATAGGCCGCTTCTTCTCGCCCGTGCTGGATCCGATCGGGATTGATACCGAATTGGCGATTGCCCTGATTTTTGGGTTTGTCGCCAAAGAAATCGTCGTCGGCTCGCTGGCAGTGATTTACGGCTTACAGGGCGACGCCCTTAGCCATCAAATCGCCAGCAATATCGACTGGGTGCAAGGCATGAGTTTTATGTTGTTCACGCTGATTTATACGCCTTGCCTGTCTACCATTGCCACGCTCAAATCCGAAAGCAAGAGCAGTGGCTTTATGTGGCTATCGCTCGCCTGGTCACTGGGGCTGGCGTGGGTCATCAGCTTCCTGTTTTACCAGAGCGCCCGCGCACTGGGTTATTGAATGACATTTTTTGTTGCCTAAATCCAAAATTGCCACAACAAGTTGTTTGATTTAGATGAATACACCCTGACAGGGAAGTTGTAATATATGCAACGGTGAATTTTTCACTCGAACAATCAAGGAGATGTCTGTCATGAATAAAACATTAGTGATTGCAACAGTAGCTGCATTGTTTAGTCTTTCTGCTTACGCAGGTCAACACAGCCACAATGGCCCAATGGAAAAATGCATGAAAGCGGCATTGGCCAAACATCCAGGCAAAGTGGTTTCGCTGGAAGCAGAAATTGAAAAGGGCCGTGGCCCAATTTACGAATTCGACATTGTCGGCACAGACGGCAAAGAGTGGGAGGTCGAATGTGATGCCAAAACCGGCAAGGTTTTTGAAGAGGAAATCGATGTTGACCCTAATAGCGACGAATTCAAGTCCAAAGCCAAAGTCACCATGGAACAAGCCAAAAAAACAGCTTTGGACAAATATCCAGGTGAAGTGGAAAGCATAGAGTACGAACTGGAAAATGGTAACCCGGTGTACGAGTTTGATATTAAACAGGCTAACGGCAAAGAAGTCGAAGTGGAAGTCGACGCAGTGACTGGCAAAATCGGTGAAACCGAAGAAGAAGTGTACGAAATCGGCAAAGACTAAGCCGTTAATCTGTATCTACTGTCAACACAGCCACCTGATGGTGGCTGTTTTCATTACCGGCAAGCATTAACCCTGCGAGACAACGCGCTTTCTGTTAAAATAACGGTTTGAATTTTCATTGAAAAATCCAACCGTCACATGTCCAGTCAAGCGCATTTTTTTAGCCTGCGCGGCAGCGCCGCCCTCTCGCAATTCCGTCTCGATAAGCTGTATAGCGCCCTCAAGGTCAGCGCACCGAATATCGCCCATATTTACACCGAGTTTGTGCATTTCGCCTTTAGCGAAACCGCCCTGAGCACCGCTGAGCAAGACACCTTGCGCCAGATTCTGACTTACGGCCCGCACACGGACACCGAATCACCGACAGGCGAACTGCTGTTGGTCACGCCACGTATAGGCACTATTTCACCGTGGGCGTCACGCGCCACTGACATTGCCCACAACTGTGGCCTGAGCAGCCTGTTGCGCCTGGAGCGTGGCATTGCTTACTATGTGACCAGCCAAAACGGCCAGCCACTGACAGACAGTGAAAAACAGGCTTTGCGCGCAGCGATCCAGGACCGCATGACGGAAACCGTGATCTACAGCCTGGCCGATGCAGAAAAACTGTATCACCACGCCGACCCGAAACCATTATCCAGCGTCGATATCCTGGCCGGTGGCAAGGCCGCACTGGAAGCCGCCAACAGCGACATGGGCCTGGCCTTATCTCCAGACGAAGTCGACTATCTGCTGGAAAACTACCGCAAAATGGACCGCAACCCAACCGACGTCGAACTCATGATGTTTGCGCAGGCTAACTCCGAACATTGCCGCCACAAGATTTTCAACGCCGACTGGGTGATCGACGGCGTACAACAAGAGCTGTCGCTGTTCAACATGATCCGCAACACGCACAAGTTGAACCCAGGCCACACCGTGGTAGCTTACTCTGATAACTCGTCGATTGTACAAGGCCAGAAAACCAAGCGCTTCTACCCATCTGCCGACCAAAGCTACCAGTTTGTAGAAGACAATATGCACTACCTGATGAAGGTAGAAACGCATAACCACCCTACTGCGATCTCCCCATTTGCCGGGGCTGCCACGGGTGCAGGCGGCGAAATTCGTGATGAAGGTGCGACAGGTATCGGTTCCAAACCGAAAGCAGGTTTGGCGGGTTTCTCAGTCTCCAACCTCAATCTGCCAGATTTCACCCAGCCTTGGGAAGAACACTACGGCAAGCCTGGCCGTATCGCCAGCGCCTTGCAAATCATGATCGATGGCCCACTCGGTGGCGCCGCCTATAACAATGAATTTGGCCGTCCTAATATTGCCGGTTATTTCCGTACCTTTGAACTGGCAACGACTACCACCGATGGCCAATCTGAAGTCCGTGGTTATCACAAGCCGATTATGCTGGCCGGCGGTGTTGGTAACATTTCTGACAGCCATAGCTTTAAAAACAGCATTCCGCCTGGCTCAGCCCTGATTCAATTGGGCGGCCCGGCCATGCTGATTGGCCTGGGCGGTGGCGCGGCTTCCAGTATGGATACGGGTGCCAATACCGAAAACCTGGACTTTGACTCCGTACAACGTGGCAACCCTGAGCTGCAACGCCGTGCGCAAGAAGTCATTGACCGCTGCTGGCAAATGGGCGACAAAAACCCGATTTTAAGCATCCATGACGTCGGTGCAGGCGGGATCTCCAACGCCTTCCCGGAGCTGGTCAACGACGCTAAAGTCGGCGCGGTGTTCCAGTTACGTGACGTACACAACGAAGAGCCAGGCATGAGCCCGCGCGAATTGTGGAGCAACGAAGCGCAAGAACGCTACGTATTGGCCGTGACGCAAGACCAGTTGCCATTATTTGAAGCGATTTGTGAGCGCGAGCGTTGTCCGTTCGCAGTCGTGGGCGTGACGACGGAAGAGCGTCATTTAACCGTCGAAGACACGCACTTTGCCAACAAACCAGTCGATATGGAGCTCTCCGTCTTGTTGGGCAAGCCGCCTAAAATGCTGCGCGACGTCAAGTCCGTCGCAAAATCATGGTCTGCGTTTGACACCAGCAAGATAGACCTGAACGATGCCGTGGCACGCGTCCTGCGCTTGCCGGGCGTGGCCGATAAAACCTTCCTGATCACGATTGGTGACCGTAGCGTCACCGGCCTCATCGCGCGCGACCAGATGGTCGGCCCATGGCAAGTGCCAGTGAGCAACGTGGCGGTGACCTGTGCTGGCTTTGAAACCAATATCGGCGAAGCCTTTGCCATTGGCGAAAAAGCGCCATTGGCGCTGATTGATGCCCCGGCTTCCGGTCGTATGGCGATTGGTGAAGCCATCACCAACATTGCTGCCGCGTCCATTAGCGAAATCGGCAACCTCAAACTGTCTGCCAACTGGATGGCCCCAGCTGGCCATGCCGGTGAAGATGCCGCGCTGTACGCGACGGTCAAAACCGTGGGCATGGAGCTGTGCCCGGCACTGGGCATCAGCATTCCGGTCGGCAAAGACTCCATGAGCATGAAAACCGTGTGGCAAGACAACGGTGAAAACAAAGCCGTGACTGCGCCAATCTCGCTGGTGATTTCTGCGTTTGCCAACACGCCAGATGTACGCAAAACCCTCACGCCGCAACTGCGCACCGACTTGGGCGAGTCTGAGCTGATCCTGATCGACCTCGGTAATGGCCGCAACCGTATGGGCGGCTCGGCACTGGCGCAGGTCTACAAGCAATTGGGCAACGCCGTGCCTGACGTTGACCAGCCTGCGCAATTGAAAGCGTTTTTTGCCGCCATCCAGCAACTCAACAGTGATGGCAAACTGCTGGCCTACCATGACCGTTCTGACGGTGGCTTGTATGTCACGCTGGCGGAAATGGCGTTTGCCGGTCATTGTGGCCTCAATATCGATTTATCCAGCCTGGGTGGTGATGCGATCAGCACCCTGTTTAACGAAGAGCTGGGCGCCGTCGTACAAGTGCGCACTGCCGATGCCGCCGCGATTATTGCACAGTTGCAACAAGCACTGGGCAACTGTGTACACCGTATCGGCCAGATCAATGATGGTCACGACATTGTGATTAAACAAGGCAGCACGCAGTACAAAGCTTCGCGTATCGACTTGCACCGCATGTGGTCTGAAACCACCTATCGTATGCAAAGCCTGCGTGACAACCCTGTGTGTGCACAACAAGAGTACGACCGCATCCTCAATGCCAGCGACGCTGGCTTGCATGCCAAACTCAGCTTTGACCTCAACGACAATATTGCTGCGCCTTATATCAACACTGGCAAACGCCCGAACATGGCGATCTTGCGTGAGCAAGGCGTCAACGGCCAGACTGAGATGGCGGCCGCGTTTGACCGCGCAGGCTTTAACAGCGTAGACGTGCACATGAGCGACGTCATCAGCGGCCGCGTGTCACTCACAGACTTTGCTGGCCTGGTGGCTTGTGGCGGCTTCTCTTATGGCGACGTGCTGGGTGCGGGTGAAGGCTGGGCCAAATCCATCCTGTTCAACAGCCGTGCCCGCGACGAATTCAGCGCCTTCTTTAACCGTGCCGATACGTTTGCCCTGGGCGTGTGTAACGGTTGCCAGATGATGAGCAACCTGCACAGCATCATCCCTGGCGCCGAACACTGGCCGCATTTTGTGCGTAACAAGTCCGAACAGTTTGAAGCCCGTGTGGCCCTGGTCGAGATTTTGTCATCGCCATCGATCTTCTTTGATGGCATGGCCGGTAGCCGCATGCCGATTGCTGTCGCACATGGTGAAGGTTTTACGGAATTTACTGATGCCAGCGCGGTCTCAAGTGTGCTACAACAGCAACTGGCAACTGTGCGCTATGTCGACCATGCTGCGCAAGCGACCGAGGTCTACCCGTTTAACCCGAATGGTTCACCACAAGGGTTAACTGGATTCACCACGCAAGACGGCCGTTTCAGCATCATGATGCCACACCCTGAACGCGTGTTCAGAGCCGTACAACACTCCTGGCGCCCAGACGGGTGGCAAGAGGACGGCCCTTGGATGCGCATGTTCAGAAACGCACGCAAGTTTGTAGGTTAAACGGAGCGCCCGGCTTCACTGGGCTCTCCGCAATCAAAACAAAGTTGTTATTTTTTTAAAAAACGAAAATCAGGTGTTTGGAGAGATTATGAAATCAGTTAAGTTTTTAGTGGCCTTGTTCTCACTGTCATTTGCCTTGCAGGCATTTGCGCTGTCAGATGAGGAGTACATGGAGTTTACCGAGGCGCTCACAGGTGGTAACGTGAAAGTGGTCAAAAAGTTTGTAGAAGCTGACCCTGGCCTGGTAAAACAGAAATTCTTTGCCTGGGAGCCACTGCAAATGGCGGCATCAAAAGGCAGACTGGACGTCGTGAAATACCTGGTGTCCAAAGGCGCTGACCTGAACTATGTGCACCCGGCCAGCCATAACACGGCTTTCCATATGTCTGCATTTATCGGCGACACCACAACCATGAAATACCTGGCATCTGTCGGGGCGGATGTCAACGTCAAACTCAAGGGTGATGTATCACTGGTGCGCTACTTTAAAGAAGAAGGTAACCAGAAAATGGTCGACCTGCTGACTGAACTTGGCACCAAAAACGATGGCTGTCAGGAAGAAAAGTGCTTCTAATCGCTGGCAACTCGCAACGATATTAAACAAAAACGGTCATGAGGTTCATGGCCGTTTTTGTTTTCAGGCGATTGGTTTGCGACTGTGTGTAACCATAGTCACGCTCGCCTGGGCAGCCATTAACAATAATGTGAGTCATCACAACAACATTGGGGGAAAGCATGAAGCAGGTATACGCAAGTATGTTATGGGCTTGTGCCATCATATGGACGCTGTCGGCGCAGGCAGAAGACGCTTCGGCGATTCACACCCTCGCGGCCTCTTGTGCTGCCTGCCACGGCCCGAACGGCAATAGCCTGGGCGGCACGCCTACGCTAGCCGCCCTCAATCAGGATTATTTTGTACAGCGCATGCAGGGCTTTAAGGATGGCTCGGTGTCGTCCACGGTCATGCACCACCACGCCAAAGGCCTGACCAGCGCAGAAATCACGGCACTGGCAAGCTATTTCGCGCAACAACCCAGACAAACGCCACAGGCTTTGCCACATCAATCATTTCAGGGGGCGCAATAATGACACACGATTCAATATTGGCCAGCCAGCCACACACGCCCTCACGCAGGCAATTTATGCGCTCGGTGATTTATGGCGGACTCGCCTTTTATGGCCTGCCCGCCTTTGCGCGTGCCAGCAAACCACCGTTGGGCCATGTGGTGATTGTGGGCGCAGGCTTTGCGGGCCTCACTGCCGCCAAATATTTACGCGCATGGAGCATGGGCAACCTCAAAGTCACCATCATTGAGCCTAACCCGCAATTTATCTCCTGCCCGCAAAGCAACCTGGTGCTGGGTGGTAGCCGCACGCTGGATCAGTTAAGTTTTGGCTATGACTTATCACGCAAACAGCATGGGCTACACTGGGTCAAAGACAGCGTGACTTCGGTTGACCTCGCTAATAAGCAAGTGCAACTTACGCGCGGCAACCTCAGCTATGACCGGCTGATACTGGCGCCTGGCGTGGACTTTAATGTCAGCAAGATTCCAGGCATGCCCGCGCCTGTGGCCGATATTCCGCACGCCTGGAAAGCGGGCAAGCAAACGCTGCAACTCAGACAACAGCTGGAAAGTATGCCGGATGGCGGCGTGTTTGTGATGACAATCCCAACCGGTGCCTACCGCTGCCCGCCCGGCCCCTATGAACGTGCCTGCCAGGTCGCGCATTATTTCAAACAGCACAAGCCTCGCAGCAAAGTGCTGATTCTGGATGCCAATGCCGACATTACCTCCAAAAAAGGCTTGTTCCTGCAAAGCTTTAATGGCACTTACCAAGGAATCATTGAATACCATAACAATAGCGAAATCCTGCAACTGGATACCACCAGTAAAACCATTAAAACCGACTTTGAAACGGTAAAAGCAGACGTGCTGAATGTGATTCCGCCGCAACTGGCGGGCAAAGTGGCACAAGTGGCTGGCCTGAATAATGTGGATGGCCGCTGGTGCGAAGTCGACTTTGTTACTTATGCATCGAGCTTGCAGCCGGATGTGCATATCATAGGTGACAGTATTTCGGCCGGGTTGCCAAAATCTGCCCATATGGCCACCTCGCAGGCAAAAGTATGCGCCGCTGCTATCATAGATTTGCAAATGGGCAACGCACCTAACCCGCTGCCGGTATTCGCTAACACCTGCTATAGCTTTGTCGATGACCAGCAAGCCATGCATGTGGCCAATGTCTATCGTTATGACCCAGCCAAAAAATCCATGGTATCCGCCGAAGGTGGCGGCGTGTCAGCCAAAGCCAGCACACAGGAAGGCCAATACGCACAAGCCTGGGCAGAAAACATCTGGGCAGACACACTGACATGACCACGGTACACGCGCAAACCTCTCCGCCTAATAAAGTCTCGCGCTTGCTGCTGATTGCAGTCACGGGTTTGTGTATGGCGATTGGTTTGCATTACGCCATGGCGCAAACACCAGCGGTAGATGCTGCCTTATCGACATTGGAAGTCTCGGCCGGGCTCAAGATTGAGCGTTTTAGTGATGTGAGTGCCCTGGGTGCACCGCGCATGCTGGCGCTAGATAGCCAGGGGCGGCTATTAGTCAGTTTGTCCGACACCGGCCGTATTGTGCGTTTAAATGCACAAGGTAAAGCAGAAGTCATTGCACAAGGCCTCAACGCACCACACGGCCTGATACTACTGGGCGAAGACTTGCTGGTGGCCGAGCAAACCGGCGTGGTCAAGCTAGCTAAGCAAGGCGATAGTTGGGGCGCACCGCAACCCTTTATCCGCAACTTGCCCAGTGGTGGCCATAGTCTGAAAACACTCAAACTGTCGCCGGATGGTTACCTGTTTATCAATGTCGGCTCCAGTTGTAATGTCTGCGTTGAAGACAATCCGACGCGCGCCACGCTATTGCGCTACACCCTGGATGGTCGGCCCGCAGGCGCCTTGCTGACCGTTGGCCGCCATGCACAAAGTGCCATTTGGGCGCGCGGACTACGCAACAGCCAAAGTGTTGCCTGGCATCCACAAAGCGGCGAAATGTTTGCCACCAACAATGGCGCAGATAACCGCAGCGGACAAAAAAATGGTGTGGTCGATGACGACTTGCCGCCAGAACACCTGAACAAGATTGAAGCAGGCCAGCATTATGGCTGGCCCTATTGCTGGGCGAATCCGGCACAGCCGGGGCAACTTATGCAAGACCCCAATTTTGTAGGCGAAACTGGTGTTTGCCAACAGGTGCAAGCACCCGCACTGACACTGCCGGCACACAGTACGCCCATAGGCATCACCTTTTTACATCAAAGCCGACTGCCTGACGATCTCAAACAGGATGCGATTGTGGCCTTGCATGGTTCCTGGAACCGCAAACAACCCAGCGGCTACGCCTTGCTGCGTGTACAATTCAGGAACCAACAGCCAGTGGCAAGCGTCCCATTTATCAGTGGCTGGCTACAAGGCAAACAAGCCTGGGGACGACCGGTAGATGTGATTGTCGGTGCCGATGGCTGGCTCTATGTGTCAGATGACCTGACCGGCTGGATTTACCGTATTCGCAGCCTGTAACCACACGCTGCAAAGTATTTTTTCAGGAGCAATGTATGAAACGCATGTTATTGTCTATCACTGGCGCGCTCTGCCTGGGCTGGATTAGCCTGAGTCAGGCAGAGACCTCCCCTGCCCTGGTCATCCAGGTGCCAGAGTCTTTTTACCAGCATCCGGTCCGCCTGCTGAACCCTTACCTCAACTATTGGCATAACCGTGCCGAAGCCGCCGAAACCGTGGGCTTAAGCAGCTTCCAGGCACAAAAATACACCACGTCCAGTTGCGAGGCTGAGGCGAAAGGCCAGGCACTGGTGGTGATTGAACCCAATATGTTTTACAACCCGCAAACCGGTGTTTTTTATAGCGAAATCACCGCCAAAGTCTACAACCAGCCCGCAGCTGACAGCGCACTGGGCAAACCACTGGTGACCGTTAAAGGCGAAGGTCAATCACGCGGCTGGCTGACTTATAACGTAGAGTACTTTACCCATCAGTCCTACCAGCGTGCATTTGACCAGGTGATCCAGCAATTACAGCAGAATCAGGTGTTCCAGCAATCCGTGTCGCAAGCCCCGGTACAAACCTATCAGGCGTTATGCAATAGCATCAACACCTTAAGCCAACCCAAAGCCTTTTTCTAGGAGTGTTTATGTTGTTTGCCCATCGTGTTCACCGTATATTGGTTTCCAGCGTACTGGCCGCGCTGCTGCTCACCCTCAGCAGCCACAGCCAGGCACATGGGTTAGAGCCGGTGAATGGCCTGTTAACGCCTGAGTCTGTGGTACAAGCTGCCGATGGCAAAATTTACGTGTCTGAAATCAATGGCTTTGGCCAGGATCGTGACGGCCAGATCCGCGTCATCGACCACGGCAAAACCTCGGTACTAGTGCAAGGCCTGGATGACCCCAAAGGCCTGATTATCATCGGCAATGATTTATATATTGCTGACAAGGCACGCGTGCTGCGTGTGGCCCTGAACCAGCCCACCGCCAGTGCAGAGGTATTTCTGGCAGCGACTGACTTTCCCAAAGTGCCGCAATTCCTCAACGACTTGAGTGCAGATGCCAATGGCAATCTGTATATCAGTGACAGTGGTGATATTCTGGGTAGCGGTAAAGGCGGCATTATTTATAAAGTCACACCCCAGCGTCAGCTGAGCTTATTGCTGGATGGCAGCATGGATGCACGTATTTTAGCGCCTAATGGTTTGCTGGCCGATGCCAAAGGCGAACACCTGCTGTTAGTCGACTTCACCTCTGGCGTGCTTTATGACTACAACCTGCTGACGAAAAAACTGGACGAAGTGGCTAGCGGTTTTGGCGGCGGTGACGGGATTGTTAAGCAGGCAAACGGTAACATTTATGTCAGCGACTGGAAGTCCGGCAAACTATTCCGTGTTGACCCGCAACATAAAGTCAGCTTGATTAAAGAGGGCTATCAATCGGCCGCCGATATTGCGCTGACGCAGGACGACCATCATTTGCTGGTGCCAGATATGAAAGCAGGCAAGCTGGACATTCTGCAACTGCATTAATGCCAGGCAAAAAAAACCACGCTTACGCGTGGTCAAAGTGAGAGGATACACACGAAACCGCTGATTGCCTCAACGCGCTGCAGGGAATTCAGCGCGCTTAGGCAACTTCACAGTTACTTGGTTTGCGCAGTTTTTTTGTCAACCTCCTTTTGGGAGCTGACCGCTGGCTGCGCGACAGCGTGTCTGGCTACTTTCAAATGTTTTTGCATTTCAACCTGATCATGTGGCGAGGGGTTAGTCCCGGCCAAGGCATAGGCTGAAAAAATAAATCCCGACATGACTAACAGGGTCTTGATCATGATCGCTCCTTAATCGCTGCTGCTTATTTAATATTCTGTATTTGCTTGGCATCGTGGCAAGCTGTTCATTGTCCACACCTGCACAATACGCCGCTCTCCTTACAGCTAACTTACGCTTGGCTTGCAGCAAACTTACAAACGAAAAACCCGGCAGCATTGAGGTACACTGGACATATTCAGACGAGCGGATATCAGCGATGCGTTTATTAATTGTGGAAGATGATTTAGTGATTGCAAACGGACTGGTACGTGCCCTCAGCCAGTCACAGTACGCGGTTGACCACGTCACCGATGGCAAGCAAGCCTTACGAGCGATTCAGGATGATGTATACGACATGGTGATTCTGGACCTGGGCTTACCCACCATGGACGGCATGCAGTTGCTGTCACACCTGCGCCAGCAGGCTAACGCGATTGCCGTGCTGATTCTCACCGCGCGTGAAGATGTCGCCACGCGCGTGCAAGCGCTGGACCTGGGCGCAGATGACTTTCTGACCAAACCGTTTCACCTCGAAGAGCTTGAAGCGCGCGTGCGAGCACTGATACGCCGCAGCAAACTGGGCAACAACCTGCCATTACAATGCGGCAACCTGAAACTGGACGTCGCCAATAAACTGGCCAGCATTAATGACCAGCTCATCACCCTGTCAGCACGCGAACTCAACCTGCTGGAAACTTTGATGATGCGCATGGGTAAAATCATTGCCAAAGAGCAAATCATGGAGTCTTTGTGCAACTGGGACGAAACCTTAGGTGATAATGCCATTGAGGTATATATCCACCGCCTGCGCAAAAAAATTGAACCCAGTGGCGCCCATATCCGTACAGTACGCGGTTTGGGCTACATGCTGGAAGCGGAACACTTAAGCCTGTAATGACTCATTAAGACCATGGGACCACGCTCACTCAAAAACCAGCTGCGTTTGTGGCTATTGCTACCCATGTTGCTGGTGCTCGGGGTCTCTGCTGCCCTCTCCTACTCACGCGCCTTGCACTATGCGACGCAAGCCTACGATCAATCCTTATTGCGTACAGTGCTCGCGCTGGCCGATGAAGTGATTATAGACGCCAACAATGAAGTCAAAATTGAGATCCCGGAGGTCGCCAGTCACCTGCTCAGTTACAACGAAGGTGACCGCATTTATATCCGCATCAGCGGGCCACAAGGTAAGCTGGTGTTTGGCGAGGCCAACCTGCCACTCCCGGCCAAACCGCCCGCAGGCAACCAGCAGATTTATTACAACAACCTGTATAAAGGCGAAGCAATTCGCGCCGTGACGTTTGGCTTGCCTGAAAGCAAGTCTGCTGATGCACGTAACATCCTGATCACCATGGCAGAAACCACCGGCAAACGTGATGCCATGGTGGCAGAAATGGTGGAAGAAATGCTCCTGCCGCAAGTGCTGATGATGCTCTTAGCCGCTATTGTGATTGAGTTAGGCATACACTTTGCACTTAAACCCTTGCAAGACCTCAGGGAGTCATTGCATCAGCGCTCGCACCGCGACCTCAGCCCGTTGGATACTAGCTCCTCGCCATTGGAGCTACATCCATTGCTGCAAGCCATGAATGCCCTGCTGTCACGGGTGAAAGCGGGGTTACAGCAACAACAGCAATTTATTGCCGATGCCTCACACCAGCTACGCACGCCGATTGCAGGCCTGCAAACCCAGGCTGAACTGGCGCTTAGAAGCCATCCACCAGAAGCGGTGCAAGAGCCATTGAATTACATGCTGCGTAGCACAACGCGTTTATCACACCTGATCCAGCGCCTGCTGAGCATGGCCAGGACCGATGCCGCCAGCAGCCAGTTGGTGTTTCAGCCAGTCTCGCTGACCAGTATTATTTCTGAGGAGTGCGCGCGCTGGATAGGCCCGGCATCTGATAAGCAACTGGAACTGGAAGTGCTGATTGAAACCCAGCATGATCAGGTATTAGGCGATGCATTAATGCTGTCAGAAATGCTGAACAACCTGCTGGAAAACGCCATTCAATATACGCCCGAGCAAGGGCTGATTGTGATCCGCCTATGGCAAAGTGAGCAATCCCTGGTGCTACAGGTGTCGGACAGCGGCGTCGGCATTCCTGACGACCAGACAGCACTCATTTTTGAACGCTTCCATCGACTCGATCCTAACCAGGGCAATGGCTGCGGGCTAGGACTAGCCATCGTTGCCGAAATTGCAGAACACCACAATGCCAGCATCACTGTTTCAGCAGGGCTGCCTCATCCAATCACGCATCACATCGGCAGCCAATTCACGGTAAAATTCCAACGCTATGACATCCTGCCTGAGAACCCTCGCCCTACAAGCACTGACCCTTAGTGATCCGCAAGAGAAATGCCAGCAAGTTGCCTTGCTGTGGGAGGCAACACTCCACCCTGACATACATGCCACACTAGGCGCACCTGCACAATCCATCCCTGGCCGTCCAGACAAACCCGCACTCGTGCAGCCCAAACAAGTGCAACGTCGTGCCATGAACACGGCCGAAGGCCGGGCTGCGCTCATTCATGCGTTGGCGCACATTGAGTTCAATGCCATCAACCTGGCACTGGATGCCATCTGGCGGTTTGCCGATATGCCGCAAGACTATTACCGTGACTGGCTGCAAGTCGCCAAAGAAGAGGCCTACCATTTCTCGCTGCTACGCGCGCACCTGCAGACATTGGGGTTTGATTATGGTGACTTTGATGGCCACAACAGCCTGTGGGAGATGGTCGAAAAAACCCAATCTGATGTGCTGGCGCGTATGGCGCTGGTGCCACGCACCATGGAAGCCCGCGGACTGGATGCCACGCCGCCACTCAAACAGAAACTGGCGCAAGCGGGTGACCATGCTGCGGCCGCCATCCTGGACATTATCCTGCGTGACGAAATCGGCCATGTGGCGATTGGCAACCGCTGGTTCCAGTATTTATGTGATCAACGTGGGCTAGACATCGTCAAAACGTTTGAGGCGTTGCGCCAGCAATACCAGGCGCCAAAATTAAGGCCCCCATTCAATATGGAGGCCCGCAAACAGGCTGGCTTTAGCGAGATTGAACTGGCTTACCTAAGTGGTGATTCAGCGTAGCCGCTTTGTGGTGATTCAGCCTAGCCGCTTTCACCATCACTTTTCACAGGGCTTTTTTAGATGGTTTTTTTTAAACAGTGAGCAAATTCGCCACGCCATCCAGCCCGGCCACATTCAGGGCATACATGGCCTGCTGTTGCACCACTGGCTTGGCATGATAAGCGACGCCCACGGCAGCCACGGCCATCATGGTCAGGTCATTGGCGCCATCGCCAATCGCAATGGTTTGTGTAGCATCCAGGCCTAATACAGCGCGCAATTTGAGCAGTTCGTCGGCTTTGCGCTGGGCATCTACAATATCGCCCACCACCTGGCCAGTCAGTTTGCCATCCACGATTTCCAGGGTATTAGAGACGGCATAATCCAGCCCCAGTATGTCTTTGACATAATTGGCAAAGAAGGTAAACCCGCCAGACACCACCATGGTTTTAATGCCATGTTGTTTGCAGGTATTAATCCAGTCTTGCGCGCCCGGGTTAAAGGTTAAGCGCTCTTCAATCACACGCTGCAGGGCAGATTCAGGCAACCCTTTGAGCAAGGCCACGCGTTTGCGCAAACTGGCAGCAAAATCGAGCTCACCGCGCATGGCGGCTTCTGTGATCTCGGCCACCTGTGGCTTGAGGTTCATCATGTCGGCGATTTCATCAATGCATTCAATGGCAATCAGGGTGGAATCCATGTCCATTACGCACAAGCCCATTTTCTGCAAGCGGTGGCTATCTTCCACCAGGGCGCAATCTATTTGCTGGCTGGTGCAAAAAGCCTTCACGTCCTGGTACTCACCGTCGGCCACTGGCAGGTAATAGGCATGCTGCGCCACTTGCATGAATTGTGTATGCCCACCGACCAGGCCATGAATATGAGACAAATGTGCCATGGTGATGGCAGGACCTTGAACCACTAAACGCATGATAACAATCACTAATCGAACAAAAGCGCGATTATACCAGCTGCCTCCCCAATCACTGAGAACAGCTTGTTTTTAAGGAGTATTTCTGTTTTTGGAATGCCACAAGCGATGGTATGCTTGCAAGCAAACTAAAAAACCCCGGGAAATTGAATGAAACAAGACGCACAAACACTACCATGGTTGAACCTGCCCAACCTGCCATTGCCGCTGAAAGCGCTGTTTATCGGCTACCTGCTGGTGATTGGTGTCGGCCTGTGCATGGCCGGCCTGCAAATCATGCTCACACACGGCATGGCCGATGGCAAATTCGGATTATCCGTCAATGATATTGTCTACAGCTACTATGGCGACCGCAGCGGCACCAAGCTGGCAAGTAAGCTCAATGGCTCCATGTCTGACAAGGCACCGCTGGAAGTACGCGAGGACATTATCAAATGGGCGCAACAAGGCGCGCCACAAGACCAGTGGGAATCACATTACAAACAAATTTTCGCCCAGCACTGTGTGATGTGCCACAGCAATATTCCAGGGATTCCGAACTTCACCAACTATGAGGAAGTGAAAGCCCGTGCAGAAGTGAATGAAGGCGCCACCATTAGCGGCCTGACCCGCGTGTCGCATATTCACTTATTTGGCATCAGTTTTATTTTCTTTTTCATTGGCCTGATTTTCAGTTTTGCCGTCAACGTGCCCAAAACCGCCAAAATCGTTGCGATTGCTTTCCCGTTTGCGTTTTTGATTGTGGACGTCATGTCCTGGTGGCTGACCAAACTGTCACCACACTTTGCCTGGCTGACGATCATTGGCGGCATTGGCTACAGCCTGGCCTCCAGTTATATGTGGGTGATCAGCATGTACCAGATGCTGATTCTCCCCCGCAATGGCAAAGTCTATGGCAACGCCTGGGCGCAAGACCTGTAAAGGCTGCGTTAGCACAGATAAAACCGCACTTGTGTGCGGTTTTTTTGTTTGTAGTCTAGCCTTGCCGGGGTATTTGCGCGAAAATAGATGCTTAATCATAAAAATCTCTTATTTTCATGAATCTGCACGAATATCAAGCCAAACAGCTACTGCAAAAGTACGGTTTGGCTACCCCGTCTGGCCTGGTTGTCCAATCTGAAGAAGCTGCCGCTGCTGCCACGAAAGAATTAGGTGGCGAAGCCTGGGTCGTTAAGGCGCAAGTGCACGCGGGTGGCCGCGGCAAAGCCGGCGGTGTCAAAGTGGTGAAGTCTGCGCTGGAAGCGCAAACAGTCGCGGGCAGCCTGCTGGGTAAGCACCTGGTGACTTACCAGAACGCACCCGATGGTCAACCGGTACACCAGGTACTGGTGGAACAAACCTTGCCGATTGCACGCGAGTTGTACTTGTCTATGCTGGTAGACCGCACGCTGGAGCGTGTGGTCATGGTCGCTTCCAGTGCGGGCGGCATGGATATTGAAGAAATCGCCGCTACGCAGCCAGAGAAAATTCTGCAGGAGGTCTGTGACCCGCTGAATGGCCTGGTGGACTACCAGGCACGCAACCTGGCCTTCGGCCTGGGCTTGAGTGGCGACCAGATTAGTGCATTTACCAAACTGTCCAAGGGCTTGTACAAATTATTTAAAGACAACGATTTGGCGCTGCTGGAAATCAACCCGCTGATCGTTACTGCGGATGGCAAGCTGGTTGCGCTGGATTGCAAAATGACGGTGGATGACAATGCCTTATACCGCCAGAAACCATTTGCCGAAATGCGCGACTGGTCACAAGACGATGCCAAAGAAGCCGAGGCCCATCATAGCGGCCTCAACTATATTGCCCTGAATGGCAATATCGGCTGCATGGTGAACGGCGCAGGCCTGGCCATGGCGACCATGGACTTAATTAAGCTGCACGGCGGCATGCCTGCCAACTTCCTTGATGTAGGCGGTGGTGCCACGGCAGAAACGGTGACCAAGGCATTCAAAATCATTCTGGCAGACCAGAATGTTAAAGCCATTTTAGTGAATATCTTTGGCGGCATCATGCGCTGTGACATCATTGCCACCGGTATCATCACCGCCGTGCGCGAAGTTGGCATGACGATTCCTGTCGTGGTGCGCCTGGAAGGCACTAATGTAGAGCTAGGTAAACAGATGCTGCGTGACAGCGGCTTGAATATTATTTCCGCCGAAGGGTTGACTGATGCCGCCCAGCAAGCGGTCAAAGCAGTGAGTAAAGGTGTGTAGTCATGGCAATTTTAGTGGATAAAAATACCAAAGTATTGTGCCAGGGCTTCACCGGGAAACAAGGCACGTTTCACTCTGAACAGGCACTGGCCTACGGCACCAAAATGGTGGGTGGCGTAACACCGGGCAAAGGCGGCCAGCAACATCTGGATTTACCCGTGTTTAACACCATGCGTGAAGCGGTGAAAGAAACCCAGGCCAATGCCAGTGTGATTTATGTACCGCCACCATTTGCCGCAGACTCCATTCTGGAAGCCGCCGATGCAGGTATCGAATTAATTGTCTGCATCACCGAAGGCATTCCCGTGCTCGACATGCTTAATGTCAAAGCCGCATTGCGTGCCAATGGCACCAAACTGATCGGGCCAAATTGCCCCGGTGTGATTACACCAGGTGAATGCAAAATCGGCATTATGCCAGGCAGTATCCACCAACGCGGCAAAGTCGGCGTGGTGTCACGCTCAGGCACGCTCACTTACGAGGCCGTGCATCAAACCACTGCACTGGGTTTGGGTCAAACCACTTGCGTTGGCATTGGTGGCGACCCGATCAAAGGCCTGAACTTTATCGAGTGCCTGGAACTCTTTCAGAAAGACCCTGAAACGGAAGCCATTATCATGGTTGGCGAAATCGGCGGTAGCGATGAAGAGGCTGCGGCTGACTTTATCAAGCATCATGTCACCAAACCTGTGGCAGCCTATATCGCAGGCCTGACGGCACCTAAAGGTAAACGCATGGGCCATGCCGGTGCGATTATTTCCGGCGGCTCAGGCAAAGCAGAAGACAAGATCGCTGCGCTGGAAGCGGCTGGCTGTGTGGTTGCGGCTTCCCCTGCTGGCCTCGGTGAAGCGGTACTCGAAGCCATCAAGCGCGCGACAAAATAAGCAAAGGAAACGGCATGAAGCATCGTCCTCAGACAACCCATCGGCTTGGCGCCCTTTGCATGAGCGCCTGCCTGTTGCTGGGGCTATCCCTGCCTGCACAGGCGGCAAAAAAAGCGCCGCCTGTTGATGAAACCAGCATAGAGCCCAGTGCCAATATTTCTTACCTGTTGATCGCATCCTCCAAAGGCGACCTGGCCACGGTGAAAGCGTTACTCAAAAGTGGCGCCAACCCCAATGTGACCGACAGCGAAAAAATCACGCCCATCATGTATGCCGCGCGCAAAAACCAGGCAGCGGTGATTACTGAGTTACTGGCCAACGGTGCAGACATCAACGCCAAAGACCAGGGTGGCTGGACCGCGCTGATGTTCGCGGCCAAAAAGAACAATATTGACGCCGTGAAAGCCTTGCTGGAAAAAGGGGCTGACGTTAAAGTACGCGACCCGGCAGGCTGGAGCGCGCTGGGCCTGGCTGCGACCTCAGGCTATAGCGAAGTGGTGGGCCTGATTATTGCGCGTGGCTTTGACGCCAATGTACGCGCATCAGATGGTAAAACTGTGCTCATGTATGCGGCCAAAAGTGGTGACGTGCCTACCATCACCTCCATTTTAAGCCATGGTGCAGATGCTAACCTCAAAGATAAACTCGGCACCACGGCGTTAATGATTACGGCCAGAGAAGGCCATACGCCTGCCGCCATTTACCTGCTGGAACATGGTGCCAAGGTGGACGAAGAAGATGAACATGAGTGGACAGCATTGACCTGGGCCGTGACTAAGAACCAGACCGAGGTTGCCAAAGCGCTGCTGGAGCACAAGGCAGATGTTAACCACAAGGACAGTGAAGGCACCCCGCTGCTACATTTAGCCGTGAGCAACAACTCACCTGACATGGCACGACTGCTACTGGAGCATGAAGCCAATGTGAAAACCCGCGATCAATACGGGCTCACCGCTTATGTCTACGCACTAAAAGGCCAGAACCCTGCCATGGTAGAGCTGATTAAAGCTGCCGGTGGCAAATACTGACCGCATACATATTCCATCAGGGCACTATCAAACAGGGCTCCATCCATAGGGCATTATGAAACTCGCAATTGCTCAAATGAACTGCATGGTCGGTGCCATGCAACAAAACGCAGAACGCATCCTGGCACTGGCTCAGCAGGCCTATGCGGCAGGTGTCAGGCTGTTACTGACACCCGAGCTGGCGCTGTGTGGCTACCCGCCCGAAGACCTGCTGTTCAGACAAGACTTTTATGCCGCCAACCAGCGCGCCCTGCAATGGTTAGAGCAACAGTTGCCTACCGATATGGCAGTGGTTATCGGCCATCCGCATACGGTGGCAGGCAAACGCTATAACGCAGCCTCGGTGATACACTCAGGCAGAATCCAGGTCACTTACCACAAACACAACCTGCCCAACTATAGCGTCTTTGATGAAGAACGTTATTTTGAGGCAGGAGACTTGCCAGTAGTCTTTGAATGGCATGGTGTCCGCTACGGCATCTTAATCTGCGCCGATAGCTGGGAACCCGGCCCTGCCTTACAAGCCCTGCAAGCGGACGCGCAAGTCCTGCTGACCATCAATGCCTCGCCCTACCACATGCACAAACAGCAAACCCGCTATCAGGTCTTGCGTGAGCGTATTCAGGAGACAGGCCTGGCCATGGTCTATGCCAATATGGTGGGTGGTCAGGATGAACTGGTCTTTGATGGCGCCTCGTTCAGCATGAATAGCCAGGGTGCACTGGTGCAAGAGCTGCCAATGTTTGAAGAAAGCCTGGGCTATCTAAACATAGACGGCATACAGCCGCAGCCGACCGATATTGCCCCGCCACTGGCGGTGGAAGCTGCCGTGTATAAAGCCTTGTTGCTGGGCCTGCAAGACTACGTCAATAAAAACAAATTCCCCGGCGTGGTGTTGGGTTTATCCGGTGGCATAGACTCGGCGTTGACGCTGGCCATTGCGGTCGACGCCCTAGGCAAAGAGCGCGTGAAAGCGGTGATGATGCCGTCAGAGTTTACGGCGGGCATCAGTGTAGAAGACGCGGCTGAAATGGCACGCTTGGTCGACGTTGAGTACAGCGTGTTACCGATCAAGCCGCTGTTTGAAGGCTTTTGCGACACGCTCGCTGAAGAGTTCACAGGCAAATCATTTGATACCACCGAAGAAAACCTGCAAGCGCGTATTCGCGGCATGTTACTGATGGCCATCAGCAATAAATTCGGTAGCCTGGTGCTGACCACGGGTAACAAGTCTGAAACTGCCGTCGGTTACAGTACGCTATATGGCGACATGGCTGGCGGCTTTGCACTGATTAAAGATGTACCTAAAACGCTGGTCTACCGGTTGGCGGCCTATCGCAACCAGTTGGGCACCGTCATTCCGGAGCGGATTATTACACGGGCGCCCAGTGCAGAACTGCGTGCAAACCAGACCGACCAGGACAGCCTGCCGCCTTATGAGGTGCTCGATGCGATCATGGAGGCTTATGTGGAAAAAGACTACAGCCTGGATGCCATCGTCAAGCTAGGCTATGCGCAGGCGGACGTGCAGCGCGTCACACGCCTTATAGACCGTAACGAATATAAACGCAGGCAGGCCGCCGTCGGTGTGCGCATTTCCGAGCGCGGATTTGGCAAAGACCGCCGCTACCCGATTACCTGCAACCTGACTTTTTAACCCGGCTAACCAGTGCCTCACAGTGATATTTGAATAAACAGCACTGGTTGCGTAGAATGCTAGACAAAGTTTTATCCACGGAGCGCGTATGAAAAAAGTAGAAGCCGTCATTAAACCCTTTAAACTGGATGAAGTGCGTGAAGCCCTGTCCGCCATTGGCGTCAATGGCCTGACCGTGACCGAGGTCAAAGGGTTTGGTCGTCAAAAAGGCCACACCGAGTTATATCGCGGTGCAGAATATGTGGTGGACTTCCTGCCCAAAATCAAAATTGAAGTGATCCTGGCCACTGACATGGTAGACAGTGCCATTGAAGCCATTATTAAAGCCGCACATACCGGCAAGATTGGCGATGGCAAGATTTTTGTCACCTCGGTCGAACAAGTCATCCGCATCCGTACCGGCGAAACTGGCGAAGCAGCTATTTAATTCAAACCGCATCATCCCGGGTGGCGCATCAAACTGCGCGCCCGGTTTCTCTTAAATGGGTCTGGCATGTCGTTCACCCTGATTAAAACCATCCTGTTACTATCAGCAGCCAACCTGTTTATGTTGTTTGCCTGGTATGGTCATCTGCGCGACTTGCACCAGAAACCACTCTGGATTGCCATCATTGCCAGTTGGGGCATTGCCCTGATTGAATATTGTTTTCAGGTGCCCGCAAACCGCATTGGCTTCACCCAGCTCAACCTGGCGCAACTCAAAATCCTGCAAGAAGTCATCACGTTAGTCATCTTTGTGCCGTTTGCGGTGATGTATATGCAGCAGCCACTGAAATGGGACTACCTGTGGGCAGGTTTGTGCATGATGGGCGCTGTTTACTTTATTTTCAGGACCTGACTTCTACTTATTTCTTTTGAAGTTCCCCGCCTGACCCTAATGGGCTATTTCCCCAATGACGTCATATTGTCATAATCGCATCCAGTAACAATTGAACAATATCTAACGGGGAACACACAATGTTAAAGAATATTCTGATCGCAGCTTCATTGCTGGCCAGTACGTCTGCTTTTGCAACAACCACGACGTTTAGTGGCACAGACCTTCCAGGCACCAACTTATCCAACACTGTAAAAATCAATATCTCCTACCTGGACGGCAGCTTTGATTTGACCGGCGTGCTGGATCCAAGCCTGAGATTACTTAATGAAAACAACTCTGGTTTATACGATGGCCTGACATTGGTCAGCGATGCAGATGACACATTCAGCTATGCACCGACCCTGGTTCCATTTGACCTGACCAGATACACATTCAGCGTGTCCAACCTGGCCGCAGGTAACTACACTTTGCAATTCAACCTGATTGCTGGTGGCCGCTACGAAGGTAGCTACACCATCAACCCAATCACGGTGCCAGTACCAGAGCCAGAAACATATGGCATGATGTTTGCCGGTTTGGCTTTGATGGGTACGATTGCTGTACGCCGTCAGAGAAAAAACTAATTGACGCGTAACGCGCAATAAAAAAACCTGCAGATGCAGGTTTTTTTATTGCCTATGTTTCACACATCACGACACGACAAATACTTTCCGCACCAAATCTAAATCTTCAGGGGTGTCCACACCACTCGCAGGCGCATGCGCGGTGATGGTCACCGCAATTTGATAACCGTGATACAACACGCGCAACTGCTCCAGGCTTTCAATTTTTTCAAGTGCAGTCACTGGCAAACTCGCGTATTGCTTGAGAAAACCCACCCGGTAAGCATAAATGCCAATATGGCGATGGGCGACCAGAGACTGCTTATACTCGGCGTCACGTGGAAACGGAATGGCCGCACGACTGAAATACAGGGCTTGCTGTCTGGCATTTAATACCACTTTAACCACATTCGGGTTTTCAAACGCCTCAGCCTCATGAATAGGATGGCAGGCGGTAGACATCACCGCATGCGGGTCGCTGGCCAGGGTTTGCGCGACTTCGTTAATCAAGACCGGATCAATCAGCGGCTCGTCGCCCTGCACATTCACCACAATCATCTCATCCGGCCAGCCCATTTTCGCCACGACCTCAGCAATACGATCGGTGCCAGAGACATGGTCAACCTGTGTCATCACAGCCGCCACACCATATGCACCAGCAGCGTGCAGGATATCGTCATGGTCTGTCGCAATCACCACCTCATTCGCCAGGCTTTTGGCGGCCTGTTCGGCCACGCGAACAACCATAGGCTTGCCTGCAATATCGACCAGTGGTTTGCCCGGCAACCGTGTGCTGGCAAAGCGGGCAGGAACAACAACCTTAAACATCGTTATTCACTGTACTCGTGCTCGTCCAGACGACGCGCTTCGTCTTCCAGCATGACGGGGATACCATCTCGCACCGGATACGCCAGGCGTGCATTTTTTGAGACTAGTTCCTGCTTTTGCTTATCGTAGGCCAACGGCCCTTTGGTCACTGGGCAAACCAGGATTTCCAGTAATTTGGGATTCATTTTTGACTTCCTTTATATGGTGGCATGGCTGCTTTTGCATGCTTGTGTTTCAACAGGCCAATGACAGAGGCTGCCAGTGATTGATCATGACCCACAGGGGTTAGTTCTGCCGATACGGGCAGAAACCAGGCATTTTCCAACCCCAGATGCTGACATTTTACGGCATCTTTCTCGGTCATCAAGATGGTTTTTCCGCGCAATGATAACAAGTCGGCCTGGGTATAGGCATGATGGTCTGCTAGCGGGCGCTGTTCAAAGTCCAGCCCCATGTGCGTCAGCAGCTGAAAAAAACGTTGTGGATGCCCGATGCCTGCCACCGCAACCAGGCCCTGCGCAACGGACTGCTTGCGTAAAGCGTCATTGTTGGTTTCACTCACAAAATCTGCGACCGAGGTCCATGCACCCGCGTGCAAGGTCAGTTGATAAGTTTGGCTATGCACTGGCGACGCTGGCAACTGCCCGGTTTCGACCACCAGGTCGACTGAGCGTAAACGATTCATGGACTCGCGTAAGGGTCCGGCGGGCAATAGTTGGCCATTGCCTATGCCTAATGGCCGTTGCACCACGGCAATTTCAATATCGCGCTGCAAGGCATAATGCTGCAGGCCATCATCACAGAGCAACACATTCACCTCAGGATGCGCCTTGAGCAAGGCTAGGCCACCAGCCGCCCGTGCAGGGTCTACCCAGACCGGGCAGCCCGTGCGGCGGGCAATCAACACCGGCTCATCGCCACATCGTGCAGGCGCACTCTCTGGCGTCACCTCACCGCGATGCTGCCCCCCGTAACCACGACTCAAGATGCCAGGCGTAAATCCCGCCGCCCGTAATTGTTGCGCTAGGTAGATGACCAACGGCGTTTTACCAACACCGCCGACAGAGACGTTGCCCACAATAATGACTGGCACCGGCAAGGCCTGGCTGGAAAATAGGCCGATACGGTAACCATAACGCCTGCCTGCTGCGAGCAGCGCGAATACCCACGATAACGGCAACAGCAGACATTGCGCCCAGCCGCGTGTTTGCCATTGCCGTTCAAACCAGGTGCGCAACATCAGTCGTCTTGAAACTGCTTGTGATAAAGCCTGCTGTAATAGCCGTTCTGTGCCAGCAAGGTCTGATGTGAGCCAGTTTCTATAATATTGCCGTGATCCATGACAAAAATTCTGTCAGCATTTTCAATGGTACTCAGCCTGTGTGCAATGACAATGGTCGTACGGTCACGCATCAGGCGGTCCAGTGCCATTTGCACATGCAATTCAGACTCACTATCCAGCGCCGAAGTCGCTTCATCCAGTAATAATACCGGCGCATTTTTCAAAATAGCGCGTGCAATCGCCAGGCGCTGACGCTGGCCACCGGACAAGCGTACGCCACGGTCACCGATCTCGCTTTGCAAGCCCTGTGGCATTTGCTGGATAAACTCCCAAGCATTCGCCGCTTTCGCCGCTTCAATCACTTCCTGCTCACTGGCATCACGCAACGCGCCATAGGCAATATTGTTAAAGATGGTATCGTTAAATAACACAATATCCTGGCTGACCAACGAAAACTGCGCGCGCAAATTGTCGAGCTGGTAATCCCGCACATCGTGGCCATCCAGCAACACGCGGCCCTGTTGCGACTCGTAAAAGCGCGGCAACAGGTTAACCAGCGTCGTTTTGCCGCTGCCTGAGCGGCCCACTAACGCGACTTTTTCACCCGCTGCAATCTCAAAACTCAAGGCAGACAAAGCATCCTTCTTGGCTTGCGGGTAGCGCACGGTGACTTGATCAAAACGCAAGGCGCCCTGGGCTCGACCAACTTGATACTTGCCTTGATCGACTTCATTTTCAATATCCAGCACATCAAACACACTTTGCGCCGCCGCCAGGCCAATCTGCAAATCTTCATTGGCAGCAGTGATATGTTTAATCGGCGCAATCAGCATCATTAACGCCCCCACAAAGGCGGCAAACTCGCCGACGGTAAACTGCGCCAGCGCGTAGAAAACCACCAGTCCCAAGGCCACGGCAGACAAAATTTCAATCACGAAACTATTGAGTCCAGAAATTCTGGCCGTACGTAATTCGAGTTGACGGTTGCGGCTCACCACCTCACCAAAGCGGTCATTCTCGAACGCCTGCGCGCCAAAAATCTTCACGATACGCTGTGCAGCAATCGCCTCTTCTGCGGTTTTGGTAATCTCGCCAACCGCCTGTTGCACTTTTTTAGCATTGGCCCGCAATTTGGGCGTGGTGCGCGCCAGGTACAAGCCCATCAACGGGGCAACCAAGGCAAAAATCAGCGTCAAACGCCAATCCAGGTACAGCATGTAGCCAATCAGGCCGATCACTGTCAGCACATCGCGCAACACATTGAGTGCAGAACGCGTGACCACAGTAGACAGGCGCTCAATGTCATAGGTCATTTTAGAGACCAGCAAGCCGTTGGAATTGGCATCAAAAAAACTCACTGGCAACATCAGTAATTTGGCAAAAATCTGCTTGCGCAAGACTTCCACCACGCGCCTGGCCACAGTGCGCAAACTATAGACCGAAAAGAATCCGGCCACCGCCCTGATGGCCATCAGGCCAAACAACATCAGAGGCAGCACATACGCATCATGGTCGCCAGACTTGGCAAAGCCTGCATCGGTGACTTCTTTAATCAGTGCCAGAAACAAGGTGTTGCTGGAGGCCAAAATAGCCGTAGACACCATGGACAATGCAAAATGCATCTTGTAATGCCAGGCGTAGGCAAACAAGCGCTTATAGAGCAGCACAGGATTGGTGATGACCACCGACTCAGAAGAGGACTTACGCGCCATGCGATTTTCTCGGGCAGACTAAAAACAAACAGCCCGCCAAGGTTGACGGGCTTGTTGATGGAGCAGATGGTGTTACCGGCAACATTAGCGGGAATTCACCTGCGTCGCAAACGTAATATGCGTGTAATTGGCCGTGCGCGCAGCTTCCATAATATTCACCACTGACTGATGTGTGGCCTTGGCATCGGCGTTGATAATAATGGTAGGCTCTTTGCCAGCCGGCCCTTCGGACCCGACTTGTGTCAGCACTGCCGCCAGGTCAGACACAACGGCACCGTTGGCTTCTTTGCCATTCACCAGGTAGCGGCCATTGGCATCGACTTCTACCGTGATCGTCAGCGGCTTTTCTTGCGGAGCATTGGCATCGGCGGTTGGTAAGTTAATTTGCAGTTCGCTGGTACGAGAGAACGTCGCGCTCACCATCAAAAAGATAATAATCACCAGCAGGACGTCGATCAGTGGAATAAAGTTGATTTCCAACTCTTCGTTACGGACACCACGTTTGAAATTCATGACATTGCCTTTGTGTTCAATATGCTCGCGATGGTCTTAGCCACGGTCACCGTGGATAATCTCTACCAGCTTGATCGCTTGCTGTTCCATGTCGACCAGGAAGCCATCAATTTTGCCGCGGAAATAACGGTAAGCAATCATGGAAGGCACCGCCACCACGATACCGGCCGCCGTGTTATACAGCGCCACAGAAATACCGCGCGCAAATTGCGCCACGTCATGACCGCTGTTGGTAAATGAACCGAACAGTTCCACCATCCCGATCACTGTACCCAGCAAACCAAGCAAGGGGGCCACTGTAGCAATGGTGCCCAGGGTTGGCAGGTATTGTTCCAGCTTGTGTGCCACGGCACGGCCGGTTTCTTCAATCGCTTCTTTGGTCACGTCACGTGAGTTATTCATATTGGCCAGTGCGCTGGCAAATACTTTACCCAACAGGGAGTGTGCTTCGAGGCGGCTCAGCGTTTCACGCGTCACCCCGCCCTGCTTTAACCAGTTTTGTACTTCTGGCAGTAATTGCTCAGGCGTCACAACCGAGGCTCTTAATGCCCAGAATCGCTCAACGATGATAGCGAAGGCAATCACAGAGGCAATAATCAGAGGCCAGATAGGCCAGCCGGCCGCTAAAATAATTTCCCACACAGCAAACACTCCAGTTGTTTTTAAACTTTCGCTACTTTAGCGTTAACCAGGCCTGAGGGCAAGTTTTGTCCGGTATCCATCAAGGTACAATTGCCATAAATTACAATTCCCAATAGTGCGGCTCTAATGCCCGCCAGCGGCGGACTTGTGGACGCGAGCCCTGGGTAAAATCCAGTACAATGGCGCCATCCCGGTCTGAGCGTAATGTCTGGCTGCCCAATGCCTGATAACGCGCCATCACCTCGGGCTTGGGATGACCAAACCGGTTGTGGTAACCGACAGTGGCAATCGCTATCTCGGGGTTCACCTGGCGGATCAATGCCAGGCTGGACGAGGTTTTACTGCCATGGTGCGGCATGGTCATCACCGTAGAACGCAGGCTGCTGCCGAAGGGAGACGCAAGTAGCGCCAGCTCGGCGGGATACTCAATATCGCCGGTCAACAAGATACTGCCGTGTGCAGATACTACCTGGATCACACAACTTTTATCATTGTCCTTCGTACCTGTCGGCAACCTCTCTGTTGGATAAACCACCCGAAACAACACCTGGTCCCATTGCCACTGCTGCCCGGCATGGCAGGCAATACGCGGCAGGCTAGGGGCTTGAGGCAGCTGTTGCAACTGCGTAAAAAAAGCCGCATCAGAAGTCAGTGAGCTTAATATTCGGCCTGCAGACACGCCTGCCAACACAGAAGCCATGCCGCCCACATGGTCATTATCATCATGCGAAATGACCGCGACATCCAGCCGCTGGATGCCCAGATGCCGCAAATAAGGCAAGACAATACGCTGGCCCGCATCACTTTGTTCGTGATAGATCGGCCCGGCATCATATAGCATGGCATGCTGCGCCGTTTGTACCAGCACACTCAAGCCTTGTCCGACATCCAGCACAGTGACGCGCATTTGGCCAGGTTGCAACGCTGGTGACAGAGGTTGCCACAGCGGCAACCATAATAACAACCCGGCCCAGCGCAAGGGCCAGCCCCGAGGCATCAGCCATACCAGCGTCCCCGACATAGCCATCAACCATGCCCACATGGGCGGCGTCGCCACATACCCCACCGCCCAGGGCAATTGATGCAACCAGGCTAAGGCGTGCGCACACACCTGCCACAATCCGGCAGCGATGTGTAATAAGCCATCCAGGGGCAACACTGCCCCGGCAATCGCCAACGGCACCACACCTACACTCACCAAGGGAATTGCCAGGCCATTTGCCAGCGGTGAGACCAACGAGAGTTGGTTAAAAAACAGGATAAGTACTGGCACCAATGCCAGCGTCATAATCCATTGTGTTTGTAGTGCAGATTGCCACCAGCGTGACGGGCGCAAACGCCCACCCATGGCGAACGCCAACACCGCCACCGCGCCAAAAGACAGCCAGAACCCGGGTGCCATGACCGCCCACGGATCCAGCAACAACACGACCCACATGGCGACGCAAAGTATCCAGGAAAAAGGCAATCTATGCTTGAGGCTCAGCATCATCAGCACCGTGAGCAACATGTATAGCGTGCGTTGGGTGGGAATAGAAAAGCCTGCCAGGGCCGAATAGGCAATCGCAACCAATGCGCCGCCCGCGCTCGCCGCCAATTTGGAGGGCAGATGCAAGGCCCAACGCGGGCGTAATCGCCAGAGCCAACCGATACACAGATAGCCCAATGAAGCCAGCATCGTAATGTGCAAGCCAGAAATGCTCACCAAATGGTTAATGCCGGTATCCACAAATAATTGCCAGTCCGTGCGCGTAATGTGGCTGTCATCACCAATCACCAGCGCACGCAAGACGGCACTGGCGGGCGTCGCGCCCAACACGCGTTCGATACGCTCCCCCACACTGGCGCGCCAGCGCGCAATCAACGCAGCAGGTTGCCAGGCCAGGGGTTGCAATTGATGCATGGGGGCTTTGGTGACAATGGACCCGCTGGCACCGATGTCATTCGCCAGACACCAGGCAGCATAATCAAATCCATGCGGATTACGCGTGGCATGTGGCCGTTTGAGGCGGACACTGAATTGCCAGCGTTCACCTGCTTGCAAACGCGGCATGCGGGCGGCCGGTGTTGACGTGTCACCGCGATAAGACTGCTCATACAAGTTGAGGCGCAGTCTTGCTGGTAACGGACAGGCGCGGTTAACACTATGCTCAATCGCCATGTCTACATGCTGGCCACGCGCATCACGCTCAGGCACGCTGACAATCACGCCCTGCACTTGCAATACCTGCTGCTCACAGACCGCGGGCAGCGCCGATTGCAAGCGCCACCAGGCGCGCGCCTGCGCGTAGGCAAAGCCTAAAGCAGCAATCAGCAATACCAACCAGAGCTTGCGCAGCAGTGTTTGATAACGAAAAGAATGAGAAACGCCTGGCACCCAAGCGTGGAAGAGGCCGTATCGTAATACCCCGAACGCGGCCAGTAATGACAACCAGCCTGCCCACGCCGTCAGCGACCATAACTGCGATTGCTGCTGAAACAGCCAAACTCCAAACAGTAATCCGACTGTGGCGCCTGGCAGCATGTGGTCACGCTAACTGGCAGTCACATCCTGCGGCGCAGAGGCCAGGGTTTGCAGTGTGCCATCCTGCAAACGATACTGCCGATGCATACGTGCCGCCAGGGACAAGTCGTGCGTGACGACGACTAACGCCGTACCTTGCTGCGACTGTATTTGCAATAGCAATTCAAACACCTGCTCTGCCGTTTGCCGATCGAGGTTACCAGTCGGCTCATCAGCCAGGATACACCGCGGCTGCGTCACCAGCGCACGCGCCAGGGCAGCGCGTTGACGCTCGCCACCGGAGAGTTCGCCAGGCGTATGCTCCAGCCGGTGTGATAGCCCAACCAGCGACAAATAGTGCTCAGCCTGCGCCAGCGCATCTGTTCTCGGCATGCGGCGAATCAACAAAGGCATGGCCACGTTTTCGAGCGCACTAAACTCTGGTAGCAAATGGTGAAACTGGTAGACAAAGCCCAGATACTGGTTGCGCATGGCGCTCTTGTCACGCTCAGACAAACTGGCCAATGGCTTGCCTAACCATGCCACCTCGCCCTGCGTAGGCGCATCCAGCCCACCCAGCAGATGCAGCAAGGTGCTTTTGCCGCTGCCAGATGCCCCGACAATCGCCACATGGTCGCCCGCGGCCAATTGCAGGTCGACACCAGTCAACACCGAAGTATCCAGGCCTTGATAGGTTTTTGCCAGTCCCTGGCATTGCAATATCAACTCACTCATAACGCAAGGCCTCCGCCGGATTCATGCTGGCCGCACGCGCACTTGGATACAAGGTGGCGACCAGGCTCAGTAAAATAGACAAACCGACAATCGCCGTCACATCTGACCACATCAGTTTAGAAGGTAAGTCACTGATGTAATACACATCTTTGGATAAAAACTGCACATTGAACGTGCGCTCTATCCAGGGCACCACGGTTTCAATATTCAAAGCTAATATCACGCCCAGCACCGCGCCAGACACCGTGCCTATGATGCCTATCATCGCCCCTTGCACCACAAACATCTTGCGGATGGCTTGCGGCGTGGCGCCCATGGTGCGCAAAATCGCAATATCCGCGCGCTTGTCGGTCACCGCCATCACCAGCGTAGACACAATATTGAACGCAGCCACGGCCACAATCAGCGCCAGGATAATAAACATCACGCGCTTTTCAAGCTGAATCGCTTTAAAGAAATTGGCGTGCTGTTGCGTCCAGTCAGTCACGTAATAGTTAGGGCCCAATGCCTGGACCAGCTCGCGACTCACACGGTCAGCCATAAACAAATCGGCCAGCTTCAAACGCAAGCCAGACACCTGGTCGCCCAGGCGATACAGTTTGGCAGCATCATCAAGGTGGATTAATGCCAGCCCGGCGTCATACTCATACATACCTACCTGGAAAATCCCCGCCACCGTAAATTGCTTAATGCGCGGCACCAGCCCGGCAGGCGTCACCTGCCCTTGCGGCGCCATCAACACGACTTTTTCACCCACACGCACGCCGAGCGCCATGGCAAGGTCAGAGCCCAAGACAATATTAAATTGCCCGGCCTGCAAGTCTTTTAACTGGCCAATTTTCATTTGGGTCGACAGCTCAGAGACGCGTGCCTCTTGATCGGGTAACACGCCACGGATCAGCACGCCTTGTACTGCCTGATCGTAAGTGAGCATGCCCTGCGCCATGATATAAGGCGCAACCCCTTCAATCGGGCTAGCCACAGACTTAGGTGGGATAGACTGAATCTGCTGCTGCAAATCTTGCCAACCCGCCAGGCCCACATCAAAACCACGCACCTCGATATGCGAGGCCACGCCCAGAATGCGTTTGCGCAACTCGTCCTGAAAGCCGTTCATCACTGATAACACCACAATGAGCGCCATCACGCCTAGCGCAATGCCCACCATGCTAGTCAGGGAGATAAAAGAAATGAAATGGTTGTTACGCTTGGCGCGGGTATAGCGCCAGCCAATCCAGTATTCATAGGGCAATCGTTGCAGCAGCGATTGGCCCAACGCAGAAAGTGTGTTCTTCATGCCCGAATCTTAACAGCTTTTAATGGCCCAGCGGAACCCACACACGCGCAAAGTCATGCTGTATAGAGCTTTTCTGACGCCCCATGTCAGCCTTATCTGACCTCAAGTTAGTCCACCCGCCGACTGAATCCACACGGCTTTATCTTTAACATGCAACACAGGTTAATGACCTGAACACTATTCTTAAATTGTGGCTTAAATTGAGGAGATTAAACATGAATAAAGATATTTTTGAAGGCAACTGGAAACAACTCAAAGGCAAAGTCCAGGAACAATGGGGCAAGTTAACCAATGACGATCTGGATGTGATTGAAGGTAAGCGCGACCAAGTCGCCGGTAAAATCCAGGAACGTTACGGCATCACCAAAGACGAAGCTGAGAAACAAATCAGGACCTGGGAAAGCAAGCATAAGCACTAAGCTAATGTGCCAAAAAAAGGACAAGTCAGACTTGTCCTTTTTTCATGTCGAAGCAATGCTTACCCGGTATTGCGCAAGCTGGTGGCAATGCCGTTGATGGTCAGTGGAATCGCCCACTTCAGTTTTTCATCAGTTTCGCCATTGCGGTAGCGCTGTATCATTTCTACCTGCAAATGATTCATCGGGTCAAGGTACGGCAGACGGTCACGGATAGATTTGGCGATGACTGGCTGTGTCGCCAGGCGCTGCGTGGTGCCCAATAACAAATTCACCGCATCAGTCGTCAACTTGTGCTCGTGCGCAATGCGGCTAAAGATCTCTTCACGCAGATCACGGTCTTCGAGCAAATGGGCGTAATGACGCGCCACGATGAGGTCGGTCTTGGCCAGCACCATATCTACATTATTAATCAGCGTATTAAACAAGGGCCAATGTGCCTGCATTTCGTGCAGCATCGCCAGCCGCGCGTCTTTCAACGCCGGATCTTGCTGCAAAAAGTGTGACACCGCACTCCCCAGGCCATACCAGCCGGGCAACAACAAGCGGCATTGCCCCCAGGAAAACCCCCACGGAATGGCGCGCAAATCCTCAATGCGCCGCGTCGATTTACGTGCAGCGGGACGGCTACCTAAATTCAGTTCGGCAATTTCGTTGATCGGGGTGGTATTAAAAAAGTATTCGGCAAACCCTGGCGTTTCATAGACCAGGCTGCGGTAACTGGTCATGGCCGTGGCAGACAGTGTTTCCATCACGCCTTCAAACGCGCGTCGCTTGCCGGATTCCAGTTGGTCAGCCGGGAACAAGGTCGCATCGAGCGTGGCGGCAATCAGGGTTTCCAGATGCTGACGTCCAACCACCGGGTCCGCATAACGGGTGGAAATAATTTCGCCTTGCTCGGTGAGGCGAATCTGGCCATCCACCGTGCCTTTGGGTTGCGCCATGATGGCCTGGTAAGTCGGGCCACCGCCACGCCCCACCGTGCCGCCCCGGCCATGAAACAGGCGCAATTTAACATTGGCCTGATTGAACAATTCGACCAGCGAGATTTCTGCTTTATAGAGCTCCCAGTTAGAAGTCAAAAAGCCGCCATCCTTATTACTGTCCGAGTAGCCCAGCATGACTTCTTGCTCATTGCCCTGATAGCGAATCACATGGCGAATACCCAGCAGACTGAGCCATTTCCCCATAATCATGGGGGCATCGCGCAAGTCAGCGATGGTTTCAAACAGCGGCACAATATTCAAATCCACCTGGATATTGGCCGAGCCCCACACGCCGCGCAGCAAGCCTGCCTCGCGCTGTAGCAATGCCACTTCCAGCAGGTCAGACAAGGTTTCGGTATGCGAAATAATATATTGGCGCACCGCATGTTCGCCAAAGCGCTCACGCATTTCGCGCACCGCTACCAGCACACCAATTTCTTTATGCACCAGCTCTGAGTACTGCTGAAACGGTGAAAACAGCAAGCGCGGCTGCTTGAGTTCCTCCAGCAAAATACCGATTTTTTCATCCTCATTAAACCCGGCATAATCAAAGTCATGGCCAGCTTTTTGTAATAACTCGGTAATCACCGCTTCGTGCACATCTGAGGATTGCCGGATATCCACCGTTGCCAGGTGAAAGCCAAACGTGGCGATGGCCTTGATCAGCTTGCCCAGGCGTGGATAAATCAAGGCCTCGCCCTGATGCGCACGCAAAGAGTCGGCAATGGTTTGCAAAGGTGCCAGCAAGGCCTCTGGTGTTTCGTAAGGGTCGGCGGCCATATCTTCGGCCAACACCCAGCCGCCTTGTGGCAGTAGCGTATTGGCCGTCACTAGTAAGCGATCGTGAATACCGTTAAGCGCCAGCCGATAGGGTTCGTCCAGCCGATGCTGCGACTGGTCACGTGAGGACTTGGCCATCTGCAACACGGCATCTGCGACGCCGACCACGCGCGTAGAGACCGCCAGTTCGCGTTTCAATGCGGCCAACTCCTGCAAGTAAAACTTGAACAAGGTTGTCGCCTGCAAGCGCACACTCTCGCGCAAGGTTCCGCCATTCACAAACGGATTACCATCGCGGTCACCGCCTATCCAGCTGCCCATGCGCAAGAAGCCGGGCAATGCCACATCAGGCAACACATCGGCCAGATCGCACTCAATGTCCTGCAAAATCTCTGGGATCACATGTAAAAACGTACTCTCATAGTAGGTTAATGCATTTTCAATTTCGTTGAGCACACTGAGTTTTGAATAGCGCATCATGCGGGTTTGCCATAACGCAGACACGGCGCCTTGCAACAGCAGCGCATTGCGCGCCAACTGCCGCTCAGACACCATAGCCGCACGCGCAGCAAGCAACTCGGCAATCAGGCGCTCAATATCCAGCACGCTTTTGCGCTGTACTTCGGTCGGGTGTGCGGTGAGCACGGGGGAAATCAGCGCATCCTCTAACAGGTGTTTAATGGTGTCCGCCGGAATCCCGGCTTCTTTGATTTGCAACAAAGTATATGAAAGCATGCCGGGTGCCGGAGTATTTTGCTGGCAATGGCCCAATTGCTGGCCGTATAAATCCTCAGCCAGATTCACCAGATGCTTAAAATAAGCCAGTGCCCGCACCACGCGCACGGTGTGCTCCAGGCTCAGGTTAGCCAGTAACTGCTCTAGGTCGAGTGAAGCCTGCTGGTCGTGATTCTGGTGAAAACGCAGTGCAGCTTGCCGAATAGCAGCAATCTTCAGGGAGATCTCCTCCCCCTCCACCTCCAGAATGGCCTTGTCGAGCAAAGCACCCAACAATGTTATATTTTCGGACAGCCGTGTTTCCGCCGAAGCCATGGCGACTGACATCGTGGCACTGGCCGCAAGTTTTTTGTTCATGGTGCCTCTCCTCTAGCTCAGTGCGAGCTCCATGATAGACTAGCAACAAGCAGGCCATCTTCAAGGTGGTTTTTTTCACTTAAGAATCATGGTGTTAAAGAATCTAAATAGCAGAGATGCACCGTCATCAGGCGATAGGATGCACTGATTTGGCTCTTGTGATTGCAAGCCTGGCTTTAAAGCGAAACGTTGGCTAAAAGCGGAAATCCGTAAAATGATGCAAAATGTTGGCTGCAGACATCCATGCATGGGCTGACGGATTACATGCCTGAGCTGGCTCAGGCATAATAAACACATGGCGCTTATCAATCTTGATCATTGGATACAGCAAATATTGACTGTCTGGCAGTCATTGTCTGCACTTGGTCTGTGGCAGCAAGATGCCTTCTTGCTATTGGTATGTTTGCTCGCTTGCCTGCTGCTCTTTATCACCGGCACGGTGATAGGTCTGTTTGTGCAGTCTTTGTGGGGGATTTTTGTTTCCAGCCGTCGTTCAGCTGACGAAGACCATAAATAGTTGACTGTTATAGGTCTGCGGTCAGGGATTGCTGAATCGCAGCCAACTCAGCGCTGACATCTTGCCCGAACGCTTCATACTGCTGACCACCAGTCCTGGCATACCAGTATTTGCTATTCCAGGTATCACCTTCAATTTTATGCAGCACGGCATGTATCCAGTTCGCCGTGCTGTCACTGTAATCCTGCGCGATATTGTGGGCCGCGTCCCAGTCGCCAGCTTGCGCCAGCGCCACGGCCTCCAGTAAATGGTCCTTGTTAGACATTCACAGGGTACTCAATGGTCCCCTTCTGGATGAACTCGATTTTATAGCCGTCCGGGTCTTCAATAAACGCAATGACTATCGTACCGTGCTTCATCGGACCGGCTTCGCGCACCACTTTGCCACCCTTGGCTTTCACCAGCTCACAGGCTTTGTAGGCGTCATCCACTTCAATCGCCATATGGCCATAAGCGCCGCCCATGTCATAAGCGGTTTTGCCATAGTTGTAGGTGAGCTCCAGCACGGTATTGTCATACTCGTTGCCATAGCCGACAAACGCCAGCGTAAACTCACCATCTGGATAATCCTGGGTACGGATCAGCTTCATGCCGAGCACGCCGGTATAAAAATCGATAGAACGTTGCAGATCGCCTACGCGCAACATGGTATGTAATACTCGCATTATTGACTCCTTGATATCCTGGTAACTTCAGTTTTAATTTTAGGTTTTAATATTGGTTCTAATTATTGATTTGCAGTGATGCGCACATACTTTTCCATCAGTTGCTCCGGTGTTTCGCGCCGGTCAGGGTCGAGTGGGATGCAGCTGATAGGACACACCTGCTGACATTGTGGTTTATCGTAATGCCCAACGCATTCCGTGCACAAGTCAGGGTTGATTTCATAAATCTCGGCGCCTTGCGAAATGGCCTCATTCGGGCACACCGGCTCGCAGACATCGCAGTTAATACATTCGTCGGTAATAAATAAAGCCATGACTCTTTAAAGATAAGGGATTCTCTATCTGGCAAAGCGTTAAGCCGCAGCCAGTTTTTGCTTAATCGCAACTTCGACGCCTGGCGATACAAACTGGTTCACATCGCCGCCCAGGCGCGCCACTTCGCGCACCAGGCTGGAGGAAATAAACATAAATTCTTCAGCCGGAGTCATAAACAGGGTTTCCAGTTTGGGATACAACTTGCGGTTCATGCCTGCCAGTTGAAATTCGTACTCAAAATCACTGGCGGCCCGCAAGCCACGAATCACCATCTGCCCGCCTTGTGCCTGCACAAACTGCATGAGCAAGCCATCAAACCCCACCACGCGGATATTGCCACCATGAAACACTGACTCAGCCAATGCCACGCGCTCGGGCAGGCTGAACAAGGTCTGCTTGCTGGTGCTGCCCGCGACCGCCACAATCACTTCATCAAACAGATTGGCGGCCCTGCGCACAATATCTTCATGCCCCAATGTAATCGGATCAAACGTCCCCGGATACACTGCCACTCTGGTTTTACTCATGCACCTTTACCCCGAATATTTTTTTAAGGTGTTCCTGACCCTATGCTTGCGCTGGCTGCAACAGATGGTAAAACACCTGCCCCGCCTTGCCGGACTTGATCACTTGCCAGTCCGAGTCGGATTTTAACGCATATTCCGCTTCTACATACAGCAAACCGTCTTCGGCCAGGTGGCTGGACAACTGCGGCAACAACTTATCCAGCCACTGTTTATGGTAGGGTGGATCGCAGAAAATGACATCAAAACGCTGGTTGTTTTGTGCCAGAAACTGCAAGGCATCCATCTGCCGGATATCGGCCTGCGTGGCTCCCAGCAAACGCTGGTTTTGCAGCAAGGCCTGTAATGGCGCTTTGGCCAGCTCCAGCATGATGGCCTGCCTGGCATTACGCGACAAAGCCTCAAAGCCCAGTGCCCCGGTGCCAGCAAATAAATCCAGGCAGGTTTTACCTGTCAGGTCCTGGCCTAACCAGTTAAACAAGGTCTGGCGCACACGGTCAGAGGTCGGGCGCAAGCCTTCTGCGTCTGGAAATTTAAGTACGCGGCTACGCCAAATGCCTGCATTCAATCGAACTTGATTCATGAATATGGTTCTATTCGTTAGCAACAACAAAGCATGATTATAAAGGCGTTCAAGGGTTCAGCCACATTTACATGGATATCCATGCAAATGGATCGTGCTATGATTCACGGCAATTCACAAAGGAAAACAGCATGGAATTTTTATTGGGGTTTGGCATACTAGGCAGCCTGACTGCATTGGCACTGGGATTATTTTGGGTTTGGATGCTGGTGGACTGCCTGGCCAACCAGAGCGAAGACAAACTGGTCTGGTTTCTGGTGATTTTCTTTCTCAACCTGCTGGGTGCGTTTTTATACTACCTGCTGGCGCGCAAGAAGCGCATCGCCTGATACACCGCAATCAAAAAAGCCGACCACGTGGTCGGCTTTTTTTGTTATTCGGCCCCGACAATGACGGTGGCAAAACTTTCCGGGTGCACTCGCCGCTTAAAGGCATCATTGACCTGCTGCACGGTCACTTGCGCCACATGGTCGTTAAAGCTATCCAGGTAATCCAGAGGCAGCTGGTAAAAACCGATCATATTCAGGTACTCCAGAATCTTGCTATTGCTGTCTATGCGCAGCGGAAAACCACCGATCAGATTATCTTTGGCCGCCGCCAGCTCTTTTTCTGTCACGCCTTTATCCACAAACTGCTGCACCGTTTCTTTCACCAGTTTGAGTGCTTCATCAGCCTGTTCCTTCTTGGTTTGCAGGCCGATCTGGAACGGGCCTAACTGGCTCATGGGCATAAAATAACTGTACACACTGTAAGCCAGGCCACGTTTCTCGCGCACCTCTTCAGTCAGGCGTGAAACAAAACCGCCACCGCCCAGAATATAGTTACCCACATATAAAGGGAAGAAATCCGCATCGCCGCGTTTATTGCCGGGCTGCCCCAGCAGAATATGCGCCTGCACTGCCGGATGCGGTATTTTTTTCACGCTGGCCGAGGCAGGTGCCGTCACAGGCGGCACCGCGGCTACCGCAGGCCCTTGCGGCAAACCGGCACTCAGTCGTGCAGCAATTTGTTTGGCTTGTTCGGTGGTCAAATCGCCCATCATGGCAATCACTGCAGATTTGGCCGTGTAATAGGTTTCGTAAAACTGGCGTAACTGCGCCGCCGTCAGTGACTGCACGGTGGAAATTTCACCGTTTTGATCCAGGCTATAAGGATGCATGCCGTACACAGATTGCATAAAGGCTTTTTGCGCGATACTGTCAGGCTCGGTTTCAGCCTCCTGCAACGCAGCAACAATACGTGCCTGCTCACGCGCAAGCACCGCTGGCGGGAAATCCGGCTGATGTAACACCAGTGCAAACGCATCCAGCGCGGCCTGCTGCTCACTGGTCAGTGTGCGCAACTTGAAGCTGGCGCGGTCGGCATCAAAGCTACCCCCCAGCACGGCACCAATATCGGCAAAGCGATTGGTCAGCGCCTCCTCTTCCAACCCACCAGCGACCAATGCCATCAAATGGTGCGTCACCGCCGCCGTACCACCGGTTTCAGGCTGGTCATAGGCGCTACCCGCGCGAAAATTAATGCTGACATCCATCATGGGTAGCGAGTGATTTTCAACAAAATACACTTCACTGCCTTCTGCTGTCGTCCAATGCTGGATGTTGAGGGCGGCCAGGACATTGGTTGCATAGCTTTGCAACACCAGTGCCAGTAAGGCCACTTTTAAAAAACCAATTACGTTCATGCTGTTCCTTGATTCGCCTGCCGGGCAGGCGCATTAAATTAAACCAGTAAAAAAAATACAACTAGTGCTGATGCGGGCGGCCAGCGGGTTTCTGGTCGGCTGTCATCGGTTGCGGATCCAGGCTGACCAGGGTCAGTTGGTCTGGCAACAAATATTTCTTAGCCACTGCCTGCACCTGTTCAGACGTCACCGCCTGCACCCTGGCAGCATTGCTTTGCAATAAGGACAAGGGATAACGCATGGTTTCCAGTTGCCCGATTTGCATGGCTTGATAGAACACGGAGTCGCGTTTATACACATCGGCCGCAATCACGGCGGCTTTCACACGATGTAATTCAGCGGCCGTCACGCCGTTATTCTTGAGCTCATCAATTTGCGCCCAAATGGCTTTAATCAACGCCTCCTGCGACACGCCATCACTCGGCGAAGCCGCGACCTCAAAGGTCGAGGTCTGACCACGATTGGTACTATCGTAAGCGGTATCAATTTCCAGGGCAATCGCCTGCTCGCGCACCAGTTTCTGGTTGAGGCGCGAGGCGCCGTTACCGCTTAAAATACTGGACAGTACTTCCAGCGCATAAGGTTCCCAGTCCTGTTCGCTATACGTCTCGCCATTCTTGAGGGCGGGCGCATGAAAGCCCATCACAAAATATGGCAGTTTGGCCGGGGCTTTAACAATGGCGCGACGCTCACCCAATTGCACAGGCTCGAGTTGTGGTTTACGTGCGGGCAAGGTTTTTGCCGCCACCTTGCCAAAGTTTTTTTCGGCCAGGGCAAACACCTCCTGCGCTTTAACATCGCCGACCACGACAATGGTCGCGTTGTTCGGCGCATACCAGGTGCGATACCACTCACGCGCATCGTCGGCCGTCATGTTTTCCAGGTCATTCATAAAGCCAACCACTGGCCGCCCATAAGGATGCGCCCGGTACACAGAAGCCTCAAACTGCTCGTTCACGCGTGATTGCGGCTTGTCTTCGGTGCGCCAGCGGCGCTCTTCTTTCACCACCTCAATCTCTTTGGCAAACTCGGCATCGGTGATTTGCAGATTGGCCATGCGGTCAGCTTCCAGCTTAAAAGAGAGTGGTAATCTGGATTTCTCCAGTTGCTGGAAATAACAGGTGTAATCTTTGCTGGTAAACGCATTCTCCTTACCGCCTGCCGCAGCCACCTGGCGCGAGAACTGCCCGGCGGGGACTTTTTGCGTGCCCTTGAACATCATATGTTCCAGCACATGCGCCACACCGGTTTTGCCATTCACCTCATCGAGCGAACCTGCGCGATACCACACTTGCGACACCACCACCGGCGCCCGGTGGTCTTCCTGCACAATGACTTTCAAGCCGTTTTTCAACGTCGTTTGTACAATCTCGGCCTGCCCAGGTAAGGCATACGCGCCAATCAGCGCCGCCAATACCCATGGAGACGCTACATTTATCGATGTTTTCATAGTGTGCGATGTAAAGAATGTCAGATTCAAAATAGAAGAACGTAATTAGGATGCAACCAAGTCTTGCTTGAGACCTGCCCGCAGTTGCGTTAGTTCGGGCGACACAGAAACAGCCTGCGGCCTGCGCCTAACCATGGCAGGAAACGTCGATTCAGCTTAAAATGACGATATTACCGAGTTTTCAGCCGCCATGTTTAATCCTTTTGCTAAAAAAACCGAGCCCGTCACCACGCCTGAAACCGAAGCCCCAGTCTTAAGCTGGACGCAGCGTTTAAAAAACGGCTTGTCCAAAACCCGCCAGCAGTTGGGCGGGCAACTCAGCGCCCTGTTTGGCGGCGGCAAGATTGACGAAGCTATTTACGAAGAGCTGGAAACCATCCTGCTGACTTCGGATGTCGGCGTCAATGCCACGCAATACCTGCTGGAGCAGCTTCGTAGCCGCGTTAAAAAACAAGACCTGCAAGACACCATCGCACTGAAACAGGCATTGAAAGACACCCTGCTGGAGTTGCTGGCACCCTTGCAATCGCCACTGGATATCAGCACCCACCGGCCTTATGTCATGATGATGGTCGGAGTGAATGGCGCGGGCAAAACCACCACCATCGGCAAACTGGCCAAATACCTGCAAGCGCAAGGCCATAGCGTGTTAATTGCGGCAGGAGATACTTTCCGTGCCGCTGCGCGTGAGCAATTACAGGTATGGGGCGAGCGCAACGATGTGCATGTCGTCGCCTCCGAAAGCGGCGACCCGGCAGCCGTGATTTACGACGCCGTCAACTCTGCCATCGCCAAAAAGATCGACGTCGTGATTGCCGACACGGCAGGCCGCCTGCCGACACAACTGCACCTGATGGACGAAATCAAGAAAGTGCAACGTGTGATTGATAAAGCCCTGCCTGGCGCACCGCACGAAATCTTACTGGTGCTGGACGCGAACACCGGCCAGAACGCCGTCAATCAACTCAAAGCGTTCCATGATGCGCTGGGGGTCACCGGCCTGGCCTTGACCAAACTCGACGGCACCGCCAAAGGCGGCGTCATTGCGGCGATTGCCCACCTCAGCCAGCAGTCGACCGGCAAGACGCCTGTACGCTTTGTGGGCGTGGGCGAAAGCATAGACGATTTGCGCCCGTTTAACGCCCATGATTTTGTAGATGCTTTACTGGACGACTAAGCCCCATGATCGCTTTTAACAATGTCAGCATGCGCTATCCCAACAGCGCACACTTGTTTCGCCAAGTCAGCTTTCACATCGACAAAGGCGACTTTGTGCTGGTCACCGGCCACTCTGGCGTAGGCAAAAGCACCCTGCTCAAACTCATGGCGGGCATAGAGTTACCATCCAGCGGCCATATCCTCATTAACGAGCAGGACATTAGCAAGTTGCATCCTAATGCCGTGCCCTATCTGCGCCGCCGCTTTGGCCTGGTGTTCCAGGACCACAAATTGCTGTATGACCGCAATAGTTTTGACAATGTCGCTTTGCCCCTGAGCATACAGGGGATCACCGGCGAAGAGGCCGCACGTCGCGTGCGTGCAGCGTTAGATAAAGTCGGCCTGCTCAACAAAGAAAAAGCCATGCCGATCACACTCTCTGGCGGCGAACAACAACGTCTGGCCATTGCGCGTGCCGTGGTCAGCCGCCCGTCGATTGTCATTGCCGACGAACCAACCGGTGGCCTGGACCAGGCTGCTTCACTGGAAATCATGCAACTACTCAAAGCCTTTAACGATGTCGGCGTCACGGTGGTCATTGCCATGCATGATGTCGCCCAGGTGAGCACCATTGCTTACCGCACCCTGCATATCGACCAGCAAACCATCAGCGCCATGCCTGCACAGGCGGCCATGCTATGACAGCCAGTATGAGGAGAATCGCGGTATGAAAAACTGGCTCAATCAACACGCACTGGCCATAGACCTGGTGTTACAACGCTTGAAATCGCACTGGCTGAACACCGTGACGATCTGTATGGTCATTGGCATTACAGTCACGCTCCCTGGCTTGCTGTTTGTCGCACTGGATAACTTGCAGGACATGTCACGCTCGATCAAACAGGATGCGCAAATCAGTGCCTTCCTCAAACCGTCAGTGAATGCCAACCTGATTCAGCGCCTGATCAATGATGTAGAAGCGTTGCCGCAAGTCAAAGAAGTGCGCTATGTGCCTAAAGAAGAAGCCATCAAGCAACTGGGCGCACAATTTGTGCAAAAAGACCTGCTGGTAGACTTGCCACAAAACCCGCTGCCAGACGCTCTGTTCATCACCCTCACAGACACGCAGCCAGCCTCCGTCAAACCGGTGCAGGACTTACTGCAAAAGCGTGGCGAAGTTGAAGAACTGGTGATTGATAGCGTGTGGATTGAACGCCTGCACTCCATGCTGGTGTTGGGTAAACGCATCGCCATTATTTTTGCCAGCCTGTTGGGCATTGCCATGATCACCGTCATCAGCAACACCGTGCGCATGCAGGTGCTGACGCACGAAGCAGAAATTGAAGTCAGCCGCCTGATTGGCGCCACGCATAGTTTTATCCGCCGTCCGTTTTTATATATGGGTGGCGCTTACGGCCTCGGCGGCGGCCTGATCGCGGTGGCATTGCTGTTTGCCATTGTGTGGAATTTAAAACAGCCGGTGCAGTTGCTGGCCAATAACTACCAAAGTAACTTCCAACTGGTCTTTCACCTATTTAATGTCGGCGGGCTGATGCTGGTTGTTACGACCACCATAGGGTGGATTGCTGCCTTTATTGCGTTGACGCAGAAACGATAGCAATCTCATTCGATTCCAATACTATGTAAGTAGCATTTCTTTTCGCCTTTCGGCGACCATTCTTTCTTATGCTTGTCCATAAGAAAGAAGGCAAAGAACAAGACACCCCAGCTTCCGCTTGTTCCCTGCGTTGCTCGTCAAAATAAGCGGTCACGAAACTCAACCTGGTAGCTCACACAAAGCGTGAGCTACTGCGGGATTCGGACAGTCGCTCCCTTCTTCCTTATTTTGCCTGCGCTACTCGGCGCGTCAGATGGGGACCCCGAACACCATGCGACTGCGACCACTCGCGAATTGAATAAGAAAAAAATCTGGTTTTTGAACCGCCCAAACTGCGACGAGGTTAGTTTGGCGAGAATAATCCCATTCCATCACGCTGAGTAGCGGAGACGAAGTGGGAGTAGTCGGCCATCGTCTGTTCGAGTTCCGCGGTGGCTTGCGTAGTGTGCAAGCCGCTAGGGCGAGTTTCGATGGACGCCCACGTGAAGTCCGTTAACGGACGAAAGTCCTAGGTTGAGCAACGCAAGGGAGCCGTAAGGCCGTGATGGCTGGGTGTCGTCCTCTTTGGTTACTTTCTGGGGGACAAGCACCAGAAAGTGACTCGCCAACAGGCGAAAAAGAATATCAAATACCCCTATCACTGAGAAACGTAATTCGGTCCGCTTCCACCTTCGGGTGGCACCCAGTTAATATTTTGCGTCGGGTCTTTAATATCGCAGGTTTTGCAATGAATGCAGTTTTGCGCATTAATCTGCAAGGCTTTTTCACCGGCCTGCTCGACAAACTCATACACCCCTGCCGGGCAATAACGTTGCTCCGGCCCCGCATAACGTGGCAGGTTGACGCGCACCGGCATATCCGCCACACCCAGTTTCAAATGGCAAGGCTGGTGATCATCATGCGCAATATTGCACAAACTCACAGAACTCAGTTTATCGAATGTCAGCACACCGTCGGGCTTGGCATAAGTTGGCTGGCGGCTGTTTGCCGCATCAGCCAGCGTAGCATGATCTGCGGATGTATGTTTGAGTGTCCAGGGCAAGGTGAAGCCCCAACTGGATAGCCACATTTCTGCACCGCCAAGCACGGTGCCCACCCAGGTGCCCCAGCGCGACAAATAAGGTTTGACGTTGCGCACCGCAGACAACTCCTGCCATACCCAGGAATCACGCAGTTTTTGCGGATAGCTGGTCAACACTTCCGGGCTACCTTGCTGCATCGCTTCAAATACTGCTTCCGCCGCCAGCATGCCGGACTTCATGGCGTAATGCGTGCCCTTGATTTTGGGCACATTGACCAGGCCTGCGCTGCAACCGAGCAACGCGCCTCCAGGGAACGCCATCTCCGGCAAGGACTGTATGCCGCCCTCGGAAATCGCGCGCGCGCCGTAGCTCAGGCGTTCGCCGCCTTGTAGCAATGCTTTCAGCTTTGGATGCGTTTTATAGGTTTGGAACACATCGAACGGTGACAGGTATGGATTGCTGTAATCCAGGTGCACCACATAACCGACAGAGACCAAATTCTCACCATGATGGTAAATAAAGCCGCCACCGCCGGTATTCGCCTCTAGCGGCCAGCCTAATGTGTGCTCAATCAAGCCTTTCTGGTGCAACTCAGGCTTCACACGCCATACTTCCTTGAAGCCAATGCCATATTTGGCCGGGCTGGAAGCCGCACGCAAACCATAACGGGCCTCGAGTTGTTTAGTCAGCGATCCACGCGTCCCTTCGGCCACCAGGGTGTATTTGGCGCGGATTTCGATGCCAGGCGTGTAATTGGCAGTCGGGTTGCCCTGCTTATCCAGGCCCATATCGCCAGTAATGACGCCGACCATGCGGCCCTGTTCGTCGTAGCTAGGTGCTTGTGCAGAAAATCCGGTATAAATCTCCACACCTAGTTGCTCGGCCTGCTCCGCCAGCCAGCGGCACACATCACCCAGGCTGATAATGTAATTACCATGGTTGCGCATCAACGGTGGTAATGCCCAGTCAGGCATGCTCCACGACTTTTCCTCGCCCAGCACGACAAAGGTATCTTTATTCACGGCTGTTTTGAGCGGCGCGCCCTTAGCTTGCCAGTCAGGAAACAGCTCCTGCAGGGCTTTCGGATCCAGCACGGCGCCTGAGAAAATATGGCTGCCGACTTCAGCGCCTTTTTCCAGCACACATACGCCCAGCTCCTGGCCTTGTGCCTGTGCCAATTGCTTGAGACGGATGGCGGCCGACAAGCCCGCCGGGCCTGCCCCAACCACCAACACATCATATTCCATGACATCTCTGTCCATACTTCCTCCTCCGTCAGGCAATCGCCGGAATATCGATCAGGTCGCTACGCGTTGCCCCTTGGGTAAACGCCTGGCAAAACGCCAGGAACTGTCGAATGCCACCGGTCTGGTATTTTTGCCTGTGCCATAAAAAATAAAAATTGCGGTGAAACTGCAAGCTGTGGTTCTCAATCGGCACTAGGCTACCGCGCCTGAACGCGTCCTTGAGGGCCAGCCGTGAGATGCAGCCGATGCCAAGGCCGGACTCTACTGCGCGCTTGATTGCTTCAGTATGTTCCAGCTCCAGCGTAATATTAAGACGCGAATAATCCTGCTTGAAGGCGCGGTCAAAGGTTTCGCGCGTGCCAGAGCCTTTTTCACGCACGATCCACGGTTGCAGCAATAAATCTGACTTATGGATGGTTTTACCGGTTTGCGCCAGTTGTGCCAAGGGATGCGTGGGTGCCGCAAAAATCACCAGTTCGTCGGCAATCCAGGGCGCAACGGCGATCTCCGGATGATTGCATTCGCCCTCTATCATACCCAAATCCAGCGTGTGATTCGCAATCTGTTCGACGATGGTACGCGTATTCTGCACCTGCAACTGGATATGACTTTGTGGATATTGCTGCAAAAATTTGGCCACCAGCAAGGTCACCAAGTAATTACCAACCGTTAATGTCGCACCGATTTTAAGGTTGCCATAGCCCTGCTGGCCCTGCAACATGCGCTCGATTTCACGCGCCCTATCCAGCAGCTCTACCGCCTTGGGCAACAGTTGCTGACCACTTTCATTGATGCGCAAAGACTTACCGACGCGGTCAAACAACTGGATATCAAACTGCTTTTCCAGCTCAATCAGCGCAGTGCTGGCGGCGGATTGCGACAAGGCGAGTTGGTCACAGGCGCGCGACACACTGCCAGCGCGACTGATCGCGACAAAAATCTCCAACTGTCTGAGTGTGTACTTCATTGCAGGGTAAGGGATTGCGCGACATTTGCGCCGCGTCAAAATCAATCTACAAAATAGATATATAATATTATAATAATCAATTTAATAAATATTACAAGCTAGCTTAAAATGCTCGGTTACGAGTAAAACCCCAACAAAGGCAAACGTTTTATGAAAGCACTGGTAGCGATCAAACGGGTCGTTGATTATAACATCCAAGTCCGCGTCAAAGCGGACGGTTCAGACGTGGATATTGATGGCGTGAAAATGGGCGTGAATCCATTTGACGAAAATGCGATTGAAGAAGCTATCCGCCTCAAGGAAAAAGGCATTGTCACTGAAATTGTTGCCGTGACGATTGGCGGCGCCGCTAACCAGGACATTCTGCGTCACGCCCTGGCCATGGGCGCTGACCGTGCCATGCTGGTCGAAACACAGGACACCTTGCACTCACTGGGCGTGGCCAAAGTATTGAAAGCCGTGGTCGAGCGCGAGCAACCACAGTTGATCTTGCTGGGCAAACAGGCGATTGACGATGATGCAGGCCAAACCGGCCAAATGCTGGCAGCGCTACTGAAGCTGCCTCAGGCAACCTACGCTTCGCAAATCACGATTGAAGGCAACCAGGCCACCGTCGTCCGCGAAATTGATGGCGGTACACAAACCCTGGCCGTCAGCCTGCCAGCCGTGATTACCGCTGACCTGCGCCTGAACGAGCCACGTTACGTCAAATTGCCTAACCTGATGATGGCCAGAAAAAAACCACTGGAAAATGTGCCATTGGAGACACTGAATGTTTCCGTCACGCACAACGTGCAACAACTCAAAGTCGCCACCCCACCTGCCCGCCCTGCCGGCATCATGGTGAAGGATGTGAATGAGTTATTGAGCAAATTGCGTACGCACGAAGGGATCATCGGATGAGAACACTGATTATTGCCGAACACGACGGCCAACACTTGAATGAACAAGTCGCGCGTGCCGTGACTGCTGCCCAACAATGGCAACAACCGGTTGACGTGCTGATTGCCGCCGCACAGCCAGATGCCTTGGCTGCACAAGCCGCTGCCTTGCAAGGCGTGAGCAGCGTATTGGTTGCCAGCGACGCAGCATTGCAGCACCCTACCGCAGAACACCTGGCAGACATTATTGTGCCACTGGCCGCCAACTACACCGTGGTGCTGGCAGCGCACAGCGCTTTCAGCAAAAACGTGTTGCCACGTGTAGCCGCCTTGCTGGACGTCAACATGCTGTCAGATGTGCTGGAAATTGTGAATGCCAACACTTATGTGCGTGGCATTTACGCAGGTAACGTACTAGCCACCGTGCAGAGCAGCGATGCCATTCAAGTATTGACCGTGCGCGGCAGCAAGTTTGCCGCTGCTGCGGCGGGTGCGACTGCCGAAGTGAAAACCATCACTGCGCCAGCAGCTCCAGAAGGCAGTCGCTGGGTAGCCGAGGCGTTTAACAAATCCGAGCGCCCAGCACTGACTGCCGCTAAAGTGGTGGTTTCCGGTGGCCGTGCGCTGGGCAGTGCTGATGCATTTGCCCAAGTGATCGCGCCATTAGCAGACAAACTGCATGCCGCCATCGGCGCCAGCCGTGCCGCGGTGGACGCAGGCTATGCGCCTAACGACCTGCAAGTCGGCCAGACTGGCGTGGTGGTTGCGCCTGAGTTATATATCGCTGTCGGTATTTCCGGCGCTATCCAACATGCTTACGGCATGAAAGATAGCAAGGTCGTGGTGGCAATTAACCAGGACCCGGAAGCGCAGATTTTCAAGATTGCAGATTACGGATTAGTGGCTGACTTGTTTGAAGTCGTGCCGCAACTGACCGCTGCGCTATAATAGCCTGTTAGAATAAACCCTTTAAATTCAACCCCTTTGCCTAGTCGCGAGTAAAAGATAAGACATGAGTAATAAAAAATATTCCACCGAAACGATTTTGAGCGTTCATCACTGGAACGACACCTTATTCAGCTTTAAGGCCACTCGCGACCCAGGTCTGCGTTTTGAAAATGGCCAGTTTGTGATGATTGGGATGGAAGTTGACGGTCTGCCTTTGACCCGCGCTTACAGTATCGCCAGCCCAAACTATGAAGAGCATCTGGAGTTTTTCAGTATTAAAGTGCCTAACGGCCCGCTGACTTCACGCCTGCAACACTTGAAAGTGGGCGACCCATTATTGGTAAGCCGCAAGCCGACCGGCACGTTGGTCACACACGATTTGAAACCAGGTAAAAACCTGTACTTCTTCTCTACCGGCACTGGTCTGGCGCCATTTATGAGCCTGATCCAGGACATCGAAGTGTATGACCGCTTTGAGAAAGTCATCCTGATTCACGGCGTGCGTTACGTCAACGAGCTGGCCTACGAAGAGTTCATCACCAAAGATTTACCGAATAACGAATTCTTTGGTGAAGAAGTGCGTAACAAGTTGATTTACTACCCAACAGTGACACGCGAGCCGTTCAGAAACCAGGGCCGCCTGACTGACCTGGTGGAAAGCGGCAAACTGTTCGAAGATATTGGCTTGCCACCATTGAACCCAGAAACAGACCGCGCCATGATTTGCGGTAGCCCGGCGATGTTGGTGGATACTGCTGCCATGCTGGATAAACGTGGCTTCAAGGTGTCACCACGCATTGGTGAACTCGGTGACTACGTGATTGAAAAAGCGTTCGTAGAGAAGTAAGCGCTTCAGGACTGGCTGTGATTGCAAAATCACAGCCATTTTTTCACTATTCTCGTTTCGCGTCCTTCATGCCTAGCGCGGCAATCATTGCCAGCGCAAACACTGCCGATAACAGCAAAAAGCCTTGTGCATAGGCTTCAAAAATCCCTGGCGTCACTATGCCACACACACGTTCGCGCCACTCCATAAACACCGCCATCATGGTCACGCCGACCACGCCACCTAACTGCCTGGCATAACTGACCACCACTGAAGACTGGCCTAACTGGTGCGGCTCCATTTCATGCAAGGTCGCCAGATTGAGTGCGGGTAAAATGAGACCCAAACCAATCCGGCCAACCACCGTGGCTGACACAATATCCCAGTACTGTACCTGCCTGGCCGCCATCGCAAATACCAGGAACGAAGCACCGAACACCATTAGACCAGCCAGCGTGATGCGCTTAGGCGAGAAACGGTCTGCCATACGCCCGGCAAACGGAATCGTCAGCACCAGGGCCAACCCGGAAGGCAGCAATAACAAACCCGCATCTGTGGCTGAATAAGCCATGGCGTTTTGCAAAAACACCGGAATCAGATAAGTCGACGCATACAAACCAAAGCCATAAGCAAATGCCACCAAGGTGCCGCGGCTAAACGTCGGCCGGTTAAACAAATGCAACTGGATAATGGCGTGCGGCAACTGGTGCGCATGGCGCAGGTAACAGATCATGGACACCACCGTCAGCGTCGCCTGCCCCCAGGTCCAGGCTGAGGCTAGGCCGCTGTGGTGCAAGCTGGAGACAAACTCGACCAGGCCGATGGTGGCGGCCGACAGCCAACCCAGGCCGGGCCAGTCAAAGGGCTTGATAGGGTTTTTACGCGGTGCGGGTAGCCAGCGCCAGGCACACAATAATGCAATGAACGCAAACGGCACGCCGAGCAGAAAAATGGCGTGCCAGCCAAACTGGTCGAGGATCCAGCCACTGATAGACGGTGCAATCGCGGGCGTAAACGCAATGCCCACGATTAAAATGCCCGAGGCACGGCCCTGAATATTAGGCGGAAATAACCGCATCAGCGCCATCACCCCCAGCGGCTGTAACACCCCCGCCGCCAGGCCTTGCAGCAAGCGCGCAATCACCACCTGCACAAAGGTGTGGGCATAAAAACCTGCCACACTGGCGGCAATCAGCAAACACAGGGTGGTGATAAATACGCGGCGCAAACCGAAACGCTCCAGCCACCACGCAGCGGGCAACATGCCGATGGTCATCGCCGCTAAAAATGCCGTCATCGCCCACTGCACATGGTCTTGCCCCAGGTGGAAGGTATGCGTCAGCGCGGGCACCGCCACATTAAAGCTGGAGGTACACAACACCCCTGCGATGGTACCGACGCCGATAATAATCAGCACCATCCATTTATAACGGTCACCATAGCGCTGCGACAGCGCTTCAAAAGAAAGAACCTGTGTATTAGCGTGCATGATGATTCACGGTTGTTAAGGAATAGTTGTGATCTGACATCACGCTGACCATAGCATGCATTTTTTGCAGAGTCACCTGCTGAGACTGTGCAAAAAAAGCAGGGTTCACCTCGACTCCCAGCCCCAGCACCTTCCACTGCCGCAAAAAATCAATCGCAAGCCCATGATTTCTTTAAACAATATCCCATCCCCCACACACCATGCAGACTGGCACTCTTATTGCAAAAAAGAACTTATTTGAACTGGGAGCCATTGTGAAACGTTTAATCATATACACCTGCCTGGCCTTGTTGACGCGCGCCGCTTTTGCCGATGAAGCCCTGGACAACGAACTGGCCAGCCTGCAACACGCCTGGGCAAAAGCCACGTACCAAACCAGCAAAGATCAGCAAGAAACCGCTTTTAAAAACCTGTCTGAACAAGCGCATCAACTGACGGCAAAAAATCCGGAGGCGAATGAGGCCCAAATCTGGGAAGCGATTGTATTGAGCGGTTATGCAAAAAGCATGGGGCCGCTACACCCGGTCAATGCCTTAAAAGCCGCCGAGCAGGCCCGCGATCTATTACAAGCCAGCATCAAAAGCAATCCGCAGGCACTGAATGGTTCCGCCTACACCACGCTAGGTTCGTTATATTTCCGCGTACCCGGCTGGCCGATTGGCTTTGGCGACAAGAAAAAAGGCCGTGAATACCTCGAAAAAGCCCTGCAACTCAACCCGACCGGCATAGACAGCAATTACTTTTATGCCGATTATCTGCGCGCACAGGGGGATTACGGCCAGGCCGTAACCTATTACCAGAAAGCCTTGCAGGCACCGGCGCGCCCTGGGCGTGAAGATGCAGATGCTGGCCGCAAACAGGATATTGAAGAAGGCCTGAAACTGGCGCAAAGCAAACTTAAATAAGAATGATCAATCATTGATTGGAGAAAGCAACATGCGTAAACACGCTATTTTATGGTTGATCAGTAGCCTGACATTCGTGGCACCCCTGTGTGCCAGTGCAGAAGGCGCGCGTGCGGAAGGCGCGCGTGCGGAAGGCTTTTATGCCGGCGCAAATCTGGGCCTAGGCATGCCCAACTTGAAAACCCCTAACGGGGTCGACAAAGACAGCCAGGCCGTGGCCGGTATACTGGCTGGCTACAAATTTAACCCATACTTTGCCGTCGAGGGCCAATATACCGGCATCGGCAAAGTCACCGACAATGTGCATGGCAGCGTCAAGGCAGATGCGCTCAGCCTGACTGCCGTCGGCATTTTGCCACTCAACGATGCTTTTGATGTGTATGGAAAATTAGGGGTTGCCGCCACCAGCAGCAAAGTGTCAGGCATCGGTGCTTATGACGATGCGACGCACATGGGTGCCACCTATGGCCTGGGTGCGGAGTACCATTTTGACAAAGCGATTTCGATGCGCGTGGGCTGGGATCACTATCGGGCCGAAGTCGACGTCAATGGCGGTGGCAGCAAATCTTTTGATTCCAATGTCACCACAGTAGGTGTGGTTTACCACTTCTAAATGCCAAAGACTGACTCGGGCTCGGGCCTGAGTCAGTCGCTAAAACTTGATTTTTGAAGCCACCAGTGACGCCGCAGCCGTCCTGGTTTCTACACCCAGCTTCTGGAACACATGCTCCAGGTGTTTGTTAATCGTACGCGGACTGGTGCCCAGAATTTCACCCACATCCTTGTTGGTTTTGCCTTTGACCGTCCAATACAATACTTCTGACTCGCGCTTGGTCAGCTGGAATAATTTGCCTAAGGATTCAATCTGAGCTTCGTCCGAATGCTCGCGCAATACCACCACCCACTGCTCCTCGCTGGTATTGGCCACCGTCAGGCTCAGGCGCGCATTACCCTGATTGACGCTGAGCGTTTGCATGGACTGTCCGCTGGAGAATTGTTGTATAGAGCTTTCCAGCCACTGGTAAATCATGGGCGGTAAGGTTTGCACGGCGCTATAAGCTTCTTTGGCCGCCCACTCGGCAAAATACTGCTCCAGGTATTGCTTGGCCAGCGGCGTTTGCCATACCAGGCGTTTATCGGTAGGCAAAATCGCAATCGTGGCCTGGCCAAACGCATCCAGCGCTGAGGTGGCCTGATGCATTTTGGTGGCATTCTGCACATGGGCTTTGAGGCGTGCCAGCACTTCTGCCGGGCGCACTGGCTTGGTCACATAATCAACACCACCGGCATCAAACGCCATGGTGACATGCTCAATTTCGGTCAGGCCAGTCATAAAAATCACCGGGATATGCTGGGTTTCTGCCGCGGCCTTGATGCGCCTGCAGGTGGCAAAGCCATCGAGGCCGGGCATCATGGCGTCCATGAGAATCACATGCGGCTGCATCAGGTGCGCGACCTGTAATGCCATCTCGCCAGAGTTGGCGACATAGACCTGGTAGCCGGACTCATCCAGTGCATCATGCAGATAGGCCAGGTTTTCTGGCACATCATCCACAATTAACACGGTATGGCTATGGCTGGTCATTCGGTGTACTCCTCAATCAAGCGTTGCAGTTTAGCAAAATCAAAGCGTTCCATGGCCTGTTGCAACGCGTTAATGAATATTTGATGTTGTGCATGATCTCTATTCAGCGTCGCCAGTACCTCGCGCACGCCTTTCACGTAGCCCATGCGTGCAAACTGGGCCAGGTTTTCAAGCAAGGTCGCCGGGATAGGCTCCACATCAGGCGCAGCCACCGGCGGTGCCAAAGCTTGTGCAAACTGTGTTTCACCATGATCGGCGTAGCGCCAGGTCAGGCCAAGTTGATTGCCTATCCAGTCCAGTACTTCGTCGAGATTCACGGGTTTGACAAAGAAATCCTGTGCCGGAATCTTGGCCTGATTATCCAGACTACGGTCATACGCGTTGGCTGAAATAATCGCTATTGGCAACTTGGATTGATGCACCTGACGGATGATATAAGCCGCTTCCCAGCCGTCCATCACCGGCATCGCCAGATCCATCAAAATCAAATCGGCATGCACCATCTGGTATTGATTGACGCAGGCCTGGCCGTTACCTGCCTCATGCACAATAAAGCCCAGCGGCTGCAAGGCATCGCGCAATAATTCGCGGTCGGCCTCCTCATTATCCACCACCAATACCGTCTTGATGGGCCCTTCGTAACCAATGCGCTGGCGCACCGCTTTTTTCGACAAATGCGCTGTTTCACGAATCTGCGGTAAAAACAGGCGAATCTCAAACCGCGTGCCTTGCCCTAACACACTGTCGAACTGCATTTCGCCGCCCATGAGTTGTGTCAGCAACTTACTGATAGTTAAGCCTAAACCAGTGCCGCCAATCCCGACAACATCTGCCGCACTGCCACGCTCAAACGGCTCAAAGATCTTTTCGACCTCGTTGGGCGCAATGCCGGGGCCGGTATCTGCAATATCAATTTGCGCGATTTCCCGCGCATAGCTGACCCGGAAAGTCACGCTGCCTTTGGTGGTGAACTTGACCGCATTGCCTAAAATATTGACCAGAATCTGCATCAGGCGCTTGTGGTCGGCACGCACATATTCCGGCAAATTGCCGGACTGCTCAAAATAAAACGCCAGGCCTTTGTTTTGCGCCTGGATTTCAAACATGCTGACCATCTGGCTAATGAACTCGGGGAAATGCAGCGGCTTGACGTCAAAGGTCATCTTGCCGCTTTCGATACGCGCAATATCCAGCGTGCTTTCAATCAGGGATAACAAGTGCTCGCCGCCGCGGCTGATGGTTTTAATCGCCTGTTTGCGGTGCTCGGGGATGCTATCGTCATTGGTGAGTAATTGCGCATAGCCGAGGATACTATTGAGCGGTGTGCGTAACTCGTGGCTGATACCAGTAATGTAACGGCTTTTGGCCTGGTTGGCTTCTTCGGCCAGGCGGCGCGCTTTTTGCAACTGCGTATCGGTTTTTTTGTGTGATTCGATTTCTTCCAGCAACAAGCCAGTTTGCCGGTTAGACTCTTCTTGCGCTACGCGTCGACTAGCGGAGGTCAGCACCAGCCACCAGGCGACAATCCCGCCCAAAAACAGCAAAGCGACAAACACCTTTAAATAGCCAGAGCCAAAGTGCCGCATGAGCTCGGGATATTCACGGCCGATGGTCAGCGCATCATGCAGATAAATCAACCCAATAGTCGCGCCAAACAAAATCATGGCGATCACCATCAGCAGTAAAAAGTGCGCGACCCCACCATTGAGATGCGGCCACAAGCGCTGTGGCAAAAATTTTTTATTGAGCGCCTCCCACTGCGCACTGAGCCGTGCTTGCGGTTTGCAGGCATCGTGGCAACGTGCATCCAGGCAACAACACAGTGAGCAAATCGCGCCGCCATAAGCCGGGCAATGCGCCATGTCGTTCACCTCATACTCACGCTCGCAAATCACGCATTGCTTGGTGGTAGAAGGCTGCAAATAGGTAGGACGCTGTCTGGCCAGGTAATATTTCCCTTTGGTATACCAGGCAATCAGCGGCGACATGAGCAAGGCAGTAAACAGCGAAATAAAGGTAGAGAACGACTGTGCCAGCACCCCCATAATGCCGGTATAGGCCGCGATTGAAATCGCCGAGGCAATAAACATGGCGCCTACGCCCACCGGGTTGATGTCGTACAAATAAGCGCGCCTGAACTCAATGCCTTTAGGGCTCAAACCCAGCGGCTTATTGATCACCAGGTCGGCCACCACGGCAGCAATCCAGGCAATCGCAATATTGGCATAAAGCCCTAATATTTCTTCCAGCGCCTGGAACACATTCAGCTCCATCAGCACAATGGCGATCATGACGTTGAACGCCACCCAGACAATGCGCCCGGGATGGCTATGCGTGAGGCGGGCAAAAAAGTTGGACCAGGCCAGCGAACCGGCATAGGCATTGGTCATATTGACCTTGATTTGCGACACACAGACAAACAGCGCCGTCACCGCCAATGCCACCTGGTGGTTGCTGAATACGTGTTCAAAGCCGATCCAGTACATATGGGTAGGGTTCACCGCCGAGCTCAATGGCATATCGCGGTTAAATACCAGGTAAGCCAGCAACGCGCCTGCCAGCATCTTGAGCATCCCCAGAATCACCCAGCCCGGCCCGGCCATCAGCACGCCCAGGTTCCAGCGCCAGTAATTCTCTTTGGTGCGCATGGGCATAAAGCGTAAAAAATCGACCTGCTCGCCGATCTGCGGAATCAATGCCACGCCGACAGCCGTCGCCGTGCCAAACATGACCCAGTTAAAATGGCCGCCATCGGTAGACACACCGGCAAACGTGCTCAAGCGATGCAGCACATCCGGGTCCATCTGGATAATGGCAAAAAATGGCAGAAACATCAGCGCGATCCAGATCGGCTGCGTGATCATCTGAATGCGGCTAATCAAGGTCACGCCATGCGTCACCAGCGGTATGACAATCAGCGCACTGACCAGGTAACCAATATATAACGGTAGATGAAAATATAGCTCGAGCGCATAACCCATAATCGCCGCTTCCAGCGAAAACAGAATAAAGGTGAACGAGGCATAAATAAACGAAGAAATGGTCGAACCGATATAACCAAAGCCCGCGCCACGCGTCAGCAAGTCCATGTCCAGGCCATATTTGGCGGCATAGTAGCTAATCGGCAAGCCGGTCAAAAAGATAATCAGGCCGACCGCCAAGATCGCCCACAAGGCGTTGGGAAAACCATAATTAATGGTAATGGTGCCGCCAATTGCTTCCAGCACCAAAAACGAAATCGCCCCCAGCGCCGTATTCGAGACACGCAGAATCGACCATTTGCGGAACGCGCGCGGTGTATAACGTAGCGCGTAATCCTCTATGGTTTCGTTGGCGACCCAATTGTTATAGTCGCGACGAATCTTAACGATACGCTGTATCGGCTCAGCATGCGTGGCGGTTGAAACTTCGGAAGGGTGTAACAATCAACAATCCTTAAAAAGACGGGACCGTCATAGGAAAAAATACGCGCCCCAATCTATGCTAGAGCGTCAGATGAAATCAATCACTACGTTAATTGACGTAGTGATTTAAAAGCATGCCACAAATAAAAAAAGCGGATAACAAACTTATCCGCTTTTTACCTTTGCCACGGCCTGTCATGGCCGCGGAATCAACTATGCCCAGAACAAGCAGGCACCAAACACCAACATCAAGCCACCCAGCAACTTAGAAGCAGACTTGGCCCAAGGCTGGGTCTGACGCCCCAACAGCCAGCCGACACCATGCAACAATGCAGTCGCGACCATCATCCCGGCTAACGCAGTCCAGTGACCACCCAACTCCACGCCATGTAAATACCCATGGGCAGCCGCAATCACGGCCACACCGGCAAATTGCACACTGCGCGACACCGCCACCTCTGCCAGCAACAAACCACCCATCACCAATACACTCGCCGCCACCAGCAACTCAGCCAGTGAGACAGATAACCAGGTCATCGCCGTGAGCGCAGCTGCCGCCATCCCGACCACAAACAGCACCGGCAACTGCCAGCCCTGCCCTTGCGGGCGACGCGCAGCCCACACGCCTAACGACAACATCACCAGTAGGTGATCCCAGCCTGTGAGTGGATGCAACAAGCCTGCTGCAAATCCATGACTAAGCCCATGCCCAGGATGCGCCCATGCCATGCCAGACATCAGGCTCACTGTGACACCTAAAAAAATACTTTTTTTCATTGAATCTTCTCCAAACGAATTGCATTCAAGATGAGTGAAGCGCTTCACCCACCAAATTTTCTAACTTGATTTAAGGGCCAACATTGGCAATGTTCAAAGCATCAGGCCTTGCTTCTCAATAAACTTGACGATGTCTTCCAGCCCCTGGCCGCTTTTGAGGTTGCTGAACACAAATGGCTTTTCGCCGCGCATGCGTTTGGCATCCTGATCCATCACCTCTAACGAGGCACCGACCATAGGCGCCAGATCGATTTTATTAATCACCAATAGATCTGACTTGGTAATGCCCGGGCCACCTTTACGTGGGATTTTCTCCCCTGCCGCCACGTCAATCACATAGATGGTCAGGTCTGATAACTCCGGGCTGAAGGTCGCGGCCAGGTTATCGCCCCCACTTTCCACAAACACGATATCCAGTGTTTGAAAACGTTTGCTTAATTGGTCTACCGCTTCCAGGTTCATGGACGCATCTTCACGAATGGCGGTATGCGGACAGCCCCCCGTTTCCACGCCGATAATGCGTTCAGGCACCAGGGCTTCATTGCGGGTTAAAAACTCGGCATCTTCCTTGGTGTAAATATCGTTAGTCACGACAGCAATGTTATAGACCTCACGCAGGCGCTGGCAAAGCGCCAGGGTGAGTGCGGTTTTACCAGAGCCAACCGGGCCACCAATGCCAACGCGCAAAGGCTCTTTGTACTGGGTGACATCCGGCGTGGGCGATGTAAATTGGGTGTGTATTTTCATGATCTGAATAACCTGCTGTATTGAGTTTCGTGCTGGCATCCGGCGATGCTTAGCAATGGATTAAAGTTGCTCATTTCGGCGTCTGGCAGTGCCATGGCCGTCTGAATCACGGCGGGAAGCTGTGCGCCGAGTGCGAGCAGAATGGTCTGCCCGGCCACCTGTCCCAACGGCACGGCCTTCATGGCCGCGCTGGCCTGATTTTCGAGCCAGCCCCAGGCATAACCATGCAGCATTTGCTCAGGCGCAATCTGCCAGTGCTGGGCGATGGCCGCATACAATGTTGGAAAAGCGGGCGTCTCCAGTGTGTTCACCTGGGCGACCAGTTCGGCGGACATCGGCTTCAAGTCATTCAACAAGCGCCGCAAAGAATACCCCATCTGCCGCGTCTCGGCCCAGCCTTCGGCGGTGTCGCGTCCGGCCTGGTAGAAGCTATCCCATTCTTGCACAGCAGCCAGATCACCCGCCTGCCAGGCGTGATACAAACGGGTTAACACCGGCAACTCAAAGCGCGCATGGTAAACCTGCAAACTGTCGCCTATCCAGGCTTGTGCAGTCGCCACGTCTTTAACCTCACCAGACTCTATCGCCCACTCCAAGCCTTGCGAGTAGCAGTATGCCCCCACCGGCAATAACGGGCTGGCCAGTTGCAATAAGCGGCTCAGTGCCAGTGCATCAGCCATGTCCGTGCCCTCTTGGTTTCAGTGAATGCGCTGCCTCATCCCCATGCCGGTGTCCGCCGCCATAAGCGCCAGCTTCCGGCTCAAACGGCGCATCCACTTCACTCACTTGCATGCCCAAGCCCAATAGCATGTCTCTCAACACATAATCCTGCTCCAGCCGCAGCCAGCCATCGCCAATTTGCAACGGCACATGACGGTTGCCTAAATGATAGGCCGCACACATGAGTTCGCGCGGGGTCGGCGCAATCACGTTATATACAGGCTCTTGCGCGGCCACGATCTGGATCACCAGGCCATCCTCAGACCGGAGTAAATCGCCACCGCGCAAAATGATGCCACGCGTTAAAAACAAGGCCCCTTCACGACCGGAGGCCAGTTTCACGCGCAAACGGCTTTTCTGGCGCTGGTCAAAAGGCAGCTCCAGGGTGTCATCAATCTGGCCGCTAAGCGCGATGCGTTCGGTTAAATGAATCATGTTAAAAATCTTTTTTTATTTGGCCGCCGATGCACGCCGATGAACGCGGATAAAACAAATACATATTTCACCTGAATCGCTCTATCGGCGTGCATCTGCGTTTATCGGCGGTCAATCAATCGTTAAAACAAAAAGTAGCGTTGCGCCATCGGCAACACTTCGGCGGGTTCACAGACTAAAGGCATACCGTCAGCCAACACTTCATAGGTTTCCGGGTCGACCTCAATCTTGGGCATCCAGGTGTTATGCACCATGTCCGATTTTTTCACATCGCGCGTACCTTTGACCGCGACCAGTGGCTTTTGCAGACCTAGTGCGTGCACCTCAGGATTATCCAGCCCGGCTTGCGAAATAAAGGTCACCGCGGTTTTCAAACCGCCACCATAGGCGCCAAACATCGGACGGTAATGCACTGGCTGCGGGGTCGGGATAGACGCATTAGGGTCGCCCATGGCTGCTGCGGCAATCATGCCGCCCTTGATAATGGTAAATGGCTTCACGCCAAAGAAGGCGGGTTTCCACACCACCAGGTCCGCCAGTTTGCCGACCTCAACCGAGCCCACCACGTGTGAAACACCGTGCGTAATAGCCGGGTTGATGGTGTATTTGGCGATATAGCGCTTGATACGGAAGTTATCGTTGCCAGGCGCGTCTTCTGCCAATGGCCCGCGCTGTATCTTCATTTTGTGCGCCGTTTGCCAAGTGCGAATAATCACCTCGCCCACGCGACCCATGGCTTGTGAGTCGGACGACATCATGGAGAACGCACCGAGGTCATGGAAAATATCTTCGGCGGCAATGGTTTCACGACGGATGCGGCTTTCGGCAAACGCAATATCCTCGGCAATCGCCGGGTCCAGGTGATGGCAGACCATCAGCATATCCAGATGCTCGTCGATAGTATTCACAGTGAATGGCCGCGTCGGGTTGGTCGACGACGGCAACACATTCGGATGACTGGCCGCCTTGATAATATCCGGCGCATGACCACCGCCCGCGCCTTCGGTATGGAAGGTATGAATCGTGCGGCCTTTAAACGCGCCTATGGTGGTTTCTACAAAACCCGATTCGTTCAAAGTATCTGAGTGAATCGCCACTTGCACATCCATCTCATCGGCGACGCTCAGGCAGTTATCAATCGCTGCGGGCGTCGTGCCCCAGTCTTCGTGCAGCTTGAGGCCGATGACGCCCGCGCGGACCTGCTCACGCAACGGCTCTGGCAGGCTAGCATTGCCCTTGCCTAAAAAGCCCAGGTTCATGGGGAACGCATCCGCCGATTGCAACATGCGGTGGATATGCCACGGCCCTGGCGTACAGGTCGTAGCAAACGTGCCCGTCGCAGGCCCGGTGCCGCCACCTATCATGGTGGTGACGCCAGACATGAGCGCCTCTTCAATCTGCTGCGGGCAAATAAAGTGGATATGCGTATCAATACCACCGGCGGTGATAATCATGCCTTCACCGGCAATCACCTCGGTGCCTGCGCCGATGGCAATGGTCACGCCCGGCTGGATATCCGGGTTACCGGCTTTACCAATGGCGGAAATATAGCCGCCTTTGATACCAATATCGGCTTTGACGATGCCCCAGTGATCGATAATCAAGGCATTGGTAATGACGGTATCAGCGACTTCTGCCGCCAAGCCCTGGCCTTGACCCATGCCATCACGAATGACCTTGCCGCCGCCAAATTTGACCTCTTCACCATAAATCGTGAAGTCTTTTTCCACCTCTACCCAGAGCTCAGTATCCGCTAACCTGACTTTATCGCCCACCGTCGGCCCGAACATTTCGGCATAGGCACGTTTATCCATCTTCACTGTCATTGCTTGTTCCCCTACTTGAGGGCTCCCATCACACGTGCGGCAAAGCCATACACGTTTCGATCCCCGGCCAGTTGCACCAATTGCACTGTGCGCGTTTGGCCCGGCTCAAAGCGCACCGCCGTACCCGCGGCGATATTCAAGCGGCAGCCATACGCCAGCGCCCGATCAAACGCCAACGCATCGTTGGTTTCATAAAAGTGATAATGCGAACCGACCTGTATCGGCCGGTCACCCTTGTTGGCCACATCCAGCGTCACCGTTGCACGACCTGTGTTGAGTTCGATGTCGCCTGCTGCGACCTGCATTTCGCCGGGAATCATATCGTTTTCCTTGTTTCCGTAGTGACGGGCATTCGTTTTTTCAACTTTATTTAAATCTTTTTTCTGCCGCCGATGAACGCGGATAAACGCCGATAAAACCTGAGAATTATCTTTGATCACCTTCAAATCGGCGTGTATCGGCGGCTAAATAGGTTTTTAAGCTAGGGAATCGGGTGGTGCACTGTCACCAGCTTAGTGCCATCTGGGAAGGTCGCTTCCACCTGGATATCCGGGATCATTTCCGGCACGCCTTCCATCACGTCATCACGGGTAAGCAAGGTGGTGCCGAAACTCATCAGTTCAGCCACGGTATTGCCGTCGCGCGCGCCTTCCATAATCGCTGCCGTGATAAAAGCAATGGCTTCGGGATAATTGAGTTTGAGCCCACGTGCCTTACGTCGCTCGGCCAGCAAGGCAGCCGTGAATATCAGTAACTTGTCTTTCTCTCTAGGGGTGAGTTCCATCGCTGAGTCTTTTTAAGAATGATTGTTTTAAGTATTCCAGATACGCGGCCTGACGGCGCCTTTTTGATAATACCATGGCCGCAGAATCTGCCAGCATTGCTCAAAATACTGCCTGGCTTGTTGTGAAGCATTGCCGACATAGCGGATGCATAACACCTCTGGCAATGCCGTGATACCGACCTTGGCCTCAGGCACGGCAATCTCGCGGCAAGCTTGCAACACCTCAGCAGGCACTGCACCCGCGCAGACCAAAAAGGCGCCGAATACGGCCGCAGCATTTAACCCCACACGGCTGGTTTTGACCACATCCTGCGCATGCATGCTTGCCCGCTCGTTCCAAATCAATCTGCCGTCACGCGTAATACGCTGGTTCAACTGGTATAAGCCCTGTTGCCAGACTTCCTGCTGCGCCTGCCGACCAAGGCAGACAATATCCCAGGTCGCTAATGTCGCCCCTGTGGCCAGCGCGATATCGGCAGCAAAGCCCACTTCGGCGGCATCAAACAAGATATTCTCCTGCGGAAACCACTCTAGGCCACTCCCAGCCGCAAGTTGAAACGTGAGCCGTTGTGTGGCCATCGTGCCGTTTGCCTTGTACCACTTGCCAGCACCAGGCGTGGTTAGCAAGGCCTTGGCGCCTGCGCCCACCTGCACTTGCAAATGCAACGCATCACCGCCTGCCACGCCTCCCGGCGGGTGCACGATCACGGCATGACAAACCTCATCGCCCTCCGGATGCAAAGATTTTTGCACCACCAATGGCCCATGATGTAAGCGATGCGCCAGGTAAGAGCGGGCATCACGCTTGGCAAAGCCAAGCTCCAGCCTGGCTTGCCAGTTTTTTGTTGCGTTGGTTTGCGCTGGAGATGTTACCGTATGCTTCAAATCATCCATCACAGCATCATGCCACAGACAAATCCTGATTATTCATTTTTTCTATCAGCCACAGAGGACACAGAGAGCACAGAGGAACTACAAATTCGTTTTTCTCTGTGGACTCTGTGTCCTCTGTGGCTAAAAAAAATCATCTAAACAGATAAATAGCTTTTCACTTTTGCAGCATCGACATTGTCGCGCGTATCCTCATGAATAAAGCGGCCCTTATCAATGACGATAATGCGGTCCGCCACTTCCATGGTGAAGCTCAACACCTGTTCAGAGACAATGATGGTAATTTCACGCATCTTGCGGATTTCATTGAGGACCTTGGCAATGTCTTTAATGATAGATGGTTGTATGCCCTCGGTCGGTTCATCCAGCAACAGCACTTTTGGATTGGTCACCAAGGCACGTGCAATCGCCAGTTGCTGTTGCTGACCACCGGACAGGTTGCCGCCCTTGCGTTTACGCATTTCATGCAACACCGGGAACAGGGCAAAAATATCATCCGGGATTTCACCGCTTGAAGATTTTTCCAAACCAGTCTCAATATTTTCCTGCACCGTCATATTCGGGAAAATCCAGCGCCCTTGTGGCACATAGGCCAGGCCTTTCATGACACGGTCATGCGTGGCAGCACCCTGCAAATCCACACCATCCACCGTTGCCTTGGTCGCTTTGCTCGGCAAGATGCCCATCAGCGATTTAAACAAGGTGGTTTTACCCATGCCGTTACGGCCCATAATCGCCAGGGTTTCGTTTTTGTTGGCTTTAAAGTTCAGGCCATGAATCACCTGACTTTGGCCATAACTCACCTGCAAATTTTCAATTTCAAACATGCTGTGCTCCTTTAATGGCCTAATTCAATTAATGACCCAGATAGACTTCAATTACTTTTTCGTCACTCTGGACTTTTTCCATCGGCCCTTCAGCGAGGATCTTGCCCTGATGCAACACAGTGACTTTGTGTGCGATTTTCTTCACAAACTCCATGTCGTGCTCAATCACAATCACCGAGCGGTTCTGGCAGATGCGGTTGAGTAACTCAGCTGTCTGGTCGCGCTCTTTGGCACTCATACCCGCCACTGGCTCATCCAACATCAATAACTCTGGCTCTTGCATCAACAGCATGCCTATCTCCAGCCATTGTTTCTGGCCGTGGCTGAGCAAGGCAGACTCCATGTCCAGGAACTCGGTCAACATGATGTCCTCAGCGACTTTGCGCACACGGTCTTCGACCTCTTTGGTGCGTTTAAAGGTCAGGCTGCCAAACACGCCGCGGCCTTTGGGATAAGACACTTCCAGGTTCTGGTACACCGACAGGTTTTCGTAAATCGACGGGTTCTGGAACTTACGGCCAACACCGGAACGTACAATCTCGTGCTCGGACAATTTCGTCAGCTCGGTATTATTAAACTTGATCGAGCCCGAGGTCGATTTGGTTTTACCGCAAATCAGGTCCAGTACGGTCGTCTTGCCAGCACCGTTAGGTCCCACCAGCACACGCAGTTCATTTTTGTCGATATACATGGTGAGGCTATCCACCGCTTTAAAGCCATCGAAGGAGACGGTTAAATCTTCTACAGCCAAGACGAAGTCTGTGTTACTCATGCTTCTGCTCCTCTCATTTTGTTGCTGTCGATTGCAGGCGTAGTGTCTGCTTTCTTGCGTGTTGCTTTTTTAGCGGCCGAGTCAGTGGCCATGCTTGTTTCAGGGGCTGTCTCGGTAAGTACTGCTTGTGCTTCACCCTCAGAAGTACTTACCTCAGGCTTTTTTACAGGCTCAGCCTTGTCCTTGAACCAGCCATATTTGGTCGCATATTTATCCCAGATACCGGCCAGGCCGCTTGGGAAGAACATCACCACCGAGATAAACAAACCGCCCATGAGGAACAACCACATTTCAGGGTAAGTCTCGGAGAACACGGTTTTACCGTAGTTCACCAGCAAGGTGCCATACACCGCACCGATCAGGGATGCACGCCCACCGACCGCACAGAAAATCACCATTTCAATCGAAGGCACGATGCCGACGAAGGACGGCGACATAAAACCCACTTGCAAGGTAAACATCGCACCACCGACGGCAGACATCATGGCAGCCAGGCAGAAGATAAAGATTTTGAAATTGGAGACGTCGTAACCGGAGAAACGGACACGCTCTTCTTTGTCTCGCATCGCCAGCAATAACATACCGAACTTGCTGCTCATGATGTATTTAGACAGGAAAATCGCGCCAAACAACAACAGGCCATTCACAAAGTACAAGATGTATTTGGCAGAGTCAGTACGGATATCCCAGCCCAGCATGGTGCGTAAATCTGTCATGCCGTTCACGCCACCGGTGTAGCCTTGCTGACCGACAATCAGAATACTCAGGATCAAGGCGATCGCTTGTGTGATGATGGAGAAATATACCCCACCCACCCGACGCTTGAACATGGCGTAACCGATAATGTAGGCAAACAGCGCCGGAATCGTCAGCACGGCAAAGATGGTGAATGGCAAGCTCTTGAACGGCTCCCAGAACCATGGCAAAGCCGTGAGCTGGTTCCAGTCCATAAAGTCAGGGATGCCTGGCGTAGACTGGATTTTGGTACTCAGCGGGTCAGAGGCTTCCAGCTTGAGGAACATCGCCATCGCATAACCACCGAGGCCGAAAAAGATACCCTGGCCTAAACTCAGGATACCACCATGCCCCCACAACATGACCAGGCCGACCGCGACAAAGGCGTAAGTCAGGTATTTACCAATCAGGTTGAGGCGGAAGATATCTACGCCCAGTGGCAACACAACGAAGATGACAGCCGCCAGCACAGCCAGGCCTATCACTCCTTCCTTACCCCCCATCAAAGGGCTGGCTTTCATTTTTTCCCATAATGTCATCAAGATTTCTCCTCTATTGATGCGTCAATTTTATTGCGTAGGTGGTAAACAATTAATACGTCTATTTACTTATGGCGACGTATGAGAAACCTGCTCACGCGTCGCCAACCTTTTTATTTACGCAGTTTGGAGGCAAACAGACCTTCCGGTTTCATCATCAGGATGGTGACGATAACGAGCAAGGTAGAGACCTTACCCATGGAGCTGGTCATAAAGAATTGCAGGACAGATTGCGCCTGGGCAATACCGAAGGCGGAGGCAATCGTCCCCACGATGCTGGCTGCGCCACCAAATACCACCACCATAAAGCTGTCCACAATGTACAAGGTGCCTGTGGTCGGGCCGGTAGAAGCAATCGTGGTAAATGCTGCACCAGCGATACCGGCAATGCCGCAACCAAGCGCAAAGGTCACACGGTCGACTTTGGCGGTGTTAATGCCCACCGCGCCAGCCATGGTACGGTTTTGCACGGTGGCGCGTACACGCAGGCCCCAGCGCGACTTGAACATGAACATATAGACACCGAAGGTCACCAGCGCGGCCAGCACCATGACGAACACACCGTTGATCGGGATATCGATATCCGGAGTCGGATTGAAAGAACCCAGCATCCATTCTGGCAATTCGGCACTCACCTCTTTGGCGCCAAAGCTGGAGCGGAAGATTTGCTGCATGACCAGGCTCAAGCCCCAGGTCGCCAGCAAGGTATCCAGCGGCCGCTTGTAGAGATGCCTGATCATAATGAATTCAATAAAGTAACCAACCGCAAATGCCAGCACAAAGGCAATTGCAATGGCGAACACGAAGTAATAATCCGTGAAACCATAATTAGCAGCCACTTTGGAAATAAGCACGGTGGTGTATGCGCCTATGGTCATAAACTCACCATGCGCCATATTAATCACCCCCATCTGCCCGAAAATAATCGCGAGACCTAGAGCCATCAGCAGCAACACTGTAAACATGCTCAGGCCCGAAAAGCCCTGCATCACCACAATATTGCCTATATCTGCCATCGAATAACCAAACATATCGGTCTCCTTAAAATGCTACTTCTCTTAACGTTGTTTACTACCTGGAATTGTTTTACTACTTGCGCCAAACGGTAGCCGGATTTTCTCCGGCTACCGCTCAGGCATTTAAGCCACTACCGGTTTATTGGTAGCCTTTTGGAAATGGATCAGGTTTGATGTAGCCAGAGGTGTAAACCACTTTCGCCTGGCCATCTTTACCCCATTGACCAATACGCAGCTTGGTTGTCAGGTGATGGTTAGCTTCAACAGTCACAGGACCTTCTGGTGCATCTTTGAACTCGTAACCTGGCAATGCCGCTTGTACCTTGTCTACGTCGAAGCTACCTGCACGCTCAACCGCAGCCTTGTACAACCATGGGCCCAGGTAAGCCGCTTGAGTCACGTCGCCGATCACAGCATCTTTACCCCAGCGTTTTTTGAAGGCTTCAACAAATTTCTTGTTTGAATCATTGTCTTGAGACTGGAAGTACTTCATGGCTGAGTAGAAGCCAGCCAGGTTTTCACCGCCAATGCCCAATACTTCATCTTCGGTCACAGAGATGGTTAACATGGTTTGCTTGCTGGAGTTCAAACCAGCCGCGTTCAACTGTTTGAACCAGGCGACGTTACTGCCACCCACAACGGCTGCGTAAATCACGTCAGGTTTTTTCAGTTTGATTTTGTTGATCACAGAACCGAACTGGGTGTCGCCCAAAGCGATGTACTCTTCACCCACCACTTTGCCGCCCAGATGTTGCTCGATGTGCTTACGGGCAATTTTCATGGAGGTACGTGGCCAGATGTAGTCAGAACCGATCAGGTAGAACGTCTTGGCTTTTTTCTCTTTGGCGATCCAGTCCAAACCTGCCAGGATTTGTTGTGTCGCTTCCTGGCCTGTATAGAATACGTTTTTGGACTGTTCCAAGCCTTCATAGAAGGTCGGGTAGAACAGCAAGCCGTTGTCTTTTTCAAACACTGGCAACGCGGCTTTACGGGAAGCAGATGTCCAGCAACCCATCACAGAAGCCACTTTGTCTTTTTCCAGCAGTTTCTTCGCTTTTTCAGCAAAAGTTGGCCAGTCAGACGCACCGTCTTCCTGCACGATTTCGATCTTGCGACCCAGGATACCGCCCATGGCGTTAATCTGTTCAATGGCCAGTTTTTCAGCCTGGATAGAACCAGTTTCACTGATCGCCATGGTGCCGGTGGCGGAATGCAGAATACCTACTTTCACGGTGGTGTCGGTCACAGCCAACCCTGTCGTGTTTACTTTGGCTGTCGGATAATCTGCTGCCAGAGCATGACCGCTGATGAGGCCTGCGGCCATCATAGCTCCCAGCAATGCGCCTTTCATAAAACCTCGTCTGTTTAAGGTACTCATTACATCTTCTCCTTTATGGATAAATCAATTAAATACAAATACTGAATAATGTTTCTTCAGAGATCGGACTAGTGTCCGATCATCCAGGGCCGTGCTGTTTTCTTGGTTTGCATTTGCATTGGCAGTTTGCCAGTCTCCTCATTCACCTTGGTGGTGGTTTTACAGGTATGTGACCCTGTGCAACCACAGCTGGAGCGGCGGGCGCTGCGCGGCTCATGCGCAGATTTCTCGTTACGTTCATGCGCGGACCGCTGATGCTTGTCCATGATGGCCAGTTTGGGCACCGACAAAATACGTGGGCTTTCTGCACCACAATATTCGCAATCAGCTGGCAAACTGGATTCACTCATTTTGCGTAGCGCGGTAAACACACCACAACAATCACACTCATATTCGTAAAGAGGCATCTGTACCCTTTCTTGGCAGGTTTGCCTGAGCAAACCTGACTGGATGAAAACGTTGTCTACAATTAAGTCGATGGGGCGACGTCTATGCCTGGCGGCACCATGATCTTCGGTCCGTCGGCATTCGGACGAATGTCGAACTCAAAGATCTCAGTCGGAATCCACAAGGTCGCACATGCGTTCGGGATATCGACGATGCCGCTGATATGCCCTTCTACCGGTGCAGTCCCAAGAATCGCCACCGCCTGTTCGCCGCTGTAACCAAATTTTTTCAGGTACTCAATCGCGTTCAGGCAAGCCTGGCGATAAGCCACATGCACATCCAGGTAATGCTGCTTGCCAGCCTCATCAACCGAGATACCTTCAAAAATCACATAATCGCGATAAGTCGGTGTGATCGGGCTAGGTTGGAAAATCGGGTTTTTAATCGCGTATTTCTTCACGCCGTCTTTGATCAGGCTGACTTTAATGTCCAGGTAACCCGCCATCTCAATCGCACCACAGAAGGTGATTTCGCCGTCACCTTGGGAGAAGTGCAAATCGCCCATGGAGAGACCGCCATCTTTCACGTAGACCGGGAAGAAGATTTTGGAGCCTTTGGTCAGGTTCTTAATGTCGCAGTTACCACCGTGATCGCGTGGTGGCACGGTACGTGCACCTTCAGCAGCGGCTTGTTTGGCCGCTTCACCAGACAAGCGACCCATCACTGCAGATTTTGGCTCTGGTGGCAGACCCAATGCTGGCACGCGGTCCGGATCCGTTGCAATCAGCGCAGCTTCACGCTCATTCCAGGTGTCCAGCAACTCACGTGATGGCAGGCAACCGATCAAACCCGGGTGCATGATGCCGGCATAACGTACTTTTGGCACATGGCGGGAGCTGGTGTAGACACCATGGAAATCCCAGATGGACTTGCTGGCTTTAGGGAAATGGTCAGTTAAAAAACCGCCGCCATTCTCTTTGGCAAACAGGCCGTTAAAGCCCCATTGCTGGTCATCAAAGGTGCCGACATCCAGAATTTCCACCACCATCAGGTCACCTGGCTCGGCGCCTTCGACGCCGATCGGGCCGCTCAGGTAGTGCACCTGTGTCAAATCCACATCACGGATATCGTCAGCGCTGTCATTGTTGCCAATCTGGCCACCGGTCCAGTCCATGCACTCGACACGGAACTCGTCACCCGGTTTGACCATAGCAATCATTGGCAAGTCAGGGTGCCAACGGTTATGAATCTGACCGTCCTGTTCCCATGGCTTTTTATCAAAATCCAACTTCACTATTGTTTTCATGTCACTCATCTCCTAATAAGAAAAGTTAGGTGAGAAAGGGTTATACGTCTCGATTAAAATTGCATCTGCAAGGAGACTTTGACGAAATTGGTGCTGTCAGTGGATGAGGTATCATCCTTGCCATAAGCGGCTGTCAGCACTGCGTTATACGGTGCCATCACATAGTTGGTGCCGATTTCAAAACGCTTGGCATCACCACCACCGCGCACGTTGTCAGTCACCAAAATGGAGCTCGCTGCCGTGTTGATAGTCGTCGTGCCATCTGCGTCAAATTTCTGATAGCGAACAAATGGCATGAACTTGCCCCAGCCCACTTGCTCCTGGAACAGGTAAGACAGCGCACCAGAATAGGCTTTGCCTTGCTCAGCAAGGAAGACGTTGTCATTGTCATAGTAGTAATACGCGGCTTCGGCAGAGAACGTGCCAGGACCAACGTCTTTTTTCTCTAACAAGAAATCGACGCTGTAAGCCTTGTAGTCACCCACTTTGTAAGCGCTAGTGGCTGCCAGGTTGTTTGAAATGTCACTGATCGCACCGTCCTTCTTGTAGCGACCTGCAATCCCGATGGCCAGAATGTCTTTGGCGCCAAAATAGTTGCCTGTGCCGTAGTAGCCTGGCTCTGCATCCCAGAAATCAATCTGTACGCGACCGGCATACATCAGGTTATCTTTAGTACCCCTGGACTCTGGCTGTGCATTCACACCACTAAAGCGGTAAATCTTGTCGCCTTCAAATGCACCGAAAGAAACCGCAACATGGTCTTCCATAAAGCTGGAAACAACCGCCACACCTTCGTCACGGCCAATCACACCACCGTTCCAGCCGTAGCGGGAAGCGATATTTGCCCAGTAGCCGCCACCCATAGAGTAGTAAGGACCTGCCATGTTGGCGCGGTCACTTGGTGACAGGAAACGACCTGCCCAGATGGCCACTTCAGGTGTCAACTGAAACTGTACGTTGGCATCAATCACTTCAATGTTGCTGCCTACATCACTGCCACCACCGGATTTTTCAGTGTTCAGCATGCCTTTGATGTATTTGTTAAATGAACCTGACAAATACAAACGTGCACTGTCCAGCGCAAAGTCACTGGAACGGTCTTTACCGTTACCGGCACCATCTTCAACAGATGAATAGCTGGTGATAAAACCGAAGCCAGCACTGATATACTTGTCTTCGCCAAAAGTAATCGTGGCACCCGCATTTGCCATTTGTGCACCCAGGCCGCAAGCCATTGCTACTGCTGTATGCAAGGCACATTTTTTCAAGTTCATCATCAAAAACTCCCTTTCTCGTTAAATTCAAACCAACACAGTTAATCAAAACTTGCGCTCAGCTTAACGAGAGGGACATGTAGGACAAATACGTCAATTTGCGTAGTGGCGACGGTGGGTAAACACCGCTAGACTGCACATAACAAATTGAGAACAGGGCTCGCAATGCGTCTTTTAACTTACATCCTATTCAGCACTTTATTAGCAGGCTGCGGCGAGGTTTCCTATAAGCGCGGCGGCTCACAGCAAGACATAGACCGCGCGCACCAGGCTTGCCGCGGCAGTGGTGACCAGTTGGCCAAGTGCCTGGCAGAACATGGCTGGCAGAAACCCACGGTCGATGCCTTTGACCCCTTATTCGCGACCATAGAAGTGACCGATAACAAACAGGCCAGCCAGGCCAAGCCCAGTCCTTTTATAGAGTTATCAACAGAGACCCCGCAAAAACCGGTTGCCGCAGCTGTTGCAAAAACACCACAACCAGCCTCACAAGCCGTTGAGTCGGCCAAGCAGCCAGCTGCACCAGTCGCCGTTGCAGAAACACCGGCAGCCGCCAGCCGCTCTACAGCCAACGATGGCCCGGATGTGCAATACTCAATTAACTCATGGTGGAAAATGGGCGCCTTCCCGAATCAGCTCAAACAGGATCAAGGCGCTTGTGAGAAAAAACTGGGACCGGATTATTTACCGGACTACAAAACACAAACCTACAAACGCGCGTTTGTGGCGTGTATGCATGACCTGGGCTGGATGGCGATTCGCAATCTGAAATAAGTGGTCGCCAGCCTATTTTTTAACCTCTCATCGTCGTCAGCGCTTTCTGACATGACGATCAGAATCGTGAGACTGTCATCAAATTGTCCGATTTTCTAAGATGCGCATACGCGTGACACTTCATGCGTATGTATAGGCAAAGATGCCTAATTTAGAGGGATGAATGATGATGAAAAAATTAGCGATGGGTGCAGCATTAATGGCTAGCGCAGTCACAGCCTTCGCAGCGGATGTTGGTGTGGCCGTGAGCGTCGGTCAACCGGGATTTTATGGACAAATTGTGCTGGGCAAGCCCTACCCTGCACCACAAGTGATCTATCCGCAACCAGTGATTATCCAGCCGCCACCCGTGGCCGTGGTGCAACCACCGATGTATTTGCGCGTGCCGCCCGGCCACATGAAAAAATGGGGCCGCTACTGTGGTCAATATGGTGCCTGCGGCCGCCAGGTCTATTTTGTGCAGGATAGCTGGTATCAAAATGTCTATGCACCGCGGTATAACGCTTATGGCGGTGGGCCTGGTGGCAGATATGACCATGATCATGATCACGGTGACTGGGATAACGACCGTGGACACGGGCATGGAAATGGGAATGGACACGGCAATGGTCGCGGCCGCGGGCGTGACTAGATAGCCACTGGCCTGCCCAATAGATGCAGGCCAATAAACGGATTCTTTGGAACATGTAAGGAGACCGTCAGCTATTGCTGTTATTGTGCGGGATTTCGAGACGGTACCAGTCCACGAGACTGGCACCGCCTCAGTCAGATTTAAACGCTACAACTGATTGAAAAGCATTTTCCTGCCTTGTTCAGCACGTTGTTTTAACCAAGGAAAAAGGACTTTGCGGCATCCCTTACTGAAAACATCATTGACCACCATCGTCAGTGAGATTTCCTGCCCGCCACATGAATATCCGCCTATTTTCCCGAATCCGTTTCCCATGCCTCCCTCTAAATAATGTCGAGGGTTGACTGTTCAAGCACGGCTGTTTGATTTTTTCTTACCCAGATAGGCGTCTTTCAGCGCAGTATTGTTAAGCAGTGATTCAGCGGTCCCCGATAGCACGACCCGCCCGGTTTCCATCACGTAACCATAGTGCGCATGCTTGAGTGAGACCGGAATATTCTGTTCTGCCACCAGAAAGCTCACCTGTTCTTTGGCATTCAACTCACTGACGATTTCAAAAATTTCCTGCACAATCAACGGTGCCAGCCCCATGGAGGGCTCGTCAAGCAATACCAGGCGAGGATGGGTCATCAAGGCACGACCGATGGCGACCATCTGCTGCTCACCACCAGAGGTATAGCCAGCCTGCAATGTGCGTTTTTCCTTCAGACGTGGAAACCATGTATACACCCGTTCCAGCCCCTGTTTAGCCGTCTGGCGACTGGGTTTACGCACAAAAGCGCCGCTGATCAAATTCTCCTCGACGCTGAGGTGCGCAAACACATGCCGCCCTTCCAGCACATGCACGATGCCTTGCTGCACGCGCTGGTTGGCAGGGACATGCAGACTGGACTGTCCATCAAACGAAATCGTGCCGCGGCTCACCTCGGCGCGATCCGCCTGCACCAGCCCGGAAATTGCTTTGAGTGTAGTGCTTTTGCCCGCACCATTGGCACCAAGCAGCGCGATGATGCTGCCCTGCAGCACCTGCAAAGACACACCACTCACCGCCAATATCGCGCCGTTGTAAATAACCTCAATATTATCCACACTGAGTAATGGCGGTGCCTGTTGCAGTTGCGCTGCGTTGCTAGCGTGACTCATGTTACTTCTCCTTGGCGCAATCACGCAACGGGATGCCATTGTTTGCCGCCCGATTGCTGCCCCCTGACTGCACCACCGCGTCACTGGCGATGGGTTGCAGCTGCTTGTCTGCATCCAGGCCAGCGGCGGTGAAAGACAGATGGCCTGGCATTACTGCTCCTTGCTCAGGTCACGGCGGGTAATGCCTTTTTCCTTGGCATACGCATTGGCCTTGGCTTCAATCAGTGGGCGCAAGGTGTCGCGATCGGCCTGGATCCAGTCGGTTTTCAGTTGCCACTGTTTGCCATCCCATTGCTGGATACGCGCAGCGCCACCGCCTTCATGATCTTTTGCCGTAATCTGGATAGGTTGCAGCAGCCCGGTAAAGCCAATCGTTTTCAGGCGGGCGTTATCGATCACCAGGTGTTCAAACGCCCAGCGACCTTCTTCGCCATTGAGCGGGCGGTTGCCGAACTTCTGGTAGCCAGTGCGCAACGCCTCTACTGCCAAGGCGGCATTGACCAGGCCGATGTTGTAATACACCGAGCCAAAGAATTTTTTATCTTTTAAATCACTTTTGCCTGCATCCAGAATGTGCTTTTTCAATCGCTGGTGGACATCAAAGCTGGCACCGCCTGGATAAGGCGCCAATGCCTGATAGCCTTTGGCGGCGGCACCTGCCGGAATCACATCGGCTTCTGACCCTGCCCAGACATCGCCAATGATGTGGTCTACCGGGATGCCAAACCGCGCTGCGGTTTTGATGGCCACAGGCGTGGAGACGCCCCAGGTGCGCAGGAACACCCAGTCTGGTTTGATTTCGCGCACGCGACGCCATTGTGGCGATTGCTCATTGCCAGGATCGGCCACCGGAATCTGGATATTCTCGAAGCCATATTTTTCTGCCAGCAACTTGATGGCAGCCTGAGTTTCGCGGCCATAGGCAGAATCGTGGTAGACAGTGACGATTTTCTTGCCTTTCAGCTTGTCAAAGCCACCTTCTTTCTGGGCGATAAAATTGATGCCGGTAGAGGCCTGGCTGTAGTAGTTAAACAACAAAGGGAAGGCATACGGGAAGACCGTGCCGTCTGTGGATTCGGTGCGGCCACCGGCTGGATCAATCAGCGGGATTTTGTCTGCCGCCGCTTTTTCAATCAGGGCATAAGACGCTGGCGTGCTGTGCGTAAAGAAAAAAGCCAGTGGTGAGCCGTTCTTGCCTTTTTTCACCCGCTCATACACTTCCACCGTACGGTCCGGGCTCCACTCGGTCTCAAATTCTTCGTAATTGATTTTGACGCCATTGATACCGCCTTCCACTTCATTGATATAGCGGAAATAATCCAGTGTGCCCGCCCACCACAAGGTGCCACTCGAGGCATAGGGGCCAACGCGGTAGGTGGGCAATGGCACATATTGATCTGCAGCAAACGCCGTTGCCACGGCGCCTAAGCCAAGGCTGGCACTCAGCGCGATAGCCAGTAAAGATTGCGTAAAAAATGGGCGTTTCATCTTAAATAAGCTCCTAATGATGATGGTTGACTATAGATTGTTGTTAAATAACTAAAAGCGCAGTGGCCAGACGGCAAGGCGGCCACGCAAATGACTGATGAAGCGTGCAATGCCCTCAGGCTCCTTGATCAGGAACCAGACAATGAGCGAACCAAAGATGACTTTTTGCAGGTTTTGCAATAATCCGGCATCGACCATCCTGGCAAAAAAGGTATGGGCAAGAAAATCCAGCAGCAATGGCAGCAAGCTGATAAATGCCGCACCGATAAAATTGCCACTGATACTGCCCAGCCCGCCAATAATGATGATGAACAGGACCTGGAAGGAGCGTTGCAGGCTGAAGCTTTGTACGCCCGCCGAGCCAAGATAGGCAAACACCCACAGCGCCCCGGCAATGCCCAGGTAAAAAGAGCTGATGGCAAAGGCGAGAATCTTGCTGCGATGCACACGGATACCAATCACGGCCGCGGCGGTATCCATGTCGCGAATCGCCATCCAGTTGCGGCCGACCTGACTGCGCGTCAGATTGACGGCAACCCAGGTCAGGAAGCTCACTAGAACCAGTACCAGGTAATACTTGCTGAGCGGACTGGCGATAGCCCAGCCAAAGACAGTGATGGGCGGGGATGAAATGGTCGCCGATGAGCTGTAGTTATAAAACCACGGAAACTTGACGAACACCCACTCCAGAAAAAACTGCGCCGCTAGGCTGGTCACCATCAGGTAAAAGCCTTTGATTTTGGCACTGGGTAAGCCAAAAAACAGGCCAACCAGGGCGGCTACGCCACCGCCTAAAAAAATAGCCAGCAGAAACGACAGCTGAAAATGGATCAGGCAGGCATACGTGGCGAATGCGCCCACCGCCATAAAGCCGCCAGAGCCTAGCGATGTCTGTCCCGCATAGCCGGTTAATACATTCAAACCCAGACCAGCCAGGGACAAAATCAGGAAGGGAATGAGGATGGCATTCAGCCAATAATCGCCGCTGACCAGCGGGACGCCTACCGCCACGAGGCTCAACACCAACCAGGCATAGGGGACTCTGCCATGACTAAACCAGTGACCCACTTGTAGACGCATTCGCGTGATCCAACCAGCAGCCGATAAGGAAAATAATGCGCATTGAGTGCTAACAGACATGCTTATACCCTCTCTATAGCACGTTCGCCGAAAATTCCGGCGGGTCGATAGAATAGAAAAGCCAGCGCCAGGAAGTACGCGAACCAAGGCGTGATACCGCCACCAATCAAGGGGCCGATGTAGGCTTCACCCAGGCTTTCACCGGCACCGACAATCAGGCCACCGACAATGGCACCGCCAATTGAGGTGAATCCGCCTATGATCAGAACTGGCAAGGCTTTGAGCACCACCAGCGACAGTGAAAACTGCACGCCCTGCCGTGTGCCCCATAACATGCCCGCCACCAGGCCGGTCACCCCCGCCACCGCCCAGACGATCTGCCAGATGCGGTTGAGATGAATGCCGATAGACAGTGCGGCACGCGTATCGTCGGCTACTGCACGCAAAGAAATACCGATGCGGGTTTTGTTAAACAGCAAGGCAAGCACGCCCACCAGCACGCCCGCCGTGATGGCGGCGATTAAATCAAACTGGCTGATCATGAGATCGCCGATAAAGACAGGCACATCCTCAATGCCTACATCCAGCGCATGCACATTGGCGCCCATCAGGCCTTGTGCCACGCCTTCGATCACGTAGGAAACGCCGAGCGTCGCCATAAACAAGGTCATCGGGCTGCGATTGGTGAGCGGACGCAAGACCAGCCGCTCAATCAGTATGGAGAGCAGTATCAGCGCCACCAGCGTGATCAGCACGGCCAGCACAAAAGGCACGCCATGCTCATGCAAAGTCACCAGCAACAAGGCCGAGAACAGTAAGATGGCGCCCTGGGCAAAATTGAATACGCCACTGGCCTTGTAAATCAGCACAAAACCGATGGCCACCAGTGAATACATGGTGCCCGCTAACAATCCACCTATGAGTGTTTCCAGAAATAACATCGCCATGCCTCCTAATGCACGGTATTCAGCGGGCCATTATCAGACCCCAGGTAGGCGGCAATTACCTCTGGATTCGCCTGTACTTCAGCGGGCGATCCATCGCCAACCTTGCGGCCATAATCCAGTACCACCACATGGTCAGACAGATCCATGATGACGCCGATATCGTGTTCGATGAGCACTACCGTGGTGCCGAGATCGCGGTTAATGCTCCGTATGAAATGGCTCATGTCCTGCTTCTCTTCGGCGTTCATCCCGGCCATGGGCTCATCCAGCAGTAACAGCTTGGGCGAGGACACCAGCGCACGCCCAAGCTCCACCCGCTTCTGCAAGCCATAGGCGAGGTTGCCGACCAGCGTCTGCCGGTATGGCTGCAACTCAAGAAAAGCCAGCACCGCTTCACTGCGTTGCAGAAAATCAGCCGCTTCACGTCGTGCCCGCGGCAATCCAAACGCCTGTTCCAGCACGCTAACGCGTGAATGCCGTGATAAACCGGTCAGGATGTTGTCGATCACGGCTAACTTTCCGAACAGCGCATTATTCTGAAAGGTGCGCCCGATGCCACGCCGTGCCGCTTCAAACGGCGTCAGGCGGCTAAAGTGCGCGTGCTCATAATGCACTTCGCCACTGTCGGGCTGATACACGCCATTGAGGATGTTGAGCAAAGAACTTTTACCGGCGCCATTCGGGCCAATCAGGGCGCAAATCTCGCCCCGGCTGACGGCAAATGAGAGCTGGTGAATCGCCTTGACGCCCTGGAAAGACAGTGAAATATCTTTCACCTCAAGCATGTGATCATGGAGGTCAGCACTGGTCATGCAGACTTCTCCCGCAGTACCTGCACCGGCATCTCCACTTGCGCCTGCGCCTGTTGCTTGATGCGCTCGATATCCCGGTATTGCGCGGCTGGATGCGTGTCTGGCAGGTAAGGCCCTTCACCAAACAGTTTTTCGCGCAAGGTGCCTTCGCGGTACTCAGTCGCATACACGCCACGGCGCTGCAGCTCCGGCACCAAATGCTCAACCACATCTTCAAAGGTTTCATGCGCCACGGCATAGGCCAGATTGAATCCATCCAAGTCCGTGACTTCTACCCACGCTTGCAACTGGTCAGCCACGGTGGCCGCAGAACCAACAAACAACGGCCCCAGGCCGCCCACACTGGCCCATTTAGCGAGTTCTTCTATGGTCCAGGTCTTGCCTCCTTCCGCCAGATGCTCTACCGCGGAAATGATGGCATTGGTCTCCACCTTGCGCACATTGTCAGTCGGCGCATAACGGCCAAAATCAATGCCAGTCCAGCCAGAGGTCAACACCAGCGCCCCATCATAAGAACCATAGCTTTGATACTCTTTTAACTTGGCATGTGCCTTGGCGTCGGTCTCATCGACGATGATGGTCACCAGCGCATAAATCAGTATCTTGCTAGGGTCACGGCCCGCCGCTGCCGCGCGTGAACGGATGTCTTGCACATAAGCGCGGGTGGTGTCTTGCGTCGGGGTAGAAATAAACACCAATTCTGCATTCTGGGCGGCAAAATCCTTACCGGCATTGGAGGCGCCCGCCTGGAACAACACTGGGGTGCGCTGTGGTGAGGGCTCGCATAAGTGGTAGCCTGGCACCTCGAAATACTTGCCTTTGTGGCCGATCTCGTGAATTTTACTGGGGTCGGCAAAGATGCCTTGTTGACGGTCGCGTAACACTGCGCCCTCTTCCCAGCTGCCTTCAAATAACTTGTAGAGCACTTCCAGGTATTCTTCGGCCACTTCATAACGATTGTCATGTCGCTTGAGCCCACCCTGGCCAATGTTCTTGGCGCCACTCTCCAGATACGAGGTCACAATATTCCAGCCCACGCGGCCTTGGGTGTGGTGATCTGCCGTCGACAGGCGGCGGGCGAATGTATAGGGATGCTCGAATGAGGTGGAAGCGGTAATGCCTATGCCCAGGTGTTTGGTCGCCAACGCAATCGGGTTGGCCAGCTGTAGCGGGTCATTCACCGGAATCTGCACGCCTTGCAAAAAGGCATGGTCGTTGTTGCCTTTGTAGACGTCGTAGTAGCCAATCACATCGGCAATAAAAATCGCATCAAAAATGCCACGCTCCAGTATCTTGGCCAGATCGGTCCAGTATTCAAGGTCTTTATACTGCCAGGCACGATCGCGTGGATGACGCCACAAGCCTGGCGATTGATGTCCAACGCAATTCATTTCAAAGGCGTTGAAGCGGATGACTTTTGAGGGACGACTCATCTATGGTTCCTAAATACTGTAGTTCACAAGGTGGTAAGCAGCGCCAATCGCATTTTTCAACATTGGCAATACCGCTTAAGCTTTAGCAGCAAATATGCCACCTTAATTTATATAAATATTTCAACAACTTACCAACAATCACGGCTATTTGATCTATGTTGATTCCAGGGTCATTTGCTGATGCGTTGCTGCTTAACCAGCAATGGGATCGCTGTATATGAGCCCCTCACAGCGCGAAGAGATAGACCAATGCACGTCAGTCGCACACCCAGAAAAATCACTGGCATGTTAAAAGAGCAAGCCAGCTTAGTGCTTTAATAGACTGTTAGGCAGGTGACATGACAGATGTGGATTGATCAACGATGGGCAAGGTTTGCTTTGACAGAACAAGGCTAGGTGTCTACAAAGTGAGTAGCGATTCATGAACCACTCTACACCTGGAATACAGTTGCATTCATCATTTGCGACCCGGTGCAAGAGATTCAAATGAATGACTTTGTAAAAGCTTAATTATGTTTGCAGATTTTAGATTTCAGCCGATAATTATATTTATCAACATAGAGTGGCTTCTTGACAGTTAACTCGACAACGTTGGTTTATTAGGAGATATACATTTATCGTTTATCACCATTTCCGAATTTACGGAGGTGTCGCGCTATGCCTTTGCTGTTGGCATGGCTAGGTTTGTTCTGCCTGCTGCTATCGATCCAGATTAGCCATGCTGCTGCCAGCGATGAGGTTATGCGTGGCAAACAAGTGGCGCAAATTGTCTATGGCATCGTCAGTTATACGCGCTGGCCTACGCCCCCGGCTAAACTTGAGATGTGCATCATCGGCGATACGCGGTACATGGATGCACTGATAGCATCCAATCCCATGAGTAACCACATCTCGATTCGTCAGATGGCTCTACATACTCCCGAAACCTTTGATCAATGCCAGATTGCTTACATTGGCTTTATGGAAATCAGTGAGCGTGATGCGCTGCTGACTCAGATCATCAGTAAGCCCATACTCATCATCAGTGAGCCTCCGCCTGCGTGCAGCGCTGGGGGGATGTTCTGCCTGCAATTTCGCGAAGATAATATCTATTTTGAGGTCAATCTTGACACCATTGCGCGCAGCGGTTTGCGTGTTCACCCTAATGTGCTAAAACTAGGTAAGCGTAAGGCTACACAATGACTATTTCTAGCTCATCACTCCCGAGACTAGATCAAGTACTGTGTCGTGCGCACTTGAGTGTAGCGCTGATTGCCGTCATATCCTCCGGCATTGCCTTAACCTTCGCTGGCATATATGCTTTGCAAGCTTATGCCACGCAAAATATGCAGCTGGTAGCGCGCTCACTCAGTTATACGGTAGAGGCTGCTGTGTTGTTTAATGATAAGTTGGCAGTGCAAGAGGCTCTGGACAAGGTTGCTAACCGTGAAGATGTGGCCGTCATACATATTACCGGCCGCGATGGCACAACATTGGCTAGTTGGAAACGACCGGATACAGGCGATTTGTTCAGACCGGACAGTTTGCTGGCAAACAGCGTCATGCCGAAGCCCTATGAATACCCTGTCACTCACGACAATCTCAGTATAGGTCTCATTCGTCTGACACCTCACAGCCGGGTGCTAATAGAATACATGATCACTGGGATAGGTTGCATTATTGCGTGCATGCTGTTCAGTACCTTACTGGCACTAATGCTCTCCCGCCGAATGCATGCGGGGATTTCTGCGCCGCTAAATATTTTGGCCGATACAGCACACCGCGTTCGCCAATATCGCAGTTTCGGTTTGCGCGCGCCTAAGGCAAATATTGCTGAGCTCAATCAACTGAACCAAGACTTTAATGCCCTGATGGATGAACTCGCAACCTGGCAGCGCCATGTCAAAAGTGAACATGACACTCTTGCCTATCACGCCAATCATGATAGCTTGACCGGGCTGTGCAATCGCAAAGTGTTCGAAAACGAACTTGAACAAGCCATGCAGGAGGCTATATCTAGCCACAATGCTGTGGCAGTCATGTTTATGGATGGTGATCACTTCAAGGTAGTCAACGACACCTACGGACATGGGGCTGGAGACGAAGTGCTGAAAATCATGGCGCGGCGCATCAGTGGCCAGTTCCGTGAGTGCGATATTGTGGCTCGACTAGGCGGGGATGAGTTTGCCGCACTGATTAAAAACATAAATCATGCCGAGGATGTAAAATACATTGCTGAGAAAATTGTCCATCAGATGCAATCTCCTATTGTGCTACCAAACGGTGAGATCTTTATGTGCTCGATGACTATCGGAATGGCACTCTACCCAGACCATGCGAGTAGCGCACAAGAGTTACTCTCGGCAGCAGACGAGGCAATGTACAGGGCCAAGGGCCAATGTCGCGGCAATTGGGCTATCGGTTAATGATGATTGAGCTCATCAACAGCCAGCCATAAGCCCAGCGCAGTATATCATTGCAAGGGTTTCCGAAATCTAAAAGAGAAAGCTAAAATTGTATTCATACATTCGTTTAAACCTTTGGTATGTAATAGTGGCATTCAGCCTCTCGTTAAGCCTATCAGGTTGTCAGTCTCACCCTGTAACCCCTCCACAGGAAACTCTGCTGCAGAAGCAAGTCCGAACGCTTAAGGAGCAAGGTTTTGTGTATACCGAAGATGGCTGGGCGCTCAGCTTCGCAGACAAATTGCTGTTTGATACCAATCAGGCCGTGCTCAATGAGAAAAGTCGCCTCATAGTGAGCAAGACAACTATCGCGCTCCTATCGGTCGGTTTAGAGAAAATGCGCATTGAAGGCCATGCTGACTCTACGGGTAGAGAATCTTATAATGTTGAGCTTTCAGAACAGCGTGCCTGGGCAGTCGCTGACGCCATCATACAATCTGGAATGCCCAAAAGTGGCATCATAGTTAGAGGCATTGGCTCCAAGCGACCTGTAGCGAGCAATTCAACCGAGGCCGGCCGAGCAGAAAATCGCAGAGTGAGTATTATTGTGGTGACTGAATAAGTCTACAGAGCCCTGTGAACAATCCGTAGTACCTTTGTAAAGATTCCCGCAACCGACACCACAACCTTTATATCATCAATTGAATAATTAACAACCCAATTGTAGCTTTCTATCATTTGCGCTTAGTTTGTTCCCAGCGTTCTTGCAAACCTCCCATAGCAGTGAATGGTGCCTATACTCAGAGAGGATGCGCTGAACTCTAAAAGCCTTTTCTCAGCATGGATTAGGCCTATTAGCTAACAATGATCGTCTTGATACAAAAATTCCGCAAAAGTATCAACAAATAGCCTTCTTTTTACCATCCAGAATCCAAAATTCTTAAGTAGGTAACCGCTTATCATTGCCCTAGAAGTTACCAACTTTTATGTCATAGAACATCCCAATTGAGTTGAACTTTTAAATGGGCTAGCACTCTCAAGCTTTGAGTGCTAAAATCATTTTAAACATCTTCTTTCAATAAGGAGTTTATTATCAACGCGTTAACTTTACCTGTCGTTTCCTCGGCTGACAGCCTGGATCAATATCTGCGTACCATCAAGCAGTTTCCAGTGCTCACGGCTGAAGAAGAATACAGCTATGCGACTGAGTTGAAAAAAAGTGGTGACCTGGAAGCTGCGCGCGCACTGATTGTGTCGCATCTGCGTTTGGTCGCGAGCATTGCCCGTGGCTATAGCGGTTATGGTTTGCCACAGTCTGACCTGATTCAGGAAGGCAATATTGGCTTGATGAAAGCGGTGAAACGCTTTGACCCTGACCGTGGCGTGCGCCTGGTCTCGTTTGCCATGCACTGGATTAAGGCTGAGATTCACGAATACATCGTGCGTAACTGGCGCCTGGTGAAAACCGCGACCACCAAAGCACAGCGCAAGTTATTCTTTAACCTGCGCAGCATGAAGCAAGGCTTTGAGACGCTGAGCCAGGATGACGTGCAACGCATTGCCACCGAGCTGAACGTGAAACCGGAAGAAGTGACCGAGATGGAATACCGCCTGAACGGTCAGGAAATTTCCCTGGACGCGCAAGTGGATGACGATGGCGAAGAAGTGTACAGCCCGATTGCGTTTTTGGAAGATGAAGGCCCTGAGCCATCTACTTTGCTGGAAAACCTGCAAGACGAGCATTTGCAAACCGAAGGCTTGAGCATGGCTTTGCAACAACTGGATGAGCGCAGCCGCCGTGTGCTGCAAGCGCGCTGGTTGACGGAGGGCAATGCCTCCACGCTGCATGAACTGGCTGCTGAGTTTAATGTGTCAGCAGAGCGTATCCGCCAGATTGAACAGAAGGCGATGCAAAAAATCAAAACCTATATGCTGGAAAGCAAATAACAAAAACGGGAGCCTAGGCTCCCGTTTTTGTTTTCATGGCAGCTATTCTATCACTGCTATTTTTTAGGCAGCTTGTACGATGACCTCTTCGTGCGCCAAGGCAAACAAGGCTTTGTTATTGAGCTGATCCAGCTCTGCCAGTTGCTGGCGTATCGATAACTCGACCTGTTCCAAATCGGCAATACGCTCTTCCAGGGTATCAGTGGCCTGGTAAATACGCTTGATGCTTTCCACGCGGCGCTTGAGTTGCACATGGTGTTCGCGCATCTGGCTTTCCATCGGCGCGATCACGGCTTTGAGCCAGCTTTCGGTATCGCGATTGGCCGCTTCATACTCGAGAATCACATGACTGGCCAGGGTTTCAAAAAACTTGCTGGTCAGCGTCAGTTTTTCGTGGGCAATCATATTGAAGGTGGTATTGAACTGGTCTCGGTAAATCGCTTCCAGTTTACTGAGCGCTTTTAAATAGCGTGAGGTAGAAAATGGTGGTGGTGCTTTTTGCAGTAAACCGTGTTCTTTGGAAAACTTCTCATACATGGCTTCCATCATTTTCTTGATTTCATGCACATGCACATCGGCATCCATCATGCGGCGCTTGAGCTCACTGAAAAAATCATCCATGGCCTGACGCATGGTTTTGGTAAACGCCGCTTTCATCATGGTATCGCGGGTTTCGCGTACCTTGTTTTTGAGCGCAGGCATGCCCAGATGATGGAATACCTGGTTGGACTGCACTGAAAACACGCTACGCAAGGCCTGGTAACGCTGCAAACCGACCTCGAAATTGACCTTGTCTTGCTTGACCTTGCGCATCATCTGCGCAATCACATCTTCATTCTTGCCCTGCAAACACCGTAATTCATCAGCTTGATCAAGCACACTTTGCAAGCGCGTTTCCAGCGTGATGCGCGACTGATGCACCATGTCTTCAATTTCGCCCTGTATGCTCTCGCGCACAATCTCCTGCTTGGCAGGGATCAGCTCATCAGACAGATTTCTTTCCAGTTGCAGCAAACGGCTTTTGAGCAGCAACTGCTGGTCACCCTTCACTTTGGCCAGCAAGCCTTTTTGTGCCGAAGTCGGTAAGATCTGGTCGCGCGGCAAACCTAATAACTCAGCCGTATTTTGCAGCTGGCGATAAAGCTCGGTTTCCACTTCATCATCGGTTTTCAGTGGATCCCACAAACCGTCAATTTTGTTGAGCACGGCCATACGGCCTTTTTGCTTCCAGCGCGCACCACTGATATAACGGCGCCAGACTTCCATTTCAGATTTAGTCACGCCAGTATCGGCGCCTAAAATAAACAACACCGCATGCGCATTTGGCAGCATGCTCATGGTGAGCTCGGGCTCGGCACCTATCGCATTCAATCCTGGCGTATCCAGAATCACCAGGCCCTGCTTAAGCAAGGGGTGCGGGAAATTGATCACGGCATAACGCCAACAGGGAATTTCAAGCAGGCCATCGTTGCCAATCAGCATGGCATCATCGGGCTGGTCAGGGTTATATAGCCCCAAGGATTGCGCTTCATCGACAGTCACGCGGCGGGTACGGCTCACCTCTTTAAAGGCCTCAACCATGCTTTCACGGGAGTGTGCATCAAATTCGACCGCAGACCAGGCTTGTGGCATGCGGCGGTATTCACTAATGGAAATCTGGTGGCTGTTGGTTTCAATCGGCAGCAATGACAAACTGACCGGCTTGCCGGTGTCATAACGCAATTCGGTGGGGCACATCGTGGTGCGCCCTGCGCCGGATGGCAGCAAACGGTGGCCGTAACCGGAGAAGAAAATCGCATTAATCAACTCGGATTTGCCGCGCGAAAATTCGGCGACAAATGCGACATTTAACTTATCCTCACGCAAACGGTTTAGTTGCTGCTGTATCCGCTCTTCTATTTGCACATCGCTGAGCTGTTTATCGGCCAACCAGCGCCGATACTCCCCCAAAACATCAGCAATCGATTGACGCCATCGCGTGTACAAATCAAATTGTTGTGCCAGTCTGTTATTTTCCATAGGACCTGCTTAAGAATTGTTAGGTAACCTATTCATGATGGTTTGTTTTTTTAGTAATCTATCATGAAATAATAAAAGTTCAAATAAATCATGTAGGTATAGCTATTAATTCACAAATAAAATGAATTATCAACCATAAGATACAACAAAGACTATCCATGCGCGGCAATCATGCATCTGCTATCATGCGCATAATTAAAGTTAACGACCTAATCCACCACTTTCTTCAATCTTATGAGCGGTCTACACCCCGATTGTCCGACCCCGACCCTGATACAACTGCATCAGGCCTCACACCTGCTGGAAATACACTTCGACAACCATACCGAGTGCATGCTGTCTTGCGAATTTTTGCGTGTGTACTCCCCCTCGGCCGAAGTACGCGGACATGGCGCAGGGCAGGAAGTGCTGCAACTGGACAAAGAAAACGTCAATATTAGCGATATTGAACCGGTTGGCAGATACGCCATCAAACTGATATTTGACGATGGTCATAATACCGGCCTGTATTCATGGGATTATCTCTATTATCTGGCACAGCATTATGAAAGCCTGTGGCAAGACTATGTGACTAAACTATCCATGGCTGGCCATACCCGCAAGGAACCCACACATGCAGCAAAACACTGATCAGCAAAAAACCACCCACTTTGGCTTTGATACCGTGGCCGAAGCTGACAAGCAGAAAAAAGTCGGCGAGGTGTTTCATTCGGTCGCGCAAAAATACGACATCATGAATGATGTGATGTCAGCGGGTATGCACCGCTTGTGGAAAAGGTTTGCGGTCGATGTGAGTGGCGTTGGCCAAGGCGACAAAGTGCTGGATATTGCCGGTGGCAGCGGTGACTTGTCACGCCTGTTTGCCAAAAAAGTAGGCACACAATCTGCTGTCAACCCAGGCACGGTGATTTTGACCGACATCAATGCTTCCATGCTGGGTGTCGGCCGTGACCGCATGATAGATGCAGGGCTGAGCATTCCGGCCACCCAATGCAATGCGGAAGTACTACCGTTTGCCGACGAAACATTTAACTGTGTCATCGTTGCCTTTGGCTTGCGCAACATGACACATAAAGATGTTGCCTTGCGTGAAATGCAACGGGTGCTCAAACCAGGTGGTCGCCTGCTGGTGCTGGAGTTTTCAAAAGTGTGGCAACCACTGGAAAAACTCTACGACACCTATTCATTTAAATTGCTGCCCAAGTTTGGCAAATGGATTGCCAACGACGAGCCCAGCTACCGTTACCTGGCAGAAAGCATACGCATGCATCCTGACCAGGAAACCCTGAAGCAGATGATGGCTGACGCCGGATTTGGCAAAGTGGATTATTACAACCTGACCGCTGGCGTGGTGGCACTGCACAAAGGCATCAAGATCTAAACGCATGTTTAAACCCCTGATTCAATTTGTACTGCAACACCTGATGCAGCAAAACAGCTGGACGGCTCCGCTGCTACAGCCTTACGCCCATAAAAACCTGCGCCTGGACTTCAAGGTCGCCCAGGCCACACTCACTATTTTAAACAATGGTGAGCTGGCTGTGGCCGGTGACTCAGCCGAGGCAGATGCCACCATCCACTTGCCACCCAGCCTGGCCATGCGCCTGCTGCGGCAAGACCCGCTTGCACACAGTCTGATTAAAATTGATGGCGACACTGCACTGGGCATAGAGGTCGGCAAAATACTGTCTGCCATCCGCTGGGATATTGAAGATGACTTAAGCAAAGTCGTCGGCGACATTGCCGCCTATCAGGTCGTGCAAATCGGACAGGAGAAATTACAGCGCTGGCAAAACCAGGCCAAAAACCTGGGGGAAATGCTGGTGGAATACTGGCAAGAAGAGCAACCCATCATTGCCAAAAAAACCCGCGTTGAGCAATTCAACCAGGCGGTTGACCAACTCCGCGAAGATACCGACCGCCTGCAACAGCGAGTCAACAAGCTACTCGCAGCCGCTTCTTCTGAAAGCCAGTAATACATGCATTGGTTACGTTTTTTCCATATTATCGGCGTACTGATCTGGTACCGCCTCGACATCTTTTTTGTCCGCAATGAACAACCAAGCCTGGCCTGCCGCCTCCTGAATGTACTATTGTTCTGGCGACATGCGCCCGAGCAGCGTGCGGTGCGCTTACGCCTGGCACTTGAGCGATTAGGGCCAATTTTCGTTAAATTCGGCCAAATGCTATCAACACGCCGCGATTTACTACCAACAGACTTGGCTGACGAACTCACCAAACTGCAAGACCAAGTACCGCCATTTGCTTATGCGCAAGTCGAAGCCATTATTCAAGAGGCATTCGCAGCCCCCCTAAGCACGGTATACGCAGAATTCAACACCACGCCTGTTGCCAGCGCCTCGGTGGCCCAAGTGCACTTTGCCAAACTGCATAGTGGCGAACAAGTAGCGGTGAAAGTGTTGCGCCCCGGCATTGCTGCCATTATTCACCGCGACATCGCTTTGCTGCGCACACTGGCCTGGTGGGTCAAAAAGCTCTCTACTGAAGGCCGCCGCCTGAAACCGGACGAAATGGTGGACGAATTTGCCCGTCACACCGAGCACGAACTCGACTTAACCCTGGAGGCAGCACAATGTGCGCAACTGGGCCGCAACTTCAGCGACCGCCGCTTGCTGGTGCCTGGCGTGTACTGGGACTATTCACACAAACAGGTCATGACCATGCAACGCATGTTTGGCACCCCGGTGCGAGACACCGTCACCCTCACAGCACATGGCATCAACCTGACACAACTGGCGCATGAGGGCGTGGAGATATTCTTCACGCAAGTATTCCGTGATGGTTTTTTCCATGCCGACATGCACCCTGGCAATATCCAGGTAGTGACTGAAGGGCCAGACAAAGGCAAGTTTATCGCGCTTGATTTTGGCATTATGGGTAGCCTGTCAGCCACTGACCAATACTATCTGGCGCGCAACTTCCTGGCGTTTTTTAACCGCGATTACCGTGATGTGGCCGTAGCACATATAGAATCCGGCTGGGTGCCTGCAGATACCAATGTCGAAGCACTGGAAACTGCGGTGCGTGCAATTTGCGAACCGATCTTTGAAAAACCACTGAAAGATATTTCGTTTGGCCGCACCCTGCTCAGCCTGTTCCAGATGTCACGTCGCTTCGGGGTGAATATCCAGCCGCAACTCATCATGCTGCAAAAAACCCTGCTGAATATTGAAGGCCTGGGTCGCGAACTCGATCCTAATATTGATTTATGGCAAAGCGCCAAACCATTTCTTAAACGCTGGATGAGCGAGCAGATCGGCTGGCGCAGCCTGCTCAAATCCGCCAAACGCGAATTACCTTATATTCTCACCCACGCAGCCGACATGCCGCGCCTGTTTGAACAATACCTGCGCAACCAGACTGAGCTGGGTAAACAGCAAAGCCGCATAGACACCCTGCTCAACGCCCAGCACCAGCAAGCCACCTGGCAAAAATGGGCGACCACCGCCATCATCGTGCTGGTATTACTGCAATTTGCAAGCCTGTTCCTGCTGTTTAACCACTAAAGGAGATTGACCATGCCATTTATCAAGTCACTGCTAGTCACTGCGTTATGCATGCTGCCCTATACACTACAGGCGGCAGACCTCGGCGGCCTGTGGCAAACCACAGACGACAAAACCGGCAAACCGAGATCGCTGGTGCGCATTGTTGAAAACGCAGGCGAATATAGCGCTATTGTCGAAAAAGGCTTGCTGGCGACAGACACCGGCGATGCGGTCTGCGACAAGTGCACAGACGAGCGCAAAGGCCAGAAAATTATCGGCATGACCATCGCCAAACATTTAAAGCAAAGCGCTAACAGCAATATCTACGATAGCGGCGAAATTCTTGACCCGGAAAATGGCAAAACCTATAAATGCAAAATGACGCTGAGCCAGAATGGCAATGCGCTTGAAGTGCGTGGATTTATCGGCTTCTCGCTGCTGGGGCGCTCACAAACCTGGAAGCGGGTCGAGTAATTGTGCAGAATTGTAAAAAGACCTGATTTTCAGGTCTTTTTAGCTTTTGCGCACCGTACAAACCCCTGTTTAGGCATGGTTTTGTTTTAAAATCGCCCTTTTGTAATCCATTCAAGGGAAACAAGCTGTGCTGATCTGGTTTGTGGTGGCGTATTTACTGGTTTCAATCGGCATTGGCCTGATTGCGGCCAGAAACGTGCACAGCACCAAAGATTATGCCGTGGCAGGCCGCCACCTGCCGCTGCCTGTGGTCATGGCCACGGTGTTTGCTACCTGGTTCGGTGCTGAAGCCGTGTTTGGCGTCTCCGCCACCTTTGTGCGTGAAGGCCTGACCGGCGTCGCCGCCGATCCGTTTGGCTCCAGCATGTGCCTGATTATCGCCGGCATTTTCTTCTCCAGCCGCCTGTATAAACTCAACATCCTGACGCTGGGCGACTTTTACCGCATGCGCTATAACCGTTCGGTCGAAGTGCTCACCACCATTGCTATCGTCATCTCCTACATGGGCTGGGTCGCCGCGCAAATCAAGGCACTGGGCCTGATTTTTAACCTCATCAGCCACGGCGCCATTTCGGAGCAAACCGGCATGATCGTCGGCACCGCCATCGTGCTCACCTACACCACGCTGGGTGGCATGCTTTCCGTGGCCATTCTCGACTTTGTACAAATGATCGTTGTCATCGGCGGCCTGCTGTATATCGCCAACATCGTATCCGGCCAAACCGGCGGCGTGGCGCCGGTGATAGAACACGCACGTAACGCAGGCAAACTGCATTTCTTCCCGCAATCGACGAGCTGGAGCGTATGGCTGACCTTCCTCGGCGGCTGGCTGACCATGATGCTGGGCTCCATCCCACAGCAGGATGTGTTCCAGCGTATCACCTCAGCCAAAACAGCCAACATTGCCCTATGGGGGTCTATCCTTGGCGCCAGCATCTACTTCTGCTTTACCTTTGTGCCCATGTTTATCGCCTACGCCGCGACGCTGATAGACCCGGCCGTCTTTGGCACCCTGGTGGAAACAGACTCACAGCGGGTATTACCAACATTGGTACTGACACACACGCCCTTGATCGCGCAAGCCATCTTCTTTGGTGCTGTGCTGTCAGCCATTATGAGCTGTTCGTCAGCCACCCTGTTAGCCCCCTCGGTCACCTTTGCTGAAAACGTGGTCAAAGGCTTTATGCCGCACATGAACGACCACGCGTTTTTACGCGTAATGCGACTGTGCCTGGTTGGCTTTGCCGCCATGGTGCTGTTTTATGCACTCAACTCCGAACTATCGATTTTCGGCATGGTAGAAAGCGCCTATAAAGTGACGCTGGCAGGCGCGTTTGTGCCATTGTTCTTTGGTGCCTTCTGGAAGCGTGCAACCAGCCAAGGCGCGCTGGCGGCGATTATTTTTGGCATCGGCAGCTGGGTACTGATCGAAATACTGGTCGGCGAAAATAGCCTGGTTCCTGCACAACTGGTCGGCCTGCTGATCAGTGCGGTAGCCATGGTGATAGGCTCATTGCTTCCGCAAAAAATTGGCGGCACACCACACAGCCCTGCCGGTTATTTACACGAACACGCAGCAAGCAGTCACCCGCATTAAACCTGGTTAATGCGGGAATACCTCTTTAAAACAGCGACTATTCAAATAAACAAAGTCGCTTTATATTGGTGATAATGCTTTTTTGAGCATGATCTGCCTCTAGGTAATTGTATATTTATGGTCGTTAACAAGCGTTACTACACCCTACTCCTCAGTGCCATCGTACTCATTGGCTTTGTGGCGACCAGCCTGATAGGTTACTTTGTGGCCAAAGACTCGCTGACTGACCGCCTGCAACAGGAAATGCTGCCACTCACCAGCGACAATATCTACTCTGAAATCCAGCGCGACCTGCTGCAACCGCTATTAATTTCGTCATTGATGGCCAATGACGTGTTTGTATTTGACTGGATTAATAATGGCGAACAAGACGCCAATAAAATGACCAGTTACCTGGCACAAATCCAGAAAAAATATAACACCATCACCGCCTTTTTCGTGTCCGAGAGTTCGGGCAATTACTACCATCCGTCTGGCGTCTTAAAGCGCGTATCAGCAAACAATCCAGAAGATCACTGGTATTTTGAAGCCAAAAACTCACCCAACCCCTATGTCATCAACATTGACCGCGATACGGCCGACAAACGGCGCCTGAGCATTTTTGTCAACTACCGCATTGAAGACAAATCCGGCAAGTTTATTGGCGTGATTGGCGTCGGCCTGTCACTGCAAACCGTGGTGGAGCTGATTGAAAACTACCAGAAACGCTATGGTCGCGAAATCTATTTTGTGAACCGCCAGGGCGAAGTCATGCTGCAAAGCAGCCATTACCGTTCTGAGCTGCATTTGCAGAACAAATCCGGGCTGGATAAAGCCTTCCTGCAAGTGCTGACATCGCCAAGCACCTCACTGTCGTTTAAAACCCGCAGCGGCAACATGCTCTACCTCAATAGCCGCCTGGTGCCAGAATTTGACTGGTACTTGATCGTCGAGCAGGTCAACGACCCGAGCTCAGAGCGCATCGAAACGGCCTTCCTGATCAACCTAGCGGTGGCCGTGGTGATCAGCATGATCGTGCTGGCCCTGGCGCACTTTGCCGTGCGCGGCTACCACGACAAACTGGAGATGATGGCCACGCAGGACAAGCTGACCGGTGTCGCCAGCCGCCAAGTATTCGAGTTCTACTTCAAGCAAGCGGTTGCGCGCGGCAAACGCCGCGACGAGTCATTATCACTGGTGCTGCTGGATATCGACCTGTTTAAACTGGTCAACGATACGTATGGCCATGAAGCCGGTGACCGTGTGCTCGCGCGCGTGGCGCAACTGATCAAGTCACACGTACGTGAAGAAGATGTGGTTTGCCGCTGGGGCGGGGAAGAGTTTTTAATTCTACTTTCTGGCTGCAACTTGCAGCACGCCAGGGACATTACCGAACTCATACGCTCGGCAGTCGCTGGCTTGCAGTTCCACTTTAGCAATAAAGTGGTGCAAATCACCGTCAGCGCCGGGATTGCTGAAATGCAGGCGGACGAAAAACTGGGCCAGGTCGTTGAGCGCGCAGATCATCACCTGTATGCCGCCAAGCGTGCCGGGCGCAACTGCATCCAGCCAGACATCGACGACGAAACGGTATAACGAGGGTTGTGCGGGAACGGTTATTTTTTGCGTATGCGTGCAGTCGCGCGCGGCTGGCAGTGCTCGCAATAGAAGGTTGATCGCTGGCCCAGGCGGATATTCAGGATCGGCCTGCTACACGCGCGACAAGGCTCACCTGTACGGCCATAGACGAAATAGGTTTGCTGAAAATACCCAGGATTTCCATCCGCACCAAAGAAGTCACGCAAACTGCTGCCGCCAGCGTCCAGCGCCGCCTGCAAAGTCAATTTAATCTCTGCTACCAGCAATGCACATTGCGCCAGCGTTAAGGCCTTGGCGGGCGTTTCCGGGTGTATGCGGGCACGGAACAAAGACTCACTGGCATAAATATTCCCCACGCCCACCACCAGATGCGCATCCATAATAGTGGTTTTAATCGGCGCGCTACGTGTGCGGATATGCTGGTATAAATAATCAGCATTAAAATCTGCCTCTAAGGGCTCAGGCCCCAAACTGCTGAGCAGTGCATGCTGCAATGGCTGCTTGTCCAGCCACAACACGGCTCCAAACCGGCGCGGATCGCGCAGCCTTATCACACGGCCATCTTCAAAGCGGATATCAAAGTGGTCATGCTTCTCAGCGGGGAAATCACGCTCCAGCAAGCATAAGCGACCTGACATGCCTAAGTGCAATAACAGCACACCCTCGGTGTCAATGGTGCCAATCTCGGCCAGGATATATTTGGCGCGGCGCGTGAGTTTAAGCACGCGACGGCCTTGTAGATGTTGCGCTAAATCAGCCGGAATCGGCCAGCGCAACCCATGATGGCGGATGGTCACTTGCGCAATCTGCGCCCCTTCAACCGGCAGCAAACCGCGTCGCGTGACCTCAACCTCGGGTAATTCAGGCATGCTGTTATTGGCTCTTGGGCGCCTGGATATTCACCGGCGGGTTGACCATGGTAAAACCAGTGTCATTGGTGAAGTGATAAATAATGCCTTCATCCGGACGCGCCAGCAGGTATTCTGGTGACTCCTGCAGTTTGTCGAAATGGACTTTCTTGCCATTGCGCAACAACACTTCAAAAGAAGGATAGGTTTGTTTGCGGTCCGGCGTGTAAAACTCAACCGACGTCGCTTGCGCCTGCACCCAGCTAAAGTCCGTCCACTCATTCAACTCATTCTGGGTCGGCTTGGCTTTAGGGTCATTGGCTGACCATTTACCTTCGGTAGACAGCTCAACCTTGAGTGCATTTTCTTCCCATTGTTCCAGATGCGCGAGGTCGAAACCGGCAAGCTGTTTGCGCTCAACCGGCGACAACGGTGTTTTATCCACCATTTCTATCGGCTGTGTAGAAGCCGCTTCACTATATTGCCCGGGCAACAAATACACCTGGCCTGCATAAGTGACATACTGCTCTTCTGAAACCGGGTTAAACGTGCCAAACGTAAATACCTGGTCGCCTTTGGCACCAGACAGCGTGAGCTTCAATACCGGCTGGTCCAGCCCGTATTTGGCCGCATCCTGCAAGGGCAGCCTGGTCGCGGTGGTCGCAGCGATGATAGACATGACGCGCTGTACTGAGGCCTGATCGGCGCGCGCCGCGTAGGGCTTGCGCATCATCCAGTAACCGTCTTGTTTTTCAAAAATGGTGGGGGCTTTGGCCGGAAACTCGGCTTTGACTTGATTAAAATCAGCCATTTTGAGGCTGGAAACTTCAAACTTGGCGGACTGCGCCTGCTCCTTGGGCTGCAAATGCAGGAACACGGCGATGCCTACGACGACCGCCAACAACAACAGGTTCAATAACCATCTTTTTTTCATGACACCACTCCAACAACCAGACCGTTAGACATTAAGCCTTACGGCGTTTCCACCACAGGAACAGGCCTGCTACAAACAAACCAACTGGAATCAGGTACTGGAACGCATGGAATACAATCCAGGCCACCAGGCGACCCTGATCAGTGGCTGGAATCGTGACGTTGATGTCCTTCAATGGCATCGGCTGTATGGTAATCAGGCGGTCATCGCCAGCCAGCCAGTTGATGATATTAATGCCCAGGTCCAGGTTACCGCCGTTAGTAATAAAGGTATTCGCCAGGAAGTTGGCATTCCCGATCACCACCACGCGCTGGCCTTTTTTACCGTATTCACGTTCCAAAGCCACGCCGACGTTAATCGGGCCCGCTTTGTCCTTGCCCTGGTCAAAACTGACTTTGAGGTTTTGTGCGCCTGCCGGGATCTTGTCAGACTCCAGCCAGCCATTGGGTGCCACATCAATCAGGCGACCCACTTTCCAGCCCAGGTCATCCGAGGCCTGGCCATCGACCTGATGCGCCTCTGGGAACACCGTGCGCAACATAAAATTGCGTGTAATCGCATGGTCACCATACAGGCTAGCAAAGGCCATTTTCGGGTCTGCGCCATATTGCTCGGCTGCACGGTCCACCACAATACCAGGCGACACTTTAATGCCCAGGTACTCAGCCACTTCCTGCAAACCATGCAGGTTATCGTCATCCAGCAGCCACAATACGTTGCCGCCCGCTTCAATATAAGCCTTGATTTTCTTCGCTTCAACCGCGCTGATATCGACTTGCGGTGCCGCAATCACCAGCATCGCGCCATTGGCAGGTACCTGCTGTGCAATGGTCAGGTCAGGGTTGGCAAACTTAAAGCCCTTGCTTTCCAGTTGCTTGCCAAACTCACCGAGGTCATGGTTCTTCAGGCCTTGCAACAAACGCTCGCCATGACCATCCAGATACATCACCGGCTGGTTATTGGTGCGAGATAAACGCACCAGCAAGTTGGTCATTTCCTGCTCGGCAAATGGTGGTGTAATGTGCTCTGAACGCTTGTTGTATTCGACAATCGTCTCACCATCGACCTTCACCCCAGCCTCTTGCGCCAGCTTTGGCTCTTCAGACGGGTTGATGAACTTGATAAAGACATTTTTCTTTTCGCGCTGGTAGCGGGCGACAAAGTCCAGCATGCCTTTACGGAAGGTATCGCCATTATTGGCGTCATCGTTGGTCGCAAACACGGTGATATTGACGTCACCATCCATTTGCTTGAGCACATTGACGCTGCCCTGGGTCAGGATGTTACGGTTGGCCTGGGTAATGTCCTTGGCCCAGCGATATTGGGCAGACAAGTAACCCAGCATGACGACCAGCGCCAAAAACACCAGCACAAACATCCAGTTTTGCGCCAATAACTGCCATCTAAATTTACGGTTAATTTTCATAATGCATTCAGCTCAAAAACAATGTCGCGACTAACCGCGTAAACGATCCGCATCCAGACGACGAATCGTCAGGGTGATAAAAGTGAGGATAAACAGACCGAAGTAAGCCAGGTCTGCCGTATCCATCAAGCCACCGGCAAACGACTGAAAATGACGCATGAGTGAAAACTTGAGCATGGTGCTGGTCGGGTCACCGGCAAAAAAGCGGTCCAGAATCATGAGTACAAATAAGGCAATAAAGCTCAGGATACCGGCAATAATCGGCTGCGCAGTCAGGCTGGAAAAATACAGGCCCAGCGCCGCGAAACTGGACACCAGCAACAGCAAACCCAGCGAGTTGGCAAAAATATAGCCAAAATCAATGTCGGCCCAGATATTGAGTGTAGACAGCATGGCAGCGATATACACCACCAGAATGCTCAAAAACACCACCAGGCCCAGAAACTTGCCGACCACGATTTCACTGATAGACAGCGGCGCACTGAACAAAAATGGCATGGTCTGGCTGCGGCGCTCTTCAGAGATCAGGCGCATGGAAAGCAAAGGCACCGCAAACAGCATGATAAATGACGCCAAACCATATACAGTCTGGCCGACAAACTGCGTCACACCTATGCGTTCGGCCGGGCGGATAGAGCCGGACATCACTTCAAAGTAATTGTTCACCCCGTTGAGGTAATAGGTGCCAAACGAGAAGGTTAGCAGTGCCAGAATAATCCACCCCATTGGTGAGGCAAACATACTCTTGAGTTCTTTTCTTGCAATATTCAACATACTTAAATTTTTCCGTCTACACTTGAACTGGGGACTTAAGCCGCTTTGGCCTCATCCGCATTCGTGGTCTCGTGGTAAGTCAGCTGCACAAACACATCTTCCAGGCTGGTCTGGTCCGGGGCGATATGATACAAGCCCCAACCTTGCTGCACGGCGGCCTGCACGATGGCTTCATGCGGTTGCGTGCCGTCCTGGAAGCGGATGCGCCACATGCCATCCGCGGGTTCCACTTCAGCCACCCCGGCAATCGCCGCCAGTTGTGACGCTGCTGGCGCGTTGCGCAAACCAACCAGCAGCTTGTTGCCGATGCGCTGCTGTTTAAGCACATCAATGCCACCGTTAAACACCAGTTTGCCTTTATCGATAATCTGCACATGGTCACACACCATTTCTACTTCCGGCAGAATGTGGGTAGACACAATCACACTATGTGCCTGGCCAATCTCTTTAATCAGGGCACGGATATCACGAATCTGGATCGGGTCTAGGCCCACCGTCGGCTCATCGAGGATCACCACCATCGGGTTATGAATAATGGCCTGGGCAATGCCCACACGCTGCTGGTAGCCGTTAGACAGGTTTTCAATCAGGCGCTTGCTCATGTGCGTCAAACCGCAACGCTCTTTGGCATGCTCCACCGCTTTTTTAATATGCTTGCCCGAGACATTGTGCAAACGGGCTGCGATGGTCAGGTATTCATCGACCGTGAATTCTTTATATAAGGGACGCATCTCCGGCAAGTAGCCAATCAATGCTTTGGCTTCCTTGGGGTTCTCTATCATGTCGATGCCACAGATTTTGACGCTACCGGCACTGGGCGCCAGATTACCGGTCAGCATTTTCATGGTGGTCGACTTACCAGCACCGTTAGGCCCCAAAAAGCCGAGCACTTGCCCCTGTTGCAAACTAAACGTTACATCACTGACCGCCGCACGGCCACCATACAAACGGGTCAATTCGATTGCTTCAACTGTCAAATTTGCCATGATTCTTTCACACACCTACCGACTAAGGATGATTGTTCACGGCTGGCAATCCAAACGCCAACCAGCAAATCCCTAGACAAAGATTTCATCAAAAAGTTATAGTGCCAATACTACTGTTGTAGCATGCGGTTTTAGCCTGAGCAAAACCGTCAATTACAATTCAGTTACAAATCGCACATTATGGATGAACTTGCAGCAACTGTCACGGACTAAACAAAAATTAAGCACGACAAATCAGCCATCAATCACCGTCATGACACTGTTCATCAACAGACCAACCAAACAGGAATTCAGCATGCCCCAAACCAGCCGTTTCACGCTTAAACCTACTGCAAAGCGCCGCACAACCCTCGCGCTTTGCCTGGCATTACTGACAACCCCGGCCTGGTCAGCCAGCGGCTCCCCTACCATCACCACGCCCACGGCAGAATTTGTGTATAAATACCTGCTGGGAGAAGTGGCCGCCCAGCGTGGCGAATTTGTGCTGGCAGGCCAGTTGTTCCTGGATTTAGCCAAGCAGACACGCGACCCTTTGCTGGCTGAACGCGCCACCCAGGCCGCCACCATTGCACGCACACCACAACTGGCGTTGCCTTCAGCCGAATTATGGTCAGAACTGGCGCCGGACTCGATTCCTGCCGCACAAACGGCCAGCCAGTTATTGATTGCCAACGGCAACCTGAAAAAAGCCATTCCACAGATCCAGAAAGTCCTCGCCAACGACAATATCCGGCCGAATGCCTTTATGGAACTGAACAGCCTGATGATGCGCGTCACGGATAAAACCAGCGTGCTGGATGCGATTCAGCAACTGGCCAAGCCTTACCCCAAGCTGCCGGAAGCGCATTTTGCCGTGTCACAGGCCGCCTACTTTGCCCACAACGAAAGCCTGATGGTTGCTGAATTGAAGGAAGCCTCCAAACTGCGCCCGGGCTGGGAGCCGCCTGCGCAAATCCGCGGCCAGATGCTGAGTGAGCAAGACCCGCAAAAAGGCATTGCCTTTTATCGCGAGTTTTTAAACACCTACCCGGAAGCTGATCAGATCCGCCTGGCGCTGGCGCGCGCCTTACTGGTACAAAAAAACACCACCGACGCCAAGGCAGAGTTCACCAAATTGCTGGAGCGTCATAAAAACAACCCGGAAATGAATGTCATCGTCGGCTTGCTGGCGCTGGATGCAAAAGAGTACAGTTTTGCTGACCGCTACCTGGAGCACGGGCTGGAAGTCGGCTTTAAAGAGCCGAATAAACTGTATTTCAACCTCGGCCGCTCAGCCGCCGAGCAAAAAGATGACGCACGCGCCTTACACTGGTTTGACAAAATCGGTGAAGGCGAGCAGTTTCTGGCAGGCCGCCTGGCATCTGCTGCCATCATCGCGCGTCGCGATGGCATCGATGCAGCCATTACCATGCTGGACAATGTCGACGGTTTAACGCCGGAACAACAGGCATTGGTGGTGCAGAATGAAGCCTTGATGCTGAACCAGGCCAAACGTAACGATGAAGCCTACACCCTGCTGGAAAAAGCCGTGCAAAGCTTCCCCGAGAGCCCAGAGTTATTGTACGACTATGCCTTGAATGCAGAACGCAAAGGCAAATTCGACATCATGGAAGAGACTTTATATAAAGTCATTAAAATGAAACCCGACATGGCAGCCGCTTACAATGCGCTGGGCTACTCTTATGCTGACCGCAATATCAAGCTGATGGAGGCCAAGAGCCTGATTGAAACCGCGACCAAGTTGTCGCCAGAAGACCACTACGTCATGGATAGCCTGGGCTGGGTGTATTACCGCCTGGGTGATCTGGGCCATGCCACCGAGGAGCTGCGTCGCGCGTACACCATTCAGCAAGACCCAGAAATTGCTGCCCACCTGGCAGAAGTCTTGTGGAAGCAAGGCCAACGTGACGAAGCGCAGAAAATTCTGGATCAAGCGCTCTCAGCCAACCCTGATAACGAAGTGCTGGTCGCCACTGCGCAAAAACTGAAATCCGCCCTGTAATGCTGGTGACACTGACCACGCTTGCGCGCTGGAAACCACCCTCGGGCCGCCAACTCATGACTGGCCTGCTGGGCATGGTAATGGCGGGCTGCTCTACCCTGCCAGCGCCGCCCACCCAAACCACCGCCAGCCATGCGTCCCAGCAACGCATCCAGCGACTACAGGCCAACCAGCCATTTGCGCTCGAGGCCAAACTGGCCGTGCAATATGCGGGCAAAGGCTATACCGCGCGCCTGGAATGGCAGCATGATGCGCAAGCAGACACCATGCGCATTTTCAGTCCGCTAGGCCAACAAGTCGCCTTGATCCAGCGCACCCAGCAATCTGTGACACTGACCGATCAAAGTGGCAAACAACACACGGCCACCGATGTCGCCAGCCTGACCGAGCAACTGCTTGGCTGGCGCCTGCCACTGGCCGGACTCAGCCAATGGATATTAGGCATTCCACAACGCGACAGCCCATTCCAGGCCGCCTATCTGGACAATGGCGCACTGGCGAGCCTGACGCAGGATCAATGGCAAATTACCTACGATGATTACCAGCAAACCGCCCTCAATGGCGCACTGGAACAACTGCCTTACACCACGCGCCTGCAACAGCAGGATGTCCGCCTGAAGCTAGTGATCCAGCACTGGTAAGTAGTCGCCAACACTCTCTGCACCCCGCCTGCGCTGATTAAAGATTCAGCGCAAGGCGTCGATAATGGCACTATGAGCTGTTATCTTCTCACCCCCACTTATTACCGACTTTGGCTGGCATTTAGCTTGTGGCTAGTGCTGGGCATGATGCCTGGCCACAGCCATGCATCACAGTGGTTATCGATCAAGAAAACCGATGACAACCAGCTCATGATAGATAAACAATCCCTGCTCGAAGAAAAACCTTATATCAAGGCCTGGGTAAAAGTCGATTACCGCAATCCGCAGAAGAATGTGGAATCGGTAGACCGCGTCTACAACCATGCCAAAGCCCTGTGGTATTTTGATTGCGACAAACGCAAAGCCGCGACCATCCAGGTGTTTCAATACGATGACGAAGAATTGGTGTACTCAGCAGGCACAACAGCCAAGCAGGCAGATTTTATTGAGCCGCTGCCAGAATCCGAAGTAGAAGTCGCGCAACAATATGTGTGCAAATGGCAAGCCAAGGAAAAACAGCGCGTGGAAGCCGCTGCCAGACGTGCCGCCAACCCGGTGGTGCCTGCTGTTGCCAGCAACAAAGACAAACCGGCCGCGCCTGACAGCGTTGCCGAGCCCGCAGCAACGCCTGTAGTGCCCAAAGCTGAAGAGAAAGCCGCTGAAGCAAAACCGGCAGATGCCAAGCCTGCGGCTAAACCTGCCGAAGAAAAAGCAGCTGCAGCCAAGCAAGCAGCTGCCAGCAAAACCGACAAAGGCGCGGACACCCTTAAAGATAAGGAAAAAACAGCCAAAACCGACAAGACCAATGATAAATCCTGGGCGTATAGCGGCCCGCGCGGACCAGACAAATGGGGCAGCCTCAATCCGGACTTTGCGGTGTGCAACGCAGGTAGCCAGCAATCACCGATTAATATCGACAACACGATCACAGCCGCCCTAAAACCGATTAAGCGCTTGCAAAAGTTTCCGCTCAAAAACATTGTGCTCAAGGATCACAGCCTGATTCTGGATGCGGGCACGGGTAATATGATGGTGCTGGATCAGAAACCTTACCAGTTGAAATATATCATCGTGCATGTGCCTAGTGAGCATCAGATCAAGCAAAAATCGTATGCCGCAGAATTGCAGATGGTGCATGAAGACAAAACCGGACACCGCGTCATTATTGCTGTGATGCTGGAAGAGGGTAGCGCACATGCCGGGCTGGAAAAACTGTTAGGCAGCCTGCCTAAAGAAAAAGAGCAAAGCAAACCGCTGGCAATACGTGTCACCCCTGCGGACCTGATGCCGACCAAACCTGCCTATTATCGCTACAGCGGCTCGCTGACAGCGCCGCCATGTACCGAAGGTGTGCAATGGGTGATCATGAAAGAATCGCTGAAAATATCCAAATTCCAGCTGGGCAGCTTGCAGCAAGCCATCGGCGAGCCCAATCAGCGCCCAGTGCAGGATGGCCAAGGCCGCATGATCCTGGAATAAGCATGCAAGGAGTACGCAAGCATGCTTTACAATAGCGGTCATGGAACTGCTGACCTACCCCGCCCCCTGTAAAATCAACCTGTTTCTGCATATTACCGGCCGTCGTGGTGACGGTTACCATGACCTGCAAAGTATTTTCTTGCTGCTGGACCACGGTGACGAGCTGCGCATACGCGTACGCCAGGATGGGGAAATCGTACACCTGAATCCCTTACCGGGCGTGCCCGCAGAAAAGGATTTAAGCATACGCGCCGCGCGCGCCTTGCAACAGGCCAGCCAGTGCACATTAGGCGCAGACATCGAATGCATCAAGCGCACCCCCATGGGTGGCGGCTTGGGCGGCGGCAGTTCGGATGCGGCCACCGTGTTGATAGCGTTGAATCAACAATGGCAATTAGGCTATTCCAGGCAACAGCTGATGCAAATCGGGCTCACGCTGGGCGCAGATGTACCGGTGTTTATCTTTGGCCAAACTGCCTGGGCAGAAGGCGTAGGCGAACAATTAGCCGCCGTTGCCCTGCCGCCAGCCATGCTGGAAAAATACTATGTGGTGATCACACCGCAGGTAGAGGTGCCCACCGCAAAAATATTTGCACATCAAGCATTGACAAGAGACTCGAAACCATTGAGAATGGCGGACTTTTCAAACGGCGCTAATTCCAGCGCGTTCTGGCAGCAAGTCAGAAACGATATGGAAGCGGTTGTTTGTGCGTTATATCCCGACGTTGCAAATACGTTACTCTGGTTAAAACAATACGGCGACGCCCGTATGAGTGGCTCAGGGGCTTCAGTATTCGTGGCGGTGGAAAGTGAAACAAAAGCGCGCGAATTGATTGAAAATAGACCAAAAAACACTTTCGGTTTTTGGTCAAAAGGGTTAGAATACCATCCGCTTTTTGGCTTGGTCAGCGATGATGACCAAAACACAAAAAGCGTGTGATTAAGACAAGTTATTGGGGAGTCGCCAAGCTGGTTAAGGCACCGGATTTTGATTCCGGCATGCGAAGGTTCGAATCCTTCCTCCTCAGCCAAACATAAGCGTGTAGATTTAACGATTTACACGCTTAAATTTTTTATAGGTTCCGGCCATGTGACTGGAACCAGGTTTCAAGACATCGTCATCGCTAAAAAAGGGTACAACGTTGAGTAACGCCAACATGATGGTATTTACCGGCAATGCCAATCCGGTACTGGCACAAGAAGTGGCCAAGCATTTGGGTATTGAATTAGGGCGTGCCGATGTTGGCCGATTTTCAGATGGTGAAATCATGTTGGAGCTGCTGGAGAATGTCCGCGGCCGTGACGTGTTTGTATTGCAGTCTACCAGCTACCCGACCAATGACAGCCTGATGGAAGTAATGGTCATGGTCGATGCGCTGCGTCGCTCTTCTGCTGGCCGCATTACCGCTGCCATCCCTTACCTGGGTTATTCGCGCCAAGACAGACGTCCACGTTCTGCCCGTGTCGCGATTACAGCAAAAGTGGTGGCCAATATGCTGACCAGTGTCGGTGTTAACCGTTTGCTGACCATGGACTTGCACTCAGACCAGATCCAGGGCTTTTTTGATATCCCGGTCGACAATATTTATGCGACGCCGATTTTGCTCGACGACCTGGCCAAACAAGGTCACGAAAATCTGGTGGTAGTTTCACCAGACGTTGGTGGCGTGGTGCGAGCACGTGCAGCGGCCAAACAATTGAATGCCGACCTGGCTATTATCGACAAACGCCGCCCAAAAGCGAACGTTGCCAAGGTCATGAATATTATCGGTGAGGTTGAAGGCCGCACCTGCGTCATCATGGATGACATGGTAGATACAGCGAACACCTTGTGTGAAGCTGCTGCTGCCCTGAAAGACCGTGGCGCGACTAAAGTAGTGGCCTATGCCACGCACCCGGTATTGTCCGGTGGTGCCGGTGAGCGCATTACGGCTTCTGCACTGGATGAGTTGGTGGTCACCAACACCATTGCATTAAATGCTGGCGCACAGGCCTGCAGCAAAATCCGCCAATTGAGTGCGGCCACTTTGCTGGCAGAGACCATTAAGCGCATCAGCCAGGAAGAATCTGTTTCTTCCCTATTTATGGATTAATCGTCCATAAATTAAACATAAGAAGCATGGATTAAAAAAGAATCGTTTTACACCACCTGCTGGTCGCGGCAGGTGGATTTTAGTGCAGTACCGCCATTCGTGGCGTTTTTAGGAGCCTCAACATGAGTATCGAAATTAAAGCAGTCAAACGTGACGTTCAAGGTACGGGTGCGAGCCGCCGCCTGCGTCGCGCTGGCAGCGTGCCTGGTGTTGTTTACGGTGGTGATCAAGCCGCTGTATCTATCGAGTTGAACCACAAAGAACTGTTCATGGAATTCCGCCATGAAGCTTTCCACGCGTCTATCCTGAGCCTGGTGCTGGATGGCAAAGCTGAAAGCGTTCTGCTGCGTGACTACCAACTGCACCCAGTACGCAACACCATTCAACACATCGATTTCCAGCGCGTATCTGCGACTGAAAAAATCCACGTGAAAGTGCCTTTCCACTTCATCAATGAAGATGTGGCACCTGGCGTTAAAACTGGTGGTGGCAACATCTCCCACATCCAGACTGAAGCTGACGTAAGCTGCCTGGCAAAAGACTTGCCAGAGTTTATCGAAGTGGACCTGGCTAAACTGGAAGCTGGTCACTCTATCCACTTGTCAGAAATCAAACTGCCAAAAGGCATTGAGTTCGTACAACTGGCACACGGTGATGACGCTGCAGTGGTTTCCATTGCTAAACCACGTGGTGGTAGCGACGAAGCTGCTGCAGAAACACCAGCAGCCTAAGCAGGCCCGGCGGTTATCCGCTACAATAAACGCGCACTCTTTAGTGCGCGTTTTTTCTTTGTCTGAACGAAACTCACACCATGACTGGCATCAAACTGATTGTAGGACTGGGCAACCCCGGCGATAAATACACCATGACCCGGCATAATGCAGGCTTCTGGCTGGTAGATTTACTGGCAGAGCAATCCGGCAGCCGCCTGGCCGCCGAAGCCAAGCTGTTTGGCATCGCAGGCAAATGGCAACCTCACAGCGACAAATGGCTGCTCAAACCCAGCACCTTCATGAATGCCAGCGGCAAGTCAGTTGCAGCCATTGCCAACTATTACAAAATCCAGCCAGCAGAAGTGCTGGTGGTGCATGATGAACTGGACCTGCCCCCCGGCCAGGCCAAACTCAAGTTCGGCGGCGGCCATGGCGGCCATAATGGCCTGCGCGATATTCATGCCGCCCTGGGCACACCCGATTACTGGCGCTTGCGCATCGGCATCGGCCACCCGGGCAACAAGGCCGAGGTGGTGAATTTTGTCTTGAAGGCTGCAGGCAAAGATGAACAGCAGGCGATTGATGACAGCATCATCAAAGCCACCACTGTCACTGACTTATTGGCACAAGGCCAATTTGAAAAGGCCATGCTGCAACTGCACAGCAAATAAGCCCTAGCGTGAAATAATTGCCGGATGCTGGTGCCACTCATGGTGCCAGCTCACAAAAGCCTCGGGGCGTAGCGGCGGTGAGAAATAATAGCCCTGGCCGAAATCACACCCCATCTCCTGCAACATACGCAACTGGCGCTGGTTCTCAATACCCTCTGCAATCACCTGCATGCCCAAGCTGTGCGCCATGACAATAATCGCGCGGCATAAAGCCTCATCTTCGCCAGATGTACCCAGCTCGCGCACAAACGAACGGTCAATCTTCACATAGTCGATGGGGAATTTCTTCAGGTAAGACAAAGCAGAATAGCCGGTGCCGAAGTCATCCAGCGCCACTTGCACGCCCGCCTGCTGGTATTGCGCCAAACGCTCACTGACATGTGAACTGGCATCTAGCAACAGGCGCTCGGTGATTTCAACCACCACCATATTGCCCTCAAGATGATTTTTTGCCATCTCAAACAGCCAGTCTTCATTTTTTCTATGCTCAGCGGCAAACTGTACCGGTGATTTATTCACCGCTAACTGAAACATCGGGTGTAGCGACTGGCGCCACTGACGACACTGCGCAATCGCGGTTTTAAATACCCACTCGCCAATCGGTACGATCAGCAGATTATCTTCAGCAATCCCAATAAACTCCATAGGCGGGATCAAGCCCTTGACTGGATGCTGCCAGCGCAACAACGCTTCGGCTTTCACCACCATATTGGTCTGCAAATTCACCACCGGCTGATACTCAAGGAAAAACTCCTCCTCGCTGATGGCCTGCCGTAAATCATGCGACAAACGCATACGATGCTCGGCGCTTTGCTGCATGCGCGGCGTGAAATAAGTGAAGCAGTTGCCGCCTCTTTGCTTGGACGCATACATGGCCTGATCCACACGTTTCATCAGATCTTCCTTGTTACCTGCATCGTCCGGAAAGATGGCAATCCCCAAGCTGGCAGACACATAAGCATGCGTATCATCCAGTTGAAAAGGCTGCGACAAAGCCTCCAGCACACGTTGTGCCAGCGCCTCGACATGGCTGGCGTGAGCGTCACTCAGCATCAGCACAAACTCGTCACCACCCAGCCGGGCAACCAGGTCTTTATTACCCACACAGCCGGTCAAGCGCTTGCCTGCCTGCAACAGCAACTTATCGCCCTGATCATGCCCCTGGCTATCATTCACCTCTTTAAAGCGGTCCAGGTCTAAAAAGATAATCGCCAGTTTCTGGCCATTGTTTTTAATGCCATGTAGCGCCTGGTCCAGCCGGTCAAAAAACAGGCGACGGTTAGGCAAACCGGTCAATGTATCGACGTTAGCATATTGCCAAACCACTTCTTCCGATTGCTTGATCTTGGAAATATCCGCCAGCGTGCCCAATATGCGTGTCGGTTTGCCCTGCTCGTCGTGCATCAGCACCATGCCGCGGTCAAACACCCATTTCCAGCTGCCGTCTTTGCATAACATGCGATACTCAATCGCATATTGCTCGCGCTCACCATCCAGCACCTGCTGGTGCAAATCCATCGCCACCGGTGCATCGTCCGGGTGTATGCGCTGGTTCCAGGTCGCCGGTTTATGGTCAAGCTCGTCGGCAGCAAAACCGAGTATCTTTTTCCAGTGATCAGAAAACACCACTTTGGACTCGGGCACGTTCCAATCCCACACGCCGTCACCCGTGCTTTCCATGGCAAACTTCCAGCGCTGCTCGCTGCTATTGAGCGCCAGGCTGTACTTTTCCAGGGTGTTACGCGTGCGATTGCGCACCACGGCAAACTGCACCAGCGCGGCCAATAACAGGCTAATCACCACGCCTAACACGCCCATATCATTGGCATCGCGGTAATCGGTCGCGCCCTCAAACGCTGGCGTAGAGCGTGCGCGCAAGCGCCAGACCTGTCCGTTCACATTCAAAGTGTGGGCAACAGTAAACGCAGCCTCATGGTCATGCACATGCTCGTCATCAGAGCCACTGTGATACAAGGGCACCTGCCCTTCTTCATGGCCTTGGTCAAACACATCAAAATGCACCAGCCGCTGCTCCATAGGGTGCAAGGCCTCTGCTAGCAAAGCCGCCACATCAAAACGCAAAAACACCCAGCCATTCAGCCAATGACGGCGATCGCCCGTTTGCATACCCTCATGATGACGGTACACCGGCGCATGAAAAATATAGTTTTTATAAGGCTGCACCACAGTGTTGGCCGCATAGTGGCCAGACAGCACCAGACGGTCACCATCTCCCGCCTCCAGCAAATCGGCGCGCAATTGCGCGTCTAAAAAAGTGTTTTTAAGCAAGGTCTCGCGATTCGCATCGTTACGCGGCTCCACATACAACACCGGTGCCACCTCTTCGTCACCTTTGATAAACTCCAGATGCTTGAGCAATTGCTGTATCGGCATCTCCAGGTCCTTAAAGGTTTCCGGATGTTGCAGATGGATATATTTGATAAAGCCCAGCGCGTTCAGGCTGTTGTACTCAGTGCTTTTGAGATAGTCATCAACATAGAGCCTAAACTCTTCGGCCGAGACAAACTGTGAGGAAATATAGAGTTGCTCCACGCCCTTGAGGATTTGCCGATAAGCATTGAGCCGTTGCTGGATGGCCTCGGACGCAGACTGCGCGGACTGCTTGAATTTAACCGCCTGCAAGTCTTCCGCATGATGGCGCTCGCTCATCCATAGCAAAAAGGTGGTCTGAAAAGCACCAAGCAATATTACTGTAGCAATCCATCGTGAGGATAATAACTGATGTAATGATGCCATATTGAAACGAAACATTTCTCATCCTTTGTCAGGAAGGCGCATGACGCATATGATTATGCTCCCGCAGTCATGCATTGTCTTAGTTATAATAAAACTTAAATCTTGTTTGCATTTTGCGTCAAATCAAGATTCATTCTGGCTCTATCTTCATACTAACGGTAAAATATTGGTTTTATTCAATCTTTGCCGCAAATTTAATGCTGCGGCAACACTCACGCTAAGGTTCATCCACTATGAAATGCGGTATTGTCGGCCTGCCTAATGTAGGCAAATCCACCTTGTTTAACGCCATCACCAAAGCAGGCATCGCGGCAGAAAACTATCCTTTCTGTACCATCGAGCCTAACGTCGGCATCGTCGAGGTACCAGACCCACGCCTGCAACCGCTGATCGACATTGTTAAGCCGCAAAAAGTACAACCTGCGATTGTTGAGTTTGTCGACATTGCTGGTCTGGTGGCAGGTGCTTCTAAAGGCGAAGGCCTGGGCAACAAGTTCCTGGCTAACATCCGCGAGACTGACGCTATTGCCCACGTTGTGCGCTGTTTTGAAGACGGCAACGTCATTCACGTAGCAGGCAAGGTAGACCCGCTGGCAGACATTGAAGTGATTAACACCGAGCTGGCGCTGGCCGACATGGAAACCGTAGAAAAAACCATGCAGCGCGAAGGCAAAAAAGCCAAAAGTGGCGACAAAGAAGCCATCGCCCTGATTAAAGTGCTGGATAAAGTCTTGCCAGCCCTCAACGAAGCCAAAGCCGTGCGCACCATTGGTTTGGATGCCGATGAACTCAACCTGCTCAAGCCGCTGTGCCTGATTACCGTGAAACCGGTCATGTACATCACCAACGTGATTGAAGGCGGTTTTGAAAACAACCCGCACCTGGACAAAGTGCTGGCATTAGCTAAAACCGAGAGCGCGCCTGTGGTGACTATTTGCGCCAAAATCGAAGGCGAAATCTCCGAGCTGGAAGAAGAAGATAAACTGTTGTTCTTGCAAGAGCTGGGCCTCGAAGAGCCAGGCTTGAACCGCGTCATCCGCGCCGCTTATGATTTGTTAGGTCTGCAAACCTACTTCACCGCCGGTGTACAAGAAGTGCGCGCCTGGACCGTGAAAAAAGGTGCCACCGCCCCACAAGCCGCTGGCGTCATCCACACCGACTTTGAACGTGGCTTTATCCGTGCCGAAGTGATTGCTTATAACGACTATGTGCAATTTAAAGGTGAAAAAGGCTCACAAGAAGCGGGCAAAATGCGCCTCGAAGGCAAAGAATACATCGTGCAAGATGGCGATGTGATGCACTTTAGATTCAATGTTTAAGAGATTCAATGTTTAAGCGCGCATTGCGCTAATACACAAAAAGGCTGGAGAACAACTCCAGCCTTTTTTAATGCGCCGATCAAGATGCCTTGAACATGGCATAACGTGGATCATCAATTACCTGGACGAAACGTTTAAACATCTCAGGGTCCAGCTTGGTCCCGGCTTCACTTTCCATAATCTGCATAATCTCATGATGCGGCCTCGCGCCCTGATACACCCGCCGCACCGCCATTGCATCATAGTTATCCACCAGCGTCACAATCCTCGCCAATAGCGGAATCCCTTCACCCGCGAGATTGTCTGGGTAACCAGAACCATCAAACCACTCATGATGATGGCGAATCACCTTAGACACGGGCTCAGACCGCGGATGCTCATAAGCCGCAATCAAATCACCGCCGACCGAAGGATGCAACTGCATCACACGCATCTCGGCATCATCCAGCCTGCCCGGCTTCATCAACACCACATCCGGCACCACAATTTTGCCAATATCATGCAAACTCGCGCCCAGCTCCAGCACATGCAACTCGTTACCGCTCAGGCCAAGCGCCACCCCAATCCCGTTTGCCAGCGCCATCACACGGTCACTATGCAAGCGCGTATACGCATCGCGCTGGCGCAAAGCATCAGCCAACACCGCGCTTAACTTGAGTACGCCACTGTGATCATCTGCTTCCCGAGTCATGCCGCTATTCTGCTCCAAATTTAAAAGTTGGCAAGAATACGCCTGAATCATAAGCCAGAAATGACAAAAATCAAAAAAGCAGAAAATACTTAGTCAAAAAGGTCACAGTCTTATATTGTCGACCCATGATACAACTGCTATAATCGCGGTCTTTCAAATCTGGTGATGTAGCTCAGCTGGTTAGAGCACAGGATTCATAATCCTGGGGTCGAGGGTTCAAGTCCCTCTTTCACCACCAAATACTAAGCGGCTTCCAGAGATGGGAGCCGTTTTCTTTTATACATTTCCTTACATTAGTAGCCAGCTAGTAGCCATTATTTGTTTTTATAGACTACACTATAACTAACGCTTAATCATACCGAGTAAAAAAAATGAACATAATAAAGTCAATTTATATAAAGGGACTTTGGGGCGACGAGAGGTGTGAAATTGAATTCCCATTGGATCAAAACTTTAATTTTCTGATAGGTCAGAATGGCACAGGCAAAACTACGATTATAAATTTGATTGCTGCAGCACTAAACGCTGATTTTGAGAAGCTAGACAAGATTCAATTCCTAAAGGTATTGATAAAACTTCAAGAAATAAAAGGGAAAAAGAATCCGACGATAGAAATTTTAAAAAATCAAAAAGAGGGGTTACCTTATTATGATATCGAGTATCGCATAAAAAGAAGCAGCAAAGACGATGCACAGATATTTGACTTGGACGCTGTTGCAGAAGAGCAATTTTATAGAGGTATACCTCCAAGAATGCTCAGAGAAAAGGTAATAAGAGAAAGATTTTTGGATATAAGAAGGCAACTTTCTGAATTAGTAAACTTATGTTGGCTATCAATCCATAGAAATAACAACCTTTCAATTAATGAAGAGCATAAGAAAAATCTTTCGCCGATTGATTACAAGCTTTTGGAGTTAAATAATTCTTTTACAAGATACTTTTCTCAATTAAACAGAAAGTATGGAGAGCACACTTTAGAGTTTCAGAAGAAAGTTTTTTTGTCATTACTAACGGTTAATGAATCTAGAATTAAAGAGTTTACAAAAGGAATAAACACCGAAACTGAAAAAGAAGATTTAGCATCAGTATTTGACTTATTGGGTGTTGAGCAAAACAAATATAAACAAAGCCTTAATATTTTTGTAGAAAAAGTACAAAAAGCACAAAGTGCATTAGAGAATAAAACTTTTGATCTAACTGACTTTGCAGTGCTTTATAACGCTCAGAAAACACATGCATTAGTTCAATACTACGAGGATTTGGAGAAATCAAAAGCTGAAATATTTGAACCTAGAGATACTTTCCTTTCAGTAGTAAATGAGCTTTTTGATGGCAGAAAAGTTATTGGCATCTCAGAAAGAAACGATATTACAGTTAAAACAAGAGATGGGAAATCAATTGATTTAGAAGACCTTTCATCGGGCGAAAAACAGCTATTGATCATTCTTGGTGAAGCGTTAATTCAAGATAAAAGATCTATGATATTCATAGCCGATGAACCAGAATTATCGCTTCATATTAAATGGCAAGAAAAACTTACTAGCTCAATTTCTAGACTTAATCCTAATGCTCAAATCATCTTTGCAACGCACTCTCCCGATATTGTAAGCATTTATTCGAATAAAGTTATCAACATGGAGGCATTATTGTCATGACTTTCATGAGAAGTAATGCGGGTATTAGTAATTACTCAATGTTTTATAACACCGAGATAGTGATTTTTACTGAAGGCAAAACCCTAGATTCTAAAAACGAATTGGAAGTTGTTCCAGATTGTACTTTTTTTCATGCAATATTCTCTAAACTAATTCCAAACCATAAAATTAAAATCAAAGCAATTGGCAATAAACGAGTTGCTTATGAATATGCTTTAGCTCTGAGAGAAGCGGGCACAAAAAACTCATTTGTGATTGTTGATCGAGATTACGATGAAATTTTAAGTGGTCTAGAAATTACCGATAAAGTAATTTGCACTTCTGGATATAGCTGGGAAAATGACCTTTGGAATGAACAGTTAATCTTAAATATTGTTGATGCTGTAACATTTGGCAATTCCACTATATTGGACACCTTTAAGTTACAACTTAAACGCTTGGTACGCCGCATTAGATATTTGTCAATTCTTGACGCATTATGCCAAACAATTTCCAAAGCAATTTTGGACAAAAGTAAAGCATTACGAGGCATAAGTCTTCAGTACTCTTCTAAATGTCCAATCACACGCAACGATATCAAACGACTATCTAAACCATTCAAAATCCTCTTTCCGGATATCTCAACGGTCAAACCTCTACTTCAAAGACTGATTAACACAGAGCCAGAGAAAATTGTACAAGGTCATTTTTGGCAAAATATTGTTACTAAATTACTTGGTCATATATTTATGACTTTTCGCAGAGATAGTCGTCCAAGTGACAAAACATTGTTATTTTTAGCAATTCAAGAGATCAAAAATAACACTTCAAACTATCAAACGCTTTTGAATTATTATGGAGAACAATTAAAAAGGGTTTCCGTAGACTTGAATTAAGTGTCCTTTATATCTAGTCTAGGGCATCGCCCAATCCGCGCTGTGCGACGCGCTTACGCGCGGCGCGCAGTGCGTTTGTGCGTAGCCTAAAACGGGACTTTTAATGGCGTTTGATCGCTAGGTAAGTATCTAAAAAATATCATTGGCGCATTGGCTTCGGTGATATACAAACTGCGGTCTTTGACTGCCTCAACCATAATGGCGGTATCAAATCGGGTGTAAAGCTCTTGCACCGCGTCAGCCACTTTTTCAGCCTGCATCCATTCAGCCATCGTTTCGGGAAGTTTGATTGATCGTGGCGCCCAATAGCGTTTGCGATTGAATTGGTGGTGTTCCAGATAGCTTTTAGTGATGTATTTAGAAATGTATTTGGCAATGCCTAAAGCGTGTTTTGCGCCGTCGTAATGGTTGCGCTTACTGCGTTTAATATCAACGTGATGTTTTGGGGCAGGTCTTGCAAAACGACATATCACCCACTGCCTGTAAGTCCCGTTGCTAACAAAAAACCCGACACTTGGTCGGGTTTTTAACATCTTAGCCTGGGCTAAAATTATTTGTTCATCACGTACATGGTTACTTCAAAGCCAAAACGCATTTCTGTAGCAGCTGGTTTAGTCCACATGGTGTTTCTCCTAAATGAAAGTAATGAATCGGTACAACGTGTGCACAGTATGCGCTGTAACTTGCTTTGTGTTGAGCGCTGATTTGCGTGAAAGTCACTCATGATTTTCAGCAGCAACGCGCTCATTCTCTTGATTAACACACTAGTTTGATTCAGCTAGGCTGTGTGAGTTGATGAAAGCGTATTATTTTTATCTTGAATGACGATAGATTCAGCCAAAAATTACATTAATGTAATTTTAATAATTTATTATATTTAAATAATAAAACGCAGTCCTAATCCACTTTTTATTATACAAATATAATTTATTGAATTTATTATCCTTATGTAATAAGATGATGTAATGAAAACGACGATTACCTCTGGACAACAGCTTAAAGCACACATCAAGTCTTTAAGAAAAAGAAGAAATTGGACGCAACAAAACCTAGCGGCCAAGATGGGTTTATCACAATCCAGAATTGTCCAAATTGAGAGAAATCCCAACCTGGTCAGCGTTGACCAGTTGTTGCATTTGTTCAATATATTAGGCGTGTCGATGTCACTTGAGTTAGATAGTGATGATGATGGGAATACGCAAAGTGCATCCTCAACGAGTAGCCCCACTTCGACAGCTGATTTAAAAGACGCTCAACACCCAGCAAGCGACGTTGAACGGGCAAAATGGTAATGCAAGCATTACAAGTATTGATCATCTGGCAAGCCAGATCAAACAAACTGGCACCACAACGATTTAGCTTGATTAAATAAAAACAGCCGCATAACCCGCAACGCAATTCTGTCGTTTTCCAGAGATGCAGAGACTACACACCCGCGCTTCTTCAGGGTTTTCACATTCACATAAAAAAAGCCGATGCTAGTAAGCATCGGCCTGTTAAGTCTTAGGGGTCTAACCAGGTACTTATGAGTGTTGACGAGACCGACGCGCTACCACGCCAGCCATCAGACCCAGGCCTGCCAGCAGGAATGCAACGCTTGTCGGTTCGGGAACAGTTGCTACGCCAGTCAAACCATTGAAAGTACCGTTTAAAGTCGTGATGTAGGTCGCGGCACCAGTCATCAGGTTAATCGAAAACAACTGAGAATCCAGGGTGCCATCATCCAGGTTAAACAAGGCGTAGGCCTTGCCGTTACCAAGAATATCAAAGCCACTGGCAGACAGCGCATTTACACCCAATGCGCCGACGGTCTGGATGCCTCCAGCACCGGCTGGATTATTAAATCCGCTGGCCAGAAAGTGTAATGAGTCGGTGGTTGTATTCACGTAATACAACCCAGTGCTGGCGGGGGTAACTCCCGGCTCGGAATTGCTATAAGCAACGGCGGTATAACCACTACCAATGTTTGCACCGGCGGTATTCCCTACCACCCCGGTATTGGCATTGATCGCATAATTATTGCCGGTGCCAGTGACTACGCGTAGCGAAGCATTACCCGCAAAATCTGCAACCGGGTTAAAGTCTATGCCGATAGATTGCCCAGTCAAAGATGCTCCTGTCAGGCTGGTCTTGAAGGTGGCTGCACCAGTCATTGTGTCCAGTGTATACAACCTGTTCTGGCTGGTGAGGCCATAAACCAAGCCATCCGTGGGTCTCAGATCAACACCCAGCAATCTCTCATTCGCTGCCAACCCTGAAACATTGATGTAAGACACCGCACCCAAATTCAAGGTATCAATCACAGCAATACTGCTGCTGCTCACGCCATACAATGTATCCGCATTCACCTGGGAAGCCGCTACCAGCAAACTGGTGCCCAGTATTGCCTTGTAAATTAAACTCTTCTTCATGCTAACCTCTCTTAAAAAATATATTTTCAGTTATTAAAATGACTTACAAAACAGTGTGACCTAGACTGAAACTAGCTTCATCCCAGCCTAGGCACACCACTAACGCTCCCAACAACAACCATCAAAAAACCGTTTTTATGTCCACTGACGAACGGCTTAATGTGACTACATTCAAAAAAAATATTTTCGCGTGACAAATTATCGCAACAACAAATTAACTGTAATAACGCACACAAATACGTTACTTATCCCGATGCTTACTTTGAAAGTGAAAACTTTTTTCGTAACACATATACGTAATGCATTTAAAAATGGATGCATTAAGAATGTGATTATTTAATTTAGATTTGATTAATCGTTAAGAAATGAGATCAAAGAAATGACCTCAGTAACAGGTGAGAGAGATGAGTGGTGGAAGGTTATTGATATAGAGAAGCGGGATGAAAATGAATGAGCGGATCCACAACAGCGTCTAATTGCAATTGCTCTATCGAATCGAAAAAACTGAATATGCGCCCTGCAAGCCATGGCGATGCTTTATCCCCACGCCCATAAAAGCCTGCATGCCCTCCCTCAGCTTGATAATCCAGATGAACCGTACTTGATACTTCTGCTTCTGAGGGTAAGCTTTCAAAGGGGACAAAAGGATCATTCTTGGCATTTAAAATGAGCGTCTCAGTTTGTATCGCTGGCAACCAGGGCTTGGAGGCGTTCACATCATAGTATTCGTCAGCACTCTTTGTACCAAACAACACCGAGGTCACCGCGTTATCCATCTCTTGAACCGTACTGACTGACTGGATACGTTTGGCATCCAAATGGTCAGGAAAGCGCTCTGCCATTTGCAACGCTTTTGGCTTCATCGTCGCGACAAAGTGTTTGCTGTATAACAGGTAATTAATGCCTGTATCAAGGCTGTGAGCCGTTTGTTTCAAATCGATGGGTGCTGAAATGGCAGCTGCCGCTTTGACCAGCCGACGCGCCTCATTCGGATATTGACCCAACCACTTTAAGAGTGCATTTCCTCCCAGTGAGACGCCTGCCGCATAGATAGCGCTTTCAGGGAGTTTTTGGTGAATGATTGAAATAAAGGTATTGATCTCTTCGGCATCCCCGGCATAGTACACACGGGGAAGTCGATTAGGCTCGCCTGAGCAGCCGCGAAAATGAACAACCAGGCCAAGCCATCCACGCTGCCTGGCAGAAGACATAATCATCCGCGCATAATGACTTTGAGAGCTGCCCTCCAAACCGTGGAATAACACCAAGACTGGTTTATTCTGCGCGTTATCCAAATGCTCTGGTGATTCGGTCCAATCGACATCTACAAAGTCCCCATCTGATAACTCCCACCGCTCCCGAACATATGATTGCTTTGCAGTTTGCGGGAAAAGCGAGGGAATGATCGTTTGCAGATGCCCACCAACTTGCCATATCGGCGCCTTAAAATCGTTTGTTGCCAAGCATGTTGAAGCAGAAAACATGAATGCCGCCATGGTCAGAATTAAATAAATCACTCTCATTGCTGTAGGCGGCTGGCGCATCAATAAGTCTTGATTAGAAGTGTGCAGCCGTTTTCAGTGCGGATTTCCTTATGATAGGTTCCCGCACCAGCAAAGTGATAATCCCCATTTTTACAGTGAATCCCGTCCAGCCACACCTCGCCATCAACCACAAACGTTTCTTCATTTTTTTGATGATCGTGATACGGAATGACCGTGTTTTGTTCTAACTTAAGCAGAAATGATTTGGCCTCGGCATCACTTTTCAATATCTTTATTTGAATCCCATGCTTGATTGATTTCCAGAGACCTTGCTCTGAAAATACAAAAAATTGCGCATCTCTGCTCTGTGAAACCCGTTGCATCAATTTCGTTTTGATATGGTTTTTCGTCTCGCGCTGAGGCTCCAGATCCGGTGTCGCCTCAAACAGCTCAAGAAATAAATCAAAATCCAATGATTCAGGTTTGTTGGTTGTGATCTCTTTATTCAAAACTGTTCACCTTTGAGTTTCTCTCTTAATGATTTTTGTGCCCGGTTAATCGTTGATTTCACGGATCCGAGCGGCATGTTCATCAACTGAGATATTTCCTGATGCGATAATCCGTAATAAAAAACATGATGTAAAAGCTGCCTTTGCAAGGGTTTAATTTCAGACAACGCTTTCACGACGGCCAGCGACTCCTGTTTGCCTTGCAGCTTATCGTCTGCTGACAAGTCTGTTGACTCTATCGCCCAATCGTAATTAATCACCATCTCAGGCACAGCATTGCGCTTTCTCACCGCATCAATGGCACGAGAACGGCAAATGATTAACATCCAGTTAAACAAGGGACACTTGTTGAAATCGTAGCGATAAATCTCTTGCCATACCTGGTAATAAGTATCCTCAACCACTTCTTCAGAAGTACTCGAATCTTTTGTAATCTTCAAAGCCAGACTATAGATCTTGCTAAAAGTAGCTTCATACAAATCGTTAAAAGCATCCTCATCCCTATCTATTATTCGAGCTATCAAATCCTCGATGTCATCTCTCACAATTTTTTCCAAATTTTATTTTGATATTTTAATTGCACCCAACATCAAGTACGACGAACAACTCCAATTGGATGCAGTTTAGAGAAATAAAAATAAGCTTATATGTGTGCCTGTGATAACCGCCGAATGAATTAATAACCATCCATCGCGCGGTTATCATGAGCACAATCAAGCGTTATACCATCGTCATTACTCCGTAAAACGACTGAATAAGCCACAACGCACTTTTTCTTGCTCATCTGCGCTCATGGCTTCGCCGCAGCAATGCCGGTGGTGATGGCCATGACGCCCGCGGAATCCACCAAAAAGAATTCTGCTCAGAATCAACAGCCCGACCGCATGGCAGTAATCAATCACGTGAATACCGTCAGCTAATGAAACCACCACATGGTTCCACAACAGCATCACCACATAAGATAACGCGGCAATGCAGACGACGGCTAACGCGGCAAAGGCAGCACATTTACTTTTACAACTTTTCATTGATTTCTCCAAAAATTCAGACATTAATAGGATGGGTCACTGGTTTGCAGTTGCTCTCTTAAAAAAGTCACGGCATACCTTTTTCTTGCTAATAAGGTGTTGAGCGCAACACCGCTTTCTGCGGCAATCTGCTTGAAGCTTTTGCCGTCTAGCTCGTGTGCGATAAACACTTGCCTTTGTTCACCTGGCAACTGATTGAGCGCGGCCACCACCTGCTCAATCAGCTGTTTTCTTTCATAGAGCGTGGCCGGTGTTTCATGCTCAATGGATAGGATGGAATCCAGCCAGAAGGCGTCTTCATCCTCTTGCGGGTCTAAGGCGACTTCCTGCTTTTGCTTTCTAAAGCGGTCAATAATGCGGTTTCTGGCGACACGGTATAACCACGCACCAACTTGTTCCAGCGGCTCTGGCAGGCGGTAAGCGGAGACAAACTCGTAAAACACATCCTGCAAAATATCCTCTGCATCACCGGCATTCGGGACGCTTTTGCGGATGAAATTCCGTAGCCTGGCCTTCTCTTTGTTGAAGGTGTCTGTGATCACAGAATCTTGCTGTGCCATATATTGCTGCGCTGTGAGTAAATTGTTTTCAAAATGCGTATCCATGCTGTGAAGACGTTTCACACATGGAAATATTGTATGAAGGCGGAAATATTTTTAAATGCGGATGGCGAAGCATGCTAACTCCACTCGGTTGGTGACACGCCTAGCCGTTTTGCAAACACGCGGCTAAACGCTGCAGTACTTTGGTAACCCACTTGCGTGGCGATGCTTTTAAGCGGTTTGCCCTGCCGGATCAGGTTTTGTGCAATCGACAGCCGCCAGTCGGTCAGGTAATCCAGCGGCGTGGTCCCTACCGTCATTTTGAAGTTGGCAGCAAACCTGGCGCGCGACATGCCGGACACATCCGCTAAGGTTTCCAACGTCCATGGATGAGATGGATGTTCATGCATGGCTTTGACGGCCAGCGCCAATCGCGGCTCAGCCAATGCGGCAAAAATACTTTGCTGTAATTGGCCGTGCTGAATCACATGCCGCAGAATCTGGATCAGGAAATATTCTGCCAGCCTATCCAGCGCGGGTTGCCGCCCCAAGTCTTGCGCAAAGGCTTCATGAAACAGTAGTTGCAAGGTGGGCGCGATTTGTAGCATGTCGCTTAAAGGCACAATCACATATTCTGGCAATGCAGTGGCCAACGGGCTGCGTACGTTCGCGCCCAAATTAATCATGGCACAAACCAATTCACACGGCTCACCCACTACGGGGTTTAACACGTGACTGGTCGGTTTAGGAAAAAACACCACGCTCGGTTGATCTATGTGCGCAATGCGTTTATCCCGAAACATCAGGTCTAGCTTTCCCGCCCGCAACAAATGAATATGCCCCACCGCGCCAGTGCCATCAAAGTTCACCACCTGGCAAAGATCCCCGGTAAAAAACACCTGGGCAGAGAGCGAGATTTGATTCAATAGCGGCAACAACGGGTCCAAACGAGACTCCTGATCAAAATAACGAGACCTTTAATAATCATGAGTATTGCATGATATCTCCAACGCACCAAGCGTTCCAATTAACCACACAAGGAGATTTATCATGGCACGTATTCAAACGATTAACCGTCAAACCGCTAGCGCAGAAATCAATGCCACTCTGGATGCTGTGAAAGCCAAAATGGGCAAAGTGCCTAATTTGATTGCCACATTGGCACAGGCCCCTGTGGCCTTAAATGCTTATCTGAGTTTGAGTGAAGCGGCGAGCAAAGGCCGCTTAAGCGCAAAACAAAGCGAGTCACTGGCTTTAGCGATTGGCCAGGCCAATAGTTGCCAGTATTGCTTGTCTGCCCATAGCCTGATTGCAAAAGGCGCCGGACTGAATAGCGAGGCCATTCAGTCGGCACGCCAAGCCAGTGCAGAAGATGCGCTGACTGATGCCTTGCTCAAACTGGCCGTCAAGATTGTGCAACAGCGCGGGTTACTCTCGGATGAAGATTTTGCTGAGGCTTATTTGGCAGGGGTGGATGATGGCATGGTGTTAGAAGTGATTACCAGCGTGGCGTTAAACACCTTGACCAACTACACCAACCATATCGCACAGACGGACATTGATTTCCCAGTCGTGACTTTATAAATGAGGCAATTCAGGCCACCAGCGCGTGGCCTGATTGTTTGTGAATCAAGCCTAAATTAAGCCAGAAAAGCTTCTAGCGCCTGTATAAACAATTGTGGCTGCTCAGCATGCACCCAATGGTCCGTGGGCAAGCTAACAAACTCAGCCTGGGTGAAATGTCGCTGCAGTTCGGCAATGTCACTTGCTTGCACATAATCACTGCGCTCGCCGCGAATAAATAAACTGGGCTGCTCAAAATGGACGGCAATCGCTGCTATCAATGTCGCGTAATTGGCTTTAAGCGCTGGCAAATTAATCCGCCACTGTAACTGCGCTTCGTTCTTGACCAGATTAGTGAGTAAAAACTGCCGTACCCTTAGATTAGGAATTGCATCCTTTAAAGCGTTATCTACCTCATTACGCGATGCCATCTGGCTGAGATCCACTGCCAGCATGTGATCCATCAGTTGTGTGTATCTATCAGGATAAGCGCGCATCGCCATATCGACCACAATAAGTTTGTTCACTCTGTCGGGATATTGCGTGGCAAATTGCATGGCGACTTTGCCGCCGAGGGAATGGCCGAGCAGATGCACTTGCGACAGACCGAGTGCATCCAGCACCGCTAATAAATCATCAGCCATGTCCGGGTAGGTTTGCGTATCACTATGCGGCGAGCGGCCATGATTGCGTAAATCGACGCTAATGACCTGGTAATGCTGTGAAAAGTGCTTGGCAATGCTGCCCCAGTTATCTGCTGAACCGAATAGTCCGTGTAGTAAAACGAGTGGTTGGCCCTGGCCCAAGATTTGAGTGTGTAATTGCATGCTTGGTATGAAAAATGAACTTAGCGCTATGGTATAACAATGTGGCGACCTTATACGGAGCGCGTGTAGGAAATCCCACGTCAGCCATGTCTTACGCAAGTATCAGAATGCGCTGGATGCCTAAGCTTGGGTGTTTTTTTAATAATGAAACCTCGTTAAATTAACTCAACAAGGAATCATCATGAAAAACACATTCAAATCTCTTTTGTTAGTCAGTGCGTTGACATTGCCTATGGCTGGCTTTGCAGCGGATGGTGACTCCATTGGCACCAAGGTTGAAGACACGGTGATCACCGCTAAAGTGAAAACCGCGTTTGCCAAAGATAAAGCCGTGAGTGCAACGGACATTAAAGTGGAAACCGATAGCAATGGCCTGGTACAGTTGTCCGGTGTGGTGAAGTCAAAGGCTGAAGCTGACAAAGCGGTGCTGTTAGCTAAAAATGTGAAAGGCGTGACTGCGGTGAAAGACGATATTGTGGTTGCACAATAAGTGTTTTACACATGACCTTGCCCATAGGAATCAGCGTGATTCCTATGGGCAGTTTTACGTTACAGCGCCCGCTCGCCCCATCTCCCCTGCTGCACTAAACAGCCTATAATGGCTTGACCACTGTTGTGATCACACATTGCCACCTTCGGGGACACCATTCATGCCTGTTTACCAAACACCCGGCGTTTATATTGAAGAAACGAGCAAGCTACCGCCCAGCATTCCAGCCCTGGAAACAGCGATTCCGGCATTCATCGGCCATACCGAAAAAGCGGATAAGCAAGGTGAATCACTGGCACGCGTCCCCACACGCATCAACTCATTACTGGACTTTGAACATTTGTTTGGCGGCGCAGCCAAGTCGCCGGTGACACTGTGGCTGGATGCGCAGCAGCAAGTCATTGACGCCACCGTGGATCACCCTTTTTACCTCTATGACAGCGTGCGGCTATTTTTCGCCAATGGCGGCGGCCCATGTGTGATTGTCTCCGTGGGCAATTACAGTGAGCAGGTCACAGCAACCACATTGGCAGCCGGATTGAATGCCTTGGAGAAAGACCCGCTGCCAACGCTAATCGCCATGCCTGAGGCTGCCCTGTGTCGCGAACCCCATACGCTGGAGGCCACTGCATTGGCGCAATGCGCGCAGGTGCAAAACCGCTTTGCGCTGTTTGATCTGCGCTTACAAAATAATACAGCCGACTTTGCTGTTGAAGCAGCGCGCTTCAGGCAAAGTTTGGGCATGGCGCACCTGAAATACGGCGCAGCCTATGGGCCGTGGCTGGTTGCCAGCCTGGCAAGAACCACTGACTTTAACCAATTAGTGTTTAAACGTAAAAGTGATGGCAGCGTGGTGAGCGCAGAGCAGCTGACCCAGGACCAGCAGTTGCTGGCACTGATTGCGGAAATACGCGCTACCGGGCTAGCTGAGGTAACGCCTGAATCCCAGGCACAATTAGCGTTGCTCAACCAGAAGTTATATGCGCAGTATGTGCTCGCCAAGCAATGGATAGATGCAGCGAATATCGCCTTGAATACCTTGCCCGCCAGCGGTGCCATCGCGGGAGTCTATGCCGCAGTTGACCGTGACCGTGGCGTCTGGAAAGCGCCTGCCAATACATCGCTGAACCAGGTTATGCGGCCATTATTTAACCTCAACAGCGCACAGCAACAGACTTACAACGTGGATGTAGATGCTGGCAAATCGATTAATATCATCCGCAAATTTACGGGCAAAGGTACGCAGATATGGGGCGCGAGAACGCTGGCGGGGAACGACAATGAGTGGCGCTATATTCCTGTGCGGCGCTTGTTTAGCTGGGTAGAAGCCTCTGTTAACCAAGGCTTGCAGCAGATGGTTTTTGAGCCTAATGACGCCAACACCTGGGTGCGTGTTCAAGCCATGATCGAAAACTTTTTAATCCTGCTGTGGCGGCAAGGCGGTTTACAGGGCAGCAAACCGGAGCAGGCGTTTTTTGTGAACATCGGCCTGGGCAACACCATGACGGCAAACGATATTGCGCAAGGCAGGCTGCTGGTAGAAATGGGCATGGCAGTCGTGCGGCCAGCAGAGTTCATTATTCTGAAGATCGCGCAAAAACAAGCCATTTAAGCCTTGCAACGGCAAAAAAGCAGCAGGCTAAAGCCTAGCGTAGGTTTCATATTGCTCTCTTAATAGTAAGCGCACTTGATTGGTCTAATGACCCAAGCCATGACGAACACAAAAAGATCAGCACCCATGTCATCACGGCGGAAGCTGCTGTAAGTATTGCAGCGCCTCCCCGCCAGATGTCAGACTGGTCTGACAAGACAATCAGCCAGCACCCGATACTTGATCCCCCGCTTCATTTTTACACTCTAGGCAGATGACAGTGATTCATCAGGGCCGCGCATTAGCCGTTGCGGGCGCCCATTAGAAATCTGTTTTATTGTATTTTGAGCAGGAGTTTGCCATGAGTAGCTATCCCGTCAACGCGTTAGACCATCTGCGACCATTAATGACAGATCCAGGCTGGCAACAAGCGCAGCCCATTCCTCAGGATGATGGGGAAACCACTCAGGTACGCTTGATCTTGAACAAGTTGTTTCAGACGTTTACAGGCACATTTGCCGTACGCTTGTGGAATGGCAACACCCTGCACATAGGCACCGGCAGCCCGGCATTTACCGTATGCCTTGAACAGGCCTCGGTGTTGCGCGACATGGTGTTATTCAGTGATCCTCACCGCCTGGCAGAGGCTTATGTGGCTGGTGATATCCAGATTCAGGGGGACTTTCATGCGGCAATGCAGCTACAGGATTACTTTGTCTCGCTATCCCTGCCATTGCATGAAAAACTGGGGCTGATATTCCGCGCCTTGACGCTGGCCAGTCACCAGGCAAGCCAGTACGCCCACAGCACGCAGATACCCCAGGCGAGCACGCCAGCACAATCCCGGTCAGAAAATACGCTCAGGCTTGATTACAATGCACCCGACGACTTCTACCAGCTATGGTTAGGTGAGCATAGGCTGCATGCCTGCGCTTACTTTACAGGGCAGTCCTCATCTTTGGCCGAGGCACAGCAGACCCAATTGGACAAAATCTGCCAGGCTTTACGGTTACAGCACGGCAACACCCTGTTGGACATTGATTGTGGCCGGGGTGGGCTGGCATGCTGGGCCGCTAAACACTATGGTGTGTTTGTGCATGGCATCACGACCCGCCCGGATGAATACGCCTATGCAACCCGACAAGTGCAAGCGCAGGGACTGAGCCACCTGATCAAGATCGAGCTCGCAGATATCAGCAACCTGCCCGCCACCAGTCAATATGACAAAGCAGTGAACATTAGCATGCACAGTCACGTTGGCAGTCAGCAACTGCCGGGCTGGTTAGCCACAGTACATGCCTTGCTGAAACCTGGTGGTGTGTTTCTGAGTCATGCCATCAGCAGCGAAAGTGCAGCCTGGCAGCAAGCGAATAGCCGGGATTTCATCAACCGCCATCTGTCCCCACAGGCTAGCCTGACCACTTTTTCCCAGCGATTGCAGCACATGGATAATGCCAAATTTGACGTGTTTAAAGTAGAAGGATTGCAGCGGCATTATGTGCTGACCCTGCGCCAGTGGCTGGCGGCGCTGGAGACTCACCACACCGCGGCAGCGGCCCTGGTGGGCGAACGCACGTACCGTCTCTGGCGCTTGTATATGACGGCGAATGTTATCCAGTTTGAGCAAGGGGTGACTGGCATACACCAGATACTTGCCACTCGCAGATAATAATCAGGAGCCCACCATGCCATATACTTTCATGCCCCTCCTCCAGCGACGCATCATCGCGACCTCGCTATGCATGCTAGCCTTAAGTGGTTGCTCGCAGCCAACAACACCTCCCGCCTCTACCAGCATGCGCGTCCACGCAGAGGCAATTGCCAAGACTGACTGGTTTCCGACCTCGCAGGCAGCAGAAACACTGCCTTGGCCAGACGGCAAAACATCTACTGCGCCCACGCTAGCCTCACCACAAGGTACACATGTAGTCGCCTTTGCCCATGACTTACATCATCCACGCTGGTTATATGCCTTGCCCAATGGCGACATCCTGGTCGCTGAAGCATTGCCACAGCCCCACAGTGAGACGTTTAGCCTTAAACAATGGATTAGCCACCAATGGGCGCCCGACGCAGCGGCATCATCAGATAGGCGGCACCAGATCACCTTGTTGCGCGATGACGATGGGGATGGCATCGCCGACCAGCGGCATGTGTTTATCAAAGACATCCCGGCCCCTGCAGGCATCGCACTCATCGATGACGCTCTCTATGTAGCCAGTGCCAATCGCCTGCTGAAGTTTGCTTATCAGCCCGGGCAAATAGCCATCACGCAAGCACCTGAAGCGGTGAATCCAACCATGCTGGCATCACCTAGGGCACCAGACAAATCAGAGTCACAGAAACTAAGCCCGCAACCAATACCGGGGACGCCGATGGATATCCTGGCCAACCTGATCAACACAACCAGCCTGGCCACAGAAGAGAGTGTGTCAGCAGGACGACCTGTCACTGATGTCACGGCCACTGGGGTCAAGGTGACCGGGCTGGCGACCACTGTGCTACGGGATAAAAATGGTCATTTACTGGTCGCAGATGATGCCGGCAATGCTATCTGGCAAGTGAAAGCTAACCGAAAAGTCGCACAGAAATAGTCAATACAAATACGCATCGGGATCAATGCCATGAAAAACGTTTTGTTAATCTATGGTCACCCGCTCAGTCATCGCGCCCTGAAGGCGCTGCTGGATGCTGAACATGCACTACACCTGGGTGACGAAACCGGCTGTGCCTGCGAGGCGATTTTAAAAATCCGCCAGCAACCATTTGACGCGGTGATCCTCGATGTGTCGTCCGCGCAAAGCAATGGCCTGGAAACCTTTTGCGACCTCAGGCAAGCCTGCCCGGATGCACCTATCCTGATTATCAATGGCAGTACGCAGGCTGATCGCATGCATCACTTCATGCAATTAGGCTGCGCAGGTTATTTGGCCTATACCGCGGGCAGAGACCACGTGCTGCCAGCTATCCAGGCCATCGCACGCGGGCAGCGCTATGTCATCCCGTCACTACAGACACAGGCAACCAGCAAGCCCATGTTGCACGAACGCCTGTCACTACGCGAACTGCAAGTGTTTTTCAAACTGATTAAAGGCCAGGCCGTCAATGCCGTCGCCACCGAGCTGAACATCGCCCCTGGCTCGGTCAGCGTATTTCGCGCCAAAATCCTCAAAAAGATGAATGCTCCTAACAATGCGGCGCTGATCCACTATGCCATGACACATGCACTGATGACACATGCACTGATCCCGGTCACGGGGCGGCCACAGTGAGCGCTGGCTGAGTGAATGTAGGAATAATGAAAGCTGCAGAAACAACAAACCCGGCACTAGACCGGGTTTATTTGTATGCAAGTTAACGCTTCAATTACTTGTTCATGACGTACATAGTCACTTCAAAGCCAAAACGCATTTCAGTAGCAGCTGGTTTAGTCCACATGATAGTCTCCTTGGTTAAGTTGTTGCATCTCGTTAGAAACAACTATACGCAGACAAGCCATTAAATGCTTGCGCAGCATCCGTAAAAGTACCTCATGATTTTACTTAGCGGATGCGTCGCTGGCGTGGCCCTGACTGAGCACCACACTTAGCCATACCCAACCCGCCAGACCGGAAAGCAGCGACCCAGTGAGTATCGCCATTTTGGACAGGTTGATCGCATCCGCCATCTCGCTAAACGCCAGGTTGGTGATAAAAATCGACATGGTAAAGCCGATGCCACCCAGCATGCCGGCGCCAATCACATGCGCCAAGCGCAAAGGCGCATGCAGTTTGCACACACCTGCCACCACTGCGGCCAACACAGCCAGCGTGATGCCCAGCGGTTTACCCAGCAGCAAACCGAGAATAATGCCCAGGCTATTATGGTGAGAAAAAACGGTGTCCAGGCTGTTTGCCGCGATATGCACGCCGGTGTTGGCAAAGGCAAACACTGGCAGAATCAAGAACGCCACCGGCAAGTGTAAAGCGTGTTCCAATTGATGCGAAGGCGAATGGTCATTCTCCGGCTGGCGGTTGAAGGGGATGGCAAACGCCAAGGCGATGCCCGCCAGCGTGGCATGCACGCCGGACTGCAACGTCAGCCACCACATGCATGCGCCGCCTAACAGATAGGGAAGCATGCTGAGCACGCGCCAGCGGTTAAGCGCGAACAGCAAGGTCAATATTGCTAAAGCACCTAGCAAATGTGGCCACGAAATAGACGCCGTATAAAACACGGCGATCATGATGGCCGCACCCAGGTCATCAATGACGGCAAAGGCCACCAGAAACACCTTGAGCGGGGCTGGCACGCGTTTGCCCAATAGCGACAACACCCCCAGGGCAAACGCAATATCTGTCGCCATCGGGATGCCGACGCCTGCCTGGTAAGCAGTCCCCTGGTTGAATTGCCAGAAAATCAGGGCGGGGACTATCATGCCCCCCATCGCCGCAATGGTCGGCAACAAGGCATTATTCACGCTGGATAATTCTCCCACATACAACTCGCGCTTCAGCTCCAGGCCAATCAGCAAAAAGAAGATCGCCATCAGGCCATCATTGACCCACTCTTCGAGGCTGAGACCCAACACATGCTGATGCCAGAAATGATGATAGTGCTCAGCCAAGGCGCTATTGGCAATCACAAGCGCCAGGATAGTCACCAGCAACAGCAGAATGCTACTGGCTTGCTCTGAAGCCAAAAATCGTTGAAAAGTAAGGGTTAAGGGACGCATATCGTAAAAATTGATTTTTTAATGAGTTATTCACCAATGGCAAAGCCGATGCCAAACATGGTTTGTGCCTGATTATAATCCAGTAACGAAACCCCGTAACCGCTGGCCAGCATGGCATAAAAACGCACACTTTCACTTTTGAGCGGTTTGTACTGCACATCAAACTTCACATAGCCCCTGTTATCGCTACGCATATTATTGCGTACAGTCACACTGGCGGCGGTGGTATTGGCTTCATTATCCCAACGCAAAATCGCATCGCCATAGCCCATATATTTGCTGATATCCGGGTTATCGTTATCCGACTTGCTTTCGGGGATGCGCCACCATGGCCGCACCAGCAGGCTATAGCGCTCATTGAGCTGCCAGCCACCTTGCACATACAGGCGGTTCCAGCTACGTGACAGCGGCTGCGAGCGGCCATTGGATTCATGCACCAGCCCGAGATTGAGCATATCCGGCATGGCGTTGAGCCAACTGCTTTCTTCTGCAGGCTTGTTTAAGCCTAACGATAAAATCAACTCGGGCGAGTAATTGTGGTCACGCATGGGGCGCGACTGCTGCTCGTTATACACCTGCCAGTAAGACTGCTGCGTATAAGCACCCCACAGCCGCGCACTTTGTACCCACTGGTTTTTAGGTAGCCAATCCGACAGGTTCATCAACTGCGTTTTCAGGCTGATCTGGAAATGCAGGTCATTATGGCCCAGGCCCCGGTCTTGCGTATTGGGTCGCGAGGGCGAGGTTGGGGTATCGTTAGGATTATTAGAGTACGAGGTCACCAGGTAATTAAGTTGATGCGTTTCGAGGTCGGTAAAATGCAATTCGTCCTGGCTGTTTAAATGCCATTTACGCGACAGGTAGCCGGTATCGGCGCCCACGCTTTTCACTAATTCTTGCTGGCTAGGCGCCAAGATTGGCGGCACGACACGTGAGGGCGTATATTGCTCGGCCACTTTATCAAAACAAACCAGTCGACGGCTGGCATCTTCGGCAAACTCGGTTTGGCAGGTACGCAAGGCATCTTGCATCTCCTGCATGCCTGCTGCCTGCACTTGGCCGCTTAATAGAATGACAAAAAGAATAAAGCTGCGCAACACAATATTGCGCAGTGTGTGAAGCATGCACATACGGATTCCCTTCTGAAGCACCTGATCAGGGCGCTGGATTCATCATGGTCAGATGCTGTTGCTCAATCGCGTTTAATACGTCATCACTCAGGTGCACCTGATAGGCGGCAACATTTTCTTGCAGCTGGTCCATGCTGGTCGCACCAATAATCGTCGTGCCTACAAACCAGCGGTGATACACAAAACTCAGCGCAAGTTGGGTAGGTGTCAGCCCATGCGCACGCGCCAACTCGGCATAGGCTTTGGCCGCCGCTGGCACACCCGGCTTTTTATAGCGTTGGGCATAGCCTAAAAACAGCGTCACACGGCCAGGCGTGGCCGGGTCATCTACATATTTACCAGTCAAATGCCCAAACGCCAGCGGTGAATAAGCTGCCAGGCTGATTCGCTCGCGGTACAGCACTTCGGCCATGCCGAACTCCATGCCGCGGTTCATCAGGTTATAGCAGTTTTGCAGCACGGCAATACGCGGCAAACCTTGCTCGCGGGCGAGTCGCAAAAACTCCATCACGCCCCACGGCTGTTCGTTGCTCACACCAATCGCACGTACCTTGCCTTCTTTGATCAACTCATCCAACACTTCGAGCTGGGTTTGAATCGGCACCCAGTTGATGGGCTGGCCATTGGCATCGCATTCGGCGCGCGGATCAAACTGGTATTGGCCAAACATGGGCACATTGCGCTCAGGCCAATGCAGATAGAGCACATCCAGGTAGTCGGTTTGTAAACGCGTCAGGCTATCGTGCACTGCCTGGCGGATATTGGCTCTGTCCATGCCGCTAGGGCCGCCGCGTATCCACTGCATGCCGCGTCTGGGGCCTGCCACCTTGCTGGCCAAGACAAACTGGTCGCGTGCCTGTTTTTTAATCCAGTGGCCGAGTATGGTTTCGGTCTGCGTCACGGTTTCTGCACGCGGCGGCACCGGATACATCTCGGCGGTATCGATAAAGTTAATGCCTTGCGAGCGGGCAAAGTCCAGCTGATTTTCGGCGTCTTGCTGGGTATTCTGGTCACCAAAGGTCATGGTGCCCAGCGTGATTTTGGAGACACGAATGCCGCTGTCCCCGAGGGTGGTGTAATCCATTAATGTAATACCTGTTTTTCTGTGGGTACCTGCATTACGATGCTGGAAACCGCTTCTGGTTCCTTTTCCTGATGCACGGGCAATGTCCAGCCTGCGTCCTGGCTGGCAACCATCAACATACGACTGATGGCCAGCACCAGTGGGTGATTTAAACTCATATTGACGTTCATGCCGTTGGCGCACACCAGTTGCATATGATTCAACTGGTCGTTCACCGACACAAAGCGCGTATCCACCACCAATAACTCCTGCTCACTCACCGCTGACGATCGTTGCTGGTAAGCGGTGCCAAAGTCCAAGTTCTCTAACTGATGCACAGCCTCAGCTTCTTCTTCAAACTGGCGCGTGGCCTCAGTGGGCGATTGTGCTACAGGCAGCGGCGCCGCATTTCCCAATGCCAAGGCAGACACCGGCAAATGCGCCTCACGGTTAAGCACTTTAAACATCTGGCGCGCGACACGGTAAGTCAGCCACACGCGGATCTCCTGCGACTGGCTGACAGCAGCCTTCATCAGCAAGCGGTCTTGTTGCTGGTCATAAGCGAGATTGATCTGTTGTATCGATTGTTGTTGCATAAGTAGATGAATAAAAAAGCGTTCCTGACTAGCATACCGCAGTTGTCACGCTGCTACCTAACACTATCCTCTGCCGGATATTTAAAGCATGATAAAGATACACTCCGATACAAAACCGCTACCATCCACAAGGATACATTTGCGTATGCTTTTGTCTGAGAAAGTAAGAAGCACGCAATGGAGGCAATATGATCAAATTAAAATCAATCGGGTTAAGCGGCCTGGTGGCAGTCTTGTTACTGGCCAGCAATATCGCTCAAGCGCACCCCCCCGGCCACGGTGGCTGGCATGGCAGAGGCGGTGTTGGTTTCTATTTTGGCGCTCCCTACCCCTATTTTCCATATGCGTATTCGCCTTACGCCTATCCTTACCCCTATGTTTACAGTCCGCCACCCGTGATTGTGACGCAGCCAGCACAACCGCAGGTCTATATCGAACAAGGCAGCGGTGCGACTAGTTCTAATACGCCTGCCCCAGTGCAAACCACGCCACCATCGGCCAGCGCGGGCAACACCGGCCAAGGCTATTGGTATTACTGCGAGCAATCTGACAGCTATTATCCTTATGTCAAAGAGTGTCCGGCGGGCTGGAAACAGGTCACCCCAACGCCACCGAGCAAATAGGCCCAAGCATATGAAAACCACACCTCTGCTGATCATGGTCGCGGCACTGGGCTTGTCCGCCTGCGCTACCAACCCCACTGGCCCCAGCAATATGGCGCTACCGGGCACCGGCAAAGATTTCAATCTATTCCGCGCCGATGACTTATCCTGCCGTGACTTTGCCCTGACACAAATTGGTGGCAAAACGGTGAACCAACAATATAACGCTAGCCTGGCCACCACCACTGCCGTGGGCACCGTCGTCGGTGCCGCCATCGGCGCAGCGGCTGGCGGTGGCCAAGGTGCGGCCATAGGCGCTGGCATGGGCGCATTGTCCGGCGGCGCGATTGGCAGCAATACGGCCGCCGTGAGCGGCATGAACGCGCAGGACAAATACGACAACGCCTACCTGCAATGCATGTATGCCGCCGGTCACCGTATCCCGGTCCCAGCCAGCATGGCGAGAACCTACTCGCAAGGCGCTAACGCTGCCCCGGCAACCACCGGCTCAGGCTATTACCCGCCACCTCCACCGCCCAACCGACCACGCTAGGCGAATAAAAACAGGCAGCCACAAGCTGCCTGTTTCGTTTTCATCCTGGTGGATTAAATGAGCATACCGCCGGAAGCCTCAATGCGTTGTGCATTCACCCAGCGATTATTCTCCGACAACAGGCTCGCAATCATGGGGCCAATATCATCCGGCACGCCCACGCGGCCAAGCGCAGTTTGCCCGGCAATATAGGCATTCACCTCTTGGTTATCGCGCACCAGGCCCTGGCCAAAATCGGTTTCAATCGCCCCCGGCGCGACGGTATTCACCGCAATCTGGCGCGCACCCAGCTCTTTAGCCATATAGCGCGTCAACACCTCAATGCCGCCCTTCATCGCCGCATAAGCGCTGTAGCCAGGCAATGCAAAGCGGGCCAGGCCACTGGAAATATTGATAATGCGGCCACCATCATTGATCAATGGCAGCAATTTCTGCGTCACGAAAAAAGTGGATTTCAGGTGGATATTCACCATGTCATCAAACACCTGTTCCGTCGTTTCAGCAAAAGGAGCGGTGAGCCCAGTGCCCGCATTGTTAATCAGAAAATCAAACTTTTCCGCCTGAAAATGTGTTTGCAAGGCTTGCTGCAAGGCACTGGCAAACGCATCAAACGTTTTCACTTGCGCCACATCCAGTGGCAAAGCCACCGCCTTGCGTCCCACGGCATGAATCTCGTTGACGACTTCCAGTGCCGCCGCCTGCTTGCTTTGGTAAGTCAGCACCACATCAATGCCCTGCTTGGCCATCGCCAACGCGGTATTTTTACCCAACCCACGGCTACCACCTGTAATCAATGCAATTTTGCTAACCATGCTCATTCTCCTGTGTTGATGAAAGATGTGCGTAGTTTATTGGCATTAAAATTAGAGATAAATAAGCTACTAATGATTATACTGTTCACAATTAACAAACAATAAAGCACACATGAGTGACAGCACTGAAAGCCTGAAACGTTTTATGCGCGTCGCCGAACTCGGCAGCTTTACCAAAGCGGCCGATAGCCTGGGCCTGCCTAAAGCCAGCGTATCGCAAGCCATTCAGCAACTGGAAACCAGGCTGCAAACGCAGCTGTTTCACCGCACCACGCGCAAAGTACAACTCACGCCCGACGGTCAGTTGTTTTACGAAAAAAGCAAAGACGTGTTGAGTGAGATAGAAGAACTGGAAACATTATTCATTAGCGATGACAGTCAGGTCTCAGGCATCGTCCGGGTGAATATGTCACAGCCCATGGCCAGGCATTTGGTCATCCCCGCCCTGCCCGCTTTTTTGCAGCGCCACCCCAACCTCAATATCGAAATCAGCAGCGAAGACCGTAAAGTCGACTTGGTCAGTGAAGGCTACGACTGCGTAGTCAGAACCGGCGAAGTCGAAGAGTCCGGCATGATCATGCGCAAAATAGGCGAAATGCAGCAAAGCAACTTCGTCAGCCCGGCTTACCTCGCCCAATACGGCACGCCCAACAGCATAGACGATTTGCAGCAACATTATCTGATTCACTACCAGACCAGCAGCAACAACCGCTTTGATGCGTTTGAATACCACCTGGACGGAGAACGCCATCGCGTGAAAATGCCCAGCCGCATTTGCGTCAACAACACCGATGCTTACCGAGCTGCCTGCGCCGCCGGGCTAGGCATTATGCAAGCGCCCAAGCTAGGCGCTATGGCCATGCTAACCAGCGGTCAGTTAGTGGAGATATTGCCCTCATTCACTGCACCAAGCATGACGGTTTCACTGTTGTTTCCGCACCGTCGGAACTTGTCTAAACGCGTACGGATTTTTATGGATTGGTTGACTGAGATTGTTCAAAGCAATCTATAACGATTCACAATAATCAATCTGGCACAAAATGCCAATTCAAGCTAAACCAAACGCCCCGCGGCGCTCCCGGTGCAATAAAGTTTGTGCTGAGCCAATCATTAGAATTATGGTTATAACCATCAGGACCAATCGCACCGCCTAAACTAGGTGAGAAAGGGTTCCGGCCTAAACGCCCTGCTGTAAAATATTCCTTATCAAAAATATTGTTAATCAGCATGGTCGCGGTCCATTCTTTGCTGAGCTTGTAGCTGGTCTGAAAATTAAAAGTGGCGTATCCATCTACTTTACCAGGGTTATTTGTTGGCCTGCGTAAAGCATTACCTGCTGCGCCCTGACCTCTATCCTGTATAACTCCTACCCTATGCTCATTATTTTCGTTACCGCGTAAAAAGCTTTCGCTATGCATAACAGTCGTTAAACCAACTCGCCATTCAGGCGTAATATCGAAACTTACATTAGCATTCAGGTTCTGCAAAGCTACTCCTGGCATGCGGCTACCTTTTTTCACCTCAATCACATTGCCAAATCCAGGATAAATGTTGGCACTACTGCTACTGTTATCGTTACTCAACATCAAAAAATTGTCTTCAAAGGTTGCATCGGTAAGTGAGTAATTCACCCCAAAACTCCAACGGTCTTTTTGTCCTAAAAACCCAGCCTCAATACCTCTACGACGAGTTTTACCTATGGTTTGAAAAAAACCTGCACCATTGCCTACGGCTACGAAATAAATATCATCTTTTAAATCGGTTTGATACGCCCCTACATTCCAACTCAGACGATCAAAGTAGAATGTGTCATCTAAAGCTCCACGCAATCCAATGTCATACGTGGTGGCTTTGATTTGTGGTAAGAAAGGGTCGCCTGATAATGTGGTCGGCAGCGTGCACTGGCGATTTTCCGCAATGCTTCTAGGAAGAATTGCACCTGTGGAACTTGGCGTTGGAGTATCATCAAAAGCGCACCCTAATTCAACCACACTAGGCACTCGTGTACCCTGTGCCCAATTAATAAATGCATTTAGGTTTTGCGTTGCTTGCCAGGTAGCACCTAAAGATGGATTAAAAGAATAAAAACTAAATTTTTCTGTCTCGGCAGGATCTAGTTGGCTAGATAGGAAACGCGACTCGCGGTAGTTAACTGGCGGCCGATTAGTAGAACAATCTCCGTCACAAGTATTGTACTCATCAGGAACACCATCTAAATCCCCAATACCTATCGACCCTAAACCATAGCGAGCTGCAATTTTGTTTTTAGTATGCGTTTGGTTATAACGACCGGAGGTGGAAATGTGCAAGGTTTCGATCGGGCTCCAGGTTTCACTGAAGTAGATGCTCTGCGTAGTCTGCGTACCCTCAAAGTTATTATTTGAAATTGGCTGCATTGCCCCAATAAACTGGGGGGCTGCCTGCGCGGGGTCAATGTAGGCATTCCGATTAGCATCTAGAAAAGCCAATTGGCTGGTATTGCTATAGTCGGCATTGGCGACATCAATCGACATCCCAACCATAAATTTATGTTTATCAAAACTCCAATTTAACTGTAATGATGCGCCATCTACTACTTGATCAATTTGGTTGTTATTGATAATCGCTGTTGGAGTCCCCTCCACCACACCAGGAAAACTTCGTCCAGTCAAAGGATCAATGCCGCCGCCTTCTGCCCCATCTACATAAATGGGATTACCTGCTGCATCCTTTTGACTATAAGGTTGCCCTGGAACCCCATTTGCTTGATTGTCGGCTCTAGCTGCCTGACAAGCATCCAAGTTAGTTGGCGCGGTAAAAATTACATAATACTTGATTAAATCGTTACCAACTGTCTTATAAAAATAAGTATCGGCATTATAAATAACATTGTCAGTGCTACCAAAAATAGGATTGAGATTAAGGGCTGCAAAGACTTCTCCACCTGTTGTATATGAAGCGACTGTATTGCCAAACGAGTCAGTTATCGGTGGTCCATTAGGAGGAGAGCTTCCACCTTGAACATACTGAACACTCTCTACAGTGTTTCTATAAAAGTCATGCATCAACTTAACAGCCGAGGCATACTCAGGGTCTAGCGGAGTGTTTTTATAAGCATCATAAGCAGAACTTACATAGCCATTAGTAACATAATCATCTTGAAAAGTATTTGGTCCACCCAATAGATTAACTGTTGATAAGTCCTCCCCGGCGGATTCATTTGCAGGGATTACATAGTAGTCTGGTATGCCAAGGCCATTTGTACTTGCGAATAAGCAGGTATATTCCTCTGCAGGAATACCATTCGCCGGATCGCCTGGATTTGGTCTGCGCCGTGATAACAACCCATCTTTATAGTCTGTAAAAACGTCAGAGCCTTTTTGAGTACGTTTGCTGTTTCTTCTATATATTTGGCCAGTAATAGTAAAACTATCATCAACGAAATAACTGCCTGATAGCTGAAATTGAGCGAGTTGGTTTTTGGTTCGATCAGGCGACGTAAATACACTATTTCGATCTTGCTCATACATTTGAGAGGGCAATAATCCATTACCCACTAAATTAGTTTGCACTAGCAAAGTGCTCAAATTGAGGTCAAGTTTATCACCACGATAACTAGCTTTAGTAAATAACTGATTTACTTTACTTGGCGAGTTCTCACGCCAACCATCCTCTAAAAAGAAATTACCAGCAGCGAACAAACCAACAGTGCCATTGTTCCATCCCCCCTCAGCTTGCAATTGTTTGCGGCCAAATGACCCTGTAAGGATATCCACATCCGCACCCGCATTATTAAAACCATCCTTGGTTTTGAGTGAAAATGCACCACCTAAGGTATTCAAACCAAAAATAGGGTTAGAGCCTGGAAACACATCAACTCCAGCAAGTGCGTTCATAGGAATCATGTCCCAGTTCACGACATCACCAAAGGGTTCGTTGACGCGGATACCATCAATAAACACACTCAGACCTTGCGGCGTACCAATCTGCGGACCGGCGGTGAAACCACGATACTGCACGTCCATTTGAAACGGGTTGCCTTGGTAGTCATTCACCGTCACTGATTGCAGCTTACGGTTCATTAAATCTGTAATGCTTAACGAATGCGCCTCTTTAATCTCTTTGGCAGAAATGCTTTGTACGTTGCCGGGGATTTGTTCTTTTGTGAGCCCCAAGCCAGGCAGCGGGCCAACTTCATAAAAGCGCTTGGCGCGGACTTCTACTTTGTCCAGCTGCAGGGCTTGTTTTTCTTCTTTGGTGGCTCGTTGAATGAGGATTTTCTCGCCATCTATTTTGCCTTGCAGGCCACTGCCTTCCAGTAATCGTTTCACCGCCTCTTTACGTGTCATACGGCCTTTAACGGCGGGGGCTTTTTTATCGACAACTAGTGCGCTATCCACCGTGAGTGATAAATCGCTTTGAATAGCGAACTGTCGCAAGGCGGCGGCGAGTGGCTGCGCGGGCAGGTCTAGCGTGAGGGGGATAGAAAACTGTTCTTCTTGCTCTGTCGGCAGCTGTGTATTGAGCTCAGCATGGCTGATGATTGGCAATAGGCTTGCCAGCATGGCGGCCAGGATGGCTGGTTTCATTGAGTTATTTTGCATGGTGCATCCGTCAATTACAGGTCTTGATAGAGGTGTAACTGACGAACGGGCAAAACGCCTGATATGCGTGGATTAAAAAGAAATGTAAAGAATTACCTGTTGGGCTCTATCAGCAAGGCCTGGTCCTTACGCTGGAGTGTGACTGGCACCGATTGCGGCAGAGTTTTGACAAAGCTTTCGAGTTCGGCGATTTTGAGCACGGCATTGACTTTGGGCGTTTGCTCGCCAAAGAACATGGCAGTGACGGGCTGGCTGCGATAACGTGACAGGGTCTCAGCGACTTCAAACATATCGGCCCGGTCAAACACAATGCGGCCGTTGATAAAGCTGAAGCTGTCGGCCGCATTGCGGTTGACTTTATGTGGTGCTGCACTGTGTTCAATTTCTGCCACTTCACCATCGTGCAAGATCAATATTGGCTCGCTACCATCTGCACGCGCCACTTGCACACGGCCGTGGTCGACACTGATGCGCACTTTTTTGCTGAGCTGGTTGACGGCAAAGCGCGTGCCTAAGACGGTGACTTTGGCCTGCCGGGTTTCTACCACAAACGGCCGTTGCGGGTCTTTGGTGACTTCAAACACCACTTCGCCACGGCTCAGTTTAACCAGGCGCTGATGGCGGTAGAACACAATTTCCATGGCGCTGTTGGCGTTGGCTGTGACGATGGTGCCATCTTCCAGCGTGTGTTTGACCATTTGCGCCACAGCCGTGGTTTGCACCTGGCTGGATAAAGGCGCGGCTTGCCATTGCACATATTGCGCCCGGCCAAAAAAGCCCAACCCGACGCAGAGCAACATTACCGCCAGGCCAGAACCAAGCTTGGAAACTTTTTTGCGACGTGCTGTTTGCTCAAAATATAGCTTCTGCGTGAGGGCGTTAGAAAGCGCTTTAAGCCGTGCGGTGGAGCTAAAGTCATCCATGGTGGCTTCTATGGTCTGATAGGCCGCCTGATGCCTGCGGTCGGACAATAGCCAAACCTCAAACGTGGTGCGTTCAGGGGAGTCCGGCGCCACTTCGCGCATGCGCACATACCAGCGCGCGGCGGCTTGTCTGATGGCATCTTCGTGTTTGTGGTGCATCATGCGTCTATCACCATCAGCGCGCGTGCACTGCTTAAATCAACAATCGCCCGCATGACGTGGCGCTCTACCATGTTTTTGCTAATGCCCAGCGCAGCCGCGATCTCGGTCTGGGTATGGCCTTCTACGCGATACATCCAGAACACCTGACGGCAACGTGGTGGCAACTGCTCTAAAATCTGCTGGATCATTTCCAGCCGCTGCTTGATATCACTGAGCTGTTCCACAGATAAGGTCGGGGCATTCAGCCATTCACGGTTCAAGCCTATTTCGGCCTCCAGCGACACAAAACGCTGGCTGTGGTTGTAAGAATCCACAATCAGGTTTTTGGCGATGCTGCGCATGTAGGCATGCGGCTCAACGCCTTTGTTGTCACTGGTCGAGACCGTGTAGCGGATCAAGGCATCATGCAGGATGTCTTTGGCCAGGTGCGGGCACGCCACTTTAAAGCGGATATAACCGAGTAAATCGGTATACGCCCATTGCAGATTGATGCCGCACCAAACCATCGTCTTATCCATGCCCTGTTATCGCAAAATACATGCCATGCGATTTAAAGCCATTTCTATTTTATTCCACCCGAAAAAGCCGCTTTTTGGGTGCATAAACAACCACCACATGGCTGATAACAACCAATATGGCTTCTTTAAATCTACACCTGTCATCGCCAGGCAGACGCCGGGGCCACGCGCTGACGCCTGCGCGCAACCAGGCCCAGCAGCAATAAGCCACTGCCAAATAACCACAGGCTGGGCGGCGCCGGGACTAAACTCCGCCGGTCACGCGTATAGACGGTCCAGTCTATGGTAAACGAGAGGTAGTTTTGCGGGCTGACAAAGCCTTTGAGTGCGCCATATTCACTGTAAAACACTTCCAGCTGGCCATCCGGCATCATCAGGATGTCTTCATAGTGAAAACTGCCCTCTATCGGCAAATCGCTGAATGCAGGATCTGGCGGGGCGACTGGGTTAATTGGGTCTTGGTCTGGCACGGACAACCAGAAATCAAACTGCCCCAGTTGCGAGCTCTGCACCTGATTTCTGCTATAACTGCCAAACACCACATACAGCTGGTCTTGCAGCAAATTCAACGCTTGGTAATACAGCGTCAACGTCGAGCTGCCATTGCTAAAAGTGGTTTCCCCCATGTAAATCATGCCATCCAGCGTATAGTCCATCGGCAAATAGCCTGCGTAGCTTTCCTGAAATTGCTCAATTTTTGCCTCAGCATTCAAGCTGATCAATGCGGCAAACGCCGCAAGCAGCCATTTTGTTTTATGTATCATCATGTTTACCCACCTTTTTTAAAATTCAAATCACTGCTCTTGATTGGCAAAACCGCCAACAGCAAGTCACTCTCACACTGCTTGTTAAAAAAATCCCCTGCACTTGCCGGAGGAAAACTGGCAAATGACAGGGGGCACATAGAGCAGGCGTCACTGTTGCGCGAAAGTGAGGGATTTACTTTCTAATGACGCCAGCCTTCGGGAAACCGCGAAGGATCACTCCAGTTTAAAATTCACTGGTATTGTTATTTTGAAGCTCTTCTTTTTTAAACTGTCTTTCACGCCCAGCTGTGCAATGGCTTTTTTCACCATGCGCATGGCCTCTTCGTCCAGCGGCACATGCTTGCTGCTACCAGCCAGTGACACATTCACCAGCTCACCGCGCACAAATTGCGCCACCACCGTCACCTCGCCCTCAAGATGGCGGCGCACGGCAATGGCCGGATACTGTTTGCTTTTGCTCACCAAGTCGCGTAATTGCTGACCATAATCCCCCCAGGCATCGGTATCACCGGCATTTAACTCCTCAGACTCACTGCTAGTGGTGGCCGCGCTTGCCGCCACACTGGGCTTGCTGTCTTTTGCCTGGGTGTCATTCGCCGCGGGCTGCGCACTCTCTGCCGCACTCACGCTAGGCGTGGCGGCTGCCGGGGTCACGGGCGATGGCTCGGCCTTGGCAGGGGCGACCTGTTCTGGCACACGGTAATCCGACGGTTGACTGCTTGGCGCCGCCAATACCTGCTTAGGTGTTTCGACCGGCGTTTGTGGCTTCACCACAGGCGCAGGTGTCGCCTTAGGTGGCTCAAGCGGTTTAGCCACCTCCGTCGGCGGCGCCACGGCTTGCACGCTGGGTGCCGCCGCTTTAATCGAAAAAAACTCAATTTCCAGCCGCTCTGGCAGCTTGGGCAGTTCAATCTGGCTCAGTGCCGGATAAACAGCCACCACCAGCGCATGCAGCGCCAGCGACACAATCACCGCCCGCCAAATCAGCGAATAGTCCTGCTGCTCAGGGTAAATCAGGCTGCTCATGCCTTTATTTCCCCACCTCTGGCGACATCACAAAACTAAACTTGCTAATGCCTGCGCGCTGAATCGCCGCCAGCACTTTAGCCACCACGCCATACTGCGCGTGCTCGTCGGCATAAATCTCCACCGCCGGGTCATGGCTTTGCTTGAGCTGGCCCAACGCTGGGGTCAAGCCTTCTAGCGCCAGGCGTTGCTGGTCCAAAAACACATCACCTGCATCCGTCACGCTGATATGCGCCGTTTTCGGCGTAGTAATCGCCACCTCGGCACTCGCCTGTGGCAGCTTCACCTTCACCGCGTTCATCAGCAACGGCGCCGTCACAATAAACACCGTGAGCAACACCAGCATCACATCCACCAGCGGCGTCACATTGATTTCGCTCACCAGGTCTTCGCTTTCAGCATCGCCCAACATAGACATACGACTACCCCTCCACGCCAGACTGCGTTAACAATGATTGAAAGCGGCTGGCCACTTGCTCCATATCGGCCCGGTGCACCTTTTGTTTGCGCATAAAATAGTTATACGCCAGCACTGCAGGCACCGCCGTGGCAATGCCAATCGCCGTCGCAATCAGCGCCTCACCAATCGGCCCGGCCACCACATCCAGCCCGGCAGAACCGGTGGCGGTGATGGTTTTAAGCGCATTCATAATGCCCCACACCGTGCCAAACAAACCGATAAACGGCGCCGTAGAGCCTATGCTCGCCAACACCGCCACACCGCCATCCATGCGCTTTTGCTCCAGATAAGCCTGCTGCTTGAGGGACAACAAAATCACCTCCTGGCGCTCGTTTCTGCGCAACACCGAGTTCGCCATCACCTCGTTCATCGCCCGCATACCGGCGTCACACAAACGCGCAAAACTGCTATTGCTGTGGGAGATAATTTTTGGCAACTCATAAATGGTTTTCACCTGCTGCCACTCAGATAAAAAGTGGTTCGCCTCATTGCGCGACTTAAACCAGGCCCAACTTTTAATAATGATGATGGACCATACCAGCACCGACAACACGCCCAGCAAATACAACACAAGATCAACAATATCAGGCACTAAGTCCACAGCAGGCTCCATTATAAAAATTCACATTGCCAACACGGAAACCGACGCTTGCCACCACCCAACATCGCACTCGCCGCATGACAAAAATACAAATAAGGAAATTTTCCCTAACCATCTGGGAGTTTTTCACATTTACATCCCCTCACTTGTTTAATCGCTGGCAGCACCAAAAGCCTGACGTCGTTAACACAATTTTACATAAAAAAGTCAAACAAGGTTTAAAAAGCAGATTAATCAGGGACGAAATGCCAGTTAAGGCTGAACCAGATACCGCGCGGTGCGCCAGGCGCAACAAAGTTAGTACTTAACCAGTCGCCAGAATTGTGGTTGTAGCCATCTGGGCCAATTGCACCATAAATGCTCGGAGAGAATGGATTCCTGCCCAAACGACCCGCAGTGAAATACTCCTGATCGAAAATATTGTTAAGAATCATGCTAGCCGTCCACTCTTTGCTGAGCTTGTAAGAGGTTTGCAGGTTAAACACAGCATAAGCGGGGGCCTTACCAGGATTGTTTGTTGGTGGCAAAAGAATTGTATTGTTACCAATGATTCGTTGGCGTGGCACCCCTGGTCGATGCTCGTTATTTTCGTTGCCTCGAAGATAACTATCTGAATGAGCCACCATACCCAAACTTACTTTCCATTTATCGGTGACATCGTAGCTAACAGTAGCATTGAGATTGTGTAACGATGTTCCTGGCATACGGTTGCCTTTCTTGACTCTGATCACGCCCGGGCCGTACATCTGATCAAAAGTCGCACTACTATTGTCCAAGCTATACATCAGGAAATCATTTTCGAAAGTTGCCTCTGTTAACGCATAGTTGAACGCAAATCCCCACTTGTCTTTTTTCCCAGAAAGACCTGCCTCAATCCCCCGACGACGGGTATCACCAATGCTGTCAAAAAAACCTTGTGAATTACCTACTGCAACAAAATAAATGTCGTTTTTGAGGTCAGTTTGATAAGCACCCACATTCCACTGCATGCTCTCACCAAAAGTTCCGCGCATACCAATGTCATATGTGGTGGCTTTGATTTGAGGCAAATAGGGGTCGCCAGACAATGTGGTTGGCAAGGTACATTGCCGATTCTCTTCAAGACTTTTTGGTAGCTTGTAGTTAACTGTATTACCACCGCTATCAACATAACTATAGGTAGTTGTGCCAGGAGTTTTATCCAATGCACAACCAAGCTCTACTACGCTTGGTGTCCGAGTACCTTTGGCAACATTTGCAAAGATATTAATATTTTCTTGTGCCTGCCAAGAAACACCTAAAGAAGGGTTAAACGAATAGTAGGTAAACTTTTCAGTTTCTGCCGCATCAAGCACTGTATTCAGATTTAATGGCCGATAATTCAGGGGAATCCCAGCACAATCAGCAAGTTCAATTGTGCCGTTGCCGTTAGTATCACTGCACACATTGAATTTGTCTGGCTCTGCAATTAAATCACCCACACTGTATGAGGACTGACCACTTCTAGCCGCTATCACGTTTTTAGCACGTGTCATGTTGTAACGGCCCGAGGCGTTAAAGTGCAATGTTTCAATCGGTGTCCATGTTTCACTAAAATAGACACTTTTGGTGATATTGGTACCTTCAAAGTTGTTATTAGCAAGTGGTACAAATGCAGCACCAAACTGTGGATGTGCCTGCTCAGGGTCTAAATAGGCTTTTCGACTAGCATCAAAAAATCCTAACATTTGCTCGTTTGTATATTCGGCTCCCGCGGAGTCAATTGATGCTCCAACCATCAACTTGTGATGCTCAAGATTCCAATTGAGTTGAACTGACAGACCATCTGTGACTTGCTTGATCTGGTTGTTAGTGATTAAAGCTGTAGGCGTGCCCTCAATATATCCAGGCTGCCTCAAGCCTACCCCATCTACCAATACTGGATTACCTGTAACTGGATCCGTAATCTCAAAACTTGCACCTTGAGTTTGTGCACAGGCTGTCTCGTTAAGAGTCGAGAGTAACATCACATAATTCTTAGTGATCGTATTTCCGTCTCGTGTGAAAAAGTAATCAGAGAAACTTGGAACGATTCCACCAATCCCAGTTGGCACACCACCAAAGGGCATAGTAAAGTCAGAGAAATAAGAGGGCTCATCAAAGTATGCCGAATCAGTTGCGCCAACATTGGGCGGTGCATCGTCAGGGTCACTGTTATTGTTATAAGTGATGAATTCTCTAAAGTTTTTAAATTGGTTGTATGTATATCGATATGAGGCCAGAAACTCATCTGGTAATGGTTTACTGTTGATGAGATTTGAATAGTTACTCACGTCCAAAGTACCATTAGCAAAATCCTGAAAGAATTGAGTTGAAAATAAATCTACGCCATTTGTAGGATCGTAATTCTCAACTGGAATAATGACGTAATCAGGCAATCCGTACTGATTCGTGCTAGGGAATAAACAAGTGTACTGATCAGCACTGGTTGGCCGCCGCTTGGCAATTAGCTCATCGCTGTAATCAGTCATGACATCGGAGCCCTTTTGCTTTCTATCACTATTTCTGCGATATATCTGACCAGTAATCGTGAATGTGTCGTTCACAAAATAACTACCTGACAACTGAAACTGCTGAAGCTGATTTTTTGTTTTATCAGGCGAAGTAAAGACAGCATTTCTATCTCTGTTGTACTCTTCACTCGGAATCAATCCATTGCCAGTCAGATTTGTTTCTACCAACAAAGTACTTAAATTAAGATCTAACTTATCGCCACGATAGCTAGCCTTACCAAACAACTGATTGACCTTACTTGGCGAGTTCTCACGCCAGCCATCTTCAAGAAAAATATTACCTGCGGCAAATAAACCAACTGTGCCATTATTCCAGCCAGCTTCTGCCTGCAGCTGTTTTCTGCCAAATGACCCAGTTAAAATATCAGCATCAGCTCCCGCATTATTAAACCCATCCTTGGTTTTGAGTGAAAATGCGCCACCCAAGGTATTCAAGCCAAAGATAGGGTTGGACCCAGGGAATACATCCACACTCGCCAGTGCATTCATCGGTAACATATCCCAGTTCACAACGTCACCAAATGGCTCATTTACACGAATACCATCAATAAACACAGATAAACCCTGAGGCGTGCCAATCTGCGGCCCGGCAGTAAAACCACGGTATTGAACATCCATTTGAAACGGGTTGCCCTGGTAATCATTCACCGTCACGGATTGCAGCTTGCGGTTCATTAAATCCGTAATGCTTAACGAATGCGCTTCTTTAATTTCTTTAGCAGAAATGCTCTGTACGTTGCCGGGGATTTCTTCTTTGGTGAGACCCAAACCAGGCAAAGGGCCAACTTCATAAAAGCGCTTGGCGCGGACTTCGACCTTATCCAGTTGCAGCGCTTGTTTTTCTTCTTTTTCTGGCGCGCCGGGGATAGGTTTTGGTTTGGGCGTGGCGCGGCGGAGTTGGTAGCGGCCTGTTTTGTCTTGCACGACTTCTAGCCCGCTGTCTTTGAGCAGGGTTTCAAAGCCTTCTTGCACGCTGTATTGGCCTTTGAGCACGCCGCTGCGTTTGCCTTGGGTGAGGATGGGGTCAAAGCCGAGCAGGATGCCGGACTCTGCGGCGTAGTCGGGCAAGGTGTCGCTTAAATCACCTGCTGGAATCTGGTAGGTTTTTTTGGGCAGGCTGACATTGAGTGGTTCTGCCGCACTGGCCTGCAGGGTGGTTGTGAGCATGGCGCCTATGCATAGCTGCCATAGGCGGTGATGCGATTTCCCTGTGCGTTTTTTATGGTGCATGTGTCACACTTTCTGCATTAGCAACATCTGTCTGATACCTGCTATGCCGAACGAGAAATAAAAACCGGAAGGGAAAATCGAATTATTTTTTAGCGGCGGCTGACTAGGCGGGGGAAAGTGTGGTCCAGAAGCGGGTGTAGCGCTGCACTTTGACTGGCAGGGTTTGCGCTATGGTTTGCAAAATGGCGGGGATGTCGTTGAGCGGGAACGAACCTGAAATATGCAGGTCGGCCACGGCGGGGTCGCAGCGCAACAGGCCGGACTGGTAGCGCGAGAGCTCTGCCGCGAAGTCTTGCAGTCGCATGGCGTAGACCACAAGCAGGCCATTGACCCAGGCCATATCGGTGTTTTTGAGCGCGGTTTTGGCAAACACCTGGCTGGCTGAAAACACCAGTGACTCGCGCGCATTGACGCGAACGGGCCTTGCCTGGCTGCCTTTGGGGCGTACATCGACCATGCCTTCAAACACACTGACTTTAACTAAGTCACGTTGCTGCTGTTGCCATTCGCGCACGCTAAACTTTGTGCCCAGGGCGGTGACCATGCCTTGTTGGGTGACGACGCTAAATGGCCGGTAGATGCGCACATTTTCATGCGCGGTTTCTACCATCACTTCGCCACGCACCAGTTCGACGATACGGTCAGTCGGGCTGTAGACGATGTTGACGGCGGTATCGGTATTGAGATGCAGCCGCGTGCCGTCCTCCAGCGTGAGCTTGCGTTGCTCGCCCACCTGGGTGCGAATGTCGGCCAGCATGCCGCGCCAGGGTTGTTCGCGGTAGGCGTAATAGCCGCTGCCGCTGACGGCGAGCAGCAAGATCATGTGTTTGAGCAGGCGTCTGCGCTCGGCAGAAGGCGGGGCTTGCAGGGTGGCCAATGCCAGCGCGCCGGGCACTTTATTAAAGTATTGCTGTACGCGCTCCATCTGCTGCCAGGCGCGGTGATGTTCTTCGTCTGCATCCAGCCAGGATTGCCAGGCCAGCTTGGCTTGTTCGTCCATCTCGCCAGAAAGCCAGCGTGCATACCAGTCGCTGGCTTGTTGCATGGCCGGGGTCACCTGATTGAGTAACTCTGATCGCATGGCGCTTAGGCTTGCAGTAAAGCCATGCACTGCAGCATGGCAGTGGCGACATAGCTACCCACCGTGCGGGTAGATACGCCCAGGCGGGTGGCAATTTGCTGATAGCTGGCGCCTTCGAGTTGCGCCAGTAAAAACGCCGTGCGCGTCTTGGCGGGCAAGCCGTCGAGCAGAATATCCAGCCGCACCAGCAGCTCCAGCATCAAGGCACGCGACTCGGGCGAGCCGATGTCATCGGAGGTCATATTCGCCAAGGCATCAAGGTAGGCCCGTTCGAGATCGCGACGGCGCACATGGTCCACCATCAGGCCATGCGCAATACGGGTGAGGTAGGCGCGCGGCTCGTGCAATACTGGCAAATCTGCCTTGAGCAACACATTCACAAATGTGTCTTGCGTTAAATCTGCCGCCCAGTTTGGGCAACCCAGGCGTTTATTGATCCAGGCACGCAACCAGGCATGATGCTCCTGGTAGAGCAGACCGATCAAACCTTGCGGCACGGAAAGTGGACGGGACATGGCGTTTCTCTAATGGCTTTTACATTGCACGTGGCAATAAAGATGCCAGCTAGCTAAGCGACTGAATTATTTGATTTATTCAATTATTCCCGAGCAAAAATATGGCTGCATACAACCACGCACAACCAATTGCAACCATCACAAGGCATTGCGGCCACTCGCTGGCTGCGGCAAATAAACAAAGTACCATTCACCGTAATAGCGCTTGTCGTTGAGGTGCTGCAACTCGCCGCGATAGCCTTTGGTTTTAAACGGCGGTTTGTCAGACAGGCTATAAATGCCCATGATGCCACCGCTGGGCGCCTCGACGATGCCCCAGCCTTCGCGTTGCGTGATGGGGTCGAGGTAGGGTTTGCGTAAATGGCGGCGCGCGGTGGGGAAGCGGGTATCTTCCTGCAAGGCCTCCAGGGTGGGCGGAAAAGTTTTCACGATGCCTGGCGTCTGGTTGTAATAGCGGCCAATGGCATCGCGGTAAGCCAGGCCGACGCGGATCAACTCGGCTTCACGCTCGCGTAGCACCTGGGTGTGCCAGCGCATGCTGGCCTGCGCCATCACCAGGCCACTGAGCATCACCAGCATAAACATGCCTATCAGCACAAATCCGTCGACAGGCGGCCTACCATAGCGCATAGGGCGTGCCATCCTCAGCTAATCGCGTCGAACCGCTGTGCACGTCAAATACACTACCTTGCTCGTCAATATTCGGTGGCAAGGTAATCACCCAGGTATCCGCGCGCTCAGTCACCGGGTCGGGCGGGATGGCTTTGAGGTATTGCCTTTCGACCAGCTCATCCAATGTGTCTGGATAACGATTTTTATCGCTGTAAAACTTATCAATCGCATCGCGCATGGTCAGCAGGTCATGGCGTAAAGTGGTTTCTTTTGAGCGCTGCAGCATATGCATAAACTTGGGCGAAACGATGGTCAGCAACATCGCCAGTATCGCCAGCACTACCAGCATTTCAATCAGAGTGAATCCGCGTTTCATGGCTTTACCACTCACTATAGGGTTGCTGGTTAATGCCCATGGCGGGCGAACGTGATGAGACGTCATAGACATCCTGAGCCATTTCATCAAGTGCACCATCATAAGCGCGGATACGCCACGTACCGGCATTGCTGAGTGTGGCATCTGCCGCAAACGGGTCACGTGGAATGCGCCTTAAAAAAAACAGTTTTTTCTTTTTGGTGTCTTGCGCATTTTCAACGCCAGTCACCAGGATTGCCAGATTAGGCGGATAGCCGCTACCTTCGGCCGTTTTCTTAATCAGGCCCTGATCGACTGCATCTTTATACGCATCGAGTGCATCGCGGATTTGCCATAACGCGCGCTTGAGTTCACGCTCTTTGTCACGCTTTGCATTGAGCTGCAACACCGGGCTGGCCGAGGTCACCAGCAGGGCCAGCAAGGCCAGGGTCACCAAGAGTTCGATTAAGGTAAACCCCTTGCGATAAGTCAGAGAAAGCATGCGCGGCCTGACCTTATGGTTGCACCGTCGCGCTGTCGTTGCTGTTCATCATCTGGTTGGCAAAGCCGCTGTCATTACGCATATTGCTGCTTTGTGTCGACTGCGGGGTCACCACCGGGGCAGACGGTGTGGTGTCTATGGCTTGCACGGTACGCGCACCACCTGCACCCACCGGATTGGCCGTCGCGGCGATGCCGGAAGGAATCAGGCTGTAGACCGAGCTGGCGGGGCTCAGGTTATGCATTATGCGCGGTGTAATCAGCAGCACAATTTCGTTTTTGCGTTTGTCTTCATTGTTGCTGCTAAACAGTTTGCCGATCAGTGGCAAATTGCCCAGGCCCGGTACTTTGCGGCGGGTTTTCTGCTCGTCATCACGGAACAGCCCAGCCAGAATCTGCGTTTCGTTATTGCGTAACTGCAAGGTGGTATTGGCGTTGCGGCTACCGATGGTGTACGCCAGTACGCCAGAACTGGTGGTGACCTGGTCGGTAATATTGCTCACCTCCATGCCGACCTTGATACTGACCTGATCCTGCATCTGGATCACTGGCTCGACATCGAGCTTGATGCCGACCTCAATATAATTCACATTCTGGCTGACAAACCCCTGCGCACTGGCCACGCTGGTCAACACCGGGATTTTGTCACCGACATGGATTTTGGCGCGATCACGGTTTTTGACGCGGATTTTGGGGCTGGCCAGCAAATTGGTGTCAGTATCTTGATGCAACAGGTTAAGCACAATGGCCGGATCATTGATTGAAAACACGCCCAGGTTGCCATTAAAGTTACGCAACTCGGTCAAGGTCAGCTTGCCCGCCTGCGGTTGGGTGCCACTACTGTTACCCGCCGCATTGCCCTGCACGCCCACCCCAATTTGGGTGGGATACTGAATGCCCAGGTTTTCCAGGTTACGGCGATTGATTTCCATCACCTCGACTTCGAGCATCACCTCGGGTTCATTCAGGTCTTGCGAGGCAATCAGCTTCTCGGCCACTTTGATGCGGTCCATGGTATCGCGGATCACCAGCGTATTCAGCTTTTCATCCATATACACATCACTGGCACGCAATACGGTTTTCATCATATTGAGCGCACGTTTGGCATCCATATGCGTCAGGTAAAAGCTGCGCACAAACAGCTCTTCATATTGCGCGGCACGCGCTTGCGGATAAATCAGCAAGGTATTGCTGTTAAGCACTTTTTTACCCAACTGGTGACTGGTAAGAATTACATCTAGCGCCTGCTCAATCGGCGTATCGCGCAACAAGACATTGACGCGTATGCCTTCATTGAGCTCCTGGTCAAACGAGAAATTCAGGCCCCCAGCCTTGCCCAGGTATTCAAAGGCATTTTTAATCGGCGTGTTTTTCAACTCCAGCGTGACTTTCTTTTTGAGTGCCGACTGCAATGGCCGCACCACACTGCTGCGCTCGTTTTTCTTCTGCTCCAGTTGCTCAAATAATTGCCGCGCCTCAGCATGCGCTGGCTGCTCAGCCAGGATACTGCGTAAACCAAATTCGGCCCCGGCCCAGTCTTCGGCCAGCATCGCCGTCTTCACTTGCGCGATCTGGGCGGCATGTTGACGCGCCAGTTGCACTTTTTGCAAACCGTCACTGGCAGCACGGTTATTCGGCGCCGTCTGCAACACCTGCTGATAACCCTCTGCCGCCGCATCGTACTGCTGGGCAGCCAGCATGCTATCGGCTTGCTGCACTTGTTTTTGCAGTTTTTTCTCCTGCAACAACGTCAGCCAGTTTTTGTATTGTGGCTGGCGCGGATAGGCTTCCACTAGGGGTTGCAACAACTGGATGGCTTCATCATCCTGGCCGCGTGCGGCATATAGCCTGGCCTGTTCCAGCGTGGCATCGCCAGTTTGCTGTGCGGGCAGCAGGTTGCTGCAACTGGCCAATATCAGCGGGCAGCCCAATAGCCAGGCCCAATGACGCACTCTCTGATTCACTTGCTTGTTCAAAATACCACCCCGTTATCCAGCCTGATTTCAAAGCGCTCGGCCGCATGCTGCAGCACGACTTTTTGTTGATCCAGCACCGCCACCCGCCAACCTTCGGCAAAGTGGTCGCCCTCATGTAATACGTATTGTTGCTGGCCATCGGTTAAAAACACGGTCCAGCGCCCATCCTCTTGCAAGCGACCGGCATAGGTATAAGGATTCACGGCTTCAGGCATGGCAGCCTCGGCACTGTCGGCGGATGGCATTTCCAACACGGCAAACAGGTCGATAGCAGGTTCGTCGGCGACTGCCGTCATGCTTGCCGGTATTGAGACGTTTTGCGGTGCTGAGATGCGCTTCGGCACAACCGCTTGAGGCAAGGCCTGCGCTAGGCTCACACGACGTTGAGGCGGCTGTACAGCCGCAACCGGTGCCTGCTCGGCTTGCTCCACCCACCAACATGCCAGTAAGGTGCAGGCCAGAGCGGCCCATAGTAATCCGCGTCGCATCATATCTGGCCTCGCTTGCGTGTATACAAACTGAATTCCACATAGGCCTCAAGCTCAGGCTGCAACACATCGCTGCGTTGCAGTTTGAACTGGCTTAATGCCAGGCTGGGGTAGTGTTGCAACACCTGCTGCAAAAAGTGGCGTACCTGCAAATAATCGCCCTTGAGAGGTAACTTAATGCGTTGCACCTGCAAACCAGAATGTTCAACGGCGGCAGACTGGAATTCTGCGCGCTCGAACACCATGCCCATCGCATCTGCCGTCGCCAGGATCTCGGCACTGATGCTGTCAGCCTCCTCTTCACCGGGCCAGGTTTGCAACACGCTCACCACTTGTGGCTTGTGCTGCATAACAGGCAATGCACGCTTGGTGGGCGCAGACATTTGCTGCAAGGCATGTTGCAAGGTATGCCCACGCCACCAGGCGTGGGTCACCAGCCCGAACAATACGACTGTGATCAGCAATATGACTGCCAACCAGCGGTGCGTACTTAAGGTTTGCTGGCACACGTAGTGAACGCGCTGCATGGCTTTATTTAGAACTGCCATCCGGCCTCCACATGCAAGGTGGTCATACGCAAGCCATTCACTTCAGTCGCTTCGCTGGCCTTGAGTTTCACGTCCGTTAACGCAGACTGTTTTTTCAGACGCTCAACCAACGCCCAGCCCTGCTGGCGCTGCTGTGCCAGCACTGTCATGCGGATCTGTTTACGCTTGGCATCAGGGGAGAGTTGCAGCCAGTACAACTGGGCTTGCTGGACACGCTCGAGGTCCCCTAACAATGCGAGCCAGGGGGTATGTATCTGTCGCTGTGCCTCGACGATATCCGACGCCAGTGCCGGATTGACCACAGGTACATGCACGGTTTGCTGGTCGGCTGCCTGTAACGATAAATGCGTTTGCCATTGTTGCTGCAAAGCCGTGTTTTCCTCGGTCAACTGCTGGTACACCACCGTTAGCCAAACCAGACTGCCTAGCAAAATTAGGCCAAGCAACGTGGCCACTGGCCCTGGCAGGCGACCGGGGGCGTGATTGAAGCGGACATGCATTACGCCATCCTCCGTTGCGTTGCTGGCTGGGATGGTTGATCCAGCCTGCTGCACAAATCCACCACCTGAAACGGCAACATAGATTGCGGTGTAGCTCCACTAGGCTCGGCTAGTGACAAAAAGATGGGCAACGCTGCCCGCTCGGGATATATGGCCTGCTCGCGTGATAACCACTGCGTCAAGGTCGGCCGCCAATGGGCGTCGACCGGTAATTGGCGAATCTGCTGCCATTCACCCTGCATCAGGCAAGCCACAGTTAAGTGACCGGACTCACGACATACAATCCAGCCATTAGCTGAAAAGCCCTGCTGACGCATGATATGCAAGGCCTGGTTAGCCGCCAGTGTCCACGCGGCAGTGATGATGCCAGCGGGCAACCGATAGTCGGCCAGTGCGGCCTGCAACTTTGCCAATAATGCGGCGGGCAGTGCATTCAGCAAGGTGGCCTGGCCATAAGCCCCTGGCTGGGCCTCAATCTGCCAATCCTGTCCATCGTTGGCAAAAGCCTGCTGCAAGCCATGGCGGTGATAGGCGGCCTGGTCGGCGGACGAGCGGATGTCAGGCTGCCAAGGCAGCACCAACCAACGCGCATACTGGTTAGAAAGCACCACCACCACATGCCAGCGCTGGCCCACCAATGGCGCCAACACCTCATGCAGGGTTTGCCACAAAGCGTCTGGCGGCAAAAGATCGTGCGCATTGCCTGGCAAAGCATAACGTTGATGGCTGAAAAGCTGCGGACGACTGCCCGGCCACCAGGCGCGTTTAAATTGAAAGACTTCCAATGCATCGCAAGTGATGACCAGACGCAACTCCGGCGCAGTCCAGGCCTGCCACCAGCGGCGGCTATCGGCCTCGCGGCAATCCACACCTGGGTCAGGAGAGTGCTGTAACACGGTTAATCTCCTGCAAAGTGGTTTCGCCTGCCGCCACCAAAGCCAGGCCTGCATCACGCATCGCACGCGTCCCCGTGGTGGCTGCCAGGGCCTTGATCTGGCTGATAGGCGCTTTGGCAACGATGAGTTCGCGCATGCGGTCATCAAACAGCAGCAATTCGGCGATGCCTTTGCGGCCCTTGTAACCGCTGCCATGGCACTGGCCGCAGCCCTGGCCTTTTTTAAACTGGTAGTGTTGCGTGCCTTCTATCGTCAGCCCTGACTTGCTTAACAATACGGGTTCCGGCGCATCATCCACCTTGCAGAATGGGCAGATCACGCGCACCAGTCGCTGGGCGAGGATGACATTGACCGCGGACACAAAGCTGTAAGCATCCACGCCCATATTGGTGAAGCGGCCGATGACATCAAACACGTTATTGGCATGCACGGTGGTGAGCACCAAATGCCCGGTGAGCGCCGACTGCACGGCAATCTGCGCCGTTTCACCATCGCGGATTTCACCGACCATGATTTTGTCCGGGTCGTGACGCAAAATAGAGCGCAAACCGCGCGCAAAGGTCAGGCCTTTTTTCTCGTTAACCGGGATTTGCAGCACGCCTGGCAATTGGTATTCGACCGGGTCTTCAATGGTAATAATCTTGTCCTGGCCCTGGTTGATTTCGGAAATCATGCCGTAGAGGGTGGTGGTTTTGCCACTGCCGGTGGGCCCGGTGACCAGCAACATACCATAAGGCGCTTCCGCCTGCGCGCGGATTTGCGCCAGTAAGTCCGGGGCGAAACCCAGCACCTCCAGGCTGATGCCTTGCGCTTCACTCAGGGCTTTGCGGTCCAGCACGCGCAACACGGCATCTTCGCCGACGACGCTGGGCATGATGGAGACACGCAGGTCGATCTCGCGGCCCAGGGCATGTACTTTGCAGCGGCCATCCTGCGGAATGCGGCGTTCGGCAATATCCAGCTCGGACATGACCTTGATGCGCGAAATGGCTTGCTCGGCCTGCATCACGCCTGCCAGGCCGCCCACTTCATTGAGTACGCCATCAATACGGTATTTGACCCGCAAGCCATGCATGGTGGATTCAAGGTGGATATCGCTGGCCCCGGCTTTGAGCGCATCATACAAAGTCGAACGCACAAAACGCACCACCGGGCTGCTGTCTTCGCTGATGGATTTCAGCGACAGCTCTTCGACGGGGACCTCTTCCTCATGGCTTGCGCTGTCACTGTGTTGCACCTGATCCAGCGCGCGCATTTGCGCCTCATGAAATTGCAAACAGGCGGCAATATCGTTGCGATGTGCCAGACACCACTGCACCGGCACACGCACCATGCTCTGCAAGCGCAACTGCAATGCTTCATCGAACGGATCGGCCAAAACCAATTGTAATGACTGGTCTGGTTTCTGCATCAGCACAGCATGCAAGGTGCTGGCATCCGCAAAACGTAACACTTCAAACATGGGCTGCATGGCATGCAGGTCCAGCGCCGTCAGCGCTGGATAATGCATGCACTGCCCCAGCGCTTGCACAAACGCATCGGGTGCCTGGCCAGATAACTCCTCCAGTACCTCCATCAGCGGACGGCCGGTTTGTTGCGCCAACTGGCGTGCCTGCGGCAACAATGCGGTCGCCAATGGCGGCGGCATCTGCCCGGTGAGTGGTAAATCCTGCATATTCATGCGATGGCGTTTCCTATTCTATTGCGCCTGCCAGCTCAAAAATCGGCATATACATCAACACCACCACCAGCCCGACAATCAGGCCGATGATTACCATCAGTGCCGGTTCCAGCAGCTTGCTCAGCCACTCCACCCGCCGCGCTGTTTCTTCGTCATAAAACACGCCGATGCGACCCAGCATGTCATCCAGTTGCCCGCTGCGCTCACCCACACGCAGCATGCGGTTGGCAATCGACGTGGTCAGGCCATGTGTCTCCATGGCGCCCGATAAAGCCTTGCCTTCACGCACCTCGGCAATCACGCGCTGCAAAGCCAGTTGCAACTCTTGCGGCAACAGAGATTGCACCATGCCCAGGGCCGTCAGCAAGGGAATTCCTCCCTGTAACAACATGCCTAGCGTGCGGTAAAACCGCGCCAACTGGTAAATGCGCAAGGCCTCGCCCAAACTGGGGATTTGCCACACGCGCTGCATGAGCCAGGCCTTGCTGGCCGGGCGTGAAAACAGCAGCCACACAGCGGCCACCATGCCCACAGTGGCCAGCAGTACCCATTCACCATGCCCTTGCAATAATTGCCCCCAACGCAACAGCATCTGGCTGGCCCAGGGCAGGTTGTCACCGCCGCTTTCATAAATGGTGCTAAAGCGCGGCACCACATAGCCGAGTAAAAACAGCACGACCAGCCCGCCCACCACGATGAGCAACACCGGGTAAATCGAAGCCGCAATAATCTTTTTACGAATCGCCTCTACTTGTGTCTGGTAAGCGACATGGCGACGCAAAGCTTGCACCATGTCACCGGTGCGTTCACTGGCGCGAATCAAGGCGATATACAAGGGGCTGAATACGCCTGGTTGCAAGGCCAGCGCCTGCGACAACGGCAAGCCCTCAAATAGCGCCGTGCGCAACTGCGTTAACACGGCACGCGCATGGTCTTGCTGCTCTTTTTCAGCCAGACCTTCAATCGCCTCAATCAGGCTCAGTCCAGACTCCAGCAACGTGAGCAGCTCCTGACTAAACAGGCTGAGATTAAACGTCTGCGTTTTCAGTGGCCACTGTAGCCAGCCCTGTGCACGCGCCGACCGTACCTGCAACACGCCATAGCCTTGTGCCTGCGCTTGCTGTAAGGCCGACTGGCGGTCCATGGCATCCACCGTCAGCCAACTGACCTGCGCGCCCTGTAATACTTTTAATTCAAACTTCATGGTGGTTTAGGTGAAATCGCTACCAGTTACCAACGTCGCTATCCGCGTCCTGTCCGCCCACTGCGCCATCACTGCCCAGGGTCCACACATCGTAATCGCCATGCTCACCGGGATAACGGTATTGATAAGCTCTGCCCCATGGGTCGGCGGGCACGCCTTTGGCCAAGTAAGGGCCCTGCCATTTGGTTTCGCCATCCGGCTGCCGGTTAAGCGCCGCCAAACCCTGCTCAGTCGATGGATAATGGCCAATATCCAGCCGATAAGTATCCAAGGCACGTGACAGTGCCTCAATTTGTGCTTTAGCTGTTTTGGTTTCTGATTTGCCAATCTGGGCAAAATACTTGGGGCCCACGTAACCCGCCAGCAGGCCGATAATCACCATCACCACCAGCAACTCCAGCAAGGTAAACCCAGACTGTTTCATCCCCTTTGAACACTTCATGTTTATTCCTTATTTGTTGAGCGTAAATAATTGGCTCACGCGGTTAAGCGTCTCCAGCGTCAGCAAGCCACTGCTAAACTGCAAATTGACCCAATCGCTGATCAGGCTGTAATAAGCCTTGGTCAGCGACAACTGGTTGGTAAACAGTTTTTGCTGCGCATCCAGCACTTCGTGATTGGTTTTAAACCCGGCCATAAAGCCTTTTTGTGTGCCATCCAGCGCCACACTGGCCGATTGCACCGCTTGTTGATAAGCACTGATAGATTGTTGTTGTGCCTGCAGGCTTTGGTAGTATTTGCGCACATTGAATTCAATCTCGCGTGACTTGGCAGTCATGCTTTCTTCACTGGCAGTCAGGCGGCTGGCGCTCTGACGCACATTGGCATTGACATAGCCGCCCGCAAACAAGGGCACATTCATCTGTAAGGCAATGGTGGTGGTATCAAAGCGCGAGCCCAGCGTATTATTACTGTCGTTCTGGCTATATGAACGCACACCGACCAGGTCCAGCGTCGGGTAATGCCCGGCCTGTTTTTTCTCAATGTCTTTTTTGGCGACTTCCACGTTCTGGTAGGCTGCAGCCAACTCCGGATGATGTTGCCGCGCCATTGCCAGCCAGTGATCCAAAGACTGCGTTGAGGCATTTAATCCACGCAGGCCATCCACCACCAGGGTGGCTGACAAGCCCTGCGATGCCCCGGTCAGAATCTGCAAGCTCTGCTGGTTTGAGAGCAAATCATTACTGGCCTGTATGTGCTCCACTTTCGCCACGTCCAGGTTAGACTGCGCCTCACTCACCTCGACCACCGTGCCGCTGCCATGCACATAGCGCTGGTCAGCCTGGCGCAATTGCTGGCTCACTGCGTCTAGTTTGCGTTGCTGCACACTGACCCGGTCTTGCGCATACAGTGTTTCCAAGTACACCGACACCAGTTTGAGAATCAGCTTGGCATTCTCCTGTTCCAGCAAGGACTCCTGTGCGCTGACATACGATTTGGCCCCGCCATAAATCGCCATGGTCTCGCGGTTAAACAAAGGTTGTTTGACCGAAAGATTGTAATTTTCCAGCGAATAATCCAACTCGCTATTCACCGCGCCCAGCGTTGTTTGCGTGGTGCGGTCGGTATTGCCGCGGCCTTTGGTCAGGCCCAGTTGCACCTTGGGATAAAACAGCGCCCGCGCCTTGGTCAGCTCCTCACGCTCAGCCTCTGTATTCGCCAGTGCCGCACGATAGTCAGCATTATTAGTCACCGCCAATTGATACAGGCCATTCAGGTCTTCTTGCGCCTGCAAGACCGCCACCCCCGAACACAAGCCTGTCACCAGCAGCCACAACTGCAGTCCATATTTCAACTTTACTGCTGCGCGCATCACTCTTCCTTCATCGACGCCGCCAGGCGTTTGCTGAGTGGATGCATCAGGTAGTTCCACAGTGTGCGTTCGCCGGTTTTAATCACCACCTGCACCGGCATGCCAGGCTGTAACTGGCGCCCCTGCAAGGCTTGCATGCCTTTATCGGTGAGCATCACGCGCGCCAGGTAATAGCTTTGGCTACCTTCTACCGTGGCAGCAGGTTTGCTCAACAAATCTTTAGAGACCGACTTCAACTGTCCTTCTGCCAGTAACTGTGGGCTGTTGGCAAAGGTAGAAAAACGGATATCCGCCGCCTGGCCGACATGGATCTTGTCTATCAGATGCGGCGGGATTTGCGCATCGACAATCAATGCCTCGCCGGACGGCACAATGTCCATGAGCTTTTGACCAGGCTGGATCACCGCGCCTACCGTATGCACCTGCAAGCCCACCACCTGGCCAGATGCCGGGGAGCGAATTTCAGTGCGTCCAAGCTCCTGGCGCAAAGCCAGCACTTTCTGCGCATCCGCCTCCACCTGCAATTTGACCTGCGCCATATCAGCATCAATTTCTTTCTGCTCGATCTGGTTGCGCTGGTTAATCTGCTGCTGTAACTCAAGAATGGCACGTTGGGCACGTGTCATATTGGCCTGGGTATTGGCACGCTCGCCATACAGCGCTGCCACGCGCTGCTCTAGGTCATTCTGTTGATTGCGCGGTGCATAGCCTTCTGCGGTCAAGGCGCGTACGCCTTTTAATTGCTCTTCGAGCAAGGTGAGTTGTGATTCATGACTGGATAACACGCCGCGATAACCTTCAATCAATGCCTGGTAACCTGCGATGGATTCTTTTTTACCAGCGATATCCGCTGCCAGCGCTGAGGTCCGGGCAGCCAGTAACTGGCTCTGGTTACGCATGTGCTGCTGTATAAACGGATCCTGCTGCTGGCTGGTCAAATCCGGGTGAAAATCAATCACCGCACGATGGGCCTGCTCGGCACGCAAACGGTCTTCCTGCGCACGCAGACCGGCATAACGCTGCCATACCTCTTCATAGCGTGCCTTGCTGGCCTGCGCATCGAGTTTAAACAGCACGTCGCCAGTCTGCACCTCCTGCCCTTCGTGCACCTGCAAGGCGCTGACCATGCCACCCGTTAAATGCTGGACGACTTTGTGATTGGTTTCGACGCTGATCACGCCTTCAGTGGGCACACCTTCATCCAGCGGCGCAAACACCGCCCACAGCACAAAACCAGCCAGGCCCAGCAGCAAAATGGCGGCGCCTTTGCGGGTATGGCTAACGCTATGCGCATAAGACTCAATGGCGTGCACATTGTCAGAAACAGCAGGATTCATCGTCAGGCGCATGCAGGCTCCGTCGCTACACTGCTGGTCGCAGCATGTAATTGGTTTAAATAGACAATCCCCGCATCACGTGGCCCATGGTGTAACACTTCGCCACGCTTGAGCACCAGCAGGTCGTCAGTAATCTTGAGGATGCCGGAGCGATGCGAGATCACCACAATGGTAGTATTCAGGGTTTTCAAGGCTTGCAGCAACTGCATCAGCCTGGCTTCGCCAAACTCATCCAGGCTGGCATTCGGTTCATCCAGCACCAGCAAGGCTGGCTCTTTGTAAATGGCACGCGCCAGGCCCAGCAATTGGCGCTGTCCACCAGACAATGGCAAGCCTTGCTCATCCAGGCGTGTGTCATAGCCTTGCGGCAAACGCAAAATCGCTTCGTGCAACCCCACACGCTGGCAGGCCTGCAAAATATGCTGACTCTCCAACTCACCAAACCTGGCCACGTTTTCGGCAATGGTGCCTTCAAGCAAAGACACCTGTTGCGGCAAATAGCCGACGCTGGTCATCAGCGCACGTGCATTGTCTGCCGTAATGGTAGATTGATTGATTTGATAGTCGCCAGCCGTGGGCGACACCACCCCGACCAACAGGCGTGCCAAAGTGCTTTTGCCCGCGCCCGATGGCCCCATCACACACAGTAACCGTCCAGGCTGAATAGTCAGGCTCACCTCATGCAATAAGCGGCGCGAAGCAGCGGTGACACCAACGGCATGCAAGCCCAGTTGATAAGGCCGTACCAGGGGTATCGCAGGCAGCGCTGCCTGCACAGCATTGTTGCGCAACAAACCCTGCAAATCTGCCGCAGCGGACTGCGCCTGCAACCATTGGCGCCAGCTGTGCACCATGACATCAAACGGGTGCAAAGCACGTGCAATCAGCACATTCGACGCCACCATGGAGCCCACACTGATTTCACCGCGTATGGTCAGCCAAGCCGCCATTGCCAACATGAGTGACTGCAAGGTGTAGCGCACCCATTTATTGACAAACTGGCTACGGTCGCTGGCTTGTAACCAGACATCCTCTGCCAGTGATTGTTTGGCCAGCAATGCCTGCCAATGCTGGCGCAAGGTTTGCAACATGCCCAGCACAACACTGGACTGCAAATGCTGGATTTTTTGCTGCACGAAATGCTCGGTGTCATGCTTTGCCGTCTGTGCGGTTTGCGCTGGCGATGCCGTCATGCGCTGATTCAACAACGCCACCGCACATTGCACCAGGCAAAATACCATAGCAGTGGCACCCAGCACCGGGTGCAAGGCAAACAACACCAGGATGTAAATCATGCTCCAGGGAATATCCAGCAAGGCAAACAAACCCTGACCCGTCATAAACTGGCGAATGGCGGTTAATTGCTGCAATGACTCAGCAGGTGGCTTCTGCTGCTGACGTGCGTCGAACACAGCAGCAAACACCTGCTTGCCATACGTGAGGTCAAACTGCACGCCAGTTTTAATCGCATATAAGCTGCGCAACCAGTCTGCACCTGCCATCAGCAACAATAGCCCGGCCGTTAATACGGTCATGGCTACCAGCGTCAGCGTATTGCGGCTGAGCATGACCCGGTCGTACAACTGCAACATATACAAGGTGGGCACCAGCATCAGCACATTGGTCAGCAAACTGAGCCAGACCATTTGCAAAAAAGCACCTTTAAACGGCTGCATAAAAGACCACAGTGGCGGCTGCCATGCGGGTGAACGAGTGAGCATCATGACTGTGCCACCTTTCCTGTCTCTGTTTTTACAGCCCCTGCTTGTGCAGGCGCGGCTTGAAAACTGGCCAGCACTTCTGCCGGTTTGCCGTAGCGGATCATCTGCCCCTGGCACATCACCAGCATGAGGTCGGCGATGCTTAAAATGTGCTGCAAATGGCTGATGATGATAAAAGTCGTGCCCTGTTGCTTCAGGTGTGCAATCGCGTGCTGCAAGGTGCGCTCGGCGGTGGTATCCAGGTTAGCATTCGGCTCATCCAGCACCACAATACGCGGCTTGCCATAAAAGGCTCTTGCCAGGCCAATCAGTTGGCGCTCGCCACCAGAAAGCGGCATGCCAGATTGACCAATGACCGTATTCAGGCCATCAGGCAATTGATGTACCCATTCGTAGAGCCCGAGCAAGGTCAGCACCTCAGTCAGGGCCTCTCGGTCAGGCGTCTGAAAGCGGCAGATATTGTCGACAATCGGGCCATCAAATAAATCGGCTTCCTGCGCCAGATAGCCCAGGTGCGGACCCAGTTGCGTTTTGTCCCAGCGATGCACATCCACGCCATCAAACCGTACGCGGCCACTGTTGGGTGCCAATAAACCTACCAGCAATTTGGCCAAGGTTGTTTTGCCCGATGCGGAAGCCCCCGCCACAATCAACACTTGCCCGGCGCTTAATTTAAATTGCACCTGGCGGATAAATACCTCAGCCGAAGATTTACCCGCTTGCGGCATGGCATAGCTCAGCTGCTCTACGGTCACCTCACCCGTAGGTGGTGGCAGCACCAACCCGTCAGTGCTTGCGCTGGCATTCGCCATCAGGCTGGCGATACGCTGGTAAGCTGTCCAGGCTTGTTCATAGGTTTTCCAATGACCCACGCACTGCACCAACGGCGTCAGCACGCGTGCCGCTAAAATTGAAGCCACAATCATCATGGCACCACCATTAAACAACTCACCGGCAATAAACAGATAGCAGGCCAGGCCTAAAATCAGGCTGGTTTGCAAGGTTTGCAGCCAACGCGAAGCAGCCGCACTTTTGCCTGCCAGCTCTGACGCTTGCGCCTGTTGCCATAAAAATCCGTGCTGATGCTGCAACCAGCGCTGCTCCACCGGGGCCAGCATCTGCATGGCATGCATCACATCGCCATGACGGCTGATGCTGGCAAAGTAGCGTTGTGATTCCAGCGCATGCTGGTTGGCCTCTTTCATCAACGGTGCCACGTGTGACTGGTTGTGCACGGTCAATGCGAGTTGTATCGCCAGCCCGCACAACGTGAGTACGCCCAGTGCCGGATGAATCCAGAACACTGCAGCGAGAAAAATCAAACAAAATGGTGCATCAATCAGGCCAAGCAGGGCCGGGGAATGCAAGGCATTTTTAAGGGTAGAAAAGTCGGCAAACACTTGCTGCGCAGGAAACATCGGCAGGGCCAATTTGGCGGCGAATACACGCTCAAACACTTGTTGCTGCAATAATTGCTCGAAGCGCTTTGCCCCGACTTGCAACACATTACGACGCTGCCATTCCAGTGCTTCCATCACCAGATAAGCAAAGGCGGCCAACAGCGTGAGCATGACTAATGTTGAGACATTACGGCTGTTAATGACGCGGTCATACACCTCCAGCATGTACCAGGAGGGCACCAGGACCAGCAGATGAGTCACCACCCCAATCAGCCAGACCTTGCGCCATAGCGGCCAGAGTTGAGACATGACTTGCTTGATGGATTCAGCTTGCGACGACATTTTCACGACAAAGAATTCAGTATGGAAAGTTGGCAAGCGGGTTCCCCCGCCTGCCCGCTTACATCGTGATTAGACGATCACAAAGTCAGAGGTTGACAATGTATTCACGCCTGTCAGGATGGCAATGTCTACCTTCGCACCGCTACCGTTACCGTCGGCGTCATAGCTGAGGGTTTTGGTGGTGGTGTTGTACACCAGGTAATCATTGGCATCTTGTGCAGTGCCTGTGCTGTTCACACGCAGCATGCTGGCATTGAATCCGGCCAACTGGCTGTACTGATCCAGGTGCAACTCGATTTTGTCGGTGCCACGGGTGAAATCAGTAATGGTGTCTACCCCGGTCAGGTTAAACGCCGTGTTAGTGTAAGTTTGCACAGTGGTAGAAGAGCCAGTCACCACTTCTTCATACACTTTGCCAAACACAAAGGTATCCTTACCACCGCCGCCAGTCAGCGTATCGTTACCGCCATTGCCAACAAACACGTCAGCCTTGCTGGTCCCAATAAAGGTTTGCTGGTTAGCATTACCTTCAAAACGCAAGCCATTGGTGGTCAGGCCAGATGCATCAACGACGACGTTGTTGATCGTGCCGCCGTTGTTACCCAGGGTATTGGAGAGGTCAGCCACGGTGCCATTGGCTTTAAAGTAGTAATGGTCGTTGAGCAACTGCAAGTCAGTGTTTTCAACGTTCAAACGACCCACTGTACCGCCCACTTGCACCACTTCCATAGACTTGAAGTTGTCGTTATTGAGCACCACCGTACCGTTGGCTTTGGTGTTCGCGCCAATGCCAGTGGTAATGCGCAACGTATCCACGCCGTCACCACCGACGATCACATCATGCTTAGCACCAGTCGCAATCCACTCTTTGTTACCGTCATCTGCCTTAGAAGTCGTGCCTTGCACACCACTACCAAAACCGCCGATCACAAAAATGTCATCGCCTTCGCCACCGTCGAGGTAATCCGCACCGCCATGGCCAATCAGCAAGTCATTGCCGCCGTTGCCATACACAGTGTCATCACCCAGGCGCATCGTCGCGTAATCCACACCCTCGCTACCTTCAACGATTTCGTGCGCATCGCTGCCTTCGTTAGCACCGTCAATGCGGGTGAAGCTACCAGCAACACCTTCAGATGCATCATAAGTCACATCAACGTTGTGGTAGATATGAGCAACAGAGAAGTCATCTACCTCAAATACCGCTTTGTCGTAGGTGACAGGTGATGCACCTACAATGGTAGCGGCTGGCTCAAAAGTTTCTTCTTCAAACTCAAGTTCAACAGTGACATTTTCAACATCACCACCGGCTACGCCGTGAATTTGATAGCCTGGGTTTAATTCACCGAGGCTCAGAGACTCACCGTTTGCCTCAAGTTGTTCCGCTTCAAGTGTAATACTCACACCACTCGACAACTCAATACGCTCAATCCCAGTAAAAGCAATGCCTTCAAACTCCCCAGATTGGGTGAAAGCAATTGTATCTACAGCATTGTAACCAGCAATAGTGGTTGCGAATGTGCTAATTGCAGAAGAGCCTGGACGAGTCACAATGTTTAAACGAACATCAGTTTCAATCTCTTCAGACATCTCCTGATCTTCAATTTCAACATATTGATTAGTGACGGTATCAAATACAACTAACTCCTCTTCCCCACCTTCCTCCTCTTCACCCTCGAGTTCACTCACGTCAATGTACCGAGCAGGATCACCATTATTGTCAAGACCCGACACACCGCCGCTAATGTAGAGGTTAGCCGCATTTTCTTCCGTGGTAATCACAAAAGTATCATTACCATCTCCACCAATCAGGAAATCATCACTTGTTGCGAGATATATGTTGCCATCCACAGTTTCATTACCGAATGATGCCCCTTGTCCTTCAACGTAATCTGAACCTGCACCGCCCGTTAAGACATCATCGCCATCACCACCGAAAACGGTGTCATCACCGGCCCCACCAGAAAGAATATCGTTACCATCCCCCGCAGCAATGTAGTCGTTGCCATCAGCACCATCCACGATATTATTTCCATTCCCTGCATCGATCACATCATTACCTGCGCCACCAGAGATCACATCATTGCCATCACCACCTAATAAAACGTCATCACCACTACCTCCAGAAATGAAGTCGTTACCAGCACCGCCATCAATATAGTTTCCAAGATTATTGCCCACTATAAAGTCAGCACTTGCAGTCCCGGTATATTCAGTTTCTGTCGCATTAAAGATTTTTGTTGCCATTTTTGACTCCTTAATATCAGAGCTTTCTCTCCAAGATAGGCAAGGCAAAATACTTTGCCCTGCCTAGAGATTAACTCAATTAATCTGATTAATATGGTTGAGTGTGTGCTGGAGTAGCTGCCCCACCTGGAGGCACAAAACCAGTTACAGTGACCTCTATGAAATTTTGATCGACGCCAACCCCTGTGGAAGGATCAGTACTTTGCTCTTGAAAAGTCTGGCGTAAGCGAATTGCATCAGCAACGGCCACAGGCGCTGAAGTACTACAAGATGTTCGGATATAGAACATCGCAGAAGACGCGGTACTTGACCCATCATCGTCGCGTGCATTGATATCTGTTGCTAACTCTACCCAGTTATCGTGCAAATCTGCTTTCTGTTGTGTAGCAGTTGCATTACTGGACCACGAGTTGGATCCGTTAATTGAAGGAAAACTACCTAACCCAGTTTGCGGAATATCTTGGTCTCCCACACGATGTTGAACAGATGTATAGGCCCGACCAGCACGAAACAACACTTCGGATGTACCAGTCATTCTGGCATAGGCAACTTCGACATTCCTTGAGACAGGACTAGCAGGTGTACTCACATCAACGAAGCCACCTCTTGCAACACCGTTTGCTTCAAAGTACTGATTGCCTGCTGCTGTGGTGTTGTAATCAGTAGATGTGGCAGTAAATTTTGTGCCATAAATGCACATTGGAGTAGCTGTGACTGGCGCTGTAGCTGCTGGTTTACGCCAGACGACATCCAACACCGTTCCAATACTCTTGTTAGTATTGCCCGAGTACACATTATTCAGGGTGACAGGTCTACTAGCTGAAGTGACTAATGTGTAACCTGTAACAGGTGAAGCCAAATCATTTGCAGGATTAGGAGTCAAGAAGCATTCATTCGCAGGGGAGGTTGTTGGACTCTTAGTACTTACTCCTGAACCAAAATCACCAGTATTGTTGCATGCAACAAAAGCGGTCGTCGCACCTGATACAGTTGGGTGTGTAAAAGGTGTAGTTGTTGGCAGAGCTGTGAATCCAGGCGCTGCTAATGCGTATGCAGAATATGCAACACTTCCCAATACTGCTAACCTTAATGTCATGTTTTTCATGCTTAACTCCTTGTAAAGAAGATAGAATTAGCAGGCATTTGTGGCTGCCCGCACTCACCAATTCACCACAATCGTTAGTTCCTCGTAGTTCTAAGCTGGTTGTAGTTGAATTCTTACGCAAGGCATGTCACAAATGCCCATCTAATACGTTTAATACGTTGGATTGCCAGTAGAGTGACTGTTGCTTCGTCGACAACATATTTGCCGCACCTTATCTATATAAGTAATTCTGATTTTTAAAAAGCCTGCTCACCTTATAAATCAATCCCAATTTTCATTAGGAACTTCTCCTTTTATTGCTAATCCGGCACAAAATGCCAGTTCAAGCTAAACCAAACACCTCTTGGAGCGCCTGGTGCCACAAAATTTGTACTTAACCAATCACCAGAGTTATGGTTATAACCATCAGGGCCAATAGCACCATTAATGCTTGGCGAAAATGGATTCACTCCCAAGCGACCGGCGCTGAAATACTCTTTGTCAAAAATATTGTTTATCAGCATTGTCGCCGTCCACTCTTTATTGAGCCTGTAGCTGGTTGAGAAATTAAATACGGTATATCCTGGGAGTTTTCCAGGATTGGTTGAAGGTTGACGATAAACCGTGTCATATCTTTGAAAATTGCCATTTGAGTCGTAAATAGGCATAACCACAGGTCTGGGCACACCAGATTCATGCTCATTATTTTCATTACCACGCAAATAAGACCAAGAATGCAAAACAGCCCCTAAATTAACAGTCCAATCTTGAGTAATGTCATAACTAAAATTGGCATTTAAGTTATGAAGAGGTACTCCAGGCATACGATCCCCGGGTTTTACGGTGATTTCACCCGAAGTAATTTCGCCACTACCCGCTAATACAATTGGTGTAGTTGCACTGCTATTGGCATCCCCTCCTGTGACAAAGCTATTTCTAAATTTAGCGTCAGTTAAGGCATAGTTAAGACTAAATCTTGCCTTGCCTAACTCCCCTTTAAGACCCATCTCAATGCCTTGGCGACGTGTTTTACCGATGCTGTCAAAAAAGTTCTGATTACCAAAATAAGTGACCATGTAGATATCATTCTTGAGTTCAGTGCGGTAGTAACCTAAATTCCACTGAAGAGAATCGCCCCACAGGCCCCGCGCCCCAAGATCAAATGTTTCTGCCCTGACTTGCGGCAAATATGGGTCACCTGAAAGACCACTAGGTAATTGACAAGAGCGTCCCAAGGCAACGCTTCTGGGCATGAAAACATCATTCCCATTCTGGTCAGCCCCGATTCTGGTTGGCGTTTTGTCGAGCGCACAACCTAGCTCAACTACACTGGGCGTCCTGGTACCTTGAGCCCAATTTGCATATAAATTGAGATTTTCTTTGGCCTGCCAAGTAGCGCCTAACGAAGGATTGAGAGAGTAGTAGCTGAACTTTTCATGTTCAGCAGGTAGCATCAAAAATGCATTCGGAGCATCCACATATCCGGTACCCGGACAAGTCCCATTCTGGCATAACGCAAAATTTGCTGGGTCGTTCAAATACCTGCTCAGCGTAATTTCTGACTGACCAAAATCACGTGCAGCCAAAGTTGACTTGACTTGAGTCTCGTTATACCGAAGAGCGCCAGTCACATGCACAGTTTCAATGGGCGTCCATGTTTCGCTTAAGTACAAACTTTTAGTGATAGAGTTACCATCAAAATCATTATTTCTGATAGGGTAATCTGCCGCGGTAAACACATCTAAAGCACGGTTACCATCTATCGTACCGTTACGCTTGCTATCGAAAAATCCTAATTGTTGTGAATTACTATACTGAGCATAGGCATTATCAATAGACGCGCCCAGCATGAACTTGTGCTTTTCCAAATTCCAGTTGAACTGGATAGATGCCCCATCAACTACTTGATTAATACGGTTATCATTGATAATGGCAGTGGGGATTCCCTCTACTACGCCTGAACCGCCATTGGAAATACCGTCTATTGTTTGAACCCCTCTGGGGCCTATAAGAGGGTTATAGTATTTACCTGTTGCGCTACCCAATGAACCATTTGTGCAATCTGTACCATTTCGGGCATTAATGAAAGCAACCAAATGCTTGCCCCCACTAGAATCATAATAGAACGACTGTCCCAAAGCGGTGAGAACCCCATATCCAGCTCCAAAACCGTCATCAAGATTAAAACCACCTCCGCCCCCAAAAGTAGATCCATCAAGAATATATGAGCTTTCGCCATTCGAATAGGAGGTCACCTCCCCTCCATTTTCATCAAAAACAACGTTTGCTCTGATATATGGTGCTGGATTTTTCCAATATGTAGCAACCTGTTGTGCATGAGCTAAAAATGCGGCAGCTTCTGGTGTGCCTGTAAGCGATTGATTAAAAGCATCTGCATCTAACAAGGAAAAGTCCACAACGCCGTTATTAAATAATTCATTTAAAAAAGGGCTGCTTGAAAAGTCGTTAGGATTAGGAATGTCGATTACTACATAATTTGGCAAACCATATTCTGCCGCTAACCCATCACTATCGTATAAACACGTATATTGTTGACCATCGGAAAAATTCTGGCTTAGAGCTTGGCCCGCATAACCTGTGTAAACATCAGCATTCTTTTGATTACGGCGGCTGTTTCTACGATAGACTTGCCCAGTGATGGTGAAGGTATCATTGACGAAATAGTTACCAGACAATTGAAATTGAGAAAGTCGATTTTTAGTTTCATCAGGACTGGTAAATACGCTACTACGATCCTGCTCATAAAAATTGGTCGGAACAACACCGTTACCTGTCAAATCATTGCCTACTAGCAACGTGCTGAGGTTCAAATCCAGTTTATCGCCACGGTAACTCGCTTTACCAAAAAACTGATTGACCTTGCTTGGGGAGTTATCTCTCCAACCGTCTTCAAGAAAAAAGTTACCTGCGCCAAATAAGGCAACAGTCCCGTTATTCCAACCCGCCTCACCTTGCAGATATTTACGACCGTAAGAACCAGTGAGAACTGTTGCGTCTGTGCCAGCATTATTAAAACCATCCTTGGTTTTGACAGAAAATGCACCGCCCAAAGTACCTAAACCAAAAATTGGGTTGGAGCCAGGAAACACATCTACGCTTGCCAGTGCATTCATCGGGATCATGTCCCAGTTCACGACATCTCCAAATGGTTCGTTCACTCGAATGCCATCAAAAAATACAGACAAGCCTTGTGGCGTGCCAATCTGCGGGCCTGCCGTGAAACCACGGTACTGCACATCCATTTGAAACGGGTTGCCCTGGTAATCATTCACTGTGACTGATTGCAGTTTGCGGTTCATTAAATCTGTAATGCTTAACGAATGCGCTTCTTTAATCTCTTTGGCAGAGATACTTTGGACGTTACCGGGGATTTCTTCTTTGGTGAGCCCCAAGCCAGGCAGTGGCCCGACTTCGTAAAAACGTTTTGCGCGGACTTCGACTTTGTCGAGTTGAATATCTTTCTTTTCGTCTTTGGGCGGTTTTTGGATGAAGATGTTATTGCCTTCAGCTTTAGGCACCAGCCCACTCTCACCCAATACGCGCTGCAACGCTTCTTTGCGCGACATACGGCCGCGCACTTCGGGGGCTGTTTTGCCAGAAACGATGTCGTTGGGGAATGAGATATTCATGCCTGTGGCTTTGCCAAGGTCATGCAATGAATTAGCCAACGGCTGCGCTGGAATATCCACATTCACGGGCACACTAAAGCTCTCCTCTTGCTGCTTTGGCAGCTGGGTATTCAATGCTTCCGCCCACACTGGTTGCGTTGCCATCACGCTCAAAGCCGCTAGCGCAGTGTGTATTCCTCTTCTATGTATTTTCTTATATGTATTCACAGATTTTCTCCTGTACTAAGACTCATCTGTGAGCGCGTCAAAACCCTGACGTCATTAACTTAACTTTACATTTTTGACGTATGATATTCGATGGTGAATGTTTGCAGGGAATGCGCATGAAACTAAAAGTATCTTACATTGACGATCTGTACTCGAACGAATACAATAAAAATGACTAGAGTCATTCCACTCCCTACTTTTACACAATGGCTGAATGGCTTGAAAGATGAGTCCATCAAAGCGATTATTGCTGCACGTATTGATCGCTTAAGACACGGCCTTATGGGTGATGCTGACGGAGTTGGGCATGGTGTGCTGGAGCTGCGGATTCACGTAGGCTCTGGCTGGCGCGTGTATTTCACACATCACCAAAGCGATATCATCATCTTGCTGGCTGGCGGCACAAAGCGCACGCAAACCTAAGATATCAAGGCGGCGAAAAGGCTGGCCGATAGTTTATAAAATGGACTTATTCACCGGAGTAAAAAATGGCGAAAATCAATATTGAAAATCTTGCTGAGTTTGACTCGGCCGCGTATCTCACTAATGAAGTGGCTATTGCGGCGTATCTCACTGAGATCATTCAGGCAAATGATGCAAGCCTGCTTGCTGACGCATTAGGCACTATTGCACGTGCACGAGGCATGACAGAAGTGGCCAACGATACTGACATTGGCCGAACAGCCCTCTACAAGGCTTTACGCGCTGGCAGCGCCCCTCGTTTCGACACCATTAATAAGGTTTGCCAGGCGCTGGGCGTCAAGCTTGTGGTGCAACCATTGTTTGATCACGGACCGAATTAGACATTTAATTGTCCCGGGCTGTTGGTGGGGTCAGAGTAAAAACTATATTAGGCCTTGTTGACAAGGTATAGCCAACTTCACAGCAGCCACCAAGTAAGCGCAATTAAGCCAAGTGTGCTAACTCGTTAATAATCTGTTTTTTTCTGATCGCATGAAATTGCACATTTTGAATGTGCTCGAAAGGGATTGCATCAATCAGATTGATTCCTTGTTTGGCGACCAGTTTGCCAGCGGCGACCTTACCGAGAGACACGACCTTTTCTATCGCCTTGAGCGCCGCGCTCTCCTCGGCTGAGGCCGCGCGCTGGGCGATATAAGCATGCACCATCCGAACTGCGAGGGCCGCTTGCGCGTAACCTTGCGGATCTCGCTTTTGAGGAATTTTTTCGATATTTTTAAGACGACTTTCCAATACATGCAGCGGGTGCATAAACAGACAGTTGAAGCCACCGATGTCTACATTGACGGCATGGCGCCGAATGTCATCCCGATTTAATCCGGCCACGGTATGTACCACATCAATGTTGGTAAACAACTCTGCGGATAATGGGATTTCTATGGTACCCACCAGCGCACTGATAAAGCGAGGATTCTGAATGATAGGTGAAACATGCAACACCCTACTCATATTAATGAGGTGCGTACTGTTGCCAAATACATCCAGATCTTTTGTCACACTCGCTTCAACGCCTTGCCAGTCCAAATTGTAATAATCAGCCCAATAGGCGAGTGCCTGACCACCGATGACAATCGCATCTGTGCCAGAAATTGCAGAGAGGCAGTCATTGAGTAACGCTGAAGAGAGCGCAGCAAGTTGCTTCAAAAATCAGAACCAGAAAAATCTGCAAGAGACTGCTTGACTAAAGAGGCATCTAAAAACCTGACACTTTCTGGAGCAGCTTGCGACTGCTGAATCAAACTGGCAAGTTTTTGATTGTTTTTTTGAGAACTACTGCCCGCATCATCGGCCAACTGCGCATGCAACAAGGCCTGCACAACTGAAGGATCCAATAACTTTTCAGCTTTTCGACCGATACTTGCCCAAAACTCAAGCTGACCAGCAGTAGAGCGATGCATGACCGATGCTTCCTGATCGGCAAGTTGATACAAACTTTCTGATACGCGAATTGCTTTCATAATGTGTTGCAATATGCCACACTTTGCAACACAAATCAACCTACATTCAAATAATGCATTGGGGTCAGAGTAAGAATTACTCCCCGTTTTTACTCTGACCCCAAATATCCCTGACCCCAAATATCCCTGACCCCAAATATCCCTGACCCCAAATATCCCTGACCCCAAATATCCCTGACCCCCAATATCCCTGACCCCAAATATCCACCCCAAATATCCACCCCAAATATCCACCCCAAATATCCACCCCAAATATCCACCCCAAATATCATTTACTCTGACCCCAAATATCAATCTGGTACAAAATGCCAATTCAAGCTAAACCAGACGCCTCGTGGCGCACCCGGCGCAATAAAGTTTGTGCTTAGCCAGTCGTTCGAATTATGGTTATATCCATCTGGGCCAATCGCACCATTGATGCTTGGAGAAAAAGGGTTGCGCCCAAGGCGGCCAGCAGTGAAATACTCTCTATCGAAAATATTGTTGACCAACATTGTTGCTGTCCATTCTTTACTTATTTTGTAACTAGTTTGGAAGTTAAACACAGCGTAGCCTGGAACAGTGCCCGGGTTATTCGTTGGTCTTCTTAAGGCATTCCCTATGGCACCCAAACCTCTATCTTGGATGACTCCGACTTTATGCTCGTTATTTTCATTGCCACGGACGTAGCTGTCAGAATGCAAAACCGCAGACAATCCCACAGTCCACTTATCGGTAACTTCATAATTGACGTTGGCATTAAGATTATGTAAGGAAACCCCTGGTATACGGCTGCCTGGTTTTACATCGATTGCATAACCTAGCCCATCACCTTTATCAATCGAGCTACTATTATCTACACTAATCATTCGAAAATTATCTTCAAATGTGGCATCAGTCAGCGCATAATTAATTCCCATTCGCCACTTTCCAACTTTCCCAGAAAGCCCAGCTTCTATACCTCTCCGACGAGTATTTCCGATGCTGTCAAAAAAGCCTCGGCCATTACCAAAAGAAACAAAATAAATATCGTCTTTTAAATCAGTTTGATACGCACCGATATTCCACTGTGCGAACTCACCCAAAGTGCCGCGCATCCCAATATCATAGGTAGTTGCTCGAATTTGGGGTAAAAAGGGATCGCCTGAAAGAGTTGTTGGTAAACTACACTGTCTATTTTCATAAATACTTTTGGCTGTATAAACAGGAGTATCGGGTATTAGATCTCCATCAGTATCTTTGATACTTGTTTGAATGGGTGTTTTGTCAATCGCACAGCCTAGTTCAATGACGCTAGGGGTTCGGGTGCCTTGAGCCCAATTTGCGAAAACATTTAAATTTTCAAAAGCTTGCCAAGTCGCGCCAACGGAGGGATTGAATGAGTAAAAGCTAAATTTTTCTGTTTCCGCCTTATTCACCGTATTAAAACTTCGGTTCGGGTTGATATTCACTGCGGGCGGATTAGTAGAACAGTCTCCATTACAGACATTAATCGAATCAGGATAGCTGATTAAATCAGCTATATCATAATTGCTTGCACCATAGCGGGCAGCAATTTTATTTTTAGTTTGTGTTTGGTTATAACGACCTGAAACGCTGAAATGCAAACTATCCACAGGAGTCCAGGTTTCACTGAAGTAAATGCTTTTAGTGGTATTGGTGCCACTAAAATTATTATTATTGATAGCTTGATAAGCCCCAATAAATTGTGGATGAGCTTGTGTAGGATCTAAATATGCCTCCCTATCCGCAGTTAGAAACCCTAGCTGAGTTGTATTATCGTATTCAGCATTGGCAGCATCCATTGATGCACCAAGCATAAACTTGTGTTTTTCAAGATTCCAGTTTAATTGCAGAGAAAAGCCGTCTGTTACCTGATCAATTTGATTATTTATGACAACTGCTGTAGGTACACCTTTTACAACACCGGTTCCCCCATCTCCAGCTCCATCAATTGTTTTTTCAAGCCCAGCACTCCGGTAAGCATCAGTTGCTAAAAAATCTGCATAACATGCATCATTATTGGTTGCAGCCGCTAACACTACAAAGTTCTTAATGTAACCACCAGGATTAGCAGGGTCTGGCGTATAAAAATAAAGATCATCGTTAAGAAGTGATTGATCGAAAATATTACTGCCAAGTAATGACGCACCAGAGCGCGATGGAAAAGTAGTGCCTCCAGCGTTGTAAGATGGTATTGGATTGCCCGAACCATCAAGAATCGGATTCCCGAAAGAGTCGGTCAACGCAGGCCCCGTTCCCGGGTTTGGGTTTGCCAAATCACGGTTATAAATAATGCTATCGTAAGGATTCTTATTGAAAGCAATCATATCGCGAATTTTTTGCGCATAATCGGAAGGTAGGCCTGTATTCATTAAGTCTTGAAATTTAGGGCCTGAAGGATCTGCCGGATCTATAGGTGCGGCTGGATTAATATAAAATCTCCCATCAGGAAAAGCAGGATCTGCGGAATAGTTGTTACTAATCTCTTGATAGAAAGAAGTACTAGTGATATCCGCATAACCAGATGCATCCGCAGGTACTGGAATTACATAATATGCAGGGACGCCACTTGTAGTTTGTGACTCCGCAAATAGGCATGTAGCCTGTTCGCCGGTTCCTCTTATTCGTTGGTTAACAATATCAGGCTCATAATCCATCATCACATCAGAACCTTTCTGATGTCTTTTGCTATTTCTACGATAGATTTGGCCTGTTATGGTGAAGGTATCATTAACGAAATAACTACTTGATAATTGAAATTGATTCAGCCGATTTTTCGTTGTATCGGGTGATGTGTAAACACTATTCCTATCCCGATCATACATTTGGGATGGTAATAAGCCATTCCCAGTCAAATCATTAGCGACTAACAAAGCACTTAGATTCAAATCCAGCTTTTCCCCTCGGAAACTGGCTTTGGTAAACAATTGATTGACTTTACTTGGTGAGTTTTGTCGCCACCCATCCTCCATAAAGAAATTCCCAGCCGCAAACAAGCCTACGGTGCCGTTATTCCATCCACCTTCAAGTTGTAGTTGCTTACGACCGAATGAACCCGTAAGAACATCCGCATCAACCCCAGCATTATTAAAGCCATCTTTTGTCTTAAGAGCGAAGGCACCACCTAAAGTATTTAAACCAAATATAGGGTTAGAGCCAGGAAATACGTCCACTCCTGCTAATGCATTCATCGGCAGCATGTCCCAGTTAACGACATCACCAAATGGTTCATTAACCCGGATACCATCAATAAACACGCTCAAACCTTGTGGCGTGCCGATTTGCGGACCAGCAGTAAATCCACGATACTGCACGTCCATTTGAAACGGGTTGCCCTGGTAATCATTCACTGTGACTGATTGCAGCTTACGGTTCATTAAATCTGCAATGCTTAATGAATGTGCTTCTTTAATCTCTTTGGCTGAGATACTTTGCACGTTACCGGGGATTTCCTCTTTGGTTAAACCCAAACCAGGCAGTGGGCCAACTTCATAAAAACGCTTGGCGCGGACTTCAACAGCATCCAGTTTTAGGGCTTGAGCGTTTTTCTCTGGCTCTGGTTTGATAACCGCAGAATCACCACTGATATTCAGTTGCAACCCACTACCCTGAAGCACTTTCTTTAAAGCCTCTTGCGGCGATAGAAAGCCTTTTACAGCTGGTGCGGTTTTGTGTTTGGTCAGTTCGCTATCAAAAGAAATACTGAGGCCAGTTTGGTTGGCAAGTTGCCTGATGGATTGATTTAAAGGTTGCGCTGGCAAGTTGATTTGCACCGGGAAACCGGCGCCTTCAGTGGCTGTGGGCACTTGTGTGTTGAGTTCAGCAGCGTGCAAACCTTGTAAAACAGCTTCGCTGCAACTGACTGTTGATAACACAGCCCATGCCAGAAAGCTGTGTTTATGTGTGGTCCTCTTTGCCATTGCCCATCCCTGAATTCGTCTTATTACCGCAATGACTGTTTTGGCGGGCAATATTGTGATGTCGATTTTTGAATCTTATTATTTATTTACAGGTTTGCTTTTGATGAGGGTGGCTGTTGCGGTGGGGACAATCTGCACCGGTGCCATTTCCGGCATCTGGTGGATAAAGGTTTCAATGGCATTGGTTTTGAGCATGGAAGAAATATGCACCTGTTGAGGGGCTGATTTTTCTGCGACCAAGGGCAGTTTGCGGTATCTGGACAGTGTTTCTGCGATTTCGTCGAGATCGGCTTGTTCAAAAACGACCATGCCTTTTTCGAAGGCGAAGGCATCAGCGGCCTGCTGATGCGAACGTATGGGTTTGGTCGCCTCTTGTTTAACTTCGGCGACTTCGCCGTCATGCAAGATCAATGCGCTTGGCGGGGTCGCACTATCTGTATGCTGCGGCTCAACCTTGACGGTGCCATGATCAACGCTGACACGCACCAGTTTTTGCAAGCGATTGACTGCAAAGCGGGTGCCCAGCACAGTGATCTTGGCCTTGCCGCTGTCGATGATAAAGGGCCTGCTTTCATCGCGTGCGACTTCAAAAATAGCCTCGCCGCGCTTGAGCGTGACCAGGCGACGGTCACGGTAGTAGGTGACTTCAATGTCTGTTCCGGTATTCATGGTCATCAAGGTGCCGTCTTCCAGGCGTTGTGACTGCATTTTTCCAGTCTCAACCTGCGCGACCATTTGCATCACTGGCTGAGCATGCCAGGTCTGAAAACCCAATAGACCCGCCATACCAATGGCCACTGCGGCCAATGCGCCAGCGATGGCATTTTTGATTTTTTTAGAGCGGGCAGACTGTTGGAAAAAGGCATCCTGGTCGGCGATATCGGCCAACTTTTCGAGGTCACGGGTGGAGTCAAAAGACGCCCACACCTTTGAAACATCGGCGTAGGCTTGTTGATGGGCCGTATTCGCCATTAACCACTGCTCGAATTTGGATCGTAAAGGATCATCTGCTTCGGCATCTTTGATGCGGATAAACCAGCCAATCGCGACTTCACGCAGCTTATCGGTGTGGTTAAGTGGCATGGCTACAACACTTGGTCTTGCAGCCTGGTTAAATCCAGCATGGCACGGGTGATATGCCGTGACACCATATTCACGCTAATCGATAACTGATCCGCAATTTCCTTAAGGGAGCGCTGATCGATTCGATATAGCCAGAACGCCTCGCGGCATTTGGGAGGAAGACGGTTGATGACGCGTTGCAAGGCTTCCAGCCGTTGCTTGAGTGAGGTAAGTTCCTCGGGTGACGGTGCTGCCCTGGTTGGGTCTTCCAGAAAGGCGGTCAGATCAAACTCATCGCTGGAAAAGGCAATCAGTCTTTTATTGAACTTACGGTCTTCGTTGGCCAGGTTATGGGCGATGACCCGCAGGTAAGCGTGCGGTTTTTCCAGATTGATGGTGGAAGGCGAAATCGCAAATTTCAACAGTGCATCGTGCAGGATATCGTAAGCTTTGTGACGACAACGGATATCGTTATAAATGGCAGGCAATAGCTCGCAGTACGCCCATCTCAAATTGATGCCATGCCATTCAATAGAGGAGTTCATCACTTATGCATCCAATGCTTTTGAACCACGCGTGATCACCCCACTACTTCTGGCTATCAAGCAGGGTATATTGCGCGGTTTCCTGCAACCTCACCGGGGCAATATTAGGTAGGCCGCGCAAGAATTGGTCGATATCCTGAATGTTGATATCTGCAGAAATATTACGCACCTGCTTGCCTTGTGATTGCACGGGTTTCAGGCGGTAGCGGGAAACGGTATAGGCAATTTCACTGGTATCAGCGCGGTCAAACACCAGCCGACCATTGAGGAAGGCAAAGGCATCCGAGGCCGGGCGGTTGACCAGCACCATGGCATGGTTTGGATAGACTTCGACCACTTGTCCATTAGTGATTTCCCGCGAAACATCCAGCGGGTTCTCGGTTTTTGCAGCGGCACTTTCAAGTTTGGGTTCTACTTTTACCCGCCCATGATCCACACTGACGCGCACGACCTGCTCCAGGCGGTTGACGGCGAAGCGGGTGCCCAACACGGTGACTTTTGCGGTATCAGTCTCTACGACAAATGGCCGCTCAGGATCTTTGGTCACTTCAAAAATGGCTTCACCTTCTTTGAGCAGCACATGGCGCTGGTGGCGATAATACGTGACTTCCATATCACTTTTGGCACTCAAGGTGACTTTGGTGCCGTCATCCAGTGTTTTAGTGACAATTTGGCCGACCGGGTTTTGCGCGGCCAGTTGCATCACTGGTGCGGCTTGCCAGATCTGGTATTGCTGATGCGAGAAAAAACCAGCCACACAAATAAAGCAGACGACCATCAACTGCGCCAGGCGCTGTTGCTTGGCTTTGCGGCGTGCCTCATTCGCCAAAAACGTTTGCTGCTCGGCAGCATCCGCCAGCGTAGACAGGCTTTCAGCTGAATCCAACTGGCGCATGGCGTGGGCAAAACTGTCATACTCCGCGGCATGGCTAGGGTCATCTGCCAGCCATTGTTCAAACGCATGATGCTCTGCGGAGCGTTGGTTGTGAGCATGCTCACGCATACGTAAATACCAGCGCGCAGCCATCTCACTCAGCGTGAGTGACTTAGCCGTTGATGACCTGGACGTTGGTGATTTTGGCGCGAGCGGTTTAGACATAAAGCGGCAGGCTTAATGAATCGCCTGTTGAAATGCCCGGATATCCAGCATGGCACGAATCAGGTGTTTTTCCACCATATTGGTGCTGATATTCAATTGTGCGGCAATTTCGCGCTGCTTCATATCATCCACATGGTAGAGCCAGAATACCTGGCGGCATTTTTCTGGTAGCAAGTCGACCACACGTTGCAAGTGATGCAGTTTTTGCCGCGTTTCATACAATTGCTCGGGCGTGCATTCCAGAATCAGCGCAGCTTCGTCAATCTGGTCCTCATCCACAAACCGCGTTCTATGACGAAATTCGTCCACCAGCAAGTGATTCACGATGCCATTCAAATAAGCCTGCGGCGACTCTTCACGTGCGGGATGGCTGGAGACAGCAAAAAACACCAGCGCATCGTGCAAAATATCTTTGGCACGATGCACACACGCCGTGCGACGACCAATACGACGCAAAACGTCGGTATAAGCCCACTTTAAATCAATGCCGCACCAAGCCAGTGTTTCGCTCATATTCCACCACCCTACTTTGAATAGTTTAATTATTTGCAAAACGCATGCCATCACCTCGCCATTCAATAAGGGATTGATTCTCAATTAAAAAAATGTCAATGCATTTAAAATACGGCAAATACAGTCGGCTTATTTCAACCATTTTTTTAAAAATTGGCTGCAATAAACCATTTAAACATATTGGAATAAAAGTAAAATCATGGCTGGACTCGGGCTGAGCAAAAACACCAAGCACCCAATGGCTGCCAGTTTTTCCTGTCAACCCAAATCCACAATTGGAAAGCTTATTGCGCTGTGTTTGCCAGATGGAAAGCCACTACGCATGCTTAATATTGCATCACTAAAAGACAATAATTAGTCTAAAAAATCAATGTCATTTTTTAAAACGACCAGCCATGAAGTGTTACGAGCGCGCTATAACAGCCTGCTTGAAGATGTGCCCGTCGCCATTTTCACGGCGATCAGCGCACTCAGCATTCAAATGATCGTTTTGAATAGCCAGGTGCATTGGTCGCTCTCGATTGCGACGCCATTGCTCCGGATGCTGATTGGTTGCAGCCTGCTGTTGTACTGGTTTTGGCACCGCGACGAACGCCCCTCCATCGATAAAATACGCAAACGATTGGAGATCGCTTCCATCGTCTTTATTCTTGCCGGATTTTTCACGTTCTGGCGCAGCGTTTATCTTTACCCCCTCACCGACACCTTCGGCCACTACTTCCTGATCTTCCACAATACACTTTACGGTTTTTGTTTTGCCTTTATTTTAAGCAAGCTGGGCCCGGCGGCGTATGCCTATAACCTGCTCATGATTTCATCCGCGATTGCCTGTATTTACCGTGGGGATTTTGAACATCCACACCTGATGACCATGCTGATTCTGGTGTTTGAAGTAGGCATGCTGATTACCATGCGCGGCAGTACCTCCATGTTCGATAAATGGGTGAATGCCACCTATGAAACGCAGGCATTATTAAAAGATAATCAACGCCTGGCTAACCAGGATGTGCTGACACAACTGCCCAACCGGCGACAGTTTTTTGTCCAGGTGGAGCAGCAATTAGTGCTAGCCAGGCAAACGGACGAATGTTTTGCGGTGGGGATTTTAGACCTGGATAACTTTAAACCGGTCAATGATGTGCACGGCCACCATATAGGCGACCTGGTATTGATTGAAGTGGGCAAGCGCTTAGCCCAGGTCCGGCCTGAACAAGTGCGCTTTTACCGACTGGGCGGCGATGAGTTTGCGTTTCACTTGGTCACAGATGATGAGCACGCGTCGCTCAAGCAAGTGGCGCATGATATCAACCAGGCCATTTCACAACCAATCAGCATTGATGGCCTGCTGATTACCGTTAAAGCCTCTATCGGCGCCTGCATTATCTGCGAGGACAATATCTCGGCGCAAAGCCTGTACGAGCATGCTGACTTTGCCTTGTACCACGTCAAGCGCACCGGCCGCGGCAATCTGGAGATTTACTCCAAAACACTGGAACAGGAGCGCATGCACCTGAACCGCATAGACCAGGCCTTGCGTACGGCTGATATCCACGCCGAGCTGTACCCGGTATTTCAACCGATTATTGATATGGATGCCAACGAGGTGTGCGCCTTTGAAAGCCTGGCACGCTGGCAGAGCCCGACCATAGGACCGGTGTCCCCGGCCATGTTTATCCCGGTGGCCGAAAGCCTGGGTATGATTGCCGATATTACCAAGCTGATGTTTAGCCGCTCCATGATTGAAATGGCCACCTGGCCAGACAACATGCGGCTGTCCTTTAATTTATCGGCCTACGATGTGACCAACCAGTCTGTGATTAAAGCACTGATCGGCATGATGCACACCAGCCAGTTAGCGCCTGACCGCTTTATGTTTGAGATCACCGAAACCGCCTTATTGCAGAACTTTGAAACCGCCAGGGACAATATCGGCCTGCTGCGCAAGGCTGGCGCCAAGGTTGCGCTGGATGATTTTGGCACCGGTTACTCCAGCCTGAGCCACGTACAAAACCTGCCACTGGACAAACTGAAAATCGACCGCAGTTTTGTCAAGGATATTGAAACCAATACCACCAGCCAAACCATCGTCAGGTCCATTCTGGCTCTGTGCCACGGCATGCATATGGAGTGTGTGGCCGAAGGCGCCGAAACTGAAAGCCAGGTGCGTTTTCTGCAGGCCATGGGTTGCCAGCTCATCCAGGGCTATTACTTTGCCAAGCCCATGCCTAAAGAGCTGGTACAAGCCTATCTGGCAGACACAAAATTAATACCGGCCACCTAAGCCGCCACACACAGGGCAGCACTTAAAACCAGCCCTTAAAAGTTGATAAGAATTACCACTGTCACAAAAACTATATTAATATCAATTCTTTAATGTTCATGCCCACTCATCGCCGATGCGGTTGCGATGCCATGCATGACATGAAGAAGGCGCTGTGTATTAAGCGCCTGCAAGACTCAATCGAACCAAACCGGGATCTATCCATCCGTATTTAAATAGATCAAAAAGGAGGGTTGCGCAATGCGTACAAGCACGCTGTTAATCCTGGATGATGATATTCAGGAGGCCAATCTGATTGCCAGCGAAGCCAGGCACCTGGGATTCGAAATCAGGATAGTGGCAGACGCCACCTTGTTTATCGACGCGTTTCTGGCCTGGAAACCGACGCACCTGGCCATTGATATTGTCATGCCCGGCATTAATAGCATAGAGGTGCTGAAAACACTGGCGCAGCTCGACTGCCAGTCGTCCATTATATTAAGCAGCGGCATAGGCACAGATACCTTGCCCGCCGTACAGCTTGCCGCTATTGAGCATAACCTGAATATCCGCGGCATTCTTTACCAACCGTTTCACCAGCACATACTCAGAAACCTGCTCAACGACCAGGTCTCGGTTGACCTGCATGCACACACCAGTAGCGATGCCAGTACACAGTCATTCATCGTTGATAGCGACACGATCGCGGATGCTATCCACAACCATCAATTCACCGTCTTTTATCAACCGCAAATCGAGCTATTCAGTGGCAAAGTCATTGGTTTTGAAGGCCTGTTGCGCTGGAAGCACCCGGTGCTGGGCATCAAGTTGCCCGAGCTGTTTATTCCCGTTGCCGAGAAAACCGGGCAAATTGACCAACTCACGCAGATTGTTATCGAAACCGGCTTTAGCTTTATCCGCTCACTCGGCACGGCACTGTCGTTTTCGCTGAACATTTCGGCAAAAAGTATTAAAAACCAAAGGCTGGCAGACAGCCTGGTCAATGCCTGCAAAAGCTTCAAGCTGGCCCCGGAAAAAGTCATTCTTGAGTTGACGGAAACCGCCACCATGCACGACCCCGATGAAGCGCAGCATATTCTGTCGCAACTACGGGCACAAGGCTTTAAGCTCAGTATTGATGACTTTGGTACCGGCTACTCCTCTATGGCGCAACTGGCCAAGTTGCCGTTTACCGAGCTAAAAATAGACAAATCATTTGTCACCACCATGGAAACCTCGTCCAAGTCGAGAAAAGTGGTGGCCTCCACCCTCAAACTGGCAGAAAGCCTGGGCCTGGAAACCATTGCCGAAGGCGTTGAAAACACCCTGGCCGCCATTGGTTTGCGTGAGCTAGGCTGCCGCTATGCGCAAGGCTATTATTTTGCCCGGCCCATGGATCAGGCCGCCACCAAAACCTGGCTGGCGCAGTGGAATCACCAGTTTTAAACATAGGCGGCTGCGCCAAGAGTGTTTAGTCTGTAGATTCTTTTGCCAGCAGGGCCTGTTTACGCGCCACGCCCCAGCGATAGCCAGACAGGGAGCCGTCCTGGCGAATCACCCGATGGCAAGGAATCGCCACCGCCAGCGAATTGGCCGCACAGGCACTGGCGACGGCCCGAACTGCCTTGGGCAAGCCAATACGGCTGGCAAGTTCGCTATAGGTCACAGTCGACCCACAGGGAATCTCCCGCAACGCTTGCCAGACCCGCTGTTGAAAAACAGTGCCCTGTACGTCCAACGGCAAATTCAATCCGAGTTTAGGCGCTTCTATAAAGGCGATCACCATCGCCACCAATGACTCAAAATCAGCGTCGCCGCCTATCAACTCAGCAGCCGGGAACCTGTCCTGCAAATCATGCAGCAATGGTTCCGGATCATCGCCAATCGCAATCGCGCAGACGCCTTTGGCACTACTGGCAACCAGCACCGCGCCCAGCGAACACTGCGCCAGGGCGAAACGTATCTGTGCCTGCTTACCGCCGTTCACATACTGCGCAGGCTGCATGCCCAGTGTTTGAATGGCGCTCTCATAAAAACGGCTACTCGAGCCATACCCCGCTTCATAAATAGCATCGCTAATCTTCATGCGGGTGCCAAGTTGCTGGCGCATGCGCTGTGCCCGGTGTGCAGAGGCATAGGCTTTAGGCGTCAAACCGGTCACGGATTTAAACAGGCGGTGAAAGTGAAAATGGCTGACGCCGACATGGTCAGCCAATTGCGCCAAACTGGGGCTGGTCTCGGCGGTTTCAATCAAACGGCAGGCCATGGCCACTTTGGCGGCGGTGTCAGCCAGAGGCAATTGGTCAGGTTTGCACCGCTTACATGGCCGGAAACCAGCGGCCTCGGCAGCAGCACAGCTCGTGTGAAACGCCACGTTTTCCGGGCGCGCCTGTCTGGCCCCACACGATGGCCGACAATACACGCCGGTGGTTTTCACCGAATAAAAGAACGTGCCATCGGCCTGCACATCGCGTGCCAGCACTTGTTGCCAGCGCGGATCATGCATCGTCGGGTGCTGCATGTGTGTTTGTTGCAGTGTTTGCATAGGATTGCGTGTCGTCATGGCCTGCCCTGTGATCTCCTCTTGATACGCCTAACGATACAAGATCATGCCGACACAAACACTCCGACTCTTGCGATTGAATTCCATCCATGCAACGCAACGTCAGCTACGCCTGCCCTGCGGCCAGCATCTCGCAGGCCAGGGCGCCCACATCGCGAACAGCCTGCTCAATGGCCAGCGTCCATAAGTGGCTAAAATTGAGGCGAATATAATGGGTCAGGTCTTTTTTACGCGAAAAAATGGTCCCCGGAGCCACCGTAATCCCGTTCCCAATCGCGGCACGATAGAGTTCCAGCGCATCAATAGCGGGCGGCAATTTGACCCAGATCACATACCCGCCCCTGGGCTCAGAGAGCTGCGTCCCGGCCGGGAAGCTTTGCTCAATCACATTGCGCATCAACACATAATTTGAGCGCAAAGTATGGCGTAACTGCTTGAGATGCTGTTCGAAACTGTCGCGCTGCATAAACTTGGCAATCGCAATTTGCGGTGCCGACGTCAATGACAGACTATTGAGAAACATCAGGCGCTCCACCTCCTGGCGGTAACGGCCTGCGCTGGTCCAGCCCACGCGGTAACCCGGCGCCAGCGATTTGGAAAAAGACGAACAATGCAGCACCATGCCCGCGCGGTCAAACGCCTTGGCTGGCAACGGCGCTTCATCGCTGAAATACAGCTCGCTGTAGACATCATCTTCAATCAGCGGAATATGCTGCTCGGCCAGAAACGCCACCAACGCCTGCTTTTTCGCAGCAGGCATCACAAAGCCCAGCGGATTCTGGCAGTTAGTCGTAATCAGCACGGCCGCAATACGCACGTTATCCGTCACCGCGCGCAAGGCATCCAGGTCTATGCCAGAGGCTGGGGCGGTGCGGATTTCTGCCACCTTCATGCCCAGGCGCTCTACCGTGTGCGCTAGGGCGTAATAGCCGGGCGACTCCAGGGCAATGGTATCCCCGGCCTTGGCCACCGCCTGCAGGCAGAGGGTGATGGCCTCCGTGGCGCCATGCGTAATCACAATATCATCCGGCGAAGCATCCATGCCATGCGCGAGATAACGGCGTGCAATCTGCTGCCGCAGGCTTTCGTTGCCAGGCGGCAAGTCGCTCAGCACGCCCCACTCGCCCTCATCACCGGTCAGGGCTTTTTCATATTGATGGATTTTTTTCAGCGGGAACAGTTGCGGATCTGGAAAGGGCGATCCCAGAGGTACGGTGCCAAACTCGCGAATCGATTTAAGCGTGGTCAGCACCAGCTTGCTGGCGTCGATTTCAGACAAGTTGACATCTTTAGCCAGCGGCGAAGCGTGCCGCTGTTGTAAACGTCTGCGCGGGGTGACGTAATAGCCGGATTGCGGATGGCTGCTGATGACGCCTTCTTGTTCCAGTAACAGGTAAGCACGCAAGACGGTGCTGATACTGAGTTCGTATTTTTGGCTGGCCTGCCGTACCGAAAAAATCCGATCGCCTGGCCGCAACACGCCTTCGTCGATCATTGCGCGTATGCGGGCGGCAAACGAGACATAAAGCTTCATGGTGAGCAGGCGGTGAGCGGGGTTGCGATGCCTGCATTATACGTCAGGCGGCGATGCGCCCGTGCAAGATTTAGGTCGCCTGCAACGCCAGCGAAACCTCTTCGCCACTTTGCGTCAAGGCCGCGACCAGGCGTTCTTTTTGCGTAGACAGTTCCACCAGCGCCTGCTCACTCAACGCCGTCATCAACCGTTGCAAGGTACTCATGCGGATTCCCAGGCGCTTGCAAATCACCGCCAGCGACACAAAAGCCCGGCCCTGCTCATGCTCGGCATGCAGCAACTCCAAAATTCCCAGCATTAATACAGTACTGTTATCCAGCGGCACATAGTCGGCGATAAAGCCCTGTTCCACCAGAGTGCCATCAACCGTAGCGTCATCATGCAAGACTGTCAGGTCATTCTCAAGCAGCATGGGTAACCTCTGGCGCAGTGGTTTTTTCCAGAATCACCGGAATAGACTTGGAGGTTGGCGTGCGTGAGTCATCCGCCACACTTTCCAGCGGCACCAGGTTATTGGTTTCAGGATAATAGCCACTCAGGCAACCTTGCGGAATGTCGTAAGACACCACCAGAAACTTATCCGCACGGCGGGTAATTCCATCTTGCCACACACTGACCAGGTTGACCCAGTCACCGGCCACCAGCCCCATGCGCGCAATATCCAGCGGGTTCATAAATACCACACGGCGCTGACCAAACACACCGCGGTAGCGGTCATCCATGCCATAAATAGTAGTGTTGTACTGGTCGTGCGAACGGGTGGTCATCAACACGAATAACTGGTCACCATATTGCTCACGCGCCTGATGGATAGGCGAGTTTTGCGGAATCGCCTGCACGGTGAACTCTGCCTTGCCAGAAGGGGTTTTCCACACGCGCTCGCTGGAAGGTACCGGCATACGGAAGCCACCAGGCGTCTTGATGCGCTCGTTGTAATCCTTGAATGCTACCGGCATGGTTTGCTCAATGGCATCACGGATTTTGCTGTAATCCTTGATGAATTCCAGCCAAGGCGTTTTGCTGTGCTGGAGCGTGGCATGTGCTAACCGCGCCACAATGGCTGGCTCAGACAGCAGATGCGGCGAGGCAGGCTTGTTCATGCCATAAGAGATATGCACCATGCTCATGGAGTCTTCGACTGTCACCCCTTGTGGGCCGGTTTCCTGCGTATCGATTTCGGTGCGGCCCAGGCATGGCAGAATCAGGGCCTCTTTGCCATGCACCAGGTGGCTACGGTTCAGTTTAGTGGTGACATGCGCCGTCAAATCACAATTGCGCATGCCTTCCCAGGTGCGGTCGGTATCCGGCGTGGCAATCGAGAAATTACCGCCCAGCCCAAAGAATACTTTACCCTTGCCGTCTATCATGGCCTGGATGGCGCCTACGGCATCATACCCTGGCGTTTTAGGCACCTTTATATCAAACACGCGTTCCAGGCTGTCGAGAAACTCGGCTGGCATCTTTTCATAAATGCCGACGGTGCGGTTACCCTGCACATTGCTATGGCCGCGCACCGGGCACAGGCCTGCGCCCTCTTTGCCGATATTGCCGCGTAATAACATCAGGTTCACCAGCGTTTTAATGGTGGCGACGCCATGCTTGTGCTGGGTAATACCCATGCCCCAGGTAGCAATCACGCGGTCACCGGTGGCATAAATACGGGCAATTTCTTCAATCTGCGCTAACGGGACGCCGGACTCTTCTTCAATCACCGCCCAGCTTTCCTGGCGTGCATCGTCGGCAATCGCTGCAAAATTATTGGTGTGTTGTTCGATAAACGTCAGGTCCACCACACGCTCGGTGCCATGCTTGATCGCTTCGTCATCCCACTGGATCACGAACTTGATCATGCCTTTAATCAGTGCCAGGTCACCGCCCAGTTTGGGCTGGATAAAGAAATCACTGATTTTGCTACCCTTGAAAGACAGCATGTCAAACGGGCTTTGCGGGTCAGCAAAGCGCTCCAGGCCGCGCTCTTTTAGCGGGTTAATCGCCACGATACGCGCGCCACGCTTAGCCGCTTCGCGCAACTCACCCAGCATGCGCGGATGGTTGGTGGCCGGATTCTGGCCAAAAATCAGGATGGTGTCAGTATGCTCAAAGTCATGCAAAGTCACAGAGCCCTTGCCTATGCCCACGGTTGGCGGCAAAGCCATGCTGGTAGATTCATGACACAGGTTGGAACAATCGGGAAAGTTATTGGTGCCGAATTCGCGCACAAACAATTGATACAAAAAAGCCGCCTCATTGGCCGCGCGGCCAGAGGTATAAAAAATCGCTTCATTCGGGTCGGCCAACGCATTCAGGTGCGTGGCGATCAGCGCAAAAGCATCCTCCCAACTCACCTCTTCATACTTGTCGGTGGTAGCGTTATAACGCATCGGATGCGTCAAACGGCCTTCATTTTCCAACTCAAAATCGCCCCAACCCATGAGCTCAGTCACTGTATGCTTGGCAAAAAATGCGGGTGGCACGCGCTTGGCTGTCGCCTCTGCCGCCACAGCCTTCACACCGTTTTCACAAAACTCAAACGTAGACGTGTGCTCTTTATCAGGCCAGGCACAGCCTGGGCAATCAAAGCCATCTGGCTGGTTTTGTGCCAGCAAGGTCATAATGCCCTTGACGGGGATTTTTTGCAGCGCGAGCTGCGCAGCGACCTGCTTCAATGCACCCCAACCGGCGGCTGGGTGATGGTATGGCTTAATGGAGGCTTTTGGTTGCGACATAATTCCTACAGACTTGCAAACGGTGGACTGGCTTTCATGAAGACTTGCCAGCATATGAATACGAAATCACGATGGCTATCATCCTAAGACAGCCAAAGAAAGGAAACCAGACACAGAAACGCTGAATTTTTAGGGTACAGTTACATGCTAAAAAAGCACAGATCCCAGTACAGATGCGGATAGTTGCATTGCACTTTTACAGATTAAGCATTGACGTTCAAGACCTTCATCTTAATTTCGTCAACGCAATCCCGTACTTTAGGTGTCGTCTGCAATTTAAATCAAGATCCAACAACTATATAAATCAATACCTTAAAAACAGTCTGGCAAAGGCCTATTTCAAGTCATCTGCAACATAAATTGAGATTCAACTAAACACGAAGTTTAATCTTTGATCTTTTAGTCTCAAATCACTTAAGCAGGGCTATTTTCAGGCGCAAAACCTAACCTGTTCATTAACGTAAATCTCAAATTTAGAAAAAAGCCAATTTAATTGAATCCTTTAAAGACCATACCAGAGAGCTACCCAAAGACCTTAAAGACCTTAAAGACCTACTTACGAAAAAGTTGTTTTAATGTTGCACTTGAATATATGATGCCCATCATATATTATGAGCATCATGAAAAGTAAATCCGCTGCAAAAGCAACTCCCAATCGCAAAGAAATCACGCACACACGTATCGTAGAGACTGCTGCCAAGGCAATTCGCAGAAGTGGTTACAGTGGTACAGGCGTCGCGGATATTATGAAAGAGGCGGGGCTCACACACGGCGGATTCTATGCACACTTTGCATCTAGAGATGAGATGCTGGCTGAGGCAGCTAGACATGCAGGCGCCGAAACGATAGCAGTGACTGAGCAATTGTTCGCTAACGTACCTAAAGAGCAACGTTTGTGGACGCTGATGAATGTTTATTTGTCTGACGAGCATACGGCTAACATAGAAATGGGATGTTCATTTGCAGCGCTTGGTTCTGAAATGCACAGGCAAGCTCCTGAGGTAAGAGCCGCGTCAACGCAAAAAATTAAAGAAATGATTGCCTTGATTGAAGCGGAATTATCTGAGCAAAGCCCGGCTAATGCGCGCCAAGACGCCATGATGATAGTTTCATCGATGGTGGGTACACTGATGTTAGCTCGTGCTGTAGATGATAAAGAATTGTCTGTTGCATTAAGACAATCTGCCTTAAAACATTTTGCCCCGAAAGAAAATTAGCCTTTAGCAGTTACTTTCATTTTTTTATTAAAAAATATGACGGTCATCATATTAAACATTTAACGATTACTTAAGGACCCTCAATGAAAGCATTCATCCTGGAACGTTATGGCAAGTCAAATCAGATCCGAGTTGCAGCCGTCGCTCGGCCCACAATCAAATCTGACGAAGTACTTGTTCAGGTTCATGCAGTCGGTCTAAATCCGATTGATACGATGATCCCTAAAGGAACATTCAAGCCAATATTGAAGTTTGAACTTCCGGCAATCATGGGAAGCGACCTCGCAGGCACTGTAGTAGAGGTTGGAGGAAAAGTGACAAGATTTAAGCCAGGTGACGCGGTATATGCAAGTGTTTTTGATACTGGTTCAGGTGCTCTTGCGGAATACGTTGCAGTTCCTGAAAGTGCTGCCGCCCACAAGCCGAAGATATTAGATTTTGTACAAGCAGCTTCTATACCGATGGTGGGACTCACCTCTTGGCAAGCATTCCAAGACCATGGATCGGCTATCAAGCGTGGACAAAAAGTGTTTATTCCGGCAGGTTCTGGCGGGATAGGCACTTTCGCGATTCAACTCGCAAAATACTTTGGCGCCACAGTGGCAACTACCACCAGCAGCCAAAATATCGCGCTGGTTAAACAGCTGGGTGCTGATGAAGTGATTGATTATAAAACCCAGGCTTTTGAAAATCTTTTACGTGACTATGATTTCGTGTTGGGAACAGTGCGTGGCGACGGTATCGAAAAAGCACTGCAAATTCTGAAGCCAAACGGCCAGGTTGTCTCATTAGTCGGCCCACCAGACGCTGCATTTGCCCGTAACAGAGGCATGAATTTTTTGATGAAATGGGTCTTTGGTTTAATCAGCAGCAAAATCATCCGTCTTGCCAAAAAACGCAACATTCAATACGCCTTCATGTTTGTACACCCGGATGGCCAGCAACTCTCAAAAATTGCCAAGCTAATAGATGACGGACATATCAAACCAGTTATCGATAAAGTGTTTTCATTTGACCAAACACCGGAGGCGCTTACTTACCTGGAAGCGGGGCGTGCCAAAGGTAAAGTCGTCATTCGGTTACTTTAAAAGCAGGCCCACATCATTTTTAACTTATACAAAGGAAATGTCACATGAAGAATAAAGTTGCACTAGTTACAGGCGCTTCATCAGGGATTGGGCAAGCCATAGCGGAGTTGCTATCTAGGTCTGGCTATACCGTATACGGTACCAGTCGCAAAGGAAGCTCATCTGAGCAACGCAATTACAAGATGATCGCACTGGATGTCAATAACGAAGCGTCTACCCAGGCAGCCCTTAAAGAGGTGATTCAGGCTGAAGGTCGGATTGATGTTGTAGTGAATAATGCGGGCTTTGGCGTTGAAGCAGGTGGCGCGGAAGAAAGCTCAATTGCGCAAATGCAGCAAATGTTTGATACCAATTTCTTTGGCGTAGTACGAGTCATTCAAGCCGTGTTGCCCTACATGCGCAAACAAAAACAAGGGCGAATCATTAACATCGGCTCTATGCTGGGCTTGTTACCCGCGCCATATATGGCGACCTACTCGGCCACTAAGCACGCCATAGAAGGCTACTCTGAATCTTTAGACCATGAGCTGCGCACCAGAGGGATACGCGTATCAGTCATTGAGCCTGCCTATACCAAGACCAACTTTGAAGCCAATGCACCAGCGCTGGATAGCAAAATCGAGGAATATGCGCTCGCGAGAAAAGCCTTGGCGAAGTTATTGAAAACAGCTATCGAGGATGGCGATGATCCTATGGTCGTTGCACAGGTCGTGCTAAAGGCGGCCAATGCTAAAAATCCCAAGATTCGTTATCCGGCCGGGAAACTTGCCTGTCGCTTAAACTTTTTGAGAAAATTTGCGCCTGCAGCATTAATGGATAAAGGCATTCGTCAGGAAATGAAATTGGATATGTTCGATCACATCGCCGGTTAAACGCGAGGACAGATGATGCAGGTTTCTTTTCATACGCTAGCGCTAGTGACCGCAGGTATTTTTTTATTGATTGCCATCGTCTGGCTGCTTGCCCCCGCCCGTTTTCTGACGGCGTGGGGCGTCAAGAATTCGGCCGAGACCAGACTCATCGGCAGACGTGTCGCGGCGCTGTATGCCGGTGTCGCTGTCATGTTTTTGATGGCCAGAGATGCCGAGCCATCGCTCCCGCGCACCGCCCTGAGTGTCGGCCTGGTAAGCACCTGCCTGCTACTCGCCGTATCAGGCGTGGTGGAGTGGCTGCAAGGCCGCGCTAGCAAAGGCATCCTCGCAGCGGCTGTGATCGAGCTGTTATTAAGCCTGTTGTTTGTGCAAGGCATGTTATCGGCGCCACCGCTTTAAAGTGTCACGCATGGCCACTTAGCTGGCTGCCGGGGTGGCTGCTGGCCATAACTCAATCACCTGATCGACCAGGGCAAGCAGCGCTTCTTTACTGGAGCCGTTAATGGCTTGCAGTGACAAGCCCTTGTGCAAAGTCACCACATACAGGGCTAGGCGCTCAGGATCGGCAGCGTGTTTAAGCTGTCCGGCTTGTTTTGCGCGCTCAAAGCAGGCCACCAGTTTTTGTTGATGGGCTTGCAAAGCATTGACCAACTGCTGCTGAATGCCTGTTTTTTGCAGTTGCTCACTGGCGGTGCTCATCACCACCAGGCAACCGTAAGGCGTCTCATTGTAAAACAACAATTCAATCGACTTTATGAGCAGTTTTCTCACCATTTCTATGCATGAGTGCTCATTCAGTACCTCATGAAAATAGGCCGAAGGCCCCGAAATATAAGCCTGCAGGACTTCCTGAAAAAGCGTTTCCTTGTTTCCAAAAGCCGCATACAAGCTCGGCCGGTTGAGATCCAGCGCGCGCGTCAAATCCTCCAGCGAGGTGTTATCGAATCCTTTTTGCCTAAACAAATCCAGCGCAATCTCGAGCGCGACTGTCTTATCAAACTTTCTAGGTCTTCCTCTTGGCCGTTTTATCTGTTCGCCTGACATATCCACACTCCAAGTTAGAGAGATTGATCCATGATTAATAAATAATTTACCAAATAGTACATAAATACATTGACAAAGGCAAATGCAACGATTAAATTATTTTGTACCAATTGGTAAATTAATAAACAGGTTTAGGAGACCATCACAATGAACATCGTTAAATCCCTGATCAGTAAAACTTTTATCCTGCACTCTTTATTGGCCTTGAGCATGGTTGACGCCGTCGCGGGCAGCGACAATATTGGGCTGGCGACGGCGAAGAATCAAACCATCGTCGCGGGCGGCACGACATTCTCATACCGCAGTTTTGGCAATCAACAAGGCACGCCGCTGGTGTTTCTGCAACACTTCACCGGCACCATGGATTATTGGGATCCTGCGGTGGTGGATGGCCTGGCCAAGACCCGCCGCGTGATTGTATTTAACAATACCGGCATGGGCCATAGTTCTGGCAAGGTCGCGGATAGCATTGATCAAATGAGCAAAGATGCTTACGCGTTTATCACCGCCTTAGGCTATAAACAAGTAGACTTGCTCGGTTTTTCAATGGGGGGATTTATTGCACAAGAGTTGGCGGCCGCCCATCCAGACCAGATCAGAAAAGTGGTCTTGGTCGGCACCTCAAATAAAGGCGGCGGTGAGCATCTGATGAAAGTGCTTGGCGAGGCGTTTTCACAGAACCTGCCCGATCCACGCTTATATGTCTTCTTTACCCAAAGTGCACAAAGCCAGCAGGCAGGCAAGGCATTCGTCGCCAGGTCTACCGTACGTCAGGATCGCGATCCTGAAATTTCTAAAGAGGACATGAACGCGCACGCCAAGGCACTGATTACCTGGGCAAATACCCCGGATCCAGAATTTGCCTTACTCAAAGCGATCCAGCAACCCGTGATGATTGTGCAAGGCTCAAACGATGAGATGTTAATCACCGACAATGCCATCACCTTGTACAAACACTTACCGAATGCGCAGCTGGTGCTATACCCGGATTCAGGACACGGCTCATTCTTCCAGTACCCTGCTGATTTCGTCAGCAAAGCGACCGCCTTTTTGAATTAAGTTAAAAAACCCGCTAGTCCACTAGCGGGTTTTGAATCACCATCCCAAACACCCTCCGCAACCGCGGCTGAGATTAGGCGTTTAAGCGATGCCAATCATTAAGGCGTATGCCCGCAGCGATATTTTTGACCGAGGCAGCAATCTGTTCATGTGGCACGCCCAGGCTGACCCGACTCGCCGCATCCAAACGCGCGATCTGGCTGTCATCTAACGCTACTTCAAGTGCGCCCAACGTCGCCTGGAGCTGATCGGCCGTTCTTGAGCCAAAGATGGGAATCAAGGCGGTGGATGATGTCCTGGCTTGATGCAGCAGCCAGGCAACGGCAATATGCGTCGCGGTTGCGCCCGCCTCTTTTGCCACCTCAAAAATGGTGTTCATTAACAAAGTATCTTTTTCGGTGGTTTCGGTATGCACCAGCATGCCTAGTTTTTCTAAGCGTGTATTCGCCGGATGATCGCGATACTTGCCAGTGAGCAACCCGCCGCCCAGCGGTGACCAAGTGGTGATTGCCAAGCCGAGTGCTTCAGCCATCGGCAGCAGTTCACGCTCGGCAGTGCGCTCCGCCAAACTATATTCTGTTTGAATGGCCACCATGGGTGCCCAACCTCGCACCTCCGCCATCAGGTCTGCCCGCGCAATGCGCCAAGCAGGAAAATTCGACAAGCCTGCATAGAGAATTTTGCCCGCACGCACCAGGTCATCAAAGCCACGTAGCACTTCTTCCATCGGCGTCATGCCGTCACTAATGTGCGCCCAATACAGGTCAATATGGTCAGTATTCAAGCGCTTGAGGCTCTCCTCAACGGCGCGCATCATATTTTTACGGCTATTGCCTTTTGCAGACACGCCGGCACTGGAGTCGGTGCCATTGGTGTATTTGGTAGCCACCACAAAATGATCCCGGTCTGCGGCAATCAAATCGCCCAAAAGCTGCTCAGACTGGCCAAATTGATAGACATTTGCAGTATCAATAAAATTGCCGCCAGCGCTGGCGTACATCTCAAAGATTTTTTTGGCCTCTGCCGGCTCTGCGCCATGGCCCCAACCGGTGCCAAAATTACCGGTGCCCAATGCTAGCGCTGACACACGCAGTCCGGCCTTTCTGCCTAACGTTGTATATTTCATCACAATTCCTTATCTATTCCTCTACATGCGACGCCTTTCTCGCGACCGCTAGAATTTCGTCTGAGAGTGGACTGTTAGACGCGGCCCGCGACAATACCAGCGCGCCTAACCATTGCGAAAACATGGCAATCGCATGGCTACGTCGTTCATCCTCTGTCTGCCCGTCGACCAAGGTGCTTAGTAGCTGAATGGTAGACGCCACGCCTTGTGCGAACACTTGTTGCACCGCAGCGTCATGTCGGGGGACTTCGGCGCCCAATGTTGAAAACAGACAAGTGCTGCTGAGATCATCACGGTTTTTTGCTGACAGGTAAGAAGAACCAATCCGTTTTAATGGATCAGCGATCTCGGGATTATCGATATGTGATTGCCAGCGTTTTAACGACTGGCTGCCGATCTTGTCGCAGGCCTTGGCAATCAAATCTTCTTTAGAGTCAAAGTTGTTATAAAAGCCGCCCACCGTCAGCCCGGCGTGTTTCATAATGTCAGCCACACCAACCCCATCAAAGCCCACTTGCCTGAATAGGCGCGCGGCCGTATCAAGCACTAATTCCCGGTTCTCAATGGCCTTCTCTTTACTTACCTTCATCGCAATGCCTCATTATCTGTATTCACTGGCGCCCTTACCCACACGCGCCTGACTCGTATTATAGGCATTGTGCGCCAGCAGCCTACTCCCCACGCTTTACACCTGCATATCTGTAGCGCTGGTGTAGTTATTTCAGAATAGACTTCACTGCGTCTATGCCGGCCTGCGCGCACTCAGCATCTTCGTGTGGATAGCCACCACTGACACCAATCGCCCCCAGGAAATCTTTGCCGGTGTTAAAAGGAATGCCCCCGGCCAACGTCACAAAACCTGGCAACTCTGCCAAGCCCGGCGCCATGCCGCCTTTTTTGTCCTTGCCATAGGCAAACTCTTCAAACAATGATGTTGGCATTTGCATTTTTGCCGCGTTTTCGGCCTTAAGTTTAGACAGCTCGGCAGACGCAATATAAGCGCCATTCATCCGTTGAAAATACACAGGATTTGCCCCGCCATCAACAATGGTGATGCTCATTTTCCAGCCTTTTTCAGCCGCCTTCGCTTGGCAGCCAGCGGCCATTTTTTGCGCGGTTTCCAGATTAAGTACAGGAGTTGTCTCGAGCGCATGCGCTGACAAGCTCATCACGGCGAGTGGCATGACTAAACAGAGCAATAAATTGGTTGGCTTCATGTTGATGTCCTTAAACGGTTGATTTTCACGATCATATATTACGAACGTAATTTATAATAGACTATGACTTTCCAGCTGTCAAATATAAATTATGATCGTAATTTATTTAAAGCCATCATGAAGCGCTAAAATCGCTGTTAACGCCAATGCTTCAACAGCAGGCCAGCAAAACAACATCACCCGACTTCGCGCCCGTTGCCGCGATGGTCCCGCGTGCAATCACACGTGTCGTTTGCAATTTAACTCAAGATCCAACATCCATATAAATCAGAGACTTACAAAAGTCTTGCAAACCCCTATTCCAAGCTATTTGCAACACAAGTTGAGATTTAGCAGGTTTTTTGCAAATTAACTTGAGATTTGACCCAACATGAATCGTCACTAATTCACTAGACACCTTTAAGCTGTAATTTTGCCTCTCTTGCTGGTTATAAGATAATTAAGGTATATGGCTTAATCTCAAACTAATTTTAAAGAGATGTTCCATTCCGGCTCTTCGTAATCAACAGTAGAGACGGCAAGAACACTACATTGGCCATCACTGCAAACAACAAACCAGTGACAACAACCAAAGCCAACGGGTACTCAATTTCATATCCTGAAATTGGCCCTTTAAATATGATCGGCATTAAAGCCATCGTTGTTGCTAAACTTGTCATGGCGATTGCTCTAGTGCGGTTTGATATGGCAGATATTAGAATTTCCTTTGTTATTGCAGAATTCTGGGACTGTTGCTGAACATTTGAAATAATCAAAATGCCATTTCTAGCTGCAATCCCAATCACGGCGATTAATCCGATCATGGCGCCGAGAGATGTCACTCCCCCGGAAAACCATATTCCCAGAACACCACCTGCAATCGCAAAAGGAAGCATTGCAAACAACATTAGCGTTAATCGTACTGATTTAAGCGATGTTTTAATCAGTATAAAAACAACCAGAAGTGCCAAGCATGTGTATGCAATCAGCGTTTTAGTTGCATTTCTCTGCTCTGCGTACTCACCCATGAATTTAATGTAGTAGCCATCTGGCAACTTGATATGCGAGAGCTTATTCTCAATAGACGAGGCAACGCCACCACTATCTTTTCCAGTAACATTGGCAGAGATGTCAATTTTTCGAGAAGCTGATTCTCGTTTCACCTCATTTGGTGTTGGTTCAATATAGATATCAGCAACATCCGATAGCTGCACAACTGCCCCTGTTGGGCTTAATATTTGCAACTGTCTAAGTGACATCAAGTTATCACGTACTGGGTGATTGCCGATGAGACGCACATTAAACCTTGCCTGATCCATCAATATTTCGCCCTGAACTTTGCCTTGGGTCATCAAAGTCAGTGCCTGCTTGATCTCAGCTTCATTGATTCCATATTTGGCAGCCTGCGAATTTTTAATTCGCACATGAATTTGTGGCACCAATACTTGCGATTCAACTTTCAGATCAATTACGCCAGGCTCTGTTGCTAATATTTGACGGATTTCTTCGGCTTTATTCCTAAGTGTCTCCAATTCATCGCCAAATAATCTGATCACGACACTCGAACTGTTACCAGACATGACCTCCTTAGTGCGCTCTTTCAGATAGGTTTGTACATCCGTAAAAATGCCGGTGTACCCAGAGATTGTTTGATTGATTTTTTGCACTGTTTCTTCGTAGGGCACATTTGGAGCAATGCTTATCCAGAGCTCACAAAAATTCGGACCGACCACTTCATCTGCGACTTCAGTGCGTCCGATATGTGCCCCCAAGTTTCTGACTCCATCGATTTGCATCAACTCCTCACTGGCACGAACAGTCATTTTTTTCATCTGTTCAACAGATGTCGTTGGGCGCGAAACAAAGTGCATCAAAAAGTCACGCTCTTTAAATGCTGGTATGAATTCAGAGCCAAGAAATGGAATGCTACACATGATCAAACACAATCCAATCATCGCACCGAGCACGATTTTTTTTGGTTCTTCCAACATGCGAGATAACCATTTGTTCAGAACGGCAAACTCTGGTGAATTGGCGTGAGGAATATGCCGTGTGTTCTTCAATAAGCAATATGCCAGCGCGGGTGTCAATATGAGGGCAACCAGCAGTGAGGCTGAGATTGCTAACAAATAGCCATATGCAAGTGGTTTAAAGAATGCACCAGCAATGCCTTCAAGGAAAAAGACCGGAATGAATACTGACATGACAATAAGCGTGGCATAGATCACTGCGCCTCTCACTTCATAAGAGGCTTGAACAATCACTTTCAGAAGAGATTTAGGATGCTGGCTGTTTTGATTCTGTTCTACCGAACGCAGTATATTCTCCAGATCAATAATCGAATCATCGACGACCTCACCTAGTGCAATCACCAGCCCTGCAAGCACCATGGTATTTATTGATATTCCCAACCAGGTAAGAATTAAGATGGCGGTGACCAAAGATACCGGAATGGCAACCAGACTAATCACGGCTGGACCTGGCTTACGTAAGAACCAGAATAAAATGATTGCAACTAAAGCAATGCCAACCAGGATGGCTTGTTTTAGGTTGTCGATGGCTTGCTCAATAAACGATGCTGGTCTGAAGATGGTGGCATCCAATGTGACATCTTTTAAACCGGGCTTTAATTCTTTAAGCGCCCGATCAATGTCTGCGGTCACTTTCAGCGTGTTGGCATCAGGATGTTTTTCGACAATCAACAACAAACCGTCGCCGCGATTGATGACGGCATCGCCAATAGGCATCGCATGATGCCACTCAACCTCAGCTACTTGCCCAAGCGTAATGGGGATGCCATTATTAATCCCCACTACCATGTCCATAAAATCTTCTTTTGAGATTGTGGGCCGGTCATAAGTGACAGCCAGTCTTTGCTGATTCGTATCGAGGTAACCTGATCCCTCGGAACTGATTGCAGAAGTGACTTGTTGACCGACTTGGGAAACAGAGAGTTGGTATTGTGAAAGTTTGAGCGGGTTAAATTGAATATGCAGTTCAGGCTCGCGTAATCCCCAGATCGCAACATTGGCCACACCTTGAATAGACATCAAACGAGGTCGTATTGTCCACAATACTTTCGTGCTTAACTGTTGGATGGATAGTTGACCTGAAGTTAAGCCAATTTTTAATACCCTGGAAAGCGAAGATAAGGGCGGCAGCATTACAGGTGTTTTAGCGGTTGCAGGCAATCGCTGGCTAACTAGCAATAGTCTCTCTTGTACAGCCTGTCTGGCCACGTCAATCTGGGTGTTGGGCTCAAACAGCATGACAACAGATGAAAGGCCAAGCACCGACTTTGAACGCAATGTTTTAAGATGCGGAATTCCATTCATGGCATGCTCAACAGGAATGGAGATCAGTTGTTCTGTTTCCAGACTCGATAGCCCTGGTGCTTCAGTTTGTATCTCCACTTTGACTGGAGAAAACTCAGGGAAGACGTCCATCGGCGTTTCTGGAATCCACCGCAATCCCGCCAAAATAAGCATGATTGCCAGGGCAATTACAAGGTGGCGTAGCTGAATCGCCCGCATCGTCAGTTTTTTCAACATATTCAGTTCTGCCCTAATGCGTGTAGCCTGTTTCAAGCGCAAATAATTCTTGAGCACCCTGAGACACAACAAATCGTCCTGTCAGATGTGGCTTCTTAACTACACAGGCGTTTGAGGTCTTGTCTGAGACAAACACTCGTTCACGCCGAAAATGCGTTTCATCCTCTTTGAGGTAAATCCATTCACCTCCATACATATCGACCACAATTGACGAACAGGGTATGCCCAATGCCATCAGTCTTGGTGCTCGCTCAAAAATGTTGACACTAAGTTTTTGCATGACGGCAAGCTCTTCTATATCCGAGGATATATACATCACCTTGCGCATCCCTGTTTGCGGATCTGCATCTAGGGGCAGCATCACTTTCTTTAAATGAATTTCTTTATCGCTTACCGCATCATCTGAAATCCAGGCATCGTTTAATTGCAAATTTTTAATCTGATCTTGTGGAACGAAAACGGTGATCAGCAATTGATTGGTACTCACGATATCCAGCAATTTACTACCTCCGGCCAAAAGCTGGCCGGAAGTAAAATTGACACTAGCAATGACACCTTCTCTCGCTGCTTTAATCTCATATACGCCGCTTGCTCCCTCTGCGACAGCTTGTTTCAGCAGCGCGTGTTTCTGCTTGACGGTATTGAGATTGGTTTCTGCAATCGCTAAATTAGCTTGTGCATCATCGACACTCTTTTGACTGCCTACGTGCTGCATAAATAACTGCCTGGCTCTGTTAAATACCAAGCGACTCGCTTCTACTTGTTCCTGCGAGGATTTGAGTTGTCCTTCCGTATCTGAAAGGTTGGTTAGCAAACTCAGTCTGGTTTCTGGCGTCACCACGGGTTTGATTTTGAGAAGCGGTTGTCCTGCTTTGACCTTATCTCCCAAATGCAAATGAGCATTCAAGTCGACATACCCATTAAAAGGAGTGATGTAATTAGTGAGAGCTTGAGGCGCATAGCCGATTTGTGCTGGAAATAGCTTTGATGAAAGTGCTTTTGCTGAGCGTATTTCTTTTACTTCCAATCCCAATTTCTTGATTGCATTGTTTGATAATTCGACCTGATTGAACTGATTTTCATTGGCAGTGATTGTTTCGGATAGAGCAAATAATGGGCACAGCATCAACATGCCTAACAGGCATGTTATAAAGCGATGTGATTTAATAACTATCATGTGGTGGTTGATCGACATGACTTCTCTTTCAATGATGATTAATCGTGAGACTTTGGGAGGTGCTGGTGCTGCGCATGAGATCCGACCAACTCAGAATCATGTCTGCTTTCAGTTGGGTCTCTCGCAGTTTAAGATTGAGATATTTTCTGGTGCTTTCCAGCACACTTAAATAGGCAATCTCACCGTTCTGATAGGCGGTTTCAGCGTCATGAATGACTTGCACTGAATTGGGAAGTAACGCCGTCTGCAACTGTTGCCACTCTTGGCAATCACGCTGGTATTTGAATTGACTGACTTGAATATCAAGGGAGGCCTTTAGTTTGGTCGCCTCAGCCTCGTGCATGGTTTTTAGTAGCTCAGCATCAATACGTTCGACCTGTCCCTGATTTTGATTGAAGATAGGCAAATTGAATCTTAGAGCCGGCGCCAGAACATGACCATTAGTTTGGCCACTGGTCGCATCTGCAATAGCAGCAGGCGCTAACCAGTTTAGCCCGTTCAAACGGCGCTTCTCTTTCACAGCCATGATCGCAGCTTCAGCAGCAAGGACATCTGCTCTGCTAGAGATCGCAGCAGTTTTTAATTGGCTAATGTCTTCCGCAGAACAGGAAGGTAACAGTGCATCGCTTAGTGATAACTTCCGTGTCTCATTGGCGTGATTAAGCATATGCATGAGTTGTATATTAGCAATCCGTGCTTCAATCCTTGCAGATTGCAAGTCTCGCTCGACTAATAACATTTCGTTTTCTGCAATCAGCGAATCTTGAGCGCTGGTATCCCCTAAACTCTCACGAGTTTTAGCTAATCGGGTGATCGTGTTGTTAACACTTAAAGCCTCCTCCAGTCTTTTAACTTTTTCCTGGCTAATAACGGCTTGTGCGTAAGCGACACGCGCGTCGCGCACAAGTGAAAATCCAGTCTGCATTAATTGGAGTTGCGTCTGTTTTGATTGAGCTTGCATTTGCTTAAGTCGTAACGGCCTGAGCAATAACGCCTCAAGTGGAAACTCTATGGCATAGCGATAAGGTTTATTCGCTACTCCAAAAGCATAAAATACTGAAGGATTGCTGATTTGACTGGCGAGTTGTAAATCTGCCTGCGTAATCTCCAGTTCTGTTAATTGCGCTTGAAAAGTAGGATTGTTACGCAAGGCGAGTATGACCGCAGCATACTCAGACAGAAACTCATCTGTTTCATTAAGCTGCTCATGTTGCTTTGATTGCAATGACTGGTCTTGGGACACGATATTGGCAACGAGTTCTTTAGGTTTGATAGACTGTGGACCCTGACAGGCAGTCAGCAGCGCTACAAAGAACGACAAAGCAATCCTGGTGCAGATTATTCGGTTCATAAAGAGTGTGAAATTAATCATATTAGACGGCATCTTGCAGTGCTTTTCTTAAGGCAACCTTAAGATTGAGTGTTTAATCTGCTCGTAAATGTCATGGAGAGACGCAAAGTGAAACTTCTGCTGGTGGAAGACGACGCGATGATAGGCGAAGGATTGCAACAGGCTATGCGAGCGCACGCCGTATATTGGGCTAAGGATGCGATGCAGGCCGAACAGGCAATCATGCAAGAGGTATTCGATGCAATTTTGCTCGACATTGGATTACCCAAAAAAAACGGGATTGAATGGCTTACTGAATTCAGAAAGGCAGGTAATCAAACACCTGTGATCGTCATTACCGCCAGGGATGCAGTAGAGCACCGAATTGAGGGGTTAGATGCCGGGGCAGATGACTATGTACTCAAGCCATTTGCAATTGAAGAACTGGAAGCCAGACTGAGGGCTATTTTCAGGCGCAAAGAAGAACGGCTCACCAATCAGATTGAAATTAATGGTGTGGTGTTAAATACCGCAAATTACACGTTATCTGCTGGTGCGTTAAGTCACAGGCTCTCCAGTAAAGCATTCGCAATCATGTATCACCTGATGTCGCAGCCAGGCATGATTTTTTCTAAATCGCAATTGGAGGAAAAGCTCTATGGCTGGGGTGACGAGATTGAAAGCAATGCGGTAGAAGTTCACGTGCATCATATTCGCAAAAAGTTTGGGCAGGATATCATCCAGACCATCAGAGGAATTGGCTATGCCTTTCCTGACAAAAAGGAATAATAAATGCGCTCTATTAAGTTTGAACTGACTATTTATCTTTCTTTGGGTATTGTTCTCATTATTGGGCTGCTCTCTTTTTTATCCTATCACTCAGCAGAAGACGAATTAGGTGAGCTATATGACGCGAATATGGAACATTTGGCAGCGGCCATGATTGAGAATTATGCTGGACATGCTGCAACCGAGCAGAACTTCATTTCTGGACTTAGAAAATCTAAGCTGCATGGAGAGCAGGATTATCTTATCCAGGTGAAACAAAATAATCAGCTTATTTATCAATCGCATCAAGGAGACTTTGCAGCCCAAACCGACAAATCTGGTTTATTTACAGAATGGGTAGCACACAAGCGCTGGCGCATTTTTATTTTAAAACAAGATGGCTTGACGGGTGTGGTGGCACAAGATTATCAACTTCGCCAACACACAATCCGAGATGTGGCCATCAAGTTAATTGTTCCCCAATTGCTGGTGGTGCCTTTTCTAATTATTGTTACGTTAATGATTATTCAAAAAACATTCAAGCCGCTTACTGTGATGTCAGAAGAGATGGCCAGACGAAATGTGGAGGATCTGAATCTATTTAATGAAAATAATCAGCCAAAGGAATTGATTCCAATCATCCGATCTTTAAATGTTTGGATGAGAAATGTGAATGCATTCATTTCGCTCAGAAAAAGATTTACCAGCGATGCAGCACATGAGCTCAGAACGCCAGTCACCGCATTGAGGCTACAACTGTCTTCATTAAGCAATGCCAACCAAAAAGAACTGCAGGATCGACTGCCACGTGTTTTTGACAGTCTCACTCGAATGGAGCGTTTGGTAGCGCAATTATTGACTCTGTCAAAGGTTGAACCTGATGCGCGACCAGGATCAGTGGGTAACATAGACTTGAATGCGCTTATCGTAAGGGTATTAAATGATCTTCGTTCTATCTACATGGAAAAAAGACTAGATGTTGGAATGACCTATTCTGATAACGTAAATATCTCTGGAATAGCTGATGAAATTGAGACTCTATTGAATAATCTTCTGGTGAACGCAATCAACTATTCCCCAGAGGGTGGGTTAATTAATATTCAAATAAGATCACATCATCATGCCATTGAAATAGAAATTGAAGATTCAGGACCTGGCATCAATCCCGATGATATGAACAAAGTGTTTGAGCGATTTTATCGCTCTCAAAGTGACAAGGTGCCAGGTTCCGGGCTAGGTCTTTCAATTGCTCAAGAAATTGCTCAAAAGCATCATGCAGAAATCATGTTAATTAATAAACAACCAGAGTCGACAGGGCTTATTGTTAAAGTGATTTTCAATAAAGCCCTCGAATCTAACCTTGATCTTTAATTTCAATCTATGCGAATACTGTTGCTTTCATCAGAGATAGCATAGTTCTTTAGGTTTTTATTCTTGGTTAGCATTTTATTCTTGCCACCACACATACTTGACTCTAATTCATATGCAATCATGACTGAACAGAACAAGTCATCGTGTGAAAGTGCTTGGTTTTTAAATGGCTTGATATCGTCAATGTTGTAATCAAAGTTGCTGCCTGTCCATAAAATTGCTGGAACATGCTTTTGTTCTTTGGGGGCAAGCATGTATGGTGCTGCATGCAAGTAAAGCCCATGCTCACCGAGTGATTCACCGTGGTCTGAAACATATAGCATTGCAGTCTCGAATCTATCGTCATGATTTTTAAGAAAACTTATGACCTCTGATAGAAAGTAATCAGTGTATAAAATAGCGTTATCGTAGGCATTATCAATTTCCTGCTGGGTGCAATCTCGTAATTCACCTGTTTGGCAAGCGGGTTTGAATTTTTCGAACTCTTTGGGATAGCGACGATAATACTCGGGACCATGGTTGCCCATCTGATGTAATACGATGAATATGTCTTTACCCTTATTTTGATTAATATATTCATCTAGCTTATTTAACATTCCAATGTCTCTACACTCTCCGTGACAGACGGGGTTAAGCGTAGGAGACTTGAAGTCTTCATAACGTATACGCGTTGCCACGCCCTTAGAGTCAGAGTTGTTGTCTCTCCACAAGACGGCAACTCCATGATAATTCAATACATCAAGAAGGTTTTCCTGGGCTAATGCTTTTTCTTTGTCATAGTTTTCCCTTCCAAGAGAGGAAAACATGCAGGGAACAGAAACGGACGTAGAGGTCCCACATGAGGATACATTACTGAAGCTAACAACATTTTCTTTCGATAGGCGAGGATTAGTATCGCGCTTATAACCATTGAGTGAGAAACGATCGGCCCTAGCCGTTTCACCGACAACCATAATGATCAGCTCTTTTTTGCTATCTGCGAGGTCAAGGTTTTTTGCATCGCCGGCAACATTGATTAAAGGCCCTTTGTTTGCTTTGACGCTCAACTTACTTGTTAAAAACTTAATCGATGAATAGGTAGCATAAGTTGGATTTGCATAAAACCTAACAATTTTGTGCTCACGGATAAATGTCGCGTAGTCGGCTGTAAACGGAATCACCAAAGCAACTATGCCTAAAATCAGAAAGCCTATGGTTTTAAGTCTGGAAATTAATTCATTTTTAAAGTTGGTATTCTTGGGGAAATACTTAATCACCAACCACGCTGGAATTAAGCCAAAAATAAATGTCCTGACAATTAAGCTGCTAGTTATTAATCCAGAAATTTCATTTCGGTCAGTTTGTATGATGTTATCAATCATTACTGTATCAATGATTACACCCAGGTGATCCATGTAATACGCAGCTTGAGAGGAAACAATCAGAAAAAAGGCTAGAATCCAGCGTGCATATCTCCCTAAGCAAACGAAAAGAAAAAAGATTGCTGTTAAGAATGTGAAAAATAGGGAGATTGATACTAGAAAGGGGATGTTGTGTATCGTGAGCGGATATATGTTGGTGATGCCATGGAACAGTGAGTAATTCGAACTCACCATTATAAAAACAACCCATAGACTGATTGCTGTTACTTCTGATTTCTTTGTGAAATTTGAAAAACTTAATTTTGTTGTGCTTGCCATTGACGTCTTCCTCTCGAAAAGAAGGCACAGCAAAAATTATTCCAAATTCTAAGATGTTGATTAATAAAGGTGAATTGTGTATTAGATTTAAGTTCCATGCAAAACTTGCATACTGATGAAGTTTTATCTGCAAGTTTTGCAGGTTAAATTTAGCAACTAAGTAGCTCGAACAATTCAATAGCTTTCTAGCGATTAAACTCTTGTACGGCTTTGTAGCCACTACTGACATTTATACAGTTTTTATTTTTAGCTTCGTCCAATTTACGGGTTTTTAATACCTGATTTAATAGACTGAATACCTCGTAACAACATGAAAGAGTGAGGTATGTTTTATTTAACGTCTGATACACCATGGCAGCACTCGCTTACCAAAGCGTTTTTAAATAGCCCATATACACCTTCCAAACGCTCTCCTCGAATACACAGACATACTGTCAAGCATCTGGACTATATTGGAATGTCGGTGACGATTGATGTACATCTCATGTCTCAATTCAGGTTTATCTTAGCCACACAATTCAAAAACCTGGTGCCTTCTTATACGGTCAAAACCGTTGACCGTTCAAAACGCGTCAAAATATCCATCAAAGCTGTGGCTGGCTGTGAGCAGAAGATCATGTCAGTCGTCATGAAATTCTTTGAATCTGCTGAATTTGGCCATTTCAGGAAGGAAGTTTGAATCATGGATGGTGACTCTGCTCGTTTGGTATCGCATGCCCCTGAAAAGATGAAAGTCAGTCACTCAGTGGCATTTGAAAACATAAAAGATAAACCCGTACTGGAAGGCATCTGGGTACCGCTGGTGACGCCATTCAAACATGGTGAGCTGGATCTGCAGGCATTAAAAAACCTGACACAACGGATGGTCAACCACGGCGTGCATGGCTTGGTGGTCTGCAGTACGACTGGTGAGATGGGTAGTCTGTCATTAGATGAGCAACTACAAGTCATTCAAACGGTGCAACAAGTCACGCATCAAAAAACACCCTTGCTAATCGGCCTGCTTGGCACAGACACCAGAGCGATGGTGCATCAAGCAAAATTACTGGATACTTTGAATCCGTTTGGTTTCCTTATTGCACCGCCGCCGTTTATCCGACCATCCCAAGCAGGGCTGTTCGCTCACTTCACCGCACTGGCAGATGCAGTCTCCTCCAATATTGTGTTGTATAACATTCCCGGCCGCGCTGGCGTGGCGCTCGCACTTGAAACGCTACAGCGGCTGGCAGAAAACCCTACTTTTATTGGCATCAAAGAATCCAGCGGTGATGTGGAAACGTTGCGCCGTACCATCAAAGCATCCAATCTCCCCGTGATGTGTGGGGATGACAGTCTGATTGTGGACGGGTTATTACATGGTGCCACTGGTGCGATTGCTGCGTCTGCACACATTCATACGGAAATGTTTCTCAACCTCTACGCGCTTGCCAAGAGCAAGCGGCATCAAGACGCCAGTGAGCAGTTTTCCAAGCTAGAGATGTTGATTCGCTTGCTATTCCAAGAACCTAATCCAGCGCCAGTAAAAGCTTTGCTTGCTTACCAGGGATTGATCAGCAACGAATTAAGGCTGCCACTCACTACGGCCACCCATTGCCTAAGCGAGCAGCTTATTCAAACACTGCATCAATTAGAAACGGCCCTCGCCCAAGCTGCAGCCTGAGCTGTGGCCCAATTAAGTGGGTTACAGCACCAGGCGGTAACCCACTGCGATTTCTGTTAGAAAATGCTTGGGCTGGGCTGGGTCTTCTTCCAGCTTGTTACGCAAATGCCCCATATAAATACGAAGATAATGGGTATGCTCGATATAGGATGGCCCCCAGACCTCTTTCAGCAAATGCCGTTGCGTGAGCACGCATCCGGCGGAGCGAAGTAATACAGTCATCAGCCTGTATTCAATGGGGGTGAGGGATACTGGTTGCCCGTCGCGGTAGACCTGGCGCTTAACAAAGTCCACGGTAATGTTGCCAAAAGTGATACTCGACTGACTATTACTCTGCTGCACCGAATGATGCCTTCTCAGATGGGCGCGGATTCGGGCTAGCAACTCTTCTGATCCGAATGGTTTAGTGATGTAATCATCAGCGCCTGCATCTAGCGCACTGACTTTGTCATGCTCGTTAGATCTGGCAGACAGCACAATAATCGGGATAGAGCTCCAGGTGCGCACTTCTTTAATCAGCTCCACACCACTCATGTCTGGCAGCCCTAAATCGACAATGGCAATTTCAGGTTTGCGCGTGCCGATCTCTACCAGACCACGTTTGCCATTTTCTGCGGCAAACACATTAAACTGCTCGCCCTCCAGAATAATGGTCACCAGCCTGCGAATCTGCTCCTCATCTTCTACAACAACAATATTGCCTTTTGGACTCTCAGACATGCTTAAATCTCCATTTCACTGACCGTTGGCGGGGTCTTCACCGGCAAAGTGAACGTAAATGTGGTGCCATTTTTTTCATTTTTATCAGCCCAAATTTTGCCGCCGTGTGCTTCAATGATGGCCTTGCAAATGGACAAACCCAACCCTACGCCCGGGATGGTAGACTCAGTTTTGCCTCTGGTGAATTTCTGAAAGATGCTCGTCTCCATACCGGGTGGCAAACCTTGTCCTTCATCGGAAAATGTGACTGACACCTGGCCGCCCTGTTGTTTTGCCGAAATGGTGATGGTGGTACCAGCATCACTGTATTTGCAAGCGTTATCCAGCAGATTACTCAACACTCTTTCGATGAGGATAGCATCTACATAAAGTAACGGAATATCCTCCATCGGCGTGACAACCACACGATGCTGCTGCAATGTCGTCTGCAAGCCATTGATCGCCGATCCTACGATCTCTTCCAAAAGATGCCATTCACTGTTTAATTTGACGGTACCCGATTGCAATCTGGCCATATCAAGTAGATTCAGGACCAGGTTTTGCATCCTGATTGCCTGATCGTGCAGCCCTGTGAGCATTTTGAAGGCATGAGTTCTGGCACTGATGGTTTCTTTCAACTGCTCGGTGGTGGCGATGATGCTTGTCAGCGGCGTTCTAAGATCATGAGAGATCGCACTCAGGAGGGAGTTTCTCAGCCGCTCGGTCTCCATGGAGATCACTGCATCCCTGGCAATTTCCACATAATGCTTGCGCTCCAGGGCCAAGCCGATTTGGGAAGCAAACGTATCCAGCAACTGCCTGTGTTCAGGCAGATAAATGTCGTGGTTATTTTCTGGGGAGATCGCAAGCACGCCTCTGGTGCGCATGGGCGCTTTGAGCGGGATGTACAAGATTTTGCTGGAAGGCAAAGTGTCCGTGCCCAGTCCGGATTGCTGTTGTCTATCATAGGTCCATTGCGCAATCCCCAAATCGACATCCAGCAGGGTCGTCTCCTGCAAGGCAGCATTGCTGGATTCGTTTGTTTGCGCAACCTCTAATTGCTCATTTGCATCAGGCGTCAGAATAGCCACTTTGGAATTAAATATCTTGGCCACATGATGCGTACTGACTTCCACGATATGGCCGGTCGTCAACGCGGAGGCCAGCTCCTTACCGACCTCATAAAGTGCCAGGCTCCGTCTCTCGCGATAATTAGCAACGATGGCCTGCTTTCTGAGGCTGGAAGTCAGATTGCTGATCACCAATGCCACCGATAGCATAATGGCAAAGGTGAGTAAGTATTGTGTATCTGCAACCGTGAACGAAAAGCGGGGTGGCACAAAGAAAAAGTCAAAGATAGACACGCTGAGGAATGAAGAAGCAATACCTGGGCCTCTGCCATAACGGATAGAAATCAGCATCACACCTAGCAGATACAGCATGATGATATTTGCCAGCTCGAAGTAAGGCAGCAAGACGCTTGCCACCAATGAGGTGATGGCGCTAATGATCAATGCCCAGACATAGCCCTTTTTTTTCTCATCACTGAAATGCGCGCGCATGTCCAACCCCGGCCTGGCCTTGCTGCCTTTGACCGCCTTCTCGCGCCCCCGCATCACAATATGCACGTCAATATCACTGACGACCTTGGCCAGCTCATCACTGACACTGGGATGGAAAAACCGGGAGAGGATGGAGCGGGTGGGCTTGCCGATGACAATGCGTGAAACATTATGGCTTTGCGCATACTCCACCAGTTTATGGGTGACCGAATCCCCACTTAAATTGGCAGTCGTTGCGCCTAATGACTGCGCCAATCTCAAGAGTTCGGTGATTTGCTTGCGTGATGCCATGCTGATGTTTTGTAGTGCGGGTGTCTCCACGTAGACCACCAGCCAGTCGGCTTTCATATTTTGCGCCAGTCTGGCCGCCGTGCGGATCAAGCTCTCAAATGCTTTGCTAGGCCCTATGCCCACCAGTATCCGCTCATTCGCTTGCCAGACATGCTGGATCGCCTGATCCTGGCGATATTCCTGCATTTGTGCATCGACACGATCAGCAGTGCGCCTTAACGCCAACTCACGCAAGGCGATCAAATTGCCTTTGCGAAAAAAGTGCTTGCTTGCCTTTTGTGCTTGCTCGGGAATATAAATCCGGCCTTCATCCAGCCGCTGCAGCAATTCCTCAGGCGGCAAATCAATCAAGACAACCTCATCGGCCAGATCGAACACACTATCCGGAATGGTCTCCTGCACTTTGACACCGGTAATCTGGGCAACAATATCGTTCAAACTCTCGATATGTTGCACATTGACGGTGGTATACACATCAATGCCCGAAGAAAGCAATTCTTCAACATCCTGCCACCGCTTCTTGTGTCTTGAGCCCTCGACGTTGGAATGGGCTAGTTCATCCACCAGAATGACCGTGGGATGGCTACGCAAGGCCTCATCAATATCAAACTCTTTGAGTTTTTTACCGCGATATAAAATCTCTTTGAGCGGTAAACTGGGCAGCCCTTGTGCGCGCAAAGCGGTTTCTGAGCGCCCATGGGTCTCAATCACGCCAACCAACACATGGACATGTTCTTTGTGCAGGGTATGTGCGGCATTGAGCATGGCGCAGGTTTTGCCCACGCCAGCCGAGCTGCCAAAAAAGATCTTCAGTTTGCCTCGCAGGCTTTTCTGATTTTCCAGATCCAGCTGCTTCAGCAACTGGTCTGGGTTGGGGCGTACCGGGGACTTATTCATAAATCATCATTGGTATGGGAGGACAATGGCCTCAATGTAGTTGATTGAGGCCATGCAGGCGGTTACCCGGTAAAGATAAAATAATATGGACGGTGACTTTATCCGCCAGACTGGTTGGGACATCAAACATCATGTGCGTCAGCCCATTCACTTGACCATGCTCGATGGTGAAAATAGGGGTGTTTTCACCGCAAATTGAAAAAACCACTTTCTTAACCAATTCTACACTGTCTTTTTGTGCGTAGAGCGCTATGGATGTTTGAGTCTTTTTCACTGCCGGTTGTGGCGTGTGTTTTTGGAAAAACCGAAACATGCAACTTTCCTCCACTTGTAGCGTATTTTATTGCTAGCGCATTTCCTACGTGTGGCTCATTTCATCCAGCGCCAGGTTAAGCTGAAGCACATTGACACGTTGCTCACCCAATATGCCCCATTGGCGACCGACGACATGCTTCGTCACCAGCGCTTTGACCACTTCACTGTCCAGGTGTCTGGCCTTTGCCACTCTGTCCACCTGATACAGTGCAGCTGCCGGACTGATCTCGGGATCCAGGCCACTACCAGACGTGGTCACCAGATCCACAGGCACCGGATTCCTGGTGTCGGCCGCAGTTTGCTGAGCCTTTACGCGTGCATTCACGGCTTCTGATAAGGCAGGGTTGAGTGGCCCCAGGTTAGATCCGGATGAAGCCGCCGGATTGTTGGGATAAGGGCTGGTGGCAGAGGGTCTGCCCCAGAAGTATTTTGCATCACTGAAATGCTGGCCGATCAATGCTGAACCCATCACCTTACCGTCTTTTTTGATCAGCGAACCATTGACCTGCTCAGGGAACAGGGTTTGGCCGATGCCGGTGACTACGATGGGGTAAGCGACCCCGGTGACAATCGTCAGACCCAGAAACATCACCAAAGATGTACGTACTATATTGCTCATGAAATTAACCTTTCTTCTGATTAAACGATACCGATGGCAACCAATAGGACGTCGATTGCCTTGATCCCGATAAACGGGACAATGATGCCGCCCAAGCCATAAATCAGCATATTGCGTCTTAATAGCGCCGCCGCCCCGATGGCACGGTAGGCCACGCCATTCAAGGCTAACGGGATCAACACCACAATAATCAGCGCGTTGAAAATAACCGCAGATAAAATCGCAGAATTGGGCGAGCCCAGCCCCATGATGTTCAAGGCACCCAGTGCAGGATAGGTGCTGGCAAAGGCAGCCGGAATGATTGCAAAATACTTGGCAATATCGTTAGCTATACTGAACGTGGTGAGTGAGCCGCGCGTCATCAGCATCTGTTTGCCAATTTCGACAATCTCGATCAGCTTGGTAGGGTTGGAGTCCAGATCCACCATATTACCGGCCTCTTTTGCCGCCTGGGTACCCGTATTCATCGCCACCGCCACATCGGCCTGCGCAAGGGCCGGGGCATCATTGGTACCATCCCCCGTCATGGCGACCAGCTTGCCTTCGGCCTGATGCTCCCGGATCAACTGCAATTTGGCTTCGGGGGTCGCTTCCGCCAGAAAATCATCTACGCCAGCCTCGGCGGCAATCGATGCCGCCGTCAGACGGTTGTCGCCAGTGATCATCACAGTCTTGATGCCCATGTTACGCAATTCGGCGAAACGCTCCTTGATCCCCCCTTTGACGATGTCTTTGAGTTCTACCGCACCGAGTACTTTTTCATCGTCTGCGACCACCAGTGGCGTGCTGCCGCGCCTGGCAATATCATCCACAATCTTCACCAGCTCATCAGGAAAGAGCCCACCCAGGCCAATGACGTGCTGTTTAATGGCACTCGCTGCCCCTTTGCGGATTTGGCGATTGCCCAGGTTGATACCACTCATTTTGGTATGGGCAGAAAAAGGCACGAACACCGCCCCCAGGGACTGCATATCGCGTTCCCGGATGGAGAATCTGTTCTTTGCCAGCACCACAATACTGCGTCCTTCGGGGGTTTCATCCGCAAGTGATGACAGTTGTGCCACATCAGCCAGCGCCTCTTCGCTGATACCTGCAATCGGGAAGAATGCCGACGCCTGGCGGTTACCCAAAGTGATGGTGCCGGTCTTGTCCAGCAACAGCACATCCACATCACCTGCCGCTTCAACGGCCTTGCCAGACACGGCAATCACATTGGCTTGCAACATGCGGCTCATCCCCGCCACACCAATCGCGGATAGCAAGCCGGCAATGGTGGTCGGGATCAGACAGACCAGTAACGCCACCAGCACCACGATAGACACCGGCTCGCCCGCCCCGGCCGCATGTACGCTGAAAATCGACATGGGTAACAGGGTCACTGTCGCCAGCAGGAAGATGATGGTCAGGGATACCAGTAGAATGGTCAATGCGATTTCATTGGGGGTTTTCTGGCGGGTGGCGCCTTCTACCATGGCGATCATCCGGTCCAGGAATGCTTCCCCCGGATTCACGGTGACGCGCACGATGATCCAGTCAGAGAGTACCTGGGTACCGCCCGTCACCGCACTGAAGTCACCCCCGGATTCACGGATCACCGGCGCGGATTCCCCTGTGATCGCCGCTTCGTTGACAGAGGCGATCCCCTCAATGACCTCACCGTCGGCCGGAATCGTATCCCCCACTTCCACCAGCACGATATCGTCCTTGCGCAGCGACAGGCTATCGACCAGGCTGACCTTGGCCGACTTGCTGGCACTGGCCAGTTTCTTAGCGGGTACATTCTTCTTCGAACTGCGCAGGCTAGCGGCCTGTGCCTTGCTTTTGCCCTCCGCAATGGCTTCGGAGAAATTGGCAAAAATCACGGTGACCCATAGCCACAGGCTGATTAGGCCGACAAAGCCAGACTGTCCGCCTGATTCTGAAAACAAGCCATTCAAAAAAAGGCCGGTGGTCAGCAGACTGCCCAGGTACACCACGAACATCACCGGGTTACGCCATTGCACTTGTGGCGACAAACGGACGATGGACTGGGCGAACGCTGTTTTCAGTTGCGCCATCTTTGGTAAGTTGCTAACAGTATTTGTAGCCATCACTCTACTCACTCTCTCAATTTCTTCAATTCGCATCAGTGTTGTTGTGAAAACAGCATCAGATGCTCAATCCCTGGGCCTAATGCCAGTGCCGGAATATAGGTCAGTGCCCCTACCAGGATCACTGCGCCTATCAACAAACCGATAAACAAGGGACCATGGGTGGGTAAAGTGCCCAGGCCTGGCGCAATACGTTTCTTGGCGGCGAGCGAGCCCGCGATGGCAAGCACCGGCACGATGATGCCAAAACGCCCGAACCACATGGCAGTGGCCAGCATCAGGTTATAAAACGGGGTGTTGGCAGATAAGCCGGCAAAAGCGCTGCCGTTGTTGTTGGCTGCCGAAGAGTAGGCATACAGAATCTCACTTAACCCATGTGCGCCAGGGTTTGCGATCCCGGCAAGGCCGGGCTGCACGATCAGGGAGATCGCTGTACCCAGCAGCACCAATAAAGGCGTGACCAGGATGATCAGGGCCGACATTTTCATCTCGAACACTTCAATTTTCTTGCCCTGGTATTCCGGGGTCCGGCCTATCATCAGCCCGGCCACAAACACAGCAATCACCGCATAGGTCAGCATGGTGTATAAGCCTGAGCCGACCCCGCCGAACACGACTTCACCCAGTTGCATCAACCACATCGGTATCATGCCGCCGATGGGGGTGAAGGAATCATGCATGGCATTCACTGCGCCACACGATGCAGCGGTCGTAATGGTAGCAAACAAGGCCGAGGTCACGACGCCGAAACGTGTCTCTTTGCCTTCCATATTGCCCCCTGCCTGCTCCAGGCTGGAGGCCGTTTCCGCTCCAGCGCTGGCCAATAATGGGTTGCCAATCAGTTCGGAGCGGATGGTGACCCCGGCCATCACCACAAACAGGATGGCCATGGCAGCAAAGATTGCCCAGCCTTGTCTGCGGTCACCCACCATCATGCCAAAGGCATAACACAAGCCAGCCGGGATCAGGAAGATAGCCAGCATCTGGATGAAGTTGGTCAGCGGAGTTGGGTTTTCAAACGGATGTGCCGAGTTCACGTTAAAAAAGCCGCCACCATTAGTCCCCAGCATTTTGATAGCTTCCTGAGAAGCCACAGGCCCCATGGCAATGTGCTGGGTTTGTGTGGTGGCCTGTTCAGGGGTATCGCTGCCTTCCACAGCCACTTCATATTGCGTGGATTCCACAGTCCGTGCATCCACATAAGGACTGAAGTTCTGGATCACGCCCTGCTGCATGAAGATCGTGGCCAGCACCAGCGAGATCGGCACCAGTAAATACAAGGTACAGCGGGTCAGGTCAACCCAGAAATTACCAATCCGGTCAGTGTTGCTGCGGGCAAAACCGCGAATCAGGGCAATCACCACCGCAATGCCAGTGGCTGCGGATACGAAGTTCTGCACAGCCAGGCCTGTCATCTGCGTAAAATAGCTCATGGTGGTCTCGCCGCCATATCCCTGCCAGTTGGTGTTGGTGACGAAACTCACTGCGGTGTTAAAAGCAGAGTCCCACGTCGCGCTGGCCAGTTGTTCCGGATTGAGTGGCAACCAGGCCTGCCATAGTTGCAGCATAAAAACGAAAAACACGCCTATGACATTGAATAGCAAGAGTGCCACTGCATAGCTTTTCCAGCCCATCTCGCTTTTCGGGTCCACACCAGACAAGCGATAGATCAATCGTTCCGGCGCACCCAGCCATGCGTGATCCTGCAGGCATCGCGTCTCCATTACTTTGTATATCAATTGTCCTGTCGGCTTGGTCAGCAACAGCAGGACAAGCATATACAAACCCACTTGTATGAATCCATCTGTAAACATATTAGAAGCGCTCCGGATTAATAAGGGCGTAGATGAGATACACGAACAGGAACGCTGCTGTGACTCCGCCGATGATGTAGATCATGTGTCGTACCTCTGCAATTTCAAAAACGTCAAAAAAATCTATGACTCCATGGTCAAGATTACGCGGTCGGAAATAAAGAAGTTGTAATGAAAAAATGCTGGCGTATAAAAATTCTGTAAATACGCCAGCCAGGATGGGAGGTGTTGAGGTTGAGGAACCTGTCTAGAAGGAAACAGCCAGTGCGGTGGTTGCCAGCAGACTGCGACGGGAAAGGTCATTGTCATCCGTGTCAAAGAACCGATCTTTGCTGATGAATTGTTTAAGCTCTGCGCGCAACAGAATGGATGGATATAACTTGTAATCCATATTGACCGAATACCCCTGCATATTAAATCCGTCAGGCGTGCTGGTACTGATGATCACGCCCTGTTTATCACGGTAGTACTCGGCCCTGGCAGAAACACTCAGGCGATCGGAGTAACGATATCTGACGATCACATTTGGCGTATACCAGACATTGTAGCGGCCTCTGTCATCCAGGCGCTGCTCGGCACCTATATCAAAACCCGTCGTCACCGCCCAGTTGTCATCGAGTGCCAGTTGGGCGTAGAAGTTATGGAAATAGCGCATCTGCCGGTCCTGGTCAGATTTGTCGTTACCGATGAAGGAGCTGCTGTTGAGCGTCAGCTTATCGTGAGGCTTATAGGTCACCTGGTGACCGAATGAAGGCGTGCTATTGCCATCCGGCCGGTTGATACGCTGCCAGCCATTGACGGCGACACCGCTCACGTACCATTTGCCATCGGGAGAGGTATAGGACACCCTGGCCCCGGTCTCAAAGTAGGGTGAATTATCCGCCATCATGCTCCTGGTCAGCGTCCAGTTCTCGGCACCAATGGCGCTTTCAAAACCGATATGCGAAGGCATGACACCGACATCCAGCCAGACATCATGCCGGTCAAGGAGTTTAAAGCCTACATTTGCTTCATAGATATTGCGCACATAGCCATTTTCTGCCGCATAGTTGGCCCGCATATAAGTGCCTGAACCTATGCCTAAACGGGCACGGACGCGGTCCATATCCAGCGCGGCCTTGATCAGCGCAAGGTTGATCTGTGTGCTATCGTCCTTGTTATAGCTGTAGATGAAGCCTGGTCGTGTTTGTGATGCTGGTTGATTAAAATCCTTGCTGTAATAGGCTTCAAGATAGCCGGAAATTTTAAACCTGTCTGCCGCCAGACTCGGCATCTCATCCGCATGGCTGCCACATGAGGCGAAGATGACATAGCCAAGAAGAAAACTTGAAATTGAACACCGCATTTAATACACCTCACCATACTTAATTTCTTTAGGGAGCCGTATTCTTAATTAAATGACGTAAAAAAATTGTATATATTATGCGAGACAGTCATAAAATTCGTGTAAATGCCTGATCGATTGATTTTTGAGTCACCACTAATTTTGTATGAATCGCCACGAATTTATTAAACACTGGTAAGCCGTAATTTTGCCTCTCTCGCTGGATATTAGGATAGCTAATCTAGGCAGTTTATTCGATCTAGTAAAAAAAGGTGATTGCAATATTGGCTGAACGCCCCATACCTGGCACGTTCATCCCATAAGAGGCTGCACCGCCAGTGCGCATGGAATTCCCTTCGGCCACATAAGCCCCACCCAATGGCAGTAGATAAAACTTATTGAAAAGGTTTTCAATAGAAAAATCGAGACGTGCATGTTGCCACTCATAACTGCTACGCAGGTGATAAATGCTATAACCTGGCGTCACCATTTCGTTACGCACTTCTGATACTCTTTCTTTTTCAGCAACACTTTGCACTTCAAAACGGTTAGTCCATTTACCTAGCTGGTGTTGCAATGCCGCTTTAGCGTTGATCGGCATTATGTGATAGAGGTGGCCGCCTGTAGTCTCGTTATTGCCACGCACATAACTAACGACGCCTGTCGTTGAAAAGCTGCCTATATTCGGCAGGCTGCCAAGTTGGTAGCTGCCTGAGAGATCCAGCCCATACAGCATGGCATCTACATTCTGGTATTGCAGTAACACATAGCAATTGGTAGCCGTGACGTTCGTACCGTTGCAACCGCTGCCAGCCGATACACTGTTTTGCAAACGCTTTGCATCAATATAGTTATTCACATACGTCGCATAGGCAGTTGTTTTGACGAACCACTTTTCGCGGCTGGCATCATGCCAGTCTGCCCCTAGACTCAGGGTGTAGGCGACCTCTGGCTTCAAGTCAGGATTGCCGACATATCCGTTGCCGTCCCCGGCAAAGTTGTTCATCAAAGCCGCCATGGTATTGGCAGACCAGGCATATAGCTCATACAAATTGGGGGATCGTGTTTTTCTGGCAAAGCCCAGCTCATAAGACTGGCTCTGGTCAGGCTGATATTTAAGCAAGGCCGTCAAGTCGTAGTGCTGATTGGTTTGGCTGCGATCACCATTGTTGAATCTAGTCGCACCGAATCCAAAACCGTCCAGGTTATAAGTCGCAGAATACCCTTGCACCTGGCCCGCAGAGGACTTGACTCTATCGGTACGCAAGCCCAGCAAAGTCACCCACTCTTCATTCCAAACCGATTCCCACTCGCCATATACACCGAGGCGATCTCTTCTACCATTGCGGATATTCCAGAAACTGTTCGGCCCCATGGAAGGACCGGCATCCAAAGCTGGCCACCAGTCATCCAGTCGATAATTCTGAAACTCAGCCCCCACTCTCAGTGTATCGCGGCTATTTAAAAGAATATTGGCCTTCAGACTACCGCCGTCAGTCTCTGCATCACTCAACATGGGCATATACATGGCGATGTAACGGCTACGCAGCATATCCATAGCGTGATGGGTATCCTGGTGAAAATAGCGCGCCTCTAGCTCGCCCCAGTCATAGGCACCCAGATAGTGGCCATTTAAAGTACGGTTCACATTGGCGGGTTTTTTAGTGTTCAGCATATAAGACCCCGTACTTGGGTCCGGCTCACTAGAGACCATATCCATGCGCTGATTAGGGAATCCCTCCCAGTCTATGCTTTGCTCACCCCACTTGAGTTCAAACAGGTGCTTGTCATTGAGGTTCCAGGCTAGGCCTAGATCACGATTACGTGAGCGACGAAAGCCAGAACTTGCCACCTCTTTTTCGCCGGGCCTGTCTTCCGTTGGTGTCGTTTGCAGAATGGGTTTTTTAAACTTTCCAGCGGCCTGGTAATTATTAGCATCGGCGTAAGAGTCCGTATAAGCCAGGCTGAACTGTCGCGTTGCTGCCCCCATAGACAGATTGCCGCCTCTGGCCGCCCCATTGCTGCGGTAAAACGTACCCAACTGGCCGAAAGTCACATAATCCTGGTCATCATTCGCAAAACGCGGGCGAGCTGAATTGACCTGTATCGTACTGCCGATGCTGTCACCGCCAGCACTTACAGGTGCAACGCCTGTATACACCTGAATGCTCCTGACCTGGCCAGGATTAATAAACGACAAGGCAGGATTCATATGATTGGGGCAGGCACTCATTAAGTCCATGCCATCCACCTGCGTGCGGTTGCGGTCATCGGCAAAGCCATGAATGGCGGGTAAACTGGAAATACCACCTGCGCTATAAGTGCTAACTCCCGGAATTTCTTCCAGCAACTTAGCGGTATCGCTACTATTTACGGACTGTCGCTGAATATCTTTTGCGTTCAACACGCGCCCTTTAAACACACGGCCTTCTAACACCTCTACGGGCATGAGCTCTATTGTTTCTTCCCCATGCGTATTAAGTTCGGCATGGGTCAATACAGGAAACAGCTGGCATACGCATGCTAGTGATATGAATAATTTCATTGTTTTTCCATAAAAATGGCAAATGCATTTGCATTTGCCATTTATCACAACAATACGAGCCTATACCTGCTCGCGACGACGGCGTACCATCATGCCAGTCACTGCCAACCCAATACTCAACATGGCATAAGAACTCGCTTCAGGAACGGGTACAGTCACCAGTGAAATCACCTGGCTTACTGGGTAACCACTCATAGTTCCAACATCACCGTAGCCTGCAGCCGAGGTGCCTGTCATACAGACTGCACCCATCATGCCGCCCGGTGCACAATCGGCATAAGCCAGTTTGTTGATTTGCGCCTGAGTCAATGTGGTTAAGGGGCTGTCTGGCACAAAAATTAATGCATAGGCATTGCCTGGGTTATTGCCCGCACGTGGAAAACCCGCATACACGCCGCCGTTGGCAATGCCGGACTCTGGTGACCAGCCGTTGCCACCTGCGCCAGTCCAGAAGGTACTGGTACTGTTGTTTTTAAACGTCGCCGCAAAAGTACCGCCCAACGTCGCGTCATACCAGGACACCAACTGGTAATTCAAATCAAGCCAGGTCATATTGGAAGCATTACTGCCGGTCATTGACTCACTCAATTTACCCGCCAGGCTAGTAATTGTTTTAGACACAGAGTCATAGCTAAATGAACCCTCAAAAATTGAGTTCTTTGGTTGCGTATCGGGCTCAAACCAGGTGGTGGTAACGTTATAAGTTGATACCGCCGCAAAAGCCGGTGAGGTAGCCAATGTAAGTAGGCCTAGCGCTAATGTTTTTTTCAAAAAAGTCATTTTTCTTCTCCAAAGTTGATGGGCAAAAGCATCATGCTCCTGCCCGGATTTAAACACTTACTTGCTCACCTGTTGACGACGACGCACTTGCCACCCGACCAAAGACAGGCCAGCCATGATCAATGCCATGTTTTCAGGCTCAGGTACGGCAGAGACATTCAGCAATGCGCTATAGCTAAATGGGCCAGCCACGATGTTGCTGTTATTGCCACCGATCATGATGGTGTAGTCACCGGCACCTAGCAAAAAGCGGCCAGTCACAATGTCAGTCGTCGTGGTAGCAGATCCTTGATAAACAAAACTGCTGAGCACGCTGTCATCACCGGCAGCATCACCGTCACCGCCCATTTTCCAATCACCCAGTGCGTTCCAGACACCATCGGTGTCCGCAGAGGTTTTACCTGCCCCCAGGTTGGCTTGTGCCCAACCATCACGCCAGACGGTAGAAGCTGCCGAGCTGTCATAATCAGCACTGGTCTGTGTGCCCGGCCACACACCGCCTGTGCGCACAGCACCGAGGCCAGCATAAATGGAGAATGCAGGCAGTAAATCCGCTGAAACAGCATCGACAGTGAAATCTACCCATGCTGCGTTCTGCAAGGTAAAACGAAAGGCGCGAGCACCATGGCTGTCACCCAAGTTACCGCTGGCGGCATCTGCCCAGGCATAGTTGTTGGTGGCAGTTGTGGTGATGCTATTGCTGGCATCAGCCAGACCTGAGAATGTGCCAAAATCACGGCCGGTATAACTTAAATGCGCCCAGGCGCTTTGGGTTAAACCGAGCAATGCCAGGGCTAATAGTGTTTTTTTCATATTGAACTTATCCTCAAATTTTTATCGTTGTTGTTAGCAATTTTTCTTTAGCTACTAAAGTTGATATCGCAAGCATTAATCTTGATTCGACTTCCAACTGATCAGAGCATTGATGTCACAACCAAAGTACACACAAAGTTTGGCGATGTGATCAGTACAAGTGTTGTGATGGGGATTTGTAGATATGCGATGCAGAGTTGTACGGCTGATGCCGGTCGCCTCAGCAATCTCTTTTATAGTGATGTGGCGATTCCACTCCACCTGCTTGGCAAAAATCATGGCCTCTAGGTTGATAAAAATCACGTGATAACTCCATCAGCGCCCATATAGAGACGCAGCTTCAAATCCCTCCACTCTCAGTGGAGCGTTAAATCGAAACTAGAGTGAGGGGTGGAGCCCGGGGACTATTCGCAGTCTGATAAACACTGGGAGAAGAAGGTGCTTGATAGTGCCTGAATGTGTTATTCGCTTGCGGTTGCTGAAAAAGTGAGGCGGTGGGATCTGCTTCGGGGATAAAAATGTTATCCAAGGCCATGTAGCAAAATGGACAATGGTTCAAGTGATGAGAGAGTGAGACAGGCTTTTGTGAGGGCTGGTAGTCAATCAGAGTTGGTCGTTGCTTGCCTTGAGTGGTGATGACTGTAATTAGTAACTTGCCAGATTGTCTGGAGCAGATCTCTTGGGCAAAACTCTTACTATTTTGTGCAGGAAATGCAAGGGTGAGCGTAGGCACAAGACTCACCATAAGCATCGCCGCTACTGCGAGCTTAGCAACGACTTTTGTGAGCGCCTTTGTAAACATCCTCGCATATTAATAATGTATTTGCGATTTATCTACATGGCCTGACTGGTCCATTAAAAAGATGTTTGAGGCAACATTTTGCAATGACGCCTTTTAAGTTACATGATGTTTCAAAGTTGATTTATCGAGTCCCTTGGAAATTAAATAAGTAAAATTCATGGAACGTAAGGCCTAAAGACTCTGAAAACTAAAGAGGATTTATTTTCACATCTTTACATTTTCTACATATGGAGCTGATGCTAAAACGAAGGTGACTATTTTGTGCCATATGGAGTGATCCCTTTCAAGCATTATTAGGTAGCTTCTTTAAATGATATTTTGTGGGAATGGTGAGCATGTTGATATCGAAATCAACTCTCGCTCGGTCGCGGCGATAGCAAAAGGCTAGGTATAACTCAAGCTGTTAGAATTGATTAAAAATTTATACATCGCAAAATCAATTCAGCATATTTGAGTTTTGTAGGACAAACTTACCACTTTTCATCTTTTATTGAGTCATCACCAACCTTCATCAAACCGTCATCTAAATATCATTAAACGATGGAAGCATAAGAGGCTCTTTTGCTGGTGTGTGGAGTAATGGTGTCTTACCAAAACAACATAAGCAGTATAGAAAACAGAGCCGATGCTGACATACCAGTTGCGCAGTATGTACGCATGTCGACTGAACATCAGCGTTACTCCACAGAGAACCAACAACTTGCTATTGCCGATTACGCTAGGCGCCATGGGATGCGTATCATCAAGACTTATGCGGATGCTGGTAAAAGCGGTCTTAGAATTGATGGTCGACAGCAGCTTCAGCAACTGCTGAGTGATGTCCAGAAGCCTGATATTGAATACCGTGCCATTCTTGTTTATGACGTCAGCAGATGGGGGCGATTTCCCGACCCTGATGAAGCCGCGATGTATGAACAAACCTGCAAAAGAAATGGGATTCAAGTCATTTATTGTGCTGAGCAGTTTAGTAATGATGGCTCTCTACAATCCACCATTATCAAAAATATCAAACGTAGTATGGCTGCGGAATATTCGCGCGAACTGTCAGTCAAGGTTTTCGTCGGTCAAACCACACTGATTAAAAAAGGCTACCGCCAAGGCGGATCCCCAGGTTATGGTCTGCGTCGTCAGCTTGTTGATGAAAATCACAACATAAAGGGAATGCTGAAACGTGGCGAACACAAGAGCATTCAAACTGACCGGATATTACTTGTCCCGGGGCCACCTGAAGAAATAGAAACAGTAAATTTCATATATCGGTTATTTCTTCACGATGGCATGCCCGAGCGTGATATCGCCAACCTCCTCAATAATCAAAAAATCATTTCAGAAACGGGGCGACCGTGGACCCGTGCGGTAGTCCACCAAATACTTACCAATGAAAAGTACATAGGCAATAACGTTTTCAATCGCATCTCATTCAAACTGAAAATGAGGCTTGAGAAAAATGACCCATCGAAATGGGTTCGCAAAGATGGCGCTTTTGAAGCAATCGTTCCGATTGAAACATTCTGGAAAGTTCAGGCTGTCATTGAGAAAAGGTCCAAACACCTGGATGACAGCCATATGCTTGATATCCTGAAAGCCATCTTGGCGCGTCATGGCGCGCTGTCCGCGATCATTATTGATGAAGAGGATGACGCTCCATCGAGCATGACTTACCGTAATCGCTTTGGCACTCTGTTACGTGCATACAGCCTGATCGGATTCCATCCTCGTCGTGATTACGCGTACCTTGAAATCAATCGGACATTACGTAAACGATACCCAGATCTGATTTCAGAAATAACATCCAACATCGAAAACCGTGGCGGCTGGGTTACCTCAAACACTGATAACGGCCTGTTTACGGTCAATGGTGAACTCACGATCTCGCTAGTCATAGCGAGATGCAAGCTTGGCCAGAATGGCAGAAACCGTTGGATCATCAGGTTAGATAGCAGCCTTAAACCTGACATAACCATTGTGGTGCGAATGGCTCCATGCAATACAACGATATTTGATTATTACGTTTTGCCCCTTACGGACTTCTCCCCAGAAACTCTCCCTTTCAACGAGTTCAACACTTTTACATTGGATGTTTACCGCGTCGACACACTGGAATTGTTTTATCAATTGACCAGTCGTGAAGCTCTCAAGGAGGTTGCTTAATGACTAAAACCGCCATACAAATGATTCCGATCGACTCAATAAAGATTGCGAATCCTAGGGTCCGGAATGCCAGAATTCATAAGTCAATCACGGAAAACATCGACAAGGTTGGTCTTAAACGACCAATCACGGTGAGACGACTGGGAGACCCTGCCGATGAGCGCTATGCTCTGGTATGTGGCCAGGGAAGATTAGAGTCTTTCCAGATGTTAGGGCAAGCAATGGTCCCCGCCATCATTATTGATGTTGATAGTGAGACCGGCTATGTGATGAGTATTGTTGAAAATATTGCTCGTCGCACACCAAGAGCCAGTGAAATGATGGACCAGATCAGTAACTTGCAAAAACGTGGATACGGTGATGCTGATATCGCCAGGAAAATTGGCTACACAACAGCCTGGGTCAATAACGTGACCCTTCTTCTGGAAAAGGGTGAACGAAGACTTTTGGCTGCCGCAGAAGCGGGTCACATCCCCCTGAATCTCGCTGTTGAAATATCACGTGTGAGTGATTCAGATGCTCAAATGCTTTTGCTTGAAGCCTATGAACGAGGCGAACTCAAAGGTAAGAAAATCAGTGCTGCGCGTCGAATCCTGGAACAGCGTATTCGTAGTGGCAAGAGTCGACCCATTGGAGCCTTCGGCCTCAACAAACCATCAAAAAAACTGAGTACAGAAGAATTAGCCAAGCTATACCAGGAAGATACCGAGAGGCACAGACTCATTCAGAAAAAATCCGAGCATGCAAAAAACACCATCTTGCTTGCTCAACAAATTTTCAAAGAGCTTTATGCTGATAAGGAGTTTTGCGAGCTGCTTAAATCAGAGAGTCTAAATCGTGTGCCAAAACCCTTACTGGACTTTGCGCGCAGCGGAGGTCACCTATGACCCAGCCATCTCAAAAACAGGTGCATCTGGGCTTTGAAAATCACACGATCAAGATCCCAGTTGATCGATTGATTTACTCTCAACCATTAGCGCCTACGATCAAGAACGGCACCAAGTATCAGCAAATAAAAATCTCCATCAAAGCGATTGGCCTGGTCGAACCTCTCGTTGTGATCCAGCATCCGGAACATAAAGATAAATTTCTGCTGTTGGATGGGCACCTTCGCGCTGAGGCAATGAAAGACCTGAATATTCAGGAAGCGACATGCCTGATTTCCAAGGACGATGAGGGGTATACCTATAACAAAAGTGTCAATCGGCTTTCGTCCATTCAGGAACATCGAATGATCGTACAGGCGCATGAAAATGGCGTCGATGCAAAAACTCTGGCTGCAGCACTCGGCATTTCAGTGGATGCTATTCGTGAGCGCTTTCGATTACTGAATGGCATTTGTGACGAGGTTGCAACCCTGCTGGCCGATAAGCCCGTGCCAAAAAGAGTGTTTCCTGTCCTTAAGTGCATGAAAGCTTTCCGGCAGATAGATGTTGCGAACATCATGATCAATCTGAATAATTACTCTTTGAAGTTCGCCATGGCGATGCTTCATGCAACTCCGCCCGACCAGCTCGTAGAAAGCAATAAACTAAAAGCTGCAAAAAACAGTAGCGCTCTTGAAAGTCTTCAACAGCTGGAAAAAGAATTAGCCTTGGTTCAGGCCGACACGAAACTCTTAGAAGAAAGCTACGGCCCTGACAACCTTCAACTGACCATTATCAAAACACATATCAAAACGATTCTGAACAATGCACGCGTCATTAACTGGCTATCCAAGAGCAATAAAGAGTATCTAGAGCAATTACAACTGATTGCTGAAATGTAAGTCCCTCAATAGCTATTCACATCAGATCTCGTATTCTAGTTTCTCCTTGCTGGGCTGCATTTGAGCACATCCTCTGTTCTAAGTTACTTTCATTTAGTATGCTAGAAATACATTAAACAACTCGGGCAAGGTATGAAACTCGTATCAAATGCTTTCAACCAGGCACTTCAAGCTGGTAAGCGCTACCAAGTAATGCAGACACGCTTCGTTGAGTTTTTTAAAGCTGGTCAATATTTGGCAGAACCTGCTGCAGGCTTGCAAAATTTATCTTTTGAAGAAAACTTTGATCGTGACTACTTCGATGTCTTATATTCAGGCATTCGACTGCGCTTTGAATTTACTATACTTGTGAAAGAAGACAATTCACTTTCAGGCACTATTTATTGCTCGAAAGAGAGCCCTAGGTTTTCCGAGTCAAAAGTCATTCTTGGAGTGATCAGTTTTAACGGTCAAGGCGTTACTGACTTTGAACCGCCCAGCGGAGATGCTCCAGTTACACTTGAATACAATGCGATAGAAATCATCACCCATTTCATTTGTTTAGCGCTCCAAAAACCCTTAGAAATTTAACGCAATCAAGGAAAGAATTTTGACTACTTTAGTTTTCTCATACTCACATGTAGATGAATCGCTAAGGAATGAATTAGAAACACATCTCGCAGGCCTGAAACGGCAAGGCCTGATTGACACCTGGCACGACCGGCGGATTAAGACAGGGGAAGAATTCGCGAATCAAATTGATCAGCATTTTGAAAATGCCGATATAGTACTTTTGTTGGTTAGTCCGGATTTCATTGCTTCAGACTATTGCTACAACATAGAAATGACGAAATCGTTAGCTCGTCACGAGTCTAAAGAGGCCATTGTTATTCCTGTAATCCTTAGACCGTGTGATTGGCATGAATTGCCATTTGGTAAATTAATGGCCGCGACAACGGATGGTAAACCGATAGTGCATTTTCCGACACATGATGATGGATTTCTGGAGGTTGTTAAATCTATCAAGAATGCATTAAAAAGGACACCTAGTGCCAACGTTAAATCACGATTGGATACTGATTCAATTGAATCACGCCTTCTCCCCAGTCAGATGATTGAAGAGAATATTGAGCGATCTAGTAATCTTAGAGTTAGAAAAACATTTACGGATAGAGAAAAAGACAAAGCAAGAATTCAAGCTTATGAGTACATCTCAGGCTATTTTGAAAATTCCTTAAACGAGTTAGCTGCCAGGAATACGGAGGTTGAATGTGAGTTTCGAAGGATTGATGCAAATAGTTTTGAAGCAGCAATTTATGTTCAAGGTAAACGTAAATCAAGATGCGGTATATGGACAGCTGATGGACGAGGCGGAGATATCTTTTTTAGCTCCAGTGGCGTAAGTCAAAACAGTTATAACGAATGTATGACTTTATCTGATGATGGTTACACTTTAGGCTTTAAACCAATCGGGATGGCTTTCAGAGGTCATACTAATCAACTTCTGAGTAACGAGGGTGCAGCAGAATTATTCTGGGAAATGTTGATTGAGCCGCTACAGCGTTAGATGTACTTGCTACTTGGCCCCACATAACTTGCTACAAGTCATTTCTTTTTTGATTTGTGCTGTTTATAAGTAAAAATTGCCAAGGCTATCGCAAAGACAGTACCAATAATACTTAAGAAAATAGCTACATTTAGCATAGTTAACTTTTCCTTTTTAACTCTTATTTAACCAATCCATCAGCGATATAAAAGCGTAGTAGTGACATTGAGTTCTAAGTACAAAGATTACTGACATTAAAGAGTTTTAAGCTACCCCACCATAACTTATCGCACCTAATATTTTTTTGACTTCTTGCATCCCTGTATCTGACTCCGCGATGGTCAAGGGTGTACCGCCTAACATGCGGTTGTAATCGTTCATCCACGCCTCAGCGGTCTCTTGAGAGCCAAAGGTGTCTATTGCCAATTCAAGAATATGGGCCTGATTGGCAGAATATTCGGATTTAATTTTCATAGGTAATATCCATTCCAGGTTCAGCAATCCCAACGTTGTATGTTGAGTCGCACAGGTTTAAATTCAGTCAAAGCTGTTCTCGGTGTTTAATCACCCACTGTTTTGCGCGTTTAACTTTTCCGACGCCTTTGGTTACCGGAATACAACCCGATGGCTGCCAATATGACGTAGAAAAAATACCTGCTTTGCGAAAAGCAGTACGAACTTCGTCCGCATCCTCTTTGAAGATCAAACTGCCACTTACGCCAACATTTAAACAGTTCAGAAGCCCGTTTTCGGAATAGCGTATCTGAGCAATGTAATTATTGATTCTTACACCGCTGCTTAATTCACGAAACATTGATGCCTGCCTATCAAGCACTATGTTCATCGCTCTATCAGATATTCTATGTGGCTGCTGAGATGACAATCCAGTACCACAAGATAAACAACTGCTTAAGTCGTGAATACTCAACTCATCCATTTTTGAAATATTGAGCTTTTCAAAATCGATTGATTCACCACACTGCGTGCATTGTTCTAACAATAAACAACCATGATCTGGGCAGGCATATGAAAATGCATATCGCCAAGACTTTCTAATATACGGCTCTTCAGCAATACAATAAGGGCAAAATCGGAAAATAGGCTTTCGATTTAAAATATCTGTGGTCAGGCACAGAGAATCAACAAATGGCATCTCAAATTGCAGAAAACTCCGCTCCAACAATTCGATTTGTATGAGGTTGAAGCGCAATACCAGATGCTTCAGATTGAAAGAGGCAGGTTTCAAGTCAGCCAGATGGATCGCCTCTTTCCAGTTGATCTCTTCCAGTAACTTTCGTTTATTGATTTTACGGCTCAACATGATCCTGACTATCCAGGAGCTGAATACTTCATCTGAGTGAATCACAGGCAGCCCCAGCAGTCTTCTGGCGCCGTCGATATTCAAATAAGGGAGTGAACGTTGTTGTGAGCGTAACCTCTGCTCAATTTCTCTTACCTGCAGCATACTGACCATTGTTAAAACTCCAGCCTCAATTGTTTTTCATATCGAGAGCCGCTATTTCTGCGACCAGACTTTAGCCATATCTGATGTAAATACTGCTCATACATATGCCCGATAAAAGCAAGTTCAGGGCTATCCAAACTCGACTTTAAATAATGATCAAGAGGCCTCAGAAGATAATGAAAAGCAACTGCTGAGAACTGAGGATGGAGCTCTTGATGAATACTCTTATCCAGGATGCGCCCTAGTGATTCTGGCCAGTTCCTCAATAAAGCGAAAGCAGATTGCAGCATATTTGCAAACACCTGGTCATTAGGTCGCTTTCTACCATGTCCAGTAGAGTATTGGCCTAATTCAGGAATACAGTGTCCTAAAAACCATATGGTTTTACATAATCCATCAACACTTAATGCAGCTAACTGTTCAACCAACTGATTACTCTGCGTCTGTATGAGCGACTGATCCTGTGTGAGCCGATAGGCAATCACTTTGGACAGTAGCAAACTTTCTGGTTGAGGTAGTTCTAGACTGTGCTCTCCAAGATACTGATTACAATTACAAAACTCGGGGCGCGATCTGTCCCAGTCAAGCGTTCGATGGCACTTTGGACAACGATCAATTAATGCACACTCATGCCATGCACAATATTTGTAAAAGCTGAGACTCCACAAAGCTCTTATATATGGTGACTGATCCAGACACATTGGGCATGCTCTGGATAACTGATTCTGGATAAAAACAGACTTGGTTAGCCATTCACCCTGAATTACCCAATGTGGTTCCGCGTCCCACCACTTCTCGAATCCTGAAAGCTGCTGAAATTCATCAATAGTGTTTCGACAGAAAAATGCCAAATCAGGAATTCTCTGATGAAGAATGACTGGGGACTCGCTGCCCAAAACTCTTTTCAAAAGCTCTGGTGCTGACTTGAGTCGATTCTTATGAGCCACCCGCATCATAAAACCGATAGCACTCTCATCAGCATTTGGTTCAAGACGATGAGTTACTCTGCTCAGAATATTCATACAAAGGGATTCTCTCGATCGCAGAACAGTCTGAAATGTGCCTCTGCCAAATGATGGACTTCAAGTTTCGGTGAATTATCTTTGGCAGCTAGAAATACAGCCTCTCCTAATAAATCTTTGATTAGCCTGAAATTCCCCAAAGTAGACGCGTAAATGCTTTCTGCAAGTTTCCGCCGCTGTCCTAGTCCAGACTCCTTAGGTAATGGGATAGCACTATCCAGGGCGTTCAATAGTCCATAAAATCTAGCATCCAGCTCAAACTCTTTCAGTGTGATAACACCTGCCCAGCGAGTCCTTACTTGTTTATCAACAAAAACTGTATTTATCAGCCCTGGTGTACCTGAAAAGATGTAGGCAATATTTGTTCTGTCATACATTCGCTTAAGAAGATCCCCAATAGGACCGCCTACCCGGTCCTTAATCCTGCCACTAGAGTTCAACCAGAGGTGATGCGCCTCATCAAACATGATGCCTAGCGTTCCACAAGACTTTAATGACTCAATCAAGCTATCTTCCAAGTCGTCATTGGATTTGTTTTTCATGAGCCCAGAATCTTGTCCTAACTGAAAAAGCATCGTGCACAAGAGATCTGAGGCTGAAGGCCGGCTTCTAAAACTAAGACAAATCAACGGGGTAATTCTTGCAATACTTGTATCCAGATGGGGGTACCGTTTATAGATATCATCCAATATAAAACTTTTACCTACACCGCCCTCGCCAATCACCCACAGGCCTCCGGGCTTAAGTCTCCGTTTACCCCGATCCAGTAATGCATCAACAAATTTGCTGGCTTGAGTGAATCCGTCGACCTCGATTTTCACATCTAAAAAATAATGTTGTTTTTGTTCTGGAGAGCCTTCAAGAGCCTCCTCGCGAGTGACGCTAGTTCTGGAAGTGCCTGGAACGATGATTGGAGCATCATCAAGTAGACTTTCTATCATCATGCTGCTCGGAACTTATACGTTGGAATATCAGTAAAAGGTACAGTATCGTCATCTGTATTAACACTGCTTTCCTCATTTACAGATGATTGCGGTGTCCTGCCTACATTTCCGAACACGTCGTTAGTAGTCCGAGTTTCTCCATCAAGAACCGCATTTGAATTAATATCCGCAGCCCGTGCCAATTGTTTTTTTAGATGATTATTTTTTTGACTAATCTCTTCGTTGACTTTCAACGCAACGGTATCCCGAAAACTCAAAAGCTCATCCACAGATCTGACAGATTGCGAGTGAAGTTTGGCTTCATGCCGCAAATACTTATGCTGAAATAACGTTAATCCGTGTGCATAGTCTGGTCGAGTACAGTTAACTCGCATGTACTCTCCAGTCCTTGGGTCCTTGACATGGATGTAGCCCAGATTCTCTGGTGAAACGATGAATTCAACTTCACGTTTTTTGCCAATATCATCAACCAGCGCTTGCAGCCCCGCATCGGCATAATGCAACCCTAGGTGCTGAATGCCCTCATTTTGGAGTGTGCCTTTATTTCTCAATCCCAGAATCACGTCTAAGGCATTAGGAAAGGCTGGATAACGCGGCGGCGCAATCTCAATTCCTTCATTCCACAGCTCCATAGGTGAGGCCATTTTGCGTGAGTGCGGTGTGACATTATGGTAGTCAGCAGCCCATTTATGGATGAGATAAATTAACGAACTAAAACGTATGACAGCATGCTTGTTAGGCTCATAGTCTTTTCGGTTAGCGAGGCTATTAAATGTTTTGCCCGGCATGGTCTCGAAAAATGTGCTCTCAAGAGTGCCAAAAAACCGTTCAATCGACCCTTTGAGCCACGGTGTTCGGCGTTCGCAATACTCATAGCTAGCGCCAAGGTCCAGAATCGCACTCAGGTATTGCTGAGACATGAAGTCTGAACCACGGTCACTGCAATAAACAACCCCTAATCCAAAGGCTGGCCAGGGATTTTCGATGTCGGGCCATCGCTCATATGCACGTTGATGTGAGTAAAGTGAATGCTTGATTGCTCCGAAAATTGATCTGAGGCCACCGGCATGAAATGAAATATAAAATCCCAACAGAATATTGGAATATCGATCCTTGATAGCAGTGATCCAGGGACGTCCTAGAGGCAAAAATGATTGATCGTCGACTACATATAGGTTCATCAGCGTATGATCAATTTCCACCACATCCAGAGGGTAATCAGCTGGAAGATTCCCCTTGCTAACCTTAAGCATTTTGCGCGCAACCTCATACCCCTCGCGCGCAATCAATAATTCTTTCTGAGGCAAATCCTTAATACGGTTGTAAAAGGTTTTCTCAGACACCGGATGTAACAGACTGGCTTCATCTCGTTCTCTCCTGAGATTTTCTTGCTTGAGATCATTTCGATAAGCTTTATAGGCGGTGGTAATGCTAGGCCGTGTAATTGATGCGTAATGAAGTTGAAGTTGATTCTGTAAAAACAGTTCGCTTTCAGTATCGACACGTTCTGGTTTTGCTCGAAATGCATTACCGGTAACCAAAAAAACATTCGGATCATCACTTGTTTCATATTGGCGCATCCATGCCTGCACTGTGGATGCAGAGGGCGGATTGGAGTCATTGAGAGACGCCGCAAGCTTGGGGAGAACGCTGGCAATGGTTTTGCGACAACCACGAGAGATGCCTTCTTTTTTCAAGCCAATGACATAGTGCAAACGCCTTTGTAGGTCACTAAAGTGTTTAGCTTTTAGCTCGCTGATAAATTTTAATTGGCTTTGATCAGCAAATTTCGACTCTACAATTTTGTCTGTAACAATCGAATGCAATACAGCAATCGACTTTTCCTGAACCCCCGGCCAAAACTCAGGTTCTTTAATGATCTTGCGTTTGCCGGATTCCAGCGACTGAAAATAAAGCTCAGTTGCAGCACGATCGGTGTACTCATATTGCTCGCCGTCAGTAAAAATGACGAGGCCCTTGGAAATTTGAAATGGTCGCATGTGGCACCTCACTCAACTGTGATTTGCGGATGATAGATACCAGGCGCGAAAGCTCTTCTGAGCTTAGGGCCTCGTAGAAAGCCACTTGAGCTGGCATCACGGAGAGGCGGGAGCTCTGCGAAATCTCCGACCACTGACCAAACGTCAGCATGGTTATTAGATTGTCGCCAATTCTTCGCAGCTGCCAGGAGTGATTTATCCGTCGGTTGATGACCCAAAGCCAGCTTTTGTAGAAGATCACCATACCGGGTTGAACATAGTATTGCCTCAAGGGTGATTCCTCCATATGGTTGATTGGGCAAACTGATATAGGAATTTCTATTCAGTGGTTTGCTAAGATCGAAAGTGATTTGCCGCTTGGCCATTAACGTATACACATCGCGTAACTCCATCTGGGCTTTTTCCATCAAGGCCACGATTGGCATTGCTCCATCATTAAGGAAATGCTGAGCTCGTTCCAAATGAACCAGTGAGGAAACTGAGTTCACGTAACGGAATAAAAGCTTTACTGCCTGAAAAACTGGCTGGTTTTCAATCTGAATATTAGTGAGAAACCGAAAATATACCCCTTGCCTGTAATACTCTTTCGCGATTGGGATGTATTTGGCGATATTCTGTGGTTTGAGCAAATCTTCAAGAGCTTTAACTTCTAAATAGAGAGGCTCTCCAGTAATGGATGTCTCTTCAAAATCTGGCGTATGCTTGCGATGCTTTCCCTGCTTATCAACATAGTCAAATACAACGGGTTGGCTTCTGATACTCGATACATCATGACAGAGCGCTAGTAGCAAGGTGGTGTTGCGCTCGTTGTATGACTCATACTCCACTGGAAACGGGTTAATGTGATGGACGTTAAACCCACCAACGGTTCGATGAGGTACGGATTTCTTAAGGTTTCGAGCAGAGTTGCTCGATTTTTTGGATGGTTCTTTCATAATCTCTCCCAAAAACATGAATGAAATTGACGGCAACACAAAGCCTTGACTTCACCCACTCACTGAGAGATACTACAAGCGCCAACAAGTTGTACCTCCGCTGTAAGCGGTAAGAAGCCGGATGATTCTTAAATGATGATTCCGGTTTTTTTATTTCATATATTCCTTTCAGCTTTCCTTCAAAGCTTTAAAACTGAACAACTCAGTTACTTCAGAAACCTTCCCTGTCTTTAACTTCAAGGCAACAGCGATTTTGTGGCTTTGACCACGTATGCAAGACCGACGCCCTTCAAGTATTTGATATACCAGACTAGCGGAAAAGCCATTTACGCGAGCCCACTCTGAAATGGAAATGCCATTTTCAGCAAACTCGTCTTTTACTTTCTCAATAGATTCTTGGGTAGGTTTCATAAGGCTAAATATATCATATTTAAATAACTAAATATCATAAATATGTAATTTGTATAATTTTGTTGAGTTTTGATTAAACACTTATTATCATTTTCCTATGTCAAAATTAAACATGCCATTGAAAGATGGAATCGGAACTCGACTCCAAGAGGAGAGAAAAAAGATTGGGTTATCTCAAATGGAATTAGCTGACCTGGCAGGGATTGGGAAGATGACTCAATTCCAATATGAAAAAGGTACTAATCTCCCGACATTGAAATATATAAGCTCAATCATTCCGGCTGGTATAGATATTCAATACGTTTTGTTTGGTGTGAGAACCAACAGTATTGACGTGCAAGATTGGCAAAAAAAAGAGATTGAGAAAAAAGCACTCAGCCTCTTGGCAAAGAACGAAGCGGAACTGGGAAACATGGATGACGACAAGCGTTATTTAATGTTTACCTTACTAGTTTCCCAACTCACCACTTCAATGGCACAAGACAATTTAACGAAGAGCTCAAATGAATAAAGGTGTTGAGGAATTAATTGATGCCGTAGTACGGCTTGGGGATATCCATGACCAGGAGGAGAGTTCGCGCTGGTCTTTTATTACTAAAAAGATATGGTTTAGAAAACCTGTCCTAAGATTAAGAAAATATCGTCAATCCCGAGCATTGAATAAAAACATAGTTGACAAACCATTACTTGAAGTAGTCCCGAAAAGTAATCCTAACATCATAGCCAGTTCAACACCTCGTAGCTCAATTTATGTTGTTTTTGCTTATATCCAAAAGCTCGCTGACTGGTACCGTCGTAAACTAATCGAACGCCAAATCCTGGAAAAAAGGACGATCCCATTTTTGATGTCAGTAGGTCTGATCAAGATTTCTGACGATGGCGACATCACTGTTCATTCCGCGCCGATTCAGCCAGATGTCGCAAACATTTTAGCTTTTTCGATTGCAGCCATTTCTGGCTGTTGTGTGTTCTGGATAATCTTTATCGCTCAGGCGGGGTTAGTGACCATTATTCAGTCGACAGGTATTGGACTCATAATTGGTACACTGATATCTCTTTTGCATGATTTTTCTTATAAAAAAGAGGTTATCTTGAAACATATAGAAAACATTACCGATTATTAGTGTTGCGAATAGCTAAACATGCATGTTTTTAGTAATCCAAGGGGGGGAATCTTGATAGATGCACATTTAGGTCAACGAGATATTGCTGAAATAAAAACACTCAAAGAGGATGAGAGTTTTAAACACTTCTTATCAACAAAACAATGTGGAATTTTAATAGCCCCTGAAGAGACTCCATTCTGCAACCAGTTGACTGTTAAATCTGAAGCAGGACATTTTGCGAAATGGATCAAAAATAACTATCACGAAATTGATGTTGTTTTGGACCCTGAAAAACCCAAGCTGGTTTTACACTCACATGACGTTTTCCTTCCGCTAGTTTTTCTAGCTAGTGACATATCATTCCCTATTTATCTAAATATAGTTTCTAATTACTTATATGAAAAAATGAAAGGCCTTCTTGAGGGAGAGAAGGTTCACGCACGTTTCAGCGTTGTATTTGAGGATAAACCCAGGGGCATCACTAAGAGGTTTGATTTTGAAGGCGATGTAAATTCCCTTCAAAAGGTGATTAAACGTTTGGACCTAAACAGATTTCTAGATGAGTAATTACCTATCTACCGCCAAAGCCGATCATTTATTTGATGAGTTAAAGCCTATCTTCCGATCAATATTAATAGATCATAACCGTCATCAATTTAAAAAAGCTCAAGAATTAATAAATGCGCTTCAAGAGTTCATAAAAGAACTTAAAGCCACCATTTCTGAAGATCCTAACCTCCTCAACGATATTTGGGTCTTAAATTGCTTTATTCAATTAATAGATGCTTACGGTAGAACCTGGGAGAAAATAACAGCTAATCAATTCGTAAGCTCGTGGGATTATTTACAGAGCTGTTTCGATTTAATACGTGCGATTAAAAAATTCTCGAAAATCAATGTTCAGTTTTTTGAACAACAGCTATTAGCTCTTGAGAAATTGTATCCCTACAATGTATTTTTCTCAGTTGGCATGGTGGTTGAATATTTCGAATGCAGCATTTGTGGGCACCATATCGACTCCCCAAACTGCATTCATCTCCCCGGCAACTTATATTCTGGAGAAATGGCAAAGTCTATCGGAAAGAACATAATGCAAATAGATCATATTGCTATGACACACAATCCTCACGATAAGAGATGTGTAGTTAAATATAACGACACAGATGAGGCATTCAATGCTGTGAGCTATTTGGCAACACTGCTCACATCTAATAAATTTCAAATTTCAGACTTTACTGGTTTAGAGATTTCGAAAGTACAATCTCTCAAACCAGAATACAAGAACTATGGTCGTAACAAGATATGTTTATGCGGCAGTAATAAGAAGTTCAAGAATTGCTGTATCACGAAAGCATTTATAGAAACCGATCATATTAAAATATTAGCGACTCATAGGCCAATAGAGTTGGCTATCTGACCACTTTAATTTGTATTTTGAAGTCGGCAATGCACTTATAATTACCGCCTTAACTGAAGGTAGCAGAAAACGATGAACCTGGCTTTGATTGATAGTATTCGGCTTGAAGCCAACACAAAACTTGATCCCAACAATAAGTCCTTGTTTGGTCAATTCATGACCCCTGCCAAAGTAGCAATGTTCATGGCAAAAATGCTAAGCGAGGGGAGCGTGACTGAAGAGCCAAATTTGCTCGACTGTGGTGCGGGCGTTGGAACATTAACATCTGCCGCAGTTCATTGTATTAAAAATATCCAGTCGATTGAACAATGGGAAATTGATCCCATTATGAAGCCCTATCTTGAGAGCAATACAAGAGCCCTTGGGTTACCTTTCCTGACCCATTACTCAGACTTTATTGAAGATGCTGTTAATAACATTAAAAATAATACTGGTACGCGTTTCACTCACGCCATATTAAATCCACCTTACAAGAAAATTAACAGTAATTCCAGTTATAGAAAACTCTTGAGATCGGTTGGAATTGAAACTGTTAACTTATATACAGCCTTTATTGCACTAACTATTCTTTTAATGAAAGATGGTGGGCGTATTGTTGCAATTGTTCCTCGCTCATTTTGCAACGGCACTTATTACAGACCTTTTAGAAAGTTAATGCTTGAGCATTGCTCAATAAATAAGCTTCATTTATTCGACTCACGAGTTTCGACATTTCAGGATGATGACGTTCTTCAGGAAAACATCATAATTAGTTTGGTTAAAGGGCGTTCTATTAGTGAGGTTGTAATATCAACTTCAAACTCCGACGACCTTGAGAATATTGAACTAAACACCTTCAAAACTTCAGAAATTATTATTGAACATGATCCTGAAAGCTTCATTCGCTTTCCCAGTGAGGCTAAGTTCATTCAAAACAGCAAACTGTTTAAACATTCTCTCTTAGATTTGGGTATCAAGGTAAGTACAGGACCAGTTGTAGACTTCAGAGAGAAATCGTCTCTGATAAAGGATCTCAAGGACACTACCTTACCTATTATTCCAATGCCTTACCCGCATCATTTTGTTAATGGAATAATTGAATATCCCAAACAACATAAGAAATATCCTAATGCCATTCTTAAGACGGAAAAACTTTCCAAATCTTTTTGGCCATCAGGATACTACGTATTGATTAAGCGCTTTTCTTCGAAAGAGGAGAAGCGAAGGGTTGTCGCATATCTTGTAACACCTACCTCTTTTGAATCGAGCCTTCTTGCCTTTGAAAACGGTTGGAACGTACTACATTTTGAGAAGCATGGTTTACAGAAGTCGATTGCAACTGGTCTTACTTGCTTCTTAAACTCGATGGAAGTTGATAATTACTTTAGGGTATTCTCAGGGCATACACAAGTTAATGCTACAGATCTTCGGAATATGCTCTTCCCATCAAAAGATCTGCTCGAGGCAATGGGAGAGAAATATTCGCCGGAGATGAACCAGCAACAAATAGACTCTATTGTTGAAAGTTTTAAATAATGACAATCCAGCAAAAGATTGATGAGGCCATTCAAATACTGAAACTTCTTGGTATGCCAAGAGCACAATTGAATGAAAGAACGGCACTTTGTTTACTATGTTTGCTTGATTTGCCACCATCCAAAAATTGGAGTGATGCTACCGACCCATTGGTTGGCATTACACCTATTATGGATTGGTCACGTGATAATTACGAAAAGAATTACGCTCCAAACACAAGAGAAACATTTAGAAGACAGTCCATGCATCAGCTCATGGATGCTGGACTTTGTTTATACAATCCCGATGACCCAGAAAGACCGGTGAACAGCCCTAAAGCCATCTACCAAATTGAACCCAATCTTCTCGAAGTGCTAAGAACTTATGGAACAGATAAGTTTGATGAGAATATGGGGCTATTCTTGTCGGTGCGAGAAAGTTTGGCAGAAAAATATGCAAAAGCTAGGGATGCAGTAATGATTCCACTGATACTGAAAGACGGCCATGAAATAAAACTCTCACCAGGCCTGCACTCTCAGTTAATCAAAGAAATTGTCGATGTGTTTGGTCCCATCTTCGCTCCTGATAGTAAACTAGTATACGTTGGGGATACGGGCGATAAACATGGTTACTTTGATATCGATTTGCTAAAAAACCTTGGAGTTGTTTTAGATAACCACGGAAAATTGCCAGATGTCGTTTTGTATGATGAAAAGCGAAATTGGTTGATTTTAATTGAGTCAGTAACAAGTCATGGGCCAGTTGACTCAAAACGCCACAGCGAACTATCGACTTTATTCAAAGGGTGTACGGCAGGACTGATTTTTGTCTCTGCTTTTCCGAATAAAAAAATCTTTCTTAAATATCTGCCTGAAATTTCTTGGGAAACCGAGGTTTGGGTATCAGATGCCCCTACTCACATGGTTCACTTTAACGGCTCAAGATTTCTAGGACCTTACTAGTTTTCAGTCAGGCGAATATAGCTTGAGATGATTTACTCAATAATCCCTTAGAAGTGAATATTCCGATAAAACTTCATAGGCTGATTGATATTTAGTTTATTTCGTAAGACTTCTCCCCCAGGGTGATTATCGTCTTAACACCTAAATTAATAAGTTCAGATCCAAGGTCAAAAGGACGCTTGACCCCTTCCGGAAGGACGGCTGCATATATATTCAACCCACCATAAAAGCATAGTCGAAAAAGAAATAGGTTGTATTGGTCAGGATCCGTGATCTGATAGTAAAAGACCTCTTGATTTTCTCCAAACCGTGGCTTTCCATCAAGCTCTAAAACAACTTTGTCTGCTACAAATTGAGTGAAGTTTTTTGAGCTTGGATCGGAGTAAAAAAGGTATCCAAGAAGGACTTGAACCTCCCCTTTTAACTGCTGACTGAAATGATGTTGATGGAGGCCTCTTACTATGCGATCAAAACATTGAAGTAATCTTGTCACGTCTGGAGTTCCAGATATGACATCGATGAACCTATTATTGTCCAATCTAATCTTTGTTACCTTTTGCTTTTTTGTAACAGCCTTATTGAGAAGAGTGTTGGCACTTCGTCGAATTGCTCGATCAACCTTAGTGAACTTATGTTGATAGCCAATAGAATTATTGCCAATAATTCCAGCAAGGCTCACCATCAGAAACTCATCATCATGTGATTTTTGATTATTGTGCGCAGGACATGAAAGTACTGTGATTAAATTTTTTCTGTAATCTTGGCCTCCAACATCCTTGGACTCAGGGAATATCGAGCGAGGAGGCACATGCTCAACTGTTGTTCCAGGAAGATCGCACATATAACAACAACTATTCATAGTCATGGAATAACTCGGTTGGAAATTGGTGGATCGGATTGACATGACTCGCTGCTGGAAAAAATCAAATCCACTCATCAAAGTATGTTTGTACGAATTGATTTTGGACCGATTGTCAGGAGAGAGCTTTCTGATCAATCAACAATTGTGTCATATTCAAAATCGCATGCTAGCAACACTTCGGTGGGAGAATATTGTCGACTGCGCCCTCTAGCTCTTCCGCTCTCGGAAAATAAATGTATATTTTTACGAGCTCTAGACCCCACGACATAAAGCATTTTTTTTGCGCTTTCATCTCCATTTGCATCGCTAAAATGAGGGACCATGCCTTCAAGCAACGCATATGCAAGCACAACATCGAATTCGGCACCTTTGACACCATGGATTGTCGATACCGTTATACCGTTTCGATTTTGAAAGACTTTTCTAAAGAAACTTATATCGCTAATCGCCTCCACTCCTTCTGATCGTAGGCGGGTAATTCTGGCTTGAGAACTTTCAAAAAAAGCGCGATGACTTTCTGATAGTTGAGCAAAATCCTCTAAACGTATACCAAGTCGATTACAAAGCGTATTAAAGAACTGCCGCAAATATTCCAAACCATCTGGTTCAATTACATTAATCGAATTGCACTCTCGCAGCATAGAACGGCGCGACATAGTAATGGAGACACCTGCATCCTGAAGGTCTTTTATTACTTCCCCAGCCCATCTCAGCCTTTTCACATACATCAAAGGTGAAGGCTCAGTCAAAGCTAGCTTAGAAAGCTTGTACCAGAAGTTTTCAATGTCTCTTGCAAAAGGCACCATCCCAGGTCCATCGAAACTATACTCCGGCATATTGACCACTAAACTTCTAGTCATTGAGGCAAGGTGTATCCATTGTGGAGCAAGCACGCAAATTTCATTTGGAGCTATGCCTAGGTTATTTATGCTGAACCGGATGAGTCTTGCAATTTCAGCTACTAAATCCTCACGATGAATGGTGTTGTTGTACGTTATAAGACTAGGATAGCCTCTGTGATCGCCAGCAGAGTCACATGTGGTTTCATATACATTGAAGTTGCTAAAATATTGAACAACTCTATCGGATGAACGATAGTTCTGTGATAACGCAAGCTCCACTATTGTTATATTAGTCAAGGCTCTAAGGGCTGCTAAAGGGATTGGATACCCACCAAGTGACCCATAAATTGCTTGATTTGGATCTCCAACCATAAATAACCTGGTGTTTCCCTGACCAGAGCGAAGTATTTTTCCAAGGATATGATATTGAATTTGCTTTGTGTCTTGATACTCGTCCACTAAGATGATTGGGAAGATCTTAGATAACAAAGAGCTTATTGGTTGGTGCTGATTTATTAGCTTTAATGCATACCAAAGAATTAATTCAAAATCTATTTCCTTATTCTGAGTCAGGGTTTGAAAGTACTGCCCGAGTATTATGTTAATTGCCGGATGTTTACTTATATCTGTACAGCCAAGAGAATATCCTGCGTCCGAATAATAGTAATCACAATCATAGTAGGTTATCCGCTGATCTGCATAAGGTAGGCATAACCTTTCTAGTAGCCTTTCTCTTTCATGTTGATCTATGACCCGATAACCTCTTTCCAACTCTGGAAGATAGATGCCGTACGGTTTAATAATCCATTCAAGACAAAATGAATGAATAGTGCCAATCCATAATTGTGAAGCATCAACCCCTAAACTCTCAATACGTTCATGTATTTCGTCTGCTGCGCGATTGGTATATGTAATTGCTATTACATAATTTCTTTCGGACTCAAGGCAAGATAGCTCATAAGCAATCTTATAGGTGAGTGTTTTTGTTTTCCCACTTCCAGGACAGGCAACCAGAAAAACGCTATCAGGCTGTAATATTGCAGCGCTTTGCTCCGGATTTAAGTCTTGCTCAGTCCAAGAAAACATTAAACTATAGGTGCCAAAATGTTATGAATCAAATCACCAGGCAGTGTAGGTCCCATCACTGTTTTAAGTGTTGCTAAATCAACGCTTCCTTTTCTAAAATCATTAAGAGCTATCATGCCGGCATCTGAAACCGCCTGAGGTATATCTCCTCTTGCAAGTGCAGATCTAATTCGATAACTATATATATTGTAAAAAAGCTCACTAGTTAACGTTGGTCTCGCAAAAAATATGGCTTTGAGGATATATTCAGGTATGACAACTTTATGATCAATAATCTCACCTAAAAGGATTGCAAACCACCCTTTACCCTGTGATTTAGCCATTGTGATTACTCTCGGACCGAATCTAGCTTTATCGCCGGAAGTAATTTCGGCATTTGCTAATATTTTAACTAATTCATCTGAATAAACTTCGGGGATCAATGAAGCGATTAGGGCACTATTGCCAGCAGCAACAAAGTCCACTTCAAATGTATGCTGTGCATATTGAGCTGAGAGCCATTGATTTCCCGTTATAAATTCATCAAGTGCAACTTTTCTTCTTGCGCCTACAACGGCTGAGTTCTCGCATTTCTTTTTGTAGTTTGCTATATTTTCATGCTCTCCAGGAATAAGCGTAGTGTCTATAAATGCTGAGTCTAAATCAGTAATGATGCTACATCTCTTTTTAATTCTTGTGTCATGGAAAAGAAGAGCTACATTTTTGAAACCAGTACTTCGTATATTAATTAGGCTGATTCCAAGTTCGTCTAAACTTACTCCTAACACTTTCTTAAATAGTATTGGAATAAGAATTTCCTCAGCGTCACCCTCAACTAAGACGACACTTTTTGCGAACAAGAGGTTATTTCTGACAGCATCTAAATAACGCTGAATAGTAGTAACTTCTTCTGGCTTTAGTTCTGTTGTAGGCTGATAGGCTTCACATTCACTTCCTCTTTTTCCTAAAATATTGACGCTCTGAACCTTGCTTACTTCTGAAATGTGATTTGAATGAGTTGAGTAGATAATCTGGGTGTCTGAATAAGAAATACGATCGAATAACGTTTTCTGAATGTGGGTATGAATATGTGCTTCTGGCTCTTCAATTAATAAAAAGTTAGCAATTGACTTCTTATCTCTTTGGTACTTAAATTCAAGTAGCTTCAAAGTAAGGAATATCAAGTTTGCTCCGCCCAGACTCAGCTCATGAATTGCTCCCTCGTAATTTTCATCTGATTCACCAACGAAGAGTCTTAATGACTGGAACAGCTTGTCAGCCTCATCAGGTAAATCTGATTTGATGGAAAGAGAGCTGGGAGAATAGGTTTCGCCAGCTGCATCCTTTATGGTATCCCGAATATTTGAGCGAACTGTTTGCACATCCTCCAATGCTTCAATGGAGTTGTTTAGCTCCTTCACTCTAGTAACAATAGGTAACATTGTTGCATCTGATATCTCCCCACTCTTGATTTTGAGAAGTCTTAACAATGGGTTTGTTCTATTGTTATGGAACTCACTTACAACATCTCGTAATGCTTGGATATAGGTAAATGAAACCTCATCTGTCAATGTTAGAAAATGAGGTACTTTTGCTCCTATTTCTGGATGCTCAGTCTCTCGACTAAAAGTACAGCTATCAAAATCTCCTGCCAGGGTTTTATAGAAAGCTTCATTATTAAAATCTGCGCTACTTCTGCCTGTCAGAATAGTTTCATAGTCATCAATTGTTATACTCTGCCTTATCCTCTCAAGGCCAGCAAAGTTACCTACTTCAAGTTGTGAGAGCTTTGTCCGGATCTCTTTTTTGGGCCTGAATATCAAATTGTAAGTTGCTTTCCCAACCGCTGGTGCACCTGCAGCCTCTTCACCCATTACGCCTGTACTATGTAGGAATAACGCTTGAATAGATTCATCTGGTCCAATATCATCAAACTCTAAACTGATTATTATCCAATGTCCTTGCCAAGCGCCCAGCCCTCGATGAAAATCGCTTTCATCCAGTCTGTATGCAGAACGAAGCATATTATTGTCGAGCAACAAACGAATTGCTCTGAATATATTTGTTTTACCGGAACCATTCTCACCAATAATAGTGTTGACGCCTTTGTTAAAGGCTAAAGTAGTATTTTTGAAGTTACGATAGTTAACTACCGTCATTTTAGAAATGTGCATAACCTAGGACTCGCATTCCTTTATTTTTGGTTTATGTGCGTAGAGAAAGTTTTGATACCTCAATTGCATACAGTATAAAGATAATTTTACGGAGAGAACAATGTCTCAAACTAGGCCATATCCTGGCACATGTAGGCAATTTACAGATGGCTCTTAAGCTAGCAGTGGTAAACGAAGTATTTACTAGACCCGAGATTTGCTCAAAACCCACAACACTAATAGCACTTCTAGATCGATTACGTGAATTTGTGATCGGTGAAAAAGCATTCTGCTCTCTCAGTAATTCAACCTTTGAGCATGCGCTTCAAAACGATAAATGATTTAACAAGCCAAATCTCGAACTCTCCCCAAACACCTTCTTGTTGTAAATTTTCGATTACGTTGCCTATTAACTATATGATTTTATTGAAATGACACTCTCGACTTGAATTACAAAAATCTCGAGTTGAATTACAAACGACAACACGCAACATATATCCACAAAAAATTTGCGCGTTTGCTCTTGAAATCAAAAAAGCCTATCCCCAATTAGCAATCAAGGTGCGCGAGTGCTAAAATGCGTACCGCTTTTATTGAATTTGTTGTACCCCACATTTAACCTAATAACACTTTAAGAAAACTCCAAGGAGACATTCATGAGTATTCGTCCATTGCACGATCGAGTGATCGTTAAACGCGCGGCTGAAGAGCGCACAACCGCTTCTGGCATTGTGATTCCAGACAGCGCTACCGAGAAACCAGACCAAGGTGTGGTGCAGGCAGTAGGCAATGGTAAAAAAGACGACAACGGCAAAGCAATTCCTTTGGACGTCAAAGTCGGTGACAAAGTGTTGTTTGGCAAATACTCAGGCCAGACTGTAAAGGTTAACGGCGAAGAGCTGTTGGTCATGCGCGAAGAAGACATCATGGCGATTGTTGAGTAATCTGACGGCTTGCAACGGGCGATTGCTGCGTTGCATAAAGCCGTTTTGGCTAGTCGTACTTTATGTACTGCCTTCGCCCAATCCGTTTTATGCGCCTTGCACTCATCCCGTTTCAGCACGTCATGGTTTAAAAACAGTGTCTAGTAAAATCTATTGAAGAATTTAGGAGAATTTAAATGGCAGCTAAAGACGTAAGATTTGGTGATGACGTTCGCCAAAAAATGGTTAACGGCGTTAACGTATTGGCTAACGCTGTGCGCGTGACTTTGGGCCCTAAAGGCCGCAACGTGGTATTGGAGCGTTCTTTCGGCGCGCCTACCATTACTAAAGATGGTGTATCTGTTGCCAAAGAAATCGAATTGAAAGACAAATTCGAAAACATGGGCGCACAGATGGTGAAAGAAGTGGCTTCTAAAACCAACGATATCGCTGGTGACGGTACAACCACTGCAACAGTATTGGCACAAGCGATCATCCGCGAAGGCATGAAATCTGTTGCCGCTGGCATGAACCCAATGGATCTGAAACGCGGTATCGACAAAGCGGTTGAAGCGGCTGTCGCTGACTTGAAAGCACAATCCAAACCATGTACTACCAGCAAAGAAATCGCTCAGGTTGGTGCTATTTCTGCTAACTCCGACACCTCTGTTGGTCAGATCATTGCTGATGCAATGGACAAAGTAGGTAAAGAAGGCGTGATTACTGTTGAAGACGGTTCTGGCCTGACGAATGAGTTAGATGTCGTTGAAGGTATGCAGTTTGACCGTGGTTACCTGTCTCCTTACTTCATCAACAACCCAGAGCGCCAAATCGCGTTGCTGGACAATCCTTTCGTGTTACTGCACGACAAAAAAATCTCCAACATTCGTGACCTGCTGCCAACCTTGGAGCAAGTAGCGAAAGCTGGCCGTCCATTGTTGATCATCGCTGAAGATGTAGACGGCGAAGCATTGGCAACCCTGGTAGTGAACAACATCCGCGGCATTCTGAAAACCACTGCTGTGAAAGCGCCTGGTTTCGGTGACCGTCGTAAAGCCATGTTGGAAGACATCGCGATCTTGACTGGCGGTACAGTGATCTCTGAAGAAGTTGGCTTAAAACTGGAAGCCGTACAACTGCACGACCTGGGCCAGGCAAAACGCATCGAAGTAGGTAAAGAAAACACCATCATCATCGACGGCGCTGGTAACGAAGAAACCATTAAAGCGCGTATCGGTCAGATCAAAACACAAATCGAAGAAGCAACCAGCGACTACGACCGTGAAAAACTGCAAGAGCGCGTGGCCAAACTGGCTGGCGGTGTTGCTGTGATCAAGGTTGGCGCAACGACTGAAATCGAAATGAAAGAGAAAAAAGCCCGCGTGGAAGATGCATTGCACGCCACCCGCGCTGCGGTTGAAGAAGGTATTGTCGCTGGCGGCGGTGTTGCACTGATCCGTGCCCGTGAAGCGATTGCCAAAGTGAAAGGTGACAACCTGGATCAAGAAGCTGGTATCAAGATTGTTCTGCGTGCCGTTGAAGAGCCACTGCGCCAGATCACGCAAAACGCTGGTGTTGAGCCATCCGTGGTGGTGAACAACGTGGCTGCTGGCAAAGGCAACTACGGTTACAACGCGGCTAACGAAACCTATGGCGACATGGTTGAAATGGGCGTGCTGGATCCAACTAAAGTGACCCGTTCTGCATTGCAAAATGCGGCTTCAGTGGCTGGCTTGATGCTGACTACTGATTGCATGGTTGCTGAACTGCCTAAAGAAGATGCGCCTGCGGCACCGGATATGGGTGGTATGGGCGGTATGGGCGGTATGATGTAATTTTGCATTTAAGCAGTTCAGTGATACTGCGTTGTGCAAGTCTTGCCATACTGATTGTATTGTCTTCGACTTGCGTCGCCTTGTCTCACTTTCCTGCTTAACGCAAAATGCCCTAAGCAGCATTTAAACAAAACCCGCTTCGCGCGGGTTTTGTTTTATCCAATACTCTCAGTCATAATGACGAATTCAAACTTACGTCCAACCGGGCGTCACTTAAATCTCGAAAGCACATCACCACCATGACAGATCAATTAACCACACTCACTCAGCGCCTAAGCTATATCGTGGGCGAAAACCTGGCACATCAACTGAAAAATGATGGCCTGGCACTGGACGCAGAAGTAGTCGCACTCGCGGTGAAAGATGTCATGTCCGACCAGCCATCTCGCTTAACGGATGATGAAAAAAGAAGCGCGGTTGAACAAGTGCAACAAGAGAGCCAGGAAAGACGTACCGCTGCGCTGGCTAAAAACAAAGCGGAAGGAGAAGCCTATCTGGCAGACAATGCCAAGAAAGAAGGCGTGACGACCACCGCCAGCGGCCTGCAATACAAACAACTGGAAGCAGGTAACGGCGCCAAGCCAACCACTAGCGATCGCGTGAAAGTACACTACCACGGCACGCTGACTGACGGTACGGTATTTGACAGCTCTTATGAGCGTGGCGAGCCGATTGTGTTCCCGGTCACCGGTGTGATTGCAGGCTGGGTAGAAGGCTTGCAACTGATGAATGTCGGCAGCAAGTTTGAGCTGACGATTCCAGCACATTTGGCCTATGGCGCGAATGGCAGCGGCCCGGTGATTGGTCCGGATGCTACCTTGGTGTTCCAAGTTGAGTTACTGGGCATTGAGTAACACGTACTGGATCCAGTCAATAAAAAACCGCTGCGGCGGTTTTTTTATTGACCTCACTTGGGCTTAAAGCTGCTGGGGCTGCGGCTTGAATACATAGAACAAATTCGGCTCACTGACGATGTAAATATTGCCCTGCTCGTCAATCGAAACGCCTTCAGCCTGTGGCACGCTTTGATGTAAGCCGTGAAAGCCTTTCCATAAAGCGAGCGACCCCATGGTCTGCCCGGACTCATTAAACTGTTTCAACAATTTTGATTCGTCACTGAGTAGAAACAGATGCCCAGATTGCTCATGATAAGTGACCGAAGACAAGTCCCGCAGCGCCCATTTGAGTGCGCCATCAAACTGTTTCAATCGCTCAACTTCTATCCTGTTTTGTATGTGATTGTCTGCATGATACAACCCGCTCACAGACAATACATATTTGGGATCACGCTCTTTGACCACGATCAACCGGTGATTGACGCTATCCCAGGACACCCCTTCAAAGTTTTTATTGCCGCGTTCATTCATGCCAAACTTCAGCAATCTGGCATCGCTCAATGACACTTCACGGGTGTCTGCTTTAATTTGCAGCAGCCACAACTGGCTATCCCGCTCATCAGCCACCACATAATAATCCTGTTCAACGTGTGTGATCCCTTCCAGGTCGTCACTGCCATGTACCTGAATTTCACGCAGCGGCGTGCCATCACGGCTCAACTCGACAATCAGGCCCATATCATTGAGCACGGTAAACAATGTGCCTGTCTCTTGATTAAAAGTCAGGCCAGAGGTGTTTTTATAATGAGAGAGCGGCTTGGCCTCAATCGCCACCTGGTAGTGGGAAAGGTCCAGCCCATGATGGTCTGGGCGATGTAACTGGTGCCACAGATGCCATGCCAACGCTTCGGCTTTCATGACGTAAAGGGCTGAGGCGAGTGCCACCAACATGCCTACAATGGCGCCCGCTTTAAATATCCACTTGCTTCGATACTGCACGTTTTGTTCAACCTGATGAATAACACCTTAAGGCTGACTCAATTGCTTGCGCCGAGTTCCAGCGCCGATGTAATTAACCGTTAAGGCAGCAAAAAACTGCTGCCTTAAGTGGTAAACAAGACAGAAATTAAACAGATTCTTGACGCTGACCGCGACCCAGCAAGGCGCTCACCGCCTCTTGCGCTGTTTTCTGGTTAGTCAGCAATTGATTGACTTCAAACGTAATCGGCATTTCCACGCCTATGGTTTCAGCGCGGCGCATCACTTCGCGCGCGGTGTTCACACCTTCGGCCACATGGCCCAAGCCAGCAAGAATGCTTTCGAGCGATTTGCCGGAAGCCAGTTGCAAGCCGACTTCGCGGTTACGTGAATATTGACCGGTACAGGTCAAAATCAGGTCGCCTGCGCCAGCCAGGCCCATAAATGTTTCTGGCTTGGCGCCCAAGGCCATACCAAAGCGCGTAATCTCGGCCAGACCACGCGTAATCATGGCGGCACGGGCGTTGTTACCAAAACCCATGCCATCCGAGATACCCGCGGCAATCGCCATCACGTTTTTCACGGCCCCGCCCACAGAAGCCCCCACGACATCGACGCTATCGTAGACACGCAAGCAGCCGCCATGAATCAGTTGCGCCGCCTGTTGCGCCAGTTCACGGTGATTCGCCGCCAGTGTAATGGCCGTAGGCAAACCACGCACCAACTCAGCGGCAAAGCTGGGGCCGCTTAATACGCCCCATGGGTAATCAGCACCTAACTCTTCTTGCGCCACTTCAAAAGGTAATTTTGCCGTTTGCGGTTCCAGGCCTTTATTGGCCCAGATCAAAGGCTGCGTGATACCCAAGGCTTTGAGTTGCTGCAAAATAGGCCGAAAACCAGCCGTAGGCACGACCGACAGAATTAAATCTGCGCCCTGCACGGCAGCAGCCAGGTCATCGTCTACCGTGAGTTTTTCAGGAAAAGGGAAATCGCCCAGATAGAGCGGGTTGGCACGCGCTTTACGCATGCCGGAAACGTGCCCGCTATTACGCGCCCACAGCACGACATCGTGCTGCAGGGCGATATGCATGGCGAGCGCGGTACCCCAGGCACCGGCTCCTAAAACTGCGACCTTACTCATTTGACTTTATCCAGAAGCATCACCGAACGCATCAGTGATGTACTTTTAATTGAATCAATTAGTTAGGTGCGCCAGCAGCTTGCGCAGCTTGTTGCTGTTGTTGCAGGTACAACGCTTCGAAGTTGATTGGGTTCAACAACACTGGCATAAAGCCTGCGCGTGTCACCATGTCAGAAATCGCTTCACGCGCATATGGGAACAAGATGTTCGGGCAAGCCACAGCCAGGATAGGCTCCATGTTTTCTTGTGGCACGTTGCGGATAGCAAAAATGCCAGACTGTGTCACTTCCACCAAAAAGGCGGTTTTGTCTTCGATTTTGGCAGTCACGGTCACTTTGATAGACACATTGAAAATGCCGTCTTCGATTTGTTGTGCGCTGTTGCCCAGCTCTACGTTGATTTGTGGGGTTGCACGCTCAGTGAAAATGGCAGGCGCATTTGGCACTTCAATTGAAGCATCGTGTACGTACAATTTTTCAATGCTGAAAATCGGTGCTGCGTTTTGTTCTGTTTGGTTCTGTGAGTCCTGAGCCATGAATTATCCTTAATAATTATCAATACACAAAGCCGCTATTCTAACCGGACATCCCCGGCCTGACTATGTGTTTTTTGTGACAAAAAACAATGTAATTTAAGCCGCCAGCAATGGGTCCAGGCCGCCTTGTACATCCAGTGCGTGCAAGTCATCAAAGCCACCCACATGCTGCTCGCCGATAAAAATCTGCGGCACGGTACGACGGCCGGTTTTTTCCATCATTTCAGCACGCAACTCTGGCTGCAAATCAACGCGGATTTTTTCAATCTCGGTCACGCCCTTGTTCTTCAGCAAACGCTCCGCATTGATGCAATAAGGGCATACTGCGGAGGTATACATCACGACTTTAGCCATACAATTCCTTTTAAAAACAACCCTACTCTATTTACTACTCGGCATCTTGGCGTCTATCCAGGCCTGCATGCCGCCTTTGAGTACATTCAAGGCGGTAAAATTTTGCGCCTTGAGCAATTTGGCCGCCGTATTGGCGCGTCTGCCACGTTCACAGACAACCAGCACCGGTTTATCACGAAACTTTTCCAGTTCCTTAAGGCGTGCAGATAATTGCGATAACGGTACATTACGCGCGCCTTGCAAATGGCCCTGGGCAAATTCGTCAGGCTCACGCACATCCAGCACCAGCGCAGATTTTCTGCTCATCAGCATCACCGCTTCAGTGACTGAAAGCACAGAGATCCCTGCCGCCGAGCGGCTCAGCATAGGCAGCAACAAGGCCAGACCAGAGCCAATGGCCAGGCCGATTAATAATACATTCTGTCTAAAAAACTCCACTTGTACACTCACCTGTTCTCGTCATGTTTACACGAAGCGGCGCCCTTGCTGGGTAGGCGTCGCCTGCGGTTGCGATTATAATAGACGAATTCATCAATCCGACGTTCCGTCACCACTTTAAAGATTGTTAGCCATGTCTATCAAACCTGTCATTTTGCTCATCCTCGATGGTTTTGGTCACAGCGAGACCACTGAATTCAACGCCGTGCTGCAAGCCAACACCCCGAATCTGGACCGCTTGAAAGCCACGCATCCACACGGATTGATCAATGCCTCTGAGCATTACGTTGGTTTGCCAGATGGGCAGATGGGCAACTCTGAAGTAGGCCACTTGAATATTGGGGCGGGACGTATTGTCTTTCAAGACTTTGAACGTATTAATAACAGCATCAGCAGCGGTGAGTTCTTTAAACTGCCTGCCCTGGTAAATGCCATGCAGGCACTCAAGGCCAGCAACAAAGCGCTGCACATCCTCGGTTTGCTGTCTGACGGCGGCGTACACAGCTACCAGCCACATATTCATGCCATCCTGGAGATGGCCAAACAACAAGGCATGAGCAAAGTCTATGTGCATGCCTTCCTTGATGGCCGTGACACGCCGCCAAAAAGTGCGCAGCCTTACCTGCAAGCACTGGAAGACCACCTGAAAACACTGGGCGTAGGCAAAGTTGCTTCTGTGGGCGGCCGCTTTTACGGCATGGACAGGGATAAGCGTTGGGAGCGTGTCTCGGTTGCTTATGAACTGCTGGTCAACGGCACCTCTGACTACATTGCGCCTGACAGCCTGACCGCTTTGCAACAAGCTTACGCGCGTGATGAAAGTGATGAATTCGTCAAATGCACGGCGATTCGTGACGCCGATGCGGCACCAGTACGCATGGAAGATGGTGACTGCCTGGTGTTTATGAACTTCAGGAGTGACCGCGCGCGCCAGTTAACTGATGCCCTGCTCAATCCGCAATTCAGCGGGTTTGAACGCAGCCGCGTGCCTAGCTTCAGCCATTACTTTACGCTGACGCAATACGACAAAAACCAGGCCTTGGCCGAACCGGTATTTGCGCCGTTTACCGTGCCCAACACCTTTGGCGAATATGTGTCCAATCTGGGGCTGAAACAGCTACGCATCGCCGAAACTGAAAAATATCCACACGTCACCTTCTTCTTTAACGGCGGCGAAGAAACCGTGTTTGCAGGCGAAGACCGTATTCTGGTGCCGTCACCCAAAGTGACCACTTACGACTTACAACCAGAAATGAGTGCGCCAGAAGTCACCGACAAGCTGGTGGCGGCGATTGAGTCGCAGCAATACCAGGCAGTGATCTGCAACTATGCTAACGGCGATATGGTCGGCCATACCGGCAACCTGCAAGCAGCCATCAAAGCGGTAGAAACGCTAGACACCTGCGTGGGGCGCGTGGTGGCTGCGGCGCAAAAAATGGGGGCAGAAGTGATTATCACTGCCGATCATGGCAACGCCGAAAGCATGTTTGACCACGCCAGCGACCAGGCGCATACCCAGCACACCACCAACTTGGTGCCATTCATTTACATCGGCCGTGCAGGCACCATTACATCAGGCGGTGCACTCTCTGACATCGCCCCGACCTTGCTATCGCTCATGGGCGTACCGCAACCCGCCGAAATGACGGGCAAAAACCTGATCACGCTCCATGCAGCGGCCTAAACAGGCTCGGCTGGTGCATGCCTGAGTTCGACGCGCATATTAGCTCTCGGCCAACACGGCCATGGGTCTATTGCCTGGTTGCATGGTTCGCGCTGTGCCTGGGCAGTTTTGCCCTGCCTGGCTACGCCGCAGCTAATGATAAAGCCGAGACGACTAAAGGCGATCTGGAGCAGGTCAAGGAAAAAATCCAGCAACTGGCCAACGCCCTGAAAGCCTCACGTGTCGCCAAGCAAGATGCGCATGAGGCGCTAAAAGCCTCGGAAACGGCCATCAGCAGTTCGCGTAAAAAACTGCGCGAAATTCAGGATGCGCAACAGGAAAACCGTGGCAAATTGCAGGACCTGCAAAAGCAGTTATCCCTGTTGCAGCGCCAGGTGAACCAGCAACGCAATGCCCTGAGTCAGCAGCTCAACCAGCAATATCGCCATGGCAACAACAGCCCGCTGCAAATGCTGTTGCAACAGCAAGACCCGGCCAATACCACGCGCAACCTGAAATACCTGGGTTACCTCACGGCCGCGCATCAACAGCAGATTCAGTCATTACAAGATAACCAGGAAGCGATAGACCGCGTGCGCTCAGCCACCACCGAGCAACTGCATGAAACCGAGCGTCTGGCCAGCCAATACAGCGAAACCACGCAAAAACTGGAAGGTGAAAAGTCGCGCCGCACTGAGGCCTTGAACGAGCTTTCCAAGCAGATTGAAACGCAAGAACAACAGATGGTACGTCTGAAAAAAGACGAAGAAGCCTTGTCACAGTTGTTCCAGCGCCTGCTGGCGGAAGCCAAAAAACGTGAACAGGAAGCGCTGGCCAGAGCCAAGCGCGAAAAAGAAGCGGCGGCGAAAAAAGCGGCCGAACTGGCACGTAAGAAAAAGTCCGGCGGACGCACGTTTGAGCGGTCACCGCAAACGAATGTGGAAGACAGTGAGAGCAACACGCAAAGCAATACGGTCATCGCCAAAAACGAAACACTGCCAGAATACAACGCCAATAAAGAAAACTTTTCCCAGTTGCGCGGGCGCCTGCGCCTGCCGGTACGTGGTGATGTGATTAACCGCTTTGGCACCGCACGCGCCGATACCGGCGTCAGCTGGAAAGGCATTTTTATCCGCGCCAAAGAAGGCAGTGAAGTCAAATCGGTGGCAGGCGGACAAGTGGTGTTTGCCGACTGGATGCGCGGTTTTGGCAACCTGATTGTGGTCGACCATGGCAATGGTTACATGAGCCTATACGGTAACAACGAGGCGCTTTACAAGTCTTCTGGCCAAAGCGTCAAATCCGGCGATACCATCGCCGCCGTCGGCAATAGCGGCGGCAATGCCGAGAATGGGGTGTATTACGAGTTACGTCGCAACAGTATTCCTTTTGACCCGCTGCAATGGAGCACCGTGCGCTAGCCCTGCGCCGTCTAGCCTAATCATTCAATCACACTCACCACCTCAGCTTGGAGGTGGTTTCTTTTTGCCTACTTAACAAACAGCCACCCCAATATTTATAAATTAATTTAAATTTAATTATCATTTATTAACACATTGAGATACCATCAAACTTCCGGGAAGTAGCCGGGAGGCTGTCAGCGTCATTTCGTATAGCCCTCATTACCCTAGCAATCAACTTAACTCGTTTTTATTCATTAAAACAATCGTTTAGGAGAATAGCCATGGAAGTGAATATTGGAGTGATTAACCCTTATGCCGTCGCAGAAGTCATTGCGCAAAAGAAAATCAACTGGGAACAAGTCGCAGAACCGCAAACCATGCTGGCCGAGATTTTGGGCGTGAGCGCAGAGCAAATCTTTGACCTGCGCAACCCTATCCTCAGGCCAGACGCAGAACTCGCCGCCGATGGTAGCCTGAAAGTGCTGTCGGAAGCGCAGGCTGCCGCCAGGGTCACCCACTTTTTTCAAGCGCAAGCAGTGCCAGTCACCAGGTCTATCGCCGCACAACGGCTCAGATTAGCCACTATCCAGAAAAACACAGTCATCTCGGACACCCTGATGCGCGCCACGGTGCATGTAAGCGGTGTCGGCACACCGTGGACACCGGCGGATAAAGACTGGGTAGATATGGGCGACTACTTTGAAGATGTGGCAGAACTGAATGATCCGATACAGGGCGCCCTGGGTGACTGTTACTTTATTGCCGCCCTGGCATCGGTAGCCTGGGCCAGGCCTTATGCCATTATCAACATGATCCGCCCCTCGGCCTGGGGCAATGAAGAGCAGCCCATTCATAAAGTCAATTTCTATAAGTCTGGCAGTGGTGCCGCGCAAGCGGTTGAGGTGACAGAACTGGTCCCCGTCACAAAACCGGCGCATAACTGGGTCTATGCCAGGTCACTGGATGCAGGTGAAACCTGGCCAGCAGTGATGGAAAAAGCCTATGCTAAATGGCGCACTGGCAACACGACCGACTATCCTAACTACCCTGCAATTGCTGGCGGCGATCCGGTCAATGCCTGCGCTGAGATCATCAGCGGGGCAAAAACCTATGTTGGCCACAGTGGCAAAACGGGGGATGATTTATGGACCTTTGTGCGCAGCCATTGCATGAGCAAACGCACCATTAACCCCATGGTAGCGTGGACGTATGATGTCCAGCCCGCGGGCACCAACTATGGTGCAGCCAAAGTGGTGGCTAACCATGCTTACTCCATCCTGGGCTGGGAATACATCAACAGTGAAAAATACATTGTGTTGCGCAATCCGTGGGGGACACACCATGCAGTGCTCGATACCATTAGCGGCAACTGGACAGCCAGGCAAATTTCATTCGCGGCCAGCATTCCATTAAACAGCAATGGCGTGTTTGCGATGAAAGCGGCCACCTTCCAGAAATACTTTGCCGCCTCAGGCGTGACCGTGTAAGTAGACACTCCCTTTGCCAGTCATTGTGTAGCATGGCGGCTGGCAAAGGGGTTGCACCTCACATTGAGTCACTTAAAATGTGGTACAAAACCGTGCCAAAATACTGGCTGCTACTGCTTCCACTCATGCTCGGCAGCGAAGGGCCTCACCCAATGATCACTCCCATGACGCGCCTGGTTTACCGCTATCAAGGCCCCGCCATCCCGCCGCCTTATCAGCGCAATATTGAAGTCACCATTGATGCAGAAAAAATCAGATTGATCGTCACCTGCGTGGACGAAGTATTAATCGACCGCGAACAGCCCGCACCAGCAGACATATTGATACAACTCGCCGAATGGCGACAGACTGACCACCTCTCGGCCTTGCCCAGGCAGTCTAATGTCGCACGCCAAGCGCCAGTGACAGGCGCTGGCATGCACACATTAACGATTTATCACGGGCAACAACTGGTCATGGATGCTGGCACTGCACAATTTGCCGATCAGACAACGGCTATCCTGAGTGGCGATATTGCATCTTTTGCTAACCGCCTCAGGCAGGCCATCCCCCACAACGCGGAGGATTGGCCTACGCCCTAACCGTGTCTTTAGCGCGCATCTTCAGGAATGACAGGGAGTGGCATATTGCGTCTGGCCTCGGCATAAATCTTGTCCAACTCCTCCTGTGACATGGTAATGCCGGGCACGCGTTCGTCAGCAGCAGGCTCATAGCCACCGGCCGTGGTGGTGGCTGGTGCTGCAACGGTTTGATCTGAGGCAGCAGGCGCCTCAGCCGGGGGTTCCCCTTCACATGCCACCAAACCAATGGCACAGACCACAGATAAAACAACAACAAAACTAGACTTCATCACACAACACTTCTCAATCAAAAAAAATCACTACTCGCCCATCACATGCATCAACACCCGGCGACGGGCGGGCAAATGCCTATGCTCAAATAGAAAAATACCCTGCCACTGCCCCAACGCCACCCTGCCCTGCAGCACGGGAATCGACAGGCTGGTTTGCGTGAGCGCGGTGCGCACATGCGCGGGCATATCATCGGGGCCTTCTACGGTATGGATAAATAAATCATCGCCATCTGGCACCAGGCGATTAAAAAACGCTTCTAGGTCCACCAGCACATCGCGGTCATAGTTTTCATTGATAAGTAAACTGGCGGAAGTGTGCTGGATATATAGGGTGAGCAAACCACTTTGAATACCGGATTGCTGCACCCATTGCAGGACTTGCGGCGTGATGTCGTATAACCGCCGTCCCTGGGCATTGATGGAAAGGGTTTCGTGCTGTTGTCGCATGGCGAAGTCCAGAAGCAAAACCCTGATTATACAAGGGATGCCAAATGACTTTTACCAATAACGCCAGCCGCCACCCCAATAAGGCCGGTAACCCCAGGGGCCGCCGTAAAAACCAGGCCCGCCATAAAACCAGGGATCCATACTACGCAATCTGGCCATATCGCGCTCGCGTTTCAACTTAGCTTCTGACTCCACGCGGGCTTTTTCACGTTTGTTAATTTCATCAGCAATGGCATTCTGCTCGGCCAATGCGTTGGCTTGCTGCATATAATCAAGCACGCCTTTGGAAATCCCTTGTTCGTGCCAGCTCAATACGCCTGAAGGCGTGAGCGAGTATCGTGATTGTGACTGTTTAATGGCTTCAATAATCTCGGCATCACTCTTGCCCTGTTTGCTCAAGGCCACCACCTGCTCCAGGGTCAGGGTGGATTGTGCGGGCGGCACCAGCGCAGCGAGCTGCTCAGGCGAAATGCGGTCAATTTGCAAAGGCTGTGGTGGCTGCGAGGCGCAACCCGCCAACCCACTTAACAAAAACGTGATAGAAATTAAACGCAAAGAGTGTGAGTAACGCATAGTGTTCCCATTCTACACCCGATAAAAAGTAAAGGGTCATATCGCTATGACCCTTTTATCTGCGACCTGGTTCAGTCTGCCACTGAATCGATTATGCCTTGCGGAACTGCATTTTCCCGGCCTGAAAATCGACACGAATAGTGTCTTTGGCCGCAAACTGCCCAGCCAGGATTTCACGTGCCAACGGGTTCTCAATCTCACTCTGGATCGCCCGTTTGAGTGGCCGTGCACCATATACCGGGTCAAACCCGGCATTGGCGATCTCGGCCAGTGCCGCATCGCTGATCTCCAACTGCATATCCATCGCAGCCAGGCGTTTGGCCAGCAATTGCAACTGGATATTAGCAATCGACTTCACATGTGCCTCACCCAGTGAATGGAACACGACGACCTCATCAATACGGTTAATAAACTCCGGACGGAAGTGGGTTTTCACCTCGCCCATCACTGCCAGTTTCACCACCTGGTAATCCTGGTCGGCCATGCTTTGTATCATCTGGCTACCCAGGTTAGAGGTCATGATAATCACCGTATTCTTAAAGTCTACCGTGCGGCCCTGACCATCAGTCAGGCGGCCATCATCCAGCACTTGCAGCAACACGTTAAACACATCCGGGTGCGCTTTCTCCACCTCGTCCAGCAACACCACGGAATACGGTTTGCGGCGCACAGCCTCGGTCAAGGTGCCGCCTTCTTCATACCCCACATAGCCAGGTGGCGCACCAATCAGGCGGGAGACAGAATGCTTCTCCATAAACTCGCTCATATCTATGCGTACCAGGTGCTCCGGGCTATCGAACAAAAAGTTAGCCAGCGCTTTGCACAACTCGGTTTTACCGACGCCGGTCGGCCCCAAAAACAAGAAGCTGCCATACGGACGATTAGGGTCACTCAGGCCGCTACGAGAACGGCGAATCGCATCTGACACCAGTCGCACCGCTTCATCCTGGCCGACCACACGCTCGTGCAAGCGGCTTTCCATACTCAGCAGCTTCTCGCGCTCACCTGTCATCATCTTGCTGACCGGGATGCCCGTCGCGCGGCTCACTACCTCAGCGATCTCATCTGCGCCGACTTCGGTGCGCAGCATTTTATGTTTTACTGCGCCGTTGGCTTCGGCGGTTGAAGCATGCTTTAACTGTGCTTCCAGCTGTGGCAGTTTGCCATATTGCAACTCAGACACTTTCTGCCAGTCACCTTTGCGCGTCGCGGTTTCCATGTCCAGCTTGATCTTTTCGATCGCCTCTTTGACACCCGCAGAGCCTTGCACCGCGGCCTTTTCCGACTTCCACACTTCTTCCAGGTCCGCGTACTCTTTTTCCAGTTTGCTGATTTCGTCTTCAATCAGGCCAAAGCGTTTCTGGCTGGCTTCGTCTTTCTCACGGCGCACCGCTTCGCGCTCGATTTTGAGTTGAATCAGGCGGCGGTCCAGCTTATCCATGACTTCAGGCTTGGAGTCGATTTCCATCTTGATGCGTGACGCGGCCTCATCGATCAAGTCGATAGCCTTGTCCGGCAAAAAGCGGTCCGTGATATAGCGGTTAGATAATTCAGCCGCCGCCACAATAGCGGGGTCAGTAATTTCCACCCCATGGTGCAATTCGTATTTTTCCTGCAAGCCGCGCAAAATGGCAATCGTCGCCTCTACGCTAGGTTCATCGACTAAGACCTTCTGGAAACGGCGCTCCAGTGCAGCATCTTTTTCAATGTATTTGCGGTATTCATCCAGCGTGGTCGCGCCTACACAGTGCAGTTCGCCACGCGCCAACGCTGGCTTGAGCATATTGCCCGCATCCATGGCACCTTCAGATTTGCCCGCACCGACCATGGTGTGAATCTCATCAATAAATACAATGGTCTGACCTTCGTCTTGTGCCAGCTCTTTGAGCACCGCTTTTAAACGTTCTTCAAATTCGCCACGGTATTTAGCCCCGGCCAGCAACGCAGCCATATCCAGGCTCAACACTTTTTTGTTTTTGAGCGAATCCGGCACTTCGCCATTCACAATCCGTTGTGCCAGGCCCTCGACAATCGCGGTTTTACCCACACCAGGCTCACCAATCAGCACCGGGTTGTTTTTGGTGCGGCGCTGCAATACCTGGATCGCGCGGCGGATTTCATCGTCACGGCCAATCACTGGGTCGAGCTTGCCGGCACGTGCACGCTCAGTCAGATCCAGCGTGTATTTTTTCAAGGCTTCACGCTGGCCCTCGGCGTCCTGGCTGTTGACTGAGTCATTGCCACGTACGGCCTTGATGGCTTGCTCCAACGCCGTCTTGTTGACGCCATGCTGCTTGAGCAGCTTACCGGTATTACCTTTATCATCAGCCAGCGCCAGCAAAAACATCTCGCTGGAAATATAACTATCGCCACTCTTCTGCGCGAGCTTGTCGGTGACATTCAACAAATTATTGAGGTCACGCGAGACGGCGACATCGCCACTGTTTTCACTGACTTTTGGCAGCGCATCTATGGCTTGCTGCAAACTGGTTTTCAACGCGCTGACTTGTGCGCCTGCGCGCGACAACAGCGCAGCCACACCGCTATCGTCCTGGTTTAACATCGCCAGCAACAAATGGGGGGCTTCTATGGTGGGGTGGTCGGCACCCACGGCCATGCTCTGTGCATCGGCCAGTGCCTGTTGGAATTTGGTAGTGAGTTTATCAAAACGCATGCAAACCCTTTCATTGTTAAAGTCATGCCGCAGCGTGCGGCTGGATAACCCTATAATGCGGTGGGTTTTTGCGTTTTCAATAGATGCAGATCAAATAGGCGCGACTTTGAAACGTTTTTATGCGTGGGGTTTAGTTCGTGAACGGCAGCAGTTGCAACCCTTTTTCGGCACTGTTTACCGCCAGAGTTGCCTGGCCTTGCAAAGTCAGCCATTGCGGATAATCGAGCTTGCTGGCGCTGTGTAGCATCACCACCTGCGCCCCCCAGGTTCTGCCGCCATCTGACGACGCCATCGCCACAATGTCGGCGCCATGCTGGTCATGCTCCTGCCAGGCCAGCCACACCTGGTCGCCTACACTCAATAATGCCGGATGCCCGGCATTTCTCTTGGCATCGCCAAAGCGTCTCGGCGGCGAAGTTACCCAGGCCTGGCCATCCATGCGTGCGATACGCAAACCGGGCTTATCGCCCGCGCCATCAAAATAAGCCAGGTGATAGCCAAAGCCTTCGCCCACCGCCAACGCAGCGCCATGATGTGGGCAACCCTCTATTTTCCAATGACCATAACTGGCACGTACCAGCACTGGCTTGCCCACAGGGCCAATTTCCGCCATGGCATGATCGCGCTCATTGCCCTCGAACACATGCCGCCACAACACGGCGACAGTGCCATCTGGCTTGCCGGTCATAACAATGCGGCAACATTCGCAACTGTGATCGGCCAACTTCTGTTCAGGGCTAAAGCTTTTGCCTTGATCGCGCGACACCGCATAGTAAATCGCAGCGCCGTCATAGGATTTCCCAGCGGCTTTGGCCGCCAGCATATCGTGCTTGTCCAGCCAGGCGATGGTAATCGTGCCATCTGCCGCGACATGCATGGCATCATCACGATGGGCGATTTCTTCGCGATGCTGATGCACGATATAAGGTGCCTCAAACTTTTTGCCGCCATCCAGCGAACGTGCAAACCAGATATTGCCTGCATGGTTCTTTTGCAGCGCCTCCGTCCAGCTGACATAGACCGCACCATTAGCACCTGCTGCAATATTTGGCCGCGCTTCGGCCTTGGCGGCAATCGTCATCGGCACAGGATTCACCGCCACTTCGGTGATAAAATGCTTGCCCGCATCATCGCTGGCTGACACGAAAACTTGGCCCTGCTTGACCTGCGCCAACCACACACGGCCGCCATGATCGGCCGTGACGCTGACAGTCAATGCACTGGCTGAGTGTTCGGGATGGGTTTCATGCGCATGCACCGCCTGCAATACCAGCAAACAGGCCAGCCACAACACAGATTTTATCCACGATTGGACCATCACGCCCCAACCCGAGCCTTGATGAAAAGCATCTTTAAATTCACCTTAATTATCAAGCGTTAATGTCGCTAAAGTTTGCTTGCATTCGCGCCGATAACCCACTTATCCGCACTACAACGCACACCGGACAGAAACAGATTTAACTATGTCATTACCAACCGTTTTTGATCATCATAGCACAGCATGGTTGCAGCCTCTGGCCGTCACCATGCCGGATATGCCTATGCTGGCCATCAATCGCCGGGCACAGTGTCTCGCGCTCAGCGCCACCGCGAAAAATCTGCTGGGAGAGCTCGCAGACGGCTTGCCCAAAGAGATTCGCCAGATGCTGGTCGAAGCCATGCGTGAAGGCAAAACTGAATTAAACATCAGCACACCGATTCATGGCTTAAAACGTGATTTCAAATGCCGCTTGTTCTATCCACAATCAGGCCGTCGTGCGATTGGCCTCATGCTGGAAGAGGAAGAGCGCACGCTGGTCGACCAATTGCTGCACATGCAATCCATCGTGCACTCACTGATTGAGATGAGTCCCGACCTGATTTGCATTAAAGATAATGACAATCGCTGGATGATGGCCAACCAGCACATGCTGAACACCTTTCAAATTGATAGTTTTGACTATCAATTTTTAAACAACCTGCAAATTGCCGATACCTTGCACCCGGTGTTCCGCAATAGCTTCGAGCATCACGAAAAATCCGACCAGCAGGTGTGGAAATCACGCCATGCCTACCATAACGAAGAACTGGTGCATTTACCACAAGGTGGCTACAAAACGCTGGAAGTGAATAAGGTCGCCTACCACGACCAGAAAGATCAACCCAGCCATCTGATTACCGTGGCACGCGATGTCAGCGAACAAAAGTTTATCCAAACCCAGTTGCTTAACCGCAGCGCAGTGCTGGACACGCTGATTTCCTGCGACTGGATGCTGCATTCGGCCGAACGCTGGCAGAGCGTGGCGGAAAATGTCTTGCAGCAATGCTGCCTGTCGTTCCGCTTTAGCCGCGCCATTTTGCTGCAACACGAAACCATCACCAGCCGCAAAAAAACGGATATCCGCTCCAAAGCCTTGTTCCACTGGGCGATGAACGGCTTTCATACCACCTACGAGCATTGGGAAAAAATTTCTTTCCTGTCGCCTGAACTGCAACGCTGGTATAGCCTGCTGTCCAAAGGTCAGCCGGTGATGTGTGACGCCCTGACACTGCCCGCCTCAGAGCGCGCCTTGCTCAAGTCGCATGACACCGTCAACCTGGTGATTGTGCCACTCATGATTGATGATGAGTGGTGGGGATCCATGGTGATTGAGCGTTGCTTCGATGCCGAAAACACCAGCTCGCAAGAGTTGGGCTCGTTAATGGCCATTGGCCGTACCTTGAGTGTGGCGATTGACCGCGAACAAACCGGCAAACACCTCAAACTGGCCAAAATTGCCTTTGACAGCACCACTGAAGGTATCATGATTGTGAACCCTGCTGGCGAGCTGGTCGGGATTAACCAGGGCTACACCCTGATTACCGGCTATGAAGAATCTGAAGTGCTGGGCCACAAGCCGCAAATCTTCAGGCAACGCCCACGCGGCCTGTTTGGTGCACTCAAACGCCATGGCAAATGGTCGGGCGAAATTGAGAATATCCGCAAAAATGGTGAAAGCTATACCGAGTGGATGACGATTACCGCCGTACGCAACCATGCCAATGTGATTACCAATTATGTGGGTGTGTTTGCGGATATCAGTGAAATGAAACGCTCACAAACGCAGCTCAATTCACTGGTGAACCACGACCCGCTGACTGGCCTGCCTAACCGCAGGTTGATTAACCACTTGTTTACGCATGCCATTCAGCGCGCCAACCGCAATGAACAGCAGGCTGCTGTGCTGTTTATTGACCTGGACCGGTTTAAAAACATCAACGACAGCCTGGGACATTATTGTGGCGACCAGTTACTGCTGGGCGTCACCGAGCGACTGCGCGCGGCTTTGCGTGAGTCTGATATTGTTGGCCGCCTGGGTGGCGACGAATTTATTATCTTGCTGGAAAACCTGCATGGCAAAGCCGATGCGGCGCAAAAAGCACACGACATTCTGGACGCGCTCAGACGCGAATTCATGATAGACCATCATGAGATCTTTGTCGGAGGTAGCATTGGGATCTCTATGTACCCACAGGATGGCCACGATGTGGAAAGCCTGATTAAAGCGGCTGACCTCGCCATGTACCAGGTCAAAAACAATGGCAAAAACCATGTCGCATTTTATGACGTGGCATTGAGCCGCAATGCCGTAGAGCACTTCCAGCTGGAAACCGAGTTGCGCCAGGCGCTGACCAAAAACCAGCTCAAAATGTTCTACCAGGCACAGATCGATTTAAAAACCGGCATGATTATTGGCGCAGAAGCCCTGATACGCTGGATACACCCGGTACAGGGCATTATTTCCCCGGCCAAGTTTATCCCGCTGGCAGAAGAAACCGGTTTGATTTTAAGCATAGGCGAATGGGCATTGGCACAAGCGGTGCGCCAAGCGCACGCCTGGCACAAAGCGCATCCGGAATTCAAGAAAATTGCCATCAACGTTTCCGGTGTACAAATCATGAAGAGCAAGTTTGCCGATACAGTGTATGGCATCCTCATGGAAAGCGAGTGCGACCCATCTATCATCGAGCTGGAAATCACCGAAAGCACGCTGATGCAGCATACCCAGCATGTGGTCGACACTTTTAACCAGTTAAAACTGCTGGGCGTCAGCATTGCCATTGACGACTTTGGCACCGGCTACTCCTCGCTGTCGCACCTGAAACGCTTACCGCTGGATCAGATCAAGATTGACCGTAGTTTTGTCAAAGACCTGCCAGATGATAAAGATGATGCCGCCATCACCAGCGCGATCTACGCGATGGCGACGCAACTGGGATTTACTGTTGTTGCCGAGGGCGTCGAAACCGAAGAACAGGAAAAGTTTTTACAGCGACTGGGCTGCCAGACCGCACAGGGCTTTCTGTATGCTTATCCAGTGAACTCGGACGACTTTTTACAGTTATTAGTACTCAATAATCAAAGAAAAATTAAACGCCATGCCTAATCACGCCTCAGACACCTACTACATAGACATAGACCAGCTACAGGTCGGTCTGTACATCCACCTCGATTTGGGCTGGATGGATCATCCATTTTCAGTCAGCAATTTCAAAGTCACGGATGACGCGCAGATTGAGACCATCAAGTCGTTAGGATTGAAGCAGCTGCGTTATGACCCTAGACGCAGCTCGAGCATGCCACTGCGCACCGCACCACTGCAAAATGTGGTGGAGTTTCCGCTGAAAAAAGCGCCCGAGCCTAAAGTGGAGATCATTGATGCAATCCCGGAGCTCAGCCAGGCGCAGAAAAAACAACTGGCGCTCAGGCAAGCGATTGCCGAGAGTGAACAGAAGTTTATGAAAACCAGCACCGAGGTGAGAAACATCCAGAAGCTGTCGACTGAACAGCCGGAGCAGGCCTATGGCATGGCCTCCAAGCTGGTAGGCGATCTGGTCACCAGCACCTTGACCGAGAGCGACATCGCGATTCATGCCATGAATGGCCACCGTGTCAGTGACCAGCACTATCAGCATGAACTGAACACGCTGGTGGTAGCCATGTTGCTGGCTAAAAATCTGGATATCACTGAGGAAGACCTGGTGATTTTAGGTATGTCGGCTATTCTGCACGACATCGGCAAGCGCCAGATCAGTGACAAAATCCTGCTCAAAAAAGACCCGCTGAGTGTACGTGAAACGGCGATTTATCAAACCCATGTCTTGCTTGGCATGAACATGCTGCGAGATGTCGCGGTGCCCAGAAAAATATTGACGCTGATTTCGCAACACCATGAGTTTGCGGATGGCACGGGCTACCCCAAAGGCCTGCATTGTGACCAGATCGACCCGTTATCGCATATCCTGATTATTGCCAATATGTACGATAATCTGTGCAACCCGTCTAATCCGGCACACACAAAAACGCCTTACGAAGCCTTGAGTGTCATGTTTGCACAGCAGCGCCACCAGTTTGACCAAACCATTCTGCGACGCTTTATCAAATGCCTGGGCATTTACCCGCCTGGTAGCGTGATTCGCCTGTCAGACCAGAAACTGGCCACCGTGTTGTCGACCAATCCGCAACAACCTTTGCGTCCATTTATTCAAATGCTGAGCGATGACCGCGAAGAAGAAGGCGATATTATCGACCTCAGGGAAGCACTGGACATCAACATTATCCAGTGCCTGAAACCAGAACAGTTGCCTAACCTGCTGCAAAACAGGTTGCGTTTAAAACAACGTACCAGCTACTTTTTGGACAAGATTTACGCGACGTCTTAAAGCATACGGCCCTGGAACAATCTCCGGCTTCCAGGGCACCGCACCACTTAACTACGCTTTCTGGCAAACAGATAAGCGCCCAGCAAGCCCGTCAGGCTGACCGCCAGCGCCGCAACAATCGCCAGCACGTCGCGTACATCTTTACTCACAGACTGAAAACTCCATTTGTGCAGATAGGCAAACATAAAGCCTTCCAAGCCATCACTGTCATCAACGCGGGCAGCCAACGCACCGGTGGCAGGTTCCAGATAAAACCGCGCGTGTTGCGCTTGCGTGGTTTGCACTTTGAGTACCGGCAAGCGTTTGAAAATAAATCCATATTCATTGGCAAATGCCGTGACCCACTGCACAGATGCGATGTCGGGCTGCGCTGTGTTGGCAATGTGTGTGAGCCAGGCAGTGGCATACGCCTCAGGGGTGAGCGCCGTCACTGTATGCGGCCCGGTGAGCCATAACACAGGTGCAGCAGGCGCCGCGGCCATCCCGGCATGATGCTGATGCATGGCCGCTACCTGTGCACTTGGCAAGCCCTGCGTACCAGCCTTGGCTGGGATGATTTGCCAGAACAACGTAGCGCCGCGGCCATAAATATCCAGTTTCAGCACCTGGCCGTTAGCCAGTTGTGACCAGGCGTCCGCACTTAAGGCAGCACTATCGCTGACAAAAGCCGTCTGCACTGGCGACCTGCGCTGTTGCATATCCGACATCCACAAATGCAATAAGCCGGTGCTAGCCAGCAGCAAAATCAGCGATGACACCCATAAGCCAAACTCGCGATGCCACCATTGCAAGCCCCAGCGCTTTAAGCGATAAGGCGCGGTTTTGCGCTGCTTGATGTAAAGAATGATCCCGGTGATTGCCGACGCAAGAATCAACAGCAACACCAGCGTCGCCACCGCCAATTGCAGGGTGCTGCACGCCTGCAAAAACGACCAGTTATGGCCAAACTGGAAGACCTTGGTCAAAAAGGCCCGACGATCATCAACCAAGGTCGCCAGCCTGGATTGCTCGGTATCGACATAGGCGCGCAAACCGTCATCACTGGCATATGCCACCCGCCAAACCGGTAATAAGCGGTTGACCGGATGGTAATCAGGGGCAAAGTCGGTCACAACCTCGACGGTGCGCACCGACGATGCATCGCGCCCGCTGTAATAATTGGCGAGACTGATCGCTGCGTCACGCTCGGCGTTTGCACGCTCAGCGCCATTGACCACCGAAAAATACCTGACCGCATCGGGCAATGCGACGCGGTAATAGGCCTGGCCATCCAGTTGCACCAGGCTGATATGCTGAAACTGCGTGATCGCCTGTTGCTGTAACAGCACGGGTAGAGAAACTACCTGGCTTAAATCGACTGGCGCCAGTGGCGGCATAAACTGTTTTGGGACCGGTTGCAAACGGCTCATGATGGGATGCGATGCCCCGGACAAGCCCCACAACACCATGCCGACACAGGCAATCACGCCTATCCATTGATGCCAAAATAGCCAGCCGCGTTTAACCGACGGCTGCTTAATGGCCATGCATATCTCCATGCGTATCATGCGCTGTCGATGACACTGGCTTACCCTTGCTAAACTTCACCACACCGTTAAAACTGTCTATCCGTTGACGCTGATCGTCCGTCAAATCCCTCTCGTGACTTTGAAGCAAGGCCGCAAGTGCCTGGGCATCAGCAGAGGACATCCCGGCCGCCTCCAACTGGCGGGATGAAGTCAATTCCGCTCCGCCACAAAGCAGGGTATGCCAATGCTGATGGGCAGGGTGATATTTCAACAACGCGCGCCCGCCTTTATCGCCTTGAATCCAGTCAGCAATCGCCATGCCTTGATGAATCACGATCACCGGCAATGCCAGCGGCAGATTCGGCTTATCCCAGGTTTCATGCATTTCTGTGGCCACAGACTGCACATCTTCAGCCGCAGCAGTATGCGCATGCAAAAACGCCGCTGGCCACCATAAGGCCAACCAACACACCATTAACTTGATCCAATGATTCACAACACGCTCCAAAAACCGGGAGCACGGCCCCCGGTAACAATGGTTAATAAGTCCAGGTCACACCCAGGTAAGCTGTGCGGCCATCGCCAGGGTAATACAGTGCAGTTGTACCATCCCACTTTCCGGCAACACCTGTCGTCGCGGCATACTTTTGATTCGCCAAATTTCTGCCTTCCACAAACCATGACCAATGTTGATTCACTTTTTGCCCTGCTTTTAAACCCCAAATAAAATAATTATCGGCATAAACAGTCTCAGCAAAGTCGATGTTATAACGTTGTGGAGACCACTCAATGGTAGGCCCAAAGTAAAAATTCTCCAGCAACTCACTACCGCGATACATCAGTTCAGACCTGAGTAATGAGCGTTGCAGGCCTGGCAGTCTGTTGCTTCCATATAAAGAGTCGCCATCCAGCTTAAAATCGTTGATTAAAAGACTGGAGCGCCACTGCAGACTATATGGCAAGCGGGCAGTCAGTCCAAACTCCACCCCTCGATGAATCGTCTTGTCAGCGTTAATCGTCGTCGGGCTGGCAACGGTCCCCAAGGCCAATAACTCGTCTTTCAATCGTGCATAATACAATGCCACATCCCAGTCGACATATTCACTGTTGCCCCTTGAGCCAACTTCAAATGTTGTCCCTTTTTGGGCTTTGAGCGTCCTTGCCACCGCCACATTAAGCTCACCAAAACTTGGCGGCTCAAAGCTACGGGAGACATTCGCAAACAACTGAACATGCGGTTGCAACTGATATAACACGCCCAGTTTGGGGCTAGTTTGGTGGTAAGTCTGATTAAAGCTTTGGTCGCCAGACGAGGTAATCATCTGGTCTTTAGAATCACGTTTTGAACGGGTGTATTGCAGCCCGGCAATCACCGTCCACTGCTCATCCAGACTCAATCTGTCTTCTGCATAGGCCTCAAAGTTGCTCGCTTTTTGGTCAAAATCATTTATTTTGGCCCCGCGAGTTGCATTCACGTTGCGGAAGTTTTTAGCATCGGTGCGGCCATAGGTCGGCGTCATGCCTGCCACAAACTCGTTTTTGAGGCCAAATAACTCACCCTCCTTGATCCAGCGTGCAGATAAGCCGTAATCATTGGACTGCTGGTCAATGACGCCTAAAGTGTCATTACCAAAAACAAACAGGTCAATAATCGGATGGAATAAGCTCTTTCTGGAGTAAAAAGCACCTAACTCCAGTTTGCTTTGATCAAACAGAATCGTGGTTTTATTCGCCACCCGGGTGACGTTAATGTCGCGCTCATTAATACCTTGCCCTGCGAGTGGTCCGCCAGTGACGGTGGATAGTTTGGGGTCCGTTTTCAGTTGTGACTTTGTTAATGCGCTAGGCAATTGTGAGTCGTTATTGGTGTAGCCAAAATAAAAACGGGTTTCAACCTTTTCACTGATCTTGATGCCCACATTCCCGGTTAAGCGATCCGCACTTTGTTGTGCATTATCACGGAAGCTGCTCGTGCCATACTTGCTGGCGGTCACAAAATAATCAACATCATCTTTGACGCCACCGGTACTCACGCCAAGCCGATAGTATCCATAACTCCCACCCTCTGAGCGCACTTCTAATGCAGGTGCGTTGTAGCCAGTTCTGGAAATAAAGTTGATGCTGCCGCCTAAATTGCTTGAGCCGTACTGCAAGGCATTGGCACCACGATAAATTTCAATATAATCGGTGGCCATCGGGTCGATGGCCGGAAAGTCAAAGCCGCCATCTGCCAGATTGGTAGGCATGCCATCTTGCATTAATTTTAAGCCACGGCCATGAAAGGTACGTTGCAGGCCTGAGCCACGAATCGACAAGCGGGTTTCTTCGGCGCCAAAGCGTGATTGCGCCAAGACGCCAGCCGCCATGCCCAGCGTATCCTGCATATTGCTGGTGCGGCCCTCACGCACGGTTTCCATATTGACTACTGTGGTGCCACCTGCGGTTTTAGACAGGTTTTCTTTTGCCGTCTCAATATCCGGCTGTGTCAGTGACGCTTTGTTTTTCTTTGCCACCACTTTGACTTCATCAAGATGTACAGTGCCTTCATGATCGGCCTGCGCCAGATAAGGCATCGCCGCCAAAATGGCCAAACAGATTCTAGTTTTTTTCATTGATCACTCTCCCTGAGCAATTAAACATTTGATGATCAAAATCTGATTCATCAGGTGTCATTTACACCACATTAAAAATAAAAATTAACCGCTACATTCACTGAACGGCCCATCCCAGGCACATTCATCCCGTAATAGGCTGCGCCGCCGGTACGCATGGAGTTACCTTCTGCCACATAAGCACCGCCCAATGGCAGCAAATAATATTTATTGAAAAGGTTCTCGATAGATAAGTCGAGGCGCGCATGTTGCCACTCGTAGCTGCTACGTAAGTGATAAATGCTATAACCCGGCGTCACCATTTCATTACGCACTTCCGACACCCGCTCTTTTTCGGCCACACTTTGTACCTCAAAGCGGTTCGTCCATTTGCCTAATTGATGTTGCAACGCAGCTTTAGCGTTGATAGGCATCATGTGGTACAGATGCCCGCCGGTAGTCTCATTATTGCCACGCACATAGCTGATCACCCCGCTGGTTGAGAAACTGCCAACATGCGGCACACTACCCAGCTGATAACTGCCTGAGAGATCCAGTCCATAGAGCATGGCATCTACATTCTGATATTGTAGTAACACATAGCAATTGGTGGCCGTGACGTTGCTGCCATTACAACCACTACCGGCTGATACACTGTTTTGCAGACGCTTTGCATCAATATAGTTATTTACGTAGGTCGCATAGGCAGTCGTTTTAATCATCCATTTTTCATGGTTGGCATCATGCCAGTCACTACCAATGCTCAAGGTATAAGCCACTTCGGGCTTTAAATCAGGATTACCGACATAACCGTTGCCATCACCAACAAAGTTATTCATCAGGGCGGCCATGGTGTTGGCAGACCAGGCATAGCGCTCATACAGATTGGGAGACCTGGTTTTTCTGGCAAAACCCAGATCATAAGATTGATTTTGGTCAGGCTGATATTTAACCAATGCCGTCAAATCATAATGCTGATTGGTCTGACTGCGATCGCGCTGATTAAACCGGGTTGCGCCAAAACCGAAGCCATCCGCATCATACGAAGCAGAATATCCCTGTACTTGACCAGCAGATGATCTGACTCTGTCCGTGCGCAGACCGAGCAAGGTCATCCACTCTTTGTTCCATTCGGCTTCCCATTCGCCATAAATGCCTAAACGGTCTCTTTTACCATTGCGGATATTCCAGAAACTATTTGGTCCCATGGACGGGCCTGCATCCAGCGCAGGCCACCAGTCATCCAGACGATAGTTCTGAAATTCGGCACCGACTCTTAAAGTGTCACGTGGATTTAAAATAATATTGGCTTTGACAGTGCCGCCATCGGTCTCTGCATCACTTAACATTGGCATATACATGGCGATATAGCGGCTACGCAACATATCCATGGCGTGATGCGTATCCTGGTGAAAATAACGCGTCTCAAACTCTCCCCAATCAAACGAACCCAGATAGTGAAAGTTCAAGGTTCTGTTCACGTTGGCCGGTTTTTTGGTGTTGAGCCGATAGGATCCTGTATCCGGATCAGGCTCACTCGACACCATATCCATACGCTGATTTGGGAACCCTTCCCAATCCAGGCTTTGTTCACCCCACTTTAGTTCAAACAGGTGCTTGTCATTCAAATTCCAGGCGAGTCCTAGCTCACGGTTTCTAGAGCGGCGAAAGGCAGAGCTTGCCACTTCTTTTTCACCCGGCCTATCCTCAGTCGGCGTGATTTGCAAAATGGGCTTTTTAAAATTCCCGGCAGCCTGATAATTATTGGCATCAGCATAAGAATCCGTATAAGCCAGACTGAACTGGCGGGTTGCGGCGCCCAGTGCCAGATTGCCGCCTCTGGCTGCACCATTGCTGCGGTAAAACGTGCCCAACTGGCCAAAGGTCAAAAAGTCTTGATCATCATTGGCAAAGCGTGGGCGTGCTGAATTGACCTGAATGGTACTACCGATACTGTCGCCGCCTGCGCTCACAGGCGCTACTCCGGTGTAGACCTGGATACTTCTCACCTGGCCAGGATTTACAAACGACAAGGCCGGATTCATATGATTTGGGCAAGCGCTCATCAAGTCCATGCCATCCACCAGCGTACGGTTACGGTCATCCGCAAAGCCGTGTATGGTAGGCAAGCTGGAAATCCCCCCGGCAGCAGATGTGCTGACGCCTGGGATGTCTTCCAATAGTTTGGCAGTATCACTGGTGTTAACGGATTGCCGCTGAATGCCGTTAGCATGCACGACGTCCCCTTTAAAGCGGCTATCGGTCGCCTGCTTATCCTGCACGACTTCTACAGGTGACAGTTGCAGCGTGTTGTCGCCATCCTTGATTGCCGATTCGGCAGACGATACAACAGGAGACAGCAGCAATAATGCAAATGGCGTGATTAACTTCATGGTTCTTCTCTAAAAATGGCAAACGCACATGCATTTGCCATTCATCTCAACAATGACTACTTACACTTGCTCGCGACGACGACGGGCGATCATGCCAGTCACTGCCAGGCCCAGGCTTAACATGGCATAAGTGCTGGCCTCAGGCACAGGCACGGTCACCATCGTAATCACCTGACTGACCGGGTAGCCACTCATGGTGCCAATATCACCATAACCCGCTGCTGATGTACCCGTCATACACACGGCCCCCATCATGCCGCCAGGCGCACAGTCTGCATAAGCCAGCTTGTTGATTTGCGCTTGTGTCAATGTGGTTAATGGGCTGTCTGGCACAAAAATTAATGCATAAGCGTTGCCCGGATTATTGCCCGCGCGTGGAAAACCCGCATACACGCCGCCGTTGGCAATGCCTGATTCCGGTGACCATCCATTACCACCCGCACCGGTCCAGAAGGTACTGGTACTGTTGTTTTTAAAAGTCGCCGCAAAAGTACCGCCAAGCGTCGCGTCATACCATGACACCAACTGGTAATTCAGATCTAACCAGGTCATATTGGAAGCATTGGTACCCGTCATAGACTCGCTTAACTTGCCAGCCAGACTGGTGATCGTTTTTGTCGCGGAATCATAGTTAAATGACCCCTCAAAAATAGAGTTTTTAGGTTGGGTATCAGGCTCAAACCAGGTGGTTGTCACATTGTAAGTAGCCACGGCTGCAAATGCCGGCGAGGTAGCCAATGTGAGTAGACCCAAGGCTAATGTTTTTTTCAAAAAAGTCATTTTCTTCTCCAAAGTTGATGGACAGCAGCCCCATGCCACTGTCCTGATTTAAAAACTTACTTGCTCACACGATTACGACGACGCACTTGCCACCCGAGCAAAGACAGGCCAGCCATCATCAACGCCATATTTTCTGGCTCAGGTACGGCAGAGACATTTAGCAATGCGCTATAACTGAATGGGCCAGCCACGATGTTGCTGTTATTGCCACCGATCATGATGGTGTAATCACCGGCACCTAACAAAAAGCGGCCAGTCACAATGTCAGTTGTCGTGGTCGCAGAGCCTTGATAAACAAAACTACTGAGTACGCTGTCATCACCGGCAGCATCACCGTCACCGCCCATCTTCCAATCACCCACTGCGTTCCAGACACCATCGGTGTCAGCAGAAGTTTTGCCTGCGCCCAGATTGGCCAATGCCCAGCCATCACGCCAGACGACAGAAGCTGCTGAAGTATCATAATCGGCACTGGTTTGTGTGCCTGGCCATACACCCGCTGTGCGCACAGCTCCCAGACCAGCGTAAATGGAGAATGCAGGCAGTAAATCTGCTGAAACGGCATCGACAGTGAAATCTACCCACGCTTGGTTTTGCAAGGTAAAACGGAAGGCACGCGCACCATGACTGTCGCCCAAGTTACCGCTGGCGGCATCTGCCCAGGCAAAGTTGTTGGTAGCAGTCGTGGTGATGCTGTTGCTGGCATCAGCCAGACCTGAAAATGTGCCAAAGTCGCGGCCGGTATAACTCAAATGTGCCCAGGCAGTTTGGGTTAAAGACAATAACGCAACGGCTAATAGTGTTTTTTTCATATTAAACTTATCCTCAAATTTGTAATTAGATGCAGGTCGCCGCATGCCGTCATTAAGCTAGCGTAGCGGCGCCTTGGTTAACGTTCATGCAGCAATGATTTGCCTGACAGCATTTTCTGGCTGCCAGCGGATCAAGGCGCTGATGTCGCAATCAAAATAATTGCAGAGCTTGCTGAGATGCTCGGTGCAAGCGTTATAGGCAGGATTTTTGACCATGCGGTGCAAGGTCATGCGGCTGATGCCGGTTGATTCGGCGACTTCTTTGAGGGTGATGTGGCGTTTCCACTCCACCTGTTTGGCAAATATCATTGCCTGCAGATTGATAATAATCATGAGATGACTCCATCCATGCCTGTGTCACAGGCAGACGCGTAAACCGTCAAATGTTTGACGGCACTAGATTGCGCTTGGAGTCAGAGGGGGGCCGCGCGTGAGATGCGCAGTGGTGTAAACAGTGGTGACGACCGGGGCTTGGTAATCGCTGAGGGCGAGGTCGGCCTGGGCGTGTTGAAACAGGATGTAAGCCGGGTTGTATGCTGGCATTACCACATCATCCATCGCCATATGGCAAAACGGGCAGTGATTCAGGTGATGGCTGAGTGAGACCGGTTTTTGTGACGGTTGGTAGTCGATGAGCGTGGCGCGCAATTTGCCTTGCGTGGTGATGACCTGAATCACCAGCTTGCTGCCTTGCGACGAGCACACTTCTTGTACAAAGCTTTTACCGCTTTGCATAGGAAAAGCCAGACTCAAGCTAGGGACGAGCGCTGCCAGCATGATCGCCATCAAGGCCATGCGTGCCATCCATCGCTGAAATCTGAGCGTTACCATGCCGCTATTCTAACGGGAATCCTTTAAAATAAACAACTATTCGCATTGATACAGGACAAACCATGGCCGGATCCAGCCTGCTGGCACTACTTGATGACATCACCACCATGCTCGACGACGTGTCGGTCATGAGCCAGCTAGCCGCCAAAAAAACGGCTGGGGTACTGGGCGACGACCTGGCCCTGAATGCGCAGCAGGTCACCGGCATCGCAGCCAATCGTGAGTTACCCGTGGTGTGGGCCGTCGCGCGCGGCTCATTACTCAACAAGCTGATTCTGGTGCCCGCAGCCTTATTGATCAGCGCTTTTTTACCCTGGCTGATTACACCGCTGCTGATGCTGGGCGGCGCGTTTTTATGTTTTGAGGGCTTTGAAAAAGTCTGGCACAAACTGCATCACAACGCCCAAGATGAGGCGCATACACAAGCCGTGCACACCGCCATGCAACAACCACAGACCGACCTGCTGGCGCTGGAAAAAGAAAAGATCAAAGGCGCCGTGCGCACTGACTTTATCCTGTCAGCAGAAATTATCGTCATTGCTTTAGGCGTGGTGGCCGATGCTGCGCTGACACAGCGTATCCTGGTGCTGTCGCTGATTGCCGTGGTCATGACCTTGGGCGTGTATGGCCTGGTGGCACTCATTGTCAAAATGGATGATATGGGCTTGTGGCTGATGCAACGCCCGGGCACGCATTTACCGTCACAAGCCACACGCAAATTTGGCTGGGGCATGGTGCAAACCGTGCCTTACCTGATGCGCTTGCTGAGCGTGCTTGGCACCGCGGCCATGTTCCTGGTGGGGGGTGGCATTATTGCGCATGGCATCCACCCGCTACACGTGCTGGTTGAGCAGTTTTCTTCATGGTCATGGCTGATTAATGCTGCGGTCGGCGTGCTGGCTGGCGCACTCTGTGTCGGATTAATACATGCCGTGAAATTAATTATCAGCAGGGACTAGTTTTTTTCTAACCCCTTGTTAGAATTGACAAAAAACAAGGGGGCTGCATGACACTTTCGCGTAAAGTTATTGTTGTTGCTGTATCCGTTTTATTGCTATGCCTGCTGGCCTCCTTCAACGCGACGCCTAAAACAGCGCTATGGCTGGACAACCTCCACTGGATATCGACCATCAGTGCCTGCCTGATTCTCGCCACCCTCGGCTATTTCCGTGCCAACCCGGCGCATCGTGTCTGTAAACGCTGGTTTGTGATTGGTGCCTTCGCCTATTTTACCGGCGGCGTCTTGTGGATTTTTCAGGTCCTGACGCATCAGAACGCTTTTCCGGCGCAATCGGATATCTTTTATCCATTATTGGGCCCCTGCCTCATCATTGGCTTTATCACCGCCTTGCGCAGCCAGCTCTCACGTTCCAAAACCTGGGCATTTACCATAGACGCCCTGTCATTCAGCATTGCCATCCTCGGCTATGTGCTGATTTCTTATTTACCAAAATCGGCAGATGTCAGCCTGTTGCAACTGGCCGTGCTCACGGCCTATCCGGCCAGCATGCTGAGCGCCGCCCTGGTGTCGCTGCTACTCATCCCCTACTTAAGGCCAGCCTGGATGATGCCGTGGCTACTACTCAGTGCCGGGCTCGCCCTGCTAGGCATCTGCTGGATGCAATGGAACCTGAATGCACTCAACCACAGCCCGCAAACCAGCGTTTGGATTAACTACGGCTTCTCCGTCGCCGACCTGCTCATCGGCAGCGGCCTTTATGGCTGGCAAGTACGTATCGCCAAAAGAACCACCTTCCACCGCCAATGCCGACGCTTGCGCAGCTGGATTCCTGTGATCGCCTTTGTATTCAGCATCAGCACCTTGCTGCTGATCTGGTTGCAAAGCGGCCCACACCCTTATGCCTACCATATTGCGATAGCCTCGGTGACGTCGATACTGATTTTCTCCGCGGTCAGGCAAAGTATTTTATTGCGCGAAAGTGAGCGACTGCTACGCGCCGAAAAACGCCTGGCCGAAAAAGAGATGGAGTACCTGCAACTGTCGCGCAGCGATCCGCTCACGCGCCTGCCTAACCGGCTCGCCATGCTTAACCTGCTTGAACATGCCATTATTAACGCGGCTAACGACAGCGACATGGTGGCCCTCTTGGTGATTGATTTAAAACACTTTCAAAGTATTAATGACAGCTTTGGCCACCGCACCGGCGACCTGTTTTTGCTCGAAGTCGCACAGCGCCTGCAATACATCACCCATGAGTGTGGCGAACTGGGCCGCGTGCATGGCGACAAATTTGCCTTGATTGTTTCCCGGTATAAAACCGACGCTGAACTGGTACACCTGGCGAATAATCTGTGCAAAATCGTACATAAACCTGTGCTGATCGAAGACCATGAATTAATCCTCGATGCCTGTATAGGCATCAGCCTGTTCCCACGCGATGCCAGTAATGCAGACCAGCTGGCGCGTAACGCCAATACCGCGCTCGCCCACGCCAAACGCTCCACCCAGCAGCTGTTTTTATTCTATTGCAAAGAGCAAACCAAGCTGGCGCAAAACCGTTTCCGGCTCGATGTGCAACTACGCAAAGCGATTAAAAAACAGGAATTCTTTTTACATTTTCAGCCGATTTTCAACCTCAACCAACAAACGCAACCACGTATCACCAACATTGAAGCCCTGATCCGCTGGCGCAATAACAAAGGCGATATTACCTCCCCGGCCGAATTTATCCCCTATGCAGAGCAATCCGGACTGATCCTGCCGATTGGTGAATGGGTCATCAGCGAAGCCTTTCGCCATTTATCGGGACTGATACACAAACACGGCCAAACTGTCGGCTTATCGATCAATATTTCACCACGCCAATTCCGCGACCACAGCCTACCCTTGCGCATTAGCCAACTATTGCAACAATACGCCATTCCGCCTGGACTCATTACCCTCGAAATCACCGAAAGTGCCGTTTTTGAACACGAAGAACAGGCGCTAGAAATTCTCAAGCAACTCAAAGAATTAGGTGTACGGGTATCACTGGATGACTTTGGCGTTGGCAATTCGTCGTTGTTTAAACTCAAACATTTGCCGATTGATGAACTCAAGATAGACCGCGCATTTATGGTCGATGTCCCAGACAGTACTGCAGACAGTGAAATTGTCAGCACCATTGTCAAAACGGCAGCCATTCTGGGCATTTCAGTAGTGGTGGAAGGCATAGAAACCCAGGCGCAGCTAGACTTCTTGCGCGACACCGGTTGCGATTGCATACAGGGATTTTTGCTCGGCAGGCCGATGCCGATAGAGGACATACACAAACTATTGACTGCCAGCCAGCCAGGCGGCGGGTTGACGTCTAAAACCGAACTGTTAACGACACGGTAATCTCGCTGCCTACCGCCACGCCCAACTGCTTACGCACATCTGCTTTTAAAAACAGCGCATAGCGTTTGCCTTCAAACGCCGGGAATATTGAAGTTTGCCAGTGCTGATCGCCCACACTCACGTCTACCTTGACGGCGCCCCAACCACGGCGCTTGGTCTGATGATATTGGCTCAAGGTATGGATTTCATCTGACATGGCGACGGGCAAGCTGATGTAATGCCAGGTACTTTTGCTGCCTAACCACTGCTTGATGACATCGCTAAAGGTATATTGCAAACCCTCCATCATGGCACCTTGGCTATCAAGTCCTACGCATCAGGCTGTTTAAAACTATCCAGCATCAACAAAGCCACGCCAACACAAATGGCGCTATCGGCCACATTAAACGCAGGCCAAGCCCATTGCTGATAATAAAACAACAGAAAATCAACCACATAGCCCAGCGTCAATCGGTCATACAGATTACCCAAGGCACCACCTAACACCAGCGCCAAGCCAAAGCAGAACAGCTTTTTTTGTGGATGCTTGACCAGCAGATACACCATCACAGCCGAAGCCAGCGTAGAGACTGCGGTAAAGAAACCATGCTGCCAGCCACCGGCATCGGCTAAAAAGCTGAATGCCGCGCCGGTATTGTGGTAACGCACCAAATCAAAAAAACCAGTGACCGGCAAATGTTCACCATAGACAAACGCCAACTGCACCAAATGTTTGGTGTAGAGGTCGAGCGCGATCACCACCGCGCTCAATACCAACCAGGGTGTCGCGGAACCTAAGCGCATAGTCCGTCATTCCGGCGCAGGCCGGAATCCAGTCGAGGTGAGACAAGCGCTACCCGACATCCTAAAATACCGGTGTAAACAGACTGGCCTGGATTCCCCTTTGCAGGGCGCGTTGGCTTGCTCAGAATCCAACCGTTACGCAGGCGCACAGCATGCTGTGCGAAACCCCTGCTACACCCTGCACGGGAACGACGTGGGTTGTTTAAGTTAAGCATATTTGCGCGCTTCGCCTTTACCAAACAAATTGCTCACGCAACGACCACAAATGGTCGGGTGCGCTGCATCGCTGCCGACATCGGCACGGTAATGCCAGCAGCGGTCGCATTTCTGATGTTGACTTGGTGTCACTACGATATTTTGATGCTCTGACTTCTCAACACGATGAACAGTAGCTCTTGAGGAAATTAATACAAACCTCAGATCATCACCTAGAGCAATTAAAGCATCGTAATCCGCATCTAGAGTATAAATATCTATCTCAGCAGCCAATGAAGCTCCAATTAGGCCTGAGGCGCGTGATTCCTCAAGCTTTTTATTTACCCGTGAACGCCATTCAAGAATAATCTGCCATCTGCCTGGCAATACCCAGCCATCCCAATTATCAAGTGGATCTTGCCCCGCCAACAAATCTGGCAACTTATACCAGTCCTCTTCAAACACCGTGGCGACGCTATCCAGGCCCAAGGTCTGCCAAATTTCATCCGCCGTAAAGCTCAAAATCGGCGCCATCAAGCGCATCATGGCATGGGTGATGTGATACAAGGCACTTTGTGCGGCACGACGCGCATGCGAAGTTTCGCCACTGGTGTACAAACGATCTTTGAGGATATCCAGGTAGAAACCACCCAAATCCTCAGAACAGAAACCAACGAACTTTTGCACGGCCAGATGGAATTCGTACTTATCGTAATCCGCCAGAATGCCTGTTTGCAATTGCTGTGTCAGGTGCAATGCGTAGCGGTCAATTTCCAGCCACTGATCGACCGGCAGCAGGTCTTTGCTGGCATCAAAATCAGCAAGGTTGGACAACAGGAAACGCAAGGTATTACGGATACGGCGGTAGCCATCGGCCACGCGTTTCAAAATCTCGTCACTGATGGTCAGCTCGCCGGAATAATCGGTAGAAGCCACCCACAAACGCAGAATGTCGGCGCCGTAAGTGTCCATCACTTTTTGTGGCGCGACGACGTTGCCCTTGGACTTACTCATTTTATGGCCAGCACCATCCACCACAAAACCATGCGTGAGCAAGGCCTTGTAAGGCGCGTTGCCGTCAATGGCACAACCGGTCAGCAAGCTGGACTGGAACCAGCCACGGTGCTGGTCTGAGCCTTCGAGGTACAAATCTGCTACTGGCTGATGTTCAGCCTCACGCTGCTTGGCGGCGGCAGACAAGGTCGGATGCTGCTCAGAGCGCACCACGGCATAATGCGTGGCACCGGAGTCAAACCAGACGTCCAGCGTATCGGTCACTTTTTTATACTGCTCGGCATTGGCTGGCGCATGCTCGGCTAAGAAAGCCACACCATCGAGACTAAACCAGGCTTCAATGCCCTGTTGCTCGACTTGTTTGCATACGGTTTCGAGTAATTGCGCTGTTTGTGGATGTGGCTCGCCGGTTTCCTTGTGTACAAAAAACGGCATAGGCACGCCCCAGTTACGCTGGCGCGACACGCACCAGTCTGGGCGGTTTTTGATCATCGCCTCTAAACGGGCACGGCCCCAGCTCGGGAAGAACTGTGTTGCGTCGACGGCGGTATTCGCATGCTCACGCAAGGCTTTGCCATCTTGGCCGACGGAGTTCATGCCGATAAACCACTGGTGCGTCGCCAATTGCATGAGCGGCGTTTTATGGCGCCAGCAATGCGGGAAGCTATGGTTTAAACGTGCAGAGGCAAACAGCACACCGTTTTCCTGCAGTTTAGCCAAAATGATCTTGTTAGCATCCTGGCGGCTCAAGCCGCGGATTTCAGCCAGTTCGACCAATTCGCTGCTAAAGAACTTGCCATCGCCACCAATCAGTACGCGCGGTTTCTCATTCGGGAAATTAGCGCGCATCACCAACCAGTCATCGTTACCATGGGCGGCGGCCGTATGCACCAGGCCAGTACCGGCGTCGGTGGTCACGTGGTCGCCGGTGATCACAGGCACCTGGCGGTTATCGAACGGGTGTTGCAGCAACAAACCGCGCAAGGCTTCGCCCTTGCAGCTGCCGATCACAGAAGTATTTTCTTCTGCATATCTGGCCAGCGTTTTTTCTGCCAACTCACGCACCAGGATCAGCAAGCCTTTGCTGGTCTGTATCAAGTCATACTCAAGCGCTGCATTCACACTCACGGCCTGGTTTGCCGGCAATGTCCAAGGCGTTGTGGTCCAGATGACAGCATAAGCATCGCCACTCACAGTGGCACCAAACGCTTGGCCCAGCGCCGCGTTATCCACCACTTTAAAGCCCACATCAATCGCAGGTGAATTCACATCTTCGTATTCCACCTCAGCTTCAGCCAACGCAGAACCACAGTCCACACACCAGTGCACCGGCTTGGAGCCTTGGTACAAATAGCCATTCTGGTAGATGTCGCCCAAGGCGCGCATGATATCGGCCTCGGTATTAAACGCCATGGTCAGGTAAGGATGATCCCAGTCACCCAATACGCCCAGGCGGATAAAGTCTTTTTTCTGTTTCTCGACCTGTTCAGCCGCGTAGGCGCGGCACAGTTCGCGGAACTTGGCCGGATCAATATTTTTGCCGTGGTTTTTCTCTACCACCAGCTCAATCGGCAGGCCATGGCAATCCCAGCCCGGCACATACGGCGCGTCAAAACCACTCATGGTTTTGGCTTTGATGATGATGTCCTTGAGGATTTTATTAACGGCGTGACCAATGTGAATGTCCCCGTTAGCATACGGCGGGCCATCGTGCAAAATAAAGGCTGGTGCGCCTTTGCGCTTGGCACGGATGCGCTCGTAGACCTTGCGCTCTTGCCAGCTTTTTAACCAGGCCGGTTCGCGCTTGGACAAATCGCCGCGCATTGGGAAACTGGTTTCAGGTAAATTCAGTTTATATTTTGAATCTTTGGTTTGGTCAGTCATTTAAAAATCCATGAGTTAACCGCCGATGAACGCAAATAGACGCCGATAAAATTCCCTAACAATGCACAGTATCCACTTGAGCACTCAGGGTAATCGGCGTTTATCCGCGTTCATCGGCGGTAAAATATTGTTTCGCCTGCAAGGCATCCAGCGCGATTTGCGCTTTCAATGCATCCAGTCCGGCAAACTTTTGTTCTTCACGCAGTTTATGAAAAAACTGCACATGCACATGCTGATCATAAAGATCACCATTAAAATCAAACACATGCACTTCCAGCTTGAGTTTGGGGATGCCTTCCAGGGTCGGCCGGTTACCCAAATTGGCAACCGCCGGTAAATTGTTCAATTTTACCGCATAAACCCCGGTCAGTGCAGGCCGTTCGTGGCGCATATGCACATTGGCTGTCGGGTAGCCCAGTTGGCGCCCGAGCTTGGCCCCATGCACCACCTTGCCGCTGATGCTGTAAGGGCGGTCAAGCAAGGTATGCGCTTTGACCAGCTCACCCGCGGCCAGCGCATTGCGCACCAACGTGCTGGAGACGCGCTCGCCATGTAATTGCACTTCCGGCAGCGGAATCACGTTAAAACCGTTTTCAATCAAGGTTTGTACCGTGCCTGCCCGTTTGGCACCAAAGCAGAAATCTTCGCCCACCATGACCACATTGGCATTAAGTTGCTGACGCAACACTTGCATAAAGGCGGCCGGGCTTTGCGCTGCAAACGCCTGGTTAAAGCGTTGCACATACACATGCTGCACGCCACATTCGGCAAAATATTCCAGCTTTTCACGCATGGAAGCCAGGCGCGCAGGTGCATTCTGCGGCATGAAAAACTCGCGAGGATGCGGCTCAAAGGTCATCACCGCGGGCGTAATTTTGTAGGTTTGCGCATAAGCCACCAGTTGGCGCAGCAAGGCCTGGTGCCCCAAATGCATGCCATCAAAATTGCCGATAGCGATGGCTTGCGGCAAGGACGTGGCTGGAATATGGCGAAATATCTGCATCATTTGGCCACCCGTTTCATAAAGTCCCTTGGCCGAAAACCAAGCAGGCCGAGTGCAGCAAAATACACACTCATGCCCAGCACAACGATGCCTGCCAGATGCGTCATGCGGGTCAATGTCGCCATGGCCAGCCAATCGCCGGACCAAGTTGCCGCAGCATGCAACACCAGCGCCATGACAGTGACGGCAACCAGCAATTTGAGCAGGAAGTACACCCAGCCAGCCTGTGGCTGATAAGCGCCCGTTTTTTGCAAAGTCACCCAAAGCAAGGTCGCGTTGAGGCAAGCTCCAAGGCCAACGGCCAGCGCTAATCCAGCATGTTGTAATGAAGTGAACCACAAGAAAGCCACATTCATGATTTGCGTCATCACCAGGGTAAAGATGGCAATTTTAACCGGCGTTTTAACGTTCTGGCGCGCATAAAATCCTGGTGCAAGTACCTTCACCATAATCAGCCCAAGCAGGCTCAGGCTATACGCAATGAGTGCGCGCTCAGTTTGTAATACGTCCATAGCGGTGAACTTGCCGTAATAAAACAGGCTGGCGACCAGTGGCTTAGACAGCACCGCCATCGCCACCGCCGCCGGAATTGCTAGCATAAAAGTCAGGCGCAAGCCCCAGTCCAGCAACAACGAGAACTCCGTGCTGGATTTATCGACGTGCGCTTTGGATAAACTGGGTAACAAAATGGTACCCAATGCCACGCCCAACACACCGGTCGGGAACTCCATCAGGCGATCCGCGTAATACAGCCAGGAGACACTGCCAGTGGGCATAAATGAAGCAAAAATGTTGTTCAGCACGATGGAAATCTGCGCCACAGACACGCCAAAAATGGCCGGCCCCATTAGTTTGAGGATGCGGCGCACGCCTTCATCCTCAAAATTAAGCGCATAACGCGGCAACATGCCGATTTCTTGCAGATAAGGCAACTGATACAGCAACTGGATAATACCGCCGACAAACACCGCCCAAGCCAGCACATACACTGAGTTATGAAAATGCGGCGCAATAAAAATCGCGGCCGTGATAAAACTCAAATTGAGCCAAACCGGCGTAAATGCAGGCACCTGGAACTTGCTGAATGCGTTAAGCACACCGCCCGCCATCGATACCAGTGAAATAAACAGGATATAAGGAAAGGTGATGCGCAACAGCTCAGTCGTCAATGCAAACTTGGCCGGGTCATGCACAAAGCCCGGCGAGGTCAGGCGCACAATCAGCGGCGCAGCCAGCATGCCCACAATGGTGATCGCCACCAGAAACAGGCCAAGCAAACTGGCAACATGGTTAATCAAGGCTTTGGTCGCTTCAGGCGTACGCTGCTTGCGGTATTCGGAAAGAATAGGCACAAACGCCTGGCTAAACGCGCCCTCACCAGAAATACGGCGTAGCAGGTTGGGGATTTTAAACGCGACAAAAAACGCATCCGTCGCCATGCCCGCACCAAAAATACGAGCGATCAGCGTATCGCGTACAAAACCGAGCAGGCGCGAAATAAACGTCATGCCACCCACGGTGGCCAGTGCTTTGAGCAAATTCATAAATGATGGAAAATACGCGCCTTAGAATATTTTTGGCAGTGTATCGCGCACAGCGAACTGTCAGCAGATTAAAAAGTTGGCCGATTTTACCATGCAGCAACAATCAATCGACTAAATGCGTTTTTAATCTTGCAAAAACAAAGTAAAAACAGTATGATGCACGGTTTCGTATCACACCCCTTTTGAAAGTTACAGGATAAAACGAATATGGCAAATACCGCACAAGCCCGCAAACGCGCGCGCCAATCCGTCAAAGTAAACGCGCACAATGCTGCGTTGCGCTCTACTTTGCGTACTGCGATCAAAAAAGTAATCAAAGCGATTCAAACTGGTGACAAAGCTGCTGCTGTAGCTTCTTACCAAGAAAACGTTAGCGTGATCGACCGTATCGCCGACAAAAAAATCATTCACAAAAACAAAGCTGCTCGTCATAAGAGCCGTTTGACTGCTGCGATCAAAGCATTGTCCGGTGAAGCACCTGCGACTTTGTCTTCTGTGAAAAAAGCAGCTGCATCTAAAGCCGAAGCGGCACCAGCTAAAAAAGCTGCTAAGCCTCGCGCGAAAAAAGCCGCTGAATAATTTCAGTAGGGGTGCATACTAAAAGAGCCGGACGCATGTCCGGCTTTTTTATTGCCTGATAGTCACCGACACAGTAAACACCAGACACAAAAAAGCCCGGGCATGCCGGGCTTTCTTTTTTGCAAATCAGTTATTCACCGATATGCAGCTCACTACGCGCCACCTTGGCAGCATTGAGCACGGCTTGCGCATCTTCACCAACCACAGTGAAATGCCCCATTTTGCGCGCTTTGCGCGGCTCATGTTTGCCATACAAATGCATTTTGAGGTTGCCATGGGCAAAGGCTTTATCCCATGCGGGCTCCACTTGCTTGCCACTATACAACCAGCTATCACCCAGGATATTCACCATGACCGCATTGCTATGCAAATGCGGGCTGCCTAGCGCCTGGCCAGTAATGACACGCACCTGCTGTTCAAACTGGTTGGTCACACAAGCATCCAGCGTGTAATGGCCAGAGTTATGTGGACGCGGCGCAATTTCATTGACCAGCAACTGGTTGCCCACCACGAAAAACTCTACACCCAAGACACCTACGTAATTCAGCTTGGTAGCCAGCTTCTTAGCCAGCTCCTGCGCATTGGCTTTAATCACTTCAGAGCATCTCGCCGGGGCAATGCTGATATCCAGAATGCCATTCAAATGGCTATTTTCAGCGGTCGGGAACGCAGCAATATTGCCATGCACATCACGCGCCAGCACCACAGAAACTTCCAGATCCAGTGGCAACATTTTTTCCAGCACACAGACTTCTTGCTTAAAGCCCTGAAAAGCGGCAACTGCTTGCTCGCGATTCGCCACGCGCGCCTGGCCTTTGCCATCGTAGCCAAAACGCGCCACTTTCAGCACTGCCGGATACATGTCACCATCTGCAGGCAGATCACTTTCAACAGTCACTGGTACAAATGGCCCTACGGGCAAGCCAGATTCCTTGAAGAAGGTTTTTTCCTTGATCCGGTGCTGTGCGATCGCCACTGCATCCGCACTTGGATGCACAATCGTCGATTTTGCCAAAGTAGCCAGCGTTTCAGCAGGTACGTTTTCAAATTCAGTTGAAATCGCCTGACAGGTATCAGCCATGACCTGCAAAGCAGCGGCATCATCAAAGGCGGCACACAAATGCACATCGGCAATCATGCCCGCCGGACTGTTTTTATCCGGGTCCAGCACGGTGACTTTGTAGCCCATTTCATGCGCGGCAATCACAAAGAAACGGCCGAGCTGGCCGCCACCCAGCATCCCCAACATGGCAGAAGGTTGAATCACGGATACTGTCATGGCTTTTCGCTCAACTCCATTGCATGTACTTTTTCAGCTTGTTTTTTACGGAAAGTCGCCAGTTTCTCTGCCAACACCGCATCTTGGTTCGCCAACATCGCCACCGCAAACAAACCGGCATTCGCAGCGCCCGCATCACCAATGGCAAACGTGGCCACCGGGATACCCTTAGGCATCTGCACGATAGACAGTAACGAGTCTTGCCCTTGCAGGTGCTTGGAAGGCACAGGCACACCCAATACCGGCAAAGTCGTTTTCGCCGCCACCATGCCAGGCAAATGCGCAGCACCGCCAGCACCGGCAATAATCACCTGGAAACCATTGCTTGCAGCAGATTCGGCAAACTGGAACATCAAGTCTGGCGTGCGATGCGCAGACACCACGCGCGCTTCGTAAGCGACACCAAAATCAGCCAGCATTTGCGCGGCGTTTTTCATCACCGGCCAATCGCTGTCCGACCCCATAATAATGGCTACCAAAGGTTTACTCATCACGTTGCCTTGTCACTTTCTTCGTCTTGTTGGCAATTAAACCAATACCAGATTATCTCTGTGTATCAACTCTTTTTCTTCTACATAGCCCAGCACGCTTTCAATCTCGTTGCTGGGTTTACGCTTGATTCTGCGCACTTCATTAGCATTGTAATTGACTATGCCACGCGCCCACTCTTTCCCTTGTGCATCCACGCAGGCAACCACATCACCGCGCTCAAACTGGCCAAGCACATCCACCACACCGATCGGCAACAGACTCTTGCCATCTTTGCTCAGCACATTGACGGCGCCATCATCCAGCACCAGTTTGCCACCCACACGCAAATGATCAGCCAGCCACTGCTTTTTCGCCAGCGTTTTCATTTTGCCTGCTTTTAGATGCGTGCCTATGGCCTCACCCAGGCTTAAGCGCATCAACACCTCGGGCTCACGGCCAGAAGCGATCACAGTATGCGCGCCACTATTAGCCGCACGTTTGGCAGCCAAAATCTTGGTCAGCATGCCGCCGGTACCCACGGCACTGCCAGCGCCACCTGCCATGCTCTCCAGCTCAGGATTACCCGCGGTTTCAAAATTGATGAACACCGCATTGGGGTCTTTGCGCGGGTCTGCTGAATACAGGCCCTGCTGGTCGGTGAGGATAATCAGCGCATCGGCTTCGATCAAGTTGGCGACCAGCGCGCCCAAGGTGTCGTTATCCCCAAAGCGAATCTCTTCGGTGACCACGGTATCGTTTTCATTAATGATGGGGATGACGTTCAAGTCGAGCAGCGTGCGCAAAGTGGTACGTGCGTTCAAATAGCGTTTGCGGTCGGCCAGGTCTTCATGCGTCAGCAATAATTGCGCCGTGTGCAAACCATGCTGCGCAAAGCATTGCTCATACATCTGTACCAAGCCCATTTGGCCGACAGCGGCCGCAGCTTGCAGCTCATTCACTTCTACCGGACGCTTTTTCCAGCCCAGGCGTTGCATGCCTTCAGCGACCGCTCCGCTAGACACCAGCACCACTTGCTTGCCCTGTTTGACCAGCGCACTGATTTGCTGCGCCCAGGCCGCAATCGCGGTTTTATCCAGGCCCTGGCCATTATTGGTCACTAGGCTGGAGCCGACCTTCACAATCAGGGTTTTGCTATCTTGTATGAGTGAAACGCTCATAAAACTTATTCTGTTGCAGGCTGCGGTTGCGCTGCTTCTAGTTCGCGCTGTGCACGCACTTGTTCAATATGGTCCATGATGGCGTAAGTCAGCGTTTGACAGCCGACGCCGCTAATCGCCGAGATCGGGAATACCGGGCCATCCCAGCCATAGGCTTTGACAAAATCAGCCACTTTTTGCGCACTGTCTTCCAGCATGTCAATTTTATTCAACACCAGCCAGCGCGGCTTATCGTAAAGCTCCTGATCATACTTTTTCAGCTCATTCACGATGGCTTTGGCTTCCTGCACCGGATCCACCGCATCATCAAACGGTGCCAGATCAACCAGGTGCAACAGCAAAGAAGTCCGTTGCAGATGGCGCAAGAATTGATGACCCAATCCAGCCCCTTCAGCCGCGCCTTCGATCAGGCCAGGTACATCAGCAATCACAAAGCTGCGGTTGCTGTCGACACGTACCACACCCAGGTTAGGATGCAACGTGGTAAAGGGATAATCAGCGACTTTCGGCTTAGCCGCAGACACCGAGCGGATAAAAGTAGACTTACCAGCGTTAGGCATGCCCAGCAAGCCCACATCGGCCAACACTTTCAGCTCCAGGTACAACTCGAACGCTTCACCAGGGTCGCCTTTGGTACATTGGCGTGGGGAGCGGTTGGTACTGGTTTTAAAGTGGATATTCCCCAGGCCGCCATTGCCACCTTTGGCCATCATCACTTTTTGGCCGTCAGCACTCAAGTCCACCATCATCTGACCGGTGGCTTTGTCGCTAATGGTGGTGCCGACCGGTACGCGCAGGATCATGTCGTCACCGCCCTTGCCGTAGCAATCGGAGCCGCTGCCGTTTTCACCGCGTTGCGCTTTAAAGGTACGCGTATAACGGTAATCCACCAGCGTATTGATGTTACGGTCCGCCACCACAAAGATAGAGCCGCCGCGACCACCGTCACCGCCGTTGGGGCCACCCATAGGCTCGTATTTTTCGCGGCGGAACGTGGCAACGCCGTTACCACCGTCACCGGCGTAGACTTTGATAGTAGCTTCGTCAATAAACTTCATGATTCAATTTGCCTTTTAAGCGCATGGCTGCGTTATGGTGAACAAGGCTGCATGCAATCTGCGAACTATAAAGTAAAAAGCCCCGTCAAGCGACAGGGCTTTTTACATAATACTTTGATTAAACCGCTTCGATGCTCACGGTATGACGCTTCAACGCGCCTTTGATTGCAAATTTAACTTTGCCTTCTACCAATGCATACAGTGTGTGGTCTTTGCCCATACCGACGTTTTCGCCAGCATGCATTCTAGTACCACGTTGGCGAACGATGATGCTGCCAGCGTTAACTACTGTTTCACCGAAAGCTTTAACGCCCAGGCGTTTGGCTTGTGAGTCGCGACCGTTACGTGAACTACCGCCTGCTTTTTTGTGTGCCATGTTTGATTCCTTATTCTAGCAATCTGCTCTACTCAAGCAGAACGTGCTTATTTTGCTGAAATAGTGTCGATTTGAATTTCTGTGTAGCTCTGACGATGACCTTGAGTCTTGCGGTAGTGCTTACGACGACGCATTTTGAAAATCATCACCTTGTCACCACGGCCGTGTGATACCACGGTAGCACTCACTTTAGCACCAGCAACCAAAGGTGCACCAATCGTGGTTGACTCGCCGTTAGCAATCAACAACACTTTGTCGATTACAACAGTAGAACCAACGTCACCAACCAATTTTTCTACTTTTAATTTGTCACCAGCGGCTACTTTGTACTGTTTGCCACCTGTTTTAATCACTGCGTACATAATGATGCCTTAAACGTCGCCTTTTAAAGAACCCGCAATTATACGCAATTTATTGCAGAATGCAAATATATTTGCGCATGTTTTTCATGTCCAGCCAGACCGCTGGTTTGGCTGCCTTTTTTGCCGCTAAAAGCGCTATTTTACCGCGCTTCGCCAGGGGCGGATACTGCCATTGGTGTAATACCGATAGACCGCAAAGACACACTCCAGCAATTCGGCAGACAGCTGCGTGTCCTCGCCCGCCGCCGTGCGCAACGAAGCCACACGGTACATCGGCTGCATTTCAATATTATTCAATGAGCTCAACGGTTGAAAGTGTACGCAGGCAAGTGGATAGTCCTGCTGCAACAAGTGCACGTTAAACATGTCCGTGACCCGTAGTTGCAAGGCCTGTCCATCATGCAGGGTCAATGCATACTGTTTTTTATTCTGCTGCGTCACGCTTTTTACCGCTGACGCCAGCAATTCTGAGACTTGCATCACTCGCCTTTTTAACAAAAGTTGCAGCTTATCGCTGCCAGGCATTGCCGAACAGCTGCAGTTTAGATTAAATTAACCATATCAGATTAGCGGCTTAACGGCGGCAGGGCCAGTTGTGAAAAAATACGAAATCATCGCCGAAGAGATTGCCAGCGCGATTCAGCAAGGCCTGCTCAAACGCGGCGACAAACTGCCCTCTATCCGCCAGATTCAGACCAGCAAGCAGGTCAACGCGTCTACCGTATTTCAGGCCTATTATCTATTGGAAGCACGTGGCCTGATTGTGACGCGCCCACGCTCCGGCTATTACGTCGCCGGGCCGCTGCGTAGCGAGCGCCTGCTACCGCACACCGCCAGCGACGAAGGCACACCGACCACGCTGCAAGTCAGCGACCTGGTATTCAACCTGCTTGAGCGCATCAAAGACCCGCAGCAGATTCCGTTCGGCTCCGCCTTTCCCAGCCCGCTGTTATTTCCGCTGTCAAAACTGGCCGATCATATGGCCAGCACCGTGCGCCGCATGCAACCACAGGATACGGTCAGCGACATTGGTCAGGGCGATATCGCGCTGCGACGCCAGATTGCCTTGCGCTACCAGTTGGATGGCAAGCCCACCGACCTCAGTGATATTGTGATTACCAATGGCGCACTGGAGGCGCTTAACCTGTGCCTGGCCGCCGTGACCCAGCCTGGTGATAGCGTCATTATCGAATCGCCCAGTTTTTATGCCGCGTTGCAGGCCATTGAGCGCATGGGCCTGCGCGCGATTGAAGTGCCTAGCCATCCTGAACAAGGCATAGACCTGGCAGCACTGGAGCGTGCCATTATTCAGCACAAACCCAAAGCGTGCTGGTTAATGACCAACTTCCAGAATCCAATCGGCAGCCTGATGCCCACAGACAAAAAACAGGCATTGGTGGCACTGATCACCCGCTACCAACTGCCGATGATAGAAGATGATGTGTACCGCGAGTTATATTTTGGCAAAGAGCGCCCCCTACCAGCCAACACCTGGGACCAGGAAGGCTGGGTGATGCATTGCAGTTCATTCTCAAAAGCGCTGGCGCCAGGCTACCGGGTCGGCTGGGTCTCGGCCGGACGCTTTGCCGAAAAAATTACCCGCTTAAAAATATCCACCACCCTGGCGACATCGATTCCGGCGCAACTGGCACTGGCGAGTTACCTGGCCAAAGGCGGCTATGACAAACACTTGCGCCAGCTACGGCACCAGCTCATGTTGCAGCAACTGCAATTCTCGCAGGCGATTCACCAGCACCTGCCGCCACAAGTACGCTTTACATTGCCGCAAGGCGGCTACTTCTTATGGCTACAACTGCCGGAACAATGCGATAGCTTGCAACTGTTTCAACAAGCCATTGCCGAAAACATCAGCCTGGCGCCCGGTCATATGTTTTCATCGCAGCAGCAATACGCCAGCTATATCAGGCTGAATTACGGGCATAGCGTTAACCATGTGCATTTGCAGGCGATTGAACGTCTGGGGCAATTCATCAGGCATGCGTAAGTCCTCACAAATCTGATATGGTTTTTTAACCACAAACTGAATCTGTTTTAAAATCACACCTTCTTTTACACTGCGCTCGTCTTATTGATATTGAGTGCTTTGATGACATCCTCACGCAGTAAACCCGTGATCCCGATTGTGGCAGCGCCGGTCGCCGGGCAAACCATTTCGCTTTACCAAAAAACACCCAAGGTCTATCCGCGCTCGGTCAGCGGTTATTTCAAAAACTGGCGCTGGCTCATGATCTGGCTGACACAATTAGTGTTTTACGGCATGCCCTGGCTGCAATACGGCGGCCGACAGGCCTTGCTGCTGGATATCGACACGCACCGCTTTTACCTGTTTGGCCTGGTGATTTTTCCACAAGATTTGTTTTACCTCGCATTGCTGCTCATCATCAGCGCCCTGGGCCTGTTTTTATTTACCGCCGTCGCAGGCCGCCTGTGGTGTGGCTTCTCTTGCCCGCAATCAGTGTATACCGAGCTCTTTTTATGGATGGAACGCACGATAGAAGGTGACCGTATGGCCAGGCAAAAACTGGATAGCCAACCTTGGGGCGTACGCAAAACCGGTATCAAAGTGAGCAAGCACTCTGCCTGGCTGGCCTTCTCACTCGTCACCGGCTTTACGTTTGTCGGTTACTTCACGCCGATACGCGAATTATTCAGCGATATGCTGCAATGGCAAATGGGTGGCTGGTCCTGCTTCTGGTTAGGCTTTTACGGCCTGGCCACCTATGGCAACGCTGGCTTTTTGCGCGAACAAGTGTGCAAGCACATGTGCCCCTATGCGCGTTTTCAAAGTGCGATGTTTGACAACCATACTTTGATCGTCGCTTACGACAGCGCGCGCGGCGAACCACGCGGTGGCCGCAGCAAAAACCAGGATTACCAGGCCGATGGTCTGGGATCGTGCATAGACTGCAACATCTGCGTGCAGGTCTGCCCGGTTGGCATTGATATCCGCAATGGCTTGCAATACGAGTGCATCAGCTGCGGCCTGTGTATTGATGCCTGTAATGACGTCATGGACAAGATGCAATACCCGCGCGACCTGATCCGCTTTTCGGCGGCGGGCCTGAGCGGGCAACATAAGCTGCGGCAGCACCTGCTACGGCCACGCGTGCTAATTTATAGCGGGCTGTTTGTATTGATGACGGCCTGGTTAGGCTACGGGCTGTTGCATAAACCTGATTTCAAGGTCGACATCATGCGTGACCGCAATATCATGTACCGCGAAACCGGCCATGGCATTGAAAATCCTTACCAGTTACACCTGACCAATGCGACCGAACACAATCAGCGTTACCAGATACGTGCCAGCGGCATAGACGGCTTGCGCGTGGAAAGTGAGCAGATACTCACAGCAGCGCCTACCGAGGAAATACTGGTGCCGTTGAGCCTGTCTGTGCCTGCGAGTGACCTGCAAGGCAGCCATCGCATCCTGATCGAGGTGACCGCGCTCTCGAACGGTGAACAGGTAGCCACCAATAGCACCTTCTACCTGCCCTGACACTCACCCTACCCCTTGCCCGTGTACCCGGCTGGCGATTGCTTTCCTAGCCAGCCAGATCCAGTACACGGGTCTTTTTCTGCGACAGCATCTTCAACAGTAACTTGTAGCTATCGAGGTCAAACTTGAGCGCTGTTTTTTGCGCGCGCAAGGCCTGCAAACTGTCGTCATCCTCCGCCACGCCTAAATACACCCAATGTTCAAACACGTGAATCTGGCGTAAATCATTTTCGAGGTTATATTCTTCGATGCCTATCTTGCCGCGATAGGGCCAGGCTTTGAGTTTATGTGCCATCAGTGCCTGCTGTACCCGCAAAGCATGTATTTCAGGCGGTTCCTGCCCGCAACAGACGCCTTTGCAGCGCTTAAGCTGATAGGCAAAACACGGCCCGGCACGACCACTTTCCAGGCCAAGGGCTTTCGCGCACAAATGGCTGAGGTCGGCGATTTTACGCAAGGTCTCAACTGCCTGCCGCTTGCTTCTAAACGTGCCAAACAAATGATCCATCTGGCTGGGGTCAATCTCATCTTCATTGACCAGCCTGACGATAGGTTGTGCGCCAGCCACCAACTGCCAACTGCACAACTGGCGCTCACGCCGCAGTTGCCGGTTGTAAATGGGCATACGCTCTTTCACTAGGCGCGACTCAAGTAACAAGGCACTAAACTCACCGGCGGCGGGGATCCATTCAAAGCGCTTCATTTCCTGCGTCATGCGCATTTCTTTGGTGGAGGCGTGGTCACTACTGAAATGCGATAGCACGCGGGCGCGCAGATTCACACTTTTGCCTATATATAAAGGTAAGTCGTTCTCGCCATAAAACAGGTAAACGCCGGGCGCCTCGGGCAACTCGCCGACCAGGCTGGCGTCAATATGTGGTGGCAACGTAGGCGCGGCCAAGAGCTTCAACGCCGCAGCCTGCACAGCTTCTTCGCCAAGATCACGTCTGGCGTCATTAAGCATGATCAAAATCGCTTCCACATCCCCCATGGCACGATGCCGTGTCAGGCCGGTAATTTGGTGACGAGCGACAATCGCGTCTATGCCATGGCTGTAATGTTGCGGGTATAACAGGCGCGAGAGCTTGACCGTACATAACACCTTTTGCCGCAAGGTGATGCCCAGCCGCTTGAATTCGGACTTTAAAAAGCCATGGTCAAAACGCACATTGTGCGCAGCCAGCACCGAGCCTTCCAGAAACGCCAACAGCTTGTCCGCGACCTCGGCAAACAGGGGCGCATCGGCCACCATGCTATCGTTAATACCGGTCAATGATTGAATAAACGGCGGGATGGGCTGTTGCGGGTTGACCAAGGTTTGCCAGCGCAGGGTTTCCACGCCATGATCAAAACGTACCAGCGCAATTTCGGTGATACGGTCACGTAAAGGGGTGGCCCCGGTGGTTTCGAGGTCAAGAAAAGTAACGGATGGCAACATGACGCAAAAGGCTTTCTACTGCACAGCTATCAGGCGGGAAAACCTGCTCATTTTAGCGCATTTTCATCTATTCTCTGCCATGCCAACAAATGGCTATTCCCCGCCTCTTAGCAGGGTCTTTCTGCCTGCGATTGGCTGCAAACAACCACTTTTATCGCTGAATGTCTCATATCTTATATAAAACCAGTGTTTCTCCTACAAAACACCTATAGACACTCAACACAATTGATGCTGTAATGATTAATGATTCCTATTAATGACAATATAATTTTTAAGCTCATGCCTAACCTCTATCTGGAAAACCAATTGTGCTTTTCGCTCTACTCGGCAACCCATGCCTTGCTGCGCTCTTACAAGCCCGATCTGGACAAACTGAACCTGACTTATCCGCAATATCTGGTATTGGTTGCACTCTGGCAATACAAGCAATTGTCCATTAAACAAATCGCCGAAAAACTGATGCTGGAACCAGCCACCATTACACCGGTGGTCAAACGCCTGGAAGTGAAAAAACTGACCAAACGCACACGCCAGAAAGATGATGAGCGCGTGGTAATTGTCAGCCTGACCGAAGAGGGCCAGGCCTTACGCAGCAAATTGTCAGATGTTCAAAAACGGGTCGCCTGCGACACCGGGCTCAACGACACCGCGTTTGATAACCTCAATAAAACCTTAAATGCGCTGACTAAACATGTCACGGCTAAAATTCCGGACTAGCCCTTAGTCCTGCGTAGCTCCGCAGCAGTCACCAGCGTAACCAGCTTTATCTAGACAAAAGAAATGTAGCGTTTGCACATTTCTTTTGTCATGCCCCTGATCTCAACCTAAGCACTCTACAAATCTAAGCACTTTAAAACAAATGGGTGAACAGCCAGTACAAACTGCCTGATAACACCATCGCCATAGGCAAGGTCAGCACCCAGGCCATTAGCAGATTACGGATGGTGGACATTTGCAGACCGGACTTGTTTGCGGCCATGGTCCCTGCCACCCCTGATGACAACACATGGGTGGTAGAAACCGGTAAGCCATACATATCCGCGGCACCTATCATGGTCATGGCCACCAGCTCGGCCGAGGCACCCTGGCCATAAGTCAGGTGAGTCTTACCAATCTTCTCGCCAACCGTCACCACAATACGTTTCCAGCCCACCATGGTGCCCAGGCCAAGCGCAATCGCGACCGCTACTTTCACCCATAAAGGAATAAACTTGGTTGCGCCATCAATTTCCTTTTTAAACGCAGTGACATTGGCTTTGGTATCCGCGTCAAACTTGACGCTCTCATCCTTGCCCAGAAAGCGGATGGCCTCAGACACCAGGTACATATCGTTACGCACGTTGCCCACCTGCTCGGCAGGCACTTCAGCAAAGGTCCCATGCGACTTCACTTGTTCGCCTATGCTACCGGTCATGGCAGCCAAGGCAGGCACCACGTCAGGCGTCACTGCCTTGGTGCGCACATACTCAGTCAGCACATGACGTGCAGCTTCGTAGCTGGCAGGCGGCGTTAAACGCGTGTTGTGTTCCAGTGATTGCTGGGTGACTTGCGCCACGGCAACAAACTGCGTCATTTGGTCCACTGGCATGGCACGGTTTAAGGCGTAGGCCATGGGCACCGTCCCCACCAGTATCAGCATAATGAGGCCCATGCCTTTTTGGCCATCATTGGAGCCATGCGCAAACGACACGCCGGTACAGGTCAGGATGAGCAAACCGCGTATCCACAATGGCGGCGGTTTATTGCCTTTGGGCTCATGGTACAGCTCTTTGCTTTTGACCAAGGCTTTGAGCGCCAGCAATAACAATGCCGCGAAGAAAAAACCAATCAAAGGTGAAAGTAACAAGGAGTAACCGATTTTTGTCGCTTGCGCCCAATCGACCCCGCTGGTGCCATCACGGCCATGCATCAGCGCATTGGCAACGCCAACGCCGATAATCGAGCCAATCAAGGTGTGTGAGGAAGAGGCTGGCAACCCCAGCAGCCAGGTGCCTAAATTCCACAAAATGGCGGCGATCAGCAAGGCAAACACCATGGCAAAGCCTGCGCCAGAACCTACTTGCAAAATGAGCTCCACCGGCAATAAGGAAATAATGCCGAAAGCCACCGCGCCGCTAGACACTAACACGCCCAGGAAGTTAAACGTGCCTGACCAGATCACTGCGAAGTTTGCAGGCAGCGAATGGGTGTAAATAACGGTCGCAACGGCATTCGCCGTATCATGAAAGCCATTCACAAACTCAAAGGCGAGCGCAATCACCAGCGCCACACCCAGCAAAATAAATGGCAACCAGGTGATCGTTTGCGCGCCGGTATCCGTCACATCATGCATCAGGCTGAAGCTGGTATACACCAGCCCCATGAGCAGCAAACCGACGAAGACTGCAATGGTTAGCGCACCAGACTTCTTATCAAGATTAGGTTTAGACGCACTCTGTAATAGCGTCGAGTGAGTAGCCGCTGAAGTATCCATCAATATTCTCCGGATGTTCTATTGAGAACCCAAAGTATTGGTTTGAAATATGTCATATTGATGACAAAAAACCATGATCGTGGGTGCAATAGTCATCAAACTGTCATGCTTTAAATCTACATTAGAGGTCTGCCTATCCTGATCGGAACGCCCATGACCACTGAAAAATCTGCCGAGATTGAAGCTGTTGATGACCGTTTGTCTATGGACGAACGATTCAATAATGAAATGCTGGATAGTTTTGATGAAGAGCTGGAAATGGAACTGGACGACGAACGCATGGACCAGATCCTGGCCGAATTTGCGAGCGCGACCAACATGGATGGCCAACCGTCTATGCATAGCCAGTCTACCCTGTCTGATCGCCAAACCTATTTTAAAGAACTGTTCCGGTTGCAAGGCGAACTGGTGAAATTGCAAGACTGGGTCGTGCGTAACAAACTGAAAGTCGTGGTGCTGTTCGAAGGGCGTGATGCCGCCGGCAAAGGCGGCGTCATTAAACGCGTCACACAACGCCTGAACCCGCGCGTTTGCCGCGTGGCGGCGCTACCTGCCCCCAGCGAGCGTGAGCGTTCGCAGTGGTATTTCCAGCGCTATATTTCGCACCTGCCAGCAGGCGGTGAAATCGTGCTGTTTGACCGCAGCTGGTACAACCGCGCCGGGGTCGAGAAAGTCATGGGCTTTTGTAATGACGATGAATACGAAGAGTTTTTCCGTTCAGTGCCAGAGTTTGAAAAAATGCTGGTGCGCTCCGGCATTATTTTAATTAAATACTGGTTCTCAATCACCGACGACGAGCAGCATTTGCGCTTTATGACGCGCATTCACGATCCGCTCAAGCAATGGAAACTGAGCCCCATGGATCTGGAATCCCGCCGCTTGTGGGAGCAATACACCAAAGCCAAGGAGGTCATGCTGGAACGTACGCATATCCCCGAAGCACCGTGGTGGGTGATAGAAGCTGTAGACAAAAAGAAGGCGCGCCTGAACTGCATTAGCCATCTGTTAAGCCAGATTGAATATGGGGAGGTGGAACACGCGCCTGTCGTCCTGCCCAAGCGCGTCTATAACGCCGACTATATCCGCGAGCCGGTCCCCAAAGAAATGTTCGTTCCCGCCAAATATTGAGAGCGGCAACGGGCTGTGATGCAAGCATCACAGCCTTTGTACTTAGGCCTTAATCCGGCATATTCAATTGTCGCATAAATGCCTGAAAAGACCCTTTGGTCGCATGCAAAGCCTGCAACTTGCTCACAGACTCATCCAAAGCATCACTCATCACTTCCAGCGCGTCTTCATCCAGCCGCAAACTCATGGCGCCAATCTCAAGCTCTATCGTGCGGTGTGTTTCACAATAATGCACACGAAAACCGGCCTGACCGGACAATAAAATTTTCTTACACATACTTTCCTCACTCATACTCACCCCCTAAATATGGTTGTTTTTATATGGCCACTGACGTTGCGGCCTGCTCATGTTCGTTCACCAGCAAAGTCCATTGCACACACATGCGGCGCGACACACTGCAAATCAGGTCAGAATCTGCATACTCGGGCGCCGTCAGTGTTTCGGCCAGGCGCAAGGCCTGCTTCGCCAGGTCATAGGTTGGCTTTTTGATATACAAGGTCGCCACATACAACAATGACGCCATCACTGATTCAGCATCAGGCAAACTGGGGTCGTAACGCATCGCGTGGATATTCATCGCATTCATGGCCATCTCTCTTTCAAATACTCATTTCAATTTCAGTCTGCATCACAATCCGGGCCGCCGCCTTGCGTAACATTTCGTTGATGACGATAAAGCTGTCGGCCTCAAATTTAAGTGTGGTACCGCCGACCTCTAGCTCCACCGTGTCTGAAGACTGGTGATAAAGCACTTTGCAGGCGGTTTTTCCAGCCAGCATGGTTTTTCCAACCACCGTATGACGTTTCATCATGACTCTCCTTGGCTAAACTGTTTTCAAATGATAATAATTATCATTTACATTGTCAATCAGTTTTATTAAGGCAAGTATGTCGCAACCTGGGGAGATGAATATCGCGCGGCTAAAGCACAATCAATTCAAGAAAATGTCAGGCCGACTTGGCCAAGGGTTTACTTTGTTACGGGTGGGGAATAAGACAGCAGGAATGTCGTGGCGTCGTCACTGCTCATGGGTTTACTGAGCAAATAGCCTTGCATCTCGTCACAGCCTTGCGCCTGCAAGAAGGCTTTCTGTTCGGGCGTCTCCACGCCTTCGGCAATCGTTCTCATGCCCAGGCTGCGCGCCAGCTGGATAATCGCAATGACAATGGCCTTGTCTTCATCGTCGGTGGTGATATCGCGGACAAAGCTTTGGTCGACCTTGAGTTTGTAGACTTTAAATTTTTTCAGGTAGCTGAGTGAAGAATAGCCGGTACCAAAGTCGTCTATCGACAAGCGCACGCCCAATCCACTCAGTGCATCCATCATGGCCACTGCCCCTTCCGGGTTTTCCAGTGCCACGCCTTCGGTAAGCTCCAGCTCCAGGCACTGCGGTGATACCTGGTAACGTTCAAGCACACTCTTCACCAGCGCAGGCAGTTTTGGATCGCGGAACTGGATACTGGACAAGTTGACCGAGACAGAAATGTCTTTGATGCCCGCCAGTTGCCAGGCATGGATTTGGTGTGTGGCCTGCTCCAGCACCCAACTGCCGATAGAAATAATTAAGCCGCTGGACTCGGCCAGCGGGATAAATTCAGCTGGTGAAATAAAGCCCAGTTGCGGATGCTTCCAGCGCAGCAAGGCTTCTACACCGATCAGACGGCCTGAGTCGAGCGCGACTTGCGGCTGGTAATATACCGCCAGTTGCCCCAGTGCAATGGCCTGACGCAAAGCATTAACCAGTTGCAGGTTACGCGCAGTTTGCACTTGCATGTGGTTGCTAAAGAAGCGATAGCTATTCCGGCTTTCTTTTTTAGTACGATACATGGCGACATCGGCATTGCGTTGCAGGCTTTCCATATCGAGACCGTCATCCGGATAGATGGCAACCCCAACCGATGCGGTAATGGTCAACTCGTACTGGTCAATCACAAACGGCTGCTCCACCGCTTTCAGCAAGCGCTCGACAACCTCTTTGGCAATGGCATGATCAGCCTCTGCCAGCAAAAACACAAACTCATCGCCACCCAGGCGGCAAATAGTGTCTTGCGGCCGAACCAGGCTTTGGAATCGATGCGTTAATGCCACCAGCAGGTTATCACCGTAGCGGTGCCCCAAACTATCATTCACATCCTTAAAGTGATCCAGATCCAGAAACATCAGGGCGAACTGACCATCCTGGTCCCAGGCTTTTTCAATCTCCACAATCACACGCTCATTGAGCAGGTTGCGGTTGGGCAGGCCTGTTAAGGCATCATAATTGGCCAGAAAGCGTATGCGCTCTTCTGCTTCTTTACGGGTGGTGATGTCGCGAATAAACGCGCTGTAATAATGCTCATGGTCGCGCTTGATTTCAACGATGGTCAACTCGACAGGAAACTCGCTGCCATCACGTCGCAACGCGGTAATTTCAATTAACTTACCTAATAATCGCGACTGCCCCGATTGCTGCAAACGCCGCATGCCCTGATGATGTGCCTCACGATAGGCAGGCGGCACAATGACATCTTCCAGCATGCGCCCAAGCACCTCCGCCCGTGTATAGCCAAACATCTGCGCGGCGGCCCGGTTCCACTCGACAATCAAGCCCTGTAAATCAATGTTCACAATGGCATCCAGCGCGTTCTCCAGCACCAGTTGCGCGCGTTGTTCGCTCTTGAGCAAATTGGTCTGGAACAGGCTGTTCTGCGCTTGCACTTCAAAACGGTCGAGGGCGAAATCAATATTCGCCACCATGCCTTGCAGCAAACGCTGGATATCCGGTTCAAATGCCTGCTCGTGCTCGGCATACAATGACAGGCAGCCTATGACTTTACCTTCGGTATGCAAGGGCAGGAATGCCGCGGCTTTCCAGGCAAACTCGGTTGCTTTGTCATGCCACACGGCGCTGATCGGATTGGTCTGGAAGTCATGCACCCAGTATGGATGATCGGACAGCATGCTTAACCCACAAGGCCCTCTGCCGCTCGCTGCTGCTGGATCCGCCGAGATCAGCACTTCGTCCAGATAATTAATACCCGAGCCAAAGGCACTGGACACCACAATCTGCTTGCTGCCTCTATCCAGCTCCCCAATCCAGGCCATATTGGCATGACCCAAATTCACAATAATCTGGCAAATCTGCTCAAACAGGCGGTGTTTATCCTGGCTCTGCACAATCGCCTGGTTACATTGACTCAAGGCGAGATAGAGCTGATTTAACTGCTGATGATGCTGTTTAACCGACGCGCCATCGCTATCCAGTTGCGTCAGCTGTGTACGTAATTGCTGCCAGCCGTCCTCCACACTGGCGGACTCGGCTGGTGAAAACATGACCGGGGTGAACGTGTCCTGCGTGTAAGCATCTGCCAACACCCGGTTAAAGGTTTGCAGGTCTGCGGCTTGCATCGCCAGAGCAGTGCGTTGTTGCTGCCAGATGAGGATGGTTAATACGCCCCATAAGGCCACGCCTAAAGAAAGTAACAATACAACCAGTTTATGGGTGGCTGACGGCAGGGTGAGCGCAGTCAGGCTGGCCTGCGTAAGCGCGAGGCAAATGAATAGCGAAAACAAGACCATCAGCCACAAACGTCTGATTAGCTTGCCCCGCCCTGCAGATGTGAATTGTTGTGCAGACATGGATGTTTAGCCTAAGCCCCCGTCCACTACTGTAAGGGATGTGACTCAAATCAAATCCCCAAATACCTGTATAAATGCCCGGCAAATTGCCCGATGTGGGCATTTAGCAGGTAACCGCCCCCTTCACTCAAGCGACTGCGCCTAAACTACTCCTCGTTATAAGACGCCTTAGCGGCGCCCTTGATGACCTCATAATGGGTAAAAAACGCATCGACTGCGGCCGGATCAAAACGGATACTGGATTCGCTGCGAATATAATCCAGCACTTTGTCTTCTGGCCAGGCCTGCTTGTACACCCTGGGATGCATCAAGGCATCCCACACATCCACAATCGAGAAAATACGCGCAGCAAACGGAATCTCCTCGCCTTTTAAGCCTAAAGGATAACCATGCCCATCCCAGCGCTCATGATGGCCGTAGGGAATATCCATACAATTACGCAGAAAATCAATGTTGACCAACAAGTCACGCGCAATTTGCGGATGCGTGCGCATCAGCCGCATTTCGTCTTCATCCAGTTGGCCTGGCTTAATTAACACCGCATCAGGAATACCAATCTTGCCGATATCGTGCAAAATCGCACTGCGCTCGATCAGCTTGAGCGAGGCCTCGTCGGTCACGCCCATTTTACTGGCCAGCGCCACGGTCATGGCCGCCACGCGATAAGTATGATCCTTGGTTTCTTTGTGCCGTAAATCAAGCACCTGCACCCAGCCACGTATGGTCTGGTCATAACTGTGTATCAGGTTTTGCTGGTCACGTGCAGCATCTTCGAGCGCACGCCTGACCAGAAAAAACAATAATATGGCGGTGACCAGGATAAAGAGCCAGCCTTTGATATCCTGCATCATCGTCAGGTCACGCGGATCGGTAAACAGTTGCGCAACGACCTTATCAGAAAAAAAGATCCAGGCAGCGCCTACCAACACATATACCATTACAATCTTATACTGCGGCCGCATGGTCAACTCTCATGACAATCATCAAAGTGTGAATTCTTATCGCAAAAGCTAATTTACGCAATTGAAAATCTGCACTCGCATCGCTCAGCAGGCCAATCATGCTATTTAATTGACGGTTGCTAAACCGCCCAGGACATTTGCCCGCAACCCAGTAACTTTGCCTGGTACATGGCCTTATCGGCCGCAGACAGCAACTGCTCTATGGCTTCGCCATCTTTGCACATGGTTAAACCGATCGATGTCCCCAAGCGGCACGCCGCCCCCTGAATCTGGAAATCCCGCTCAAACACCATCAGGCATTTTTGGCCAACCATTTCCACCGAAGATTTGCCCTGCTCAGGTAAATCAGACAGCACAATCACAAACTCATCGCCGCCCACGCGCGCCAATGTATCACTGCCACGAATCACTTTGCTCAAGCGCTGCGCCACCTCGATCAAGGCCAGATCGCCCGCCTCATGCCCCAGTTGGTCATTCACAGCTTTAAAGCCATCAAGATCCAGGTATAACAGCGCCGTGCCGGTTCGCTTCACACGTCCCAGCTCTATCGCCTGCTGCAAACGCAAAGACAGCAGCTTGCGGTTAGGCAACCCAGTGAGCACATCATGGTGCGCCACATGGTTCAGCTCCTGGTTCTGGGCAGAAATCTTGTGATAAGCATCCTTTAGAGAACCAATCAAATCTTCGTTCTCAAAGCTAATGCGGGTGGCCTGGCGCAATGACTGGTTAAAACGATAGGCAATACCTATCATCAGCAGGTAAAAAATCACACTAAACACTGCCATAATCAAGCTGGACAGGTTTTCGCTAAACGAGAACACCAGCACCGTTGGCAGCATCGCGGGCAAACTAAAGGCAAAAAAGGCCGGGATACACGACGCCATGGTCACCACACCACCCATTACCATCGCCTGAATGGCCGTGATCACAATAATCACAGTCATCGGCGGTGCGTCTTTAACCAGCAAGCCCAGCGCGCCCCACGCCAGCCCGGACAGCGCCAGGGTCAGGCAGTAACGATAAGCCAGGGGATAATTGAAACCATGCTTGGCCAGCCGGTGCTGGCAGCGCTTGAGTAGCCACACGCGCAACACAATCACGGCATAGACCACGCTGCACCATAACAGGAACAAATGACCTTTTTCAGAACCCCATTGCGAAAGCGCAATCAACAAGCCACCAAACGCACTCCCAATTAAAGGAATGCGCGCTCCCGATAACAGCCTGTGAAATAATGCCTCGTCAATCCGAGCCTGCAAACTCATTAATGCATGACCTCTTCTTTTTATTTTTACGCCAGTTTTACCTACACTGTTTTAACTAATGCTAATGCAAGCCTTTAAAAATAACCAGTCAAATCATAGGGGTTTTCAATACATTACACCCGTGTTGCATGTCTCGCCACGCCACTGCGCCAACCTGAAACGGCTTGCAAACATGCAAGCCGTTTTACATTCACGCGCGCCCTCACTGCGGCAAGAGGCATGCTTAAATCGGTGGCGATTGACGCGCAATCTTAGCCAAAAACTGGTCCAACTGCGCGGCAAAAGTATGCCGGTCAGACGACTGCATGGCGCTCGGACCTTGCGTCTCCACGCCACTCGCACGCAACGACTCCATAAAGTCGCGCATGGCCAAGCGCTCTTTAATATTTTCGGATGAATAAAATTCACCGCGAGGATTCAGCGCATGGCCGCCTTTTGCTATCACTTGCGCGGCCAGGGGGATATCGGCCGTAACCACCAGATCCCCCGCCACTAGCGCGGCGACAATGGCGTTGTCTGCCACATCAAAGCCTTTATCAACCTGCATCGCCCGTACATAAGGCGAAAGTGGCACCCGTAGCAGCTTGTTGGCGACAAAGGTCGTTGTCATGTGGGCGCGCTCAGCCGCCCGGAACAGGATTTCCTTAATCACCACCGGGCAAGCATCGGCATCCACCCAAATGTGCATTAGCGCCCTTTCGGCGGTGTTTTGGCGGCGTTCGCGCCTGGCTTAGGCGTAAACAGTGCGCCCTGTGGCTTGTTGCCACCCTGGCGATGTTGCGCCTGGTGACCATTGCGCTGACCTGGATTTGCATGGCCGGACTTGTGCGGATTGGGTTTGTTGCCTTGACCAGATTGATTCGCGCCAGCTTGGCCCTGAGCTTGCCTAGGCTGAGCCTGTGCCGGTTTAGAAGACTGTTGTTTATTGCCTTGAGGCTGTCGCTGTTGTGATTGTGGCTGTGGTTTCCCTTGGCGCCCACGGCCGTGATTCTGTCCACGTGGTGGGCGGTCAGGCTCTTCGCTGTTTTTCTCTGGCGCAACAAAACCCTCTACCGGCACCCGGGGAATATCACGCTTGATCAGCTTTTCAATGTCTTTCAGCATGCCAAACTCTTCGCGATCCACCAGTGAAATGGCGGCACCACTGGCCCCGGCACGGCCAGTACGGCCAATGCGGTGTACATAGTCTTCCGGCACGTTAGGCAGCTCAAAATTCACCACTTGCGGCAACTGGTCAATATCCAGGCCACGTGCGGCAATATCGGTTGCCACCAGTGCCGTAATGGTTCCTGCTTTAAACTGTGCCAGCGCCGCTGTACGCGCATTCTGGCTCTTGTTGCCATGAATCGCCATGGCGGGAATGCCGTCTTTGACCAGTTTTTCCGCCAGGCGGTTGGCGCCATGCTTGGTGCGGGTAAAAATCAGCACTTGTTGCCACTGCTGCTGCTTAATCAAATAGCTGACCATTTCGCGCTTGTGCGCCTGCGGCACCATATGCACGCTTTGCTCGATCAAGGCATTGGACGCATTGCGACGCGCCACTTCCACCAGGTCTGGCGCGTTGAGCAAACTGTCAGCCAAGCGCTTGATATCGTCAGAGAAGGTGGCCGAGAACAGCAGGTTTTGACGCTTTTTAGGCAACAGGGCCAACACCTTTTTAATGTCATGGATAAAACCCATGTCCAGCATACGGTCGGCTTCGTCCAGCACCAGGATTTCAATGCCGGACAAATCCAGCGCTTTTTGCTGCACCAGGTCTAGCAAGCGGCCAGGCGTTGCCACCAGAATATCCAGCGGTTTGCTCAAGCGGTTGATTTGCGGATTAATGCTGACACCGCCAAACACCACCATGCTTTTGAGTGGCAGATATTTGCCATAGGTGGTGACAGATTCGCCAATTTGGGCGGCCAACTCACGCGTGGGCGACAAGATCAGGCAACGTGGTCTGCCTTTGACCGCTTGCGTCAACGGAACTTCAGATAAACGGTGCAAAATGGGCAGCGTAAAGCCCGCCGTTTTGCCAGTGCCGGTTTGTGCACCGGCCAGCAAGTCGCCGCCACGCAACACATAAGGAATCGCCTGCGCCTGGATAGGCGTCGGTGAGCTATAACCAGCATCGGCAATCGCGCGCAAAACTGGCGCGCATAAATTCAAATCAGCAAACGTGATGTTTGCAGGAGTATTTTCTTGTGACAAAGTAATTCAACTTATAGAAATTGCATGGACGAATTAAAACCAGCCATGCAAGTATTAACAGGCGTTGGTCTGTTGCCTATGGCAACACCAATCTGGACAAACGAATCAAAGCTCAAAGAGTGTGACGAAGCCGCTACGTTGATTGGTAAGCCGTAGGGTAAACGCATTATACCCGCTATTGCATAAAATCCTAATCGATTGAATAGATTAGGATTTTATGCAGTCCTGGGACATTATCGGCCAGCCGCCATTCTGGCACGGGCGGCATGCAGTTTTTTGTAGCTGTCGACGAGGCGATGGTGTCTGTCCAAGCCTTCCAGTTGCATACTGGTTGGTGTCAGGCCGTAGAAGCGTACGCTACCGGCGACCGAGCCAATCACTGCGTCCATCCGTGTCTCACCAAACATCTTGCGGAAATTGGCTTCGTAGTCAGCGAGTTCCAGCTCATCATCTAATTCTACTTCCAGCACGACATTCAAGGCCTGGTAAAACAGGCCGCGTTCCAGCGAGTTGTCGTTGTACTGCAAAAAGGCACCGACCAGGTCATGCGCCTCTTCAAATTGCTGCAAGGCGAGGTGAATCAGCAATTTCAACTCCATGACCGTGAGCTGGCCCCAGTCAGTGTTTTCGTCAAACTCAATACCGATCAGCGTGGCAATATCGCCGTAATCATCCAGCTCGTTATTCTCCAGGCGCTCCAGCAAGGCTTCCAGACTGTCATCGTCCAGGGTATGCAGATTTAAAATATCTTCGCGGAACAACAATGCCTTGTTGGTGTTATCCCATACCAAGTCCTCAACCGGATACACCTCAGAATAGCCCGGCACTAGGATACGGCAGGCAGTTGCGCCTAATTGGTCATACACCGCCACATACGCTTCCTTCCCCATTTCAGCCAGCATGCCAAACATGGTGGCCGCTTCTTCAGCGTTCGCATGCTCGCCTTCACCGGAGAAATCCCACTCGACAAACTCATACTCTGATTTGGCGCTGAAGAAGCGCCAGGAGACAATGCCGCTGGAATCAATAAAATGTTCAACAAAGTTATTCGGCTCAGTCACCGCTTCGCTAGCAAAAGTTGGCTGCGGCAGGTCATTCAGGCCTTCAAAGCTGCGGCCTTGCAGCAACTCGGTCAGACTACGCTCGAGCGCAACTTCCATGGTTGGGTGCGCGCCAAATGAGGCAAACACACCGCCAGTGCGCGGGTTCATCAGGGTGACGCACATGACCGGGTACTGTCCGCCCAGCGAAGCATCTTTCACCAGCACCGGAAAGCCCTGCTCTTCCAGGCCTTTGATCCCGGCCACCACGCCAGGGTATTTCGCCAGCACGGCTTGCGGCACATCCGGCAAGGCAATTTCGCCTTCGATGATTTCGCGCTTTACGGCGCGCTCAAAAATTTCTGACAAGCATTGCACCTGTGCTTCCACCAGCGTATTACCCGCGCTCATGCCATTGCTGACAAACAGGTTTTCCACCAGGTTGGTCGGAAAGTAGACGGTTTCACCGTCCGACTGGCGCACAAATGGCAGTGAACAAATCCCACGTTCCGTATTGCCAGAATTGGTGTCGATGAGGTGAGAGCCACGCAGCTCGCCATCCGGGTTATAGATTTCCAGGCAATAGTCATCGAGAATTTCTTTTGGCAGCGTATCCTTACGGCCTGGCTTGAACCAGCGCTCGTTCGGGTAATGCACAAACTCAGCGTTGGCAATGTCTTCGCCCCAGTACGATCCGGCATAAAAATGGTTGTTACTCAGCCGCTCGATATATTCACCCAAGGCAGACGCCAGCGCGCTTTCCTTGGTCGATCCCTTCCCGTTAGTAAAACACATGGGCGAATGCGCATCGCGGATATGCAGCGACCACACGTTGGGCACAATATTGCGCCAGGAGGCGATCTCGATCTTGATGCCCAGGCCAGCCAGCACGCTGGTCATATTGGCAATGGTTTGTTCCAGCGGCAAATCTTTGCCAGTGATATAGGTTTGCGACTCGGCTGCGGTATCCACCGTCAGCAAGGCCTGCGCGTCAGCATCCAGGTTTGCCACTTCTTCAATGATAAAGTCCGGGCCAGCCTGCACCACTTTTTTCACCGTGCAGCGGTCTATCGAACGCAAAATACCAACGCGGTCTTTTTCAGAAATATCGGTCGGCAGCTCAATCTGTATTTTGAAAATCTGCTTGTAGCGGTTTTCCGGGTCCACAATATTGTTGTGCGACAGGCGGATATTGTCGGTGGGGATATTGCGCGTGCTGCAATACAGCTTCACAAAATAAGCCGCACACAAGGCCGACGAAGCCAGAAAATAATCGAACGGGCCAGGCGCCGAGCCATCGCCTTTATAACGGATAGGCTGGTCGGCAATCACCGTGAAGTCATCAAACTTGGCTTCCAGGCGTAGCTTATCGAGAAAATTGACTTTGACTTCCATGAGGAGAATTCCAAAAATGCGGCAAACATGCTGAGGGCGTTATTATCCCTCACATCGCCTGTGCTGTGTTGAGGTCACTGAATACAGATACCCAGCCTGGCCTAAGCCGCTTAGCTTCCGGTATCCGGATGCTCAAGCTCCAGCAAGGTCTTGAGATCCTGCCGCCCTTGCTCCATCACGCTGGACAAGGCCTTGCGGTCATGGCGGATTTTGCGCGTGGCCTCCAGTTGCTCAATATCATGCTTTTCAAACTGCTTGATGATCTTGGCCGCCGCGCTAGCTGTTTCTCCGATTGCCAGCAACGCCTGCCGCGAAGCTTCTAATGAAGAATAAAACGTCTCGCGTACCGGCTGCAAATCCAGGTCACGCAAATCAAACGCATCGGTCCGACTGCGGGCGCGCACAACAATCTTGACCTGCGGCCAACGTTCTTTGACCAGTTTGGCCATTTCCAACGTCGCCGCTGCATCGTTCACCGCAATCACAAACAAACGTGCCTCGGCAATGCCTGCCTCTTCCAGCACATCCAGCCGTGAGGCATCGCCGTAATAGCAACGCCAGCCAAATTGGCGCGTTAAATCTACCTGGTTCGGGTCGTTATCAATCAACGTGGCGTTGATACCTCGAGCCATCAACACGCGGCCCACAATCTGCCCAAAACGGCCAAAGCCAGCAATGATGACTGCGTTATTTTCGGGAATGGCCTCTTTGGGCGGCTCACCGCATTGCAAGGCTAAAAAACGGTCATACAGCAACAGCAGCACTGGCGTGATCAACATGGAGACAGCGACAATCGCATTAAGAATATTGTAGGTTTCGCGTGAAATCGAAGCTTGCGTGAGCGCCACGCCAAAAATCACAAATGCAAATTCGCCGATTTGCGAGATAGCGACGCCGAATAATAATTTGTCACGCAAGGGGTAATGAAACATTCTGCCGAGCCCAACCAGCACCAGAAACTTCATCGCCACAATCAGCAAGGCAAAGCCAAAAATCAGTCCTGGCTGATTGGTGACTAAATCCAAATCTACCGTCATGCCGACCGAGATAAAAAACAAACCAAGCAACAAGCCTTTCACCGGCTCGATATCCAGACGCAACTCATAGCGGTACTCGGAATCAGCCAACAACACCCCGGCCAAAAAGGTCCCCAGCGCCATCGACAAACCTACCGACGCCATTGCCAGCGAAACGCCGATTACCAGCAATAACGAAAAAGCCACAAATACCTCGCGTATGCCGGTTTGCGCGACGATGCGCATGATGGGCCGCAAGATGGTTTTGCTCGCCAGGATAATGGCCAGAATCACCGCAATCGATTGCGTCACAGCCCACATATCAAAGCCCGATGCGCTCTTGTTAGGCGCGATAAACGCCAGCACCATAAACAATGGGATGACCGATAAATCCTGGAACAACAAGGTGGCAAATGCCGCCTGCCCGCCCGGCGTGCGCAACTGTTTTTTCTCAATCAAGGCGGTCAGCCCAATCGCCGTCGACGACATCGCCACGCCCATGCCAATAATCAGCGCCTCTGGCCATGAAAACCCAAGCAGGTGCGCCACCATGGTCACCAGCGCAATCGTCAGCGTCACCTGCAACCCGCCAAGGCCGAACAACAATTTGCGCAACTCCCACACCTTTTGCGATTCCAGCTCCAGCCCGATGAGGAATAACATCAACACCACGCCAAACTCGGCAAAATGCAGCATATGCTCAGGGTCGGCAATCAGCTTTAAGGCATAAGGGCCAATCAAAATGCCAGCAATCAGATAGCCCAGCACAGAGCCCAGGCCCAACCGCTTAAACAGGGGTACTAACAGGATGGCGGACGCGAGGTAGATCGCGGCTTGAACAAGAAAACTAGAGGAATCCATGGTGTACCTTTGCAATGACATGACGCTGCATGGATTGTAGCTAAAATGCCCGCAACACATATAGTGAGATCATCGATTGCATACACTTAAACTGTGATGAGCGACATCAATGATGCGAGGAGACAGTCCACGACACTCAGGTTGTGGACAGGCAATAAAAAAGTCACGCTGACAATATCAGCGTGACTTTTGTGCTACCGGGTAATGATTAAGCAACGTTTTTGCGGCGAACGACCAGGCCCATCAAACCAAGACCAGCCATCATCAATGCATAGCTGTCAGCCTCTGGCACAGCAGCAACGTTTGAAGACAGGAATTCGACTCGCAAACCAGTCGGGTTGCCAGCACCTTGTGCCTGATTAATCACCTCAAATGACAAGGTGTTGAGGCCAGCGACAAAGTGACCGGCAGAGGCTGAAAAGGTGCTCCATGATGAAAAGCCACTAGAAGTGCCAATCTGATTGCCGTTCAGGTAAACAACAGCAGTGTTATCGGCCGCAAACTGCGCATTAAAGCTGGCGGTCGCTGCGTTATAACCCGTCAAATCAAAAGTCATCGTCCAAGTGTAAAGGCCATCAGCGGAAGGATCCAATGACTCACCCTGGTTAGCCGTAGGTGTTAACCATGAAGAAGTAGCAGTATTCGCTAGCCAGTTGCCCGCAAGTGGAAAGGATCCATTTGCAGTCACATAACCATGTGCATCAACTGCGGTGGTTGTGCTTGATAATGCGTAGTTTGTATCTTGTGCGCCTGCTGCAAAGCTAGCGCCAGTATTGTATAAGCCAACAATATCAACCGCGTATGCGTTCACTGAGGCCAAACCCATTGCTGCAACTAAAACTAAACTTTTCATCGCTATCCCCTGTTTATTAATTAACATTTACCAACGTCTTATAAATCATAAATACCACATACGATAATTATTCTAGTGTAAAAGTATTATCGTGTCGTTAGCCTGTTTGGGTCAGGCTAATCCAAACAACCATTTAACCTCGGCATTGAGAAAAGAAAAACGGCTCACATGTCTGCAAGCCGTTTTTTTGTATGTTGGCAATGTGGCGGAGATCAAACCCACGACAAATGAATCATGTGTTTAACCTTCTCCACCATATAACACGCGCCATCAATGGCCTTTACCGCTAGGCAAAATATCCGTATTAAAACCAAACACCTTACCCGCCCAGAGAAACACCACCCACACCAGCACACCAAAGGGCAAATAGCCTGCAAAGCCCAATAATGGCATTTCAACATTAATATGAATCACGTTCACATAAGGGATGTCGTAGACCCAGTAATTCGGATTCGTGACAGGCAATGCCGGATGCGCGCTGCCATAGTTCCAAATCTCCCAGAAGAATCCATTAAATAATGAACTGAGCGCCATCAAAAGCACCGGGCTCCAATTGCCGTTGGCAACATCAGTAAATGGCGTCCAGATGCCACGCATCATCAAGATGCCAGCGATACCTATCAATGGCGCGATCCACATGGCCCAAAACAAAGGATAAGGCCAGAACGGCACGGCAGCAAACAACACAAAGCTCAGGTACAACATTGGCTTTGCTGGCAGCGCCAGCTCAGGGCCTTGGGCATATCGTCCTGCAATTTTTGGAAAAGCATTGAGCAAGGTATACCACTCAAAAATAGCTGGCCACACAGTGGAATAGGCAAAAATAAAAATCCACACAATCGTGGTATGGCTTAAACCTGGGATGCCTGTATTAGGGTAATACCAGTTACCCAAGGCAAAATAATCGAAATATTCAAAGAAATACCAGCCACCAATGGAGACAACCGCACTAATCAGAAATGTTTTAGGACGACTCGCAAACAGTGAGTAGCCATCAGAATAGCGGTATGCCAGACCATCAAGCACAAAGATAAATCCCCACCACATCGGCGTAAAAGCGTAATACACCAAATCACCAAACGGTGTGACGCGCGTCCACATCAACCACCAGAAAAACAATGTGACAACCGCCCCCACCCAAAACCACCAAGGCAATGCAAGCGGTGCAGGCCGCGGAGATGGCGCGGGCGGCTTAAAGCCAAACCATTGCGGAAATATTAAAAAAACAGCAAACGCGGCTTCAAGCAGCGCAACCCCAATAAAAACAATCAGATTAAACCCAGGCGGCTCTGCCACAAACTGTGGCGGAAAAACCCCGAACCCGGGCGGTAAATGCGTATCTGGATAAGCGAACCAGGATGCTACTAACGGAATCAGTAACATCGCCACAACGGTCATCACCAACGCAGAACGTGTTGAAGTTGAAAACATAGATACCCCTTTTGATTGACAAATTATTTGTGCTCAATCATGAGCTCTTATCAATATTGCATCGTCACCGCCAAATAGCGCGACCGTTTATTTTCATACATAAACACATCGGCCAAATGCATGAACTAAGGGATGTTTTCTGTCTCACCATCATAGGCATACCCTATAACGATTAAAGATCATCACCGCGGTGACATAGGAATTGCCTGCCTACGCCCCAAGACTTGTGAAACTTAAATCTGAACCACTGCTCAGTGTTGAGAAAAGAAAAACGGCTCGCATTTTTGCAAGCCGTCCTTTTGTATTTTGGTAGGGTGTGGGGGGGATCGAACCCTTGCAACCGACTTACAAAGCTTCTTTTTTCCTTTTTTGCGCAAAAGCAAGTAAACCGAACCCAGCTAACATCAAAGTAAAAGATTGAGGCTCAGGTACGGTTGTCAAAAAACTTCCAGAAAGTTTTACTGCTGTAGCGCCAAATGCATAGAAAGGATTGTCAAATGTCCAGCCACCTTGAGAGGGTGAGACCAGCACTGAAGTATCTCCGTATCCACCATATAGAGGAAGCCCTAAATGATCGCCAAAGTAGTACACAATATAATCACCTGCACCCAAGTCAAAAGGTGTAAAAGATGCATGAATATTATAATTATGACCTGTACCCGGCCCCAAGAAACGCTCCGTCTGAGTGTACTCACTGGTATTAAAGGTCTGCGAATAGACTAAGCTAAATGATGAAGCATCATAAAAAGCAACCGTAATATCAGATGGAATATCTACCGGCTCAGTTGTCGGATCCGTAGCAAACAGCCCTTTATAAAAATCTATGCTATTTATAGTTGCGGCTGAAGTAAGTGAAAATGACTCCCCAATATATTGCTCTTGATTAAACTCTCCAGTCCCAGGCTCCAAGCAGGTAGAACTAGAGCATACCGCACCAACAGCTTGAGTAGATCCATAAGATGCCGATTGATAAACCACACTGTCAGCATGCCCTACTTGCGCTGACAACAACATGCCAAGAACCAATATCCACTTCATCACCCTCTCCTCAAATAATTATTTAAATAGACTAGCTGAGAACTATTAATGCAGTTTTAACAATATTACATTGGTGATTAGGTGCAACTGATTCTCAATTGCATTCCACATCAATTAAATTTATGGAAATTATTTTATTAGCATTGAAAACTTGAACACGACCCCCTTAAGCACAATATACACACCGATTTCGCTTTCTCCCGCTTTCATGCCTCCTAGGTCGTTTGTCAATTTACCGCAAGACCGCGAACCTCACCGAATGCAACATCCCTTCCACAGTGGAATGCAGCATTACGGCTCTCGGTTCTACGCTGGTTGCACCTTTGGCTGCCATTCGTATCTGGTCAGAATCACACATGCATGAAGTACTCGCAGCGCAAGCCGCTTACGATCATGTGCAGGACGCAGAACCACAACCAAAGGTGCATAAAATCGTCTTTAAATAAACGCCTATTTGCCCTGCTTAAACGCAACCCATCCCAATATGGCGAACATCACCAGCGCAATCGTTTGAGTCGCGGCAAAAGTTGGCGCTGCTGGTGTTGGTGCAAGCAGAGCCAAAGCAGGTATTTTTGCTAACAATTGCGCAATTAGAACAAACACATTTAAGTACAACGCCAACACACCGGTTACAACAAATACTTTGCGCCAATGACCCGCAAGCCTCTTCACATAAAGCGCAATGCTGGCAGCGATTAACACAGCCAATGAAATACCCCCAATGATGTGGGACGGTAAAATATCTGTGAATGGAAAACCAAATCCCGTCACACTCGTCAGTATGGTTGTCAGCATGAAGGTGTGAATCCATCGGCTGTAATAATGTCCCGACATTAACCCACCAGCCATGACCAAGCCAGAAATGAGGCTAACCAAACTCAACACAACGTGAATGAGAACAAAAGTATTTGAAACGGTTGTCATGCCTACTCTCCCAAATGGTTGGCCATGTATTGCGCCGGTGAATAAAAATATTTCTTACGCTTGAAACACTTCAAAAACGTTGTTGGGCGCTGCGCTCTGCCGTGATTATTTAACTTTACGATCCAAGAAATCGTGCATCAATTTCTCAATCAGCTCACCATCCTCCTCCAGGGCAAAGTGACCCGTATCTAGCAAGTGAAGCTCAGCCTGTGGCAGATCGCGCAAATAGGGTGTAGCGCCCTCGCCAGGGAATATTTTGTCGTTCTTACCCCACACAATCAACATGGGTGGTTGATGCTGACGGAAATATTTCTGCCATGCTGGATACAAAGGCGGGTTGGTGCCATAACTATAAAATAACTCTAGCTGAATATCCTTATTGCCAGGGCGATCCAGATAAGCCTGATCAAGCATCCATGTATCCGGGCTCACATGATTTGCCGGATCGCGAAAACCCTCAGTATATTGCCACTTGGTGGCACCCAATTCCAACACCGGCCGCAGTTTTGCCGCATTGGCTTCAGATTTATCCTTCCAAAACGCTTTTACCGGATCCCAAAACGGATTATCGATGCCCTCAACATATGCATTACCATTTTGCACAACAATCGCACTAATCTTCTCAGGATGCGCAACAGCCAAGCGATAACCGATCGGTGCGCCATAATCCTGTACATACATGGCGTACTTGGTTAAGCCGATTTGTGTTGTGAATTTATCAACAACGGCAGCTAAATGATCAAAACTGTAGCTAAATTGATCCATGGCAGGCTGGTCACTCTGGCCGTAGCCAGGATAATCTGGCGCAATCACATGATAGCGATCGGCAAGTTTAGGTATCAAGTTTCTAAACATATGTGACGAAGTTGGAAAGCCATGCAGCAGCAACACTGTGGGCGCATTTTTAGGTCCCGCTTCCCTGTAGAAAATCTTCACACCATCCAAGGCCACCGTGTGATACGACACAACCGTTTCACTTTGTACAGATACGCTCGAAGCAGGCGCGGCGGAAGCCGCCAAGGGAGTCAATGCCAATGCCGAAACAACGGTACCTAACAGTATTGGTGTATGCATCATCAATTTTAAAGTGGCGTTTTTCATCATTAGTCCTTTATCAAAAAGTAAATTAAGCGATTCATCACATCTGTTCCGTTCACTATCGGAGTGGCTTAAATTTAACTGATTGATTAATTGTTGAGAATGCGTGCTGACTGCAATTGATTATTTCGAAAAACGAAATAATCCTGTAAAAATAGAGCGTTAAGGCGGGTAATGCAATCACGATACAGCCCTAAGGCTTCTATGGTCATGGAAAAGCAGCTCAATCAATCCACTGAACAGTCTTTACAGCACTGGGGTAGCTCACCGTCGTATCAGCCAGCCCTGCAATGGCAACATGCACGTCATGCAACTAAGAGAATTCAATGGCGAACCAGAGCCGAATACGCGGGCTACAGGCTCCGAAAAGCCTTCCCCAATCGCACCATCGTCACAGTGCTTGTATTTATTAAAAGCGCGCAGCAACCCAGACCAGCTTTCAACATAAGGCGCAACGCTTTCAAACAAAAAATGAATCGCCACTGACTCAAAATCCCGAAACACTGGAATTCTGAAAACCTGAAACTCAACTACGTTTTTGAAATTAGTGAAATGCCGGGAAACTGAATTCTGAAATGCCGTTCGGCTTTGAGAAAAGAAAAACGGCTCACATTTCTGCGAGCCGTCTTTTGTATCTTGATAGGGTGTGCGAGGATAGAACCCACGAAAAACGGATTATGAATTCAATCTTCCTCGTCTTTTAATCAAACTGATTAAGCCAAGTCCTGCCATCAACATTCCTAAACTTTCAGGCTCTGGTACAGCAGTGATTAAGCCTGGTGTGATTGCCCAGACATAATAGCTAGCCCAATCTTTTAAGAAAGAAAGTTGACGACCATGACGCGTGTCAAAATAGTAGTTTAAATTGCTATTGCTTAGAACTTCGGTACCAGTTACAAAACTAGGATTAAACCCAAAGCCGTCAGATTCGTTATCGAAAATATCAGTTTGTGGCATACCGGTCCCAGGGTAGAACACACCATCTAAAGTTTTAGTGCTCCTACCCCCAAGTTCATTGAAATAAAGTTCAGCTAACTCATTACCTGCAGTAGCGCCATTTCCTAGAACAATAGCGTCATAACTGCAAACTGGGAAACTAGCATCTGACGCACAATTAGAATTTTCCAGAGTCATGGCCTTCGGTAATTGCCAACGATTACTTCCACCATACTCAATACTATTCAGATAACTGACAAATGCCACTGCGCCATACCAACTAACAAATTCACCATCAAAATCATTTTGACTAATTGTATAGACTCCTGTCGGAGCAGAATCTGGATTTGGTAACGATGTGACTGTTGGGCTGGCAGCAATAATTGCATTCACTACATTGTCATATCCATTGGCAGCAATCATACTCCCAAGAAGATTGGCATCTTTGGTCCAAGTTACATCACTGATTGAGCTATACACCAAATCTTTGCCATCCGATGTGTAACTTGTGAGTGTCGCATTGGCATTAAGACTGAAAAAACCTAGTACAGAGGCTGCTATCAAACACGTTTTTAAATTGGTCAGTTGAGGCATTGGCAAATACTTTCTTATTAGTTAATTGTGCGTATCCGTATATTCAGTATTACAAGCAACATAAAGATTGTAACTTAGCATTTACACTCGCACTAGGTAGCCTGAAGGGTCATGATTAGCCCGAATGGGTAGATGAGATGTTTATTTTGAATTAGTGAGATGAATATTGGGGGGGGTTCCCAATCTACGTACTAGCCACTCTCGGCTGAATAAACCACAACTTCCCACGCCAAGCCAACATAACGGCCAACGATCTCACGTTTATCAGTCAGCCCTGATTGCTTGGCTATAGCCTAAGATGTGCGACTATGAGCAAAGTCTGAGGATGCAAGTGGGTTAGTTTAGACTACTCAATCTGAATGCGATTAGTGACAGTGCTATTATCTATCTATCCCCACACTACGCTAGGTAACTAATGTTAATTCCGATGTTCAGGCTACTAGCTCTCTTCTTTCTCTCAATCTATCTTTTATCAGCTCTGCTAAATAAATATTGGATCTATAAATCTCAATACAAACAAAGCATGAGTTTCTTGAACTTTTTATTTACACCTGATGGTGAGTTGAAAATGAAGCTAACTTCTGGCCAAAAGAAATTAAAGGCTTTTGTAGATATTGCAAAATATCTGATGTTTGCAATGTTAATTACGGAGTTAGTAGTTTCAGTAGCTTTAATGAGTCGTTAATTGCTTAAGCTAGTGAGCGACCAGTCAGAAAACTGAAAAATAGAGAAATGCTGAAATACTATTCAGTATCGAGAAAAGAAAAACGGCTCACATTTCTGCGAGCCGTCTTTTGTATTTTGGTAGGGTGTGCGGGGATCGAACCCACGACAAACAGATTAATTCACTTTCTTTCTACGTCTATGTAGCAATCCTATTAAACCTAAACCAGTTAAGGTCAAGATGTAAGCTTCTGCTTCAGGTACAGCACTTGTATTTATAGCAAAGGTAATCTTGCCCCCATTTGCACTCCAAAATATACCGTTCCAGTTTACATAAAGATTATGTGCATCAAAAAAGAACTCTGGATTGTCAACCAAAGCGGTATTACTGAGCAAGCGGAACGAGGAAAAAATATAATCTGGGGCATTAATCTTAAAACCATTGAAGGGGGCATCTAGCCAAGAGACCATCTCTGGACCCACGACAATAGGATAATTAACAACCAGGCTATTGCCAAGGATCGTAATCGTATTATAGGTTCCGGCGATATTTGAAATCGTCACCCCGTCTACCGGAACAAAATATGCCCCTTCTTCGTAAACAGTGTCAATATTCGGCACTATATAAGAATAATTAATTGTATGCCCCTCAAGTGAAGCATGAGCAAATGTAGCCGAGGTTAATAATGTCAGGAAGATAACAAAACTAAAAAAATTCGAAATTTCTCTAAACTTCATATACGCCTCCTCTAATAAATAAACGATTTAATTTAGTAGACTAGCACTAAACATCGAACTAGTTCATCAATATTTTCAGCTGCTAATTTTTTCTTTTGTACAAGCTTGATAGCAAAACCATGGGGCAAGACAAGTGATCTGCTCGCCGCTTGGCCGACCAATTTAAACTAGCCAGTTGGCTTAATCTTTGAGGATATCTTCAAGTGTTATCCAAGATTCAGGAGTACTGTGTTGTGGATTTGCACCATCGAAGAACTTCCAATTCAAATTAGTGTTAAACCTATGAATATGACTGGTAATTTCTACACCAGTAAACCAAAACCTCAAAAAATCTCCTACGGATAGCATATGCGAAGCAAATATAGTAATGCTAACCAATCTTAAATGTTGCTTGAGAAAGTCTCTACAAACATCTTGAGTTTCTGCCCAGATACTTGGCGAGGATTGCCATTCTTGAGGAATCTTAAGAAAAATAGTGCCCGGTCTATCCTTTGGAAGGTTGCGTTTAGTCGCTTGTTTTAAACTATGCAATATTCCTTTAGCGGAAAACTCCCCTGCCTCTAACTTGCATTTGGTATCTGCACATACTTGTGATGCAAATGGAGCATCGATTAACAAGTCAAAGCTTTCACCCTTAACAGTTGGAGTAACAAAATGGAAGCTTACATTTCTTGTCATTAAGAACTTTGCAACCTCTAACTCTGCATAACTAGACTCAATTTCACCCGAAGCAATCATATGAAGAATAGTATCAATATTCTTTTGCGGTGCTAAATTGATAAGGAACTCAGCTAAATTAATGACTTTACGCATAACAATGCCATCATTGATTTCATCCGCAACTCCTCTCCCAAAAAAACCATTTGGGGGCTCATCTAATATATGTTTCTCAATCCATTTAAAACCAAAATACCTCTCTAGAAGGGTTACAGCAACTAAATATTGCTCACTTCCCTCTAAGTCACCATCAAGATATTCGTCGGCAAACTTTTTCAAATCTTTATGCACCATCTCTTTTAATCGCCCAACGTTAACAATAGGCTTTTGATAGCCATGCTCCGTTTTATAAAAAAGTGGTTTTGTATCTCTAGCTTCAGCCATTGGGATCAAGAAATGTGGTTTTAATAACAAACATAACAGTAACACTAGCTTTTATAACTTAGAATCCGGTTTTTCTTAGGCAAAAGCATTTTATCGCTGATTATTTCGTTAGCTCTAAACATCTCATTTGGATTTCTAACATGAGTATTGTCATAATTGGTATTCAACTTAATTGCATTATCGACTAATGCAATCCGATTCCCACTGAAGGCTGGCAATCTCATTTTTGAAGAACCTGAGACTGAAATGGGGCCCTGATTGCTCTTGCCGATAACAACCATATACGACTGTTTGGTATAAGCAGAGAATAGGTGAAGTTTAACTATGACTAAGCTTTTAAGAACAGAATGTGAAAGAGTGTGCAATTCACTTGTTTTGTCAGAGTCGCTCTCAAATGAACCAAAAAAGTTAAATACATCAGTTCTATTTCCCAAAATCAAATCTCTGATATCGTTAATATCGGTTTGTAAATTCAGACTATTTGCCAATGCATAACTGTATGCCATCTTGATAAGTGTCATCGCAAACTCAAAGAAATCTATTTTGATAGAAACAGTAATTCCTCCGGCAGGCAGTTTATTAGTTACCCCAAGATCAACTAAAACCACTCGAAATGAGGTACAAATATCGTCGTTACGAATACCAGTATAAAAGCCCGCTCGATCAAATTTAGGTAAGTGAAATAACTGAGGAAAATCGCGACCGGTCACAGCTAAGTCTGGTTCAGCTATTGAAACAGTATTGTTACCTAATGCAACCAGAGGCAAAGAAGGCGACCCTCTTTTTTTATCTCGCTGTCTTTGTTTTTTGCGGCGCACCCCCAGAATAATGCGAGGGATCTGGAATGTACTTCTTATTGTTCTAACCTCGTACGTATTACTGGTAAGTGTTCGACAACTGGCACATACAGCATTTGGAAGTACATGAGTACCTCCAATACCTTCTGGAATAATATGCTCATCACTGAAGGGTTGAGGGTGCTTTTTCTCATCAAATTGCTCACGGCAATAAACACATAAAGTTTGTTGATTATAAATTTTAGGAGTCATTGAGCTTATTTGATTCATTTTGATTCCCTCTTGTCGAGCATGGCATTAAAAGAATTAGCGAAGCTTTACTTAATAAAGGCTTCTGCCAACGACCAAAGTCAACAGGCAATTATTGACTGAAAGTTTACCTTACTTAAAAATAAAAAGACCCAAGGCGCTAACCTTGAATCTCTCGTAGCAACTGCCCCACCTAACATTCGAGCCTGATAAAAGCATCAAGCAGCTTCCGCCTGTACAAATCCCAACTCCCACGCCAAGGCCAACATAACGGCCAACGATCTCAGTTGGGATTACCGTCGCATCAGTCAGCCGCCATTTGCCTGCCTATGACTCAAGACGTGCGTCTATGGGCAGGGTTTCGGGCTGCGAGCGGGCGAGTTTGGGGATGGCTTGAGGGTAACCAGCCTGAAAATGACAAAATCTGGGAATGCTGAAAAACTGAAATCTGAAACGCTGCTCAGTATCGAGAAAAGAAAAACGGCTCACATTTCTGCAAGCCGCCTTTTTATCTTGATTTAGCAGCCATAAGGCTACTTATGAGTCCAAGCTATTGACAGTCGGAAACATCTTTAATTCTTTTGTCGCCACCATAAGAAGCTGTTTTGCCAACATACAGCTTAGTTTTCGAACCAGAAGTATTATTGTCTATGTCAACAACATACTTAACATCATCAGCAACATAAAAAATTATTCGGTGCCCAGATTCTGTTTCACGTGCACTAACTATAGGCAAGATCCCAAAATCTTTTGTTTCCTCCCATTTAGGAGCGATACATTTAACAACATCCCCACTATTTTTTGAACTTGTATAAGTGCTTAATGGCCCTTTATCAACAACTTCTTTTGGTGTCATTGCAGCAATACAGCCACTAAGAAAAACAGTTGATGCAACTACTAATAATTTCTTCATTTGTATATTTTGTTTTTAATATTTATTTAAATATATCACGCCATTAGTTATGGATGAATAAAATTTTGAGAAGCTTTTGACTTAAGGTGGCTTTGATATTGAGAAAAGAAAAACGGCTCACATTTCTGCGAGCCGTCTTTTGTATTTTGGTAGGGTGTGCGGGGATCGAACCCACGACAAACGGATTAAAAGTCCGCTGCTCTACCAGCTGAGCTAACACCCCATCTGTTTCTTGTCTGCCGCTTTGTTTTGCGTCAAATTTGAAAGAACGCGATTATGGGGGATGAATTAAATTTGGTCAATGCTGTTTTGGCTTTTTTTGTATAAAAAGTTTATTTTTTTATTCATCCCCAATTTTCGCTTTACATTCCGGGGAATTTACCACCCATCATGCCGCCCATGCCTCGCATAAGTTTGGCCATGCCACCCTTGCTGAACATCTTCATCATCTTTTGGGTTTCTTCAAACTGATTGAGCAGGCGGTTCACTTCTTGCACCTGCACGCCACTACCGGCGGCAATGCGTTTTTTACGCGTGGCTTTAATCAGCTCAGGCTTGCGGCGCTCTTCGGGCGTCATGCTATTAATAATGCCTTCCAGGCGGCGCAGCGATTTATCTACGTCGTCAGTGTTGATTTTTTGCGCCATGCCGGAGATCTGGCTAGGCATTTTGTCCATGAGTGAGGCCATGCCGCCCATCTTTTGCATTTGCATCATTTGCGACTTAAAGTCTTCGAGGTCGAACTTGGCGCCGGACTTGATTTTGTCAGCGACTTTTTGCGCCTCAGCCATGTCGACCTTTTTATGCGCTTCCTCAATCAGGCTTAATACATCACCCATGCCCAAAATACGGCCCGCCATGCGGTCGGGGTGGAAAGGCTCCAGGCCATCGACCTTTTCGCTCACACCAATAAACTTGATCGGCTTGCCAGTGACATGGCGCACAGAGAGTGCGGCACCGCCACGCGCATCGCCGTCGAGCTTGGTGACGATCACGCCAGTGAGTGGCAGTGTCTCGCCAAACGCTTTGGCGGTATTGACGGCATCCTGGCCTTGCATGGCGTCGACCACGAACAAGGTTTCAGTCGGCTTGAGGTAAGCGTGCAGGTCTTTGATTTCGGCCATCATGGCTTCATCAATGGCCAAACGACCGGCCGTATCAAAGATCACTACATCATAGTAACTCTTTCTGGCTTGCTCCATCACCTGAGCGGCGATGTCTAACGGCTTTTGCTGCGGATTGCTGTCAAAGCAGTCAATCTCCAATTGCTTAGCAAGGGTTTGCAACTGCGTGATCGCTGCCGGACGGTAAACGTCGGCACTGGCGAGCAATACTTTTTTCTTTTGCTCTTTGAGCAATTTGGCCAGCTTGCCTGAGGTGGTGGTTTTACCCGCCCCTTGCAAACCTGCCATCAAAATCACCACCGGCGGCACGGCAGCCAGGTTGAGGCCTTCGTTGGCCTTGCCCATGAGCGCAGTGAGCTCTTCGTTCACCACTTCAATCACGGCCTGGCCTGGCGTTAAGCTCTGCAATACGTCGCGGCCATTGGCGCGCTCTTTCACGCGGGCGATAAAATCTTTAACAACTGGCAGAGCAACATCAGCCTCCAGCAAAGCCATACGCACTTCGCGCATGGCATCGGCAATGTTGTCTTCGGTCAGTCGCGCCTGGCCGCGCAGGTTTTTAATCACGCCCTGTAAGCGGCCGGTCAGGTTTTCCAGCATGGAATGCCTTTCTTTCACAATTCATGAATATGCAATGCCTACGATTTTACCTCATGCCAGCCCAAGCCAAAAATAAACTATTGGCTAACGTGATGTGGTCAGCCGTTAGCACGCTGGTCGAATGCAGCGAGTTTTGCCATAATGCCAGGCATGACTCAACACCTGCTTCCTTATCTGATTGTGGCTTTTGTTTATATGGCCGTGGCGCTGGATTACTGGCGCATCGCCAAACAGGACAAAGCGATCAATGAACATGCCTTCCCGTTTCAGTTACACAGCGCCATGGTGGCGTTGGGTTTGGTGATGCATGGCGGGTTGTTGTATCGAGATATTTTTGCCATCGGCTCACTGAACCTTGGCGTGTATTACGCGCTCTCGGCTATTTTATGGCTCACGGTGCTGATTTACTGGCTGGCAGACCTAAAGCACTCTTTACGCAGCCTGCAAGCGTTTGTGTTGCCGCCTGCAGCCTTATTCGTGCTGATGCCGGGCTTTGCGGTCAAAGACTACTATGTAGACACGCACGGCTTCACGTTATTTAACCTGCACATCCTTATCGCCATGGTGGCATATAGCCTGTTTACCTTTGCTGCCTTGCACGCGTGCCTGATGCGCATGGCCGAGCGTGCGCTGCACAAGAAGAACAGCTGGATGGGCTTACCTGATTTCCCGCCACTCATGGTGCTGGATGCCCTGCTGTTTAAAGTGCTGCATGTTGGCTTTGTGTTGCTGACCATTACGCTGATTAGCGGCATGCTGTTTAGCGAAGAAATCTTCGGTAAACCGCTACAGTTTAATCATAAAACCGTTTTCTCGATTGCCTCATGGCTGATTTACGCCTGGCTGCTGTTTGGCCGCTTTAAATATGGCTGGCGCGGCAAAGTGGCCACGCGCTGGACGCTACTGGGCTTTGTTTTATTGTTGCTGGCCTATATCGGCAGCCGCTTTGTGCTGCACGTAGTATTGGGCCGTTAATACACGTCTGCCGAACTGCCCTGCTTTCCCCTTGCTTTCTGACACAATCACAGGCGCTTTTTTGCGTTATGTTTATGTGATTGATAGGTGCAGCGCTTTAACCTGCTGACACCCTTTGTTTGGATGCTCAGCATGAAACCCTCTTTATTATGGATGACGCCTTTATTCAGCCTGGCTTTGATAGCACAGGCTGAAGAAGCACCAACGCCTGCCAGCAAAAATCCTGATAGCAATAATTTGGTCCAGCTTAGCGCTTATTTTGAAAGCTACCTGATACACGACTTTAACCACCCAGCCAATGACAGGCGGCCAGACTTTGTCTATAGCCATAATGTCACCGACAGCCCCAGCATCAACCTGGCGATGTTCAAAGCTGCATTATCGACTGACCGCGTGCGCGGCAACCTGGCACTGGGCGCAGGCACCTATATGCGCGCCAACTATGCCGCCGAGCCGCGTGGTTTGCGCAACATATATGAAGCCAACCTGGGCCTTAAACTCTCTGGCGATCACGATCTATGGCTGGATATCGGCGTGATGCCGTCACATATCGGCTTTGAGAGTGCCGTAGGTATTGATAACTGGACGCTGACACGCAGCCTGATGGCGGATAACTCACCTTATTTCGAAACCGGTGCCAAACTGAGTTACACCACGCCGGACGGCAAATGGCTGGTCAGCGGCCTGCTACTCACTGGCTGGCAACGCATTCATCGCCCGGATGGCAATACCACACCCGCCATCGGCCACCAATTGACTTACAAGCCCAACGACAAGCTCACCATTAATAGCAGCTCGTTTATTGGCAATGACAAATCAGACGCGCAACGGCAGATGCGCTATTTTCATGATTTTTATGTGCAATGGCAGCTGAATGAACAATGGGGATTGATCACGGCGTTTGATATCGGCGCCGAGCAAGCCGCGCCTGACAGTGATCGTTACAACGTCTGGTTTAGCCCGAATATGGTGCTGCGCTACAGCTACTCAGAGCGGCTACAATTTGCCGCACGGCTAGAGCACTACCGGGACAAGCACGGCGTGATTATTAGCTCAGGCACTGAGCATGGCTTTCAGACCACAGGTTATTCTGTGAATATGGATTACCGGCTCAACCCGCGTATGGTATGGCGCAACGAGTTACGCCAGTTGAATAGCCGCGATGCCATTTTTGATAAAAACAGCGCACGGCAAGTGGACAACAACCTGATGGCCGTGACAGCCCTGACCATCAGCTTTTAAAACAGCTAAGCTTAACGCAGGCTGATCACAGGCCAACCCTGCGCAGTGGCATAGGCGGTCAGCGTCGGGTCTGCATCCACCGCCACCGGGTTGGTGACCAGCTTCATCAATGGCAAGTCGTTGTGTGAGTCGCTATAGAAATAACTGGTGTCAAAATCCGCCAAGTTTTGGCCACGCGCGGCCAGCCACTCATTGAGGCGCGTCACTTTGCCTTGCTGGAAGCTAGGCGTGCCACTCACACCACCGGTAAATTGGCCGTCGACCATTTCGGGGTCGGTGCCTATGAGGTGCTCAATGCCATAAGCGGTAGCAATCGGCTTGGTGACAAAACTATTCGTCGCCGTAATCACCATGCATAAATCGCCATTGGCCTTGTGCTGATTAACCAGGTCTTGCGCCTTTTGCGTCATCATGGGGCGGATCACGTTGGTCATGTATTTGGTATGCAAGTCATCCAAAAATGCTTTTGGATGCTGAGACAAGGGTTGCAACTGAAACTTGAGGAAAGCATAAATATCCAGGCAGCCGTTTTTATAATCCTCATAAAACTGCTCGTTGCGTGCTTTGTGCTGCTCGGCATCGAGCAATCCTTCACCAATCAGGAACACGCTCCAGTTATAGTCACTATCACCGGCCAGCAGGGTGTTGTCCAAATCAAATAACGCCAGGTTTTGCTTCATACAATTTAAGTTTCTTTAATGATTAACTAAACAATTTGTTCGTCAGGCACCGCTTCTTTGGTCGCGGTCAGCACCAGGAACACACCGACCAGAATCACGGCCAGCGCAATATATTCCATCAGGTGAATCTGCTCATCGGCAAACCAGACGCCCACCACAAAAGCGACGATAGGATTAACAAAGGTATTGCTGCTGGCGACCATGGGCCGCACATGATGCAGCAGCCAGTGATAGGCCGAGAATGCCACCATGGAACCGAGCACAATGAGGAAAGCAATCGCCGCCCATGAGCGCGCCGTGACCTGCACCGGCCAATGTTCGCCAAACACCACACTAAACACCAGTGCGATCAGGCCACCGCACAACATCTGGCTGGCCGCGCCCATCAGGCCTTGCGGCATGGCCATATGCTTGCTCCAGACAGAACCCAGCGACCACGAAGCCGCCGCAAACATCAGCAAACCGGCACTCAGCCAGTCGCCTTGCAGGCTACCACGCGTATTCAATAACAAAATGCCGACCAGGCCAATGGCAATACCCAGCCATTCACGGCGGCTGATTTTGTGCCCCCACGCGCTAGAGAAAATCGCCATCCAGATCGGTGCCGTGGCAATCGCCAATGCAGCCACGCTAGACGACACATGTAACTGCACATGCGACACCGTGCCGTTACCCAATACCGGCAGCAACAGGCCAACCCAGGCCGCACCGCGCCATTGCACACGCGTAGGCGCGGTATGCCCTGTGGCACGCAAGATCAGGTATAGCAACGATCCGGCAACCGTGAATCGGATGCCCACCATGGCAAACGGGGGAAAACTCTCAATCGCGTACTTAATCGCCAGGTAAGTGGAACCCCAAATAAAGTAGGTACAGGTCAACGCAGCGATCACCAGCAACCAATGATTTCTTTGCGTCATTATGACCTATCCAGCCTTTCGTCCACAATGAGATTCAATACAAAAAGAAAACGCCTGCCACCCATCAGCAGCAAGCGTTGATTCAGAACATGCTTACACCTGCGGGTTCAATTTTTCCGCTTTGGCATACAGCTTGTTCAGGCCATTTAAATAGGCTTTGGCCGAAGCCACCACAATGTCGGTATCCGCGCCCTGGCCATTGACGATACGGCCACCCTTGGACAAACGCACCGTGACTTCACCCTGCGCATCCGTGCCGCTGGTGATGTTATTCACGGAGTACAGCAACAGCTCAGCATCACTACCCACCACATTTTCAATCGCCTTAAAGGTGGCATCGACCGGGCCACCGCCATCTGCTTCTGTACGCTGCTCAGCGCCATCGACACTCAAGGTTAAAATTGCATGCGGAATTTCACCCGTTTGCGATGCCACTTGCAGGTAAGACAACTTGAACAGTTCACGCTCCTGCACCACTTCATCACTCACCAGCGCGTGTAAATCTTCGTCAAAAATCTCAGATTTTTTATCGGCCAGCTCTTTAAAGCGCGCAAATGCAGCATTTAAGGCATCTTCACTTTCCAGCTCGATGCCCAACTCTTTCAAACGCGTGCGGAAAGCATTGCGGCCAGACAGCTTGCCCAAAGTGAGTTTATTGGCACCCCAGCCCACATCTTCGGCACGCATAATCTCGTACGTTTCGCGGTGCTTGAGCACGCCATCCTGATGGATGCCGGACTCATGCGCAAACGCGTTGGCACCAACAATCGCCTTATTCGGCTGCACTGGATAACCCGTAATGGTAGACACCAGTTTGGAAGCAGGCACGATTTGCGTGGTGTCAATACGGGTACTCAGGTTGAAAATATCGTTACGGGTTTTAATCGCCATGACGATTTCCTCCAGGCTTGCGTTACCAGCACGCTCACCCAGGCCATTGATGGTGCATTCCACCTGGCGTGCGCCGTTCATGACGGCAGACAGCGAGTTGGCCACCGCCATGCCAAGGTCATTGTGGCAATGGGTAGACCACACCACTTTGTCGGCGCCCTTGACGCGTTTGAGCAAAATGGCAAACCGCTCGCCCCACACTTCAGGGATACTGTAACCCACGGTATCCGGCACGTTGATGGTTTTGGCACCGGCCTCAATCACGGCTTCAAATACACGCACCAGGAAATCAATCTCAGAACGCACCGCATCTTCGGCTGAAAATTCCACATCTTCAGTATATTCACGCGCCCACTTCACCGCTTGCACCGCGCGCTCGACCACCTGGTCTTCGCTCATGCGCAGTTTGTTTTCCATATGAATTTTGCTGGTGGCAATAAAGGTATGGATACGGCCTTTAGCCGCATGTTTGATCGCTTCACCGGCACGGCGCACGTCGTTTTCACTGGCACGCGCCAATGAACACACGGTAGAGGTTTTGATCACTTTGGCGATCTCGGAAATCGCCTCAAAATCACCCGGGCTAGCTGCAGCAAACCCTGCTTCAATCACATCTACGCCCAGCTTTTCCAGCTGGCGCGCAATGCGGATTTTTTCTTCTTTGGTCATCGCCGCGCCCGGGCTTTGTTCACCGTCGCGCAACGTGGTATCAAAAATAATAATTTGTTCCATGAATTTTCCTAATGCTAACAGGCCAATTTTACTCGCTTGTCCTAAAAATGACCACACGCGGGATATAGGCATAAAAAAACGCGCCGACAAGCGCGTTTTTATCAATGCATCTGATGTCTTAAGCCGTGTTTTTTGCCGCCAGGCGTTCGCGCGCCCACATGTAATAGCCAGACAAGGCATAGACAAACACCACGCTAAACAACACTTCTGGCGGGCTGTATGAAATCAGCACAAAGGCTAACACCACCGCCAAAATCGCCACAAACGGCACCGAATGCTTGAGGTTGATATCTTTGCCGCTATAAAACTTGAGGTCAGACACCATAGAACCGGCGGCAAACACCGTAATCGCCCACGCAATCCACTTCATCTGCAACACGCCAAAAAAGATTTCGCGGCCATCGACATTGTATTCGTAAGATACCCAGACAAACCCCGCCAGCAAGGCCGCCGCCGCCGGACTAGGCAAGCCCTGGAAGAAGCGCTTGTCCTGGAACGGGTCATCCAGCTTGGTATTAAAGCGCGCCAGGCGTAAAGCCGCGCAAGCGCAGTAGATAAAGGCAGCAATCCAGCCCAGCTTGTTCATCGGCTGCAAGGCCCACACATACATAATGAGCGCAGGCGCAACGCCAAACGACACCATGTCAGCCAGGCTGTCATACTCGGCACCAAATGCACTCTGGGTATTGGTCATACGCGCCACGCGGCCATCCAGGCCATCCATCACCATGGCAATAAAAATCGCAATCGCTGACTGCTCAAAATGCAAATTCATCGCCTGCACAATGGCGTAAAAACCACCAAACAGTGAAGCAGACGTGAACAAATTAGGCAGCAGGTAAATGCCTCGCTGGCGCAGACTGGTATGCTGTTCGCGTCGTGACAGGCGGTTTTGCGGATCAACCATAAGGGACTTTTTCAGAATTGCGGAATACCAGCATTGTTGCGGGCAATCACAAAAAATGCAAGCGCATCCAGCGATTGCAGCGGCCTGCGCAGCATCAGAAGCAGGCCTTGTAGCTGTGGTAAAATGTCTGTTTATTTCAGCCAGTTATCGCACGTTCATGCAGTTTTCTTTACACAATACCGACGGCCTCGCCAGACGCGGCACCGTCAGCCTGCCTCACGGTGAGGTACAAACCCCGGCCTTTATGCCTGTTGGCACTTACGGCACGGTCAAAGCCATGTCACCGCAAGAACTCAACGACATCCAGGCACACATCGTCCTCGGCAACACCTTCCATTTGTGGTTACGCCCCGGGTTGGAAGTGGTCGCCGCGCATGAAGGCCTGCACAAGTTTATGGGCTGGGAAAAACCCATCCTCACCGACTCCGGCGGTTTCCAGGTCTGGAGCCTGGGCGAATTGCGCAAGATCACCGAAGAGGGAGTTAAATTCCAGTCCCCGATCAATGGTGACCGCTGCTTCCTAACACCAGAAGAATCCATGCGTATCCAGCGCGTGCTCAACAGTGACATCGTCATGATTTTTGATGAATGCACGCCCTACCCGGCCAGCCACGATGAGGCGCGCAAATCGATGGAACTCAGCCAGCGCTGGGCGCAACGCAGCCGTGATGCATTTAATGTGTACCAAAGCCATTCAATCTCACAAGCGATGGCCCTGCAAGGCGGCGAGGATGAGGTGAGGAAGCTAGTACATGAAGTACAGCAACGAACCGAAGACGACGCCAACGCCGCAGGGGCGAGCATTGGCCAGAATGCATTGTTTGGCATTATCCAGGGCGGCATGTACGAAGACCTGCGCGATATTTCGCGCCAGGGCCTGGAAGCCATCGGCTTCGACGGCTACGCCATTGGTGGCCTGTCAGTCGGCGAGCCCAAAGAAGACATGTTGCGGATTTTGGCGCACACCGCACCACAAATGCCTAAAGACAAACCGCGTTATTTAATGGGCGTCGGTACGCCGGAAGACCTGGTCGACGCCGTCAGCTACGGCATTGATATGTTTGACTGCGTCATGCCTACGCGCAACGCCCGTAATGGCTGGCTGTTCACGCAATATGGTGATGTCAAAATCAAGAATGCCAGTTATAAAACAGACACCCGCCCACTGGATGCTGACTGTGAATGCTACACCTGCCAGAACTTTAGCCGCGCCTACCTGCACCATTTGTACCGCATTGGCGAGATTCTGGGCGCGCGTTTAAACACCATTCATAACCTGCATTATTACCAGGTGTTGATGCAAGGCATACGAGCGGCGATTGAAGAGAATCGTTTTGAGGCGTTTAAGGCGGAGTTTGCTCGTAAACGGGCGGAGAAACGTTAAGTCAATATTGATTGCAATTTGAACTGCTATTTTCGCCTCTAGGCGAGTCACTTTCTGATGCTTGCCCCTCAGAAAGTAACCAAAGAAGAGGGCACCCAGCCATCACGGCCTGACGGCTTCCTTGCGTTGCTCAACTTAGGACTTTCGTCCGATGCTTTGCTGGACTTAGGCATAAGCCGGTCACGAAACTCATCCTAGCGGGCTGCACACCCCGCAGCCCACCGCGGGATTCGGACAGTCGCTCCCTCTTCTCTTATTTTGTCTCCGCTACTCAGCGTGATGGGATGGGATGGGATGGGATGGGATTTGTCTCGCCAAACTGACATCGCCTAAATTTGGACAGTTCAAAAAAGTAATTCTTTGTCTTATAACCATCGACGGTTGCAGTCGCATGGTGTTCGGGGTCCCCATCTGCCGCGCCGAGCAACGCAGGCTTGGCGGGGGATTTCGGCAATCAACTGTTTGAGTCCCGCAACAAGCCACGTCCTGTGTGGCTTGTCAGGACGAGTTTTTGATTGACGCCCGACAAGTCGAGTAGCGCAGGGAACAAGCGGAAGCTGGGGTGCACTTTCTTTTGGTTACTTGTTCTTTGTGCAAGCAAAGAAAAGTAACTCGCCGTAAGGGCGAAACAAGCACTCACAAAATATCGTTACGTTCGGAAAGCGAGGTAACTCGCTGAAAAAGCGAAAAGCAATCGTCCAACGAATAATCAGTTTCGAGAAATCACCCTGCCTGGATTCCGGCCTGTGCCGGAATGACGAAAGACGCGGTAACACAAAAAAATAAACCATCCGCGTAGGCAGCCATGCCCAACTAACCAAAGAACAACCTTTTATTACAATCACCCCACCCCTGCATCACGAAACTAGAGCCGAAATTAACTACTGCACCCTCACCATCAACTCTCGATAAAAAAGCCAGCACGCAAACAGGTGCTGGCTTTTAAAGGTTGATTAACATCACCAACCAAAGTGCAAATCAGGCTTTTTTGCGTAAACGCAACCAAACAGGAATCAGCCCGGCGGCAAACAAAGCCATAGACTCAGGTTCGGGGACCATGGTTGCCGTACGGAAAACAACTTCACCCAACCCCGGTTGGGCACCGCCATCGGTGGTCAGAATCTCCATGTGCACATATCGGGTGGAAACATCGCCGAAAGTAAATGCCTGACCAGGATCTGCCGACGTGTAATTAGACCCTACCGCATTAAACCCGCCCAGCAATCCGCTATTGCCATTGCTAAAATCATTGTCATTATCAGCATACAAGTTAAATTGCAGCACAGACCCGGTATTGGCGGTCGCCCATAATCCAATGGCATCAATATTGTAGACGGCCCCGAGGTCATAGCTAAAGCTGCCGTAAGGGCCGACACTGAAGCCGGAATTTAACGCAGCCAGTCCATCATGTGTGGTGCTGGCGACAAAGCTGTCAAAATCGGTGACACCTGCGACATAACTAGCGGATAACCCTGACTGATTGATTTGATTAACCAAGGCATACGAACCGCCAAAGTCAGGATTAGAGGCGCTAATTGCCGTTGCCTGCACAATCACCCCAGCTTGCGCCACTTGGCACGAAATGGCTAAAGTGACTGCTGCGATACATTTTATGTAACTTTGCATATGCTTCTCCAATATGAAAAATGTTGTGATCAAATACCTGGATGCTAAACAATCCAGGCGAACAAATATTAAAATATCTTTACAATTAACAGTCAAGTCTTTATTGCGATGCGGGCAGGCGGACGGCTGGTGACAGATTAAGAAGGCTCTATGATAGAATCATGCGTTATTTTCAGTATGACCTAGGAATAGATATGTTTATCAGCAACGCTTACGCAGCTGCCGCGCCAGCTACCGACATCATGAGCTTTTTGCCCATGGTGGTGATTTTTGTCTTGTTTTACTTTATGTTGATCCGCCCACAGGTCAAACAGGCAAAACAGCATAAGTCCATGCTGGAAACCCTGAAAGCGGGCGATGAAGTGGCCACCACCGGTGGCATCGTCGGCAAGGTAACCAAAGTGAGCGAGAACTTTGTCAGCATTGAAATTGCAGCCAATACAGTAGTCAATGTGCAGAAACATACGGTACAAACACTGTTGCCACCTGGCACCCTGAAATCCATTTAATCCTAACCACAAGACGCACGCGTCTTTCATTCCGACCAAGAGTTTCTTATGAACCGTTATCCAATATGGAAATTCGTGCTGATCGGCACAGTGTTTATCATTGGCCTGCTTTACACGATCCCCAACTTTTTTGGTGAATCACCAGCGGTGCAGATCAGCCCGGCCAAAACGTCACTGAAAGTAGACGATAGCCTGCTGCGAAAAGTGGAAGACACACTGAAACTGGCCAACATTCCGTTTGACGGTTTATTTATGGATGCCAGCGGCGTGAAAGTGCGTTTTGCCAACACGGATACGCAATTGCTGGCCAAGGACAAACTGGTTGGCAACCTTGGTAAAGACTACACCGTGGCGCTTAACCTGGTGCCACAAACACCAAACTGGCTGCAAAGCATAGGCGCCAAACCGATGTATTTGGGCCTGGACTTGCGTGGTGGCGTGCATTTCCTGCTGCAAGTGGACATGAAAGCGGCGTTGGATAAAGCGGCTGAAAGTACTGTCGGCGATTTCCGCATGTCTTTGCGCAAGGAAAAAATCAATTACTACGGTATTGAGCGTCAAGGCCAGGTAGTGGTGATCAAATTTGAATCAGAAGCCGAAGCCACCAAGGCGCGCAACCTGCTGGCCAAAGACTTTTCTGACCTGACCTACAAAATTGCAGGTAGCGACAAAGACTTTAACCTCACGGCCAGCATGAGCGTGATGGCGCAAAAACGCATCCAGGAATTTGCGCTCAAGCAGAACTTGCAAACTCTGCATAACCGGATTAACGAGCTGGGCGTAGCCGAGCCTATCGTGCAGCAACAAGGCCTGGACCGTATTGTGGTGCAATTACCAGGCGTGCAAGACACCGCCAAAGCCAAGGAAATCCTCGGCCGCACAGCGACTTTGGAAATCCGCATGGTGGATGAAGAAAAGTCTGACATGGCCACACTGCAAAAAGCGCAGGCAGGCCAGGTGCCGTTTGGTGACGAGTTGTTTGCTGACCGTGAAGGCCGTCCGGTGCTGGTGAAAAAGAGCGTGGTGTTAACCGGTGACCGCATCACCGATGCGGGCCCGGGTGTGAATGGCCAAAACGGTTCTTCCGTGGTTAACGTCACGCTGGATGGCCGTGGTGCAGGCATCTTTAAAAACGTGACGCGTGAAAACGTGGGCAAGCGCATGGCGATTCTGCTGATTGAAAAAGGCAGCACCGAAGTCATTACCGCACCGGTAATTAACGAAGAAATTGGCGGCGGCCGCGTACAAATCTCTGGCATGGCCAATGCACAGGAAGCCACTGATATTTCACTGCTGCTGCGCGCCGGTGCGCTGGCAGCACCGATGGAAATCATCGAAGAACGTACGGTAGGCCCAAGCATGGGTGAAGAAAACATCAAACGCGGTGTGCACTCTACACTGTGGGGCTTTGCAGCCATCGCGGTGATGATGATCGTTTACTACATGGTGTTTGGTGGCGTGTCTGTGATGGCGCTGGGCGTGAACCTGCTGTTGCTAGTAGCGATCTTGTCCATGCTGCAAGCGACACTGACCTTGCCAGGCCTGGCGGCGATTGCGCTGGCACTGGGGATGGCAATTGATGCCAACGTGCTGATTAACGAACGTATCCGTGAAGAGCTGCGAAATGGCAACACGCCACAAGCCAGTATCCACGCTGGCTATGACCGTGCGTTTGATACCATTTTGGACTCCAACGTCACCACCCTGATTGCTGGTCTGGCTTTGTTTATGTTTGGTACCGGCCCGATCAAAGGCTTTGCTGTGGTACACGTGTTGGGCATTATGACCTCTATGTTTAGCGCCGTGCTGGTCTCCCGTGCACTGGTCAACCTCTTGTACGGCTACCGCCGCAAGATTGAACACCTGCGCATTGGTTAATCACCCGCACGCTGACAACGCATATAAGAGAATAGATTATGGAATTATTCAGAATTAAAAAAGATATCCCGTTCATGAGCTACGGGCGTCTGACCACCTCGATCTCGCTGATTACCTTTGTATTGGCGATCTTCTTCTTGCTGCATAGAGGCTTGAATTACGGCGTCGACTTTACTGGCGGCACCGTGATGGAAGTGCACTACCCGGCAGCGGCCAATATCGAGCAAATCCGCCAGGTAATGGATGGCGTGGGCCTCAAAGATGTGACGGTACAAAACTTTGGCTCCAGCCAGGATGTATTGATCCGCCTGCCGGTGAAAAAAGAGCTGTCAATTGCACAATTGTCCGAAAAAATCTCCAGCGCATTAAAAGCGGCAGATGCCGGTGCAGAAATCCGTCGCGTGGAATCAGTGGGTTCACAAGTCGGTGAAGAGTTGTATGAAAACGGCGCACTGGCTTTGCTGCTGGTGTGTGCAGGCATCATGGGCTACCTTGCATTGCGCTTTGAGTGGCGCTTTGCGGTGGCAGCCATTATCGCCAACATGCATGACGTGATTATCATTTTAGGTTTCTTCGCCTTCTTCCAGTGGGAGTTTAATCTCACGGTACTGGCGGCGATTCTGGCGGTATTGGGTTACTCCGTGAATGAGTCCGTGGTGGTGTTTGACCGCGTGCGCGAAAACTTCAAAAAAATGCGTAAAGCCAGCGCCGTACAAGTCATTGACAATGCGATTACCCGCACCATGTCGCGCACCATCATCACCCACATGATGACGCAGACCATGGTCTGCTCCATGCTGTTTTTTGGTGGCGAAACCCTGCACAACTTCTCGCTGGCACTGACCATTGGTATTTTGTTCGGCATTTACTCTTCCGTCTTGGTCGCTTGCCCGATTGCCATGTGGCTGGGTGTGAGCCGTGCCAACCTGATCGGCGACACCGAGAAAAAACCGAAAGAAGACGAAGCGGCTGTTGCGCCCTAATAAAACCTTTAGTCCGCGTTCTTCTTGATTTTTAGCCACTGGTGGGTACACTAGTGGCTTCTTGTTTTTAATTCCACTCTTTTGGACAACATCCCGTTAAGCTGGCAGATTGGTCTGCTACTGCTCTTGCTGTCACTGACAGCCTTTTTCTCCATTGCCGAAACCAGCCTGATGTCGCTCAACCGTTACCGGATGCGACACCTGGCCAAAGAAGGCCATCGTGGCGCCAAACTGGCCAGCCGACTGATTGCACAAACCGATAAAACACTGGGTGCCATTTTGCTCGGCAATACCTTTTGTATCGTCGGTTCCTCCACGCTGGAAGTCGTGATTTCTGAGCGCCTGTTTGGTGAAGGCGATTATGTACTCATGTTTGGCTCGCTCGCCATCACCTTTGCCATTCTGGTCTTCAGTGAAATATCGCCTAAAGTGATCGCCGCCGCACACGCGGAAAAACTCGGTTTTGCCACCAGCTACTTGCTTTACCCGCTGATATGGCTGTTCACCCCGGTAGTCTGGTTTGTTAACTTGTTCGTCAAAGCCTTTCTCAAGATACTGGGTGTGCGCGTCAACTTCGATGAGCAGGCGCAATCAGTCACCACCGAGGAGTTGCGCAGCATTGTCAGCGATGCCGGGCAATATATCCCCTCACAAAGCCGCACCATTTTGCTCAACCTACTGGACCTGGAAGACATTATTGTGGACGACGCCATGACGGCGCATACCATGGTCGAGTTTATAGACCTGAATCATTCGATTGAGCAGATCATGGAGCAACTGACACGCAGCCATCACTCGCGCCTGCCGGTAAGAGAGGGCGACCACGAAGATATCGTGGGCATTTTGCATGTGCGTAAAGTGCTACCACTGCTACGCGACTTCCACATCGGCAAAGCCCCTACCAAAGCCTTATTACAGGCTGCCATGAGTCTGCCCTACTATATTCCGTCGGGCACGCCGCTTTACACCCAGTTGCAGCAATTCCAGAAGCGGCATGAGCGGATTGCGCTGGTCGTCGATGAGTATGGTGAATTCAAAGGCTTGCTGACGCTGGAAGATATCCTTGAAGAAGTGGTGGGCGAATTCACCACCCAGTCACCCGAGCACGCCAATCACTTTCATCAGCATGAAGATGGCAGTTGGCTGGTCGATGGCGGTAGCTTGCTGCGCGACCTCAACCGCAAATTGAAACTCTCCCTGCCCACTGATGGTCCACGCACATTGAATGGTTTAATTCTTGAGCACTTTGAGGGCATTCCGGAACCGGACACCAGCTTTAAAATTGGTGAACATAAACTGGAAATCCTCGACGTACAGGACCGTATCGTCAAGCGCGTCAAAATTTATCTTTAATTTATCTTATAAAAGCCGGATTTCTCCTGCATCAGGCCCTTGAATTTTTTAATACAAGGCGCAAAATAGGTTCTAAGACAGGTATACAAAACTATGGTACGACCCAAGCGTGAAGGTGATTTGGCCCTTGAATCCCAAGTGGCCAAACCCAAGCCCCCAGAGTTATATAAAGTGTTGTTGCTTAACGACGACTACACCCCCATGGAGTTTGTCGTCGCCGTCATTGAACGTTTTTTTAACAAGTCTCGTGAACAAGCGACACAAATCATGCTCCAAGTACATACAGAGGGCATGGGCGTATGTGGCGTCTACCCACAAGATATTGCAGAAACCAAAATGCATCAGGTCTTGGAATCCGCCCGCGAAGCACAACACCCTTTGCAATGTGTGATTGAAGCCGCTTGAAATGTAGTGTCTGGATGCCGAAAACGCGGGATAAAAGCAATTTAAACAGCAAGGTTCGCGCTGGTTTGCAGGTGTAGCATCCTGAGAATATCGGGCAAATACACTGACATACTCGCGGTTCGAGTCAGGCTTCACAGTGGTAGCATGGTAATGAGGTGATTCTGTTGTGCTTGACTCATATAAACTTGAGCAAAAAGCGGCCACGGAGCATTGAATTTTTTGAAAAAAAGCACGATAACAATAAACAGACAAGTTTTGCCGGATTGCATGGATTGGCATCTGTGAATGAGGCGTTTTTGTAGTGTAGTGTATTAAGGAAAGTCATCATGATTGCTCAAGAACTTGAAGTTAGCCTGCACATGGCGTTTATGGACGCGCGACAAAAGCGTCACGAATTGATTACGGTTGAGCATCTGTTACTGGCTATGTTGGACAACCCAACCGCCGCAGAAGTCCTGCGCGCTTGCGGGGCCAAGTTTGATACGCTGCGTAGTGAACTGACCCAATATATCGAAGAACACACCCCCACCGTGGCCGGGACTGAAGAAGTCGACACGCAGCCAACCCTGGGCTTTCAGCGTGTGATTCAGCGTGCCATGTTGCACGTACAGTCTTCCGGCAAAAAAGAAGTGACCGGCGCCAATGTGCTGGTCGCGATCTATGGTGAAAAAGATTCCCATGCCGTATTTTTCCTGCATCAGCAAGGTGTGACCCGCCTCGACGTGGTCAACTTCATTTCGCATGGTGTGGCCAAAATCCAGGAAAACGAACCTAAAGCATCCAGCACTGAGCAGGAAACTGAAGGCGAAAGCGTCAGTACCGGCGCGCTGGAAAATTTCACCCTCAACCTCAATGCACAAGTGATTGCTGGCAAAATTGACCCCTTGATTGGTCGTGGCCAAGAGCTTGAGCGCGTGATCCAGACCTTGTGCCGCCGCCGCAAAAACAATCCTTTGCTGGTAGGCGAAGCCGGTGTGGGTAAAACCGCCATTGCCGAAGGCCTGGCTTCACGTATTGTCAGCAACGACATTCCAGAAGTACTGGAAAACGCCACGGTCTACTCACTGGACATGGGTGCCCTGCTGGCTGGCACCAAATACCGTGGTGACTTTGAGCAACGCCTGAAAGCCGTCATGAAGCAGCTGGCCGAGAAACCGGATGCGATTTTGTTTATTGACGAAATCCATACCCTGATTGGCGCCGGTTCCGCCAGTGGCGGCACGCTGGATGCCAGCAATTTGCTGAAACCTGCATTATCCAATGGCTCACTCAAATGCATAGGCGCCACCACTTACCAGGAATATCGCGGCATCTTTGAAAAAGACCATGCTTTGTCACGCCGTTTCCAGAAAATCGACGTGCAAGAGCCGAGTGTGGCCGAAACCATTGAGATACTCAAAGGCCTCAAAACCAAGTTTGAAGAGCACCATAGCGTCAAATACAGCGCCAGTGCGCTGACTGTGGCGGCTGAGTTGTCGGCCAAGTACATCAATGACCGTCATTTGCCAGACAAGGCGATTGATGTGATTGATGAGGCTGGTGCTGCGCAACGTATCCTGCCAAAAAGCAAACAGAAGAAGATTATTGGCAATAAAGAGATTGAAGAAATCATTGCCAAAATTGCGCGCATTCCGCCCAAAAACATTTCCAGTGATGACCGTAACGCACTGAAAACACTGGAGCGCGACCTGAAAGCCGTGGTCTTTGGCCAGGACAAAGCGATTGAAGTATTATCTTCCGCCGTCAAAATGGCGCGTAGTGGCCTGGGCAACAGCAGCAAACCGATTGGTAGCTTCCTGTTTGCTGGCCCGACCGGTGTTGGTAAAACCGAGGTCGCCAAACAATTGGCTTATGTGCTTGGCATTGAATTGCTGCGTTTTGACATGTCCGAATATATGGAGCGTCATGCTGTGTCTCGCCTGATTGGTGCGCCTCCGGGCTATGTGGGCTTTGACCAGGGCGGCCTGCTGACTGAAGCGGTGACTAAACAACCATATTGCGTGTTGTTACTGGACGAAATTGAGAAAGCACACCCAGACATTTTCAACATCTTGTTGCAAGTGATGGATCATGGCACGTTGACGGATAACAATGGCCGTAAAGCAGATTTCCGCAACGTGACCATTATCATGACCACCAACGCTGGTGCGGAAAACCTGTCTAAATCGAGCATAGGCTTCACCAACAGCAAAGACAGCACCGATGAGGCAGCTGATCTCAAACGTTTGTTCAGCCCTGAATTCCGTAACCGCCTGGATGCCACCGTGTCATTCAGTGCACTCAGCCAAGACGTCATTCTGCGCGTGGTCGACAAGTTCCTTATGCAGTTGGAAGATCAGTTGCACGAGAAGAAAGTCGATGTGACCTTTAGTGACGAACTCAAAGCCTATCTGGGTAGAAAAGGCTTTGACCCGCTGATGGGCGCACGCCCGATGGCCAGATTGATTCAGGACACCATTCGTAAAGCACTGGCGGATGAGTTGCTGTTTGGTCGCTTGAACGATGGCGGTCACGTCCATATCGATATTGATGACAACGACCAGATTAAACTGATTTTTAAAGAAGAAACCATTTCAGCCTAGTCTGGCTGGAACTTTGACACCACGGTGACATCTACTATAATGTTACCGTGGCTTTCACGCACCAGTTTGGTGCAAAAAGTCCCAAACGCGCTACCAGATCTGCCTATCTTGGCCACGAGTGACATAAAATCAATATGTTAGGTGTGTTCGCATTACTGGTATAATTATTGCTGTAAATGTATTGCCTGACAGATATGATTTTGTAATGCAAAAGATATTTTATTTTCTACATGCGTTGTGTTTGATGTTTGCTTTGCAGACAACTGCTGCCGAACCGGCGGTCACAACTACGCTACTAGAAACCGGCATTTCCGCAACCAGCCTTTCCAATGCCATTGATGACAGTTTATCCGCTGACTTTGGCGAAGGATATTGTTGCGTCGACATGCTGGAAATCGCCGAAGTAGACGTCGATAAAATCCTGCTACCAGGCTTTAGCTATCCGCTGCATAAAACCACCCACCTCGCTCCAGAACATCAACTCTCCACTTACCATCTGCTCCTGAGCTTCTGGCTAGACCGGCCTCCGCAACGCGCTTAAAAAACTATCCAACGCAATTTGCCGTGCAGGTAAAGAGCGTCATTTTAATCATTAGTTAAGATGACTGTGACATCATGCGATGAACAGTCATCTAAAAAAGGATCGTTATGTTAAGTCAGACCCGCTGGCGGAAAGTATGCAGGCTCTTGTGGCTATATTGTTGCATCACTCCCGTTGCGTTTGCAGAAACTACTTTTGACCTAAAAACCTTATTGGATAAAGCCGTCGCCGAAAACCCGATGATGGCCGTGAGCAAAGCACAAATTGAAGCTGCTGCGGCAGGCATCACCGTGGCAAGATCTTTCTACAACCCCGATATGGAAGTGATGGCAGGCCCGGCCAGATACCGCGGCGTACCCACGCCAGGCGCCAGTGAAAGAAACTATGGCGTCACCATTTCACAACCCCTGGACTTTCCTGGCACCCGTACCTCACGCCGGGAACTGGCAGAACAACAACTGACTTATGCCGAAAAAGGCATTCAAACCACCAGTTTTGATTTGCGCAACCTAATCAAACAAGCCTATTTAACGGTGCTACTGCGCCAGCAGATTTTGCAAATGCTGGGTGCCAACTTGAGCATCCTGCAAGAAATCCAGACCAAAATCAAACGCAAGGTAGACGTGGGTGAAGCCGCCAGGTATGAGCTGATCAAGGCCGACACTGAAGTACTGGCAGCCGAACGGGATTACGCCAGTGCGCAAACCCGCATTGATGAAGCCAAAGCCATTTTGCGCGGCATGATAGGCAATATGCCAGACACCTTCGATGTCAAATCTGAACTGCCGACGATTTCAAACTTACCGGCCATCACCGAGTTACGCAAATCTGCCGAGAACAACCCTTACTTGCAGCAGCTGTTTACCGCCAAAGACAGTGCCGAGGCTAAACTCAAGCTGGAGCAAGCCTTGCGTTTTCCTGGCCTCACATTGAAGTCTGACTTCACCCAAGACCCGGACCTGAACACCTTCAGGGTGGGCGTTGTGCTGCCATTGCCGGTGTGGAACCGCCGTGAAGGCCAGATTGCCCAGGCCGCTGCAGGCATAGAGGAAGCAGACGCCAATATCAAGCTGCAACAACAGGTGCTACGCAAAGAGATTGATAGCGCCTACCAGCGCACCGTGATTGCTAGCAATCAGCTCAAAGTCTTTGAGAACGGCTTGTTGCAACAATCAGAAGCGACCCTGAGTCGCGCAGAAGCCGCCTATAAGTTCGGAGAGCGCGGCATCCTGGAATACCTGGATGCACAACGCGTCAATCGTGATGTCAGACGTGACTATCTGATTGCCAAATTCGATTATTTTTTCAGTGTATTGCAAATCGAACGCTTCATCGGTTCGGATTTGGTTCAACCATAAGGGGATGGTCATGTCTCGTGTTTTATTTTCAACTTTGCTCGCTGCCGCACTGGCAGTGATGTCTACCGCGTGCACCGAAAAACCCGCCCCGGCAGCAGAAACCAAAGAAGTCGTAGATCCCAGCCTGGTCACATTGACCAAAGAACTGGCTGCCAACGTGCGTACCGGTGCGGTAGAAGAATTGGCGTTTATTGATACCCTGCGTATTCCAGGCCGTATCCAGGTCGATGAGCAATATGAATCCAGGGCAGGTGCATCTATCACCGGCCGCATCAGCACGCTGGATGTCAACCTGGGCGATGAAGTGAAAGCTGGCCAGCGGCTGGCTGTCATCAAGAGTACAGAACTTGCGCAATACCAGCTGAGCTACATCAAGGCCAGCCAGCAGATGCAATTGCAAACCAAAGCCGTGGACCGTGCCAAGCAACTGCTGGAAGCGGATGTGATCAGCCTGGCAGAACTACAGCGCCGCGAGGGCGAGCTCAATGCGGCCAATGCGGAATTGAATGCCGCCCGTGACCAGTTATTGGTACTCGGCATGCCGCCTGCCAGCATTGCCCAACTGGGCTTGCACAACAGCGGCATGTCGACCAGCCAGGTCAACTCTAAAATCACCGGCACCGTGATTGCACGTAAAGCCAGGCTGGGCCAGGTGGTGGCACCCGCAGAAGAGCTGTTTGTGATTGCTGATTTGTCCCATGTCTGGGCAGTGGCAGAAATCCCTGAGCAGCAAATTGCGCACATTAAAGAAGGCCAGTCGCTGGATATTGAAGTGCCTGCCCTGGACGATGCCGAACTCACAGGCACCCTAGCTTTTGTCGGCGACATTGTGAACCCGGCCACGCGTACCGTGATGGCACGCGCCAATATCAACAATGAAAAAATGCTGCTCAAGCCAGACATGCTGATCACCATTTTGCTGGAAGCCAAACCGGAAAAAGTGATTGCCATCCCCTCTACCGCCGTGGTGCGTGAAAACAATGCTGACCATGTGTTTGTGCAAACCTTAAAACCAACGCAATATAAATTGCTGCCCGTCACCCTGGGCCGTACTTACCAGGGCAACAGGGAAGTGCTGCAAGGCCTGCAACCAGGCGATCAAATCGTGCTCGATGGCGCGTTTCATGTCAACAATGAACGCAAGCGCAAAGAAATGGAGTAAAGCATGATTGAATCCCTGATTAGAGGCGCGCTCAAGCAGCGCCTGATTGTGCTGGTCTTGGCCGTCGGGCTGATTCTGGCGGGCCTGTTTGCGGTTAAAAAACTGTCAGTCGATGCTTTCCCTGACGTGACTAACGTCCAGGTCATGATTGCCACACAGGCCACCGGCAAATCGCCGGAAGAAGTCGAACGGTTTATCACCGTGCCGCTGGAAATCGCCATGACAGGCTTGCCTGGCCTGACCGAAATGCGTTCGGTGAATAAAAATGCCTTGTCACTGATCACGCTGGTCTTTACTGACAGCACTGATGTCTATTTTGCCCGTCAACTGGTGATGGAACGCTTGATGGAAGTGATGGAGCGCATGCCGCAAGGCGTAACGCCTATCTTGGGGCCAGTCTCTACGGGTTTGGGTGAGGTTTATCAATTCACGCTGGATAAACCGGATGACGGTAAAAAGGCATTGACCCAGGCAGACCTCACAGAGCGTCGCGCCATTCAGGACTGGGTGGTTCGCCCCCTGCTGCGCGGCATCCCCGGCGTGGCCGAAATCAACTCGCAAGGCGGCTATGTCAAGCAATACCAGGTGCTGGTCAATCCGGACCGCATGACGCATTTTTCGATCAAACTCAAAGATGTGTATGAAGCACTGGCGCGCAATAATGCCAACAGCGGCGGCGGTATTTTGCCGCATTATGCAGAGCAATACCTGATTCGCGGTGTGGGCCTGGTACAAAACCTGGACGACATCCGCAACATGGTGCTCAAGGAAGAGAACGGTATTCCGGTCTATATCCGCGATGTGGCTGAAGTCACCATCGGCCATGAAGTGCGGGTCGGCGTCGTGCTCAAAAACGGCGACACCGAATCCGTCGGTGGTATTGTCATCATGATGCGTGGCGGCAACGCCAAAGAAGTAGTCAGCCGTATCAAGGCCCGCGTTGAGGAAATCAACAGCAAAGGCATGTTGCCACACGGCTTGCAGATCGTGCCCTACTACGATCGTAGCGAACTGGTGGATGCCGCGCTGCACACGGTGACCAAAGTGCTGATTGAAGGCATTATCCTGGTGATTGTGATTTTGTTCCTGTTCCTGGGTGATGTGCGTTCCAGCCTGATCGTGGTGGGTACGTTGATCCTGACCCCTTTAATCACTTTTATGGTGATGAACCACTATGGCATTTCCGCTAACCTGATGTCATTAGGTGGCCTGGCGATCGCTATTGGCCTGATGGTCGATGGTTCTGTGGTGGTGGTTGAAAACACCTTTCACCACCTGGGCCACCGCAAAGACGAAAGCCGCATTCGCGTGGCGCTAGAAGCAGCGACTGAAGTGGCGACGCCAGTATTATTTGGCGTCGGTATCATCATCCTGGTGTTCTTGCCATTGATGACGCTGGAAGGCATGGAAGGCAAAATGTTTGCGCCTTTGGCCTACACCATCGCCATTGCGCTGTTTGTGTCGCTGGTATTGTCACTCACCCTGACCCCTGCCCTGTGCTCATACATGCTAAAAGGTGGCAGTGGTGACGACACCAAGCTCATACAAGCCATCAAGCGGCCCTATTTATCGGCATTGAACTGGGTGCTCAACAACGAGAAAAAAACTATCATGGCGTCCGGCCTGCTGTTCGTCGGCACCATTGCATTGTTTCCGTTCCTGGGCACTTCATTTATCCCGGAAATGAAAGAAGGCTCCATCGTCCCTGGCATCAACCGTGTGCCGAATATCTCGCTGGAAGAATCCATGAAAATGGAAAACAAAGCGATGAAATTGATCATGGAACAAGTACCAGGCATCAAGTCAGCCATCTCCGGCCTGGGTCGCGGTGAAAGCCCGGCCGATGCGCAAGCACAAAACGAATCGACGCCGATTATCAGCCTCAAACCGCGTGATCAGTGGCCTGCAGGTTGGACACAGGATGACATCGCCGAGAAAATGCGCGAAGTGCTGGAGAAGTATATTCCAGGCGTGCAAATCATCATGGCACAACCGATTTCTGACCGTGTCGATGAATTGCTGACCGGTGTGCGTGCGGATGTGGCAGTGAAGATTTTTGGTGAAGACCTGGATTCGCTCAAGCAGAAAGCGGATGAAATTGCCAAGCTGGCCGGTACGGTGACAGGTGCGACGGAGATCAAGGTCGAGAAGGTATCAGGACAACAATACCTGAATATCACCATCGACCGTCAGGCGATTGCCCGCCATGGCATCAACGCGTCCGATGTGCATGACGTGATTGAAACGGCGATTGGCGGCAAGATTGCAACCGAGATTTTTGAAGGCCAACGCCGTTTCTCAGCCGCTGTGCGTTATCCGGAATCTTTCCGTAATAACGAAGAAGCCATCCGCAACATTATGCTGACCTCGCCCAACGGCTCACGCGTGGCGCTGGAAGATCTGGCCGACATTGAAATCAAGGATGGCCCGGCGCAAATCAGCCGCGAATTGGCCAAGCGCCGTATCGTCATTGGCGTCAACGTCAAAGACCGCGACCTGGGTGGTTTTGTGGCTGAGCTACAGCAAGTATTAGGACAAAAACTGCAATTACCGGATGGCTATTATCTGGAGTACGGTGGCCAGTTCCAGAACATGGAACGCGCCATGGGTCACTTGATGATTATTATCCCGGTCACCATTGCAGCGATTTTCTTCCTGCTGTTCCTGCTGTTCCAGTCTTTGCGATTTGCCACCATGATTATCCTGGTGTTGCCATTTGCCTCGATTGGCGGCGTGATTGCCTTGTTTATTACCGGTGAATACCTGTCCGTGCCTGCTTCCGTCGGTTTTATTGCCTTATGGGGCATAGCCGTGTTGAATGCGGTGGTGTTGGTGTCCTACATCCGCACGCTGCGTGAAGAAGGCCTGAGTCAGCTCGAAGCCATCCGCAAAGGCTGTGCCCAGCGTTTCAGGCCGGTGATGATGACCGCGACCGTGGCCATGCTGGGGCTGGTGCCGTTCCTGTTTGCAACAGGCCCGGGCGCCGAGGTACAGCGACCGTTGGCGATTGTGGTGATTGGTGGTTTGATTACATCTACTCTACTCACCCTGATTGTGGTGCCCACCCTCTATCGTAAGTTTGAAGAAAGCAAGATAGAGGCATAATGCCGACCCAGTGAGTTTATGCTCAAAAGGATACTTTTATGAAAGAAATCAAAGCAGTCATACAACCGGCGAGATTGGCAAAGATACGCTCCGCACTGCGCAATATCAAAGGCTTTCCTGGCATGTCGGTCAACAAGATGGAGGGCTGCGGCCCCCACTTGCAAAAACCAAGTGTAGGTGTGCGCGAAGAACTGACCGATTACAGCCCCAAAGTCTATTTGTATATGGTGGTGCCGGATGAACTGGTAGAAGGCATTTTGCAAACCATCGTTGAAGTGGCCCACACCGGCAATGTCGGCGATGGCATTGTCTGGGTGACGCCGGTTGAGCGCATGATCCGTTTATCAGAACAGATCATGGTGATGGATTAAGCTTTATAAATCACGCCAGCCCAGCCCGGCTTGCTGATGGGCAATCTGCACCCAGTCACTGGCGCAACCTAGCACTGTACTCAACGCCTGCTTAGCCAAAGCAGGCGTATTATTTTTCTCGCTCAGATGCGCCGCGACCAACTGTTTGAGTTTGCTGTTATCCAGCTGGGCAAGCAATTGCGCACTGGTTTGATTATCCAGGTGCCCCAGCCAGCCGCCTACGCGTTTTTTGAGTGAATGTGCATAAGGGCCGGTGCGCAACATTTCCAGGTCATGATTACACTCCAGCAGCAAGCCGTCACAGCCTTGTAGCATCATCACAATATGCGGCGTGACACTGCCAACATCAGTCAACACACCAAATTTCCGGGCACCATCACCAAACACAAATTGTGCCGGTTCACGCGCATCGTGCGGCACCGGGTAAGGGTGCACTTCGATTTCCTGCAGCGCAAACGCGCTATGCGCATCAATGATATTGATCGTGACAGGTTGTGTGGGCAAATAGCGCTGGCACATGCTGTAAGTGCCATGTGTGAGCCAGACCGGAATCTGGTAACGCGCCGCCAGTTTGAACACGCCACGCGCATGATCATCATGCTCGTGCGTGACCAGGATGCCTGAAAGTTGTTCAGGTTGCAGATCCAGACGCGCCAGACGTTGTACGGTTTCTTTCACGCTAAAGCCACAGTCAAGCAAAAGCCGGGTTTCCCCGGCTTCTACCACAGTGGCATTGCCTGCGCTGCCACTGCCTAAAGATGCAAATCGCACACCTGACCTCTGTTATTTCAGTTGCTCATATAGCAGGGAAATAATACGGTTAGCCGTCGTCGACGTATTGCGCTTGTTATCCACCGTCAACACATAGACATCAGTGGTGTCATCTGCGTTTTCCAGCACCTGAATACGATATTGCTTGCTGGACTTGTCACCATCAGAGGTGCCTTTCCAGAACTTGGTTTTATCGCCAGGTTTGACTTCTGCGGGTGCCGCTGCTTTTTCGTCCTCATCGCTACCCCAGAACTTCAGGCGCTCCAGCAAGCCTTTTTTCTGCTTGATCGGGTCTTCTGCATCAGTATCGGCATAACGCACATAGAAGATACCTTCAGAGCGGTTTTTGTCTTCGGTGACAAAACCAATGCGATCCAGCGCCAGACCAACACGACGCCAGGCGCGGTCAAATGGCTCATTGAGTTTTAAGGTCACGCTCTGGTCAGGCTCTTTAATCACATCTGCACGCTTGTCAGAAGCCGCCTGTGTCATGACCTGGTCCGCTTTCTGCTCATCCAGACCCAGCTTGACCATCATGCGGCGCAACAATTCAGCATCAAGGTCAGCATCAAACTCCTGACCCGCAGTATTTTTCTTGTCAGCGGCATCCGCACGATAACCAGTGTCAATCACACCCAACTGCGTAGTCACATAGTTTTTACCATCATCCGGCGCACCAGCCACCGTACGATGCGTCATATAGATTTCAGTGGTGCCTTCTTTTTCACCGCGTTCCAGGCGGGTGCGGAATTTACGTCTGTCTGCAAAACCGGACAACTTATCCAGCCAGGCATCGAATTTCTCACCGTAGCCACGGTTATCTTCTCTTGGCTTAATGGCATCTGACTGCAACCACTCGGTTTCAATCACACCCAGCTCCGGGTTTTCCACTTTGACCGCAAAGCCTTGATCCAGCCAGAAATCACGCACAATCGGCCAGATTTTTTCAGCCGGGGCATTCACTACCAGCCAGCGTTGTTGCCCAGCTTTAACCATGCGCACGTTTTTCATATCGGCCAGCACGGGCTGCGGGCCATTTTGCTCTTGCGCATCCTGATTCTGGCTATAAGCAGAATAGCTGGTGCTACCAGGCACGTTATAAGTACTGCTGGTACGTACAGCAGTCAGGTCGGGTGGCACTTCCAGCGGTTTGGAACGGCCTGCACCCTTGTAATCAGAGCTGTTATCAATAAACGGGATAGAATCGCAAGCTGCCAGCACCGTCACCAGGCTGACCAGCACGGCCCGTTGTAACCAAACATGATTCATGTATTTCACTTATTTCACCCTAAATTAGTCTTGGCCCAATCAAGCGGCAATTTCTGCCTGTTTCATGGCACTGCGTAATACTTCATGATACTGGCTGGACAAATTCACCAGCGGCAAACGAATGCCGGTCGCAATCAAGCCCATTTGCTGTAATACCCATTTCACCGGGATCGGGTTCGCCTCTACAAACAATTTCTGATGTAGGGCAAACAATTTGGCATTGGCCGCTTTGGCCGCAGCGATATCCCCATTCAAGGCATGCACACACATGTCGTGCATTAATTGCGGCGCTACATTGGCAGTCACCGAAATCACCCCTTTGCCACCCAGCAGCATTAATGCCAGCGAGGTCGCATCATCACCGCTATACACGGCAAAGTCGGCCGGTACACGCAACAGCAAATCGGTGCCGCGTTCAATGCCACCCGTCGCATCTTTAATGCCGACGATATTAGGCACTTGTGCGAGACGTAGCACCGTGTCATTGCTTAAATCGCAGCCGGTACGGCCAGGCACATTGTATAAAATTTGTGGAATGGCAACCGCCTCAGCCACCGCTTTAAAATGCTGGTACAAACCTTCTTGTGACGGCTTGTTGTAATAAGGCGCGACCAGCAGGCAGGCATCGGCACCCAGGCTTTTCGCTTTTGCTGTCAGTTCAATCGCTTCTGCAGTTGAGTTGGCCCCCGTGCCGGCAATGACAGGCACACGTTTGGAGACATACTCAACCGTGGTTTTAATCAGCAAACAATGTTCGTCAACATTGACGGTGGGGGATTCGCCAGTGGTACCAACGATGACAATGCCATCGGTACCGGCGTCGATATGAAAATCGATCAGCTTTTTGAGCGCGTCCAGATCCAAACGACCATCTTCAAACATCGGGGTCACGATTGCGACCAAACTGCCCGTAAACATACCTAGCGCCATTCAATAATAAAGCGAATATTTTAACTGATTATGCGCCTGAACGCCAAAGAACCCGCTTAGCCACCAGACACGGCCTGCCAGGCCATCGCCAATCCTGCTTTCAGTTATAATGACAGCCTTTGCAACCGCGATGAAATAGCGTTTTTGCCAGGCAGCTAACATGCAGACCACGAGCCGACTCAAGCAGGACACATTGATTGCGCAGATTGACGCCCTGCTGCCGCAAACACAGTGCCGCCAGTGTGGCTACGATGGCTGCAAACCTTACGCGACAGCCATCGCCAATGGTGAAGCAGACATCAATCAATGCCCGCCGGGCGGAGACGCAGGCATACACGCATTGGCCACCTTACTGCAACGCCCCTATCAGCCGTTAAACCTCGCCCATGGCATCACCAAAGCCAAAGCGGTCGCGGTGATTGATGAAACTACATGCATCGGCTGCACGCTATGTATCAGTGCCTGCCCGGTCGATGCGATTCTCGGTGCTTCCAAACGCATGCACACGGTGATCAGCCAGGAGTGTACCGGTTGTGAGTTATGCCTGCCGCCCTGCCCAGTCGATTGCATCAGCATGCAAACGGTGGCTGGCCGAGAAGTGGCCATGAATGCTGAGGAGGCAGCGCTGGCGCGACGTCGCCACGAGCAGCGACTCGCCCGGCAGACGCTTGAAAAACACAACATAGCCCAAACCTATCACAAACCAGCCACGATACATGCTGAGACGGAGAAAGTCGGCACACCCGCCGCCTCGGCAGACGCACTTAAAAAAGCAGCGATTGCCGCCGCGATGGCACGTGTAAAGGCGCAAAAACTGGGTTAACCCCTGCTGTAATCAATGAACTATTTGTTATGAATGCCCAAAAAAGACTGGCGATTTTCGAGAGGCTGGCGCAAGCCATTCCTAATCCGACCACAGAACTGGAACACAGCTCGACCTTTGAGTTACTGATTGCAGTGATTTTGTCAGCACAAGCGACTGACAAAGGCGTAAACATCGCCACCCGCAAACTGTTCAAAGTCGCCAACACGCCGCAAGCCATTCTCGACCTCGGCCTGGAAGGACTGGAGAGCTATATTAAAACCATAGGCCTCTATCATGCCAAAGCCAACAACGTGCTCAAATGCTGCCAGCAACTGCTGGACCTGCATGACGGTGAAGTGCCGGACACGCGCGCCGCACTGGAAGCCTTGGCTGGGGTCGGGCGTAAAACCGCCAATGTGATTCTCAATACCGCCTTTGGACAACCTACGATTGCCGTCGACACGCATTTGTTCCGCGTCGGCAATCGCACCAAACTGGCGCCGGGCAAAAATGTACTGGAAGTAGAGCAACGTTTTTTAAGCACCACCCCCAAGCAGTTCTTAAAAGACGCGCATCATTTATTGATTTTGCATGGCCGCTATACCTGCACGGCACGTAGCCCCAAATGCGGCGAATGTTGCATTGCCGATTTATGTGAATTTCACGACAAACAAATACACCCGGTCAAACCACCGACAGAGAGTTAATCATGGCCTTATTTAATCCTAGCCGCGATGAAGTGCGCCAGTTTTTCTTTGACGCCTGGGCCAAATTCAAACAGCAAAGCATATTAACCGACCTCGAAAAAATGGCAGTCGGCATTATGCATATGCACCCCGAATACCACACCATCCTGGATCATCCAGAACAATACCTGGAGCAAGCCTACTACCCGGAAATGGGCGAAACCAACCCGTTTTTGCACATGAGCCTGCACCTGTCCATCCAGGAGCAAATCAGCATTAACCAGCCGATTGGCATTACCCAAGCCTACGGCAAACTGTGTACACGCTTTCAGCAAGAGCACGAAGCACAACATGCCTTGCTAGAATGCCTGGCCGAAACCATCTGGCTGGCGCAGCGCAACCACACCGGGCTGGATGCAGCGCATTACCTGAGCCTGATCGAACAGCGCGCCAACATTGCCCCATCTACCTGAATTATGCTTCAATAGCCGTCATGGCAGCTAACCCGCACGACTGGCTTAACGAACATGGCGATTACTTATATCGCTTTGCGCTGACGCGATTGCGCGACCCGCATCAAGCGGAAGATGTGGTGCAGGAAACCCTGCTGGCAGCGATTAAAAGCCCCACCTTTGCCGAACAATCCAGCCCGCGCACCTGGCTCACCGGCATCCTCAAACACAAAATCATTGACTGCATGCGCAAGCAACTGCGCGAAATCCCGGCATCGGAACTCCTGACTGAAGAAGATGCCAATATGGATGAATTTTTTGACGACACTGGTCATTGGGCAGAAAAACCGCAGGCATGGGATATTCCGCATGACGCCTTGCAGCAAAAACAGTTTTTGCAGGTATTGCAGCAATGCATGGCGCGTTTGCCGCAAAAACTGGCAGCCATTTTCACCATGCGCGATGTTGATGAGTTGGATAATGAAGAAATTTGTAAGGCATTGAACATCACCGCGACCAATGCATGGGTAATGTTATACCGGGCCCGCATGGGACTGCGAAAATGTCTTGAAATGCACTGGTAACGCACAAGGTGAAACGGAAAAAGAGATGTTGAATTGCAAACAAACCAGCATACTGGTGTCGCAATCACTTGACCGCCCGCTCACCTGGCGTGAGCGCTGGGCAGTGAGGTTGCACTTGCTGATTTGCGTCTACTGCCGACGCTTTACGCAGCAGCTCAAGTGGATTCAAGGTGCGATGCAATCTTGGCAGACGCACGCCACGGATCGTACTGAGGATGTTTTATCAGCGGCAGCACGGGAACGCATTACGCAACAACTGGACAAGTTTTACTGATGTCCGCTTTTAAACCCTGTTTTAAAAAGGAACCAACATGACGACACATAAAATGGCTTTAATGACTGGCGCAGTCGCCTTATCCATTGCAGCGGCTACTGCCCATGCAGGCAACAATCCGTTTGAATTAAAAACACTGGGCCAAGGCTACCAGGTAGCAGATGCTGCAGACAGCAAGGCCAAAGAAGGTAAATGTAGCAGCGGTAAATGTGGTGCCGAGAAGAAAAAAATGAAGGAAGGCTCTTGCCACCATGATAAAGCCAAAGAGGGCTCCTGCTCTGCAGACAAGATGAAAGAAGGTAGCTGCTCAGCCGAGAAAATGAAAGAAGGCTCTTGCCACGCTAGCAAGTAATCATTGTCAAAAAACAACCATGGCACAGTTAGCGGACATTCATGGTGCAGGCCTGGGGTTGAAGCGTGAGCTATTGCCCCAGCTCATGCAGCAATATGGCCAGCCGCACCTGGCGCATTTGCAGTTCCTGGAAATTGCGCCTGAAAACTGGATTCAGGCCGGTGGCAAATATGCCGCCGAACTGGACTGGCTGGTCGCGCACTACCCGATCGCCTGCCATGGTTTATGCCTGTCACTGGGCGGGCCAGACCCGCTCAATGTCAGCTTTCTGCAACAGGTCAAACAGTTTCTGTCTGAGTTTGAAATTCCGCTCTATACCGAACATTTAAGCTATTGCAGCGACACTGCCAATGGCTATATTTACGATTTACTGCCACTGCCGTTTACTGAAGAAGCCGTGAAATATGTCGCCCAGCGCATCCAGCAAACGCAGGATATTCTGCAACGCCGTATCGCCGTAGAGAACGCCTCATTTTACGTGGCGGCCCCCATCTCTGAGATGGATGAAATCAGCTTTATCAATGCCGTGTTGACCGAAGCTGACTGTGATTTGCACCTGGACATTAATAACGTCTACGTCAATAGCGTCAATTTTGGCTTTGACCCTTATGCTTTTTTAGACCTGCTGCCTGCGCAGCGCATTGTCTACGGCCATATGGCCGGGCATTTGCAAGTAGAAGCAAATTTGCTGGTGGATACCCATGGCGATGCGATTATCGACCCGGTGTGGCGCCTGCTAACATACGCCTATGACAAACTGGGCGTGTTCCCGACCTTGCTCGAACGTGACAGCCATATTCCGCCGCTGCCTGTGCTCATGCAGGAGGTTGACCAGATTGCCTCACTACAACAGCACGCACGTCCCCTCCACGTAAACACCCTGCACAAGGTAGCCTGATGCCTGCATTTCAAGCCTACCAAGCGGCGTTCACCGCTCACTTGCGGCAACCTGCCCTGCATGCCAAACCGGCAGGGGTCGACGCCAAGCGCATGCGTATTTACCGTGAAATCGTGTTTAATAACTTTTATGCCAGTGTCAGTGCCTGCTTCCCGGTACTGCGCGACATTCTTGGCAAACGCCGCTTTAGCAAACTGGTGCGGCAGTGTTTTGCGTCACAGTCATTTAACAGCCCATTGTTTAAAGATATTCCAGGCTGTTTTGTGTCTTTTTTGCGCACGCAGACCCCAGCAGACTATCCAGCCTACACCGCACAACTCGCACACTATGAATGGATAGAGCTGGCACTTAGCCAGCAAGTCACTGCACCACCTGCGTTTGCAGCGGCGGCTGCGACAGCATCTACGCTGCTACATCGCGTGGTGCAGTTATGTGAGGCGCACCAATTGCTGCATTATGATTATGCAGTACACCGACTCTCCAAAAAGCACAGTTTGGTTGAGACCATACCAACCTTTTTACTGGTTTATCGTACGCCCGAATTCAAAGTTCGCTTCATCCAGCTAAATGCAATGACTTACCAACTCTTGCAACAGCTACATACACAAACCGCCACTGCACATCAGCACTTACTACAGTTAGCCCAAACCATTCCACATTTCCCAAGCGAGGATGTCATCGCATTTGGCTTAGAAACGTTATCCTCTTTATACCAGCAACAAGCCGTCTCTGCCGACGGTTTACTATCAAAATAACGATTCAAATAAGACAGACCGGTCTGCCAAACCAAGCGCAGCTTTGTGGCTAAAACCGACTTTTTTGTCTAAAACCACCTTTAGAAGCGGGAATTTTTATCGCGATAAACATCGGGAATCCATGTTATCTGGTGGAAACTGGTAAAATGAACATATAAAATATTTACATTAAATTAATTATGCAAAACTCACTCGCCAAAGACGCTTTAAAACAATTTCGAATTATTTTCGGTACCGTCAGACAACATTTTAGAGAAATTGAAGCTTCGTGCGGCATCTCAGGTTCCCAGTTGTGGCTCTTACACGAAATCGCCAGCCATCCAGAATTAGGTGTCTCACGCTTGGCAGAAAACCTTGCGATTCACCAATCCACTTGTAGCCTGTTGGTAGAAAAACTGGTTAAAAAACACCTGGTTGAAAAACAGCGCCTCAGCGAGGATCAACGTAAAGTAGGTCTGATTGTGACAGAGGCAGGCCATACCGTTTTGGCCAAAGCACCCCAACCTGTCGATGGCATTTTGCCGCAAGTGCTGGCCACGCTGGATATAGAGACCCTACAAAGCCTAAACCTCTCCCTCAAGATGGTCATCGGCAAACTGGATGCACAATCGAATACGTTAGGCAACCAGCCGCTGGCTGACTTGTAACCTGCTCCACCCAGAATATAAAAAAGCCGGCAATTGCCGGCTTTTTACTTTGTGACTGAAGGTAAGTGACTATCAGGCTGGTAACTAATCGCCAAATACTGCCGCTTCGCGCGCATTCGCCAATTTGATCACTTCGGCTTTACCGGCAGGATCGAGATCCCACCACTGGCGAATTTCTTCTATGGTTCTAAAACAGCCCTGGCAAAAACCATTACTGTCATCAATGCTACACACCCCGACACATGGGGATGGAATTTCCTGGTCTGACATGTTGAATCCCTTTCGCTGCCTTGCTCAATACACCTAAACTAAATACACCTTAGCTCAATGCGCCGTGACAGTTTTTAAAACGCTTGCCTGAACCGCATGGACAAGGATCATTACGACCGACGCGTACACCTTCTGGCAAGCCCTGTGGCGGCTGTGCCGCATCACCGCTATTGGTTAATGCAGAATCATAATCGGTGTGCTGATACTGCAAGTTACCTACATCGGCTGCACGCATGGCCTCTTCGGCACGGCGCTCTTCCTCTTCCAGCTCTTCGCGGGAACGCACTTGTACCTGCATGGTGATCTTGGTGACTTCGCTCTTAACGGTATTCAGCAAAGACTCAAACAACTCAAACGCTTCACGTTTGTATTCTTGCTTAGGATTCTTTTGCGCATAAGAACGCAAATGAATCCCCTGACGCAGATGATCCAGGGCAGCCAGGTGTTCACGCCAGTGGTTATCCAGGCTTTGCAGCATGACGGCGCGCTCGAAATTACGCATATTGTCATTGCCTGCCAAGGCCTCTTTTGAACCATAACTTTCGTTCGCCGCATCGAGAATGCGCTCACGCAAGGTTTCTTCATGCAGGTCAGGGTTGTTTTCCAGCCACTCACCAACTGGCAAGTGCATGCTCAACTCGTCCTGCAAGGCCTGCTCCAGCGCAGGCACTTCCCACTGCTCTTCCACGCTGCCTGGTGGCACATAGGTATTAAACAGGCTGTTAATCACATCCTCACGCATGGCACGGATGGTTTGACCAACATCGACAGACTCCAGCAACTCATTCCGCTGCTCGTAAATCACCTTGCGCTGATCGTTAGACACATCATCGTATTCGAGCAACTGTTTACGGATATCGAAGTTACGGCCTTCCACCTTGCGCTGCGCGTTTTCAATCGCACGCGTCACCATGGCATGCTCAATGGCTTCGCCTTCTGGCATATTGAGGCGGGTCATGATCGCAGCGACACGCTCACCGGAGAAAATACGCAGCAACTGGTCTTCCAGTGACAGGTAGAAGCGGCTAGAACCTGGGTCACCCTGGCGGCCGGAACGACCACGCAACTGGTTATCGACACGACGTGACTCGTGGCGCTCAGTGCCGATAATATGCAAACCACCCGCGGCCAATACGGCATCGTGGCGTTGCTGCCATTCAGCCTTCAATTGGGCAATTTTGCTTTCTTTATCCGCGTCACTCAAATTGGCATCATTACGAATGGCGTGAATTTCACCTTCGGAGTTACCGCCTAATACAATGTCGGTACCACGACCGGCCATGTTGGTCGCAATGGTGATCATGCCTGGACGGCCTGCTTCGGCAACAATGGTTGCTTCGCGCTCATGCTGCTTGGCGTTCAACACCTGGTGTTCCAGTTTGGCCTGGGTCAGCAATTGCGAAATCAGCTCGGAGTTTTCAATTGAAGTCGTACCGACCAATACCGGCTGGCCTTTGGCCTGGCATTGCTTGATATCTTCGATCACCGCTTTGTATTTTTCCATGCCGGTGCGGTACACCTTGTCCATGGCATCTTGTCGCTGCACAGGCCTGTGGGTAGGAATCACCACGGTTTCCAGCGCATAGATCTGGTTAAATTCGTAGGCTTCGGTATCTGCTGTACCTGTCATGCCGCTAAGCTTTTGATACATGCGGAAATAGTTCTGGAACGTAATCGACGCCAGCGTCTGGTTTTCTTTCTGAATCGCCACGCCTTCTTTGGCTTCCACCGCCTGATGCAAACCATCAGACCAGCGACGGCCCGGCATCATACGGCCAGAAAACTCGTCCACAATGACGATTTCATTATTACGCACCACGTAGTGCTGGTCGCGGTGATAGAGATTTTGCGCGCGCAGGGAGGCATACAAATGATGCACCAGCGTAATATTGGCGGGCTCATACAAACTGGAGCCTGCCGTCAGCAAGCCTGTTTGCTCCAGCAGTTGCTCAGCGTGCTCGTGACCGGCTTCACTCATGGTCACGCTCTGCGCTTTTTCATCGACCCAGAAATCGCCTTCACCGTCTTCAACTTGCTGGCGGACCAATTGTTTGGCAACTTCGTTAATCGCGCCATACAAATCCACGCTGTGCTCGGCCTGGCCAGAAATAATCAATGGCGTACGCGCCTCATCAATCAGGATAGAATCGACCTCATCCACCAGCGCATAGTGCAAAGGACGCTGAACGCGCTCCTCTTTGCTGAACACCATGTTGTCACGCAGGTAATCAAAACCGAATTCGTTATTGGTACCGTAGGTAATATCAGCGGCATATGCCTGCTGTTTGGCGTCGTGCGGCATTTGCGACAGGTTGATGCCCACACTCAAGCCCAAGAAGTTGTAGAGCTGCCCCATCCACTCGGCATCGCGTTTGGCAAGGTAGTCGTTGACAGTGACCACATGCACACCTTTACCCGTTAACGCATTCAGGTACGTCGGCAAGGTTGCCACCAGCGTTTTACCTTCACCGGTACGCATTTCGGCAATTTTGCCTGCATTCAGCACCATGCCGCCGATCAGCTGCACGTCAAAGTGGCGCATGCCCAAGGCACGCTTGCTGCCTTCACGCACCACTGCAAACGCCTCTGGCAACAATTTTTCCAGGGACTCGCCATTGCTGTAACGCTGTTTAAACTCTTCGGTTTTTGCCCGTAGCTGCTCGTCACTCAAGGCCTGAGTCGCGGGCTCTAACGCATTGATTTGTTTGACGGTTTGCTGATACTGTTTGACCAGTCGATCATTACGACTGCCAAAAACTTTTTTAAACAACGAGGCTAACATGAGTCACACCGATTTTCCGCATACGCGGCGTTAAATTGAAATAAACAGAGATTGTATAAGATATAGAGGGCGGTTGTCTTGATTATTGTTCGTCAAGCAAACGTCAGGAGTGATTCCTGAGATATTCACGTGGGTCCAGCGGGTTACCGTTTAGGCGGATTTCATAATGCAAATGTGGGCCGGTAGAACGGCCAGTGCTGCCGATGAGGGCAATTTTCTGGCCCTTCAGCACACGCTCGCCAGCTTTCACCAGCAATCTGGAGTTATGGGCATAACGGGTTTCTAGACCGGAGCCATGATCTATCTTGAGCAAATTACCGTAATCCGGCGTTTGCACAGCGGTTGTCACAATGCCATCCGCGGCAGCATACACTGGCATCCCGACCGATGCCGGAAAATCCAGACCTTCATGAAAAGCGCGGTGACCACTGAGCGGGTCGATACGCCACCCATAACTAGACGAGCTGTAAGCCGCCTCTACCGGACTGCTGTTCGGCAGCATTTCGCGCAACACACTTTTCTGCAACAACTTCGCCTCTATCTTGCCCTGATACTCGTCCCTGAAGTCGAGATCAGCCGACATTTGTTCGATGGTTGCTTTGAGATCGTCTTCACTTAAAGGAGAGTCTTTAACCAGCGGCCCCCCTTGCCCCATCAGCTCATTGACTGGTGTGCGCTGGTTAATCGGCTCCGCAGTTGATTTAACTCCCGCCAATTTGGACAAACGTTGGTTTTGCGCATCCAGGCGCAAAATACGCGCCTGCAACTCACCAATTTGCTTGGCATAAGCATCGAGATGACTTTGAGTAGACAACATGGCGCCGCGCAAATGTGGTGGCAACATGGCTTTCACGCCCTGTGACTTGATCACTTGTTGCGGTGTGATAAACAACAAGGTCAACACGACGGGCACCAGGATCAGTGCCATGACCATGCCAATGCTCTCAAACACACCCAGTGTTTTAGGCTTGGCCATTTTTTCTGAAACAATAATGATATTAATCATGCTTAGAACTCTCGCTATTCACCGGCTAGCCATGATGACCCTACGGGTTACCAACGTTTTCTGGCCTGGTGGTGTACAATATTCATGCATTCTGTGGACAATCCGCCATGTTCAAAATCAATCAGATTTTCAAGCATCATCACGATCTCAAGCCGCTATTACAAGAAGCGGATGATAGGCAGCAATTACAGCAATGCTGGTCAGCAGTTGCCCCGGAATTCTCCAGATTTTCGCATGTGCTGGCATTTCATGATGGCGCCCTGACGATTGCCGTACAGTCAGGCGCAGCGGCCAGCAGAATTAAGTTAATGGAAACCCAACTCTTGCAAAAAATCCGGGATTTTTGTCAAAATTCCAGGAAAATCAAAGGCTTAAACCTTAACGCAATTAAGGTCAAAGTGCAAGTAAAATCTCGCCCGCAAAGCAAGCATAAACGTATCAAAGCCCCTTCAAATCGCGCTTTAAACACGCTGGAGACCTGTGCTAACGAGGTCGATAATCCAGCGCTAGAAGCCGCTTTACGTCACTTTATTGACCAGCAACGCCACGATTAAGCAGCACTTTTCCGCCGCCAAAACAGCCCTGAAAACGCGCTTGTAGACGCACTTTAATAGTGCAATAATGACCCAACCCGTTACAATTTATTTACAAATAAAATAGCGCGGTTACAAGCAGTCATTACGTTTAACGCAGTTTCATCAGGAACAGGAGAAGTCATGTCAGTCGCATTAATGTTAGCGCTCGGTGCTGCAGTGTTGGCGGTGCTCTATGGCGTAGTAATGAGCAAGTGGATTTCAGGTTTACCCGCGGGCAATGCCCGCATGCAAGAAATTGCCGGGGCCATTCAGCAAGGCGCAGCCGCCTATCTATCCAGGCAATACAAAACCATCGCACTGGTAGGTATAGTACTGGCTATTTTAATTGGCGTATTTTTAGGCGCGCAAACCGCCGTCGGCTTTGTCATCGGCGCCTTATTATCCGGCGCCTGTGGCTTTATTGGCATGAATGTCTCGGTCAAGGCCAATGTGCGCACGGCACAGGCGGCCACCAACGGCATAGGCGCAGCGCTGGATGTGGCCTTTAAAGGTGGCGCCATTACCGGCATGCTGGTGGTGGGCCTGGGCCTATTAGGCGTGGCTGGCTTTTATGCCTATCTCGGCGCCGAACAGGCGACAGACCTGAATCCACTGATCGGCCTGGCATTTGGCTCTTCATTGATTTCTATCTTCGCCCGGCTGGGTGGCGGCATTTTCACCAAAGGGGCCGATGTTGGCGCCGACCTGGTAGGTAAGGTGGAAGCAGGCATCCCTGAGGATGATCCGCGTAACCCTGCAGTGATTGCCGACAACGTGGGCGACAACGTGGGCGACTGCGCAGGCATGGCCGCCGACCTGTTTGAAACCTATGCCGTGACATTGATCGCTACCATGGTGCTCGGCGGCCTGATGGCGGCAGAAGCAGGCGCCAACGGTGTCATTTACCCCTTATTGCTGGGCGCAGTTTCAATCGTCGCATCCATTATTGGCTGTTTCTTCGTCAAGGCCTCGCCCGGCATGAAAAACGTCATGCCAGCACTGTACAAGGGCCTGGCCGTCGCAGGCACACTCTCTCTGATTGCATTCTATTTTGTGACGCAGTATGTGTTTCCGCAAGGCTATACGCATGGTGAAGTCACCGTCACCAGTCAGGCACTATTCGGCGCTTGTGCAGTGGGCCTGGTATTAACCGCAGCGCTGGTGTGGATCACCGAATACTACACGGGCACTGACTACGCGCCAGTCAAACACGTGGCACAAGCCTCGACCACTGGCCATGCCACCAACATTATTGCCGGGATAGGCGTGTCCATGAAATCGACCGCGCTGCCGGTGATTTCGGTTTGTATCGCCATCTACGTCGCCTTTCACCTGGCGGGACTGTATGGCGTGGCGATTGCTGCCATGGCCATGTTGAGCATGGCAGGCATTGTGGTCGCGCTGGATGCCTACGGCCCGATTACCGATAATGCAGGCGGCATCGCCGAAATGGCAGAATTGCCCAGCAGCGTGCGTGATGTGACTGACCCGCTGGATGCGGTAGGCAACACCACCAAAGCAGTCACCAAAGGTTATGCCATTGGCTCCGCAGGCCTTGCATCGCTGGTGCTGTTTGCCGACTACACACACAAACTGGAAGGGGCTGGCATTACCGCCAGTTTTGACTTAAGCGATCCAAAAGTGATTATCGGCCTGTTTATTGGCGGCCTGATTCCGTTCCTGTTTGCCGCCATGGCGATGGAGGCGGTCGGCCGTGCCGCGGGCAGCGTGGTAGAAGAAGTGCGCCGCCAGTTCCGCGAAATCAAAGGCATTATGGAAGGCACTGCCAAACCGGAATATGGCAAAGCTGTCGACATGCTGACCAGTGCCGCCATCAAGGAAATGATGTTGCCATCATTATTACCGGTTGCCGTGCCGATTTTGGTAGGCTTGTTTCTGGGCCCGGTTGCCTTAGGAGGCTTATTGATGGGCACCATCGTCACCGGCCTGTTTGTGGCGATTTCGATGTGTACAGGCGGTGGCGCCTGGGATAACGCCAAAAAATATATTGAAGACGGTCATCACGGCGGCAAAGGCTCGGATGCGCACAAAGCGGCAGTGACGGGCGATACGGTCGGCGATCCTTACAAGGATACGGCTGGCCCGGCAGTGAATCCATTAATCAAGATCATCAATATTGTGGCGCTGCTGATCGTGCCGCTATTACATTAACAAGCCATTCACAAACAAAAAGCCGGGTAAAAGACCCGGCTTTTTTGTGCATCACGTTTCTGATTAAAACGCCTGCTTAAAACGTCAGACTAAAACGCTGGTTTCACTTCTGCTTCGTTGTAACGCACAACGCCATCAGTGATTTCTTTATGCGCAGATTCAATGCCTTCCCAACCTTCGATTTTCACCCATTTACCTTTATCCAGGTCTTTGTAGTGCTCAAAGAAGTGGGCAATCATGTCCAAACGCCAAGGTGACACATCGCTCAAGGTTTTCTGATAAGCATACAGGCCGCATACTTTCTCGATAGGCACAGCCAGTACTTTGGCATCACCACCGGCTTCGTCCGTCATTTTCAGCATACCCAATGCGCGGCAGCGTACCACCACACCTGGCAACAATGGCACGGGTGTAATCACCAGCACATCAACCGGGTCTCCATCATCACCCAAAGTGTGTGGAATATAGCCGTAGTTACATGGATATTGCATGGATGTCCCCATGAAACGATCCACAAACAGCGCGCCACTTTCTTTATCTACTTCGTATTTAACCGGGTCGCCGTTGGCCGGAATTTCGATAATGACGTTAAAGTCGTGGGGCAAATCTTTGCCGCTTGGCACCAAATTCAAAGACATCTTCTCAAACCCATTTCAACAAAAAAGCGCCATTATAGGCGAATAATATGAACATTTGCTGGCAAACAGCACTATTTTTGATCCGGCACAACTGCCACCGAATCACGGCAAGACTGCCGAACAGCCACCGGGATCAGCTTGAGTGCCAGGTAAAGCAATAAGGGAATAATCACCAGTTCATCCAGTTGGCCTATCACCGGGATAAAATCCGGGATCAGGTCAAACGGCAGCACCAGATAAGCAAGTGCCAGCCAGAGCAAGGCCTTGGCCAGCCAGGGCGTTTGCGGATGCGCATGCAAGGCACGGTAAAAAGCCACCTCCTGCTTAAAGCGGCTGGCCAGGGTTGCCAATTGCGCGCGCAATCCCATGCGGTGCTAATCGACCTTTAAGGTACGACCTGTCAACTTGGCAAACGCTTCCATATACTTATCAGAAGTACGTTGTGCGACATCGGCAGGCAATTCAGGGCCTGGCGCAACCTTGTTCCAGCCGCAACTTTCCAGCCAGTCGCGCACGTATTGCTTGTCATAACTGGGTGGATTACTGCCAATCTGATATTGGTCAGCAGGCCAGAAACGCGAAGAATCCGGGGTTAATGCCTCATCCATCACATGCAATACGCCATGCTCGTCGACGCCAAATTCAAACTTGGTGTCGGCAATAATAATGCCTTTGGTGCGTGCATATTCCGCCGCACGCGTGTACAAGGCAATGGCGGCTCTTTCCACCTGGGCGGTCATGTCTTTGCCAATCAGCGCCTCGACTTGGGCAATGCTGATATTCTCGTCATGTTCGCCGACGGCTGCCTTGCTTGACGGTGTGAATAACGGTTTCGGTAATTGCTGCGCCAATTGCAGTCCGGCGGGCAATGGGATATCGCAGACGGTGCCCTTGGCGCTGTACTCTTTCCAGCCACTGCCGACCAGATAACCACGCACAATCGCTTCCAATGGCAAGGCTTTAAGCTTTTTCACTACCACGGCGCGGCCTTTGACCTGTTCAACCTCATCAGGGGCGACCACAGACTCAGGCGCAATGCCCGTTAAATGGTTAGGCACGACATCCTGTAACTGCTCAAACCAGAAATCAGCCATTTGCGTCAGCATGGCGCCTTTGTGCGCAATCCCTGTCGGCAAAATCACATCAAAAGCACTTAAGCGATCTGTACTCACCAGCAACATGGTTTTGGCGTCGATATCGTAAATATCACGCACCTTACCCTGGTGCAGTTTTTTCAGGCTTTTGATGGAAGTTTCGAGCAAAGGCGCACGCATAATGTCTATCACACAAGTAAAAACAGCATTATAAATGCGTGACGCGATTGCTGGCGAATAAATTGATGCTTAACACATCAAGCAGCGACGGCCTCATCCTCCTCAACCACAGGCAAATTGGTCATCGACAACTTGGCATAGCCGACATAACGGGTCAGGCGCAGCAGGTTGCAGGTATAGCCGTATTCATTGTCATACCAGCCGATCAATTTAACGAAGGTCGGATCCAGCATAATGCCCGCACCCGCATCAAACACACTAGCCGCCGGGAAACCACGGAAGTCGCTGGAGACCACTGCCTCCTCGGTATAACCCAACACGCCTTTGAGGTCGCGCTCAGCCGCATATTTCATCACCGCACAAATCTCTTCGTAACTGGTTTTTTGCTGTAACTCCACAGTTAAGTCGACCACGGATACATCCGCCGAGGGAATGCGCATAGCCATGCCTGTGAGCTTCTTATTGAGCGCCGGAATCACTTTGCCTACAGCCTTGGCCGCACCGGTACTGGATGGAATAATGTTTTCAAATACCCCGCGGCCGCCGCGCCAGTCTTTATTGGAAGTACCGTCCACGGTTTTTTGTGTCGCAGTCGCGGCATGAATAGTCGTCATCAAGCCACGTTTGACACCAAAGTTGTCGTGTAACACTTTCACGATGGGCGCCAACCCGTTGGTGGTGCACGACGCCGCCGAGACGATATCTTCACCGTGATAATGGTAGTGATTGACACCGTAGACATACATGGGCGTATCGTCTTTGCCTGGCGCAGACTGCACCACGATACGTGCGCCACCCGCAATATGTGCAGCACAGGTCTCCTGGGTCAGGAACACGCCAGTACACTCAATCACCACATCGACTTCCGCCGATAGCCAATCAATGTCGGCAGGCTTGGTATGCGCGGTGAGACGGATTTTCTTGCCATTCACTACCAGGAAATCGCCCTCTAAATGTGCATCCTGTGCCAGCCTGCCGTGCACGGAATCATATTTGAGCATATACAACATATGGTCCGGTTCTTCGATGCCGTTAATGGCCACCACCTCCATATCTTTGAACTCAGCCTGATTTAATGCGGCGCGCAGCACCATACGGCCAATACGACCAAAACCGTTAATCCCCACCCGAATGCCCATTTTTGACTCCTTCGTCTCTGGATAGGGTAAAAACAAGCAATTTTGATGCTAATTTTCAACAATTAGCATTAGACAGGCGCCAAAGCCTTGAATAGAATAGAGTTGAATCTTTTGAATGTTGCAAGCAACTGGCCATCGGATATTTTGTGAACATCGCAGAACAATTACTGAGTGGTATCCTGGACACATTACCCCTGCAAATTGCAGTGATTGATGAGACCAGCAGCATTATTTACGTCAATCAGGCCTGGCGCCAATTTGGGCTACTTTATGGCCTGGCCATCGAAACAGACTGGTTTGGCATTGCCTACCTGGAACTCTGCCGTGCCAACGAAGATACCAATCAACCCATACTACTGGACGGTATCGAGCGCGTACTCAGCGGCTCCATGGCGCATTTCACGACTGACTATTTGTGTCACACCCCCACCCAGGAACCTACCTGGCTGACACTCAACCTGCAACCGATGCAAACCACACTGGCCGATGGTAAATTATTTTTACTCTCGCTCACGAATATCACCCACCACAAACAGACTGAGGACCGCATCTCGGCCCTCACCTTGACCGATCCTTTGACCGGGCTGGCCAATCGTCGGCGGCTGGAACAATTCATGCGTGACGAATGGTCGCGCGCCATCCGTCATCAATCCAGCCTGAGCGTGATGATGGTCGATGCCGACCATTTCAAGCAGCTGAATGACAGCATGGGGCATGGGGCGGGAGACGAGTGCCTGCGCCAATTGGCAGGCATATTAAAACGTTACAGCAATCGCCCGGGCGACTTGGCAGCGCGTTATGGTGGTGAAGAGTTTGTATTGGTGCTGGGGCAGACCACACAACAGGAAGCGGCCAAAATCGCCGAACGCATCCGGCAGAAAGTCATGGCACTGGATATCCGTTTTGCAGGTCACCGTCTGATGACCGTGAGCATAGGCGTGGCTTCACTGGGCCTTCAGCAATCACAATCACACAAAGAGCAGCACGCGCGTAACCAGTGGCTTAATTTCAGTGAAGACGGTAATTTATTGATAGAACAGGCCGACAAAGCTTTGTATGTGGCCAAGAAACAGGGCCGCAACCGGGTAGAAGTCTACGACAAACATCACAGGCTGACGGTGCCGCTCTCCGTGTAGCGACAACCCTCAGCCTGCATGTATTTTAGGCAGCGCGCTCTTCCAGAATCGCTACTGCTGGCAGGGTTTTGCCTTCAAGGAACTCAAGAAACGCACCACCCGCGGTTGAGATATAAGACACTTTGTCGTAAATATCATACTTCTGGATCGCTGCAATCGTGTCGCCACCACCCGCCAGTGTAAAGGCTTTGGTTTCAGCAATGGCCTTGGCAATGGTTTTCGTGCCATCACCAAACTGGTCAAATTCAAACACGCCCACCGGGCCGTTCCAGACCACGGTGCCTGCTTTCATGATGATATCCACCAGCTCAGCGGCTGATTGCGTGCCAATATCAAAAATCATCTCATCAGCAGCCACATCCGTTGCCGACTTTTTCACCGCAGGTTCATTGGCATCAAATTGCTTGCCCACTACCACATCTTTGGCAATTGGCACGCAGGCACCACGCGCAGACATCTTGTCCATCAGGCATTTCGCCGTGCCAATCAAATCATCCTCACACAAGGACTTGCCGACCTCCTGACCAGACGCTTTGAGGAAGGTGTTGGCGATGCCACCGCCAACCACCAACTGGTCAACCTTATCAGACAAGCTTTCCAGAACGGTCAACTTGGTTGACACTTTGGAACCACCCACGATGGCCACCAGCGGGCGCGCAGGTGCCAGCAAGGCTTTGCTTAATGCATCCAGCTCTTGCGTCAGCAGAATACCTGCACAGGCGACTGGCGCGAACTTGGCAATGCCATGCGTAGAGGCTTCGGCACGGTGTGCAGTGCCAAACGCATCCATCACAAACACGTCACACAACGCGGCATATTTTTTAGCCAACTCATCGTTGTTCTTCTTTTCGCCGACATTAAAGCGGCAGTTTTCCAGCAAAATCAGTTGACCGTCCTGCGTGGTCAGACTATCTTCCGGCGCATTGGGCGCCAGCCAGTTCTTCACCAGGCGCACTGGTTGCCCCAACAATTTACTCATCACATCGGCGACCGGCTGCAATGAGTTCTCTTCACTGTACACACCTTCTTCCGGGCGCCCCAGATGCGAAGTCACCATCACTTTGGCGCCCGCCTTCAAGGCATACTCAATGGTCGGCATGCTGGCCACAATTCTGGCATCACTGGTCACCACGCCATCTTTTACCGGCACGTTGAGGTCGGCACGGATAAACACCCGCTTGCCACGCAAGTCGAGGTCGGTCATTTTGATGAATTTCATGAAGGTCTCCCTTGAGCGGTCGCCGCCGCTTGAATATAAACTGGTAAGGTATGTATGTGTGACATATGCAAACGGGGCATAAAGCCCCGTGCATGATTAAGCAATGTGTTGAACCAGACGCAGCAGGTTACAGGTATAGCCGTATTCGTTATCGTACCAGCCTACCACTTTGACAAAGGTCGGGTCCAGCATAATGCCTGCATCGGCATCAAACACACTAGCCGCTGCACTGCTGCGGAAGTCGCTGGACACCACTTTTTCGTTAGTAAACTCCAGCACGCCTTTCAACGCACCATCGGCCGCTTGTTGCATGGCCGCGCAAATCGCTTCATAGGTGGTTTCGGTGTTGAGCTCTACGGTCAGATCTACCACAGACACATCGGCGGAAGGCACACGCATAGCCATGCCGGTCAGTTTTTTGTTGAGGGATGGAATCACTTTACCCACCGCCTTGGCAGCGCCGGTGCTGGAAGGAATAATGTTTTCAAACACACTGCGGCCACCGCGCCAGTCTTTTTTCGAGGTGCCGTCTACCGTCAATTGTGAAGCTGTCGCCGCATGTATCGTCGTCATCAAACCACGTTTGATCCCAAAGCTGTCATGCAGCACTTTAGCCAACGGCGCCAGGCCATTGGTGGTACAGGAAGCGGCAGAAATAATCGCTTGGCCAGCGTATTCGGTATGATTCACACCGTACACAAACATCGGCGTATCATCTTTACCCGGTGCAGATTGCACCACTTTAACAGCGCCGCCGTTCACGTGTGACTGACAGGTGTCCTGGGTTAAAAAAGCGCCGGTAGATTCAATCACAACCTCAGCGCCGCCTTTGCGCCAGTCGATATTGTTAGGATCACGTTCTGCAGTCAGGTGAATGCGCTTGCCATTGACCACCAGCGCGCCATTGTCGGCTTCAACCTTGGCATTAAAACGGCCATGCACAGAGTCATACTTGAGCAAATACATCATGTATTCAACATCATATGAACTATTAATTGCCACCACTTCGATATTGCTGAACTCTGCTTGCTCAATCGCCGCACGCAACGCCATACGGCCAATTCGCCCAAACCCGTTAATGCCTACCTTGACTGCCATATGCTCCCCAACATTGCTTAGAACTAAAGCTCAGTATTTTAACCTAAACCACCTATACTGGACAGATTGTAAGTATTTGATTTGATACACGACAAAGCAGAAAAGCCACTGCAAGCAGGCTACTCTCGCTTGTTTACCCTCAGATATTCTGGAAAGAAGGAAAAATGCACGACACTATCACACTCGCTGGCGGCTGTTTTTGGGGCATGCAAGACCTGTTTCGACGCTTGCCCGGCGTGATCGACACCCGCGTAGGCTATACCGGCGGCGAGGTTGCGCACGCCACTTATCGCAATCATGGCAACCATGCAGAAGCGATAGAAGTCGAATTTGATGCGTCACAGATCAGCCTGAGGCAGCTGCTGGTGTTCTTTTTCCAGATTCACGACCCGACTACCCTCAACCGCCAAGGCAACGACCTGGGGCCATCTTACCGCTCTGCCATTTATTATGCTAACGCGGCACAACAAGCGGCGGCAGAACAACTGATTGCCGAGATGAATGCCACACACATCTGGCCCGGCAAAGTCGTGACCGAGATCACGCCTGTCAGCGACTTTTGGCTAGCTGAGCCTGAACATCAGGATTACTTAGTGAAATATCCAACCGGCTACACCTGCCATGGCTTGCGACTGGACTGGATTTTGCCACAAGACCGCGCAGCAGCCGTGTGGCTATAGATTATTCAGGGGTGACAGCGGGTGGCAATTTGCTTGCGGGCGCAGGTTTGCGCGGCTTGCCGCCAGTCCTGCGGCCGGAATGATGCAAAAAGGTTGCCAACTCGTTAAGCGCCAATTGGTAAACCTCGCGCTTGAACTCAATCACGTCTTCGAGTGGCACCCAGTATTCACTCCAACGCCAGGCATCAAACTCAGGATGCTCAGTCGCACGTAGCGACACATCTGAGTCGCGGCCGGTCAGGCGCAATAAAAACCAGATTTGCTTTTGGCCCTTGTAACTGCCACGCCATTCACGTTTGATCCAACTGGTAGGCACTTCATAGCGCAGCCAGTCGCGCGTACGGCCCAAAATTTTGACGTGCTCAGGCTTGAGGCCCACCTCTTCCATCAGCTCACGATACATGGCTTGCTCCGGCGTTTCACCATATTTGATGCCGCCTTGCGGAAACTGCCACGCATGCTCTCTGATACGCTTGCCCCAAAACACCTGGTTATGTGCATTGCAAAGCACAATCCCAACGTTCGGACGGTATCCATCACGATCTAACATAAAAAACTGCCTTCAATATTTGCTGCAATTTTTTCACACTTTGCCCTTTAATGAAAGGACAACCATCATGCGTCTGCCATAAAAGTATGCGTGTTTTGCGCAAAAAAAAAGCTCACTATGCGTGAGCTTTTTTACTGATGCCCTGAAAAGATCAGGATTTCATGCGACGTGCAGCCAAGCCACCCACAACCAACAGGCCAGCAAACATCATGGCAGACTTATCTGCTTCTGGCACTGGAATCACGGTCATGTTGACAAAAGTGTAATCAGACTGGTTATCACATTTTTTACAATGTGAGTCAGGATAGCCTTTGACTGCAGTGAACACAATGCTGTCTATAGAACGGAAACCAAACGGATTGTTCAACTGCCATGCACCTGTACCGCCATCAACAGCACCACTACCGATGGACACGACTGAACCTTCGCCAGTCCAGGCCGCTGTGTGCACGCCAGTGGCTGTCAGGTAGTAAACACCTGTTCCACCGTCAGCAAAGCTCACCAGCATTTTTGCCACTTCTTTAACGTCGCTGTACTCTGGACCGTCAAACAGCAATGCCAGGTTGATGGAAGACACGATCACTTCTTTAGAGAACGTACCGGTCAATGTTTCACCAATATCAATTTCGTCATTTGTTCTGCCACCAGCGATACCCACACCAGTGATCCCTGCCTGACTTTTTTGCTTGAATGCATTGCTACCAACAAAAGTAGCGGTTGTACCATCAGCAAAGCTCGTGGAATAGCTGGTTTGGCCATCCACAAAATTGCTACCAACCACGGTACCTGTGGTCAAGGCAAAGGCAGACTGCGCCGTTGCCAGCATCGAAAACGACAACAGCAACTTAAGGCCAGCATCAACTATTTTTTTCATTGTGACTCCCTTGGTTTCATTCAAAGTTTAATAAAGTTAAATTTTCATGGTGATTTTAAGTCAAACGGCTACCGGTATAAAATAGTCCATTAGGGTCACAGGGAAATATCCTGTTTCTTTTCATATATTTACAAAAAAACCGCAAAATCCCCACAATAAATTTATGGTTATATAATTAATAATGCTGTCAACCTTATACACTCACAATCGTTTGTCGGTTATGCACCTGCTTTTCACCTCTGCCATCAAATTACGAAAACAAGCTTCGACAGCGTTTTTTTGGCTAGCATTATTGGCATGGATCCCCCAATCATATGCTGGCAACCTGGCTTACATCACCAACCAGGGCAATGACACGGTCTCCGTGCTGGATACGCAAAAAAAACAGGTCACACACACGATTGAGGTCGGCAAAGCACCCGTAGGTGTCGCCATTGCCACCAAACAACAGCGCATCTACATCAGCAACGCCAATAGCCAGACGGTTTCAGTCATCAACAGCACAACCCAGCAAAAAGTGTATGACATCCCCGTACACGTACAAGCCGTCGGCATCGCCCTCAGCCGCGACGAAAACACCCTCTATGTTGCAGACTGGGGTGGTGAACAGGTGATTGCGGTCGACACCGCGCACCCGGAAAAACAAAAAGCCTTCAAGGCAGGCAAAACGCCTTCGGGGCTGCTGGTGAGTGCAGATGACAAAAAACTGTTTATTGCCAATCGCGACAGCAATGATGTCACAGTGGTAGACACCAGGACACTCAAAACCATTGCGCAAATTCCAGTTGGGCTACATCCCTTTGCACTAACCCTCAGCCCGGACGCGCGTACCTTATTCGTCGTCAATGTTGTCAGCAACACGCTCACTTTGTTAAACGTAGACACTTACCAGTCCAGCACAGTCAAAACCGGGCAACATCCTTATGGTGTGACCATCAGCCCAGATAGCCGTTGGGCTTACGTCAGCAACAATCATGCAGAAAGCGTTTCAGTGATTGACTTAAGCAATGGCAAAACTGTGAAAACGATCACCGTCGGCGAGTTTCCAGAAGGCATTGAGTATGACAAAACAACCAATCAAGTCGTCGTTGCCAACTGGGGCTCGGATACCGTTTCGCTGATTGATGCACACACCAATACCGTCACACACACCATTGCCAGCCCCAAACTGTGCCGGTCATTTGGGCAATTTATACTGCAGGCCAAATAAAATTTGTTTTTTTCACAGGATGACCCATGAATTAGTCGCAAAGAACGCTTTTTTTAGGTAAAGTCTCGGGTTGTTTTTAAAACGCCAAGACCGCCTACTTTTATCAAGTACCGCTTATCTTTTAGTTTTGAAAGTCTGTAAATATCAGGAGAAATGTAATGAAAAAAATTCTAGGCATTATTGCTGTTTCTTTATTGCCGTTGATCCCTCTGACTGCTGGCGCACACGGTGCGGCTGCGTTACGTTTTGAGAAAACCGTCACCATCAAAGCAGCCCCGGCAAAAGTGTGGGCATTGCTCAAAGACTTTGGCAATGTACAAGCGTGGCACGCAGGCGTTGAATCAACCACTATTGAGCAGAAAAAAGACGAAAACGGCGATGACGCGACTTATCGCACTGTCAAACTGAAAAACGGCGGCGTGATGTACGAAAAACTGCGCTCTGCTGACGATGCAGGCATGCGCCTGAAATATGAATACGTGCTTGAAAAAAGCACTTTGCAAGTGTCTAACTTTTACCCAGGCATCACTGTAACCGGCAGCGGCAATGAATCAGTGGTCACGGTGAAAGGCAGCTACACACGTGCCGACTCTTCAAACATCCCAAAACCTGAACAAAATGACGACGCTGCCACCAAAGCAGTGAACGATTATTTTGACGCCGGTCTGGAAAGCCTGAAAAAGGTTGCCGAATCGGGAAAGTAATTAGCCAGGGTTCTGGAAAAAAATCGCAAGGCAACAGTAAACCCTGGTGGAAGTTCTGGTAAGTCTTACGTTGTAAACAACATTCGTTTTTGCAAATGCAGTTTTGGCCAAAAGCTAAACACTGTCACCAAATAAAGGGATTGTGTACCACACAATCCCTTTTTTGCATTCTGCACCACCTCATCATCACCTGACCAAAAACATCACCTGCATTGCCAAAGTTTGACGAGTGCTGTCACTTTACGTCATTTCTCATTTTGTCACCCTAGTCAAAAAACCTCCAATTCAAATCGAAGAAATAAAGCATAAAAACCCTTTAATTCATATTTTTCAATAAGTTATAGATAATAAAACAGAGCTGGCACACCTGTTGCTTTAGGGTTTAGCGAACACTGTTGGAAAAGCAGTGAATGAAACAGTAGATGTTCACTTTAAACTTGACTCAAAAGGAAAACATGATGAAAAAACACGTACAACAAGGTTTTACCCTGATTGAATTGATGATCGTTGTGGCCATTATTGGTATTTTGGCTTCTGTAGCGATTCCGGCTTATCAAGATTACACCCGCGAAGCTGCTGACTCTGCATGTTTGGCTGAAGCCAGTGCATATGCAAAAAGCTCGCTGGCCGCTCTGACTGTCAATCGCCCAGTAAACGATCACAGACCATCAGCTTGCCAGGTGATTGCAACACCTACAATTGCAACCCAACAATTCAACCCTGTTCCAGCCAATAACGCTGGTACAGGCAGAGTAATCACATGTGATATGACTCAAGGTGCAACATGCACCAGAGCTGCTGCTGCGCCTTAATCCTCTAATGGTATAAGCGAAAGCCCCGCAATGGGGCTTTTCGCTTATTGTGACAGAACAAATCAACTCCTACTCCAAACACCCACCCCATGCCATTGATAGCGTTGAGAGAATACAAGGAAGAATATTCTCAAAAATTTAAAAAATCCGACTAGCCATCATCATTTAGACCTCAGCAATGAATTATGATTAGGCCAACTGCAACTTCAAGCGTAAGTCATGCTAGAAAACATCACTGTAAATGCTAACGGTCATCAACAATCATGCATCATCTGGCTACACGGCCTAGGCGCCGACGGTCACGACTTTGAGCCCGTGGTGCAGATGCTCAATCTGCCAAATATCAAATTTATTCTGCCACACGCGCCCTATCGCCCTGTCACCTTAAACAACGGCTATGAGATGCGTGCCTGGTATGACATTTTTGGGCTGCAATCAGAGAGCCAGCAAGACGAGGCTGGCATCAACAGCATGCAAACAACGATAAATGCCATGATTGAAGCAGAAATAGCGCGCGGCATTCCTTCGCAACGTATTTTGCTGGCTGGCTTTTCACAGGGGGGCGCGATGGCTTTGCATACGGCAACGCGTTTTGATCACCCCTTGGCGGGCGTATTGGCGCTCTCTACTTATTTGCCATTAAAGAATCAGCTCAAAGAAAAGCAGCATCCCGCCAACAAACCATTGCCAATCTGGATGGCGCACGGGCGACAAGACAGTGTGATTACGCTAGCCACGTCACAATCATCCCAGCAAACGTTGGAAGCTGCGGGTTATGCGGTGGAGTGGCATGAATACGATATGCCGCACAGCGTATGTGAAGCCGAAATTGACGATATTCGCCAATTCCTGCTGCGTGTTTTGCCTGCCTGATCCATTCTCTCGCCCCACTGAGAATAATCCCGCAAGCAGGGGGAGTTTTGTTAAAATAGCTGGCGTTTTCACAGGCTAATTTTCATGAGTGCTTCCAAACAGTCACCGTCCGCGGTGAGCGACCCACAAACCTTTGCTGAGCGACTGTCAGCGCTGGAGTCCATCGTCAAAAGCATGGAGTCCGGTGAGCTTCCGCTGGAAGCTGCATTAACCGCTTACACAGAAGGCATGCAACTGCTACAGGTTTGTCAGGAATCACTGCAACAAGCCGAGCAAACCGTGATGATCCTGAACCAGCAGCAACAGCTGACACCTTTTGAGGCCAATTAACGCGCCTGCTTTTTTGTCTTTCGTCATGACTCAGCCTCCATTTTTTTTTGATCATTGGGCCAGCGCACATCAGCAACGCGTTGAAGAAGTATTGTCACGCACGCTGCCCAGCGAAAACACCTCACCAGGACGTTTGCATGAAGCCATGCGCTATGCGGTGCTGGGCGGGGGCAAACGTGTGCGTGCCTTGTTGAGTTATGCCGCCGCCGAACTGGCTGGGGCAAGCCCAGACGCGGCAGATGCTTCCGCTGCCTCCGTAGAACTGATCCACGCCTTTTCACTGGTGCATGATGATATGCCGTGCATGGACGATGACGACCTGCGCCGCGGCAAACCAAGTTGCCATAAACAATATGACGATGCGACTGCCCTGCTGGTGGGTGACGCACTGCAAAGCCAGGCCTTTGAGTGCCTGGCGAGCACCAGTGCTCCTCAAGCGTTAAAACAAGTGCAAGTATTGGCAAAAGCCACTGGCTCACGCGGGATGTGTGGCGGCCAGAGCATAGACTTGCAAAGCACAGGCAAACTCTTGTCGCGCGAGGCACTGGAAACCATGCACCAGTACAAAACCGGCGCCCTGATTGAAGCGGCGGCGTTACTGGGCGCTTATGCGGCGGATCACACAGACCTGCCATTGATCAATACATTGACACAATACAGTCAACATATGGGGCTGGCGTTTCAGGTGGTCGACGACATTCTGGACGCGACTGCTGATACACAAACCCTGGGTAAAACCGCTGGCAAAGATGCCCTGCAAGAGAAATCAACCTACGTCAGCCTGCTTGGGTTAGAAGAGGCGAAAGCGCTGGTAAACAGTTTATACGCGCAAACATTGCAGTTACTGGCGGGCTTTGGCCCGCAGGCAGACCCGCTACGCGGCATTGCCAAATTTATTTGTGAGCGCCCATTTTAATCATGACTTCGCTGCTGTCCCGCATTGACTCCCCGACCGACCTCCGCACGCTGGAGCGCTCGCAGCTCAAAGTGCTGGCTGCAGAATTACGCGCCTTCCTGATTCAAAGTGTTTCGCAAACGGGCGGCCATTTATCGTCTAACTTGGGCGTGATTGAACTCACAATCGCACTGCATTACATCTACAACACGCCAGACGACCGCCTGGTATGGGATGTTGGCCACCAAACTTATCCGCACAAAATACTGACAGGTCGCCGTGAAGCGATGGCAGGCCTGCGCAAAGCAGGTGGCATTGCTGGTTTTCCTAAGCGCGATGAGAGCGAATACGATACCTTTGGCACCGGGCACTCAAGCACCTCGATTTCTGCTGCCTTAGGCATGGCAGTTGCTGCGAAAGCCCAAGGCTCCAACCGCCGTAGCGTCGCCATTATTGGCGATGGTGCCATGACCGCTGGCATGGCATTTGAAGCCTTGAACAATGCTGGCGATATGGATACCAACATCCTGGTGATTCTCAATGACAACGACATGAGCATCTCCAACAATGTCGGCGCGCTCAACAACTACCTTGCCCGCTTAATGTCCGGCAAACTGTATGACAGCGTACGTCGTAGCGGTAAAAAAGTGCTGGATATTATGCCGCCGGTCAAAGAATTTGCGCGCCGCGCCGAAGAGCACGCCAAAGGCATGGTCACTCCAGGGACGCTATTTGAAGAGTTCGGGTTCAATTACATCGGCCCGATTGATGGCCACGATATCGACACGCTGATTGATACGCTGGGCAATATCCGCCAACTGCAAGGCCCACAGTTTTTACATGTGGTGACGCAAAAAGGTAAAGGTTACAGCCCGGCCGAAGACAACCCGAATAAATATCATGGCGTCAGCAAGTTTGACCCACAGAATGGCCATAGCCTGAGCCACAACGAGCGGCCCACTTATACGCAAATCTTTGGCGACTGGCTGGTCGATATGGCCGCTACAGACGACAAACTGGTCGGCATCACGCCCGCCATGTGTGACGGCTCCGGCCTCAATCGCTTTGCCGAGGCCTATCCGCAACGCTATTTTGACGTCGGCATTGCCGAACAGCATGCGCTCACTTTTGCGGCAGGCATGGCCTGTGATGGCCTGAAGCCGGTGGTGGCGATTTATTCGACCTTTTTGCAACGCGCTTATGACCAGTTGGTGCATGATATTGCATTGCAAGATTTGGACGTCTTGCTGGCGATAGACCGTGCCGGTCTGGTCGGCGCTGATGGCCCGACACACGCAGGCAGCTTTGATTTAAGCTTTTTGCGTTGTATCCCTAACGTGGTGTTGATGGCACCTAGCGATGAAAACGAATGCCGCCAGATGCTGACCACTGGCTACCATTATCCTGGCACGGCTGCGGTACGTTATCCGCGTGGCAGCGGCATTGGCGCCAGTGTCTCAACCGCATTAGAATCCCTGCCTATCGGCAAAGCCCAACTCGTGCGCCAGGGTAAGAAAATCGCCATCCTAGCCCTTGGCAGTATGTTGCAACCAGCGTTGCAGGCCGCAGAAACCTGTGATGCCACCGTGATTAATATGCGCTTTATCAAACCGCTGGATGAAGCCATGGTGCTGGAAATCGCCCGCACGCATGATTATCTGCTCACGGTGGAAGAAAATGCTGTCATGGGTGGCGCTGGTGCGGCGGTGATGGAATGCTTACAGGCACATCACCTGGTTAAACCTGTGCGCTGCCTGGGTTTGCCTGACCAGTTTATTGAACATGGCAGCCACGAAACTATGCTGGCCGAATGTGGTCTAGACAAAAACGGAATCCTCTCTGCTATTGAGAAATTAATTTCCGAGTAGTAAACTCAACTATTAATTAACAGGCGGGAAACCCCGCGATGGAACCCTGATGAATCAACCCGTGATCCCAACAACGATTGAAGATGTACAGAATACGCCAGACGTGCGTAGACTGGATATCAACAAAGTCGGTATCAAATCCATACGTCACCCAGTGATTGTCAAAGACAAAACCGGTGGTGAGCAGCATACTGTTGCCATGTTTGATATGTATGTGCACTTGCCGCACAACTTCAAAGGCACGCACATGTCTCGTTTTGTCGAGATTTTAAACATGAACGAGCATGCGATTTCTATCGACTCCTTCGAAACCATTTTGCGCCAGATGGTCGAGCGCCTGGAAGCAGAGTCCGGCTACGTGGAAATGCGCTTCCCTTACTTTATCAACAAGGCAGCGCCTGTTTCCGGCGTGAAAAGCTTGCTGGATTACGAAGTGACCTTTATTGGCGAAATCAAAAACGGCCAGTTTGAAATCACTGTGCAAGTGATGGTGCCAGTCACCAGCCTGTGCCCATGCAGCAAGAAGATTTCAGACTACGGCGCGCACAACCAGCGCTCACATGTGACCGTGACGGCCCTGCTCAATGAATTTATGTGGCTGGAAGACCTGATTACGCTGATTGAAGACCAGGCCTCTTGCCAGCTGTATGGCTTGCTCAAACGCCCGGACGAGAAGTTTGTGACTGAACGCGCCTATGACAATCCAAAATTTGTCGAAGACATGGTGCGCGACGTGGCAGCACAACTCAACGATGAAAAACGCATTGTGAAATATGTGGTCGAGTCAGAAAACTTTGAATCCATCCATAACCACAGCGCCTATGCTTTGATTGAACGCGATAAACGCGTCAATTAATTCAGTGATGTCATCCCATAAAAAATAGCCCGCATGCGGGCTATTTTTTATTGATTAATCTTAATGACTAAACATCCCCTGACGTGCGTAAGGCTGCGACAAACGCAAACCCACTGCGACCACAATCGCGCCCAATAACGGGAACAACGCCGCCAGCGTAAACGTGAGCTGCCCACCTAAATACTCAAGCGCAAAACCGCCTAACAATCCCCCCAATGCACCGCCAACGCCATACGCCACGCTGTTATAAATGGCTTGCCCTTTGGCCTGGTGGCGGCCATTAAAGTATTGCGTGACCACCTCGACCGACGCCGCATGGAAACTGCCAAAGGTAAACGCATGCATGGTTTGCGCCAGCAATAACAGCCAGAGCTGATCCGGCACCTGACCCATCATGGTGAAACGCACCACGCCTATGAGTAAACTTGCAAGCAAAATAGTTTTGAGCTTAAAGCGCGCCATGATCCACGGCATTTTCATAAAAATACCGATCTCGCAAATCACGCCCAGCCCCCACAACCAACCTATCATGCCTTTGCTGTAGCCATGCTCAGCCAGGTAGATGGAGTAAAAGTTATACATCAGGCCATGTGCCGTCACCATCATCGCGCAACCTATGAGCAGCGATAGCACCGCCGGTTGCTTTAAGATTTGCCAGACTGAAAAGTCATCATGCGCATGCGGCGGCACGTGCGCCTCTGGCAGCTTCCACGTCAGCCCGAACAGCGTGCATTGCACCAGTAAAATAAACCAGAGCAGGCTGCCGATACCAAACCAGTCGGTTAAATAACCTAGCAGCACAGAGGCCACAATAACCCCCCATGAACCCCACAAGCGGATTTTGCTGTAATGGCCATTGGTGCTGGCCAGATGTGCGAGCACCAAAGACTCGGAGAGCGGCAAGGTCGAGCTGGTAAACAGGCTGAGGGCAATCATCACCACAAACATGGTGGTAAAGTCGTGCGCCCAGAAAATGGCGATAAAGCCTAACAAGCCGAGAAAAGCCGTGGTGCGTATCCAGCGCACGCGTTGCCGCGTATGGTCTGCCAGCCAGCCCCACAAATTAGGCGCAATAATGCGGCTGAGTTGAAACAGCGACATCAGGATGCCAATATCGGCCGGGGAAAAGGATTCAGACGTCAGGTACAAGCCCCAGTAAGGGACAAATGCACCGACAAAAAAGTAGTAGATAAAATAGAAACGCGAGAGATTGAAGTGTAAGGCGTGACTCATGACATACTCGCGCGTGAATGAACATCGCCCAAGACCAGTCTTGGGCGATGAAGGAAATTACAGTGTTGGCACCTTGGAATGCACGTCCGCATTCTGGCCACGGTTACGCAAGGCATGATCCATCAGCACCAGCGCCAGCATGGCTTCGACAATCGGCGTTGCGCGGATGCCCACACAGGGGTCGTGACGGCCAGTGGTTTGCATCATCACCGGCTCACCCGCCTGATTGATAGAGTGACGTTGTTGCGGAATGCTGGAAGTCGGCTTGAACGCGACGTTGACCACAATGTCCTGGCCACTGGAAATCCCGCCCAAAATGCCGCCGGCATGGTTGGTGGCAAAGCCGTCTGGCGTCAACTCATCACTGTGTACGCTACCGCGCTGCGCAATCGCATCAAATCCGGCACCGATTTCCACGCCTTTCACCGCGTTGATACCCATCATGGCATGCGCAATATCCGCATCCAGGCGGTCGAACACCGGCTCGCCCAAGCCAACGGGTACTTTTTCTGCGACCACAGTAATCTGCGCACCAACGGAGTCACGCTCGCTGCGGATTTGGTCCATATAGGCTTCCAGTTGCGGCAGAATCTCGACATTCGGCGAGAAGAAGGCATTGCCTTCTTGTGACAAGGCCTCCCAGCTCACAAACGGCACTTTAATTTCGCCAATCTGGCTTAAGTAGCCGCGAATCTGCACGCCGTATTGCTGCTTGAGCCACTTTTTGGCAATGGCCCCCGCCGCCACGCGTACGGCAGTTTCGCGAGCGCTGGAGCGGCCACCGCCGCGGTAATCGCGAATGCCGTATTTTTGTGTATAGGTATAGTCTGCATGACCAGGGCGGAAAGTATCCATGATCTTGCTGTAATCCTGCGAGCGCTGGTCGGTATTGCGGATCAGCAAACCAATCGGTGTGCCTGTGGTTTTGCCTTCAAATACACCAGATAAAATCTCAACTTCGTCGGCTTCGGCGCGCTGGGTCACATGGCGTGACGTACCAGGTTTACGGCGGTCGAGGTCGATTTGCAAATCGGCCGCAGTTAACTCCAGGCCCGGTGGGCAACCATCGACAATGCCGCCAATGCCAGGGCCGTGTGACTCGCCAAACGAGGTCAAGGTAAACAAGGTGCCGATGGTATTGCCAGACATGCGTTTTTTCCCACTCAAGAATTTTCTTTATTTTAGCATAGACTGGCCAGCCACCTGCTCGCGGGTTGATTTCCGGCCAGTGAACGCTTATGCTGGAACGGCATTTTCAGCTGAGATAGTAATGGCAAAACGTAAACATACGCACCGCAAGCACAGACTGCTGGGCACCGAGAGCCCGGCACTCGTGGAAACACCCGCAGGCCCGCCCTTGCCCGTGGCTTGTATCCATAAAATTTGTTACAACGTGCAAGACATAGTGTCCCAGCAGCTCACCATGCAGGAGATTGTCGATTGGCAGCCGCCAGCCGGGCATGTGGCGTGGATTAATGTGCATGGTGTGCTTGATATCCCCTTGTTACAAGCCGTTGCCCGCCGTTTCAAACTGCACCCGCTGGTGCTGGACGATATTTTGAATACCGAACAGCGACCCAAACTCGACACCTACCCAGATTACCTGTTTCTGGAAACGCGCCTGTTTTACTACGACACCGAGAGCATGAGCGTGAGCTCCGAGCAAATCAGCATGGCGCTAGGACGTGAGTGGCTGCTTACTTTCCAGGAGCGACCTTCTGGCAGCTTTGAACCGGTGCGTGAACGGCTGCGCCAGGGTCAGGCATTGCTACGCCAAAGTGGCCCAGACTATTTATGCTACGCCTTGCTGGATAGCTTGATGGAACGTTACTTTCAGGTGCTGGAAGCGATTAATGACGATGCCGAACAGCTTGAGAATCAGCTGCTGGACCGACCCAGCCCGGAAGACTTACAGAATATTCACCGCCTGAAGCATGTCACCATACAACTGCGGCGCGCAGTCTGGCCGTTGCGCGAAGTGCTGAATAGCCTGATCCGTAACGAACACGGATTCTTCAGCCCGCAAACAGTGCCTTATTTGCGTGACCTGTACGACCATACCGTGCATTTCACAGAATCACTGGAAGCGATTCGTGACACCTTAAGCGGCCTGATGGATATTTACATGACCAGCCTGAGCCAGCGCGTGAACCTCGAGGTACGTGCGCTGACGGTGGTGGCGATGCTGTTTATGCCAGCCACCTTGATTGCCGGTATTTTTGGTATGAATTTTAACGAAATGCCGTGGCTAAAAGAGCCCAATGGCTTTTGGTGGGCAATATTAATGATGTTGCTGATTGCCGTGGCTATGCTGCTGGTATTCTGGCGGCGACAGTGGCTGAGTAGCCGCCGCGAGTCTTAAGAAGATCAAGCGGCTAATCGCTCGGGGCGAGGTAATTGTTTAACAACATCTTGCAGCTCAAAGTACAACGCCATGTAATCTTGTGCGGCAGCACTGTCGGCATCATACTCAAACACGTGCTGCCCCATGCGCGCGCTTTCGTTCAGGGCGGCATGCTCATGGATTTTGCTTAGCAAGACCTCACTACCAAACAGGCGACGCATTTCCTGATCAACTTCCGTCGTCATGGCCTTGCGTTTATCCGCACGCGTCAGTAAGTAGCGACGCTGTATTTTGCGTTTTAACACTGGCTGTAAGGCATTAAGTGCCTTATCCATTTTGACGGCGGAGTTAATCGACAAATAATCGGTTGAAACTGGAATCAGCACCAGGTCACTGGCAAACACCGCACTCAGCGAAATCACCCCGACACACGGGCAACAATCCATAAATACCTCTAGCGCCGGTTGTGCGGCTTCCAAGGCAAGCAAGCCTTGTCCCAGCTTGCTTAATGTAGCTGGGCCGCGACCAAACTGTGAATCCACCTTCATTAACTCAGAAGTGGCTGGAATTAATTGCAGGCCATTACGCAACGGCTGGCACAAGGCATCCAGCGGTGTCGCCTCCTGATAAAACCGGAACAAATGCTGCTGCATATCCAGTCCTGAATGCTTGTAGATTTCGGTGAGTCTCGCCTGTGGATCCATATCCAGCAAGGCCACCTGACGCTTTTTACGCTGACTGGCAGCCGCCAGGTTGAGTGCCGTGGTGGTGGCCCCTACCCCTGCCTTCTGATTAAAAATGGCAATTTTCAACATGATCAAGTGTGCTCAAAAAACGGTTTTAAACATCAAATCTTGCAAGCGATGCATGTCATCATAAACGATGTTGCCAGCCTAGACCACCCCGCTCGGTGAGCCATGACCAATGAAAAAGCACAGGTATAAAAAAAGAAACCCGCTAATGCGGGTTAAAAGGGGGTTTGGATCAGGAGGAAATCAATGCTAGTCGTTGAAAATCAACTAAACCAGCCATCAAACAAAACATTTTGTGTTTCGTTTAAAGATGAGTCCAGTATAGGGAGGAGTTATTGCAGTAATTTGACCAAGCTGTAACTGAATTGTAAAAGCCCAAATTCAATTGTTATTAAATTGTAACTTTAATAAAAACAACAACTTGCAGACACCGCTTAACGCAAAACGGTAAAAAAAGAAAACGGCCAATAGTCTAGCAGAATTCTATCTGCCAGACTATTGGCCCCAACCTCATAAGGAATTAACTGAAAAAGTCGCGTGCTTTATCGACCCAGCTTTTGTTCTTAGGGCTATGCTTACCTGCATCGGCTTGCGTACTGCTTTCAAACTCGCGCAGCAGGTCTTTCTGTTTCTCGGTTAAACGCACCGGCGTTTCTACCACCACATGCACCATCAGGTCGCCATGCTCGCTGGAGCGCAACGGTTTGATACCTTTACCACGCAAACGGAATACGCTACCCGTTTGTGTTTCAGCAGGGATCTTCATCTTGGCGGCGCCATCCAGGGTCGGCACTTCAATTTCACCACCCAAGGCCGCCGTGCTAAAGCTGATCGGCATTTCGCAATGCAGGTTTGCGCCTTCGCGTTGGAAAATCGGATGCTCTTTGAGATGCACGACCACGTACAAATCACCGGTTGGCCCACCATTGACACCGGCTTCGCCTTCACCGCTCAAGCGGATACGATCGCCTTCATCCACACCAGCCGGAATTTTAACGTTCAGCGTTTTGTTTTGCTTCACGCGGCCACCACCGTGGCAAGTCGGGCAAGGCTCTTTGACCATCTTGCCGGTGCCATGACATTTGGGGCAGGTTTGCTGCACAGAGAAAAAGCCCTGTTGCATGCGCACCTGGCCATGACCGTTACAGGTGGTACATGTCACCGGTGAGGTACCTGGGCGTGCGCCCGAGCCATGACAGGTTTCGCAACTGGTTTGCACCGGGATACGAATCTTGGTCTCTGTGCCCTTGGCGGCATCTTCGAGTGAAATTTCCAGGTTGTAACGTAAGTCAGCGCCACGGTAGACATTCGAACGCTGGTTACGTGCGCCACCAAAAATGTCGCCAAAAATATCGCCAAACGCGTCACTGAAGTTGCCAGAGTTAAAGCCGCCAAAACCACCGCCACCCATGCTGGGGTCTACCCCGGCGTGACCGTATTGGTCATAGGCTGCACGTTTCTGGTCGTCGCTCAGAATCTCATAAGCCTCTTTGGCTTCTTTAAAACTTTCTTCGGCTTTCGGGTTATCCGGGTTACGGTCAGGGTGAAACTTCATGGCCAGCTTTTTAAAGGCTTTTTTAATTTCCTCTTCGCTGGCGTCGCGGTTTACACCTAACACTTCGTAATAATCTTTTTTTGCAGCTGCCATAGTTTTTCCGTTTAATGCGCTTGCGCCATAAAGACAAACACACCCGCGATCAGCGTAGTGTGTTTGCCGGCATCATTAAAAAAAGGGCGAGCATGTTAATACCCGCCGCTTTCACGCTTAGTCTTTCTTCACTTCTTCAAACTCGGCATCCACCACATCGCCTTCAACCGTTTTTTCACCTTCTGGTTGCTGCGCACTCTCGGTGTTCGCCTGCGCCTGTTGCTCAGCGTAAACTTTCTCACCCAGTTTTTGCGACGCTTCCATCAAGGCATTGGTTTTGGCTTCAATCACCTCTTTATCATCGCCATCCTTGGCGACCGCTTCCAGGTCTTTAATCGCGTCTTCGATCTTGGCTTTTTCATCTGCCTCAATCTTGTCGCCGTGCTCAGCCAGTGATTTTTTCACGCTGTGCAATACGCTGTCAGCCTGGTTACGGGCATCGACCAACTCACGCAGCTTCTTGTCTTCGTCAGCATATTTCGCCGCATCTTCTTCCATGCGTTGAATTTCTTCTTCAGACAAACCAGAGTTAGCCTTGATGGTGATTTTGTTCTCTTTGCCAGTGGCTTTGTCTTTAGCAGACACGTGCAAAATACCGTTGGCATCAATATCAAATGTCACTTCAATTTGCGGCATGCCACGTGGTGATGGTGGAATGTCACTCAGGTTAAACTGGCCCAGGCTCTTGTTGCCAGACGCCATTTCACGCTCGCCTTGCAGCACGTGAATAGTCACGGCGTTCTGGTTGTCTTCAGCAGTCGAGAACACTTGTGATGCCTTGGTCGGAATCGTGGTGTTTTTCTTGATCAGCTTGGTCATCACGCTGCCCAGGGTTTCAATCCCCAGTGACAAAGGCGTCACATCCAGCAGCAACACGTCTTTGACGTCACCTTTCAATACGCCACCCTGAATCGCAGCACCAACCGCCACAGCTTCGTCCGGGTTCACGTCTTTACGTGGCTCTTTGCCAAAAATCTCTTTCACTTTTTCTTGCACTTTTGGCATACGGCTTTGACCGCCAACCAAAATCACGTCAGAAATCTCAGACGGAGACACGCCCGCATCTTTCAAGGCGGTTTTACAAGGCGCAATCGTACGCTCGATCAACTCTTCAACCAATGATTCCAGTTTGGCGCGGGTGATTTTCACCACCAAGTGCTTAGGACCACTGGCATCTGCCGTGATGTAAGGCAGGTTCACTTCAGTCTGCTGTGCGCCAGACAATTCGATCTTGGCTTTTTCAGCAGCTTCTTTCAAACGCTGCTTGGCCAGCAAGTCGTTACGCAAGTCCAAACCGTTTTCTTTTTTGAACTCATCGGCCAAAAAGTCGATGATGCGGTTATCGAAGTCTTCACCGCCGAGGAAAGTGTCACCGTTGGTAGACAACACTTCAAACTGGTGTTCGCCGTCGATTTCAGTAATTTCGATAATCGAAATATCAAACGTACCGCCACCCAAGTCGTACACCGCAATCTTGCGGTCGCCTTCTTGTTTGTCCATACCAAACGCCAGCGCTGCTGCAGTTGGTTCGTTAATGATACGTTTCACATCTAGGCCAGCAATACGGCCTGCATCTTTAGTCGCCTGACGCTGGCTATCGTTAAAGTAAGCAGGCACGGTAATCACGGCCTCGGTCACTTCTTCGCCCAGGTAGTCTTCGGCGGTTTTCTTCATTTTGCGTAATACTTCAGCAGAAATTTGCGGTGGCGCCTGTTTGTTGCCACGCACTTCTACCCATGCGTCACCGTTGTCAGCTTTGGCAATGGTGTAAGGCATCAGGTCGATGTCTTTTTGCACTTCTTTTTCGTCAAAACGGCGACCAATCAAACGCTTCACCGCAAACAAAGTGTTTTTAGGGTTGGTCACAGCCTGGCGTTTTGCCGGTGCACCGACCAAAATTTCGCCATCTTCCTGATAAGCGATAATAGAAGGCGTGGTACGTGCGCCTTCTGCGTTTTCAATCACGCGTGGTTTGCCGCCTTCCATCACTGCGACGCAGGAATTGGTTGTCCCCAAGTCAATACCAATAATTTTTGCCATATTGTTTAATCCTTACAATTCGTTGATCTCAATACCGATGTTCTAATAATTGGGATACCTGATCAGATTTCAAGTCCCTATTCTTGCTATGGTTTATTTTGCCTGTATCACGGTCACCAATGCCGGGCGCAGCACACGCTCATTCAGGCTGTAACCTTTTTGCAGCACGCTCAATACCGTGTTCGGCTCGCCTTCGGCGGGCACCATGCTGATGGCCTGATGCTTGTTCGGGTCAAACTTCTCACCCACCGGGTTAATCTCGGCAATATTGAACTTCTCAAACACGCTCAATAATTGCTTGGCGGTCAACTCTACGCCATTTTTATAGCTGGCGACTTCGTTGCTTTCTACGGCCAAAGCCGCATCCAGGCTATCCTTCACCGCCAGCAGTTCACCACTGAATTTTTCCAGCGCAAACTTGCGTGCCTTATCAATATCATCAGAAGCACGGCGGCGGATATTTTCACCTTCGGCTTTCACATAGAGCACTTGCGCCTTGGCTTCTTCCAGCGCAGCTTCCAGTTCGGCAATGCGCGCTTCGTTGGTATCTGCCGGACTAGCCTGGGCTGCGTCGTTCACAGCCGGATCATTGGTGTTCACCTCGGAAGGTGTATTTGGTTCTTGCATGAAGCTCCCCTTCTTATTCAATACTGTTCATCCTGAGACAGTTTCACCGAAACCATTTCAATATTTTTCCAATGTTGGGGATGTCCCTACTGATTTCAAGGGTAAAGCGTGAATTTGTGTATGATTTTTTAAATGCTGACAGTCACGCGCATCGCTGACAATTGCGCAATCACAGTGGCCACCTCAGGTACCTGCGCCTTGCCGCCCAAATTAACCGCAGGCGCCACACGCCCGCCCGCCACACCCGTCAATGCAGGCTCGGTATCGGTATACAGGGCAACAACAGGAATATCCAGTGCGGCAGCCAGGTGTGACAACCCGGTATCCACTCCCACCGCAAAACGTACTTGTGGCATCTGGCCGACTAACTGCTGCAGGCCCAACTTGGGCAGCACCAGGGCTTGCGGCACGTGCGCCGCAATACGTTCAGCACGCGCTTTTTCAATATCGCTGGCCCAAGGCAACCACATATGCAAGCCTTGCGTGGCATAGTGCTGTCCTAAAGCGACCCAGTGTTCTTCAGGCCATAATTTGCTATCGCGGCTGGTCGCATGCAGCGCCAAAAAAGCCGCCGCCTGCGCGTGTTGCCCCACACCTGCCAGCCCATAAGCAGGCTTGTTTTGCGGCACGGCATAACCGAGTGCCATTGCCGCCAGTGTGCGCATACGCACCACCGCGTGCTGGCGATAAGGGATGGCATACTGATGCTGGTAAAAACGGCTGGCCAATGGCTCGCGAATGGAGTGCTTGTCGTAACCATGACGTGGTCCACGCGCCCACGTCGCCATGACGGCGCTTTTCACCAAGCCTTGTAAATCCAGAACGACATCATAGGGCTGACCAGCAACCGCCTGTTTGACTGCAGCAATTTCGCGCCAGACCTGGCGGCGCCACCACTGTTTGCGCCAGCGGCGCACGGCCACGGTAAACACCTGCTGCACACGCGGATGCAGGCGGGGAATATCGGCAAAACTTTCTTCTACCAGCCAGTCGATGTGCGCATCAGGAAAATGCTGCAGGATATCCTCAACAACAGGCAGGGCATGGATCACGTCGCCCATGGAGGTGGTTTTGACAATCAGGATGCGTTTCATGGCCGCTATTTTCGCATACAATGCCATCGCATGAAGTTTGCGTTTCTCATATTCAAATACTTTCCTTACGGCGGTGTGCAGCGCGATATGCTGCGCATTGCCAGAGACTGCGTCACCCTCGGCCATGAGGTCACGATTTTTACCGGTGAATGGCGTGGCGACTTGCCACCAGGCATTGATGTCCACTTGTTAAAAGCCAGTGGCTGGCTTAATCATCACCGCCATCAGTCATTGATCCGGCAAATGCAGCAAGCCGTGGCGCAAGGACATTTTGACCGCGTGGTCGGTTTTAACCGCATGCCGGGGCTGGATGTGTATTTTGCGGCAGACCCCTGCTATGCCAAACGCATGCACCATGAGCCCTGGTATAAAAAGCTGTCCGGTCGCTATCGCTTCTTTTCTGCGATGGAACAAGCGGTGTTTGGCGCAACGTCTGCCACACATATCCTGCTGCTTAACCAGCATGATCAAACCGTTTTTCACCACTGGTATGGTACCGATCACGCCCGTTTCCACCTGATGCCGCCCAACATTCCGCTACAACGGTTTGCCAGCTTGCCAGCACAGGATTATCGCGCCTATGTACGCACAACGTTCAACCTGCCAGCAGACGCCATGGTGTTACTCACGGTTGGCTCAGCCTTTGTACGTAAAGGCGTAGACCGCGCCATAGACGCATTGAGCAGCCTGCCTGCGCCGTTGAAACAGCGCTGCTGGTTACTCGCAGTGGGTGAGTTTGAATCCAGCAGCAATATGCGGGCCTATGCCGAACAACGTGGTGTGGCTGACCGTTGCATAGAAGCCGGTGGGCGTCCGGATATCCCGGCCCTGATGCTGGGTTGCGACCTGCTGGTGCATGCAGCACGCTCGGAACTGGCCGGGATCGTATTGATTGAAGCGATGACGGCAGGCCTGCCATTACTGGTGACCGAAGTCTGTGGTTATGCCAGCTATATCACGGCAGCACAGGCGGGCAAGGTATTAGCTTCACCATTCAGCCAGGCCACCATGAACCACGCCCTGCAAGAGATGCTGGAAAACCTGACGACACAACCCTGGGCAGCCAATGCCAAGGCCTTCGTGCAGCAAATGGCGGCCACACAAGTCAGCTATCCTGAAGCCAGGGTGATTGCAGCCACACCGCCTAGCGGCTCACGCGCTTAGGGCGTCGCAGGCTTACCCGGCATAAACGGCACGTTACGCAATTTGTCTGCGGCCGCTTTGCTGGCTTCACTGCGTTGCAAGGCATAGGCTTTGGCCTGTTCCAGCAAGGCAGCAGACGGCAGGTTAGGATCTTCCGGCAACGCTGATAGCTTTTCAAAGCTTTCTTCATAAGGCGTCGCGACCTGTGCATCAATCTGCGCCGCCATATCATCAAAGCTGACACTACCCTCACGGCCTTCCAATATGATCTGCCGCCATTTCTGCTGTGCTTTCTGGTCCACCTGATTGAGCTTTTGCACCTGCTTTTGTATCGCGATTTCTTGCTGCCAGCGATATTTGGGCGTAGGCAAATGGGTCACCAAGACAAACAGCGCAATCACCCATGATACGGCCGCCAGCCATTGCGTCAGTGTTAATTGTTTACTGGGCACGATGGTGACCGGTAGCAACAGCGTTGCCATCACCATGCCGGTGACAAAGCCGCCAATATGGGCCGAATTATCAATGCCAGGAATGATATAGCCCATGCCTATGGTCAGCGCGGAGAACAGCAACGCACCCCAGAACAGCCAGCGGAATTCCTGTGCCTGCATTTGCTTTCTGCCAAACCAGACATACACCAGCAGCGCACCATAAATCCCGAAAATAGCGCCGGAAGCGCCACCAGACACGGCATCATTGCCTTGGATGACCAGTGACAACAGGTTACCGCCGACACCGCTGACCAGGTAAATCACCACAAAACGTACGGCACCAAACATGCGTTCGACCAGTTTGCCGCCATCCCACAGGGCCAGCATATTCATGCCCAGATGCAAGGCGCCAAAGTGCAGAAACATCGCGCTCGCCAGGCGCCACCACTGGCCATCGGCAGTGGCCGGGGCAAAATTGGCGCCCCAGGTCAGTTGTACGGTATTCGGTGAATGCCAAAAACCTGCCCCACCAAACAGCATGACCACGAACACCAGCACGTTTAATGTGATCAGCAAGCGTGTCATCGGCGGTACCGGCGCGCGCAACTCAATGCGGGTGAGTAATGACTGATCCATCAGTGAAACGACTCCTGAAATGGGACTTGCAGCACCGGGGGCTGTTGCAAGCCAGTGATCAGGCTCTGCAAGTTTTCTTGTGGCACTGACATCTGCGGGTCTATATTGTTCGCCACCCAGCCACAAAAGTCGATATTGCGTTGCTTGAGCACCTGCGCCGTGAGCAAGGCATGATTTATACAGCCCAGCCGCATGCCCACCACCACCAGCGCAGGCAGACTGAGTGCCTGAATTAAATCAGCAATGGTTTGAGTAGCGTTAAGTGGCACCAGCAAACCGCCAGCCCCTTCCACAATCACCACATCGGCCATGGTCGTGAGTTGCGCATAGGCCGCCAGAATCACGTTAAAGTCGATCTCCACGCCAGCCTGGGCGGCGGCGATATGCGGCGCAATAGCGGGCTCAAAACAATAGGGGTTGATCAACTCAGCGGGCGCGCCGACATTAGAAGCGGCGGTCAACTGCAATACGTCGTCGTTTTGCCAACGCCCATCCACCCACTCACAACCAGACGCCACCGGCTTCATGCCAATGACGGTCAAGCCTTGCGCCACCAACTGCTGCATCAGGCGTACAGTAACCGTCGTTTTGCCCACACTGGTATCGGTGCCGGTAACAAAAAAATGACGTGGCAGCGCGTGCATACCTTCCCTTTAACTGCCTTTGCGTGGCATAAACTGGACCGGGCTGGTGCCGGGCGCAGTATAAGGCTGGCTGCCAGTCCAGGCATGGACAAACACGACTTCATAAGTGGCTGGCAGTTTGCCTTCGTGGCGGAACGCTTCATAGCCCTGCCGCAGTTGCTGTAAAAATCCTTTTCCGCTCAGACCCTTGGCACGGCCAGCGGTGGCATTATGTGCGCCTATGGCCTTGAGATCACGCATCAGGGATTCCACTGTGTCATACGTTAAGGTGTAATGCATCACGTCCAGCACTGGCGCACTGAAACCAGCGCGCGTCAGGGCATCGCCAATATCATGCATATCAATAAACCGGCTGACATGCGTATGGTCGGCGCCAGACGCGGCGCGTAATTCTTTGAGCGTATCCGGCCCCAGAGTAGCAAACATCAGCAGGCCATTCGGGCGCAACACGCGGCGCCATTCCTGCAAGGCGGCGTCCAGATCATTACACCACTGCACCGCCAGGTTGGACCACACCATATCGACACTGGCGGTCGCCAAGGGCAGTGACTCAATATCAGCACACACAAAGCGTGGTTTCGCCCGCCAGAACTGATACCAGGGGAATAAGGCACGGCTACGTGCCAGCATGCCTTCGGCGATATCAAGCGCAATGCCCTGTGCTTGTTTAAACTGCTTGAGCAAGGCGTGCAAACCGTGGCCAGTGCCACAGCCTGCATCCAGAATCACGGCTGGCTCCAGCTTAACCACGTCCAAGCGGCTGAGCATTTCTTCACGCACCTGGCGCTGCAAAATGGCGGCGGCATCATACTGTTTGGCGGCGCGGTGAAACGACTGCCGCATACGCGACTTGTCGATCTGGTAAACATCCTGCATTAGTGACTCACTTGCTGTTCGGACGGGTCATCGGCCATAAATGCTTCGACGGATTCGCAGAACGCATCTGCATGTGACAAAAATGGCGCATGCGCCGCCCCGGCAATCACGCGCAACTGCGCGCGCTGCAAATGCATGGCCAGCCAATGTGCGGCGGCCACCGGCGCCAGCGTGTCACGGTCACCGTGTATCAGCAAGGTCGGTTGGAATATCCGGCCCACCTCTTCACGCAAATCAGTTTGCAGCAAAATATCCAGCGCCTGGTTCAGGTTGTCCTGCGTCGGCGTTGGTTTGGCAGCGAACGCAGTGCGTAACTGACGCACGGTCGCGCGGGCATCTTTGGCGTGCATGCATTGCAGGGTCAGAAAATTCAACAGGGTCGCGTTAAAGTCCTGCTCAAAACGCTGATTAAACTGCTCAAAATGTCTGGCGGCAATGCCGTTTGGCCAATCAGGCTTGCTGACAAAACAAGGGTTAGTCCCGACCAGAATTAACTTCTCGACACGATCCGGCTGGTTTAGCGCAATCTGTTGCGCCACCAGGCCACCCAGTGACCAGCCCAGGATCGTAGACACGCCAGGAATCTCTTCGGCCACGGCTTCGGCCAGGCTGTGTAAATGATAAGGGTAGACGGCCCGGCTTTGGCCCATGCCGGGCAAATCGACCAGAAACAAGCGATAGCTGGCAGACAGGCGTTTGACCACGCGTTCCCAGACCGCGCTATTCATGGCCCAGCCATGCAGCAAGACCAATGGTTTACCCTGGCCCATGATTTCGATAAAACAACTCATGCCTGCGCCCCGGGCGGAATGTCGCGCTCGGCGGCATGCAAAGCGGCAATCAGTGCCCGTACATTGTCCTCACTGTGCGCTGCAGACAAAGAAATACGCAAACGCGAGGTATTGGCAGGCACGGTGGGCGGACGAATAGCAGGCACCAGAATGCCACGTGCCTGCAGGTATTGGCTCAGTGCCAACGCCTCATGGGTATCGCCCACGACCAAGGGCTGAATCGCCGTTTCTGACGGCAACAAATGCCAACGAGAGAGTGACAGCTCACTTTTGAGCAAGGCAATCATGTCAAACAATTGCTTTCTGCGCGCATCGCCGTGTTCAATTTCCTTGACTGAAGCCAGCAATGCGGCTGACAACGGTGGTGGCGCCGGGGTGGTGTAGATATAACTATTGGCGTATTGAATCAGGTAGTCGATAACAATTTTTTCACCGGCGACAAACGCACCAGCCACGCCCGCGGCCTTGCCCAGTGTGCCCATCATGATCAGGCGCGGTGACTGCAAGCCCAGGTGCTTGAGCGAGCCACGGCCTTGCGGGCCCAGCACGCCAAACCCGTGCGCATCATCCACGTAAAGATAAGCATCGTAGCGTTCACAGAGTTCGAGGTAAGCGGCCAAGGGCGCCAGATCGCCATCCATGCTGAACACGGCATCGGCAGTCACCAGTTTGTGGCGCGCCGTGCTGGCTTGCAGTAACTTTTCAAGCGCGGCCACATCATTGTGCGCAAAGCGGTGATGCGTAGCACGTGATAAAAAGGCGCCATCATTGAGGCAGGCATGGTTGAGCTTATCGGAAAACACGGCATCGTCACGGCCCATCAAGGCACTGACGACGCCGATATTGGCCATATAGCCGGTCGAAAACAGCAAGGCGGCCGGTTGACCGACAAACGTCGCCAATGCCTGCTCCAGCTGGTCGTGGTAACGGTGATGACCAGTGATTAAATTGGAGGCGCCACTGCCCACGCCCGCCTCAGCCGCTGCGGCTTGCAGCGCAGTGACCAGCGCGGCATCGTTGGCCAGGCCCAGGTAATCATTGCTGCAAAACGACAGAAATGGCTGACCGTTGGCCGTAATATGCTCGGCCTGCGGCGAGTCCAGCAAACGGCGCTGGCGCATCAGGCCCAGTGTTTGCCGCTTGTCGAGGTCGGCGCGTAAGGACTCCAGCAAATCGCTCATTAGATTTTCTTCAGGCCCAGTTTGGCAAACAAGGCATTATCTGACTCGACTTCAGGATTGCCGGTCGTGAGTAATTTCTCACCGTAGAAAATACTGTTGGCACCGGCATGGAAGCATAGCGCCTGCACGGCCTCGCCCATGCTCTGACGGCCTGCGGACAAGCGCACAAAGCTGGTTGGCATGGTGATACGCGCAATCGCGATGGTACGCACAAACTCCAGCGGATCCAGTGGATCCGTACCATGCAATGGCGTGCCCTCCACTTGGGTCAGCAAGTTAATCGGTACGCTCTCTGGCGGATGCTCCATATTCGCCAGTTGCGCCACCAGGCCTGCGCGTTGGGCACGGGTTTCACCCATACCAATAATGCCGCCACTACACACATTGATATTCATGCTGCGCACACGGTCCAGGGTATCCAGGCGGTCCTGGTAAGTGCGGGTGGTAATCACGTCGCCGTAAAACTCTGGTGCAGTGTCCAGGTTATGGTTGTAATAATCCAACCCGGCCTCTTTCAATTGCTCAGCCTGGCCATCTTTGAGCATCCCCAGCGTGGCACAGGTTTGCAGCCCCATCGCCTTCACTTCAGAAATCATCTTCAGCACAGGTTCCAGATCACGCTGTTTAGGGCCACGCCAGGCGGCGCCCATACAGAAACGGCTGGCGCCACTGTCTTTAGCCGCTTTGGCCGCCGCCAACACGTCGTCCAGTTTCATCAACGGCTCATTTTCCACCTCGGTGTGATAGCGCGCAGCTTGTGGGCAATAGCCACAATCCTCAGAGCAGCCGCCGGTTTTAATCGACAGCAAGGTACTCACTTGCACCGCATTCGGGTCGAAGTGTTCTCTGTGCACGGTGTGTGCCCGATCTAGCAAGTCATTGAATGGCAACTCAAACAGTGCCATGATGTCTGCTACCTGCCAGCGCTCTACCGTAGGATGGCAGGCAGATGACGGTTTCAAGCCATCGAGGTTAATAACAGAGGTTTGTATTTCGCTGCTACAACCGGCAGCAGAAGTATGTTGTTCCATAAATACCACGCAATAAAATTGTATGAATAATCCGGGCGAATTATATGTTGTTTAAAATATGACGTGAAAAATTTTTACAATAGATTAAAATTTAATCAAACTCGTTTTTATCGCCAGTGTCAGCGCTGGCTAGGATCCACCCTGCCCTGTGTGCTGTGTGATGCGCCAGCCAGTGCACACAGTCGCACCTCTCTCCCGCTTTGCAGTCATTGCTTTGATTTATTGCCCTGGTACCAGTCGCCACGCTGCCCGCAATGCGCACTGCCTAATATATCGGGGGCATTGTGCGGTGTGTGCCTGCAACATGCACCCGCGTTCGACCATACCTTCGCACCGTTCCGCTATGCGTATCCCTTAGACCGGCTATTACATCAATTCAAATACCATCAACAACTCTCCCTGGGACACTTGCTGGCTAATGCCTTGCTGGCGCAATTACCGCGCTTGCCAATACCAGCACCACAAGTCGTGATCGCTATGCCCATGCATCTCAACCGCGTCAAAGAACGCGGGTTTAATCATGCGCTGGAGCTAGCCAAACAGTTACAACAGCAATGGCGGATTCCACTAGATAGTGAAGGATGCATACGTGTGCTTGATACCCCGACCCAGGCTGGCATGGACATGAAAACCAGAACCCGCAGCCTGCGTAGCGCATTTGCCACGCAGCAATCATGGCAAGGTCAACATGTGGTGATTGTGGATGATGTAATGACGACGGGCGCCAGCATGCACGCGGTGGCCAAGATATTAAAGCAGGCAGGGGCGACGCGGGTGACCGCCGTGGTGCTGGCGCGCACCCTGAAGCATGAATAACCTTATTCGCTGCGTGACCTCATTCGCTACGTACGACGGCCGTGCCGCCCAGTTGGCGGATACGTTGCCCGACAAACTCTGACAGCCGGTCGCTTAAAGGCAGGTTATACGCCTGTTGCAGTTGTTGTAAGGCTTGCGCAGGCTGGCCTGCCGCTTGCAGGGAAATAGCATACGCCACAATCCACGGTGCATGCCCAGGGCGTAGCGTGATCGCACGCTCAAAGTGAGGCAAGGCGGCCGCGTGCTGGCCAGTTTGCTGATAGGCCATGGCCAGCATCCATTGCACTTCGGCATCTTGTATGAACAGGTTGGCGGCTGGTTTCAGTGTTTGCAATACCGCTTCTGACTGACCGCGTGCCATCTGCCACTTGGCCAGCGACTTGGACAAACCGATTTGGCCGGGGAATTGTTTAATCCCGCTTTGCAAGACCGCGACCGCTTCCTGTTCTTGCTTAGACTCGAACAAATAGGCCGCCAAGAGTTGCCGCGCATCCTCGGATTGTGGCGAAGTATTCAACACCTGACGCAATATCCCCAGCGCCTCATTCAGGCGCCCTTTCTGCTCCTGGTCTACCGCGCGCTGAATCTGCACATTCACTTCCTGTTCCGGGCGTATCTGCTTGTTAACGATGCCTTTCGGGCCAGATTCGTCCTCGGTTCTACCAGGCTTGAGCGCATTGGCCACATCCAAAGGTGGCTCAATGGCAGACACCACAGGATTGCCAGCCGCCTGGGCGGCAGGCTTGATCGTAAACTCGCCTTCTATTTGCGGCGCGACGCCGGTTTTAGCAGGCACTGGCGGGGCAGGCGTGACTGACTTGGCACGCGTAGCCACCGGGCTGGCAGTTTCAGATTGCCATGCACTAAATAATGACTTGGTGAGTTGCGGTGGTGTCCAGGCAGGATGCACATCCGGCGTAGCGGCATCCCGCACAGGCTCCGCAGGTTTTAAAGCGGCAACAACCGTCGGTTGCTGCGACGAAACTGTCTGTTGGCCAGTATGAAGTCGGGCGGCCAGCATAGGCCAATTGATTGTCAACAACCAGCCAGCCAACGCCAGCAATACCAGGCCCCACACTAAGCGCTTCACCCAGCCACCAGAAGTCGATTGATGCGACAACACAGGCTTGACCTGCCCGGCCCAACCATCCGTAGCTGCGCCGCCCTGACGGGCCTCAACGTTTTGTAATACCTGATTAATTAAGCTCAAGAGCTTCCCCAATATTCAGACTAACGGCCCAGACCTGCCAGAGCTGTATGCAGCGTCAGCCACCATTTAAAACCATGCCCCAGCCAACGGTGTTGTGCCTTAACACTGGCTTGCGTATCCATAATCGCCGCCCGCACATCTTCGGCTGATACGCCTTGCTGGCCGCGGCCAAACGCTGACAACAAGGACTTATGCGCCAGGATATTCAGTAAGCGTGGTATGCCATTGGCATAGCGGTAGAGCAAACGCATGCTGGCAGGCGTAAAAATCATGCCGCCCTGATAACCGGCAATATGCATGCGGTGATTCAGGTAAAAACCCAACTCGGACCATTGCAGACCTTTAAGGTGATATTCAAAGCCTATGCGCTGGCGTAACTGGCGGATAGAAGGATGATTGATACGTTCTTCGAGTTCGGGCTGGCCAAAAATCACCACCTGAATCAACTTGCGTTTTTCAGTTTCGAGGTTACTCAACAAGCGCAAGGCTTCCAGTGTTTCCAATGGCATAGCCTGCACTTCATCCAGGCACACCACCACGTGCCGCCCCTCGTCCGCAAAAGTGAGTAATTTGCGGTTCAGCGCATCTATCATATCGTGGTGGGTAAAATCAGGCTTGAACGCCACACCAAACTCGTTGGCCAGCGTCATCAATAAAGCGTGCGGATCCAGGTAAGGGTTGGGAATAAAAGCCACCATGCAACTGGACTCCAGCGCCTTGAGCAGACGCCTGCACAGCAGGGTTTTGCCGGTGCCAACCTCGCCGGTAATTTTCACGAAGCCTTCACCAGACTGAATCGCAATCAATAGTGTATTCAGCGCCTCTTGCAGGCTGCGTGTGGCGTAGTAAAAACTGGTATCCGGGGTGATGGTAAACGGATATTCCTTCAACCCAAAATGCTGCAGGTACATACCCGCTCCTAAAAACTACTATCGCTCTTCAGCTTCTCAACCCGGTCCTGACTTTCAAGCATATCTTGCGCCCAGTTTTCACCACTGCGTACCACGGTAGACTTCAACAAAATCACCAGTTCGGTTTTGGTGCTGGCTTGATCCTTCTGGCGGAACAAGTTACCCAGGAACTTCACATCCCCCAGGCCAGGTACCTTGGTACGTGTATTGTCGACTGTCTCCGACATCAGGCCTCCAATGGCAATCACGCTGCCATCTTTGGTGCGCACAATACTGTCGGTCTCATTAATATTAGAGGATGCGGTTGGGATTGTATAGGTCCCACCGTTAGCACTAGATAAGGTCACCGTCCGGTTCACCTGCGTCACATCACTGATAAAGGGATGCACGTGCAGGATAATATTGTCATCCCTATCGATTTGCGGTGTCACATCCAGTGAAATACCAGAGAAATAAGGTTGCAGTTGAATATCCGGCGTCACAATCGCACCGCCAGTAGTGGTGGTCACGTTGGTTTTCACGTTCGTCACGTAGAAGGCATCGTTACCCACTTTGAGCACGGCTTTCTGGTTGTTAATCGTAGCGATACGCGGGCTGGACAGCACCTCTACATTACCTTGTGTCTCCAGGAAGTTCAGCAGCGCTGAAAAACCTTTGCCCTGCACGGCCAGCGCAAACATTGAGCCACCCAGCGAAGTCACAGCGTTATTGCTTAATGCGCCTGGCTCTGTCGTGGTGACAACCCCATTGGTCAGGTCACCGGTTTCACTTAATGACGCATTCCCATTGATGTTACCAAAAGTCACATCACGGCCACGGGTATGTCTGGCAGCGGCCCAGTTGATGCCTTGTTGCGAGTTGCGGTTTAACTGCACTTTAATGATTTTTGCTTCCAGAATCACCTGGCGGTCTACCGTCACCTGCATCAGACTCAGAAACTTCTCAACCTGACGGATTTCTTTCGGCATAGCCTTCACCATGATCAGGCCAGATTGCGCGTTAATCACTACTTTACGGCCGTTTTCTTCGCCAATCAGGCTGCTCAGGGAGCCCGCGATTTCGTCCCAGAAATCATTATTGGTCCGCATGCTCACATCCGAAGCATACACTTGCAGGTTAGAAGCGCCCGTCGCCCCCACTGCACCTGTGCCAGTACCCGTGCCTATGCCGGTCGCCCCACCCATGGCCGCTGCCTGCCCTGCTACACCCGCCGCGCCGCCAGCACCTGAGCCACTGGCGGTGCCAGAGGTCACGCGGGTCGCCGAGGTGCCTTTACGTGCACCGGTGATATAGTTGACTTGAAACACGCGGGTTTGAATCGTTTGCGGTTCAACAAAAATCTGCTTGCCATTCATTTTGTACTCATAGCCATACAAATCGCGCAGGGCATTGAGCGCTTCAAACAGGGTGACATCTCGCAGGTTGATAGAGATCTCGCCTTTGAGCTCAGGGCTCAAGGCAATGCTATATGGGCTGCCGGAGACAATACCCATGAGCACCTGCGCCGCTGGCGCCTTGTTCACCACTAGGTCAAAGCGGGGTTCGACCCGTTTGGCCAGTGCTTTGGGCGGCTCAATTTTGAGCGGCTCAAACAACTCATCAGTGATTTCCTTGGGTGGAGGCGATACCTGCGCTTGCGCCTTGGCTGCAGAGGCCGCCAATTCGTTCTGAATTTTAGGATTAATCGATGGATTGGTTGGCGCAAACGGGTTGCTGGTACAACCGACCAACCCGGTACCGATGATCATTAACCCCAAGGTATTCACTAAAGTTTTCATAGCAGTCTCTCTATTGATTTTCCCTTGCTGCCTCACGAGGTGAAGTCGGCAAGTGTTTGTCACTTTATTTCTCAATCGTTATCTTTCAGTCTTTTTAGGCTGATGTTTTAATCTTTTTGGCTGGCCTGCCTTTTTAATACTGGCCGCTGGTTTTACAGGCTCAATCACGCTGGCCAAGCCCATGCCCACCACTTTCTTCTCGCCAAGCTTGCTGATAAACACGGCTTTCTGGTTTTTCACCGAGGTCAATTTAAAGTCCTCGTAATACCCGCCCACAGCCACCATTTGGCCGTTCACCACCGCAAAACCGTTCTTACCGTTATCCTGTATCGCGCTGAGCTCCCAGGGCCGTTCCAGTTGTGCCTCACCGTGTGGTAAATATTCCATCACCGCTGCTGGTGGCTTGGTTGGGTCCACCATGCCATCGGCAGTTGCCGCACCCACTTGCAGCAGGCAGATCCCTAATATTGCTGTCATTAAGCTACGCATGCTAAATCCCCAACCATGCATTTTCACCACTCAAGGTATAGACCTGCACGGTCAATTCACTTTCCGGATAGTCGGCCTTCAATTCAGCATTTTCCCAGGCCAGTTTCTGGCCAATGGCTTTTAATGATTGTGCATAAGCCATCAATGCAAAATACTTGCCTTTGAGCCGCACTTTGACCGCATGCTGGTACACATGCGGCACATTCTTCCACACCTCTTCAGCACTGGCTTGCGTGCTGCCAGCTTCGCTACTGGTGGCCGATTGCAGCAGTTTTCTTTGCTTGTCGATAAAATCGACCACGGGTAACGATTGCATTTCAATCACCTGCACATCCGCATGCTGTTGCAGTAGTTTCTTTAAAAATGCCACCATGTCTTGCGGTGGCACCATATAAGAAGACACTGTGACCAGTTCAGCGGACTGGCTGTTGATCTTCTGGTTGGTCTCGTCGATGTCGTGCTGAAACGCATTGCTGGCAGGCTGCGGCGCCGCTTGTGCAGCAATCGTGGTCATCTGCTCGGTGAGGCTGGTCGTATCATTCTGGATTTTGACAATCTCCTGCTGGGTCGCAGCCAGTTGCACACGTTGCGGTTCCAGCAAAAAAGTATCTAGTAATCCCACTACGGCAAACAATCCGGCACCAAAAATCATCCAGCGCTCGCGCTTGGAAAGCACTTGCCACTTATTCACCATTGTTTGTAATTGTTCAAATTGCATGGTTATTCTTTCCGAGGCTGTCCTAAAGGCGATGACTGCGTGGTTTGGCGCACAAACTCATCCCAACTCACCGTGTTCAGCAATTTGGCTTTATTCTGTACATCCTGCCCCTTAACCTCAAAGGCATACACCTTCAGGCTGGCTGCGGCAGTGCTTGGCACACTGGCTGCCGGAGCGGCGGCTACCGCAGCGGGGGCCGGGCTGGAGCCGTTCTCAGCACCGCTTTTACCAGAAACTGCAGGCTCGCTGGCAGGCACAGGCACGGGAGGCGCCACAGGCACTGCTGCTGCGGCCTGGTTTTGATGCAACTCTACTTGTTTGAACTGAATGCCGGAGAATTGCGTGCCTTCAAACACGCGCTGGGCAGATAACATATCCAGATACAGCGGAATATCCTCTGACCGCAATGCCTGCCCGCTCAGTGACAGGTGTTGCGAGCCCGGCTCGATTCTAAAACCGGTCAACCACAGCCCAGGTTGCTGTTGTGCCGTGAATGCACGCATATAATCAATCAGGTGATAAGCCGACACTGACAGTGACTGCTGGAAGATGGCCAGAATCTGTGACTGCATCTCAAACCGGGCGTGGAGGTTTTTAAGCGTACTTTCCAACTGACTGTTATCAATCGGCGTCGCACGCTGGGCAAACTCATTGACCTTTTTCTGCATGGTTTCGTACTGGGCCACCGCCTGGTTACGCTGCACTTGTAACTGGGCGTTTTCTGCCTGCAGGCCTGTAAACAGGTAAAACATCACGGCAGCCGCCAGCACATAAACGCCAGCCACCATCGGCAGGCTAAACCAGTCCCTGGATTTAACCAGCCCACCTTCAAACAGGTTAATCTGCTGACTCATGCGGCCATCTCCTGGCGTAACGCAGCACCCAAGGCTGGCAACAGCATGGCTTGTTTTTCCAGGCTAGAGAAGTCCTGATCGGCAGGCAAATCGACAATGTCTTCCAGATTAAAGACATTCACCGGCACATAGAGGCTAGCGCTCAACCCACTGACTAGGTAATCGCGATTAGCCACTGGCGCGACCACCAGGCGATTCAAACTTAAATACGGGAACTGGCGGTCGAAACTATCCAACGAGCGTTGCAACTCCAGTACCAGCTTGTCAAAGTTACTTTTAAACAAGTCACCGCGATCATTCAAAAAGTCGCGGTCCAGCTCGATCAGACGCGCATGATACAACTCACCTTTGGCAGTGAAGGTCAGCAAGCATCCCCGCGGCAAAATGCTCAGCATCACCAGCGCACGGTCTTCATGCTCCAGCAAATGCGCAATATTGCGCTGCACCAGCGCATGCACATCGACCGACTTCACGTTAAACCCGGCTTCGGATAATTGATTACCGACCGCAGACACCACCGCTTTTTTGGCACAGATGGCTAACATTAATGGCTGGCGATTGGCATAGGTCGGATCAACCGGCACATCGATACCATCAACCACCGCTTGTTCTACCGAATAATCCAGCAGGCCTTTCAATTTCCAGCGCAAGGCAGGTTTGATCTCTGCGTCCGGCATGTTGGGCTTGTCAATTTGTACAATATTGTATTGATCCACATTTAAAACCAGATTGCAGGGCGAGGTCTTCAGGTCATTTTTGGTCACAAAGTGACGTAATATGGACGTTGCATGTAAGGGCACCTGCTCAACTGCGGCCAATGAGACGACCGGCTTTGCGCCTTCGGATGGTGGCATCAAGGCGACAGTACTTACATGCATATCAGTGTAACTGACACCCACTTGCTGTTTGTTCTTTTGTCGTTTAAACCATTCCATAGATGCGCATCTGTCTTTCTAAATAATTTTTTTATTTAAAATCAAAGTATAACAAAGACAACTTCAAGCTTTATCATAAATTAGTATACACAAAAAACCAACCATCCAAGACATCATGATGTGCGCACAATGACTGATGCTTGATCAAGCGCTGGCAGCCCGCAGTATGAACGATAGATTTTCGATATTATTACCAGCAACTTTAGTGCCTGCCTTGCTGGTTTAAAGCGAGGATAAAAAGAACAAAACCACCTGATTTAGGTGGTTTTGTTATCGCTAGAAGTTTTCTCGCATATAGATAATGGGGGCTTTGTAGACCCCGAAGGTGGCACGCCCCACAGGGTCTGCCCCAAACCAGTTGCGCATGCCTGCCGTCCCAGCGATTGCATTTGATTGCGTAGTGCCTGGACCAACACAGGTTTGATCTCCAGCAGTGATGCTATCAAAGTTAATACCCAGATCCACACTGCCCGTGTTAGGCGTGTTGCCCGACACGCCAGGGGCGCTTAGCCGCAAACTCGCTTTTCCTTGAATAATGGAAATGGGAGTGCTTCCACTCAACACCGTTTCACAGGCATTTAAGTTACCCCTGTAATTCCGCATCGCAATGGTCTTGATATCAAAAGTGGTACAACTATCGTCGGTGCTGCGCCTGTAGCCGTTTCCGCCCCAGAACTGTGCTTCAAGCGGCACTGTGAGCGGCAGCAGCTCAGACCCATGCACCGGGGTGATGGCAAGACGCCCATAACGGAACGGTACAGTACTAGCGATAGGAAATGGAGACGTCGTGGTCGTAACACCATCTGAATCTTGTATTTGTGTGCGCACCGTCACTATTTGTTCGTTAATCGGTGCATTTGCGCGAGGCACATAAAACTTGGCAGTCATCGCGGCAACGCCAGCTACCCAACTGCCCGTCAGAGAGTTATTTGCCGTGCTGCGGGTTAATGCAACAGTAGTTAATGCAGGGTTGGTCGTAAAGTTAAAGTTATTCCAGGTTGAAGGGTCAAATTTGGCATAGCTGCCTATATAGTTTTGAGTCGTTGCTCCAAGCCCATTTTTAGCCGTAATAGTGAACTGAGTATCCAAGGCAGCTTGATTAGTGGTGTCTTGCCCGTAATAGGCAAACGCTCCACAGGCTTTTGTCACGGTACCTGTCGTAATATCGAACCGTTGGGGAATAAACCGTCCGAAGTAACCACTAGTGCTACCTATGGTGCATCCATAAAATTTTACAGTTCCACTACCACCAGCATTATCAACTGTTGCTGTATCACAATCCCCATTTACTCTATCGACTGCAGTAAACGTATCATCGTAAACGCCGGCTGTAGCCGCAGCCGGAAACTGGAATAGACCAACTTCGCTATACGTAAAATTGTCTGCTGTGCTGACACCACTAATGGCAGCGGGTAAAGTGCCTGTTATCGTTTGAGCATTCACACCTACACCAACGGTATAACTGATCACCCCGGCCGCAAGTGCCCCAGAATGGGCAACCGGCACAGCTTTTGGAGTGCCGGTATAATTGCTTTCCCCAGTCACGGCCTTTAAATTAAAGGTGCTAGTACCTGCGACAAAAACCGGCGTAGCCGTTGGCCCCGGAGAAGCAGGCGTTGCGTTTGAAGAGGTCACAGTGAATGACTGTGGGCGCACCGAGAAATTATCTGTAGAGCATCCTACTTTACCTACACTAGTATCAGTGACCCGACACCTCAAACTCGGGTAGGAGTTAAGTACATCGGTATCACTAAATGACACGGTTTGCTTACCAGGGTTAGTCAAAGAAGAGGAAAATGAAATCTTTTTAGTAGCCACCACAGTCGTCCCGCAGCCACTGCCAGTGTCATTGACTAGCTCAACTGTCACCCCGTTCGCAGCAGATACATAGGCGGCCGCCTGAACACCGCTGGCCAGCAATGCGTACACATCCAGATCGAACGCCCTGCGAGTCAGCTTGGTATAAATGGGATTGCGTTTGTTGGTCACTGCTGACAAATTATTATAGGTCAGCCCACTTTCCATACACTCAAACGTATTTACGCAAGGCGTGTTGGTAAACGTAAAACTGCAACTCTGTGAACTGGTGGCAGTGTTCCAACACTTGACGCCACTCAGCGGCGCTTTACTCAACCCGGTGGCACCCATGGCATAGGTTCCAGCGGCGGTGCCCTGAATGGTGACGGTCCCGATTGGGCCAGTGGTGCCGATATCAAACGTTTCAGGACTCTCGGTGACTACCGGAGAAGTTGGACTAAACGTCAGGCTGCCGGTCAGGCTGCCGGTACTCACCAATTGGTCGTCTGGACACGGTACCGCAGATGACAGGCAAGCCAATACTTTCACTTCAGCGGGACACAGGGTGGCGCTGCCAGCGTGGCGGATTTCCAGATGATCGTAATTAGGCACAAACGTGGAGCCAATCACAAAGTCGTAACTAAAGGTGTAAATACCAGCGGAAGTAAAGTCATATTCAATCGCCGCACCGGTATCCTGATAGGTGGTAGAAACAGAGTCACTCAGACTGCCTGTCTTACCAATTGCACAGGCATTGCTACTCGAGTTACTCCAAAACGTATTCCAGAAACCGACACAATAATGGTCAAATTTCCGGTTGCGCTCACGAAACGACTCCACCACGTCGAGGTTAGCAGGTAGCGAGTTGCTAGAGGGACAGTTACCGGAAGTTAAAGGATAAGTCCCTACGACTTGCTTGCCGTTAGTGTCCACATAACGCACACCGCAACCATTATCACTGCCTCCCAGATAGGTATCAATTGCATGATAGTAGCGCACAGGGTTACTACTACTGACCGGATAGCCTAATGGCACCACCAGAGTCACTTCAGCGGTGATGTAATCCAGAGGATAAGTGTATTTCCAGTTGACGGTCACAGAGGGGCCAGGCACCAGCAAACTGTATTGTGGTGTGCCAAAACGGGCCGTCGTGCTTTGAACTACGCCCTGAGAGACGGTGGTTGGGCTTGGATTACTGAGGCTGGTATTGGAATACTCAGTAGAAGCGGTATAAGCAAAATGACGTGGGCCATAGATTGTATTATTGGCCCGTAAATAAATTCCGTTATCGAGGTTATTGTTACTTGGAACCACCGAAGGGCTATATAACTGCCCGGAGTTATTCAAGCGGCGCACCTGCATTTCAGTGGTTTCATCAATATAGATGCGCAAACCATTGGTAGCATTTGAGCCACCCGTTGAATTGAGCTGCACCACGGCCGCGTGCAGACTGTTAGCCCAACACAGCCACCACACACAGCACAAAAATATTTTTTTAGTGAATCCGCTCACTACCTGTTCCTTGTTAGTTGCATTCCTCAACTGGCGGGCCACTATACAAGCACCGGCTAAGTGTGACAGCAATTTGTCGCTCTATACGATCTTGTGCACCTATTGCCCCTACCGAGGCGGTTGAGGTGATACTGTAAATGCCAATATCCTGTGTAGCGCCTTTATCCTGTAGCACAGTCTGATCACACGTCACCAATACCGTAAAGTTATTAATGGTGAGTGTCGTTGGTGAGGCGACACACCCCTGCATCCCGACTGAGCCGGGTGAGAGTACCTGAAAAGCGGCCCACTCTACGCCTGCTCTGGCGGCCAAATAAGCATTGGCACCTTGCACGTCCTGAATCGTGCCCATTTGCGCCAGCAACGACAAGCGCATGGAATATCCCACCAGTGCTGCAAGAGTCACCAGTAAAAATATTGCCACAGGCAACATAAAACCCTTTGCGCGATAAGCAATACTTTTCATGGCGAATTCACCACATTAATCAAGTTAACCAACCTGGCCACGCCGCCGTTTTTGGCGAGCGTGAGTTGCGCAGTGACCACGCTGGAATGCTGCATCACGCCTTCCGTATAGGTAAAACTACACTCGGTCACATCCTCGGCAACAACATTGGCCGCCAGGCCATTAAAGTTAGCCACACGCCCGGCGGCGATCGCAATATTTGAATACATGAGCAAGCGGCGATTAGGCAGATCGCAGGCATAAATCACGGCGCCGTTGACCACATAAAAACGGCTACCCGGTGATGCAAAAGGAAAAAGTGCGCCCGCAAATGTGACCGTATTTGCATTAGCAACGACTGGCCGGATATTGTTGCCCTCATACACATCAGCCCCCGCTATGCCCATGTTATAAATCACCAGTTGGTCACCGACATCCACATTCACCATCGGCCCTAACACATCTAATGTGAGCCGACCCGCATCGAAATCGTCTTGCCGATAACGGCCACCCGCTTTAATCGGCACAAACTGCACATAACTACCGGAGCCACCCGGCACCCACACGCTGTTAGGTAATGCATTACGAATATCGCGCGACATGCGGCGCAGGGAAATATCGGCACGGTCAGCCAGCTCGTAATAAGCTTCAGAATTCACATATGCCAGGACAGAGTTTTTAATAAAACTGACTGAGATACCGCCCAAAATAGCCATGACGACAATGACAATGACCAGCTCCACCAAGGTGAAACCAGACATCGCCAAGCGAGACTGCTTAAATTTTCGGCGCATAGCGAACCTTAAATCCAGTCAGGCGAATCACAGTGTTGGCTGGCCCGTTCACGGTCACCACAATTTGCAACACGGCATCGCCGGGCAACCCGGCAAAAGCACCTGCACCGCCAGCCTGAGCAATGGCAACTGAGGCTGAATAGGCATCCAAACCTGCCAGTGCAGTGGCATCCCCGATACGGCAAATCCCCGCACAACCGCCACCCGGCATGGTAAAACCGCTATAGTCGGCCACATTATCAAAGGGGTTAGTCGCAGCGTAGCGACTCTCTCCAGCCGGAGAAGGGCCACCCAGGTTGGCTTGTGACGTGGTGCAATCTGCCGTGCCATTAGCCGTAGATGCATTCGGGTCATCCGGGTCACAAAATGTAAAAGGCATCTGCTGGATTTCTTGCATCAGCGATTCAGCAATCGCAATCGCCTGCTTGCGCACAAGCGGGTCGGCAGAGCGCCCGCTCATAAATGCCAGTGCACCAATCACCCCGGCAATCGCCGTGGTCACAATGACAATAAACACGACCATTTCAACCAGCGAAAAACCGCGAAGGTTTCGTTTGCTGGTTGGCGCGTGTTTATTATTCTTGTGTTTACCTGTTTTAGTCATATGCATCACCTGGCTGCTCACCAGGTGGTTTATTTAGTGTACGTAACCCGTATTTTTTTCTACCGAAATGCCCACAGATTGCAAGGCATTATTGCGATTAGTCACGGTATAAGTAGCCAGCTCATTGGGCACCGCCCGGCCCAAGCCATCAAACCCCAACCCTTTATTAGAAGATTGAACGACAACACTGCGCGAAAAAGTGAGCACATACGCCCCAGCAGTTTCCGGGTTGATTACCACCTGCGCTCCGCCACAATTAGGGTCAAAACATAAACTGACCGTATTAGGCTCGACCGCATCGTTGTGTATCACAAACACACTCTTGCGCTGCGCGATGGCCGTTTTTTGCGCATAACGCAGCGTAGAAGAAAGTAAACCCGCGTCACCGCGGGTTTCGAAGATGTCGCCATTAGCAAATCTGGGGGCGGCGACTGCTACCATGATTCCAGTCAGAGCGATCACCACTACTAATTCAACAAGCGTGAATCCTGACAATGCTCTCATACAACTTATTTAGTTACAATTCTGCTGGATATTCGCCGCAGCCAGGTTGTTAGTATTCACAACACCATCAGCCTGAGTATAAGTAAAAGAACAGTTATTGAATCCTAAAGCCCTGAAAGTAGTGACTCCGTTATTATGCTGCGCTTGAAAAGCGTTGCCATCCAGGTTTTGCAAAGCAGCCACAATCCCGGCATCAGCCGCTGTGGGCCAACCCATACCACCCACGGCCACGGCGTTATTGTCCATCATCACCTGCGCACCTTGCTGACCACCTGCGATCCAAGCAGCGCGCGCCATATTCGCGGCAGATCGCACTGATGCTGCCAAGCCATTGACACTTGCCGCTCGCGCATTAGCCTGCACATTCACAAACCGTGGCAATGCGGTTGCTGCCAAAATACCAAGTACTGCAATCACCACTACCAATTCAACCAATGTAAAACCAGCTTGTTTTTTCATTACTCAGACTCCTAATCAAAAAATCCCTGCCCTTATCATCACAGCGGCAGGTTATAACTGCGTTAATTACTCAACAGCAAAAACTATGCCAGACAATTTTGGTCCATATCCATCAAGGGTTGCAAACCACTCATGTGCCCGACAAACGATTAACTACCTTTCAACATCACCGAACTCATATCCCAAATAGGCAAAAATACGCCCAAGGCCAACACAAGCACCAAAGCACCTAAAAAGATAATCAAAATAGGCTCGATTTGCGCACCCAATGTTTTAACGTCATATTCGACGTCAGCTTGATACATATCAGCAACTTCTTGCATCAAATCATCCAAAGAGCCTGACTCTTCACCCACAGCAATCATTTGTAACACCAGTGGATTAAACACGCCGGTTTGCGTGGCGGTTCTTAAAATGGTCTCACCGCGCTCAATCCCGGCAGACATACTCAGAATCTTAGCTCCGAGGTAATCATTCTCAACCGTCTGCGAAACCAGGCGTAAAGCCGAAAGAATCGGTAAACCACTACGAGTCGACAATGCAAAGGTGCGCGCGAACCTGGCCATGGTGCCTTTAAAAATAATTTTTCCTGCAATTGGGATACGCATCTTGTAACGATCCCATTGAGCACGCCCGGCATCTGTTCTTGTGTACGATTTGAACATCCAGACCACGCCTACAATCATGCCAATCAGCACAAACCAGTAATTGCGCATAAAACTGGAAAACGCAATCAATATTTTGGTGATCAGTGGCAAATCAGCATGCATGCTAGCGAATACTTTTTCAAACTGCGGAATCACCATGACGTTAATCACAACAATCGCAATCGCCATGGCAATCAATACGAACGTTGGATATTGCAAAGCAGACTTGATTTGGCCACGCATAAAGCGCTCAAACTCGATGTGCTCGGACAAGCGTAAAAATATATTGTCGAGGTTACCCGTACCTTCACCGACACGGATCATGCTGATATAAAAGCTATCGAACACGTTAGGATGCTCAGTCATGGCGACTGACAATTCACGGCCTGAATCCAGGCTCACGCGAAGTTGACCCACGACCTGCGCCAGTGTGGCATTCCCCACCGAGCTTTGTATGCCCGCCAAGGCGCGCATAATCGGGATACCAGCCTTGAGCAAGGTGTACATCTGCTTGCTAAACAGCATCACATCCAGACTGGTGACTTTTTCTTCAAACAAATTAAAAGCAACAGCGCCCGCTGCTTTTTGCTTGATTTCAATCGGAGTAATTTTGGAGAGGATGAGCGCAGCGCCCAATGCGTCGAGATCAGCCGCTTCTTGTACACCGCTGACCATCATGCCATCGTCGGTACGTCCTTTATATTCAAACATTGGCATAGGCGTGACTTTTTAAAGGGTTACTCTTCAAACTGGTTATCCACGCGCATGATTTCGTCCAGCGTGGTCTTGCCGTCTATGGCCAGTTGCAATGACTGGTCGCGCAGGGTTTTGCCCTTGAGTCGCTCGCGCGCTTTTTTGATGAATACATTGGTATCGGGCATATTGGCTGCCATGGCCAGTTCATCAGTCATCTCTAAAAATTCGTATAAGCCCACACGGCCTAAATAACCGGTGCGGTTGCAATGCTGGCAGCCTTTGCCATGGCGAAAATGCGTCACGGTATCGGGCTGCTGCATCACCTGTTTTAACCAGACTGACTCAGATTCAGTCGGTGTGTGTTCTACGGCACAATGCGGACAAATGAGTCGCACCAGCCGTTGTGCCAGCACACCCAGCAAAGACATCGCCACCATAAACCGCGGCACACCCATGTCAATTAAACGCACAGGCGCGGTAGAGGCATCATTGGTGTGCAAAGTGGATAGCACCAAGTGGCCCGTCATCGAAGCACGTAAGCCGGTTTGTGCGGTTTCTTCGTCACGCATCTCGCCCACCAGCACAATGTCTGGATCCTGACGCAAAATGGCACGCAACAGTTTAGGGAAGTCGAGCTCGATTTTTTCGTTGACTTGCGTTTGAATAATGCCAGGCAAGCGATATTCCACCGGATCCTCAACGGTAATCACCTTGGTTTCCGGCGTATTCAACTCACTCAGGGCAGAATACAAAGTCGTTGTTTTACCACTACCGGTCGGACCAGTCACCAGCACCATGCCGCTTGGGCGGCCGATCATCTTGCGGAAACGCGCCAGCAAGTCTGGCGGCATGCCCAAATTGTCTAGCTGGAAGTGTGCAGTATTCTGGATCAGCAACCGCATCACCACCGTTTCGCCATACTGTGTTGGCATGGTGGAGATACGCATATCTACCGCACGGCCTTTGACCGTAAAGCCAAATCGACCATCCTGCGGCAGACGTTTTTCAGAAATATCCAGACCCGCCATGATCTTGAGACGCATCACCAGCGCAGTGGCAATCTTGATATCCGCCTGCGTCTGAAAATGCATCACACCATCAATCCTGAATCGGATCAGCAGCTTATTGTCTTGTGGTTCAATATGTACGTCCGAGGCACGCACTTGTACCGCATCTTCAAAAATGGTCTGCAGCAACTTGACCACGGGCGCATCGTCAATGCCCAAGTCAACGCCCATCAGGCTAGCAAGGTCGGCATTGCTGTCGGCCAGATCCTCTTGCAATTCTAGGGCTAATGATGAGATCTGCTCAGTCTGACGGTAAGAGCGGTCAATCGTCTGCATGAGCAGACTTTCCTGCACGACGACAATATCAATCTCGCGTTTAAGCAGCCTGACCAACTCGTCATACGCATATACATCCGATGGATCCACCATCGCGATGAGGAAACTGTTGGGACGCTCTTCGAGCAAAATAGCGCGGAAACGGCGCGATTGAACTTCGGGGAGTTTTTGAACCTGCTTCACGTCCAGCTCATACTGGCCCAGGTCCAAAAATGGGATATTCAACTGAGAAGCCACCGCCTCGGCAATCTGCCGCTCATTGGCGTAGCCTTTTTCAGCAATCACGCGGCCCAGACGTCGACCTGTCTTGCGCTGTTCTTCCAGCGCCTGATCAAGCTGAGCTTGGGTCATGAAATTCTGTCTGACCAGAATTTCACCTAATCTAATTTTCTCGGGACGAGCCATGGCGTTGTAATTATTTATCTATATAGACTTTTCTCGTCTATCATATCACCAACATTCTAACCTTACGTTTGTAAACAAGCCGCAAAAAATGTTTCATATCGTGCTTTTCGAACCAGAAATTCCGCCGAATACGGGAAATATCATACGCTTATGCGCCAACGCTGGTGCAAAACTGCATTTAGTCAAACCCTTAGGCTTCGAGCTATCAGACAAACACCTCAAACGCGCCGGGCTGGACTACCACGAATACGCCGAGCTAAAGGTCTATGAAAATTGGGCCCAATGCCAGCAAGCACTGCATGGCAAACGCATGTTTGCGCTCACCACCAAAGGCAGCACGCGGCATACCGACTTACAATTTCAAGATGAAGATGTATTTGTGTTTGGCCCAGAATCCCGCGGCCTGCCAGAAGACATCCGCGCCCAGTTTGCGCCAGAACACCGCGTCAGGCTACCCATGCTGCCACACAGCCGCAGCCTCAACTTATCCAACTCCGCCGCCATTCTGCTCTATGAAGCCTGGCGTCAAACAGGGTTCCCCGGCGGCGTGTAATCAAAAACGATAGGCAAAAAAAGCCCCGATTAAGGGGTAAATCGGGGCAACAGGCCTCATCGTAAAGGCTTCCGCTCAGGGAGGAAAGAAGCGGAAAGATGATTCATCATCATCGTGCTGATATGAGTATTAGGTCTTTTGAAAAGTTCCGATAATTTATTTGCGTCAATTTAATTTGACACAGAGGTGCATGACCACCGTACTCCGAATGCAGGACAAAGTAATTCTTTGGTGAGTCTTATCCGGATACTCCAGCATTTGCTGATTATTTTGGCGCTTCGTTTCGCCTTGTTGGCGAGTCACTTTCTGGTGCTTGTCCCCCAGAAAGTAACCAAAGAGGACGACACCCAGCCATCACGGCCTAAAGGCTCCCTTGCGTTGCTCAGCTTAGGACTTTCGTCCGATGCTTTGCTGGACTTAGGCATAAGCCGGTCACGAAACTCGCCCTGACAAGCCACACACTTCGTGGCTTGTTGCGGAGCTCAGACAGTCGCTCCCTCTACTCTTATTTTGTCTCCGCTACTCAGCGTGATGAATGGGATTATTCTCGCCAAACTCACATCGCCGAAGTTTGGACGATTCAAAAAAGTAATTCTTGTATTAAAGCCATCGATGGTTGCAGTCGCATGGTGTTCGGGGTCCCCATCTGCCGCGCCGAGTAGCGCAGGCAAAATAAGATGAAGCGAGCGGCTGTCCGAATCCCGCGGTGGCCTGCGTTTTTTGCAGGCCGCTAGGATGAGTTTCGCGAGCGCTTATTTTGACGAGCAACGCAGGAAATAAGCGGAAGCTGGGGTGCATTTCTTTTGGTTACTTATTCTTTGGGCAAGCAAAGAAAAGTAACTCGCCATAAAGGCGAAAGGCAACCACACAAACACCCACAACCGCGTGGGCATTCATGCCCCCCCCTACAACAACCAATCTAAAGAACAATCTTTTATTGCAATCTCACCACGCCTCGACTCCAGCCGACGCCGGAATGACGAAGGTCACCGCAACACACAAAACAAGCACCCCATCCGTAAAATTACCCTGCACATCATGCGATAATACCCGCATGCAATCTGAAACCAATCTCCTTCAGGGTCTCAACGATAAACAACTGCAAGCGGTCACCCTGCCGCATGTCTCGGCACTGATTCTGGCAGGCGCGGGCAGCGGCAAAACCCGGGTACTGACAACCCGTATCGCCTGGCTGATTCAAACCGGTCAAACCTCACCCATGGGGCTGATGGCGGTGACCTTTACCAACAAAGCGGCTAAGGAAATGTTGACGCGTTTGACCAGCATGCTGCCGATTAATACACGCGGCATGTGGGCGGGCACATTTCACGGTTTGTGTAACCGTATGTTGCGCGCGCATTACCGCGAAGCACGTTTACCAAGTACTTTTCAGATTCTGGATACCTCAGACCAGTTGTCTGCGATCAAGCGCGTGATGAAGGCGATGAACGTCGACGATGAGAAATATCCACCCAAGCAGGTGATGGGTTATATCAATAGCTGCAAAGAAGAAGGTTTGCGCGCCGAGACGGTGGATGCGTATGACGGCCACAGCCAGAAATTGCGTGAGATTTATGCAGCTTATGACCTGCAATGCAACCGCGAAGGCGTGGCCGATTTTGCTGAATTGTTATTGCGTTGCTACGAGCTTTTGGAGCGCGAGCCGCATATCCGTGCCCATTATCAGCAGCGCTTTCAATATATTTTGGTGGATGAGTTCCAGGATACCAACCGCCTGCAATATCTATGGTTAAAGCTGCTGGGTGGCGCGCATAACAGCATTTTTGCGGTGGGGGACGACGACCAGAGTATTTATGCTTTCCGTGGCGCGCGCGTCGGCAATATGAACGACTTTCAGCGCGACTTTAATGTGCAGAATATCGTCAAGCTGGAAGAAAACTACCGTTCGCACAGCAATATTCTAGATGCGGCCAACGCCATCATCACCAACAACCGTAACCGCATGGGCAAGAACCTGTGGACCTCGGCAGGCAAAGGCGAGCCGATTCGTATTTATGAAGCCTACAACGATACCGACGAGGCGCAGTTTATTGTCGACGAAGTGAACATGCTGCAAAAAGAAGGCGTGCCGCTGGGCGACATGGCGCTACTCTATCGCAGCAATGCGCAGTCACGTATTCTTGAGCACACGTTATTTTCGGCCAACATCCCCTACCGCGTCTATGGCGGCCTGCGCTTTTTTGAGCGCGCCGAGATTAAGCACGCACTGGCTTATTTGCGCCTGATTGCGAATGCGAACGACGACACGGCGCTGTTGCGTATTGTGAATTTTCCGCCACGCGGCATCGGTGCGCGAGGCCTGGAACAACTGCAAGAAGCCGCCCGCCAAAACGAGTGCAGCTTATGGCAAGCCGCGACAAATAAAGTCGGCGAAGGCAAGCTCGGCAGCAAAGGGTTGGATGGTTTTGTTGCGCTGATTCGCCAAATGGTTGATCAGGGCTACGGTATCACCTTGGGTGAAATGGCAGAAATGGTCATCAACCTCAGTGGTCTGATGGCGCACTACCAGAACGACAAAGAGGGTGAAGACCGCATTGAGAACTTGCAGGAACTGGTCACGGCTGCGGTGGCGTTTAGCAACCGGGATCTGGGCAATCACCATAATATGGAAGAAGACGCCGACCTGCTGACACAGTTTTTAAACCACGCCAGCCTGGAAGCAGGCGACCACCAGGCAGATGTTGGCCATGAGGCTTTGCAACTGATGACGGTGCACGCCGCCAAAGGCCTGGAGTTTCATAGCGTGTTTATCGGCGGTGTAGAGGAAGGCTTGTTCCCACATGAGCAGGCCGCCTACGAGAATGGCGGCCTGGAAGAAGAGCGCCGCTTGATGTATGTTGCCGTCACGCGCGCGCGCCAACGCCTCTACCTGACTTACGCGCAAAGCCGTATGCTGCATGGGCAGGTGCGTTATGGCATTGCCTCGCGCTTTATTGATGAAATCCCGGCCGAGCTGACCAAGCGCCTGAACAGCAAACCAGTGGCCAAGCCTTATGCCGCAGGTGGTCAATACCACGCACCAGTGGCACAAGCCAGCAGCGCACAATCCAATTACCCGTTCAAGATTGGCCAGAGTGTGCGTCATGGCAAATTTGGTGAGGGCGTGGTGGTGAGCTACGAAGGCAACAACAGCGACCTGACCATTAAAGTAAATTTTGGTAGTGCTGGCCTGAAAACGCTAATGCTGGAATACGCCAAACTGGAAAAACTCTAATCTATACTGTCAGCCTCTGAGTCCCATGCCAACGATGATTGGCAGGGGACTGTCATAAATATTTCATCCACCATTTGCACAACTTAATCAAGAAGCAGTTAAAACAGTCGATACTGCTGGCATGATATATGCCCCGCCACAGCTAGAGGTTGAAGCCATTTTGGCGCAGCGCAATTTGCTGCCGCTGTTTCAACCTATCGTCGATCTCAAACAGGCGCGCGTGTTCTCGCATGAGGCGCTAATCCGTGGCCCGGTGGAATCCAGGTTGCATTCGCCAATTGCGCTGTTTAATGCCGCCAGCCTGTGTGGCCTGAATATAGACATGGAATATGCGGCGCGTGAAGTGATTTTTACCGAATATAGCCGCACAGACCGTTCACACCCATTGTTTGTGAATTTCAGCCCGGACTGCCTGCTATTAAACGAGGGGCACTTGTCGTTTGGCTTAACGCAGCTGGAAAAATGCGGACTGCGAGCCAGCGATATCGTGATTGAAATCACCGAGAGCTCGACCATCCGCGATTATGCCGAACTCCGCGATGCGATTCTGCGCTTTAAGGCAATGGGGTTCAAAATCGCACTGGATGACCTGGGTGAAGGGACGTCCAGCTTGCGGTTGTGGTCTGAGCTGTCGCCGGAATATGTCAAAATAGACAAGCATTTTATTGCCAATATCCACAACGACCCCATGAAGCTGGAGTTTGTGCGCGGCATCCAGAAAATCGCGGTTGAATCGAATACGCTGACCATTGCTGAAGGTATTGAAACCAAGGAAGAACTGGCGGTCATCAAAGACTTGAAAATAGACTTTGCCCAAGGCTATCTGTTTGGACGGCCGTTCCCCAAGTTTCAATACGCGCTCACCGAAGAAGTCCATAACCTGCTGAATAAAAACATCGTCCGCCTGTTTGCTGACCAGCAAAGCCATGCGTCCAAGCAGGCCACGGTGGTTGGTTTAACCAGCTACCAACCGGCCGCCTTCCCGGAAATGAGCAATGAAGAGGTCTACAACTGGTTTAACAGCGACACCACGCTCAATTCGATTCCAGTGATCAATCAGCAAGGCATCCCCTTGGGGCTGATCAGCCGCTACGACACCATAGACCGGTTTGCGCGCCGTTACCAAAAAGAGCTGCATGGCAAAAAATCTTGCACCACCTTTATGGATACCCACTGCCTGATGGTGCAAAAAGACATGACGATTCTGGCGCTGAGTGAGCTGATTTTGGCGGCAGACCCCAAATACCTGCTCAACGGCTTTATGATTGTGGATGGTGAGCGCTATGTCGGCATGGGCAGCGGGCATGCCTTGCTACGCGAAGTCACCAATATGCAAATTCATGCCGCGCGCTACGCCAACCCGCTCACTTTGCTGCCGGGCAATGTGCCCATCAATGCCCATATTGATAAGCTGCTGGAGCGCCGCATCCCGTTTGTGGCGTGCTATTGTGACTTGGACCACTTCAAACCATTTAACGATGCCTATGGCTACCGCCGTGGTGACGAAGTCATTCAGTTTGTCGGTCGCTTATTGAGCAGTATGGTCAATAACGAACATGATTTTGTCGGCCATATTGGCGGCGATGACTTTGTGCTGATTTTTCAAAGCGAGGATTGGGAAGTGATTTGTCATGACATCTTGGAGACGATTGCCAAGGTGATGCCAGATTTTTATGACTTGAAAGACGTGCAGCTGGGCGGCATCCGCATCGAAGACCGCCTGGGCAATGAGCATTTTTATCCGTTTGGCAGTTTGTCCATTGGCGCCGTGCGGGCTTGCTCGGACAGCTTTGCCAGCCATCACGAAGTGGCTGGCGCCATGAGCAACGCTAAAAAACAGGCCAAAAAGACCATAGGCAACAGCCTGTTTACCGAGCGTAGAAACAAGCAATCGGCAAGCGCTTAACGTGTTGAATCAGGCCTAGACTTGTGGCGCACTTAGACTTGTGGCGCAGCCCTGAATACATCCTTGTAGCTGATATATTGGAACGCAAACATCAGGGCATTAATCACCAGCAAGGCGGCAAATACCAATAAGGGCATCAGCAGTTGTGCCAGCATAGGGATTAACGCCCCCAGGATACCGATGACCAGCCCCAGGCCAAGCATTACCACCAGCATCCCCACCGTCATCACCAGCCAGGAAACGCTCATGGGCACCGTATATTGCAGCATGCCGGCAATACTGGATTTAATGGCCTTGAGCAAAGGATAGCCATTCAAGGCAATCAGCATGGGGGAAAACCAGGTCGCAATAAACAATGGCAGTAACAGCAGCAACACCTTGACGATAAAAGACAGCGTGTTCTCCAGGAACAGTGTCATTTGCGACTCCGTCATGCCCGCTTTGGTCGGCGCATGCGAAATCAGGGATGCCAACTCGCTACTGAGCAAATAGGTCGCCAGCACGGCATAGACCAGGCAGCTTGCGCCCAGCAGCACCAAGGGCTTGAAATTCTGTTGTAATTGCTGCCAGACGGCTGGCGGTGACATGCTGCCCTGCAAATCCACTTGTCGATATAACATCACAATCAAAGCCATGCACACCGGCCAGATCACCACCGACACCAGGCCCAGGAACCCGAGCATGGGCAATGAAGGCAGCACCATGAAAATCACGATATAGGCCAGTGAGCACAGCATCCAGACATGCGGCTGTGTGCGGAACAAGGCCAGACTTTCTTTCACCCAGCGTACACCGCGCTGGCTCCCTGTTTCTGTCATGAGTATCCCTTTTTTATGTTTCTACTACTTATTTAAGTCAACACTTTACGATTCAGCAATACCCGCTCGAAATGCGCAGGATCTTTGGCATGCGTCAGTTCGCCGGTCACCGGATAATAAAAATCATACAGGCGCGATAACCAGAAACGCAAGGCCGCACGGCGCAGCAAGGCAGGCCAGTGGGTCTTCTCCGCCACGGTAAACGGGCGCTCGGACTGGTAAGCATTCATGAACGCCGCCAGCTTCTCATCGACAAAGTTTCCAGCGGCATCTACGCACCACTCATTGGCAGCAATCGCGACATCGTAGGCAAGCACATCGTGGCAGGCGTAGTAAAAATCAATAAAGCCACCAAGAGTGTCGCCATCAAACAACACATTGTCACGGAACAGATCGCCATGAATGACACCATGTGGCAAACGTGACAAATCCAGGCTATGCTGGAACTCCAGTTCTTCTTGCAGCAGATGTTGCTGCACCGGTGCCAGCTTGGGCATGACTTGCTGCGCGGTCATCGCGCGCCAGCCTTGCCCACGTTGATTGTGCGACTGCTCATGAAAGTCCAGCCCGGCCACATGCATGCGCGCCAATGTCCTGGCCACGGCTTCAATCTGTTTGACATTGGGCTGGCTAACATCGCTGCCTTTCAGGCAACTCACCATCAAGGCTGGCTTGCCATGAATGCGGTGCAAGGCAATGTTATTCTGGTCCGTGACGGGCTTGGGACAAGGAATGTCGTGCCGTGACAAATGCGTCATCAAATGCACGAAATACGGCAACTCATCAAAGTCGTTCTTTTCAAACACAGTCAGTACAAAACGTGACTGACTGGTTTCAACGAAATAATTGGTATTGGTGATGCCGGCAGCAATGCCGCGCAGGGTATGCAACTCGCCAACATTAAAAGGCGCCAGCCACTGGCGCACTTCATCCAAACTCAGGGTGGTAAAAACAGACATAATTATTGGCTAGCCTGCCAGTCAAGACAGGCGATCAGGATTAGAATCGGAACAGGATCCATTTAGGAACAGACAGTGGACGGGTCGGGCCATCATGCACCCAGTCACCATTACGGTCTTCACGATGCAGGTAGTAGGATTTGCCACTCGGTGGCGTCACCTTGACCATATAGACCTCACCATTCAGGCTATATTCCTCGATGTCATTTTCGCCATCTTTGCGTTTATTCACGCTGGGCTGGTCAATCGGCTGCCCTTCAATCACCTTGGGGGGCGATGGTACTTCTTCTAGCAACTCAGCATTGTTGGGGGCAGCAGCCCACACCGGCATCGCAATCGCAGCGATGCAGATACCTGCCAGCAATAAACGGGAAAAATCACGCATGGAAGACTCCTTAGTCATTAACGACTATTCTAGCAAAAACCCACGCGCTGGCGGTCACTGCACACATAATAAACTTCTAAAATCGCGCCCGACACACTGCGCCGGGCACGCCAAACCACACAATTACAAATACAGCTGCATCTTGCGCTCGGCCGGGGTCAACTCAAAGCCGGTGGTTTCATAATGCTTGAAGATCGCATCCACAATCTGCTGCGGCTCATCAATAATCTGGATCAGGTCCATATCCTCAGGCGAGGCCATGCCTTCTGCCACCAGCGTATTGCGCAACCAGTCGACCAAACCGGCCCAAAACTGGCTACCAACCAGGATAATCGGGATTTTGCGGCTCTTGCCAGTCTGCACCAGCGTAATCGCTTCCATCACTTCGTCCAGCGTACCGAATCCGCCAGGCATCACCACAAACGCGCTGGCATACTTCACAAACATCACCTTGCGCATAAAAAAGTATTTAAAGCTGATGCCAATATCCTGGTAGGGATTACCGTGTTGCTCGAATGGCAATTTGATATTGAGGCCGACGCTAGCCCCACGGCCGGGGAACGCGCCTTTGTTGGCAGCCTCCATAATGCCGGGACCACCACCAGAAATGACGCTAAAGCCTGAATCAGACAATAAGCGCGCAATTTCTTCGGTGAGCAGGTAATAAGGATGGTCAGGCTTGGTCCGCGCACTGCCAAAAATAGACACCGCCGGCATAATGGCTTTGAGGTTTTCGGTGGCGCCGACAAACTCGGCCATGATCTCAAATGCGCGCCAGGATTCATGCGTGACATCATCGCCATCTAACAATTCAGGCTCTACCATGCTTGGTAGCTTTCTGCTATTCATACATCGATCTTTCAAATGACACAGCAAATTAGTGTACATGAAGTCGCTTTGAAATGCGTAAAATACGCCATTGATTTGATTCACGAGAACGCACAATGAAAACCTTGCTTCTGGTAGACGGTTCCAGTTACCTTTATCGCGCCTTTCACGCCATGCCGGATTTGCGCAATTCGGCCAATGAGCCGGTAGGTGCGATTCAGGGCGTGCTCAACATGCTGCGCCGCCTGCACAAAGACTATCCGTCCGATTACAGCGCCTGTGTGTTTGATGCCAAAGGCAAAACCTTCCGTGACGACCTCTACCCTGAATACAAGGCCAACCGCGCCAGCATGCCGGACGACCTGCGTGCGCAAATCGAGCCGCTGTATGAAACCATACGCGCCATGGGCTGGCCACTGATTATCGAAGAAGGTGTGGAAGCCGACGACGTCATTGGCGCACTGGCCAAGCAAGCCGAAAAAGCAGGCATCAAAACCATTATCTCCACCGGCGACAAAGACATCACACAGTTGGTGAACGAGCATATCACCGTGGTAAATACCATGCGCGATGCCTTCCGCAAAACCGATGACGTGCTGGATATTGCTGGCGTAGAAAACAAGTTTGGCATTCCGCCCAGCAAAATCATTGATTACCTGATCCTGGTCGGCGACACGGCAGACAACGTCCCCGGCGTGGAAAAAGTGGGCCCGAAAACTGCCGTCAAATGGCTGACCGAATACGGCACGCTGGATAACATTATTGCCAATGCCGACAATATCAAGGGCGTGGTGGGTGAAAACCTGCGCAAGGCCCTGCCCTGGCTACCAACAGCGCGAGAACTGATTACTATCCGCTGCGATGTGGGCTTATGCGAAAGCTTTGACCAACTGACGACGCAAACGCCAGACAAAGAAAAACTGCTGGCCTTGTTTGACCACTTTGAATTCCGCAGCTGGAAACGCGAACTGGACAAACTGCCTGATGGATCGACCGCAGGCTCTGCCAGCATCTCTACAGTTGCCGCGGCCAGCCAGGCCGATAAACCAACGCTGCCTAGTTACACACCAGATACCCGCCGCCAGTACCAGACCATTTTGAATAACGCTGACCTGGATATCTGGATTGCTCAATTACAGCAAGCCGCGCTGATCTGTTTTGACACCGAAACCACTTCGCTGGATGCCATGCAGGCAAAAATTGTCGGCGTGTCGTTTAGTGTGACGCCGGGCGAAGCCGCTTATGTGCCGCTCACCCACGATTACTTTGATGCGCCAGAGCAACTTCCTTTGCAGGCCACGTTAAACAAATTGCAGCCCATCCTGGAAAATCCTGCGATTAAAAAAGTCGGCCAGAACCTGAAATATGACATGCATGTGCTGGCCAATCATGGCATTCATTTGCAAGGCGTGGCGCACGACACCCTGCTCGAATCTTACGTGTTCGAGAGCCACAAAGGCCATGGCATGGATGAGCTCAGCGAGCGCCACCTCGGCATCACGCCCATCAGCTACGAAACGGTGGCAGGCAAAGGCGCCAAGCAAGTCGGGTTTAGCCAGGTGACTGTGGAACAAGCGGCTGAATATGCCGCTGAGGATGCTGATATCACACTGCAATTACACCAAGCACTTCATCCGCAAGTCACCGCCTCTGACAAACTCAATTTCATTTATGAAAAAATTGAATTACCCAGCATGCTGGTGCTGCAAAGCATGGAGCGTAATGGAGTACTCATTGACAGCCATATGCTTAACCGTCAGAGCAATGAGATCGGCTTGCGCCTGATGGAGATTGAAAAACAGGCATTCGAGCTGGCCGAGCAACCATTTAACCTCGGCAGCCCCAAGCAACTGCAAGAGATTCTGTTTGGCAAACTGGGCATCAAGCCATTGAAAAAGACGCCTTCCGGGGCGCCCTCAACCGACGAAGACGTATTGCAAGAGCTAGCGCTGGATTACCCGTTGCCTAAAGTGATCCTGGAACACCGCAGCCTGGCCAAACTGAAATCGACCTACACTGACAAACTGCCCAAAATGATCAATGCGCAGACTGGGCGTGTACATACCAATTACAACCAGGCCGTGGCCATCACCGGCCGCCTGGCGAGCTCGGACCCCAACTTGCAGAATATTCCCGTGCGCACGGCCGAGGGCCGCCGTATCCGCGAAGCCTTTATCGCGCCGCCAGGTGCGCATATTGTGTCTGCTGACTATTCGCAAATTGAATTACGTATCATGGCACACCTGTCACAAGATGCAGGCATGCTCAGCGCATTTGCCAACAATGAGGACATTCACCGCGCCACGGCCGCCGAAATTTTTGGCGTGGAACGTGCCGCTGTCGACAGCGAACAGCGCCGGTATGCCAAGGTGATTAACTTTGGCCTGATTTACGGCATGAGTGCCTTTGGCCTGGCACAAAACCTCAATATCGAGCGTAGCGCCGCCGCCAATTACATTGAACGCTACTTCGCCCGCTACCCAGGTGTACGCCAGTACATGAACGACACGCGTGAGTTGGCCAAGCAACAAGGCTATGTGGAAACCATTTTCGGCCGCCGCCTGTGGGTACCAGAAATCAACAGCGCCAATGTGCAACGTCGCAACGGCGCTGAACGCGCCGCCATTAACGCGCCTATGCAAGGCACCGCCGCTGACCTGATTAAACTGGCCATGATTGCCGTCGACCAATGGCTGACAGCCGAGAAACTGCAAGCCAAACTGATCATGCAGGTACACGATGAACTGGTACTGGAAGTGCCGGATGCAGAACTGGCGCTGATTCAGAAAAACCTGCCCAAACTCATGCAAAGTGTTGCCACGCTGGATGTACCGTTGTTGGCTGAAGTGGGCAGTGGCAGCAACTGGGAAAGCGCGCATTAACTTACGGTTTGTAGAGTCTGATGAATAACCACAGATGTTGCATCAATCTCAATGACTAGATCATCATGAAGTATGAAAACAGAGTCGAATGTGGGCTGCTCGTGCCAAAAATCAAATAAACCAGCGCTAAGACAGCTTAAGGCAACATCAAAATCTCTAACAGCTACCATGCCGGGAATCTCAACATTGATTAATAATATGTTTTTAGAAAATTTCTTAAAGTTTGCTTTATTAAAATCAGTTTTCTTTTTATACATAGTCTGCTGCAGATATGCCGCCCATCGGCGCTCCGGCTCATCCCCCATAAGCGGCCCGACTTGAACCTCATCACCAGCCGAAATCGCATTCACCAACTCTTTAGCCTTTTTCTTGGTCATAAACGGAGTAAATGAATTAGCTGAATAGCAATAAGCCTGATCACTGCTGTCTAATCTATATTTAACTTCCTTCTGCGCCATATTGCAGGCCCGAGTGACCTCCACACCAACCCACTGATTACTTTCCTTAGACTTAAAGTAAAAATCAGGTTTGTCATCATGTATGAGGTCTACAGGGAACTCATTCCCAGTCAATAAGGCCTCGCTCTTCAACCAAACCCCAATCAAATGACGCTCATATACTTTCTTACCTGAAAATACATGACTAATGTCGATTTGGTCAAAATTATCCAGATCGCTTTTATCAGAAAGAACTATATGCTCCATAGAATCATCCCAATTAATAATTAATATTTTCCAACTGTAATCAAAATGCGATTGCTTATGCGCAAAACTTGGGAACTGATAAAAGCTGACTCATCAGATGAGCTAATACAGTAAATTCAGAAACTGATAACTAGCGCTAAAAAACCTGTTTATGACAGATGGAAATCAAGTCTAAAAGCAGGAGAAGTATGCGCAACCAGATGAGACATATCTTACGTCAGAAAATACTATAGTATTTTTAATAACATCATTTAGAATGCTATTAGTCACACTCAAAAAGAGATTAATCATGCAACATCTCACAGCAAATGATTTAAAAACCAAAGGCGTTGCCGCGATTGAAGCTTCTTTGGAGGGACAAACAGAAGTGGTTGTTTCTGTGCGTGGCAAAGATAAATATGTGGTGATGGATTTGGCGCATTACCACTATTTGCGCGAGTGTGAACTGGAGGCTGCGCTGGCTGAAAGCCGTGCTAACTTGGCTGAGGGCAAGTTTGTCAAAGAGTCGGCTGAGGCACATTTGACACGTTTGGACAAACTCATTCAGCCTGAATAAGGGTGAACTGAAGTGACGTTCAACTTAGTTTTTACCGAGCAATATAACAAACGTGCAGCCCGTTTTTTAAAACGCCATCCCGAGCTACGCTCACAATACCTAAAGACATTACAGCTACTTGAGGCGAATCCACATCATCCCTCACTCAGGTTACATGCGCTCAGTGGCAAATTAACTGGCTTACATTCAGTCTCCATCAATCTGGCTTACCGTATCACCTTAGAACTGATCATTCAGGATGCAGAAATCATTCCTGTGAATGTGGGTGATTATGATGCGGTCTATTGATTTCGGGCGGCTATAACGCTCTCGCGAATAACGCATCACCCCTTTGCTATGTTAAGGTAATACATCGCCCACTTAGCTCACAGGAGAATTAACAATGAAATCATCCCTCATGATAGGCATTATTCTGATTGCGCTCGGCACCGCCGGGCTGGTGTTTAAAGGCTTTAGTTACGAGAGCAAAGAGACCGTGGCTAAAATCGGCTCGCTGGAAGCCAGTGCAGAAATCACCAAAGATGTTGAGGTGCCACAAGCCTTGAGTATTATCGTGCTTGTCGCTGGCGTCGCCATGGTATTGGTCGGCCTGAAAAAATAGTCTCCACCAGTTTGGTCTTGCCAGTCATTTCTGACAGGCTTTTCCTACACACACTGACAGATCGCATCATCCGTTCTGGTTAGCATACGGTTTCATCACAACAACAAGGGAGATTCACATGCTTTGGACAATTATCGTGGGTATTATCGCCGGTTGGCTGGCTGGTTTGATTATGAAAGGTGATGGCTTTGGCCTGATCTGGGATTTGATTCTGGGCATTGCTGGGGCGGTTGTCGGCGGCTGGCTGTTTGGCTTGTTGGGCTTAAGTGCCAGTGGCGGTGTGGTCGGCAGCATTATCGTCGCCACGATTGGTGCCGTGTTCCTGATTTTTATTTCGCGCCTGCTCAGAAAAGCCTAGTCACACCGCAAGGTGTACACATTAAATGCTGGAAAACACAACTTTTCCAGCATTGCCTTTTTTAGCCAGATACATGGCAGCATCGGCTTTCTCTAGCAACGCTTCTATTTCTTCTTTCTTTTTGGGCCAGGCAAAGGCCACGCCTATGCTGCACCCCACTGTGATTTCTTGGCCGGATTGTAAACGGATAGGCTGTTGAATACGCTCGATCAGTTTATCGGCGATTTTGCTGGCAAGCAGCCTCGGATGCTCAGTAAACGTTAGCAAAATCACAAACTCGTCGCCGCCAAACCGGCACACCATATCCTCTTCACGCAACACACCGGGAATACGTTGCGACAAGGTGATTAACACCTCGTCGCCAGCGGCGTGCCCCAGTGTGTCGTTCACAGACTTGAAACCATCCAAATCCAGAAACAATAAAATCATGCCTCGGTTAAGGTTGTGCGCCTGCGCGCCGCTGGCAATGCCACGCATCAGGCTCATTAAGCCGCGGCGGTTAAACAGCCCAGTCAGCGGGTCTTCGGTCAGCAATTTTTCCAGTGCGTTTTGCTGGGTGTGAAATGCGGTCATATCCATCAAAAAACTAATGCAAAAGGTTGACTCGTTTTCAACCACCCTGGTCAGTGCAATCCTGAGCGGAATTTCGTGACCATCGGCATGGAATCCCTGACGCTCGGCCACCATTTTTTCAGTCGTATCCAGTTGCCTGCGTTTTTTGGCATAGGCATTTAACTGCTTCCAGTCTGGGATCATTTTTGAAATATGTTTACCAGTGATACGTTGCGCCTGATAGCCAAACATGCCCTCAAAGGCGCGATTGACTGTCTGGATAAAGCCTTTGGCATCGGTGATGACAATGGCATCAATCGCATTTTGAAAAATCACGCGCATTTGGTGTTCCTTGAACTGCAAATCACGCGCAAGCTGGCGTTGCCTGACAATCATGTTTTGTGCGATCACAGCGCCAATCAAGGTGATCGCGCCCAAGGTGACGAGTGTGGATAGATACCAGCGGTCCACCGTCGGCACTGGCTGCGCAAATTCGGCCAAGCCGACAAACGTGGCGGCAGCCATGCCCACATAATGCATGATGGTAATGGCAGCACCCATCACCGCACCGCTCACCACGTGACGCCACGCACGCAGCCGCTGCAGCCCCTCACATTGCTGGCGAAACCATAAAGCGAGCACGGCCAACAGCACCGCCACCGCCACAGACATGGCAACCCACCATGGTTTAAACGTCATCACCGCGGCAGTGCGCATGGCTAACATGCCGCTGTAATGCATCACACCAATACCCAGGCCAATAATGATGCCTCCTAGCCATAAATGCCGCATGCCGCGGGCGGATTGCGAGATCCAGCGCATCGCCGCCCAGGCAGCGACAAACGCAGGCAAAATCGATAACAGGGTGGGCAGTGGCGCATACTTGACGGTGACGCAGAGTTCGAAGGCCAGCATGCCTAAAAAGTGCATGCTCCAGACCGCGGCGCCTAAAGCAATCGCGCCACTCAGCAGCGCAAACTTTTGATCTTTTGTTAACTGGAACTGTTTGGCCTGGTCGGCCAGATGCATGGCAAGAATAGAGGCGACGGCGGCAATAATATACGACAAAACGACGATCCACTCCTCATAACGGGAGAGAAGGATGGCACCTGCCGGACGCACAAAATCAAACAAAAAGTTTGTCAATTGCTTGTATCCAATCACACAGAGTGACTTCGTCAGGGGTGGCGTCACTGCATTGACGCTCACATGATGGCGCTAGATTAAGTTTTGTGGGGTATCCCTCACAGCAAGCTCATATTAAAAAGCGCGTGCTGGTATTATGATGACCTTGAAAAACACTTTCAAAACACATTTACGCAAATTAACCATGCATCAATTTGGCATTTATATCATCGGCGATGAAATTCTGTCTGGCAAACGCCAGGACGCACACCTGAGCAAGGTCATTTCTCTGCTGTCAGCACGCGGTTTACAACTGAGCTGGGCGCATTTTATTGGCGATATTCCCGACCAGATCACCCGTCACCTCAAAGCCAGTATGGCCCGTGGCGATGTCGTTTTCAGCTTTGGCGGCATAGGGGCCACGCCAGATGACCATACCCGCCAATGCGCAGCAGCCGCGGCCGGGGTGCCGATTGAGCGCCATGCCGGGGCGGTGGCCAATATTGAGGCCCAGTATGGCGAGGCGGCTTATCCCAAGCGCGTATTGATGGCCGACTTTCCGCAAGGCTGCGACCTGATCCCTAACCCGGTAAACCGCGTTGCTGGATTTAGCCTCAATCAGCATTATTTTGTGCCCGGCTTCCCTGAAATGGCCCATCCCATGGTGGAATGGGTGCTAGAAACTTACTACAGCCAGCTATTTAATACCGCAGACTACCTGGAACAGGCGATCGTCATCACCGAGGCAGGTGAGAGTGACCTGATTGATTTAATGAACGAGATGCTTAGCCAGTATCCGGCGCTGAAACTGTTCAGCTTGCCGCGTACTAATCAGCGCCGCACCACAGAAGTTGGCATGAAAGGCGAAAGTGCGTTGGTCAAACAGGCGATGCAGGATTTAAAAGCTGGGGTGTCAGCGCTGGGCTACCCTTGGGTCGATGTATAAACGCGATGGATTGCCGTCCGCAGTGTGGTGCCTGTTGTATTGCACCGTCGATTACCAGCGCCATCCCAGGCATGCCTGAGGGTAAGCCTGCTGGCGTCGCCTGTATTCAATTAGATGAGTTATTCAAGTGCAAACTGTTTGGTAAACCCGAACGGCCGGATTTTTGTGGCGGCTTGCAGCCCAGCCTGGAGATGTGCGGCGATGCGCAACAGTCGCGTGAATATGCCATACGCTGGCTGAGTGCACTGGAACTAGCGACCCAGCCAGCTTTTAAAAAACATTAATGCTTGCGATACGCCCAGCGCATCATGCCCAGCCCGACCAGGATCATGGGCACGCATAACCACTGCCCCATGCTCAAGCCCAGCGACAACAGGCCTAAAAAGCTGTCCGGTTCACGCGTAAATTCGACAATAAACCTGAAGCTGCCATAACCAAGCAGGAACAATGCAGAGACGGCACCGATGGGGCGCTTTTTACCGGCGAAGGTCCATAACAACAAAAACAGCACAATGCCTTCCAGCGCAAACTCATACAGTTGCGATGGATGACGCGCCACGTGGTCGACCGCAGGAAACACCATGCCCCAATCAGCATTGGTCGGGCGGCCCCACAACTCGGCATTGATAAAATTGCCCAATCGCCCTGCTCCCAGGCCGATTGGCACCAGCGGCGCGACAAAATCCATCAGTTGCAGCCAAATGACGCCACGCTTGCGCGCAAACAAGGCCATGGCCACCATGACACCAATAAAGCCACCATGGAACGACATACCGCCTTGCCAAAGCGCAAAAATCTCCAGCGGATGCTGAAAAAAGTAAGCAGGTTGGTAAAACAGCACATACCCCAAACGCCCACCCAGCACCACGCCCAAGGCGATGTAAAACAACATATCGTCCGGGTCACGCTCCTGCCAGGGAGAGGCTGGATCCAGCTTACGCAGGCGCTTGACCTGATATTGCCCCAGCCACAAACCGCCAAAAAAGCCGACCAGGTACATCAGCCCATACCAGTGGATACCAAAACTGCCGATTTGTAATGCGATGGGGTTAAATCCCGGATGGGTAAACATACCGTGTCACCGTGAAAAAAGTTGCATTATACCTGCTCGCAGCGGCAAGTTCAGTCCTCTAATACTGGCGCCGATGGCATTTGCCAGACTGCTACTGCACTGATGACAGCCACGACCGACATATAGTAACCCACCCAGGTCAGACCGCCCTGCTGTACCAACGCCTGGGCAATCGCAGGCGCAAACGAAGCCCCCAGAATGCCGCCTAGCTGATAGCTTAATCCCGCACCGCTATAGCGCACCGCCACCGGAAACTGCTCGGGCAAAAACGCGCCCATGGGGGCAAAGGTCACGCCCATCAAAAACAGCGCAACAAACAAAAACAACACGATCCATAACCAGTGGCCGCTGCCCAACATAGGCGCCAAGGCAAAGCCCAGCAGCACGGCCAGCACTTGCCCACAGAGCAGCACGGGGCGCCTGCCAACACGATCAGCCGACCAGGCTGCGAGCGGCGTGGCAATGACCATACCCAGAATGGCCACACACAGCCAGCCCAAAAATACAGGCCGGGCAATCTGCAATGTTTGTGTGCCATAACTGAGGCAAAACACGGTGGCGGTATAAAACAGGTGATAACACACCGCCATCGCCAGTGCGCCCAATACAATCGCCCGCCCATGCTGCCACAACAGCGTTTTTAACGGCCAGCGGTGTAAATGCTGTGCCGATTGCGCTTGTGCAAACACTGGCGTTTCGGCCAGTTTAAACCGCACATACAAGCCGACGATGACCAGGGCCGCACTGATGATAAACGGCACCCGCCAGCCCCACTGGGCAAATTGTGACTCATTTAACAGCAGGCTTAATCCAAGAAAGGTCAGGGTCGCCAGTAAAAAGCCAATGGAAGGCCCAAGCTGTGGAAACATGCCATACCAGCCACGTTTGTTGGCTGGCGCATACTCGGTGGCCAGCAAGGCCGCCCCGGCCCATTCGCCACCCAGGCCTATGCCCTGACCAAAGCGTAACAGGCACAACAGCACCGGCGCCCAAACACCCCAGCTGGCATAGCCTGGCAGCAAACCAATCAGAAATGTAGAGCCGCCCATTACCAGCAATGACGCCGCCAGCGTCGATTTGCGGCCAATGCGGTCACCAAAGTGGCCGAATAGCACTGCGCCTACTGGGCGCGCAATAAAGGCTAGTCCAAACGTGAGCAAGGCGTTTAAAGATTGGATGGCCGGATCACTGGCCGGGAAGAATACCTGTCCGATCACCAGCGCAGCCGCCATGGCATAAATATAAAAATCGTAAAACTCGATGGCGGTGCCGATAAAACTGGCGAAGGCAATATGCTTTAATGAAGGTGTCGTCATGTCCGCATCTTACATGTACACCGATGAACAACGCCACTTGAGGTTGCTGCGCCCATAAAAAAACCGGGGTAACGATTGCTCGTCACCCCGGCTAGCTCACACATCACATGCAAAGAATTACTTTTTAGCTTGCGCTTCAGCCGCAACACTTTCCGGCTTCCAGCCACCGCCCAGTGCCTTGAACAAGTCTACCGATGCGGTCAACGTATTCTGGCGGCTCTGCACCACAGCCTGTGTCGCCTCATTGTGGTTACGCTGTGCATCCAGCACTTCTAGGTAGCTGGTATAGCCTGCTTCGTAGCGATTTTTAGCCACACGCAGGATATCGCCCGTGGTTTTTTCCTTGGACACAGCCAAGGCTTCCTGCTCACGGTATTGCTGTGCATTCACCAGTGCATCGCTGACCTCGGTAAAGGCCGTTTGCAGGGTGTTTTGATAGGTCGCCAGCACTTGTTTTTGCTGCGCAGTGGCTTGATCTAAACGTGCGTTCAAGCGGCCGCCGTTGAAAATCGGCAGACTGATATCCAGGCCCAGTGACCAGACACGTGCTGGCGATTTCAGCAGGTTATTCAGCGCGATACTCTCGCCACCGTAAGTGGTAGAGAGCGAAATACTTGGGTAAAACGCCGCGCGGGCCACCGCAATATTGGCATTGGCTGACACCATGTCCTGTTCTGCCTGGCGCACATCTGGTCTTGCTTCCATGAGCGCAGATGGCAAACCGGTTGGCGCAACCGGTGGTGTTGGCATGGCCATGAGATCACCTGCGGCAATTTTCAGACCCAGGTCATTGGTCAGCAAGCCAAGCTGGTGCTCACTTAAGGCACGCAGACGCTTGAGTTCCAGCGTTTGCGTTTGCAGTGTGGTCACCACTAACTCTGCCTGGTGTGCATCCAGAATGGTAGAGACGCCGCCTTCAACCCGGCGTTTGGCCAGGTCCAGGCTGTCTTGCGCCGTTTTAAGGTTTTGCGCGTTGACCAGCAACTGTGCATCCAGGCTGCGTATCATCAGATAATGATTAGCCACCAGGCTGGACAATGACCAAGTCACTGCCTCTTTGGCATAACGTGTCGCCAATAACTGCGCACGTGCGGCTTCATTGGCACGGCGTAGCTTGCCCCACAAGTCCAGCTCATAGCTACCGTTCAAACCAACTTTGTAGGTTTTACGCGGGTTATTGCCAAACACCGGGAACACACCAGACTCGGTGACACGATTACGCAAACCGGAACCGGTGGCGGTCACTGTTGGCAACAGGTTGGCGCCAATTTCACGCATTTGCGCATCAGCCTCTTCAATGCGTGCCACCGCCAGTTGCACGTTATTGTTTTTGGTGAGTGCAGTGTCTACCAGCTGGTTTAACTGGCTGTCATTAAATAATGTCCACCATTGCTGCAAGGCCAGTTGCTGCTCGGCGCTGAGCTCGCTGGCACCGGCGGTGCCATATTGTGAAGGCAACTGTGGTGCAGGACGCGAATACAAATCACCTAGCATCTGGCAACCTGTCATGGACAAGGTCAGCAAGCCCAGCAGCAATGACTGCTGTAACGGTTTTAATGCAAACTTCATTGTCGGTTTCATACCGATTCCTCTTCTACAATATGCCCATGGTGACGCACTTTTTTCTCATTGGTCAGCCAGGTAAAGAACAACGGGATAAAGATGGTGGCAATAAAAGTCGCCAGCAACATACCGCCGAACACGCCGGTACCCATGGACTGGCGCGCTGCCGCACCGGCCCCGGTGGCGAATACCAATGGAATAATCCCCAGCACAAACGCCATCGACGTCATCACAATCGGTCTGAAGCGCAGACGTGCAGCCTCCAGTGCAGCTTCAGCCAATGGCATGCCTTCTTCCATTTTCTGTGAGGCAAACTCCACGATCAGAATCGCGTTTTTCGCCGCCAGACCGATCAGCGTAATCAAGCCGATCTGGAAGTAAATGTCATTGTTCATGCCGCGTGTCAGCACCGCAATCAAGGCACCGGTCATGGCAAACGGAATCGCCATAATCACTGCCAGTGGCAAGGCCCAGGTTTCAAACTGCGCTGCCAGGATCAGGAACACCATGATGGTCGCAAAACCAAACGCTACCAGCGCCGCTGAACCAGTACGCTTCTCCTGGTAGGCCTGGCCGGTCCAGGCAATCTGGTAACCATCGGGCATGTTTTCCTTGGCAATTTTTTCCACCAGCTTGATCGCATCGCCTGAGCTCACGCCTGGCGCGCCACTACCAAACACCTTGGCAGACAGCAGGCCGTTGTAACGCTCCAACTGCTCGGCACCGACAATATTGCTCACTTTAGCCAATGCAGACATCGGGATCATATTGCCATCCGGACTGTCGGCCGTTGGCTGGCTGCGCACATACACTTTGCCCAGGTCTTCAGGCTTCATGCGGTACTCAGCCTCTGCCTGCAACTGCACGCGGTAGGTACGGCCGCTACGGTTAAAGTCATTCACATACAGTGAGCCCATGGTGCTTTGCAGCGTGGCATAAATGTCTGAAATTTTGACATTCTGTGACAACGCCTTGGCTTCATCGACCTCGATAAACAATTGCGGCACGGTTGGGCGGAAGAAGCTGTTGATACCGGTCAACTGCGGGTTAGCACGCATCGCATCCATAAAGTTGTTCATCACCTGTGCCAACTTGATCGGGTCGGTATCACCTTGGCTTTGTACATACACCTCAAAACCACCGGCTGAACCCAAGCCACGAATCGCTGGCGGGTTGACGGCAAAGCTCAAACCGTCTGGCTGACTCATACCAATACCAATCAACTTACCCACCATCTGGTCAGCATTGGTGGTCCGTGCATCCCAGTCTTTCATACGCACGAACATGGTCGCTGCATTGGTTTTGTTGGCGCCAGTCAGCAACTCAAAGCCGTTCACCGCAAACTCATGCGCAGTGGCCGGATCTTTGGCAATCGCTGCACGGATGTTTTCTGTAGTCTGTGAAGTACGCTTCAAGGTGGCGCCATCCGGCATCACCACGATACTGATCACATAGCCCTGGTCTTCTGGCGGCACAAAACCACCCGGTACGGTACGGAACAGGAAGATCATCACGATCAACATGCCACCAAACACCACGGCACCAATGATTTTATGATGCAACGTCAGGTTGACCGTGCCGGTATACAGCTTGGTTAAACGGTCAAAGCCCTGGTTAAATTTCCTGAAAAACGCATTCTCATGATGGCCATTTTTCAAAATCATCGCGCACAAGGCCGGGGTCAGGGTCAACGCCACCACGCCTGAAATCACCACTGAAATGGCCACGGTCACCGCAAACTGACGATACAACTCACCGGCAATACCGCCCTGGAACGCCACGGGCACGAACACCGCACACAGCACCAGCACAATCGCCACCACGGCCGCCTGCACCTGGGCGATAGACTTAATCGCCGCATGCAATGGATTGAGGTTTTCCTCCTTCATCAGGCGCTCGGTGTTTTCGAGCACCACGATCGCATCATCCACCACGATACCAATCGCCAGAATCATGGCAAACAGTGTCAGCAGGTTGATAGAGAAGCCGAACAGATACAAGCCGGCAAAGGTACCGATAATCGAAATTGGCACCGCAATCATCGGGATCAGGGTCGCGCGCCAGCTTTGCAGGAACAGGAACACCACCAGCACCACCAGCACCAGCGCCTCACCAAAGGTATGGAACACTTCTTTGATGGTCGCTTTCACGAAGTCACTGGTATCGTAAGGGATGTTGTAGTCCATGCCCTCTGGGAACTTGAGTTTCAACTCGTTGACTTTGGCCTTGATGGCTTCAGCAGTTTCCAGCGCATTGGCGCCACTCTGCAAGAAGATAGGCAGCGCTACACCTGGTTGTCCATTTAACGCAGACGCCACGTTGTAGCTCTGTGCGCCCAACTCAATACGCGCAACATCTTTCAGGCGCAGCACACCGTTAGGGCCTTGCGCACGCACAATAATGTTACCGAACTCTTCCGGATCAATCAGGCGGCCTTTTGCGGTCACCGTAAATGACAGTTGCTGGCTGGCTGGCGCGGGTTCTGCACCAATCTTACCTGCAGCGTATTGCGCGTTTTGTGCACTGATGGCCGCAGAAATATCGCTGGTAGACACGCCCAGTTGCGCCATACGGTCAGGACGCAACCAGATACGCATGGAGTAATCCTGACCACCAAAGATGGTGACATCACCCACGCCTTTAATACGCTTGAACTCATCCAGCACATTCAAGGTGGCGTAGTTACTCAGGAACAGACGGTCATGCTCTTTTTTGCTGGAGATCAGCATCACCACCAGCAGGATGTCGTTGGAACGTTTTTGCACCACAACACCAGTCCGGCGTACGTCTTCCGGCAAACGTGGCAAGGCAATATTCACGCGGTTGCTGACGTTAAAAGTAGCCTGGTCAACGTTGGTACCAATATCAAACGTCGCCGTAATGGTCAAAGTACCGCTACTGTCTGAGCTGGAGTTAAAGTACAGCAGGTTTTCCACGCCGCTTAACTGCTCCTCAATCGGGGCAGCCACGGTTTTGGACAATGTTTCAGCACTGGCGCCAGGATAGCTGGCAGTGATGATCACGGTTGGTGGTGCAATTTGCGGATATTGCGCAATGGGCAGCTTGAATGCCGCTGCCAAACCAGACAACACGATGATGATAGACAGCACGCTGGCAAAAATCGGGCGTGTGATAAAAAATCGGGTCATATCGTTTTTCCTGAAATCGGCCTGAATCGACGTTCAGGCCGTGAATCACATAATATAAACTTCTGAGATTGCGTCTTAAGACTTAGGCTTTTCCTGGCCTGGCGCACCTGCTGGAGCAGCATCGGGCGCATGTGGTGCAACAGGGGCACCTGGACGCACTTTGATCAGGTTATCGGTAATCACCTGGTCACCGGCTTTCAAACCATCCAATACGCTCCAGCGCTCACCGAACCAGCCACCCACGGTGATCGGTCTGACGGCAGCCACGGTTTTGCCTTCTTTGTCTTTGTCTGCCACAAACACAAACTTGCCTTGCTGGCCGGTTAATACCGCCGTTTGCGGAATCAGGAACACGCCGTCACGCTTGCCTGTGGTCAGGCGTACACGTACAAACTGGCCTGGCAACAATGCGCTGTCCGGGTTCTGGAACTCGGCACGCAACTGCTGTGTGCCCAATGCCGGGTCGATCTGGCTGGCAGAGAAGTTGATTTTGCCTGACAGTGGATACTCACTACCATCGGCCAGCACCAAACGTACATCTTGCACTTTGCCCGGACGTAAATGCCCGCCCAATGCCTGCAACTCAGACTCGGACAAGCTGAAACGTACCCAGATAGGCGACACTTGCACAATGGTGCTTAACAGTGTGCTATTGGCAGTAGCCAGCGCGCCTTCAGACAAGACAAAACGGCCGCCAATACCACCCTCAGGCGCCTTGACGTGTGTATAAGACAAATTCAACTCCGCTTCACGTAACTGCGCCTGATATTGCAGCAAGGTCGCGGCAGCGACTGAGTTATCAGAAGCGGCGTTGTCATATTCACGCTGGCTGATGGATTTAGTCTCCAGCAAGCCTTTCAGGCGTTGCGCTTCACGTGCGGTTTGTTCGATACGGGCTTTTTGCTGTGCAATCAGTGCTCTAGCTTGCTCCACTTGCAACTGGAAAGGCACCGGGTCAATCAGGAACATATCCTGACCAGCTTTCACCGTTTCACCTTCTTGATACAGGCGCTTAAGCACAATACCGCCCACACGTGGACGGACTTCAATCTGCTTGGCACCTTCTGTTTGTGCAACCACTTCTGTTTGAATTGGAACCGTCTCCGCTGACACTGCCTGCACGGTCACCGGCATGGCTGGCATGCCACCCGCAGCAGGATTTTGCCCTTCAGGAGATTTGCCGCAAGCGGCCAATGCTGAGGCTAAAGCCAGTAAAACCAGTGTACGACGAGGTTGGATAGTCTGTGAAATCAACATGTTATCCTCAAAAAATTTTATAAATAGACTTGATTACATACATTCTTGGATGTATATTATATACAAACACGAATGTATGTAAATGGGTTTTGCAAAAAAATTGCCAAATGGCCTCACCAGGACTACTGGTAAAATACCCTACTTACATGAAACTTTTAATGCAACAAACTTTAATGAACCCTGAAAGAGCGATAGAGACTTATGGTACGTAAAACCAAAGAAGATGCCGCCATCACCCGTCAACGTATTATTGATGCTGCGCGGGAGATGTTCCTGCTAAAAGGCGTTAGCCGCACCAGCCTTGAGCAAATTGCCACACACGCCAGCGTCACACGTGGCGCCGTCTACTGGCACTTTCAGAACAAGGCGGAACTGTTTCATGCCATGCGCGAAGAGGTCTACCTGCCCCTGATTGACCGTATGGATGATACCCTGCTGGGCAACGCCGAAGAGTCCAATATCGACCCGCTAGGCCGCATCCGCAAACACTTGGCAAGTACCATCCAAATCCTGGACGATGACCAGACGACACGCGCCACCTATGAAGTCATGATGACCAAGTGCGAATATGTCGACGAGTTTGCCGATGTATTGAAATCAATTTTAAGTAACTGTAGCGGACTCGTGCATAAAATGGAACAGGCTTATGCCAAAGCCCAGGAAATTGGCCAGGTAGGCACCCAACTCACCGCCGCCGAACTCGCCATGGATACCCACCTGTTTTTTTCCGGCTTATTGCACATGTGGGTCAAGGATACCGAGGGCACATTATTCCGTGACCGCGCCTTGCAACTGATAGACACACATATCAATCTGCGTAAAAAATAAGCAAAAATTCCTGTTTACGCATTCCCTGATCTGCGATTTGCAGTTAAAATAGTCAGTCTTTTCACTGACTTACCCAAGCATGCAAATCGGACCACATCAATTAAAGAACAACCTGGTTGTCGCGCCTATGGCAGGCGTCACAGACCGTCCATTCCGCATGCTTTGCAAAAAAATGGGCGCTGGCCTGGCTGTGTCCGAGATGGTCACGTCCAACTCCTTGTTATATGGCAGTGAAAAAACCAAGCGTCGCGCCAACCACGAAGGCGAAGTGAGCCCGATCTCGGTACAAATTGCCGGTGCCGAACCCGCCATGATGGCCGAAGCCGCCAGACACAACGTGGAAAACGGTGCACAAATCATCGATATCAACATGGGCTGTCCGGCCAAAAAGATCTGTAACGTGATGGCTGGCTCTGCATTGCTGCGCGATGAGCCACTGGTGTCACAAATCCTCAAGGCCGTGGTCAACGCGGTGGATGTGCCAGTGACCCTCAAAATCCGCACTGGCTGGGACAGACAAAACAAAAACGCCATCCAGATCGCCAAAATGGCCGAAGACATTGGCGTGCAGGCATTGACCATTCATGGCCGCACACGAAACGACCTCTACCACGGCGATGCAGAATACGACACTATTGCCGCGGTCAAACAAGCGATCAAGATTCCATTGATTGCCAACGGCGACATTACCACGCCGGAAAAAGCCAAATTCGTGCTCGACTACACCAAGGCCGATGCCGCGATGATAGGCCGTGCCGCCCAAGGCCGCCCGTGGATTTTCCGTGAAACCGAGCACTTCCTCAAAACAGGCGAACACATGCTGCCGCCCACCGTGGATGAAATTCACCAGGTGATGCTGGAGCATCTGCATGACTTGTACGACTTTTACGGCGACCTGACTGGCATGCGTGTCGCCCGCAAACATATTTCCTGGTACACCAAAGGCTTGTCAGGTTCTGCGGCTTTCCGCCACAACATGAACACCTTGCAAACCATAGAATTACAGTTGCAGGCCATTAATGACTTTTTTGCCGAACTCAAAGCAAAAAATGACCGACTGGTTTATGTCGACAACGACGACTCTGATAACGAAAACAATGGCAACGAGGAGTTGGCGGCGTAATGCAAAACGATAGTAAATTAAGCCTCGCCGTGCGCGAGTCACTGGACGACTATTTCACGCACCTGGACGGGCAACCACCCCATGCCATTTACGATATGGTACTCAGCTGTGTCGAAAAGCCCATGCTGGAATACGTCCTCAATAAAGTTGGCGGCAACCAAAGCAAAGCCGCAGACATGATGGGCATTAACCGCAATACCCTGAGAAAAAAGATGGCCGCCTACGGCCTGGAATAAATTACACCGGGCCTGATGGCACTTCATCATCAGGCCTTTTCATTTTCTTTATCACGCAACTCCACTCACATTCATTATGACGATTAAACGCGCGCTTATCAGTGTTTCCGATAAAACCGGTGTGCTCGAACTGGCACAATCCCTGCACCAGCTTGGTGTAGAAATCCTTTCTACTGGCGGCACCGCCAAACTGTTCCGCGACAACCAGATTCCAGTCAAGGAAGTCAGTGATTTCACCGGCTTCCCGGAAATGCTGGACGGCCGCGTCAAAACCCTGCACCCGAAAGTGCATGGCGGGCTACTGGGCCGCCGTGATTTGCCTGAGCACGTTGCTGCCATGCAGCAATATGGCATTGAGAACATCGACTTGCTGGCGGTGAATTTATATCCATTTGAAGCCACTGTTGCCAAAGCCAACTGCACACTGGAAGACGCGATTGAGAATATCGACATTGGCGGCCCAGCCATGGTGCGCTCTGCAGCCAAAAACTGGAATGACGTCGCGGTATTGACCGACGCAGCACAGTACGCTGACGTGGTGAGTGAACTGCAAGCCAACAACGGCAGCGTATCCAAGGCGACGCGTTTCAAACTGTCAGTGGCGGCGTTTAACCGTATCGCACAATATGATGCAGCGATCAGCAATTACCTGTCTGCGATTGATTTCGCCGAAACTGAATCTGCTGGCAAGCCAGTGCTGAGCCAGTTCCCAGGACAGATGAACAGCAACTTTGTCAAAGTGCAAGACCTGCGCTACGGTGAAAACAGCCATCAGCAAGCGGCGTTTTACCGCGACCTCTACCCTGCCCCCGGCAGCCTTGCCACCGCACAACAACTGCAAGGCAAAGAGCTCAGCTATAACAACATTGCTGACGCCGATGCGGCTTGGGAAGCGGTGAAATCGTTCACCGGCCCAGCTTGTGTGATCGTCAAACACGCCAACCCATGCGGCGTGGCGGTTGGCATCAATGCGCTTGAGTCATACAGCAAGGCCTTTAAAACCGACCCCACTTCTGCCTTTGGCGGCATCATCGCTTTTAATACCATCCTGGATGGCGCTGCGGCCGAAGCTGTTTCCAAACAGTTTGTAGAAGTATTGATTGCACCTGACTTTACGCCAGAAGCGCTGGCCATTTTCACAGCAAAAGCCAATGTGCGCGTATTGAAGATTGCCTTGCCACAGGGCGGCAACACCGCTTGGGAGCAAGGCCGCAACGCGGTAGATTCCAAGCGCGTGGGTTCCGGCATTTTGCTGCAATCGGCCGACAACCATGAAATGCAACTGGCCGACCTCAAGGTCGTGACAAAATTGCAACCAACACCAGCACAAATGCAGGACCTGCTGTTTGCCTGGAACGTCGCCAAATACGTGAAATCTAATGCCATCGTCTTCTGTGGCAATGGCATGACGCTGGGCGTAGGTGCAGGCCAGATGAGTCGCGTCGACAGCACCAAAATTGCTGCCATCAAGGCACAAAATGCCGGCCTTAGCCTGCAAGGTTCTGTGGTTGCCTCTGACGCTTTCTTCCCGTTCCGGGATGGCGTAGATGTATTGGCCGACGCCGGTGCCAGCTGCGTTATCCATCCGGGTGGCAGCATGCGCGACGAAGAAGTGATTGCCGCGGCTGACGAACGTGGTTTGGCCATGGTGGTGACAGGCATTCGTCACTTTAGACATTAATAATTCTAATTGCCACAGAGATCACAGAGGACACAGAGAACTGCAGCTAGCAAAAAAGACCACTGGCTGTATATTCACTCTGTGCCCTCTGTGCCCTCTGTGGCTATAACTTTAGGCATGTGATAAATATGAAAATTTTAGTGATTGGTAGCGGCGGCCGCGAGCACGCGTTGGCATGGAAGGTAGCACAAAACAAAGAGGTGAGCCGCGTCTATGTCGCGCCAGGTAACGCAGGCACTGCCACTAACCCGGACATGGTCAACGTGCCTATCACCAAAATTGATGAACTGGTGAAATTTGCTGAAGACGAGCAAATCGCACTGACCATCGTTGGCCCGGAAGCACCACTGTCACAAGGCGTGGTCGATGCTTTCCGCGCGGCTGATTTAAAAATCTTTGGCCCGACCAAGGCGGCGGCACAGCTGGAAAGCTCCAAAGACTTCGCCAAGGCGTTTATGGTGCGCCATAACATCCCAACGGCTAAATACCAAACCTTTAGCGATGCCGCAGAAGCCCACGCTTACATCGACGCCAATGGCGCGCCGATTGTGATCAAAGCCGACGGCCTGGCTGCTGGCAAAGGCGTAGTCGTCGCCATGACGCTGGAAGAAGCCCATACCGCCGTCGACGCCATGCTGTCTGACAACAAGCTCGGCGACGCAGGCGCGCGCGTGGTGATTGAAGAGTTTTTAACCGGCGAAGAAGCTAGCTTTATGGTGATGGTCGATGGTAAAAACATCTTGCCGCTGGCCACCAGTCAGGACCATAAACGCCTGCTGGATGCCGACCAGGGCCCGAACACCGGCGGCATGGGTGCTTACTCACCTGCGCCAGTGGTGACTCCAGACATCCACGCCAAAGCCATGCGCGAAATCATTGTGCCTACCGTTGAAGGCATGGCCAAAGACGGCATTCCTTATACCGGCTTTTTGTATGCCGGTTTGATGATCAGCCCCAGCGGCGAGGTCAAAACACTGGAATTCAACTGTCGCATGGGTGACCCTGAAACCCAGCCTATCATGATGCGCCTGAAATCAGACCTGGTTGAGCTGGCAGAGCACGCCGTGGATGGCACACTGGACCAGGCCAAGGCCGAATGGGACTGGCGCTTTGCGCTGGGCGTCGTCATGGCAAGTGCCAATTATCCGGAAACACCTAAGCTGGGCGATGAAATTACCGGGCTGCCAAAAGACGTACAAGACGGCCATGTGTTTCACGCAGGCACCACACTCAAAGATGGCAAAGTGGTCACCAGCGGTGGCCGCGTATTATGCGTGACTGCCTTAGGTGAAACCGTGAAGTTTGCGCAACAACAGGCTTATAAGATTCTGGAGCAAATCCAGTTCGACGGCGCACAATACCGTAAAGACATTGGCTACCGCGCCATCAAGAACTAAATCATGACGACAGACCAGATCCAGCCCGCTGCCGTTTACGATTACCTGCAAGGCTTGCAAGCACGCATCGTCGAAGCCATAGAACTGGTCGACGGTAAAACATTCTTGCAGGACAGCTGGCAACGGCCTGAAGGCGGTGGTGGCAACTCTTGCTTGCTGGAAGGCGGCAACGTGTTTGAGCGCGCTGGCGTTGGTTTTTCGCACGTACTCGGCAACAAATTGCCGCCGGCAGCCAGTGTCGCCCACCCTGAAGCAGCTGGCAGACCGTGGGAAGCCATGGGGGTCTCGCTGGTGTTTCACCCGCACAACCCTTACGTGCCTACGGTGCATATGAATGTACGCTTCTTTGTTGCCAAAGCCCAACACGCAGGTGAGGAAGATATCTGGTGGTTTGGCGGCGGCATGGACCTCACACCTTATTATGGCTTTGAGGATGACTGCATCCACTTTCACCGTGTGAACAAAGAAGCATTGGCACCGTTTGGCGCCGACTACTACCGCAGCTTTAAAAAACACTGCGACGAATACTTTTTCCTCAAGCATCGTAAAGAGCCACGCGGCATTGGCGGCGTGTTTTTTGATGACTTTAGCGAATTAGGCTTTGAGAAAAGCTTTGCCTTGCAACGTGCCGTCGGCGATGCCTTTATCAACGCCTACCTGCCCATTGTACAGCGTCGCAAAGACACCGCTTACGGCGAACGCGAGCGCGACTTCCAGGCCTACCGCCGTGGTCGTTATGTCGAATTCAACCTGATTTTTGACCGCGGCACCATTTTTGGCCTGCAATCCAATGGCCGTACCGAATCTATATTGCTCTCCATGCCGCCGATTGTGAAATGGCGCTACGACTGGAAGCCGGAAACCAATAGCGCAGAAGCCAAACTTTATAGTGACTTTTTGATTGAGAAAGACTGGGTATAAACATGCAAGTTTCAATAGAAGCCAGACAACAAGCGCAAGCCCTGCTGGAATTTATTGATCGCAGCCCCAGCCCCTGGCATGCCGTGGAAACAGTTGCCGCGCAACTCAAAGCGCATGGTTTTATACACCTGCACGAAAACGAAGCGTGGCAACTCAACGCAGGTGGCAAATATTTTGTGGTGCGTGATGGCGGCTCCATCATTGCTTTTGTCGCTGGCCAGCAAGCCATGGCAGACAGCGGTTTCCGCATCGTCGGTGCGCATACTGACTCTCCCGGTTTACGCCTCAAACCCAAAGCGGCTTACATCACCGAAGGCCTGGCACAACTGGGTGTAGAGGTCTACGGCGGCCCGATTTTGGCCACCTTTACTGATCGCGACTTAAGCCTGGCCGGACGGGTAATCATCCGTACCGCGCAAGGCATGGAAGCGCGACTGGTCAGGCTGGATCAGCCTGTTGCACGCCTGCCCAACCTGGCCATCCACATGAACCGTGAGGTCAATGAAAAGGGGCTGGCACTCAACAAGCAAACCGGACTGCCACTTATTTTTGGACACGCAGCGAACACGGATTCTGCCAGACAATTACTGACAGAGACCCTGGCTGGCAAACTGGCCGTGCCCGCCCAAGCCATTATCAGTTGGGATCTGGCGTTATATGATACGCAAACCGGTAGTTTCTGGGGCATAGAGCAGGAGTTTATCGCCAATAGCCAACTGGACAACCTGGCCTCTTGCCATGCGGCATTAGAGGCCTTATTAAGCACCGAAACACCGCAGGCGACCGCTATTTGTGCATTGTTTGATCACGAAGAAGTCGGCTCTGAAAGTGCCACCGGCGCTGGCGGCAGCTTTTTGCTGGATGTGATTGAGCGCCTTTGCCACGCAAGCGGGGTGTCGCCAGAAGACAAGTTGCGTAGTTTTGCCAACAGCTTTTTCATCAGCGCAGATATGGCGCATGCTTTTCATCCTAATCATGCGGGCAGTTATGAGCCCTGCCACCACGTGCAAATCAATCACGGGCCGGTCATTAAAACCAACGCCAACCAGCGTTACAGCACCAATGCCGTTACTGCGGCGCGCTTTATCCAATTGTGCGAACAGGCCAAGGTACCGCACCAGCAATATGCACATCGCACAGATCTGGGTTGCGGCAGCACCATAGGCCCCATCATGGCAGCGCAACTAGGTATCGCCACGGTAGATGTCGGCAACCCGATGTGGGCCATGCACAGCATACGCGAAAGCGCTGGCGTGCTAGACCACAGCTACATGATTGCAACGTTGTCACAACATTACGCCAGCTAAATTCCGCGTCAGCATTGACGCTGGTATAACGATTGCTTTACCCTTGTCGAACAAGGGGAGAATCAATCAATGTTAGAGCAATTATTGCGCAAAAAACCAATTCAACCACATGCGCACACCGGCCTCAAAAAATGTTTAACCGCCTTTGACCTGGCCTTATTAGGCATAGGCGGCGCCATCGGCACAGGCATCTTTGTGCTCACCGGCATCGCCGCCGCCACGCAATCTGGCCCTGCCGTCGTACTTTCATTCATTATTGCTGCCATCGCCGCGGGGTTTGCCGCACTGTCTTATGCAGAGCTCTCGTCTTCGATTGGCGGATCAGGTAGCGCTTACGGCTATAGCTACGTGGCGTTTGGCGAGTTTGCGGCCTGGATGATGGGCTGGATGCTATTACTGGAATACGGCGTAGGCGCCGCTGCGGTAGCCAATGGCTGGGCAGGTTACTTTGTGAATACCTTGCATAATCTTGGCTGGCATCTACCCGAGCATCTGACCAAGGCGCCAGTGCTTGGCGGCACCATCAACCTGCCCGCCTTTGCCATTATCTGGATACTGACATTGCTACTGATGGTCGGCGTCAAGGAAAGTGCGCGTGCCAACAATATCATGGTGATTATCAAACTCTCCACCATTGCCATCTTCCTGGCCTTGTCTGTCGGCCATATCAGCACGGCCAACTGGCAACCATTCATGCCATTCGGCTGGTTTGAAACGCTGGATAATGGTAAGAATATTGGCGTACTGGCAGGTGCTTCACTGGTATTCTTCGCCTATTTTGGCTTTGATGCAGTCTCTACTGCGGCTGAGGAATGCCAGCAACCGCAACGCGACCTGCCCATCGGCTTGATTGCATCGCTGACCTTTTGCACCATTATTTATATCATCGTGTCTGGCACACTGACTGGCGTGATTCCTTATACAGAGCTCAACACATCGTCCCCGGTGGCTTATGCCCTGACCAAGCTGGGTTACACCTGGTCATCCACACTGGTCGCGACTGGCGTATTGGCCGGACTGATTACGGTGTTACTGGTGCTACTCTATGGCCTGACGCGTATTTTATTTGCCATGAGCCGCGACGGTTTGATTTCGCCCATTTTTTCAGCAGTCAATCCTGAGCGCCAAACCCCAAGTAAAATTATCCTGATGTGCGGCATCGTCGTGTCTATCGTAGCAGGCTTTATTCCCCTGGGTGAGCTGGCAGAAACCGTCAATATTGGCACCCTGGCCAGCTTTATCATGGTGTGCTTTGGCGTGATGCGCTTACGCAAAACCCACCCTGAACTCGCGCGGCCATTCAAGAATCCGTTTAACCCTCTGATCCCGGTTGGTGGCATCATTTCATGCGCGGCACTGATTTCCTTTTTGCCCGCAGAAACCTGGCATCGCTTTATCACCTGGGCAATCGTAGGCGTCATCTTTTACTTTGCCTACTCATTGCGACACAGCAAATTACGCGCATAAGCAGCAATAAAAAAGCCGACTAACAAGTCGGCTTTTTCGAATCACAGCGAAGCTGAAATTACAGAGACAATACCCACTCAACGATGGTCTTGATGTCTTCGTCTTTCACTTGTGGGCTGTTTGCAGGCATAGGGATATTACCCCAAACACCAGCGCCACCTTTTTTCACTTTTTCAATCAATTTAGCTTCAGCAGTTTTGTCGCCTTTGTATTTGGCAGCAACATCTTTGTATGCTGGGCCCAATACTTTTGCATCAACACTGTGACATGCCAAACAACCACTTTTTTGAGCCAATGCTTTAGCCGCTGCTGCGTCTGCAGCTTGTGCTGAACCAGCCATCAACAAAGTCGCTGCTGCGATTGCGGATAATAAAACTTTCATGCGATCTCCTTGAATATCCTCTAAACAAATAGAACCCCGTAATGCAATTCTCATGCATGTGGCATATTACCTGACCAGACAAAATCTACAATAGAAAAACCGTGAAAAGCAACGGTGATTTATATAATTTCAACCGGTTTAGCGTTTTGCCAACAAGCTAAAAACGCACGTGCAACGCTACGGTTGACAGGCGTCACAATAACGTTACAAGGTCTCGATCGAGTATTCCGCACTGAGGATATGCTTGCGTCCCGGGTTGATCACCACCATGTTATCCATGGCGTTGGTGGTTTCCACGCAAATGGTTTTACGCCACTCTTCGCCAACGCCCATATCGCCCATCGCACCGGCTTTTTCTGCGCCAGGATTCCACACCACGGTGGTATCGCTGCCAGATTTGGAGACATGAATAATGCGGTTGAAGCCACTGTCGTGAATGGCACAATCGGAGCTGTGATGCACATAGACACGGTCATACTCTTTGCCGTCAAATGTCAGCGCGTTGTGTTCTACATTGCGCTCGTATTTGAGCAATTTGTCCAGGTAGACCAGGTCTTGCATGCCGGTGATTTTAACGTTCGATAAATCGCTGACATTAAAGTATGTATGGAACGCCTCACTGATCACAAACGGGTGCTCAGCCAGGTTGGTCGTGGCCAGGTCAATACGCAGGCGGCGGCCTATGGTGATGGTCAGGGTCAGCTCATACGGGTAAGACAACTGGCGTTGCGCTTCTGGTGTTTGCTGCATTTCAAGGATAATGCGCGTCGCGCCAGTCGGCGTGGCATCAATATCCATCACGCGCCAGGGGATCACGCGCGCAAAGCCGTGCGGACACAAGGTGCTGTCAGTCGGGTGTGCGCCAAACCATGGCCAGCAAATCGGCGTGCCACCACGGATAGAGCGGCCTTTGACATAGCGTGCATTGCTGGACAACCATAGCACCGGATTCGACAGGAATTTAGGTTGCCACTGCATCACATGTGCGCCTTGCAGAGCAATTTTGCCTGTGGCCAGCGGATTATCAATCTCCAGGTACTGCAAGCCATTTTCATCCTGCCACTGGGTGACATGCGCATGCAAAGTCATGCGCTTGGTCATTTCCATCGTCTTGGCCAGGACACTACATTCGTCGCTCATTATTTCCCTCTCTCAATCTGTGCCACATCACGCACCGCACCTTTGGCAGCGCTGGTACTCATGGCAGCATAGGCACGCAAGGCTGGCGAAACCACACGTTCACGGCTCAATGGCTTCCAGGCATCTTTACCTCTGGCTTCCATCTGGCCACGGCGGTGCGCCATTTCCTCGTCAGTAATCACCAGGTGTATGGTACGGTTAGGGATATCAATCTCAATCGTATCGCCTTCTTGCACCAGGCCAATCGCGCCACCTTCTGCCGCTTCTGGTGAGGCATGGCCGATACTCAAGCCAGAGGTGCCGCCTGAAAAACGGCCATCGGTGAGCAAGGCACAGGCTTTGCCCAAGCCTTTAGACTTCAGGTATGAGGTGGGATACAGCATTTCTTGCATGCCAGGGCCACCGCGTGGGCCTTCATAACGAATCACGACCACGTCACCAGCGACAATTTCATCATTCAAAATACTTTCAACGGCCGCATCCTGGCTCTCATACACGCGGGCACGACCGTTAAATTTGAGGATACTGTCATCCACACCCGCCGTTTTCACAATACAGCCATCCAGCGCAATATTGCCGTAGAGCACAGCCAAGCCACCATCTTGTGAATAAGCATGTGCCTTGTTACGGATACAGCCATTTTCACGGTCATCATCCAAGGTTGGCCATAACATGCTTTGACTGAATGCAATGGTCGTGGCAACACCACCAGGCGCGGCACGGTAAAACTTCTTCACCTCTTCATCTTGCGTGGTGACGATGTCCCACTTGGCCAAGGCATCGCCCATACTAGGGCTATGAACGGTTGGCACATCCGTATGGATGACACCAGCGCGATTGAGTTCCGCCAAAATGCCCATCACCCCACCGGCACGGTGTACATCTTCCATATGATATTTGCTGGTCGCAGGCGCCACTTTAGACACACAAGGCACTTGGCGTGAAATACGGTCTATATCTTTCATGGTGAAATCCACACCGGCTTCATGCGCGGCTGCCAGCAAATGCAGCACGGTATTGGTTGAACCACCCATGGCCACATCCAGGCTCATAGCGTTTTCAAAAGCCTGCATGGTCGCAATGCTGCGCGGCAATACACTGTAATCGTCTTGCTCGTAATGACGCTTGGCCAACTCTACAATCAGGCGACCAGCTTGCAGGAACAACTGTTTGCGCGCGGCATGCGTCGCCAACGTCGAACCATTCCCTGGCAAGCTTAAACCCAGCGCCTCGGTCAGGCAGTTCATCGAGTTGGCAGTAAACATGCCAGAACAAGAGCCGCAGGTTGGGCAAGCAGAACGTTCGATCTCAGCCACTTCCGCATCGCTGACATGGCTATCAGCCGCTTCCACCATGGCATCAACCAAGTCCAGCTTGCGTACATTGCCTTGCCAGTTCACTTTACCAGCTTCCATCGGGCCGCCAGACACAAACACCACCGGGATGTTGAGGCGCAAAGCGGCCATCAGCATGCCGGGGGTGATTTTGTCGCAGTTGGAGATACACACCAGCGCATCGGCACAGTGGGCATTGACCATATATTCCACGCTGTCCGCAATCAGGTCACGGCTTGGCAGGCTATACAGCATACCGCCATGGCCCATGGCAATACCGTCATCGACGGCAATGGTATTAAATTCTTTGGCAACCCCGCCCGCCTTCTCAATCTCACGGGCGACAAGTTGACCCATATCTTTCAAATGGACATGGCCAGGCACAAACTGCGTGAACGAGTTAGCCACCGCAATAATCGGCTTGGAGAAGTCTTCATCTTTCATACCGGTGGCACGCCATAACGCGCGAGCACCAGCCATGTTACGACCTTGGGTCGTCGTGTGAGAACGGTATTTAGGCATGAGAAACACTAGGATTGTCGTTAAAATCTTATTTTAACTGAATCCGCAGCCGCATGCGCGCCTGAAACAGGTTTGTTACATTCGGCGCTGGCGATAAAAAATGCTAAGGCCGCACTTGCTTGTGCTGAAATGATGAACAGTGACGGTTCACGTCAGGATGGCGTAATGCCTTGTGTTTGGTCTGTTGACCACGCGTACGGGTACGCCAGGAGATAAAGGCCCCGCGTTTCAAATGCTGACGCATTACCGCGATCACCTCAGCCTGCCTAAGGCCAAACTGATGCTCAATCGCCTCAAATGGTGTGCGATCCTCCCACGCCATTTCGATGATGCGTGAAATATCGCCCTCACTCAACAGCAACGTTTTATGCCTGTCCATTTCTGATCCTGCCACTGTTTGAAAAAAGCCGCCCGCGTCAGCGGTGCCGGCGCACCAGCGTCAGCATGGTGCTCAGCATAATGGGCCAGATAGCGCTCATAGGCATCATCACCAGACAATTGGCGGATTCTCTGCCAAAAAAGGGTTAACGGGCGCGTCATGAGTCCCCCTCGACTAGTTTAAACGGCTGACAACATACGGCGTCTCGCTGCTCGGTAACACCGACTGGCCGGTGAGAGTTCGCCAGCTCATTCGCAGCATATCCAGCACCACTACCCACAACATGAGCACAAAAAACAGCGTGAGCCAGGCATCCAGTTGCTGATTAAAAATCAACTGCGGTGCCACCGCCGCTTTTTCTGGCGGCAATAAACCACTAGACAACTTGTATGACAAATCATTCGCCGCCGCAAAAAAACCGACACGCACATCGTCACTACAAATTTTTTCATAGGCGGCAGTGGTCGTGATCGTGAGCAACCACATCAATGGCATCCCTGTCATCCAGGCTTTGGACAACTTGCTGGATTTAATCAGCACACCGGTCGCAACCGATAAGGCTATCGCGGCCAGCATCTGGTTGGCAATGCCAAACAAGGGCCACAGGATATTGACACCACCGTTCGGGTCAATCACGCCGATATAAAGGAAGTAGCCCCAGCCAGCCACCACCAGCGCACTGGTCAATATGACAGAAGGCGTATAAGAGGTTTCACCCAGCTTGGGATGCAGGTTGCCTAGCATATCCTGCAGCATAAAGCGGCCGACACGAGTGCCTGCGTCCAGCGTGGTGAGGATAAAAATCGCTTCAAACATAATCGCAAAGTGATACCACAATGCGAGTAAGTGCTCACCAAAGACAGTGCCCAGAATGCTGGCCATGCCTACGGCCAGGCTAGGCGCGCCCCCCGTGCGGGCAAACAAGGTGTTTTCGCCCATGGCACTGGCTAAATGCTGCATTTGTGCGACGGTCACCTCATAACCCCAGCTACTGATGGTATTCACCGCATCCAGTGCCTCTTTCCCCACCACACCGGCCGGGCTGTTGATGGCGAAATAGACGCCTGGCTCCAGCACCGTGGCGGCAATCATGGCCATAATCGCGACAAAGCTTTCCAGCAACATGGCGCCATAGCCGATCATGCGGATATCACATTCACTGGTGATCAATTTTGGCGTCGTGCCGCTGGCGATCAAGGCATGAAAACCAGAAATCGCACCGCAGGCAATGGTGATAAACACGAACGGAAAAAGTTTTCCGCCAAAAATCGGGCCAGTGCCATCAATAAAAGGCGTGATGGCAGGCATATGGATTTCCGGCCGCAACCATAAAATCGCAATCGCCAGCATCAATACCGTGCCCAGTTTCATAAATGTGGACAAATAATCACGTGGCGCCAACAACAACCACACCGGCAACACCGCCGCCGCAAAACCATAGACGATCACGCCAAATGCCAGCGGTAAACCTTCATGGTCAAACAGTGCACCGAGCACAGGGTGGTGATCTACCCAGCCACCAAATACAACCGATGCCAGTAATAAAACCACTCCCAGCAGCGAGGCTTCGAGCACGCGGCCAGGGCGCAAGTAGCGCATATACACGCCCACCAGCATGGCAATCGGGATGGTAGCCGCCACGGTAGAGGTGCCCCACGGACTGTGTTTCATCGCATTCACCACCACCAGGCCCAGCACGGCAATCAGAATGATCATGATGAGAAAAGTCCCTATCATTGCTGCCGTGCCGCCAATGGCGCCAATTTCGTCACGCGCCATTTGCCCCAGGCTGCGGCCATTGCGCCGCGTAGACAAAAACAGCGTGACCATATCTTGCACAGCGCCGCCCAGCACCGCACCAATCAATATCCACAAGGTGCCTGGCAGGTAACCAAATTGCGCCGCCAGGGTCGGCCCGACCAATGGCCCAGGCCCTGCAATCGCGGCAAAATGGTGACCAAACACCACCCAGCGATTGGTCGGCACATAATCGCGCCCATTATTCAAGCGCTCCGCTGGCGTCGCCCGCGTGGCATCAATGGCCAGCACATTGGCCGCAATCCAGGCCGCATAAAAGCGATAAGCAATCAAATACACACACACCGCGGCCGTAATCAGCCACAGTGCATTTAATGTCTCCCCCCGCGCCATGGCGACATGTGCCAACGCAGCTGCCCCCAGCAAGGCCAACGCGGCCCAGCCTGCACGACTCGCAAAAGCTTTCATAATGATGAAATTCTTTCCTGTTTTTTAATGATTCGCACTGTAACAAAAAGGCTCACCATGCGCAAAAAACACCACAAAAATGCCATAGGTGAGCGACATCCGTTGCTGTGGTGCAACGGCACTGCCGTGGTGCACAGAAACACCGGCGCACAGCAGCCCACCATCGCAAGAATCAGAAGAATTATTGTTTAAAATCATCACATTAACAAAAACTCACCAATTGGCATGCAGATTGCTAAATTGTAATAGCAAATTTTTCAATGATTAAGTAATGAGACCCGCCGCCCCCAACATGTCAGCTTCAGCTTTCACCAAACCGCACATCATCCTTAGCACGGAAGACCAGAAACTGGTCGACTCTGCCAAAGAGATTTTGATGCATCAGCGCGACCTGAGTGAGGAGCAAGCGTATTCTCTACTCTCAGAAATGGCGGACAAGCGTAAAACCGGCATGGCAGATATTTCACTGCAATTAATCAACATCACCAAACGATTGACGGTTTAAACGATTGACGGTTTTAACCAGGACAATCACCGCTACGCAAACAATTTATCAACGGGCTCTTGCAGTAAAAAAGAGTTTCGGTATAATGCGCCCTTCGTTGCAAGGCACGGGTGCTTAGCTCAGTTGGTAGAGCGTCGCCCTTACAAGGCGAATGTCAGCGGTTCGACCCCGTTAGCACCCACCACCTCCCTGCCTGCACCGCTCAAATTAATCCCCGCTCACTAAACGAAAACGTTTCCTGCCTGGCCACGATAATGTGATCCAGCACCTTGATATCCACCAGGTTTAATGCGTCTTTCAAGCTAATGGTTAATTGCTCATCGGCACGACTGGGCACCGCCGTGCCGCCAGGATGGTTATGACTCAAGATCAGGGCCGCCGCATTTAAGGCCAGCGCGCGCTTTACAACCTCTCGCGGATAAACACTGGTTTGCATCAAACTGCCCTCAAATAAGGTTTCATAGGCAATCAGGCGATTCTGTGCATCCAGAAACATGATGCCAAACACCTCACGTTGCAGGTGCGATAATTGCAATTGCAAATAGTCTTTGACCTGGGCAGGCGAACGGAAACTATCTTTTTGCTGCAGAGTTTCACCCAGCGCACGCTTGCTCATCTCCAGCACGGCCTGCAACTGGCAGTATTTACTCTCCCCCATGCCTGGCACTGCCGTCATCTGTTGCACATCCGCCGAAAAAACACCATTCAAGCTTTGAAAATGCTGTAACAGGTCGCGCGCCAGATCCACCGCGGTTTTGCCTGCCATGCCGACACGCAGAAAAATGGCTAGCAACTCCGCATCCGACAGCGCCGCGGCACCAGCACGCATCAGCTTCTCGCGGGGTCGTTCCTGTTCTGGCCAATCGGTGATTGCCATCACGCCTCCCGTTTATTTTGACCAACCAATTTCACGCGCGGTTGGCCTACCGATCACCACGGCGTCTAGGTCTTTGGCCATGCGCGCTTTTTGTGCGGTTTGTGGCACTTTACCCGCCATCACCTCAGCCATGGCCTGCGGGTAGAGCGGTTGCGCATAAGGCTCGGCGTATCCTTGCGGGAACACCGGCAGGCTTGTGCTCAAGTCATATTTATCAGAGGCACTTAAGGTATGCAGCAACTCGTGGCTGATAATAATGGCATTGGTCGCATGCTGGCTTTTTTCAGCGAACAGATTCACTCGGCCAATGCGGCCTTTGTGCAAAGCGGTGGAGTGTAATAAATGGCGGTGCTGGGACGGGTCGTGGTACAACAGATATAACTTGATATCAATAGGCACGCCGACCTCAGGCTGATGGCCCCAGCTAAACCACCTGAACTTGAGGCTCCACAGGATGATATCCAGTAACTGGCCATTAACCGCAGGCGGCGCGGGCGGGATATCGTGAATTTCAGGGCCTAAGTAAATCGTCACCGGGCGACGCAAAGGCAACTGGTATTTCAAGGCTTCGCGCGAGAAAAACTGCGCAATCATGTCGAAGTCCTGGGCACGCAAACTGGCAATATAGGCATCCACCACAGGCGTACCATCGGCATTGATCGGGTACACCGCGACATTCAAAGGCTTGCGCCATTGCAGGGTTTGATACTCTTGCCACAGCTGCATCAATGCAGTCAGCACTACAACCACCCAGAAAAGAATCCTGACTAACTTTATCATGCGCTCCACCCCATTGATGACTCAATGTTAACATTTTTAAAGAAAATGCCACATAGCCGAGAAATGGCAATTACAGACGCTTTACAGTTAAAATGCAGCCATGATTCCAACGCACTCACATTCTCGTCATCTACTGCTCGGCGTGACTGGCGGCATTGCCGCCTATAAAACGGCAGAACTGGTTCGCTTACTGGTCAAACAAGGCCATAGCGTACAAGTGGTGATGACAGAAGCAGCGACCCACTTCATCACCCCCACCACGTTACAGGCGCTGTCCGGCAATCCGGTGTTTGTCGATAGCTGGGATCAACGTATCCCCAACGGCATGCCACACATCGAACTCAGCCGCAAAGCCGATGCCATTTTAGTGGCACCTGCCAGTGCAGACTTTATCGCCAAACTGGCACATGGCTTTGCCAACGACTTACTCTCTACATTATGCCTTGCACGTGAGTGCCCACTACTGGTTGCGCCAGCAATGAATCGGCAAATGTGGGAGAACCCGGTGACACAACGTAACATCGTGCAATTGCAACAGGACGGCATCAGCACATTAGGCCCCGATAGCGGAGAACAGGCTTGCGGTGAGGTTGGTCAAGGCCGAATGTTGGAACCCACAGATTTACTAGAAGCGTTAAATAGTTTTTTTACGCCCAAGCTGCTGGCAGGCAAAAAGATACTCATCACCGCTGGCGCCACGCTGGAAAAAATAGACCCAGTACGCGGCATCACCAACCTGAGTAGCGGAAAAATGGGCTATGCGCTGGCCCAGGTCGCCATGCGCATGGGCGCAGAAGTGACATTAGTGCACGGTCACGCAAGTGCCACGCGCCCGGCAACCAGCCACGCCTACTTTGCCAGCAGCGCGCAAGACATGTACCAAACCGTAATGCAGCATATTGCCAGCCAGGACATTTTCATAGGCGTCGCGGCTGTCGCCGACTACAGGCCAGATGTTTCCTCTGCACAGAAAATCAAAAAAAGTGAGGAGTCACTCACAGTGACACTCGTCAAAAACAAAGACATTCTGGCGGATGTTGCCTCGTTACCCAACCCGCCCTATTGTGTTGGGTTTGCGGCAGAAACCGAACAGGTTATAGAATATGCAAAACAAAAACGGCTGGCGAAACGTATCCCGCTGATTGTGGCCAACCACGCTAACACCGCCATGGGCAGCGATCAAAACACCGTCACCATCATCGACGAACACGGTGAATATGCCTTGGGCATAGACGATAAAATTAACATTGCGTTCAAACTCTTAACCCACCTTAAAAGCCAATTTGATCCAAAATAATTAAATCGGTATTTCTCAGTATTTTCATGAAAATACTGAGCGGCCCAAGCTTACACTCAGCTTACAATCGCGCGGTCAAATTTCAATGTATAGAGAATCATCATGCGCGCGTTACGCCTTGCACCTATTTATATTGCCATCTCCACGGCATTCAATACTCCGGCATTTGCCGATGAAGAGACGACAATCACGCTGTCGCCAGTGGTAGTCACTGCCACCCGCCAGGCCCAAAATAGCTTTGATTTGCCAGTCGCCATTGATGTCGTTGAACAAAAAAACATCAAAGACGGCCAGTTGCAAATGAACCTGTCTGAAAGCCTGATTCGCGTGCCTGGCCTCACGGCACAAAACCGGACCCAACAAGCACAAGACCCGCAAATTTCCAGCCGCGGCTTCGGCTCACGTTCATCCTTCGGTGTGCGCGGCATCCGCGTGTATGTTGATGGCATTCCACTCACCATGCCCGATGGCCAAGGCCAACCTGGCGTTGTCGATTTATCATCGATTAAAAGCATAGAAGTGATGCGCGGCCCGTTCTCTTCCCTGTACGGCAACTCGTCTGGCGGTGTGATTCAGATGTTCACTAAAGATGCGCCTGCTACCCCTACAGTAGGCGCCACGACCATGTTTGGGAGTTATGACACCAAGCGCAATGTGTTGGAAGCTGCAGGCAAATCCGAGGGCGTTGAATACTTACTCAACGTTTCAAACTTTGAATCAAATGGTTACCGTGATCACAGTATCAGTGACAAAAAAATGGCGACGGCAAAGTTTAAATTTAACATTAGCGAAGACACCAAGCTGACAACACTTGTGAACTGGTTTGAACAAGATGCTCAGGATCCGCTTGGTTTGCGTCGTGATGCAACGGCAAATGATCCATCAGCCTTTAGCAACCCGAAAGCTGTACCAAATAGTGCATTACGGGCTAACACACGCGTTAGTCGTAGCCATACACAAGTAGGCTTCAACCTAGAGCACGCCTTCAACGAGAACAACTCTATCAACCTTGTAAACTACGTGGGCACAAGAGAAAACCTGCAATACTTATCGACCAGTGCAACCACTGCTGCTGGTCGCGCCAGTCAAATCTCACGTGAATTTTGGGGGACTGATTTACGTTGGAACAACAATGGTGAAATATTAGGAAAAAAATATAACTTCCATATTGGCGCGAACTATGGAAAGTCCAGTGACGATCGATTGGACATTAATACAACCAATGGCGTCATCAACAACACGCTGAATCGCGATGAAGAAAATATCTCAACGAATTACGACCGCTACATGCAAGGTACCCTATCGGCGACAGACTCAATCGATATTCATGCCGGCTTAAGAAGAACTAAAGTTAACCTTAAAGTGAAGGATAACTTCAGCGGGTTTGGTGACAATAGCGGCTCCGTGTCTTACAACAAAACCAACCCGGTCATTGGCATCATTTGGAAAGCCAAACCTGAATTGAATTTTTATGCGAACTACGGCAAGGGTTTTGAAACTCCAACGTTCGTTGAGGCCGCTTATAATTCCACCACAAGTGGTGCAACACCCAATTTAAGTTTAAAACCGAGCACTAGCGAAAACTTTGAAATCGGCACAAAAGCATATATCACTGATAACACACGTGCAAACTTAGCGCTTTACTACATCAAGACAGATGATGAAATTGTGGCAAGTTTTACAGATGCTTTCAACAGAAGCATCTTTAGTAACGCCAACAAAACCGTAAGAAAGGGTGCAGAACTATCTATCGACTCAACCTTTGAAAATAATATTTCCACCTACTTTGCGTATACATTATTAAACGCAAAGTTTGACTCTGACTTCACAGGTGCAAATGGCCTGATTGAATCTGGCAATCGCATTCCAGGGACATATAGCAATCAAGCTTACGGTGAAGTTCGCTGGAGATATGAGCCATTGGGATTTCATACGGCGTTTGAAACTCGCTACAACAGCAAGGTCTACGTCAATGATAGAAATACAGATGCAGCTTCGTCATATACCATATTCAATATTAGAGCTGGTTTTGAGCAAACACTGAAAAACTGGTATTTCAAAGAATATGTTCGTATCGAAAACCTTTCTGATAAAGAATACATTGGCTCTGTCCGCATCAATGATGGCAACCAACGCTTCTTCGAACCTGCCGCCGGCCGCAACTACCTACTTGGTTTAAGCGCGCAATATAAATTCTAAATATTGTCCTTATTTGCAAAGCCAGCAGCTGCTGGCTTTTTTGTTGCTGACTAATTATCGTAATCAGTGATTTTCAGCCATATTTCGTGTTTAATAGCGCAATATTTTTCTGGAGCATGCAGCATGTCGATTACCGTAGACCTCAAGATTCTTGACCCCCGTTTGCATCACATGATGCCTAGCTACGCCACGCCAGGTTCTGCTGGCCTTGACTTACGCGCCTGTATTGAGCACACGCAAACCATACAGCCGGGCGAGACTATTATGATTCCGACCGGCATGGCGATACACATCGACAATACTTATTATGCGGCCATGATTCTGCCGCGCTCAGGCCTGGGCCATAAGCACGGCATTGTGCTGGGCAACCTGGTGGGGCTGATCGACTCTGACTATCAAGGCCAGTTATTGGTCTCGTGCTGGAACCGCAGCAAAGAACCATTTATTTTGAACCCGATGGAGCGTGTGGCGCAGATGGTGATTGTGCCTGTGGTGCAGGCAGATTTTCATATTGTGGACGAATTTACCAGCAGCGAACGTGGTGAAGGTGGCTTTGGCAGCACAGGCAAGCACTAATTGTTTGAAAAATGACAATAATCGCTTGATTTGTGTATACGATTCAATCTATAATCTCGCTCTTTCTGAAAAGATAAAAGTATTTGGAGACAACCATGGCACGTGTATGTCAGGTAACCGGTAAAAAACCAATGGTGGGCAACAATGTTTCTCACGCACAAAACAAAACAAGACGTCGTTTCTTGCCTAACTTGCAAAACCGTAAGTTTTGGGTTGAGAGCGAAAACCGCTGGGTAAGCCTGCGTATTACCAACGCTGCTTTGCGTACGATCGACAAAAATGGTATCGACGCTGTGTTGGCTGATTTGCGCGCTGCTGGCGAAAAAATCTAACTCGCGACATTAGTCGATAAAAGGACAATATCATGCGTGAAAAAATCAAATTGGAATCCAGTGCTGGTACAGGTCATTTCTATACCACCACAAAAAACAAACGTACTATGCCTGAGAAAATGGAGATCAAGAAATTTGACCCAGTTGCTCGTAAGCATGTGATGTACAAAGAAACTAAATTGAAATAATTTTAGTTTTAAGCATTAATAAAAAAGCCTGCCTATGCGGGCTTTTTTATTGTCATCTCCCACTAACCAGCAGCAACTGATGCGCCTTGGGCGGAAATAATACGCACATCGCGCTGTGGGTATGGAATCTGAATATTTTCAGCTTTAAAGCGCTGCCAGACAGCGTAGTAGATCTCACTTTGCAGTTTTGCCGAACCTTCCTCTGGATCAGCCACCCAAACAGAGAGTTGCAAATCGATTCCATTATCTCCAAAGGCTTTAATAATCACATCTACAGCAGAATCCTCTTTCATTGTACGCTGATGCGACTGCCCAACCTCTTTGAGAATCTTGATGGCCACATCCAAATCACTTTCATAGGACACTTGAATGGGAATAGGCACTTTTGCTTTATGAGCAGCAGAGGTATGGTTTATCACCACGTCTGTAATCATGGTTTCGTTAGGGATAATTACCTCAGTTCCATCAAGCTTACGCAGGATCATATAACGTGAACGCAACTCTTTCACGATACCGTAATGACTGCTGATTGTGACAATATCTCCCATATGCAGAGACTTATCCATGAGAATAATAAATCCACTGACATAATTGCTGGCAATTTTCTGCAGACCAAAGCCCAAACCTACGCCAAGCGCCCCGCCAAACACCGACAGCATCGTTATATCGATACCAACTGCTGCCATAGACATTAGCAGAGCAATGACAATGGCCACCATACGCACCAGCTTGACCATAATCACGCGCCAGTTACTATTGATATTGGTCGACGCCATTAAGCGCAACTCAATCATTCGGCTTAACCACAAGGCGACCAACATGGTAATGACGATGGTCAGCCCGCCCTGGATCAGTAACAACAGATTCAACTTCTGTTTGCCAACGCTAAACTTCACATCTTCCAGAATCTGCAAGGCAGGATCGAGAAAGCCGCTGATATGCAACGCCACCACCACCCATACGCACCAGGCAATCACGCGCTCAAACGAGTGCAACCAGGCGCTGGGCGAGAATACATAACGCAACACATAAACCAGGCTGCGGATAATGACCATCGCCAGCAGCATGCGCGCTGCTAGCCGCAACAAGCCGACATGCATAAAGCCTCCAAGCGAATAGCGCGCAATCACCAACAACAGAAAAGCCACAAACGGGAAAAACAGGCGCTCAATGCCACCCAACAGCATTTTATAAACGGTGTTCACTTTGCCTGCTGCAATCTGCTTGCGCAGGTGCCAATTAAGCAAACCGCTCACAGCCAGAATCACACTAAATACAAACAACTGCCACAAGGCAGACACCGTACTCAGGTCCTGAACAATTTCTTTCCAGAGAATATTAATATCGTTATCCATCATAGCGTTTTACAACAAAAAGATTGTGGCCAGGCCAAGGAAGATCATGAAACCACCGCTGTCGGTCAAGGCAGTAATCAACACACTTGAGCCAACTGCCGGATCACGGCCCAATTTGTTCATGACCAGCGGGATCATGACGCCGATAATCGCCGCCAACAACAAGTTGAGCGCCATCGCTGCCATCATCACCAAGCCCAATGCCGCATTATGGTACAACCAGTATGCAATCAGCCCCAACACCCCACCCCAGAGCAGACCATTGAGCAAGGCAACCCCCATCTCCTTTTGCAGCAATGACTTCATGTGATAGCCGGAAATTTGCCCCAGGGCCAAACCACGCACAATCATGGTGGTGGTTTGATTACCCGAGTTTCCGCCAATGCCGGCAACAATCGGCATCAGCGCAGCCAGCGCCACGATTTTCTCGATACTGCCTTCAAACAGACCAATCACACGCGAAGCCACCAATGCGGTGACCAGGTTGATCGCCAGCCAGGCCCAACGGTTTTGCACTGACTTCCAGATCGAGGCAAAAAAGTCCTCTTCTTCGCGCAAACCGGCCAAGGACAACATGTCCGCCTCAGCTTCTTCACGGATAATATCCATGACCGTATCCACGGTAATGCGCCCGACCAGCTTACGGTTATTGTCGACCACCGGTGCCGTCACCAGGTCATAGCGCTCAAACGCCATCGCCGCCTGGTCGGCCATGTCTTCTGGATGAAATACCACCGCATCGCTAGACATAATGTCGCCAACCCGCGTCTCCGGGTCATTAAGAATAATGCGTTTAAGTGGCAACACGCCTTGCAGGATGTCATCGCGGTTAATGACAAATAACTTATCGGTATGGTCGGGGAATTTTGGCAGCCGGCGCAGGTAACGCAACACAACTTCCAGCGTGATATCGTCACGGATGGTCACGATATCGAAATCCATAATAGAGCCCACCGTATCGTCAGGATAAGACAGTGCCGATTGCAAGCGTTCGCGGTGTTGCGTATCCAGGCTATACAGCAAGTCCTGCAATACGTCTTTTGGCAAGTCAGGCGCCAAGTCCGCCAGCTCGTCAGTGTCCAATTGCTCGGCAGCAGCCAGCAACTCGTCACTATCCATGTCCGCGATCAGGGTTTGGCGAACTGCGTCGGAAGCTTCCAGCAGGATCTCGCCATCACGATCAGCTTTCACCAGATCCCACACCATTAAACGATCATCTAATGGCAAGGATTCCAGGATGTAGGCCACGTCAGCCGGATGCAACTGATCCAGCTTGTGCTGCAGAATACTCAGGTTTTGCTTGTGAACCAGGCTCTCGACCAGATCATGCTTAGGCATATCCTGCCTATGCACGACATGCTCAACCAGCTTGTGCTTATCCAGCAAGTGGATCACCTGTTGCAAAGTCTCGCTCAGGCTTTCCTTGCCTTCGGTCACTTTCTCATCTTGTTCGTGAATTTCTGTCATGCATTATCCAATGTTGAGCAGGCGTTATTTTTGCAGGTATCATTGTACAAAGCGTTGATGACACTACCTAGAGTTTTATGCAAAACCAATTGATATTATTCGGCACCCAAGGTTGCCATCTCTGTGAGGATGCTGAGCAACTGTTACAGGCACTGAACCTGCCTTATGAATACCTAGACATCATTGATGACGAAAAATTGCTACAGCGCTATGAAATCAGCATTCCCGTGCTCATGCAGAAGTCACCCAGCAACGCAAAAGAGCTGTATTGGCCATTCACCGCGGATACGATTAGCCATTGGCTTGAGAGCAACTAAATAGCTACTTTAGAAAATAAAAAAGCCAGCTTTCGCTGGCTTTTTTATACATGCGTCATGCCTTATTCTGCTGCTGGTGCTTCTGCCACTTCTGGGCGATCAACCAACTCTACGAACGCCATTGGAGCATTGTCACCTTGACGGAAACCACACTTCAAAATGCGCAGGTAACCGCCATTACGTGCATTGTAACGTGGACCCAGTTCACCGAACAATTTACCAACGATGTCACGGTCACGCAGACGGCTGAAAGCCAGACGACGGTTTGCCAAGGTAGGTGTTTTACCCAGCGTGATCAATGGCTCTGCATATTTACGCAGTTCCTTTGCTTTAGGCAAAGTTGTTTTGATCACTTCGTGACGCAGCAAAGAGGTCACCATGTTGCGGAACATGGCTGCGCGGTGGCTGCTGGTTCTGTTCAATTTACGATTGCTATTACCGTGACGCATAGTAATTTCCTTAAGTATTTATCTGATCAGGAATTAAGCTTTTTCCAGACCAACAGGTGGCCAGTTTTCCAGCTTCATTCCCAGTGTCAGGCCTTTAGAGGCCAACACGTCTTTAATTTCATTCAATGATTTTCTACCCAGGTTAGGCGCTTTCAGCAATTCGTTTTCTGTACGCTGAATCAGATCACCAATGTAGAAAATGTTTTCTGCTTTGAGGCAGTTGGCAGAACGTACTGTCAATTCCAGGTCATCAACCGGACGCAACAGGATAGGATCTACCTGTGGAGCCGCTTTCACTTCAACATCAGCAGAAGCACCTTCCAGATTTGCAAACACGGACAACTGACCAATCAGGATACGTGCAGCATCACGAATCGCCTGCTCAGGCTCAATAATGCCGTTAGTCTCAACATCCATAATCAGTTTGTCGAGGTCAGTACGTTGCTCAACGCGTGCGCTCTCAACATGGTAGCTCACTTTGTTGATCGGGCTGAAAGAAGCATCCACCATCATAAAGCCCAATACACGATCTTCATCGTTGGCTTTTTGACGGGCTGGCACTGGCTGGTAGCCACGACCCATTTCAACTTTCACTTCCAGGTTCAACTTGCCACCTTTGGTGATGTTAGCAATAATGTGGTTCGGGTTAACGATCTCAGCATCATGACCAACTTCAAAGTCACCTGCAGTTACAATGCCTTCACCAGATTTGTTCAATACCAAAATGGTTTCGGTTTTGTTGTGCAGCTTTAAGGCAACACCTTTCAGGTTCAGCAAGATGTCAACAACGTCTTCCTGTACGCCTTCAATGGTGGAGTACTCATGTACAACACCATCAATTTTTACTTCAGTAATGGCAAAACCCGGGATGGAAGAAAGCAACACTCTTCTCAACGCATTACCCAAGGTATAGCCAAAGCCACGTTCCATTGGCTCTAAAGTCACACGTGCACGCAGTGGAGTAATCACTTCAACGTCCACAACACGTGGCTTCAAATAATCTGTAGGGTTATTTTGCATACAACTCCTTGAAGTAATTGGGTAGTAACAAGTAATCCTTAGCCTAAGCTAAGCGATTACTTGGAATACAATTCAACGATCAATGATTCATTGATGGTAGCAGGCAGCTCATCACGCTGAGGTTTAGCCTTGAACTTACCAGACAATGCTTTGACGTCGACTTCCAACCACTCAGGGAAACCACGTTGTTCAGCCGCTTCAACCGCAGCTTTAATACGCAATTGTGTTTTTGATTTATCAGCCACAGTAATCACGTCACCTGCCTTCACTTGATATGAAGGGATGTTTACGCGCTTGCCGTTAACCAAAATGCTGTTATGACGCACTACTTGACGTGCTTCAGAACGTGAACCAGCCAGACCCATGCGATATGCTACGTTGTCCAGACGGGACTCCAGCAATTGCAACAGGTTCTCACCAGTAATGCCTTTTTGACGATCAGCTTCAGCGTAGTAAGTACGGAATTGACCTTCCAGAACGCCGTAAATACGACGTACTTTTTGCTTCTCGCGCAATTGCACGCCGTAGTCAGACAGACGTGAGTTGCGGCGCTGACCATGCTGACCTGGTGCGAAGTTGCGCTTTTCAATTGCGCATTTGTCTGTAAAGCATTTTTCTGCTTTCAGAAACAGTTTTTCACCTTCACGACGGCATTGACGGCATTTAGGGTCTAAATTTCTAGCCAAAATAGTTCTCCAGTAATCGATTCGCTAATTTATCGAAGCGAAATGAATTAAATTCTGCGTTTTTTCGGTGGACGGCAGCCGTTATGTGGCACCGGGGTCACATCAGTAATGCTGGTGATTTTAAAACCGGCAGCATTCAACGCACGCACAGCGGATTCACGACCTGGACCTGGACCCTTGATACGCACTTCCAGATTTTTCACACCGGATTCCTGAGCAGCTTTACCAGCCACTTCAGAAGCTACCTGTGCAGCAAATGGAGTACTTTTACGTGAACCTTTAAAACCTTGACCACCGGAAGTAGCCCATGACAACGCATTGCCTTGACGATCGGTAATCGTAATAATCGTGTTGTTAAAAGAAGCGTGCACGTGAGCGATACCCTCGGCAATATTCTTTTTAACTTTTTTTCTAACGCGTACATTAGCTTTTGCCATGTTGTACTGTCCTTAATATCTACTGATGTTCAATAAAAGATTATTTAGCTTGCTTGATGGCTTTAACCGGACCTTTGCGAGTACGCGCATTGGTTTTGGTACGCTGACCGCGTACTGGCAAGCCACGACGATGGCGAATACCGCGATAGCAACCCAAGTCCATCAAACGCTTGATGTTCATGGTTACTTCACGACGCAAATCACCTTCTACAGTGTATTTAGCCACTTCGTCACGCAGCTTTTCAACTTCTGAGTCGCTCAGGTCTTTTACCTTTGCTGTTGTCAGTACACCAGCCGCAGCACAGATTTTCTGCGCAGTATCGCGACCAATACCGTAAATAGAGGTCAAAGCAATTTCTGCATGTTTGTGGTTTGGGATATTTACCCCGGCAATACGAGCCATACTTAAACTCCAATAATCAATCGTTTTTAACGATCAAACTTGTGCGTAGAAAAGAAAAGCCGCATATTATATCAGCCAATCAATACTCTCACAAGCAAATGTTTTACCATTAACCTTGACGTTGTTTATGACGTGGGTCAGTACAAATAATACGAACAACGCCGCGACGTCTTACTACTTTACAGTTACGGCATAATGTTTTAACTGATGCGCGAACTCTCATCTTACTTTCCTTTATTTAATTCACTTACTTTGCGCGGAATGTAATTCGCGCACGGGTTAAATCATATGGGGTCATTTCTACTGTGACTTTGTCACCAGGTAAGATACGTATGTAGTGCATGCGCATCTTGCCTGAAATATAACCAAGCACAGTATGACCGTTTTCAAGTTTCACTTTAAAAGTTGCATTGGGCAAGTTTTCAAGAATCTCGCCTTGCATCTCAATGCGATCCTCTCGTGCCATTGCTACTTGCCCGTTCCTTTAAAATTGGCTTTTTTCAGCAATCCCTCATACTGTTGTGACATCAGATGTGATTGCACCTGCGTCATAAAGTCCATCGTCACGACAACGATAATCAACAATGAAGTACCACCAAAATAGAACGGGGTATTAAACTTCAACACTAAAAACTCTGGCAACAAACAAACCAGCGTAATGTACAGCGCACCAATCAGCGTCAAACGTCCCATGATGCGATCAATGTATTTAGCGGTTTGATCACCAGGACGAATCCCCGGGACAAACGCACCACTCTTCTTCAGGTTATCTGCCGTTTCTTTCGGATTGAATACCAATGCCGTGTAGAAGAAGGCAAAAAACAAAATCGCGGCAGCAAATAACAAGATGTATAAAGGCTGGCCTGGGGAGAGTTTTGCACTCACATCCTTCAACCAGTACATATGTTCACTGCTACCAAACCAGCCAGCCAATGTGGCCGGGAACAAAATAATACTTGAAGCGAAAATCGGTGGAATCACACCTGACATATTCAGCTTCAGTGGCAAGTGCGTAGACTGACCACCATAAATACGGTTACCTACCTGGCGCTTGGCGTAGTTCACGGTAATCTTGCGTTGGCCACGTTCAACAAACACAACCAGCGCAGTCACCAGAATCACTGCTACAAACAGGAACATCACCAATGGAATGGAGAATGCACCGGTTTTTGCCAGATCCAGCGTACTACCAATCGCGTGCGGCAAACCTGCCACGATACCCGCGAAAATAATGATTGAGATGCCGTTACCGATACCACGCTCGGTAATCTGCTCACCCAACCACATCAAAAACATTGTGCCAGCCACCAAGGTGGTCACGGCAGTAATACGGAATGCAAAGCCTGGATCCAATACCAGACCAGCCTGGCCTTCCAGCGCAATGGCAATGCCTAATGCCTGGAAAGTTGCCAACAACACCGTACCGTAACGGGTGTATTTGGTGATCTGACGACGGCCAGCTTCGCCTTCTTTTTTCAGTTGCTCCAGCTGTGGTGAAACCACTGTCAGCAACTGCATAATAATTGAGGCAGAAATGTAAGGCATGATGCCGAGGGCAAACACGGTGAAGCGTGACAACGCACCACCGGAGAACATGTTAAACATGCCCAAAATGCCATCTTTCTGCGTATCAAACAACTGCTTTAAAACAGTTGGATCAATGCCTGGCACTGGAATATGCGCACCTAAGCGGTAAACCACCAATGCGCCCAACAAGAACCACAAACGGCTTTTTAATTCGCCAAGTTTGCTTACGGAACTTAAGATATTATCCTGTGCCAAGCTGATACTCTTTTCTTACAACTGATTACACTTCCAGTACTTTTCCGCCAGCAGATTCGATGGCAGCTTGAGCACCTTTAGTCAACAACAACCCTTGAACCTGTACTTTGGCAGCAACTTCACCAGACAGGTAAACCTTCACTGCTTTTGCAGAAACTGGTACCAATTTGGCTGCTTTCAGAGACAAGATATCGATCACTTCAGCATCTACCAAAGCCAACTCACTCGTACGGATACGTGCAGTGTCAGCTTGTGTCAGTGAGTTAAAACCACGTTTTGGCAGACGACGTTGCAAAGGCATTTGACCGCCTTCGAAACCGACTTTATGAAAACCGCCAGCACGGGATTTTTGACCTTTATGACCACGGCCACCAGTTTTACCCAAACCAGAGCCAATGCCACGACCTAAACGACGAGGTGCTTTTTTTGCGCCTGCAGCAGGCTTAATCGTGTTTAATTGCATGATTATTCAACCTTCAAAAGATAACTCACTGCATTGATCATGCCGCGAATTTCAGGAGTGTCCTGCACTTCTACAGTGTGGTGCATACGACGCAGACCCAGACCACGCACAGTGGCTTTGTGTGCTTCAATACGACCAATCAAACTTCTAACCAACGTTACTTTTAAAGTAGCGCTTTCTTTTTTTGCTTTAGCCATGATTAACCTCTGATTTCTTCTACGGTCTTACCACGTTTAGCGGCGATTTCAGCCGGCGTATTCATGGATGCCAAACCGTTCAAAGTTGCGCGAACCAGGTTGTAAGGATTGGTAGAACCAATACTTTTTGCAACCACGTTAGTCACACCCATCACTTCGAAGATCGCGCGCATAGCACCACCGGCGATAATACCAGTACCTTCAGAAGCTGGCTGAATCAGCACTTTGGCTGCACCGTGAACGCCAGTCACTGCGTGATGCAATGTACCGTTGTTCAGGTTGACTTTAACCATGTTGCGACGGGCTTCGTCCATGGCTTTTTGTACAGCCACTGGCACTTCACGTGCTTTACCTTTACCCATACCAACGGCACCATCACCATCACCAACCACGGTCAATGCAGCGAAGCTCATGATACGACCGCCCTTAACCGTTTTACTTACACGGTTAACGGTGATCATCTTTTCGCGCAAACCGTCGGTTTGCTGCTGTTCAATATCTTTAGCCATTCTTTATCTCACCCTTAGAATTTGAGACCGGTTTCACGGGCAGCTTCGGCCAAAGCCTTGATACGACCGTGATACTTGTAGCCTGAACGATCAAATGCAACAGTGGTAATGCCAGCTTGTGCTGCTTTTTCAGCAATACGCTTACCAATCAGGGTTGCAGCTTCGATGTTGCCGCCATTTTTCAGTTGTTGACGCACTTCAGCCTCAACGGTGGATGCACTCGCCAATACGCGATCGCCAGTTTCAGCAATGATCTGTGCGTAGATATTGGTATTGGTGCGATGTACACTCAAACGTGTAACTTTTAACTCGGCGATTTTGGCACGGGTTTTACGTGCTCTGCGCAAGCGGTTATTTACGTTTTTCATTGAATTTACCTTTAATGTTGATTCACTGTTAAGGCCAGTGTCTAACCTTGCAGCATTAAGCTGCAAGTGCCTTAGTTATTTTTTCTTGGTCTCTTTAATGGTGACCACTTCATCAGCGTAACGAACACCTTTGCCTTTGTATGGCTCTGGTGCGCGGTAAGCACGAATCTGTGCAGCCACTTGACCAACCACTTGCTTGTTAGCGCCAGTCAAAATCACCTCTGTAGGAGTAGGTGTTTGCACAGTCACGCCTTCAGGCATTTTGTGGTTAATCGGGTGAGAGTAGCCTAACTCCAGGTTCAGGGTAGAACCTTGAGCATTTGCTTTGTAGCCAACGCCAATCAGTGACAATTTACGGGTAAAGCCAGTAGAAACACCTACGACCATATTGGCCAGCAAGGCGCGCGTCGTACCTGACATCGCTCTTGCGTGTTGTGTTTCGCTGTTCGCTTTTACCAACAACTCTTCACCTTCACGGGAAACAGAAATCTCTGAAACCAGTGCTTGGCTTAATTTGCCCAGAGGACCGCTCACGGAGATCTCTGAAGCAGAAATTACAACTTCCACTTTCGCAGGAATCGCAATCGGGTTTTTAGCAACACGTGACATATTGATTCTCCTTAGGCCACGATGCACAAAACTTCACCACCGATACCGGCAGCTTGTGCTTTACGATCAGTCATCACGCCTCTAGAAGTGGAAACGATAGTCACACCTAAACCGTTCATCACTTTAGGCAGATTCTGACTACCTTTATAAATACGCAAACCTGGCTTGGATACGCGCTCGATCTTCTCAATTACTGGACGACCGGCATAGTATTTCAGGCTAATGTTCAAAACTGGCTTACCGTCATTGTTTTGAACGTTGAAATCATCGATGTAACCTTCATCTTTCAACACGTTTGCAATCGCGCCTTTTACTTTAGAAGCAGGCATTGAAACGGTTGTTTTATTCGTACGTTGCGCGTTACGAATACGGGTCAACATATCGGCAATCGGATCACTCATACTCATGTTCTATTCCTCCGTTACCAGCTGGCCTTGGTGACACCTGGCACGTGACCAGCCATCATCAATTTACGCAACTCGTTACGTGCGATACCAAATTTACTAAACACACCACGTGGACGACCAGTCAAAGCACAACGGTTACGTGTGCGAACAGGACTGGAGTTGCGTGGCAGACTTTGCAACTTCAAACGTGCAGCCATGCGATCTTCGACGCTGGCAGACTGATCGTTGCTAGCAGCAACCAATTCAGCACGTTTAGCTGCATATTTTTTAACGGTTTCGCGACGCTTTTGCTCGCGCTCTGTCATACATACTTTTGCCATGACTTAACCTCTGAAAGGGAAACTGAACGCAGCCAAAAGAGCTTTCGCTTCTTCGTCTGTTTTCGCAGTTGTAGTAATCGTGATGTTCATCCCGCGCAGCGCATCGATTTTATCGTATTCGATTTCTGGGAAAATGATTTGCTCTTTCACGCCCATGTTGTAGTTACCACGGCCGTCAAAAGACTTGCCAGAGATACCACGGAAGTCACGAATACGTGGAATTGCCACAGTGATCAGGCGATCCAGGAATTCGTACATGCGCTCACGACGCAGCGTTACTTTGCAACCAACAGGATAGTCGTCACGAATTTTAAATGCAGCGACCGACTTCTTAGCCTTGGTAACGATTGGTTTTTGACCTGCAATTTTCTGCATGTCAGCCACTGCGTTTTCCATGACTTTCTTGTCAGCCACAGCCTCGCCCACACCCATGTTCAGGGTAATTTTTTCGATACGTGGAACCTGCATTGCTGAGGTGTAACCAAATTGTTCTGTCAATTTGGCAACCACGCTATCGTTATAATACTGTTTTAAACGTGCCATATATTATCCTATGCGTCGATAGACTCGCCGCTAGATTTGAATACACGAATCTTGCGACCATCTTCCAGTACCTTGAAACCAACACGATCAGCTTTTTGTGTTGCAGCATTGAAGATTGCCACATTGGAGCCGTCTACCGGCATTTCCTTGCTGATGATGCCACCAGTGATACCACGCATCGGGTTTGGGCGAGTGTGTTTTTTAACCACATTCAAACCTTCAACCACTACATGGCCTGTTGGCAAGACGCTTAAAACAGCACCTGTTTTACCTGCATCTTTACCTGTATTCAGAATGACCTGGTCACCTTTGCGAATTTTGCTCATTTGATTGTCTCCAAGCCGATTACAACACTTCAGGCGCCAGTGAAACAATCTTCATGAAGCGCTCACTACGCAATTCACGTGTCACAGGGCCAAAAATACGCGTACCAATAGGCTCAAGCTTGTTATTCAACAAGACTGCAGCATTGGCATCAAATTTAACTAACGAACCGTCTGGACGGCGAACACCTTTAGCAGTGCGCACAACCACAGCGTTGTAGATTTCACCTTTCTTGACGCGACCACGCGGCGCAGCATCTTTAATGCTGACCTTGATGATGTCGCCAATGCTGGCATAACGACGCTTGGAACCACCCAAGACTTTGATACACTGAACGGAACGCGCACCAGTGTTGTCGGCTACTTCCAGCCGAGATTGCATTTGAATCATGAGAAATAATCTCCAACTTAATCCGTTATAACCACTACCAGCCGCTTGCTTTCACAATTTCGGCCAATAGACCACGGTCAGTATTGGGGTGCCAGCTACATGCCAACTAAGGCGGGCACCGAAAAGTCCAACATTATACAACCAAAAAAACGCTTGTGACAAGCGTTTTTCCGGTTTTATAGAGTGAAGCCTTATTTAGCTTCGATTTTGCTTACAATCCAAGTTTTAGTCTTGGAGTATGGGCGGGTCTCTGTGATAGTTACTACATCGCCTTCGTTGCATGCATTTGCTTCATCATGTGCATGGAACTTGTTCGATTTAACAACCACTTTACCAATCAGAGGATGCTTCACTTTACGCTCGACAAGCACAGTCACGGTTTTATCCATCTTGTTGCTTACCACGCGACCCGTGAAACTGCGTACTACTTTCGCTTTTTCAGTCATCATGCCTGTTTCGCTTTCTCAGCCAATACAGAGTTCACGCGAGCGATATCCTTGCGCACTTTACCCAGCTGATCTACTTTGTTCAATTGTTGGGTGGCTACTTGCATACGCAGAGAAAACTGCGCACGGCGCAACTCAACCAACTCGTTGTTGAGCTCATCTGCTGACTTTGCTCTCAATTCAGAAGCTTTCATCGTTACTACTCCTTAACTGCCAATTTGACGGGTCATGAATGTAGTTTCGACTGGCAGCTTGGCAGCAGCCAATCTGAAAGCCTCACGTGCCAGCTCTTCGCTCACGCCATCCATTTCGTACAGCATTTTGCCTGGCTGAATCTGGGCGATGTAGTAGTCCACGCTACCCTTACCGTTACCCATACGTACTTCAGCAGGTTTCTTAGAGATCGGTTGATCCGGGAACACACGAATCCAAACGCGGCCACCACGTTTAATGTGACGAGTCATCACACGACGTGCAGCTTCAATCTGGCGTGCTGTCAAACGACCGCGACCGATCGCTTTCAAACCAAATTCACCAAAGCTCACCTTGTTACCAGTAGTCGCAATACCTTTATTGCGACCCTTTTGCATCTTACGGTATTTCTGTCTAGCTGGTTGCAGCATCTTTAGCCCTCGGCTTTCTTACTTTTTTCTCTGGCTCAGCATCAGCAACGGCAGCGTTAGCAGCGTTGTCACCGAAGATCTCGCCTTTGAATACCCAAACTTTAATTCCGATAATACCATAGGTGGTTGAAGCTTCAGCCACACCGTAGTCGATATCAGCACGCAGTGTATGCAAAGGCACACGGCCTTCACGGTACCACTCGGTACGTGCAATTTCGATACCGTTCAAACGACCGGAACTCATGATCTTGATACCTTGTGCGCCCAAACGCATTGCGTTTTGCATGGCACGTTTCATGGCACGGCGGAACATCACGCGTTTTTCCAATTGCTGAGCAATGGATTGTGCGATCAAAGTAGCGTCCAATTCTGGTTTACGCACTTCTTCGATGTTCAGGTGCACTGGCACGCCCATCAGGCCTTGCAGGCTAGAACGCAAAGATTCGATATCTTCGCCTTTCTTACCAATCACAACACCTGGACGTGCACTGTGAATCGTGATTTTAGCGTTTTTAGCAGGACGCTCAATCACGATACGGCTCACAGCAGCGCTTGCCAGTTTCTTGTTCAAGAACTCGCGCACTTTGATGTCGCCTTGCAACATCGCAGGGAAGTTCTGGCTATTAGAGTACCAACGTGAGGCCCAGTTTTTCTGAACGCTCAAACGGAACCCAATTGGATGAATTTTCTGTCCCATATTATTCCTTTGAGTCACCGACTGTCACATGAATATGACAGGTTGGTTTCGTAATACGACCAGCGCGACCTTTTGCACGTGCACGGATACGCTTCATCACCAAGCCTTTATCCACATAGATTGAAGTGACCTTCAATGTGTCGATATCAGCACCATTGTTATGTTCGGCGTTAGCAATCGCAGACAAAACCACTTTTTTGATGATCTCGGCACCACGCTTAGGAGTGAATGCCAAAATGTTCAGTGCTTGATCTACTTTTTTGCCACGGACCAGGTCAGCCACCAGACGCGCTTTTTGCGGAGAAAGGTGTACGCCTTTTAAAACTGCAGTAACTTGCATAATCAGCCCCTTACTTCTTCGCTTTTTTATCAGCCGCGTGACCCTTGAACGTACGTGTCAACGCAAATTCACCGAGTTTGTGACCAACCATGTTTTCAGAAATCAACACAGGCACATGCTGTCTACCGTTGTGCACTGCGATGGTTAAACCAATAAAGTTTGGCAATACAGTCGAACGACGAGACCAAGTTTTGATTGGTTTTCTGTCGCGGTTCGCAGTGGCAGTTTCGACTTTCTTAGCCAAGTGAGCGTCCACAAATGGACCTTTTTTAATAGAACGTGCCATAGCGATTACCTTACATTTCTCGGACGACGACTTACACGCATGTTATCAGTACGCTTATTCTTACGAGTACGATAACCCTTAGTTTTCTGACCCCATGGTGACACAGGGTTCATACCAGCAGCTGTACGGCCTTCACCACCACCGTGTGGGTGATCAACCGGGTTCATCACCACACCGCGAACGGTAGGACGAACACCGCGCCAGCGCATTGCACCAGCTTTACCGATAGAGCGCAGTGAGTGCTCTTCGTTACCTACTTCGCCTAATGTGGCTTTGCAGTCAACGTGCACACGGCGAACTTCACCGGAACGCAAACGCAACTGAGCGTAGGAACCTTCACGCGCCAGCAACTGTACTGAAGTACCTGCTGAACGGGCGATTTGAGCACCTTTGCCTGGTTGAATTTCGATGCAGTGAATCGTACTACCCACTGGAATGTTGCGCAAAGGCAATGCATTACCAGCACGGATAGGCGCTTCAGAACCGCTGATCAACTGTGCACCGGCAGCAATGCCACGTGGTGCAATGATGTAACGACGCTCACCATCGGCGTAGCACAACAGTGCAATGTTCGCCGTACGGTTTGGATCGTACTCAATACGCTCAACAGTCGCAGGGATACCATCTTTATTGCGACGGAAGTCAACAATACGGTAATGCTGCTTATGACCACCACCTTGGTGACGGGTTGTAATGCGGCCGTTGTTGTTACGACCTGCGTTTTTACTTTGACTTTCCAACAGTGGCGCGTAAGGTTTGCCTTTGTGCAAATCTGGTGTAACAACTTTCAATACACCGCGACGACCGGGGGAAGTTGGTTTGACTTTAACTAATGCCATGTCTTCTCTCCTTATTCGCCAGCTGCAAAGTTAATTTCTTGACCTGGTTTCAAGCTTACATAAGCTTTCTTCCAGTCGTTACGCTTACCGATACGACGACCAGCACGCTTCACTTTACCTGCGACGTTAATCACAGATACAGAAGCCACTTCGACTTTGAACACCAGTTCAACAGCCGCTTTAATTTCTGGCTTAGTCGCGTCAGTGCGTACCTTGAAAGCAATTTGCTGATGTTTGTCAGCAATGAAAGTTGCTTTTTCAGTAATCTGAGGCGCCAAAATCACTTGCAATAAACGATCTTGTGTTTTAGTTGCTGCGGTAATCATGCCAAGATCTCCTCAAGTTTTTTCACAGCATTGGCTGTGACCAAAACGTTAGGGAAACGCACCAGACTTACTGGATCAGCATACTGCGCTTCAACCACCAATACGTTTGGCAGGTTACGGGAAGACAAGTACAAGTTCTCATCAAAACCGTCAGTCAACAGCAATACACCGCCATCGATGCCCAGAGCATTGATTTTTTGTACGAATTGTTTTGTTTTAGGCGTATCAACTGTAAAGTTGTCTACTACCTTCAAACGGTCCTGACGAACCAACTCAGACAAAATAGTCTGCATGCCAGCACGGTAAGCCTTACGGTTTACTTTGTGGCTGTAGTTTTCGTTAGGGCTGTTTGGGAATGCACGACCGCCTCCGCGCCAGATCGGGCTGGATGCCATACCGGCACGGGCGTTACCAGTGCCTTTTTGTGCATATGGCTTATGTGTCGTGTGAGCAACGGTAGCACGTGTTTTTTGTGCGCGAGTCGCAGTACGGGCATTTGCCATGTAGGCAACAACCACTTCATGCACCAAAGACTCGTTAAACTCACGACCAAAAGTAACGTCAGACGCATCAACGCCTTTTTTAGCTACTTTGCCGTTTTGATCGATTAATTTCAATTCCATTATTTAGCCCCTTTCGCTTTGATGGCTGGACGTACAACGACATTGCCACCTTTGGAGCCAGGTACGGAACCTTTAATCAACAACAGGTTACGCTCTGCGTCTACACGAACGATTTCCAGGTTTTGGGTAGTGACTTTAGCATCACCCAAATGGCCAGGCATGCGCTTACCAGGGAATACTCGACCCGGATCCTGCGCCATACCGATAGAGCCTGGTACGTTGTGCGAACGTGAGTTACCGTGAGAAGCACGGTTAGAGGAGAAGTTATGACGCTTGATCGCACCGGCAAAACCTTTACCGATGGAAGTACCTGTCACATCAACCAACTGACCAACAGAGAAAATATCAACAGTGACATTTCCACCTACTTGGAAGTTAGCCAATACATCTTCAGCCACATTGAATTCTTTGATACCAGCACCAGCAGTTACGCCAGCCTTGGCAAAGTGACCAGTCAACGCTTTGTTGATACGGCTGGCACGACGCTCACCGTAAGCAACCTGCAGGCCTGTATAGCCATCCGTTGCGACTGTCTTAACTTGTGTCACGCGGTTAGGAATCACTTCCAGCACTGTTACAGGAATGCTTGCGCCTTCATCTGTAAAAATGCGGGTCATGCCCACTTTGCGACCAATAAGCCCTAAGCTCATGATCAGTTCCTTATAATAGTTAAAGTGGACGATTACAATTGACCGTCCACCGAAGAGCGCGGATTATACCGAACTATTCTAGATTTGACAATAACCTTTTCTTTCGAAAAGGTTTATTGCAATATCAGCTTTAAAATTAAAGCTTGATTTCTACATCCACGCCAGCTGGCAGATCCAGCTTCATCAATGCATCAACAGTTTTGTCTGTTGGATCCACGATGTCCATCAAACGCTGATGGGTACGGATTTCAAACTGGTCACGGGAAGTTTTGTTCACGTGTGGTGAACGCAGAATGTCAAAGCGCTCGATACGTGTTGGCAATGGCACTGGACCTTTAACAACTGCACCAGTACGTTTCGCAGTATCTACGATTTCCAAAGCAGATTGGTCGATCAAACGATAGTCAAATGCTTTCAGACGGATACGAATTTTTTGAGCTGCCATGTTTTTTCCTTAAAAAGAGCAAAAAGCGGCAGGATAACCCTGCCGCTCATAACGATAATTACTCGATGATTTTGGCAACAACGCCAGCACCAACGGTACGACCACCTTCACGGATAGCGAAGCGCAAGCCTTCTTCCATCGCGATCGGAGCGATCAGTGCAACTGAGATTGATACGTTGTCACCTGGCATCACCATTTCGGTACCTGCTGGCAACTCAACTGCACCAGTCACGTCAGTTGTACGGAAGTAGAACTGTGGACGGTAGCCGTTGAAGAATGGTGTATGACGACCACCTTCATCTTTACCCAACACGTAGATCTCTGCTGTGAACTTGGTGTGTGGCTTGATAGAACCTGATTTGGACAATACTTGACCACGCTCAACTTCTTCACGCTTAGTACCACGCAGCAATACGCCTACGTTGTCGCCTGCTTGACCTTGGTCCAGCAGTTTACGGAACATTTCAACACCAGTACAGGTAGTTTTCAAGGTTGGCTTGATACCAACGATTTCGATTTCGTCGCCGACTTTAACGATACCACGCTCGATACGGCCTGTAACCACAGTACCACGACCAGAGATAGAGAATACGTCTTCTACTGGCATCAGGAATGCGCCGTCGATTGCGCGCTCTGGGGTTGGGATGTAGCTGTCTAATGCGTCAGCCAATGCGAAAATTGCTGGTTCGCCGATTTCTGATTGGTCACCTTCCAGTGCCAATTTTGCAGAACCTTTAACGATTGGGGTGTCATCACCTGGGAAGTCATACTTGCTCAGCAAGTCACGCACTTCCATCTCAACCAGTTCCAACAACTCAGCGTCGTCAACCATGTCAGCTTTGTTCAGGAACACAACGATGTATGGAACACCCACTTGGCGCGCCAACAGGATGTGCTCACGTGTTTGTGGCATTGGGCCGTCAGCAGCTGAACATACCAGAATAGCGCCGTCCATCTGAGCAGCACCGGTAATCATGTTTTTAACATAGTCAGCGTGACCTGGGCAGTCAACGTGTGCGTAGTGACGGGTGGCTGTCTCGTACTCAACGTGCGCTGTGTTAATGGTAATACCACGTGCTTTTTCTTCTGGTGCCGCGTCAATCTGGTCGTAAGCTTTTGCTTCGCCGCCAAATTTCTTCGTCAATACAGTGGTGATCGCCGCTGTCAATGTCGTCTTACCGTGGTCAACGTGACCAATCGTACCAACGTTCACGTGTGGCTTGGTACGTTCAAATTTGCCTTTTGCCATGATTGTTTTCCTTTAATTCAATACTGTAATAGATCAATTATTTTTTGTTGATGATTGCATCAGCAACGTTTTTCGGCGCATCAGCGTAATGCTTGAATTCCATGCTGTAAGTGGCGCGACCTTGTGACAAGGAACGCACTACAGTGGAGTAACCAAACATTTCAGACAGTGGCACTTCAGCTTTAATCGCTTTACCACCGCCAGGCATGTCATCCATGCCCTGGATGATACCGCGACGAGATGACAAGTCACCCATCACATCACCCATGTACTCTTCAGGCGTTTCAACTTCAACGGCCATCATAGGCTCCAGCAAGACTGGATCTGCTTTACGCATACCATCTTTAAAGCCGATAGAAGCAGCCATCTTGAAGGCGTTTTCGTTGGAGTCAACGTCATGGTATGAACCATCAAACAACGTTACTTTTACGTCAACGACCGGGAAGCCAGCCAGGATACCTGCAGGAATGGTTTCACGCAGACCTTTTTCAACCGCTGGAATGAATTCACGTGGCACGGTACCACCTTTAATCTGATCAACGAACTCAAAGCCTTTACCAGCTTCGTTAGGCTCCATTTTGAGCCATACGTGACCGTATTGACCCTTACCACCGGACTGCTTAACGAACTTGCCTTCAACTTCAACAGATTTGCGGATCGCTTCACGGTAAGCCACTTGTGGCGCACCTACGTTGGCTTCAACGTTAAACTCACGACGCATACGGTCTACCAGAATTTCCAGGTGCAATTCACCCATACCGGAAATAATGGTCTGGCCAGACTCTTCATCCGAACGCACACGGAAAGAAGGGTCTTCTTGTGCCAAACGGCCCAATGCCAAGCCCATTTTTTCCTGGTCGCTCTTGGTTTTTGGTTCTACAGCCACGTGAATCACTGGCTCTGGGAACACCATACGCTCCAGAATGATAGGCTTGTCTGGTGAGCACAGGGATTCACCTGTAGTCACGTCTTTCAGACCGATACAGGCGGCGATGTCACCTGCCAACACCTCTTCAACCTCTTCACGGTTGTTAGCGTGCATCTGTACGATACGGCCGATACGCTCTTTCTTACCCTTCACAGAGTTGAGCACAGTATCACCTTTGTTCAACACGCCAGAGTAAACGCGGATAAATGTCAGCTGACCAACAAACGGGTCTGTCATCAATTTAAATGCCAGTGCAGAGAAACCTTCTTTGTCGTCGGCTTTACGGCTAGCTGGTTTACCATCATCATCTTCACCGGTAACATCAGGAATGTCGATCGGAGATGGCAAGAAGTCAACAACCGCGTCCAACATCCGTTGCACACCTTTGTTCTTAAATGCTGAACCGCACAACATTGGCTGAATTTCACCAGCAATCGTACGTGTACGGATGCCAAAAACGATGTCTTTTTCTTCCAGATCACCATTTTCCAGGTACTTGTTCATCAACTCTTCGCTGGCTTCAGCAGCAGATTCAACCATCTGCTCACGCCATTTTGCAGCAGTCTCCACCAGATCCGCAGGAATATCACCGTAGGTGAATTTCATCCCCTGTGAAGCCTCATCCCAGATGATGGCTTTCATTTTGATCAGATCAACCACGCCAGTGAAAGTATCTTCGCGACCAATTGGAATCACGATAGGCACCGGGCTCGCACGCAGGCGAGTTTTCATCTGGTCTACTACTTTAAAGAAGTCGGCACCGGAACGGTCCATTTTGTTCACAAAGGCCAGACGTGGCACTTTGTATTTGTTTGCTTGACGCCAAACAGTCTCAGACTGAGGCTGTACACCGCCTACCGCACAGTACACCATGCAAGCGCCATCCAGCACACGCATAGAGCGCTCAACTTCAATCGTGAAGTCAACGTGCCCAGGGGTATCAATAATGTTGAATCGATGCTCAGGCAAAGACAGGTCCATACCTTTCCAGAAACAGGTCGTCGCTGCAGAAGTAATGGTAATACCACGCTCCTGCTCTTGCTCCATCCAGTCCATGGTCGCTGCACCGTCGTGCACTTCACCAATCTTATGGTTTACACCAGTGTAGAACAGAATACGTTCTGTCGTGGTTGTTTTACCTGCGTCAATGTGCGCAGAAATACCAATGTTACGGTAGCGTTCAATAGGGGTTTTACGTGCCACGATGCTTTACCTTTGCTATCAATTCAACTAATTATTAAAGAACGAGGTCGTTTAATTAAAAACGGAAGTGTGAGAAAGCCTTGTTAGCTTCTGCCATACGGTGAACTTCTTCACGTTTTTTCATTGCAGAACCACGGCCTTCAGAAGCTTCGATCAACTCGGCAGCTAAACGCAGACCCATAGACTTTTCGCCACGCTTACGGGCAGCATCACGCAACCAACGCATTGCCAACGCGCTACGACGGCTAGGACGCACTTCAACAGGCACCTGGTAGTTTGCACCACCCACACGGCGACTCTTCACTTCAACCACAGGACGCAGATTATTCAACGCTGTGGTGAATAATTCCAGCGGGTCCTTACCGCTCTTGCTGGCCACCTGATCAAAGGCACCGTAAATGATACGCTCGGCAACAGATTTTTTACCACCTGTCATCAGCACATTTACAAACTTGGATACTTCCTGGCTACCAAATTTTGGATCCGGCAAGATAATACGTTTGGGGACTTCTCTACGTCTAGGCATATGATTCTCTTTTCAATTAAATTTTTGCTAGCAATGACACTCGCAAGGCATTTCAGCCGCTATAAAAATGGACAAACTGTCCGCTTGCACCTAATAAATTAAGCTTTAGCTTCTTTAGGACGCTTAGCACCGTATTTGGAACGGGACTGTTTACGATCTTTCACGCCAGCCGTATCCAAGCTACCGCGCACCATGTGGTAACGCACACCCGGCAAGTCTTTTACACGACCGCCGCGCAACAGCACAACAGAGTGCTCCTGCAGGTTGTGGCCTTCACCGCCGATGTAGCTAATTACTTCGTAACCGTTGGTCAGGCGCACTTTAGCAACCTTACGCAACGCGGAGTTTGGTTTTTTTGGCGTTGTTGTATATACACGAGTACATACACCACGCTTTTGAGGACAAGCTTCCAGGGCTGGAACCTTGCTCTTGGTAACCACTTTAACGCGTGGCTTACGTATTAACTGATTAATGGTTGGCATTGCCTTAACCTCTTCACCTTTAAAAAACCACCATTTGAGCAGGAAGACTCAAGTTTGGCGGCATATCAACAATAACGCCCTATTGAGACAATAAGGCTATTCTGAGAAACCCGGCATTTTAATAAATGAGTCAAGGGGTGTCAAGCATTATTCATACTTGACACCCCTTGCACACAGAGACAACAGTGATCGAATTATTCGTTCGGTTGATCGTCTACTGCGGTTTCCTCAACAACGTCTTCTGTTGCAAACATCGCTTCTGCTGCCAACAATGCTTCAGATGGCTCTGCTGCATTTGGTGTCAGTGAAGCCACGGCTGCACGCTTGCGGGACTCGTGATAAGCCAAACCGGTACCGGCTGGAATCAAGCGACCCACAATGACGTTTTCTTTCAGGCCACGCAAATCGTCGCGTTTGCCCAAAATAGCCGCCTCGGTCAACACGCGCGTCGTTTCCTGGAACGATGCCGCAGAGATGAACGAATCGGTAGACAGCGATGCTTTGGTAATACCCAGCAACACGTACTCGAAAGTTGCCGGACGTTTGTCTTCGGCAATCACGCGTTCATTTTCTGTCAACAGATCAGCACGTTCGACTTGCTCACCAGGAATAAAGCCGGTGTCACCCGCATCTTGTACTTTCACGCGACGCAGCATCTGGCGCACGATCACTTCGATGTGCTTGTCGTTAATCTTCACGCCTTGCAAACGGTAAACGTCTTGCACTTCGTCGATGATGTAACGGGCCAATGCTTCACGACCTTGCAGGCGCAAAATATCTTGCGGATCTGCCGGACCGTCGACAATGGTTTCACCTTTGGTCACCACTTGACCGTCATGCGCAGTCACGTGCTTGTCCTTGGCAATCAGGAACTCGCTGGTAATACCGTCCAAGTCAGTGATGACCAGACGTTGCTTACCTTTGGTGTCCTTACCGAACGAAACCGTACCAGTCACTTCCGCCAGCATACCGGCGTCTTTTGGTGAACGGGCTTCGAACAGCTCGGCCACGCGTGGCAGACCCCCGGTAATATCACGGGTTTTGGAAGATTCTTGCGGGATACGTGCCAGCACTTCACCCACGCCCACTTCCTGACCATCTTTCACGGTAATGATACAACCCAGCTGGAAGGTCACGTTGACTGGTGTTTCGGTACCAGCAATTTTCACTTCCACGCCATTCGCGTCCAGCAGTTTCACTTGTGGGCGCAAGCCTTTGGTTGAACCCGCACGTTGCTTAGGATCAATCACCACCAGTGAAGACAAGCCAGTCACTTCATCCACCTGCTTGGCCACGGTCACGCCTTCTTCGACGTTCTCGAATTTCACACGACCAGCGTACTCGGTAATAATCGGACGGGTATGTGGATCCCAGGTAGCCAAAGCTTGACCGGCTTTCACTGTTTTACCGTCGGTGACTGTCAATGTCGCACCATAAGGCACTTTATGACGCTCACGCTCACGACCATTATCATCCGCAATAATGACTTCACCATTACGGGAGATCACAATTTGCTCGCCACGTGAGTTCGTCACGTAACGCATGGTAGAAGTGAAGCTGGCAATACCGTTAGATTTACTTTCCACTTGTGAGACGGACGCTGCACGCGATACCGCACCACCGATGTGGAACGTACGCATGGTCAGCTGTGTACCCGGTTCACCAATGGATTGCGCCGCAATCACGCCCACGGCTTCACCCATGCTGATGAGCTTGCCGCGACCCAGGTCACGACCGTAACACTTGGCACAAATACCGTAACGGGTATCGCAAGTCAGCGCAGTACGTACTTTCACTTCATCAATGCCCAGGGCATCGATTTTCTCGACTTCGTCTTCACCCAGCAATGTACCAGCCGGGAAAACCACTTCTTGCGTTTCAGGATGGATCACATCCAGCGCAGAAGTACGACCCAAGATACGGTCATGCAACGGCTCAACCACTTCACCGCCTTTGACTAAAGCCTTGGTGACCAAGCCTTCAACCGTACCGCAATCATGCTCGGTCACCACCAAGTCTTGCGTCACGTCTACCAGACGACGTGTCAGGTAACCGGAGTTCGCTGTTTTCAGCGCCGTATCGGCCAGACCCTTACGCGCACCGTGGGTAGAAATAAAGTATTGCAACACGTTCAAGCCATCACGGAAGTTCGCCTTAATTGGCGTTTCAATAATGGAACCATCCGGTTTCGCCATCAGGCCACGCATACCAGCCAGCTGACGTACCTGCGCCGCAGAACCACGGGCGCCGGAGTCGGCCATCATGTAAATCGCGTTAAATGATTCCTGACGGACGGCTTTACCGTCTTTAGTCACCACATTGCCGTCGCTGTCTTTTACATCTTCTTCACGCAACTGTTTCATCATGGCATCAGCCACTTTGTCACCGGCGCGACCCCAGATGTCGACCACCTTGTTGTAACGCTCACCTTGTGTCACCAGACCGGAGACGTATTGGTCTTCGATCTCTTTCACTTCAGCATCTGCCGCTGCGATCAATTGCTCTTTCTCTGGTGGCACCAACATATCGTTGATGCTGATAGAGATACCAGCTTTGGTCGCGTAGGAGTAACCGGTGTACATCAGTTTATCAGCAAAAATTACTGTTTCACGGATGCCCACTTTACGGAAGCTGGCGTTGATCAGGCGTGAAATTTCTTTTTTCTTCAGCGCTTTGTCGATGTAGCTGTATGGCAAGCCTGGTGGCAAGATTTCAGACAGCAAGGCACGGCCAACGGTCGTTGTGTAACGGTTGATTTTTTCAACTTTTTGACCTGCGACATCCAGTTCAAACTCACGGATACGCACAGTGACTTTAGCGTGCAGGTCGATCAAACCTTGATCGTAGACACGTTGCACTTCTTTAATGTCACTGAAGATCATGCCTTCACCGCGTGCAGCCACTTTCTCGCGGGTCATGTAGTACAGACCCAACACGATATCCTGTGACGGCACGATGATTGGTTCACCGTTGGCTGGAGACAGCACGTTGTTAGAAGCCAGCATCAAGGTGCGTGCTTCCATTTGTGCTTCCAGGCTCAATGGAACGTGTACCGCCATTTGGTCACCGTCAAAGTCGGCGTTAAAGGCTGAACACACCAATGGGTGCAACTGGATCGCTTTACCTTCGATCAGGACTGGTTCAAAGGCCTGGATACCCAGACGGTGCAGCGTAGGCGCACGGTTCAACAACACCGGATGCTCGCGGATCACGTCTTCCAGGATATCCCAGACTTCTGGTCCTTCTTCTTCCACTTTCTTCTTGGCGGCTTTGATAGTTGTCGCCAGGCCTAATACTTCCAGCTTGTGGAAAATGAATGGCTTGAACAGCTCGAGCGCCATTTTCTTCGGCAGACCGCACTGGTGCAGTTTCAGGGTTGGACCCACTACAATCACGGAACGACCGGAGTAGTCCACGCGTTTACCCAGCAAGTTCTGACGGAAACGACCGCCCTTACCTTTAATCATGTCAGCCAGAGACTTCAGCGGACGCTTGTTAGCGCCAGTCATCACTTTACCGCGACGACCGTTGTCCAGCAGTGAGTCTACCGCTTCTTGCAACATACGTTTTTCGTTACGGACGATGATTTCCGGGGCTTTCAACTCCAACAAACGCTTCAAACGGTTGTTACGGTTGATCACGCGGCGATACAGATCGTTCAGGTCAGACGTCGCAAAACGGCCGCCATCCAGTGGCACCAATGGGCGCAACTCTGGTGGCAAGACTGGCAAGATTTCCAAGATCATCCACTCTGGCTTGATGCCAGATTTCTGGAATGCTTCCAGTACTTTCAGACGCTTGGCGATTTTCTTAATTTTCGCTTCGGAGCTGGTGGCAGACAATTCGCTACGCAATCTTTCGATTTCGCGCTCGATGTCCATCGTACGCAACAATTCGCGTACGGCTTCAGCACCCATCACAGCATTGAACTCATCACCGTATTCTTCTACCTTAGCCAGGTAGTCATCTTCAGTCAGTAACTGACCACGGGTCAGTGGCGTCATGCCTGGATCGATAACGATAAATGCTTCAAAGTACAACACGCGTTCGATGTCACGCAGGGCGATATCCAGCACCATCCCCAAGCGGCTAGGCAAGGACTTCAGGAACCAGATGTGCGCGACTGGTGAGGCCAACTCAATGTGGCCCATACGCTCACGACGCACTTTGCTCAAGGTGACTTCAACGCCACACTTCTCACAAATCACACCGCGGTGTTTCAAACGCTTGTATTTACCGCACAAGCACTCGTAATCCTTGATCGGGCCAAAGATTTTGGAGCAGAACAAACCGTCCCGCTCAGGCTTGAAGGTACGGTAGTTGATGGTTTCTGGCTTTTTCACTTCGCCATAGGACCATGAACGGATTTTTTCAGGTGAAGCCAGCGCGATCTTGATCGCGTCAAACTCTTCTTCTTGCGTAACCTGCTTAAATAAATCTAATAACGCTTTCATAGAGACTCTCCTTAATGGCGGGAATTAGTTACGGTCCAAATCAATATCAATGGCCAGTGAACGGATTTCTTTCACTAACACGTTGAATGATTCAGGCATACCCGCATCAATTTTGTGCTCACCTTTGACGATGTTTTCGTACACTTTGGTACGGCCATTCACGTCATCTGATTTCACTGTCAACATCTCTTGCAAGGTGTATGACGCACCATACGCTTCCAGTGCCCAAACTTCCATCTCACCGAAGCGCTGACCACCGAACTGGGCTTTACCACCCAACGGCTGTTGTGTCACCAGGCTGTAAGGACCGGTAGAACGTGCGTGCATCTTGTCGTCGACCAAGTGGTGCAGTTTCAGTACGTGCATGTAACCAACGGTGACCGGACGCTCAAAGGCATCACCAGTACGGCCGTCAAACAGTTTGACCTGTGTTTTACCTGCATGGAACTGCAATTTCTTGGTGTGTTCGTCTTCATCCGGGAACGCCAGATCCAGCATGGCGCGAATGTCAGACTCGGCAGCACCGTCAAACACCGGCGTTGCAAATGGCACACCGTGTTTCAGGTTGGTTGCCAAATCGATCACTTCGACGTCAGTCAGGCCAGCAATGTCTTCTTTCTTGCCGGTGCTGCTGTTGTAGATCTTGTCCAGGAAGCCACGGATTTCAGCCACTTTGGCTTCGGCTTGCAACATGTCGCCCAGACGTTTGCCCAAGCCTTTAGCAGCCCAACCCAGGTGGGTTTCCAGAATCTGACCGATGTTCATACGTGAAGGCACGCCCAGTGGGTTCAACACGATGTCTAACGGTGTACCGTCAGCCATGTGCGGCATATCTTCAACCGGGCAAATCTTGGAGATCACACCCTTGTTACCGTGACGACCAGCCATCTTGTCACCAGGTTGAATGCGGCGTTTTACCGCCAGATATACTTTCACCATTTTCTGTACGCCTGGTGGCAATTCGTCACCTTGCGTCAGTTTGCGTTTCTTCTCTTCGAACTTGTTGTCGAACTCAACACGTGCCTGGCTCAAGCTGTCTTTCAGTTGCTCCAGTTGACGTGCGGCTTCTTCATCGCTCAAACGAATATCAAACCAGTCATAACGGCCAACGCTTTCCAGGTATTCCTGGTTCAGCGTGTCGCCTTTTTTCAGCTTGTTCGGACCACCGGTCGCCACTTTACCAGCCAGCAAACGGCTGATACGGCCAAAGGTATCGTCTTCTACAATACGCATCTGGTCGCCCAGATCTTTTTTGTAGTGAGACAACTGGTCGTCAATAATCTGCTGTGCACGTGCATCGCGGTCTATGCCTTCACGGGTGAAGACTTGTACGTCGATGACTGTACCTGTCATGCCTGATGGCACGCGCAGTGAAGTGTCTTTTACGTCAGACGCTTTTTCACCGAAAATCGCACGCAGCAATTTTTCTTCTGGCGTTAAAGTGGTTTCACCTTTTGGTGTCACTTTACCCACCAGTACGTCACCAGCTTCTACTTCAGCACCAATGTAGATAATACCGGAGTCATCCAAACGGCCCAGCATACGCTCGGACAGGTTGGAAATATCGCGTGTAATCTCTTCAGGTCCCAGCTTGGTGTCACGGGCAACCACTGACAGTTCTTCAATATGGATAGACGTGTAACGGTCATCAGCCACCACGCGCTCGGAGATCAAGATCGAGTCTTCGTAGTTATAACCGTTCCATGGCATAAAGCCTACCAGCATGTTCTGGCCCAGCGCCAATTCACCCATGTCAGTTGATGCGCCATCCGCCACCACGTCACCGCGGGAAATGATGTCGCCCACTTTAACCAGCGGACGCTGGTTGATGTTGGTGTTCTGGTTAGAACGGGTGTATTTGGTCAGGTTGTAGATGTCCACACCGACTTCGCCTGCCAATGCTTCCGCATCATGCACGCGGACCACGATACGGCCTGAGTCCACATAGTCAACCACACCACCACGACGGGCAGTCACGACAGTACCGGAGTCAACCGCTACCGTACGCTCAATACCTGTACCCACCACGGCTTTTTCAGCACGCAGACATGGCACCGCTTGACGTTGCATGTTGGCACCCATCAATGCACGGTTCGCGTCATCGTGTTCCAGGAACGGAATCAGCGAAGCCGCCACAGACACGATCTGGCCTGGGGCCACGTCCATGTACTGTACGCGACCAGGTTGCGTCATGGTAAATTCGTTATGGAAACGCGCTGACACCAGATCTTCTTTGAAGCCACCTTCTTTAGACACTTCGGTGTTGGCCTGTGCAATCACATACTGGCTCTCTTCAATCGCAGACAGGTAATCAATCTTGCCGGATACCTTGTTCTCTTCAACCAGACGGTATGGAGTTTCCAGGAAACCGTATTCATTGGTGCGTGCATACAGCGCCAATGAGTTGATCAAACCAATGTTTGGACCTTCCGGTGTTTCAATTGGACACACACGGCCATAGTGGGTGGTATGTACGTCACGCACCTCAAAACCAGCACGCTCACGTGTCAGACCGCCTGGGCCAAGGGCAGAAATACGACGCTTGTGCGTAATCTCTGACAATGGGTTGGTTTGGTCCATAAACTGTGACAACTGGCTGGAACCGAAAAATTCACGGATCGCGCTGGACACTGGTTTCGCGTTGATCAAGTCGTGCGGCATCAGGTTCTCAGACTCAGCCTGAGACAAACGCTCTTTCACTGCACGCTCAACACGCACCAAACCGGCACGGAACTGGTTCTCTGCCAATTCACCCACGGAACGGATACGACGGTTACCCAAGTGATCGATATCGTCGATTTCGCCGCGACCATTGCGCAACTCGATCAACACGCCAATCACGGCCAGGATGTCTTCGTTAGACAGCACATTGCTGCCGGTATCGCCTTGTGCACCAACGTTTTCATAGAAACGGCGCATCCAGGCGGCAGTGCGGTCTTCCAGCTTGCTTGGGTAAGCACGGCGGTTAAACTTCATGCGGCCAACCACAGACAGGTCATAGCGATCTTCTGTGAAGAACAAGCCTTTAAACAACGCTTCTACGGCTTCTTCGGTTGGTGGCTCGCCTGGGCGCATCATGCGGTAAATCGCGACACGTGCACTGTACTGGTCAGGAATTTCATCACTGCGCAAGGTTTGCGAAATGAAGTTACCGTGATCCAGATCGTTGGTGTAAATCGTATCGATTTCAGCAATCTTGGCAGCGACCAGTTTTTCCAGCAATGAAGGTGTAATTTCATCGTTGGCATTGGCAATCAACTCACCGGTTTCTGTATCGATGATATTTTTAGCAACCGCACGCCCCATCATGAAGTCGGTCGGCACAGCCATGGTGGTCACGCCCGCTTTTTCGATATCGCGGATGTGTTTGACTGTAATACGCTTGTCTTTAGCGACCAGCACATTACCGTCTTTGTCTGTAATATCAAACTTGGCCACTTCGCCACGCAGACGGTCAGCAACCAGTGTAAATTCCACGCCTTTCGGGCCAATGTGGAAAGTGTCTGTATCGTGGAAAGTTTCCAGGATTTGTTCAGGGTTATAACCCAAGGCCTTCAGCAAAATAGTGACTGGCATCTTGCGACGACGGTCAACGCGGAAGTACAGGTAATCTTTTGGATCGAATTCGAAATCCAGCCAGGAACCACGGTAAGGAATGATACGTGCTGAGAACAGCAACTTGCCGGAGCTGTGGGTTTTACCACGGTCATGCTCAAAGAACACGCCTGGACTGCGGTGCAATTGAGACACAATCACACGCTCAGTACCGTTGATCACGAAAGAACCGTTTTCGGTCATGAGCGGCAATTCGCCCATGTACACTTCTTGTTCTTTGACTTCTTTCACGGTTGGTTTGGACGCTTCGCGGTCCATGATGGTCAAACGGACTTTGACGCGCAAAGGCACGGCATAAGTCAAACCACGTTGTTGACACTCTTTGACATCAAATGGCTCAGCGCCTAATTGATAGCTCACATAATCCAGACGTGCATTCTCAGAATGGCTAACGATAGGGAAAATGGAACGGAAAGTCGATTCCAGACCTTCGTTTTTACGTTGGTCGAGTGGAACGTTTTCCTGCAGGAATGATTTGTAGGATTCCAACTGCATGGCTAGCAGGTAAGGTACCTCTTGAACACTGTCGCGCTTGGCAAAGCTTTTGCGGATGCGTTTCTTTTCGGTAAAGGAATAGCTCATAGCGTCTCCTGAAATTTTTGAGGGTAGAAGACAAAACACTTTTCATCCACTGCAATGTTTTGACATCTAACTTCGATTAAAAATCAACCACTTAGTTTTCACATATTGTGGCCATAACACCGGATTTACAACATTTTTTCTGGCAAGTCAGCGCGTTGATAATCTGCATGCGCCAGAAATGGCGAAGGCCGACGGTCTCCCGTCAGCCCAGCCAGATTCACAATTGTGAATTATTTCATCTCAGCAGTTGCGCCCGCTTCGATCAATTTCTTCACAGCTGCTTCAGCGTCAGCTTTGCTTACGCCTTCTTTAACTGCTTTTGGTGCGCCGTCAACCAGGTCTTTAGCTTCTTTCAAGCCCAGGCCAGTCAGTTCACGAACAGCTTTAATCACGCTCACTTTGTTGTCGCCAGCGCCGTTCAACACAACGTTGAACTCAGTTTGCTCAGCAGCAGCTGGAGCAGCACCAGCAGCAGCGCCGCCAGCAGCTACTGCAACAGCAGCAGCAGAAACACCGAACTTCTCTTCGATTTCTTTGATGAATGCAGTCAGTTCCAATACGGTCATGCCACCGATTGCATCTAAGATGTCAGCATTAGAAATTGCCATGATATAAATTTCCTAAAATAGTTTGATTAAAAATTAAGCCGCTTGCTTTTCTTGTTCGTCGCGTACTGCTGCAACGGCACGAGCAAACTTGGTTGGGATTTCGTTGAGCATGCCAGCCAGTTTGGACAGCAACTCATCACGGCTCAATGTAGATGCCAACGCTTGTACGCCAGCAACATCAAGACGCTCATTAGGCATTGCGCCTGCTTTCAGTACGAACAATTCGTTTTCTTTAGCGAAGTTGTTCAATACTTTGGCAGCTGCAACTGGATCGGCAGAAATGCCGTATACCAATGGCCCAACCATGTCGTCAGCCAATGCTGCAAAAGGCGTACCTTCTACTGCACGACGAACCAGGGTGTTTTTCAACACACGCAGATACACACCTGCATTACGTGCATCAGCACGCAGTTTCGTCATATTGGCTACGCCAATACCACGATACTCAGCAAGTACGATTGCTTGTGCGTTAGCCACTTGAGCGGCCACCTCGGCAACGACTTCTTTTTTCTCTGTAAGATTAAGACTCAAGGTCTGTTCTCCTTCCGTTAATGAAAGCCAGGTCAAATAACCTGGCCACTCACGGCGTCCTTGTGCAGGGCATGGAAATATCCTGTGCTGGGGATCGCCATCTGCGTTGGTTTCACATTGCTGCAAACAGAGGATTGCTCACCCATTTACATTCAACGCTCTATTAAGTTAACCACCAACGGTCTTTGATGCTCTTGAGTGCTTGCTTATCACAGGCACTCAAGCCCAAAGTTCTTTGCCCGGACGATGACGTCCGGGGCTTTCAATTACGCTACAACTGATGCTTGATCGACACGTACGCCAGGACCCATGGTGCTGGAAACGGACAATTTCTTCAGGTAGACTCCTTTTGAGCTGGTTGGCTTGGCTTTGTTCAATGCATCAACCAACGCAGACAAGTTGCCTTGCAATTGCTCCGTGGTGAAAGAAGCACGGCCGATTGTGCAATGCACGATACCACCTTTGTCAGTACGGTATTGTACTTGACCAGCTTTGGCGTTTTTAACAGCAGTCGCTGCATCAGGCGTCACGGTACCCACTTTTGGGTTTGGCATCAAACCACGTGGACCCAACACTTGACCCAACGCACCCACGATACGCATCGCATCAGGGGTTGCAATCGCTACGTCAAAGTCCAGCATGCCGCCTTTAACTTGCTCAGCCAGATCTTCGAAACCAACAATATCAGCACCCGCCGCTTTAGCAGCTTCAGCTTGCGCGCCTTGTGCAAACACAGCCACGCGAGTTGTTTTACCAGTACCGTTAGGCAATACGATTGCGCCACGAACCAGTTGGTCAGATTTACGTGGATCAATACCCAGGTTAATCACAGCATCCACAGATTCGTTAAATTTGGCATTTGCGCCTTCTTTAACCAGGCTGAGGGCTTCAGTCACTGGATATAATTTGTTGCGGTCGATTTTTGCACGCAATGCATCAATTCTTTTAGCCATGTTATACACCCTCCACTTCGATACCCATGCTACGTGCGCTACCAGCGATGGTGCGTACAGCGGCATCCAGGTCAGCAGCCGTCAGGTCAGGCTGTTTTGTTTTGGCGATCTCTTCAGCTTGTGCGCGAGTAATCTTACCAACTTTGTCTGTATGAGGACGTGCAGAGCCTTTTTCCAGCTTGGCCGCTTTTTTGATCAGCACGGTCGCTGGTGGGGTTTTCATCACAAACGTGAAGCTCTTGTCTGCAAATGCAGTGATCACCACTGGAATTGGCAAGCCTGGCTCTACACCTTGCGTTGCAGCGTTAAACGCCTTACAGAATTCCATGATGTTCAGACCACGTTGACCCAGTGCTGGACCGACTGGTGGGCTTGGGTTGGCTTTACCTGCAGGGATCTGCAGCTTAATGTAGCCAATGACTTTCTTTGCCATGTTTGACTCCTAAAATGGGTAATAGCGCCTGAGGCAGGCTCCCCGTTAAAAATATCGACTACCGTTCACGGCAGTCGAACAATGCACAACTAGACTTCTTTTTCTACCTGTGCAAAATCCAGTTCAACTGGTGTCGCGCGACCAAAAATCACCACGGAAACACGCAGTTTGTTTTTGTCGTAATTCACTTCTTCAACGCTACCAGAGAAATCCTTGAATGGGCCATCGATCACGCGTACGCTTTCGCCCTTTTCAAACGTCATCTTCTGCGTTGGATTCGACTTGCTGTCATCCATGCGGCGCAGAATGATTTCTACTTCTTTATCTTTAATCGGGGTTGGGCGCTGCGCCGTACCACCGATGAACGAGGTCACTCTTGGCGTACTTCTCACCAGGTGCCAGCTCTCGTCTGTCATTTCCATTTGCACCAGGACATAGCCAGGATACAGGCGGCGCTCAGAAATAGTCTTCTGACCATTCTTCAACTCGACCACTTCTTCAACAGGCACCAGAATGTCACCGAACTGATCTTGCAAGTTAGATCTGATGATGCGCTCTTCCAAACCGGCTTTCACGGATTTTTCCATGCCGGAGAAAGCTTGAACTGCATACCAACGCATAGCCATTAAGCTCCTTTACCCATAATCCATTGCACCATGTAGGCGAAGCTGATATCTACCAACGCCAGGAAAGCCGCCATGATCACGACCAGCACAACAACCGCCAGTGTGGTTTGCAGGGTTTCCTGACGCGTTGGCCAGACAACACGCTTGGCTTCAGCAACAGACTCATTAAAAAAGCCTAGCGCCTGCTTGCCTTGTGGCGCAGTCCACGCCACTGCTACAGACGCGACAATACCTGCCAAAACGGCAAGTATCCTGATAACCATTGCTTTATCTTCAAAAAGATAAAAACCGGCGATCCCTAAAGCTAGTAACAACAGGGATAAAGCCAGTTTGATTTTATCGATCATATACTTAACTTTATGATTAACACCTCAGTTTATTCTGGGTGTTTGGCAGGCCAAGAGGGTCTCGAACCCCCAACCCTCGGTTTTGGAGACCGATACTCTACCAATTGAGCTATTGGCCTGTACTCTTTAAAGCGAAAGCTGCACGGGTTGTAGCGCAGCTTTCACATACATCAACTATTACTCGATGATTTTGGCAACAACGCCAGCACCAACGGTACGACCACCTTCACGGATAGCGAAGCGCAAGCCTTCTTCCATCGCGATTGGAGCGATCAGTGCAACTGAGATTGATACGTTGTCACCTGGCATCACCATTTCGGTACCTGCTGGCAACTCAACTGCACCAGTCACGTCAGTTGTACGGAAGTAGAACTGTGGACGGTAGCCGTTGAAGAATGGTGTATGACGACCACCTTCATCTTTACCCAACACGTAGATCTCTGCTGTGAACTTGGTGTGTGGCTTGATAGAACCTGATTTGGACAATACTTGACCACGCTCAACTTCTTCACGCTTAGTACCACGCAGCAATACGCCTACGTTGTCGCCTGCTTGACCTTGGTCCAGCAGTTTACGGAACATTTCAACACCAGTACAGGTAGTTTTCAAGGTTGGCTTGATACCAACGATTTCGATTTCGTCGCCGACTTTAACGATACCACGCTCGATACGGCCTGTAACCACAGTACCACGACCAGAGATAGAGAATACGTCTTCTACTGGCATCAGGAATGCGCCGTCGATTGCGCGCTCTGGGGTTGGGATGTAGCTGTCTAATGCGTCAGCCAATGCGAAAATTGCTGGTTCGCCGATTTCTGATTGGTCACCTTCCAGTGCCAATTTTGCAGAACCTTTAACGATTGGGGTGTCATCACCTGGGAAGTCATACTTGCTCAGCAAGTCACGCACTTCCATCTCAACCAGTTCCAACAACTCAGCGTCGTCAACCATGTCAGCTTTGTTCAGGAACACAACGATGTATGGAACACCCACTTGGCGCGCCAACAGGATGTGCTCACGTGTTTGTGGCATTGGGCCGTCAGCAGCTGAACATACCAGAATAGCGCCGTCCATCTGAGCAGCACCGGTAATCATGTTTTTAACATAGTCAGCGTGACCTGGGCAGTCAACGTGTGCGTAGTGACGGGTGGCTGTCTCGTACTCAACGTGCGCTGTGTTAATGGTAATACCACGTGCTTTTTCTTCTGGTGCCGCGTCAATCTGGTCGTAAGCTTTTGCTTCGCCGCCAAATTTCTTCGTCAATACAGTGGTGATCGCCGCTGTCAATGTCGTCTTACCGTGGTCAACGTGACCAATCGTACCAACGTTCACGTGTGGCTTGGTACGTTCAAATTTGCCTTTTGCCATGATGTTTTTCCTTTATTAGTACTAAATAAAGCCAATTATGCGACGCGGATGACAGCACCCTTGCACGCGACTACTTACCAAGCCCCGTATGCTACAGAGCAAATCTGGTGCCCATGGCGGGAATCGGACCCGCGACCTCTCCCTTACCAAGGGAGTGCTCTACCACTGAGCCACATGGGCGTTTTGCCTATTGTTATTGTTGGAGCGGGCGACGAGGTTCGAACTCGCGACATCTTGCTTGGAAGGCAAGTGCTCTACCAACTGAGCTACACCCGCACTATGCAGAACACCCAAGGAGGGCTCTCACCGACCCGCTTTACAGCAATACCTACAGGCAATCATTTTTTGGTGGAGAGGGCTGGATTCGAACCAGCGTACTCAGAGAGAACGGATTTACAGTCCGTCGCCTTTAACCACTCGGCCACCTCTCCAAAAAATCGACCGCGATTATCGCGGTTAATGCCACTGACGTCAATGTCAGCAAACATAAATTTGGTGCCGGGTATCGGAATCGAACTGATGACCTTCGCATTACAAGTGCGCTGCTCTACCAACTGAGCTAACCCGGCATTTCAGGAAGGCGCAACTATATCACTTTTTTTGAGAAGTAATCTAGTGCTTTTTAAGAATTTTTTATTTTTTACTGAAAAAAGGCTATCGGACCAATCTTCACAGGCCAATCACACCACAAAGCATGACAAGCTAGCGGCATTACTTCACTACTTTGAGGTGGGACTTTTTAGCTGCAGGCCCTTCCGGCGCGGCGCCTGCAGCAGCATCCGTGCGGGTTTTAGGTTCGGGCGCCTGACCATCAACCACCTCAAAGAACATGCCCTGGCCATTCTCGCGGGCGAACACGCCGCCGACACGGTTAATCGGCACATAAATATGCTGCGCAACGCCGCTGAAACGGGCAGAAAATACCACTGCATCATTATCGATATGCAAGTCTTTCACTGCCGTGTAATTCATGTTGAGTACGATTTCGCCATTTTTCACATAAGCCATAGGCACCCGCGTATGCGCATCAACCTTCACCAGCAAATGTGGCGTGAGTCCATTATCAACACACCACTCATGAATGGCGCGTATCAGGTAAGCGGTGGTAGGGATCAAAGTGCTCATACGACTTTCCTTAAAAAAACAGCGCGAAGGGTATTCGCGCTGCCTGGGGACTGACTGACGTTATTTACGCATGGCCTTTTCAGAAGGCGTCATGGCTTCAGCGTACATTGGACGCGAGAACAGACGCTCTGCGTATTTCAGCAATGGTGAAGCCTGGTTAGGCAACTCAATGCCATAGTGACCCAAGCGCCACAACAATGGCGTGATGGCCACGTCAAGCATGGAGTACTCATCACCCATCAGGTAGCTTTGCTTGCCAAAAATCGGCACCAGTTGCGTCAAGTTATCACGTACCACTTTACGCGCCTTGTCTGCCGTTTCTTCATCGCTGGACTCAATGTCCCTGATATGGCTAAACAAGTCTTTTTCAAAGTTGTAGAGGAACAGTCGCGCACGCGCACGCATCACAGGATCCGCTGGCATCAACTGCGGATGCGGAAAACGCTCATCAATATACTCATTGATGATATTGGCTTCCGACAACACGAGGTCGCGCTCAACCAACACCGGCACTTCACCATACGGATTCAAAATGGCCAAATCTTCGGTCTTATTGGTCAGATCAACATCAATGACTTCAAAGTCCATGCCTTTTTCGAACAATACGATACGGCAACGGTGACTGTAAGGATCGACAGTACCCGAATACAATCTCATCATAATTTATTTTCCCTATAAAAAAAGACACCAAGGCCTCACGCCTTGGTGTCGGACTTGGTTTGCAGTTAGCGAATATCTTTCCAGTATTCGGTTTTGATTTTCTTCACCAAGACGAACAGCACAGACAGGAACAGCAACACCACGACACCAATCCACAAACGGGATTGTTTGGCTGGCTCAGCCATAAAGGCTAGGAAGTTGGTCAGATCACCCACAAACTGGTCATACTCTTGAGGGCTCAATTTACCAGCCCTTTCCAGCTTCAGTGTGTGTGTTTCATGATCCAGCACCTGCACACCTTGCAACTCATACAGCACGTGCGGCATCGCCACTTTGTCAAACACCTGGTTATTCCAGCCGGTTGGACGGGTGTCATCCTTGTAGAAACTACGCAAGTAGGCATACACCCAGTCCGCACCACGCGCACGCACTTCAACGCTCAAGTCAGGCGGTGCAGCACCAAACCATTTCTTGGCATCTTTAGGATTCATGCTGACGCGCATGGTTTCACCGACTTTTTCACCAGCAAACAGCAAATTCTCTTTAATCTGTTTGTCGGTCAGGCCGATGTCCTGCAAACGGTTATAACGCATGTAGTTCGCGCTATGGCAGTTCAAGCAGTAGTTCACAAAGTTTTTGGCACCACGTTGCAAAGAGGCCTTATCGCTCATGCTGATTGGCGCTTTCACGTCAATGTGCACTTCGTTGGCCAATGCCACGCCAGAAACCAGCAGTGTCAGGCTAGCAAAAGCCTGCAAAAACATTTTCTTCATCATTAGTATGTCACCCTTTCTGGCACTGGCTTGGTTTGATCTTTTTTAGTGTACCAAGGCATCAAGGCAAAGAATGCGAAGTACACCACGCTACAAATACGGGCAAGCACTGTTGCACGATCAGCACGACCTAACCACGATCCGAATTGACCCCAGATATCCCCTGGCACCGTGCCCAGATAACCCAGGATCACGAAACTCACCACAAACGCAGCTAACCAGCGCTTGTACAATTTGCCACGATAACGGATAGATTTCACCGGACTCTTGTCCAGCCAAGGCAGGAAAGCAAAGGCGACCACAGACAAGCCCATCGCCACCACGCCAGGGAATTGTGAAATACCGATCGGCGGCACAGCACGCAAAATGGAGTAGTAAGGCGTGAAATACCAGACCGGTGCAATGTGCGCAGGTGTTTTCAGCGGGTCAGCCGGCACAAAGTTATTGGCTTCCAGGAAGTAACCGCCCATTTCAGGCATAAAGAACACGATGGCAAAGAACACCATCAGGAACGCCACCACACCCACTAGGTCTTTCACTGAGTAGTAAGGATGGAAAGGAATACCGTCCAACGGAATACCGGTGGCTTTATCTTTCGTGGCTTTAATTTCAACGCCGTCAGGGTTATTGGAACCCACTTCATGCAAAGCCACAATGTGCACAGCCACTAGGCCCAACAAGACCAGCGGCAAAGCAATCACGTGGAAAGCGAAGAAACGGTTCAATGTGGCATCAGACACCAGGTAGTCACCACGCAACCACTCGGACAAGTCAGGACCGATAAATGGCACGGTAGAGAAAAGGTTCACAATCACTTGTGCACCCCAGTAGGACATTTGACCCCATGGCAGCAGGTAGCCGAAGAAAGCCTCACCCATTAACACCAGGAAAATACCTACACCAAAGAGCCAGATCAGTTCACGTGGCGTTCTGTATGAGCCGTAAATGATGCCTCGGAACATATGCAGGTAAACCACCACAAAGAACATGGAGGCACCGGTAGAGTGCATGTAGCGAATAATGTTGCCACCAAACACATCACGCATGATGTATTCAACAGAAGCAAATGCCAATTCAGCATCTGGCTTGTAGTTCATGGTTAAAAAGATACCGGTGACGATTTGCAGCACCAGCACCAATAAAGCCAATGAACCAAAGAAATACCAGAAATTGAAGTTTTTTGGCGCGTAATATTCGGTCAGGTGTCCCTTGATAGTACTGGTCAGTGGAAATCTGGCATCAACCCAGTCCAACACACCAGCGGCAATTGTTTTTTTATTAGTTGCCATGAATTAAGCCTCCGCCTTTTTGTCTTCGCCAATCAGCAGCGTTGTGTCTGTCAGGTATTGGTGTGGAGGAATCAGCAGGTTTTTTGGTGCTGGAGAACCCTTGAACACACGACCGGACAAATCGAATTTAGAGCCGTGGCATGGGCAGACAAAACCGCCATCCCACTCTGCTGTTGCAACAAAGTTGTCGTTTGGTGAGCAACCCAAATGCGTGCATGTACCCAACATCACAGCGAACTCAGGCTTGATCGAACGATCTTTGTTTTTACAGTATTCAGGCTGTTGTGGCACTTCCAGGTTTGGATCAGACAACTGATCGTCGTGCTTGACCAGCTTGGCCAGCATTTCTGGGGTACGACGCACAATCCATACCGGCTGACCGCGCCATTCGGCCGTCATTTTTTCACCCGGTTTCAGCTTGCTGATATCCACTTCGACGGGTGCACCGGCCGCTTTGGCGCGCTCACTCGGCAGCATGCTGCCGACAAACGGCACCGCGACAGCGGCAACACCCACAGCGCCTGTAGCAGCGGTGGCTTTTACCAAGAAATCGCGTTTTTGCAAATCCACCTCAGATGGCTGGCAAAACGACAAACAGTTGTTGTCAATTTTGTTTTCTGACATTGGCTTCCTTAATCTACCCTTTTGGGGTAACAGTGTGATCAAAACTTGAGTCGCGATTATACATTTTTCGCAGAAACAAGCCAAATTTAATTCAATAAGTCATTGATATTAATCAATTAAACGGGGTTATCCAGCTCAACGTAAATGTGTTCTATACCATATTTTTCGGCGATCCACTGACCCAATGCCTGTACGCCGTAGCGCTCAGTCGCGTGATGGCCAGCACTGATATAAGCGGTCTCGGTTTCACACACGGTATGCCAGGTCTGCTCTGAAACTTCGCCACTGATAAACACATCCACCCCGGCATTCACGGCCTGCTGAATATAGGATTGCGCAGCGCCGGTGCACCAGGCTACCGTTTTCACCTGCTTTTGCGGATCCCCCAGCAATTGCGCCTGCCGACCCAGGCACTCACTCACATGCTCGCCAAGTTGCGCGAGCGTCATTGCTTGCGGCAACTGAGCCATGGGCAGCATATTCTTATCATCGAGATAATGTGTGATGGGCCACTCGAATACGTGCCCCAGCTGCACGTTATTGCCGACTTCAGCATGCGCATCCAGCGGCAAGTGATAAGCCAGCAGACTCAGGTCATGCGTCAGCAAACGTTTGAGGCGATTGCGCTTGAGCCCGGTCACTTCGGCCGCCTCTCCACGCCAGAAGTAGCCATGGTGCACCAGAATCGCATCGGCATCTGCAGCGATCGCCGCCTCAATCAACGCCTGGCTGGCCGTGACACCGCTAACGATACGCCGCACCTGCGGCCGCCCTTCTACCTGCAACCCATTTGGGCAATAATCTTGAAATTTGCCAACTTGTAAAAAATTGGCCAGCTCTGTGACAAGAAGATTTAATTCCATCTCTGACTCTCATATATACTAGGCATTGTTAAGACATTCACTTACTTTTGCAATTATGCGACATCTCTGGTCTATCTTCTCACAAGCCGTCACCGTTTGCCTGGGCATTTTGTTTGTGTTGAAACTATTTTACCCTGGCGTGCTCACACAACCCGCCAGTCAGCCAGCCAGCAAACAAGTCGCAACCAACACCACGGCCGCCATTGCCAAAAACGGCTACCGCACGGCAGTGAGCAAAGCCATGCCTTCAGTGGTCAATATATTCACTACGGCACGTATCAGCCAGGACCCGCACCATGCCCTCAAGAATGACCCATTATTCCGTCATTTTTTTGGCGATGAAATGGAAGAGGAAGATGAGCAGCCGGAAAACAGCCTGGGTAGCGGTGTGATTGTCAGTGCTGACGGCCTGATTTTAACCAACAACCATGTGATCAGCTCTGCCGACCAGATTGAGGTGGCGCTCAGCGATGGCAGCAAGTCTTCTGCGACGGTTGTAGGCACAGACCCGGACACCGATCTGGCAGTGCTTAAAATTGACCGTAAAGACCTGCCAGCGATTACGTTTAGCAATAGCGACCAGATGAAAGTCGGCGACGTGGTGCTGGCCATTGGCAACCCGTTCGGCGTCGGCCAGACGGTGACTCAAGGCATTATCAGCGCTTTGGGCCGTAACCATTTAGGTATCAATACCTTTGAAAACTTTATCCAGACCGATGCCTCCATCAACCCTGGCAACTCCGGTGGTGCGCTGATAGACGTCAACGGCAACCTCATAGGCATTAACAGTGCGATTTATTCGCGCAACGGCGGCAGCATGGGCATAGGCTTTGCCATTCCGGTCAGCATTGCCAAACAGGTGATGGAACAAATCAGTTCCAGCGGCACCGTCACCCGCGGCTGGATTGGCATTGAAGCACAAGACATCACGCCAGAACTGGCAGAGTCATTTAACCTGAAATCAGCTAACGGGTCGTTGATTGCCGGTGTATTGCTGGACAGCCCGGCTGATCATGCCGGTTTGCGCCCTGGGGATATTTTGGTAGGCATTGATGACAAGCCGGTGGCAGACAGTCAATCCATGCTGAACATCATTGCCATGCTCAAGCCACGTGAAAAAGCCACCTTGTCTATCATACGCGCGGGTAAAAAAGTGAATATCGCGCTGGTGGTAGGTAAGCGCCCACTACCCAACAAGATCCCGCAATAATTAGCTTTTAGCAGAGTCGCTGGCTGGCGCTTGCGGCAGCCAGCGCACCACCAGCAATCCAATTTCATAGAGCAGCCACAGCGGGATGGCGAGCATACACTGGGAAACAATATCCGGTGGCGTAAAAATTGCCCCCAGCACAAAAGCGCCCACAATCACATAAGAACGTGACTCTTTCAGCTGCGCCAGCGTGACCCACCCCATGAGCGCCATCAACACCACAGCGACCGGCACTTCAAACGCAAAGCCAAATGCCACAAACAGGCCGATGACGAAATCCAGGTATTCGGCAATATCCGTCATCACGGTCACGCCTTGCGGGGCACTCCCGACCAGGAAGCTGAACACCACCGGAAACACCACAAAATAGGCGAACGCCATGCCGACAAAAAACAGCACGATGGCAGCGGCTAGCAAAGGGCGGATCAGGCGCTTCTCATGCGTATACAAACCTGGGGAAACAAATGCCCAGCACTGATAAATCATCCAGGGTAGCGCAATCAGGAATGCCGTTAACATGGTGACTTTCATCGGCACGAAAAACGGCGTGGTCACCGCCGTCGCAATCATTTGCGCCCCTTGCGGCAACTTGCTTAGCAACGGCGCCGCCAGCAAGCTATAGAGTTTATCGGCAAACGGGAACAAGGCCACAAACACCAGCAACCAACCAACAATGGCACGCAGCAAGCGGTTACGCAATTCGATCAGGTGTGAAATGAAGCTCTCGGTGGGGGTCATGATCATGCAATCCGGAAAGTCTTAAGCAAGCGGCTTTTGTTCCGCCGCAGGCACGACGTCATCGTCTTTTTTAACAGTCTTGCGCGCACGACGACCTTTTTTGTTCTCATCGACAGGCACCGCAAACAATTGCGCTTGTGGATCCGTATGCACTAGCGATGGCTCATCAGCTTGCGCAGCACTCTCCGCAACCGGCGGAGCCGCCTTGCGCACACGTGGTTTACGTGGCTTTTTTACTGCAACAACTTCAGCCTCTATGATCGCAGGCACAGCCTCTGGCACTGGGTCAGGCAAAATGCTTTGCTCAATTTCATCATAGCCCTGCCGCAAGCCGGACTGCACTTCCTGTTGCAATGTTTGCAGTTCGGCAAAACGTGTTTCGCGATTCACTTCGTCCTTCACCTGCGTGACAAAACGTTGCAAGCGACCAAAAAAAGCGCCCGCAGTGCGGGCGACTTTTGGTAATTTTTCCGGCCCGATCACCACCAGGGCAACCAAAGCAATGACTAGCAATTCTGAGAATGAAATATCAAACACAATGCGTCAGCACTTATTTGTTTTTATCAGACAACTCTTCAGGCTTGGACTCGGCCTTGCCTTCATTGACCGCTTTTTTAAATTCATTCACCGCACCGCCGACATCGCCGCCAATATTACGCAATTTCTTGGTACCAAATACCAGCACCACAATCAGCAACACAATCAGCCAATGCCACAAACTAAATGAACCCATGATAATCTCCTTTATCTTGTCCGGCGATATTAAGCAACCGCACCGCCGCCAAACACATGTAGATGAATATGAAATACTTCCTGTCCGCCTTCGCGACCCACATTCATCATGGTTTTATAGCCAACCAAACCTTGTTCAGCAGCCAACTTGGCAGCTAACAACATCATTTTCCCCAACAGCGACTGATGCGCTGCAGTACAGTCTTTCAAGGTTTCGATATGTGCTTTAGGCACAATCAGAAAATGTGTTTTTGCCAAGGGACGAATATCATGAAACACAATAACATCGTCGTCCTCGTACAGCGTTTTAGACGGAATAGTGCCAGCAGCGATTTTGCAAAAAATACAATCCGCACTCATTCTGTTCTACTCGCTTTCTCGGCAATGCCCGACAAGCCTTCACGGCGTGCCAGCTCATCCAGCACATCCTGTGCACTCAGGCCGGCGTGACTCAACATGACCAAGGTATGAAACCACAAATCGGCCGTTTCATAAATAATTTCATCCGCTTTGCCGCCTTTAGCTGCAATCACGGTTTCAGTGGCTTCTTCACCAATTTTTTTCAGGATGCTGTCCATGCCTTTGGCATAGAGTTTAGCCACGTAAGAAGAAGACGGATCGGCTGCTTTACGCTGCTCCATCAACTCGGACAGTCGATTTAATACATCACTCATGGTAAATCGCTTTCGGATCTTTGATGACCGGCTCTACGGTGACCCAGGCATCGTCTTGCAACTGCTGGAAAAAGCAATTGTGTCGACCGGTATGACAGGCAATGCCTCCGAGTTGTTCGACGGTAATTAAAACAACATCGTCGTCGCAATCGAGGCGAATATCATGCACGATTTGGGTATGGCCAGACTCTTCGCCCTTGTGCCATAACTTGTTGCGGGAACGTGAGAAATACACGGCGTGGCCGGTATCGCGCGTCAACTGTAACGCCTCACGGTTCATCCAGGCAAACATGAGAATTTTGCCGGTGTCTTTTTCCTGCGCAATCACAGGCACCAGGCCTTCCGCAGTCCAGGCAACTTGATCTAGCCAGCTCATCTTACTTCCAGCCCGTGTTCGCGCATATAGTCTTTGGCCTGTTGCACCGTGAATTCACCATAGTGAAAAATACTCGCGGCCAACACGGCATCAGCGCCACCCAAGGTCACGCCATCCACCAGGTGCTGCAAATTACCGACGCCACCCGAAGCAATCAGCGGCACATCTACGGCGTCGCTAATCGCTTTATTCAGCGGGTTATTGAAACCTATTTTAGTACCATCACGGTCCATGCTGGTCACTAGCAATTCGCCAGCGCCCAGGCTCACCATTTTCTGCGCCCATTTCACGGCGTCCAGGCCTGTGGCATTTCGGCCGCCATGCGTGAAGACTTCCCACTCAAACGGCTGGTTATCGACTTTTTTAGCATCAATCGCCACCACGATACATTGCGAACCAAAGCGGCTGGCTGCATCTTCAACCACCTGCGGATTGAGCACTGCCGTGGTATTGATGCTGACCTTATCCGCACCCGCATTCAACAGGCGGCGGACATCTTCAACCTTACGCACCCCACCACCAACCGTCAGCGGGATAAATATCTGCTCGGCAACACGCTCGATAATATGCAAGATCAGGTCACGGTTATCAGAACTGGCCGTAATATCCAGAAATGTCAGCTCATCCGCGCCCTGGTCATTGTAACGTTGCGCAATTTCTACCGGATCCCCGGCATCGCGCAACTCAAGGAAGTTCACGCCTTTGACCACGCGGCCATCGGTCACATCCAGACAAGGAATAATGCGTTTGGCACAACCCATTATCGACTGCTCAGCTCATCAGCCAGCTGTTGTGCCGCTGCGAAATCCAGCGTGCCCTCATAAATGGCGCGACCGGTAATGCTGCCGATAATACCTTCATCCTGTACCGCACACAGTTTGCGCACATCATCCAGGTTAGTCACGCCGCCACTGGCAATCACAGGAATGGTCAATGCCTGCGCCAAGGCAACAGTGGCTTCAATGTTGACACCAGTCAACATGCCATCACGGCCAATATCTGTATAAACAATACTTTCGACACCGTAGTCTTCAAACTTCTTCGCCAGGTCAATCACGTCATGCCCTGTCAGTTTTGACCAGCCATCGACGGCCACTTTGCCATCTTTGGCATCCAGCCCGACCATGATCTGGCCAGGGAAAGCGTAGCAGGCTTCGTGCAAGAAACCTGGGTTCTTCACCGCTGCTGTGCCAATAATGACATAGCTGATGCCATCATCGAGGTAGCGTTCAATGGTGTCGAGGTCACGAATACCACCACCCAACTGGATAGGGATATCTCCACCCACTGCGGCAACGATAGACTTGATGGCATCCTCATTGACTGGCTTACCAGCAAAAGCACCATTCAAATCCACTAGATGCAAACGTTTACCGCCTTTATCTACCCAATGTCTGGCCATGGCGCCCGGGTCTTCGGAAAATACTGTGGACTCTTCCATCAGGCCCTGCTTCAAACGGACGCAGTGGCCATCTTTTAAATCAATTGCTGGAATAATTAACATGTTGTTTTCAATAGATAAATAACGAGTGGTGACTAAAACGACTGAAAATCCGTTTAGGGTTTCCAGTTTACAAAATTACGCAAAAGTTGCAAGCCTGCATTAGCGCTCTTTTCCGGGTGAAACTGCACTGCAAATACATTATCGCGTGCGATCGCCCCCGTATAATCAAACGGATAAGCCGTTGTCGCAGCAGTTAACGCAGCTTCTTCTGGTGCGACATAATAACTGTGCACATAATAGAAACGTGCCAGATCCGGAATCTCTGACCACAGCGGGTGTGCCTGCGTTTGATGTACCTGGCTCCAGCCCATATGCGGTACTTTCAGCTTGGCACCCTGCTCATCATGCATTTTGTCTGCAGGAAAGCGCTTGACCTCACCTCGGTAGACACCTAGGCCGGGGACATCCCCTTCTTCAGAATGCTCAAACAGCATTTGCAAACCGATGCAAATGCCCAGAAACGGCTTTTGCTGTGTGGCATCGACGACGGCCTGGCGTAAATGGCGCGCATCGAGCTCACGGATACAATCCGGCATCGCGCCCTGGCCAGGAAACACCACGCGCTCAGCCTGTGCAATCTGCTCAGGATCGCTGGTGACGGCGACAGAAATGGAAGGGGCCACCGCTTTAAAAGCGTTGGCCACCGATCTTAAATTACCCATGCCATAATCTACAATGGCAACTTGCAAGCGACTCATGATAAGCAATCAGGCGTTATAACGCACCCTTGGTTGACGGCATTAATCCAGCCATACGTGGATCTGGGGTCGCGGCCATACGCAGCGCACGACCAAAGGCTTTGAATATGGTCTCAGCCTGGTGATGGGCATTATGACCTTTGAGGTTATCGATGTGCAGCGTCACCAAGGCATGATTAACAAAGCCCTGGAAAAACTCATGGAACAGATCGACATCAAACTCACCGATCATGGCACGCGTAAAGGTGCAATCAAACGCCAGCCCTGGACGGCCAGACAAGTCGAGTGCGACACGGCTCAAAGCCTCATCCAGTGGCACATAGCTGTGGCCATAGCGGGTCAACCCTTTTTTATCACCCAGCGCCTTGGCAAAGGCCTGGCCCAGCGTAATGCCGATATCTTCTACCGTGTGGTGGCCATCAATATGCAAATCGCCTTTAGCGTGCACTTTCAAATCAACCATACCATGACGGGCAACTTGATCCAGCATATGGTCCAAAAAGCCCAAACCACTGTGCAACTCGGATTGACCGGTGCCATCGAGGTTAATCGAGACGGTAATTTGTGTTTCTAGCGTATTACGCGTGACTTCAGCTTGACGTGACATATAAGAGAGGAAAGGTGATCACAGAGAGTTTGCAAATATTGCGTTCATTTTACAGCAAGTCCTGCCACACTGGCAAAAAGCTGTTATCAAAAACAAAAAAGCAGCCCGCACGGGCTGCTTTTTTTAAATCAGAAAGCGATCCGTAAGGATAGCAGTCGATTATTTAGCTTCTTCAGTTGCTGGCGCAGCTTCTGCAGGTGCAGCTTCAGCTGGAGCAGCCTCTTCGGCCGCTGGCGCTTCAGCAGCAGGTGCTGCATCGGCTGGAGCAACTTCTTCCGCAGCTGGTGCTTCAGCAGCAGGCGCAGCTTCTTCAGATTTTTTGCCCAACAGGGAGAATACCAATACTGCAGCAACAGCAGCAATGATCCATGGCAGCAATTTGTTACCACCTTTAGTCGCAGTGCCAGCACCGTGAGCAATTTTAGTGATTTCAGTTGCAGCAGCAGCAGGATCAGCAGCACCGTAGATTGCAGCACCAGCTACAACGATATCAGCACCAGCGTCCACTACTTGTTTAGTGGTTGCAGCTTTAACGCCACCAGCCACAGACACTTTAGCGCCTGTTTTCAGACCGGATACCAGACCCAGGTCAGCAAATGGAGTTTGACCAGCCGCTTGTTGGTCCAAACCAGTGTGTACACCAATAATGTGTGCACCCAGTTTAACCACTTCCAGCGTACGGGCTTTTTTGTCTTTAACGTTGATCAGGTCGATTTGCGCTTCTTTGCCATACTTGTTGGCAGCGTCGATCACGCCTTTGATCGTACCGATATCTGCAGTACCCAAAACGGTACAAATGTCAGCACCTGCTTTGTAGAATGGCTCAGCTTCGTAGAAGCCAGCATCCATGGTTTTCAGGTCAACCAGAATTTTGTTGTTAGGGAATTTTGAACGCAATGCTTTCAACAATTCGATACCGTTATGCTTGATGCAAGGTGTACCGATTTCCAAAATATCAACGTATGGCGCTACTTTAGCTGCCAAGGCGATCGTTGCGTCGAAATCTAATGAGTCCAATGCCATCTGGGTTTGTGCCATTTTTCTTCCTCCGAGTTTGCTCTATTTTAAATCCAATGAATCAATGCGCAGCAATTATGCAAACGCAACCCTCACTGCACATTATGTACAATAGCGTGCATCATAACCGCATTTTCAAAAAAATGACAATATTGCGACGATTTTTTTTACGCCACAATGCAATCATTTGCAGCACATTAGCGAGCAAATTACGGCAAATACTTTGATTTTAGCGACATCAAGCCGACAGAAAGGTACGCAATGCCTGCATCAAGGCCTGATTTTGAGCAGGATTGCCTATCGTAATGCGCAAAAAGTCGGCAATACGCGCCGGTTTTTTGAAGTGACGCACAATCACCGCCTGCGCACGCAAACTGGCGGCTAATTGCTCGCCCGCGTAATTTGGATGGCGTGCAAAAATAAAGTTGGCGCCGGAGGGCAGCACTTCGAAGCCCAGATTTTGCAAATCCAGCACCAACTGATCACGCGATGCAATCACTTGCTGACGGGTTTGCTGAAAATAGGCTTCGTCTTGCAGGGCAGCAATCGCGCCCGCCTCGGCAAAGCGGTCAATCGGATAAGAATTGAAACTATCCTTCACGCGAATCAAGGCCTCAATCAAGGCCGCATCACCGACGGCATAGCCCACGCGCAAACCAGCCAGCGAACGTGATTTTGAATAGGTATGTGTCACCAGCAAATTGGGATATTGATTGACCAATGCCACCGCTGATTCGGTACCGAAATCGACATAAGCCTCATCAATCACCACCACTGATTGCGTATTGGCTTTTAACAAACGTTCTATTTCGCTCAATGCCAACGGCATACCGGTGGGTGCGTTGGGGTTAGGGAAAATAATGCCGCCATTGGGACGCAGGTAATCGTCAATCGCAATCTCAAACTGCGCATTCAATGGCACTGTTTCAAACGCAATGCCGTAAAGGCCGCAATAAACCGGGTAGAAGCTATAGGTGATATCCGGGTAAAGCAGCGGCAAATCATGTTTGAGCAAAGCCTGGAACACATGCGCCAGCACTTCATCCGAGCCGTTACCCACAAACACCTGATTGCTTTGCAGGCCATGATATTCGGCAATCGCCGCCTTCAGGCGACTGGAATCCGGGTCTGGGTATAAACGTAAACTGTCTGCCGCCTCAGCCTGCAACGCAGCGATCACCGCTGGGCTAGGCCCATAAGGATTCTCATTGGTATTCAGCTTGACCAGGTTTTGCAGTTTGGGCTGCTCGCCCGGCACATAAGGGGTCAGGTTGTGTACCAGGCTACTCCAATATTGACTCATCGCATTACTCTTAAATTCAGCCAGTTATTTCAAGCGATATTCCGCACTGCGGGCGTGCGCCTGCAGGCCTTCGCCATAAGCAAGGGTGGCGGCAATTTTGCCTAGCGTTTGCGCACCGGCGGATGACACCATAATCAGGCTAGAGCGCTTCTGGAAATCATACACACCCAGCGGCGAGCTGAAGCGCGCGGTACGCGAGGTTGGCAGCACGTGGTTAGGCCCGGCGCAATAATCACCCAGTGCCTCACAGGTATCGCGACCCATAAAAATCGCACCGGCGTGTTTGATATGCTTGCTGAACGTCAAGGCATCATCCATAGACAATTCCAAGTGCTCGGGCGCAATAAAGTTACAAATCTCGGCAGCCTCGGCCAAATCCTTTACCTGAATCAAGGCGCCCCGATTTTGCAGCGAGGTACGGATAATTTCCTGGCGCGGCATCTCGCCGACCTGGCGCTCAATACTTGCCTGCACCTGGTCAAGAAACTCCGCACTCGGTGACAGCAAGATCGCTTGCGCCAATTCATCGTGCTCGGCCTGGCTGAACAAATCCATCGCCGTCCAGTCCGGATTGCTATGGCCATCGCTGATGACCAAAATCTCTGACGGGCCTGCCACCATATCAATGCCAACCACGCCAAACACACGTCGTTTAGCCGCGGCCACATACGCATTACCCGGGCCGACAATTTTATCGACTTGCGGCACAGTCTCAGTACCATAAGCCAAGGCACCCACGGCTTGCGCGCCGCCAATACAGAATACCCGATCCACGCCACAAACAGCCGCAGCGGCAAGCACCAGCGGATTTTTTTCACCGTTAGGCGTTGGCACCACCATCACCAGCTCTTGCACACCCGCGACTTTGGCCGGAATGGCGTTCATCAGCACCGAGGATGGGTAGGCTGCTTTGCCGCCAGGCACATACAAACCAACACGGTCCAGCGCCGTCACCTGCTGGCCGAGCAGCGTACCGTCCGCTTCGGTATATTGCCACGATTGCATCACTTGTTTTTCGTGATAACTGCGCACACGATCAGCGGCCGCCTGCAAGGCTTCACGTTGCGCCGCTGGCAGGCCATTTAAAGCGGCATGCAATTCGGCCTGCGGAATCTCCAATGCCGCCAGACTGGCAGCGTTGGTTTTATCAAAACGATTGGTGTATTCGAGCACCGCCGCATCACCACGGGCTTTGACATCCTTGAGAATATTGGCGACCACCTGGTCGATGGTGTCATCCTGCGCAGTTTCAAAAGCCAGCAATGCCTTTAATTCAGCATCAAACCCGGTGTCGCGTGTATTTAAACGTTTAATATTCATGATTTCTATCAATTACTCTTTACGAATGGCGCGCGCAAAACTGTCAATAATCGGTTGCAACAGCGGGCGATTCACTTTGTAAGAAGCCTGATTGACCACCAGACGCGAGCTAATCGCGCCTACATCTTCAACCGCTTTGAGTTTGTTGGCACGCAAGGTGCCACCCGTGCTGACCAAGTCGACAATGGCATCTGCCAAACCAACCAACGGCCCTAACTCCATTGAGCCATACAGTTTGATCAAGTCCACATGCATGCCTTTGGCAGCAAAATGTTCGCGCGCCGTTTTCACATACTTGGTGACGACTTTCAGGCGTGCGCCCTGGCGGATGCTGGCCTCATAGTCGAAGTCTTCACGCACGGCCACCATCATTTTGCACTTGGCAATATTCAGGTCCAGCGGCTGGTACAAACCTTCACCGCCATGCTCATCCAGCACATCCTTACCGGCAATGCCCAAATCTGCCGCGCCATATTGCACATAGGTTGGCACATCGGTCGCGCGCACAATCACCAGGCGCACATCATCACGGTTAGTCGGCAGAATCAGCTTGCGGGAAGATTCTGGATCCTCCAACGCGTGTATGCCAGCCGCCGCCAACAACGGTGTCGTTTCCTCAAAAATGCGCCCTTTGCTGAGTGCAATAGTAATCATGATTAGTTCGATCTGCGCACTTTGGCGCCCAGTTGATTCAGTTTTTCTTCCAGCTTTTCGTAACCGCGGTCCAGATGGTAAATGCGGTCAATCACTGTTTCGCCATCAGCTACCAAGCCAGCCAATACCAGGCCAGCCGAGGCACGCAAGTCGGTCGCCATGACATTGGCACCTTCCAGCGCAGGCACGCCTTGCACCATAGCAGTATTGCCCTGCACGTCGATATTGGCACCCATGCGCTGCAATTCTTGTACATGCATAAAGCGATTTTCAAAAATGGTTTCGATCACCGTACACACGCCTTCTGCCACCGTATTCATGGCCATAAACTGCGCCTGCATATCGGTAGGAAAAGCCGGATGTGGTGCGGTACGCACATTGACTGCTTTTAATTTGCCATTGCTTTTAACCGTAATGCTATTGCTGTCATGGCTAATGGTCGCGCCGGCTTCGCGCAATTTTTCAATCACGGCTTCCAGCAAGTCAGGACGGGCATTTTTCAAGGTCACTTCGCCACCGGTCATGGCCGCCGCCACCATATAGGTGCCCGCTTCAATGCGGTCGCACACCACATGGTGTTGCGCACCGGTCAGGCGCTCCACGCCCTCAATCGTAATCGTGTCGGTGCCCGCACCAGTGATTTTGGCACCCATTTTATTCAGACACTCTGCGAGGTCGACCACTTCCGGCTCTTTGGCCGCGTTTTCCAGTACTGTCGTGCCTTGCGCCAACGCAGCGGCCATCATCAGGTTTTCAGTGCCAGTGACAGTGACAACATCCATATAGTACTTGGCGCCTTGCAACCGGCGGTTTGGCAGGTGCAAGGTACTGGCCTGGATATAGCCATGCGTGATATGCATGGCAGCACCCATGGCTTGCAGACCCTTGATGTGCAAATCCACCGGCCGTGAGCCAATGGCACAGCCGCCCGGCAGTGAAACACGTGCCGTACCAAAACGCGCCAGCAACGGCCCAAGCACCAGAATAGAGGCACGCATGGTTTTCACCATGTCATAGGTGGCCTCAAAAGAAGCCACATCGCTTGCATCCAGCGTCACCTGATCACCGTCTTTGCTGACCTTGACGCCCATGGTATCCAGCAACTTGAGCGTAGACGCAACATCGCGCAACTCAGGCACACCTGTTAAGGTAAACGGTGTTTCTGCCAGCAACCCGGCACATAAAATTGGCAACGCGGCATTCTTTGCACCAGACACGACAATTTCGCCATGCAGTGGCACGCCACCTTCAATAATCAGTTTGTCCAAAATTACGCTTTCGCCAACAGGGTTTGCAGTTCACCGCTTTGATACATGCTGCGCATAATGTCGGCACCGCCGATAAATTCGCCATCCACATACAATTGCGGAATCGTCGGCCAGTTAGCGTACTGTTTGATGCCTTCACGGACATCCATGTCTTGCAACACGTCAATCGCCACATACTCGGCACCACAGGCGCTCAGAATTTGCGCAGCCACGCTGGAGAAACCGCATTGTGGGAATTTCGGGCTACCTTTCATATACAACACCACTTTATTGTTGCTGACGGTGTCTTTAATTTTTGCTTGTACATCCATGTGACTGACTCCAAAAATATTCATTAAAACGCTAGGCTTGCTGTTGCTGCCATTGCGTCGGGGTATAGGTTTGCATAGACAGCGCGTGAATCTCGGCACGCATACGGTCGCCCAACGCTGCGTAGACCAGCTGATGCTGCTGAACCATGCGCTTACCTTCAAAAGCCGGGCTGACAATCACCGCATCAAAATGGGTGCCGTCATCACCGTTCACTTTCAGGTAGTCGCACTCCAGTCCGCTGCGGATGTATGCTTCAAGTTGCGCTGCTGTTAACACAAAACCTCACTTATTCAACAAAATACAGAGCGATTCAGCAGGAAGACGTGTCCTGCTGAATCAGCTAACTGCGTAATTTATAACCGGATTTTAACATCTTTAGGCATAGCCACGCTAATGCCAGCAAGAAGCTGCCCACGACCGCGAGGCTAAGCCAGGGAGAAACATCACCATGGCCAAAGAAGCCGTAACGGAAGCCATCTATCATGTAGAAAAACGGATTCAATTGCGACACGGCTTGCCAGAACGGCGGCAAAGAGTGAATAGAGTAAAACACGCCGGACAAAAAAGTCAGCGGCATAATGACAAAGTTCTGGAAAGCCGCCATCTGGTCAAACTTATCGGCCCAAATACCGGCAATGATGCCAAACGTCCCCAGCAAGGCGCTGCCCAATAAAGCAAAGGCAAAAATCCAGCCGGGATAAACCGTAGGCACACTGACAAAACACAACGCCACCAGGTAAATACTCAGGCCAACCAGCAATCCGCGAATCATCGATGCAGCCAGGAACGCGGCAAAAAACTCCAGCGTATTAATCGGCGTCAGCAGCAAGAAAACAATATTGCCCATCACTTTGGACTGGATCAGGCTGGATGAACTATTGGCAAAGGCATTTTGCAACAAAGACATCATCATCAGGCCAGGCACCAGAAAAGCGGTATAACTGACTTGGTCATATACCTTGACGTGTGACTCTAGCACATGCGAAAAAATCAGCAGGTACAACAAAGCGGTCAGGATAGGTGACGCGATGGTTTGAAACGCCACACGCCAAAAGCGCAGCAACTCTTTTTTGAACAGCGTATACACCCCGCGCCAGCGCGGACTGATTTTGTCATCCAGCCAGAAGAAAGGATTTAGCCATTTCATGCTTGCACCCCTTTCTGGTTGCCGACCAGATTTAAAAAGACGTCTTCCAAATCCGCCTCCTGCAATTGCATATCCTGGATGGCCACATTGGCTTCACGCAATACACTCAACACCATCTCCACCTGCGACAACTCGGATAATGCCAGCACGACTTCGTCACCATTCTGCTGCTTGAGCAAAGATTGCAACTGCGTTGGCAACGCACCCGCCAGGCGCAAGGAAAGCTGCTTGGCGGCATGACTCTTGAGCAAAGCACGCGTGGTATCCAGCGCAACGATTTTGCCCTGCTTCATCATGGCGACGCGCTCACACAGCGTTTCCGCTTCTTCCAGATAATGCGTCGTCAAAATAATGGTATGCCCTTGCTGATTGAGCTTCTGGATAAACGCCCACAGCATTTGCCGTAACTCAACATCTACACCGGCCGTCGGCTCATCAAGCACAATCACTGGCGGCTTATGCGCCAAGGCTTGCGCAATCAACGCCCGGCGCTTCATGCCTCCAGACAGTTTACGCATATTGGTATGCGCTTTATCCGTCAGGCCCAGCCCTTCAATCACTTCATCGACCCAGGCATCATTTTCAGGACCACGGCCAAAATAGCCCGCCTGAAAGCGCAACATTTCGCGTACATTAAAAAACGGGTCAAACACCAGCTCTTGCGGCACCACGCCCAAGGCACTGCGCGCACGCTGATAGTCAGTCTGCACATCATGGCCCATGATACGTATGCTGCCGCTGGTAGGCTGCAACAAACCCGCCAGCAGGTTAATCAAGGTTGATTTGCCCGCGCCATTCGGGCCCAGCAAGGCAAAAAACTCGCCTTGCTCAATACGCAAATCGACGCCCCGTAGCGCCTCGAACTCGCCGAAGCGCTTGGTAATGCCTGAAATCTCAATGGCTGCAGCCACGTATGACCTTTCGCTATCCCACAAAAAACGAAACCCCACCTCGTCAGAGCTGGGGCTGTTAGACTTGATTTTCAACTAATTCAACAAGAATCCGTCGACACCGTAAAGTTGCATCAGACTTCGCAGATTTTCCGGCACCCCAATCACCGACACTGCACTGGCTTCGGTATGCTGATGATGCAGTTGTCGCTGGATTTCAAGAATCAAACTCACAGCGACGGTATCGACCTCATTCACCTTGGAAAAATCCAGGGTTAACGGCGGCTCAAGGCGCAAGGTTTGCAACTGGTTCAGGGTTTCGCTGACATTCGTAATCAGCAAGTTACCGCTAAACTGCAAAGTGTTTTCCTGTTGCGTAATTTGAGCCACAAAATTCTCCAAGTCTGCCTGAATGCCGTCCGGGTAATTACTTACCAGTGGCCGCCTTGTTTTTATCAGCCAGTTTCTTGGTCAGGCTGTCCAGACCATTCTGGCGGATTTCCTGCGCAAACTGGCTACGGTAGTTGGTGACCAGGCTCACACCTTCAATCACGATATCAAATACTTTCCAGTCATCTGCTTTTTTACCCAGGCTGTAATCCACGCTGATTGGATCACCACCAGGTTGCTGAATCGCCGTTTTCACGGTCGCAGACTCAGCACCTGCTTCCATACGGAAAGGCTTGTACTCAATCGTCTGATTTTTATATTTAGACAAAGCCGTGGCGTAAGTACGCAGCAACAAGGTCTTGAACTCAGCCTGGAAAGCGGTTTTTTGCTCTGGTGTTGCATTGGTCCAGTTTTTACCCAGCACCAGGCGAGACACTTTCTCAAAGTCAAAGTTAGGCAGGATTTTCTCTTCTGCCAAGGCAAAAATCTTTTGCTGGTTACCCGCCTGGATGTCTTTGTCATTTTTAATGACTTCAATCACATCATCCGCAGTTTTTTTCACCAGTTGATCCGGCGTCATGCCAGCCATTGCCACACTGCTTAACAGCCACATGGCAACTGCCATCCACCACTTTTTCATTGTGTTCCCTTTATCAATTGATTGAATTACTTACCAATTTTGTCTAATGGACTGGCATCTAACGCATCAACCCCAGATTCGGTTGATGTAGCTGCCGTTTTACCAGGTTTATCATCACTTTCAGTCGCCTTGCTGTAAAGAAACTGGCTAATCAGTTTTTCCAGCACCACCGCATCCTGCGTTTGTGAAATCTTGTCGCCATTTTTGAGGTTAACCTCGTCACCACCTGCTTCCAGACCGATATATTGCTCACCTAACAGGCCAGCCGTATAGATATTGGCAAATGTATCTTTAGGGAAGTTGTAGCGCGTGTCGATGTTCAGACTCACGACGGCCTCATAAGTTTTCGGATCAAACACAATTTCACTCACGCGACCCACGACCACGCCGGCACTTTTCACTGGCGCACGTGGTTTCAGACCACCAATATTCTCAAAGTTCGCAGTTACCAGATACGTCTGGCCGATACTGCTGGTGGTCAGATTACCCACTTTCATGGCCAGGCCAAGTAAAGCTGCAAATCCGAGCGCAACAAAAATGCCCACCCACAAATCAATTGTTGTTCTTTCCATTGTTTATTCCCCGCGAGTAACCCGTACGCCCTGATGCTAAACCGCGATCATGAACGACGTTAATATAAAATCCAGCCCCAATACGGCCAGTGATGAAGTCACGACTGTCCTGGTCGTAGCACGGCTCACGCCTTCCGCTGTTGGTGGTGCGTCATAGCCTTCAAACAAGGCAATCATGGTACAGGCCACGCCAAACACCACACTTTTAAATACGCCATTCAAAATATCGTATTCCCAGTCAACATTGGCCTGCATTTGCGACCAGAATGCACCGGCATCGACCCCGATTAAAGGCACAGCCACCAGATAGCCGCCCAAAATACCGACCATGGAAAATAAGGTCGCTAGCACAGGCATGGCAATCACACCCGCCCAAAAGCGTGGCGCAATCACACGCGCAATCGGGCTCACTGCCATCATCTCCATGGCAGACAACTGCTCGGTCGCCTTCATCAGGCCAATTTCTGCCGTAATCGCCGTCCCGGCGCGTCCTGCGAACAGCAGCGCAGTGACTACAGGCCCCAGTTCTCTTACCAGCGCCAATGCCACCAGCACACCAATGGCTTCCGACGAGCCATATTTTTGCAAAGTATGATAGCCCTGCAACGCCAGCACCATGCCGACAAAGAACGCAGAAACCAGGATAATAATCAGCGACAATACGCCGGTGAAATACACTTCACGGATAGTTAATCTAAAACGACGGAAGCTTTCACCAGATGAAATCAGCGTCAGCCAGAACAAACGGCCACCGGCACCCAGTCGCCAGATTTTATTGATGCAGCCTGCGCCTAATTTGCTCAGCATGCGCTTTAATTTATGCAGCACCATTAACGCGCCCCTCTTAACAAACTGGCGTGATATTCAGGCGCCGCATAATGGAATGGCACCGGGCCATCTTTTTCGCCATGCACAAACTGGTGTACAAACGGTAACTCAGAATTGCGCAGGTCATCTGGCGTGCCTTCAGCAGCCACGACGCCATCTGCCACAAAATACACATAGTCGGCAAACTGAAAAGTCTCCTCAACATCGTGTGTCACGATAATTGAGGTCGCGCCCAACGCGTCATTCAGGCTGCGGATCAGATCACAAATCACTGCCATTGAAATCGGGTCCAAACCGGCAAAGGGTTCGTCATACATGATAATGCTGGGATCCAGCGCAATCGCGCGCGCCAGGGCGACACGTCTTGCCATGCCGCCAGAAAGCTCGGTCGGCATCAAGGCGTGTGCGCCACGCAAACCGACGGCGTTCAACTTAAGCAACACCAGGTCACGAATCATGCTCTCAGGCAGATTGGTATGCTCGCGCATCGGGAACGCCACATTTTCAAACACGGATAAATCCGTGAACAAGGCGCCGTGTTGAAACAGCATGCCCATTTTGCGACGCAAACGGTAAATGCCTTCACGGTCCTGCTGATGGACCACTTCGCCACCCACCTGCACCTGACCTTTGGTGGGCTTGAGCTGGCCGCCAATCAGGCGCAGCAAGGTGGTCTTGCCGCTGCCGCTGCCGCCCATAATGGCAACTACCTTACCTTTAGGAAAGGTCATATTGATGCCTTTATGCAACAAGCGGCCTTTATACCCAAAAGACAGGTCTTGAATTTCTACAATTGCGTTTGCCATAGGAAGTGGGTGATCTAAAACGGCTACCATTCTAAAACAGAATGTGTCTCAAACGTTGAATGTATCCGACATAAAACAAAAAGCCTGAAAAAATCAGGCCTTTTGTGTCAAATTTATGTTGTATTCTACACTAAAAACTCATGCAGACTAAATATGGGCTTGCCGCCGCAGGAGCCGCCTCCCCACTACCCGGCGTCCCATTCACCAGTATGCGCATAACGCCGGTATTACCTGCGCCATCGTCCAGCATGGTATCCAGTTGCAGCGCGTAGCGCCCCAGAATAGCATCTGAACACATAGCATGTGCGGTGTTAAAGGTGCCCGCAGTGACGGCCGCCAGCGCCGCAACACTAGTGACTCCCAACTGACCGCCCTCGCTATTGCGCGGCACATATTGCGCCGGGTTAGTAATATCAGTCGTACCAGTTGCCAATCCCGCCAGCCGCAAGTGCTGCCACAACAAAAATGACTCGTCCGTATCGGTCGTCGAGTTCCAGCCACCTTGTATCAAGCCATTCTGCGTTTGTCCATTGGTGCTAGCATTGGTGCCTGCGACATGTGTAGCTGCTGCATGGTCGTCACCAGGCAGCACGCGGAACCTGTCCTGATAGCCATAAAAGTAAGTGGGTATGTTTCTGAAATCACTGGCCAGACTTTTCACTTTGGCATTGGCAATCAACTCTTGCCCTCGCATCACCCCGGCGAGTAACAACCCTGCAATCACCAGCACGATGGCCAATTCAATCAAGCTAAATCCTAATGGCTTTTTCATTTTGAATCCTCCTGTTACCGAATCATTGTAAGAAGCATCACCTTGCCGGCATCAGCATTCATACGAAGCCGACTTGGGAAATATTAACATTAATTAATAAATATTAATATTACTTGATGGATGGGGTTCAGGAAAAACAAAAGAGAACGGGCAGATGCATCCGCATCCGCCCGTCATTAATCAACTATTAATACTTAGAGCGTGCCGTAGGAGTGCAAACCACTGAGGAACATATTGACACCAAGGAAAGCAAAGGTCGTGACCAGCAAACCAACCAGCGCCCACCAGGCCAGTACAGTGCCGCGCAGGCCCTTCATTAAGCGCAAATGCAACCAGGCGGCGTAGTTCAACCAGACAATCAACGCCCAGGTTTCTTTAGGGTCCCATGACCAATAACCACCCCAGGCTTCAGCTGCCCACATCGCGCCCAAAATAGTGGCAATAGTAAAGAATGCAAAACCAACCGCAATCGCCTTGTACATCAAATCATCTAACACATGCGGTGCAGGCAGGCGGCTGGTCAGCACACCATGCTTTGCCAGCAGGTAAGCACCGGCCACCATGGCCGCCAGCGAGAACGCACCGTAACCAATAAAGTTGGCGGGCACGTGTATCTTCATCCAGTAGCTTTGCAAAGCAGGCACCAACGGTTGAATCTCATTGGCATGACGGTCAAAGGTGTACCAGAGGATAAACCCCACCGCGGCATTAATCACCACCAGCACAAAGCCGCCCAATTGGCGTGTATTGAACAATTTTTCGTAATGCAAATACAGCAAAGACGTGATCAGGCAAAACAGGATAAAGACTTCATACAGATTGCTGATTGGGATATGGCCGACGTCCGGCGCAATCAGGTAAGATTCATACCAGCGCACCATGAGACCGACAAAACCGAACAGAGTCGCTGCCCACGTCAGTGCAGACGCCACTTTTGCCGTAAACGCCGACTTCTGGAACAGCGCCAGCCAATAGGTCAGCATGGCCAGCACAAACAGCACATTCATCCACATAACCGCCGATTGGCTCGCCAGCAAAAACTTCAGCAGAAAGCGCTGACCACCATTCGCCAGGTCACCGTGGTAGCTATAGACGCCGATTAAACTCAATACGGCCACGCCCAGTACCAGCCGTGCAATCGCTGACCAGCGCCAGCCCAGGTAACTAAACAAGGCGACCGCACCAAACAGAAAACTGACTTCATAGATATCCATAAAGCCTGCATAACGCTGGTAAGAGAAAATTCCGCCCGCCAGCAACAGCACGGCATAAATCCAGTCAAACTTGCTTAATGATTGCCAAAACGATGTTGGCTTCACTGATAATGTACTCATCGTATTCCCCTCTTCATTCCGTCAGGCTGTCGTGTGCAGCAGCGCCGTCAATTGCTGCTGTACACGCGCAAAGTCCTGATCCAGATCCATATTTTTACGGTTAGACGACATTGCCAGCAATACTTCTTGCTGTGCAGGTTTGATCAATAACCACAGGCGACGTTCCTTGATATAGAACATGGCAAAAATACCCAACACCAGCATCACTGAGCCGAAATATACCCAGTTCTGGCCAGGTGAGCGTGTCAACTGGAAGCCACTGGCCTGTTTCAGCGTGTAATTCTTGAGCTGGAAATAATATGGCGTGCCATAAAAAAACAAATCATTCATGGCATTCAGGCTATCCTGAATAAACATCGCCGTTTCCTGGGTTTCTGGCACAGGTGGCAACTGGCGCTGGGCGCGGCTCATCTGGTAGCCTTGCAGCGCGGCGCGGTTCAGCAACTTCAAATACGTTTGCGCAGCCTGCTCACGCTGGTCTTTCGGGACAGCACTTTCAATAATGCGCGATAACTCACTGTACCCGCCCTGTTTAAATGTCACCAGCAAATGTTGCAGGCTTTGCTCAAACTGAGCCCTCAACGCCGCATTATCGCCCGGCATTTGCTTGGCCACCTGACTGGCAATATCACGGATCGCCTGCTCGTTACGCAAGGTTTGGCGCAAATGCATAAAGCCATTGATTTCCAGTGCATCATCTGCCGGAATCCGCAAATATTTGAACTCATCCTGCACGGTTTCGCGCATACCAGAGACAAAATAAGAACGGCCATCCAGTTGTAATGGCTGCATATAGCTCATGTACTCGCGTGCCTGGCCGCTGGCGTTACGCAGTTTCAAGGTCGTGTTGGGGCCTACATTATGCGGTTTGCCTTTGCCATCGGCAGACAAATTCAAAATATTAAACTGGCGGAACTCGTTAAATTCCACTGTCATTTTTTGCGCACCGTCGCCCAGCGAGCCTTTTTGCGACACGACGCCATCGACATCAAAGCCATCCTGGTTGCTGGCGGCCAAATCCCATAATTTGAATTTGAGTTCAGAGCCACCATCCTGAAAGTCAGACTGGTAAATGGCAATGCCTTTATAGATATAAGGATGGTTGACGCGTATCGTCGCTTCGATCGGCTTGCTCAACTCAGAATCGGTGATGACGATATCACTCTCAAACGACTTCGGCATGCCGGTCGCGTAATGCTCAATGCGAAAATCCTTGAGCGCTACTGTAAATGGCAAATCCTGCACCAGGTAACCATCACGCACACGCACAAACGCCACATTATCGCGCTCGCCTTCCGGCAAGGTCATATTGGCGCGGAACGACAGGTTATCGACACCCAGGCGGCTTTCTGCGGGCACCTTGCGTGAAGAAATATCACGCGTCTCGATTTTTTTCCAACCGAGTAACTCCTGCACTTTGAATGGCAGGTTACCATCCAGCAAACCACCAAAACAGATCACGACAATCGCCACATGGGTAAAGATATAGCCCAGGCGCTGGTGCGTCCCCAGCTTGGCGGCAATTAACACATCACCATTATCTTGCTGGCGTGTTTTAAAGGTATAACGCTCTGCCGTTAAAAAGTCACTTAATTGCGTTTGTAGCGCCGCCACTGGCTGCGTTGTTGTCACACTGGCCTGATGACCAAACAAACGTAGCGATTTTTCAGTAGCGTGCTCTTTATAGACCTGCCACTCCTTGATCATAAGCGGTGCATTACGGATCACACACAATGTGGTCGACACCACCAGGAACAGCAGGATGATTAAAAACCAGGCCGCATGATAGACATCCAGCAAGCCCAGCATTTCAAACAGCTCAAACCAGAACTGGCCAAACTTGACGATGTAATTGGTATAAGGCTCGTTTTGTTTGAGCACGGTACCAATAATCGAAGCCACACCCAACAATGTCAACAGGCTCACAGCAAAGCGCATGGAGCTCAATAGCTCATACACACGCTGCGATAAGGAAATGGGAGCTTTCAAAACAATCTCTTTAAAATTGACTAGTTAAGGTTGTGCTTTTAAGGTTTTGATTGGATGCGTCAAACATAACAACAACGCAAGACGCGCAATTGTGGACGACATCCACCATAAAAGGTTGCATAGGCCTACAGTAAAAAAGGTGGCCGCAGCCACCTTTTTTCAATCAGCAAGCACTAGCGCAGACCTTGAATGTAATCTGCAACCGCTTGCATCTCGGCATCGCTCATTTTTGCCGCGATGGTCATCATCATCGGCGCATTGGCACGCTCACCCGTACGGAATGTTCTCAACTGTTGCACAGTGTAATCTGTGTGCTGACCAGCCAAACGTGGGAACTGTTTAGGCAAACCGGCACCTGTCGCACCATGACAAGCCGCACAGGCTGGCACCTGGGTTGCCGCAATACCGCCACGGTAAATCTTCTCACCTAAAGAACCCTTGCCGTTGCTTTTAGCCTTGGCCAGCTTGATGCTCTGGCTGGAGAAGTATTTCGCCAGACCTTCCATGTCTTCCTGGCTTAACGCGCCAGCCATCCCAGCCATCACCGGGTTAGCACGCGTGCCATCTTTAAAGTTGCTCAACTGCTTGAGCAAATACTCAGGATGCTGACCAGCCAGTTTCGGGTTGGTCGTAATCACACTATTACCGTCTGCGCCATGACAGGCCGCACACACGTTCTGGACAATCTTTTCTGGCCCATTCACTGCTGGTGCTGCCTCGGCAGAGGCGGCTTCTTCAGCAAATACAGGCTGCACGCCCATGGCCAGCAATACAAACAAGCCTGCTTTCAAACTATTCAACATGATAATAATGCCCCAACATTTTTATTGGGCGTCATTTTATCAAACAAACCCTGTTCGTGATAGCATGCGCAGTTGAATAGTCCATAAAACCTTGAGGCAACTCAATTCAATCATGCCAGTTTTTCAAAATGCCCGCTTTCACCTGTCGGCACATCATCTCCGTGACCTGCCGCCTGCCAGTGGCATCGAAGTCGCTTTTGCCGGGCGTTCCAACGCGGGCAAATCCAGTGCGTTAAACACCCTGGCCAACCATAACCGGCTGGCTTTTGTCAGTAAGCAGCCAGGGCGTACACAGCTCATTAACTTTTTCACGCTGGGGGACGACAAACACCTGGTCGACTTGCCTGGCTACGGCTACGCCAAGGTCCCCGAAGCCATGCGCATGCATTGGCAAAACGTATTATCGCGCTATCTTAGCGAGCGCCAAAGCCTGGCCGGACTGGTACTGGTCATGGATAGCCGCCACCCGCTCACCCCACTGGACCGACAAATGCTGGACTGGTTTTGCCCTTCCGGCAAACCGGTGCACGTACTACTGACCAAGAGCGACAAACTGTCGCGCAGCGAATCCACCATCCTGCTCGGCAAAGTGCGCAAAGAACTGCACACCGGCTGGGGCGATAAAATTACCGTGCAATTGTTCTCCAGCCTGAAAAAACTGGGCGTAGATGAAGCAGAAAAAGTCCTCGGAGAATGGTTTTTTGGCAACGACCCCGACACACAGGACGAACCAGCTAGCAGCGAATAAAAAAAGCAGACATTAGTCTGCTTTTTTTATTTTGCACACAAACCATTACACGCGTTTAAACACCAGATCCCAAACCCCGTGCCCAAGCTTCAAGCCACGATTCTCAAACTTGGTTAACGGCCGGTAAGACGGTTTCTCCGCATAATCCGACGCGGTATTTTGCAATTGCGGCTCACCCTGCAATACTTCCAGCACCCACTCGGCATACTCCTGCCAATCAGTCGCCACGTGAATGTAAGCACCCGCTTTCAATTTAGTACATAACAACTTCACAAACTCAGCCTGAATCAAACGACGCTTATGGTGCCGCTTCTTATGCCAAGGGTCAGGGAAGAAAATATGCACGCCATCCAGTGAGCCATCTGCCAGCATATTCTGCAGCACTTCCACCGCATCATGTTGAATGATACGGATATTGTGAATATCACCTTCTTGCATCAATTTGAGCAAACTACCCACACCCGGTGTATGCACCTCGACCGCCAGGAAATCACAATCCGGCAAAGTTTGGGCAATCTTGGCCGTGGCATCACCCATGCCAAAACCGATTTCGAGAATTTTTTTACTTTCCGTGCGGCCAAACGCCTGGTTTACATCCAGTGCCTGATCCGTATATTCAATGCCGAATGTCGGCCATGCTGTTTGCAAGGCCCGCTCCTGGCCTTTAGTCAAACGCCCCTGGCGCAAGACAAAACTGCGGATACGGCGCTGATAAGGCGCTTCGGAAGAGTCTGGGGTTTGGTCGATTTCAGTCATGGGGCGCATTATACTTTAAGAGCTTGTTTTCCTTCGAAAATAGCAAAAGAGTCCCAAAAGATTATTTCGCCTCTCGGCGAGTCACTTTCTGGTGCTTGTCCCCCAGAAAGTAACCAAAGAGGACGACACCCAGCCATCACGGCCTGCGGCTCCCTTGCGTTGCTCAACAAAATAAGCCGGTCACGAAACTCGCCCTGACAAGCCACACACTTCGTGGCTTGTTGCGGAGCTCACACAGTCGCTCCCTCTACTCTTATTTTGTCTCCGCCACTCAGCGTGATGGGATGGGATTTATCTCGCCAAACTAACCTTGTCGGGATTTGGACAGTTCAAAAAAACAGATTCTTTTTTCTTTAATTCGCTAACGGTTGCAGTCGCATGGTGTTCGGGGTCCCCATCTGCCGCGCCGAGTAGCACAGGCAAAATAAGGGAAAAGGGAGCGACTGTTCGAATCCCGCAGTAGCTCACGTTCTGTGTGAGCTACAAGGTTGAGTTTCGTGACCGCTTATTTTGACGAGCAACGCAGGATACAAGCGGAAGCTGGGGTGTCTTGTTCTTTGCCTTCTTTCTTATGGACAAGCATAAGAAAGAATGGTCGCCGACAAGGCGAAACACAGCGGTCATAAATTAACCTTGTGCAAGCAAAGAAAAGTAACTCGCCAAAAAGCGAAAAGCAACCTCTCAACTTACAACAATTACCGTCCCAAGCAAGCCCAAATAGACCCACCGGCTACAACTGATGCCGCTTATCCCCACTCACAAACCCCAACAAAGACTCACCCAACCCTTTACTCAGCGCCAGCACTTTAAACAACTCCCCCATTTCCGCCGGAGATAGTAGTTTTTGCACCGCTGCGACCATAGGCAAATAACGCGCACTATCCTCCGGCGAGACCATTTGTAGCAATTGCAAAATGCCACAATTCATTAAAAACTGTGCTTGTGTGGTATAGCCTGCACAATCAATCCCTTGCGCCAATGCGGCTTCTGCCATGGCGGTAAAATTCACGTGCGCCGTAATATCCTGCAAGCCAGGATAGATCAACGGATCATCATGCGCATAATGCTGAAAGTGGCACATCAACGTGCCTTGGCGGCGTTGTGGGTGATAGTATTCGCGCGCTGAAAAGCCGTAATCCAGCATAAGTATCACGCCTTGTTGCAGCATGTTTGCCAGGCTGGCAATCAACCCTGTGGCCGCCGGACAGACTTCGGTAATATAGCCATCAGGCAACTGGCTGCTGTCAATATCGGTCACCAATGATACATCTTGCAGCGGCCGCGTTTGCCAGGCTAATGACTGATCAACACTCAAGCCACGTTCCAGCCAGTGCCCAGCCAGCCATTCCACCACATGCACCGGAATCGCATCCAGCACTTCATTACCAACCACGACACCGGTAAATGCCTCTGGCAAGCGATCCAGCCATTGCACACGCCTGAACAAGTCCTCTGGCAACAAGCCCTGCAAGTATTCTTGCTGCCTTTGGCGCAAGTTAGCACTTACCTCAAGAATAAAGTAATGCTGTGGCAGTTGCTCCAACGCTGCCAGCCGCTGTAACACAGCCGCCGCCAGCTTTCCTGTGCCCGCCCCCAGCTCCAGCACATTACCCGTGGTCGCCTGCAGCACCTGCGCGACCTGATTGGCCAAGGCTTGTGAAAATAAAGGTGAGATCTCGGGCGCAGTGACAAAATCGCCGCCACGACCGAACTTATTGGCCTCGCCGCTGTAATAGCCAAGGAGGGGCGTGTACAACGCCATTTGCATGTAGTCGGCAAACGAGATCCAGCCACCCTGTAGCTGCACCTGCTGTTGAATATGTGCGAGTAATGTGTCGCTGTGCTGTTGCGCCGCGGCATCCAATGCCGGTAAGCGAGAAGAATTCGGTTGAGCAGTCATTCAGCCATTATAATGTGACCAGTCCAGAATAAAGAGACCACCGTGAATTTCCATTCCGTTCCCAAAGTTGTGCTGATTACCGGTGGTGCCAAACGTGTTGGCGCCGCCATCACCCGCGAGCTGCACCGCCAGGGTGCCAATATCTTGCTGCATTACCACACCAGCGCCAAAGAAGCACTTGCGCTGCAAGCCGAACTCAACCTGATGCGCGCTGGCAGCGTGGTGGTGGCGCAGGCTAACCTGCTCGACCTGGCTGCATTACCGCCACTGGTAGACACGGCACTGCAGCACTTCGGCCGCCTGGATGCACTGGTCAACAATGCTTCCAGCTATTACCCCACCCAGCTCGGCCAGATTGATGCAGCACAGTGGGAAGAGCTCATGGGCAGCAACCTGAAAGCGCCCTTATTTCTAAGCCAGGCGGCGGCCGACGCCTTGCGTGCCAGTCAGGGCTGCATCGTCAATATTACCGACATGCATATTGAGCGGCCGAAAAAGCACTATATTGTTTACAGCGCTGCAAAAGCTGGCCTGGTCAGTTTGACCAAGTCTCTGGCACAGGAACTGGCGCCTGACGTGCGTGTGAATGCGGTCGCCCCGGGGCCGGTGCTATGGCCGGACGATAACCAGGAATTTGATGAAGGTTACCGCCAGCAAGTGGTAAACCAAACCTTGCTCAAACGCACTGGGGAGCCATCCGACATTGCCAAGGCAGTCAAATTCCTGATTGATGATGCGCCGTTTATCACCGGTCATGTATTGGCGGTGGATGGCGGTCGCAATTTAAGTTTATAGCAATGGGGTCCAGCTCCCAAATCATCACTATTCACGCACAGGCACCAGCGAAACCCGCCTTGGGTGACACATGTAACGGGTGTGGCGTGTGTTGTGCTGCCGAGCCTTGCCCGGTCAGCCTGGCGTTACTCTGGCCACACCAGGCGCCATGCCGGGCGCTGATTTGGAGCGATTCAGCCCAACGTTATTTATGTGGCATGGTCAGCGAACCCGCCCGTTTTTTACGCTGGCTACCGCCAAGCATGAATGCAGCCGCCAGCCGCCTGTTCAAACGCTGGATCGCGGCGAATACTGCCTGCGATGCTGATGTTGCACTAACCGAATAAAATCAATCAGAATAATCAAAGACTTAGCGTGACTTTGCCTTGCTTTCCGCTATAATGCGCGCCTATGAAGATCAAACATTATCCAGACGACGTTAGCCAAAACTTTTTGAAACTGCGCAATCAGTTGATTAGCGCGACGGGTAAAGCCATTGGCGATTACAACATGATTGAAGATGGCGACACCGTGCTCGTGTGCATGAGCGGCGGTAAAGACAGCCATGCCATGTTGATGATTTTGCTGGCTTTGCAAGAGCGTGCACCGATCAATTTCAAACTGATCGCGATGAATCTGGACCAGAAACAACCAGGCTTTCCGGCAGATATTTTACCGGCCTACCTGGAAAAACTGGGCGTGGAGTACCGCATTGTAGAAGCGGACACTTACTCGATTGTGAAAGAAAAAATCCCAGAAGGTAAAACCACCTGCAGCCTGTGTTCACGCCTGCGTCGCGGCATTATTTACACCACTGCGCAACAACTGGGTGCCAATAAAATCGCCTTGGGCCACCACCGCGACGACATCGTACAAACCTTGTTCCTCAATATGTTTTACGGCGCCAAAATGAAAGCCATGCCGCCAAAACTGGCCACCAACCGTGGTGAATTCATGGTGATTCGTCCATTGGCTTATTGTGCTGAGAAAGACATTGCAGCGTATGCGCGCGGCATGCAGTTCCCAATTATTCCGTGTGATTTGTGCGGTAGCCAGGAAAATCTGCAACGCCAGAAAATCAAGGATATGCTCAACAACTGGGAGCGCGAGCAACCGGGACGTATCAATAATATTTTCCGCGCCATTGGCAATGTGGAACCTTCACACCTGGCTGACTTTGATCTGTATGACTTCAAGCACCTGAGCCAGGCCAAGGACGAAGACGAAGACCCGATGTTTGACCACGAGAAATTTTCTGCTGGCAACGACATGGCATTGTCGATTGCCTCTCAGGATGACAAACGCATTGAATTTGCGCGCAAACCGTTCCCGGTTGCAGTCAGCACTGAGGAATAACACAATGTTTCGGGGTGGAAAGGCTTTAATTCATGACTTTCCGCACCGATATATTGTCTAGTTGTTAAAACGCTTGCTATTATCTAGCCAACTCTTACACAGACCGCTCAATGTCAAAACTGCTGATCGTTGAATCACCCTCCAAGGCCAAAACCCTCAAAAAATATTTGGGCGGTGATTTTGAGGTCTTGGCTTCTTACGGGCATGTGCGCGACCTGATTCCTAAAAATGGCGCCGTCGACCCGACGCAGCAGTTCGCCATGAAGTACGACATCATCGATCGTAACAGCAAGCATGTAGATGCGATTGCCAAAGCAGTGAAGAGTGCCGACAGCATCTATCTGGCAACCGACCCGGACCGCGAAGGCGAGGCTATCTCGTGGCATATTGCCGAAATCCTGGCGGAAAAAAAGCTGGTCAAAAACAAGCTGATTAAACGCGTAGAGTTCAACGAAATTACACAAACCGCGGTGAAACACGCGATTGACCACCCACGTGATATTTCCATGGATTTGGTCAATGCACAACAAGCCCGCCGTGCGCTGGATTACCTGGTCGGTTTTAACCTCTCACCATTGCTGTGGAAAAAAATCCGTCGTGGTTTGTCAGCAGGCCGCGTGCAAAGCCCGGCACTACGCCTGATTGTAGAGCGCGAGCTGGAAATTGAAGCCTTTACCAGCCAGGAATACTGGAGCATCCATATGGGCGCGCTCAAGCATGCCCATGGCTTTGACGCCAGACTGGTGCAACTCAATGGCCAGAAGGTAGAACAGTTCACGGTCACCAACCATGACCAGCAAGCCGATATCGTTGGCAAACTGTTATTGGCCTCAGCGGGCAAAACCACCGTCACGCGCGTAGAGAAAAAACAACGCAGCCGCAGCCCGGCCGCACCATTCACGACGTCGACTTTGCAACAGGAAGCCGTGCGTAAACTCGGCTTTACCACCAGCCGCGCCATGCGCGTGGCGCAGCAACTATATGAAGGTATGGACGTTGGGAGCGGCACCGTCGGTTTGATTACCTACATGCGTACTGACTCGTTCAGCCTGGCGGCCGAAGCCGTGATGCAAATCCGTGATTACGTGAAAAAGTACTTTGATGCAGACTACCTGCCCAAGTCGCCCATCATGTACAAAACCAAAGCCAAAAATGCGCAAGAGGCGCACGAGGCGATTCGCCCGACTGACATTACACGCACGCCTGCGAGCGTGCGCCAGTACTTGAACGACGAACAGTTCAAACTGTATGAAATGATCTGGAAGCGCACCCTGGCCTGCCAGATGACGCAAGCCAAATATGATGCAGTGAGTGTGGACCTGGCCGTTGGCACAGACGCCAACCTGTTCCGCGCCACGGGTCAAACGCTGGTATTCCCGGGTTTTATTGCCGTCTACATGGAAGGCAAAGACGACGATAAAGACGACGAAGACGCGGAAGCCAAGTTGCCGCATCTGGAAACCGGCGAAGTCTTGACCGTTGAAAAGATTTTCGGCGAACAACACTTTACCGAACCGCCACCGCGTTATTCAGAAGCCAGCCTGGTCAAAGCGCTCGAAGAGTACGGCATTGGCCGCCCTTCCACTTACGCCAGCATTATCTCAACACTGCAAGACCGCGAATATGTGGTGCTGGATAAAAAGCGCTTTACGCCCACCGATGTCGGCCGCGTGGTGAATAAATTCCTCACTGAGCACTTCACGCAGTACGTGGATTACGACTTTACCGCTAAGCTGGAAAACGAGCTGGATGAGATCGCCGAAGGCAATCTGGACTGGGTACCCGTCATGGACAAGTTCTGGCAGGGATTCAACCAGCAGATCATCGTCAAGGCCGACGTTGAACGCCCGGGCAATGAGCTGATAGACGAAATGTGCCCGAAATGTGGCCGTCAGTTGCAGAAACAACTGAGCCGTTATGGCAGTTTTATCGGCTGTACTGGCTATAACGCGACGCCTAAATGCGATTACAAACGCAACCTGGATGGCGAAGCCAATATGGCCAGCGAGCCAGTGGTGATCGGGCAGGACGTCGACACCCAAAAAGACATTTACCTGATGAATGGTCCGTATGGTCCTTATTTACAGGTGGGTCAGCCAGTCGAAGGCGACAAGAAAAAACCCAAACGTGTCAGCATTCCTAAAGAAATTCCGCTGAGCCAGGTGAATATCGACACTGCGCACATGCTGCTGAGTTTGCCACGTGACTTGGGCCAACACCCGGAAACCGGCAAGAAAATTGTTGCGAATATCGGCCGTTTTGGGCCTTATGTGAATCATGATGGCAAGTTCAAGTCCATCCCCAAAACCGAGAGTGTATTTAGCATAGACCTGGAAGGCGCCGTGAAACTACTGGCGGCTGCCAATGGGCCGACCCCGTTGGCCGACTTGGGCGAACATCCTTCAGGCGAAGGCCGTATTGAAGTATTTTCTGGCCGCTTTGGCCCTTATGTGCAACATAATGGCATCCGTGCTACCTTGCCTAAGAGTGTGGCGCCAGAAGAGCTTAACGTAGAACAAGCTCTGGAATTACTGGCAGAAAAAGCCGCCAAAGACGGTGGAAAAAGTGCCAGCAAGAAGCCCGCCGCTAAAAAACCAGCAGCAAAAAAAGCCGCAGCGCCTAAAACCACTGCCACAAAAACAGCCGTGAAAAAACCTGCGGCCAAAAAAGCAACGACGACCAAAGCCGCCGCCAGCAAGCGGACGAAAAAGTCAGCAGAAGAATAAACAACCCATTAAAAAAGGAGCGCTAAGCTCCTTTTTTAATGCCCTCAATCCGTGGCTGACCCAACCTTAGTGGTTAGACCATAAGTGATCGATATTCCCCACGCCCCAGGTTGCCGCCGACTCATTACCGATAATCTCATCCATGCCTTTTGACAAATCAAGCTCTATCACCGGGATATGGATTTTCGATTTGGTCGAGAAGAATGCCTTGACGACTGGCTTGAGCAAGCTATCAGGCGTTTGCTTGACGACTACCGCCAAGCGCCCTGATTTCAGCATCACCACCGTGCCAATCGGATAAATACCCAAGCTTTTGACAAAGGCTTTAAATACCTCGGGGTCAAAATGACCGCTCCAGCTTGCCATGCGCTTGAGGGCCATGCCTGGCTCCCACGCCGGTTTATACGCACGCGTGGAGGTCACGGCGTCATACACATCGCAGATGGCCCCCATTTTGGCAAAAATGGTCATCTGATCGCCGCTCAAATGTTCAGGATAACCAGACCCATCCATTTTTTCATGGTGATGCAAACACACATCCAAAGTCACCGTATCCGAGATATTGGCTTTTACCAGCATGTCATGCCCCAGTTTTGGGTGCGTGCGAATAACATCAAACTCACTATCCGTCAGCGAGCCCGGCTTATTCAATATTTGCTGGGGAATCCCCGCCTTGCCCATATCGTGCATGAGCCCGGCCAATCCGGCCTGTTTGACTTCTGCCTCAGATAATTTAAGTTCTTTGGCGAGTGCGGTCATCAGCGCACAGACCGCCACCGAATGCATATAGGTGTAATCATCCACCGTTTTTAGGCGCACCAGGCTAATCAGTGCATGCACATTGCGCGTGACCGAGGCGGAAATCTCTTCCACTAACGGCATCACCGCTTCTGCTTCAATGGCCTTGCCCATGCGCAAATCTTTAAACATGGACTCGATTGCCCGGCGTGAGGAGGCAATAATCTTGGCGGCCTGCTCGCGTTCTGCTTCCAAGGTGGCAGGCTTTAACTTGTCGTCCCCCGCATTGTCAGCAACCACCGGGCCATCCAGTTCCAACATGGCCATTTCTTTGTCTGTGAGCTGGCGATCAGCCGTATCAGGCTCAGCTGCCACATCCAAGCCCTGGCTGGCATCAATCACCACCTCCTTCAGAGAGCTGGCGCGAAGCTTCTGCAAATCGACAGGGTCATTCAATACAAACTTGGTACGCCAAAACGGGTGATCCATCCATGGGCCCTTTAGCTCATGGATATACATCCCCAGACGTACCTCGTTAATTGCTATTGTTTTTAACATATCGCCCTGACTGCCCCGCATAATGTTTACATCTTATAATTGATTATCGGAAAAAAATTGAAAAAAAAGAGGGCTAAAAGCCCTCTTTAAAATTACTTTTATATGCATGTTTTAACATGCAGTCTGGTTATAGCAGATTTACAAGCCAGCGGCTGCGCGCAACGCAGCTGCTTTATCCGTCGCCTCCCAGCTAAACTCTGGCTCATCACGGCCAAAGTGGCCATAAGCCGCTGTTTTGCTATAGATAGGACGCAACAGGTCCAGCATCTTCACGATGCCTTTTGGACGCAGATCAAAATGCTCGCGCACCAACTGTGTCAGACGCTCATCTGAAACTTTGCCTGTACCATAGGTTTCTACCATGATAGAGGTTGGCTGTGCCACGCCAATGGCGTAGCTGACCTGCACCAGGCACTTGTCGGCCAACCCGGCCGCCACAATATTTTTTGCCACATAACGCCCTGCGTATGCGGCTGAACGATCTACCTTGGAAGGATCCTTGCCAGAGAACGCGCCACCACCGTGAGGTGCGGCACCGCCATAGGTGTCGACAATAATCTTGCGGCCAGTGAGGCCACAATCGCCTTGCGGACCACCGATCACAAAACGGCCAGTCGGGTTCACTAGGTATTTAATCTCGCCTTTAATCAGCTCGGCAGGCAAGGTTGGCTTGATGATTTCTTCGATCACGGCTTCACGAATCGCGTCCAGGCTCATGTCTGGCGCATGTTGTGTGGACACCAGGACGGTATCAATTTTGAACGGCTTACCATCGACATACTGAATGGTCACTTGTGACTTGGCATCCGGGCGCAACCATGGCAAGCGGCCATCTTTACGCAACTGGGACTGGCGCTCCATCACACGGTGGCTGAGCCAGATCGGCAATGGCATCAATTGCGGGGTTTCATTCACTGCATAGCCAAACATCAGGCCCTGGTCACCCGCACCTTGATCCAGCGGATCATCATTCGCGTTATCCACACCCTGGGCGATATCTGGGGATTGTTTGTCATAAGCGACTAATACCGCGCACCCTTTGTAGTCGATGCCGTATTCGGTATTGTCATAGCCAATGCGTTTGATCGCATCACGTGCGACCTTGATGTAGTCGACATTGGCAGTGGTCGTAATTTCACCGGCCAGCACCACCAGGCCGGTATTGGCCAGGGTTTCTGCGGCGACACGCGCAGTTGGGTCTTGGGCTAAAATCGCATCCAGAATGCTATCAGATACCTGGTCAGCTAATTTGTCGGGATGGCCTTCGGACACGGATTCCGAAGTAAAAAGATATTCACTCATGTTTGACGCCTTGAAAAGTAATAAAGTTAATAAATGGTACTGACTAAAGGCTGAAGCCAGCACCCAAAATTGGGAACAAAGATTCTACCTGAGATTATTTATGCCAAGGAATAAATCTTCGTTCTATGGATGCCTTCAACGGCACGATGGAGTATCATCTTGAGCTATGAAATTACGATTTACCAAAATGCAGGGCGCAGGCAATGACTTTGTCGTGATTGATGCCACCAAAACGCCTGTACAGCTTTCTCATAGCCAAATTCAGCATATCGCCAACCGTTTTTTCGGCGTCGGTTGCGACCAGTTGCTGATGGTCGAATCAACGGAAACCGCTGGTGTGGATTTCCGCTACCGCATTTTTAATGCCGATGGCGGTGAGGTCGAGCAATGCGGCAATGGCGCGCGTTGCTTTGTGCGCTTTGTGGTTGAAAAAGGCCTGACGCAGAAACATGAGATTAAAGTAGAAACTGCCAGCGGTGTGATTACGCTGATGCTGCAGGATGATGGGCAAGTGACGGTCAACATGGGTGCGCCGCGCTTTGTCCCCAAGCAGATTCCATTTGAGGCCGAGGCACAAGCCACCTCTTACGAGCTCCCGCTCAACAACGAAACCGTGACCGTGAGTGCGGTATCCATGGGTAACCCGCATGCCGTCATGCTGGTAGACAATGTACACACGGCCGAAGTCGCTATCCTGGGGCCACAAATCGAATCTCACCCACGCTTTCCGCAACGGGTGAATGCGGGTTTTATGCAGGTGCTTAACGAGCATGAAATCAACCTGCGCGTGTATGAACGTGGCAGTGGTGAAACCTTGGCCTGCGGCACTGGCGCATGTGCCGCGGCGGTCAGTGGCATACAGCTGGGTGCATTGCAAAGCCCGGTCAAAGTGCATACCCGTGGCGGTATTTTAACCATTCAATGGACAGGCGATCACGCGCCGGTCATGATGACAGGACCGGCAGAGATTGTCTTTGACGGCGAAATAGAGATTTAGAGAGACAAGAACAGCAGCATCATGGAAGAAAGCATTAACGAAAGCGATATCAAGCACTACCTCAAGGCGCATCCAGACTTTTTCGAAAGTCATGCCCACTTGCTGGCAGAGCTCTTTTTACCCAGCCCACATGGCAAAGGCACCATCTCACTGGCGGAACGTCAGCAGATTGCCCAGCGCGACAAAATACGCGTACTCGAATCACGCTTTACCGAGCTGATTTTAACCGCCGAAGAAAACGAAGCCACGGCAAACAAGGTGCACGAGCTGACACTTGGACTGTTATTTGCCAAAGATGTCGCCGCACTGCATACCCACCTGGTGGAGTTTCTGGCGACGCATTTTCAGTTACCCAATGCGCAACTCAAGCTCTGGGTCAACGACAGTCATGCCGCTGACCACCTGTTCATAGACGCAGAAGACTCACTCAAAAACTGGGCTAAAGACCTGAGCCAGCCTTATTGCGGCACCTTGCCGACTATGGATATCGCCGGCTGGTTTACCGACACACCCGCGTCACTGGCGGTGATCCCTATGCGCTACCAGGAAGTCACTTTTGGCCTGATGGCCATCCCCAGTGAACAACGCAGCCGCTTCTACGCGGGCATGGGCACCCTCTTCCTCAACCGTATCGGAGAGTTGGTCAGCGCGTCTCTGGCCAGATACATTATATGAAAGCCCCCGCTGAGGTTTCCGCCAAGAGGGATATTCTTGCGGCAATTGTCAGCGTAGGGCCCATTCTTAGAGGCGGTCATCATGCATGAGATGCTGGATGACTACCTCGACTTCCTGCACTTTGAACGTGGACTCAGCGAGCACACGCGCAATAACTACCAGCGCGATATTGAGCGCTTGTTACAACAACATGCAGACAAACTGCAGGCACTCACCCCGCAAGACATTCGTCGCCAAATAGCCAACCTCAACAGCCAGGGCATGCATGGCCGCAGCATCGCGCGCATTTTGTCCAGTTGGCGTGGTTTTTACCGCTACCTGGTGTTACATAAAAATTTTCCGGCCAATCCTGTGATTGGTTTGCGCGCACCTAAAGCACCAAAATCTTTGCCACATGCACTGTCGATTGAACAAACGATCAAACTGGTCGAAATCGAAGGCGATGAAGCGATTACGCAACGCGACCGTGCCATGCTGGAGCTGTTTTACTCCTCAGGCCTGCGCCTGAGCGAGCTGGTTGGCTTGAATCTCGACAGACTGGACCTGCAAGAAGGCCTGATCACAGTGATTGGTAAAGGCAACAAAACCCGCATGGTGCCCTTGGGCAGCAAAGCCATCTCTGCGCTCAAAGACTGGCTGGCCATAAGGCCGCTGTGGCTCACGAAACGCCCGACAGAAATGGCCGTCTTTGTTAGCCAGCAAGGCCGCCGCATCCATGCCCGCACCGTGCAAACCCGTATCAACCACTGGGTCACCAAACAGGGATTGCATAACCATGTGCACCCGCACATGCTGCGCCACAGCTTTGCCAGCCATGTTTTGCAGAGCAGCGGTGATTTGCGCGCCGTGCAAGAAATGCTGGGACATGCCAATATCAGCACCACCCAGGTTTACACCCATCTAGACTTTCAACATTTGAGTAAAATTTACGACGCGGCCCATCCGCGTGCACGCAAGAAATAATCCCCTTCTGCACAATGATGTGCGCAGTCAAGGTTTTGCTAGACCGCAAAATATGGCAAAATAACCCTACTAAATTGGTAAACCTTTGCCAGTCTCGTGACTCTAATGTCGCAACGTCTTAGCTTACAAAAGCAGGCAACCATTTCAACAAACCAAAAAAGGAAATTCCATGGAACACGCCTTACCAGCTTTGCCATTTGCAAAAAATGCATTGGCCCCACACATGTCAGAAGAAACTTTTGACTACCACTACAGCAAGCATCACCAAGCGTATGTGACCAACCTCAACAACCTGATCAAAGGCACCGAGTTTGAAAATGCGGCGCTGGAAGACATCATCAAAAAATCTTCTGCTGGCATCTACAATAACTCAGCCCAGGTTTGGAACCACACGTTCTTCTGGAACTGCCTGTCTCCAAACGGTGGCGGCGAGCCAAGCGGTGCTTTGGCAGCAGCCATTAACGCCAAATGGGGTTCATACGAAGAGTTCAAAAAGGCATTTCAAGCTTCAGCCGTGGGTAACTTCGGTTCAGGCTGGACATGGCTGGTGAAAAAAGCCGACGGTTCTGTTGATATCGTCAACATGGGCGCCGCAGGCACCCCACTGACGACTGGCGACATAGCCTTGCTGACCATCGACGTATGGGAACACGCTTACTACATCGACCACCGCAATGCGCGTCCAAAATTTGTCGAAACGTTCCTGAATCACCTGGTGAACTGGGAATTTGCAGCGAAGAATTTCGCGGCTTAATGTCGACTATTGTTGAGCAATCAACAATGGCTAGTCTCAAAAAGCCTCAAGCCTTGCTTGAGGCTTTTTACTTGTAAGCAGCCGCCATAAGGACTCACCATGACCACGCTTGAAGCAACATTTGAACAGAAGCTGTTTGAACTGATCCCGCAAACCAGGAATCTGGGTATCCAGATCACGCAGATTGCAGACACTGAGTTGCACGTGCGCGGCTCTTATGCGCTGAATAAAAATCATCTGGATATTGTATTTGGTGGCAGCATTGCCGCCATTTCGATCACGACGGCCTGGTCATTACTGCAACACAAAATACAGCAAGCCGGACTGATAGGAAGCCTGGTGATCAAGCAGCAAGAGATCAAGTTTCTGTTGCCAATACATAGCGATTTTGAGTGCGTGGCGTCATTGCAATCCGAGCAGGACTGGCCATTATTCCTGGACAGTTACCAGCAGCGCGGTCGAGCCAAGCTGATCGTCAATGCGCACATTCTGTGCGACACCAGAGTAACGTCCACGTTTCAAGGTGTGTTTGTGTTATACCAACCGAGCTGAGTCACCTTCACGCGGCGCTGAATATGGCTCTTATATGGCCTGCAAGGCAGCGTTGCTCCTGGCAGGCTGTTGCGACTGCGCAACCCAGGCTTCAAACATCTCTAAGGGCAAAGGCTTGGTAAAGTAATAGCCCTGGAAAATTTCGCAACCCAGGTCTTGCAGTACATTGAGCTGCGCTTCGGTTTCGACACCTTCGGCCAGGATTTCCAACTTGAGGCTTTGCGCCAGCGAAATGATGGCATTGACGATACTTTCGTGGTCGTGGCCGTTGAGCATATCGCGCACAAAAGACTGGTCGATTTTCAACTGGTCAAATGGCAAGCGTTTCAGGTAGGACAGCGAAGAATACCCCGTGCCAAAATCGTCCAGCGAGAAGCAGACACCGGTTTGCTTGAGGGCTGCCATTTTGGCAATGATGTCCTCCACATTATCGACCAGCATGCTTTCTGTCAGCTCCAGCTTGAGATTGCCTGGGTTGATGCCTGTTTCAGCAAGCATATGTTGCACTTCTGCCACAAACTCAGGCTGCAAGTATTGCTTGGGACTGACGTTGACCGACAGCACCAGGTGACGTAGCACTGGGTGATCGGCCCAGCGCTGCAACATGCCGCAGGCTTCTTGCAATACCCAGCGGCCCAAGGCCACAATCTGGCCGGTATTTTCTGCCAAGCTGATAAATTGCCCGGGCATAATGACGCCATGGTCGGGATGCTGCCAGCGCACGAGTGCTTCAGCCCCCACGATATGATGTTGCTGGTCGTATTGCGGCTGAAAATGCAGGATGAACTCCTGTTTTTCAAGCGCAATGTGCAAATCGGCTTCCAGCGCCGCGCGTTGGAGCAGCTCGGTTTCCATTTGTGTATCAAAGAACTGATAGCCATTGCGTCCGGCTTCTTTGGCTTTATACATCGCCATGTCCGCACGGCGCAGCAGTTCGTCTGTCTGACTCATGTGTTCCGGATCAAACAGCACAACGCCGATACTGGGCGTGGTGTAGTGTTGGTAATGCTTGAGGTTAAATGGCTTTTTAAACGCGGCCAGAATCTTTTCGCACACGCGTCTGGCCTGCTTTTCAGCCTGTGCGGCATCATGATGCAAGCTATCGAGCACGACGACAAACTCATCGCCGCCTAAACGACTCACAGTATCAAAGCGTCGCACGGACTGTTTGATGCGCTTGGCCACTTCAACCAGCAAGGCATCCCCCACATCGTGGCCATGCGTATCATTGAGTGTTTTAAAGTTATCGATATCAATAAACAGCAAGGCGCCGCCCGTTTCCTTGCGCATGGCTTTGCGCACATGCGAAGCCAGCTTTTCCTGCAACAACATGCGGTTAGGCAAGCCGGTCATGGTGTCGTAATAAGCCAGCTGACGAATTTGCGCATCGGCCTGTTTGCGTTCGGTAATATCCCTGAGCACCGCCACCCAATGCGTGACCAAGCCCCCTTTATCCAGCAACGGCAGTGCATCCATTTCAAGTGAAATGCCTACACCGTCCTCATTCACGGTCACCACCTCGGTTTTGACCGGTCGCATGTGCTGAAAGGCTTCTTTGATGCGCTCCAGTTCGCGCCCTGGCGTCGCCTCCTGAAATAACTCAAACGGGGAAATACCCCCCAGTAAGTCGACTGAGCGGCCAGTAATACGGGTAAATGCGTCGTTCAAAAACACGATTTTTTGCTGCATGGGCGCGTGCAGCGGCGATTCGGTAATCATCACAATATCATTGAGCCTGGACACCCCATTTCGCAACAAATGCAGTTGCTCGTCTGACTGTTCACGCTCAATCGCCAGCCCGAGGATCTGCGCATAGCTGTCGATAAAATCCAGTTCTGCCACGTGCGGGCTATGCCGTTGCTGGCGATACATGGCCAGCAGCCCCAGTACACGGCGGCTGCGCGATAAAATAGGCATGGTCCAGCAGGCGCGCAAACCATGGGTGATGGCCAGTTCACTGCATGTCTGCCATAAGGGATGCGTACTGATATCTTCAGCAATCACGCGGCCTTCTGTCAGCGCGGCAATGCCACCGGTGCCCAACTCGAGGCCATCAATGGCTTTTGCATAGGCCGCAGGCAGCTTGGCTGAAGCGGTGCGGCGCAAATGCTGGCCTTCTTTATCCAGCAGCAACATGGCACAACTGACATCCGGGAAATGCTGTTCGATGAGTAACACGGCAGCGTGCAAAATGTCTGGCAATGCCACATCGGCCAGCATCATGGCCTGAATTCTATCTTGCCCCTGTTTAATGGCCGCGAGCTGTTTGTGTGCGGTAATATCCTGCAATGATCCTTGCAGTTTAACGATCTTGCCTTCGCTATCACGCACCGGCCGCCCCATGGCGCGCACCCAGAAACGGCGGCCATTGGCCGTGATCTTTTCCATCTCCAGGTCATAAGGCATGCCTTCATCGATACATTGTCGAATCGCACTGCACATCAATGCCTGATACTCAGGCACAAACATGCTCAAGCCTTCTTCTACCGTCGGCGAGTAGCCTGGCGGCATATCATGCAAAATGGCTACTTCGTCTGACCAATGTATGAGGTTGGTTTTAAGGTCTATCACCCAACCGCCGATTTTCGCCACGCTGCCTGCCACCTTGAGCAGGTATTCCGCTTGTGTACGACGGTCAATTTCGTTTTGCAATGCCTGGGTGCGATGGACCACTTGCCGCCTGATCTGCAAGTTCCACAGAAAGGTCACCCCTAATACCAGCAACAGAATGGCCACGCCACGCGTGAACCACAGCATATAGGGCCGTTTCACCAGCACATCGCCCTGATAGACAAACCCTTTCAGGCTGTATTGCGCCGGAATCAGCCCTAGCTCAGCAAACGTGCTGGCAATACTATCCCAACGGTCTTCATTCATATGCCCCCAGGGAACCACTTCTGACAGCACATAGGGCACCATCAAACGGGCTTCCTGCATCAGCGTTTGCTTGGTAATCCCGCGTTTGGATACCCCAGGCATCGCGGCAATCTGCTCGACCAGCGTCTCTTTATGATTGAATGCATATGCCCACCCTTTTTTAGTCGCCCGCAGAAAAGCCTCCACGCGCTCCGGGTGCATGGCCAACTCTCGCTCGGACGTGAATAAAATATCACCATAAAAATCCACGCCATAGCCCTGGTTACTAATGATGGCAGGCGAGTATCCCATTTGCTGCAATTGCACAGGTTCATCCATGGCGTAGGCCGAGATGGCATCCACCTTGCCATCAATCAAGTCTTGTAAACGCCAGCTATGCGGCAAAATGGTCATCTGCCTGATATCTATATTGCGTTTGAGCAGCATGGCTTTAAACTGCAAACCACCCTGATCGCCAGACATCATGATGCGTTTGCCGATCAGATCTTCAGGCTGGTATATGCCACTTTCATTCAAGCTGAGCATGACATAAGGGGAGTGCTGAAAAACGGCAGCCAGCGCGACCACAGGTTTACCAGCAACGCGGGAGACCAGGATCTCTGAATCCCCAATCGAGTAGTCTGCCTGGCCTGACAGCACCTGCTGTAAAGGCGGCCTATCCTTGCTGCCTTCGATGATCTCGACGTCCAGCCCTTCATCACGGTAATAGCCCTGTTGCTGGGCCGCATAATAACCGGCAAACTGAAACTGGTGATGCCACTTGAGTTGTAACTTGATATGCTCGGACGCAGCGGCCACAGTCGCAATCGCCAGGCACACGCATGCCAGCAGCCATTTGCATAATGTAAGAATCAATCCGCGCTTCATGAGTATCCGAACAACGTGAAAAACATTGGATTGGCCGATTACAACCAATCTCATCCAACTGTGTTTATACCGCACAGCAGGCTGACCGCATTAAGCAAACAGACAACAATTTATAGCTGTATCAATCGAATTGACGACTATGCGCTTTAGCCTCAATCCATCACGCGTGCTGAAAGCATCATGCGTGATTCATCACTACCCTGCGGCCTGGCCAGGCTTTAGGGTAAATGCAAGCAAAAACATCATGCAAGACACCAGGCATAACAATTGAAAACCACTCTCGAAGTGACCACTCACATCACGCATACGCCCCACAATAAAAGGGCCACACGCCGCAATCAGATAGCCAACCGTTAATACGAACGCATTCCAGCGATTGGCCGCGTCCGGCGTATGTGTATGGTCCAGCGGCAAGGTCATGGCCAACGTAAATGCCCCGCCGAGACCAAATGCCGTCAGCGGCACCCACAACCACGGCCAGGCACCAGGTGTCGCCATGCCTGCCAGGCCAATGGTGGATATCAAGGCACATCCTGCGAGCCAGCCGCGTCGATCAGGGTGTCGGCTATACATGCCAACCACCGGGCTGGCCAACATAAAGCAAAATGTAAAACTGGCGAGGACGGCGCCGGCCTCGGCCGCAGGCATGCCACTTTCCTGATACATCGCCGCGGTCCAGGTGAGGATGGCATAAAACAGGAAGTTAACGCAGGCAAAGAACAAGGCAATCATCCAGGCTACGGGGGTGCGCAAAGGCAGGCGCGAGGGTGCTGCCTGTGTCGAAGTCACATTGACTGCGCGCGTGGTGACTGATTTGCGTATGACTTGCCACCAGGCCACCATAGCGATCACCCCCAGCACTGCCCACAAGCCGGTCGCGACCCGCCAGCCCGCAGTTTGCAATATCCAGCCCGTCAGCCCGGCCGACAAAGTGCTGCCCAATGACAAGGCGGTGGCATAAATGCCCATGATGAATGCCGCTCGATTGGCAAAACTGGCTTTAACGATGCCGGCAAACATGGCGCCTGCGACAGCAATACCCGCCCCCACACCGACGGTACTGGTCATGAGCAAACCACTTCCCGCAGAGTAAGCGCGTACTAACATTGAAAGACTCAGCACACTCAACGCAAACATCAGCACGTTATTGACACCAAATCGGCGTACCAGCCACGGCGTAGGCAACGCCAACGCGCCCATTAATACATCAGGGATTGCCGTCATCATTGAGGCCATGGCGTGACTCAATTGAAAGGTGGCTATGATGGCAGGCAACGCAGGCCCCATGGAAACAATCCCCGGCCGCAGGCCTATCGCCACCAGCACAATCGCCAACACTAACCACCACTCCGTTTTAGAGAAACCCGCAGCGGTTCCCTGGCTATTTTTCATCTTTTGCTCCTGATATCAAACCATGCAAACGTCACTGTAACGGGGAGCGTGTGATTGAAAAATACGCCATTTGTCTGATATGGCAGCGCGTGTCGACACCTAAGTGGCAGGCAGCGATAAAAGAGTCGTGTAAAATGCGCGTGATCCCTGGCGCATTGCAAGCGCATTTTGCTGATTCTTTTGTGGAGAACTTTGTTGAAACTGGCTACCTGGAACGTCAACTCCCTGACTGTGCGCTTGCCGCATGTGCTGGACTGGCTGACTGCCAACCAGCCGGATGTACTCTGCCTGCAGGAAACCAAGCAGGAAGATAGCAAGTTTCCCTATGCCGCCTTGCAAGAAGCCGGGTTTAATGCGGTGCATAATGGCCAGAAAACCTACAATGGCGTGGCGATTATCAGCCCGCATCCACTGCAAGATGTCCATGTTGACCTGCCAAATTTTGCCGATGAACAAAAGCGCATTATTGCGGCCACGATACAGGGCGTACGTGTGATTTGCGCCTATGTGGTGAATGGCCAGGCGCTGGATTCAGATAAATATCAATACAAACTCAATTGGCTGGCGGCCCTGCAAAACTGGGTGACGGACGAGTTGAAGCAACACGAAAAACTCGCCTTGTTAGGAGATTACAATATTGCGCCGGATGATAGAGATTGCCATGACCCGGCCGCCTGGGAAGGGCAAGTGCTGGTAAGCCAGCCCGAACGGGAAGCCTTTGAGCGATTATTAGCCTTGGGATTACACGATAGCTTCCGCCTGTTTAACGACGAGGCCGGGCAGTTTAGCTGGTGGGATTACCGCATGGCCGCGTTCCGCCGCAACATGGGCATGCGTATAGACCACATCCTGGTCAGTGATGCCTTAAAGCCACTGTGCGATAGCTGCGTAATAGACAAGGCGCCACGCAAACTGGAGCGCCCCAGCGATCACACACCAGTCATGCTGACACTGGCAAACGCGTAAATTAAACGGTAGGCATCACAAACTTGATGCCCTGCAACACTTCCAGAATACGTGACTTGAGGCGCTTGTTCATCTCGGACTCCATTTCCTGCAATTGCGCTGCGACCACTGCTGCCACTTTTTCCTCCAAGGCAGGCGCGGATGCCGCAAGCTCGGCTTGCATGCTCTGTTTAAACTCAGCAATTTGTGCAGCGTTTAACTCGGCAAATGCCTCTTGCAGTGATTGCTTGTAGTCTGCCACCAGCGTGGTAGCAGCTGATGCCTGGCTATCAGACAAGGTTTGTTGATTGGTTTCTTGCAATTGTTGCAAATGATCGACCAGGCCCTGTTCAAGCTGCTCACGCAAAGATTGCAAACGGCTTTCCATTTGCGCCTGTTGCGCATCTGCCAGTGGCGACAGGGTCTCGCCCAGCCATTGTGCACCTGTTTTTTGCACCGTGTCACGCAGCGACTGCTCGGTCTCTGCCAGCAACTGCTGTTGCGTGGCGCTTAACTGCGCCAGTTTTTCCTCCACCGCCTGTGATTGCTGCTGGAGATTATTTTCCAAGCTGGCCTGGAATGACTGCTCCGCAGACTGCATTTGCGTTTGCTGGGTGGCCGTCAACTGCGTTAGTTGCGCCTCAAATGCTTGTAGTTGCTGTTTGCTGACATTGCCCATGGCCTCGTGGAAAGCCTGTTCTATGGCCTGAATGCTATCGCCGACCTGCGACTGTGCCTTCGCCAGCACGTCTTGTTGCAAGGTGTTGGCGTAGTCGGCAAGCGATTGCTGCGCGGCGGCAAGTGTGCCAGCGCTATGCTCGGCCAGTTGCGCAGCCACCAATTGCGTGATTTCCGGTAACAAAGCCTGTTTAAGCTGCGCCACCAGTTCGTCGATGTCAAACGCAGGCGCTGCCCCTTTATGCACGACTTTGGTTAATACCGGAATTTCTGAAATATCCACACCATCCCCTTTGCAAGGCTTGTTATTGCGTTTGCTTATTCATGTGCTGAATCTCGTAACCACGGTCACGATAAAATGCCCACCGCTGTCGCCCGGCTATTTTGTCAGCCTCTTCGGTGCCTATCAACTCGAACACATGGCGAAAACGGCTGAAAAACTTAGGCAGGGCCGCCTGGCAGTTAAACAGCAAATCATCCTGGCGAATCTGCTCTGGCTGCCAGGCGAGTTGCACCGGCGTCAATGCGGCGTACTCGGCGTCAGCCAATGTATTCGGCCAAAAACTGTCCGCCGTTTGCTGCCATAACTGATCACCCAACCTTTGCGCCTGCTCACGGTCAGGCACATAAATGGTCACACTGCGCTGCCGTGATAACGCCTGGCTCACCAGGTGTTGTATTAATGCTGGTGGATCAGTGACATCAGTGTAAAAACGGATTTTGGTCATGACGCGTTATTTGGCGGCCTGCTCTAGCAGATATGTCACTAGCAATGGGACCGGACGACCTGTGCCGCCTTTTTCCTTGCCAGATTTCCAGGCCGTGCCCGCGATATCCAGGTGCGCCCAGTCATACTTTTTGGCAAAGCGCGACAAGAAACAAGCCGCGGTAATACTGCCTGCGGCACGGCCACCGATATTGGCAATATCGGCAAAATTACTGTCCAGTTGGCCCTGATAATCGTCCCACAACGGCATTTGCCAGGCACGGTCATTGGCTTGCTCTCCCGCTGCCAGCAAGGCCTTGGCCAAAGCATCATTATTGGCAAACAGGCCACTGACATGGTGGCCTAACGCAATGACGCAGGCGCCGGTCAGGGTGGCAATATCAATCACCGCCGCTGGCTCAAAGCGTTCGGCATAGGTCAGCGCGTCGCACAAAATCAAACGGCCTTCGGCATCCGTGTTTAGCACTTCAATGGTCTGGCCAGACATGCTGGTCAACACATCGCCTGGTTTGGTCGCGCGGCCACTCGGCATGTTTTCACAGGTCGGAATCAAGCCCACCACATTCAGCGGCAATTTCAACTCGCCCAAGGCTTTAAACACACCCAGCACAGAGGCCGCACCGCACATGTCATATTTCATTTCATCCATGTCGGCGCCCGGTTTAAGCGAAATGCCACCGGTATCAAACGTAATGCCCTTGCCTACCAGTACTACTGGTTTCTGGGATTTTTTACCCTGCAGATGCTGCAATACAATAAAGCGTGGCGGCTCTTCGCTGCCACGCGTCACGCCTAAAAAAGAGCCCATATTGAGCTTCTCAATCGCGGCCTGCTCCAGCACCTCGACCTTAAAACCGTATTCTTTGGCCAATTTCTCAGCTTGCTTGCCGAGATAGCTAGGGGTGCAAATATTCGGTGGCAAATTGCCCAGATCTTTGGCCAAGGCCACGCCCTGCCCTACACTGCTACCCTGACTCACGCCCTCAGTCGCAGCCGCTTGATCGGTTTTTTCCACCAACACACTCACTTGCTTGAGCGGATGCGGTTCAACAGATTTCTCTTTCACCGCATTCACTTTATAAGTGGCGTCCAGCGCTACTTCAGCCAGGGCAGCCGCTTTTTGCTGCACCGTTGTTTTTTTGATACTCAGGCTGACAAAATCTGTCGCCACATTCTCCACACCCGCAGGCAGTGCTTTCACCGCAGCGCGGAAGCTGTTACGCAAGCTTTTCAGGCTCGCATCGTCCGCCTTGCCCAACCCCACCAGCATGACTCTAGGAGCCACGACACCTGACAGTTGACGCAATATCAGGGTGCTTCCGGTTTTACCTTCCATATCACCGGATTTCAGTGCGGCCGAAATGGCTTTTTCGCTCACGGCATCCAGCGATTTAGCTAAATCCGTCAGTTTCCGGCCTTCATAAATGCCAACCAGCAAGCAATCCGTACGCAATTTTTCCGGGGCAGCGCTTTTTATGCTAAATTCCATCTTTATCCTTTGTGATTCATGCAATTTGCCTGAGTGATGGTTGTATTATCTAGTGTTTTATGCTGATTTCAAAGCGGTGCATTTAAATTGAAAATATTCAAACGTGCATTGTCTGCAGAGCTGATGTCCTCAGCCTCTGCCATTTTCCTGATTATCCTGGGTATTGTTGTGGCGCAACGCGCCGGTAACATCGTGCGCCAAGTATCTAAAGGCATTTTACCCAACGATGCCATTGGCACTATCCTGACCTTCAGCCTGGTGCAGTTCATGCCCATGATGCTGTCGCTCGCCATTTTCCTGGCGGTGCTTTTAACCCTGACCCGCTGGCATCGCGACTCAGAAATGGTGATCTGGATGAATGCCGGGCTCAGCTTGCGGCAATGGGTATCGCCTATCATGCGCTTTATCGCGCCCATCGTGCTGATCATCAGCGTGTTCAGCCTGATCATCCTGCCCTGGGCCAATGAAAAAGCAGATAACTACCGCGCACAATTGAAAAAACGCGACGAACTGTCTTCCATCAGTCCTGGCACATTCAAAGAATCCAACAACGGCGAACGGATTTACTTTATTGAAAGCTTCGACAAGTTGGGCTACGTGGTTAAAAACATCTTCGTGCAATCCAAGCAGAATGGCAAAACGGGCATCATCACGGCCAACAGTGGCAGTCGCTATAAAGCAGACAATGGTGACAATTTCTTGCGTATGGAGCATGGCAGACGCTATGAAATCACGCCCAACACCCTGGAAGTCATGACCACCGAGTTTGAGCGTTACGACATACGGGTGGAAATCAAGGAAGCCGCCCCGGCGTCGAGCACGGCACAAACCCGTTCAACCCAGTCATTACTCAGCGGCGCAACGACTGCCGACCACGCCGAACTACACTGGCGCTTGGCCATTCCCATTTCGACCATCGTCATGGTATTGCTCGCTATTCCGCTGAGTTTTGTTGACCCGCGCGCCGGACGGTCGCTGAATATCATGTTCGCCATCCTGATATTCATCATTTACAACAATATGCTGAGTATCTTCCAGGCCTGGATCACCCAGGGAAAAATATCGATTCTGGTAGGCCTCTGGCCGGTCCACCTGATTTTCGTCCTGCTCGGCTGGTATCTCTATCACCGTCGGAAATATCTCAAACCACTCATTCCTGACTGGTTTAAACGCCAGGGCAAGCGTGTAAAAACATGACGCTGACTATCCTCAACCGCTATTTCTGGAAAGAAATCAGCTTCAACATCATGCTGGTGTTGCTGGGCCTGCTCGCCATGTTTTCTTTCTTTGACCTGCTGCAGGAACTGGACAGCCTGGGACGTGGACACTATGGCATCAACAGCATGCTGATTTATGTCGGCCTGAGTGTTCCTGGGCATATTTATGAGGTCGCGCCCGTGGCCGTGCTCTTGGGCATCGTCTACACATTAGGCGCCATGGCCTCAAGCTCTGAGTTGATTGTGATGCGCACCAGTGGCATTTCACTGCAAACCATCGCAAAAATGCTGTTAAGTATTGGTTTGGTATTCGCACTGGTGACGTTTTTGATCGGTGAAATCATTGCGCCTATCAGTGAAAAAATGGCGCAACGCATTCGCATCCAGGCCACAGACTCAGTGGTCGCACAGGACTTCCAGTCCGGCTTGTGGATCAAGGATGGCAGCAGCTTTGTCAATGTCGCGATGGTCATGCCGGATAGCAGCCTGGTTGATATCCGTATTTATGATTTTGACGCGCAGTTCCGTTTGCGCAATATCAGCCATGCCGACAAAGGTTATTTTGAAGATGACCACTGGATATTGTCCAATGTGACTCAAACCAAAATGCACACCAGCAAATCGGCGCAGAACAACTCCGTCACCTCGCAATTTTTCAAGCAGACCAAATGGGAGTCGCTGATCCGGCCGGAGTTACTCAATGTACTGCTGGTGTTGCCGGAAAAAATGTCCGCCTGGAACCTGTACAGCTTTATCCAGTATCTGCACCAGAATGGCCAGAGAAGCACCCGTTACCAAGTCGCGCTGTGGTCCAAACTGGTCTATCCACTGGCCTGCCTGGTGATGGTGATGCTGGCGCTGCCGTTTGGCTTTTTACAACAACGCGCGGGTGGCATCAGTGCCAAAATCTTTGCCGGGATTTTCCTGGGCGTGGTCTACCAGATCATGAACCGCGTGTTTGTGCATCTGGGCGTGCTCAACGACTGGTCTCCACTGGTCAGCGCCATCAGTCCGACGCTACTCTTTTTAGCAGCCGGACTTGGCATGCTTTACTACGTCGAGCGGCGCTAATCTCAACGCCTACACTGGCAAGGCAATGATGCGCGAGCCTAACAGGCGGTCATGCAAAAACTGTTGCTCGCGATCCAGCAATGCCCACCACAAGGTCAACCCAGCGGGCAATAGCAGCACGCTGGCAAACAGATAACGCATCATCGCTTGTTGCCGGTCGAGTAACTCTCCATGCTGACCGACCACTTTTAACTTCCAGGTCTGGCTGGCCAGGGTTTGCCCGGTCACCACCCAGCAACGTACAAAATAAGCGCCTATCACCAGCCACAGCAAGGCCTGCAAACCCAGTCTTTTCCAGCCATGACTGGCATCGCCTATGATCATGATGTACGCCGCCGTCAGTGCCAGCGCCAACGCCAGCAGCAACAGCGCTTCATACACAACCGCCAGATAGCGTTTCATTAAATGCTTCATGTTTTAAGTCCACATAACAAAAACCCCGCAATTGCGGGGTTAGGCAGAAACAGCAGGATTACTTCTGATCCCAGCTATCTTCCCACATACAGTGTCTGATTTTGTGACGGTTAGCAATCAGTTCATCAATGCTAGGCTCGTCGTTCAAGGCACGTTTCAATGCCAGCTTGATCGCTTCGTAGTTGTTTTTGTACAGGTCAGCTTTGTCCAGGTTGGCTTCTTTAGCACAGCCCGGGTCAACCCACAGCAATGCCACGATACACAGATCGTTCACCAGCTCTTTAGGAATAATGCCTTCGATCACGGCATCAGTAATGCCATCAGCCACACCGGCTTGCACCACGCCGCCGAACAATTCAATGTTCAGTGAGTCTTTCAATGTCACTTTTGGCACCATCATAGTCGCTGGGCGTACCATCTGGTTGATATCACGTACGGCAAACATGGCTGTGTGACCTTTGGTCTGCGCCATCATATTGGCAAATGCAGCGCCCACTGGGCCATCTACAGAACCGATCAAGATTTCCGGCATCGCGGCGGTAACATCTTTACCTTCAGAAAACACGGTTGCTTCACCGGCTTTAAATACGATTTTTGACATGAGAATTCCTTTTATGTCTGCAAGTTGGAGAAAAACGGAAACCGCAATTATACCAGTTCAAGTTGCATATCTATATGTAATATATCGGCATCACTGTACGGTTCACTGCACACCTCAAAGCCTACTTGCTGGTAAAAACCGACGGCATGCATTTGCGCCGATAACCGCGCATGACTGACATCCAACTGCTGGCAAACCTGTATGGCCTGCAATAACAATGCCTCTCCAACCCCGCGCCCACGCCACTCTGCGAGCACCGCCATGCGGCCAATATGACCGTCCGGCAACACTCTGGCACATGCCAGGGATTGATCATCCTGGCATGCCAGCAAATGAATGGCTGTTTCATCTGCCGCATCCCATTCCAGATCCACCGGCACGTGTTGCTCTTCTATGAAGACACGCTGCCGGATCATGCGACACTCCGCCCATAAAGGATGATGTCTATCCAGATGATGGATACTGAGCTGAATACGTTGTACGGCCATCGCCCCTCCGGATCAAATATCGCAATTGTACCTGTATTGCAATTGTAGTTAGCCGCAGGCATCATACGTCCTTTATTAAAAACAGGATTTGAGGAAAAACTATGTGTCGTTTTCAAACCGCAGCGGCCAGGATTTTACTGGGGCTAGTGTTTTTTGGGGTCGTGATTTTAAAACTGATGGCGATTTTGAATACGCCTGATGGTTACCTGCAATATCAGATGACCCTGGGCCAGTTTGGACTGCCAGCCGTGTTTGCCCCTTTGCTGATCCTGGTTCAATTTGTCTTTGGCCTGTTACTGATCATCGGCTTTAAAACCCGCCTGTCAGCACGTGTATTGGGCGTACTGGCAGCTTTTATGGCCGTGATCCTGGCCCAGGCTTCACTGGACGCGTTCTTTGCTTATATGGGCATCGCCGGTGGCATGTGGCTGCTGAGCATTTATCCTGACACGGCTTGCAGCCTGGATAACCGCAAAAAAATAAGCAATCATCACCAATAAAAAAGCCGGGACAATCCCGGCTTTTTTATTGACAGCAATCTCAAGTTATCCTTTGATCTTGATACCCAACTGCTTGAGCTTACGGTACAAATGCGTACGCTCCAGACCAGAAATCTCAGACAAACGGCTCATATTATTTTTGACCAGGCGCATGTGGTACTGAAAGTAAAAACGCTCAAACTCATCGCGCGCTTCACGCAAGGGCTGGTCGAGATTAAGCGGCATATGCTGCTCAGCTGACTCGGTGGCCTGACCCTGAAAGTTGGCCAGCACGCGCTGCACATCCGCTTGCGTAATCACATCGGCCAGGCTGGTCATCAGCAGGTTTTGCACCACAGACTCCAGTTCATCCAGATCCCCCGGCCAGTCGGCATTGCGCAAGGCGTTCAGCGCCGCGACATCAAACGACTTATAGTCAATCTTGCTGGCTTCCACCATCAAAGTCGCCATCGCACTCACCAGGTCAGGAATATCTTCCTTGTGCTCATCAAGGCACGGTACTTTCACCGCAGCACCCGCCAGCGTTTGCAATAAAGACTGCTCCAGCATGGCTTTTTCAATTAGTTGCGGCAAGCCATGCTCACTGGCACAAATGACGCGTACGCCATATTTTTCTGACTTGTTAATCAGTAAACTCAGGCCTTTTTGCTCGGTCTTGCCCAGCTTGGTGACTTCATCCACAAACACCACACCTTCGCGCGCCTGCTCCAGGATTTCCATCGGTGCAGTCACGAGTTTTTCATACTCGGTGAGTGCCACCCAGGGCGTGTTATGCGGACGCAGGAATTTGGCGCATAAAGGCACACTGCCACCTTTTTTGCCAATCAGGAACAAGGTATTTTTATGGCGGGCCAGCTGCTCCAAACGCTGCTTCAGCTCCTGGATCACTGCGCTTTTGCCAAAGCTGGAGAGGTTGATTTCGGTATGCGCGAGGTGCTCAGTGTGTTTAATCGCCGCACCCACAGTTTTAAGTAACTTTTGTAGCGCGATGGGCTTCTCGAGAAAGTCGAATGCGCCGAGGCGTGTCGCCTCTACGGCGGTATCAATCGTGCCATGACCAGACATCATGATCACTGGCATGGTGAGCAATCCGGCATTGGCCCACTCTTTGAGCAGGCTGATGCCATCGCAATCCGGCATCCAGATATCCAGCAAAACCAGGTCCGGGCGCTGCTTGAGACGTTCGTCCCTGGCAATCTGTGCGTTCTCCGCCAGGCGTACGATATGCCCTTCATCTCGCAAGATGTCGCTCAACAACTCCCGGATGCCTATTTCGTCATCGACCACCAAAATATTACGTGAAGCCATGGTACTTCCTTACACGATGCGCTCAACGCGCCGACGCTGTTGTTGTTTATCTACCGGCAAGCTGATGGTGACGCTGGCGCCCCCTTGTGGCAGATTGTCTATGCGAATCTGTCCACGCTGCTCTTCTATCATTTTTTTCACAATGGCCAGCCCCAACCCTGTCCCGTGAGACTTGGTGGTGACATAGGGTTCAAACACCCTCGCCATCACATCGGTTGGGAAACCACTGCCGTTATCGGTCACGGTTAATTTTATACGCTCGCCATCATAATCGGTCAAGATAACAATGTGCGGCTCACTCACTTGCGTCAGCGCATCCTGGGCATTTTGCAGCAGGTTATGCAAAATCTGCCGCATCATGGTCGCATCGGCATGTATCTCTGGCAGTTGCTCATGCAGGGACAATACCAGTTTGACGGCCGACGCGTTATACAGGCGGCTGACATCACGAATTAAAGCATTTAAATCCAGTTTTACCAACTGCACGGCCGGGGTTCTGGCGTATTCACTAAATTCGTTGACCATGTTCTTCATAGCCTGCACCTGGTTCACAATGGTATCCGTCGACTTGAATAACATCTCGGCATCTTTGCTATCCAGTTTGTCCTGCAACTTAAGTTGCAAGCGTTCGGCCGAAAGCTGTATCGGCGTCAGCGGGTTTTTGATTTCATGCGCCAAGCGCCTGGCCACTTCCGCCCAGGCCGCATCACGCTGCGCCTGCGCCATGGCGGTCACATCATCAAACACCACCACCAGGCCGTGCCCTGCGCCTTCCGGCAAACGTGTCACGCGCAGCATCAGTATCTGCGTACCATGCACGCCCTCAATTTCAATCTGGCTAGTCAGGTGCCGCTCATGATGGTCAAACTGCAAGGTATCTTCGTAGTGCTGCATCACCAGCTCGGTGAACGGGCTGAGATACCTGTTCTCAGCAGCCACCTCGGTAAAAATCTTGTTTTTAAAGCCGACTAGCGAAATCCCCAGAATATTGGTCGCCGCCAGGTTATACACACGCAATTCTGCGCGCTCATTAATGGTCATTACCCCTGAGCTCAAGTGCGACAGAATCGCCTCTAGGTAAGCGCGCGCAGACTCCACATGCTGACGGCTCTGCTCAGAGGCATTTTTCGCCTCCTGCAACTGCCGCGTCATACTGTTAAACGACTTCACCAGCACACTGAGCTCATCTTTACCAAACGAAGGCAGTTGCTGTGAGTAATCACCACTGGCAATCAGACGCGTACCTTCTGCCAGCACGGTAAGTGGTTGTGCCATGCGGCGGCTCAACGCAAACGCGATGGTCAATGCGCCTAACATAGACAACAACAGAATCATGGTCAGCGTCAGCATGAAAATGTCTTTCAAGGACTGACGGCTATAAGACAGGGTTTGATACTCGCGATAGACGTCCTGCACCGACTCAGCCGTATTCGACAGCGCTTTCGGCACCGGCTGCATCAATTGCAGAATGCGCAATTCACCGGTAATACCCAGGGGCTCCACAGGGGTGAGCACCCGCATATACAGGCCCTTACCAGGAATCGGCTCAATCTTGCCGTAAACACCACTCCTGGCCTGGCGCAACTGTGGCACCGACGGCAACTCAGGCAAAAAACTGCTGGGGTCAGAGCTGCTCACCGCGAGGATGGCGCCTTGCGCACTGAGCAAGGCCGCATCCTGGATGCCTGCTTTTTCGCGTAAATCGTTGATTTGGCTGTAATGAGATCGCGCAGGCTGCAGCGACAGCGACACCGCCATGCTTTGCGCCTTCTCCTTCACATCCCCCAGCATAATATCCAGCGCCCGCTGGCCCAAATTCAAGCCACCATCCAGCGCAGACTCTACCTTGACGTTAAACCAGGATTCAATCGAGCGCGAGAGGAAATTCACCGATACCAGGTAAACAATCATGCCGGGGATGAGCGCCATGAGCGCAAAGGTGACCAGTAACCTGAAGTTGAGTTTACTGCCAACCTGCTTGGCTTTGGTGGTGCGGTAGAGATGTCTCAGCTGGTAAGCAATCACGCCCAACAACAGCAAGGCCAGGCCAGCGTTGATATAGAGTAATACCAGGTAGTAATCACCACTGATGGCAGTATTGGCGCTGGCGAGCGACAGCAGGTAAAGCAGGGCTGCTGCCAGCGCAATAGACAAAATCAGGACATAACGCATAAGGCTAGCGCTGGGTTTCCTTCACCCACCAGCTAAAGGTAGGCGTGACCAGTTCCCAGTCACTTTCCCCGAGGGCATCCAGTTGCAGGGCCTTGGGCAACTTGCTGGTATCCAGGTGCATTTTGAGTGCCGCCTGGTAAGGCTGGTTTTTTTCCAGCGTGGCATGCGGCACCAGCCGCCAGTCGTGAATAGCACCCAATTCGCGCCTGGCTTCACCCAGGCTATCAAACACTTTTTGTTGTTGCGGATAATTGAGCAAGTATTGCTTGGTGAGTGCATGGTAATTGAGGGTCACGGCGCGGCGCTCAGTCACTACCTCATCATCAAACCAGTATTTGAGCGGTTTAATAATTTGAAATTCATATAAAAAAGTCAGCGCGACACCTTTACTCAGTGCCTCTTCCAGCGCGCGACCGAACTGGATATCAATGTCAGCATCCAGTGTCCATATTTCATCCCGCAGCACCAACTCTGCACTGCGGATATGCGCGTGATTGCCGCCAGCAAACACCATCCAGCTGGTCAGGCTCAACAACAGCCCTATCCATAACCAGCGATTAATGTTTTTGCAAAAGTGCATAAAACAATCCGTCATGCGCAGCCGCAGGCAGCAACTGCCCGCCTATCTGATGCTGACAAGGTAATATCGACACATCAAAAGCGACCGGCAACCTTGTCGCATCAGCGTGCGTGGTTAAAAATTGCTGAATTTGCATTTCGTTTTCTTGTTGGAATATCGAGCATGTCACGTAGAGCAATTTACCGCCTTTTGCCAGCATTTGCCACAAATTCGATAAAATTTCCTGCTGTGTACGGGCAAATGTTGCCAGATCCTGAGGTCTACGCAACCACTTCATATCCACATGGCGGCGCACAATGCCCGAGGCACTACAAGGGACGTCGGCCAAAATACGGTCAAATAGCAGGCCATCAAACCAGTCTGACTGGGCAGCATCCCCTGTGATCACCTTGGCTTGCAGCCCCAATCGCTGCAGGTTTTCGTGTACACGCCGCAAACGCTCAGCCTCTACATCCAGCGAAAGCAACTCCACATCACTGGTTTCCAGCACGTGGCAAGTCTTGCCACCTGGTGCACTGCAGGCATCCAGCACACGCATGCCAGGCTGCAAATCAAGCAAGGGCGCAGCCCATTGTGCACCGGCATCCTGCACGCTGACCCAACCCTCTTCAAAATACGGCAGCTTGCTCACCGGCAAAGGATGTTGCAACTGTATGGCCGTGCCACCCAAATGGCGAGCGGCGATGCCCACAGACTGCAACAACTGCAGATAAGTCGCTGCATCTGTCTTGCGCACATTGACACGCAAGGTCATGGGCGGATGGCTATTACCTACTTGAAGAATCGCCTGCCAATCCTGCGGGTATTGCTGCTTCAGGGTATCTATCCACCATTGCGGGTAGTTAAATTGCACTTCTTCGCGCTGGGCGATCTGCGGCTGCAAATCCGTACGCTGACGCAAAAAGTTGCGCAGCACGGCGTTGACCAGGCCTTTGGCCCAGCGTTGTCCGGTTTTACCGGCCGCTTCTACCGCCTGGTTGACTACAGTGAAATCATCATCTGTGCTCTGCAACAGCTGTGACAATGCCACCAGCAATAAAGCATGCACACGTTCATCTGTCACTGGCTTAGGCGTCAACGCTTGCAGATAGGCCGCTGCTTCTGCATAAAAACGTAACGTCAGGTAGCTGTAATCCTGCGCAGCAGCCTGTTGTTGCGGCGTGGCTGCTTTGACCTTGCGCAAGGCCTTGGGCATGGAAACAGTCAGGTTATGTCCGGCCAATACTTCGGCCACCGCATGTGCGGCAATGAGCTGGGCAACTTGCAACGATCATCTCTGGGCAAAAAAAGCTATTCTACTTGATGCGTCTCAATTAGGCAGTGAAAAACGCGCACAATAAAAAAGGCTTTCCTCAGAAAGCCTTTTTTTAATCATCACGCTAGTTAATATTGATTGGCTAACGCCAGCAAGCGGCGAATACGTTCTTCCGTTTGCGGGTGGGTGCTAAACAATCCTTTCAAATCCGCACCAGATAATGGGTTGATAATCATCATCTGCCCGGTTTCAGGATGCTGCTCCGCAGTCATGTTAGGAATCTGGTGCGCATAATTATGGATTTTTTCCAAAGCCGCGGCCAGGGCTTTCGGATCGCGACTAATGTCAGCGCCCATACGGTCGGCCTCATATTCACGCGAACGTGAAATCGCCATCTGGATCAAGGATGCCGCCAAAGGCGCCAGCACCATGATCAGGATACCAATCATGGGGTTAGGCCTGTCTTCACCGTCGCGGTGACCGCCACCAAACATCAGGCCAAATTGTGCAATCGATGAAATCGCACCAGCTACGGTGGCTGAAATCGTTGAAATCAAGGTATCGCGGTTTTTTACGTGCGCCAGTTCATGCGCCATCACACCACGCAACTCGCGCTCACTCAAAATCTGCATAATACCGGTCGTCGCGGCTACCGCAGCATTTTCCGGATTACGGCCGGTAGCAAACGCATTCGGCTGACTCTCGTTCATCACAAACACGCGCGGCATCGGCAACTCGGCGCGCTCGGCAAGCTCTTTGACCATGTTGTAATAGTTGCGGAACTGCCCATTACCAAAATTGTTCTCGGCATTGATTTCTACCGCGCCATACATTTTTAGCACGGCCTGATCGCTAAACCAGTAGGCATAAAAGTTCATGCCGCCCGCCAGCAACAAAGCCATCAACATGCCACCCTGGCCACCCAATGCCCCGCCGACTGCCACAAACAGGGCCGTAATCGCCGCCATCAGCACAAAGGTTTTGGTCCAGTTACCTAACATACTTACTCCTTGAATACACTTAACACTTCCATCCTAATATGCGGTGATGACAGCGATTTTTCAATGGCTGCTCTCGGTCATGATATGACCCGCAATCAAGAAAACTGGTCACCCACCTGCACATGCTGCCCCTGCACAAACTGCTGTGCAGTCTGGCGCTTGCCACCTGGCATTTGCAGCTCGTGGATTTCCAGCACGCCATCGCCGCAAGCCACGCGCAAAGGCTGTGTTTCCACCACCGCCCCGGGCTGGCCTTTGCCTGTTGCAGACTGTGCGAACCACACTTTACACACCTGCTCTTTAAATTTGGCAGTCGCCACCGGAAAAGGATTAAACGCACGCACCTGGCGTGACAATTGCTGTGCAGAGAGGGTCCAGTCTATGGCAGATTCGGATTTTTCCAGTTTGTGCGCATACGTCACCAGGGATTCATCCTGTATTTCAGAAGGGAGCTCACCGGTGCTTTGCAGTGTGTGCATAGACTCAACCATCAAGCGCGCACCTTCGCGGCTGATGGCATCATGCAGGCTTTGTGTTGTATCTGCCTCGGTAATGGCGACCGCCCATTTGCTGACCATATTACCGGCATCCAGCTTGGGCACCACCTCCATAATGGTGACGCCGGTTTCGGCATCGCCAGCCAAAATCGCTCTATGAATGGGTGCCGCACCGCGCCAGCGCGGCAGCAATGAGCCATGAATGTTGTAACAGCCACACTTGGGGATATTCAGTACCGCAGTCGGGATAATCAGGCCATAAGCCGCCACGATCATGACATCGGCATTCACCGCAGCAACCTCTGCCTGCACGTCTTCAGGCTTGAGACTCTCGGGCTGGAACACGCGCAAGCCATGTTGCAGGGCCAGCTGTTTCACCGGGCTGGCTTTCAACTGCATGCCACGACCAGCGGGGCGGTCTGGTTGTGTTAATACCATCACAATCTCATGACCGGCATCGATCAAGCCCTGCAAAGCAGGCACGGCAAACTCCGGGGTTCCGGCATAAATAATTCGCATGCTGATTCCCCGTACTTAGTAACTATTGCGTTCGATTTCGCGCGCGTGCTTGACCATCTTGCTGCGAATGCGGTTACGTTTGAGCGTTGACAGGTATTCAACAAATACCTTGCCCTTGAGGTGATCCATCTCGTGCTGGATACAGACACTGAGCAAACCATCGGCATCCAGCCTGAATGTTTTACCGGTCGCATCCTGCGCTTCAACGGTGATAAATTCGGCACGGGTGACATTTTCATAAATGCCGGGCACAGATAAACACCCTTCTTCGTAGTCCTGGCTACCAGACTGCGCAATGATTTTCGGGTTAATCAGCACCAGTAAATCATCTTTCTCTTTGCTCAGGTCAATCACAATTAACTGAATGTGGCGATCTATTTGCGTCGCGGCCAACCCGATGCCAGGCGCATCGTACATGGTCTCGGCCATATCACTCACCAGCTGCTGCAATGCGTCGTCAAACACCTGCACCGGCTTGGCCACCGTGTGCAAGCGCGGGTCAGGATATTGCAAAATTGGAAGTAGTGCCATGCTCTACAAATCTTTCCATTCAAATAGTTTGCGGGAAAAACAGGGTAAAACGCCCGCTTTTTCACCTTGATAAGAACTTTAAACCCATGCTAGATTGGTCGATATTGCGCAGATGGTGCGCCCCATTGATGCTGCCCCTCTTTTGCACTGCATATTACAGAGACGCCACATGACCAAAATTGTTCAAATTATAACCTCGCTTGCACTGGCTTGTAGCAGCTTGTTGGTACATGCCGAAGAAATTCCCTTGCGTGCACAACATCCTGACCGCCATGTGGTGGTCAAAGGCGACACCCTGTGGGACATTTCGGCCAAGTTCCTCAAAAACCCCTGGCAATGGCCACAAATCTGGCAACTCAACCGCGAGCGCATTAAAAACCCACACTGGATTTACCCCGGCGATGTGATTGTACTCGACACCAGTAGTGGCAAACCGGTATTGAAACTGGTGCGTGAATCGGTAACGCTGGAACCCGGCGTGATTGTGACGCCGATTAAAGGCGATGCGATTCCAGCGATACAGCCGAACACGATCCTGCCATTTTTAACCAAACCCATGCTGATTTCGCCGGAAGACCTAAAAGCAGCACCGAGAATTATTGCCGCACAGGAAGAACGCGAGATACTCAGCCCGGGCACACATATTTATGTACAGAACCTGCCGGAATCGACCAGAAGTGCCTGGGCGATTTACCGCGAAGGCGAGCCGGTTAAAAATCCTGAGAACGGCGAAATCCTGGGCAATGAAGCACATTACCTGGGAGAAGCCAGGCTGTTACGCCCGGGCCAGCCAGCCACCTTGACGGTGACGCAGGCCAAAGAAGAAATTGCGGTGAAAGACAAGCTGATTGCGCTGGAGGATGAGCTCAGCCCGTCGTATATTCCACATGCACCAGAGGCACAAATCCAGGGCCAGATTGCACGCGTAAGTGAGGGCATTAACGAAACTGGCTATGGTCGCGTGGTAGTACTCAACCGCGGCGAAGAACAAGGCCTGGAGCGTGGTCACGTATTATCCGTACTGCGCAAAGGGGCAAGGATGATTGACCCTGAATCCGATCCTAAACATCCGGTCACTATCGAGCTTCCAGACGAACCGGTTGGCCTGGTCATGGTATTCAAGACCTTTGCCAAACTCTCTTACGCGCTGGTGATGCAAGCATCACAACCGATACACACAGAAGATGTGGTGCGTACACCATGACCGACACACTACATGGTCAACGCCACCACTGAACAAAACGCCCCATGGATTGCGCTCAGCCTGGTCGACGGGCTGGGCAGCGTCACCTACTGCCAGCTATTACTCCAGTTTAAAACGCCCGAAGCTATTCTGGCGGCTCCCTACTCAGCACTGCGCGATCTGGTCAGCAAAGAGGTCGCGGACGGCATCCAGCGCGCCATGGACGACCCGCATATCGCGCAAACACTGACCTGGCTGGCGCAAACTGACAACCACCTGATCACTTTGGGGGATGCGTATTATCCGCAACGCCTGCTGGATACAGACCAACCGCCGCCAGTGCTATACGCCAAAGGCAACCTGCAAACACTTAAACGCCCTGGCCTTGCCATTGTCGGTAGCCGTCATGCCACACCACAAGGCGAAGCCACGGCCGAGAACTTTGCCGAAAGCTTATGCCGTGCCGGATTTGCGGTGGTGAGTGGCCTGGCGCTGGGCATTGATGGCGCCGCGCACCGGGGTGCGCTGAAAGCAGATGGTGCCACCATTGCCGTGGTCGGCACCGGGCTGGATATTGTGTACCCGGCCAGGCACAAGGCATTGGCGCACCAGATTGCGCAATACGGGCTGATTCTCTCCGAATACCCGCTGGGTACACCCTCACTCACGCATAACTTTCCGCGGCGCAACCGCATTATCAGCGGCTTATCTGAAGGCTGCCTGGTGGTAGAGGCCAATATTGATAGTGGCTCGTTAATCACGGCCAAACAAGCCATCGAACAAGGGCGCGAAGTGTTTGCCATTCCAGGCTCGATTCACTCACCGGTGGCCAAAGGTTGCCACGCACTGATTAAGCAGGGCGCAAAACTGGTCGAATCGACCGAAGACATTTTGAGTGAATTACGGCACATCCGCCGATCAAACCAGGCGTTGGCGATTAGCCCGAACGGGCCATCACCCGATTGGACTAATTTACCCGCCGAAGCAAGCCCTGTCTTGGTTTGCATGGGATTTGACCCCCTGTTTGCAGAACAGATCTCAGCCCGCTCAGGCTTGACGCCCGAACAAGTTTCCACCATGCTAACACTACTTGAATTAGAAGGTGTTGTCAGCCATCTCGCCAGCGGTCAGTTCCAGCGACTCGCTTAAAGATCAAGCTAGGCCCACCCCAACAGCGCTGTCTATGCAACAGCGTGTTTGAGGAGACTATATACATGTTGGAAGTATTGATATTTATTTATCAAAATTACTGGGATAAACATGATGCGCTCGAGTTGAAAGAAACCGACGAAACCATCATGGCCTACGAGTTATCCCAGGCAGGATTTAATCATCAGGACATTTTACATGCGGTAGACTGGGTTAAAGACCTGCGCCGCTCGGTACAACAACCGCAATATCTGCACGACCCGGCAGCCATCCGCATTTTTTGCGAGATGGAGCGTAGCAAAATCAATGACGAGAGCTTGAACTTTCTCACCCTGTTGCAACGCAGTGACATCATCACCGCCTATGAGCGTGACTTGATTGTGGATCGCGCCATGGTGCTACCGCAGGAAACACTGAGCATGGAGGATATCCGCTGGATCACCATGATGGTGCTGTGGGATGAAACACGTAAACAGGACTACCTGTTTGTTGAAGACGCCTTGTTTAACCCGCAAGGACTTTCACTGCAGTAAATCTTCAGCGTAAAAAAAGCGCGGCCTATACAGGTCGCGCTTTTTTGTTTGATCGCATCATAGTTGCCGAATAATCTGGCCAATAATCCCAGCCTGGTTCAGCGTATAAAAATGCATTTTATCCACGCCCGCAGCAATCAGCCTGGCACAAATATCCGTGACAACATCGGCACCAAACGCACGCAAGGACGCGAGATCATCGCCATAAGCCTCTAAACGCAGGCGCAGCCAGCGCGGAATCTCGGCACCACACACATTGGAGAATCGAGCCAGCTGTGTGTAATTATAGATAGGCATGATGCCCGGAATAATCGGCGCGGTCACACCCAGCTTTTGCGCAGCCTCAACAAAGCGGAAATACGCATCCACATTGTAAAAATACTGCGTGATGGCAGAGTCTGCCCCCGCATCGATTTTACGCTTGAAGTTGTCGAGGTCTTTTTGCGCAGAACCCGCTTCTGGGTGAAACTCAGGGTAGGCCGCCACTTCAAGGTGAAACCAGTCACCGGTTTCGGCGCGGATAAAGCTCACCAGCTCATTAGCGTATTTAAAATCACCTGCGCTCACTTCACCTGAAGGAATATCGCCACGCAAGGTCACCAAACGCTTGATGCCTTTGCTTTGATACGTTTGTAACAACTCGCGGATTTCTTCTTTACTCGAAGAAATACAGGAAATATGCGGCGCGGCGCCATGGCCTGCGGCCTGGATCTCAAGCACACTTTCCATGGTGCGGTCACGCGTAGAGCCACCTGCACCAAAGGTCACCGAGAAAAACTCTGGTGAAAACGCGGCCAACTCATCACGCACGTTGCGCAGATTTGCCATGCCTTCCGCTGTTTTAGGCGGGAAGAACTCAAAACTGTAAGAGGTTTTAGGATTCACTTGTTTCATCTTTTATTTATGTTGCGCGACCAAGGCTTAGGCTTAGTCTTTTTCATTTAGCACAATCGCGCTCAATATCCATGCAATCACGCTATACACCAGCGCACCAATCACACCGGTCAGCACACTATTCACCGAGAAACCTTGCAACAGGTGACCGACAAGCCAGAACAGCAAGCCATTAATCACCAGTAAAAACAGCCCCAGTGTCAGCAAGGTGATCGGCAACGTTAAAATTACCAATATCGGTTTGACCAGCACATTGGCAAAACCAATCACTACTGCCGCCAGCAAGGCAGCCGTAAAATTCGCGACATGAATGCCTGGCACCAGATAAGCCACTGCCATCAGTGCCAAGGCATTTAACACCCATACGACCAACAGTTTAAACATGCTGATTCCCCATGATACACATGGGCAGAGTGTACACCCAAACCCGCGCCAGCACATCTGACGCAGATTTGGGGTTTATGCAAACAGCTTAGTAACGATAATGGTCTGGCTTGTATGGGCCATTTTTGCTCACGCCGATGTAGGCCGCTTGCGCGTCTGTCAGCGTGGTCAATTGCGCGTTGAGTTTTTTCAACTGCAAGATGGCCACTTTTTCATCCAGATGCTTAGGCAAGGTGTAGACGCCCACCGGATACTTGTCGGTTTGCGTAAACAGCTCAATCTGCGCAATGGTCTGGTTAGCAAAGCTGGAGCTCATCACATAGCTTGGATGGCCAGTGCCGCAACCCAGGTTCACCAAACGGCCTTTGGCCAGCAGGATGATACGTTTGCCATCCGGGAAAATCACATGATCCACTTGTGGCTTGATCTCTTCCCACTGGTATTTTTCAATGCCAGCAACGTCGATTTCGTTGTCGAAGTGGCCGATGTTACAGACGATGGCCTGGTCTTTCATTTTGGCCATATGGTCATGCGTAATCACATGGTAGTTACCGGTCGCCGTGACGAAAATATCCGCATGCTCCGCGGCGTAATCCATGGTCACCACGCGGTAGCCTTCCATCGCCGCTTGCAGGGCGCAAATCGGGTCAATTTCAGTCACCCACACTTGGGCAGACAAGGCACGCAATGCTTGTGCAGAGCCTTTACCCACGTCACCGTAACCGGCGACCACGGCAATCTTGCCGGCAATCATCACGTCAGTTGCGCGCTTGATACCGTCAACCAATGATTCACGGCAGCCATACAGGTTGTCAAACTTTGATTTGGTCACAGAGTCATTGACGTTAATCGCCGGGAAAGCCAGTTTGCCCTCTTTGTGCATCTGATACAGTCTATGCACGCCGGTGGTGGTTTCTTCGGTCACGCCTTTAATCGCCGCCAAACGGACGGAGTACCAGTTTGGATTGGTTTTCAGCTTGGCTTTAATCGCGTTGAACAGACAAATTTCTTCTTCAGAGGTCGGATTAGCCACCACGGACAAATCCTTCTCGGCACGGCTACCCAAATGCAGCAACAAAGTGGCATCGCCACCATCGTCCAGAATCATGTTGGAATAGCCGCCGTCGGCCCATTCAAAAATGCGGTGGGTGTAATCCCAGTACTCTTCCAGCGTTTCGCCTTTGACGGCAAATACGGCAGTGCCCGTCGCCGCAATCGCAGCAGCAGCGTGGTCTTGAGTAGAGAAAATATTACAGGATGCCCAACGCACATCGGCACCCAGGTCTTTCAGTGTTTCAATTAACACGGCGGTCTGGATGGTCATATGCAAAGAGCCGGTAATACGCGCGCCCTTCAGTGGTTGTTGAGCAGCATATTCTTCGCGAATCGCCATCAAACCTGGCATTTCAGTTTCGGCAATCGCAATTTCCTTGCGACCCCAATCGGCCAGGCCCATATCGGCCACGATGTAATCTTTGATATCAGCTACAGTATTCATGTTTCAAATCCTTAAAAAGATGAAAACTGAGCAGGAAAAGTTCTAAGAACCGGTGGAAACGTTTGTTCACCTTTTTTCCGTGCTCGCACAGTGAAAAGTGAACGCCGTTGAGATGCTTTGCAGCAAATGCTCTGAGCCTGGGAGTCAGATGACTCTCGCAGCGTTCCTCAGAAGTTGCGGATTATACGCCAACCCGGGCATTTTACAAAAAAGCAGCCGCGCCCAAGCGTGAAACAGCGGCCTAAATCCCACGTAAATAAGTACTCTGCAGGCCTGAAAAGGCCATCACTCAAATTAGGCCTAATACACCCTGCTGCTCTGCAAAATCAGCGTCATACACCTGTGCCATGATGTCATCACGGCAATACACAGACAACCAATATCAGGAAAGGTGGCTCGTATGACAATGTATCAAGTGATGGACGAAGAGAATCATTGCATCGCAACCTTTCATCATTTTCAGGAAGCGATTTACACCGCACAAGATTTCACCCTGTGGGATGATGAACATTACTACCATGTAGAAGAGTTGGACATGGCAGTGGCATAAGCGATTACACACCAGATTTAAATAAAAAAGCGCCCGGTTGGGCGCTTTTTTATTGGGCTATTTTTCTTTTGCCGCTATCTGCTTAAGGCAGACTCTTCATTGCCACTGTCAGCGCTTCAGCCGCTTCTGCATCCAGTTGCTTCAAGGCATCCACGCTAGCCATCGCCTCACCATGTTTGCCACTCGCTTCAGCAATCATGCCCAGATAGTAAAACGCCTGGCTATGTTGGTCGTTCATACTCAGCACGCGGTGCAGATGCTGCTCTGCCATGGTTAAGTCTTTGGTTTCATATTCAGCCGCTGCCAGGTAAAACCAGGCTTCGGTGTTTTGTGGCTCTTTTGCTGTCCATTGTTCAGCAATCACTTTCAGGCCTTGCCAGTCCTTGTGCAGATAAGGAAACACCACTTTCATGAAGTATGGCCATTGGGCGGCAGGTTTACCCCAGAAAGGCAATTCACTTTTCACCACAATCGGGCCAGCGGGTTTGCTGATCAGGGCTTGCACCCAGTCCACGGACATGTAGTAGTAATACGCATCTTTGCCTGGGCTCTTGAGGGTAATCAATCCCACCAGCGCACCGCTGTCATCAAACAGGCCACCACCGCTGGCCCCTTGTCTAAAGCTGCTGGTCGCCCGCACAATCACAGAATCATCCATGGTAAACAACCCCTTCACCACGCCGCTGGTGCTCACTGGCGCGGCGACAAAGCTAGGGTAACCGATGGTGAACACGGGTTGTTCATACTTGAGTTCACGGCTGGATTTCATGGTCACCGGGGACAGTGGCAAATCTTCCATTTGCAACATGCACACATCATGCTCCCAGTCAGCTTTCACGCCGACCGCATGATAGGCTGCACCGCCACTGACGACGCTGATACTGCTGGCATTGGAGACCACGTGGCAGTTAGTCACCACCTGGTTTTCAGCGACGACCACGCCTGAACCCAAACCATATTGACCGTTTTTTAAACCGACTTGCACGCGCAGCACGCGACTGTTTAAATCATGTACCAGTGCCTCTGCCGGTTCCGCCATAAGCGATGCGCTCATGCAACCTAACCATAATCCGATCAATAATTTTGTCATGTCGTGCTCCAATCTATGGCGGCAAGTGGGAGGTGTTACCCGCTTGCCGGTAATTCACTGGAAAGCCTGTCAGGTTTAATTTAGCAAGACATATTCCAACCTGAGCACCGCTGCATTCATCCGGTGCAAAGAGATAGAGCAAGACCAAGACTATTTGCAAAATAATTCAAAATAGTCATTAATAATCAATTAGATAGTTAATTTTTTACGGACAAAAACAGCGCAATATCAAGCATCGACAGGCCTGATAAACCATGCACGACAACGCATGCGGATACAGCCACACCATCAAAGAGCACCAAAATAGTGCGAGCAAACAGACGCACGCCCCAGGAAAAGGCGTTGCACGGATGGGATTGACTGCGTGTGGTTTAAAGCTCGAGAGTGAGCTGGATTTCGCGCTGCGGGACGATAATTGAATCGCGTTTGCGACGCATGCCTCGCGCCACCTTGGGGAAATGGCGTGACCGCCGGGAGGCATGCCGCTGCAACATGGCTTGCATGTCCTCTGGCGGTATTTGCTGGCGCACGGCAAACCAGTCTTGTTTGGCAAGCTGCATGGCAGCAGCAATATCCACCATGGGTGCAGGATAATCCCCGCCGATCACGCAGCCAGTGCGCAACTGCAACTCGGCAGGCATGTGCCAGGGTTCAAAAATCCAGCTATCAGGCACGGCGCGCAAGGCAGGCAGCCACTGGCGGACAAAACGCCCAGTGGGGTCCTGCACCAATGCCTGCTTGACCGGGTGATAGATGCGCAAAGTATTCATGCCGGTGGTGCCGGATTGCATTTGCACCTGCGGCCAATGAATCCCCGGCTCATAATCAATAAACGTACGCGCCAGATGCAAGCCACTCTGTCGCCAGGGCAGGCGTAATAAATAACTGGCCGTACTCATCAGCATGGCCCGCATACGAAAATTGAGCCAGCCAGTTTGATTGAGCATTTCCATACAGGCATCGACCAGCGGCCAACCGGTTTGACCCGTCTGCCAGGCCTGCAGCCTGACCGACCGATCCGCGTCGGCTAACGCGCCTTGCAAGGCGTCAAAACCAGGGTAAAAACTGTCAAACTCAATGCCCGGCTCGCTTTCTAGCTTTTGCATAAAATGGCAATGCCAGTGCAAACGACTCTCAAAGCCATGCAGATTTCGGCGCAAATTCGCATGTTCAGCCGCTTGCGCGCTGGCCCGCGTTGCCTGCACCAACATGCGTAAACTGAGCGCGCCCCAGGCGAGGTAGGGAGACAACCGGCTACAGGCTTGCGACGCACTGAGCGGACTGGAAAGTCCGCCCTGGTAACGCTGTACACGCTGCTGTAAAAACCCGGACATCATGGCCTCAGCACGCCCCAGGCCGCCGATTTGGCGTTTAGATTGCTCAATGCCCGCGACCTTGGGCAACTGCTCCAAACCGTGGTGAGGCAATTGCGCGCCTACGCAGTGCGCGGGTAAAGCCACCAACGGCTGTTGCATGCGTCGCTCCCATTGCGACTGCCACTGCTGGCGATCGGCCAACCTTCTCACCACGCCATTTTGCGCCCACTCCTGCCAGACAATGCTCTGTTGCCTACACCAGGCCTGCACTTGCTTATCGATTTGAAACGTCAGGTCATTACCGGTTTCTTCATGGCTATATAGCCCGGCCACGCCATACTTTTCATGCAAGCGTTTTAATAACAGCAATGGGTCATGATGATACACATGCAATTGCAGGCCTAAGGTCTGTAGTGCTGCCGCGAGTGCTTGCAGGCACTCACGCACAAACATGGCCTGACTGAAACTGGCATCGTCTGCCGCCCACACTTGTGGCGCCCAGACAAACATCGGCAGCACCTTGCCAGCGGCACAGGCGGCGGCAAACGCTGCGTGGTCTTTTACACGCAGGTCACGCTTAAACCACACCACATGTAATGGCTCAAGCGCCATGATGGTGCATCCAGGTCATGATGTCTGTTAGTAAAGGGCTATGGCGACGGAACGGCCGGGCAAGCTTGGCGACCAGATCAGCATGGTCGTAATCAGAGTAGGTTTTCAAGACAACGTCTCCACCCTTGGCCTGCACGGCCTGTGCCAGATTGATTGCATTTCTGGGCCAGACATCGCGGTCTTTCAAGCCTGTCATCAGCAACAACGGCGGTTGCTGGCCGCTGACAAATCGAACCGGTTGAGACATCCATGCTTGCTCGGGCGGCGCAAAAATAGCACGCAACCGGTCGGAGGTGAGGGGCAGGAAATCGTAAGGGCCCGCCAAGCCTATGCTACCGCGAATCGCGCTGGTTTCCAGCCCGACCGCAGACAAGTACTCCGCATTTAACGAAAGCATCATGGCCAAATGTGCACCGGCGGAATGCCCCATTAAAAACAAACGGGTTGGCGCCCCCTGATAATCCGCAATATGCTGCCTGACCCAGCCCACCACCAATGCCGGATCTTGCATCAGTTGTGGAAACTTCAACTCGGGATAAAGACGATAATCAGCGATGACGACAATCAGGCCCTGTGCGGTTAACGCCTCGGCCACAAATAGATAGTCTTGCTTGGCACCAGAGTCCCAGCTACCGCCGTAAAAAAACACCACGACCGGCAACGGGCTGGCGCCCGGTTGGCGCGGCTGATAAATATCGAACCGCTGCCTGGGATGTGGGCCAAACGCAATATTGCGTGTGATCTGCATGCCATCCGTTGGAATCACGGCGTTAAGCACTTTAATGGGCCGGCAAGACGCCAGCAAAGACGCGACCGCACCGGCGATCCAGCTTCGTCGCCCAACATTAAAAAGAGGCTCACTCATGGCCAAAGATGACCATGCAGGCGGCCCAAAATTCCCTTCAGGCCAGTAAAATTTAGTGATTAGCGAGAAAGACGCGGTTACGGCCTTGCTGTTTAGCCGCATAGAGGGCGGCGTCGGCCATTTTCATCAGATGCGCCAAGCCTTGTTGATCACTGAGCTGTGAAGTAGACACCAGCCCGAATGAGGCTGTGTAGTGGATATGCTCGCCATGATCACTCATCACGCTGTGGTCTATTTCTGAGCGCAGGCGCTCAATCACGCGCGCGGCTTCGTGCAAGTCTGTCATCGGCATCAAAATGCCAAACTCCTCGCCACCAAGACGGCCGACCATATCACTGGTGCGCAAGGCATTCACGCAACGCAGGCAGAAGTTCTGCAAAATAAGGTCACCCGCGTGATGGCCATGTTGATCGTTGATTTTTTTAAAGTGATCAATATCGACCATGGCAAACGCAAACACCGAGCCATAGCGTTGACTGCGCCGGATTTCTGACTCCAGCTCGTGGATAAAATGCCGACGATTGGCGATACCGGTTAAAAAGTCAGTAAACGCAAACTTATCTGCCTCAATATGCAGTTGATAAATCCGCCAGGCCACAAATACCCCAACAACCAAAAACAAGCCCAGTAATAATGCGGCATACATCAAACCATGCGTCGTATGCTTTTCCAGGCGTTGCTGGCTTTCGCTCACATATTGGGTGGCGCGCTGATTGGCTGTTTTAAGCACCAGTTCATTCAGGCGTGCCACCTCGCTAAAGCGGGTTGACCACTGTGTTTCGATGAGGCGATTGGCCTCTGCATAGCGGGTAGTATTCAGTGCCTGCAAAATCTGGTCGCGCACTTGATTCAACGCAGCCAGCGTTTGTTTAAGTTGCGCCACATGCTGCGAGTCGCTGGCATCACTGCGCGCTATCGCCGCAATCTTTTGTTGGGCTGACGACTCACGCGCCTCAATCAAGGCCACCGTCGTGGCCAGTTGCTGCCGATCCGCCTGAATCAAGCTGGCATAAAGCAAACTGCCACGAATCTGGTGTAAATCTGACTCCAAGGCTAATGCCGCATTGGCAACAGCGTAAGGCTGCTCGTAGAGCTTGCGCGTAGTTTGATGCATCTCACGCATGCTGGAAAAATAAATCCACACAAACAGCACGACACCGACAAAAGCGATCAGAAATCCGGCAACCAGAATATACAACACGGCATGTTTTCGCTGTCTGTTCATAAACCTGCTCTATCTGAATAATGCTTCGTGAATACTGCAAACCAAGACACTAACGGTGTCCATCAAGCCAGCCCTTATTCAGCCAACAACGCCGAAATAACCGCCCACTCTTTGGGGTCTACGGGGGTGATCGACAAGCGGTTGCCTTTTTGCAGTGTACGCATATTAGCCAGCTCTGGCGTCTCGCGCATTTCTTTCAAGCTCAGCAAGCGGGTTTTGCGCACCAGCTTGACATCCACATTCACCCAGCGCGGATTTTCCGGTGTCGATTTTGGATCAAAATATTTATGGCCTTCGACAAACTGGAACTTGTCCGGATAAGCCAACTGGCTGACTTCACAAATGCCGACAATGCCAGGCGCATCACAGTTGGAGTGGTAAAACAGCACACCATCGCCCAATTTCATCTGATCACGCATAAAGTTACGCGCCTGATAATTACGTACACCATACCAATCGACCGTCTGGTTCGGGAACCCTGCCAAATCATCAATCGAAACATCCGAGGGCTCGGATTTCATCAACCAGTAACGCGCCATGCCTGAAAACCTTCTTATGTCTAACAAATGCCAGTATCATAAACCAAGTTACAGTACAGCTGACAATCATGGCAAAAAACGTTCTTGGCACCCTACTCATCCCCTGCAGCATGCGCCCGATCACCGGCTTTATGCGTGATGGTTGTTGCGGATTTCACCCTGAAGACCTGGGCAGGCATACCGTGTGTGCGGAAATGACAGATGAGTTTCTGGCCTTCTCACAGGCACAAGGTAATGACTTATCGACACCCATGCCGGAATATGGATTTCCTGGCCTCAAAACAGGCGATCGCTGGTGCTTGTGTGCAAGACGCTGGTTAGATGCCAGTGAAGCAGGCTATGCACCGCCGGTGATTTTGGAATCTTGTGATGAAAGTTGCCTGGAAGTGGTCAGCCTGGCCGACCTGATGTATCACGCATTGCGCTGAAAAATGAAGGATGTGCTAAGGGGTTACCTGAGCCGAGATCCTGAACCAAAAAGTTCAGGTGGTAACAGCCTAAGGTACATTAGGTTCACACGCCAAGGGAGCCTTAAAAGACCACCCAACTTAGTGCGATCGCACAGCACCTGATGAGCCGAAACCTATAACAAAGACTAGTTCAAGGAATTTTAGACTCAGGCAACGCCTTAGCACACCGTTTTTATGATACGCCAATTAGTAAAAATGACGATGAAAATTTTGTGAATTGAAGCGGATTACAACAGTTTATGCTGGCCGGATAATACATCATCAATCTGCTGCTGCATGGTTGAAATGCGTTTTTTCACATCGCCCACATCCACACCGCCGCTGCGCGTATTCAACAACTCATGGGTAATATTGAGTGCTGCCATAATCGCAATTCGCTCTACGCTGACCATTTTGCCAGCATCACGAATTTCGCGCATTTTACCATCAAGATAGCCAACCGCCTGCAACAAACTGTCACGCTCTTCGTCAGTGCAAGTCACGCTGAGCGCGCGACCCATAATTTCGATATCAATCGGATTACTTGCCATGACTAACGACCTTCCTCAGGCAACGCCGACAACAAACGCTCCAGTTGTACACTGGCTTGCGTCATATTGACTTTAAGTGATTGCGACTCCTGATGCAGCCGTGTGACCTCCTGACGCAACTCCACGTTTTCGTCACGCAGCTGGCCGCACAAAGCAATCAGCTTCGTCACACGCTCTTCAAGACTTTTTAAATCGGCATCCATCGGGCCATTATCTTTTAAAAAAATGAGTGTGGTCAATAGCTAAGCGCATTTTTTCAAAGTAAATTAACAAATTCAGCATGCCTGTTGAATAGACGCCGACTGGCAAAAAAGCCAACTTTAGACTACACTGTTGCCCAGTTGTCAGGTGTCTTTGCTGTATTAACTGCAGCAAAGGTGAAACTGGGAAACAGGTGCGCGGACCTCCATTCGCAAAGCCTGTGCTGCCCCCGCAACGGTAAGCAAGTGCGGGTCTATCCATATGCCACTGAGCGCAAGCTTGGGAAGGCGATAGATCAAAACTTGCAAGCCCGGAGACCGGCCTCGCAACCAACCATTTGCAATACCGCGGGGTGACGGTGTCTGATTATGTACGGGCTTTGCAGTTCAAAATGCAAGGCCTTTATTCATTATCCCTAACTCCAGGTATTGATAGACAACCCACATGCGGGGACGCATGTGATACAGGGATAAGATAATGAAAAAAGTCATTCTTAAAGGCCTGATCGGCCTTTCTTTAAGCGAACTCGCCTATGCTGCAGACAATGCAACACTAGACGAAGTCATCGTCACTGCAACACGCACACCGCAACAACAAGAGTCAGTCATTGCTGATGTTTCTGTCATTACGGCAGAAGAAATCAAGCGCGGTGGTCAAAGCTCACTGATTGAGCTATTGCAACGCCAGCCTGGCATTGAAATCAACAACAACGGCGGCGCAGGCAAAACATCAGGCATTTTCATGCGTGGTACCAACACCGGCCATACCTTGGTGTTAATTGATGGGGTGCGTGTGCAGTCGGCCACAGCAGGTACAACAACATTTGAGAATATCCCTATTCAACAGATTGATCGCATTGAAATCGTCAGGGGGCCACTGACCAGCCTGTACGGGCAGGATGCGATTGGTGGCGTCATCCAGATTTTCACGAAAAAAGGTGTCGATGGTTTCAACCCGTATGCAAACCTTGGCTTTGGCGCTTACGATACAACTTTGGCAGAAGCTGGTTTACGTGGTAAACACAATGATACTGCATACGCAGTGAATGTTTCCGCGAACAAAACCAACGGATTCTCCGCATTGGATACCCGCAACCCCAACCTGAACGACAACGATGGCTATCGCAACTTGGCGGTGACTGGTAGCCTCTCGCATACCATTGTAGAAGGTCATGAAGTCGGATTAACCTTGATGCACAGCAAAGGCAGAACCCGCTACGACAACCGGTTTAATATTGATGCAACATCCCCAGCCTTTAATCCGGCCTTTTCTGACCATGCAGATATTGAACAGCACACCTACTCACTGTTTAGTAAAAATCAGATAACAAGCAACTGGCACTCCACCTTACGCATCAGCCAAGGCTTTGATGAGTCTGTCAATTACGCAGCCCTCGGCCCATTTACCAGCGAAAGCAGAAGCCTGTTTAGAACAAAACAAGATCAATTGAACTGGCAAAACGATATTACTCTGCCAGTTGGCGTATTAACTCTGATGTATGACAAACTGGAAGACAAAGTGAACTCCACGACGGCTTACAACAATACCAAGCGCACTAATGAAGGTTACGTTGCCAGCTACGTCGCGAATATAGGCGCACATACCATTCAAGCCAGCGCACGTGAAGATCACAACTCAAGCTTTGGTAACAATGTGACCGGTGGCTTAGGCTATGGTTACAACATTAACAACGCTTGGCGTATTACCGGTAGTTATGGCTCTGCATTCAAAGCACCTACTTTTAATGACTTGTTCTTTCCGGACTCTTTTGGCTTCGCAACCAGCAATCCGAATCTCAAACCTGAGAAATCAGACAACGTGGAAGCCAGCTTACGCTACCGCGACGATACATCCAGCGCCTCGCTGACAGCCTACGAAAACAAAATTCGAGACCTGATCATTCTAGATAGTGCATTTGTTCCGGCCAACCTGAATAAAGCCAAGATACGCGGTGTCACCCTGGCAGCCAGTCAGCGGTGGGAGAGCTTGGACATAGGCGGCAGCATCGACATTCAGTCACCACGTGACGATACCACCGACAATATGCTGGTGCGTCGCGCTAATCGGCATGGCCAGTTTAACCTCGGCTACACGGTACAAGACTGGCGTTTTGGCACGGAGTTAGTGACTTCTTCTGCTCGCTACAACGACTCTGCCAATACTTTGCGCATGGGTGGTTACACTATTTTCAATATGACTGCGCAATATAAAATCCATCGCGACTGGACTGTACAAGCACGCGCCAACAACATTTTTGATAAAAACTACCGTTTGGCATTGGATGGCAACCCGGCAACAACTGGCTTTGCCTACAACACCCCGGGTGCCAACCTGTTCGTGAACATTCGTTACGAACCTAAGTAGCCTCTAAATCAATCACATCAATTAGTCATACGACCCTCTCACCCGACCAGTTCGGTGTAGAAGGGTTGTATTCGAGAATCACAAATGAAAATAACAATCAAAAATCACCTCCCCTTGATGGGGCTGATCTTAAGTATATCTGGCAGCCTATTTGCCGCAGACAACATTAATTCACTTGATGAAATCGTGGTCACTTCCAGCAGAACTCCACAATCCACAAAAACAATCACGGGCGACGTCACTGTCATTGACCGAGAAGAAATCAATAGACTACGTGGTGGATCCTTAACTGACTTATTAAGACTGCAACCTGGGATACAAACCTATACCAATGGCGGCATGGGGACAAGCAGTAACATTGCCATGCGCGGCACTAACGACAATCAGCTCATTGTATTAGTTGATGGTGTACGCATGAACTCTGGCACCACAGGCACCACCGCTTTTGAGAATATTCCGCTAGCGTTGATTGACCGCATTGAAATTGTGCGCAGCCCGGCTTCGAGCCTTTATGGCTCTGACGGCATTGGTGGAATTATTCAGATTTTCACCAAACGCGGCCAAAGCAATAAAACACATGTTTACGGCAGCCTTGGCGCAGGGAGTTATGATGCCTACAGCGGCAATGCTGGCTTTGACTCTGCTTACCAAGCAGTCAAGTTTGGCGCGCAGGTCAGCAATTACGACACTCGCGGCATTAGCGCAAGAAAAAACCCGACTGCCACCGTAGACAAAGATCGTGACGGATACAACAACTTTAGTGGCTCCGCATACGCAGATCTCGAATTTTCACCCGGCCACTCTCTAGGCCTGCAATATCTGGAAAGTAAGGGGAAAAACCAATATGACAGCGGTTACATTGGCAACTACTTGGAACGACATCAGCAAGGATATGGGCTAACACTAAAAAATGCACTGACCGAACACTGGAACAGCAAAGTACAATACAGCATTGGTCGAGACCAGTCCTTCAGCGTCAGCAGTGCCACCCGCAATAGCAATATCGAAACAGAGCAGCGCCAACTGTCTTGGCAGCATGATTACAGTCTGACACATGGCACAGTCACCTTTGCTTATGACAGGCTGGAACAAGATGTGCAGACTGAATCAACGGGTGTACGTACGCTAGACAGAAGCCGTAATAATGATGCGTTTGTACTCGGTTATGTGGGCAACTATGCCGCACACAGCACTCAATTGTCATTACGTGAAGATCATAATAGCCAGTTTGGCAACTATACGACTGGCGGCATTGGCTATGGTTATGCATTCACGCCCGCATGGCGATTGACGGCTCAATATGGCTCATCTTTCAGGGCGCCTACCTTCAACCAATTGTATGCTGACAGATTTGGTAATCCAGATTTACCGTCAGAGAAAGCAGACAATCTTGAAGCCAGCCTGCGCTATCAAGGGCAAGAGTTACAAGCCAAAGTCACGGTATTTGATAACCATATTCGTAACTTTATTCAAACAGTGACATCAGGCTGTCCGGCTGGCTTCACCAGTGGTTGTGCTGTCAATGTCGGCAAGGTTGAAGTTCAAGGCGTGACGATAGAAGGCAGTATGCCAATTGCAGAACAGTGGCTGGTAACAGCAAACCTCACGGTACAATCTCCGCGTATAGATGCCACGGACAATCTGCTGGCCAGACGTGCACAACGCTATGGCAACCTCATTGTGCAATACAAAAATGGCGCCTGGGATTGGTCAAGTGAGTTAACTGCCTCAGCTGAACGTTACAATGATCCAGCCAATCGGATTCCACTGGGTGGCTATGCCTTGCTTAACTCAACGTTGGCCTATCAAATCAACCCAAGCTGGCGCTTACAAGCACGTGCAAACAACATCCTGGATAAAAACTATGTATTGGCAGCTGTGTCATCCACTGTCGATTACAACACCATGGGCACCAACGTATTCGTCAGCCTGAACTACGACATGAAGTAACCCGATAAGGGTGGATTTTGCCCAAGCCTGATCGAATTGGGCTAAAATTCACCCCTAGTCATTAACCTTATGTAATTAATCTTATTTTTGGAGTCGTTGGCATGCCACGTAAAATTTCAACTCAATCTCTGGCAATCGCATTTGTCATTGCACTGGTGGTCATCCTGACGCGCGGTCATCATTTCGCTTCTATCGATTTTTTGCCTAGCGCTTCTTACGCTGCGTTTTTGATTGCCGGTTACTACCTGCGCTCGACCATCATGTTTGTTGTCCTGTTAGCTTTGTGCGCTGGCCTGGATATGGCAGCCGTGACCTGGGGCGGCGTGAGCAATTTTTGTGTGACGCCTGCCTACGGCTTTTTGTTACCTGCCTACGGCACCATGTGGCTGGCTGGCCGCTGGCTGGAGGACAACACGACCTGGGCATTCAGCAGCCTGTTTAAATTGACTGGCGTAGTGGTTGCCGCTTCTGCGATTGCGGAGCTGTTCTCCAGTGGTGGCTTCTACTTCTTTGGTGGCCGTTACCCTGACCCGACCTTTGCCGAATTCGTGCCACGTGTAGTGAAATACTTCCCTAAACAACTCGAAGCGATTGCATTCTGGGTGGTGGTCGCACTGATTGCGCATGTAGTGTTTGGCCTGGCTAAACGCTCTGTCCGCGAAAACGCTTAAGCTCTACACAGCATCATGGAAACCAATGACCGTGACAGCCGCCATAAGGCGCGCATGATCCGCAAAAAAGCGGTCATTGACGAAAAAATCGAGCAGGCTAATCAGGAAAAAGGCCTGCTCCTCATTCTCACCGGCAACGGCAAAGGCAAAAGCTCTTCTGCCTTTGGCATGGTAGCCCGCTCCCTCGGCCACGGCATGCGTGTCGGCGTGGCCCAATTTATCAAAGGTCGTTCAGATACCGGCGAAGAAGCCTTTTTCCGCCAGCATCCTGCCGTCACCTGGCATGTGCTGGGCGAAGGCTTTACCTGGAATACACAAGACCGCCAGCGCGATACCGAAACGGCCATGCGTGGCTGGCAAATCGTGGCGCAAATGCTGCAAGATCCGGCGATCAATCTCGTGGTGCTGGACGAACTCACTTACACCTTCAAATACGGTTATCTAGATGAGCAGATGGTGCTGGACGCCATTGCCAAGCGTCCACCCATGCAGCACGTGGTCATTACTGGCCGCGGTGCTTCTGAGGCATTAAGAAATGCGGCCGATACCGTCACTGAACTGATGGACGTCAAACACGCCTGGCGCGCAGGCATCAAAGCCCAGGCTGGGATAGACCTCTAATGCAAGCAGCTAGCTGTCACGCCATGCTCATGGCTGCGCCTGCTTCCGGCCAAGGCAAAACCATGACCACCGCCGCCTTGGCACGCGCTTACCGCAACCGTGGCCTGCGTGTGCAAGCCTTTAAATGCGGCCCGGACTTTATTGACGGCATGATTCTGCAAGTCGCCACCGGCAAGCCGGTCTATAACCTCGACCTCGGCATGTGCGGCGAAGCCGATGCGCAGCGCTTACTCTACCAAGCCGCCCAGCAAAATGACGTGATTTTGCTCGAAGGCGTGATGGGGCTTTATGACGGCACGCCGTCTTGTGCCGATATTGCCGAACGTTTTGGCATTGCCGTCGGCTTGGTGATTAATGCCAAAGCCATGGCGCAAACTTTTGCCGCGATTGCCTATGGCTTGTACGCGTTTAGGCCAAGCTTGAAACGCGCAGGCGTATTTGCCAACCAAATTGGCAGCGATGGCCACGCCAAGATGATCCAAGCCGCCTTGCCAGCCGATATCCCCTGGCTGGGTGCCATGAAGCATGACCCACAGCTGAGTTTGCCAGAGCGCCACCTTGGTCTGCACCTGGCACAAGAGATTGACGATATTGAGCAGCGCATAGAAACCGCTGCGCAATTACTGGGGCCAGAGATTCCTTTGCCGCCCACCGTGAGCTTTCAAGCGCCAGAGCAGTCTGCTGTCACGCCATTGCTGCAAGGCAAAACCATTGCCGTGGCGAAAGATGCCGCGTTCTGTTTTACCTATCAAGCGAATTTGGATTTACTGCAAACACTGGGTGCCAATATTGCGTTTTTTTCACCTGTGCACGATGCGCAGTTACCTGCCGCAGATGCTTATTGGCTACCCGGCGGCTATCCCGAACTACATCTGGACCAACTGCAACATAACCACAGCATGCGCGACGGGCTACACGCCGCCGCCCAAGCGGGTAAACCTATCCTGGCAGAGTGCGGCGGCATGCTGGCGCTAGGTGACACGCTGAATGGCCAGCCTGTGTTCGGGCTATTGCCAGGCAACAGTGAGATTCAACCCAAGCTACAAGGCCTGGGCACGCAACACGCCTCGTTTGCAACCTCGGATGACGACGCTGCCAGCATAGGCGCACACACCTTTCACTATGGCCGCTTCGAGACTGACTTGCCGGTCATTGCCCAAGGCAAAGGCAAATATGGCGCGGGTGAAGCGGTCTATCGCCACCAGAATATCACCGCCAGTTTTCTGCATTTTTATTTCCCGTCCAACCCGGCGCTGGCCGCACAATTTTTCCTGCCATGAGTTTTGCCTATTCAGACACCGACAAAGCGGCGATTTACAAAGTGATTGCCGAGCGGCGCGATATGCGGCACTTTTTGCCGACGCCGATTACGCCTGAATTATTGCAAACACTATTGCAGGCTGCACACCATGCCCCCAGCGTTGGCCTGATGCAGCCATGGCGCTTTATCCGTATCAGCGATACTGACTTACGCAAACGCATCCATGCGCTGGTGGATGAAGAACGCAAACGCACGGCGCAAGCCATTGGCGAAGTTGAAAATACGGCGCGTATGGCCGAATTTATGCGGCTAAAAGTCGAAGGCATTTTGGACTGTGGCGAATTACTGATCGCCACCTTGTGTGACCAGCGCGAGAAATATGTATTTGGCCGTCGCACACTGCCCGAGATGGACCTGGCTTCTGTCAGTTGTGCCATTCAAAACCTGTGGCTGGCAGCGCGCGCCGAAGGCATAGGCATGGGCTGGGTCAGCCTGTTTGACCCACAAGCCCTGGCGCAATTATTAGGCATGCCAGCCGATGCCAAACCGGTGGCGATTTTATGCTTGGGCTATGTGAATACCTTTTATAAATCACCCATGCTGGTAGAACAAGGCTGGGCTACCGAAAAACCACTCTCAGACATGCTGATGGAAAACGGCTGGCACAATCACGAGGCGCAGCCATGAAGCGTTGGCCACAACGCATTGTCTGCCTGACCACTGAAACGGTAGAGGTGTTATACCTGTTGGGGCAGCAAGACCGACTGGTCGGCATTTCCGGCTTCACCACCCGCCCAGCCATTGCACGCAAAGAAAAACCCAAAATCAGTGCGTTTACCAGCGCCAATATCGAAAAAATTCTAGCCCTGCAACCTGACCTGGTGCTGTGTTTCTCCAATTTGCAGGCCGACATTGCCGCCTCACTGATTAAAGCTGGTTGCCAGGTGCATGTGTTTAACCAGCGCAGCCTGGACGAAACTTTGCAAATGATACTCACCGTTGGCGATTTGGTTGGAGCCAGCGACAAAGCTGAGAAACTGGTAGAAACCTACCAGGCACAATTGACTGACGCGCGCCAGCAAGCCACCGCTTGGTCACGTAAACCCAAGGTCTATTTTGAAGAGTGGGACGAGCCCATGATGTGCAGCATCCGCTGGGCGGCAGAGCTCATTGAAGCCGCAGGCGGCGTCGATTGCTTCCCGCATTTAAGCCAGTTTCACAGCGCACGTGACCGCCAAGTGACGGCAGAACAAGTGTTAGCCGTGCAGCCTGACATCATCATTGGCTCCTGGTGCGGCAAAAAATTCCAGCCAACAAAAGTGGCTGCACGTGCAGGTTGGCAAGCCATGCCCGCCATACGAGACGGCCATCTTTACGAAATCAAATCCGTCGACATTTTGCAGCCCGGCCCCGCATTGTTTACAGAAGGCCTACCCCAATTGCAAACCATTATTCAACGCTGGCAACAACAGCATGGGAGTATTTCATGAGCAGCCATTTGATTTTAGGCGGTGCACGTAGCGGCAAAAGCGCTTATGCAGAGCGGCTGGCTTCTGCGCTTGAGTTGCCCGTGACTTATATCGCCACCGCGCAAGTGTATGACGATGAGTTTGCCAAGCGGGTGTCGCATCACAAAGAACGCCGTCCACCCTATTGGGCACTGGTAGAGGCGCCGTTTAACCTTGGGCAAACGTTGCTGGACAACGATGCACCGGATACCTGCTTAATCGTTGATTGCCTCACCTTGTGGCTGGCGCAATGCATTTGCCCCGACTGCGACAAACCAGAACGCCTGGATTGGCAGGCCGAAAAGCAGGCCTTGCTGGACGCGTTGCCGCAATTACAAGCCACGGTGTTTTTAGTCAGCAATGAAGTCGGCATGGGCATCGTGCCGCTAGGCGAAATTAATCGCCAGTTTCAGGATGAACAAGGCCGCTTGAACCAGCATGTGGCAGCCATTGCTGATCAAGTTAGTTTTATTGCAGCAGGCTTGCCGTTAAAGCTTAAATAACAAGAAAGAAATTCCATGAAAAAGTGTTGCTTAGCCATGATCGCTTTGGTCGCCTCGCTGGCTGCCGAGGCGCATGTACCGTTTTTAAAACCCAACCAGTTCAATGTCACACACCACCGCCTGACCATTGAGTCGGCGTTTACCGAGTTTCCATTTCAGGCTGACTTTGCCATGGACTCGCCCAACTTCACGATCACGGCGCCTAACGGCACAACGGCTGCGATCAAGCCGATTGCCAAAACCAAGGCAGCGGTGTATCTCGAGCCAGAATTAAAAGAGGAAGGCACTTATCGTATCAGCACCGGCCAACGCGTGGGGCCGGTGTATAAAGCGGTGGAGACGGCGGATAAAAAACTGTATTTTGCCGCTGATATGAAGCGCGTGACCGGTAAGCCGACTACCATGAACTACTATAGCTATGCTGACACTTATATTTTCAAAGGCCAGCAAAAATACACCGCCAAGCCCTTTAACCAAGGCCTGGAGATTATTCCACTGGCGTCACCCAATGGTCTGCTGCTGGGTGGTGAACTCAGTTTCCGTGTGCTAGAGAACGGCAAACCGGTGCCGGATGCGCGCGTTATCGTGGTGACGGATAACGAACATTTTATTAAACACAGAGTTGAAGACTTGTACGATCTCGACAACGTCAGAACCTCCAACATTCACGCCAACCAACAAGGTGAGTTTAGCTTTCATCCGCAAAAAGCCGGGCTGAATTTTCTGTTTGTCACCGTGCATCACCAGTTGAATGAACACCTGTGGGAAAGCCAGAATGCCTCACTGACACTGGAAGTGAATTTACCGCCAGAAACCGCAAACAAGCCTTAAAATGACGTTTTAAGCTAAACACAGGACTAACCATGGCAACGACGACTTTTGAACTGAGAGGCGAATTTATCGCCCTGTGTGATTTGCTCAAACTGGAAGGCGTGGCCGACAGTGGTGGCCAGGGAAAGTCTATGGTGGCCGAAGGCTTGATTAAGGTCGATGGCGCCATTGAGCGCAGAAAAACCGCCAAAATCCGCGCCGGGCAAGTGGTGCAAGCCTTTGAGCAGACGATTAAAGTGGTGGCAGGCTAACCTGGCTTAAATCCTGCTGGCAGATGCGAGGCGAGTGCGGACCAGTTCATATGCTGGCACACACTGTCTGCCAGTTGCTCCAGACTCTGTTCGCGCAATTGCATGTAGTCGTAATCTACCTGATTAGACAACCCCGCCCATTGCAACCAGGCAGCACAGGCTTGCGGATGATCAAACAAACCATGCACATAACTACCCGCGACCTGGCCATCGACTGACAATGCGCCTTCTGCCTGGCCCGCGATGAGATGCGCCGGGCGCGTTAATGCGGCGCCGCTACTCACGCCCATATGAATCTCATAACCCCGTAACTCCGCATCGGCAAAAGCCAGCTTGCCAGAGACTTGTTTGAGCTGCTTATGTGCTTCCAGTGTGGTATCCATGGGCAACCAGCCAAAGCCAGCACTGCTGCCAGCCTCGCCCTCTAGCGCCATGGGGTCATGCAACTGCTGGCCGAGCATCTGGAAGCCGCCGCAAATCCCCAGCACTTTGCCGCCGTAACGCAAATGCCGCGCAATGACAGGCTCCCAGCCAGACTCGCGCAAAGCCGCCAAATCGCCACGCACATTCTTGCTGCCAGGCAAAATAATTAAATCCGCGGCGGGCACAGGCTCACTCAAGCGCACAAACTGCAAGTCTACCTGTGGATGCAGGCGCAGCGCGTCAAAGTCGGTATGGTTGGCGATATGCGGTAATACAGGCACGACGACCTTTAATTGCGCACTGGTGTTTTTGCTACTCGTCCTGGCCACGGCATCCTCTGCTTCCAGATGCAAATCATGCAGATAGGGCAACACGCCTAGCACGGGTTTGCCCGTGCGCTGTTCCAGCCAGTCCAACCCAGGCTGCAGCAAGGCAATATCGCCGCGGAACTTGTTAATCACAAAACCCACCACCCGCGCTTGCTCACTTTCGCTGAGTAAAGCCAGGGTGCCAACCAGGTGTGCAAACACGCCGCCTTTATCAATATCGGCCACCAGAATCACCGGGCAATCCACCGCCTCGGCAAAACCCATATTGGCAATATCATTGGCGCGCAGATTGATTTCAGCCGGGCTGCCTGCGCCCTCTACCACCACACAGTCATACTGCTGTTGCAGGCGCTGATAAGATTGCAGCACCGCCTGCATGGCCGTTTTTTTATAGTCGTGGTAAGTGCTCGCTTCCTGGTTACCCACCACCTGGCCGTGAATAATCACTTGGCAACCAGTGTCTGAATTCGGCTTGAGCAACACCGGATTCATATCGGTATGTGGCTGCAATCCACAGGCCATGGCTTGCACCGCTTGCGCCCGGCCAATCTCGCCACCATCAGCGGTCACGGCGGCGTTGAGCGCCATGTTTTGCGGCTTGAATGGCGCCACCGCCACCCCGCTGCGGTACAATACGCGGCACAACCCGGCCACCAGCGTACTTTTACCGGCATCCGACGTGGTGCCCTGAACCATTAATGTTTTCACTGCCTGTTTATCCATCACTCGATTATCTCACACTCGCCGGGCTTGCCTGTGGTGCGGTCGTGCTTGATAGCTGGCTGGGTGAACCCAGGCGCTTGCACCCGCTGGTGGGCTTTGGCTGGCTGGTGACACAACTTGAAAAACGCCTAAATCCTCCCAGCCAGCAGCCACACGCTCGCCAACGCCTCGCAGGCGCTTTGGGGGTGGTTTTACTCGTGCTGCCGCCTATCTTGCTGATCATCTACGCGATGCAGCTATCCATGTGGCTAGCGCTCGCCTTGCATATCTATTTACTATACTTTGCCATCGGCCACCGCAGCCTGCGCCAGCATGGTCTGGCGGTTTACCATGCTTTGCACAATGGCAAGTTTCAAGAGGCGCAGCAGGCGACTTCTTATATGGTCAGCCGTGATGTAGACGCGATTGAACCCGTCAGTGCGACGATTGAATCGGTGCTGGAAAACGGCAGCGATAGTGTGTTTGGGGCATTGTTCTGGTTTTTTATTGCTGGCGGGCCGGGCGCATTGGCGTACCGCCTGGTAAACACGCTGGACGCCATGTGGGGTTATAAAACACCGCGTTATTTTTACTATGGCTGGGCAGCCGCGCGGCTGGACGATGTGCTGAACTATGTCCCCGCCAGGCTGACGGCGCTCACCTATGCATTACTCGGACAGACACGGCTGGCATGGCAAGCCTGGCGGCAACAAGCGCCGTTATGGGATAGCCCGAATGCAGGCCCGGTAATGGCCGCCGGGGCAGGCTCGTTGAATGTGCAATTGGGCGGACGCGCCCGTTATGACGGTGAGTGGCATGAGCGCCCGCGCCTGGGCACCGACATTGCGCCCACCAAAGAGGATATTCCCCGTGCCTTGCAATTGGTACGTAATGGCATCCTGAGTTGGCTAGCACTTGCGGTACTGCTTGGAGCGATCACTTATGCTTGAGCATGGCGGTAACCTGCAGCAGGCCGCGCAACAATACGGCAGGCCATTGGCAGACTGGCTGGATATCTCTACCGGAATTCATCCTCAGCACTACCCGATTCCAGCATTAGCACCCGCGCTGTTTCAACGCTTGCCCCCCGCGCCAGATGCGCTACAGGCTGCAGCTCGTGCTTATTATGGTTGCGCACATCTGCTGGCCTGCGCAGGCTCACAGGCAGCCCTACAAGCATTGCCCACCTTACGCGCGCCATGCCGTGTCGCCATGCCACGTACCATGTATCAAGAACACGCGCATGCCTGGCAACGTGCCGGGCATCAGGTGCAATTTTTTGACCAGATGCCAGATGACCATCTGTTGCAGGATATGGACGTATTGCTGGTATGTAACCCCAACAACCCCACCGGGTACTTATACCCAACCGACACGCTGTTGGACTGGCATACCCAACTGGCCGCACGCGGCGGCTGGCTGGTGGTAGACGAAGCGTTTATGGACACCACACCGCAACATAGCCTCGCCAGCCATAGCGGGCAAGCAGGGTTATGGGTGTTACGGTCGCTGGGCAAGTTTTTTGGCCTAGCCGGGCTACGGGTGGGCTTTCTGCTTGGCGAGCCAGAAGCATTGACGCAAGTGGAATCATTGCTCGGTCCATGGACCATCACTGGCCCCAGTCAATTTATCGCCGGTCATGCACTGGCTGACCACGACTGGCAACAGCAGATGCGCAAACATCTGCCGACACAATCAGCACAGTTAGCACAACTACTTAGCCAGCATGGACTGACTCCGACAGGTGGCACAGATTTATTCCAATATGTGCCGCACCCTGCCAGCCATACGTTGCAGCAGGCCTTGGCCGAGCAAGGCGTATGGACGCGTTATTTTGCAGCGCCGCAAGCACTGCGATTTGGGTTACCGCCACCCACCGCCTGGTCACGACTAGCACAAGCGCTAGACAAAGCCTCTAAGTCGATAAGTGGTTGACTGCCCGGACAATCTCAGCCATGGCTTGGCCATGCGCGGCCTCACTCGCACCCAACCCCTGTAATACACCCAGTTGATTCTCCAGCGGCTGATTCTGGCTTACCTTCCACTTGCCGGTCAGTTGCGTGACTTCAATTTCAATGCCCACCACTGCCTGCATGAGTTGATTTATAAAGTCTGCGGGCGAATCTTCCAGTTGCCAAGGTGGCTCAAATGCCGCTTCCTGTTGCGCCGTCAGCGCTGCCAGGTGGGCGCGCAACCAGTGGGCATCCTCGATCACCCGCAACGTGCCACGCACATGCGCCACCACATAATTCCAGGTCGGCACTACCCTGCCTGTTTGGGCTTTGGTGGCGTACCACGACGACGTTACATAGGTATGCGGCCCATGAAAAATCGCCATCACCGGTTGCTCAACCGGCACGGCTTGCCATAAGGGGTTTGCACGCGCCAGGTGGCCGCTCAACACACCCTGATCCTCTAAATACAGCGGCAAATGATTCACCTCCAGACCACTGCCTGTGGTCATGATCAAGGTGGCAAATGGATATGCCCGTATCAGTTCGTGTAGCGCCGCCTCACTGGGGGCAGAAAAATGTTTGGGGGTATACATGAGAAGATTGCGGTATTTAGTGATGGTCCGGCTGGAGTGGCAGCAACTGCCCTCTCACCAGCACCATGGTTTTTTGCCTGGCAGGCTGCATGGTTTGCGGTGAGATTACCGCGGCATCACACGCCTCCATGCCATGTAGATTACTCAGGCATACCGGTTGATTGGCAGCGTCCATACGTGCATCACGCACTGGATGATGTTGACCGTTTAGCAACAGTGGCAAAGTCATCAATGCCAACATGAAGAGCGCAAGCGAGGATTTCATCGAAGGTTTATCCTGAAAATATAAACCACATACTATCGCCCCACACATGTACACTACATGTACAATTTACATATCAATATAAAGCACTGTACAGGTCCATATACCATGCCAGTCACGCAATCACTCATTACCATCAACCTGCAAGACCCGGTACCGCTGGTCGAGCAAGTTGTCATTGGCATCAAACAACTGGTGGAGCAACGCGTGTTGCGTACAGGCACGCGCCTGCCTTCCATCCGAGACTTTGCATTGCAACATGGCATCAGTCGCTTTACGGTGGTCGACGCCTATGACCGCCTGGTAGCGCTGGGTTATCTGCTGTCACGGCGCGGCTCAGGCTTTTATGTGGCGCCGCTCAACAAGCCTGAAGAAAGCGTTGCAAGCACCTCTTACCTGGATAGGGCTGACGATGTGTTATGGCTGCTGCATAACACTTTCAGGGACGTGCCAGATGCCATCCGGCCTGGCTGTGGCTGGTTACCCAAAGACTGGCTGGATGAAAAAGTCATTCAAAAAAGCCTGAATGAGTTGTCACGAAAATCGGGGTATTTTTTAACCGGTTATGGCGATGTGAGTGGGTACTTACCATTACGGCAACAATTGGCACAAAAGAACCTGGCCGACATTGGCATCCATGCAGAGGCGCAACACATCCTGATGACCAATGGCGCTTCACATGGCCTCGATTTAGTCGCACGGCTGTTCATCAAACCTGGTGATGTGGTATTGGTAGACGACCCTGGCTACTACACTTTGTTTGGATTTTTAAAATCCATGGGCGCACGCATTATGGGGGTGCCACGACTGTTGAATGGCCCGGACGTCAGCGCCTTGCAGCAGCTCCTACAAGAACACAGACCCAAACTGTTTTTCACCAACACCGTATTGCATAACCCTACTGGCACCAGCACCAGCCTGGCGGTGGCGCACCAGATATTACAACTAGCAGAAAAATACGGTTTATATATTGTGGAAGACGATATTTACGGCGACTTTCATCCGCAAAATGCGCCGCGCCTGGCGGCACTGGATCAACTCAACCGCGTGATTTACGTCAGCAGCTACTCCAAAACCATTTCGGCCAGCTTGCGCGTGGGTTTTATCGCTTGCCAAGCCGAACTGGCCAGCCGCTTGCTCGACCTCAAACTGCTCACCGGCCTCACTAGCTCAGAAATCAACCAGCGCGTGATGTATCAAATTCTGGTCGAAGGCCGGTACCGCAAGCATATGGAGAAAGTGCGTAACCGGCTGGAACTGAAAAGAACGCAGGTAATACGTGCCCTGGAGGAATGTGGTTTGAGCATTCATGCCGAGCCTGCCGGTGGCATGTTTGTGTGGGCCAAACTGGCCAACGACAAAAATGCTGCGGAGGTGGCCAGCGAAGCATCCAGACAGAACATCATGCTGGCGCCAGGCAACTTGTTCCGGCCTTACCAGCAGCCGTCGTCGTGGCTACGTTTTAACGTGGCGCATTGTGAGCATGACAAGGTATTTGAATTATTGAGAAAAGCTTAGCGGTTCACAAACTCAATTTTGGGAATCGCGCCCGACAGATCCAACCGCGTCAGGCTGGCGTAATCGACGTGAAAGCGGAACAGGCCTTTGAGCTGCATATTGAGCACATGCGCGATGAGGGCGCGTATCATGCCGCCATGCGTGACCACCAACACATGCTGACCTGCATGGCGCGCCTGCACTTCCTGCAAAAAGTCCACACCGCGCTGCTGCAACCCGGCAAACGTTTCACCATTGGGTGGCGCCAGCTCGGCGTAGTTCTGTGCCCACACATCAAACAACTCACGTGGAATATCGTTCCAAGACTGCATTTCCCAATCGCCAAAATGCAACTCTTTCAGGCGCTCGTCATGCGTGATGCCGTCGAAACCCAAGGCATGCGCCAGCTTGCTGCAGCGTTGCAGCGGACTGGCATAGACCGCATCAATTTGTTCGTGAATCAGCTTCTGCTTGAGTTGTGATAACTCACTGGCAAAGTTAACCGAGACATCAATATCACTCTGACCATAGCAAATGCCCTCGGCGACTTGCAAACTGGTATGGCGGACTAAGGTCAGTTTCATGCTAAATGTTCCCAGGCCAATAACCCCAAGTAAAAGGCCAGCTCAGTCAATTGTTGTGTCGCGCCCAAAGTGTCGCCCGTGTAGCCCTGCAAATGGCGCAGAATCAGGCGACGCCACCACCACCAGATGGCGAGCACAGGCAACCCTGTAATCAGGGCAAAGCGTATCGTACTCAGCGCAGAATGATTCACGCCCAGCATCAGGCAAAAGCCTAGCCAGCACACCAGGCCAAAGGCACTGGCACACCAGATATCCTGCTTTGAAAGTGTAGTCGCCAGGGGTTTGGACTTACCGGCAAAACGCACATAGCTAGCACTCGCCATGATATACACCGCCGCCAGTCGGCTAAGGGCATGCGCGGAGATGAGTGCAAACGGCAAGATGGCAGGCGTGAGCGCAGATAAAGCCTGAAACTTGAACAGCAACACGCCGACCAGCGCAATCGCGCCGTAACTGCCAAGACGCGAATCCTGCATGATTTCTAGCTTGCGCGCGCGGTCCATGCCACCACCGAGACCATCAGCGCTATCCGCCAGGCCATCTTCATGAAATGCACCAGTCAGGTAAATGGTCACCGCCATGCTGCATAACACGGCCAAGGCCGGTGGAAAAACGCAACTGGCCAGCCACCAGACGATGGCAGCCAACAGGCCAATCAACAACCCGACCAGCGGAAAATATCTGGCAGCGTGATTGAGGTCTGACTCTTGAAAATCTACCACCGCAGGCACCGGTAGTCGCGTGAAAAAACCGACCGCCAACACGAAATAGCGCCATTGCAGTTTCACTACAGCCAGCCTCACTGCAACTGCCCACTCACGCCAGCACTTTCAAAACTGGCCATTTCATTGAGGAAAGCCACGGCTGACTGCAACAAGGGATACGCCAGCACCGCACCAGTGCCCTCCCCCAAACGCAGGGACAGATGTAGCAAAGGCTGTGCCTTGAGGTGAGACAACATCATGCTATGCCCGCTTTCATCAGAGCAATGGGCAAATACACAATAATCAATCACTTGCGGATACAGTTTGGCAGCCACCAGCAAGGCAGAGGTCGCAATAAAGCCATCAATCAGCAAGGTTGTCCTGGCCTCTGCGGCAGCCAGCAATGCACCTACCATCATGGCAATTTCAAAACCGCCAAATGCCGCCAACGCCTGCAACGGTTCGTCAGCCGCAACATGATGCATCTGCAAGGCTGAGGTCAGCACAGAGAGCTTGTGCTGCAAGCCTTTGTCACTCAAACCGGTGCCACGCCCCACGCACTGATGCATAGGCAAGTCACACAGCACACTCATGAGGCAACTGGCACTAGACGTATTGCCTATGCCCATCTCCCCCAACGCCATGACGTTACAGCCCTGCGCAATCGCATTACGCGCAATTTGCGCACCACGCGTAATGGCTTGCGTACATTGGTCAGCCGTCATGGCAGGGTGATGCCGGAAATTCTCCGTGCCCATACCAATTTTGGCATCTATCAGCAGCGGATGCGGCTGAAACACGGCATTCACGCCGCTATCCACCACATGCAAATCAAAACCATGCTGGCGTGCGAACACATTAATCGCTGCGCCACCATTGAGAAAATTCAGCACCATTTGCGCGGTGACTGCCTGCGGATAAGGGCTCACCCCTTCTTCCACAATGCCATGATCGCCGGCAAATACCAGCATGGTCGGCTGCTGCAACACAGGACGCTCGGTCTGCTGCACCATGCCTAATTGCATAGCCAGAGTTTCCAGACGGCCTAATGCGCCAAGTGGTTTGGTCTTTTGATTAATCTGACTCACCAGCGCAGTTTGCAACAGCGCGTCATGAGTAGGCTCAATATGAAAGGTTTGCATAGTTTATTATTTTAACGAGCGAAAACGAAAGCGTAGCAGAATTATGCAGTGTCTGGCCTGAATTTACCCAGCACACAAAAAAGCCCCGCCTAAGCGGGGCAAGCTCGAAGGATCACACGCAAAAATTAACTGATTTTGACCGGCACATAAATCTTGCTTTCACCACGCATCACCAGCAAGGCCACGTTCTTGCCGTTTTGCGACAGCTTGTCGTGCAACTGGCCCACATTCTTCACCTGGTCGCCATTCACCGCCAGGATCACATCTCCTGGTTGTATGCCTGCGGTGGCCGCTGGCCCTTTAGCCACTTCTTCGACCAGCAAGCCTTGCTTGAGCTGCGTTTGCGCCAGCTCCTGCGACGTTAGCGGACGCACGCTGACGCCCAGTTTGGATTGCTGGCTGTCTGGCACGACCGCCGGACCGGCTTGAGCCGTTTGCATTTCATCAATGCGCACAGACAGTTTCTTCAACTGCTTGTTACGCCAGACCTCCATGCTGACGGTGCTACCCGGTTTGACACTGGCCACCATCGGTGGCAAATCGCTGGAGCGGTCTATGCTTTGTCCATTGAATTTGACAATCACATCACCAGGTTCCAGGCCTGCTTTGTCGGCCGGGCCATTTTTCTCAATATTACTCACCAGCGCACCGCTCGGCGACTGCAAACCAAACGAGCTCGCCAGGTCCTGGTTGATCGACTGCACGCCAATGCCCAAACGGCCACGACTGACTTTGCCTTTTTCCAGCAATTGCTGCTCAATGCCCATGGCGACATCAATCGGGATAGCGAATGACAGCCCCTGGTAACCGCCGCTACGGCTATAGATCTGCGAGTTGATACCAATCACTTCGCCATTCAGGTTAAACAGTGGCCCGCCCGAGTTACCAGGGTTAATCGCCACGTCAGTTTGCAGGAAAGGCACATAGCCTTCGTCTGGCAAGGCACGCGATTTGGCTGAAATAATGCCTGCGGTCACCGTGTTATCAAAACCGAATGGTGAGCCAATGGCCACCACCCAGTCGCCGACATTGCTGTTTTTGGTGCTGCCGATATGCACAGTCGGTAAATCTTTGGCTTCAATTTTGAGTACCGCCACATCGGTCAGTTTATCCACACCAATCACCTTGGCCTGGAACTCACGTTTATCAGACAACTTCACGGTGACCACATCTGCCTTGTCGACCACGTGCGCATTGGTCAGGATCACACCATCAGACTTGACGATAAAACCTGAACCCAGGCCGTTCATGGGCGTTTCAGTTTGCGGCAGGTTGGGTTGAAAACGGCGGAACAATTCAAACATCGGATCATTAGGGTCCACGCCCGGGATACCTGCCGTTTTCACCGTGCCGGTGACGCTGATATTGACCACCGCAGCACCTTGGCTAGACGCGATGCTGGCAAAGTTAGGCAAGGTAATATACGCACTCGGCGCCGTCATGGCTTTTGCCGAGACCGGCGCAGTGGCCTGCGCATGGTTCACCAGCGTATTGCCCTTGATGAAATAGCCTGCGCCGAACAAAGCGGCCACGGCTAACGGTACAGTCACCCAATGCGTGAGTCTTGATTGTAAAAACGATTGCATCACAACATCCTTTCTTGCTTTTTTAATATTGGCACTTCATTCAAAGAACCTCTGCGCATATGAGCAGTAAAAATGTGCCGAAGTTTCACTGTTTTTGTATCTTGATGTATCAGGCGCACTATCTATCAGGCTCACTGGCGCTCACGGTACAGACCGTGCAGCGGTAGAAAATGGAAAGTGCATTGATCGTGATACACTTCACACTCTTTGTTTTTTGACCAGGCAATGACAGAGTTACCGTCTTTTTTAAAGCCCTATTGGCCCCGCCGAATGACAGGCACTTTGCGCGACTATGCGCGGGCGGCTATCGGTGCCGGATTAGGGATTTTGTGTACCGGGCTGATTGCCCTGAGTGTGGTGCCAGGGGACTGGCATAGTGCGGTTTTTTTAATTGCGCCCATGGGTGCATCAGCGGTGATCCTGTTTTGCCTGCCGTCCAGCCCGCTGGCACAACCTTGGGCCATTTTAGCGGGCAACACCCTGGCGGCACTGGCAGGCGTGTTTTTCGCACAGCTATTACCGCAACAACTGGTGTTTGCCGCGGCGCTGGCCATGCTGGGTGCCATTGCACTCATGTTCGCGCTACGCTGCCTGCACCCACCCAGTGGTGCGGTCGCTCTCACTGCCGTGTTAGGTGGCGAAGCCATTCACAGCCTGGGCTACAGTTTTGTCTGGTGGCCAGTGTTGGCAAACAGCCTGTTACTGGTACTCACGGCCTGGCTGTACCATACGCTGACCGGCTATCGCTATCCTGCCGCACATCACGAGCACGCGCCCAATTCGCCTACCCATATGCACTACCAGTTTGGGTTTAAAACAGAAGACTTACAGACTGCGCTCGGGCAGTTTCATGAGGTGCTGGATATCCACCCAGAACAATTACAAAGCTTGCTGGAACAAACCGAGCTGATTGCTTACAGGCGCAAACTGGAGGCCATTGAGTGCAGGGAAATCATGCGCCCGGTCTCAACCATGCTTGAGTTTGGCGACCCACTGGAAACCGCCTGGCAAACCATACTCAAACAAACCGAACCAGCCATTCCCGTGGTGAATAAGGCACAATTGGTGATAGGCCTGCTCAGCGTGTCTGACTTTATGCGCCACGCCAAGGCAGAAAGCTACCGCGAAGTGGCACCGGCCTTAAAACGCCTGATCCGCTGGTCCCCCACCACGCATAGCGACAAACCGGAAGTGGTCGGCCAGATCATGACCACCCCGGCGATCACCATCACCGAGCACATGCATCTCATGCATACCATCCCACTCATGACCAGCCATCATTTGCAATTGCTGCCGGTGGTCGATGAGTCCAACAAACTGGTCGGCATCCTGACGCAAACAGACGTGATTCGCGCGCTATACCGTTAAGGTTGGGCAGGCTTGTCGCGCTGCTGAAACGGCACAATCACTTCACGTGACGCCAGCACGATCTCGCGCAAAAAGCATAACAGGCCAAAAATCAGCGAGGCCATCGAAATAATAAATGACACCATCACCAGGTGCGGCAACCGTAAACCGGTCTCTACCGACAAAAACATACTGGCAATCGAGACACAAATACACAAGGCAGCAAAGGTGGCCGCAGCAATGGCCCGCCGCAGCCACTTTGTGCGCCGCACAATAATCCTCAGCTCATTTTTAAAGCGTTCACGCTTCTCTTCTGGTGCATCGGTCAAAAAACGGGCTCGGTCTATCGAGCGCCCCAATCGCCCAATCAGCACCCCTAAAATCGAGCCGATCCCGGTTAATAAAAACACCGGCGCTACCGCATCACGGATGGCTTCAGACACACTGTGAATTTCAATCATGGTATTAATCATAGGCGGGAGAGCACTTGCAAACGGAGAGTCAGGCACCAAAAACGCACTCTTTTGGTTTTGGATGCACTAAAAAAAAGCATGAAGAAAACAATTCTGCGAAAAAATAGCGTTTTAAATGTTAGTTCAACGATTCATAAGCGATTTTCAAGCCACATTGAGTGCATTTAGGGCCTTAATATTGTAATAAAAGCATTTTTCTTGCCATTGTTTTTCAATTCGACCCACTCAAACGGGAACCATTTTTGCTGTATATGCCCTGGCAACAATAAAATATGTATAGGGAAAGAGGCAACAAGATGCACCCGCAACCGTTAACCGAGGACTTGGCTAACCACTTCAAGAAGGTCAATGACTTTCGTTCACACATTTACCAACTGCAACACGCCTGGGATAGCCTGGCATTGATGGCGCAACTTTCCGGCACTGGCTCCGAAATGGAAGAAACCCGCAGTGCGTTTAACACTATTTCAAATGATGTATTACGTCATTTATCGCAGGAAACGCTGCATAAAACCGCGGCACAACTGTCATCAAAAGCGTTTGAGATTATTAACCTGCTGGTGCGCAACCTGTTTGAGCGCACGGCGGATATTGGATTTTTCGCCACCGACGATGATGTGCGCGACTATCTCGAAAAACAGGCTGCGGACATCGTGGAAGATGCCGACCAGGACAGGCTTGCGTTTCGTTTTCAGGAATACCAGAAAAAATACACCGTCTACGACAACATTGTGCTGTTTGATGAAGAGGGCCAGCTACTGCATCAACTGGACGACACACAGACCACTTTATTTCATTACCACCCGATTGTGGCACTGGCGCGGCAATCGACAGAGCCATACGTAGAGCGTTTTTATGAAACAGAGATCGGCGGCAAGCTGCATAAATCGCTGGTGTATGCGCATGCCGTACGCAGCAAAGATGGCCAGCGCACGCTGGGCGTGCTGTGCCTGTGCTTTAAGTTCGTCAATGAGCTGGACACCATTTTCCACAACCTGATTTCGCATAACGACTGGACCATAGGCGTGTTGCTGGACGAAGAGCGCCATGTCATTGCCTCCAGCGATCCGTACCAGATTCCACTGGGTGTTTCGCTATGTGTGGATACTGACACCGACTGGTTTATTACGCGTTTTAGCGGGCGCGAATACCTGTGCGTGACCAAACAGTCTGAGGGCTACCAGGGTTACCTGGGGCCAGGCTGGTTAGGCCAGGCGATGATTCCGATAGAGCACGCGTTTAACCAGACCATCCACGACATGGTCAACACGATTAATGCCGATATCCTGCGCAAAGTCATGCGTAGCCCGCTGATTTTTTCCGAAAGCCTGCTGAATATTCCCAAGCAGGCCGCCAATATCCAGAGCAAACTGAATCAATCGGTATGGAACGGCAATATCCGGCAAAGCAATGATGTGAATACACAGCAGAAAAACTTTTCCAAAAGCCTGCTTTCTGAAATCAGCCATACCGGCCACAAAACCCAGCAGATCATCGAAAACATGGTCTCAGAGCTCTACCAGACCGTGGTGTCTGTGATGCTGGAAAACTCTAGTTTTTATGCGCAGCTGGCGGTAGAAATCATGGACCGCAACCTGTATGAACGCGCCAACGATGTGCGTTGGTGGGCGCTGACGCATGTATTCAGGGACTTGCTGGCAAAGACCAGCCTGCAGGCTGAAGATAAAAGCACCATGACGGAGGTGCTTCGCTATATCAATAGCCTGTACACCGTGTATGACAACCTGATTGTGTTTGACCGCAAAGGTGAGGTGATGGCGGTGTCTAACCACCAGTACAACCATCTGCTCGGCACCCAGCTGGCGGATGAATGGGTAGGCCGAACGCGCAGTTGCGCCTCGACACAAGATTATGTGGTCTCGCCGTTTGAACCCACCCCGCTCTACAACGACAAACACACTTATATTTATGCCGCGCCTATCCGGCACCTGGATGGTAGCAGCATCATCGGTGGCATCGCTATCGTGTTTGACAGTACCCCGCAATTCCAGGCCATGCTGCGCGATGTGATTCCACGCGATAAAACAGATACGCCGGTCAATGGCAGTTTCACCCTGTTCGTGAATGAACAAATGAATGTGATTTCAAGTACGCATAAAGACTTTGCCATGGGCGAACTCTTTGAGCTGATGCCCGCCATTAGCAAGCTGAAAGAAGGTGAACAGCTGTTTGATATTGCCATTTACCAGAACACCTATTATGCCGTCGGCGCCCGTGCGGCCTATGGCTATCGTGAATTCAAGAGCGAACAGGATAGCTACCGCAATAAAGTGGTTGCCCTGATTTTCACGCCGTTGGGCAAGGTAGACGAAATTAACCAGCGCATCCACGCCGAAGCACAAGTCATCCACAATAAATTCAACCCCAACCTGTTTGCGCAATCCGGGCAGGACTGCCAGGAATATGCCACCTTCTACGTCGGTGACTCATGGATGGGCATAGAGGCGCGCTTTGTGCGCGAAGCCATTGATGAAGACCAGTTGCGCACCTTGCCGGAGTCGGCACCGTTTATTGCCGGAATGCACGCCTACCGCGGAGAGGTGATTCCGGTGATCGACCTGGCGCGCATGCTGGGGCATCCACATTATTTCACTGATTACCGGCAGATCATTGTGATTGAAGACAAAGCGGCCTCACTCAGGTTCGGCCTGTTTGTCTCCGCACTGGGCGAAATCCCTTACCTGGCGCCGACGCAGATTCAGCCGATGACGACCTTCTTTAGAGGCGCCAGCCACAACCCCGGCATTGCCATTGCCAATATCGCCCAAAACAGCATGCTCACCCTGACCACGGCCCAAAGCCTGTGGGACAAGGTGCTTTCTGTGCGCTCGCAAGCTGCAGAGCAGGTGTATGCCTGATGAATAGTCAGACGACCCTTTTCGGACTCATGCAAAACGACATCATGGAATCCTTACTCACCGCGCAGCAACAGCGATTGCTGGATACGCTGCTGGATAACCTGGATGGCATGATTTACCGCTGCCTGTATGACAGCAACTGGACCATGATTTATGTGAGCAAGGGCTGCGAAGCCCTCACTGGCTATCCGGCGCATGAGTTGCTGCTCAATAAAACCACCTCTTACGAAATCATCACGCATCCAGATGACAGGGATCAAGCGCGCACCGTGATTGATGCTGCGATTAAAAAAGGTGAGCGTTTTGAGCTGGAATACCGCATTGTGCGCGCCAACGGCGACATCACCTGGGTCGCCGAGCGCGGCAGTGCCGTGTTTGATAGTGATGGGAAACCCGTGGCGCTGGAAGGCATTATCCAGGACATCAGTTGCCGTAAACGCATAGAGCACGAATTATTCAGTACCGAGCAAAAGTACCGCTCCATGTTCGAGAACTCCACGCTGGGCATGTTCCAGACCACAGAGTCCGGCACTTACCTGAATGCTAATCCGGCACTGGCCAAATTGTATGGCTATGTGTCGCCGAAAGCCCTCATCAGCGATCTCAACAATATCAGCACCCAGCTCTATGTGGCAGAAAGCAGGCGCGGTGAGTTTACCGACGCCATCCGCGCGCAAGGCCGGGTACATAATTTTGAGTCTGAAGTTTACCGGCTCAACGGTGAAACCATCTGGATTTCAGAAAACGCCCATGCCGTGTGTGACCCGCAAGGCGATATTCTCTATTACGAAGGCACGGTAGAAGACATTACCGACCGCAAGAACCATGAATTGCAAATTCGCCAGTTAGCCGTCACTGACAACCTGACCGGCCTGCTCAACCGCCATGCCTTCAGTGGCAAACTGGCCAGCCTGATTGCCGAGGCGGATAAAACGCACAACAAGATTGCCATTGCCTTTATCGACCTTGATCACTTCAAGCTGATTAACGATACGCTGGGGCATCGCGCCGGTGACAAACTGCTGGAAAACGTTGCGCAACGGCTGATCCAGAGTACGCGCCCGACTGATGCCATTGTGCGCTTTGGCGGCGACGAGTTTGTCATGCTTTACCCCGGCCTGCGCGTGGCGGAAGATGCCGAGCCCTTGCTCGAGCGCGTGATGGAAGCCATCTCGCAACCGATTGCGATTGGCGATTATGTATTTAACATGACCTGCAGCGTCGGCGTCAGCATTTACCCCGATCATGCCAAAGAGATAGATGCTTTGCTGAGTTGCGCCGACTCGGCGCTGTACAGCGCCAAAAACGCGGGCAAAAACAAAGTGCAGATGTTTAGCGGCGCCTTGGCCCAGCAACTGGGCGAGCGCAACGAAATTGAATATGGCCTGGGCCATGCCATGCAGCGGCAAGAACTGATGCTGTATTACCAGCCGCAAATCAATATGCAGCATGGCAATATCAGCGCGCTGGAAGCACTGATCCGTTGGCAACATCCTGAGCGCGGCCTGATTCCGCCCGACCAGTTTATTCCGGTAGCTGAAGAAACCGGCCATATTTTTGCCATTGGCGAATGGGTGTTGCAGACCGCCTGCCAGAAGATCAAGTCCATGCAAACCGAGTGGGGATATATGGTGCCGATTGCGGTCAATGTGTCGCCGATTCAGTTTTTGCGTGGCAACCTGGTTGAAACCGTGCAGCGCGTGTTGCGGCAGGAGCGCGTACCGCCACATTTAATTACGCTAGAAGTCACCGAAAATGCGCGCTTCAAAGACGAAGCCATGTTCACGCGCACGCTGGAGCAGCTAAAGCGACTGGGCGTGTGCATTGCGATTGATGATTTCGGTATTGGCTATTCGAACATGGCCTACCTCAAAAACTATCCGATTGATGAGTTAAAAATCGACAAGGCCTTTGTGCAAGACCTGGAGCAAAGCGTGACAAACGGCAACATTTTACTGGCGCTGATTAACCTGGGCAAAAGCCTGCATAAATCGGTGACGGCGGAAGGCATAGAAACCGAATACCAGCACCGGTTTTTACTGCATAGTGGTTGTGATGTCGGCCAGGGATACTATTACAGTAGACCGTTGTCGGATGAAGCGTTGGCGCAGTTTATGCGCGAGCAGCAGCCGAAGTTCGATCATTTTCAGCAGGTGGCCAGATAACACTGGCCACCGCTGCTTTTGTCAGGTCGCTTTTGTCAGGTCGCTTATCAGGCGGTAGTTTGCTCGATCTCAGGCAGCGCTTCGTGCTTGATAGCCGCTTCAAAGGCCGTCAAACGTTTGTAGACAGACAGCAGTTCAACAATCGTCGTCCACGAGTTAACCAGGTATTGGAACGAGTTGCTGACTTGTGAAAACGCGGTCAGGATCTGTTGCAAAATACCAAAGGTGATACGCCCGGCCGCAATCGTCGGCACCAGGATCAGGTAGGCAAAAATATTATCTGCCTGCAAATACAGGCTGCGCGCCACATTGAAATACATATAGTGGAAATACAGGCGGAAGTAGTTTTTACGCACATCTAAAAACAGTGACCTCAGCGTCGCTGGTTGTGCGCGCTCTGCATTGTCCTCACCATACACCAGCTCTTTACGGTAGGCCGCTTCCACGCGTTGGTTCCTGAATTCCAGCCCAGGCAATTTAATCCCCACTGCGGCCAGCAATAAGGTACCGAAGACTGACCAGGCAATCGCCGAGGTAAATAACGGTGCTGGCACGGCACCAAACACCGGCAACTCGCTCACATAAGAAGACAAGCTCCACAGTACGGGCAAGAACGCAAACAAAGTCATAATCGCCTCGACCATAGATACGCCCAGGCCTTCCATAATAGTGGCAAAGCGCATGGTGTCTTCCTGCACCCGTTGCGAGGCACCTTCAATCTTACGCACTTGCGTCCACTGGCTGGTATAAAAATCGTTCATGGCCGTGCGCCAGCGGAAAATATAATGACTGACAAAAAAACGTGTGATGACGTAGATAAAAATCGCCACGAACGCAATTTCGGCAAACTGCAACATTAGCGTGTACAACTCGGCGGTGGTCACTTTGGAGTTGGGCGACAAAGCGGCCTGCACGCCATCAAAAAATGGTCGGCGCCAGTTATTAATCGCCACGGACACCTGCACCGAGTAATAAGTCGAAAACAGGATAAATGACGAACCGACAATAGACCACCACTGCCAGCGGCTGGGTTTGAGCTGAAACCAGGCCAGCGCAAACAGCGCCACACTCACGGCATAGTAGCCGTAAAACAATTTGAATGAATCTGTGACAAAATGGCCCAGGCCGATCACTGGCTGCTCTTCGGCCACGGATAAGCCAAACATTGCCCCCATCGCGTTAGAAAACTCAAACCAGACACCACAGCAAATGGTTGCCCAGACAATGACAGACGGCCAGAACCAGCGTGAATCAGGAAAAAAGGATTTAAACATAGCGCTTTCTTTGACGGTTTTTGTTTAGATGTTGATGAGAAAACTTTTTTCTGCCAGTGTATTGGCTCTTGAAAAGACCTGCAACAAAAAAGCCTCCGCGAGGAGGCTTTATATGTTTAAACATGTGTGAGCATTAAATGCGGTTGCCGCGGAAACAACATCCCAACGGCGTATTGCTGGTATAACTCGCCTTTAATACCATCGCATGCGGTTTAATTGCCGAATGCTTTTGTTGCACACGCTTTTTGTAAACAGCCGGTTTTTTCATGGCAGTCTGTTTATCTTCATCCACTTTACTCTCCTCTACCGCCGCCACTTTTATCGCAGGCGGTAACGTAGTCGTAGCGACCGCAACTGCATGAGCTTCCGGCTTCGCCGCCACCATCGGCCCAGACTGAGCGCTGCTCAGCAAAGGGTTATTGTCGGCGGGGACTTCGTGCTCGAAAGTAATCATCATTAAGGCAAGCATGTTCAGGAGAATCAGCTTGGGTAACATATAGGACTTGGTTCTTCGCATTGTTAATACTCAATTTCGTCTCAGGCTATCTCATGCGCTATGGTAGAGGGCCAGGGCAGAATGAATAAGTAGGCAGGTGCCGATTTGCTTGTCAGAAAATACCTACAAAATGCATACCGCAGAAAACATTTACGCGATATGCTGGTCAGAGGACATACAGTCATGCAACATGACTGCGGTTAGCCTTTTATTCTGGGAGCCTGTATGAAACAGTTACTATTATTGACCATATTATTGTCAGGGCCAGGTCATGCGTATGCACAGCCCAGCATCGTCGATACACTGGAGCTCGGTCACTCCATTGTCATGGTCACCACCGATATGCCTGGCGGCTCTAATGGCCGCGGCTCTGGTGTGGTGGTGAGCCCTGAGTATGTCGCGACCAACTGTCACGTGATTGCCAATAGCAATGGCGCCAATATTGCCAAGTTCCGCGATGGCTACCAGCCCATCGCCCTCAAGGCCAACTGGAAACGTGATGTCTGTTTACTCAAGTTTGATCCGCTGCCGTTTAAACCAATCCCCATGCGCGATAGCAAAACACTGCAATACGAAGAAGAGGTGTTCAGCCTGAGCTTTCCGGCGGGGGCACCGGTACCACAAATTTCTTACGGCAATATCAAAGGGACTTATCCTTTTGAGGGCAGCATGATTGTGCGTTCGAATGCTGCTTTTTTAATGGGCTCCAGCGGCGGTGCACTGTTTGACCAACACTTTAATCTGATCGGGCTCACCACTTTCAAGAGCCCAGGACATCAGGCGTTTTTCTACAGTTTGCCGGTGGAGTGGATTAAAGAACTGATGGAGGCGCCTGAAGTCATCTCGCTTAAAACCAACGAGGTGCCATTCTGGGCGCTGCCACTCGAACAACGCCCTTATTTTATGCAGGTGGTGATTCCTTACCAGAATGCAGATTGGGCTAACCTGAAATCCATTGCCAGTGAGTGGGCGCATAAAGAGCCCAGCTCGGCCGATGCGTGGTATTTTCTCGGCCTGGCAGAAGAAGGCCTGCAACAGTTCGCGCAGGCCGAACAAGACCTCAAGCATGCCTATGACTTGAACCAGCGCGACTATGACGCCATGCTGGCATTGTCACGCGTGGCATTTACGCAAAAAGACCTCAGCACATTGCAGTCCCTGCAACCGGCGATCAGCGCAGTGGATAAAGACCAGGGCGACAAAGTCACGCAGCAAATTATTCAACTGAAACAAGGCAGTTAACACGCCGTGTTAAACTTGCAAAACAGGCCAGAAAAAGTCTGGTTTGCGGGAACTCTCGCTTAAAAATGCTGTTCAAGCATGCAGCGCATAACAATAATGGATACACACATGATGAAACACGCAGTAACACGCACCACCACCGGGCTGACTATCGCCTTATTTAGCGCCATGGCAGAAGCGGAGTCTCGCATAGACCGCCAAACTGAAACAGCCGTGCCCAGGGCACAAAACTTATACGGCATAGGCGTAGGCGTCTTGCCCAAGACTTCAGGCTCTGATGAGTACCGCGTACTTGCATTGCCAATTATCAATGCCAACTACGGTGACCGCTTTTTCATTAACGCATTACAAGCGGGCGTTTGGCTGCTGGACAGCGATGACCAGCGTGTGCGCTTTGGGCTGTCTGCTGAAGCCAAATTTGGCTGGGATGCCAGCAAAGGCGATCGCACCCGTGGCATGCATGACCGCGATTTTTCGATTTTTGTCGGCCCCTTGCTGCGCTGGCAAACCGACTATGGCACGTTTAATGCGCAATGGACCACAGATGCCAGCGGCAACAGCAATGGCCAACAGGTTCAGCTGCAATACATTAAAAGCCTGGTGCGCGCTCCACAACTACGCTTGAACGGGGTGATTGGCGCCACCTGGAACAACCAGAAATTTAACGACTATTATTTCGGCGTTGACAGCAGCGAAGCGACCGCCAGCCGCCCGGTTTACCGCGCAGGTTCTGGCGTCGAATGGCAGGCGGGTGTCAACGGCATGATGCCAGCCTTTAAAGACCACTCTCTGTTGTTTGGCGCTTTTGTGACGCGACTGAGCAACGCACAACATAACAGCCCGATTACCGAGACCAGAATTCAGCCGATGGCGTATGTCGGCTACAGTATTCCTTTTTAACTGAGCTGTTTTAACTCAGTTGGCCGCTAACGACGGCCGTTAGCGTTAAAAAACTGCCAGATCACCTCATTGGCAATCAACGCATCAGACCCGGCACTGCCGCCACGCGGTTTGCGGCCTCCCGGCCAGGAGTGGCCGCCAGTCTCCGTGACGCACAATTGCACTGGCGCCAGCCCACCACGGTGGATTTCGCAATAAGCGCCGGGCACATCCAGGATGCGCTCTGCCTGGGGAATGGCCTGATTGAGCTGTACCCACTTTTGTATCGTGGCAGGCACGGAGTTAAAACTCACATCGACCATGGACTGCTGACCTTTGCCGCCATTAAACGGCACATGGTCATCGTCTTTGGCATGGATATGCAACACGGCTACCGGCTTGGCAGGCTGGCAGCGTTGGGTATTGTCAGTGCCTGCGACCGAGGCGATGGCACTGATGGTATCAGATAGCTCACAAGCCAATCGGTAGCTCATCATGCCGCCATTCGACATGCCATCGACAAAGATACGATTGGGATCCACATTGGCCCGCTGCTGCATGTCCTGGATGATGGCACGGATGACGGCCACATCATCACTTTGCTTCTTCACCGCCGGGCCACAGCAATTGCCCGCATTCCAGGTCGCAAACTTGCCGCCCGGCAGGCGGCTGTAGCCATTTGGGAACACCACGATATAACCGTATTTTTCAGCGGCCGACACTTGGTGGTAAAAGCGCTCATTGGCCTGCACTTGCATATTGCCCAGGCCTCCATGCAGCACCAGCACCATAGGCAAGGCTTGTTCAGACAGTGCCTGCTTGGGCACATGCACCAGATAAGGACGCTGGTCTCCGTTCACCGTCACGGCAAATTCAGCATCGCCCGCCGCAAGACCGGCCCACGCCAGCGCAGGAAAAGTCAGCAAACCCAGCAACACAGGGTAATATAAACGTTTAGGTAACATCATAACGGCTCCAGATAAGACCATGGCAAGCATACATGAACGCGCCAGTGAAGTGAGTTGTTGACTGCCTCAGTCAATGCATGAACAAAAATATGACACCACTTGCCCCCACACAACAACCGGTCGTCGGCTTATTGCTGGCAGGTGGTTTTTCGCGCCGCTTTGGCGCGCAGAACAAACTGCTACAACCACTCGCTGATGGGCAACTCATGGCGCTACGTGCGGCGCAAGCTTTAATCCAAGCTTTGCCGAACAGCGTTGCGGTCATCCGTGGCTATGCGTCGCCGCTCGCTGGCCAGCTTATGTCAATGGGGTTTAAGGTAGTGGCCTGTGAAGAACAGCATCAACAGATGGCGGACAGCCTGAAACTAGGGGTTGTGACGGCACAAACGCTTTTTCCACACCTATCTGGACTGGTCATTGCGCTGGCAGATATGCCATACATTCAGACAGCGACCATTACACGCGTCGCCCAACAACTGACGCAAGCAGGACTGGTGCAGCCCATGCATCAAGGCCAGCCCGGGCACCCGGTTGGCTTTGCCAGTGACCTGATGCCGGAATTACTGCTGGTTGAAGGAGACCAGGGTGCACGCGCGGTGTTGCGTGCGCATCAGGCGGAGATTTTAAGATTTGAATGCCAGGATGCAGGCATCTTGAAGGATATTGATACGCCTGCAGACCTGGTTTAACACCATGCCGATCAAGCCGCAGCCAGATTGGCACTGGCTTGAGCAAGTCCGACCTGTTGCAACTGTGACCGCGCCTGAATCAATTCAGCCAGAATAGACACGGCAATTTCAGCTGGCGTGCGGCTGCCTATGCGCAAACCGACAGGGCCATGCAGGCGATTGACTTCCTGCTCGCTTAAATCAAAACTGCGCAGGCGCTGTTTGCGTTTCTCCTGGTTTTTGACTGAGCCCAGCGCACCGATATAAAACGCATCTGATTTGAGCGCCTCAAGCAAAGCCATGTCATCCAGTTTAGGGTCATGCGTCACCGCCACAATCGCCGTGTGTGGATCAGGCACAATGTCTAGCACCACATCGTCCGGCATGCCGGGCAACCAGTCCGCGCCTTCCACATGCCATTCGGCGCGCATTTCTTCACGTGGGTCACAAATCATGACGTGAAAATCCAGTGCTTGCGCCATGGCCGCCAGCACCGATCCTAACTGGTTGGCACCAATAATCAGCAAGCGCCACTGCGGGCCAAAATAACTGTGGAACCAGTCGTTATCCAGGTAAGGCAAGCCCTCTGGCAACACAGGCTGGTGGCGTACTTCGCCACTCTGCAAATTGACCGAACGCTTTAACAAACTGCGTTGGGCCAGGCTTTGCAGCATGGGTGCCAGCTGCGTTGCCTGTGTGAGCGGCTCAGCAAATATCTTCAGCTGTCCACCGCACGGGATACCAAAACGCTGCGCTTCGTCCTGGTGGATGCCGTATTCCAGAATAGCGGGCTGCGTCGGCAACTGCTGATGCCTGGCTTTATCTGCCAGGTCATCCTCAATACAACCGCCAGATACCGAGCCAACCAGATGGCCATCTTCACGCACCACCAGAATGGCGCCCGGCAAACGCGGTGCCGAGCCCCAGGTCTGGATGACGGTGAACAGGTGTGCGCGATAGCCTTGTTGCAGCCAATCGCTGGCACGTTGCAGCACTTCCCAATCTGACGATTGCATACGCTTAAGCCAGTTGGTCGCCTATCGGCAGGCGGCGGATACGTTTACCAGTCGCAGCAAATACGGCATTGGCCACCGCAGGCGCCAACGGCGGTACGCCAGGCTCTCCGACACCGCCCATTTTTTCGGTACTGGCCACGATATGCACGTCCACCTTGGGCATGTCTTTCATGCGCAACACCTGGTAATCATGAAAGTTAGATTGCACCACTTGCCCATCTTTAAAGCTGATTTCGCTGCTGAGTGTGGCGCCCAGGGCATAAGCCACTGAAGACTCCATTTGTGCCTTCACGCCATCCGGGTTGACCGCCAGGCCGCAATCAATCGCCACCACCACACGGTGCACTTTAACTTCGCCTTCTTTCACCGACACCTCAGCCACTTGCGCCACATAGCTGCCAAACGATTCATGCACGGCAATGCCGCGGAACACGCCTTTAGGTAATGGTTTGCCCCAGCCTGCTTTATCGGCGGCCAGGTTGAGCGCTGCCAGATGACGTGGGTGGTCTTTGAGCAACTGCCGCCTATAGGCCAGCGGATCCTGTTTGCTGGCATGCGCCAGCTCGTCGATCAGGCTTTCCATAGCAAAGCCGGAGTGGCTATGTCCCACCGAGCGCCACCACAACACCGGCACATCGCTCTGCACCGAATGTAATTGCACCAGGTGGTTGGCAGTGCCTTTTACATAAGGCGAATCCGCCACGCCTTCCACCGAGGTGGCATCAATGCCATCCTTGATCATCACGCCTTCAAACGGCGTGCCTTTGATGATGGACTGCCCGACCAGGGTGTGTTGCCAGGCCAATGGTTTGCCCTGTTTGTCCAGGGACACCGTGGCGCGGTGCACAAACATCGGCCGGTAAAAACCGCCTTTCACATCATCCTCACGGCTCCACACGGTTTTCACTGGCAAGCCAGCGGCTTTTGCAACCTCTACGGCTTCAGACACAAAGTCCGCGCGCGGATTGGCGCGACGGCCAAAGCCACCGCCTAAAAACTGGGTATGAATTTTCACCTGCTCTGGCTTGAGGCCCAGAATTTTGGCAGCAGAGGCCTGGTCGGTGGTTTGCATTTGTGTGCCGGTCCAGATATCACAGCCCTGCTCAGAAATTTTCACGGCGCAATTGAGTGGCTCCATGGGCGCATGTGACAAATAAGGCAATACATATTCGGCGGTCACGGCCTGCTTGGCCTGTTTGCTACCGCTGGCAATATCACCCGCCTTGGCGGCCTGCACGCCTGGCTGTTGTGCCAAGGCCTGGTATTGCTTTAATAAGGCCGCAGAATCCGGTTTATCATGCCCGGCCAAATCCCACTCCAATTTGAGCGCTTCACGGCCTTGCTTGGCCGCCCAGTAATGCTCGGCAATCACCGCCACACCTGTAGGCACTTTGACCACCTTGATCACACCCGGTACTTTCAGCGTGTCACCGTCAGCGACACTTTTCAGTTTGGTACCAAACACCGGCGCACGCGCCACCATGGCCACTTTCAACCCGTCAAATTGCACGTCCTGGCCAAATTTGGCGGTGCCATTAATTTTTTCTGCACTATCCAGGCGCTTGGTCGCTTTACCAATAAATTTCCATTGTTCTGGTTTTTTCAGCGTCACGCTGGTGGGTGTTTCTAGCTGGCTGGCGGTTTCTACCAGTTGGCCATAACGCAATTGTTGTGTGCCATGAATCACCGCGCCATTTTCGGTGCGCAACTCGGCTACCGTTACATTCCATTGTTTAGCTGCCGCATTCAGCAGCAAAGCGCGCGTCAGCGCACCTGCCTGGCGATAACGGTCAAACTCTGACCAGGTGGTCGATGAACCACCGGTAATCTGAATGCCATAAGCAGTGTGAATATAGGCCGGTGCCGCAGGCGCATGCTCAACCTTGATCGTATTCCAGTCGGCATCCAGCTCATCAGCAATCAGCATCGGCAAGGTGGTCCAAACACCCTGTCCCATTTCACTATGCGCCAACATGACGGTAATACTGTCATCTGCCCCTATGCGCAAGAATGCATTGGGCGCAGGCAACGGCATCGCCTCGGCCGCATTGGCCACGCCCATAAAACGTTTGGCCTGTGGAATGCTGAAAGCCACCACCAAGCCACCAGCGACCAGCGCGGTACTTTTGATAAAGCTGCGGCGCGAGAGATTAATCATATCGTTCATGGTGTCTCTCCTTAAGCCAGTTTGGCAGCAGCTTCGTGAATCGCTGTGCGGATACGTTGATAAGTGCCACAACGGCAGATATTGCCACTCATGGCGGCATCGATATCGGCATCGCTGGGTTTGGGGTTTTGTTTGAGTAATGAGGTGGCAGACATGATCTGGCCAGACTGGCAGTAGCCACATTGCACCACATCAATCTGCTGCCAGGCCGCCTGCACGGCTTGCCCGACTTTGTCATCTTGCATGGATTCAATCGTCGTGATTTTTTTGCCGACCGCGGCACTCACCGGCGTCACGCAGGAACGGATGGCCTGGCCATCCAGATGCACGGTACAAGCACCGCATTGCGCCATGCCACAGCCAAACTTGGTGCCGGTTAGCCCAGCCACATCGCGAATCGCCCACAAAATAGGCATGTCTTCACTGACATTTAGCTCGGTCTCTTTGCCATTAATCGTTAGTTTCATCGGGTAGGTTCCTTGTGAGTATCTGTTGTGCCTGCAGGCTAAACCAATCTGAATGTTGGCTATGGTGAAAAATATACTAACATACACATCTGTATGTATGTGTGTTTCCTGCACGATAAAACAGGAAATTTAACGATGTTAAATTTTATCTAGAACCACGCTATATAAGGCCGTATATAACGAAGGGCAAAGAATTTACATCGCCACAGCAACACGGCACAATCCAACGATCACACGCACCCGATGATGATAGTCATCACATTTTTGAGGAGACCAACAATGAGTAAAGCCATCATTGTGCAACCCGGCGGCGGGTATCAAAACGTGACCATAGGCAGCCGTGAAGCTGCTGCGCCCAAGATTGGTGAAATCACCGTCAGGCTGCATGCCAACTCGCTCAACTACCACGACTTTGCCGTGGTCAGCGGCATGTGGGGGCCGAGTGAGCCACGCATCCCGATGGCAGATGGTGCCGGGGAAGTGATTGCCGTAGGTGCGGACGTCACCGAATTCAAAGTGGGCGATGCCGTTGTCAGCACCTTCTTTCCCACCTGGCAGTCGGGCGAACCGCACGTTGAAGGCTTTGCCACCGTGCCTGGCGATGGCGTTGATGGCTATGCGCGCGAGCTGGTCACCGCCAGTGTGGAGTCATTCACCCTGGCGCCCAAAGGCTGGAGCCATCTTGCCTCCTCCACTCTCACCACCGCCGCCCTTACCGCCTGGCGATCCCTGATGGCAGATGACCACCTCAAACCAGGCGATACCGTGCTGGTGCAAGGCACGGGCGGCGTGTCTATGTTTGCGCTGCAATTTGCCAAACTGGCAGGCGCGACGGTGATTGCTACCTCATCCAGCGACGCCAAACTGGAGAAACTTAGCACATTGGGCGCAGACCACCTCATCAATTACAAAAGCACGCCGAAATGGGGCACGCTAGCGCGTGAAATATCTGGCGGTCGCGGCGTCGACCATATTGTAGAGGTTGGTGGCCCCGCCACGCTGGAGCAGTCCATGCTGGCAGCGCGTGTCGGCGGCCATATCTCGGTGATTGGTATCTTGACTGGCTTGGCGGGCGACTTTCCGCTAGTGACAGCCTTAATCAAGCAATTACGACTGCAAGGCGTGCTGGTAGGCAACCGTGCGCAACAACAAGCCATGATCAAAGCGATAGATGCTAACGGCATGCAACCGGTGGTGGATAAAGTATTTGCGGTAGAAGAGATCGTGCAGGCGTTTCAATACCAGGAAAGCAACAGCCATGTCGGCAAAATCTGTTTATCGTTTTAGTCCTTGCATACACAGCAAACACCACGCTAAACATGGCGTTTGCTCAGGCGGGCAGTATTATTCAGCATCGTGACGGCAATGATCACAGCCACCCGACTCCAGCCACATAGCATTGAGGATGGCCAGTAGTACGGCAAAACCCACGCCTAACAACCAGGTAAAGTACCACATATGTATTCTCCTTTAGTAAGCCTGATGACTGTTGGCCTGGATATCGGCCACGGTGACTTTGCCACGCATGACGTGGTAGGCCCAGCTGGTATAAAAGATAATCAGCGGCATAAAAATCAGCGTGGCAAAAAACATCAGTTGCAGCGTCAGATGGCTGGAGACACTGTCCCACACGGTCAGGCTGGCATTTGGCTGGATGGAAGAAGGCATCACAAACGGGAACATCGCAGCACCTGCCGTCCCAATGACACCGAGTATACTCAGCGATGAGGTTATAAATGCGCGTAAAGTCCGGCCAGACTGCACCAGCCAGGTGGCCAGTAAAGCGCCACAGATCGCCAGACCAGGCAACAACCATAACATGGGCTGCGCCCGATAATTCTGCCACCAGCCTTCCGCTGAGCGCGCCACAGTTTTGGCCAATGGATCAGGTAAAGCTGCCGCATCCACACTGGAGGTGATGACATAGCCGTCGATATGACCAAACCGCAACCATAACCCGGCCAGCACAAAAGCCGCCACCATGACCCAGGCAGCGTATCCGGCAAGCATCATGCTACGCAACTGGATGCGGCCTTCAGTACGATGCGCCAGATAGACGCCGCCCTGCATGGTGATCATGGCGCTCGAAACCACCCCGCATAGCAGCGCAAACGGATTCAACAAGGCCCAGAAGCTGCCGCTATAGTACGAAACCAGATTGTTGTCTAGGCTGAACGGCACCCCTTGTAGCAGATTGCCGAAGGCCACGCCGAAAATCAGCGGTGGTACGGCACCACCGACAAACAGGCCCCAATCCCAGGTGCTGCGCCAGCGCGCATTATGAATTTTGCTGCGGTAATCAAAGCCCACCGGACGGAAAAACAAAGCCCATAACACCGCCAGCATGGCCCAGTAAAAGCCGCTAAAGGCAGTGGCATAGACCAGCGGCCAGGCGGCAAAAATGGCCCCGCCACCGGTGATAAACCAGACCTGGTTACCATCCCAGTGCGGACCGACCGTATTGATGACGACGCGTCGTTCGTCATCGTTTTTACCGACAAAAGGCAGCAGTGTGCCCACGCCCATGTCGTGGCCGTCCATGATGGCAAACCCGACGAGTAACACACCGACCAGCAGCCACCAGATGATTTTCAGGGTTGTGTAATCCAACATGGCATTCTCCTAAGCGTGTACTTCCTGATCATAACGGCCTGTGCCCAGCGAGCCTGGCCCTTGCCGGGCAAACTTGACCATCAGATATAACTCGACCACTAGCAACACCGTGTAAAAGCCGACAAAACCAATCAATGAGCCATACAAACTGGCCGGACTCAGGGTGGACACCGATAAATGCGTAGGGAGCACACCGTAAATGGTCCAAGGCTGGCGGCCATATTCCGCCACAAACCAGCCCAGTTCGGCAGCAATCCATGGCATGGGCAGCATCAACACCGCCCACTTCAGCAACCATAGTTTTTCAGTAAAACAGCCTTTGAGACTGCTCCACATGGCCAGCGCAAACAGCGCCAGCATGGCAAAGCCCAGGCCCACCATGATGCGGAACGACCAGAACATGGGGGCTACGCGCGGCACGGTGTCATCCACCGCCTGTGCAATCATGGCTGGCGTGGCCTCAGCGACCTTATCGGTATAGCGCTTGAGCAACAGGCCAAACCCCAAGTCATGGATATGGGCCTTGAGCGTAGCCTCGGCTTCGCTGTTATTGCGATCGGCCCGCAATTGCTCCAGCGCCACCACGGCGGGGATACCATTCAGAATACGTTCACGGTTTTTGGCCTTGATCTCGTCTATACCTGGAATGGTTTTACTCAGCGAGCGCGTACCGATAATGCCCATCACATAAGGCATCTCGATTTCCCAGTTGTTTTTGTGCTCGGCCTCGTTGATGCCCGCCAGCAAAGTCAGTCCGGCCGGGGCAGGCTTGGTTTCCCACATGGCTTCTATCGCCGCCATTTTGGTTTGCTGCGCTTCGCCTACGGTATAACCGGACTCGTCCCCGAGAACAATCACACTGGCTGAAGCGGCGAGACCAAACGCGGCAGCTACACTAAAACTGCGTTTGGCAAACTCTACATTTCTCTTTTTAAGCAGGTACCAGCTGGAGATGGAGAGCACAAACATGGCGCCGGTAACATAACCGGCAGACACCGTATGCACAAACTTCACCTGCGCATCCGGATTCATCAGGATATCCCAGAAATTGGTCATTTCCATGCGCATGGTGTGCCAGTTAAACTCGGCACCAACCGGGTTTTGCATCCAGCCATTCGCAATCAGTATCCACAACGCCGACAGGTTGGTGCCTATGGCCATGAGCAGCGTCACCATCAGGTGCTTGGGTTTGGACAGCTTGTCCCAACCGAAGAAAAACAGGCCGATAAAGGTGGATTCCAGAAAAAATGCCATCAGGCCTTCAATGGCCAGCGGTGCGCCGAAAATATCGCCCACATAATGTGAGTAATAAGCCCAGTTGGTGCCAAACTGAAACTCCATAGTGATGCCGGTGGTGACGCCCAGGGCAAAGTTGATACCAAACAGCTTGCCCCAAAAGCGTGTCATGTCTTTCCAGATCAACTTGCCGGTCATGACGTAGACACTTTCCATGATGACGAGTAGCCAGACCATGCCCAGTGTCAGCGGCACAAACAAAAAGTGGTACATGGCGGTGGCTGCAAATTGCAGTCGCGACAAATCTACCAGTTCGTGAGAAATCATTTTGAACCTCCAGTCTCTGCAGAGGATTGCGCCGATACGCTGACTAAGTGCCTAAACACGCTTTCAGTATCAGGATGTTGCTTCTGCGGCTTGACGATACATACCCACAACATCCATAACAGAATCACTTTAATCAGCAATACCCATGTCAAATGTCTAAAAAGGGCGCTGTTGCGATAATGCGTCACCAGTTTTTTAATGTGCATGACCAGTCCAGATTCAGGAAAGATTGACAGATGTGTTACTTGCGAAACAGTAAGTACACCGGACACCAGCCAATCAGCCCGGTTGCTAAAGGTATAACGCCTAACCAGCCCCAGGCCGCTCCCTGGAAAAACAGTGTCCATAGCAGTAAACCCGCCCCCACAATCACTCTTAAATATCGCTCAAATTGACTGATGTTATTTGCCATCGCTTGTCTCCTTACTGTTACCCAGAATACATCTATTAATGACATGCCAGCGCTGCATAGGCTTGATATTGTGTGAGATAGATCTTGCCATTAAGCTGTTGCTTCAGAGAAGAATCTTGTAACGTATCCATCACCGGCCCTTTGACCTCGGACAAATGAAAGCCAATTTTAAGAGCAGATAAGTGCTGATTAATGGTTTCAAGCACTTCAAGCGCACTACTATCCACCTCATTCACCGCTGAACACATGAGGATCACATGCTTGACTGCCGGATTGTCAGCTAGCACTTCCAGCACCTTCTGCTCCAGATACCTCGCATTGGCAAAATATAAACTCTGATCTACGCGCATGGTCACCACATCGGGGCACACCTTGACTGCATGCCGTGCAACGTTTCTGAAATGTTCGGTGCCAGGCACCTGGCCAACGATAGCAATATGTGGACGGCTGCTACGATAAAGATGCATGGCTACCGACAGTAGCACCCCCGCGCTGATTCCGCTCTCCACATTCACCAGCAAGGTAATCATAAATGTCATCAACAGTGCCAGAAAGTCACTACGATTACGTCGCCACGTATCAATAAACACTTGCCACTCAAGGAGGCTTAATACCGCCACAATGATGGTAGCTGCCAGAATGAATCGCGGCAGATCACTCAGCCACCCTGCCAGAAACAGGGTGGCCAGTAGCATCCCCACTGCAGTGAAAAAGCCAGCTGCGGGGGTTTGCGCTCCTGCATCCATATTCACTACCGATCGTGACACACCGCCAGTCACCGGCTGTCCCGCACTGAAGCTCGCCGCCAGATTAGCGGCACCCAGTGCCAGCAATTCCTGATCAGGGTCGATACGCTCACGTCGCTTCATTGCCAGGTTCTGGGCCACTGAAATAGACTCAACGTAGCCGACAATCGAAATCAGTATGGCTGGCATCAATAAAGCCTGCCAAAGTGGGGCGTCCCAGTGTGGCCAGGTGAGCGCCGGCAAGCCGGCTGGAATCTGCCCAACCGTACGCACCCCGGCAAGTATCGTAAAGTTCTGACGGATGGCCCAGGTACCAGAAATCACGAGTAAAGCCGGAACCGAGCGGCTAAGCGTTTGTGCCCAAAACAAGCTCAATCCCGCTGTTTGCAAGGCGCGGACACCGTAGCGCCTGAACAGTAGCAGCAACAGCAATGTCAATAGCGATAAAAGGGCTGTGACCCCATGTACCTCGTCAATCTGTAACAATATGCCGTGCCACAGGGTTAGCATATTGTCACCACTGGCCTGAATCCCAAGCAAGGTCGGTAGCTGACTGCTGGCAATGACCAGACTGGCGGCCCCGATAAATCCGGCAATCACCGGGTGTGACAAAAAATTAGCCAGAAACCCCAGCCTGAATACGCCAGCAAAAAGCAGAAACAGTCCCGATAAACAGGCCAACACAATGGCCGCCTGCAACCCCATCTGCAAGTTTTGTGCGGAATATGGCGCAATGGCACTCGCCGTCATGAGTGCAGCCACAGCTACCGGCCCAACAGCCAGCGTCGAGCTGGTGCCGAGCAATGCATAGCAAACCAGTGGCAACATGCTCGCATAAAGCCCGACCTGCGGCGGCAGGCCAGACAGGATGGCGTAAGCCAGTGCTTGCGGCACCAGCATCAGCGTCACTATCACGGCTGCTGTCAGGTCATGAATCGCATGCTGGCGCTGATATCGACGCCCCCAGTCCAGTACCGGCAAACGACGTAGCCACGCCGTCTTGTCCAGAATCGCGGTCATACATGCTCCTGCGATTGTTGCAATACTTGTGGCTGCGCCAGCCACTCATGCCCTTTAAGCATACCTTTCCAGTAAACCGGCGGTAACAGGCGCTCTTTCAGCATCCAGGCCAGACGAGAAGGCTGCTGGCCATTAATCAGCCAGTTGGGAAAACTGGGTAACAAACGGCCCCCATAACCAAACTCGGCCAGCACTACTTTGCCACGTTCGACAGTTAATGGACAGGATCCATAACCATCATAAGCAGCGCGGCGATTGTCCAGCTTGAGATCAAACAACACATTGGTGGCGACCACAGGCGCCTGTTTACGCGCAGCAGCAGCTGTTTTGGCATTGGGGCTATTGGCGGCATCCCCCAGCGCGTAGATATTGGGATAGACTTTGTGTTGAAGCGTGTCCGGAGTCACATCTATCCAGCCTGCCCCATCCACCAAAGCACTGGCACGAATAAAGTCAGGAGCCTGTTGCGGCGGCACGACATGTAACATGTCAAAATCAGTTTCTATGGTTTCCTGGCTACCATCTTCCAGCGTACGGGCAAACCACACTTTTTTATGATCACCATCCACTTTGGTCAGTCGGTGATTAAAATGGAGTTGCGTACCATACTTTTTGATATAAGCCATGAGGGCGGGTACGTATTCCTTAATGCCGAACAGCACTGCACCTGCATTATAAAAATCAATCTCGACCTTGCTTAACAAGCCACTACGCCACCAGTGGTCAGCCGACAGGTACATGGCTTTTTGAGGTGCACCTGCACATTTAATTGGCATGGGCGGTTGCGTAAAGACCGCTTTACCCCCCTTGAACTGACTGACCAGCTCCCAGGTGTAAGGCGCCAGATCATAGCGATAATTGGACGTCACGCCGTTTCTGCCCAGTGTTTCAATGAGTCCCTCAACGCCACCCCAGTGAAGCTTGATACCAGGACAGACGATTAATTTTTCGTAATGTACAGTTTGGCAACCTTCCAGAATCACACGGTCGGACTGCGGTTCAAAACCGGCCACTGCCGCTTTAATCCATTTCACCCCGTTTGGAATCACCGAGGCCATGGTTTTTACGGTGTAGGCAGCATCAAACACGCCACCACCCACCAGTGTCCAGCCAGGCTGATAATAATGGGTTTCTGCAGGGTCGATAATCGCAATATCCAAATCCGGTGAACGTGCCAGCAAACTTGAGGCCACAGCAATGCCTGCCGCTCCAGCGCCCACAATCACGATCTGGTGAGACTGCTGAGTCACAGATTTACTTTGACCACCTGACACCAGACGCAGACTCAAACCCGAAAGATCATAGCCGGCTTGCTTACCAAATAACAACAGTTCGGATAAGGGTACTTTACCCGCCGCTTGCAAGCTCCATAAGGTAATAGCTCGCATGCCGGATCGACAATAGGCCATCACCGGTTTAGGTGCGGCGGCAAAAGCCTCAGCAAACGATTGGACTTCGGCATCGGTGATTTTGCCGCTGGTCACGGGTAAATACACGGCATGCAATCCCAGCACCTTGGCAACGGTTTCGATCTCCTGAAAGTTAGGCTGGTCAGCACCCTCGCCATCTGGTCGATGACAAAATACCGATCTAAAGCCTTGCGCAGCAACCGCCTCTAAATCCGTGGCCAGCAATTGGTCAGCGACTGTGATCTCCTGATTAATCTTCCCCAATTTCATTATTTTTCTCCTATGGCTGGTTAAGCGGATTGCTTGACCGCGATATTGCCGCAAGCCTGATTGGCAGGCAGCGCAACATCAATATGCTTCGGATAAGCCAGCTTTAAATTCGCCATGATTTCTACAAACTCCTGACGCGATTTCTCGCCACCCAGGCGCTTGTTTTCGCGCTTTTCCTGCCCAACCGTAGAAACGATGTTGCCGTTGTAATCATGACCAGGATAAATCAAGGTCTCATCTGGCAAACTGAAAATCTGCTTGTGTATGCTGTCATAGAGTTGGCCAGCATTGCCCTGCTGAAAATCTGTACGACCACAGCCACCAATCAGCAAGGCATCTCCGGTAAAGATGCGGTCACCCACCAGATAGCTGACGCAGCCGTTGGTATGCCCGGGTGTATATCTCACCTCAATATCCAGGCTACCCACCTGCACATGAATGCCATCCGTCACTAATAAATCACCACACATTGCACCAGCATCACGATGCACCACACTTTTACTGCCCACACGCCTGCGTAGGGCGTCAGCTGCAGTGACATGGTCGGCATGGACATGTGTTTCCAAGGTGTACACCAAATGCAAGTCCTGCTGCGCAAGCGCCGCAAGATACCTGTCGATATCGTGCTCCACCGTATCAATCAACACCGCCTGCCTGGTGACTTCACAGCCGAGCAAGTAGGTAAAAGTACTGCTGTCCGGATCGAAAAATTGCTGGAATATCATGAGAACTCTCCTTGGGGAATGACAATGATCTAGGCAAAATCGGTGCCACATGTTCCATAGGGTGTGATTATTTAAATTAATCATGCACTTAATCTAAAATATCGATTGAAATTCAATGCAGTTAGTGTTTCAATGAAACACAAATCCTCAGCACGGAACGTTTCAAAATATAAAATGGAACAACCCAATATCGATTTTTTTGCGCACCCGCCGCAACTCAGCCAGTCACAAGGCGAATCACTGGCACGCATGATTGCATTGATCATGCCGGATGCCGCTGTGTTCACGGTGGACCGCGACAAGAAAATCAGTTTTTGGAGCCCGGGCGCTGAAAAGCTACTAGGCTACGCAGCACAAGCCTTGCAGGGGGAAAGCTGCCTCACCGCCAACCGTTGCATACAATGCATGCGTGGTTGCGGGCTCACCGAGTCAGGAAAAGTCACAGCGTTTCCACTGCAGTTGCAGCGAGACGATGGCCAGTTACAAGGCGTGATCAAATACGCCATGGCTTTTCAGGCTGCCGACGGCAGCTTTGACGGCGGCCTGGAAATCCTGCTACCACAGCGCACATCCAACGCGCTACCGGCAGTTAGCGACATGGCAGAAAAATATGGCCTCATCAGCCATGCGCCAGAGATGTACAAAGTGTTCGAGATGATACGCCGCGTGGCCAACACCGATATGCCAGTACTGATCCGTGGTGATTCGGGCACTGGTAAAGAGTTGGTGGCGCGCGCCATTCATGGCGAAAGTGCGCGCCACAAAGCACCATTTGTGGCGATTAACTGCGCCACGCTGAACGCGGGCATTCTGGAAAGTGAACTGTTTGGCCATGTCAAAGGCGCGTTTACTGGCGCGGTGCGCGATCATCAAGGCCTGTTTGGCCGTGCCGAAGGCGGCAGCTTGCTGCTGGATGAAATCGCAGAGCTGCCAATTGCATTGCAAGCACGCTTGTTACGCGTGTTAGAGAGCGGAGAATACCTGCCTGTGGGCGCGGAAAAACCCTTATTGGCGAATGTCCGTATCCTGGCGGCCACGCACAAAGCACTCCGCGAAGAGGTCAAGGCCGGGCGGTTCCGGCAGGACTTGCTGTACCGCCTGCGCGTGATCCCGTTGTTCATTCCGCCGTTAAATGCGCGCAAGCAGGATATTCCCTTGATTATCCGCCACCTGTTAAAACAACAATTCAGTGATGATCGCTTGCCGGTGATGAGCACAGCCGCCATGCAGCAATTAATGACCTATGACTGGCCAGGTAATGTGCGCGAATTACGCAATGTAATGCACTACGCCCTGGTGATGTGTGATGGCAAACAAATAGAGGTGACTGATTTACCGCCGGAGTTACAACCCACACAGCAGTCAACTCCGAATACGGCGACTGTCAGCACGGGCCGAAAAACGCTTTCAGAAGCAGATATCTTACAGGCACTGGCAGCTAACCACGGCAACCTGACCCAAGCCGCCAAACAATTAGGCGTGGGGCGAACCACCTTGTGGCGCCACCGCAAGCTCTGGCAGGATCAGACATAAAGACTTACAACCAGCCGCGCCTGGCTGCCCAGGTATACAACCCCATGCCTGCCAGCATGCTGGCCACAAATATCCACACCTCACGCCCACCAATAAGGATTGACGCCACCGCCGGGCCAGGACAAAAGCCCGCGATGCCCCAACCGGCGCCAAACAACATGGCCCCAAGCACCAGTTTGCGATCAATCAAGGTGGTGGCAGGCAGTTGCATGGGCAGCCCTAACTGACTGACAGCTTGCCTGCGTGCAAACCTAAAGGCAAAAAAACTGACGGCAATCGCCCCCATCATGACAAATGCCAGCGAAGGGTCCCAGTCACCCGTAATGTCTAAAAAGGCCAATACTTTGGCGGGGTTGGTCATGCCACCGACAACCAGGCCCAGGCCAAAGATCACGCCCGCCAATAATGCAATCACGCTCGACATGTCTCCCCCCTTATGCGGCCACCAGGCCGTGACGCAACAGCCAGACCACCAGTATCGCCGTCGCCATAAACGTGAGCGTGGCAACCAGCGAGCGCAAGGACAAGCGCGACAAACCACAAACGCCGTGGCCACTGGTGCAACCGCTGCCCAAGCGCGTGCCAAACCCGACCAGCAGACCGGCCACCACCAAGCCCGGCGTGCTGGTAACTATTTGCACAGCAGGTAAAGGCGCCCAGCATGCATACAATAGCGGGGCGAGCATCAGGCCGCTGACAAAAGCAAGGCGCCAGACACGGTCACCCGCGGCGGCGGACCAAAGCTGGCCGACAATGCCACTGATGCCAGCAATCTTGCCCAGCCAAAGTATCATCAACAGGGTCGAAAAGCCGATTAGCAGACCGCCAATCAGCGATGGCAAAGGTGTAAAGGTCGTCATAAAGTTAGCTTGTTATCCAAGAAAAAATGCGCTGGCGATGGCGTGCAGCGTTTAGTCCACTTCATCCGCCATATCTTCATGTGGCGTGGGCGAGTTGCGGTTACATTCAAAGCCTGCCTTTTCCAGCGTCACGCGGTATTCACAACTGGGCAAATGCCCTTCGAGACGGCCGTTGATCTGCGTGGTTTCCTGTTTGCAAAACGCACAACGATAACGATGCGCCTGGCCTTCAAAATGCTCTTGTGGATAATCGATATAAAACAGACGTTTCATCATGGCCTCCTGATTTGCAACAGTGATCAGCCTATGCTACGCCGCCGACTGCGGGCTGGCAATACACAAAAAATAGCGTCCAGCAAGGTTTTTTGCTAAATATTTTTAGCGTACAGATTTTAATCACCGCTGTTTTACATTATTAAATCAACCACTTACAGCACTCACCCACAACACATCCAAAAAGTTATCCACAAAAAATGTGGACAGCACACATTTAACCGCGGCTGTGCAAAGCGGCAATTTCCTGGATATCCAGGTCGCGTTCCATCATATGCAGCAACTCATCATGAATCTGGCCGGAGCGATGCAGTTTAAGCAGCTCCTCGCGCCCGGCTGCTACGGCGGCCAGCACCACATTAAAGTGGGCTTTACGGATATCGTCCGGCAACATGGCGTCATTTTTATGCTTGTCTGACAGGCTCTGCCGGTAGCCATATTGCTCCAGCAAACGCGGGTGTTTTAGCACGCCTTGTTCGTCGTAAGCCAGCTTGTTCACCACCGCATATTGCGCCTGCTCTATGCGCGCCCAGGTTTGCGGTTCATTTAAATAAACCCGCTCATGCGCCGTGGCTTTTAATTTGAGCACGCGGATAATCCAGCCAATGGTCGTGCCCTGAAACAACACCGTCACCAGGATGACGGCAAACGCACATAGCAGCATCAGGTCCCGCCCCGGCACTTCGGCAGGCACGGCCAGCGCCGCCGCCAATGTGACCACGCCACGCATGCCAGCCCAACTGGTGACAAACGATTCGCGCCAGCTACTTTGCGCCTGTGAGGCACGCTTGCTGAACAACCTGGCCAGGCCATCAACGGCAAACACCCAGACAAAGCGTGACACAATCACCACCGCCAATACCAGCAACACTTCCATGCTGTAATCGGCAATCGATTTGCTGCCCTCAGCGATGCGATCCCACACGCCGCGCAACGAGAGGCCGATCAGGATAAACACCAGCGACTCAAAGACAAAAATCATGATTTCCCAAAAAGCGGCCCCACGACGCCTAGCGGTGGCGGTCATGATTTCATGCTGGTGCCAGCCCAGCATCATGCCGTAAGTCACCGTGGCGATTACACCCGACACACCAATATGTTCGCCGACCACATAGCAAATCCAGCCTGGCAAGGCAGAGGCGAGAATCATGAGTTCGGTGTCGTGCAGATAGCGCAAGGTTTTATAAACTAAATAACCAAACGCACCACCGAGCAAAATGCCGCCAACGCTGAGCCAGGCAAACTCTTCAATCGCGCCAGTCATCGAAAACACGCCGGTGAGCATGGCGACAATCGAAAACTTGTACAGCACCAGGCCGGTGGCATCATTGAGCAGGCTCTCGCCCTCCAGCAATACCAGCAATTTGCGCGGCAATGCCACCCGTTGCAACACCGCCTTGGCGGCAATGGCATCCGGCGGCGACACAATGGCGCCTAAGGCAAAACAGGCCGCCCACGGCAGCGCCGGGGTGAGGCTATGCAGCGCCAACCCCACCACCAAGGTGGTAAACAGCACGGCGCCTATCGCCAGTAGCAAAATACCCGCCAGATGACGCCTGAATTCGTGCCAGACCGTGAAATAGGCGCCCGCCATCAGCAGCGGTGGCAAAAAAACCACCAGCACCAGCGCAGGGTCAATTTCAAACGCAGGCAATCCGGGGATAAACGCAATCAGCGCGCCACCGATAAGTTGCGCCACGGCAGGTGGCCAGCGTAATTTCTTCGCCAAGACTTCCAGCGCAATAATAGCCACCAGAAAAAATAAAATCAGATTGAAATAGAATTCGTTAGACATAAATTAGGGATGCGCTGGCATCCACCCGCGGGCAGCCAGCAATACTTTCAAAGACAAACACACATAAATGACGCCCTCTACAGACGCTGAACGAGTGTAATGGAAAACATAGGCAGAGGTTGATTTAAACAGGTAAAACCTGTTTAAACCGCTGCCCATAGCATGATTGTCTTTCGTCAGGCACGGTATGCACAAATAGCCAGCCACACGCAATAAAACATATATTTACATATGTTATAAAAGCAGTGTTTAATAGCGGCTCCAAGGTTCTTATCGTATTGCGCACTAACCACCGGGAGTCATCATGTCGCAGTATTTGGCAGCCATGAAGTTAGACTGGAAGCTCTTCTGGCTGCTGGGCCTGCTAGCAACGGGCTGCCTGCCACTACTCAGCCCGTTGGGGCTCAGGGATAGCTGGTATTTTTTTATCGCTTTCTTAAGCGCTGGTGTGATCTGGCTAGGCATTTGGCAACAACACCCGCAGCCCTCCCGGCCATGGCGACAGTTTGCCATCGCCATTAGCGCCCAATGCCTGGGCGGACTCATAGAAGCCAACACTGACGCCAGCGGCGCCTTTGGCATGCAGCTATCGCTGGCAGATATATGCTTGCTCACCGGCCACCTGACGCTGGTCAATAGCTTGTGGCTGCTGGCCTGTCACCAACAGCCACAATTTCCGCGCCATGGTTTTTTTCAAGGCTGGATTCTGGCCACCAGCCTCATGCTGATCGGCTGGCAGTTTTTGTTTCTACCCACCATCTTGCAGCACGGTTTTTCGCTAGACCGACCACAGGCTTTTCGCATGCTGTATCCCTCACTGTCATTTGTAGAATTGGGCATGTTGCTGTGGTTATGGATCAGTAGTGCCGCCTATGCGTCGCGGGTGTTTATACAGCTCTGCCTGGCCATCCTGTTTTTTGCCATCGGCGAATGCATTTTCCATGGCACCAGCTATAGTTTGGCCGTGCCAAATGACTTGAACCTGATGTTCTGGCTCTTAGGCTATGTCAGTTTTGGCAGTGTCGCGCTACACCCTGAGCTGGCGCAACTTGGCAAACCACGTGCCAGCGAAGACGACCGTCATGCCAACCATATCCTGACGCTACTGTTGCCACTGGCCATGCTGTTTCCAGTCGCTTTGCTGCTGCGCTATTTCCAGGCGCTGCATCCGGCCACCATCGGCATTCTGTTGGGATTTTTTATTGTGTTTATCATTGGCTGGTATCAACTCAGAACCACCATGCGCAATATCATCGAGGTGAAACAGCAACTGCTACAACAAAATCGCACCGACTACCTGACTGGTATTCCTAACCGCAACTATCTTGAGCAAGTGGTTGAAAACAGCCTGTATTCCACGCGTGCATTGCCGCACAGCCTGAACGCCATGTTGCTGATGGACATAGACGGCTTTAAAGCTTTTAACAATATTTTCGGCTTTGGCCTGGGCGACCTGATTCTAAAAGCGGTGGCAAAACGGCTCCATCATGACAGCCAAATCCACAGTGACCACTTTGCTCGCGTCGACGGGGATGAGTTTATTTTGCTCATGCTAAACGTGCCAGACAAATCCATGGTGGAACAACAGGCCTGGCATATTCACCACTTGCTTGAGCAACCCTTTATGGTCAACGGCTTAACCGCCAAGGTCAGTTGCAGCATTGGCATATCCATCGCAGACTCTTTCACCAAGCATACGTTTTCCAATATGCAAAGAGAAAGTGAGCGTGCACTTCTATGGGCGAAAGAAAGCCAATCGCAAGTCGAGTTTTACCAGGCCATCCGCGATAAAACAAACGACAAAAGCTGGGTGATCAGTGAGTTTCGGCAAGCCATTTATTATCGGCAGATTGTGGTCTACTACCAGCCCAAAGTGCGTTTGCAAACGCTCACAGTGATGGGCGTAGAAGCGCTGGTACGCTGGCAACACCCGGTGCGCGGACTGATTATGCCTGGCGAGTTTGTGCCGCAGATTGAGAACACAGACCTCATCCATACCCTGTTCAAACTGGTGCTTCATGAGTCTACCCGGCAGTGGCAACACTGGCATCAACAGCAGTTGGACCTCACCATGGCCCTGAATGTCACCGCCCGTGACCTGATGAATTTTGACCTGGAAAAAGAGGTGGCACAAGCGCTGGAAAAACACGCTACGCCTGCCAACCGCATAGAGGTTGAAATTACCGAGTCCAGCGCAATTGCCGACCCGAGGCGCGTGAAAAAGCTGTTGTCGGCGCTGATTGCCCTCGGCATCAAAATCAGTATTGACGACTATGGCACCGGCTATAGCTCACTGCTGTACCTGCAACAACTCTCGCTGCACTACCTCAAAATAGACCAGCAATTTATCCGCGAAATGCATCACGATGCCTCCAGCCTGGCCATCGTGCGCTCCACCCTAGAGCTGGCAAGAAACCTGCAGATAGAAGTGATTGCCGAAGGCATACACGCCGTTGCCTGCTTGCAACAACTCGTTGCCCTAGGCTGCTATGGCGCGCAAGGATTTCTATTTTCAGAACCATTGCCCGCCAGCGAGATTCCCGCCACCGTCAGACGCATCCAGGCCACGCGTTATGAACTCGACTAAACAAACAGGCTCTAATCATTATGCACATTAAATTGACGGCAAAATTTAGTTTAATATGTCGTCAGTCACGCAATGAACCCGCAGGAGGCTGTATGTTTGCACTGAAAAAATGGCTCTGGACGCAATGGCAGAAAATACGTGGTGCCGACCGCGCTTATGCCAAATACCTGGCGCACTTTCAACACTACCAGTCACAAGTCGTCGATGACGCACTGCAGCAATCGCTCAATATCCAGCCCATGAGCAAAGAAGCTTTTTTACAAGCCTGGCAAAACAAAGGCTTGAAACCAGCAGGCAAATCCTGCGGCTGCAAAACGGGTGGCTGCTGCTAGGCTATTCGCATGGACATGATTAAAACCCACTCCGGCAAACTGCGTGCCATTGGCTATGACGCGAGTAAGCGCATCTTAAGAGTCGAACTGGAAGATGGCAACGCGCTGGAGTATGCCAATGTGGGCGAAAGCATTTGGCGCAATTTAAAAAACGCCAGCGCAGCATGGAGCTACTACCGCGACAATATCGAAGAAGAGTTTACCGCCAGCCGCGTGTCTGGCAAACCTGCAACCGGCGGCAAAAATCCGCTGGATGACTTGTTTGGCTAGCTACCCTGACACCTCTTTGAGCGACAGACTAAAATGCAGTGCCTTGGCCAGCATACCCTGTCGATAATAAAATCGATGCGCTAATGCATTAGTTAATCCACTATCGAGAATCAACGTATCACAAGCATGTAGCCTGGCTTCGGCCACCAAACCATTAAATAATCGGCTTCCTAACTGCTGCCCTCGGCATGCGCTGTCGGTCACCAAATCATCTACATATACAAACCGTCCATGCACCAAATTCTGCATGCAGCGATACCCCGCCAGAGCAACCACATCATGCTCATCAAGCAACGCCATTAATCGATATCCCTCGGCAGCCTGCTGACGTACCTTAGCCAGGAAGTCTTGTGGACCTTCCAATGTGGCTCTGAGCATCTTCATTAATGGATAACATTGCACGATCTGCGCCTCTGTAGACATCGTTTGCAAGTGCAACATGAAAGGCCTCCAAACATTGAACATGGTCGCCAATATAACCAAGCCAAGGCATAATAATAAGAACCATATTTTGCAAAAGTAACTAGGCCATGACAGCTTCGACACACGATTCTTGGTTACACATAGACAAGTCCAGAGATGAGCCTATACATGCGCAAATATACAACCGTTTTAAACAGGCAATAGAGAGCGGTGCATTAAATCATGGCGATCGCGTTCCCTCCACCAGAGTGCTGGCAAGCACATTGAATGTGGCACGAGGCACCGTAGAAAACGCTTATGCCATGTTGCTGGGCGAAGGCATTTTTAATGCGCGTGGCCAGGCAGGTTGTTACATTAATGCACCTTACAAGCAAACAGCAGTTTTAGTGACGGCAGGTAGCCGCAAACCAGCCGCTCAACCCGCGTTATTAGCCACAGCCAATAGTCCTCCATCGCACGTATTTTTGCCTGGTAGCCCGGCTTATGATGCCTTCCCCAGAAAAATATGGTCTCGCCTGGCGTCGCGACGTGCGCGCAGCTTATCCGCGACCGAATTGTCTTTTCGAGACCCTTTTGGCTATTTGCCATTACGACAATCCATCGCCGCCTATTTGCGACTGTCCCGCGGTGTGGTGTGTGACGCACACCAAATTTGCATCACGCACGGCTATCAGGGAGCACTGGATTTTTTGCTTAAGTGCCTGCCTATGCAGCATCAGGAAGTCTGGATGGAGGACCCCGCCTATTTATTTGCCGCACGCGCCATTGATGCAGCAGGCGCCAAACGCATTCCAGTGCCTGTAGACCACGAAGGATTGGTCATTTCGGAAGGCATTCTCCGCGCCCCACGAGCAGCTTTGGCCATCGTCACACCATCCCATCAGAGCCCGCTCGGCATGGCATTGTCATGGTCGCGCAGAATGCAGTTGCTGGACTGGGCAGGCAAAGCAGAAGCCTGGGTAGTTGAAGACGATTATGATGGTGAATTCCGGTATTCAGGCTATCCACTCCCATCGCTCAAAAGCCTGGATCAATATGATCGCGTCATTTATGCAGGCTCTTTTAGTAAAACCCTGTTTCCGGCATTGCGATTGGGCTATCTCGTCTTACCGCAACCGCTCGTTGCACTTTGCCAGCAAAAAGCACAGTTATTCCAGCCAGGCGGTGCGATTGGCCCGCAATTAATCGTAAACGATTTTATGGCGGAAGGGTACTTCTCCAAGCACCTGAAAAAAATGCGGGCACTTTACGCAGAGCGTCGGGAGATCACCCGGCAAACACTCGTTGACCATTTAGCGCCTCATCTTGAAATCAACACCCATAAAAATGGCATGCATTTTGTCGCAAATATTATCAGTCCGCATGCAGACCATGTCATTGCCGATCAATTTAACCGTTATGGCTATGGCATCCATGCGCTCTCACGCTGGTCTGCCTCCTCCTCACATAATGGCCTGATTATTGGTTTTACCAATGTTCCAAACCGCGCCACCGCAGAACACGCAACGCAGCAACTACTGGCCTGCTTCCAACAATTATCGTAAGCCTACCCGCGCCTCACTCCATATGGCCTAGTCATATAAGCGCTTTTTGGCACTGTGATGCCTAAGCCATATTGCCTAACATGCCAGCCATACTCATTAAGCCAAGCGCAAGGAAACAATGTCATGAGACTGATGCATGTGGACGCCAGCCCCAAACAGAGCCTGTCCAACTCAAAACAACTGTCAGCTTACTTTGTTAACCAGTTAACACAGCAACTGCCTGACCTGGAAATAGATTACCTGGACTTATCTATCGACACGCCACCCCATGTGAGTGGTGATTTTGCCAAGGCAACTTACACGCCCGCAGACCAGCGCACGGTTGCCATGAAAGAAACCCTGGCCTATTCCGACCAGCTCTGTGCACGCATCATGATGTCTGACCTGCTGGTGTTTGCCATGCCCATGTATAACTTCTCCATGCCTTCCTGTTTTAAAGCCTTTATCGATAATCTGGTGCGCACCAACCTCACTTACACCTTTAACGCAGATGGCAGCACCTCTGGTACGCTCACGCGCCAGAAAGTCATTTTCATTACCAGCCGTGGTGCAGACCTGCGACCTGGCCTGAGCCCATGGTCACACATGGACGCACTCACACCTGCACTCAAAGCACCCTTTGCCTTCATGGGGGTTGAGCATCCTGTTTTCGTCGATGCGCAACCGCTGCAATTCTCAGACCAAACTGCCAGAGAAGCCGCATTAGACCGCGCGTATACAGCGCTCAATGCTGCAGCAAACACTTGGTTAAACCAGCTACAAAAAACACAGTAACCCAAAACGATTAAATCGCTCACTGAAAGGATTGATATGAAAATTGTTGTGATTGGTGGCACAGGCCTGATAGGCAGGAAAACCGTTGAACTATTGAAGGCACAAGGCCATCAGGCGATTGCCGCCTCCGCCAGCACAGGCGTCAACATTGTGACGGGTATTGGGCTGGAGCAAGTATTAACGGGTGCAGACATCGTGATTGATGTGTCTAACTCGCCTTCTTTTGAAGACCAGGCAGTCATGCAGTTTTTTGATCATGCCGGACGCAACCTGGCAACAGCCACAGCCTTGGCGGGCGTAAAGCACTATGTCATGCTATCGGTGGTGGGCACAGACTCCTTGCAAGACAGCGGTTATTTCCGCGCCAAACTGGTGCAGGAGCAGCATGCCTCACAAGCAAAAACCCCGCACACCATTGTCCGCGCAACCCAGTTTTTTGAGTTTATGGATGCCATTGCAGGGGGGAGCACCGTAGGCAATACTATTCATTTACCGACAGCCTTATTCCAGCCTATCGCTGCACAGGATGTTGCAGCTGCCCTGGTCGACATTGCACTCGCTGCGCCGGTCAACGGCATCATTGATCTCGCAGGCCCGGAAAAAGTCAGCATCGCCGCACTCATTGCGGACTACCTGGCGAAAAAAGGGGATACCCGCCCCCTGGTTGCAGATAGCCAAGCCCTGTATTTCGGCTTGCACCTGAATGACCAGTCGCTCAATCCCAAACAACACGCCATATTAGGCAGACAAACCTTTCAATCATGGTTTGCTACACAACACGGCGCACCCACCACTGCATAATAAAAAAGCCCGCTTGTGCGGGCTTTTTTATTACGTCTTATGCTGATGGCGGCAGGACTGTCGCCACCTCAACCTTATCCAGTCTCAGCCACAACAAATACACGCGGCAATCAAACTCATATTGCATATAGTTGGGCTCCATATGCAGACACAACTGGTAAAACGCCTTGTCATGGTCGCGCGCTTTCAAATGTGCCAACTCATGCACCACAATCATCTGCAAAAACTCCAGGGGCGCCGTTTTAAAAAACGCAGAAATACGGATTTCTTTCTTGGCCTTGAGTTTGCCGCCCTGCACACGGGAAATTGCGGTATTCAAACCCAAGGTCTGCTTTTCAATGGTCAGTTTGTTATCGAAATGCACTTTGTCGAGCAAGGGCGCATTTTTTAAATAGCGCTGCTTGAGCTCAATACAAAAGTCATACAAAGCCTTATCACTTTGAATCGCATGCACCTGCGGATAACGCTGTTGAATATAAGCGCCTAATTGCCCCTGCGCATGCAACTGTGTGATTTGCGCGCGCAAATGAGCGGGATAACCAGGGAGATATTGTTGAATCAATGCAGCAGACATGCCGCCATTTTAAAGAGCTCCCCGCGTTGAAACAACCTGTCACGACTTGAGTCCGGGTTTAAATATCACGCGATCTGGACACACTGAATGATGGTATGGGCGACTCACTTAGACTCTACATCGAAAAATCTGATGACAGGTCCATGGTATTCGGCCCATCTGAGGCCTGCTCAGTCGATGATGACTCAGCCGCTTGTGCATCTGCCCAATCTTTATAGGCCAACTTGTCTGCAGCATCCAGCTGCTCGACATCGCTGGCACTTAAGTACTGAAACACCCTGCCGTCACGGGTTGCATCTGCAGCGATGCTTTGCATACAAGCCCCCATCAACAGCAGTACTAGCAGTGCATCTTTCCTCCACATGGCAAATCGCCTTTCTAGTATTGATATTGCCAACAAGACTAGTGCAGACCTTAGGGGGAATCAATGGGAAAACTTCACGCAAGCGAGTTAAAATAAAAGCCGCATGACGCGGCTTTAAAATGACTGGCGGCAAAACATTTATGCGCCGCCAGCACAAACAGCATCACACTAAGCTTTTTGCTTTTTTCTGAATGCGACCACGGCCAAACCAGCACCAAACAAAGCCAGACTGCCTGGCTCGGGTACCGTAGAAGGAATAAAGTCCAGGCCGTTTAACTGGTCGCTGGCAGCACTAAACCCGTTCAGCAACATGCCTTCAGTGCTGTATTGGTAAATCATATCGCTACCAAAACCGGTGCTCACCCAAAAACTATTGCTGGTGCTGTCATAAGCCAGGCCAGAAGCACCGCCAATAAAGGTAGAAAAACCGCCAGCCAGCACGCCAGCGCCATTGTAAAACTCAACCGCGCCTGTGTTATAACTCACGGTCGCAAAGCCGCTACCATAGCCTGTGATACCGGTATTATTCGCGCTGATGCTAAATGTGTTCAGCAATGCGCCCGCCACCGAATACTCCAGCGCCTGACCCGTCGAATAATCCAGGAACAACAGGTTATCGTTAATGCTGGCAAGCCCTTCCAAACCGCTGAGGCCTACATTAAATAATGAAGTCACTTCGCCCGTTGCCAGATCAATCTGCCCCAAGCCACCAGCCACATCAGCCACAAAGACATTGCTGCCGATCACTTCTACCCCCACCATATTACTTTGCAGATTGCTTAACGCCAGTGTTTGCGTCACAGCACCTGCCGTTGAATACGCATACAAGGTATTAGTGCCATAATCGACACCAATCAAGCTCCCTGCATTCAGCGTGAACGCCTGTGCAGCACTGGCAGACACCCCTACCAACACTGCAACCGCTAACTTGCCTATTGCTAATTTCACTCCCATAGAATGCTCCTATTTTTTTAATCTTCATGAAGAAACAAACTGTGACAACAGCAAGCACTCTAGATTAAAACTATTTAACAGACAATAGCCCGATAGAAGCACGACAACAGCCCTAAGAAAAAACTTTGCACAGTGCAACACACTCCAACCTTCAAGGCCTTGATATAAGCTAAACCCAGACGGTCAAAGCCTGTTAGAGTAAACACATCTTGTAAAGGGAATGCATCATGAGCAACCAACTCAAAGAAGCCAAACTGGAAGCGCATTTAGAAGCCGTAGATAAACATAAAGCGTTGCTAGAAAAACTGCACCTCAACGGCAATGCGCACCTGGACGAAGTGAATAACTCGTTACAGGAACTCACCCTGACCCTGGAGGAGTATTTAAAGATTATTGGCATTCCATAACCACTCTGTCAGCCACGCCCCTGCTAATAAAAATTCGCGGCAAACAATGGCCAGCGCATTGCATTTCCAACGATGACATGGATATACTTGAGCATCAATAGAATAAAGTATCCGTAACACGCTTTCCAGAAACATTCGCAGTTAAATTCACACTCGTCAGACAAGTTTTTGTTGGTTCAAAAGGGGTCTGTCATGCAGGATGACATTGGGGATATTGAACGGGCAAATATGCGCTTTCGCCAGGTGGTGGAAGCCGCACCGACCGCCATGGTGATGGTGAACAACACCGGCGTCATCGAAATGGTGAATACCCAGACCGAGCTCATTTTTGGTTATAGCCGGGCCGAGCTGCTGGGCCAACTGATAGACATCCTTCTCCCGGAACGTTTCCGTCGCCAGCACCCACATCACCGCGCTTCTTTCTTTTCTGATCTCAGCCCACGTGCCATGGGCACCGGCCGCGATTTATTTGGCCGCCGTAAAGATGGCAGCGAGTTCCCGGTAGAGGTCGGCCTCAACCCGATTGAAACCGATGATGGCATCAAGGTGCTATCAGCCATTACCGACATCTCCGCCCGCAAGCGCATGGAAGAGCGTTTTCGCCAGGTGGTAGAAGCCGCCCCCAATGCCATGGTGATGGTGAATAAAACCGGCATCATCGAAATGGTCAACAACCAGACGGAAAGCATTTTTGGCTACAGCCGGGACGAGTTACTGGGCAAGGCCATCGACATTTTGTTGCCTGAGCGCTTCCGTCACCAACACCCACATCACAGAGCGTCTTTCTTTTCTGACCTCAGCCCACGCGCCATGGGCACCGGCCGCGACCTATTTGGCCGCCGCAAAGATGGCAGCGAGTTCCCGGTAGAGGTCGGCCTCAACCCGATTGAAACCGATGATGGGGTCAAAGTACTCTCGGCGATTACCGATATTTCTGCCCGTGTGAAAGCCAGCGAAAAACTGGCAGAGCACCGCGATGAGCTGGAGAGAAGTAATAAAGAATTGGCAACCTTTGCCTACGTCGCCTCGCATGACCTGAAATCGCCATTGCGCGGCATCTTCCAGATTTCACACTGGATAGAAGAAGACCTCAATAATGGCCAGGTCGACGCGATTCCACAGCACATGAATTTGTTACGCGGCCGCCTGCGCCGGATGGAACGCTTGCTGGATGACCTATTGGCTTACTCACGCGCCGGGCGCATGGAAGGCAGCGTCAGCCAGGTTGACCTCGGCAAATGGGCGCAAAACATTTTTGAGCTGCAAGCCCCGCCAGAAGGCTTTACCCTTGAAGTCGCCGCAGACCTGCCCACCTTGACCACCCTCGCCACGCCATTGGAACAAGTGCTGCGTAATTTATTTACCAATGCCATCAAACACCATGATCAGTCGCAAGGCCGCATCCAACTCAGCTGGAAGCTTGCCGGTAAAAACTACTATGAATTCAGCGTGACCGACGACGGGCCCGGCATTTCGCCAGAATACCAGGAGCGCGTCTACATCATGTTTCAAACCCTACGGCCACGTGATGAGGTAGAAGGCAGCGGCATGGGGTTAGCGCTAGTGAAAAAGATAGTGGAAACCTATGGCGGCCAGACCAGCATTGCGTCCGACGGTATCCGAGGTTGCTCCATCCGCTTTACCTGGCCCATCAATATAGAAGAGAGACTGACGCGTGCAAATCTTGCAGAAGCAAAACTATAAAGAAGTCACCCTGCTTATTGTGGATGACGATGACATTGACGCCATTGCGCTAGAACGTGCGCTGCGCAAATTGCGGCTGTTAAACACCGTGCTGCGGGCGCGCGATGGCCGCGAGGCGCTCGAACTATTGCGCACTGGCACCGTGCCCGCACCCTATATTATTTTGCTAGACCTCAATATGCCGCGCATGAACGGCCTGGAGTTTTTGCAAACCTTGCGCACTGACCCTTTGCTGACCCATGCCGTAGTCTTTGTGCTCACCACCTCAAAATCCGATGAAGACCTGGTCGCCGCCTATCGCAACCACGTCGCAGGCTATGTCTTCAAGCAACACATGGACCGTGATTTTCTTGAAGTCATCGGCTTTATTGAGCACTACTGGCGGCTGGTCGAACTCCCGGTCACAAAGGAATAACAATGCGATTGCTACTGGTGGATGACGATGAACTGGACCGGATGGCGGTGATCCGCGTATTGCAAAACCCCAAGCTGGTCAAAGACATCGTGCAGGCAAATACCGCGGTGAGAGCGCTCAAACTTTATGATGAAAATCACTTTGATGTCGTTTTGCTGGATTACCGCCTGCCCGACATGGAGTGCCTGGATGTCTTAAATCAACTCACGCAACACACCGACAAGCATGCCGCCGTCGTCATCATCACCGGCATGGAAGACAACGAAGTGATAGAACGCAACTGCATCTTTGCCGGCGCGCAAGACTTCCTGCTGAAAAAAGAGTTATCTGAGCGGCACCTGACCAAGGCCCTGGTACACGCGCAGGCACGCCACGCCCTCAACAGCAAACTCATTGATACGCACAAACGCCTCAAATACCTGGCCGAAAACGACCCCATGACCGGGTTATCCAACCGCTATTATTTTGAAGAGCATTTGCGCGGCGCGATTCAACGCGCGCATCGCCTCAACTTCCAGCTCGGGCTGATTTATCTCGATATTGATAACTTTAAACTGATCAACGACAGTTCAGGCCACGACTCTGGCGACCAGCTATTGCAGCAGATTGCACAGCGATTACTGGCCGTCGTGCGCGATGGCGATGTGGTGTGCCGCTTGGGCGGTGACGAATTTGCCATTGTCGTCCACGACCTGGATACCGAAACCTCGGTTGGCGCGCTGGCTCAACGTGTGCTCGAAAGCGTGCGCGAGCCGATTATCATCAACAACACCGAACATTTTGTCACCTGTAGCATAGGCATTGCCACCTACCCCAAGTGTGCACTCACTGCAGAAGACATGCAAAAGCACGCCGATCTGGCCATGTACCAGGTCAAACGCGAAGGCCGTAATGGCTTTCACTTTTACAGCGAAGACCTGCAAGACCAGATTCTGCACAGAATCATGCTTGAAAGTGAACTGCGCTCGCAACGCCTGCAAAACCAGTTAGTGCAATATTATCAACCAGTCATCGATGCAAAAAATTTCCAGGTGTGCGGCGCTGAAATGCTGATGCGCTGGAACCATCCGGTCAAAGGCCTGCTACCGCCAATTGCGTTTATCGACATCGTTGAGGAGCTTGGCTTTTTAGCGGCTATCGACGCCCAAAACAGGCGGCTGGCGTGCATGCAGGTCGCGCAATGGCGTAACGACGGACTCATCAACCATGCGTTTGTATTAGCGGTGAATGCCAGTGAACAACTGCTACAGCAAGAGAGCATGTACCAGGACATTCAAAATGACTTGGCAGCCACAGGCCTGCCAGGCGCATGCCTGTCCATAGAAGTCACCGAGAGCGTACTGGTCTCAGACTTTGAAAAAGCGTCTGCCGTATTAAATGATCTCAAAGCCTTAGGCGTACAGGTCGCGCTGGACGACTTCGGCATCGGCTACTCATCCATGTCTTATTTAAAACGCCTGCCCGCCTCAGTGTTGAAAGTAGACCGCTCTTTTGTGCAAAACGTGCCAGAAAGCGAAGCCGACAGTCGTATCCTCAAAGCCCTCATCGTCATGGCAAAAAGCCTGGATCTCGACGTGATTGTAGAAGGCATAGAAACCCTGGAACAAGCCAGCCTGTGCCGCGAGCTAGGCGCGGATATGCTGCAAGGCTACCTGTTTGCCAAACCACTGTCACCGGATGACTTTGCCGCTTTTTTAAACCAGCACAACCCTGCCACTTATCAGCGTAGCCTGCCTTAAACATAACATTTCAGCGTCAGTTCAATCGCAGCAACAAGTGTTGTCCGCCTGTCGTGCTACACTCAAGTCCATTATTAAACCAAACAAGAACCATGATTCAATACAATCCCAAAGACTGGCTCACCTTTATCTTCCGCTTTCACGAGTCAGATACCTTCCGCCAACTCATGCCCATGATGGCACTCATCGGCGCTTACGCAGGTGGCATTGCCTACCTTGAAATCGAGTATTGGAAGCTGGCCGACAGCAGCCATGTGAAAAACCTCTCATTGATCCACACCACCGTTGGCTTTGTGCTCTCGTTATTGCTCGCCTACCGCACCAACACCGCCTACGACCGCTGGTGGGAAGGCCGCAAAGCCTGGGGTGCCTTGGTCAATAACAGCCGTAACCTGTCGATTAAGCTATCGGCTTATTTGACCGACGAAAGCGACCGCGATTTCTTTAAAAAAATCATCCCGACCTACGCCGCCGTGCTGTCGAAACATTTAATGAATGAAGACGTCAGCAAAATGCTGTTTGATGGCCTCGATCTAGAAATCGACCACCACGAACACCACCCCAACCAGATCGCGCAACGCATCTTCCAAAAAGCCAACGAGCTTTACACCAGCGGCAAAATCACTGGCGACCAGTTGTTTATTATTCACGAAGAACTCAAATCGTTTACCGACGTATGCGGTGTCTGCGAACGCATTAAAAATACGCCCATCCCCTATTCATACAGCGCGTTTATCAAAAAATTCATCTTCTTTTATGTGATGACTTTACCGTTTGGCTTTGTGTTCAGCCTCGGCTATTACGTGATTCCGGTCGTCGTGTTTATTTTCTATGTACTCGCCAGCCTGGAACTCATCGCCGAAGAAATTGAAGACCCGTTTGGCACAGACACCAACGACCTGCCGACGCCAAAAATGGCCGCGAATATTAAAAAACACGTGGAAGAATTGCTCTAGGGCCTGGTTAGCACTCACAATATCCTTGCCAAAATGCATGCACAATCATAATATGCATGCATTAACTGCTCGAGGAGTATGATCATGGCAATGCTAACCGTCCGTAATTTACCAGACGACATTCACCGGGCGCTCAAGCTCCAAGCGGCGAAACATGGTCGAAGTGCAGAGGCAGAGGTACGAGAGATCATCGCACAAGCGGTTAAGCCACCCTCGCGGCTACTGATGGGCGATGCCATGATGCAACTCGCCCGCGATGCAGGTATCACCGATGCCGACATAGACACCCTCTTGCAACAGCAAAACAACGCACCCGCCCAACCGCTGTCGCTTGAGTAAGCCATGATTATTCTCGACACCAATGTCGTCTCCGAAACCATGCGCCCCACCCCTGATGCGCAGGTGATGGATTGGCTAAACAATCAGACAGCCGAGTCGCTACATCTCACCAGCATCACACTGGCAGAACTCCGTTTTGGTATTGCCGTCCTGTCAGAAGGCAAACGCAAACAAACATTATCACAAGCGGTAGATGGTATTGCCCAATTGTTTCATGGCCGTATCCTGCCTTTTGACCAAGCCGCCGCCGATGCCTACGGCCCCCTTGCATCGCTCGCCCGTCAGCATGGCAAGGGTTTCCCTGTCCCTGATGGTTATATCGCCGCCATCGCTGCCGCTCACAATTTCATCATCGTCACGCGCGATACGGCGCCGTTTTTAGCGGCAGGCCTGTCAGTGCTCAACCCTTGGCGAGCCTATGAAACGAGCTCTCAAAACAATGCTGAAAATCGCTTGCAACAACAACCATCACACGCATCTTTGCAAGCCGTGGATAAGGTTTTGTAGTGGCTTTTTCAAATATAGAAAGCCACGATTTGCAGCTTTGGTTGTGATAAAAAGCAATGCGTAGCAGAATGAATCAATCCTCACATTCACCACTTTGAGCATTAACCGCGTTAGGAGTCAGCCTCATGGAAGCTTCATTACACACACTGAACAACCTTTTCGCCCAACTTGGTTTGCCTGCCAGTAATGCAGAAATCGACAGCTTTATTCAAACGCATAGCCATTTGGCAGGCTACATTTCACTGGCTGACGCTCCCTACTGGACACCAGCACAAGCCGCCTTTTTGCGTGAAGAGATTTTGAAAGATGCTGATTGGGCAGAGGTAATTGATCAGTTGAATGCAAGATTGCATAAGAAGTAAAACCAGATGAGGACGGCATTTTAGTGGCCTACGACTTCAACCTACCGCCAACCTACACAACAGCTCGGCTACAAAATCTCAGCGTGCCAGAACAAACCAGGCTGTTGCCGCAAGTGTTTGCATTGGCTAGAGAACAATACCCAGAATGGCCAGCCGAGCAATTGCAAAACTGGCTTGCAGCGTTGGCGGGCAGTAATAGCAACGGCACCAAAATGGCGGTCTCGGTGGTGCTGGATGCGCAAGGCGAGGTGGCCGCCACCAGCGCAATGGAGTTGTATCGCAATGGCACGGCCATGATCAACTACAGCCTGGCCCGCAAAGATGCTGGCAACCATTCTGTCCCTAGCTACGCCGCGCTTATTTACGCCGCCACTAAAGACATGGCGGCTGGCATTAAAGAACTTCAAACCGGCGGTGAAACCATCCACTTTGTGGGCAAAGAGCACCATTTGCAAAGCGTGCGCGCGATTGCTGGCTACTATGCAGTTGGCAATGTGCCGATTGATGGCCCAACCTCGTTGCTGACCAAGGCGGTGAAATATTTTGAGGTGGCCTATGGCGACCCAACAAAGGTAGAAAACCAGGCAAACATCGCGCATGCCTACCAGCTCGCCGACCCGAAAAATGGCTATACCGAGGAAGAAGATGTGCACCTGTGGCTGCTAGGTGACTTTACCCCTAGCGACCCTGACAAGCCTTTGGCCGAATCACTCAGAGCGCTAGCGGAAACCTATGCCCAAGAGCACAGCATCTTCCGCGAAAAGGATGTTCGTTTAGACCCCGGCTATCTCTCGCTACACCAGCTCGCCGACCATCTGCCAGCCATGTCCACCTACCAACAAGCAGTGCAAGCCTCATCGCGTGGCGCAGCGCAATGGATGGGTTTGGCCTAATTAAGCGTTAAGATATCTGATATTGATTGTGACCCATCGCACCACGCATAAGGAGCAGCCATGAAACCAGCAGCGAAAATGAGTTTGGCGGGTGTAGTATTGAGAACAATATCCACATGCTTGATGTTATGCGCCCTGCTATCAACGAGCCTGACGCAAGCCAACACGTTAGAAGGGGCCAAGCAAAAACTCGCCGAAAAAGACTTTGCCGCCGCCCATGCCATTTACTTATCACTCGCTAATCAAAACGATGCCAAAGCCTGCTACAACTTAGGCCTGATGTACCAAGATGGCGACGGCGTGGCCAAAAACCTGGACGAAGCGGTCAAGTGGTACACCAAGTCGGCAGAGCTCGGTTATAAAGAGGCGCAATACACATTGGGCGCATTGGTGTTTCAGCGGCAGATTCACAGCATCAGCTACCCGCAAGCCGTCACCTATTACGAGCAAGCAGCCCAACAGGGGCACGTCAAATCGCAGCTTAATTTAGGCATGTTGTATTTTCGGGGTGACGTCATCGCGCAAGACCTGTCTGCCGCGGTGCAATGGTTAAGCCTGGCTGCCAGCAACAACAATAGTGAAGCCCAAGGCTATATGGCCCAACTCTACCAACAAGGCGCTGGCGTTGAACAAGACAGCGTCAAAGCCGCTATGTGGCTGATGATCGCCACCCAAAACGAAGACAAACGCTTTATCAATCGCCACACCAAAATGCTCAATTATGTTTCTGCGCAAATGACCGAGGAACAGAAAACGGTAGCCAAACAACTGGCCGTGCAATGTAATAGCCAGCAGCTCAAAGGCTGCTAGGATGCAGCGGCACCTACGCCATATTGCGTCGCCGCAGACACACTACCCATGCGCCGGTTAACATGAGCATCCACGTCCCAGGCTCTGGAACAACATGCGTGACTACCGTTCTTTGCGTCCACACGCCAGGTGCGTTGAAATTAGATTTAGCGTAATTCATTGCACTCACACTATCTGTAAAGCCTGTGTAATCGCTCACAGGCGGGGCTGCAGCGTTATTTAAAGTAGCAAATTCCAGTCCGTAGCTACCCGCCACAAACGGGCGACTGAGCATCAGCTCCCAACTGACAATATTGCCCCCTGCAAAAGTAAAATAAGAGGTCATGCTGCTGGTGCCGTCTGCTGACCCGGTGTCAAATAAATGTGCTATCGATTGACCATCAGTGAAATATATTTCCTGAATATTCCCAAAGCTACTCACACCATTGATCACCGCATGCTTAAACACAACATAGCCTGAAAGCTGTGAGGCGGCTCCCAGCATGCCGATAGGGTCATTATCATCGGTGAATGGGGTCCCCAGATAATCATAAGTGACGGTGGCGAAGGCATGCACAGACCCCAGCAAACACGTGACTAACACAATTAAAATTTGGACGGCTTTTTTCATCATCAACCACCTATCTTAAAAAATTCACCAAGAAAATATCCAACATGGCCCGCCTGACACCTCAGTGTTGAAACAGAGACAGAGCGCCCGCCAGCCTTTTTCTCTGTAAATAAAAGATGAGCAACCCGCCCAACAACAGGCTTGACTGATGCGGTTCCGGCACCACACTGGTCGTGCCTATCATCAAGGTCAACGGCCCCTGACGCACAATGCAGCAATCCGTCTGCGTGGTCGTGATGACCACCTCGCCATCATCCAGAATCGACAAATTTGCCCCGCTCAAAATATAGTTCCACATATAGCCAGGGCCGGTGTAGCAGGCGTCTGCATAATCACAACGCGCAATCTCAATCCCATCGGCAAAGACTTGATGAATCGACGTGCCAGAGATTTGGCCAACAGGGCCATACAATGGATCATCGTTCCCAAACTGCCCGCTGAACATGGCGGTGTCCGTCAAAGGGTTGATGAACTCTGCTGCCGGGATGGTAAATGTCAGCGTTCCCCAGGTTTGCGTTTCATTGATGCCACTGCCATTAAACAGAGGCAAGCTCGCAGTCACCACACCTGCGCTCGCGCTGCCGGTGCCAAGCAAGTAGCACGCTGCGATCAATAACCATTTCACACACTGCTGTACCATTTCTCTCTCCCCTCCTGATTAAACACTGTAATACCGATGGCATTTGTGTTGCACGATGCCTTATCCATACGCAATGCCAGCATGTTTCAGCAGAATTATCATCGCTGTTTAGCTGGTTTCACACCCACCCCAGGGTGGGGATAGCAGCGTCGTAGAACTTACTCTACAATCCGGTTAGATTAGTTAGTTGGTTGGAACGGTCGATGACACCAGGCACAATCCCCCACGCAAATACTCCCCACAACTCCTACTATCTTTCTCAGCGAGCCTGGCTTGACCAGCTCAGATTGATGGTCGAGTTGGCCTACCCTAGCTGGGCACTGATGCCCGCCATAGGCGCCATTGTTCGTTCACACCTCCCTTGTGCCGTCATGAATTTTGGCTGGGCCGATTTGCTGACCCTACATCCGCTCGCCACCTGGGTATATCCGCTTAAACCGCACGTCTATGAGCAGTTTCTGGCAAACCCACAAGATATTTTTGACGACGTGCCAATTAAGGCGATGCGCGACAGCCATGGCCGTTTTTTGCAAATGATTGAAGCCTCGCCTGGCTATGAACAGGCGCCCATCTACAAAGATATGTTGCAAGCCTATGGTGCGCGCTGGGGATTATCATGCCCCATCACCACCAAGCAATGGTTAGGGTTTATCACACTCTATCGGCAAGCCGAGCTTGGGCCCTACCCAGAAGAAGACTGGCAAACGCTGGCCAGCGCGGGTGAAATTTTAACTGCCCTCGACGATCACCAGCACACGCAGCCATCAGGCGACGAAACCGCCCCCCCGGCGCGCAGAGAAGCCGTGACAGCCAGCCTGTGCTTAACCGCCGATGGCAGCATGCTGGCGCAAAGCCCGGCAACCAAAAACATATTATTTCTGGCCAGACAAACCGGCATGGGGCCGCCACTATGGGCACGGGATGATTGGCACGCCTTGCCAGAAGCCGTGACTCAAGCCGCCCAGGCCTTGTTTAACCACCCAGAGCCGTTTCAACAAACAACCGTGTCACATCAGCTGCCATGGGGAAAATTTGATTTTCAGCTTGAGAAAATGCAGGCACGCCACCCCACGCTTAAAGACGTGATGAACATCACCATTCGTCACCACGAACCATTAGATATCGCCATCGCCAGAAAGCTATGGGGCTGGGCGATGTCACCGCAAGAAAAGCGTATCTTGATTATTTCAGCTCGCAACAACAGCCAAGAGCAGATCGCACAAAACCTCAACATTTCGGTTGGCACACTCAAAAGCTATACCAACGAACTGCTTGCCCGCTTCAATGCCCCGACCAGGCAAGCGCTGATGCAAGCAGTCTTAAACAGCAGTGACCATCCCTGAATGACTCACCAACAAAGCGCGATCAACTGACACCAGGCATCTGTTCTATCAAAGCTAAAGTGAATCCCAAATCGTTTTCCACTGAGTAGCCCACGCCCCCCCAATCAATCCCGTGAAACAAACAGCCGCAATTTGCGGCTTTAGTTTAGGCAGCAACGTCGTTTGCAATGACCTGATCCCAAGGGGAATACAATGGTATTGCAACGGCAGACTCATAAAAATGTAGGGCGCACCCGATTACGGTGCGCCGTATATTAACGTTAGGATTGTGTGAGGATTAATTTACTCTGACCCCAATTATTGTACTCTGACCCCAATTATTTCAAGATGGCATCGCAATCAAGCCACAATAAACTTACTCAACAACTAAAAGATGAAATTTTCAAATAAAAAAAGCCGCAATTCGCGGCTTTAATTTATTTAAACATGTGATGTGACAAGACCGGACCCAACATCCCCGCGCGCTAAGAGACTTTGCGACGACGCGCAAGAGAGCCCATAAACGCTAACCCAGCGAACATCATGGCATAGGTCTCAGCTTCAGGCACTGCGGTGATTGTAAAGTTGACATTATCAATCCCAACATTATAAGCATCAGGCCCCCATTGAATCTTGATACCACTCGTACTGGTCACATTCAATGCAAAAGTTAATGGGTTCAAAAGACTAAAAGTGTTGCTGGCACTTAAAACATTATTGTTACCGTCCAGCAATGTGAACTGACTGTTTCTGGTGGCATTATTATATGAACCGAACGTCAGGCTGGTCAGTGTCACCTGATAACCAGCAAGTGGGCTCAAGAAAATTTCTGAAGTGGCTCCATTATCACCCCATGCCACGCCTGGTTGACCGCTATAGTTATCCCACCATGAAAGATTACTGGTTGAAGGAGCGCTGATATTACCGTCATAAATGACGTCCAGTTGCCCTGCAATATCGCCATATGATTGGTTGATGGCTGAATAATTCACGCATGCTTGAGAGCCATCTCCACAGATGTTTCCAGAAAAATCCAGCACACCAGCTTGCGCAAAATGGGTGGACAAAAATAGTGTTGCCATTAAAGTTAGCTTAAATGTATTCACTTCCTTACCCCCTTGAAAAACAGTGTTGTTAAAGAAATATACCTTAAATTTTACCGCTTATCACAAAGCATACAATAGCATAATTTATCTTGATGTTTAATAAAAACACACCCCTCGAATGGGGGTGTCGACTATTGTTACGCGTTATGATGCACCAAACCACAGCCATTACAAAAGCCGAGATTCGCCTGACAGCAAACTCATAAAAAGCTAAGTCAGTGCAAGTATCTTTAGGGATCAAAACAACCAAGGCCGGGCCATTGGTTTATTACCTCGCGCTACAAGAAAACAACCTGCAATCCACCGTCAATGCAGGTGAAAACCGTGGCGAGCTGTTGCGCCATGATTATGTCGCGCGCCAGTGGTTAGGACCGTTTAAGGTTGGGGCGGATGAAAAAATAAATCAAAGTCATGAAATACAACTTCAATCCGGTTGGAGCCAACGTGATCTCAACGTTGTAGCTTTTGTGCAGAACTCAGCAACGGGGAAAATTCTGCAGGCATTGGCATTAGGCTTCTGTGAGGATTAATTTACTCTGACCCCAATTATTAGGATTAATTTACTCTGACCCCAATTATTGTACTCTGACCCCAATTATTGATTCACGCCTTTCGGTACCAGCAGGAATACGTGTAAGGCATCCACCACTGCCACGACCAATCCACTCCAGCCAATTGGAGTCCTGTGATGAAACAACACCCCCTGCTCACCGCTTTATGCGCAATCGTATTTACGTCAAACGCCATTGCACAACCACAATGCAGCGCCGTCAGCGGCCCGCAAACCAATGCGCTGGTTGAGCTTTATACTTCAGAAGGATGCAGTAGCTGCCCACCCGCCGACCAATGGTTAAGCCGCTTAAAAAATCAAAGTAAACCGATTGGCAACATCGTGCCGATTGCCTTGCATGTGGATTATTGGGATTACATCGGCTGGAAAGACAACTTTGCCAACCCTGAATTTGCCAAACGGCAACGTGAAATGGCCACCTTAGGGCGTGCCCGTGGCGTATATACCCCGCAACTCGCTATTAATGGGCAAGATACGCGCAGCTGGTTAAACGATGCGCGCTTTAAAAGTGAAGTCGCCAGCATTAATCGCATACCAGCCAAAGCCGAGATTCGGCTGATGGTTAACGCACAAACAGCTAAGTCAGTACAAGTAGCCACAAACATCAAAACCGCCGAGGCAGGGCCATTGGTCTATTACCTCGCGCTACAAGAAAACAACCTGCAATCCACCGTCAATGCAGGTGAAAACCGTGGCGAGCAATTGCGCCATGATTATGTTGTGCGCCAGTGGTTAGGGCCGTTTAAGGTGGGGGCCGATGGAAAAATAAGTGCTAGTCATGATATTCAACTCCAACCAAGCTGGAAGCTGCGTGATCTGAACGTGGTTGCGTTTGTGCAGAATTCAGCAACCGGGGAGATTTTGCAGGGATTGGCGTTGGGGTTGTGTGCAGATTAACTTTACTCCACCCCCAATGATTCCCGTCCTCTAATTTAAATCTTTGACTCTTAAATTTTGGAAAAAATACTCTCTATATTGACCACCACACACACCGTGAAAAGTATATGGCCTATGAATACTATTGAAGTTGATCAACCTGCTTAACCAACCACCGTCTGCATGTAACACTGAAAAGCTAATTATCTCTTCATGAGAAATTGGGTCTTCGTAACTCCATGTATCCTTATAAATTGGCAGAATGGTGTTGGTGTATTTAGTCAAAATTCCAGGTTTAGATATAACCGACTTGCCACGGACCTTTACTTCATCATAAACAGCAACAGCATCAGTCGCACAAATTTCTCTAAATTGAACTCTCCCAATAATCTCGTCCGCAAAAGGGCAAACAAAAATCAATATAAACACCACTGTTTTAGTCAGCGCCTTTAAAGGGAAATTGCTAATATTTTTCGTGATAAACCTTGAAATTGCCCTAGCAAAAAGAAACCACAAAGCCAAAATAAAAATTAAAAACAGCCCAGTCATTACGCCCCTTTCCGCAATTTAATCTCTTTCAAGCCCCACAGAATAAATGAGGCAGAGTAAAAACCATCTAAAAATAAAATAAGCTTTTCTATGCTTACAACAGTCGGTGAAAACCATAGCGAGATGTTGCACCACGATTATGTCGTGCGCCAGTGGTTAGGGGAGTTTAAGGTTGGGGCGGATGGAAAAATAAATCAAAGTCGTGAAATACAACTTCAATCAGGTTGGAGCCAACGTGATCTCAACGTTGTAGCTTTTGTGCAGAACTCAGCAACGGGGAAAATTCTGCAGGCATTGGCATTAGGCTTCTGTGAGGATTAATTTACTCTGACCCCAATTATTCGCTGACCCCAATTATTCGACTTAAAAGCAAATATACAAATGCTTGGTTTTTCTTGCCAACACCTGATACCAAAGTGGGCATTTATCATTGAAACAAGCTGGTAAAAGCGGCACTTCTCATCACTGAACACGAGCCTGACCCCAATTGATTAGCTAAAGCATAGCATTCAATTTGAAATGTACAGCCTCGACCTCTGAATTTAATCTCTTATTTAATATCTCAGACTCAGTCAATTTTTCATTTATAACGCTTTTCAAATAGTTGTCGCGACGCACGGATAATAAACAATTCCTCAAACTGTTAGTTAGTTCTGTGTTGAGCTTATTTAAGGATTTTAGATTTTCATTTAAATCGTCTTGGTAGTTGCCAATTCTACCTACACGCTCAAACTTTAAACCCTTATCGATGAGATCCAACTCCGACTCAAAAGTATTAAAACTACTTAGTTTAGCTTCTAAAACCGACACCAATTCGTTTATTTCATTAAACTGATCTGTGAGCCATGTATGAAACTCATTTCCAAAATACTCTTCTTGTAATCTTTTCTTAATTTCCTTTTCACCTAGGTTATGTAAAACGATGTCTCGCTCTAGCTTATTTAATAACTGAAGAGTATTTGAGTTATTAAAATTACTAAGATAATACGATACACAACAAAGTAATAATCCAATCTGAAAAGATAACAATACTAGCTCTTTATATTGCTCAATATCTAGGATGGAAGTAGGGAAGATAAGATACACGAAGTTTGATAAAAGCAACGGTATCAAAACACAATCAATCTTCCAAGTATTGTAAGCCCTTGTTCTTAATGAAAAAGCTGTCGGATGTGCTTCACTTCTCGAATAATCATTTATTGACTCAAAAAGATAGTAAATAAATGCCGCAATGCAAACTCCAAAAAAATAGGCGCTTACTAAAAACAACCACTTTTCATACCCATTTACCTCTATTGAAAACCTTGTCCAAACAATAATAATTGAACATAAAAAATAAACACCCTCTATCAAAAGAAAACTAAATGCAATGGATATTATTTGAGTCGGATTACGCTTTAGAAATCTATAATCAAACTTAGAAAACTTAGAATCCCCTTTTAGACCAATATGCAGCCACCTCAAACCTATTAGTAAGCCAAGTGTATGCGCCAAAAATAATATGAATGTATTTAGGTCAATTAACGAAAAAACCAACCTTGAAATACTAGGAAATGCTTGAACAAGCAGATAAAGGATTGCTACACCTAATGCCCATGCAGTAACACCATTTGCATGAGTAGTAGCAATTACACGCTCCCGCAAATTTGATACAAAAGTTAGTAGCTGTTATTGCCCCCAAATATCGCAATCTGCAATCAAGTTAAATCAGTACTTTAGCTTCACATTAAGCCTGCAAAAGATACAACGAAATTCATAAATAAGTTGCAACTAATCCAAACCTTATTACACATAAGCTGCAACTCAAAATAGACGGTTAGAGGCCACCTCTTTACCCCTCGACAACTCATATCTGCCAGATATGTTCGCCCTTAAAGAAGCTTCTGCGCTGAGTTAATTGTATTTGCAATAAATGACTACCTTGATAAGGTGATTATATTAATAATTTATTCTGTTGAAAGGGAGTGCCAACCATGCTGAATGTAGCGATTTTCTTAAGCATTATTGGTACTGTCTTTGCGATTGGGCTGAATCGCCCCGGCTGCATTAGATACTTTTTAGCCTCATAATTGAGGTTAACAGGAGTATTAAATGAGCAATAAAAGATTCACTGAGGAATTCAAACAAGAAGCGGTCAGATT